>NZ_KB894540.1 GCF_000374465.1 Ahrensia kielensis DSM 5890 | reverse complement strand
ATCCGTGCTTTTTCACGGGCCTCTTCCAACTTAACGATAGGGTACTGGCCTAGTGTCAGGCGCTGCAATTTGCCCCGCATACCATCCTCACCACGACCGGCAATTCTGTACATAAGAGACCACGACTTGCGGCCTTTGGATCCGACTCTGAGCACCAATCCAGGCGTCAATGTATCGAAGACATCGTATCTTTCACCTGCATTTACAGATAAGCGCTGGATAGAAAGTTCAGTTAGCCGCTTCTTCATGTCCAGCCTCATTTCTGGGTAACAGTGGGGTAACAGAAACCGCTGTATTCACAAACACACCGATGAACGTCAGCATACAACAAAGGAAATTAAGTAACTGAATATAATATACAATTCTAGATAGCGCAACACCGTCAGGGACGTAGAAAAACGCTAGGTCACTCCCTTGGTAAGGGAGAGGTCGAGAGTTCAAATCTCTTCGACAGCACCAGTTCTCAAGCAATTTCAATCAATTAGCTTTTCACCATCTTCATATTTTCTGTTACCCCAAAATAAAATTCGTGCATAGTCCAACCCAAGACTGCTTTTTTTCCAAGTGACAAGCTAATTTAAAAAATATGAGTAATGTGCAGTTGAGTGGAATATAATGGTTCAGTTCGAAGATATTACGAATGTAATAGATAGCGGCGACTTGTTTAACTGGGCGCCACTAGATGACGTATTGCACATTCAAGAGATAGATGCCGCCAAGGTCAGAAAAACAGATGAACCCACGATGCGGTTTTTAGAAAACCTCACAAAAATTTGGGCTAAATATGCTGGTCCAGAACTGGGGTTACCTTTAAGATCAGAAGGCGAAACCAATCCGCTTATTCGGTATTTGCAAAGCGGACTGCTATTTTTCATACATGCCGATTTACCCCCTCTCCAACTCAACTCATTAGTTGCTCAGCATTTCAAAAAAGCACTTGTGTCTGAATAAGCCCCATTTCCTATTTCAAAATATATACGAGTCCTTTCGGTTAAGCTTCATGGCACTAATTTCCACCGACTTCTAACGAGTTGAGATAACGTTCAAGCTCTTGCGATCGCACTACCGACCGTCTTCCAATTTTTGCAATTTTGATCTCCCCATATTTCACGAGTTGATAGAAAAGCGAGCTGCTAATACCAAGTGCCCGATTGCAGCTGAGTTGGCCGAATGGCTCGATAGCAAGGGAATGGATCACGTTCGCGGGGCGCCATATCACCCGCAGACACAAGGCAAAATTGAACGTTGGCACCAAACATTGAAGAACCAGATTCCACTGGAAAATTACTTCTTACTTAGTGGCCTGAAACAGCAAATTGACAAGTTTATAGATTATTACAATCACTACCGATATCACGAGGGCTTACAAAATCTAACGCCGGCGGATGTCTACTTCGGCCGCGGCGAACAAATTCTACAGCTAAGAGCTTCTCAGCGATTGTTCCAAACGCTTGCCAGCCAACGGAAAGGACCAAGCAAAACACCATCAACCAGCGGCGCTTGCAATACCGCAAGCAGGCCGCATAATAAGAACCGACAGATGAGCCAAATTCTCGCTTGAATTAAGCTACTACCTGTCCATATATCCTTGATGACGAACATATAAACGGCCTAACTTTCAGCTCCCAAAAACCCATTCATAACATTAGCAATTGGTGACGGTTTTGGCACTCCGCGCAGAGCGCTGTTCGTTAATCGTAAAACACATGTCGGTTTCGTTCTGTCGCTCGATTTTGTGCCTCATAATTTACTCCATGACGGTAATAATGAGCCGGAAATACTCCCGTATAAATCAGCCTATTAGGCTTTGATGGCGAACAAGCTTAGCAATACTGTCTAGGATGTTTGCTCATGCTGCAGCAATTCCAAAAAGTCTTGCATGATATGAGAATGCCTTCTATCACCGCGCCAGATCGCACAAATTGGCGTAGAATAACCAAACACTTCCGGCAGAAGTTCATAAAAAGCGCCGCGTATTAAATTTTCGCAATGTTTAGGAAAATACCCTAAATAAACGCCGCTTCGCACAAGTGCTAAAACGGATTCTGTTTGATAAACCGTGCTGCCTAATGGGAATTTTTGCTTACGTTGGCGCAGTCGCTCGCTTTCATAATAACCACGATAGACCAGCTTATGCTTGCAAACCTCCTGCTCTTTCAGATCAACGCCATCTTTAACAGACTTAACCAATGGGTGATCTCCGCCACAATAAAGGCCAACATCTTCGTCATAAAGTCGATGATATTGTATACTCGGGTGGCGTTGATAATCGGGAATAATACCCAAATGCAGATTGCCGTCGATGATCCCTCGCTCGACCTCATTAGGCGAACCAGTCATTAGATCAACAGTCACACCCGGGGCCATAACTTGAAATTTGCGAATAGCAGAAACCAGCGGATTTTTAGCATCCGATACAGTGTAATCAATCATTCCAATATGCAATTTTCCGACCATTCGGTCACTTATGCTGGCAATATTTGATGTGAAATCTTCTGCAGACTTCAAAAGTTGATCAATATAGGTGAGCACCTGCTTGCCAGGTTGCGTCAAAACAAAACCGCTTCGACCGCGATGACAAAGCCTTAAACCAAGCCGTGTTTCCAAGTCTGAAATCTGGCGTGAAATGGTCGAGCGCCCAACGCCTAATTCGGTTTGCGCCGCAGACAAGCCTCCGCTTTCAATGACCGCTTTGAACACCCGCATTAAACGAAGATCGACGTCACTTACTTTCCCCGAAAAAGCTTTTTTCCTTCGTGACATCGCAGATATTTCCTCAAATTATCATTGTTGCATTCTTATGAAACAGAACTTCCAATTGTTCAACTTTATACACGCTTAATCACGGTTTAAATGAAGGGCATTAAACTGGGAGGTGCCTTGTGACTTGGTCTGCTGAAAAACTCGCTTTAATGCGCAAAAAATTCTCCGACGCGACAGGAGGTGAGATGCATGATCCGAATTTTCGCCGCATCGCCGACAAGATATTCTCAGAGGGTGGCCGCCGTGCTGCGCCCTATTCGGGGATCCCTACCCTGCTTGATGCCCCGCATCGTAGCATCGGTAATGAGCAATTAGACATCAACGATCTGGATGTCGCATTGTTCGGCGTGCCTATGGATTTAGGAGTGACCAACCGAAACGGCGCACGGTTCGGACCGCGTGCACTACGCTCTATAGAGCGCGTTGGCCCATACAATGACGCACTGGAATGTGCGCCCATCCACGAAATGGCTGTCGCTGACATCGGCGATGTACCTTTGCTTAGCCGTTTCGACTTGGCCCAAAGCCATGCCGACATCGAGGCATTCGTTGCCAAAATAATTGCAGAAGGCGTCATTCCACTCGCGGTTGGCGGCGATCATTCAATTAGTCACCCAATTCTAAAAGCAGTTGGCGCAAAAGCGCCCGTTGGCATGATTCATATTGATGCCCACTGTGATACGGGCGGCTCCTATGAAGGTGAAAAGTTCCACCATGGCGGACCGTTCAGAAATGCGGTTCTTGATGGCGTGCTCGATCCGGAGCGCACGATCCAAATCGGCATTCGCGGCGGGGCTAAATACATTTGGGAATTTTCCGAAATGTCCGGCATGACCGTAATTGAAGCGGCTGATATTTCAAATATTGGCATAGACGAAGTTATTAAACGTGCTCGCGATGTGATCGGCGACGGGCCGACCTATCTATCATTTGATATTGACAGTCTCGACCCTTCATTTGCACCTGGCACCGGCACACCTGAAGTGGGCGGACTGACAACACGAGAGGCAATGGCCCTCATTCGCGGCATGAAAGGTGCCAATCTAGTGGGCGGCGATGTGGTCGAGGTAGCTCCTGCCTATGACCCAACAACAAACACTGCACAAAACGGCGCTCAAATGCTATTCGAGATTTTGAGCCTAATGCAATTCACACCATTTAGAAATTCAAAGTGAGAATATGACAATGAGCATAACACGTACTGAAATTGGCAGCCGTATGAGCCAAACCGTAACACATGGCGATACAATTTATCTTGCAGGCCAAGTCGGTGAAGGTGCGGATATCACAGCGCAAACCAAAGACATGCTAGCCAATGTTGATCGCCTTTTAGAAGCAGTCGGCAGCAGTAAATCACATATTCTATCTGCAACTATCTGGATGGCGAATATGGGTGATGTTGCCGGTATGAACGCTGTTTGGGATGCGTGGGTTGATCCAAAAAACACACCAGCACGCGCCTGTATCGAATCGCGCTTGGTAACATCGGATTATATTGTTGAAGTTATGATCATCGCTGCAAAAGCGTAATTTAACGACACTTAAAATTAAGGGCGGGTTGTTATTCAAAACAAGCCCGCCCTTATCTATTGATTAGCTTTACGCCAATTTATGCGCGGAATATCGACAAAGTGTTGCTGTCGATAACAACACCCACCTTTTGCGATAACTTCAATTCTGACATCGTCGCATTATCGCTGCGCACACGCAGGCGCTCATCACTGACTTTGATTACCAATTCGGTTGATGGGCCAAGATCGCGGATAAACTCCACAGTGCCAATCGGATTGCCTTTTGCCTGATCTTCTGCAGTCAATTTGATGTGCTCAGCACGCATGGCGACATTGATATTTGTGCCAACAGGATGATCGACTGCAACATCAAAATTCCTATCCAGCAACTCAATCTGTCCCTTGCTGCTAACTTTTGCAGAAACAATATTTGCCGCGCCAAGGAAATCCGCTACGAAACTATCGGCAGGACGTTGATAAACCGTAGATGGCGGCGCAGACTGGAAGACTTTACCATTTTTCATCACAACCAACTCATCTGCCAGCATCATTGCTTCATGCTGATCGTGCGTCACTAAAATAGTCGTCACGCCAAATTTTTGCTGCAGCTGACGCAGTTCAATCTGCATATTATCGCGCAGCTTTGCATCAAGCGCAGATAATGGTTCGTCTAATAAAAATAGCGGCGGCTGAATAGCCAAAGCCCGTGCAATCGCAACACGCTGACGCTGCCCACCAGACAGTGCAGACACAGGCCGGTCAGCAATGTTGGGAAGCTCAATCACATGAAGCAATTCATCAACGCGGTCACGCTGCGCGCTAGCAGAAACACCGCGTAGCTTCAAACCATAGGCAATATTTTGTGCAACACTCATATGCGGAAACAAGGCCAGCGATTGAAACACCATCCCGAACCCCCGCTTATGTGGTGGCATCATGGAAATGTCATTGTCGTCCAGCATGAGGCGGCCAGAATCAACATTTTCAAATCCCGCAATGATGCGCAGCAATGTAGTTTTGCCGCAGCCCGATGGTCCGAGCAAACAGACGAATGAGCCTCGCTCGATTTTCAAGTCCACATTTGTAAGCGCTTGTACGCCGCCAAAATTCTTGGACACACTATCAATATGAAGGTGGAGATCTTGTACGCTCACGAGTTTAGCCTTTTTTAAAAGAGATTAGCACGGCCAGCGATCAGCTTATCGACAAGCATAATCAACACGATATCGGCAACGATAATGAAGACCGAAAGGGCCAAAGTAGAAGGGTCAAGCGAAGAAACCGTCCGGCTATACATCCAGATTGGCAATGTGCTGACATCAATCGTGTACATAAAGAAAGTGATAGTAAATTCGTTGAAACTAATGATGAGCGCGAAAATAAGCCCGGCCAGAATACCGGCCCGCATCAAAGGAATGACAACATCCCAAATCGCTCTGAGCGGTGAAGCGCCAAGCGAAATCGCGGCCTCTTCTAACTCAATGCTAATACCGTTCATCGCGCCAATGCAGTTGCGCAGCACGAAAGGTAGAACAAGTGCAAGATGTGGAATAACAATGCGCCAAATACCGATCTCCACACGCAGGCTTTCAGCAATCAGCAAAAATGCAATACCTAAAATAACCAATGGAAAAACCAGCGGCAGAGTGAACAGCAGTTCCATTCCCTCACGGATTTTACGTTGGCCGCGCACAAGTGCATAGGCCAAAGGAATGCAAACCAATGTCGAAATGACCATAACAATCACCGCCACAAGAATGCTTGTCAGTGTGGAATCCACGACCGACTGTGCGCTTGAAGTATCTTCATTAACGAACAACGCAATAACATCAGCGTACCAACGCAGAGAAAATTCTGTTGGCGGAAAGCCCGTATTATCCGACGCTGAAAATGACATGATCGTCACGACTATCACCGGTAAAGATGAAATCAAAATACCAATCGTTGCCAGAAAAAGCATGGTGAAGCGGTATGTGCCGCCGCCTTCATTTGGAAGTAAACCGACCCGCATATCAGCCTCTTGTCCTTTCTGAAGTAACCCGCACGAGCCATGATGAGAACACCAAGATCAACAGCGTCAATGAAATCAAAATCATTCCTGCCGCTGCCGCACCGGACCAGTTAAACATGGGGGAAATCATGTCACGAATGGCAACGCCTAACATCTGAACTCGTCTGCCGCCCAGCAAAAGTGGAATTGCAAATGCGCTGGCATTAAAAGCAAAAACAATAGATGCTGCACCAACAATTCCTGGGCGCAATAAAGGAACAGTCACATCAAAAAATATGCGCCATTGGCTAGCCCCTAAAGAGCTTGCCGCTTCCAAATGTTCTTGTGACAGACCCCGCACCGAACTGACAATAGGGAAGACTGCCAACGGCAATGACGTTTGAATAAGCCCCAGCAGTACACCTGTCTCATTGAAAAGAAGGAAGATAGGGCGTTCAATAATGCCCATGCCCCGCAATGCAGAGTTAAGAACACCGCTAGGTCCAAGCAACAAAATCCAACCATAGGCTTGAACCAGAAGGTTCAAGATCAAAGGTAGAAGTATCGTAACCGTCAGGATGCGCCTTGCGAGCGGGCTTTTGAGCGAAGTGAGAAGAAAGGCCAAGGGCACAGCCATCAACATCGCAGCAATTGTCGCGATGAAAGCCAACTTAATCGTGACCCAGACGGAGCGGCCAAAAAATGGCGTCATCAAATCTAGATAAGCTTTAATGGAATAGCCGTCGATAGATGCTTTATCTCCGGAAATAGAAAACCGGAATATGTAAAAACAGGCCCCGAGAAAAGGAAGTATCGCAATTAGCGCTGGCAGGGAGAAAGCCAGCATACGGTTTCGAGATAATGCAATACTCACAATATGATGCTCACGATTTCAGGGCCTGTTGTAGTTTAAATTTTACGACAATGTTGTCGTATATTTTTGGATCCATGTTTCACGGACTTCAGCAATGAAAGCTTTGTCATGGATGATCGCTTTTTCACCCATTTGCTCAGGCTTGATAATGAAGGGGCTCGCTTTTGCAGCTTCCGACATGACAGCCTTTTGGTTGACAGGCCCATTCAGCACTGCTTCCGCCATCACGCCCTGCACTTTAGCATCAAGCGTGAAATCTAGGAACGCATGAACAGCATCGTCATCGCCCGGCTTTGATTTCGGCATGATCGTGTACATCAGATCGGCAAAAAAGCCTTCATCAACGTCATAGGTCGCGCCCATATTGGAATTGGCCGGGTCGGCTAGTTCTTTGGCATAAAAGGCCGGCGCATAAACACCACCAATATCAAGCGCATCAGAACGGAAGAGTTCAGAAAGCTGAGCTGGGTTTTCACCAAAAGTCAAAACACTGTCGCGTAGTTCGGCAAGTTTTGCGAATGCTGCTTCTGAATTCGTGCCATCACCGCCAAGAAATATATCCGTAGCGAAAATTGTATCAAGCGCATCGGTCCATGTTGCTGGCGGCAAGAACAAACGGTTCTTGTAAGCTGCATCCCACATTTCAGCGTATGACTTAGGCGGTTCTTTAAATGTCTTGGTGTTATATATCAGTCCGCCCGTCCAAAGCAGATAACCAATACCAAATCCATCAGCGCCAGTACGGAAGCGTGGATCCACATCTTCCAAGTTCGGCAATTTGTTTAGATCAGGTTTTGCGAGCAAACCGTCACCGGCAAGTTCCACCGCACCGACACCAGCCAACGTGATGATGTCATATTGTGGACGATCCCCAGCAGCGCGTAGCTTGGCAACCATCTCTGAAGTTGAACCTGTGCGGTCTGCTATAACCCGCGCACCTGTCAATTCTTCAAATGGTTTTGCAATATTCTCAAGCACAGCCAAACCGGTATTGTCTGACCATGTCAAAATACGTATTTCTTTGCCTGCAAGCTTGCCATGACTTGCAGCCCTCAAAATAGATGGCGCCGCAAGTGTCGCAGAAATTGCGGCACCTGCAGTTAAAACACTGCGTCTCGATATTTTAAGGCTCATAATCGTTTCCCTTCCACGATGGACACCAATAATAACATTGGTTGTAAGCTGGTATCACCATCGCCAACAATTGGAGGAATATTAAATAGCCCTGAATCAAATATTCGTTTCATCAAAATGCAACAAAAGCATTTTTGTTGATTATTGCGCAGCAAATTTAAGCCCGATACAGAACCATATTGATAAGCTAGCCAGACCAATACCAACTTAATTCATTGCTTTCCAAATTCGGTCTGCGACCATCAGATCAAGATGCGCGCCGCCGCCATTTTTGAAAACGGTGATCTCATCTTTAGATTGCCGCCCGACGCTGCTTGTTACCAGATCATAGAAATCACCGAGCACGGCACTGCGCTCAATAGCGCCCGACGCAAGCGGTATTATCAATTCACCAATATGCTCGACTGTCGTTTCAAAGCTGTCCACAAAAATTCGTGCCTTTTGCAACAAGGCATCATCGGCCTCGCGCATATCCGCTTTAAATGCGCCAATGAGATCGACATGAGTTCCAGGCTTAATCCATTCGCCCTTCATGAGCGGTTCAAGGCAATAGGTTGCCGCTGACACGATATCGTTTTGCCCACATGCTTCTGCCAAATTTTCAACGGCATGGGCATCTTTTTTCGCGGCTAGTTTTTCGGCGTTTTTAAATGTGCGGTTCCAAATCGATACATTTTTGATCGATGGAAAAATGGCGCGGTAAGCATCAATAAGATTATCGCCAACGGTTCCAGCGCCCACAATCAATAGGTTTTCAGGCTCTGGATTTGCCAATAGTTTTGCACCCAAAACGCTATCGCCAGCTGTTTTCCACTTGGTGACAATATC
>NZ_KB894539.1 GCF_000374465.1 Ahrensia kielensis DSM 5890 | reverse complement strand
GCTTTTTTGCATTAAGCTCATAACCTGAACTGCTCTCGGCATTTGCTGCGCAATTGCCTGCCTTAGCAACGGGATCGCAGAGGCAAAACCAATACTAATTCACCAATAATATTAACGGTTTGAGTTTTGTCACTCAGGCTTTTTTACGTTTGGAGCCCAGACTGAGCGACAACAGTCCTGCAAGGGCGCCATGAAGGTGGACGGATAGTTTGCCCTCTGGCTCCGTTGGCGCGAGCACAATCCGATCCACCAGACCACGCAGGGTGTCCTTTGTCTCCAGCATGCCACCAGGTTCCTGAAGTTGCGAAATGAGATCGCTGACTTTATCGCGGTAGGTCTCCGCGATCTTTGGGTGGATGCGGATTGTTGATGGGGCTGGCGTCAAAGGCCAGCATCCAGTCTTGACTTGATCGGCTGGGATGCCTGCGAGGATCGCGTCGACCAGCTTGGCATGGTCGGCTTTAACAATCGCCAGTTCTTTGATGAGGGTATTACGGTTCTGCGAGGCTGAGGCCTGCAGACGGTTGCGCTCCTTGGCGTATTCTTCGCAGAATATCGTCAAAGCGTCTTGATCCAACAGGTTGTTTTGCGCGCGCACCAAGCACAAGCCGTTCCAGTTACTCTTGTTAAATCATCGCCATGTTGGTGCAGCAAGCTTTGCCCTTGTTGCGTGCGGTTGAGCAGCCAAGGCTGTGTTTGTTCACTTTTGTAAATCTGCCCCCGCATTGACCGCAGGTCATAAGGCCGGAAAACAGGGTTTTGGGCTGGCGGCGGTCTTAGCTAGGAGTGTTGATGTTTTTGACCTTCATCATCCCTTGGCGTGTCCGCACAGCTTCCCAGAGGTCTTGGTCAATGATCCGCAAGTCTGGGATATCTGTAATGACCAAGTCCTCTTCTGGATTGAGGGGCGATACGCGTTTGCCTTTGTCTGGGGCTTTGGCGTAGTTGAGGCGGTTCCATATCTGGCGGCCGATATAGAGTTCATTTGTGAGAGTGCCGGTGCCGCGTTCACGGTTGCCGTGAATGGTGGAGGCGCACCAATTGCGCCCTGTGGGGCCAGCGATGCCTTCAGCGATATTCTTGGGCGACAAGCCTTCGGCATAGTCTTTGAATATCCGTTCAACGATGTGGGCTTCTGTTAGATTGATCGTGCGGTCACCAGGGTGTGGCTTGCCAGTCGTATCGTAATGGACCACGTTCTTATAGCCATAGGCCTTGCCTCCCGCAGATTTACCCGCGAAGGAACGTCCTTTGAGGCCACGATGCGTTTTGATCGCGAGGTCTTAGATAAAGAGCGAGTTCATCGTGCCTTTCAACCCGATGTGCATCTCGGAGATCATGCCCTCAGAAACAGTCTCGATCATCACATCGCGAAACTGCAGCTTTTGATAGATGGCGGCGATATCGGCCTGATTGCGCGACAAGCGGTCAAGGGCTTCAGAGAGCACAACATCGAAGACATTGTCTTGAGCATCCCGTAGTAATTTTTGAATGCCACTGCGCATCAGACTTGCGCCAGAAATTGCTTTGTCAGAATAGACGTATACGACCTCCACCCCCTGCCGTTCGGCATGCTAACGAGAGGACCGATTCTGGTCGTCAATCGACGCATCATTCTGCATGTCGGTTGAAAAGCGGGCGTAGATTACGGCGCGAAGTGAGGCTGTCATGAATAATATCCAGTGCTAAAATTGTGGGCTTATTTGGTAGAATGGCGAGATTTGGCGTTTTGGCTAGGTTTGCGTCATGGTCGTCGCGTGCGGCATGGCGGGCGAGGGCGCGGATCAAAGCGTAGAACTGCTCGTTTTGTTGGGCCGTCTGGACACTGCAACAGATGGTGCCGGTAGCACCTCCTTGTCGCTTGCATGTGTCTTTTGGTCCCGTGCTATGGCCGAGGTCTCCCGCCCGTTCCAGCGCTGCGCCGGACGGTTTAAAGTGATGTGCTTGTAGCTGGAGATTTGTCCGGCGGTGTGGGTATCATTATACTGCATAAGGGGACCTCATGGGGTGAGCTAAGCGACTGAATTTATGCGCTGAATGTCGCTTTAATGTGGATAACTGTTGTGTCGAAAAACTTTATCTAAAACTTTGCCTCCCTGTTGAGTGTATAAAAATAGATATAAAAAACCAACTTTTATAAAGCTGAAAAAATCCGGATTTTTGCAAGCCTTGCTGATCGACGGCAAGGGGACCAGCTGTGTTGCCACTGGTCCTCTTGCATTTGATCGATCAGTTTAGGCGAGACACTTGAAGACTTCGATCTCAGTGATGCCTACGACCTCATCGTCGGGATCGCACTTAAAGACAGGTAAAGCCGCAAAGGCTGCGATGTGAGGGCATGCCCATTGCATCAACAAAGTGCGCTGCAGCTTGGTTGTCGCCGTGTGGGGCCGTTCAAGCTGTGCTTCAAAGTATTCTTCCATCTGTTGATGGATTGCAGGTGCCGTCGCTGCGTTGCTTGTGCGCATTGCGTGCAAGAATACCGCGATGCGGTACAATAGAACATCTTGTGATGTCTGGACGGGCACAGGGTGCGCAGATCGTGCAGGACGTCAATCAGGCGGTCTTCGGCGCGTTCGGAGTCCTCGTGTAAGCTGTGTCTGAGCTGAAACCTACATCCTCAAAACCACGGTCGGCGCTGACATATTCTGCAAGGATTGGCAAAAGTATTGAGAACGCATTGGTGATTGCCGTGTTGTGAGGTGGTTCATCGAGGGGACGTAGCCCCAAGTCTGCAGCAAAAGTCGGTGTTGAAACTGCGGCGCGAGTTTGGTCTTTCTGCCCGTTGGGCAGCAATGATAGGATTGACAGTAGCCATTGTGTGATCTCCTTAACCAGATCGTGCTTCGGTGAGGCCGGCTTGCCACAGTTTTGACGCCCGTGTTCGCGTACGTCTTGCCGAAGATATTCGGAGCGCCTTGGATGCCTATGCGGAAATGTTGGCTGAGATTCGTGAGATGGTGACCAGTAAGATTGGCATCACTTATACGCGCGCGCTGCGCTAAGATGCCAGCACGCTTTATACTGAGATCCATTCCCATTCTTTGACGTCGGCAGAATACCTTGCCAATATGGACGAGCATCGTCCGATAATTGTGAATTGGGGGAGGCGTGGGCTGGCTGATTTTACAACGCGCATGCCTGAGGGGATCGATTATACGTCGGTGTTTCACCTCGATGAAGGGCATGTCCACATCCAAATTTTGGCGATGAATACCCCAGACCCTAAACTTAACGCAAACAAGCTTCATGTGGAGAAAGTCGTGGGTGCAGCCTTCAGGGAGAGACATGTTGTATCGCTGGAAAAGCCTGAACTGGCAAAGCGCCCTCGTAAGCCCAAAAGAAGAATGATAAAAAGCATAACAAGGCGCTGAGCGCTTGGGAGACAGATTGTTCAGAAGTTGAGGCTGAAAATGCGAAACTGCTGCTTGAGTGGTAAGATGCAAATAAGGAGCATTTGAAAGAGAGGCGCCGCAAACGTGGCCGTTCAACGGTTCAAAAAGTCTATGGCACGGCCCACATTAAGATGCAGGATGATTATTTTGAGCGGTTGGGAAACCCTGCGGGTTTTTGCGCCACGGGCCGCGTTTGGCGCGCAAATGGACCAAACAACACACGGCAGAAAAGAAGCAAGCCAAGCGCATAGCAGATGACATGGCATAACTGGAAGCTCAGCGTGCAGAGCATGCCGTGATCGATGCAGACCTTGCCGCACGGGCCAGTGAATTGGCGGCAACTGAGGCCAATATCTCCAAGCGGGAGAAGGCACATAAGGCCGACGTAGCCGACGCAGCGCAGGTCTTGGAGCGTGAGCATGCCGCCATCCGCCGCGCAAAACTTGCAGACAGGAAGGCACGTGAGGACAAAGCTGCAGAGCTTGCTGACAAAGAAGCCAACATTGCCTATCGTGAAGCAGAGCTGATCAACGGCTTTGTCGGCCTTGTGCTGCGCTTGACGAAATGGGGGCAGGGCGGGGGGCGCCCGAAGTGCAAGAGGATGACGGGCTGGGGGGGCGGTTGGTAAGGGAGTGGGATTGGCGTGATACTCGACATGAAGAGCGAACAGCGGCGATGCTGTAATGCGCTTGTTCCAAGAAGCTGCCATTCGCCACGCCGCAGAAATCGGTAAAGAGGGGATTGTTACTGCTGTTCGCTGAGGTGCCCCTAGATTATGTTTGCTGAGAAATGATTGCCACTCTGTACTGGTGAACTGGGAGCCCTGATCGGAATGGATCATCACTTTCTGTTTTGGTTTGCGCCGCCAAACAGCAGCTAACAATGCCTGTAAGTCAAGATCTGTCGTCATGCGTGATTGCATGGACCATGCCCACAAAGCGCCTTGAGAACAGATCAATGACGACAGCCAGATAAGACCAGCCTTCGTGCGTTCTAATGTAAGTGATATCGGTCACCCAAATCCGATCAGGTGCATCGACTTCAAACTGCCGATCCAATTTGTTGTCAGCGACAACAGCAGGCTTACCCCTATAACGACCAGGACGGCGTTTGTAACCGATCTGCGCTGTGATGCCCGTTAGACGGGCCAAACGTGCAACGCTGTTCTCTGAGCAGGTCTCACTTTGATCCAAAAGATCATCGTGTAATTTGCGGTAACCGTAGACTTTGCCGCTGTCAGCCCAAGCTAGTTGGATCAGATCGGTTTGACGCATGTCTTCCTGCGCACGCGGGCATAACGGTTCTTTAAGCCATGCATAGAACCCGCTGAAGTGAACCATCAGTACGCGACACATTGAACGCACAGAAAACTCCGCACGATGAGCCTCAATAAACGCGTGCCTCACTGAGACTCTCGCGCGAAGTACACAGTTTCCTTTTTTAGAATGGTACGCTCTTCTGTGACACGCGCCAGTTCCCGCTTTAGGCGTTTGATCTCTGCAGCCTGCTCCGCAACCCTGGATCTCACTCTAGACGACTTCGAAAACTGCGCCTTCAAGTGTACAGTGACTTGGTGCTGACCCCCAGCGGCTCAGCTACTTCACTGACCGCGTAACCACGCTCAACAACCAGTGCCACAGCGTCCTGCTTAAACTCATCCGTAAAACGAATACCGTAGTTCATATCGTCTCTCCTTGGTTCCAAAATTACCAAACAAAGCTCCTATAAATCTAGGAGCAAACATGAGTAAGCCTCGCGCAATATCCTCATTCGGTTCGTCTTGAGGCTATTTAAACCGTAAAACGTTTCAAACCAGTGTTGCATCATTTCTATAGTAGCGGTTATCTGATGCATTAATTGGACCTGAAGGAATGACTTATGTTTTCAATTGACCTGTTTGCTGGATGTGGAGGGCTTTCGCACGGGCTACGTAAAGCAGGGTTCGAGTGCCTTTGGGCTAACGAATTTGACAAAAGCGCGGCTAGTACATTCAGGAACAACTTTCCCTTCAGCCATGTCTCTGAAGATGACATTCGATCAATTGATGCGAGCGATATAAGGAATTCTTTAAAGCTTGCGCCAAACGACTTGAATTTGCTCGTGGGGGGATTCCCGTGTCAGGGGTTCTCGACTTACGGGCAAAGAAATGTTGATGATGAACGCAATCAACTCTACGTTGATTACATTCGATTTGTGGAAGAATTTCGCCCCAAGTATTTTTTGATAGAAAATGTTGTAGGCATCTTGTCGATGAGTGGTGGCGCCGTGGTGCGAGACATTTGCCATCGATTGGAAGCGCTGGGCTATACATGCGATGTTCAGACCCTTCAGGCAGCCGACTACGGTGTTCCACAACTCAGAAGGCGAGTATTCATTTGCGGCCACCTCGGCGACCAAGGGTTTCGCTGGCCGACACCTACACACGGTGAAAGCACAGAGTTAAGTCTCTCAAAAGAGGGAGGGAGAAAGTATGTAAATGTTTATGAAGCAATTTCAGATCTTCCGTCGGTTGCTTTAAAGCCAAATCAAGCACATGATATTCTAGACTACCCCGAAGTTCATAAACTTTCCGATTATCAGGAAAGAATGCGCATTGGAGCTGTAAAGTTGCACGATCATTCCGCGAAGCAAATGATGAGCTTTCGCAAGCTGAGAATCATATTGATGAAGCAAGGAGGCTATGGTTCAGACTTATCGAAAATTGATATTTCTCAACAGATCCCTGCTGAAGTTAGGTCCGAAATTGTTGAGGATTGCGGTCTTCGACGCCCGCTTCATTTATGTCGAAAGCAAGATCAGGAAAAAGAATTGGCGCTTCGTCAGTTGTTGGAAAAACCCGAGCTTACATATGGCGATCTTATCGATATCATTGGCAGTGGTGGTTTCGCCAATAAATACCGCCGTTTGGATCCATCAAAGCCATCCCACACTTTAGTCGCGCATATGGCAAGAGATTGTTCAGACTTTATTCATCCTGACCAAAATAGGTTTATTACAGTTCGTGAGGCTGCCAGGCTTCAAAGTTTTGAAGATACCTTTACGTTTAAAGGGTCACAATTCGCACAGCTCAAGCAAATTGGCAATGCGGTGCCGCCTGACCTTGGTTTTGCAGTTGGTAAATCTCTGGCTGAAGCAATATCTCTTGGTTAATAGAGGAATATATTTTGGCCGTAGCTCTAAAAACAACTCCAATGTGAATTCGTTGTTCATATTGCTGTGTTGTTTGTTTGTGTCGGGCGACCTACAGTTGCGCGAAAAATAAGGCTCTAGATCCATGAAAATTAAATTCGTTGACCTTTTTGCGGGTATTGGCGGCTTTCATCAAGCTTTCCATGGCCTCAATGAGCTTGAAGACTATGATACAGAGTGCGTTTTTGCATGTGAGATAAACCAATATGCGCGATTAACTTACGAGGCAAACTTTTCGGATATCAGCCCTGCACTTTTTTCAAACGATCTGTTCGCGCCAGATGTGACTGCCGTCGATCTAGCTACTGTGCCTGATTACGATATTTTATGTGCGGGTTTTCCATGCCAGCCTTTTTCACAAGCGGGTTACAAGCGCGGTTTTCAAGACGAAAAAGACAACCGAGGAAACATGTTTTTCGCAATTGTCGAGTTTTTGAAGGCCCACAAACCCAAAGCATTTTTTCTCGAAAATGTACGCCATCTCATTCGACATGATGAAGGCAAGACATTTGCAACCGTTGAAAAAATACTCCGCGAGTTGGGTTATTCGTTCAAGTACAAGGTCGTAAAGGCTTCCGAATTTGGTTTGCCACAGCATCGCCCACGCGTTTTTATTGTTGGCTTTCGCGACGACATAAAGAATCGGGACGAATTCGTGTTTCCTGAACCTCAACCCCTTAAAATTTTCATGAGCGATATATTTGGCGAGCCCTGTAATAAGTCGGTGGGCTACACTCTTCGGGTCGGGGGGAAGGGCTCAGGTGTTAACGATCGAAGGAATTGGGATGCCTATATGGTGAACGGTGGTGTCCGAAAGATTACCTCTGTTGAGGGACGAAAAATGAATGGGTTCCCAGATGATTTTGTATTCCCAGTGTCTGAAAGTCAGGCAATGAAGCAGCTTGGTAATTCTGTTGCTGTTCCTGCGGTTCAAGCCACCGCTAAAAAAATTATAGAGGTTTTGAAAAATGGCCAACGATAACGCCGCCAACAAGGGAGAGTGGAGCGAACTTCTTGTTTTTGTAAAGGTCGCATATGATGCATTTATCTTCATGAGTGATGCCAAGTTGCAGCCGATTCCAGATAAGCGTTTGAAGGTTGATAACATCGTACGTGGTGACGTTATTTTTAGGGTATCGGATCCCAATACCATTTTTCGTTCGGCACCACTTGACCAAGAAGTTCAAATTTCAAAACCGCAACTTGCTGGAAAGATTACTCACTTTACCGACGAAATTATTGCAGCAAGCGGAGCTTTTAAAAGCCAGTGGGGCAACAATCTTCTTGACGAGTTTCATCTTTCCAAGGTCAAGGCCGATGCAAACAAGAAGGCAGATATTGACCTAACAGTTTCCGATCCAAAAACGCTCCTCAAGTCGGAAGCTGGTTTCAGCATAAAGTCTTATCTTGGAAACCCTAGTACTCTGTTAAATGCTTCAAGAGACAACACAAATTTTCAATTTCGCATTGAAGGTTTCACGGGGGACTCGAACACAATTAACCAAATTAGCGGAAGTTCTAAAATACGAGATCGGATTACGGCGATAATTGAAGGTGGTGGAAGATTTGTCTTTTCTAAATCCAAGGGGGACGTTTTTAACCGAAACTTGATGAAGATTGATAGCTTGATGCCATCAATCCTAGGCAATCTAACTCTGGCAAATTGTATTGTCGTGAAGCAAGGAAAGAAGATATCTGATGTCGTCCATTCGACTGAGCTCCAACGGCTGAATTCCAATTTGCCTATAGATTTGGGTGCCGATTTAATCGCCTACAAAGTGAAGATGTTGTTGCTAGATATAGCATTAGGAATGGTGCCAACAAAGGTGTGGGATGGTCGACAAACTGCTGACGGCGGATACATTGTAGTGAAAGACACGGGTGACTTAGTGTGTTTCCATGTATATAATTTCGGTGATTTTTCCGACTACCTTTTCGATAATACCAAGTTCGATACGCCATCAACTACACGGCATAATTTTGGTTTTCTTTATATGGAAGACGGAGAACTGTTTTTCGACATTAATTGCCAGATTAGGTTCGTTTAGTGGGCAATAATCCAGCTCATACTCGCGACATTTTTGAAGCATGTACGTAATACCTGTTCGCGACGATTTCGCCTTTGAGTTTTTTACTCTTAACGTGGTTGCGAATTGTTTTTTCACATATTGCCGTGACATCAGAGGTTGCCGCCGAGCTAGGTACGGACATGGTGATTTATGCTAGGATCGAAATGCTGACCTCGAACTGGCTGTCGGGTGAGCATTCTTGGCGAGAATTTTAATGCACATACGTATTTTCGGTCAATCTTAATATTGCTCAGGCTTGTGAAATAGTGTCCAAGTCGTGCTCCCGCAACCAAAATAACACTAAAGCCTCTGATTTATCAGGGGCTTTTTTGCTTTCAGCTCATAACCTGAACTGCTCTCGGCATTTGCTACGCAATTGCCTGCCGCAGCAACGGGATCGCAGGTTCAAATCCTGCTCCCGCAACCAAATTAAATCGTCTGGCGGTTTTTTATGACCTAATTTTACCGACCGCGAACGGTTGTAAGCGCAAATGTGGATGAAGTCGCATGGATGCACAGTGCGTGCGATAACGTTGGTTGTGCATCATTCATCGATAGGCGTAGCTGAAACATGTATGATGAAGATATTCATAGTGGGCTTTGGCTATGCTTTTCATGCAATTCTTAAAATAATCGACGTTGAAGTAAAGAAATGCAAAGACGTCCGCGATTTTAACAGGGGTGTTTGTGATTTTCTGACGATATAAATTCTGCGCTATGAGCTCATATATGTAAACGGATCATCATGTTCCTGAGGGGAAATAAGGATTCCGCAACAGGAAGTTAGCGGTACTTATTGTTACGTATTTAAGGCCCTGAAAGAAATGTCATAAAAAGTACAAAAAAGGCATTTTTTGGTGTTGACGGTTAGTTGTTGTTAGGCTTATAAGGCGCTCACCAACGAAGGCGGCTT
>NZ_KB894538.1:7500-19568 GCF_000374465.1 Ahrensia kielensis DSM 5890 | reverse complement strand
GATATTGTCACCAAGTGGAAAACAGCTGGCGATAGCGTTTTGGGTGCAAAACTATTGGCAAATCCAGAGCCTGAAAACCTATTGATTGTGGGCGCTGGAACCGTTGGCGATAATCTTATTGATGCTTACCGCGCCATTTTTCCGTCGATCAAGAATGTATCGATTTGGAACCGCACATTTAAAAATGCTGAAAAACTAGCTGCGAAAAAAGATGCCCATGCCGTTGAAAATTTGGCAGAAGCATGTGGGCAAAACGATATCGTGTCAGCGGCAACCTATTGCCTTGAACCGCTCATGAAGGGCGAATGGATTAAGCCTGGAACTCATGTCGATCTCATTGGCGCATTTAAAGCGGATATGCGCGAGGCCGATGATGCCTTGTTGCAAAAGGCACGAATTTTTGTGGACAGCTTTGAAACGACAGTCGAGCATATTGGTGAATTGATAATACCGCTTGCGTCGGGCGCTATTGAGCGCAGTGCCGTGCTCGGTGATTTCTATGATCTGGTAACAAGCAGCGTCGGGCGGCAATCTAAAGATGAGATCACCGTTTTCAAAAATGGCGGCGGCGCGCATCTCGATCTGATGGTCGCAGACCGAATCTGGAAAGCGATGAATTAAGCTGGTGCTGACTACATTTGCGCAGCGAAAATGCGACAGTGTCGGAATTGAAATTATCGCAAAAGCTAGGTGTTGTCATCGACAGTCATGCTCTGTCGGTATTCCGCGCATAACTTGGCGGTAGTCTAATCAATAGATAAGGGCAGGCTTTTTATTCAAAACAAGCCCGCCCTTAATTTTTAAATGTCGTTAAATTACGCTTTTGCAGCGATGATCATGACTTCAACCATATAATCCGATGTTACCAGGCGCGATTCGATACAGGCGCGTGCTGGCGGGTTTTTCGGGTCCACCCACGCATCCCAAACAGCGTTCATACCGGCAACATCACCCATATTCGCCATCCAGATAGTTGCAGATAGAATATGTGATTTACTGCTGCCGACTGATTCCAGAAGCCGATCAACATTGGCTAGCATGCCTTTGGTTTGCGCTGTGATATCCGCACCTTTACCGACTTGGCCTGCAAGATAGATTGTGTCGCCATGTGTTACAGTTTGGCTCATCCGGCTACCAATTTCAGTACGTGTTATGCTCATTGTCATATTCTCACTTTGAATTTTTAGATGGTGTGAATTGCATTAGGCTCAAAAACTCGACTAACATTTGAGCGCGGTTTTGTGCAGTGTTTGTTGTTGGGTCATAGGCATGAGCGACCACGCCGCCGCCCACTCCAGCACACACTATTAGCGATTTTACGCTGAGGATGTCAGCCTTTATTGCGGGGTGAGCACCTTTTGGTTAAGTCCACTCACGGTGGTTTTGCCTTGAAAGAGTAGGATGTTGAGATAAACGCTAAAGAATCAGCGCTACATTTGAGTGTGTTATCGAAGGTGGGAATGTTGCGTCAATAAATGTGTGAAGTGGTGCCCCCCGCCGGAATCGAACCGGCACTCCCGAAGGAACGGGATTTTGAATCCCGCGCGTCTACCAATTCCACCAGAGGGGCACATAGATCGGTATTGACAGCGCGCTTCCTACGCCTGACATGTTTGCACGTCAAGCATTAAACGGAATTTCCATAACAGGTTTATGCGCTGTCAACGCAGTATTATTGTTTGAACTGTATGAGCACTCCATATTTAGCTAACTGATGATAGAGGATCACCATGCACATTGAAAGTGAACCGCGCGGCGCGTTCGATAAAATCGAACATGTTTTGCTTTCCAAAAGCGCTTTGCCTGATGGCGGCAATGCGGAACATATTTCGCTTGGCGCCTTGAGCGACGGAATGGAGGAGCGGGCTTTCGGGCTGCTGCTTTTATTGCTGGCGCTGCCATGCGGTTTGCCTTTTGTTTATGGGCTGCCGCAGATTGTTGCTTTGCCAATGTTGGTGCTCGTATTTCAAATGGCGAGTGGGCGCCGTTCGCCTTGGCTGCCTGAAGCGCTTCGAAAGCGCAAATTGCCCGTACAGTCTTTTTTAAAGCTGGTTGCCAATACGCGCCGCTATGCCGGATGGCTAGAGCGTCTTGCGCATGCGCGTTTAACATCGATGACCAGTCCGCGCGGCATGCGTCTTGTTGGCGCGTTGCTGCTCATCCCGTGCGCCTCTATTCTGGTTCCACTGCCTTTAACAAACACGGTGCCTGGTATTGCCGTGGCGATGACGGCAGCTGGGCTGATTGAACGCGATGGTGTTTTTGTTGGCCTTGGTATTTTAGGCGGCCTTATATGGGTTGCGCTTTTGGTTATCGGCGGTCCAACTTTGGCCTATTTGTTAGTTGACTGGGTGCTTAATCGTTGAAATGACGCGGCATGAAAGTGGAGTTCATAAATGTTGAAAGATAGCGCAGGGCGCATGCAGGTTTTGGGAAGCGCTTTTATGGCTGCTGCATTGGCTGCGGTGGTTGGAACGGCGCTGGCCTTTGAGCATATCGGCGGGTACATTCCTTGCAAATTATGCCTTGAACAGCGCATTCCCTATTATGTTGGCGTGCCCATTGCGTTGGTTGCTCTTGTTGCGGCGCTGATGAAGTGGCCGGGCATTATTGCGCGCGGTGCGCTTTTACTTGTCGGGTTGCTGATGGTATACAGCATTTATTTAGGCGTTTTTCACAGTGGTGTGGAATGGGGATGGTGGCCCGGCCCGCTTGATTGCAGCACAAGTTCGACCAGTGGTTTAACAACAGATGCAAGCGATCTATTGGGCGCGATTGATCTTCAAAAGCCGCCGAGCTGTGATGAAGCCGCAGCGCGTTTTTTAGGGCTTTCATTTGCCGGCTGGAATGTCATTGCCAGTGTGATGCTTGCAGCAGCTGCGCTTAAAGCGGCATTTGTCAAAAACTGATTTCTCTAAAGAAAAGTCTAAGGTTCCAGTTCGACATCCCAATAAAGAAAATCCATCCAACTTTCATGTAAATGGTTGGGTGGGAATTTACGGCCATTATTGTGTAAATCATGAACCGTTGGCTGATAGGGCATTGTGCGCGGATGCATGTCTGTTTTTGAAGGCATCCGGCCGCCTTTGCGTAAATTACAAGGCGAGCACGCTGTAATGATGTTTTGCCATGTGGTTTGCCCGCCAAAGCGGCGCGGTATCAAATGGTCAAAGGTTAGATCATGCGGGCTGCCGCAATATTGGCATTGAAACTCATCGCGCAAGAATACGTTAAACCGCGTAAAGGCGGGATAAAGCGCGGGTTTGACATAATCTTTTAGGCTTATGACGCTGGGCAGTTTCATCGACGAAGATGGAGAGTGCACCGCGTGATCATATTCCGCAACGATGTTCACACGGTCCAGAAAGACAGCTTTAATGGCATCCTGCCATGACCATATGGACAGCGGGTAATAGCTCAGCGGTCTAAAATCTGCATTGAGCACTAAAGCTGGCAATGCTTCCGGCTTAACTGCGATTGTCAATTTTCGACCCTCATCGTTTTCCGTCCTTTATGCAGCTTATACTAAGCGGGTTATGACAGGAATGTGAAGCGTTTGAATTTTGCCGCTGTTGATAAACTAAATGTCCGTTTTATCAGTGGTTTATGCCTATGAATAAAATCATGGCATTGCAGCTCTGCCCTTTTTAACGGCGTAAAATGCCCAAAGAAGCCTTGCTGCAACACCGCGCCATGGTGCCCATGATTCGGCCATTGCACGTAGTTTCTTATCGCTTGGTCGCTGTTCTAACCCGTAAGCATCGGCGGCAGCTTGCTGTAAAGCTAAATCACCGGCAGGAAAAATATCGCGGTGACCAACCGCAAAGAGCAAATAGACCTCCGCAGTCCATGGACCAATGCCTTTGACTGCGACGAGCTTTTCCATCGCATCGGCGGCGGTCATCGCGGATAGTTCATCAAGCACGATGTCGCCGCGCTCTATTGTTTCACATAAAGCTAAGAATGTGCGTTGCTTGGGGCGCGATAGGCCAATTTTAATCCATGCTTCTTCGCCAAGCTCAAGATAGCGCTTCGCAGTAAGCGGTGCGATATATTCCTCCATCCGGCCGTAAATTGCCGCTGCGCTTTGTTTGGAGACTTGTTGTGAAATGATGATGGAGGCGAGGCTTGCAAAGCCAGGTTCTGTTCTCCTGAGCGGAACATCAGGTGTTTGGGCAATCACATCTTTTAAAACAGGGCAAATGCTTGCCAAAGCCGCAAGGCCGACTTTGATGTCGTCGTCGGTATCGATTGTGTTTGTCATTACGATTTCAATAGCCCTACACATTCACTTAAAAAGCCGATAGGCAATGCGCCGAAGGAAACTATGCATGCCCAAGAGTATAACGCCACCCGTTTTTCGATTTGCACCAAGCCCGAACGGTTTGTTGCATCTGGGGCATGCTTATTCGGCGCTCTTAAATTATGAAGCTGCCAAAGCGATGGGTGGGCGGTTTCTTTTGCGCATTGAAGATACGGACATTACGCGCGCGCGCCCAGAATTCGAACAGGCGATATTCGATGATCTTCATTGGCTTGGCATTGAGTGGGAGGAACCGGCTCGCCGGCAATCTGACCATTTTGGGGACTATAAGCCTGCGCTCGGAAAGCTAGAAGCGGAGGGGCTGAACTATCGTTCTTATTTAACCCGTTCTGACATTAAGAGGATTGTTGAGGCGCACGAAGCCAAGGGCAGTGCTTGGCCGCGCGATCCCGATGGCGCGCCGCATTTTCCCGGTCGTCATTATGAAGAACAGGCAACGATTGACGACAGTTCTTATACCATCCGGCTGGATATAGGTGCATGTTTGAAAAAAGTTAACCGGGATATATCGTGGCGGGAAGCATCTGATCGTGGCTTCACTGACATTACGGAAGTTGCCGCGGAACCGCAAAATTGGAGCGATATCATTCTTGTGCGGCGTGATGCACCGGCAAGTTATAATTTGGCTGTTGTTATTGATGACGCGGTGCAGGGTGTAACCCATGTTGTGCGCGGCGAAGATATCTATGCGGCGACTTCTATCCACCGCCTTTTACAAGAATTATTAGGTCTGCCTCAGCCTCTTTATCATCATCATCGATTGATTTGTGATGAGGAGGGGCGAAAACTATCAAAAAGTCAGCACGATACGAGCTTGGCTAGTTTGCGCGAATCTGGCCTTACTGCCGCGAATATCAAAGAAAGGCTTGGTTTCAAAAAAGGCTAGAAGCCAAATTTACTCAGTGCTGCTTTTAGCGTCATAAGAACCGCGAGCAACATGAACCCACCGCAAACACCAACGATAGCAATATATGCTGCGTCATGACTATAGGGCAAAAATATCTCTCCGAGATATAAGCCTAGAAAAGCCCCAGCAATAAGAATCATCATATTACCAATAGCGCCGAATGCGATGCTTTCAAGCACGCCATCCATGGCCGAGCCAATGAAAAATGCGCCCACGGTTATGGCTAATCCAACGATCATTAGGGTTTGTGTGTCGAGATAATTAATCATGTAATCATCCTCTCTTCAGGAAAGTATCACACACTCTCCTTAAGTATAGCCTAACGAAGCTTTTCGAATTTTATCCGTTCCTTTGTTCTTCTTTTGGGGGTGGCTGGTTTTTTAAGTGACGTGTTGCGGCGTTAATTTGGGCGCCAAAAATAAAAATTGCAGCAATTATATAGAGGAACACCATGGCGATCATAATCGATGCCAAACCTGCATAGGTCGATGCATAGGTGGCAAAACTATCAAGATAGAGGGCGAATGAATATCCTGCCAATGACCATGTAACCATGGTGAAGATGATACCGGGTGCTAAAGACTTTAATCGCCGTTTGCGATTGGGTAGCCATTTATGGGCGATGGCCACGGCTGCTGCGACGAGTAGCAATACAATACTAAAGCGCAATGCATCGCTTGGCAGACTTAACTGTGCCGCCCAAGGCAAATAACTGACGATTTCCTTGGCAAATTTAACGAGCAAGGGCGCAAGCACAAGCAAGAAACTGATGATTAACATAGCGACTGTTGCTGCTAGAACCATAGCAATGCTTTGCAACCGCAAAAGAAAATAGTTGCGTGTTTCAGTAACGCGGTAAGCGCGGTTTAGCGCAACACGTAAGGCTTCCACACCGTTGGATGCAAATACTGCGGCTGCAATCGCTGAAACCGTTAGCAATCCGCCCCGCTGTACGGTGAGGACATTATGAACTTCCTTTGCCAGCGGTTTTGCAATTGATTCTGGCCATGTATCAAAGATCAATTCAACAGCAGTTTCAGAGAATTGATCCGCACCTAGAAATGTCGCCAAAGAGGTCGCAAAAATTAGAAATGGAAACAGCGCTAAAATCGTGGACAGGGCGACATGACTGGCAAGTGCCCATCCATCGCTGTCGATGAAGTTCTTGGTTGCATCAAATGCGACACGCTTAATTTTAAGGAATTTTGACTTCATCGGCACTCTATACATACTCTATATTTGTGTTTCTCACTATTTCAGATATTGCACTAAATAGCTTTAGCAAACTCGAAATGATAAATGAGTCTGGAAATGGTCGGAAATTCAAGAACGATATTGGTGACTGGCTGCTCATCAGGCATCGGGGCGCATTGTGCTAAAAGGCTGCGTGAAGATGGTTGGCGCGTTCTGGTAACAGCGCGAAAAGAGGCTGATATTGCGCGCTTGCAAGCCGAAGGCTTTGAAGTGTTTTATCTTGAGTGCCGTGATCCGGCTTCAATCAAGGCCTGTTTTAATGCCGCGATTGACGCTACGGGCGGAAAGCTTGACGCGATATTCAATAATGCTGGATATAGTCAGGCGGGTGCCGTTGAAGATATTCCAATTGAAGCTTTGCGCGAGCAGTTTGAGGTCAATTTCTTTAGCGTTCATTCAATGACACTGCTTGCGGTGGAGCATATGCGCGCCCAAGGTTACGGGCGTATTATTCAACATTCGTCGGTTCTTGGGTTTTGCCCGATGATTTTACGCGGCGCCTATAACGCATCAAAATATGCGTTGGAGGGACTTTACGGGACAATGTACACTGAATTGCAAGGGTGCGATATTCATGTATCGCTTCTTCAAACGGGCCCGATACCATCCAATGTCGCCATCAATGCTTTGCCATATTTGCGGAAATATATTGATGTTGAGAACTCGCATTACCAAGAGATTTATCGGCCGCGCATAGCTGAACTGGAAGCCGGCGGGACGGCCGATACGACCGGAACTGGTGCAGAGCCCGTTTATATAAAGCTTAAACGCGCGCTTAACGACAAATCGCCGCGCCCTCAATATTTTATCACCCGCCAGACCTATTTAGCAGGTATGCTCAAACGACTTCTTCCTTCGAGGCTGTTTTTTAAGGCAATTAATTATTGGTCTTAAGTTAAAAACGCCTATGTGAGGTTGAAAGCGAAGCCTGTCTAAGATGCGTTAAACTTGAAAAGAGAAATGATGTCCGGAACCAGTTTTTACATAATCGTTATATTGATGATTGCAGTCTTGGTCGTGCTGCTTGCCGGTTTGCGCAATATGTTGAAAGGTGGTGATGCGAATTTTTCAAACAAGATGATGCAGCTGCGTGTGTTTCTTCAATTTATTGCGGTGGTTGCAATTGTCATCGTTGTGTATTTTGCTCGCTCGTAAATTAACTCGCAAAGGCTCTTATTATGGTTGTTCTGAATAAAATTTATACCCGTACTGGCGATGATGGAACAACTGCACTTGGTACTGGTGAGCGGCGCTTAAAATTTGATTTGCGCGTTAATGCTTACGGTACAGTGGATGAGACGAATGCCTGTGTTGGCATGGTGCGTTTGCACACATCGAAAACAGATCACGATCTGGACCGCATGCTATCTCGCATTCAAAATGATTTATTTGACCTTGGTGCTGATCTGGCAACGCCAGAAGCTGAAGAAGCACCGGAATATGAACCACTGCGCATTACAGATGCACAAGTGGAAAGAGTTGAGGCAGATATTGATGCGCTCAATAGTGGGTTAAAACCCTTGCGTTCATTTGTGTTGCCGGGCGGCTCGCCTGCTTCTGCTGCGTTGCACGTAGCGCGCACCGTTGCGCGGCGCGCAGAGCGCCTGATTGTTGAACTTGGGGAACAACCGGGCGAACATGTTAATCCGGCGGCATTGAAATATATCAACCGCGTATCGGACTTCTTTTTTGTGGCTGGGCGTGTTGTCAATAATAATGGTGCAGATGATTTGCTTTGGGTTCCGGGCGAAAATCGTTAAGCTTGCATGAAATCGACTAACAGGGCAGGCCTTCATGTTCATACCATTGCACGATGCGAATGCTCTTAAGCATATTAAGCTTCAATATGTGACGCTAACGCTGATCGCGCTGAATGTTCTCGCCTATCTGTTTGTGAATGTGGTCACTGATCCAGCAACGATGCAGGCCGCATTTGTTTCCTTTGGCTATATTCCTGCTGTCGTGAACGATTTTGAAGAACTGCCCATCGAGCTCGTTTATATTCCTGAAAACCTGTCGCTCCTCTCTTATTCTTTTCTGCATGGTGATTTTATGCACCTGATGGGCAACATGCTTTTTCTTTGGGTGTTTGGTGACAATATCGAAGATGCGCTTGGCCATTTTAAATTTTTGATCTTCTATCTTCTTTGCGCGATTGCCGGTGCATTGGCGCACGGGTTCATGGACCAAGTTTCGATTGCCCCGCTGATTGGTGCTTCAGGAGCGGTGGCAGGGATTATTGGTGCTTATGTTGTGCTGCATCCAAAAGTGCGTGTTTGGGTTTTAGCATTTAGCCGTCTTCCGCTAAGATTACCTGCCTATATTCCGCTTCTATTCTGGATAGCGTTTCAAATATTTATGGTTTTTGCCTTGCCAGATGATGCCGTTTCTTGGGGTGCACATATTGGCGGTTTTCTCGCAGGTGCCATTTTGGTTGTTTTCATGCGCCGCCGCGGTGTGCCGCTGTTCGACCAAAATGTTGTGACGCCAGAGGCTGTGATTGTGGAACCGGAATCGGTCGTTTTGAAAACGGATGAAAGAGATACGAATATTTGGGGTAGGGGGCCGTCTACTTAATTGACGTGCACGTAAACGTCATTTAGATAGAAGGCACTGGCATTGTCTTTTTTTTACCGTTGGCCTTGTGGCACGGAGCGGAAAAGGGCATGCGGGAAATTGATTTTATGTCGACGTGAAATGTCGTCAATAGTTAAGAATGCTCTGCCGCATAGTGGTTAGATCATTGTAATGGAAATCTTGGCCTTTGCTGCTACTGGGTTAGCAAACGTCTTTCGGGAGATGAAATTATGAAAGTCCTCGTACCTGTAAAACGGGTTGTCGATTATAACGTGAAGATTCGTGTGAAATCGGATGGTTCAGGCGTCGAGCTTGCCAACGTTAAAATGTCAATGAATCCATTCGACGAAATTTCGGTCGAACAGGCGATTCGTATGAAAGAAGCTGGTCAGGTTGAAGAAATCGTCGTGGTTTCTGTTGGCCCGCAGCAAGCTCAGGAAACTTTGCGTACAGCATTGGCCATGGGCGCGGACCGCGCAATTCTGGTTAAGCATGATGATATCGTCGAGCCGCTTGCCGTTGCCAAAATCCTCAAAGGCATTGTTGAAGAAGAAAATCCAGGTCTCGTCATCCTTGGCAAACAAGCCATTGATGATGATGCAAACCAAACAGGTCAGATGCTGGCTGCATTGCTTGGCTGGAGCCAAGGTACATTTGCGTCAGAAGTTGAAATTGCCGGCGACACTGCAAAAGTGAAGCGCGAAGTTGACGGTGGTTTGCAGAACATTGAAATCAAGATGCCTGCGATCATCACAACGGACTTGCGTCTTAACGAGCCGCGTTATGCATCGCTGCCGAATATTATGAAGGCAAAGAAAAAGCCGCTCGAAGAAAAAGCAGCTGCGGATTACGGTGTTGATACAGCGCCGCGATTGAGCGTTGTTAAAACTGAAGAGCCTGAAGGCCGCAAAGCCGGTGTCATCGTTGGTTCCGTTGAAGAGCTTATTTCAAAGCTCAAAAACGAAGCTGGCGTACTTTAATCAAGCGGAAGGATATTTCAGATGGCTATTTTATTGATTGCCGAACACGATAACGAAACTCTTTCTGACCAGAGTGCAAAAGCGCTAAGCGCTGCCAAACAAATTGGCGGCGACATTCATGTGCTTGTTGCTGGCAAAGGTGCTAAAGCGGCAGCCGATGAAGCGGCGAAACTAGACGGTGTTTCCAAAGTTTTGCTTGCGGATGATGCATCGCTCAACATGATGCTTGCAGAACCAACGGCAGCTTTGATTGTTTCGATGGCAGATAATTACGATACGATTATTGCTGCTGCGACAACTGACGGCAAAAACATTTTGCCACGCGTTGCTGCATTGCTTGATGTGATGCAAATTTCAGAAATTACCGAAGTGATTGACGCTGTAACATTCAAGCGTCCAATTTATGCTGGTAACGCCATTCAGACCGTTAAATCTTCTGATGCAAAGCGCGTTATCACTGTGCGGACTGCTTCTTTTGATGCAGCGCCAAGCGGCGGTTCAGCTTCTGTTGAAAGCATTGATGCTGCGGCAGATCCTGCACTTTCAACATATACATCTTCAGAACTGTCTGGCGGCGACCGTCCAGAATTGACGTCAGCGAAAATCATTATTTCCGGCGGTCGTGCTCTTGGTTCTGCTGAAAAATTTGAAGAAGTGATCTTGCCGCTCGCCGATAAGCTTGGTGCTGCGGTCGGTGCTTCGCGTGCTGCTGTTGATGCGGGTTATGCACCCAATGATTGGCAAGTTGGCCAAACAGGCAAAGTGGTTGCGCCTGATCTTTATATTGCCGCCGGTATTTCCGGTGCGATCCAGCACTTGGCGGGTATGAAAGATTCTAAAATCATTGTTGCGATCAACAAGGATGAAGATGCGCCGATCTTCCAAGTCGCAGATTACGGCCTCGTTGCTGATTTGTTTGACGTTCTTCCAGAAATGGAAAAAGCGCTTTAATTAATTGCTTTGAACTATTCTAAAGCCTCGCATTAATGATGCGGGGCTTTTTTATGTGTGGGTTGTTTCACGCTAGATCAGATTTTTAATCTTTATTGAGTGTGCGCTTGGCCGAACTAACATTTGCTGCGCGCGCTATAATTAACCCGCAACTTGCGCAATCTGTTGATTGCCTTCGCTGGTTCTTTGCAGCAGGTCGTTGATACGGTCCCGTTCAATTTCGAAACGCGCGAGTTCTTCACCTGACAGTGATTTTCCCTGTGGCAAGCGGACGCGCAATGGATCGACCCGTTTATTGTTCACGCGCATTTCATAGTGAAGGTGCGGTCCCGTAGAAAGGCCAGTTGTGCCGATATAACCGATGACTTGGCCTTGTCGCACGCGCGCGCCTGCTTGGATGCCTTTTGCGAATTTTGACTGGTGCGAATAGGATGTTTCATATCCATTGGCATGGGTAATAAGTGTTTGCTTGCCGTAGCCACTTGACCAGCCAGCTTTTTTCACAACGCCGTTGCCCGGTGCAATGATTGGCGTGCCACGCGGTGCAGACCAGTCCACGCCCCAATGCATGCGTGAATATTTCAAAATCGGATGGCGTCTCATGCCATAAGGCGAACGGAATTTTCCTGTCGGGACAGGGTTGCGCAATAGAAATTGACGGGCGCTGCGTCCCTCTTCATCATAATAATCTATATCGCCCTGTTCGCCTCTGAAGCGATAAAAGGTGCGGGTTTGATCATTGAAGGTTGCTTCTACAAAAAGCAGCTCTTGTTTTGTATCATCACTATTGCCTTCTTCCGGAACGGAATAGAAAAGCTCTAAATGATCACTTGCTTTGATCTTTGATTGAAAATCGACATCAGCGGCAACCATACGTATAATTTGACCAGCAATATCCAGCGGTAAATCATACGCCAAGACGCTCTGATATATTGCATCATATGCTGATGGCAGGTCGCGGGCGTTTGGTACTGCGGGCTTTGGTCGGCTCTTCCTGTTTTGTTGAAGTGCCATAATGCCGTCATCAAATGGTTCTTGCGCCGGTACATATTGTTCTTGATCATTGAGAGCGATT
>NZ_KB894538.1:0-2500 GCF_000374465.1 Ahrensia kielensis DSM 5890 | reverse complement strand
GGTGCTAACGTCCGTCGTGGAGAGGGAAACAACCCTGACCGTCGATTAAGGTCCCCAAGTTGTAGTTAAGTGGGAAAGGAAGTGAAGATCCCAAAACAACCAGGATGTTGGCTTAGAAGCAGCCACCATTTAAAGAAAGCGTAACAGCTCACTGGTCTAAATAAGGGTCTTTGCGCCGAAAATGTAACGGGGCTAAAACTACACACCGAAATCGCGGGTTTACACATTAGTGTAAGCGGTAGCAGAGCGTTCTGTAAGTCTGTGAAGGGAGACCCGTGAGGGCTCCTGGAGATATCAGAAGTGCGAATGTTGACATGAGTAACGATAAAGGGAGTGAGAGACTCCCTCGCCGAAAGTCCAAGGGTTCCTGCTTAAAGTTAATCTGAGCAGGGTTAGTCGGCCCCTAAGGCGAGGCCGAAAGGCGTAGTCGATGGGAAACAGGTTAATATTCCTGTACTTGGAGGTAGTGACGGATCACGTGTATCGTCAATTCTTATCGGATTGAGTTGGCGGTGAAGTGGTTCCAGGAAATAGCTCCTCCATTATAAACCGTACCCCAAACCGACACAGGTGGACAGGTAGAGTATACCAAGGCGCTTGAGAGAACTATGTTGAAGGAACTCGGCAAATTGCACGCGTAACTTCGGAAGAAGCGTGACCCTTATTTACGCAAGTAGATGAGGGTGGCACAGACCAGGGGGTAGCGACTGTTTATCAAAAACACAGGGCTCTGCGAAGCCGTAAGGCGACGTATAGGGTCTGACGCCTGCCCGGTGCTGGAAGGTTAAGAGGAGGAGTGCAAGCTCTGAATTGAAGCCCCAGTAAACGGCGGCCGTAACTATAACGGTCCTAAGGTAGCGAAATTCCTTGTCGGGTAAGTTCCGACCTGCACGAATGGCGTAACGACTTCCCCGCTGTCTCCAACATAGACTCAGTGAAATTGAATTCCCCGTGAAGATGCGGGGTTCCTGCGGTTAGACGGAAAGACCCCGTGCACCTTTACTATAGCTTCACACTGGTATTCGCCAAGACATGTGTAGGATAGGTGGTAGACTTTGAAGCGTGGGCGCCAGCTCACGTGGAGTCATCCTTGAAATACCACCCTTATCTTCGTGGATATCTAACCGCGGTCCGTTATCCGGATCCGGGACAGTGTGTGGTGGGTAGTTTGACTGGGGCGGTCGCCTCCTAAAGAGTAACGGAGGCGCGCGATGGTGGGCTCAGAACGGTCGGAAATCGTTCGTCGAGTGCAATGGCATAAGCCCGCCTGACTGCGAGACTGACAAGTCGAGCAGAGACGAAAGTCGGTCATAGTGATCCGGTGGTCCCGAGTGGAAGGGCCATCGCTCAACGGATAAAAGGTACGCCGGGGATAACAGGCTGATGACCCCCAAGAGTCCATATCGACGGGGTTGTTTGGCACCTCGATGTCGACTCATCGCATCCTGGGGCTGGAGCAGGTCCCAAGGGTATGGCTGTTCGCCATTTAAAGCGGTACGTGAGTTGGGTTCAGAACGTCGTGAGACAGTTCGGTCCCTATCTGCCGTGGGTGTAGGAATATTGATAGGATCTGTCCCTAGTACGAGAGGACCGGGATGGACACACCACTGGTGGACCTGTTGTTGCGCCAGCAGCATTGCAGGGTAGCTATGTGTGGAATGGATAACCGCTGAAGGCATCTAAGCGGGAAACCAGCCTAAAAACGAGTATTCCCTGAGAGTCGTGGAAGACCACCACGTTGATAGGATGGGTGTGGAAGTACCGTAAGGTATGAAGCTTACCATTACTAATAGCTCGATCGACTTCATCATTCTCATTGCTTGTATTCACGTTTGTGAAAACAACACTTAAAGTAAGTCTCTCGTCATTTGCTACGCAATTGACTGCCGACTTAAACGCATTTTGGCTGCGCCAAATTTGCTTTACCAGCTTCTTACATATTGTCCTTTGCTGACCTGGTGGTTATGGCGGGGTCGCTGCACCCGTTCCCATTCCGAACACGGCCGTGAAATGCCCCAGCGCCGATGGTACTTTGTCTTAAGGCACGGGAGAGTAGGTCGCTGCCAGGTCTGCAAAGGACAATATGTATTCTCATTACAATATAAACATTACATTTAAGGCCGCTTACCTCACTTATGGTGTAAGGTCAGCGGCTTTTTTGTATGTTCAACTTTGATAAACAAAGATGAACACCATCATCAGTTCTTTATTGGTGATGTAATGACGCGGCCCTTCTCGGTATTTGCTTCGCAATTACCTGTCAGGGTAGCGTCAATCGCTTCAAGTAAGCAATTGACGCGGGATGGAGCAGCCCGGTAGCTCGTCAGGCTCATAACCTGAAGGTCGCAGGTTCAAATCCTGCTCCCGCAACCAAAAATAACATTAAAGCCTCTGATTTATCAGGGGCTTTTTTGCATTAAGCTCATAACCTGAACTGCTCTCGGCATTTGCTGCGCAATTGCCTGCCTTAGCAACGGGATCGCAGAGGCAAAACCAATAC
>NZ_KB894537.1 GCF_000374465.1 Ahrensia kielensis DSM 5890 | reverse complement strand
GTTATCTAACTATTTACCAAGATAATTTGGAATATTATTTTTTTTCCAATCAGCTTGCTTCAATTTTATCTTTATTAAACTTTGTCCGCCATTTTGGCTTTTGACGATGGTGGCCCAGTTGGCCATGGCATGATGCCTGTCCATCGAACCGGGATATCCGGAATGTCCCTTCTTTGAGTATCTTTTGAAAGGGACAATTATGTCCAGTATTTTGACTAACACATCAGCGATGACTGCGCTTAAATCACTTCAGTCTACAAACTCTGCTATCGAAACTACGCAGGCGCGTATTTCTACAGGCAAACAGGTTGCTGAAGCCAGCGACAACGCTGCTTACTGGTCTATCGCAACAACAATGCGTTCAGACACAAAAGCTCTTGGTACAGTTCAAGACGCTTTGGGTCTTGGCGCTGCTAAGGTTGATGTTGCTTACACAGGTATTAATGCAACTTTGGACGTGGTTGATGAAATCAAGTCTAAGCTTGTTGCTGCCAGCGAGCCAGGTGTTGACCGTGCTAAAATCCAATCTGAAATCGGCGAACTTCAGAACCAGCTAACAAGCATTGCAGAATCTGCAACGTTCTCTGGCGAAAACTGGCTTTCAACTGACTCAAGTGCAACTGGCTACAACGCAACGAAAAGCGTTGTTGCTTCGTTCAACCGTGCCGCTGACGGCTCAGTATCTCTTGCAACAATCGATATCGATACATCAAGCACAGTATTGTTTGATGCCGGTACAGGTGCAACAGAAGTAGGTTTGCTTGATGCAAACTTTACTACCACGGGTGCTGGTGCTGTAACAACCAATGTTGCAACACTTGATATTACTGCGGCAGGACTTGATGATACAGATCTTGCAGACATGATTTCTAATGTTGATGCTACGTTGCAGAGCCTTACAACTGCGGCTTCTGATCTCGGTTCATCAAAACAGCGTATTAACATGCAGAGCGAATTTGTTGGCGATCTGATGAATGCGATTGATCGCGGCATTGGCAAGCTTGTTGATGCGGATATGACCGAAGAATCAACACGCTTGCAGGCCCTTCAGGTTCAGCAGCAGCTTGGTGTGCAGTCATTGTCGATTGCAAACGGCAACGCACAGACAATTCTATCGCTCTTCCGTTAATCGTAATTCAATAACAGCATTTAGGCCGCCCATTGGGCGGCCTTTTTTGTGTCGATTTTACTGGTTACTTTTTATTAACCATGTTCTATTAACTATAGTTAACGGGGAGTTTTTGATTCGCCCTTAAGCACCGACTATAGACCTATAGAGCATGAAGCCTCTTCGGTGCGCCGGCCGATCCGGAATGTCCCAAAATTGTGCCAAACAAGGGGACACCATGTCCAGTATTTTGACTAACACTGCAGCGATGACCGCGTTGAAGTCTCTTCAGATCACCAATAAATCAATTGAAACAACGCAAGCGCGTATCTCGACCGGCAAACAAGTTGCTGAAGCGAGCGATAACGCTGCTTATTGGTCAATTGCTACAACAATGCGTTCAGACAGCTCGGCACTGAGCACAGTTCAAGATGCACTCGGACTTGGCGCTGCGAAAGTTGATGTTGCCTATACGGGTATCAACAGCGCGCTCGATGTGGTTGATGAAATTAAATCCAAGCTCGTTGCTGCCAGCGAACCAGGTGTTGACCGCAGTAAAATTCAATCAGAAATCAGTGAGCTACAAAACCAGCTTACAAGCATTTCTGAATCAGCAACCTTCTCCGGTGAAAACTGGCTTTCAGTTGATTCAAGTGTTGCAGGCTATTCAGCGACCAAAAGCGTTGTTGCATCTTTTAACCGTGCATCTGATGGCACGGTATCGCTCGCAACGATTGATATTGACACAACAACAACTGTTTTGTTCGATGCCAATGCTGCTGGTACTGGGTTACTTGATACAAATTTTACTACCACGGGGGCTGGTGCTGTAACAACCAATGTTGCAACACTTGATATTACTGTGGCAGGCCTTGATGATACAGATCTTGCAGACATGATTTCAAATGTTGATGCAACGCTTCAAGCGTTGACTACATCAGCTTCTGACCTTGGTACTTCTAAGAAACGTATCAATTTGCAAAGCACTTTTGTTGGCGATCTGATGGATGCGATTGAACGCGGTATCGGTAAGCTCGTCGATGCAGATATGACCGAAGAATCAACACGCTTGCAGGCCCTTCAGGTTCAGCAGCAGCTTGGTGTGCAGTCATTGTCGATTGCAAACGGTAACGCACAAACAATTCTATCGCTCTTCCAGGGATAATAAATCTCTAGCTGAATTTAGCAAAAGGCGGCCCTTGGCCGCCTTTTTTGCGTCCAGCGTTCATAAATTCATGTCCGCACAAGGTTCGTTTCGTAATGTTTGCTCAATATTGCGGGGAATGTATCTGTGCTTAATCAGTTTAACCAATTCATGCAGAATGTTGGCGCCTTGGGAATCAAGAAGCTAGCGATCTTGGGGGGCATTGGCATTGGCACAATGGCCATCGTTTTATTTGGTGCGCTTTATGTCAATAAACCGGTGAATACGACGCTCTATGTCAATCTTGAGCGGGATGATATCGGCCGAATGGGCATTGTGCTCTCGGATGCGGGTATCAAATATGATGTAAACGCTGAAGGTAGCGCTCTTATGGTGCCGGTGGGTGATGTTAGTCGCGCGCGCATGGTGCTGGCTGAAAAAGGTCTGCCAAGTGGTTCAAGTACGGGCTATGAATTGTTCGATGATCTAGGTTCACTCGGTTTGACGGCCTTTATGCAAGAAATTACCCGCGTGCGGGCGCTTGAAGGCGAGGTTGCGCGCTCAATTCAAACCATTGAAGGTGTGCGGGCTGCGCGTGTTCACATTGTTATGGCTGAGCAAGGCAATTTCCGGCGGGCAGAACAAGCGCCTACAGCATCGGTTATTGTGCGTTATGATGGTTCGCAAGCACAGCAGACAGCAATGTCTATTCGCCATTTGGTTTCCTCTGCGGTTCCCTCTCTTTCTACAGAAAATGTGACAGTGCTTGATTCGGCTGGCCGTGTTTTGGCCGCTGGTGAAGATCCTTTGCGTAATTCTGCCGGTAATAATCTTGGCATTAAGTCCAGTGTCGAAGGGCAAGTTGTAAACAGCATTGAACGCGCGCTGACGCCTTATTTAGGCTCGGCTAACTTCCGCGTTAGTGTTCAGGCTGATATCAACACCGATCAACGCCAAACCGAAGAGACAATCTTTGACCCAGATTCGCGCGTTGAACGCTCGGTGCAGGTGGTACGCAGTGAAAATTCATCAGCGCAAAGTGCTGGCGGTGAACCTGCTACGGTTGAACAGGATCTCATTGAAGAGGTGCCAGGTTCTGGCGGTGCCAATGAGAGCGAGCGCAGTGAACGGCGTGAAGAGACAACCAATTATGAGTTAAACTCAAAGCGTATTGCGGTTGTGAGTAACGGGTATGAAATCGGGCGTCTGTCTGTTGCAGTTGTTGTCAACAAGGCGGCAATGCTTGAACAAGACCCAGATATGAACGATGCGCAGTTAGAAGAAAAGCTGGCTGAAATACGCTCACTGGTCGCGGCAGCATCGGGCACGTTAGAAGCGCGCAATGACATTGTTGAACTAACAGCTGTGAACTTTTTGCCGGTTGAGCAGCTTGTGGCAACATCAGAAGAAGGTATCGCGACTGTTCTGTCCAAGCAGCTTGGAACAGCAATTAACGCTGTTGCATTCTTGGGCGCTGTAATCTTGGTCGTGATGTTTGCGGTACGTCCAGCGCTTCGCACGCTAAGCAATCCAGAGACACCGCAAGTCGAAGACTTTGCGATGGAAAGCGCTGGCGGCTTGCCGGACTTTTCGCTGGATGAGCCATCTATGCTTGATCAAGACTTTTCGATGGATGACTTTACAAACAATAATAATGATCCTGAGCGCAAAGATTTATTGGCACGTATGGCGCCTGAACCAGCAGACCGTATCGCCATGATTGTTGATCTTGATGAGAAACGCGCTGCGGCTATTCTTAGACGTTGGGTGACGGAAGTTCCTGCATGATGCTTCCTGATTTTTCCTCAAAAAAGCATAAGAAAAGTGCCAAAGGGCGCTGGCCAAGTGGGTTCAAATCCCTTGCTGGTGACGACTTGGTTCAGGATGAACCTGTGCGTGGTTTTGAGCCGAGCATCAAGCAGGAGTTGTCTGCGTTTCCGCATATGCCGAAATTTGCAATGGATGATGAGCAGCACTCATTTGCCTCACCGCCTATGCAGGCCGAAGTGTCATTTGAGGATGATTCAAGTTTAGATCAGCCAAACGCAGCGGATGCATTTGAAGAAAATCCGTTGCCAGACTTGAGCGCTGTCGATCCGGTTAGCGCGACTGAAGACCTTATTTCAAAGGCGGATAATGCCGCATCAACGGACACTCTAGATGATGCCTTGGCAAGTATTTTAGATCAGCCAAAAGCGACAAATATTGGTGAGGATGCCGTACAAACTATTCTTGACCGCGTGGATCAGGCGGTGAAATCTGCTTTGGAGCCGCTCAAATTTGAGTTCAACCAAAGTGTTTTATCGGGCTTTCAATCAGTTCTGAGAAAATCAATCGAACAGGACGGTAAGCAACGCATTGTCGATTTCATTGCGACGCTCGTGCCCACGGGAAGCGACCTTGTGGCGACCATTAAAGGGCCTGCCGAGCTTGTTGAAGGTTTGCAAAAGCAGTTGGAAGCGCGTGAAGATTTGCCGGTTAAAATCAAATTTGTAGAAGATAATGGATTGCTCGATATCGTGGTGACTTATGATACGGCGTCGGTTTCAACGCGCCTTGCTGAGTTTGAAGCTTTGATTGCGGAGCTTAGCTGATGTTGGGCGAGAACGAAAAACAGGAAATCATTATTGTTCGGCGCGGCGGCGGCGGCGAAGAAGGCCACCATGGCGGTGCTTGGAAAATCGCATTTGCTGATTTCATGACGGCGATGATGGCGCTGTTTTTGGTGCTTTGGCTGGTCAATGCCACGGATGATAAAGCACAAAAATCAATCGCGAGCTACTTCAATCCGGTAAAGTTGGTTGATAGCAAGAAGAGCGAAAAAGGTCTTAGTCCCGCAGATAATACAGTGGATGAAGTTGAGCAGGAACATGAGGCCAAGGGTCAAACTGAGGCTGAGTTCTTTGGTAATCCAGCGGCTGTTCTTGATGAAATCGTTGCCGAAGATGCAATAGCGGCACCGTTAGACGAGCAAGTTGGTGCTGGCACTGGAAGCCCATCTGACGTTGAAAATGACTATGTTGCTGAACCTGTCTTTATTGATCCGTTCTCTCAAACCTATTGGGATGAACAAGGTGACGAATTAACCAAGCCTGAAACGGCTGAAGCAGAATCGCTACGTGAAATTATTCAAGAACAACTTCAAGAAGGTGAAACCGCTGAAGCCGCTGATAAGGTAGGCGAACAGATTGAAACGCCTGAGGCTGAACTAGAGATAGCACAAGCCGAGATAGAGCCAGCGGTTGAAAACGAAGTCACCCAAGAGGCGATTGAGACAGCTGGCGAAACGCCCGATGTGCAAATTGAAGAAGCTGCCAAGCCTACCGAAGCAGAGGAGCTGGCGGCAAAAGTTGAAGAGACACTTGAGGACGTTTTAAACGTGATAGGCCTTGATAAGGATCAGGTGCAGGTTGTGGCGCAATCTGAGGGCGTTCTTGTTTCTCTTTCTGATGATTTAGGGTTCAGCATGTTCGGCGTTGGCTCCGCTATTCCGAAAGCTGAACTTATCAATGCCGTTGATGCCATTGGCGCGCAGATTGCTGACAAAGATGTTTCGCTTAGCGTTATTGGCCACACGGATGGGCGACCATATCGCGGTGAAGCCTATGACAATTGGCGTCTATCTGCAGCGCGTGCGCAGGCGACGCTCTATATGCTTGTGCGCAGCGGCGTTGACGAAAAGCGTATTGTTTCTGTGTCCGGTAAAGCTGACCGTGATTTGAAAAATTCGGAAGATCCTTTTGCGCCTGAAAACCGACGCATTGATATTATGATTGCACTGGATAGCCAATGAAAAAGCTGGCCGCCCTTGTGACCCTATTGTTGACGATGCCTGCCAGTGTTCTGCCTGCACAGGCCGATATTGGCTCGCTTGATCCAACACAATTGGTGCGCTCATTCCAGCGCGCGCAAGATTCGATTGCACTGGGCGATAAAGCATCGATTGGTATGCAGCGCGAATTGTATAAAATGGTGCGCAGTGAATTAAGCCGCCCCGATGCAAACGAGGTTGCGAATGAACGCAATCTGCGTGCTGTGCTGAGTTTTGCAATTTCGGGCGGCGGTGTTGCACTGGTATATGCGCGCCGTGATGCGTTTAAAGAGTTTCCGGATTTGCAAATCGTTGCGCGTGCGGTGCAGCTCTACAATGGCAAGAATGCTGCCGAAGTATTCAGTGCTTTAGAGCCACGTAAAATTGGCGGTGTCCTTGGTGCTGCTATCGCGCTGGTGAGAGCGCAGCATGATGAAGACCTTGTGCGCAAGGTTACGGATTTAAGCTTCGTGAAGCTAGAATTGCCGGGCACGATTTTTGAAGAAAGCGCGCTTCGAGCCATCATGCCTGTCTACCGCGAAAGTGCGGACCGCTATAGATTTATACGTGAAGCTAGCCGCTACGCACGCACATTTGGCTCATCGCCCTATGCTTCGACATTTGCAAATGAAATGGTGCGTGCGGCGATTGATCTGGATGATCCGGCTTTTCGCACAGAGGTTCTTGGCGTTTTGTCTTTTCTGCCAGAGCCAGAGCGGCAAGCCTTGTTGGTTCGTATAAAACGTGCAGCTTCTCTTGCAGGCAAGCCCGAACTGTTTTTCGCCTTGGATAAGGACGAGACACCAGATGGCGCGTCTGATGCTCAAGTAATGAGCGATGCTGACCGCCAGCTTCTCAATATCTATAATCAGATTGAGACCATTACAGTAGAAACGGCACAAGAAGCATTGACGCAAGTGCGCAATATTATTCCTTCGGATCTGCAAGAGAAAAACCGACGGTTGCGCGGCGTCGTGCTTGCATCGCTCACAGCTATTATTGCTGAGCCAGATATTGATGAAGCGGCGAAGACAGCTTCGGTCAATGCTGAGGATGATATAATCGAGCCAGAAGCACAAACCAGTGTTGATGCGATCGAGGTTGATATGCCGACTGATGTATCGAAAGTTGCTGTAGAACCCAAGCTTGGCGAAGATGAGCTTAAGCTTAAGTCTTTTGTTGAAAAGATGCGCACTAAAATTGTTGGCGCAGATGAACTCTTGGAGACTTTGGAATGATCGCAAATTCTCAAATGACAGTTCAACACGCCGCTGGGCGTTCCGCATCGACGATGAGCAAGCCGGATCGCGATGTGGCTTCAAATGATGCCAAGCCCGATTTCAAAGAGCTGCTTGAGCAAGGCCTTCAATCTCCAAAGGGAGATAAGGTAGAAGCTGCGCCATCCAATAAATTGGCTTCGATCAAGCGTCTATCCAGTTTTGAAACCCATGCGGAATTTGCCGATCAGCCGCAGGTGATCAATCTGGAAGCAGCGCCCCTGGAACAAAATACAGAACTGGCTGAAGCTGCGATTAATATAGAACTTGATGTAGGTTCCGTCGAGGAAGCGGCCGTCGTCATTGATGGTGAAAACAAGTCGTGGGCTCCAGCCGAAACGGTTGATGCTACCGAAGAAACAGTGCGCTCAATCGTCAACACACTGACAGGCAAAACGAAGCTGGGTGCGAATAATGCAACGGCTGCCAAGGCTTTTATGGCCGTTGGTCAGCATGGCATGACAGAACAGGCCAGCGTGACGGTTGCGCAAGCTGCTAAATCTGCAGCGACTAAAGTTAGTAATCTTGATGGCGAGCAAATTGTTATTGCAGGTCAAACGAATGTAACCGTGAATAATTTGACCTTCACCCAAAAGCTATCGAGCAATGAAGCGCGGCGGATTGGGCTTGAACCGGATGCTCAAACATCTGTTCGTGATAGCTTGGATGGCCTGTCATTTAAAGGCGATGGGAAAGCTGAGTTAACGGTAGGCGGATTTGCTGACGTGAAAAATTCAACACGCATTGCTGCTGCACCAGAAGGCAATAAGGCGAAAAGTGCCAATCAACCTATAGGCCGCGTTGAGGTTTCAGGGCTAGCAGGCATGCAAGCGGCAACTCAGATTACCGGCACTGCCAATGATGCGCCACCGCCTGTGAAAGATCAGGTCTTGGATCGGTTAGGCCCAGAAATCCGCTCCATGCAGAAGGCTGAGACAACAAGTGCTGTGCAAGCAAGCGGTGTTGCTGCGGCGAACCGCAATGTCATTTCCTTGCAGCTTTATCCTATCGGCTTGGGCCGTGTTCAGGCGCGCTTGACCAAGGAAGGTGACAGCGTGAAAATTGATCTGATCGTTGAGTCTAAACAGACACTCGATTTGCTCAATGCTGATATTGATGCGCTTAAAACATCTATGCGTGCCCTTGGTGCTAGCGAGAATAATATCAATATTGCACTTGGTAAAAACAACAATTCTGCTGGCCAAGATGCGGCTTTGGAGAACGGAAGTTTCTCCGATTTTGAGAACGCTATGACGGATGACCGTGAGGCTGATGGCCAAAATAACCGTGATCTGGATGGTGATAATGATGGTCGGTTGGCAACATTACAACCAACAACTGGCGGCGAACGAGTGGGTTATGATTCGACACGAATCATCATCTGATTCATTTGTTTATTTTCAGCGTTCAAAATGAATGAATTGCGATTCATTGGTGCGGTCGCATGAGTCTTGAGTGACACAGTTGGCGTCATCAAAATCCTCAAAATAGAAAAAATTGAGCCATGATTTAGGTAAAATTGAGGCGAATTTGGGCCTGTGATTCGCGTTCTAAAATGATCAAATCTGAAGAGTCGTTAATAGTTTATTTAAAAGATGAAATTTTTCTTTTCTGGCGCGACTGCACAACCGCTAAAATCGAGTGCTACGGCAAAGTTATTCGTCTAAGCTTTGAGCGCTCGCAGAATTTCCTAAAAGTTGAATTCTTTTAAAATATTGAAAAATAATGAGAATAACGACTCTATAAAAGAGACTCAGCCAGCTTCGGGTAAGGAGAATAACTTAAAGCTGAAAAAATAGCCGCGTCCAAAATGGTGTTTTTTACGTCTCTTTAAAAGTGTGGTGAAAGAGATATTGCACGCAAAAAGAGCGCCATTATCGACGGTTAAACGCCCATTCGTATACGTTAATAAATCGCTAACTTCAGAATATTAACCATAAGTCAATGTTCAAATTCTCGCAGTTGTGGATAGAGTCACCGCTTAGCTAGTTCTGAAGGCGGGGATTAACTGAATGATTCGAGGGCAGGGTAATGATTGTAATTGTTGATAGCAGAGAGTTGGTACGCGACGGTTTCAAGGCAATGTTCTTGAGGCTTGGTTATCCGGCAACCACCACATGCGATAGCTCTATGGAAGATTTCCTTGAGGCAATTTCAGATGCGGATTTAAAGCACGTTCAAGCTTTTCTCATCGGCGATTGTCGTGATCATGCAGCGACAGTTAGTGAGATCAGAGCGCGCACTAAAGCGCCGCTCATCGCCGTTCTTGATCAGTCAAGCTTGACCGACATTTTGTTCCACTTCGAAAACGGCGCTGATGATGTCATCAAGAAGCCCGTTCATGTTACTGAGATTTTAGCGCGTGCCGCTGCTATTCGCCGTCGCAGCGTTGCCGAAGCGCCGAAGCAAGAGCTCGGGCGTTTGCGTATTTTCAATGATGGCCGCGACCCAGAAATTGACGGCGTGTCATTTCCGCTTCCGCGTCGTGAGCGCCGTATTCTTGAGTATCTTGCATCCATTGGTGATCGCCGCGCATCGCGCACACAGATCTATAATTCTGTTTATGGTGTGCTTGAGCAAGATGTCGATGAATGTGTCGTTGAAAGCCATATCAGCAAGCTGCGCAAAAAATTGCGTGCTGCCCTTGGCGAAGAAGTCATCGATTCTAAGCGTTTCCTCGGATACCGCTTGATGAAACCTGCTGATTTGAAGCAGCCAGAACGTTCGGTTCAGAAAAAAGCAACTTCCATTGCGCATGTGAGCCTCGCACAAGATTTGGCAGCTAAGGTTTCCTAATACAGTTAAAGGAGCCTTAGATGAGCGTTTATGGTATGATGCGGACTGGCGTGTCCGGTATGGAAGGTCAGGCTAACAGACTAGCTGCAACAGCCGACAACATCGCAAACTCAAGTACAACTGGATATAAGCGTTACGAGACATTGTTCTCCACGCAGGTTGTGAACCAGTCCGTTGGTGGGTATTCGTCTGGCGGTGTTACAACAACATCACGCCAGCTTGTTAGCCAGCAAGGTGTTTTGAGTTTTACTACCTCGTCATCTGACCTCGCACTCGAAGGCGATGGCTTCTTTGTTGTACAGGATCAGAATGGTGTACCGCAGCTTACGCGTGCGGGATCATTTGTTCCCAATTCAAATGGTGAGCTTGTTAACGCAGCAGGGTTTAAACTACTTGGCTATAGCTATGACAATGGCGAACCTGCAGCTGTTGCGAACGGTTTCCAAGGGCTTGTACCTGTTACGGTAGCACAGACAGAACTTGTCGCGGTGCCTTCCACGCTTGGTAAGGTAACGGTAAATTTGAACTCTAATACTGCAGTTTCAACTTCACCAACTCCAGTTTCCAACGACCCGTTGACCGAGTTCAGCAATAAGACTTCACTTGTTGCTTACGATAATTTGGGTGGTACGGTACTGCTTGATGTTTATTACACCAAGACGGCTGCCAACACTTGGGAAGTTACTGTTTATGATCAATCTGGTGCATCATCAGGTACTGGTTTTCCATATGCTTCGGGGCCGCTTACAACAGGTACGCTGAACTTCGACCCGTCCACGGGCCAGATGACAGGCGCAAGCCCGACCAGCCTAACAATTCCGGTTCCAGGTGGTGCGACATTAGCGCTAGATATTTCCAAAACCACACAGCTTGCAACGGGCTTTTTGGCTTCGGACGCTGAAGTGAACGGTAATATTCCATCGAGTATTGAACTGGTGCAAATCGGTGAAGATGGTCGTATTCTTGGCGCTTATGCCGATGGCACAACGCGCGAACTGTTCCGCATTCCTATTGCAACGGTTGCAAGCCCCGACCAGATGCGTTCCAAAACGGGTAATATTTTCACAACCACAGATCTGTCTGGTGAAGTATCGCTTGGCTTTGCGAATGAAGGTGGCAACGGCAAGATCGTCTCTGGTGCGCTTGAGAACTCAACCGTCGATATTGCGACTGAACTGACAATAATGATTGAGGCTCAGCGTAACTATACTGCCAACTCAAAAGTGTTTCAGACAGGCTCTGAACTGACTGAAACCGTCATCAACTTGAAGCGCTAAGATAACGCTCGCATTAGCAACTGCCGCTCCTTTCAAGCGGCAGTAAAGGGGAAAGAATGTCTTTATCTACAGCATTACGTGTGGCTCAGAATTCAATATTCAACGCTTCACTACAGACATCAGTTACCTCCAGAAATATCTCGGAGTCAGGCAACACAAACTATGCACGCCGAGATGTTGAACTTGTCACCACAAGTGCGGGTGCGACGGTATTTTCTGTTCGCCGTGCTGAGAACCAAGAGCTTTTGCGCAACAGTTTGGCTGCTATGGCGTCCAGTGCTGGCCAGGCCTCGATTGCTGATGGCGCAGCGCGGCTGAACAATGTCATCAATGGTACAGATAATTCTACGTCGCCTGCAACATTTCTGACCCAGTTTGAAAATGCCTTGCAGCTTTTTGCCACCGATCCATCAAACGATTTAACCGGTGAACAGGCCATCTATGCGGCCAAAGAACTTGCCAATGGTATCAGTGATGCTTCAGTTGCTGTTCAAAGCTATCGCACACGGCTTGATAGTGAAATATCAAGCGGCGTTGAAACTGTTAATGCTTTGCTCGACAAGTTCAAAATCGCCAATGACGAAATTGTACGGGGTACTGTCACAGGCCAAGACGTCAATGATGCGCTGGATACTCGTGACACACTTCTCAAGGAAATATCGCAATATATTTCTATTTCAACGAATACACGCGACAACAATGACTTGCAGATCTACACAAGCGAAGGCGTAACATTATTTGAAACGCTGCCGCGCAAAGTTAGCTTTGAGCCAACGGCGTCCTATTCGCCCGGCAATGCTGGTAATCAAATCTACATTGATGGCGTGCCTTTGACATCTGGTTCGGGTGCCAGCACCAATGCTATCGGCTCGCTAGCCGCAAAATTGCAAATGCGTGATGATATTGCCGAGCAGGTTCAAGGCCAGCTTGATGAGATTGCACGCGGCTTGATTGTGCAATTTTCCGAAACGGACCAATCTGGCGGCGTCGGTCCTGCACTTGCTGGACTGTTTACTTATTCGGGTGGTCCAGCAGTCCCTGGCGGCGCGACAGCGGTTAGTGGCATTGCACTTACACTTTCAGTGAATGCTGCATTTGATCCATCTGTCGGCGGCAGTGCAGACTTGCTTCGCGACGGCGGCGCCAATGGTGCCAGCTATGTTCAAAACACCAATGGCGGTGCTGCGTTTTCAACGCGCCTTAACAGCTACATTGAAAGTATTGGCCAGACCATAACAACGGATCCTTCTTTCGGTTTGGCTGGTAGTTATTCTCTTGCTGGTTATGCGCAATCATCAATTGGCTGGTTGGACGGCGTGCGTTCAACAGCAACGCGTGCGGCGGAAAGTAAACAGGCGCTTAGCGATCGTTTGGAAACCGCTCTGTCATCAAATCAGGGTGTTAATCTCGATGAGGAATTGTCGATGCTGATTGAGCTTGAGCAATCTTATCAGGCCTCGGCACGGGTGATGACGACGGTTAACAATATGTACACTACTCTTCTCCAGTCGGTGGGCTAAACCATGAAAGCATCATACGTATCAACCGCAGCAATTAATTTTGGTCTTCGTAATTCGACGGCCAGTATGCAGCGCACATTGCCGGATTTGCAGCTTGAAACCGTGACTGGTCGTAATGCAGATTCAGGATTAGCGCTTGGTTCAAAAACGGGTGAACTTGCTTCACTGCGGCACGACATTTCCGTGATTAAACGTCTAACTGATACCAATGATTTGGTTTCGGTTCGTATGCGAACCTCTCAATCCTCTATGGGCCAATTGACTGCAGTCGGCGATAATCTAATCGAAGCGATAAGCCTTGTACTTGGCAATAATTCGCAAAAAGGCGCTGTTGCGATTACCGCGAAAAGCGGTATCGCTGAAATGACAGCTAGCCTCAATGCTACTGTTGGCGGTGTGTTTGTTTTTGGCGGCGAAAATTCTGATGCTGTTCCCATAAATGATTATGAGGGCTCGCCAGCGCAGACCGCATTTAGAGGCCAGTTTGCTACTGCTTTTGGCTTCCCAATTGATTCACCTTTGGCAGCCAATATTAGCAAAGCAGATATGGAAACATTTCTGGTTAGTGCTGAAGCTGACTTTCTTTCCACGCAGTGGGCAGGCGGCATGTCAAACGCTAGCAGTGATGTGCCAGATGTGCGGGTTTCTGACGGTGTGACAGTTAAAACAAGTATTAGCGCGAATGAAGAATCAGTCCAAAAACTGATGTTCAGCACGATCTTGGCTTCTGAAATGTACAACAGTCAATTGGGCGACAGTGCGCTTGATGCGGTTGGCAAATATGTCGTTGAAAATGTGACTGAAGCCAATGGCGGCATCACTAAGATGCGCGGCACCATTGGACTTTCACAAGAGCGGGTTGAGCGTGCCAGTGCGGCACTTGAAGTTAAGAAATCACTGCTTGAAACTTTTGTCATCGATCTTGATGGTGTCGATCCTTATGAGACGGCCATTCAAGTCAACTCTTTACTCACGCAAATCGAGGTTTCCTATTCGGTGACCGCGCGCATTCAGAACCTGAGTCTGATGCAGTATTTGCGTTAATTTTGCCACTCGATTGGATGGATAATGATAGTGCTTAGATATTCAGAAGTAGAACAGGACTCGGCAGTAGATGCACGCTCACGCGAGCGTGAGTTGCTTGACCGCAGCATTCTGCTTTTCGAAAAGGCACAGGCCGAAGGTTCAGGCTCAATGGCAGAAATTGAAGCTGTGCATTTTGCAGGCCGTTTCTGGAGCATCGTGCTTGAAGATTTGGCCAGTGAAGACAACACACTGACCAAAGATCTGCGGGCCGGAATAATTTCAGTCGGTATTTGGATTTTGCAGGAATGTGAAGCCGTTAGGCAGGGGGATTCCGGCAAAATTGAAGGAATTATTGGCGTTTCACAAATCATCAAAGGGGGGCTCTGATGGCGGGTACGTTCAAAATATTCTTAAAAGCGAACGAACGATTTTTTATCAATGGCGCAGTTTTTCGCGTTGACCGTAAAGTATCTATCGAGCTTCTTAATGATGTGGATTTTTTGCTTGAAAGCCATGTGTTGCAAGCTGAAGAAGCAACGACACCTTTGCGTCAGTTATATTTCATCGTGCAGGTTATGGTTATATCACCAAAAGACCGCGATACAGTAACGCCGCATTTCCGTGACACATTGCCAACGCTTTTGAAAACTTTCGACAATCAGAAAGTTCTTTCTGGTCTCAAGCATGTTGATCAGATGGTTGGTGAAGAGCGCTATTATGAGGCGTTGAAATCTATTCGCGCGCTCTATGACATCGAAGAGGAAATTCTTGCAAATAGAGTTGATCCTGTGGTGTTGGAAAAACCGGTTTATGAACAACTAAGGAATGCAAGCTGATGGTTGATGCAGTACAAGGTACCAGTGTAACTGGCAGCGCGAGCACGCAAACTGCGCAAAAAAAGGCAACGGTAGATTATGATGCGTTTCTAACGCTAATGGTCGCACAGCTTAAAAATCAAGACCCGACCGAGCCGATGAAATCCAGTGAATATATGGCTCAATTGGCTTCGTTCTCGAATGTTGAGCAATCAGTGCAAATGCGCGCAACGCTCGATACGATTTTGAAAGCTGGCTATCTTGAGCAAGCCGGTTCTCTTATCGGCAAGCATATCAGTTCGCCAGATGATTCAATTGCTGGCGTTGTTTCTGAAGTTCAGGTTCTGGATGATGGCATTATCGCGACGCTGCAATCTGGCGAGCGTGTCATAGTCTCTAGCGGTGTTAGGATTTCTGACAGTGAACCAGGCTGACGTCCTTGATCTGGTTCAATTTGCCATTTGGATAACCATCCTTGTGTCAGGACCTGCCGTTATTTCAGCAATGGTGGTCGGCCTTTCCATTGCTTTGTTGCAGGCTTTGACACAGGTCCAGGAAATTACCCTGACCTTCGTGCCTAAAATTATTGCGATTTTTCTCGCACTTTCAATTGCTGCTCCCTTTATGGGCTCTCAAATTGGCCGATTAACCGACGTTTTATATTCAAGAATCGAAACCGGCTTTTAGATTTCCCTTGATCTATGATTTGCGGGCCACTTTTTGTGGCCACGCCTACTTCGCACAAGTTTGACCGCCTAGGTTGATCTCATCAATGATTGATCTTGAGGGACGGTTTTGTCAGCAAACCACACAGCAGCAGTAAAGCCGGGTTTCCACGGCCGCGATATTGGATTTGCGGTTGTGATTGTCATGATGCTGACAATCCTATTTTTGCCGGTTCCGACATTTTTGATCGACTTGGGATTAGCGTTTTCTATCGCGATCTCCGTTTTGATTTTGATGGTCGCCTTGTGGATTTCAAAACCACTTGATTTTTCTTCATTCCCGACAATTTTGCTGATCGTCACCATGATCCGGCTGTCGCTTAACATTGCGACAACCCGCGTTATTTTATCTAACGGTCATGAAGGCACGGATGCTGCGGGCAATGTCATCGGCGGCTTCTCGCAATTTGTTATGGGCGGTGATTTCGTCATCGGCCTTGTCGTGTTTATGATCCTTATCATCGTCAACTTTATGGTGATTACAAAAGGTGCGACGCGTATTGCGGAAGTGGGCGCACGTTTTACGCTTGATGCTATTCCCGGCAAACAGATGTCGATTGATGCTGACCTTTCAGCGGGCGCAATTGATGATGCTGAAGCCCGTGCAAGGCGTAAAGAACTGGAGCAGGAAAGCTCGTTCTTTGGCTCGATGGATGGTGCATCTAAATTTGTGCGCGGTGATGCGATTGCCGGTCTTATTATTACAGCGGTCAATATTTTCGGCGGCATCATCATTGGTGTTACCCGTTATGACATGAGCATTGGCGAAGCGGCAGACATCTTCACAAAGCTTTCTGTGGGCGATGGTCTGGTATCGCAGATCCCTGCGCTTGTGGTTTCGCTTGCTGCGGGTCTTCTTGTTTCAAAAGGCGGTACAACTGGCTCGGCAGAAAAAGCTGTTCTTGATCAGCTTGGCGGATATCCACGGGCACTTTTTGTGGCCGGTATTATGCTCGCCATTCTTGGCCTGATGCCAGGACTGCCCGCATTGCCATTCCTGATGTTGGCGCTCCTCATGGTCTCTGTTGGTTATATCAAGCCGATTGTTGAAGAACGCCGTGCCAATGAAGAAGCAAAAATAATTGAGAATAATCTGATTGAAAAGCAATCTGCTGAACGCGACACCGTTAAGGAATCGCTACGCACGGTTGAAGTTGAATTGGTGATGGGCAAGCAGCTTGCCGCACGCATGTTGCCTAAGAAGCAAGAAATTGCGCACCGCATGAAGAAAATGCGTAAGCGTTTTGCGGTTGAGTACGGCTTTGTTGTGCCTGAAATTCAGGTCACCGATGACTTCTCGATTGATCCAAAATCATATCAGATCAAAGTACATGGCACGGTGGTGGCTGAGTACAAATTGCATTTGGGCGATTTGATGGTGTTTGGTACGCACCCACAACTTAACAATATGCCGAAAGAGCCGATCAAAGATCCGGCTTACGGTGTTGATGCATTGTCTATTCCTGAAACATTTTCTGCGGATGTGCGTGCGCTTGGGCTTCAAACGGCAGACAATTTATCGGTTCTGCTTACCCATTTGAGCGAAGTGATCCGTAACAACCTGCCGCAACTCTTGTCGTTTACCGTCGTCAAACAGCTCGTTGCGCAAATGGATGGTGATTACCGTAAGTTGATTGATGATGTGTGTTCGACGCATATCAGCTATCCAGGTTTCCAGTCGGTGTTAAAGCTACTGCTTGCCGAGCGCGTGTCGATTAGAAACCTGACGCTTATCAGTGAAGCCATTGCAGAAATTGCGCCAAGCGTGCGCAAATCAGAAGCGATTGTTGAACATGTGCGCAGCCGTATTTCACAGCAGCTATGTGGCGACTTGACCGAGAACGGTGTGCTGAAACTATTGCGCCTTGGCAACCGCTGGGAAATGGCTTTCCGTGAAAGCTTGAAACGTGATGCATCTGGTGAGTTGGTGCAGTTTGATATTGATCCAAGATTGCTGGAAGATTTCAGCAAGGAAGCGGACGACATGATCAAGGATCTTCGTACGAAACATAATCAGTTTGCGATTGTTACATCGCCTGATGCGCGTCCTTATGTGCGCATGATTATCGAGCGGCTACATGCTGATATGCCGGTTATTTCGCATGTGGAAATAGGCAAGGGTATTGAGATCAATATTCTTGGCTCAATTTCATGATTGCAAGTGTCGCTGGTGATATCACGGCGTTCTTTCTCGTTTTTTGCCGTGTTGGCGCGTGCTTTATGCTTTTGCCCGGTCTTTCAAGTATGCGGGTTTCGCCGCAGATTCGGCTGTTTGCCGCCGTTACAATTTCTTTCGCCCTGACAAGTTTGATGATGCCTGAAACGCCAGGTGGGCAGCTGCCAAATGATTTGTTGCTGCTTTCGATTTTCCGCGAAACGCTCATCGGTGCGTATTTTGGTTTGATCGTGCGGGTTTATCTTTTAGCGCTAGAATTTATCGCTGGCGGCGTGGCAATGACTGTCGGATTTGGCGGTATGCTTGGTGCGCCGATTGAGGGAACCGATGCGCAGTCTTCGCTGACGTCACTGATTTCATTTAGTGCGCTGACAATGCTTTTCATCTTTGATTTTCATCATCTGGTCTTGTCTGCATTGATTGATACTTACCAAGTCAGACCGATAGATGAGGCGCCCAATGTGCGCTTGCTATTGGTGGGCTTGACCGATGTTTTGCGCGAGAGCTTTATGATCGCCTTGCAGCTTGGTAGCCCGTTTATTGGCTTTGCGATTATCGTCAACCTTGCCGTTGGCTTCATTAATAAATTGGCGGTGCAAATTCCACTATACTTCATCGCCTTGCCGTTCATGCTGTTTGGGGCATTGTTTATTTTGTACTTCTCAATTCCTTATATGCTCAGCTTGTTTGTATCGGCATTGCCGACAGTGTTTGAGTTGGGTGTGCGATGAAATCTCGATTAGATACAAAACAACGCATTTTAAAATTGCAAAAGATGCGGCAGGAAAAAGCAGAACGCGAACTCGCTTTTGCGCAGCGACAGAAGCACGCAATCGCTGTTGAAAGGGCAAGCCTTTTGGCGGCGCTCGATGAAGGCAGCGTTGCAGAACGTCTTTTTCCAAAGCTTACCTATGACCGGCTTCGCACGCTGGAAACCAGCCTTAAACACATGGAAAAACATGTGGCGCAGAAGGTGCAAGAATCTTTTTCCGAAAGCAAAAAGCTTGAAAAAACCCGTGACGGTGTTCGCGAAGAACGGGCGCGCGCTTTGAAAGAATTCGAAGCAATTGAACAAAGCGAGCAGATTGATTTACGCGCATCAAAATATGGTCAATCCACAGGTTCAGGCAAGATTGCTGATCTAGATTAGGCTATAGGTTCTTTTCATTGAAAGCGCAGTCAAATGGACGTGGCAGTCAATTCCATCGCAAGCATTTTAGGTGACAAGCCGTCGCAAATTGCAAAGCTCAATGGTGCTGAAAAAACGCAAAGCTTAAGGCAGGAACGCAGTGTTGGCGAGACAGCTCTTTCTCCAGCTAAGAAATTTGAAGCGATGGTCATGTCACAAATGGTGGCTGATATTATGCCGAAAGACAGCGAGTATTTTGGCGATGGATTTTCAGGCGATGTGTGGCGCTCAATGATGTCTGACCAGATTGCTCAATTGATGGTTAAATCAGCAGATTTTGGCATTGCGGAACTGGTTACAAAAGACACTGCTGAAACCCCAAAAACATCTAAATAGGTAGGACGCATTATGGCTGCGCAACGCAAAGTAAAAATGAAAAAGACTGATAAAGCTGCGAATACGACTTTAATAAACCTGCTACGCCGTGCCACTGCAGTGATGGACGAAGAAACGCAATTGCTGACAGCTTCTCCCAGCTCAGATGTATCTGATCTGGTTGCGCGCAAAAACCGTTACTTGTTTGAGCTAAGCATCGCGATGGAAGATGTTGTGCTTGGCCCGCAAGACCTAGAAGCTTTGAGTGAGTTGAAAAAACTCAAAGAGGCTGCGGATAAAAACGAGCGCCGTCTGGCGGTTCAAATCAACGCCTCTAAAGAGATCGTGGACATTCTAGGCAATCTTGCGCAGGCAAGCAGCAAAGACGGCACCTATGCCGCTTATCGCAGCCTGTAGGAATGTCTTTACTAGGAAACATCACAGCGCTTGGTGTTCTGGCCAGCGTTGCTGGCGGGGCATGGGCTGGGCTATTACCTGATAATGCAGCGCATGATCCGGCCAGCATACATGCTGATGGCAGTGAAGATAAGCAAGATCGTTATCTTGAACTCGAATTAATCGCCGTGCCGTTGATCGTGGATAATCAGGTTGATGGTTATTTGCTGTCGCGCTTTTTGGTGCAGATTAATGAGGAAGAGGCCAAACGTTTTGACCTCAATCTTGAGACCTATCTGACAGATGCTATCTACAGACATTTGATTGCGACAGCGGCATCGCTTAATACAAACAATACGTATCGTATTTTCGGTGAAACCGAAGAAGGACTATTGAACAAAATAAACATCGAGCTTGGTGTTCAAATGGTCGATAGCGTTACGATTTCGCAGCTAGATATCTTGCAAAATGATGCTCTGCTTATTGATGATAACATTAGCGGTAATGCTGCGAACGATACTAACGAATAGTCCTATTTTAGTAGGAATACATATTCTTCTACATCGGCAATAGCTGCTGCTGCGCTAAACAGATCAGCACACACTGCATCACCATCTTCTGCATTTGCTAGAATTGTGGACGCTTTTGTATAGATTTCTTTGCGTTGCTTGACGCTTTTTGCATCTGCATATTGATCTTTGGATTTTTCAACAGGCGTACGGATGCCCAGAACGCAATGGCCCGTTTTTTCATTTTGGTAGAAAACTGGGAAAGAATGTTGAACCGTTGCAACTTCTTCTTTTTTCAGTTTGCCATTATCAATCACGGCCTGATTATGGCCGCTGGGTTCTACAGAAATGCCCATGAAAGCTGCGCCGCAGAACACTAAAGCGCATGCAGCAGGTAGGACGATGTTTGAAACGACAGTGTTCATGAATAAAATAGCCAAGCGATAATAATATTCTCAACATAGGTCGTGCTGCTTGCCCCACGCTGGAATCATTAAGCGCTGTGGATTTATTGCTGTATTTATAGAGACAGCTACGGGCAAGGCATGTCGGGCATCATAAAACTGCAATGATTGCATAGATTTAGGATGAATACTCCGATGTTAGTAGTGTTGGTAAGTGGCTGTTTGTTAATCGCGTCAATTTTAACTTTAGAAATGATCGATTAGCCTATCGCGCACGATTTTACGTTCACTGCTTAAATGCAGGTGGCGAGAACTTTTAAGCATGCTGCTTGTCAGCGGTGCCTTGCTCGCTTGCCTCAAAATTAAATGAGCAGAATTTTGTGAGAATTTCTTCTCTTCAGAACTTGGAGCAGCACATCTGCTTGGTTCTAGCCAATTTTACGTTGTACAAAAAGATCGCGCGTATGTTCAAGCTTAGCGCTGGAAGCGAGGATCTTTAAAAGCGTGATCTGGTCTTGGTGCGATTGCTCCGCAAACTCAACAACCAGTTTTGAAACTTCGCGCAAACGCTGGCTGCAAAAATCAATCTTCTGCAACTGCATCATTTTTTCATTGGTCAATTCGCTTGGATCAAATGAAGGCAGTTCTTCAATTTCATTCGCGATGGACAGCAATTCAGCCGCAATTATATTGATGGCATCATCGTGCTGTGTATTTGTTTTATTATCAGTCACTAGAATAGCTCCATTGTACCTGTTTCAGGTATGATCTCAGTTTGCAGCGCAATGCTTTCGACCGGTTTGTCGATTAATAATTTTTGCCGTGAGCGTCCGGTTGCAGGATGAAATTCAATCCGGCGTCCGGCGTTTCCGCCAAGGCTCGATGATATGACATTTAGCCCTTCATTCTTAACAAATTCACTGATGAAGTTGATATTGCGTTCGCCGGCATCAAAGCCATTGCTCGACAATTTTCCACCACCAAATAATTTGAACTGAAGATACTGCCTGCGTGCGCCTTGCTTATAAAGATCATTCAGCAAGAGCTCCATGAGGTTGGCACCATAAAGCGTGCTGCTTGCGTTTTGATCTTTTTCGCGCGCGTCAGGAAGCAGCATATGGTTCATGCCGCCAATGCCCATGGTCGCATCGAAAGCACAAACAGCAACGCAGGAGCCCAGAACGGCTGACAAGACGGTGTTGGCGTCGCTTGATACATGATGCGAACGCTGCATGACCGACACTTTGACCATGTTGTCAAACATTAGTTCAGTCGTCCGACAACAGACTCAATGGCTGATCGCAAGCTGGCTTCTGTAAATGGTTTTGCGAGCACCATGTTCACTTGAAACTGCTGTGCGAGCTTTACAATTTTTTCGTCTTTTCGACCGGTCATCAAAATGATGCCTGTTTTTTGCAGTTTTGGATGTGCGCGTAGCGCTTTGACCAATTGCAACCCATCAACATCAGGCATGTACACGTCTGAAATAATCAGATGCACAGGTGCGGCTGATAGTTTTGTAAATGCTTCGCGGCCATCTTTCGCATGCACAATGTTGCGGATGCCAAGCCCTTCGAGCGCTTCAACCGTAACCATTCGGCTCGTCACATGGTCGTCTACGACCATCACCCTTAATACATCTTTAGTTGCCATTTGGACCTCCTGTATATTGCTCAGTAACTGAGCAATGCGTCTGCTATTTTTGTTATTGGTAATACAAAGCTCGCTGCCCCCAGCATATGCGCCGCCTTAGGCATGCCGTATACGAGACTTGTTCGTTCGTCTTGTGCAATTGTTTTTGCGCCAGCTTCTTTCAAGTGCAAAAGTCCATTTGCGCCGTCACTGCCCATGCCCGTAAGGAGCGCTGAGCAGATATTTTTACATCCGGTTTCCGCCAGTGAATCAAAAAGTACATTGACCGATGGCATATGGCCATCAACGGGCTCACCGGGGCTGACGCGTGTGCGCAGCTTATCGGTCTTGATGATCTTGGTGTGACCAACCGCGCCCGGTGCAATGTAAATATTGCCCGGCTCTAAAACCGTTAGATTGCTTGCCTCGCTAACATTCGGCTTGCATATTTTGTTTAACCGCTCTGCAAAACTCTTTGTGAAAGTGGCAGGCATATGCTGCGTTACAACGGTTGGCGGGCAATCGGCCGGAAAGGATTTAAACAAAGTCGTTAAGGCTTCTACACCGCCGGTCGATGAGCCAATGGCAATGATTTCCGGCATTGTACCAGATCTGATGCGTTCCGGCTTTGCGGTTAAGGCCGCGGGTTGTTTGGCATTACGCGCAATCGCTGCGCTTGATTGAGCGGCCGATTTTACCATCGCGCAGATTTCGCGAAGCGCTGCTTCATCATCAATGCGCGGTTTTGGCAGGCAGCAAAATGCGCCCTGCGACAATGCTTCAAGCGACAGTTCTGTGCCTCTGCCTGTGTGGCTGGAAATCATCACCACCGGCATTGGACGCAATGTCATGACTTTGGATAGAAATTGCAGGCCATTCATTTTTGGCATTTCAATATCAAGGGTCAGAACATCAGGGTTCAGCTCCTTAATCATGGCGCGTGCTTCATAAGGGTCCGATGCCATGCCAATGACATCGATCATCGGATCATCAGACAGAATAGCTGCGAGCAATCGCTGCATTGATTTTGAATCATCAATGATGAGCACTTTAACGGCCATTAATTCGAACCTCGTAGTGTGCGTTCATAGGTGGTCGAGCCAATGGATTTAAACTTACCCGTAGCAGAACCGATAACGCGTTCGGAATGACCGATAAAAAATTGTCCTTCAGGTAGAAGGTGATCTGCAAATTTGTTGAACAGTTTTTCCTGATCTTCATGCGAAAAATAGATCAGTACGTTGCGGCAGAAAATGGCATCATATTTGCGCTTTAACGGCCATGAATTCATCAGGTTTAGATGTTTGAACGAGACCAAATCACGTGGTGCTTGGGCTAACTGGTAAGAGCCGTCGGTGACTTTAAACCATTTTGATAGCGTGTTGCTTGGCATCTTTGACACCATATCCGCGCTATAAAGGCCGCTGCGACCAACATTTAAAGAATATTTGTCGATGTCTGTTGCCAGAATACGGAAGTCGTAATTTGCAACTTTTGGAAAAGCGTCCAGCATGGCGCAGGCAATCGTGTGGGCTTCGCTGCCGTTTGAGCAGCCAGCCGACCATATGCGGACAGATTCACCATTGGTCAGCTTTTTGGCGAGTTTTTCGACCAATTTTTCACGGAAGTGTGTGAAATGATGCGGCTCACGATTGAAGCCGGTCACATTGGTCGAGATCGCGCATATGAGTTCTTCTAACTCATCACGTCCATCCGGTGATTGCACCAGACGTATGTAAGAGCCAAAATCAGATAGGCGCTGCACACGCAATCGCTTTTGCAATCGAGATTTGACCAATCCCAACTTACGCTCACTGAGCTGAATACCACTTAGATCTTGAACGATCTTTGCGATCGTAGCAAAATCAGCGAGACTTAACTCCGGACTTGCAAAGGCGTTTTGGACGCTCGGTGCGAGTTCGAGGGCTGCGTTCATGCCGCAAGTTCCACTTCATCTGGCACAAGGCGATCAAGTCGGACTTCACAAATGATGCGCTCTTCCAAGACAACAACACGGCCGAAAAACTCAGCGGCAACTTGATTGTCTAGGTCAGGCACATCGCGCAAATCTTCTGCTTTGACTTCCAAAATGTCTGACACGGAATTGACCAAAAGGCCGACCATTTTGTTCTTCACTTGCACCACGATAACGACATGGCGTTCCGTTGGGCCTTCAGAGTGAAGGCCAAGGCGCTTTGCCAGATCCACGATTGGCAAAATTGTGCCGCGCAGATTGATAACACCGAGCAGATAATCTGGTGAATGGGGAAGAACGGTTGATGGCGTCCACCCACGGATTTCGCGTGTAGATGTGATCTCTACGCAGAACTCCTGTTCGCCTACGCGAAAGACGATAAACTCTTCATGCTTGCTGTTTACATCGGACATATCAGTTTCCTTCTAGGCGATTTTTTCGAGTTTCGGGGTTTGCTGAACAGGGACTTCTTTTGCCTTGCGGCTAACGATATCATCGACATCGAGAATTAATGCGATGCGTCCACTGCCCAGTATTGTAGCTGCTGCAATGCTTGGAATGCGTTTGTAATTGCTTTCCATGCTTTTAATGACGACCTGTTGCTGGCCAACGATTGAATCAACAACCAGCGCGCTCATTTCGTTCTTGCGCGACTCAACCACAACGACGGTGGCGTTTTCCCAATCGGTTGTTTTTTCGCTAAAGCCAAGGCTGTGCCCAATATCAATGAGCGGCACCAATTGGCCGCGCAGTTTCAAGACGCGGTTGCCTTCGCCAATCGTGAACACATCTTCTTTGTTGAAGATGATGGTTTCGATAACGGATGTGACCGGCAATACGAGAATTTGCTCGGATGTTTTAACCAGCATACCATCAAGGATGGCGAGCGTTAGCGGCAGGTGCAGCGTAAAGTGCGAGCCTTTGCCGGGTTCTGACGAGATAAGAACGCGGCCACCCAGCCCTTGAATGGACTGGCGCACAACATCCATGCCGACACCGCGACCAGAAACATCGGTAATTTCATCTGACGTTGAAAAACCTGGTGCAAAAATAAGGTTGTCGATCTCGTCGTCTGAAAGTTTAGCGTCTTGTGAGACGATGCCTTTTTTGCGCGCGATTTCGAGAACTTTTGGCCGATTAATCCCTGCGCCATCGTCGCGAATTTCGATGACGATGCTGCCTGAACTATGAGAAGCAGAAAGCCTGATTTCGCCCACTTCTGGTTTGCCAGCGGCAATGCGTTTTTCTGCGCTTTCGATGCCATGATCAACGGAGTTACGGATCATATGAGTGAGGGGATCGGATAGACCTTCAATGACGGTTGTATCAACTTCTGTTGATTCACCCTCAAGCACCAGATTGGCTTTTTTGCCTGTCGCATTGGCAACTTCGCGCACAACGCGTGACATGCGCATGAACACAGGTTTAATCGGCTGCGCACGAATAGCCATCACGCTAGACTGGATGTCACGGGTTAGGTTTTGCAATTCAACAAGCGCAAGACCGGCCGGTGTGCCAGAGGCAAATCCGGCATCGTTGATCTGCATGGTTAGCATGGATTGGCTGATTACCATTTCGCCCATAAGGTTGATCAGGCGGTCAACCTTGGCCGAATCCACGCGGATTGGCTTTGATGCTGTTTGGCGATCTTTGCTGGCTTCAGGTGCTGCTTCTTTTGTCTCAACAAGTTCAAGCGGTGCTTCGGGCAATTCAATATCAACAGGTGCACCGAAATCTGCAGGTGCTTCTTCTGGTGCATCATCGTCGAACTGGGACGTATCAACATCCAGATCAAGGCCGCCAAGGAAGTCGCTAATATCAGCGCCGCCCTCAAATGCCTCTTCTTCGGGCTCTTGAATATCGAGCGTGCAGAAATCTTCGACCCATTCAAACGGGGTTTTTACAGCTGAAAGAGTGGCATCTGTTTCAACCGTTAGGTTCCAGCTAAGGTTCGTCACCTTTGGATCATAACCATCTAACGGCGGGACATTGCTTATGTCAGCTTTCGCTGTGCAGGTGCCGAGCTCCGCAACTTCGCGGAAAATACGCTGTGGATCATGGCCATGCAAATAGAGTTCGTTTTGCGGTGCAAACGCGATTTGAAATGCTTTTGGCGGGGTTCCAAAATCATCGAAATCAAAGGCATCGAGTGAAATTGGCACCGCATCAAAAACGGTTTCTTCTGCGTTTTCGTCTTCAGCTTCGAGATTGAATTCAGTTTCAAGCGCTTGGGTTATTTCTTCGCAAGGAATTTTGTCGCCGCCATCGCGCGCAACTGCCACAATATCCGTCAACACATCGGCGCAGCGCAACAAAAGGTCGATACGCTGAGGGCTTGATTGGGAATTGTCCGAGCGGATGACGTCTAATGCATTTTCAAAGACATGAGCAAAGCTCACCAAGTCATCAAGCGCAAATGCTCCCGCGCCACCCTTGATCGAGTGAACCGCGCGGAAAACCGAGTTGATAATCTCTGGGTCCGTATCGCCGTTCGACATGTCGAAGAGGCCCGACTCTAGCTCAGCAAGCTGGTCGCCACATTCGGCAAAATACGTGTCTTTGATTGCATCCATATTCATGAGTCGTTCCCCTTACGGCATAACGCGTTTGACAGCGCCAATGAGCTTTTCAGGATCAAATGGTTTCACAATCCAGCCCGTTGCGCCTGCGTTGCGGGCCCGTTCTTTTTTCGCCGCATCGCTTTCAGTTGTCAGGACGAGGATTGGCAGGCGTGATTTATTGTCACCGCCGCGCACCGCTTCGATAAACTCAAAGCCATCCATGACAGGCATATTGATGTCGGTGATAATGACTTTTGGGTCGTTGGCTGCAAGCTTTTCCAAGCCATCTGCGCCATCTTCTGCCAAAACTACATTGAAACCTGCACCTTTGAGGCAATGCTCAAGCATCTGGCGCATCGTGCGTGAATCATCGACCGCAAGGACTGTCGTCGTCATTTCAATTCTCCTGTTTCCAGATCAGATTGATCCAGACCTAATGTAGAAAGTATGGCTATGAAATTTTCAGATATGGCTGAAAAAGTCAGAGAAAATCCATCAAGCGCCCATTGTTTTGATGCCGATATCAGCGCCTCAATGCAGGGCGTATCGGCTTGCTCAACAGCGCTCGCGTCGATGTTCAAATCTTTGTAACGCAATGCTAGAATATCGCTGATGAGCGCTTCAACATTTTCGCCAGATAGCTTTGCATCGATTGCTAGGTTCGACTGCTCACCTGTATTTAGCGCGGGCGATAGATCGGACATATCGAGATCGATACTCAAGTCCATTTCTTGATCTGTCATATCTTAAAACTCCGTCCAGTCATCGTCTTGCAGTGCGGTATTGCCTTGCGTGTTTGGCGCAAAAGCACTGGAGACTTTTGAAATTAGGTTTTTGGCAGGCGAGGGCGCTGGCGCGTGGTGCTGCGTGGTTTTTTCGTTAATCGCCACAGGTTTGGCAGATGCAACGAATTTGCGCGGCTCTATCGGCGCTGGTTTTCTAATTGCGTTGGGTGCAAGCGGAGCCGTTGGCGCAGTGCGTGCTTTCGGTGCGCTTGGCGCAATTTTAGCGGCCGGTCTTACGGGTGGCTGGATAGGTGCGCGTGGCGCGAAAGTTGTATTGCCAGAAATCTTGAACGTCTTGATTAAATCAGTGAGTTCTGATGCTTCTGCCTTGAGTGAATGACAGGCGGCAGTTGCTTCTTCTGCCATGGCAGCATTTTGCTGTGTGCCAGAATCAAGATCGCTGACAGCGGCGTTGAGTTCGTTCAAGGACTGGAACTGCTCGTCCGCACCGCTGACGATTTGGTCAACAACCTCAGATATGTGAATAACTTGATCTGCAATACGGTGCAGTGTTTCGCCGGTTTTGCCCACAAGCTGGGAGCCGTCTTTAACCTGTACGCTGGATTTTGAAATCAAGCCTTTGATCTCTTTTGCCGCTTCGGCAGAGCGCTGGGCAAGGGCACGCACTTCTGATGCAACAACAGCAAAGCCTTTGCCTGCATCGCCTGCACGGGCAGCCTCTACGCCTGCGTTCAATGCAAGCAAGTTGGTCTGGAAGGCAATCTCATCAATGACCGAAATGATCTGATTGATTTCCTTGGCAGATTTTTCAATCTCGCTCATCGCGGAAAGGGCTTTTTCAACCACTTCACCGCTTTGCATTGCATCTTCTTTGGCCGTCTCAACCACTGTTTTGGTGTGTTTTGCACCCTCAGATGATTTTTTAACGGTGGCAGTGATCTGTGTGAGTGTCGCAGCTGTTTCTTCTAAAGATGCCGCTTGGCGTTCGGTGCGAACAGAAAGATCGTCAGACGCTGTGACAATCTCAAGCACGCCTGTTCCAAGGCTTTCTGTCGTGTTGACGATACGGCCGAATGTTTGTGAGATTTGTGCCAGCGTGGCATTGATGTCTGCGCGTAGTTTTTCCAATTCGCCTGTGAACGGGGTATCAACCGTGCCAGTGAAATCACCTTTTGCCATGCGGTTTAAAGAAGCGCCTATTTGGCTGACAGCCTTGGCTGTTTCGGCATCACGCTTTTCGCGTTCTTTTGTGATTTCTTCTGAAAGTTTTGAAGCACGTTCACGCTCTTCATTAATGAGTCTTTGTGCAGTCAATGAATCAGAGTTTGTATGCTTTATTGTGTTTAGCGCGCTGGCAATGAAACCAATTTCATTTTTGCGCTCGATGAACGGGATTTCGCCTAAATCTTCGCCTTTTGTCAGGCCTTCAGAATGGCGTGCAATCGCGCCAAGCGGCGTTAGAACATTGCGGCTGAGCCCATAAAGAGCAGCAAGAACCATAAGGCCTATCAGGCCAGCAAGCGCTGGGAATGTCCAATCGCTCATGCCTTCAGCTGTTTGAGCTGATGCGGCGTTGCTATCAAGATATTGCTGCGCCTGTGTTGTGGCAGAGGCGACGATATCGCGGTGATTGCTAAATGAATTTTCGATTTGCATTAAAGCTGCATTGAGCTTTGAGCCATCTACAGCTGATCGTGCGCCTTCTTTCAAAAGGATCGGAAAGACGACCTCTTTTGATTGCTGCCAGAAATCTTGTAACGCAGCGGGTGCGTCCACAGTAATCGACTGCTTAATGTCGGCTGGAATTGGTGATGTTTTCCAATGATCCACACGCTGCAAATATTCAGTTTCGCGCTGTTGGAATTCATTGAAAGTCGCTTTGATATCGGCGCGGCCACGATTGGCCTCAAGCACATTCACATAAGCTTCGATCGCATATGCTGGCGGCGGGGCAATATCTGAAACCAGATTTTTCGCCTCGATTACCTGCTGAATGCTTTGGCTTTCATTATTATTTTGCGATTGAGTGTAAATCGCAAAACTCGTCGTGCCGACAAGCGTCAACACGATCAAGCCAGCAAATGACCAGATACCGCGCCTCAAAGTTGAGGAGGAGTTCGTATTTTGTGTCGCCTGATTAACAGAAAGCGAGGGAGAACTCATAGAAAGTCCCGTTATGGAATGGATGGATATCAACATTCCGGATTACCGGGTGCGAAAGCGGCATCATGCCTAAGCCAAAACAGGGCTCTTCGATCTTAATGTTCTAAGTTTCATTTGGTTAATATTTGATTGCTCAGTTAGAGATTCTTTTAAGCAATTGCTTGCCTTAGAAGCTTTTTAACCCTGACCAATTGAAACGTGGCGTGCTTGTGCGGGCCTTGCTGGGCGACCGTTTTATAAAAATACAACTTTGAACGGCCGCATTGTGAAGATGTCAGCTGCTTTTGGTGCCTGCCAGATGCGCAAAGGCTGCGACAACGTTTTGATAGACACCGCGTTTAAAGGGCACGATCAGCTCTGGCAACTCAGCCATAGGTTTCCACGCCCATTGATCAAATTCGGCAGTGTGTCCACCTGGCGGTGGGTTAATCTGAATTTCGGATTCATCACCTGAAAATCTATAGGCAAACCAGCGCTGTTTTTGGCCGCGGAATTTTCCTTTAAGGCCAATACCAATCATATCGGCTGGTAAATCATAATTGTACCATTCAGGCGCTTCTTCAATGAGAGTGACCGATGTCATGCCGGTTTCTTCATAAAGTTCGCGTGCGGCCGCCTCTATCGGTTCTTCGCCCTTATCGATGCCGCCTTGGGGCATTTGCCATAATAGAGGAGAGCCGGAATATTCCGTATTGCCTTCTTTGATGCGCCGCCCTGCCCAGACAAGGCCTTCTTTATTGAGAATCATGACACCAACGCAAGGACGGTATGGAAGATCTTCTGCACGCATGTGTTTTTTGTCTTTCTTAGCCATTGGGTGCCTTATCTAACGCTTACGCTCGGGATCGCTTGCAAGCGCGGCGATGCCAACAATTTCAAAACCGTTCTTTTTAGCTTGGTTGGCCCATTCAGCAACGATTTTCACCGTGAGTTCAAGCGCGGAGCCTGTGCCAATTGCTGTGCCGCGTGCCTCGGCCAATGCTTCTAATGCTTTGAGCTTGGTGCGAATGTCATCTGGCGAATTGGAGCTATCAATAATCACATTGCCTGCCGCATAGGGAACGCGCGCGCGCGCAGCATCAGCGCCAAGATTGCCAGCCGTGCCAGAGCTGCCGTCATTAAAGAATAAGAGGCCGCGCTCGCCCAACTCCTCTAGTATCGGCGTTATTGCTTGTTTCTCGCCCATGAAGCGCGCGCCAAGATAGTTGGTAACGCCGCTATAATTGGTCATTCGGGCCATTGCCCATTGCAAGTTTTCAAGATTGGTTTCAGGGCTTGAAGCCAATCGCAGCGTATGCGGGCCGGGGTTTACCTGCGGATAGTTGAACGGTTCCATTGGAATTTGCATTAAAAGCTCATGGCCTTTTTTGCGGGCTACACCCATCCACCGGTCCAAGCTGTTGCCTGTTGGGGCAAAGGCGAGTGTTATTTCTGGTGGTAACTGATCCAGTGCGCGCTGTGTGCCCGTCTGTGACAGGCCAAGACCGCCAATGACAATGGCTATGCGCTTGCCGCCGGCATTTGACCAAGGCCGTGCATAAATATCAACTGGGCGGCGTCCATCATCCGTGCGTTTGGGTAGCTTGCCCGCATCTGTTTCCTCCAATGCGCTTTGCACTGGCCGGTGACGTTGGCCATCCGGCTGGCCGATTTCGGTCGCCTGTGGATCGCGGATTGTAATGATGCGCGGACCGCCCGGCGAAACTTCCGTGATTGTTTCACGTTCAGCGGCTATAATCGGCTCTTGTGAAAGATTTGCATCGGGTTGCCCATAGATGACTTCAACCTCGGGCTTGTCCGTTTCTGGCTCAGACTCTGCTTCAGCTATTTCAATTGGTTCTGGTTCAGGCAGGCGCACAACAAGGGTGCCCGTATCTTTGTGCGTATCAATGAAAGTGTAAATATTAAGCGCCAAAATGCCGATAAATATAACGCCTAATATAAGAGCAAAGCCTCTTCCCGTTGGCGGCGAGGGGCTCGTTTTGGGTGCGTGCTTTTTTGGCGGTAGGTTTTTGCCAAGCGGGGCGTTTAGATCATTCATCGTTTAGAATAACTTTCAGGCTGCTTGAACATAATCAATCGAATCAAAAAGGCCACCAGCGATGGTGGCCTCTATCTTAGGTCTCGTTACGATTTTGGCAATGCTAGCATTTGCCAACCATTGTTAGAGATCAGTTGGATGTCGCTTTGTTTGGATCTGGCGGAAATGCCTCATCCGTGCGCTCTCCGCGCAGTAGTTCGAGCGCATATGTTAGCTGATCATCTTCTTTTGGGTCTTGCGGTACATAAGCAACTGAGCCGGAGCCTTCGTCATCTTCTTTGTCACCCGTAATATGGCCGCGCAAATCAGATTCGCCGCGTGTTAAATCACGGCCCTGAAGTTCTTCGGGAAGTGTTTGCTCAACCGTTATATCCGGTGTGATACCTTTGCCCTGAATAGAGATGCCAGAAGGCGTGTAATAAAGAGCAGTGGTTAGGCGCAGCGCGCCACCTTCACCAAGAGGGATGATCGTCTGAACTGAGCCTTTGCCGAAGCTTTGTGTGCCCAGAACCGTTGCGCGGCGATGGTCTTGCAGAGCGCCAGCGACAATTTCAGATGCAGAGGCGGAGCCGCCATTGATCAATACAATAACGGGTTTTCCGTTGACCAGATCACCTGCACGGGCAGAGAAGCGGCGGCTGTCGCGGTCATCGCGTCCACGTGTTGAAACGATAACGCCTTTTTCAAGAAACGCATCCGATACGTTGATCGCTTGGTCGAGAAGACCGCCCGGATTGAGCCGCAAATCAACAACATAGCCTTTGATTTTATCTTCACCAATTTCCGTCGTCATCTTTTCGATGCCTTCGGCAAGATCATCATAGGTCTGCTCGGTAAAAGAAATAACGCGAAGATATGCAACGTCATCTTCAATGCGCGTTTTTACGGCTTGAACAGTAATGATCTGGCGAACAATGGTCACTTCAATCGGCGCATCGGCACCCTTGCGCAGAAGTTCCAATACTATCGGTGTGTTAATGGGTCCGCGCATTTTGTCGACCGCATCTTGCAGTGTTAGGCCGCGGACTTCTTCGCCGTCAATTTTGGAAATAAAGTCACCAGCAAGCACGCCTGCTTCTTCAGCAGGACTTTCAAACATAGGTGTGATGACTTTAACAAGCTCATCTTCCATTGTGACTTCAATGCCAAGACCGCCAAACTCACCGCGGGTTTGTGTGCGCATGTCATCAGCATCTTCAGCATTGAGATATGACGAATGCGGATCAAGTGATGTCAACATGCCGTTGATTGCATTTTCAACGAGCTCACTGTCGTTTGGCTCTTCGACGTAATTGCTGCGCACTCTTTCAAAAATATCTCCAAAAATCGCTAGATTTTTGTATGTCTCATTGCCCGCTGCGTTGGCACTAATCATCGGTTGGCCTGCTACAAGCACTGTTGTACCTGCACCAATGAGTGCACCTGCGAACAGCAGAGATAGTTTACGGAGCATATTTACGTCCTTCCCGCACTGATCTTTTCCCACCATGGTGATGGATCGATCGGTTTTGAATTCTTCCTAAACTCTATATAGAGCGTCGGGTTGTCATTTTTAGTCGCCGCAGCCGTAACACTGGCTAATCTAATACGGCCCATTGCGCCTACTGGTTCACCTTCAAGCACAAATTGTCCTTGTGCAACGTCTATCCTATCCATACCGGCAAGGACAAGATGATACTCTTCTCCTGCATCAATGATCAATAGGTTACCATAGGCGCGGAATGGTCCAGCATATAGCACTTTCCCATCCGCTGGGGCAGTCACAATCGCGTTAGGGCTAGTCTCTAATGTATCACCCTGCGCTCTTTGACCAAGTCCGTCATCATCGCCAAATGCGGTAATTGTGCGGCCTGAAACAGGTTTTGCCAATTGGCCGCTGCGCGTTGAAAACGCTGCTGCTGGTGCAATACTGCTTGGTTTTGCCGCCAATTCAGCTGCACGTTCACGCGCGGCATTGATTCGCATTTGTGCTTCGCGTTGTTCGCGCTCGGCATTCAAACGGGCTGTTTCGGCTTCGCGCAGCGCTTGTTCGGCAGCAAGTTGCTGAGCTTCATCGGCTTCACGCTTGGCGCGCTCGGCGTCTTCACGTGCTTTTTCAGCTGCAAGGCGCGCTGCTTCTGCTTCTGCCTTTTTGCGCTGTTCTTCTTCAATGCGCGCTTGTTCTTCTGCGCGTAGTTTTTCTTCAGCTTCTCGTTTTACGCGTTCTGCCTCATCTTCTAGCGAAGAAATGAAGCTTTCCATGCTTTCGGCTTGTGCAAGTAATTCGGCCATGCGTTTTTGTTGTTCGGCTAATTCTGCTGCCGTTTGGCCTTCAATTTTGCGCTTTTCTTCGACAAGTAAAGTGAGGCGCTTTTGTTCTGCGGCTTGCTCTTGGCGCGTTGATTTTAGCTTTTCTTGCTCTGACGTAATGCTGCCCGTGATCTGATCGAGTTCTTGAATGTCGGCAATTAAAATTTCGGTTTCGGCGCGCATATGCGGCACCACTGCACTTAAAAGAATGGAACTGCGCACCGAGCCAAGTGCATCTTCGGGCGTGACCAAAATTGCGGGCGGCGGGTTAAGGCCCATGCGCTGCAAAGCTGCCAATACTTCTGCCAATGCGCCGCGGCGTTCCCATAGGCCGATTTGAATGTCTGCCTTTTGGGTTTCAAGCGCCAACAGATCTTCTTGCAGTTGAAAAATATCTGCCGCTAATTTCTTTTCAGTTTTGGCAGATTGAATAAGCGCTGCTGTAATCGCCGCTCTATCCTTGCGAATTGCTTCGACCTCAATCTCAAGTTCTTTGGCGCGTTGTTCTGTGACACCGCGCTCATCAAGGATTGCGTTTAATTCTGCGGTAGATTTTTGTAGGCTTTGACGAACTTCGGGCGGCATATCATCAGGCAATAAAGCCTGCGCTTGCGCACTGGTAAAAGCACACATGAAGAGCGCCATCAGCCAATATCGCCCTGTTAAAAATTTACCCAATGTCGTTGCCAAGAATCAAAGCCTGTTTCCTGCCTAACCTTAAATGATTTGCGCTGCGATAAAAGTGTAAAGGGGCGCAAATATGATTAAGCGCTTGGCTTTTAGTCGCGGTGATAGGGGTGATTGTTCAAAATAGCGCTCGCGCGATAGAGCTGCTCGGCCACCAAAATGCGTGCCACTTGATGAGGCCAAGTTAATTTGCCGAGCGCCACGACCATTTGTGCTTCTTGTGCAAGGCTTTGGTCATGCCCATCAGGACCGCCAATTGCGGCCACCAAGGTCTGGATTCCACGGTCGCGAAGATCGCCGATTTTTCCAGCAAAGTCGCGTGAACCCAGCGCCTTTCCGCGTTCATCAAATAAAAGCAGTGCTGAACGTGGGTCGCTTAAAAGCTCGCGGCAACGCGCACTTTCTTCGGCTTTGCGCTGTTCAGCGGTTTGTGCTCGGCTTTCGACGATCTCTGTTACGCCGCCAAAAGACAGGCCGCATTGCGGGCCTGTCTTGGCCACACGGTCAAGATAGCGCTCAACAAGTTCGCGCTCTGGCCCTTTTTTAAGACGGCCAACACAAAATAAAACCAGCTGCATAAATCAATCCTTTCCGGTGCTGTACCGGAACGGTATTTTTAATGCACCGTGTCTGCGTCTTCTGACCAGATTTTTTCAAGCTGATAGAATTCGCGTACTTCCGGACGGAAGATATGCACAACTACATCGCCTGCATCGACTAAAACCCAGTCGGCGCCTGCAAGACCTTCGACGCGGGACGTGCCCAAGCCTTGCTCTTTTAATGTGCGAAGCAATTGGTCAGCAACAGCGTTCACATGTCTATGTGAAGTACCTGATGCAACAACCATATAATCGGCCAGTGCAGATTTGCCTCGAATGTTGATCGGGATGATGTCGATGGCTTTGCTTGAATCCAAGCTGTCCATCACAAGATCATAAATCCGTTGCGCAGTGGCATTGCCGCTGAGTTCGGATGCTGAAGGTTGGCTAACCTTCTTTTCGTTTGCTGTTCTCAAGTGGGTCCTTTCCTCTGGAACATTTGCAAATCAGGCGATTCGTTTGCCTGATAATGTAAAGATAGTCATGCCTGTATAACAGTTTCAAGACGCAATCTATCTTGAGCAAAGTTGCGGCATGTTATTGGTTCGTTGTTTTGTCGCGGATTGCTGTTGATGAAAGTGGCGATCTTGGCCCGTGAATAAATGTCCATGCGGGTGCTTTTAGACGCGCCAAAGCGGGTGCGTCATTTTCGTCAACGCGGGCATAATCAAAAGTTTTTGCCATGATTGATGATAGATAAGACAAAGTGGAGCCGGGGCGGTCAATCACGGCTATGGGAAATGTTTGAGCGATAATCTGCCAATTTTGCCATTTGTGAAAGCTGGCTAAATTGTCTGCGCCCATAATCCAAACGAAATTCACGCCGATATTACGCTTATGGATCATGGCCAATGTTTGGGCCGTGTAGGCTGTATTCAGTGAGGCTTCAAAGCCTGTTATTTTGATGCGCGGGTCATGATTGAGCTTTTCAGAAAGCGCAATTCTTTCCGCTAGGCTTGGTAATTTAGATGTGTCTTTAAGTGGATTTCCCGGTGTGACCATCCACCATAATTGGTTTAGCCCCAATTTGCGCAAGGCAATTTCCGATACCAGTCGGTGCCCATCATGCGGCGGGTTGAAAGACCCGCCAAAAAGCCCAACGGTCATGCCTTTTTCAACATAGGGCATGCGCAGATATTGCGCTGCAACGCCTGCGGCGATGTCCTTGGTGTGTTCCACGCGCGTTTAGGTTCGGATCTGGCCGGTGCCATGCACGCGGTATTTAAATGATGTCAGCTGTTCTACGCCAACGGGTCCGCGGGCATGCATTTTTCCTGTGGCTATGCCGATTTCTGCGCCCATGCCAAACTCGCCGCCATCAGCGAATTGTGTTGAAGCGTTGTGTAGCAAAATCGCACTATCAACTTCATTGAAAAAGCGCGAAACGACCTGTTCGTCTTCTGCAATCACAGCTTCTGTGTGGGCAGAGGAGTATTTTTGAATATGGGCAAGAGCGCCGCTAATACCATCAACGATTTTCACCGAGATAATGGCATCAAGATATTCGGTTGCCCAATCTTCTTCCTTGGCTGGAACAGCGTCAGGATAGGCAATGCAAATTTCTTCTGTGGCGCGGATTTCGCAACCCTTCTCTTTTAGACTTTTCAAAATAGGAATGAGGTGGCTGGCGGCTACTTGTCGGTCCACAAGTAGCGTTTCGGCTGAGCCACAAATGCCTGTGCGGCGCATTTTTGCGTTTGTGACAACGTCGACAGCCATCTGCAAATCGGCAGAGCCGTCCACATAGATGTGACAGATACCTTCAAGATGCGCGAAAACAGGCACGCGTGCTTCGGTTTGAACGCGTCCAACGAGACTTTTCCCGCCGCGTGGAACGATCACGTCTACACAGCCGCCCAAACCTTTAAGCAGTTCGCCGACAGCTGCGCGGTCTGTTGTTGGTACAAGCTGTATTGCGTGTTCTGGCAATCCGGCTTTTTTCAAGCCGCTCACCAAACAAGCATGAATGGCGCGTGATGAATTGACTGAATCCGAACCGCCGCGCAAGATGACAGCATTACCAGCTTTCAAGCAAAGCGCACCAGCATCAGCTGTTACATTCGGGCGGCTTTCATAAATGACGCCGATCACACCAAGCGGCGTGCGCACGCGCTCGATGTTCAAACCATTTGGGCGGTCCCACTGAGCGATCACTTCGCCAATAGGGTCTGCCAATTTGCTAATTGACTGAATGCCTTCTGCTATCGCCTCAATACGCTCTTTATCGAGTTTAAGACGATCAAGCATTGCAGGCGAAAGATCAGCCTCGATGCCGTTTTTCATGTCCAATTCATTGGCGCTAAGAATGACATCGATGTTCTTGAGAATAGCATCGGACATCGCCGCTAATGCGTCGTTCTTTTGCTGCGCTGAAGCGATTGATAGAGGGCCACTTGCCGCTTTCGCATTTTGGCCAATCGTGGCCATTAGGCTTTCAATCTCTTGCGTCGATTTATTTGTTTGCGTCAGCATATCCGTCTCAATTTTTAGAACTTGGGCGTTCTTACACCGATGCGGCATTTGGTGCAACGTGACGTTTATAATTGCAAAAAACCACCGCTGGCATTGCCGGCGGTGGTTGATACGGCGAAGTCATTGAGCATGGAGGGGCACGCTTATGACTTCGCTTGAACCTGGCTGCATTGGCAGTATCAGGTCCACTCTTGCCAGATTAACCTATTGGGAGAGGGGGATTATCTGAAATCTGGCAATTTGAGTAATTATCGGTCGCTTGAGCGGAATGATTCAGAAATGATGTTGCGGCTGCCATCTGCATTAAGCGTAAATTTCACTTTTGCATCGCGGCCATTAACAACTTCATCAACTGTGAAAATGTTTGTTGTGTCGATTGTTGCTACAGAACCGATTGACGCTGTTGCTTCTTGATCAAGGTTTCCACCAAACAATGTTTGTGTACTATTGTTAAGGTAAGAACCGTCGCCATTTGAAAATGAGCTGTTAGCTGCGAAAGCAGAAGTAGAAGCAATCAAAGTTGCTGCGAGTGTAAGGGCAAGAGTTTTCATAATATATTCCTTTATCAGCGTGTGAACGCCATTTTTAAAA
>NZ_KB894536.1 GCF_000374465.1 Ahrensia kielensis DSM 5890 | reverse complement strand
AGCCATCTGTGTCGAGGGTTTTGGCCGTTGGTGGATCAATCGCATAGCGCGTTTCGGAAATCTGCATTTTAGTCCTCATAAGTTATAAAAAATCGGCGCGGCGCGGCGCATTTTTGAGCTTATTTAAAAGAGTCTGGCATTAAGGTTGTAGGCAACCACAATGCGATCTCAGGGAACAAAATCACCAAAAGTAAGATGAGTATCATCGGCGCCAGAATGATTATGACGTCCGGCAAAACCTTCATCACATTGATGTTGCCAATAGACGCAGAGATCAGCAAACACAGCCCATAGGGCGGCGTTACCAGTCCGAAAGCTAGAGAAATAATGCCGATGATCGCAAACACAACAGGGTCAATTCCCGCCGCTGTTGCAACAGGCATTAGCACTGTGCCCAGAATAATAATTGTTGGAATGGCATCAATAAACAAACCAAAGAATAGGAATAAAGCTGCGATCAAAATCGCCGTCCCAAATGTGCCGAACTCCAAAGTTGTCATGAGCTCCACGATCAAACGCGGTGCATTGTAGAATGACAACATCCATCCAAATGCAGATGCTGTACCAATGGCAAACAAGGAGATTGAGGCAAATCGGCCCGTTTCATAGAATATGAAACCCAGATGCCTAATTGTTACGGTGCGGTAGACAAATACGCCAAGGATTAAAGAATAAGCCGCAGCAATAATGGCGCTTTCTGTTGGTGTAACCAAACCGCCAACGATGCCACCGATCACAAGAAGCGGTGTGAGCAAGGCGAGCGAAGCCCCTTTTAATGCCTGCCAGAACGTGGCGAATGTAGGCTTTGCGACAATCGGATAATCATAGATTTTTGCGTAAACATATACCGTTGCCATTAAGGCGAAACCGATGAGAAAGCCTGGAATAGCGCCCGCCAAAAACAACGCGCCGACGGATATCTGCATAACGCCGCCCCACACAACCATTAAGATGCTCGGCGGGATAATTACGCCCATAACAGACGAACAAGCGGTCAGCGCTACGGCAAAGCGTAAGTCGTACCCCTCTTTTTCCATCGCGGGGATAAGAATTTTACCGCACCCTGCAGCGTCAGCTGTCGATGAGCCTGAGATGCCAGCAAAAAGCATAGATACGGCAACATTCACATGACCAAGGCCACCTGGCAGCCATCCGGTCATAACGCGCGCCAGCGCAATTAGTTTGTCTGTAATTTGGCCCGAATTCATGAGGTTCGCAGCAAGCAGGAAAAACGGGACAGCGAGTAGAATGAACGAATTATAAGATTGGAACATCCGGTCGATAATAATAAACGGCGTCAAACGTACATCGAAAACGACAATCGGTATCGTTGCCAAACCAAGGGCGAAAGCCACTGGTACGCGAATGAAAATGAGAAATAGAAACCCGCCAACAAGAAGGGCGCAGGCGATGCCTGTGGAAATAATCATGATGTTGAGCCCTTATTGTCGCTGACGGCTTGGCGATATGCGGCAACCGCTTCGTATAGTCGGTAAAATGAGAAAAGCGCCCAAAATGAACCGGCGATCGGCACTGAAATGTAAATCCATAAGAGGTTGGCGCGCATCATTACTGAGCTTTGTATTGAACCAACCTTGGCGTATTCGATGCCATACCAAGCAAACAAAAATGCAAAAATAGATATGGAAATGTAAACTACGCTTTTTTGCAGCAGGACCATGAAAGGTCGCTCCGCGTCTGGAGTGATAACGACATCAAAATGCGTTCCCTCCCACACGGCGACCATAGAGCCGATCATCACAATCCAGATGAAAATGAACGTGGAAAGTTCTTCAGTCCATAAAAATGTCGGGATGAAATCGATATATCTCGACAAGACCTGCAACCCGACAGGGATAGCGAGCGCGGCCATAAGCCAGCCAATTAAAAATTTCAAACCATGGCAAAAAGTTTCCAGCGCATGCCCGAACATATTAGATCCCCACTGTGGTCGGAAAAGTTATATCGAGAAACGAAAAGGGCATCCGCCAAACGAATGCCCTTTCATGTTTTTACATATCGCGGATAGCTGTTAGCAAATCGGAAGCACCGATTTCTGCAGCATAGTCGTCTTGTACAGGCACGACCATTTCAAGCAATTTTTCTCGGTTTTCGAACTCTGTTGCTTTGATCTGACCAGCATCGATCATCTCTTGTAATTTGAGACCATCTTCACGCGATTCAAGTTCGCGGCCATATGCGCCAGCTTCCATTCCAGCTTTTTGAATTGCTGCTTGAAGACCTTCTGGCAAATTCCGGTAAGTTTTTCCGCTAAAGACGATTGGGCGCACTGTGATCGTGTGACGTGTGAGCGTCACGTTTGGTGCAACCTCGTAAAATTTAAGGTTTTGAATACTCGCAGCTTCGTTTTCAAAGCCTGCAATAACACCGGACTGAATAGCGTTATAAACTTCATTATAGGCAATTGCTGACGGCGCTGCAGTAAGAGCTGCGAAAATCTGAGCCTGAATTGGAGCGCCCATAACACGCATTTTATGACCTTGAAGATCATCAAGATTTACCACTGGCTCACTGGATAAAAGGTTGCGTACACCGCCGCCTGTATAGCCAATGATCTTGATATCGGCGTTTTTCAAAAGCTCTTCTTCGAGCGGTGCGAAAGTGGTGCTTGATAGAACCTTTTCCCAATGATCGAGATCACGGAACAAGAAAGGCATGTCCATCAACGGAATGGATGGCGCGAATTTTGCCATGTTTGACGGCGCTAAAATGGTGTAATCAATTGCTACACCCTGCTGCAGAAAGTTCACATAGTCGCTTTCGACGCCAAGCTCACTGTTTAACCGCAGATCAAACTTCACGTCGCCATCATAATATTCGTCAACCAGCTCAGCGAACTTGACCATCGTTTTAGTAAAGGCGTGGTTTTCATCGAACATGCTCGCGCCGCGCAGTGTAACCTCTTGCGCATTCGCAGGCGTAATTGAAGGCGCGCCTATAGCGAGCGCCAACGCTAAACCCAACGCACATCCCAAATTGCGTCTCTTGGCCATATCAAAAAGTTTCATAGTAATCCTCCCAGTTGCTATTTGCGTTCATGACTGCCTTGAGGCGACAAATTCAATGAACCTTAATTTGGGGTAACCCCTTTATTAGGGTTTCGTCAATAAAAATGTTGACTAGTATGGTAAATTGCTTTGTAGATTGTTTTAATGACACAGAGAAGTCACCAGCCTGAAAAACAAATAGGCTGTGCCACAATCCTAAAAACGAGTAACCACAACGCAGAAACCTAGAGCGCAGCCAAAGATTGATTACGGCGAGAATATCGGGTTACTAAAGATGTGCGCGTAACTGCGCACTTCACGCAACGGGGCAGCATATGAATATTCAGCAGACACTGAGTGATACGAGACGCCAAACTTCAGCTGAAGAGATTTTTCAAAAGCTGAAAGACGATATTGTTTCGCTGCGTTTGCAGCCTGGAGCAAAACTTTCTGAAGTTGAGATTGCCAAACAATATGAAGTTTCACGGCAGCCTGTGCGTGAAGCATTCCTACGTTTGGGGGACTTAAACTTGCTGCAAATCAGGCCGCAAAAAGCCACACTAGTGCGCAAAATATCTCTCCAAGACCTTAGAAATACACGGTTTATTCGGACAGCGGTCGAAGTCGAGGTCGTGCGTATTGCCTGCAAGAAAGCTGATAAAGATAGCCTCGCTCTCCTGCGAGATAACTTAGAGAAACAAGCCCTGGCAATTGAAGGTAAAGACTCCATTCAGCTGCATAGTCTGGATTACCAATTCCACCGCTTGATTTGCTTTGCTGCGGATCGCGTGCAAGCTTTTGAGGTTATAGCCGCAAATAAAGCCCATACAGATCGCGTATGCACATTGGAATTAGCCGACACATTTGGTATGGCTGAAGTGCTCGAAGACCACAGCGACATTGTAAACGCCATCGAAGCCAAAGACGAAGACTTGGCCGTTGCATGCACCAGACATCACTTAGCTCACCTTGATGGGACGCTTTTTAAAGCCTGCGAAAATCACGCAGACTTTTTTGAAGACTAGCTTTTCCAACTTCAGCGTTGACACCTCCAGAAAACTACCATACCAGATTATCAGTTTGTAATCTCAAATCGCAATCAGCGGTTCAAGCTGAGGAGCTCGTAATGAATTTAAAAGGTAAAACAGCAATCATAACCGGTGGTGGCCGCGACATTGGCCGCGCTTGTGCGCTTCGCTTGGCTCAAGAAGGTGCAAAAGTCGCAATCAATTATCACTCAAGTGGTTACGGTGCCGATTCTGCTGTCGCGGAAATTGTTGATGCTGGCGGCGAAGCATTTGCTCTACAGGGCGACATGACAAAGCCTGCTGATGTTCAAAAACTTATCAGCGAAACACAATCACGATTTAACAGTGATATTGACGTTTTAGTTCATGTTACGGGCGGTCTTGTTGCACGCAAGAAATTTGGTGAAATGGACGCGGCGCACTGGAATGCTGTTATGGATCTGAATGTGACGTCGCTGTTTCATTTGGTTTCAGCAGCTACGCCTCACATGTCTGAGGGAAGCAGCATCATAACCTTCGCTTCACAAGCTGGACGTGACGGCGGTGGCCCTGGCGCTATTGCTTATGCTGCCTCTAAAGGCGCAGTCATGACAATGACCCGTGGCATGGCAAAAGAATTCGGCCCTAAAATTCGCGTCAATGCGCTTTGCCCAGGTATGATAAGCACTGACTTCCACAACACCTTCACGAAGGACGAAGTTCGCAAGAACGTTGCCAATGCCACACCGCTGAAGCGTGAAGGATCATCTGAAGATGTCGGCAATTTAGTCGCATACCTTGCATCTGACCAATCCGCCTTCATTACTGGCGCATGCATAGACATCAATGGCGGTATTTTGTTCTCTTAAGCGGCCGATAAACACGGTTAGTTCAAAGCAGAACCATCGTTTCACATTATTAGGATCGCGGTCTAATCGACTGCGGTCCTTTTTTATACACTCGCCATTAATGAGATGTTTGCGACAGGCCGATCTGCATTGTTTCTTGCGCCATATCTTCAGCAAGCGCGATCATGTCGTCCTTTGATCTTTCTCGCTCCAACTCTACCCGCAAGGCAGTTAAATTAGCTTGATATCGGCGTGCGAGCCGTTTGGGATCTGCGTTTGAAGGCAACTCGCCAATATCTAGCGCAGTCTCGAATGTCTTTGCGAACTCCGCGCACATACGATCTAAATATTTCTGTGAAGCTTCAGCAATTTTGGGATCTGTGGATTTGGTATCCACAAGCGTTTTCATCAACATACAAGATCGGCGTGACGGGTCTGCATCCGCAAGGCTAACGTAGTTTTGAAACTGTGCGGCCAACCCTTCCAGTGGTGACTCAAACTGCATCATCTTTGCTCTAAACCCTTGGCGTGACGTTTCGAAATAACGTTCTATCGCCAAGAGGTAGAGGTTTTCTTTGCTCTCGAATGCAGCATATATACTGCCCGGCTTCATGCTAAGTGTCGCTTCCAAATCTTTTAGCGACGTTGCGTGGTAGCCTTTGCGCCAAAACACAGCCATGGCCGCATCAAGTGCGGCGTCACGATCATAATTTGCAGCGCGGGCCATGGGTCAACTTTTCAATTTTGCGATTTGGGACAGAATATTCGTGTAGTTTTCCACGCCTTGTGCACCTGTGACAAGGTGTTTGCGATCAAACACGACGGCCGGCACACCTGAAATACCCTGTTGTTGCCAAAAAGTTTCGGCGGCGCGCACGTCATTTGCATAGCGCTGATCTTCAAGAACAGCCAAAGCCTCTTCGCGGTTCAAGCCGATTTCAGCGGCTATATCAGCTAGCACATTATCATCGGATAGGTTGCGCTGATCCGTGAAATGAGCTGTGAACAGCGCCATTTTAAGATCGTGGCGACGGCCTTGCGTATCTGCCCAGTGCAGCAATTGATGCGTGTTGAATGTGTTGTGCATGCGGGAATCATCCGTCCATGCAAAGTCAAATCCAAGGCTATCGCCCAGTGCCTTCATCTGCTGGCGCGATTGCTCAGATTGCTCCGGCGTGCTGCCGTATTTTTCCATGATGTGTTCGCGCGTATTTTGCCCTTCGGCAGGCATTTGAGGGTTTAGTTCAAAGGGATGCCAGTGAACTTCGTGCGCGGTTCCTGAGGCCTCAAGCGCTGCAGACAATTGGCGATATCCAATAATGCACCATGGGCACATCACATCAGACACAATATCAATACGTAGGGGTTCGGTCATATTTATACACTCCAGATGCGTCTAATAACACGACGATCACGCCAAGCCATAAATGCAAATCATTGATTTCAAACAACAGTGTGAACACATTCGCTGTAAATAGGACAGTGAGGTAGGTGTCATAAGCACCAATTACCATAGAGCGGGTGAAAAACAGCGCAAGAAGCGAAGGGCTAAAAACCATAACACCCGCCACACAGATAGGTGTCACTTGGTCGGGGTAAGTGCCGAAGCGATCACACACTCCGGCGCTTCAATTATTCAGCCGCGACTGCTGTTTTCTTTTCCCAAGCGAACTTTTGGAACACTTGGTCAACAGGCGTTTTTGCAAAGTGGTTGGTGTAGTTTGACATCAGCTTTTGCGCAGCGCCCAGAATGATTTCAAGGATGTTCGTTTCTGTGAAACCGGCATCTAAAAAGGCTTGAGTATCGGCTTCAGCAACGAAACCGCGGTCACGAACCATAGCCAATGTGAATGTACGCAAGGCTTCGAGTTTGGCAGTCGGAAGCGGTGTTTCATCGCGCAAAGCATCAGTGATTGCATCATCGATCTTCATCATTTTCGCAATTCCAGTATGCGCAGGCACACAGTAATGACAATTGTTTTCAACATTGATTGTTTGCCAAACGACAGTTTTCTCCTCATCAGTCATTGAGGTTGCCATGAACTGCTGATGCGCGAAATTATAAGCTGCGAGCAATGGCGGTGCATCTGCCATGGTGCCGTGCAAACCTGGAATGCGACCATTATTTTTAAGTGATGTTTCTAAAAGCGGCTTACCTGCTTCAGGTGCAGATTCAATCGTGTGAATAGTAAAGTTTGTCATGGATTTTCCTTTTTAGAAATTCTTCTCGGTTTCGATGATTGACACTTAGAATAATTTGAGTGATCACTCAACAGTATAATTGAGTAATCACTCAAACGTGATGCGACCAAACTGAAACCGAACAGTTTCGGTAAGAACCAACGCTAAAGGAAAATTGTTTTTGTACAGAGTAGCGAAGCTTTACTTCGCTTTCGTGACCACCTGCCCCATGGCTTCATAGGTCTTTGCGAAATGAAGGCGCTCGAAAGAAAACTTTTACGTTTGCTCCTCCCTGTACGAACCGCAAGCTCTTCTCACGAACCCATGTTGCGCTCTTCAAATTCGGCCAAAGCCATGGGCTTACCATAGAGATAACCTTGAAACTCAATGCAGCCGAACTCAGCCAACAGCTCGTGCTGCTCTACCGTCTCCACCCCTTCGGCCAGAACGGTGCGTCCCAAATCTCGAGTCATAGTGACAATATTCTTGACGAGCGAAGCGCTGCCTGAGCTGTTCACGGCATCTTGCACGAAGCTGCGGTCGATCTTTATCTGCTGGATAGGCAAACGGCGCAGATATGACAGCGAAGAATAACCCGTGCCAAAATCATCGAGTGCAATAGTGATCCCCATTTCACGCAGCCCATTGAGCCTAGCAATCACCAACTCGATGTCAGTGACCATCACGCTTTCGGTCAATTCAAGGACAAGTCGCTGCGGGTCCGCATGGGTTTTAGCCAGTGTGTCGCGCACAAATGTCTCAAAATCTTCGTGCATAAGCTGGCTGGTGCTAACATTGATGGACAAGGTCAAATGTCGAAGATGAGGCGTTTCGCCCCATTCGGCCAAGGTCAAACAACCCCTTTCGAGCACCCAGCTGCCGATGGCGACCATAAGACCTAGTTTTTCCGCCTGCGGGATAAATTCGACAGGAGATACCAAGCCGCGCTGCGGATTATTCCAGCGCAGAAGCGCTTCAGCGCCAATTGTATTTTTCGAAACATCGACCTGTGGCTGATAGACGAGATGGAACTCACCTCTCCATAGGGCGTCCATAAGATCACGGCTGAATTTGTCTTTGCGTGTGAACTCGGCCTGCATGGCATGGATGCAAGCGGCAAGCATTGTTGTGGCCATAAATGCATTGGCCCAAGTGCCTATGGTGTGCACCATTTCGGGCAGTACAACATAGGGCGATGTTAGATGCGCACTGGAGAGCACAATGAACGACAGTAGGCACAGACCAATCAGTGCCAACTGAGCCCGTGAATTTTCTCGCTGATAATTGAGATAGCCTAAAGCCGCCAAAACCAACAAATAAAGATGACTGATACGGGGTGTTTCAGAGGTAGGGACATCGAGAAGCAATCCCATTGCTATTGCAATCACCATCAATGCGGCTTGGCCGGCCAAAACCCCGAAAGCAAGATGGCCACGCCGGATCAGAATGTAAATTGCGATCCCCGCAATGAAAACAGCGACCTCCATTGCCACTACCAACCACGAACCAATCAAGGCAAAAATGACGGCTTGGATGAGACCGATGCCAGCAATCGCCAGCGATCCATACCGAAAAGCCGTGACCATTCGCGTTGAATACTGCTTGGAAAACTCAGACAAGATCGGCGGCTTCGTGATTGCCATTAATGTTCCTAGCTTGGCATCATAAGATGTTTCAGCCCATAAATAGCATCTGACTTATTAAGAAGATATTGTCAGAGAAATTTCGACCAAGTTCATAAGCCGACACAAGCGATCATTATGCCGGGCACGAAGCGCGTCAACCTTATAAACATTGATCGCGTAAACATATGAAATTGTGCAGTTTTTCAAGTCATGAAGAATTATTTTCGTTGCCAATATCGAGATTTAACCCTATCTCTTTGGGAAAAGCATACCCCATTGACAACGGCCTTGTTCTTACTCGCTAAGAGCTTTTGGCAGTAATTCAACCGGAAAATTTTGGTAGCAAACAGGTCGCAGGAAACGGCGAATAGACATTGAACCAACAGATGTGGCACCAAAATTGGTTGAAGCAGGATAAGGGCCACCATGAACCATCGCATCGGCAACCTCTACGCCGGTTGGAAAGCCGTTTACGAGCAAGCGCCCTGCTTTGCGCTCAAGGATCGGTAGTAAATCTTGTGCCAAAGAAAGGTCCGTTTCATCCATGTGAAGCGTAGATGTTAGCTGTCCCTCCAAGGACTTTGCGATCTCTATAATTTGTGCATTATCTTTGGCCCGAACCACAATTCCCAAAGGTCCAAACACCTCTTCGCTGAGATCATTTTTCTCAAGCCACACATCGGCATTAACTTCGTACAATTGAGCGCCCGCTTCGCGATCAGCACATTTATTTTGTACAAGTGCCTTTACGCCTGTTATTGCTGCCACCCGCTCGGCATCCTGCTGGTAACTATGGGCAATTGCAGATGTAAGCATTGTTTGATTTTCAACGCTTTCCAATGCATTTTTAGCACCTGAAATAAAACCATCAGCTTGTTCGTCCAAGATCACCGCTACGCCGGGATTTGTACAAAATTGTCCAGCGCCCATCGTGAGCGATGATGCCCACCCTTTACCTATATCAGCGCCGCGTGCCGCGGCAGCTTGCGGTAATATAAACATCGGGTTGATTGAGCCAAGCTCTCCAAAAAATGGGATTGGAACCGGCCTTTGAGCACATAGCTCAAAAAGAGCACGGCCACCGCGTAAAGAACCGGTGAAACCGACCGCGCAAATTAATGGATGTTCAACCAGTGTCTTACCAACATCAAAGCCATTATCTTGGATCAGAGAAAATACACCGGGATGTACGCCGCATGACTTAATGGCTGCTGAGATAGCATCTGCAACCAATTCACCAGTACCAGGATGTGCGGGGTGCCCCTTCACGATAACTGGACAGCCGGCGGCAAGCGCCGATGCCGTATCTCCACCCGCTGTCGAAAATGCCAAGGGAAAGTTAGAAGCGCCAAATATAGCCACAGGCCCTATAGGACGTTGTACCATTTGCAATTCAGGACGCGGTAAAGGTGCGCGGTCCGGTAATGCCTCATCCTTGCGCTGGTCAAGATATGCGCCTTTTCTGATGTGCTCAGCAAAAAACTTCAATTGTCCCGTAGTTCGTCCGCGCTCACCTTCAAGTCGCGCCTCTGGCAATCCAGTTTCTGAAGCCCCCAAAGCCGTGATATCCGCGCCGCGCTTTTCTATCTCTTCAGCAATCTTTTCTAAGAAAGACGCCCGCTGCTCATTTGTCGCCCAGCCATAGGATGAAAATGCATCTTCAGCAGCTTGCACTGCGCCGTGGACATGTTCAAGCGTTCCCGTACTGAAAGAATATGCGGTTCCACTTGCAGGTTGAGACTGAAAAGTTTCAGTTCCAGAAACCCAATTTCCTGCAATCAGATGCTTACCGTGCGGAGTGTAATTCATAGTATAAATCTTTCAACTTTTAAAAGTGAAATGGTGCAACAGTGGTGCGCTTACCCAATGCGAATGCATCGCAAACATGGATCATAGGACTCAAATCAAAATCGCTTTTATGCGCCTGCAGCAGCCCATCCATTTGCGTGTACAGATTGGCGTATTCATGATCGCTACCATCAATCCTCACGTTGCCATCAATGCTCATCTTTGCGCCGCCAGACGATATTTTTAGGTCGCCTTGATCCGTTTCGACATCAATGTCCCATGTTTGTGGGCCCTCTTGGCGCCAATCAAATACTGCCTCAACATTTGCTCTATCAGCGTTCGTAAAAGAAAGTTTTGCGGCAATCGGCGTATCTCGATTGGACGGAAATTCCAAAGTTGCAGCATTTAGATGGACAGCAAATGGCAAAATTTCAGTCATGATAGAAAGCGCATTTATCCCAGGATCAAACACCCCCAAGCCACCAGGACTCCACACCCATTCTTGCCCTGGATGCCAACGCCGCACATCTTCTTTCCAAGTAATTTGAAAGCGTTTGATTGTGCGCGAAGAAAGCCATTCTTTCGTAGCTGGAATAGAAACCGCATATCGAGAATGCCATGTGGCAAACAATGTCACATTTTTTTCAATTGCCAGTTTTTCCAGCGCATAACATTCCGCTAAACTTTGGCCCGGCGGCTTTTCCAGCATCAAGTGACGCCCTGCTTTTAAGGCTTTAACAGCGTAATCAAAACGTGGTTGCGGCGGTATGGCTAAAGACACGACCTTAATATCAGGCCGCGCTTCAAGCATTTCATCAAGGGTTGCGTAGCTATCCACACCGTCGACAGAAGCATTTCGACTAACTGTAGCACTTAGCTCTAAGTTAGGATTATTGGTGATGGCTGGAATATGCTGATCAATGGCAATCTTACCTATGCCTACCAAAGCTATTTTATGTACCATTAATGTGAGTCCTTGCCGACTGCTGAACCGCGACACCCTTTTAGAAAATCAAAATCTGCCCCCGTATCAGCGCCCTCAACATGGTCATGAAACAATTTTGCATAACCACTCACAGGCACATCGTGGCTACGTTTCCAAGAATCAAGTCTTGACTGCAACTCATCATTTGGAATGTCGAGATGAAGGCTTCGTGCTGCCACATCCAGTTCAATCATGTCACCATTTTGAACAACCGCAAGCGGCCCACCTGCTGCAGCCTCCGGTGCAGTGTGCAATATAACCGTTCCATAAGCTGTACCTGACATGCGCGCATCTGAAATGCGTACCATGTCTGTTATTCCTTTACGCAAGACCTTTGGTGGTAACCCCATATTGCCTACTTCAGCCATTCCAGGATATCCCTTGGGGCCACAGTTCTTCAGAACCATGATGCATGTCTCATCAATATCAAGCGCTTCATCATTGATCTTGGATTTGTAATCATCAATATCTTCAAAAACGACAGCGCGTCCGCGATGCTTGAGCAGAGATGGTGTTGCTGCAGAGGGTTTAAGCACGGCACCGTTGGGAGCAAGATTACCGCGCAAAACGGCAATCCCGCCCTGCGGCGTCAGCGCATTTTCAACAGGACGAATAACATCTTCATTCCAGTTTTTAGCGTCTTTGACTTCATCCCAAATCGATGTACCCGAAACAGTCAGAGCATCTTTATGCAACAGCCCGCCATCACCCAAAGCTTTTAGCACAACCGGCAAACCACCTGCATAGAAAAACTCTTCCATGAGATATTTTCCCGACGGCATAAGATTAACAATGGTCGGAACTTCACGCCCGCACCTGTCCCAATCATCCAACGTTAAATCAATGCCGACGCGCCCTGCCATAGCCATCATATGGATGGCTGCGTTTGTCGACCCACCAATTGCGCCGTTAGTTCGGATCGCATTTTCAAATGCTTGTTTTGTCATGATGTCGGAAGGTTTAAGATCATCCTTGACCATTTGTACGATACGGCGCCCTGACATTTGCGCCATAACACGGCGTCGTGAATCAACGGCTGGTATCGCCGCATTACCTGACAATGCCATGCCAAGTGCTTCGACCATTGAAGCCATTGTTGATGCCGTACCCATAGTATTGCAAGTGCCAGATGACCGCGACATAGATTGTTCCGCCTCAGCAAACTCTTCTGGGCTCATCTCACCAGCTTTAATAGCTTCAGCAAATTTCCACAGATGCGTTCCAGATCCTAACCGCTCTCCGCGGAACCAACCATTGAGCATCGGCCCACCTGTAACAGCAATGGACGGAATATCAGTAGAGGCTGCTCCCATAAGGAGTGAAGGTGTGGTCTTGTCGCATCCGACCAGCAAAACCGCTCCATCAATTGGCTGTCCGCGCATTGCTTCTTCAACAGACATAGCAGCCAGATTTCGGTACATCATGGCGGTGGGGCGAAAAGTATTTTCTGACGCAGAAAAAACAGGCACTTCAAGCGGAAAACCACCGGCCTCCCAAACACCTGCTTTAACCTTTTCAGCAAGCTCGCGCAGATGCCCGTTACATGGTGTAAGATCAGACCATGTATTCAATATGCCAATAACCGGCCTTCCGTCGAACAAATCGTGCGGGTAACCTTGGTTCTTAAGCCAGCCTCTATGATAAATCGCATCGCGTGAGGTACCGCCATACCACTCTTGCGAGCGTAATTTACGCGGCCACTTTGCAGGTTCAAAAGTCATAATTTATAGCACCTCAACAGAAATGAGGGCGTCGGTCTTACGTGCCATTTGTAATGGATTGCGCAGTGGCATACCAAAATCAGGTGCGGAGATCACAAATTCGTCGCCATTTTCACAAGCGATTTTATCAGCGAACGAAAGTGTTGCTGTACCAAACATATGGACGTGTACATCACCCGGCTGTCGGAACAATTCATATTTAAAATGATGATGTTCAAGATTGGCAATTGTATGGGACATGTTGTCTTCGCCAGACAAGAATGGCTTTGACCATATTGTCTCACCATTGCGCACAATAGAGCTCGTACCACGGATATCTGCCGGCAATTCGCCGATAAAAATCTCTGGTCCGAATGATGCTTCACGCAGTTTGGAATGCGCAAGATAGAGGTAATTTACCCGTTCCATGACATGATCTGAAAATTCGTTCGATAGCGCAAATCCAACACGGTGGACCACCCCAGTATCCCCGATCACATAAATGCCAGCAACTTCCGGTTCTTCCCCACCATCATCAGCAAATTCAGGACTGTTAAGTGAATGGCCCGGCGCGACTGCAGCTGTACCATTGCCTTTGTAGAACCATTCTGGTTGGACGCCAACCTTACCAGCAGCTGGTTTGCCGCTTTCCAGTCCCATTTGGAACATGCGCATAGAATCCGTCATTTTGCTGCTTTCGACAGCATTTTTACTATGCATTGCATCACGCGTTGAAGCGGACCCTAAATGTGTTAGTCCAGTGCCGGTTAAATGCATATGTGACGGGTCATCATGATGGATAGGCAAAAGTATGCGATTTTGCTCGGCTAGCACTTCAAGATCGACAGCTGGTCCAAGTGTGTGTTCGCGAACACATGTAGCAATCGACATTTTACCGACAATGGCTTTGCGTACCAACGCATAGCTACTATCAACCCCCTGTATGATAGAGGCTTCAGCGCCATTTCTAACAACGACACTAATGCCGCCTTGGTCGTTTCTAATCTGAGAAATCAACATGCTCAGGCCTCCTTATTCTTATTGTAAACATCGAAAACTACTGCAGCGAGAAGGACGAGCCCTTTGATCATTTGTTGATAATCAATACCAATACCCATGATGGACATGCCGTTATTAAGAACCCCCATCAAAAAGGCACCAATGACAGCGCCAACTATCGTACCCACGCCTCCTGACATCGAAGCGCCGCCGATAAAGACCGCAGCGATCACATCCAATTCGAGAGCGAAACCTGCTTTAGGTGTCGCAGTATTCAAACGGGCTGCAAAAACCATGCCGGCGGCGGCGGCCAAAAATCCCATATTTGTAAATGCGAGAAATGTTAAGCGCTTGGTTTTGATACCCGATAATTGAGCGGCTTTTTGATTGCCCCCCAGTGCGTAAATGCGGCGTCCAATAACGGTATTTTCAGTTACAAAGCCATAGATGACGGCAAGAAAACCCATCGTCAAAAGTACATTGGGTAAACCACGGAATTGGCTTAGCTTGTACATTACGAAAATAAGTGCAGCGGCAACGATGAAGGTGCGTACATAAAAGATAACTGCGGGTTCTTCTTCAACCCCATATGCGATATTTGCAGCACGTTTACGCATGCCCATCCAAACAAGTAGAATGGCAGCTGCAATACCCGATAGGAATGCGACAGTATTGATCTGCCTTACTGCAAAAATGCTAGCCAGCCCCTCACCTATAGTCTTGGGGAAAAAATCACCCAAAAAGCCTGTCGCTATAATTTGAAACTCACGCGGAAATGGTCCGACTGATTGGCCTTCAAGTAAGAGCAATGACAATCCGCGGAAAACCAACATCCCTGCCAAAGTGACGATAAAAGATGGAATGTTCCAATAAGCAACCCAGTACCCTTGTGCAGCGCCTATAAGCGCGCCCGTAGCAAGGCATATAGCGCCTGCTAAATAAATATTCATATCAAAATTGACGATCATGACCGCCGCCAGAGCCCCGATGAATCCCATAACTGAGCCCACCGAAAGATCGATATGTCCCGCAACAATAACGATCAGCATGCCAAGAGCCATAATGATGATATATGAGTTTTGCAGTAGCAGGTTTGTTACATTCACCGCGCGCAAAAGCGTACCATCAGTAACAATTTGAAAGAAAACCATTACAACAATAAGAGCTAGAAGAAGCCCGTACTGGCGTAAGTTTGCAGACAGATAATGCCCAATACTTTTTGTTTGCACGGCAGGTTTTGTCGAAGATAATTCTTGTGTTTCGCTATCAACCATCTTGTATCTCTATTCTTGAACGATCAGCGCCATGATGCGCTCTTGGTTTGCTTCAGCCGCGTCTAACTCACCGACGAATTCACCCTCATTCATCACGTAAATTCGATCACACATACCCAGTAGTTCAGGCATTTCGGAAGAAATCATCACAACCGCTTTACCAAGATCAGCCAGTTCATTGATGATGTTATAAATTTCGTATTTTGCACCGACATCTATCCCGCGGGTCGGTTCATCCAAAATCAGAACATCCGGTTCAGTAAATAGCCATTTGGCTAAAACCACCTTTTGCTGGTTACCGCCAGAAAGGTTGACGGTTTTCTGAAAGACCGATGGCGTGCGCACTGCAAGCGCATTGCGGTATCGCTCCGCAACGCTTGTTTCCATATTGCGCTTAATAACACCTGCAGAAGATACGCCGTCTAGATTGGCAAGCGTGGTATTGAAGCGGATAGTTTCATCAAGTACCAAACCATAAACTTTACGGTCTTCCGTTACATATGAAATTCCGGCGTCAATTGCACGATCAACACTCGATACATTGACCGGATTGCCATTTAATTTTACCTCGCCCGAAATCCGTTTGCCGTAAGATTGGCCGAATATTGACATAGCGAGTTCGGTTCGTCCCGACCCCATGAGACCAGCAATGCCAACAACTTCTCCCGCACGCGCCTGGAATGAAATATTCTTGATTATTTGGCGTTCAATATGTTCGGGGTGCCATACATTCCAGTTACTGACATCTAGCAATACATCGCCAGGCGTTCTTTTGTGTTCGGGAAAACGATGCGTCATATCGCGGCCAACCATATCGCGCACGATATCATCTTCTTTAAAGCCGCTCTTAGCACTAAGCTTGGAGACCGTTGAACCATCACGGATCACCGTAACGCTGTCGGCAACATAGCGTACCTCACCTAACTTGTGAGATATGATGATGCTCGTGACGCCTTGCGCCTTCAATTCAAGCATCAAATCCAGCAATTTTCGGCTGTCATTTTCCTGCAATGCAGCGGTTGGCTCATCTAAAATAAGTAATTTAACATCTTTCGACAGCGCTTTAGCAATTTCAACCAATTGCTGCTTACCAACGCCAATGCTACCGACCTTCGTTGTCGGCGCCTCAACAAGACCTACCTTTGCAAGTAGCGCTTCTGTTGCACGATTGGTTTCGTGCCAATTGATAACAGAGTTTTTTGAACGTTCATTGCCGAGGAATATATTTTCAGCAATCGACAATTGTGGAACAAGCGCGAGCTCTTGATGAATGATGATGATGCCGCGGTCTTCGGAATCGCGTATATCGCGCAGATTCAATCGCTGCCCATCGAAGATGATTTCACCTTCATATTGTCCCTTAGGGTAAACTCCTGACAGGATCTTCATGAGGGTGGATTTTCCAGCGCCGTTTTCGCCAACGACCGCATGGATTTCGCCTTCAGCGACCTCAAGATTAACGTTATCGAGTGCCCTGACCCCTGGAAACGTTTTGGTGATGTCGCGCATTTCTAACAGCGTGGACATGCTCAACTAACCTTCAGTGAAATCAAATGAAATTGTCCGGCCGCCTTTTAATCAGCAGCCGGACTCGGGAGACCGTGATTACTGGACCTGATCTTTAGTGTAATAACCGCTGCCAATTAGGACTTCTTCCCAATTTGACTTGTCAACGGACACTGGCTCAAGAAGATAAGACGGAACCACTTTAACACCATTGTCATAAGTAGATGTGTCATTAATTTCTGGCTCTCCGCCTTCAACCAATGCATTCACCATACCAACTGTGACACGAGCAAGCTCACGAGTATCTTTAAATACTGTTGAGTATTGCTCGTCAGCAAGAATAGACTTTACTGACTGCACTTCAGCATCCTGTCCAGATACGATAGGCATCGCCAAATCGCCTGATCCATAGCCAACACCTTTAAGCGAAGACAAAATACCAATCGACAAGCCATCGTACGGACTTAGCGCACCGTGAAGTACTTTATCGGTGTAGTGGGCAGACAAAAGGTTATCCATACGCGCCTGCGCAACCGCGCCATCCCAGCGCAATGTGCCGACAGTATCCATACCCATTTGGCCAGACTGAATTACGATTGTGCCATCATCAATTAACGGCTGAAGCACACTCATTGCACCATTGTAGAAGAAGTAAGCATTATTATCGTCAGGCGATCCGCCGAACAACTCTACATTGTATGGACCATCGCCAAAGCGTTCTTTAAGTCCATTTGCAAGTGACGTTGCCTGCTGAACACCGACTTTGAAGTTATCGAATGTCGCATAGTAATCGACATTGCCGCTATCACGGATCAAACGGTCATATGCGACAACTTTAATGCCAGCTGCCGCTGCATTTTCCAATGCGTTCGACAATGTTGTGCCATCGATAGCTGCAATGACCAATACATCGGCACCTTTGGTGATCATATTCTCGATCTGAGCCAATTGGTTTGGAATATCATCTTCTGCATATTGCAAATCGGTTGTGTAGCCCGCTTCTTTGAATTGCTCGACCATAGAATTACCGTCAGAGATCCAGCGCGCGGATGATTTGGTCGGCATAGCGATGCCGATCGTGCCTTTGTCCTGCGCCACTGCAGGACCAACAGAAATAGTGGCCAATGCAGCAAGAGCGGCAAGACCTGTTCTAAAGAATTTCATAGTTTCCTCCCACGATCGCAGCTAGCGATCCCTAATTAATTTTTCCCAATCCGAAAGCACAAGCGCACTTTTAGATACCCTGTCATGAACAAACTAGACATACCCGTCAAATTATTTAATCTTATATTATTATATCAAAAATGTTATATTGAGTGGCTATGTCGATTGATTTATTGAACAGAGGTTTAAAACTATCTCACCTCCGCTTCGCCGCTGTCTTACGCCAGTATGGCGGTATTTCAGCTGCAGCAGATGCCATCGGCATCAGTCAGCCTGCCGCTTCGCGATTGGCAAGCGAGCTTGAACAGTTAAGTGGCATTGCAATGTATCGACGTACCGGCCGTGGTATTGAACTGACAAGCGCAGGAGAGAAATTTGCTCTTCGCTCCTCGCGTATTCTTCGAGAGATTGATGATGCGGGCCAAGAAATCGATGAACTCGCCAAAGGCATTTATGGTTCGGTTTCACTTGGTTCAGTAACTGGGCCAGCAATCGATTTTGCAATACCTGCATTGCGCCGTATTCGGTTAAGTTATCCGACTATATCTTTACGGGTGGATGTTGCGGCAAGTGACGCCCTCATTCCTATGGTACTAGATGGAGAACTTGATTTTGCCCTGTGCCGACTGCCCCATCATGCTGATCATAGGCAATTTACACAGTCCATAAAAATAGAAGAACAGGTTTCCTTCGTCGTAAGACCTGGCCATGCACTGGCGAGAAAAGGCGGGATGTTGCCTATCGATGCTCTGCTGCCTTACGATTGGATATTACCGAAAGCCGGTGCAATTTTACGGACAACCGTTGAACGAACATTGAGCCGTGCAAAGATACCGTTGCCGCAAAACATTCTCACCACGTCATCATATTTGTTTACGCTAGCGCTGGTCAGGCAATCCAATGCCATTGCACCCATTGCGACATCCGTTGCGAAAAGTTTTGCAGCTGAAGAAGGTGGAACAAACGGTCTTGTTACACTTAAAACTAACTTACCTATTTCTGTTGAGCCTTATTCTTTAATTAGCCGCGCTGGGGCAGAATTTACACCTGCCGCATCAATGGTCTTCAATGAAATTGAGCGCTCTTTTCAAGAAGCTTAGGGCGTGAACGACAATGTTTGATGCAAGTCGTATTTCGGATCTCACAATCCTCCACATTTATGCAAATATAATGGGCTCGAGTATAAATTAGGGAAATCAGTAAGATTATATCTCGTCGATCACAAAGTTAGGGACAATGCCAGAACGCTTGATTGCTTTGTCTGCATCAAATCCTGAGAGCAAGCCGTGTTTCATTACGAGCGCGGTATCAAACCCCATCTGGCTGCCACCAAGGATATCAGTATGCAATGTATCGCCTACCATCAGCACCCGTGATGGCTCCAGTTTCAGTGATTGCCTTGAGAGAGCCAAATCATAAATCTCTTTAAATGGTTTTCCGATGAAATGCGGCTTGACGCTGGTCTTATCGGCTAATCGGTGCGCGAAATAGCCCGGTTCACGTGACAGCCCTCTTTCCCGCGGAGCAACCATATCTGGATTACCGACAATAACAGGGCGCGGTTTTTTGCGTAACGATCCCTCTAACATTTCTTGGCGTTCATCACTCCATGCATCTGCACCGAACAATAAAAATCCATCAACCGCATCATAGGTGGACGGCTCATCCGTTAAACACTCTGCATTCACGCTTTCTAGATCGCTGATACCATGCGAGGCATTCAGCATCATGCCCCATTTCATAGAGTTAAATTGCTCAATATATTGCACCAAAGCCTCACGGCTTGTGACGACTTCAGATGGTGTGAAATCAAAACCAAGTCGCGCATATCGCTCCATCATGCGCGGCTTTGGGTATGCGGCCGAATTTGATACTACCATTACCTTTTTGCCACATTCACGTAGTGAGGCAATGCGTGATGCTGCGCCTTCAATGGCGACTTCCCCCACATTCAAAACACCATAAGCATCGAGCATTATGACATCATAAGGCTCAACAATTGCTTCTAATGTTTTCGCTTGCACCCATGACGTCGGAAATTCTGCAAACGGCAAGCGATCACGTACCTATATATAGGCACTGAATGCGTTATGTGCGTCAGTGCTCATCATTGATATTATAAAATACGGCTACGCAGAAACGCGGCAATAAATTCACCGATTACTACCAAAGCAATAATAGCGAGTAACACCGTTGCTGCCTCAGGCCAATTGAACGTATCAATCGCACCTTGCAAAACAATACCGATACCTCCCGCTCCAACAAGACCAAGCACAGTGGACTCACGCAGATTTATGTCCCAACGCAATATCGCTACCGCCCAAAATGTCGGTATAACTTGCGGAACAATCGCATAGACAATTACTTTGAAGCGGGACGCACCTGTTGCCTCAAGAGCTTCTACAGGACGCTTATCAATTTCTTCAATTGCTTCACCAAGCAATTTGCCTATGAAACCTATTGAGCGGAACATGATAGCCAGAATACCCGCAACAACTCCTGGGCCGAAAATCGCCACAAAAAGCAATGCCCATATGATGGTGTTCACCGACCGTGATGTAACAAGGATCAATCGCCCAAGCCAAAGTGTAGCCCGGTTGGGTGTCGTGTTCTGAGCGGCTAAGTAAGCAACAGGCAAAGACAGCAAGACACCAAGAACAGTTGCAAATGTTGCAATATTCACCGTCTCCAGCAAGACGCTGAGAATTGTCTTTAGATTACGCGCATCGGGTGGATACATCCGTCCGAACAAATCTGCCATTTGTTCTGGCGCATCCCAAACCCAAGGCCATATGACATCAATCGAGCTTATAGCCCACCCAAGTGTTAACGCGCTAAAAGCAAAAACGGCATAGCGCTGCAGCCGTTGTTTGGGTGTAAAACGCGCCCAATCTTCACGACCGAATTTTTCCGCAATCGTACTCATCCGATGCGCTTCCTTATCTGTCCGCTTATTCCTTCAGAAATCAAAATGACGCCCACGATGACAATTGTAATGGCTAATGCGAAATCGTAATCGTACCGCCCAAATGCGTTAGCCAATGTGGCACCGATACCGCCTGCACCAACGAGGCCCACCACTGCTGAAGCACGTAAATTGGAATCAAGTTGATAGATCGCCAAACCGATTTGACGGGGCATAATTTGAGGAAATATCGCATAAAACAAAGTAGAAAGATAAGGTGCACCTGCGGCGCGCATCGCTTCAACTTGTCCAAAATCAATCTCTTCAATTCGCTCCGCTAGCATTTTAGCAACGAAGCCTATCGAATACACAATGAGCGTTAGAACGCCTGCAAAGGGTCCAAAACCAACAGACTTAACGAAAATGATCGCAACAATAACGGGGTGAAAACTACGTGCAATAATAATGATCGCACGTCCAATATAATAAACAGGTAAGGGTACAATATTGCGCGCCGCCATAAAGGCGATTGGGATCGATAAAATCACACCACCAGCCGTTGCAAGCAATGCGATTTTTAAACTTTCAAGAAATCCATCAATCAGCAGACCGCTGCGTTCAAAGCTTGGCGGAAAAGCTCCACCAAAAATTTGACCAGCCCTGCCTATACCTTCTGAAACACGGACCCAATTGATCGGCATCGTTGCACCGACCCATAAAAAATAGGCTATCGCCCCGCCATAGACGAGCCAACGTAAAGCGGTATTGGCGATGAAAGGCGGTTTTTGCCAATGATCACGCACCTCGCTCATGCTGTCTCCAACATGTTTTGGTTACGATCTGCTTGCGGATTGCCCGAATAGATTTTGTCCATAGCCTCTTTGTCGAGTGCATCTGGTTTATCATCAAAAATAATCCGCCCGTAGCGCATACCAACAATCCGGTCGGTATAGATTTTTGCTTCGGTCACATTGTGAATATTGATGAGAACAGGCAGCTTCAATTCAGCAGCAAGATTGCGCAACAATTCCATAATTTGCTCAGACGTTTTAGGGTCAAGCGAGGCCGTCGGTTCATCGGCCAGTAATATTTCAGGGTTCTGCATCAAAGCGCGAACCACACCCACACGTTGGCGTTCACCGCCAGAAAGCTCATCGGCTCGTTTGTTGGCATAATGAGCGATGCCGACACGCTCCATCAATTCGAATGCACGGCGAATATCTTCTTTTGGATAACTCCGTGTCACAGCAGCCCACGTTGAGATGTAACCCAAACGGCCTGACTGAACATTTTCCATCACAGTCAGTCGGTCGACAAGGTTGAAGCCTTGAAAGACCATACCGATTTTACGCCTAGCTGTTCGTAACTGCCGACCTTTAAGCTTCGTCAGTTCATTGCCATTCAGCTCGATACTGCCGGATGTGGGTTCTACCAACCGATTGATACAACGCAGAAGCGTGGACTTACCTGCTCCCGATGAACCGATAATAGAGACGACACTTTCGCCCTCAATCATCAAGTCAAGATCTTTTAAAACCGGCTCGCCATTACCGTAGCGTTTGACCAAGTTGGTGATTTTCAACATATACGAGCTCCTTGGATGGATCGGCAACAAGGTGCCGATCCCCAACGCTTTTGATTATTCTGCAGCAAGGCCTTCAGGTGTGTATTGAACACCGTTAGCTTTTTGAATCTGGCGGATAACTTTCCACTGATCCTTATATGTAATCGGAATGAATTTGCTCACACCGGAGAACTCTTCACCAAGGGCCGTACCTTTAAAATCAAAGCTGAAGAAAGCCTCTTTGATTTTCTCTTTTAGCTCAGGCGCAAGATTATGCGCGAAAGTGTAAGACGTTGTTGGAAATGGGTCGCTTTCCCACACAATACGTACTTTTGCAGGATCATAAAGACCGCGCTCAGCCATACGATCAACCACTTCCGATGCTACAGGAGCAGCATCATAATCGCCTGCAACCACACCCAACATAGATTGATCGTGGGAACCGGAATAACTTACAACGTAATCTTTATCCGGCACGACGCCGAGATCTGGGAACAATGCACGCGGCGCAAGATTACCTGAGTTTGATGTTGGTGAAGTATGCGCGATGCGCTTGCCAGCCATATCAGCAACTTCTTTTATGTCACTGTCGGCTTGTGTGTAAATCTGAAGCTTGTAACCGAACTGACCATCATCGCTACCCATGATCGCAAATGGCACTGCACCAGCAAGGTTAACCGCATAGGGCGTTGGGCCCGTTGAGAAGCCGGCGATATGCAAACGTCCAGAGCGCATAGCTTCAACTTCTGCCGAGTTTGATTGAACAGCAAAGAATTGAACGTCTTTGCCTGTCACCTTTTCAAGGTGATCGATGAATGGTGTCCAAATATCTTCATAAATTGCAGGGTCTTCAACGGGTGTGTAAGCGAATACGAGTGTGCTTGGGTCATCCAGCTTAGCAGCATCAGTCGGTGCGTCTGCAACAAGATCGCCGTCTGCATCAGTATATTGACTGTCCAGCGATGCTGTCTCTTCCTGCGCATAGGCTGCGCCTGTTGTAATCAAAAGTGTTGCCAGTATCGTCGTGGCCCACGGTGCTTGTCTGAGCATTTGTTTCTCCTCCCAGAAAAATATTTTGTCCGGCGAACCGGACACGATAGGAGAAATGACACCACTAAAATCTGCGATAAGCAAGATGTATTCTTTCAAAATTTTGGATTTCCAATATTTTTTGTTGAATAAATGTTACAAAACTACGCTATAAAGTAGCCATGCAAGAGGGTGAAAAGTGCTAACACGACGATACAGAAAGCAGGAACGGCACGCGCAAATACTGCTTGAGTTGAAGCTCAAACCACATGTTCGCGTTGCTGAATTGGCCAAACAGTTCGGCGTCACGACCGAGACAGTGCGCCGCGATTTTGAAGAGTTGGGGCGCAGCGGGTTGTTGCAAAAAGCCCACGGCGGCGCATCTGCGCAGCACCCTGGAGCACCCAGTGATCTTGATGAGCGACGTCATCAACGTGTCGCAGAGCGCGAACGGCTTGGCCGATTTGCTGCTTCCACAGTCAAGGATGGCACGTCAATCATGATTGACGCCGGTGCCACAACGATGGAATTTGCACGTATTCTTGCCTTTCGCGAAACACAGATAATCGCAATTACCAACAGTTTGCAGGTAGCGATGATTTTAGGCCAAAACCCCAAAGCCGACGTACGTCTTGCCCCTGGCGAATATCTACCACGCGAAGCTGCAGTTATTGGCCTTGAAACATGTGAATACTTAGCAGGCTACAACGTAGATGCTTGCTTTCTTGGGGCCACAGGCATCAGTGATGTCGGGGTAACGGAAGCTGTTAAGGGCTTTGCCTCTGTCAAACGCGCCATGATACGACAAAGCCGACGGTGCAATTTTCTTATCGACGCCAGTAAATTTGGTCAGACGCATCTGACACATGTCGCAAAGTTTGATGAAATTGACACTCTCATAAGCGACAAGCGGCCAGCCGCCGACTTTACCAAAAAATTAGAGGAAAATAGCGTTCAGATACTTGTGCCTAACTCCTAGCGCGGCGTGTAGCTTGCCGATTCAACGATCAAAGTAGAAAGTGAAAAATCATTATAATATCGTGAAACAACACCTTTTCCCTACTGAACCTTAGCTAAACCCACATTTGTGTTTAGTAAATATTGTGCGAAAATCGGGCCGCTGGCCGCGCCCAATGCACGGGCATTGCCGCCAATACTTCCAGCTTCAATCTTGGGGGGGATTAATCCGCGCATATCTTGATTTGCAATATAGCGCGACGTTCTTTCTGCCAATTCAAAGCGGATATTTTCAGGAAAAGCGCCATCGATGAGCACCGCCTCGAAATCAATCACCGAACAGGTTGATAAAGCAGCTTTGGCGAGCTCCTGCGCAGTTTCGCCCATCCACGCATCAACGTAACGTGTGATACCGCTCCAATCCTGCGGATGCCGCCATAAAATGTTTCGGTCTATCCCAGCTTGCTCTAATCGCGATTCAAGCAAATGGATTGAAGCGATGTCAATTAATTGTCGACTCTCGCCATTTGGGCCCGTGCTTCTTAGCGATCCCAACGCACCGGCATTGCCTTGATGGCCTTCAAAAACAGAATGATTGAGTACGATGCCGCCACCAACAAAAGCTGCTATAAAGAAATAAGCATAATCGCGGAATTCTTTTCCCCGACCATAAACATGTTCTGCACGGCAGGCAGCTGTAGCGTCATTCATTATATAGATTGGCAATGCGCTAAACCGCGAAACCTGTTCGCGAAAATCAATATCGCGCCACCGCAAAAATTCTTCTGCCGGAGCGCCTGCAAACTCATACCAATTCCACAACTCGAATGGCGCAGCCAAACCAAGGCCGCATATCCGCTCACGCTCAAGCAACGATAAATTAGAAGCAATGTCGCTCATGCCAGTTTCTAGAAAGTCAAAAATCTGATCCGGCATTGGGTAGTCATAAGAAAAATTCTTTTGTGCGCGGATCCCACCCTTAAAGTCAATAAGAATAAGATCAGCATTGCGCCTTCCGATCTTCAAACCATATGCATAGGCACCGCCAGCAGCTAATCCCATAGGTATTGATGGTTTTCCAACTCGTCCACGTTGCGGTTCACCGCGCTCCAAGAAACCGTCATTCTCCAGTTTGCGTAAAATGATTGAGACTGTCTGTGCTGACAGACCCGCGTGCCGTGCCAAATCACTTCCCGGCATCGGCCCATTGCGCAGCAGCATGGACAGAAGCAAGCGCTCATTATAATCGCGCAAACCGCTTTGATTAGCGCCGCCGCTAAGAGATCTAATTTCTGGCACGTTCATACCGCCTCCTCTAATCCATTTATTGCAACATATATAGTGCGCATATTCAATTAATAAATAAACTTGATTTATTAATTGACAACGATCAATTTTTGAGTCTGAATAGGCGGGTCATCAGATGTACGATGACGTTATTTGTTTCGCGGCATGGTGCCGCTTGGGAGGAACATCATGAAAAAGTCCATTCTGGCAGCCGGTGTCGGCGCCCTAGTTGCATCAGCAGCAGCGATCACTCCAGCCTCAGCCGCAAGCCATTCGGTTAGCGCTTGCCTTATTACAAAAACGGACACGAACCCGTTCTTTGTGAAGATGAAAGAAGGCGCAGCAGCCAAAGCTGAAGAGCTTGGTGTTGAGTTGAAAACTTTTGCAGGCAAAATTGACGGTGACCACGAAACGCAGGTCGCAGCGATTGAAACCTGTATCGCAGACGGTGCGAAAGGCATTTTGATAACGGCGTCTGATACCTCATCAATCGTTTCATCGGTTCAACAAGCCCGCGATGCTGGCCTGTTGGTGATCGCGCTTGATACACCGCTAAACCCAATTGATGCTGCCGATGCGACATTCGCAACAGATAATTTCTTAGCTGGTGAATTGATTGGTAAATGGGCAGCGGCATCTCTGGGTGCTGAAGCAGCAAACGCTAAAATTGCAATGCTTGATCTCGCAGTTTCACAGCCAACCGTCGGTGTTTTACGCGACCAGGGCTTCCTGCAGGGTTTCGGCATTGAACTTGGCGACCCAAATAAATGGGGCGATGAAACCGACCCGCGTATCGTTGGCAATGACGTAACAGCAGGAAACGAAGAAGGTGGCCGCAAGGCGATGGAAAACCTTCTGGCCAATGATTCAGAAATCAACGTGGTTTATACCATTAATGAACCTTCCGCCGCAGGCGCTTATGAGGCTTTAAAATCAATCGGGCGCGAAAACGATGTCCTAATCGTTTCTGTTGATGGCGGATGTCCAGGCGTTCAAAATGTTGCGGACGGCGTCATCGGCGCAACATCGCAACAATATCCACTTTTGATGGCATCTAAGGGAATTGAGGCCATTGCAGCATGGGCAAAAGACGGCACGAAACCAGCATTGAGCGAAGGCAAAGATTTCTTCGATACAGGCGTTGCACTCGTCACCGACAAGCCAGCAGAAGGCGTTGAATCAATCAGTGTCAAAGAAGGCATGGATAAGTGTTGGGGTTGATCTCCCTTTGAAATAGATAAACTCTAACATGAGGCGGCTGATTTTTTGCCGCCTCATTGCCAATATTTTATGCTGGGAGAAATTATGGCTGACGCTCAAGATTATGAAAAATTAGCGACGAGCAATGCACAAACGGTTGCTCAGTTTGCAGATGATGATCGCGGTTTTGTTGGCCGCTTACAACACCGACTGCACTTAACCCCGTCCCTTGTGCCTCTGATTGTTCTTGTTCTCGCAATCATTGTTTTTGGTATTTTACTTGGCAGTAAATTTTTCTCACCATTTGCGCTCACGCTCATTCTTCAACAAGTTGCGATTGTTGGCATTGTTGGCGCAGCACAATCGCTTGTTATTTTGACCGCCGGCATTGATTTGTCCGTTGGTGCGATCATGGTTCTTTCATCCGTGGTGATGGGCCAATTCACGTTCCGTTACGGCCTACCGGTTGAAGTTGCCGTCGCCTGCGGACTCTTGTGTGGCACGTTATGCGGCTTCATCAACGGATGGCTCGTTGCGGTCATGAAGCTCCCGCCTTTCATTGTCACGCTCGGCATGTGGCAGATCATATTGGCAACCAACTTCCTCTATTCAGCGAATGAAACCATTCGCAGCCAAGAAATCGCAACCGAAGCGCCGCTTTTACAATTTTTCGGCACAACCCTTACCATTGGTGCGGATGAAGCAGGACGAGGCGGTGCAAACTTTACCTACGGCGTTATTTTCCTAGTCGCCTTAGTTCTTGCCCTTACCTATGTACTGCGCGAAACCGCTTGGGGAAGACATGTTTACGCTGTGGGTGATGATCCCGATGCGGCAGAGCTGTCAGGCGTTCGCGTCAAGCGCACGCTTATTTCTGTCTATATGTTGTCAGGATTGATTTGCGCCTTTGCAGGCTGGGCACTTATCGGACGCATCGGATCCGTATCCCCTACCTCAGGCCAGTTAGCAAATATTGAATCAATAACGGCTGTGGTTATTGGCGGCATCTCATTGTTTGGTGGTCGCGGGTCTGTTCTTGGCATGCTGTTCGGCGCGCTTATTGTTGGCGTTTTCACGCTTGGCTTGCGGCTTCTGGGCGCTGATGCACAATGGACTTATTTACTCATTGGATTGCTCATCATCGCAGCTGTCGCTGTCGACCAATGGATCAGAAGGGTATCAAACTAATGGAACCGATTTTGAAAGGCCGTAATTTGGTCAAGCGCTACGGCAAAGTAACCGCGTTGGATAGTTGTGATTTTGATTTGATGCCTGGCGAAATTCTCGCTGTCATTGGCGACAATGGCGCTGGTAAATCAACGCTTATCAAAACAATATCCGGTGCCGTTATTCCCGACGCAGGCTCGATATATATTGAAGGTAAAGAGGTAAAGTTCACCTCTCCCATTCAAGCACGCGCTCACGGCATTGAAACCGTTTATCAAACGCTTGCAATGTCACCAGCATTGTCGATTGCAGATAATATGTTCATGGGCCGAGAAATCAAAAAAGAAGGTTTTATGGGTACTATTTTCAGGCAGCTTGATCGCAAGAAAATGGAAACCCTCGCCCGTGAAAAATTGACCGAGCTTGGATTGATGACAATTCAAAATATCAATCAAGCCGTCGAAACGCTTTCCGGCGGTCAACGCCAAGGCGTTGCTGTAGCACGGGCCGCGGCTTTTGGTTCAAAGGTTATTATTCTGGATGAGCCAACGGCGGCACTTGGTGTCAAGGAATCGCGCAAAGTGTTGGAACTCATTCAGGACGTTAAAGCACGGGGAATTCCAATTATCTTGATTTCCCATAACATGCCGCATGTTTTTGAAGTTGCTGATCGCATTCACATTCATCGGCTTGGTAAACGATTATGCGTCATTGATCCCAAAGATTACACAATGTCTGATGCCGTCGCATTTATGACAGGTGCAAAAGAACCGCCATCAGAAGCGGTCGCGGCCTAACAAAGTTATGTTCATCACAGAACGCAAAACTATTTTGGCGTATATTGCAAAAATCTGCAAAAGCGACAGGCGTTTAATTATAGCTGTCGCGGGTCCGCCTGCTGCTGGCAAATCCACTTTGGCTGAACGTCTAGTGGATGACCTCAATTCAACGGAGCGCGGCAGAGCGGCCCTTGTGCCAATGGATGGTTTTCACTTGGACAATGCGCAACTTGACAAAATGGGGTTGCGCCACCGGAAAGGTGCGCCCGAAACGTTTGACGCAGTAGGCTTTGTAAAACTGGTTAGCCAAATTTCGGAAAAACAATCTGAGATATATTACCCAACTTTCGATCGCACTGTTGACGCAGTCATCCCTGAAGCACAAGCGCTATCTTTGGAAACACAGATCGTGGTCATTGAGGGCAATTATCTCCTTATAAATGAACAACCTTGGTCAAACGTCATTCCGTTTTTAGACCTCACAATCTTCGTGCGGCCAAACCTAGAGACCCTCAAGGAACGATTAATCGAGCGATGGCGAGAGCACGGTTTTGGTGAGAATGCTGCCTTAGATAAAGCAATGGGCAATGATATTCCAAATGCGCTCTATGTTCTTGAAAAGAGCAAAGCTGCCGATTTAGAATTCAAAACAAACGCGTAATATGTGCTGATCACCATTGTCTTTAACCTCGCGCAACTATCTCGTTACGCGCAGGACATTTCGCCTAAACTCCCAAGTCTGAGAAACAGTGATTTTTGAAGCCTCAAAACGATGAGGCTTCAATAACAACGAGCGATAGGTGAACGCACCTACGGTATAATTTTTACCTGCCGGATTATGCCGTATTCACTTTTCTCATTCCAATTAAAGCTCTGATCAAAACAGGGGTACAGATCGCAGCTGCAACCAGCGTTGTTATTAGATCAGGAGCGACAAAGAGCAACGCAGAAACGGCCAACAATGCGCGTTCCCAAGCCAATAATGGTTGGGTTAAATATCCAGAAAAAGCCGCTGATAACGCGGTAATTCCGAGCATAGCCCCAGAGACTGCCAAAATGAATAATGGCCATGTGAACCCTTGCGTGACAATCAGCAATGATGGCGAGAAAACAAAGACAAATGGCACCAGAACCTTACCCATCGATAGGCGGAACGCTGTATTACCGGCTTTAAATGCATTTGCTCCGGCTATACCTGCCGCCGCATAAGCGGCCAGAGCCACAGGCGGTGTAACATCGGCCAAAACACCATAATAGAAGACAAAGAAGTGAGCTACGATTGGCTCAACACCCAGTGCATTCAAAATTGGCGCTGCAATGGCGATCATGATGAGATAGTTCGCTGTTGTTGGTATGCCGCATCCCATCAAAATACAGACAATGGCTGTCATGATGAGCGTGAATAATAGCGTTAGGGATTGCACCGTGAATAGATCGAAAGGAACAAATGCTATAACACTTTCGGCCCAGCCACCTGCTGTTGCTGTCACGAGATAAACGATCTTGAAGCCAACGCCCGTCAAAGTCACAACGCCGATTACGACGCCGACAAGAGCAGCAGCCGCTGTAACAGAAAGCGAATATTTAGCGCCTAAAACAAAACCGTCGAAAACATCTTGTGCGACACCGCGCAAAGCCTGCGAGAACGGCAGACGTGTTATGTTTTGAACCACCATTACAGCGATACAAGATGTGATACCCCAGAATGCCGCTGAATAAGGCGTGCGGCCTGACAGTAGGACCGCAACAAGCACGATAAGTGGGAAAACGGTAATCCAGTCCTTCTTGAAGACAGCCCATGCATCGGGCAATTCCTCTTTGGTCAATCCGCGCAAACCAAGCCGTTTGGCTTCCATGTGGACTTGCATCAAAACACCGAAAAAGTGCATGAATGCGGGAACGATTGCAGCGGTTAGAATCGTAGTCAGCGGCACCTCAAGATATTCAATCATCAAGAATGCAACAGCCCCCATGACGGGCGGTGTGATTTGTCCACCTGTTGACGATGCTGCTTCAACAGCGGCAGCAAAATGCCTCTGGTAGCCAATGCGGATCATCGCAGGAATTGTAAGTGAGCCAGTTGTCACAGTGTTAGCGATTGATGATCCAGAAATCGAGCCGAGCATGGCCGATGACAAAACGGATACTTTCGCCGGTCCACCTGCATAGCGTCCAGCTAACGCAGAAGCCAAATCAATGAACAATTGGCCCAAGCCAATACGCGTTGCCAATACGCCAAACAGAACGAAGTGAAAAACGTAAGTGGCAATAACGCCAAGCGCTGTGCCATAGATACCTTGGCTGGTCAGATAAAGATGATTGACGAGCGAGGTCCATGATGCGCCGGGATGCACAAGAATGCCCGGCATCGATTGGCCAAATAAGGCATAGGCCATAAATAAAATAGCGATGAATGGTAGTGGCCAACCCATCGCGCGCCGCGTGGCTTCGAGCAGTGATATGATGAGCACTGTGCCCATTGTTACATCAAGGAAGCTAGGGTTACCAACGCGGAAAGCAAGCTCGTTGAAAATCCACGGCACGTAAAGCGAGGATACGACCCCAGCAATCAAAAAGGCCCAATCTATCAGAGGCAAACCCAGCGGATTTAACACAGAAGAACGGTGCGGCTCAGTTTGAGGGCGTCCGGAAAATGAAAATACCGCGAAAATCAATCCTAGCGTGAAAGCGAGGTGAATGCCGCGGTGTGTTGTTTGCTGCAAAATACCGAAACCAGCAGTGTAATAGTGGAAGCAAGCAAGAACGAACAACGCCAGCGAAGAGGCGTATAAAACAGGTCGAGCAAGCGGACGAAAACGAACTTCACTATCGAACTTCTCTTCAAGCGCTCTTTGCTCGGCTTCCGTAAGCTCTACAGTGGCCGTTTCAGATTCAGCCTTCTGTGTTTCAATGTCATCTTTTGTAACACCGGTCTTTGTTGTCCCAGCCATATTCACATGCTCCCCATAGCAAAGCAGCCGGAGCGTTACCGCTCCGGCTATTTATCATTTGTTAGTCAAGCAAACCTGCTTCTTTATAGAAACGTTCCGCACCAGGATGCAGAGGAATACCAACACCGTCTAGCGCAGTTTCCTTAGTGATAGACTTGCCTTTTGCGTGACCTGAATCAAGCAAGCTGCGTGTCTTATCGTTCCACAGAGCTTTAGTGATGTTGTAAATTAGCTCTTCTGGCTGATCTGCACTCGTAATCCACTGTGCACCAACAGCAAGTGTTGAAACATCGTCAGTTTGCCCTTCATAAGTGCCTGCAGGAATTTTGTTCACAGCAAAGAATTCATACTGCTCTGTAATGCCGCCTGCATTGTCACCATCGATTGGAATAACCTTGATCGGTTGCTGGGATGCTAGCTCGGCGATAGCGCCCGCAGGGAAACCACCAACGAAGAAGAATGCATCCATAGCGCCATCACGCATACGGTCAGCAGCCTGATCTGGCTTCAAGAATTCCGCAGAAACGTCAGCTTCTGTCATGCCATAGCCTTCTAAGATAATCCGAGCATCAACAAGCGTTCCAGAGCCAGGCTCATCCATAGAAACGCGCTTGCCTTTCAAATCTGCAACAGAATTGATGCCGCTATCTACAGAAGCGATCAGGTGAATAGATTCTGGGTAGAGGTTGGCAATAGCACGTAATTTCTCGACCTTTTCTTTGCCTTCGAATACGCCTGTGCCTGTGTAAGCCCAGTAAGCAACGTCAGATTGTGAAAATCCGCTTTCGATAGTGCCGCCGTTAATACCATTCACATTGGCAACAGAACCGTTTGCAGACATTGCAGTCGCAATTAGACCAGGAACGCCGCAAGATCCGCCTTCTTCACATGAGCGTGAACCTGGCGCTGAAGAAATAGCATTGGCAAGTAAACCGCCAATTGGAAAATAAGTTCCGGAAGTGCCGCCTGTCGCAATACGGAAAAATGCAGGTGATTGCGCGATCGCTGCGCTAGCAAGACCAAGTGCTACCGTAGCTCCAATGAGCGCGGTTGCCGTACGTCTGGTAAACTTCATCATAATGATCATTACTCCCTTAATATACATCGTCATTAGGTGAACCGGCATTTGCCGGACAGTGCGTTACCGCACCTTAATCGACAGCCTCGCAGGTATTGCTGCCTTAAGAAAGGCCTTTGACATCAGAATCTGTAAATTGATAAAAGCAGGTATAATCATCACAACGGATTGCAAACCAAAAACTTGCAATAAATCTAACTTCCCACAGCTGAAAAGCCACAGGGTTCGCATCAATACTGTTTGGTAAATTATCGTATACTTGTCATATAACGTCGCGTACGATCACCTAAACGGGTGATAACAGTACGGAATATTGAACTTCATAGCGCCTCATCACCTAACGTAAGGTGAAATTAGTCATAACACATCTAGTTTAGTGATTTTCGTACGTCTCATGGTTCTTTCTTAAGGGACATAGGACGTCCTTGCTGGACAACGACACGCTATAATAAGTTCGGTTCAAGTGAAGTATAAACTACACCAAACATAGAATTCGATTACCAGGTTGTGTGCCTTGTGCGACAAGCCACCTAAACATTGCCTTTACTTGCGCATGTTAGATACCATGACAGCAATAACTATAATTGAGCCAATGACGATACTTTGCCAGTACGGATCGACTTCGATTATGTTCAAGCCATTGGCAATAACAGCCATCAGTAAAGCACCAATTACAGTGCCTGACACTTTGCCTTGTCCACCGGACAAAGATGTCCCACCGATGATAACAGCTGCAATAGCATTCAACTCATAACCCATTCCAGATGATGGCGGAGCTGCACCTACTCTAGCTGCGAAGATGACCCCGCCTAACGCGCAGGATAATCCACAAATTGTATATGCTGCTATTCGCACATAAGCGATGTTAATCCCCGACAGGCGTGCGGCTTCTTCGTTTCCGCCAATCGCATAAATCTCACGTCCAAGACGGGTATATTTTAGCAAAAACGCTGTGAGTATTGCTGCAAGCGCCGCAAGAAAAATGGGCACAGGAATCCAGAGAATAGAGCCGTCGGCTATCCATAAAAATTCTTCTGGAAAAGACATCGAAGGATTGCCGCGTGATATTAAAAGCACCACTCCGCGCGCAATTCCCATCATCCCTAAAGTTGTAATGAATGCAGGAACCTTGCCATATTGTATGATTATGCCATTGATCGCGCCGGCAGCTAAAGTTGCGGTTACAGCCACAAATCCAGCCAAAACAATATCAACATCGTGCACTACATTGAGCACAGCCATAATTGATATGGTTAGCGCTAAAAGAGAGCCTACCGACAAATCAATCCCGCCCGAAATGATGACAATCGTCATACCCAAACCAATGATGAGATTAATCGAAGCCTGCTTTCCAATATTTAATAGGTTGTTGGCTGTGAAAAAATACTCCGATAGGAATGACAATACGATTACAACGCATACCAGCCCCAACAAAGCCAAAAACTGCTGTTTATTATCCAAAATATTAGATTTAAGAGACAAGGGTTTCTCCGCTCATTGATAATACAATTTGTTCTGTTTTCAGGCTTTCACCGCTCAATTCGCTAACCAATGCCCCACGACGCATTACAAGAACGCGGTTGCAAATACCCACGACTTCGTCGATTTCTGACGAAGCAACAATGATGGTTTTGCCAGCCTTAGCCAGCTCCATGATCAGTGAATATATTTGGAATTTTGCGCCCACATCGATGCCGCGAGTCGGCTCGTCGAACATCAAAACTTCGCTATCACGAAGAAGCCATTTGGATAAAACGACTTTCTGCTGATTGCCCCCGCTTAAATTTTCAGCCAAATTTTTAGGGTTACTAGGGCGAATTTCCAACTTTGAAAAATTTTGCTCGGCGAATTCTTTTTCTAACTTGAGATCAAGAAACGGTTTTGAAATCTTGTCGAGTGAAGCAAGGCTGATGTTTTCAAGGCAACTCATAATAAGGTTTAGGCCTTGCTCTTTCCGGCTTTCCGGTAAGAGTCCGATCCTATTTTTCACAGCTTCGATGGGTGAGTGAATATTAACGACTGTGCCGTTTAGTTTTATCTCACCTGACTTAATCGGCGCGCCACCAAAAACGGAAATCAAAACTTCTGTTTTGCCGGCACCAACCAACCCCGTAATGCCCAGTACTTCACCTTTATGCGCTGTAAAAGATATATCCTCGAAACCGGCACCTGATAGATTGCAGACCTCTATGCAAGGATCGCCAATTGATATATTTTTGGGAGGGAAATGATCTTTTAATTCCGTCCCAACCATTTCAGTGACTATCGCATCAATGCTCATGTCTTGCGCTTGGTTTGTAGACATTTTTTTACCGTTCTTAAAAACGGTTATGCGGTCACAAATTTGCTTAATCTCATCCAGCCGGTGTGAAATATAAATGATAGCCACACCCGTTGCTTGTATTGTCCTTACAAAATCAAACAGCAAATGTGTCTCAGAGTCAGAGAGTGCAGACGTGGGTTCATCCATGATTAGGATGCGTAAATTTTCACGATGCACCACTTTAAGAATCTCGACCATTTGACGCGTTGCAACACCTAAGGATGACAGCTTATCGGTTGCAGATGCATCCACACCAAAACGTGTTAACAGCTCATCGGCCGTCGCGTTCATGGTTTCCCAATCGATGAAAAGCCCCTTCATTGGATAATCACCGAGAAATATATTTTCGGCGACCGAAAGAGAATTCACCTGCGAAAACTCTTGATAAATACCACCTATCCCTTGGGATTTCGCTTCTGCAGGCGTTTGAAAATCAACGGCTTTCCCGCCAATTGTCATTATGCCTGAATCTCGGTGGTATGCGCCTGTAATAATTTTAACGAGAGTGGATTTGCCAGCGCCATTTTCGCCAAGCAAAGCGTGAACTTCGCCTTCATCCAAATCAAAATCGATATTGTCTAATGCCAGCACCCCGGGGAATTGTTTAGACACCCCTTTAATTTCCAGTATCTTGCTCATTATCGCCCCGCCGACCAATTGGAAAACGCCTGCTAATTTCCATTAACAGGCGCTTATTTTGGACGTTACTGTTTGTAGTATTTGTCGACTTCAGCGGCCGTAACCAGCTCAGGCTCAATATAAGTTTCTGGATCGATACCTTCTGTTGATTTACCGCCTTCGATATATTTTAAGGCAGCATCCATGCTTAGCTCGACCATCCGCCGTGCATCCATACGAATGGTTGCAGCGACATCTCCAGCTTTAATAGCTGCGTAACCACCTTGCTGACCATCATATCCCACAAAGATTATATCGTCTTTACCTGCAGATTTCGCAGCACGTGCAGCGCCAACCGCAAGGTTGTCAGATTCACCAAATACGGCATCAACATCTGGATTAGACTGTAGAATGTCCTCCATCACTTTTAGACCTTCTTCTTCGGTCCAATGCGCGCCCTGTTGTGCAACAACTTCAAGTCCTGGATGCACCAATGCACCAAGTTCAAAGCCCTTTGTTCGCAAGATTTGTACGGGATTACCGGCCTCACCTTGAATAAGCGCAATCTTGCCAATACCGCCGAGTTTCTTGGCGATATAATCAACGGCCATTTTGCCACCTTGCCCGTTATCAACGCCAACATAGGCAACGATATCGTTTGTATTTAAACGGTTATCCATGTTCACAACTGCAACGCCAGCCTTCATTGCTTTTTTAACAACTGGCACAAGTGCTGTCGTGTGACCGGCTACCAAAATGATAATATCGGTCTGCTTCGTAATGAGATTTTCAATAATGGATATCTGGCCTTCATAATCACCAAATGAACCTGCAGGTGCATAGCGCTGAACATCAACACCAACTTCTTTGCCATACTCAACCGCTTGATCAGCCATTTCAATTTGAAATGCGTTCGTCGTGAGGTCCATCACGACAATTGCGCCCTTAAGATTTTCTGCAAACGCAGACGTTGCAAAAGTAAGCGCGCCTAATAGAGCCCCCACTCTAAGAAATTTACTTTTAGTCATTCCATTCCTCCCATTAATACCGAGGCCATCTCGGCAAAACTTAAACGTGCAATTCACAGATGAAGGCACGTCGATTCTGATGCCTACTGCTCGCTCCCCGTCACAATAAATTGCGCCTCCTAGGGGTGTTTGAGCTTTGCAAACACAAAAATGCCTGCCGTTCAGCTTCAGTGGAATGCACTATTTGATATGATCATCATTATGTCAACTGGTATAATGAGTATATACAAAATATGCTTTAAACTTACCGCAAATTTCAAAATCCGGGCTCATGGCACCAATGAGATGAGGTTAGAAATTAGTGCAAACCAATCCAGCGGCTGATACGACATTGATAAAATTCTCGTGTCACTGCTGCCTAAACACTGATAGAGTTGAAGCAATCTCTTGATTGGGCCGCTTAAATTGCAGTGTGCAAAAACTACTGTTTTTGATGTGCATTCAAATATGCAAGGCACATTAGCACCAGCTGCTCCCGAACATCTTCGGCTTCACTGTCCGAGAAATTTCGTTCAAAGGCATTTCTTATCGCGCCAAATATCACGGTTGTTAGCGTGAGATTTATGCGTTCAAGATTGCTCAGCGTTTTGTTTCTCGAACTTGAAAACATCGTCAATGTGGCAGCATTCACACGTTCTGCAAAGTTTGCGATTAGAGCCTCATTGTCTATGTCTACGACTGAGCGATAAAGAACGCGCGTTACATCTGGTCGCTCCATTTTAGCCACCCAATAGGTATCGACCAATGCCGCTACCATATCCTCAACGGTGGCACCGTGGTTGGCTTGACATGTCTTTTCAATTTTTACCGCCAAAGCCTCCAAATAACGTTCGTTGAGTGCATAGATGAGCGACTGTTTGTTAGGAAAATACTGGTACATCGTACCAATCGAAACACCGGCCCTTTCAGCGACACGAGTCGTGGTCAACTTATGTGTATTCCCAATCAGTAAAACCTGAATAGTTGCTTCAAAAATAGCATCAACTGTAACGCGTGCGCGCTGCTGGTGTGGCCTTTTTCGGGGTTTCAAAGCGTCGGTTGACGATGACATGAAATGCGAATCCTAAACCTGAGTAATTCTTCATATATTAATTCAACCATTCATATGAAGGAAGGTATTCAAATGGAAAATAAACGTATTGCGCTCGTCTCCGGTGGCAACAAAGGAATAGGGCTTGAGATTGCCCGACAACTCGCAAAAGCAGGAGTAACCGTTATTATCGGCGCAAGAAACGATGACCGCGCTGCAAGCGCACTGGAAGATTTAAATTCAAACGGTCTGAATGTACAAAGTGTACATCTTGATCTCGACAAGCCTGAAAGCTTGGCAGCAGCAGAGACGAAGATAAAGGCCCAATACGGACGTCTCAACATACTGGTCAATAATGCTGGCGTGTTCGATTTCGCTGACGCCACACCGAGCAAAGCTTCAATTAATGCTGTTCGTAGAGTGATGGAAGTCAACTTTTTCGGCGCGCTTGCCTTAACCCAAGTCATGCTTCCACTATTACGCAATGCACCTGAAGGTCGTATCGTGAATATATCAAGTTCGCTTGGTTCGCTCACTTTGAATGGGGATCCAAATTCCACTTTTTATGCGCAGCAATATATTGGCTACAACGCATCAAAGGCTGCACTAAGCATGTTAACCGTTCAATTAAATGAAGAATTATCGGATACGAATATCAAAGTGAATTCGGTGAGTCCGGGCTTCGTTAAAACTGATCTTACGGGATATGGAGAGATGACACCCGAAGAGGGCGCGAGACTTCCTGTTCAGTTTGCACTTAATAGCGTGGAAACGGGTGGGTTTTTCGAGCCCAAGGGCAGAACACCTTGGTAAAGCGATTAATAAAACACGGTATTAGCAATCATTGAGAATGTTGTTTTTGCCACTTCTGACACTCACCGTTTGTCGAGTTCTTAGGCAAACGGTGGGCAGCATGCAACGAGTATGAAGAAAGAGGTTAGCTGGACGGCCCAAAGCTCTCAAAGTGAATTTGTGACATCGGTACTCCACCTTTTTCGAGGCCATTTCGAATATTTGCAATAAATGAGGCTGGGCCACACAACATGTATTGTGCATCAGCGCCAGTATTCAGGGCAAGCAATGCATCGGCAGTTATCCGCCCACTGTTGTAGATATTTTCCCCATCAGCTTCATCGGCAATCGCTGCACTATAAAAGATTTGATATTTAAAATCACTCAATTGAGCAGCGATAGCTTCAACTTCTTTTTGAAACGCTTGGGTTTGAGGATTGCGTGCTCCGTGGATAAACCAAAGTGGTCTAGGCTGCTTTTCCTTCATCGCCGCATATAGCATCGCCATCATCGGCGTCACGCCAACGCCTGCACTAACCAACACCAACGAACATCGACCATAGGGCGCAACAAAATCACCAGAAGGTTGTTTTGCATTGATTTCGTCGCCTATATTCAACTGGTCGTGGATAAATCGTGAGGCAACACCTCGGTCTTCACGTTTTACGCTTATCCGGTAATGATTTTCATTTACTGGACCAGACAGCGAATAATTGCGCCTCACGGTCCCCGCTTGACCATTTACATTCAATTCAATCGGTAGGTACTGGCCAGCGAGGAAGGGGGGCAGAGCTATATTGTCTTGGTGAGCCAAATATATCGAGGTAATTTCAGCGCTTTCTTGAACTTTATCGACGACCTTCAGGCGCAAATGATCATCGGCGTTTTCACGCCACCGCAAAGCAAGCGCCGCAGGGCGCTCTATGACTTGCTCGATTGTCACCTCAATCATACGACGCGCATTTGGATCATGACTGCCGATCGCTGACCAGTTGATGCGAGCGCGGCCTGTTATATGCAACATGCTGCCGCTGACAAAATCGACAAAGAGTAAACCCACACGCGGATCGCGTAACAAATTACCAATGGTATTGAAAAATTTATTCCCATCATAATCAGGAATGTGAAGGGTGCCCTTCGAGTCGATACGCACGAACCCAGGGTCACCTCCGCGATGAGAGGCATCGTATCCATCACCGCCCTGTCTTGCAGGTAAAGAGAAACCAGAGCCTATGAAAAATGTATCAGCGGCTTTTATCTGTCGACATTGAGCATCGCTCAATTGATCTGAGACACGCGTTCCTAATGTTGGCTTATGCTTTACGCGATACCATTCACGCTCACGAATATATTGCGGACAATTGCCAAAGCTCTGATCTACATCGACGATAAATTTCTCACCATCATTTCGGATCCTTCCATTCAGGCGGTTTCTACGCCTCGTTGAAAGTTCAATTCCCAAAATGCCAATATTTGCATCATGATGAAACGACTTCATAAGCGGATCATCATGCGAAAATGATGAAGCGAATGTCAGGCTTTGCGGCGTGGGTGACTTAGCGAACCCTTCTTCACCCTCAAGAATTGATACCCATGGCCGCCCTGTATCATCAGCCCCTGCCACCACGAGAAAAGGCAACGCCGAAAAGAATGCGCGATGTTGCTCCGGCATAAAATCTCGGATGAACCCGCCCGTTGACGCTGCTGCTTCCCGTGTACCAGCGCGCTCCTGTGCCTCTATTTCTCCTATATGAAATGGGCCTTCTTCTTTTGGCATAGCAACGCGCTCCTATCGGCATTGATTTGAGTGATCCAGTGTAAATATTGGCATCACGCAAGTTCGGGCGAACGCGCCATGCCAATAAATTTTGGAAGAGACTCAATTCGAACAAGCCAAGTCCGGATATTTGGATATGGGTTTAAGGACACCCCACCCTCAGGCGCATGGGCTATGTAACTATAACCCGCTATGTCGGCGAGCGTTGGCCGGTCAGACACAAGCCAATCTCGCTTTGCAAGATGTTCATTCATAACTTTAAAAAGCGTATACGCTTTTGCCTTGGCTTCCTCATGATCCAAGTTCACACCAAAAACAGTAACAAGACGTGCAGAACAAGGCCCATAAGCGATTTCACCGGCAGCAATCGACAGCCAACGTTGTATTTGTGCTTTCTCAATCGGAGAGCGACCGACCCAATCACTGGCATTACCATAACGCTCTGCCAGATACGTAATAATCGCATTTGAATCACATAGACTTACTCCGCTATCCTCAATTGCCGGCACTTGTCCAAGTGGACTTATTTTTAGATAATTTGTGGCTTTATGAGCTCCGTTTGCCATATCCAGATCGATGGTTTCATACGGCAAATCAAGAAGAGCGAGCATGAGTTCGACTCTGTGGCAATGGCCTGATTTCGGATTACGATAGAGTTTAACAGGCTGGTCAATTCGTATGTTTGTTTCAGGCATGACAATCTTCCAATCAATATCGTGTCAACAATGGTTCCGTGCTTCAAACTTGAAGGAGTAGCTGCGGGCAGATTTTGTAGGCGGTAATTGAAAGCAATGGTTTCACCACTAACCGAAACAACCGAACCTGCTGAAAACAAGATAATGATTTTCTAAAACAATAATAATATACTATGTTTGAACTTCATTATTTCTAAATCTGAAATTAAGTGAAGCATGGATCACCTTAAAGCACTTAAAATATTTGTTTCAGTTGCTGACACTCAAAGCTTTAGCGCGGGTGCAAAAGCGTTGGGGTTAAGCGCACCTACCGCAACGCGCGGTGTTAATGAACTTGAAATAGAAATTGGCGCTAGATTATTCCGACGCACGACTAGGCAAGTAAAGCTAACGGAAGTGGGCAAAGCTTATCTGGATGACGTGCGTGAAATTCTAAACCAACTTCAAGCTGCAGATGATGCTGCATCGGGGGCTGCAAGCAAACCTATGGGTAATTTGCGCATTACATGCCCGCAAGAATTTGGCAGAATATATGTAGCCCCACTTGTCGCAGAGTTTCTTGAACAGAACCCTGATGTTAATGCTGATATTCTCATGGTGGACCGCAATGTAGATCTTATTGAAGAAGGTTACGACATTGCCGTGCGTATTGGTCACCTTCCTTCATCCGGCTTATCCGCCACCAAGGTTGGATCTGTGCGTAGAATCATCTGTGGTGCGCCAGAATATTTCGCTGAAAATGGCCGTCCAGAACAGCCAAATGATCTTATCCCATCCCATCGCATCATCTTCACAACGGCTGACAATTCATCGAATGAATGGCGCTTCGGGCATGACAATAAAATTGCGATCAAATTTAAGCCGAGACTTACTGTGAGTAGTGTAGCCGCATCCATCGACATCGCACATCAAGGCTGGGGTTTGTGCCGCGCCCTTTCCTATCAAGTCATTTCGGATTTAGAGGCCGGTTTGTTGGAGCCAGTGCTTATAGACCACGAACCAGAGCCGTTACCAGTTAATCTAGTGCACGTTGAAGGGCGTAAAGCACCGGCAAAAATACGCGCGTTCATCAATTTTATGAGCCACCGCCTTCGACAAATCGATGCGCTGAAATAAAACTATACTATAACCAACGGTATAATTTCACTTTGTCTGGCATGCAGCACACCGAACATCTTCGATGTGCTGCAGCATCTTATTTAAGATTATTTTGCGCCAAATAGTTTCGCACCAAAACGCTTAATGCAGTCATAGCCGCGATGCCCTCAAGAGCAAGAGGCGTGAGCGGCGCAAGAAGCACAAGAACAGCAAATATTGGAAGCACGAGTTTCGCGTTCCCTGTTAGGCAAAAACGATCACGCACAAACCATAGGCCGAGCATATAAATTGCCACAGGAATACCCACGGGATAGTCGCCCACCAAGAGAGACGCTTTGGCATGACCTGAAATCACATCGACAAGAACGGCAAAGCCCGCTCCGACTGCCGCGCCGGATGCAAAAATAATAAAATGCCCATAGCCCCACACTAACGCACGGTTAAGGTCGCTGGTTTGAAGGTGTTCTTCTTGGCTAAAATATAGCCACCACATCGAAAACACGATAACAAGTGCTGAGATAGCAATGTGAACGAATGCAATATTTGTTTCACCATTTGCGACTTGCTGCAGCGAGATTACGCCCGCCAGAAAGGTCTCGCCTAGCACGATAATATTCAACAAGCCGTAACGCTCAATAATATGGTGGCGATGCCATGGTGTCGTGTTTTTACGCTCTGCTATTACGGGAACAGCCAGCTCCAAAACAACGCCCACAATGAACAGTCCATAGACAAAAGCAGGGGTAAGAGGCTGAAGGAATAAGAAGCTCACCCAGAAAACTTGCACTAAGCCAATACCGATTGCGTATGTCATGGCCGTAGAGCGGTGATCAGGATCGCTAACTGCCGCACGAAGCCAAAGCGCAATCATGCCAACGCGCATGATAATGTACCCAAGGATAACCATTGTCAGGTCACCCGATTTAAACAGCGGGCTAATTCCTGCCGCCATAAAAAGTGACCCGCCCATAATGAGCATTGTCAGCAGGCGAAAAAGAGCATCATCATTGTCATAGGCGGAGGCAAACCAAGTGTAATTCATCCATGCCCACCAAATGGCGAAGAACGCCATTAGAAATGTGATGATGCCCTGCACCGCATGCGCTTCGGCAATTGCATGATGCAATCCTAAAGCTGCGGCCGCTATCGCAATGACAGATACCAAGTCGAACAAAAGCTCTAAGGGGGTAGCTGCGCGGTGTGTTTCTTCGGGGCTACGAGGGGAAAGTGGTCGATAGAAAAAGGCCATGATATCCTGCGATAACTGAGTTTCCAGTATATTATCGCATTGCTTAAACAAACGAAACAAGTTTGTAACGTGCCTTTTCAGAGGGAATTCCTCTTTTATTAAAGTAGTGAGTCCTGCCCAAACAAAGTCGGGCAGGAAATTCAGTGATTACTTTGGCTGGACCATCAAATCTTGAACCATTACCTTGCCGCCGCCACCAACAGCTTTGGCTTTATTTTGCTTCACATTCGATTTGGTCTGCTTTGCAAGAGCTTCAAATTCTTTTTTGTTTTTAATCACTTTGAAGTTTGCTGGCAGCTTAGAAGCGATGCCCATATGGCAACCCAGCCGACCGTCTGAATATATTCCAACAGTACCGCCTTGGCCTTCACAGCCTTTTTTATGCGCTGCATATTCAGCCGTTGTGTATGCTGAGGCAGACGTAGCAAATAAAGGCACTAGGATAGCCATAAGACCAATTTTTTTAACTGTTGAAAAGTTCATCGTTTCTCTCTTTATGTTAATTTGAATTCGTATTTTCACTCTAAAGATTACGTCTGAACCAAAGATGCATAGAGTATTCATTTTCCGTTCACGATGCTTTCACATCAAACACGATGGCAGTTACAACCCAAGCTCTTTCCTCATCGAAACAGTACTATTGAGTCGAGAGACCTCCTCCCACCCTAGGCACTCATAAAGTTGAATATTTTCGGGCATATCTACATGCGTGTTTAACCGCATCTCGTTATAGCCTTGCCGTTTTGCTTCGCGTTCTGAAAGCGCCATCAATTTGCGCCCAATGCCTTTACCGCTGTGGCTTGGATGAACTGCCAAATTTGCAAGCTTCATAAAGCCGTCTTCCTTTATGAGCACAAGGCAGGCAATGATCTCATCAGCTTCCACGGCAACCCACACCTGATTGTGGGTTATATCCTCTATAATTCCATCAGAAACGGACGGCATTTCGGATATGCGGTTCGAATATTTTGCATAGGCTGCATCGATACACGAAACCAAGGCTTCGCTATCTTCCAACACTGCTTTGCGTGGCTGAATATTATTTGAACTCAAAATGTTTCCTTTACACGAGCGTTCGCTCTAACACGAACAATCCATCATTGTCGCATAATCGCGGACTACGTCTGCTCCTGCAACACGAATAGGCTTTGTTATCGAAACTCCCAATTGGCCATGCACCATGACCAAACGGCATCGACGGTTTCACGAGGGTGAGGTGAGCGTTTTCTCACAAGATAGAAATCAGACCCCGCTTTAAAATCTGCCGAGCATATTTTGATTAGGCGCCCTCCATCTAGATCCGGCTGAACAAAGGCACGGCAAACAATAGCCACTCCCTGCCCTGCTAAAGCGGCATCGAGTGCCAGTGTTGTCTGGTTGAATACTGCGCCAGGTAGTTTGTCAGGTCTGTCGAAAAATTTAGACCAGTTATTGTAGGCATCGTGCAGTAGAGGAAGCTCGCTGATTTGTTTCCGCGTCAATGGTAACTGCGCATCACCCAATAAGTGCGGGCTTGCCACAAGAACCAGATCATGACGAAACAGCAAGTGCGTCTCTAGCGAGGCCGGAAACGGTGGGTGTGTTTGACGTACTGCGATGTCAACTTGATCTCGATCGAAGTCAGAAACACTCTCGGTTGCGATTGTGCGCAGCTCCACCCCTGGCAGCGCGGCTTTCAAAATAGACATTTGCGGAATGAGCATTTTCGTCGCGAATGTCGGCGTGACACTAATCGTAACACTGTCGGGTCGGTTGTGAAGCTGGGCTGTTGCTTTACTAAGAAGATCGAACGCGCGCGTTACCTCATTAAGGTAAGTCGCTCCCTGCGGTGTAAGTGCAACGCCGCGTGGCAAGCGATGAAACAATGAAGTGCCCAAATGATCTTCTAAATGCCTGATTTGTTGTGCAACTGCGCTTTGTGTGACGCTAAGTTCTTCTGAAGCGGCACGGAAGTTCATATGGCGACCGGACGATTCGAATACCCGCAACGCGTTAAGCGGCGGTAATTTTCTGCGAGAAATAGTCATGCTAACCCTGTAATTTTTCTACAGTATAGCGGGTTTCTTTCTAAGGAGAAACTATATCGTAAATAGGCCATTATGCGATCAGCCTTTCAGAGGGCTGAACAACACCAAAATAAACCACGAGGGCTTGAAATCGAGAGTATCTGGCAGAGTTCGCACATTAAGAGCGGACCAATCTAATGCCAGTGAATACCGTTGAGCCCAAACAACACCGAGAACTATAATGCTCGTCAAAAGAGAAACTCTGATACCGACATCATATTCGGTTATTCTGGCCGTGAGCGGCACCCATTTAATTAATGATCTTATTCAATTTTTACTACCTGCGCTCTATCCAGTTTTCAAATCACAGTATTCGCTCAACTATTTCCAGTTAGGTCTCCTTACGCTGGCCCAGCAGATCACGGCATGCATATTGCAGCCGCTCATGGGGCTTTATGGGGATATCAAACCTAAGCCTTACACGCTTGCTGTTTCACTGGGCGTTGTTGCTGTAGGCATCGTCATGCTGGCAACTGCGAACTCATTTCCCCTTTTGCTTTTGGCAGCAATTGTGCTCGGTACAGGATCGGCCTTATTCCACCCAGAGGCATCGCGCGTTTGCCGTATGGCATCGGGTGGTAAACTCGGCTTTGCTCAATCCAGCTTTCAGGTTGGCGGTAACGTGGGCACGGCTTTGGGGCCTCTTGCTGCTGCATTATTTGTTCTTCCCTTGGGACAGATCAGCACCGTGTGGTTCGGTCTTTTTGCCGTATTGGGCGTCATCATTTTGCTCTGGGTTGCACGGTGGTTCTCAAACCATCAGCGGATAATGCAATCGACTGCAGCGCCACAGATCTCGCTGCCGCAAATGCCTAGAAAAAGGCTTATTTTTGCATTCGCAATCATCGGCGCATTGCTTCTCAGCAAGTTCGTCTACATTGAAACATTCAAAAGTTATTACGCATTTTTTCTTATCGAAAAGTTCGAGCTGGGCATTCAAGAAGCACAAACCATGTTGTTCGTCTTTCTCGGCGCTGTTGCGGTTGGCACCTTTGTCGGCGGCCCTGTTGGGGACCGAATTGGCCGCAGAAAAGTTATCTGGGTATCAATCGTGGGCGCTTTACCTTTTGCGCTTATTCTTCCGCATGCAAACTTAATGGGAACTATTGCTCTTAGCATATTTGTTGGGTTGATTTTGGCCTCTGCTTTTTCTGCTATCGTCGTCTATGCACAAGAACTTCTGCCGCAAAAAGTCGGCATGGTTTCAGGCTTTGTATTTGGGTTTGCATTTGGCGTCGGCGCTCTTGGAGCCGCTGCATTGGGTGCGCTTGCTGACCAAGTCGGGATGCAGCAAATGTACAACTACATGTCCATACTTTTGTGCTTAGGTTTTCTAACAGTCTTCCTGCCGGACATAGAGTAGGAAGAAATGGTCGCATGGCATCTATCTCACAGCCTATTTAAGACCTTGAGGACCAGCTAGAAAATCGAGGAAACTTCTTACTTTGGCGGGCAAATAACTACGATCTGCATAGATCGCATTCACATGTAGCCTAGGCCATTCGATTTCCGGCAGAACCAGTTCCAAATTACCTGCCGCCAAATCATCTTGTGTCACCCAATTGGGCAACATTGCGTAGCCCATGCCCGCTAAAGCAGAGAAGTGAAGCAGACTTTCATTACCGCTAACCAGCACAGGTTTAAGTTTTACGTCTACACCATTTTCACCACCAAAACGGATACGCCCGTCTGCAGCAACTTGAGAATAAGCAAGCATAGGGGCGCCAGAGAGATCGCCTACCGTAAGAGGGCGTGAAACCTGATCCAAAAATGCTGGCGCAGCAACCAGCTGGAACGTAACTTCAGTCAATTTGCGGGCGATTAGCCCCTCGTCCAAAGCTGCTGTTACCCGCAGCGCTAAATCAAAACCTTCTTCTACGATATTAATCTTACGCCCACTGACATCGATATCGAATGCCACGTGCGGGTTTTCGCGCTGATAGGCTGCTAATATTTTCGCAAATACTGGATTAGACATCCAAACCGGCATTGATATTTTTAAAGTCCCACGGGGCGCAACTGTATCATTTGACAGTTGAGTTTCAGCTTCTTCTAAACCTTCCAACAATGGATGTACCGCCATTAAATACTGAGCACCAGCTTCCGTAAGGCTAACATTCCGACTGTTGCGGTTGAGCAAACGCGCACCAATGCGCGTTTCAACATGCTGGACATGCTTGGTGGTCATTGCTGGCGACAAATTCATTCGCTCAGCCACGGCAGAAAAACTCTTATGCTCCGCAACGGCAGCAAGAACGCGAAGGCTCAGTAATGTGTCCATAATCATCAACTCACAGTGAATGGTACTTCAATATACAGACCAATGATCAACAAAACGGAAACTGTTACAAGCAATTCAAACTTAACACCACCGCATCTTGGTGGACTTAAAGGAATTGAAAAATGACAACGATTGACACGACGATGAAACCAGCAAGCAATAAATGGAACGTTGGCCTTTGGGTAGCGGCAGTTCTGCTGGCTCTGCTCTATGCAATGTCCGTTTACATGAAGCTCTTTTTATCCCACACCGAGATGGTGCAAATGGGCTTGGCTTGGGCAGAGAATGCACCCATAGCTTTTGTAAGGTTTATTGGAATTGCAGAACTGCTTGGCATCATTGGATTGATCCTACCAGCAGCAACTCGCATTATGCCAAAGCTAACTATTTATGCTGCAATGGGCTTGGCGGCGATACAAGTACTGGCCATACCTTTTCATATGTATCGCGGTGAATTTACCGCCCTTCCATTCAATTTAATTTATCTAGGACTTGCTATTTTGATCATCTGGGGTCGCAGCAAAAAAGCACCAATCGCAGCACGCATTGGACACTAAATATTTGTAGCGTTCCTCCACCTGATGTCGGGGCGCTTCCTTTATCTTACTCTTGAAAGATCGCCTAAATGACCAATCTGCCCCTCGCTACATCGCCAAATTATAAACTCCAGACCGATCGATTGTCATGGGGCGTGGTTGAACTTCAAGTAACCGACCTTAAGCGCGCAGCAAACTTTTGGATGTCGGCTCTGGGACTGATCAAACGAAACAGCGCCGCAACAAGCATATCCTTGGGAACGAATAAAAAGACACTTTTTGTTCTGCACACAGGCGCATCCAAAGCAGCCGAACCGGCTTATACGGGCATGTATCACGTGGCAATTGGGGTACGCAGCCAAGTTGAGTTTTCTCGTCTGCTAGCCCGATTGATACAACTGAAAGTGCGCGTTAGTCCAACCGATCATTTACTCGCAAAGTCGCTTTATTTGATTGACCCTGATGGTCTCGAAATTGAAATTTATTTTGAAACTCCCGAGCGCTTTGGCCACTTTGGTGATGTGTCTAGAGGACTCTCTATGTACGACAGCGAAGGTCGTCCTCACAACGGACGAGAGCCCTTAAATGTTCATGCTGAATTAGCCCATACCACATCTGCCAACGTTAACGCTGACATTGCTGATGATGCTTATATTGCACACATTCATTTCAAAGTGGGCAACATCGAACCAGCTTTAGATTGGTTTGAAACCCTTGGGTTTTCCCGTCATCTCACACTGACGAATTGGGGATTTGCCGATATGGGTGCTGGCGTCGCCAATACTCACCGTTTGGCTATGAACATCTGGGCGGGACAAAATCTTCCTGCGGCCCCTAACGATATGGCTCGATTAATCCGCTATGAACTGATTGGCCACGATGCGGGCTTATTAACAAACGCTCCTTTGAAACGAGATGGAAATATCCTGCGCGGATGCGACCCAACTGGCGTTGATATAAGTTTACGTTTAGCTGACAGTAAAGTTGATTAAAACACAGCGCCCTATTTCTGGGAACGATGTAGAAAGCAAATCACCTCACTTACAAAGCGCTTAAAGAAATTGAAAAACAAACAAACTTAAAGTGCTTTACGCGTGAATATGTGGTAGCTCTAAGAGAGTATTTTATAATACACTCTTAGAGGACTTTGCACTTCGCATTGAATACAAATGGACATTGTTCACCAGTCAGAAAACAGCCGCAACGTAACGGTTAAACGTTCGTCTTCGGCCGATGTTTTCGATTCTATATATGATCAGATAACATCGCTAGAGCTGAAACCGGGCGAAAAAGTTTCTATTGTTGAAATTGCAAAGCAGTTTGATGTTTCACGGCAGCCAGTTCGTGAAGCTTTCATTAAGCTGAGCAATATGGGCCTGCTGTTGGTTAAACCCCAGAGCGCCACGATCGTACGAAAGATTTCAATTAGCGAAGTTGCTGATGCTCGTTTTATTCGCAAATCAATTGAAATCGGCATCGCAAGAAAAGCGTGTGCGCGTTGGAACAGCGATTATCTAGCGGATTTCCAACGTAATCTTGATGAGCAGCGCGCAGCAGCAAATCGCGGCGACCTCAATCATTTTCGTGAACTTGATTCTCAATTTCACCAACTTCTTTGTACTGTTGCAGGGCACGCCGATGTCTATTCTGTAATCGCGGAGAACAAAGCGAAAGTAGATCGCCTCTGCGCACTATCGTTTACATTACATGCAGAAACTGAAGCAGTTTATCGTGAGCACACGGATATCGTTGATCTTCTGAACAAAGGTGAGGAAGAACCACTGATCCGCCAAATGGATGCGCATCTTTCGCGGCTTGATGGTATGATTGAAGAAGTATCAAAGACACACCACGAATATTTTGAAGCATAAGCGGCCGGAAAGTTTCAATCCGGCCGCTGTTCACTATAGATGAACCTGCATTAGTTTGCAGGTATCAGCGTGCCAGCCAACCACCATCGACATTTAAAATAGCACCATGCACATAATCGGCAGCAGCCGATGAAAGATACACAGCTGTGCCGGCAATATGTTCCGGCTTGCCCCATGTACCCGCTGGTATGCGCGATAAAATTTCCGCTGACCGCACAGGATCATCGCGCAAGGCTTCGGTATTGTTGGTTGCGATATAACCAGGTGCAATTGCGTTTACATTGATGCCTTTTGACGCCCACTCATTTGCTAGAATTTTTGTCACACCTGCAACACCATGCTTGGACGCTGTGTAAGACGGTACGCGAATGCCCCCTTGAAAAGAAAGCAACGACGCAATGTTGACCACTTTGCCTTGGGCGTTACGCGCGATCAATTGTTTAGCAAAGGCCTGCGTTGTAAAGAACAACGCCTTGAGATTAACGTCCATGACGTCATCCCAATCTTTTTCTGAAAAATCAGTCGAATCTGATCGACGTATAATGCCTGCATTATTGACCAAGATGTCGAGAGTTCCGAGCCCTTCAATTGCTTTTACGCCAGCCATTGGATCATCAAAATCAATAATGATGCTTTCGCCGCTGGCACCAATTTTCTCGATCTCGGCTACTGTTTCTGAACATGTTCGCCGTCCGGCGCACAACACATATGCGCCAGCCCGTGCAAGCTCGACGGCAATAGCTTGACCGATGCCAGTATTGGCGCCCGTGACAAGCGCTCTTTTTCCTTCAAGAGAAAACAGGTTCACCGCAACGCCTCCATTGGAACCATATCCATATCAGTGAAGTCGACATTGTCACCGGCCATCGCCCAACAGAACGTGTATGAACCTGTGCCTACGCCGCTGTGAATTGACCAAGGCGGTGAAATGACGGC
>NZ_KB894535.1 GCF_000374465.1 Ahrensia kielensis DSM 5890 | reverse complement strand
AATTTCAATCAATTAGCTTTTACCAATATCATATTTTCTGTTACCCCGCTGTTACCCAAAAATAAAATTCGTGCATAGTCCAACCCAAGACTGCTTTTTTTCTAAGTGACAAGCTAACTTAAAAAAATATGAGTAATGTGCAGTTGAGTGAGATGAAATGGTACAGATCGGAGATATTGCGAATGTAATAGATAGCGGCGACTTGTTTAACTGGGCGCCTCTAGATGACGAATTACAGACGATTGCTACAATTAAGGCTCTAAATTGGAAGCCTCTCGGTAATCCATCTGAAGTTATTTACCATATGACCTCGATGCTGACGGAGATCAAAAGAAAACGTAGCTTGCTGGGTTCAGATATCTCAGACGAAGAGTTAGCCATCGCTTATCGCTGGATAAGGATGGAATTAAGCCGGCATGAGCGAGAGCCTGAGGTCACTCAAGAACTCTTAAATGATCTACAGCAAATCCAAAACGGGCTTGCAGCCACAACTGCGGCGTTGAACGCAAAAAAAGCGCGCCTCTCGCGAACTGAACACACTTTAAAAAATTGCGCAGCTGATCAATCGGCAGATATTAATCGTCGTCTAAACAGCGAGACGCAGCAAGTTGAGCAGCTCCAAGAAATGGCAGATGAATTAGCTCTGGAAGAATTCATCCTGTCTGCGGCTGCACGTGAGGTTGGCCATTATATTACGAATACAAATGACGGATTACACGTTCAAGAGATAGACGCCTCCAAGGTCAGAAAAACAGATGAACCCACGATGCGGTTTTTAGAAAACCTCACAAAAATTTGGGCTGAATATGCTGATCCAGAACTGGGCTTACCTTTAAGATCAGAAGGCGAAACCAATCCGTTTATTCGGTATTTGCAAAGCGGACTACTATTCTTCAAACATGCCGATTTATCCCCTCTCCAACTCAACTCATTAGTTGCTCAGCATTTCAAAAAAGCACTTGTGTCTGAATAAGCCCATTTCCTATTTAAAAATGTACGAGTCCTTTCGGTTAAGCTTCATGGCATTAATTTCCACCGACTTCTAACGAGTTGAGATAACGCTCAAGCTCTTGCGACCGCACTACCGACCGTCTTCCAATTTTTACAATTTTGATCTCCCCGTATTTCACGAGCTGATAGAAAAGCGATCTGCTAATACCAAGTGCCCGCGCACCCTCATCTATCGAATATGCTAAAACAGTACTCATCTTGTTTTCTCCAACATCCATTTGAGAGAAAACTATCGACAGGCAGCATCATTTAAAATCTGGACATAGAAATTTATTTTTTCAACGAGCGTCCACCCTCTCAGAACAGTGACTTTGGTCGCCCACATGAGCCGCCTCCAAGCTAACCTGCTCTGGCGCTTTCGGCCCATTGCTGCCGTTGCCCGAAGCATTATACGCTGCGTTGCAGCTTTCCTAAAGCTGCCGTTCGACACCTGACGCAGCAAATTTGACAGCCCAAGGTCGGCAGAGCGGACGAAGCGGCCAGATCTAGCAAAGTCACACGTCGATTGCTTGCTCGTCGTAGATAATATTTGCGTGCGACTCTTGCCAGCTCACTCTCGCTCTTCGTAAGATATTTTTTTTAATAGTAGTGGCCAAAAATGAGAAACAGTTTCCTTGGAAGAGCAATTACCGAAAAATACCGATTTTTGTGCAGAACGCATTAAATGACATTGATAGCGCACTGTTGATTTTCAGCAGATTTTGACCCATTTTTTCAATTGAACCTGCCCCACTTGAGCAGGCGCAACTAATTACGGGTAAAAAGTTTTTTGCATTGAAGGTGGATCATGACGAAACGACAAACTGGATTAATCTCACCCGACAATCAACAAACGCCAATTTGAGTGATACCTTGCTCGTTGCTGCCTAACTTTATTTGCCAACAAAGGGTCAAAACGGTTCCACCAAGAGCGCACCGTTTCGTGGCAGATATCGATTCCGCGTTCATGCAGAATATCCTCCACTTGCCGCAAACTGAGTGGAAAACGGACATAATACATCACGGCTGATTTGATGATTTCAGGCGAAGTTTTAAAATACTTAAAAATATTTTTCGTTGTCATGTTAGAAAATTATCGCGGTTTTCAAATAGCGGCAAGTTACCCTGACAGCACCTAAATTACGTATACTTCACCACTTCATGCTACGGTGAATACTGACAACACTTGCGCCTACGATCACAATATAAAAGGAAAACGCCCTAACAGATTGGCCGTTTTCCTCTTATGCTTACTCAAAGATCGAATGATACCCTAGTCAAAATGGGCTAAACTATCCCCACTTCATTTCGCCAGTTAAACCCTTTGCACCAACACTTAATGCAACGCCCATTCCCAGTTCAGGAAAGCGTGTTGTCATTGCTTCTATTAGTTCTGCTGATGAGTTTGTTTTCTCTAATTCTTCTTCGATGGCTAGAAGATAATCCTTGGTAAATTGCGCGACTGCAATTCCCAATGGCGCGTCAATCGTCATGTGGCCTGGAATAATAATCTGAGGATTTAGAGCAATTATTGAATCCAGAGTGTCAACCCATGGGTAATCCCCCGCTCAGTCCACTGCCTGAGCAGCTTGACGAATAAACTGCGCGACCGCGTCAGGGCTCGTCATTGGAAGAATATGTCCATTCTCGATCTCGACGACCGTCGACCCTGCCCGCTCTGACATCAGTCGTTGCAACTCGGGTGCAATAGTCCTGTCTTGGGTAGCAATGGCAGTCCAGCTTGGTTTCTCACGCCAAGCGGCAACTTGAACTTCATAAGTAAGGATCGCCATGTTTGACATTGCTTGAGACTGTGCCGCGAACTTAGCATCTTCGTCAGACAATCCATTACCCACAAGTGATTTAAAAGCATCAATACTCACCAGATAATGCCCATCATCAAATATCTCAAGTTTGTCGGGTGTAAAATCACTCGAAACAGAAGCAACTAGATCTGCGCTACTTTGACCCTCGTCGGGCTGAAACGCTGCGACATAGACGAGCCCTTTGACATTCGGATCAGTACCAACCTCAGTTATAACCACGCCGCCATATGAATGCCCGACAAGCAACACCGAGCCATCCAAAGCTTCAAGATTTCGGCGAACAGCAGCGATATCATCTTCTGCAGATGTTAGTGGCAACTGAGCTACGGTAACATTGTAATCATCAGCAACGAGGCGATCATACACCTCCCGCCATGTGCTTCCGTCTGCGTTTGCACCGTGTACAAGAACTATATTCTGTACATCGGCAAACACATCGACAGATTGCATCGTTAAGCCGCTAAGAGTGAGAACTCCGGACAATAGCAAAGTATTTAAATGGGGCATTATTTGTATCTCTTCTGACAGTAGGTTTCACTTCCAATGCGAGAGATAGCTTTTGAGATTTAAAATCACTATACTGCTAGATATTATAGCGCTTATTAATGAGATTTATAAATGGATCGCCGCGACCTACCCGATTTGCAATTATTCCAAGCCGTTGCAGAGGCCGGTAGCTTTACTCAAGCAGCGCGGAAGTTGGGGCGAACGCAGTCAGGTATAAGTCAGGCAATCAGAGCGTTGGAGGAGCGCATCGGAACACCCTTACTTGCCAGAACAACTCGAACTGTGCGCCCGACAGAGGCAGGTCAAAAATTGCTGGAGTCACTTGCTCCCGCATTGCGTCTGATTGAGAACGGGCTAACCGAGTTGAAAGAAGCGCGCAACGGAGTGGTTGGCGTTTTACGGCTTACGGCCATCGAATACCCCGCCAGAGCGATCATAACCCCTTTGTTAAATGAATTCGCTAAACACTACCCTAATGTTACCGTTGATCTACATGTCAGCGACCGCCTAACAGACATCGTTGGCAATGGGTTTGATGCGGGCATTCGAATGGCCGCGCATCTTGAGCAAGATATGACGGCAATCCCGCTTGGGCCCGATATATCTGCGGTAGTCATCGGCTCCACGGATTACTTTTCTCGGCGCGGCAAGCCTAATCGCCTTGAAGATTTAGCGGAGCATTCCTGCTTAAGATACCGTCTTCCAAGCCACGGTGAGTTGTTCCGATGGCCCTTTAAGCAGGGCAAACGACGAGTTGAAGTTTCTGTCAGCGGGCCGCTTATTACCAATAATGAACATGTCATGATTGAAGCCGCGCTGGCAGGGCAAGGGCTTGCCTATATGTTCGAGCCGTTCGTGTCGCAACATTTGTCGACAGGTAGGTTAGACACCTGCTTAGAGGAATTCTGCCCGCTTTGGTCCGGCTATCATCTATATTACCCTAGTAGACACCAGAAATCTGCGGCCCTCAGAGCAATGATAGATTTCATCCAGAGTAGTCGTCGACCATGCTTATAACTCGCGAAAAGACCCTGATAGCAAAAATTGGTACATTCAGGCTGCCGTTATAGACTTCGCCGACGACATAATAGAAATATTTCCGTCCATATCAAAAAAATCAAACTCACCATGATCAAAAGCATCAAGCTACATCCCATCGGTGTTTCAAAGACCTGGGAATTCGCTACAATTATATTTAACGTACAACGCTACAACTTAATATCAAAGTTAAACGATTGCCTTGACCAGTAGCACCTCGCATTTAACTTATAATTTTTATAAAGTGAGGAAAGAATTATCTTCAATATTCAACAATATAAATCATAAAAATCAATATTTAAGATTTAATCCAACCATTTATTACAGGCCGCTTATGTCGAGTTCACGCCCAGCGCTTTATCAATTAACTTCTGCGTGTAATCGCGTTCAGGCGGGGCATTGGTAAACAGGATACGGTACATGACTGGAGCGATCACTTGGTCCAGTAGGTCGTCAGTTGCGGGCGGTCGCTCTTCGTCGTTGTTCACGCGCGCGAGAATCGTATCAAGCTGCTGACGAGTGAAAGAGGAACACTGACCGGCATTGTCCGGCCGCTCACCGCCTAAGACTTCACGCAGCATTACTCGGCCCGGTTCTGAAGACATTTCCTCGACAAATTCATGCAACCATACCGCAAGATCATTGCGCCAATCTCCCGTATCTTGTGGCGGAGCATCCGGTCTCATGTTACGCGCAGCAACTTCTGCCAAAAGCTCATTAAGTGTTCCCCAACGGCGGTAGATGGTGGATGGGGTTACACCGGCCCGATCTGCGATCGCCGGAACAGTTAGCTCCGAAGGGTCTTGATTCTGTTTTAGCTCTTCCACTGCTTGAATCACAGCCGCCTGTATACGGGCGGAGCGTCCCCCTGGTCTCGGAACTACTTCTGTAGAACGATCAGTATTCTTAGATTTTTCAATCACTTGGCTTCCTTCTCAGCGCATAAGCATTACGACAACTCCCCTTAACGCAAAATATTTGCCTTAAGGGCGGTTCTCAAGTATAACGCAAAAAAATAGCTTTTAGCAAAGGAAACAAATATGAGCCTCAGAACCCAAAGCAAAAGTCACAGATCGGCCCCTAAATCCGAATTAGGATTGCATGCCCTTACCCTTATTACCTTTCTCGCAGCTTCTAGCGTACCAGCGCCGCTTTATCCGCTCTATCAAGCGCAGTGGAGCTTTTCCGCATTCACTATCACAATCATTTTTGCAGTTTATGCACTAGCTCTGCTTTTCGGCTTATTGTTCTTCGGCACTATGTCGAACCGTTTTGGTAGGCGTCCAGTAATTTTATTGGCTCTTATTATACAAGTTGTAGCGATGGGATTGTTCCTCCTTGCTCAAGGTAGCGCTTGGCTGATTGTAGCGCGGATTGTACAAGGTCTAGCGACGGGGCTAGCAACCACGGCTCTTGCTTCTGCACTTCTGGATCTAGATCAAAAGGCAGGAACAACAATCAACAGTATCTCACCTATGATTGGCATGGGCGTTGGCGCGCTTGGTTCGGGGCTTTTGGCACAAACGGCTCCTGCGCCACTTCATTTCGTTTATGTTCTGTTGATCGTTATATTTATCGTTCAAGCATTTCGCACCTTGATGAGTGTGGAGACGTCAGCGGAGCTTGCGTCCGAGCGCTGGTATCCACGTTTGCGAATGGAAATTCCAGAGGAAGCACGTCAGACCTTTTTGCGCGTTGCGCCCATCAATATTGCAGTCTGGTCGCTTGGCGGCTTCTTCCTATCCCTAATGCCTTCGCTAATTGGGGAAATTGCGCCAAACCAAGAGCAGGTTCTTGGCGGTGGTGCGGTTGCAGCTTTGACGCTCGCCGGAGCTGCGGCAGTTCTGAAATTCCGCAATCAATCGGCAAGAACGGCACTACTAGCTGGAAGTCTTGCTATGATTGTCGGCCCAGCGATCATTTTAGGCAGTATACATATTTCTAATGCGGAAGTTCTGATGGCAGGCGCTGTCGTTTCGGGCCTTGGCTTCGGTGCTGGTTTCCTCGGAGCCATGCGCAGCGTTGCGGTACTTGCAACACCGCAGCAACGCGCAGGACTGCTCTCAGCGTTTTATACAGAAAGCTACTTGTCGAATGCCGTTCCTGCGCTCATCGCTGGGTTTGCAGTACAGCACGTTGGTCTTTTTGAAACCGCAACAGTATTTGGCGCAGTTATCATCGCGCTTGCTGCGCTTTCATTTGCCTTAACGATCCTCAAGAGCGCCCCCACATCAATGGAGCAGAAATCATGATTCCTACCTATACACCTGAACTAATAACCGAATTGGCACGCCGCCAAATGTTGCACTTACCAGAAGAGCGGCTGGAACTGATTGCCGCGACATTGACTCATGTGCGCACATTTATCGCAACGCTTGATGCAACGACCCAAACAAGCATTCTTAACAAAGAGGCAGATCTCGATGAAACCCTTTGAACTCTCTATTTCCGAAGCCGCAAACCTGATCAGCAAAAAAGAACTATCACCAGTAGAACTCGTGAATTCTGTTCTCGATCGCGTAGAAGAGGTCGACAGCAATATCGGCGCCTACGCTTTGTTGACTGCAGATCAAGCCCGTAAGGACGCTAAACTGGCTGAGCAAAAAGTGCTGGATGGTAATCCTTTGGGAGCACTTCATGGTATCCCGTTCGCGCTAAAGGATCTCATCGATGTTGACGGTCTGCCGACCAGTGCCAGTTCACGGGTACAAGAGGGGCACGTTGCGCAAAGCAGCGCAACCGTCACACAATGGCTGCAAGAGGCAGGTGGCATTCTCACTGGCAAGACTCACACCCATGAGTTTGCTTTTGGTTTAACCACACCTCAGACAGGTAATCCATGGCACTTTGATCACACGCCTGGCGGATCAAGTGGAGGCTCAGCTGCGGCTGTTGCTTATGGAGGAGCGCTTGCCGCAATTGGAACGGATACGGGAGGTTCAATCCGCGTGCCAGCTGCACTGTGCGGTGTTGTTGGTTTGAAGCCAACACGCGGATTGGTTCCGCTTCAAGGTATTTTGCCCCTTGCTAAATCGCTTGACACCGTTGGCCCCATCACCCGCACTGTCGGTGATGCGGCACTGATGCTTGAGGTCATCACTGGCGGCTCCAAAGCATATGCAGCAGCACTTGGTGCATCGAGCCAAGAACTTTCTGGAATTAAGTTAGGTGTACCAATAAATTATTTCTATGATCAGTTGGATTCAGAGATTGAGCAGGCTTTGCACAATTTACAAAAGTCGCTCGCTGATACCGGTATCGAACTTGTTGAAATATCGGTGCCACTGACCGAAACGATCATGCCCAGCCAATGGGGTATCATGCTGGCAGAAGCTGCACGTGTACATTACGAGAATATACGTTCCAAACCGGACCATTTCGGCGAGGATGTTCGCCTTCTTGTAGAAACCGGAAGCCTCTTGCCCGCACAAGATTATTTGATGGCAAAAGAGGCACAGGCTCGCTTGCAAAAGGGCTGGCCTTCAATGTTTGAACATGTTGATGCGCTCATCGTGCCGACTGTTCCTACTGTGGCTGCAAGGCGTGATCAAGATGTATTTGACTGGCCAAATGGGATTCAAGAACCTGTGGTCGAAGCTTATGTTAGGCTAAATGCTGGCGCAAACTTGACCGGTATTCCTGCTATTACAGTGCCTATCGGCATGCACTCAACAGGTCTGCCATTGGCTGCACAGTTCATAGGGCCAAACCATTCTGAGATGTTACTCTTGCGAATAGGAAAAGCTGCCGAAAGCCTTACCGGAGGTGCGAAACCTTTAGCGCAAAATGCCCAAATAAGCTAATTGCAGAGATATATTAGGACTATGTGCTAAGCCTGTTGATTTTCAGCATGTTTTGACCCATTTTTTTATTTGAACCTGTCCCACCTAAATAGACGCAAGTAGTTACGGGTAAAAAGCTTTTTCAATTGAAGGTGGATCATGAAGAAACGACAAACTTGATCAATCACAACTGACAATCAACATAGTGGCTTTTGCGACGATTTACGGGATTCCTGAGAAAATCGCTTGAACCTCTCTTATATTGCATCAAGGTTGATCGTAATCATAGGTTGAGGGGGTTGAGGCTTGAAATGGCACGAAGCATCACTGACGAAGAAATTGGTTACATAAAGGCAATGTTAGCGCGCGGCAAGCGTAACGTGGATATTCAGTTTTATTTTAACCGCCAAGACCGCCCCGTTAACTCTGGTAGGATAAGCCAGATTAGAACAGGAAGCTACGGCCCGGAGGTTGCGCAAGCGACTGATCAAGATCTTGATACCTTTTTACATAACTTCGAGGCCGCAGCTGTGGGTGTTCCTGTCAAGGAGGAAGATGCTGGACCACCAACTATAGCTGAACGCGCGAAATCTCTGTTTGAACAACTTGCTGATGGAAGCTGGAAGCTACGCGATGAGGAAACGTCCCAGCAGGAATGTAAAGAGACGTTCAACCCAAAGAAAATGACGCCCATCATTAAAGCGATTGCCGCCTTAGCAAACAACAAAGGGGGCTTTGTATTCATTGGTGTTGAAAATGCGGGCTGTAAAGTTGTCGGACTGCCTGATGACACTTTTCAAAATACTGACATTGTGCAGGTTAGTCAAAAGGTGAAAACTTTTCTTACTCCGACACCGGACTTCATTAAAGCCACGATTGTCATTGGTGGAATGAATGTTGGAGTAATCTATGTCGAAAAGTATGCCGAACCTCCTATAATTGTCAGTCGGGACGGCGACGGGCTCGAAAGTGGTGCAATCCTGTTTCGCTCACCCGGACAGACAGCTAAAATTAGCGCCGGTGATCTGCTTATTTTGCTGCGTCAACGGGATCAGGCCAGTCAGTCAAGACTTCTTAGGTCGGCACAGCGCGTCGCAGACATAGGTCTTCAAAACTCTCTAATAGTAGACACCCGTGAGGGGACCATTGAGGCAGATGACACCAAAGTTATGATTGATCGAGACTTAGCTGATCAGTTGGAATTCATTAGGGAAGGTGATTTTGAAGAAGTGGAAGGTGCTCCCACTTTGCGCCTTATCGGAGATGTCCGAGCAATAGAGCCTGACGGCCAAATTCGAGAACGGATCGAAAATCGCGTTCTAACTGCGGACACGGTTCTACAAGCTTTCCTTGCACAAGAACAGGTGCGTTCACCAATAGAGTTTGTCCGTGAGTCGGCTTTGGTGCAGCGTCAATGGCTTCCCATTTTCTATTTCATAAGCCTTACTAACACTTCGCTTGAGGATGCTATTGTGATATTATCGCAGACAGAAGCGGTTTACGCCAACTCGAAGGCAAATGCACTTGAGCGACTTCGGGGCCAACGCAGCGCGTTTATACAAGCGTCCGGCCAAGCAGCTCCTATTGTACAAAAAATCCAACAACGTGAAATTGACGATTTAGAAGATACGAACGAAGATCCAGCTATTGCGAGGGCGATTGCAGGCCTGCCAACCGATTTTGAACACATCCAAGATGCTTTGGACTTGCTCCAGCGGATGTTTGCGAGAGCAGAAGGCAACTCCAGCTTGAAGGGAGCAATTTTCAAAGCAGCCGCAAGATTGGACGAAATTGCATTCTTACCTCGTTTCGCGGACTGATGGAAACTTTTGTAGCGCTGTGGGGGATTTTGCACCTGTAGCGAATGGCAGCTAACCGCCCGTTTGAGACTTTTGCCAAGTTCCAGCGCATCGAAACTTTAGGCCCATAACCGACTGTCGACCACGAGTGTTGACTGATCTGAAAACGTACTGCCTTACAACGCAAAATAAGCATTATCTGTATGGCAGCGCAGCGGGTTGAAGCGGACATCCGCTCTTCAAGATCCTGTTGCCAAGACAAACTGCATTTATAAGATCCGTGCATGATTGACTTCCTTCTCATTGCAATTATCATGCTGACTTTCATATCGAGCTTCAGTCTGTTGGCGCTCGGCACCTATGAGCTCATCAATCCGGCTTTCAGATTTTGGCCGCCGCCTGAAGACCAGCCAAGGAAAAAGATCGTTTTCATGATCCTCTTTCGGATCGTGGTGTATGGGCTAGTCATTTATTCGATAATGTATCTTTTGCGAGCCGAGTTTCAGTTATCTACCCCAGCTATCCTACTGGCCATCCTTTTGTTTGCTTGCGGCCTTGCCACCGCACTTGGCGCAACGATAGCCCTTGGTTGGGCAAACGCATTAGGGTCAAAAGAAGGACTGCGAATTGACGGGATGTTTCGATATTCACGTAACCCGATTTACGTCGCCACTTGGTTTGGCCTAACGGGATGGGCTCTCCTCGTCCCTGTCCCACCGGTAATCGCAACGTTGATGAATTGGGCATTGCTCTATTTAGTTGCGATTTTCATAGAGGAACGCTGGCTTACGCGGAAATACGGCGAGCCATTTCTCGAATACTGCCGAGAGGTCAGGCGGTTCTTCTGATCAAAATATTCAGCTGATCTTCCGTAACGTTAGGTTCGGGGCCGCCTTACGCCAGTGCAGTATGCATCTTGAGTGTAACGCCGGTCTGATCGACATGGACGGTCCAAAGCGGACATTAAACGCTTTAGGTGACACAAAAATCATTATGCGCGAATCCCTCCACGCCTTTGAACGGCCCCCTCAATCTTGGGTGCGCTATCCTGTCTTTGTCCGCGTCTCTCAAGCAATGTTGCCATCTCATCAGCTGGAATTGCTTTTGAATAGAGATATCCTTGTCCAAGGATGCAGTCCCGTTCTACTAGCAGCTCTGCTTGAGCCAATGTTTCAACACCTTCAGCAATCACGCGCATGCCCATACCCTTGGCGATATCAATTATGCCTTCGACAATACAAGTTCCCGCATGCTCACAGCCCAAATGATCGATGAAGCTCTTGTCGATCTTGATGATATCAACAGGAACTGTAATGAGATGGGTCAGGGATGCGAAACCGGTGCCAAAGTCGTCGAGTGCCACTTTGAAACCTGCTGCCCGGAATGAAGCGATCTTGTTTGCAATGTTCTGATTTTGTTCGCAAATATAAACCGATTCAGTTACTTCTAGGATCACATGGCGAAGCGGGACATTTTCTGCTGCGAATGCTTTTTCCAGACTCTGCAAGATATCATTTCCGCTGAAATCAGCAGCAGACAGATTGATGCCGACGTGCTGGAAAGGAATGCCCAGTCGTAGCCAATTACCAACATCGCGACTGATGCATCTGATCATATGCTGCGTCAAGTTTACTGCAACGTGGGCATCTTTTGTGGCTTCGTGGAATTGAGCTGCGGGAACTATGGTGCCGTCGCTCAATCGCATACGTGCCAGAGCTTCCACGCCAACCACTTCACCCGTATCGATGCGAACAATTGGCTGATACCAGGCTTCGATCCTATTGTCGTTCAACGCTTCGGCAACATTCCGGATAGCCTCTGCACGCTTCAGGATGACAGATGCAATCGTCTCATCATAGATGGCAAAGGTACCTCGGCTTATATCCTTGGCATGGTAGAGAGCGATATCCGCATGATGGCGGGTCTCAGCAACAGAAAAGCATTCGTTGGATCGCGCGATGCCGATGGTGACAGTCGGAAGGATTGTGTGACCATTACACTTGACTGGCTGCCTGGCCATAGCAACAATCCGATCGACGATCTCTTCGAGGGGCTTTCTGAGTGTTTCATCGAGGATCACTGCAAACTCGTCACCTCCCAAGCGATAGGCGGGCAAGGGATGAACCGCGCTTGCCAGCCTTGTAGCAACTACTGATATCAAGTCGTCTCCAGCCGCATGTCCGAATGTGTCATTTACAGTTTTGAGATGATCGACATCGAGAAGGAGCAGTGACCATTCATCGTTGGATCTTTTTTTCTGCAGGGCCTCATAAAATTTGGCGCGGTTTGGCAGGCTGGTCATCACATCGGTAAATGCCAGACGTCGGTGTTCCTGTAAGCGCTCGTGAGATTCCAGTGCAATCATGCATATAGGTAAGCAACCGATAACTATGGTTTGCTCAAGGAGAGACGGTGCCCGGGGCTCTTCAAAGTAAAGCGCAAATGTGCCAAGTACAGTACCATTGCTGCCAAATATTGGGCTGGAAAAGCAAGCTCGCAGCCCAAAAGACAAGGCAAGAGACTTGTAGGGTTCCCAGAGCGGATCACGTTTAATGTCAATGACGGTGACACTCTTCTGCAGAAATGCAGCCGTACCACATGAGCCTATTGAGGGGCCTATAGGGATATTATCAAGCGCGCTCGTGTATTGATCGGGAAGGCTTGGCGCGGCGCAAGGATGCAATAGATTGTTTTCATCGAGGGTCAGGATCGAGGCATGTGCGCCGGGCAACAGCAGTTCGACCTCCGAACAGAGCCGCGCCAACATCACGCCAAGCTCGTCGCCTTGTGCGACCATTTTAAGAATACTGTTTTGCAGTTCGAGCAGCATAATAACCTCCACAACGCAAACCATGCTTAACTGTTTTAGGTTGCAAACTGTTTAAATGGCTGCTTGCCTTTTGAGTGGTGCTGTTAATCGAATGCAAACCAATTCTGATTTCGTTAATCTTTCTAGGGCACGGCAAAGTTTGAATTTTGGCCAGTGAACCAAGACGAGGTTCAGTCCTGAACCTCCACTTATCGCCCAATCGGGAAATTCATGGGAGTTAGTGGCTTAGTCGGTTTGTCCGCAAAGCAGACCTCCATGCATTGCGCAGCAAAGGTCCGGATCCCGCCCAAATTACCAAACTCTTATTATTGCTATCGGCCCATAAATGCCATTAGCAAAGAAGCTTGCCTCTGCGTTGCAACTTCCAAAAAGCGGACATCTTAAATACATTTATATATAAGACTGTCGAAGAGTATTTTTTGGGCCCGCTCTTTGATCGAGATCGTTATGCATGCCAAATGGCGCTCGCTTAACTCAGCCTCCACTAATGTTCCCCACCCAATCTAGAAATACCCCTAGTCGCCGAAGGCCTGAAACACGGGTAAGGTAAAGCGCTGAGATATTCAAAGGGGCCGCGTCGAGCTGGCCGGGAAATAGTTCAACCAGTCGACCTTTAACGATATCCTCAGTAATCATGAAATCAGAAAATCGCGCTATGCCCAGTCCGCCTAACACCATCTGGCGTACGGCCTCTCCATTGCCTGCAGACAGTGCGGAGGGCATCGTCACGGGGGTGGACATACCAGCAAAGCGCAAGGTGTTTATATGATCTGGTGCCACGAACCGAACTTGCTCCAGCTGTGCAAGGTCGGCTGGTGTTTTGGGCCAGCCGTTTCGATCAAGATATTCCGGTGCAGCCACCAATTTCCAAGCCGTACATCCCAAGTAGCGGTGCAACATGTCGCTATCAGGCAGCTGGCCCAGCCGGATAGCAACATCTGCATGGCTGCCGATCAGATCCACCAGCGTATCTGTCATGTCGATAGACAACTGGATGTCGGGGTATTGCGCGTGAAACTCAGCCAGACGCGGGGCGAGCACATGCAAGACGTAAGGAACTGGTGCGTTTACACGTAGTGGTCCGGCGGGGGCCTGTCCGCTTGTTGCGATCTCTTGCAGAGCTTCGCTGCGGTCTAAAATCTCGCGCGCTTCTGCAACAACAGCGGCGCCTTCGGGCGTAATCTCGATGGATCGCGTAGTGCGGCGAAGCAATGTGACCTTCAACTGATCTTCCAACCGAGAGACCGACCGACTGAGCGTAGAGGCCGATACCCCTCTGCGCCGCGCGGATTCAGCAAAACCGCCATCATCGATGATCCCGACAAAAGCGGCCAAGTCTCCCATGCGTAGTAATTCGTGCAATTTTTGCAATGATCCATTCCAAACTTGACTGTTCTCGCAATAGATAGCGGCTGGCATATACCGTGTCGACATCAAATTTATTGGAGAAAACCGATGCCACTTGCCCTTTGGGCGCTGACCATCAGCGCTTTCGCCGTCGGAACGACTGAGTTCGTTATCGTCGGCTTGCTTCCCACCATCGCCATCGATCTTGGCGTTTCCATTCCTTCTGCTGGCCTTTTGGTCAGTCTTTATGCCCTTGGCGTAACCATCGGCGCGCCGGTGCTTACGGCAATGGCCGACCGCGTGCCGCGCAAGACATTGTTGCTGCTCCTGCTGGCGCTGTTCACACTTGGCAATGCTTATGCCGCCTTTGCGCCGGATTATAATAGTCTGGTCGTTGCACGCTTCATTACCGGCTTGGCGCACGGGGTGTTCTTTGCAATCGCCTCGACGATCGCGACCGATCTGGTTGAACCCGAAAAAGAAAGTTCTGCCATTGCGCTGGTGTTCCTTGGTCTAACAGTCGCGTTGGTAACCGGTGTTCCCTTGGGGACGTTCATCGGCCAAAACTTCGGCTGGCAGTCGACCTTCCTTGGCGTTGTCGCGCTTGGCGTGATCGGCTTCATTGCCTCTGCGGTGCTGGTGCCAACTAATTTGACCAACACTGCTTCGGCGGGGATCAAAGCCCAATTACAGGTGCTAACCTCGCCTCGCCTTTTGCTGGTATATCTGATCACAGCTGTCGGCTATGGCGGCAACTTCATCGCCTTTACCTTCCTTGCACCGATGCTGAACCAGGTCACGGGTCTGTCTGCAGGCGCGGTTAGTCTGGTGCTATTGCTTTACGGTGCGTCTGTCGCCGTCGGCAACATTGCCGGCGGAAAATTAGCTGACCGTATCGGTGCAGTAGCGTCCCTGACGGTAATCTTTGCTGGCCTTGCTATATCACTGGTCGCACTTGGTGCGTTTCTTACACACCCGATTGCAGCCATCGCCGTTTCTGCCTTCTGGGGTGGCTTTGCCTTCGCCAACGTGCCGCCGCTACAATCTTACGTCGTACAAATTGCACGTGAAGTCTCGCCGAGTGCGGTGGATGTGGCGTCTGGTCTGAACATCGGAGCGTTCAACCTTGGCATTGCCGGTGGCGCATGGGTCGGAGGGCTTGTGGTCGAAGGCATCGGTCTTGCCGCTGCTCCTTACATCGCCGCGGGTGTGGTGGTTGTCGGGATCGTTCTGGTGCGCCTGTCAGGTCGCCTGAATGCGACCATACCCCAAGCCATTGCGGCTGAATGAACTAGCTTGTTCCGCCGCATGTTCGTGCGGCGGAGCAAACCAATAATAAGGAGCTTCGTATCATGTCTGCCCTGAATTTGATTTACAAAGACCACCTGACCTTTGGCATAGAACTGCTTCTTGACCGCGATTGGACTGAAGCTGGGCAGCTCCGTGCCCGTAACGAGGGCCGCCCCTTTGGTGTACCAAACATCTCAAGCCCCGCCAAGGGCGTGGAGCTGGCCGAGAGCCTTGGCTTTGGTGCAGTCTGGCTGCGGGATGTACCGGTTCACGATCCGAGCTTCGGGGATGCAGGGCAGGTTTTCGACCCGTTTTCCTATCTTGGCTTTCTTGCCGGTCGCACCCGACGCATCGCGCTAGGCACCGCCGGTATCGTCTTGCCGTTGCGCGATCCGATCCTGCTGGCCAAGATGACAGCCAGCCTGCACCATCTATCGGACGGGCGGTTTATCCTTGGGATTGCGTCGGGGGATCGTCCGTTGGAATACCCGCTAATGGGGCTGAACTATGAAGCTCGCGGGGCCACCCTGCGCGAACGGGTCGACCAGATGCGCAATCTTTGGTCAGGCGATGCGCTGCAAGGGCCACAAGGTCCCGTCACAGTGCGCCCGTATGTGCCTGAAGGTATCCCGATGGTAATGGCCGGAATGGGCCAACAAAGCCTGCAATGGATCGCCCAGGAATTGGATGGATGGTTCACTTATCCCGGCCCTCCTAAGCAGGCCGAGCGACGCCTGTCGATGTGGCGTCAGGCGCGCAACGATGCTGGTCTACCAGTCGCGCCGGTCCTGACTGCTATGCACTTGGACCTTGACCCAAATCCCGATGCGCCCTTCCAGCCTATCCAGTTCGGAGGCCGCATAGGTCGAAATGCTTTAACAACTCACGTTCGTTCTCTGCAAGCTGCAGGGGTCGCCCATATCGCCTTTAAACTGCGCCAATCACAGCGCGAAATAGAAGATGTTCTGGCCGAGTTGGCCAAACATGTCATGCCTGAGTTCACAGAAAAAAATACAATGGAGACAGTACAATGAGTATCACCCTTATCGGACCCGCCCAAATTCCCTCCATGGGCTTTGGCACATTTCAACTTGAACAAGATACGGTAGCTGACATGGTGAGTGCAGCACTTGCCGAAGGATTTAGACATATTGATACGGCACAGGCCTATGAGAACGAAGAGCAAGTTGGAGAGGGTTTGGGTCGCGCTGATGCCCGTCGTGAGGATGTGTTCCTCACCACCAAAATACTGCCCGAGCACTTTGCACCTGAAGCCTTCACCTCAGCCGCCGAGGCGTCTCTAAAACGATTGGGGACGGACTATGTAGACCTACTACTCCTACACTGGCCGTCAAAAGACGTGCCGATTGCAGACACAATTGGGGCGCTAAATGATCTGATTGCAGCAGGCAAAGTACGGCACGGAGGCGTGTCGAATTTTACCATAGATATGGTCAACCAAGCACAAGCTGCGTTGAACACGCCCTTGGCCGCGAACCAAATAGAACTTCATCCGCTGATCGACCAAACGCGGATGATCGCTCACCTCGCGAGCAAGGGCATACCGGTCGAGGCTTACTCACCGCTGGCGCAAGGCAAAGTCATGGAAAATACAACACTGCGCGATATTGCAGCCGCGCATGATGCGAGCCCGGCCCAGGTTTCCTTGGCATGGGTCCTGACGCGCCAGATGAGCATCGCGCTGCCCAGGACCGGCAATACGAACAGGCTTGCCAGCAATTTACGCGCTGCGGAGATCGTGTTGAGTGCAGAGCAGATCACTCAAATTGACGCCCTTGGTACTGCGAAGGGACGCTTGGTCAGTCCCGAAACGCTCGCACCTAAATGGGACTGATCCCTTTTTGGTCCTGCATTTTTCAGCAGGGCCAAGACACCCCGATGTCAGCTTTCGTTGCCTGAACCCTAATGCTTTGTAGCAGCCGCGAATGTCCGAAAGCCACCCATTGTGTCGATCTACACGAACGGCCCAAAGCAGACGCAAACCATAAAATTAGTTTGTCATCGTGGATAACGTCGAATCTGATGTCTGAAGGTTAAACCAGCTCCGCCGATGGCGAAGCTGCTACATTTAATCGCCTAAACATTGACTCCTTGGACTGCCGAGGCAAGTGGTTCGAGTGCCGCCATCTCCTGTGCGGTGAGTGAAATTGACGTTGATGCAACGTTTTCCTCAAGGCGGCTACGCTTTCGGGTTCCTGGAATGGGAACTGTTTTGACATTAAGCTTGCGGCTTTGGGCGTAAAGCCATGCAAGCGCAATTTGCGCCGCCGTTACATCGCGCGCCGAGGCGATGGCCTCGATCTCTGCAACCAGAGCAATGTTTGTTGAGCGGTTATTATCTGAGAATCTTGGGAAATGCCGACGCGCATCGTCTCCAGCCAGCGACTTTGCAAATGCCTTTCCAGTCAACATTCCGCGTCCCAGCGGAGCATATGGAACAACTGTCACACCCAGTTCGGAGGCCGCCGGAACAACTTCTTCTTCGATGTTGCGGGTGAAGATTGACCATTCTGATTGTATAGCGGCAATGGGGTGAATGGCATGAGCCGCACGTAGCTCGTTGGCGCTGACAGCCGACAAACCCAGCTGCTTCACTTTACCCTCATTAACCAAATCAGACATCGTTCCTATGGAATCTTCCAAAGCCACGCGGTCGTCCCGGCGATGCATATAATAAAGGTCAATAACATCGACGCCAAGCCGCTTTAACGAACGATCAACAGCGCCTCGAATGAATTCAGGACGATTGTCGATACTCCAGTCATCCGGGTTTTCCGGCGTGCGGCTGTAGCCAAACTTTGTGGCTATCACGACTCCGCCTCTGTTGGCCGCGATGAACGGCGCAAGGAATTCCTCGTTTGCACCGAGCCCGTACATGTCAGCAGTGTCAAATAGGTTAACTCCGAGTTCCAAGGCTCTTTCTAGTGTCTCGCGTGAACCAACCTCGTCAGGTTCTCCATAGAATTCACTCATACCCATGCAGCCAAGACCCTGAATACCTATTTGGGGACCATCTTGACCAAGTTGATCTTGCTGGATGTTGTTAATGTTGCTTGTCATATTAATTCTCCACATTTGGACAAGCATGACCTATAAGTGTGGAGTAAACTCCATGGTCAAGGATAAAAATGCTAATTTCGGAATTTGCGAGAACTGTAGAACTCCCTGTCGACACGATACGATTTTACATAGCGAAAGGCCTTCTGAAGCCTGATCGTAGCCTTAAGGGTGGCTCTAATCCGTACCACTTATTTAAGCCTGAGGACGTGACTGCTGCTCGGATGATCCGGCTTCAACAAACGCTGGGATATACTCTCTCAGAAATTCTTACTCTCAACGATGAGTATCGCGCAGGTGAGCATTCCTCGGAACGCACTATTGAGGTTCTTGAATTGCAGATTGAACGATTGCAGGAACGTAAGATAGCTCTTGATACTGCATTATCCTTTCTTCGCAACAAGGTGGACTGGGTAAAATCCGGCAAAGCGGGTGATGCTCCGAACTTAGAAGATTATCAATAGTGAAGCGAGAGAGCAGTGCGCGAACGTTGCTGAAAGGTTCCACAAAACCGTCAGATTTCAAATCTGTAGGGAAAGAATGCTCTCCGCCCAAATTGCTAATAAGCTGGATCGGGTTTCTTGAAGCTTTAAGCAAATACTACGATCACATATAAGAGTGATTACTGACGCTTATTTGTCTGATTTGAAGGCAATTTTTTGATGGTCTCGTTTGCAATGGTAACTGCGCGTGTCCAGCAAGTTTTCAGCGAACTCAACGCATAATTTAAGCAGCTATATTTTTCAAAAACCTTGGTGCCGGACAGTCAAAGTCTTATCTTTCTTAGACCGTACTCGCCCTGTTACACGTACTAAATTGCATTGATCTTCACTTACCCTAAAGGCCATTTCTGGCTTCAACCAATCGGATCCTTTCCGTTTAGTCCGAGGGTAATTTTCAATTTTGGTGCGATCTGAGCGGTGCCCAGCTGCGTAAGAGACAGCTAAACTATCCATCGATCTTTTGGCTGTAGCCATACCAAGGCCGCGTAATGCATATGGCGAAAACGGTTTGATTTTATGCTTTACACAAATGCGTTTTATCATACCACGCAATTGATCATGATAGTGCCGTTCAGTTTTATGCTCTGAGGCTCTGCGCTTATATTCGCGGATAAACAATTCCAACTCAGAAATTGCACCACCTGTTAGTTTGAGCTCAAGATGACGATATGGGCCAAAAGTGCGCCCATTTGAATTCTTTGAATTCGGTAACTTAAGAAAGAAAATTACGCCATCATCCGTTTCACATTTTATATTTTTAGCACCGTGCCATTCGTTTGGTCGTGGAAAAAAGAGGGCCGAGAAAACTAGCCAATTGGCATAAAACAAACCTTCTGCATTACCGCTGTTGCGAAATACAGCTATTAAGCGATGCACATCTTTTTCATTTACGGTTTTCAGCTTTTTGGAGGACGTTCTCTTTTCATCACCACGGTCTTTCGGGGTCGGTCCATATTCTAACTTCTTTTTAAGTTTATCGGCAGTATCGGCCGAAAACTTACCCATGCCTTGAGCGCTTTCCAGATAAAGGAGAATGGACGCCGTATAACTACGAATGGTGGATTTCGAATAGCAAAAATGTTGTCCGCAAAACCAATCTATGAAGCCGTTATATTGAACGTTTTGGGCCCCCAAATTATCCTTGGAATACGAATTTAACATCGCCTTCATATGCTTTTTATATGTTCTTTTAGTCGCTTCCGAGATGGTTTCTGGAACCGGAAAAGAACTTGCTATCAACCTAGTAATGTATTGCTCCCCATGTTAGTGGGTTTTTATCACTCATCCCAAAGTCTATTTCAACCACAATCAATCAGCGCTACGAACGGACTTAGGCTCGATTCACAAATAATATACAGCCTGTATTTATTGACTGAACAGCAACCTCAACGTTTCGCAGTATTTCATCGCAGCATGGCACGCTCAGCGTCTTTCAAGCCGCTGCCAGCATGATTCATTTTGTCTCAAAATGATTCAAAACTGCTCGTTAAACATCGCTGCTAGCCTGATCCTATCAGGCAATAGTTGTGTTGAATTCCACTCATAACTGACCCAGAAGAGGTCAGGATTTCCACTGAGATATGCCCCATGTGAAAACTTGCCCCTGAACAGATGTGTCGGGGCTAATTGGAGTGATAAACATTGGATTTTTGAGCATCATTTGACGGTGGCCCTAGAGGGGCAAGATGACCAATGCCTTGCTCGATCGGTTAAAACACAGATACCACATACTGGAGACCGACAATGACAGTTACCGCTTCAAAGCCAGCTCTGTAATTGCAATACAGAAACGCGCTACGATCGAAAAGCAAACGTCTTCGTGGCGGCAATAACAATCGCTGCAAAATTCATTTGGTGGCTCTAAAGAGTCCTGATCCTAACTACTGTTTCAAACAGTCGCATGTAAACTAAAAACAATCAGTTTCCCTTGGCCGCAAGTCACGCTATTTTTCATTCATGATGAAAACGCTACGTCATCGTCAAATCAAAGAAACGGTCATTGCAACAATGTTTTGGCCACTCATGTTGTTTGCGTTTTTTTCAGTAGGCACAATGCCTTCATTTTCTAAACAAGGCATAGAAATCGTCATCTGTTCAGGTGACAGTCTGCAGACCATTACAGTCGATAAGAATGGCAAACCTATAGAAAACGATACGCACCATCCATGTGACTGGTCCATGCAAATGCATGCTGTTGTTCTACCCCAACCTACGTTCCTATTGGCACATGCAGTATTTAAAGATATACGCTTATGCACGCATGGCGAAGCACCTTTATTACTCCAAGATATTCATTATAGCTGCAACGCCAGAGCCCCGCCGCATTCGATCTAATTTCAATCCCAAATCATTGTAATTATATCGAAGGAGAGACAAATGGTCTCTATTGAAGCGACGCATGTTGCCGAACAAACTGCTACATCCAACCCTACAACATCTGCCCTATACCGCGCTGTTTGGCGATGGCATTTTTATGCAGGGTTGATCGTTCTACCGTTTATGATCCTGATTGCTGTGACCGGCGGAATTTATCTATTTAAGGATGAAATTAATAACACGCTCTATTCTGATCTTCGCATTGTCGAACCTATATCATCGCCCCAGCTTGCACCATCAGTTCTAACATCCAATGCATTGGCTTCTTACCCTGGCACATTGAAGGCCTATTTATCTTCCGAAGCGCCCAATCGCGCGGCAGAAGTCAGTATTGCAGATCAGGACGGCGTCAAGAACATCATCTACGTAAACCCTTATGATGGCACGGTTCTTGGAACAGCTTGGGATGTTGGTTCCTCGGGCACATCGTTAATGTATGTCGTGCGCAAATTACACAGCCTCGAATATGTCGGTTGGTGGGGCAATCGCATCATAGAAGCAGCCGCAGGATGGATGGTTCTACTCGTCGGAACCGGCATTTATTTGTGGTGGCCACGCTCTCGCAATGTCGGCGTCTATCTTCCACGCAAGACGAAAGGCAGACCGCTATGGCGTGATATTCATGCGGTGACTGGCATCTATGCGGCTATTTTTATCGTGTTTCTAGCGATGACAGGTTTGCCTTGGTCTGGCGTGTGGGGTGATAAATTCTATGAATTATCCTATGCTGCTGACCTTGGCATGCCAGATGGATATTGGAGTAAATACCCGACATCCACTGTCCCAGTTGGCGAAGCACTCGACCGCTCACCATGGGCGATTGAAAAGCAGCCTATGCCATTGTCTCAAGCCTCAGAAGGTGTCCCTGTCGCCATTGATAAAGTCATCGCCAATGTAGAAAATTTAGGTATTCATGCAGGTTACAAACTGAATATTCCAAGTACACCTGACGGGGTGTTTACAGCATCTGTTTACCCCAATAATGTTAGTCAAGAACGTATCATTCACCTAGATCAATATACAGGCGAGGTTCTGGTGGATATGGGACTGTCTGATCTAGGAGCACTGGGATGGGCTGCAGAATGGGGGATAGGTATCCATATGGGGCAAGCATTCGGGTTAGCAAACCAAATCGTATTGCTTTTAGCATGTATCGCCATGGTACTTTTGGCTGTTTCAGCTGCTATAATCTGGTGGAAGAGACGTCCCAAAGGAGCGCTGGGCGCACCAAAAGTTCCTGCCGATTGGCGCATCCCGCGCGGTGTGTTTGTAATAGCGATCATTGCGGGAATATTCTTCCCATTGGTCGGTCTGTCACTGCTCGTTATCGCTGCATTGGAAGTTAGCATTTACACGCTGAAAAAATTCCAACCGGCATAAACAAAGAAATATGGGTTCGGCAAAATACTTTGCCGAACCCAAAGAAATTTAAATACATTGAAAGTAATACTGCCTCTTAAATATCTAGGAAAGAATGCGGGATAAGAACCTTTTGGTACGCTGGTCTTTTTGCGTTTTGAAAAAGGTAGCAGGTGGTGCACTCTCAACGATTTCTCCGGCTTCCATATAAACAACGCGGTCGGCTACCTCACGTGCAAATCCCATTTCATGAGTTACAACCACCATGGTCATACCGCCTGTGGCCAAATCAATCATGGTTTCCAAAACTTCACGTATCATTTCAGGATCAAGCGCTGAGGTTGGCTCGTCAAAAAGCATGATCTTAGGCTCCATGCAAAGCGCTCGGGCAATCGCAACACGCTGCTGCTGACCGCCAGACAATTGGCCTGGAAATTTATCAGCTTGGTCTAAGATGTGGACACGGCTCAACATTTCACGTGCTTTTGTTTCTGCATCGTTGCGCTTAGTGCCCCGTGACAATGTTTGAGGAAGAGAGCAGTTCTGCAAAACGGTGATATGCGGAAACAGATTGAAATGTTGAAAAACCATTCCCGCCTCACGCCGCACGGCGTCGAGATTACGTAAATCGTCACCAAGCTCAATCCCTTGCACACTGACAAATCCACTTTGATGTATTTCTAGCCTATTTAAACAACGGATGAGCGTAGACTTGCCGGACCCAGAAGGCCCGCAAATGACAACCCGCTCTCCTTGTTCAACTTGGAAACCAATTGACTTCAAAGCATGAAACTCGCCATAAAATTTGTTGAGCGCACGCACTTCGATTGCATTGCTTTGTGGGGTCATGAATGGCTCCTTGCACGAACGCCATTTTCGAGATGACGAGCATATATTGAAATTGAAACACAAATGGCAAAATAGATGAGCGCAACGAATAAATAGCCTTCCGTCGAAGGAGCCGGCCAAGTTGGATCAGTTGCTGCACTACGTGCAGCGCTGAGCATATCAAAAATACCTACGATCAAAACCAGCGACGTATTTTTTACCATAACAATCGCAGTGTTTGTCAGCGGTGGAATTACATTTTGGATCGCCTGAGGCAGTATTATGTGCCAAATCACTTTCCAATAAGGTATACCAAGCGCCTGTGCTGCTTCACCCTGCCCCTTATCGAGACCTTGCAGGCCACCGCGAACGACTTCTGCGAGATAAGCGGATGAGAATATTGTGAGAGCGGCAAGCGTACGTCCAAGCTTATCAATCGTCCAATCGGGTGGCAGAAATAATGGAAGCAAAATTGCTGCCACAAACAATAAACCAACGAGTGGAAGACCGCGAACCAGTTCGATAATAAAAGTACAAACAGCGCGCGCGACAGGCAATGATCCCCGACGGCCAAGGGCCAGTAAAACGGCGATGGGAAACCCCATACCAAGTGATAAAACTGCGAGCATCAAAACGACAGGTAGACCACCCCATTTAGATGTCGGCACCGTATCAAGACCCAATAAACCACCGCCCATAAGTATCAGCATAAGCGCAATACCTGCTCCCCAGAGCATTATGAGTTTGTTGCCCCACATCCGCGGCGATAGTGACGCAAGGACCATCGCAATGATAAGCACGATAACGAGTGTAGCACGCCATTGATGTTCTGGAGGATATAGACCGAACAGAATAAGTCGTGATTTAGCCCCGACGAATGCCCAACATGCTCCACCATCACGGCAAGCCTCAGGCGTACCGCCGGGCCATGTAGCATTGAACAATGCCCAATTTAGCCCCGGCAATAGACTGATCACAATCAAAATAGATAGGATCGTTAGAAAACTAGAAAATACATCACCAAAAAATAGCTTCATCCAAGGTTGCTTGGGTTTGAGCGGCAATGCCGTAAGCGGGACGTTTGTTTCGCCGATAGCCATTTTAACGCTCCACCAATGCAACATGTGCATTGTACCAGTTCATGAAAAGAGAAACAGAAAGCGAGATACTTAAGTAGACACCAAGCATAATCATAATGCTTTCCAAGGCTTGGCCTGTCTGGTTGATCACCGTGTTTACGACGAGCCCCAGCTCAGGGTAACCAACAGCAACAGCCAGCGTTGTGTTTTTGACAGTCGACAAATACTGGGATGTCATTGGCGGGATTATGACTCGTAGCGCTTGCGGTAGAATGATTCTGAACATTATGTGTCGTTCACTCAATCCGAGCGCACGCGCACCTTCCCACTGCCCTTTACTGACAGCTTCGATACCGCCACGAATGATTTCGCCTATAAATGCAGACGTATAGAGCGTTAAACCAAATACGATGGCGACGAATTCAGGAGAAAGATATGATCCGCCACGAAAGTTCAATCCGGTCAGCTCGGGAAACTCTAATGAAACTGGCGCTTGAAAGAGCTTATATAATCCAGCCGATATGCCAACCCACATCAGGAACCCAGTGGGAATTATAATTCGTTTCTGTGAGCCGCGACGCAAAAGCCGAGTCACTTGCCAAAGCACTATGAGTAACGCGGCAACAACTACCAGCATAAATGGCAAGGCATTGGGGCCAGCCAAAAACGATGGCGCATATACCCCTCGCAGCGACAGGAACACGCCCGGCAGTGGGTTGAGTGCATCGCGTGGCGCGGGAAAAAGCGAAGTACAAACGCCATACCAAAATAGCAACTGAACGATCAGCGGGATATTCCGCATGATTGTAACGAATATCATTGCTTGTTTTGATAATAGAGGATGTAAAGACCGGCGTGCGAGGCCGACGGCTAATCCAAGCAGTGTCGCCAGCAGAATTGTGACAAAAGATAGCCATAATGTGTTGGCAACACCGACAACATAAGCCCATAAGAAACTGTTAGATGGATCGTAAGTTATAATCGATTCAGAGATTGGAAATCGCGCCGGGCGAGACAAAAAGTCCAAGCCAGTCCTAATGCCACGCTGCGCTAGGTTTTGCACAGTGTTGCTCCCGACCCACAGCAGAAAGGTTGCCAGACCGCCCAAAAGGGCGATCTGTGTAATCCAGCCGCGAAGTCGTGCGGAATACCAAAGAGTGCTGAACATAATTACTGGAATGCCAACGGGAACATAAGACCGCCATCTGTGAACAATGCATTGCGTCCACGCTCAAGATTTAGAGGGCTATCTTTACCAACATTGCGATCAAAAACTTCACTGTAGTTTCCGATCTGCTTAACGATCCGGTACGCAAAGTCATCCGTTAATCCGAGTGCAGAACCGTTACCAGGATCAGTTCCTAAAAAACGACGTATGCGTGGATCTTCGCTTTTAAGAGCTTCTTCTACATTATCTTTGTTCAAACCAAAGGCTTCAGCAGCAATAAGCGCTTGAATGGACCATGTTACAATATCCATCCATTGATCATCACCGGCTCGAACAGCTGGTGTCAACGCATCAGCATAATCTGTCGCCGGAAAGATTACATAATCATCGGGTTTATCAGACATCGTTGCCCGCACTGAGGCCAATGCACCTGCATCAGTAATAAGTGCATCGCAACGACCACTGAAAAACGCTTGGCGCGCAGCTGAAGTGTTGTCGAAAACGATTGGCTTCAGATCAAGGTCATTTTTTGCCGAGACATCATTGACCACAACCTCTGTGGTTGAGCCTGTCTGCACGCAAACAGATGCGCCTGTCATGCCCGTAACTTCAGTAATGCCAAGGCTTTTAGGCATCATAAAACCGGTGAACTCATAATAATTCGGTGTTGTGAAGTTTATGCCGTTGGCATCGCGTTGCAGCGTCCATGTCATAGTACGCGGCAACATATCGATTTCACCGGTTTGGAGTGCGGGTATGCGTTGTTGACCGGACAGCGGGACAAAATCAACGGCATCTTTGTCATCCAATACTGCAACAGCAACTGCCCGGCAGGTATCAATATCAAGGCCGCGCCAGTAGCCGTTGTCATCAGGTGCACCAAAGCCAGGTGTTCCTTGACTCGAACCGCAAATCAACCGACCGCGTTCCTTTACCGTTTCCAACATGGATTGTGCGCTTGCGGCAGTTGCCAACAAGCTAAGCGCTGCTGCAATTAGAATAGTTTGTTTCATTCATTTCTCTCCTTGAGGTTTTAAGCTAGTCATGAGGCGATTAAGTATGAAATTTGAGATCAATCGGCGGAAAGTAGCTGGAAAAACAAATCCAAATCAGCGCCTATGTCGGCGGGGTCTTCCAAACCAATATTGATACGTAATATTATTCTGTCATTTCTGGCGTGTGGTGTGTCTCTGTTTGCGGATATATTCATCGGCGCAATCAGACTGTGTGTTCCACCCCATGACGCACCAATTGCGAATACCTGCATTGCATCAAGCGCCTGATCTAAATTCGGCTCCCATGCTTCAGGTAAGACAACAGAAAACAGGCCACTTGACCCGGAAAAATCACGCTTCCAAATGTCGTGCCCTGGGCTCTCAGGCAGAGCAGGAAACAGCACTTCGCAGTCACCTCGCTCATTAATCTGCGCGGCAAATTTACCGGCAATCTTGCCCACATGAGTCAAACGCAATGCCATAGTTTCAAGGCCACGCAGCACCAGTGAAATTGCATCAGGGGCGGTATGCATACCAAGCATGCGCATTTGGTCACGCAAACCTTTTCGAAGATCAAGATCATTGACCGTAACAGAGCCCATCAATATGTCTGAATGCCCTGATGGATATTTAGTAAGCGCCTGCATCGAAAAATCTACGCCATGTGCAAGCGGCTTGAACAGAAGCGGCGTTGCCCACGTATTATCGATTCCGGTAAGTATATTACGGCCTCGCGCAACAGATACAATGGCTGGCACATCCTCCACCTCCATCGTTGTCGAACCGGGAGACTCCATCCAAATTAGTTTCGTGTTGTCAGTGATATATTCTTCAATCCCTGCACCTATGCCTGGTGGATAAGTGCTAAAGCTGATCCCACGAAGCTCAAGAAAGTTTCGACAAAAACCAATTGCAGGTGGATAGGCTGTCTCCGCGATCAAAACATGATCGCCAGTTTTCAATACAGATAGAAAAATGATAGCAATTGCCGCCTGCCCCGATGGAATGATCACAGTGCGCAGTCCACCTTCAAGCTCAGTTAATTGCGCTTCTAAGACGCGCTGCGTAGGTGTGCCGTGCATACCGTATGAATAATTATCAAGATCGCGCTGCCCGCGAGTGGCATATGCATCGGAATCTTCGAAAACAATCGTTGAAGCTCGGTGTGTAGGCACGCTTAAAGCAGCGTAGCCCTCTGTTGATATTATGGGATGATGTACAGCTTTAGTTGCGTCACGCATTGATGATCCTCTGAATTCCTAAACGGCACTATTGAGTGCACAAGATAGAAAATCCACTGATCTATAGCTATACATCCATAACTAAACCTGATAGGATTTTTCTATGAAGCATAGACAAGTCGAAGCGTTTCATTCAATTATGATTTCTGGCTCTGCGGTCAGGGCGGCCGAACTGATGGGGATTACACAGCCAGCAGTATCACGGTTGATTTCAGAGCTGGAAGCTGAGCTAAAGTTTCCTCTCTTCGATCGGATTAGGGGGCGTCTTGTCGCTACACCTGAAGCACAATTGTTTCATAGAGAAGTCGAGGCAAGCTTTACCGGTCTCGACCGGTTACGTACGGCTGCCGCGAGAATACGGGATTATGGAGAAGGCACACTACGCATAGGCTGTTTCTCGGCTGGTAGCGGTACAATTGTCCCAGCGGCTATTCGTAACTTCAGAAAAACCAACCCAAAAGTACGTATAACCCTTCACATTACTTGGTCATCAGCAATTCGAAACGGCGTGATAGATGGACAATATGACATAGGGCTTGCAGCAGATGAAATTGATCGCTCCGGTGTAGATACACAACTTTTTGGAAATTTTATGGGAGCTATCGCAATGCGTCGCGGCCACCCGCTCTCCATCCATGAGGAAATCTCTCCCGAGCTCTTGGCCGGACAACAGCTAATAGGCTTAGTGCCAGAAGATAGAGCTCGTCATAGATTCGACGCTGCACTTGCCGCTTCAAATGTTGAGCCAGACTACGTGGTGGAGACACCAAACTCTGTAACAGTGTGCGCGCTTGCACTCTCTGGTGATGCAATTGGTTTGGTCAACCCACTTGTAACAGATGGCTTTCAAGACACGCTAATTTTCAAGCCCTTCGTGCCGCAAATTAATTTTAGATCTTATATTATTTATCCTCCTGGCTCTCAAAAATCACAATTGATGAAAGCCTTTACCGCTTGTTTGATGGAGCAGAGAAACAAGTTTTCTACCACATACTTTCAATAATTCCTCCACCACATTTAAGACCAGCGCATTCCTCATATAATTAAACCAATCTGCTCATTGTGCGTTAATGGGGAACGGAGCATCCTACCCATCATTAACAACAGGCTTCTCCGCAGTGGATTTCAGAGAAAATCACTCTGTTTTTGTATAAACTGTTCCTATGCCTGCCGCCTTATTTCGCAGAGCAACTTTCCCCTCCTCCCAGTCTGAAGAACCAAGACCAAATTGTTTGCGCAACCAAGCAGTCGTAAGTCGCCGTGTCATCTCTAGAGCATCGGGGTTCTCAGTTTCAGTTTCTTTGGCATCCAATCCAGCAATCCCGCCAAGCCCATGCCCTACACCAGCGACCATCAGCAGTGCGTCGGCAGCGGGTGCACCGTAAAAAGCATCTGCGTGCCAATCAGGTCCACGACTGGTGAAATGAGGATCATCATCTGCTCCGCAGACCACAAGCGTTGGTTTTTCAATGCGGCTGAAGTCCACATCAAAAAAGGGAAACCGCTCAGCACTCTCGGGTGTCATGTCGTTACCGCCACGTCCCGGAGTGGCCAGCAAAATCCCGGCACAGATACGCGGGTCTGAGAAATTTTCCCCATTCAAGCTAGCCCCCAAAAGAAGTGCGCAAGTATGGCCACCGAAGGAATGTCCAGCAACTGCGATCTGAAGATGATCAAGGCGTTCCGCTACCGCTGGAGCTTGCCGTTCAATCTCGTCAAGTTGATCAAGAATTGCGCGCATTTCATCAGCCCTTTCGCGCCAAAAGAACGGGGCTTCTGGATGACTTGCATCAAGTCCTCCGACACGAGAGCTGGCGTGAGTTGGCTGAATAACGGCTAGACCGCGTTCAGCCCAGAATTGTGCGAGTGGCGCATAACCGTCTTTGGAAGGAATGTAATGCGACGGCCCAAACCCATGAGACAGCAAGACGATGGGCAAGTCGCGCCCCTCTGCCGGAGCCGTTAGTCGCAGTTCGAGTGGTGTTCTGCCGGGCATCTCAAGCTGAATAGGTGTATAGGCCACAGTCATTACAGCTTTAGGCGTGGGCAGATGACGCGCAAGATCAATCAGTCGGTTCATTTACTTCATTTCCTAACGGGACTTACTATTAAATTTAGATGTCTCGACGTCGCAGATTAAGCGGCGAAGATTCCTTCCTCGCGAAACCATGTTTCAGCATCCGCTCCTGCGGGTAACATCATTGGTGCGTTAATATCGGTGACCGCGCGCCAAACGGCGCTTGCCACATCCTGCGCTTGTGTAAATTCGGTTGTAGCTTTTCGGGCCTGAAAGATAGACTGCATGTAGGGCTCATATACCTCTGGCGCATCCATACCCATTCGCGCCACGGCATTGCGTCCGAAAGCTGTTTCTGGAGCACTGCCCGGTAAAACCAGCCTAGCGCGAACACCAAACTCTTCTGCCTCTAAAGCAAAGCTCATTGTGAAGGCATTTAACGCTGCCTTACTAGCGCTATAGATAGACAATGCTGGTAGGGCGCGTAGTGTGACGCTGGAACTGATATTTACAATCACACCCTTGCGCCGCGTTCGCATACTTGGCATGACGGCCTGCGTCATTGCCATTGCTCCAAGCACATTGACTTCAAAGAGCTCACGCGCTTTCGCGATTTCAGCTCCCTCTAATACGTTCAACATGCCCACCCCAGCGTTGTTTATCAGCGCATCAAGTGGACCAGCCTTTTCTAAGGCACTTGCGATACTGTTGGGATCAGTGACATCGAGCGGTAGCAACTGCAAACGATCAGATGAAGGTAATCCTTCGGTTGAGGGTGAGCGCATTGTAGCAACAACATGCCATCCCTCTTCGAGAAAGCGCTTAGCTATAGATTGGCCGAATCCGGAAGAGCAACCTGTGATGAGAACGCGGGACATTAATCAACTCCTTTATGTGCGTTTAAAGGAGATAGACAAAAAATCATGGATTATCTATATTCATAAGTCCAATCTAGACCATCAAAAGTCCAAACATTATGACTGATAACCCAACAGATCCTCTCTCCAGCGTAATTGCCCTATTGAAGCCACAGCCTTCAATTTCGAAGATTGTCGAGGCGAGTGGACAGTGGCAGGTCGAACGGCATGACATGGCAAGTCCGTTTTATTGCGCGGTCGTATCAGGACGCTGCTACCTCAAAATTCCCGACCGCGATGCGGTCACGCTTAACGCTGGAGATTTTGTTTTAATTCCTGACATCCACCGCTTTACGATGTCCAGTAGCCCCAATCCCTCGCCTCATGCGCCTCATTTGCCCCTTAAGATCGGACCGGGCACTTTCCATTTGGGCCCCGTTTCAGCGCCGGTTGAACTACGCGCACTCATAGGTCATTGCCAATTCAAGACACCCGAAAGAGAGCTTTTACTTTCGCTCCTACCAGAAATGATCCATGTTTCTGGGCATAATCGGCTCATGGCACTGGTGCATATGATCCATGAAGAGACTAGTGCAGATCGCCCAGCAAGAAGTATGATTTTGGAGCGTCTTCTCGAAGTGCTAATGGTCGATGCTGTGCGGTCGACATCCGGAAAAACTCTGCCCCCAGGTATGTTGCGCAGCATGTCTGACCCGCAACTCTCCAGCGCTCTACATCGTATTCACGCGGACGCATCACAGGCCTTGTCGATTGCTGAGCTTGCACGAGAATCAGGCATGTCACGATCCGGTTTTTTCGAACGTTTTCGAAAAGAAGTTGGCAGCACTCCAATGGAGTATGTCACCGCTTGGCGAATGGCCGTGGCGCGTGATCTATTGCTACGCGGCGGGTTGAGTAATAATGAAATCGCTCTTCGTGTTGGCTATGGCTCCGCAAGTGCTTTTGGCATGGTCTTCTCACGTCACCACGGCTTCTCTCCCAGCGCTTTTATTAAAATACACCGCGAGCTCGCATAAGCGAAGTACATAAAAATGAGCGATTTCTGGCGACAACTTGTCTCATACGAAGGCAATTGTTTGGTGAGCTTGCCTGCAATATTTACCGTCGCGTCCGAGCCATACTCAGCGAACTCATCGCATAAACAGAACACGATCTGTCATTTAACGGTGGCCAATATGCCAATGTTGAGCGCGAACGAGCTAGGCAGGCCGTCTTTGTTTGGAGGCGATAAATACTTATTGGCTGCCGTATTTATCAACGCTGCCGGGTCGCCTGATATCGTATTCTAAGAAAATACAGTTTTTGCCTGCTGATACTGCCCTGTTTCATGGCGATGTCGGATACCAAAGTCTTGCAAAGCAGCTCCATAGGAAACTAGTTTATCCGTCACTATTGCAGCGGGAGAACCATATTTGGAAAGCAGTTTTCGTAATACTTTTAATGCCGCGCGGCGATCTCGACGCTTTGAAACAAAGCTTTCCAGCACTGTTCCTTCTTGGTCAATATCGCGCCAAAACTCTCGGTGATTGCTTCGCATTCACCTGCCGGTCAACGGATAGTATCTTTCACCTTTTATTCTGACGAAAACCTCTTCTATATGTCAACGCCAGTTTGAGTGGCTCCCTGCCCGTTGATGCCTAACTTCTTTTGCCAACATCGGTCCAAAACGGCTCCACCAAGATCGCGCAGTTTCGTGACAAATATCGATTCCGCGTTCGTGCAGAATATCCTCCACTTGCCGTAAACTGAGTGGAAACCGAACATAATACATCACCGCTAGTTTGATGATTTCAGGCGAAGTTTTAAAATACTTGAAAGGGTTTTTCGTTGTCATGGCAGAAAATTATCGCGGTTTTCAAATAGCGGTAATTCACTGACTCCCCCGTCCGCGGTGTCAATTTAGGCAAGCCCGTCGTGCGTGAGGCAGGCCTAGAAATTAAGCGATAATTGCCCTATTAACGTTGCTCCACTCTGCGATTGAACCGAAGCGAAGACAAAAATGCTAAGCAAATTAATCCTGCGCCAATTAAGCCGGTAACAATTTCAGGTACATGGAATACCGCTTGCAAAAACATAATCATCGAAAGTGCTAAGATTGCATAGAATGCACCATGTTCAAGGTATCGATAATCATTAAGAGTTCGATTATCGACAAGCATAATTGTCATCGCCCGTACATACATTGCTCCGATACCAAGGCCGATAGCGATGATAAAAAGGTTTTGAGTTAAAGCGAACGCGCCAACGACACCGTCAAACGAAAAGCTTGCATCGAGGACTTCTAAGTAAAGAAATGCACCTAATCCGCCGCTCACAGCAACATCTCGCCCAGTGCTTCGGTCCAAAAAATGACCTAAGCTCGACACTGCGAGAAAAGTCAGAATGCCCCATGAACCTGCGATGACGAAATCAGCCTGCTGCTCATCTGAAAGCGCCATGGACACGCCCAGCAATAGCGCAAGAACAATAGCAACACCTGCTCCCTTGACGTTGCCAAGTAACGCGCTTCTCGCTTCAATCCATAATGCCCAATGCACTTCCTTTTTTGTATCGAGAAAGAAATCCAGCGCGACGAGCATTAGAAAACTACCGCCAAAAGCAGCAATCGACATATGCGCCTGCGACATAATTTTTGCATATTCTGAAGGCTCGCTCCAAGCTAGTTGAACCGCTGCCCAAGGCGATATAGCGGCTGCTATGCATACAACAGCCAATGGGAAAATTATCCGCATGCCAAACACGGCAATGAGAATTCCCCATGTTAAAAAGCGCTGCCGCCATATCGGTGACATGTCACGCAGCTTGTTAGCATTTACAATTGCATTGTCGAATGAAAGAGAAATTTCCAGTATCGACAATATAGCCGTAATGAAGAATGCCCCGGCAGCACCAGCAAGCGTGCCGCTAACGCTCCATCCCAACCAAGCACCAAGAAATAGCCCAAGCACCGTCACAATGGCGGGCCATTTAAAATAGTCTATCATATCTCAAAATCTCCTGTCGGGATAAGCCTCACGAATACGTGAGTGCCGCGATCTCGTACTTCTCATTGCTACGGATGAGCTGTTTCGTATATTCGTGTTGCGGCGATCCGAAAATGTTTGCCGGCGTATTTTGCTCAACAAGCTCGCCCGCTTGAAACACCATTATCCAATCAGCAAATGCCCGTACCAATGGTAAGTCGTGAGCAACGAAGAGATATGCAATACCCAGTTCGCGTTGCAGCGACTGTAAGAGCTCCACGATTTGTGCTTGGATTGATGCATCAAGAGCAGAAACAGCTTCATCACAAATCAAAATTTCTGGATTGAGTGCAAGCGCGCGTGCAATAGCGATACGCTGCTTCTGACCACCAGAGAATTGCCCAGCATGCCTTGTTGCATGTTCCGAACTTAAACCAACAAGCTCCAATAACTCAACAATACGGTCACGGTGACGTTTCGGTGGCAGGACGTCACGATGAATTCTCCAAGGTTCAGATATTATCGCACTGACACTCCAACGTGGGTTGAGAGATTGTCCTGGGTCCTGAAAGATCATCTGCATTCTGCGACGCACTTGACCACGCTCCGCGGCTGTGGCGTTGACGAGATCTTGCTTATCAAGATGAATTGTTCCGTGTGACGGTTTTTCCATCATCAGTAAGCTGCGAGTTAGAGTCGATTTCCCTGATCCACTTTCGCCTACAACTGCAACAGTCTCGCCTGAATGAAGGTCAAAAGAGATATCTTTCAAAACCTGCACAGTTCCATAAGTCTGCGCTAAATTACGGACTTTAAGTAGCGGGTCCCCATCTGGGCGACTTGCATCTTTGCGCACCTGCCCCGGAACGGCTTGTAGAAGCTTACGCGTATAAGGGTGCGAAGGCGCTTTGACGATTACCTCTGACACACCCTGCTCAACAATTTCGCCATCTTTCATAACCAGTAATCGATCAGCGACTTTCGAAACCAACCCTAGATCATGAGAAATCATAATCATCGCCAGTCCCATCTCTTCGCGCAACTCAACAAGCAACTCAATAATTTCGCTCTGCACAGTAACGTCAAGCGCGGTTGTCGGCTCATCAGCGATCAAAATTTCAGGCTTCATCGCAAGAGCCATTGCGATCATCAAACGTTGGCGTTGGCCACCTGAAAACTGATGAGGATAAGCATCGAGACGTTTGCTAGCGTCAGGAATACGAACGCGCTTTGCTAATTCAAGCGTCCGTTCACGCGCCTCATGTCGCGAGACACCGTGCAGTGTCATCATTTCCATTATCTGTCTGCCAACCTTCTGAACAGGATTCAGATAAGCAGCAGGGTCCTGGAATACCATAGCTATGCGGCGTCCATTAATATCTCGACGCGCTCTTTCAGAAATCTGCAACAGGTCTACCCCGTCAAACAGCACTTCCCCCGAAGTAATTCGCGCAGGTGGTTGATCAAGTAGCCCCATAATAGCGCTAGTAGATACCGACTTACCTGATCCACTCTCTCCAAGAATACCGAGCGTTTCCCCTTTATTAAGATGAAAACTTACCCCTTTGACTGCGCGTGTAATGCCCCGCCCACCATGAAATTCAATGCTAAGGTTTCGAACGTCGAGAAGATGCTCCACTTTGTTTCCCATCATAATTCCAACCTCCAACGTTGTGCTGGATCAAAAGCAAGGCGCATCCAATTTGATAATAATGCCAGTGATAAAGTTGTCAGAATGATCGCAAGGCCTGGCCAGAATGAAAGCCACCAAGCTTGTGTAAGGTAAGGCTTTCCTTGTGCGACCATCATACCCCAAGTGATATCAGGTGGTTGAATTCCTATACCCAAGAATGACAACGAACTTTCAGCGAGAACAACGAATGCAAACTCAAGCGTCGCAATTGTCATTAAAGTAGGCAGCACGATTGGCAGTATATGTGTCAAAATAATGCGCAGGTGTGAAGCTCCCATCACTGCCGAAGCCTGCACGAACATGCGTTTGCGTATTTCCATCACTTCAGCACGGGTCGTACGTAAATAAACAGGAATCCGCGTAATTGTCAGAACAATCACAAGATTAAAAATCGATGGCTCAAGCATATAAAGAACGATGACCGCCAATAATAATGATGGAAACGACATTATGATGTCTGCGACACGCATCAAAATTTGAGAGATTGTCCCGCCCACATAGCCTGCGATAAGGCCTAGCCCGCTACCGACGCCAAGTGCAAAAACCACAGAACAACCTGCAATAAGCAGCGTGTTTTGAGCAGCCACGATGATGCGCGGCAGTATAGGCCGACCCAAAGCATCAGCACCTAGTACAAAAAGCCAATTACGTCCAAAATCAAAAGGAGGTGCATTGCGACCTCTTAGGTCCGTTGATGATGCAGCATCAACTAGAATTGGAGCGACAAAAAGCGCAGCAAGTACCAACACAAACAACAACATAGCAGCAGCCAGGGCTGCAGGGTTGCGACGCAAAAGAGCCATGGTACTCGGAGGGGTTATGTGCTCAGGCACGAGTTCGGGGGTCGAGTGCTGCATAAGATAAATCAATCAAAATGTTCATGAGAAGAATGGCGATCGCTGTGACGACAATGGAGGCTAAAATAACCGAAAAATCGCGCATAAGAATCGAGTCGATCATCAGCTTACCCACACCAGGAAACCCGAAAATTGTCTCTACGATTACAGCACCATTTAACATGCCTGCAGCTTGGTCTCCCATTACGGTAACTATTGGCAGAGCCGCATTTCGCAAAGAATGCCCGAAAATAATCCGGCGGGGGCCTGCCCCCTTTGCACGTGCTGTTTTTGTATAAGGCGCATGCAGTGCGGCAATCATGGAGTTGCGTACAACTTGTGTAATAAGCCCAAAGGGACGAATGAATAATATTGCTACGGGTAAAACCCAATGCAAAAGACTTCCTGTACCCGAAGTTGGCAACCAACCAAAACCAATGGAGAATATAAGAATTCCAACGATGGCTATCCAAAAATCTGGCGCACTAGCACCTATTAGTGAAACGACTGTAGCGACCCGATCAAAAAGACCGCCAACGTTAAATGCTGCCAGTGAACCGATCACTGTGGCCACAAGAATGACGAGTGCTATCGTTATTAATGCCAACTGTAAGGTCCAGATGAAGGCTTCAAGCACCATTTCAAGCGCTGGGCGCGAGGTACGCAGGCTTTTGCCAAAATCAAACTGCACAATATCTTTTGCAAAACTGCTGAACTGAACGATGAGCGGATCATTTAACCCATTGATTTCGCGAAAATTTTCACGAGATTCAATAGAAGCATCGAGAGGCAAGTAAAGCGCTGAAGGATCCCCCGTCAATCGTGATAGAAAGAACACGATGACGATTAGCGCAGCGAGCGATAGCAAGCTTGAGATCAACCGATTGCGAAGATGTTTTAGCATGACATTCCTAGCTTGAGGGAGAGCGCTAATGATGCGCCCTCCCGACACAACTATTTCTAGCGGAAAGAAATTTCAGCGAGTTGCAGCTCGCTGTTTGTAGCGATTGATGGTTCAAAATCCAGCCGCTCTGATACACGAGTATATCCAACCATATGGAACATCACGATATCAGATATGATATCATCATGGAGACGCGCAAAGAGTTGCTTCCACAAATCAGCACGCGTTTCACCTGTAGCCACAGTCGCTTCGTCGATTAAACGATCCACCTCATCATCTTCCAGCACGCTCTGAAGGCCGTCAGAATGATATTTGAAGAACATGCTAAAGACAGGATCACCTTTAGCGTTGTCATGTTGCAACTGAATGATCTGTGGTGAGCGATCTTCCGCAAACGGTTTCGTATAGAAATTTTCCCACTCTGCGACATCATACATGTTCAGATCGACTTTAAAGCCTGCATCTGAAAGCATGGCTTGCATAGCCTCCATCACTTCCGTTCCGTTTGGAAAAATCCCTGTGCGTCCAATCAATTTGATAGGAGTATCGACCGGCACTCCATCAGCCCGCGCTTCTTCGATTAAACTGCGCGCTTTTTCTGGATCATATGGATAGGGAGTTAAATTATCATTGGAACCGATTGTCGTTGGCGGTACGATTTGAGTAGCGCTCACCACTTCAGATGATAATATGCTTCCCTTAAACGCTTCACGATCAATCGCTAAATTAAGCGCTTCACGGACACGTCGATCATTTAGTGGTGCAACTTGGGTATCAATACGCAAGAAGAAAGTCTCGGAGTTTGGATAAGCAAAATCTGTGTCAGTATTCGTCGCATCTTGAACAGCAATATTGGGTACAATATCTGCCTCACCATTTTCAACCATCAGTGCTGCCACTGATCTGTCCGAACGGAACAAATAGGTCGCTCCCTCGACCTCAGGAGTTTCACCCCAATAACTAGGGTTGCGTGACAAACTAATGCTCTGTCCAGCTTTCCATTCATCAAAAATGTAAGGTCCCGTTCCAACAGGACTGCGCGTATGTTCATCCATCGCAGTCTCTTCAGGTACGATAGTCATTGTTGACATCAAAACAGGCAAGATCGGCTGCGCTGGGTTTGTCGTTATCTCGATCGTTTGTGGGTCGATAACATCTGTTGAGATATCTAACCCGCCAAAATATTTAACGCCTATTTCGCAGTTAATTGCACCGGAAGTTGTACGTGCAATTGAATGCGCGACGTCTTTTGCATCAAATGCAGTACCATCAGAGAACTTTACCCCCTCACGCAACTTGAACTGCCAAGTATCATCATCAACCTGCGTCCAAGACATAGCTAATCGCGGCCGCAAGTCGGCAGAACGCGGATCTAGCACTGTAAGCGTTTCAGAGATGTTCTGTAGTACAACGCGACCGACATCTGAACGTGATGCCATACAAGGGTCAATAAGCTGAGCCTCTTCGCCCAACACAATTTTGACGCGTCGCTCATCTTGAGCATACGCTGGAAAGCTACAACCAAGCAGTAATGCAGCAACTAAGCCGCGGTGCAATGTAAATGACATCATAATCCTCCAAATGAATGTCAGCATACATTCAGCATATAATTCATTATTGTCAACTAAATTGTTAACATTTTTTCTAACAATCCTCAAGACGCTCCTGAAACGCCGTACTTTAATTCATAGGCGGTACGATAAGCTTGACTGGAGGCAGGTATGTGTTCGCGTACGGCCTGAACATAAGTCCACGTGTCCGACCCACGTAAAGAGCTTACAATTGCAGCATGCTGCTGAATTACCCGCTCAAGATGACTAGCATCAAAGTACTTTACCGCTCGAACGATATGAACCTTGCGTGCATATTGCTCTATTGCATCTCGAAGCTTTTCGTTAGGACAAGCAGAAAATTGAATACTGTGAAAAGCGAGATTGTGACGAAAAACGGCCCTAAGATCCCCCTTAGCTGCAGCCTCTTTGTGTTCTTGATTCTTGATTTCAAGACTTTCAATTAATGACGGATGAGCTGGCAAAGGGGTCTGCGAAGCCGCATGGCTTTCCAACAACAGGCGGATTTCATACAGTTCATCAATCTCTTTTGGCGTAGGTTCAATTACACGCACTCCACGATTGGGAATCTTTTCAACCAACCCCTTCTCCTGAAGAATAGAGAGTGCCGAACGAAGATTATAGCGCGATAAACCAAATCTTTCGCCAAGCTGATCCTCCACCAGCTTACCTCCAGGAGGATAAACTCCAAATACTATATCTTCTTCGATTCGACTGATTATCTCGTCTGTCATGACTAAATTGACCCTTTAACGCACCAAGATCGGTAAATCTTTATTGGAATTTGATCTGTAGATTGTCAATATTATTGTTGCGCAACAACGAAACCTCTCTTCCCACATTTTTATTGCAATAAACAAACTCAGCAAGCCAGAACAAACACCAAACGCTAGACTTTACAGAAAAATTCAAATTCAAAATTACCTGATAACACAGCGGCAAATAACTTTTCCACATAAATAATGTTAACAATTATGTTGACATTATTTATTAAAAAAGTGAACCATGTGAGGGAATTTTGTGTGCTGCCAGAGCACCAATGAAAATTGAAACAGCGAAGAAGCCAAATGGAACTTCGTTGGTAAGCACGTCTTCTAAAGGACAAAACGCATGCGTAAGAATAAGTTGAAAGAAATTTTTGCCGAAGGACGGCCAGCAATAAATGCTTGGCTCTCTATAGGCTCTAGTTATGCCGCTGAAGGTGTCGCGCGACAAGGTTTTGACAGCGTCACCATTGATTTTCAGCATGGAATGATCGGGTTTGATACTGGCCTGACCATGTTTCAAGCTATTTCAACAACGGATGCAGTGCCCCTAGCGCGCGTGTCCTGTAATGATGCAGCTCAAATCATGCATATACTTGATGCAGGTGCTTACGGCATAATCTGCCCAATGATATCGACGGAAGAAGACGCACGCTCATTTGCAAGCGCATGTAAATATCCAAGCCAAGGCAGCCGCTCTTTTGGTCCCTCACGCGGACTTCTATATGGCGGAGATGATTACTTCGCTAATGCCAATGATGAAATTCTAGTTATTCCCATGATAGAAACGTGCGAGGCAGTAGAAAACATCGACGCAATTCTATCTGTTGAAGACGTTGACATGATTTACATTGGACCAAATGATCTTGCGCTGGCCTATGGCGAACGCCCCGGCCAGGGCACAGACGGTCCTGCGACAGCTGAAGCTATTGCACAAGTTCTGGAGCGAACACGTGCGGCAAAGAAGTTAGCGGGTGTATTTTGCGCAAATGGAGAAGCTGCACGGGCCAGAGTGGAGCAAGGCTTTGATCTTGTAACACCGGGCAATGATTTAGGTGCCCTAACACGTGAGCTTAGATCTGCGGTTGCGACCATAAGAGGTTCTGAAGTCGGCATACAGATGAAAGCTGGCGGGTACTGATAGACCGAACAGTTTGATCAACACATAAACAACGCGCCTATAGGCGCCAACACCACTGCCATTACTTATGCAAGAATTATCTACTGCAAACATTGGCAATGGCGCTAACGACCATGGAGCACTCAATGATTTTAGGCGCAATTGGTGACGATTTCACAGGTTCATCGGATTTAGGGCTAACATTAGCAAACGGTGGTTTACGTACCACACAATATGTTGGCGTACCTTCGAAACCTGCAGACAACGAAGTGGAAGCTGGCATTGTGGCGCTCAAAACACGGACCATGCCGGTGGAAAATGCTGTAAAAGCATCCCTTGCCGCCTATCGGTGGCTTCGCGATCAAGGCTGCCAACAAATCTTACTTAAATATTGTTCGACGTTTGATTCACGCCGCGATGGCAACATTGGACCCGTTATTGAAGCGCTGATTGAAGAAGTGGGCACATCCGCTCCCGTTATCGTTTGTCCTGCCTTCCCTGCAACTGGCAGAACAATCTACCAAGGACACCTCTTCGTAGGCGATCGTTTATTAAGCGAAAGCGGCATGGAGGCGCACCCTTTAACCCCGATGGTAGATCCTGACATTAGGCGCTGGCTTGGATATCAAACCAAAAGCCCCGTTGGACATCTGACGCTTGATGATATTCGCAATGGGAAAGCAAGAGAAGCACTAGTAAGCGAAACGAACTCCGGACGGCAAATTATCGTTTGTGATGCCATCTCTGACTGCGATTTGAAAGCGCTTGGAAAAGCTGCTGAGGGCTTTCCCCTTATCACCGGAGGATCAGGTATAGCGATTGGTCTACCTGAGCTTCTAATAGGCACTACACATAGCTTAGCGTCTTGGCGCGGTGAAAAAGGTCCTGCGCTTGCAATCGCTGGTTCGTGCTCAAAGACGACGCGGACGCAAATTGCCTATCATCGTGAAAATGGAGGGGCCCAACACAGAATTGACGTGTCAGCCCTATTCGACGGCCAAGAAACCGTGAACGATGTGATTAATTGGGCAATGGCGCAAACTACTTTACCATTGGTCTACACCTCCGATGACCCACAAGTAATTAAAAATAATCAACAAAAATTTGGAACTGAAAAGTCCGCACAAATCGTTGAAAATTTCTTCGCACAATTGGCCAGAGCGGCAGTTGAAGCTGACTTCGTTCGACTAATTACAGCTGGCGGCGAAACTTCAGGTGCAGTCGTCGAAGCGCTTGAGGCCGACACACTGGAGATTGGGCCTACAATTGCCGTTGGCGTACCAGCGTTGCGCGTATCAGGTCGTAATCTGGTATTGGCATTGAAATCCGGTAATTTCGGCGCTGAAAACTTTTTTACGCATGCTGCCCAAAAATTGGAGGAAACATGACTATAGAATCCAATTTACGAGAGTCCATCTGCCGACTTGCAAAATCGATGTTTGACCGCGGGCTAACAGGTGGAGCATCGGGAAACATTTCTGTGCGGCTGGACGACGGCGGACTACTTGTAACCCCGACAGGCAGCTCATTTGGAGCACTCGATCCTGCAAGACTTAGTCTGTTTGACAAAAACATGAGACATAAGAGCGGCGATGCCCCAACAAAAGAAATGCCACTTCACAGTGCATTTTATGAAACACGTACTTCAACTGGTGCGGTCGTGCATCTTCATTCCACCCACTCCGTTGCATTGTCTATGCTACCTGACATAAACCCCGACGATGTTTTACCGCCGCTTACACCCTATGCGATTATGCGCCTCGGACGTGTGAAGCTTCTTCCGGTATTCATGCCTGGAGATACAGCAATGGGGGACGCATTACGTGGGCTCGGCGGCAGACGTTCGGCTGTATTGTTAGCAAACCACGGTCCTGTCGTTGCGGGGCATGATCTTGAAGGTGCGGTCAATGCAATAGAGGAACTAGAAGAGACGGCAAAACTAGCAATCCTAACGCGCGGCCTATCCCCTCGACATCTAACATCTTCGCAAATTGCCGAGCTCAACCGCAAATATAATCCGGAAGCTAACGCATGAACCATTATCGCTTTTCTGCCAATACCGGTTTCCTATGGAAAGAGTTGCCCTTTATTGATCGTATTCGTAGAGCCGCCGCGTGTGGTTTTGATGCCGTTGAGTTCCATGACGAAGCCCAACAGGCTGACACATTAGCGCTGTCCGATGTACTTACCGAGGCTGGGTTACGAGTATTAGGGCTAAATGTACGTATGGGCGAAACAGCCGGTTGTGCAGCCATAGCCTCACGCGAAAAAGAAGCACTAAAAGATATCGACATCGCCATAGAGACCGCCCAGCGGATCGGTGCTGGTTCAATTCATGTTCTCGCTGGACGTACAGGTGATGAAGGTAATCGTAGCAGTTATTTACGCGCGCTTCGCCATGCACTCAATGCAAGCGATATTACGATACTAATCGAGCCAATTTGCCGTGCCGCAATGCCCGATTATTTCCTGCATGACATTGATCAGGCCGCCGAGATTTTGGATGAGATTGATAATCCACGATTACGTATTTTGTTCGATTGCTACCATATCGAAGCCGAGCATGGAGCGATGATGGAGCAGTTCCATAAACACAAAAGCCGGATCGGCCACATCCAAATAGCGTCATTTCCAGAACGGGCAGAACCAAACCAAGGAAGTATCGACTATGGCATCGCTTTGAGAGAATTCTTAGCAGCAGGTTACGGTGGTTTTTTCGGATGTGAATACAACCCAAAAAAAGCGGTTGAGGTTGGGCTGAGCTGGCGAGATCAATTTCAATTAAGTTAGAGCATTTGACCTTGAACTGCTCCCCAACTGCCGCAGACGCTTCATCTCAGATGGCATAAGCCGGCATAGTTCTTAAGCCAATTATAACACGTCGCCACGCCGATCCCGGCCTTGCGACAGACTTCGGCAACAGAAGCATCACCCTCAGCCTGCTTCAAAACAAACGCGATTAGCGTTTCTGAAAACTTCGATGCTTTTATGGAACTCTCCTTCTCCCTCAGCAGGGATTATAAGTGGAAAATTCCAGCTTTAAATGGTCCAATTTACTGGGGGCAGACTAGCAATGGAGCAAACTCAACCAACATCACATCCCACGCTCAGTCACCGAAGCTTGATATGTCTCAAGACTACGGATCAAGTGCAGCCCGTTTGGAACATCCATGCGGTTGCAAAATTCTGACCAGACCGCACCATATGGCAAATCTTTCATCTCTTCGGTCATCATTAGGCGAGATGTAAAATCGAGCCCCGCTTCAGCCTTTTTCAATTGCCTCAATGGTTGCAACAAAGCACGCAAAAGCGCTTTTTGCATATTGCGCGTCCCAATAATCCATGCAGCCGTGCGGCTGATCGTGGCATCAAAGAAATCAAGGCCAATAGATGTACGCTCCAGCAGATCGGCTCCAACAAGCTCCTGTGCTACAGCCAAAATATCGTCATTAAGCAAGATCACATGATCACTATCCCAGCGCATTGGGCGCGAAACATGAAGCAATATTCGATCAAGCGATAATGAAACAGCACTCAGTTTATCGGCAATGTTCTCGGTTGGGTGAAAATGGCCCATATCAAGGCAAAGCAACATTTGCTTGCGGATTGCGTAACCAAGGTAAAATTCATGACTTCCAACGGTGCATGCCTCAACACCGATACCAAATAATTTGCTTTCAACCGCATCAAGCAGATGCGCCTTATCATGACTGGGTGCAGTCATCGCATCAAGTGAAGCCTCAAGTCGCTTGCGTGCGGCTAAACGATCAACAGGAATGTCTTTATAGCCATCCGGCACCCAGATATTATTGACACAGGCCGACCCCATCTCGCGGCCAATATGCGCGGCGATATCGCGTGAACGTTTGCCGTGCTCGATCCAGAAATCACGTATACCCTGATCGGGGTGCGACAATGTCAAATTGTCGTCTGCCTTGTCATGAGCAAAGAATGTCGGATTAAAATCAAGTCCAATCTTTTGCGTTTTCGCCCACTCTACCCATGGTTCAAAATGCTTATATTCGATTGCATCACGGTCCGGTGTCTCATCGCTATCCAAATACATAGCATGCAGATTTAGCCGGTGATTTCCCGGTATCATGGAATAGGAAAATTCAAGATCAGCGCGCAGCTCATCTGGTGTGCGTGCACGACCTGGATGATTACCCGTTGCCTGTATACCGCCGCCCGAATTGCCTGACTTTTTCTCAAAGCCAACAACATCGTCGCCTTGCCAGCAATGCATAGAAATCGGTATGGATTTGAGACGCTCTAAAGCTGCGTCCGTGTCCACACCCCATGCAGCAAAAGCATCTGCTGCGTTTTTGTAATCAGACATAATCGGTCCTCCCAAACCAGTTTAGCGTGTGAACGCTTGCACGTTGCCGGCATCGACATTGATAATATTGCCCGTCGATTTTGCAGACGCGTCAGAAGCAAGAAAATAAGCCGCTTCTGCAATATCTTCCGGCAGAACCGAACGTTTAAGCATCGAGCGTTGGCGGTACATGTCTTCAAGCCCGTCTTTGTCTGTCTGGTAGGTTGAGGCGCGCTGATCAAGCCATTCGCCGGACCAGATTTTAGAGCCCTTAAGCACCGCATCAGGATTGACAACATTCACCCGAATACCGACTTCCGCACCCTCCAACGCCAAACAACGTGCCAAGTGAATTTCAGCAGCTTTCGCTGTACAATAAGCCGATGCATTTGGCGAAGCGGCAAGGCCGTTTTTAGATGCAACAAACACAATTGAACCGCCCAAATCCTGCACCCGCAAAACTTTGAAAGCTTCACGCGACACAAGAAAATATCCGGTCGATAGAATATCCATATTCTTGTTCCATAGCGCCAATGTGGTTTCCTCCACAGGCGCAGAGCTGGCGATACCCGCATTAGACACCAGAATATCAACACCGCCATATTCAACCGATACGTCCGCGAATGCACCGATCACTGCCGTCTCGTCCGTGACATTCATCAGTACTGTGCGCACAACATCGCGGCTGTAACGGCCGCTCAAATTATCACCAGCAGCCTTTAACGCTGTCTCGTCAATATCGGCCAGCACAACACAGGCACCTTCTGACAAATAGCGCTCAGCTGTCGCAGAGCCGATACCGCCAGCGCCGCCTGTGACCAATGCGACACGTCCCGCCATAGACTTTGGCTTTGGCATGCGCTGCAATTTGGCCTCTTCGAGCAACCAATATTCAATATCAAATGCTTCTTGTTCTGGCAGACCGCAATATTCTGACACCGCTGAAGAGCCACGCATCACATTGATTGCATTGATGTAGAACTCGCCTGAAATCCGCGCCGTTGCCTTGTCTTTAGCAAAGGTAATCATACCCACACCCGGCACCAAATAAACAACCGCGTTTGGATCGCGCATTGGCGGGCTATCATCATGCTTGCAGCGTTCATAATAGGCCGCATAATCTTCGCGGTAAGCAGCAATTGCAGCTTCGAGACCCTGCAAAGTCGCATCGACATCGGGATTAGCAGGATTAAAGTCAACAACCAGCGGGCGGATTTTTGTGCGCAAAAAATGGTCTGGGCATGATGTGCCAAGCTTTGCCAGCGCTTCCATATTATGGGCGTTAACAAATTCAAGCACTGCATCGCTGTCATCAAAATGGCCAACCATATGCTGCTGTGCGGACACCATACCGCGAATAGCAGGCATCAATCGCGATGCAACAACGTGGCGGGCATCAGCATCAATGCTTTGATGTTTAGCGCCACCAAAAGCTGCCTGTCCTGCCGTTTTTGCCGTAAACCAATCCATTGCTTTTTGAATGATCTCTAGTGTTAGTTCATAGCATTTTTTAGCATCGTCATCCCATGTGAAAAGACCATGGCTTTCCAATACAACGCCTTTGGCATCAGGGTTTTCAACACAGAACTTTTCCAACCAAAGACCAAGCTCAAAGCCCGGACGCTTCCAAGGCAACCAGCCGATACTGTCGCCAAAAATCTCTTGCGTAAGCTCTTTTGAATTCTTTGCCGCAGCAATTGCGATAATCGCATCGGGATGCATGTGATCGACATGTTTTTTCGGAACATAAGCATGCAGCGGCGTGTCGATGGACGCCGCGCGTGGATTAAGATTGAACGTACAATGTGGCAGATAGCCAACCATCTCGTCTTCAAACTCAAGACCGCGATAAATATTCTTCAGCGCCCGCAACTTGTCCATATAAAGCGTTGAGAAACCATCCATTTTAATGGAACCAACATCGCCGCCCGAGCCCTTAACCCATAGCACTTCGACCATGTCTCCGGACAGCAGATCCTTTTCCATCACCTTGGCCGACGTGTTGCCACCGCCATAGTTGGTAATCCGCTTATCAGAACCTAAAAGGTTTGATCGATAGAGCAAAAGTTCCGGCTCGCTCATGCCTTTGGCACGGCTATCATCCCATTTATTTTCCAAATTGGTGATATGTGAATCAGTCGGTTTGTTGGTATCGAGCATAGTTTTCTCCCATAAGCCCGGTGTCTCTCACGGACTTCTTTGCGCAAAATCGTTCAAGATCGACAGATTGTCAATCACAAACAATCAAAAAACGTCATACTGCACTGCGTCATGATTATTTTTGATTGTTTGTGATTGACAACGATCTATTTCAGTGTGATGTTTTGGCTGGGAGGCCATCAATGCACGAGAGCGAACGCCACAGAATTATACTGTCTGCTGTACAGGAAAAACCGGTTGTCACTGTTCAAGAAATGGTGGAGCTAACCGAATCTTCCGAGGCTACGATCAGGCGCGACATTGCAACATTGCATGTGCAAAAAAAGCTGCGCCGTGTGCGCGGCGGCGCTGAATCAATTAGTCCTCCGCAATTTGTCGGTTTGGCTGGGCGCACATTCAGCGTCAACGAAACGATAAATACAGCGCAAAAACGTGCCATCGCGTTGAAAGCTGCTGAACTTTGCGAAGATGGCGATCCAATCATTATTAATGGTGGCACAACGACGTTTCAAATGGTGCATCCACTCGCCTCACGGCGCTTGCAGGTTTTCACCAACTCTTTTCCAATTGCCGAACACCTGCTCAAAAATTCCAAGAACACGGTTGTCGTATCAGGCGGTGTAATCTACCGCGAGCAAAACATTATCCTGAGTCCTTTCGACAATGATGTTACGCGCAATTTCTACGCCAAACGCATGTTTATGGGCGCGCAGGGCCTTGGACCTCTTGGTCTGATGGAGGCTGACCCCCTACTCATTCAAGCTGAACAAAAACTCATTAATCAGGCAGACGAGCTAATCGTTTTGGCCGATTCATCAAAATTCAAAAAACGTTCCAGCCTTATTTTGTGTCCGCTTGATCGGATCACCAAGATCATCACGGACGACGGCATAGATGATAAATCCGCCAGCATCTTGGAGGCTGCTGGTGTCGAATTAATCATCGCCGCACATGTAAGGAATGACGCCGCTTCAACGGCAGCTAACGCTGCTGGATGAATATATCCGAATGCCTAAACCAGGGAGGAACCTATGAGCATTCTAAAAAAACTACTGACGACAGCCGCTGTCGCAGCAACGATCATGATCTCACCAGCCCAAGCGCAGGAAACAAAGCGTATTGCGCTTGTCGTCAAAGCACTTGGCATTGGCTTTTTTGAAGCAGCTGCAAAAGGCGCTGAAGAAGCAGCCAAAGAACTTGGTGATGTGGAAATCATCTACACTGGCCCTACTGATACAACCGCAGAAGGCCAAATCGAAGTTATCAACTCATTGATCGCTCAGAATGTGGACGCGATTGCTGTATCGGCGAACGACACGGATGCTTTGGTGCCAACGCTCAAAAAAGCAATGGACCGTGGCATCACCGTTATTTCTTGGGACTCAGGCGTTGCCAAAGAAGGTCGCCAAATGCACCTAAACCCATCATCAAACCCGCTAATCGGTAACATGATTATCAAGCTGGCTGCCGACAATCTGCCAGACGGCGGCGATGTCGCGGTTCTTTCTGCAACAACAACATCCACAAACCAAAACACTTGGATTGAGGAAATGAACAAGGTTATGGGCAACTATCCTGGCGTCAATGTTGTAGCGACAGTGTATGGCGACGACAAAGCTGATAAGTCCTACACAGAAGCACAAGGCCTTATGAAGTCTCACCCTAATTTGAAGGCAATCATTGCCCCGACATCAGTGGGTATCGTTGCAGCTGCGCAAGCGGTTACAGATGCAGGTAAAGCTGGCGAAATCAATGTGACTGGCCTTGGCCTTCCATCTGAAATGGCAGGCCATGTTGATAGCGGCGCATCCAAATCATTCGCGATCTGGAACCCTATTGATCTTGGATATTCAGCAACAATGATCGCTTACAACCTTGCCTCTGGCAAAGCGACAGCAGAAGCCGGTGCGGAAATTCTAATGGGCCGCATGGGCGCTGTGACGCTTGATGACAATACGGAAGGCGCAATGGCCGATCCATTTGTCTATGACGCGTCAAACGTCGCTGACTTCAAAGACATTTTCTAATCAACATAACGGACGGGCGGCGCCAATGGTGACGCCCGTTTTCCTTTCAAAAAGGCCCGTATAATGCTTACCTCGGACCCCACCGCGCATAAAACGACCAAAGCTGCGCTTTCATTGCGCGGTATCTCGAAAGAATTTCCAGGCGTTAAAGCCTTATCGGATGTTTCGCTAAACTTGTACCCGGGTCAAGTTACTGCACTTGTTGGTGAAAATGGTGCGGGCAAATCAACAATCGTAAAAATACTTACGGGCATTTATCAGCCCAACGCTGGCACGATTGAAGTTGCCGGACAAAAAACAGAATTTCCAAATGCCCATGCGGCCTCAGCTGCGGGCGTTACCGCCATCCATCAAGAAACAGTTTTATTTGACGACCTATCTGTTGCAGAGAACATCTTTATCGGCCATGCGCCGCGGGGCCTATTTGGTCTTATTGACCGCGCCAAAATGAACGCGAACGCGCAAGCCATTCTTGAGCAGGTAGGCGCGGACATTAAACCAACCGCACGCCTGCGCGATTTGGGCATTGCCAGCAAACATATGGTTGCTATTTCGCGCGCGCTTTCTGTTGATGCACAGGTCGTTATTATGGACGAACCAACCGCGGCCCTCTCGCACAAAGAAATTACTGAACTCTATGACTTGGTCGAAAAGCTTAAAGCTGACGGCAAAGCAATTTTATTCATCAGTCATAAATTCGATGAGATATTTCGCATTGCCGACCGCTACACGGTCTTCCGCGACGGACAGATGGCTGGCGAAGGCTTAATTAAAAATGTGAGCGAAGATGAATTGGTCACGATGATGGTTGGCCGCTCCGTTGATCAAATTTATCCGAAAAAAGAAGTCAAAATTGGCGACCCTATTTTGACCGTTAGTGGTTACAGCCATCCAACTGAATTCGAAGACATGAGCTTCGATTTACGCGAAGGTGAAATTCTAGGATTTTATGGCCTTGTCGGCGCTGGCAGAAGTGAATTGATGCAGGCATTATTCGGCATTACCAAGCCATCCAAAGGCGCGATAAAAATCGCTGGTGAAATTGCGATTGTACGTTCTCCGGCAGAAGCGATTGGGCGCGGCATTGTTTATGTGCCCGAAGATCGCGGCAAACAGGGCGCAATTATCGGCCTGCCGATTTTCCAAAATGTCACCCTGCCCTCTCTGCACAAAACGTCAAAACAGGGCTTTTTAAAACTGGCTGAAGAATTCAAACTAGCGCGAGAATATACCGCGCGGCTTGATCTGCGTGCTGCATCTCTCGATCAAGATATTGGCGAACTATCAGGTGGAAACCAACAAAAGGTGGTCATTGCCAAATGGTTGGCTACTCAGCCACGTGTCATCATTGTCGATGAGCCGACAAAAGGCATTGATATTGGTTCAAAAGCCGCCGTGCATGAATTTATGGGCGAGCTCGCAGCCAATGGGTTGGCAATCATCATGGTGTCATCTGAACTGCCCGAAATTTTAGGCATGGCTGATCGCACAATCGTTATGCGCGAAGGCCGCAAAGCAGGTGAATTTACCCGCAGTGAAATGACCGCCGAAAAGCTGGTCCGCGCCGCCGCAGGTATCAAGGAGAAAGCAGCATGATAAAGCAGTTTATCAAATCGCGTGAAGCGCTTCTTGTTCTGGCAATATTGATTTTGCTTGGCCTTATTTCAACACGCTTTTCTGGGTTCATCGCTCCTCAAAATATGGCGAGCGTTTTTCAAGACACATCCATTCTCATCATGCTGGCTCTTGGCCAGATGGTTGTTATTTTGACGCGCTGCATTGATCTTTCCGTAGCATCAAACCTTGCACTCACAGGTATGGTCGTCGGCCTCATTAATGTCGCAGCGCCTGACCTTCCCGTTCCAGTTTTGTTATTGGTTGCCATAACACTGGGGGCGTTTTTAGGTGCCATCAACGGTATTCTGGTTTGGAAAGTCGACATTCCACCCATCGTCGTTACACTTGGCACATTGACAATTTATCGCGGTATTATCTTCCTCGTATCTAACGGCGCATGGATCAACGCCCATGAGATGAGTGCCTCTTTCAAGGCATTTCCGCGCTATGAATTATTAGGCCTACCCGTTCTGTCTTGGATGGCAGTTGTCACCATTATTCTGTTTTACTTACTGGTTGTGCGCACTCCATTAGGGCGCGCGTTCTATGCGGTTGGCGGTAATCCTCATGCTGCCGTTTACACAGGCATCAATGTCGGCTTCACACGCTTTATGGCTTTTGTCATTGCTGGTGCGATTTCCGGTGTCTGTGGTTATCTGTGGGTATCGCGCTATGCGGTTGCCTATGTCGATATTGCAGGCGGGTTTGAATTAGAAGTCGTCGCTGCTTGTGTCATTGGCGGTATATCCATTGCTGGCGGTATCGGCACAATTGGCGGGGCTGTGCTGGGCGCTTTATTCCTTGGAATTATCAAAAACGCCCTACCCGTTGTTGATATTTCCCCCTTCTGGCAGTTGGCAATTTCTGGTTCCGCAATCATTATTGCTGTTGCGGTCAATGCCAGATCCGAGCGCAAAAAAGGCCGGATTATTCTTAAAAAAGCGGAGCATGCACAATGAGCAATGATTTTACCGCACGCAACATTCCCGACCGCCTGACTTCGCGCGACCAAAGAGCGCTTAAAAGCTGGGAAACCTTGCTCGTGATCATTGCGGTGATGGTGTTTGTCATCAATGCACTTTCATCGCCCTATTTCCTAAATCCGTGGAACCTATCGGATGCGACATTCAACTTCACCGAAAAGGCAATGATTGCTTTTGCAATGGCAATGCTAATTGTGTCAGGTGAAATCGATCTATCTGTCGCGTCGATTGTCGCATTAGCATCAACGGCTATGGGCTTTATGATGCAAGCAGGGTTCGACACGCCCACGCTGGTATTAACCGGACTTACCGTTGGTGTTTTATGCGGTGCGTTCAACGGCGTTTTGGTTACTCGGTTGGGCCTGCCGTCCATCGTTGTTACCATTGGTACAATGAGCCTGTTCAGAGGCATCTCATACATCGTTCTCGGTGATACAGCCTATAATGGCTATCCATCCAGCTTTGCATTTTTCGGCCAAGGTTATGTCTGGTGGGTTATCTCGTTTGAACTGGTGTTGTTTGTAATCTTTGCTCTTATTTATGCGGTTATTTTACATAAGACGAATTTTGGACGTGCAGTATATGCCATCGGTAACAATCCGATTGGCGCAAAGTTTTCTGGCATTCGCGTCGAGCGCGTCAAGTTCATTTTATTCCTCTTAACAGGCCTAATGTCCGGTATTGCAGCTGTGTGTTTGACCTCGCGCCTTGGTTCAACACGGCCCTCTATCGCCTTTGGGTGGGAGCTTGAAATTGTAACAATGGTCGTGCTTGGCGGCGTCAATATTTTGGGTGGTTCTGGCACTATTCCAGGCGTAGTTCTTGCCGCATTGATAATGGGTATGGTGACCTTTGGCTTTGGCCTTTTGAATGTACCGGGCATTGTGATGTCGATTTTCATCGGCCTGCTGCTTATTGCAGTGATTGCCTTGCCGCGCCTTTGGACTATGGCCAACGCCGCACGCGCAGGACGCAAAGCGTAATGGAAAAGGTCGCGTTCAAAATGCAACTTAAAGCCGGTTGCGAAGCTGAATATAAAAAGCGTCATGATGAAATTTGGCCTGATCTTCATGCGCTTTTGAAGAAGGCTGGCATATCGGACTATTCTATCCATCTTGATGCCGAAACATCCGTATTATTCGCGGTCCTATGGCGCAAAGATAATCACACTATGGACGACTTGCCCTCCCACCCTATTATGCAAAAATGGTGGGCTTACATGGCCGACATAATGGAAACAAATGCGGATCAATCTCCGGTAGCAGTGCCGCTTCTTAACGTCTTCCATATGGATTAGATGATGACAAATTTCATAGCTGTTATCGACATAGGAAAGACCAACGCAAAGGTCGCGATCGTTGACAAAGAAAACTGGTCTGAAATCGCGGTACGCACCACGCCCAACAGCGTTTTAAATAAAGCGCCCTATCCGCATTTTGACATAGAAGGTCTATGGAAATTTATCGTTCAATCGCTTCGTGCGCTCAACGATTCACACCCCATTTCGGCAATTTCTATTACAACGCATGGTGCGTCGGCTGTATTACTGGATAATGACGGACAACTTGCATTACCGATGCTTGATTATGAGCATGATGGGCCTGATACAACCAAACCCACCTACCAAAAAATACGCCCCAATTTTGCAGAAACCGGATCGCCAGAATTGCCGCTCGGTCTTAATCTTGGCGCACAATTATTTTGGCAACAAACGTTATTTGCTAAGGAATTTTCACAAGTTCAATCAATCGTCACCTATCCACAATATTGGGCATTTCGGTTAACAGGTGTTCTGGCAACAGAAGTCACGTCACTTGGATGTCACACGGATTTGTGGAACCCTTGGGAAAACAAATTATCATCGCTTTGCACCCTGACCGGCTGGGGCAAACTTTTAGCACCGATCCGCAAAGCCAACGATATTTTGGGAACGATCACACCGAAAATTGCCTCTGAAACGGGCATATCTGCCAATGTTCCTGTTTATTGCGGTATCCATGATTCCAACGCTTCGCTTTATCCGAATTTACGCCAACGCAAAGGCCCGTTCAGCGTAGTATCATCGGGCACATGGGTCATCTGCATGGCAATTGAAGGCAACAACATTAAGCCCGATCCAGCACGTGACACTCTGGTCAATGTGAGCGCCTTTGGCGATGCAGTGCCATCGGCACGCTTTATGGGCGGGCGCGAATATGACCTATTGTTGCAAGGCCAAACCGCTGATTGCAGTAATAATGACATTGCCACCGTTTTGGAAAAGAAAATCTACCTGCTGCCCGCGGCAGAAAATCGCTCCGGCCCGTTTCAAGGCTATGGACAAAAATGGCTGGGCGATGAGCCTGCTGATGGTGTGCGCTACGCGGCTATTTCGTTTTATCTGGCGATGATGACATCCGTCTGTTTGAACCTGATCGGAGCGCAAGGACCAATCATCGTTGAAGGCCCGTTTTCGCGTAATCGTCCATTTCTCGATATGTTATCGGCAGCCACTCAAGGGCCTGTTATTGCTGCATCCAAAAGTGCAACAGGTACAAGCATTGGTGCGGCTATGCTCAGCGCTGATGATAGTGCGATCGCCAAACTTAACAGCGCAACAAGCGAGCAAGAAATAGACTGCACAAAAAGCAATCACTTAAATTCATATGCCGATAGTTGGCATGAAGCAGTCCGAAATATGAAGCGCAAACCTTCATCAACTTTTACCTGATTGATGCCTATAAGAACGGGCAAAAAGAGGCATTTTAAAAATGCCTCTTTTCTTTTTAGTTATCAATATGAACGCTTTGGATGCCATTCTTATCGCGGATAGCGTCTCGAACAACGGCCTTGATGAGCGCAATGCACATTAAGAACATGACGAGACTAAATGGCAATGCGCCAATTACCATTGCGGTTTTAATCGCACCTAAGCCGCCAACAATGAGCAGACCGCCAACCACGAAGCTAAGTGCGACACCCCAGAAAATTATGTGAGCGCTGCCTTTAGGGCTTTCTTCGCCTGCAGCATTAATTGTATTCACAATCAGAATTGCAGAATCTGCGGTGGTAACGAGATAGGTGAGCAGAAGAACCACGACAATAGCGGTCATAATCCACGCAAATCCACCCGACAAAATAAGCTCCAGCATAACGAATAGCTGGCTTTCCTGCCCTGCACCCGTAATGGCATCACCTGCTGAACCATTCAAGGTTAGGTCAATTGCAGTACCGCCAACGACGGTGAACCAGAAAAAACACATTAATGATGGGATCACGACAGAGCCCAAGACATATTCGCGAATTGTCCGGCCTTTGGATATTCGAGCAAGGAAAACACCAACGAAGGGTGCGAAAGCAATCCACCAAGCCCAGTAGAAGACGGACCATCCACCTTGCCATGAAGCAAGCGCGTCTCCCGTTTCAGTACCGTCAGTGTGCCAAACTGTGAAAAGTAGTTTTGGCAACTGTAGCAAATATTCCAGCAATCCCCAAAAAAGAGAATTGAAGCCAAAAAAGGTCGACCCAAACAGCAAGAAGAACGCAAGCAAGAAAAAGCTAAGCCCCATATTCAGGTTCGACAACCATTTAATACCTTTGCCAACCCCTGAGAGCGCTGACAATGTTGAAGCGCCAAGAATAACAATGAGGGCAAAAACAACACCAGCAGAGCTAGGCTTCCCATCGGCATTGATAATCCACTCGCCAATTCCAATGCGGCTCAATCCGGCAACAAACTGTTCAACGCCAAATCCTAAAGTTTGAGCAACGCCAAGTATGGTGGCAACGACAGCCACAATATCAACAACATGTCCCAAGCCGCCAGATAGGTGCTTGCCAAACAAAGGCGTCAGTCCAGAACGGATCGTTAAAGGCAAATTACGACGGTATGAAAAATATGCCAAGGATAACCCAACCAGCGCATAACATGCCCAAGCAGATAATCCCCAATGTAGGAAAGACCAGACATAAGCTGGTGTAACATTTTCCGCAGAATACCCGACCACTTCGCCCTTGATAACATTTGGGTTCGTGGCAAAATGATACATTGGTTCTGCCGTGGCAAAAGTAAGCATGCCGATGCCTATTCCTGCACCGAACATCATGGAGAACCATGAGAAGTTTGAAAACTCTGGCTTATCATTTGCAAGTCCCAGTTTTAAACGTCCAGTTGCGGGTAGCACTGCCAATGCGGCACATAGAATTAAGAACACTGCAGCGACATAAATATACCAGCTTGCAAAATTCTTAAGCATCTGGCCATTGAGCGCATTGAGTACAGTCGCTGCATTTTCTGGAACTGATATGGCCCACACAATAAGTGCGCTAACCAGTATTTTGGATGTGATTGCAACATGTTTGCTGAAACCAGAATAAAAGCCGCTGTCTGCGGTTTCTATCGGTAGTTTCATTAATGGGGGTAGTTTGGCCATATCTCCTCCTTTATGGCGTGGTGCATCAGGCAAGCCTCTCCAGCTGGCGACCACACTGGTGTTCGCCATTGCCTATGTGATGCGGTTATGTGGAAAACAGACCGCAAAGGCCTGTATGCCATTAGGTATCAGTGCTTCTCATTGAAGCGATGCACCAATTTATAAATCAACTCGGCAGATATTCCTCACTCCAGCTTTCACTCAGTTGATCGGTTTTTAGTATCGCTTCTATTGCCGTGTCGCTATAACCAAGCTCACTCAAAATCAGTCTTGTTGAACTACCAAACTTCTCTGTTGGAGATAATGCAAACACGCGCCCACGTTTGCTGCGAACTGCATATGGATCGAGCTGCGTTATCTCATGACCACTAGGATGATCGCGGTAAACTGAGAACGAATAGCTGCCGTTATCCACGCCCGTCGTACCGTCTGCTTCATGCGTATTTTCCGCACGCAATGCATCTATATTATCACAAATAGCGCAGGCAATATCAGCCGCCCTTAATCGCTCAATCCATTCAGTTGCAGGATACATCTGAAAAGCTGTTGCTAGAAAAGATGCACGGTTCTCCTCATCTATCTCCGGCAGTTCTTCTAAGTCAGGCACATTCTTAAATCTGGGAAGATCTGCTTCATACGCACTTAGCAATATGTAGATTCCCGATGCTGTGCTGTAAAATCGGCTTAAAGCATTGTAACCATTGACATCAGGGCCTGATGGTTCATCAAAAAGACTGCGTCCCTTATAGTCATAACAAAATGGTATTTGCAGCAATCCACTGTTTGCACTAAGCGACGTGCGACCGCGTCCAATGCGCCCAAAACGATGTTTTTGATAAAGCGCGCTTGCAACAGCCAAGGCACCACCAAAGCCGCACATCACATCAATCGTACCAACATGTGCGTGCTCTTCTGGACGGTCCATAGCCCCGCCAAAGCGCAGCATAATACCTGTCGTAGCCTGCACGAGATCATCATAACCGATAAAATCTGTCCGCACGCCGCGACGCACACCGCTAAAACAATCGAGCTTACAGAAAATTGCATTCGGATTAAGCTTACGCAGATTTTCTGCATCAAGCCCCATACGCTTAATCTGACTATCAGGAGCATTCCAAACAATGACATCAACTGTTTTGATAAGATCTTCAAAAACTTTTCGCCCGTGTTCAGAAGTCGCATCAGCCAAGATTGAACGCTTACCGCGTCCTTGGCTGAGACCATAAACAACAGTGTTCCAACTATCATAAAGCGGCTTAGCAGGATCTAGCTTAATGACCTCCGCACCAAACCGCGCTAGATAGCTGACCGAATGAGGGCCAGCGATCACATTACACATATCAAGCACACGCACACCAGAAAGCCACCCTTCCTGCTCTATGGCATCTGTAGGGTCAGGCAATTCGGTGCGAAATTTACGTAATGTCTTTAATGCTTCTTCAAATTCAACAGAACGGCGCGCTGCTGGTTTCAGCGCTTCTTCACCGCTCTCCTCCATCCACACCACTGGCCCTGGCTGCGTCATCTCCCCATATTCTGGATCCCAGACATCAATCATTAAGCCAGACATTTCAGCGTATTCGTCGTTAATCCATTCTTGTAACCACCGCTGCGGCGCACCGGGAATTCCAGCACGACCAAACATACGTTTCCATTCGTGCGATGTTCGCGTCATGAACACATCTTTCATGCGAGCGGCGATTTTATCGGCCCAAACTTTTGGCATTGGATAAACGCCAAGTGACGTATCAGACGCCCACTCTGCATGAGGCTTGTAAGTATCGTCTTCCTCACTCAACCCTTCGGCGACCATTTCCTCATATATGCCTAAGACCTCAAGGCAGCGTCGCGCATGATATTTATGGCTCGGACAAACAACATAAAACATACGGCCGTCTTTGCACATATAACTGCGGAAAAATGGGTCGAGCAATTCTTGCAATTCATCGTAAGGCACATTCATTGGAAGGCCTTCGATGCGCCGTCTTTCGATCTCAACTTCGCGCTGTGTTAAATAGCGCACCGGCATGTCTGCAACTTTGATCGAGTTGTAGCACAACCCCTCCATCACGGCTGCAGCAAGCGGCACTTCTATTTGATCACCGAGCCCCGTCAATTGACGCGATTGAAGAGCAAGCACTGTTGCTGACGCTGCAATTTGAGATGCATAAGCTGATGCTAATGGCAGTGGTGAAAAAGACGGGCTCAATCCCATCAATACACGATTCAAGCCCATATCTGTAAATACGCCCGAGCTTGCCGCGATGACACTTTCAAAAGCGCGCAGCTCGCACCGCTCCGCATCATTGGATGCAAAGCCTGGCAGTGACACAGTAATTAACGCCGGATGTTTCTCCCGTAAAACGGCAAAATCGACCCCCAGTTTTGCCAATTTACCCGGACGGAAATTTTCAATGATAATATCCGCTTCAGCACACAAAGACAGCGCCTTGTCCAACCCATCTTTTGTTTTCAAATCAAGATTAACAATGAGCTTATTGCGCATAAGGCTTGCATTGGCAGGGCTATCCCACATTGGTCCCTCAGGCGGGTCAATATGAACGACAGTCGCGCCAAGATCACCCAACAACATTGCAACCGCTGGACCAGCGATATACTGGCCAAAATCAACGACTTTAACGCCGCTCAAAGGTAGTTTGGAAAAAGAGGTAGACATAGTATCTCCAGGAAAAAAGCAAACTCACGGCCGCGCATCACTGCCCAGACAATATCCATCCGGCAGCTTTTTCAGCGATCATCAGCGTTGGGGAATTTGTGTTGCCACTGACAATTTCGGGCATGATGCTCGCATCGACCACACGCAACCCATCAACACCTTTGACGCGCAAATGCGGATCAAGCACCGCCGTAGGATCATCTGAACGTCCCATTTTGACCGTACCGACAGGATGGAAAATTGTATTAGCGATATCTCCTGCGAGCTTCGCCAAGTCATCATCGCTTTGATACTGAATGCCGGGCTTATATTCCTCTGGCTCATAAATCTGCATTGCGGGCTGCGCCATAATTTCGCGCACTTGTCTCAAGCTGTCTGCTGCAACTTTACGATCATCTTCAGTTGCAAGATAATTCGGTGAAATTTTAGGCGGGTCGCGATAATCATTTGAACGGATTTGCACAGTACCGCGGCTGGTCGGATTTAAGTTGCAAACACTCACGGTCATCGCAGGAAAATCATGTAGATCTTCGCCGAACGCTTCCAAGCTGAGCGGTTGAACATGATATTCCAGATTAGCATGAGAACGGCTAGGATCAGATCGTGTAAATGCGCCAAGCTGGCTAGGCGCCATGCTCATTGGGCCAGAGCGCTTGAACAAATATTCTGCGCCGATCATCGCTTTTCCAAACAGGCTTTTTGCCACTGTGTTGAGTGTGCGCGTGCCTTTAACTTTAAACACAGCCCTGATTTGAAGATGGTCCTGCAAATTCTCACCGACAGGCGCATCAACATGAACCTCAATACCGTGAGCCTTTAATAATGGTGCAGAACCAATACCTGATATCTGTAAGATTTGCGGAGAATTTATCGATCCTGCCGATAGGATAACTTCGCGTTTTGCACGAATAAAAATTGATGAACCGCCATAATTTATCAGGGCGCCGACACACCGCAAACTACCATCATTTGCTGGTTCAATTTTTAATATTTCGACCTGTGCCTCAGTCCAAATTGTCAAATTTTGACGCGTCTTTGCGGGTCTTAAAAAGGCTTTTGTTGTGTTCCAACGCCAGCCTGAACGTTGGTTGACATCGAAATAGCCAACACCGCTATTATCACCACTGTTGAAATCATCCGTTCTTTCAACGCCCATTTCCACAGCGGCGTCAGCAAATTTATCCAGCACATCCCAATGCAAGCGCTGCTTTTCTATGCGCCATTCACCGCCATGCCCGTGCATATCTGAAAACCGGCTATTACTACCCGTTGCAGGGTCTGCGCCATCATCAAGCTTATAATGGTCTTCATGAGCCTTAAAAGAATCGAGCGCATTTTCCCAGTTCCAAGCATCTTCGCCTGTCAGCTTTGCCCAATTGTCATAGTCACGCGACTGACCGCGCATGTAGATCATGCCGTTGATGGATGAGCATCCGCCAAGCGTTTTACCGCGCGGATAGCGCAATATACGCCCGTTCAACCCCTTGTCGGGTTCAGTATTATACATCCAATCCGCACGTGGATTACCTATGCAGTAAAGATATCCAACCGGAATATGTATCCATGGATAAGTGTCAGGCTTTCCAGCCTCAACGAGCAAAACTTGATTTGCGGGGTCGGCGCTCAACCGATTGGCGAGCAGGCAACCAGCGGAACCGCCACCAATAATGATAAAATCAAATTCTTTATTAAATTCAGACATGCGCCGCCTTCCAACTCTTTAAAAGACAACGAAAGAAGGAGAAGAGCAGATCACGGTTTGAAAAATTACACGCAAATGTGGTGCTATTTACATACTCAAGACGTGCCACGCCTCCTCCAAGCGCGTCATCTGAACTTAGAATATGGAAAATTTCGGATTTTCCTAATGACAAATGGTACATAGTGATATTACAAAATTTTATATGGAACGCTTTTTCAATCTCAACAATATCCAAGCTTTTGTAACCGTTGCCCGTGAGGGCAGTGTATCTCGCGCAGCTGAGTTATTAAATTTAACGCAGCCTGCCGTCAGTCATCAGCTAAAGCGGCTGAGCGCTGAAACCGGTGTTCAACTGTTTCAACGAACACCTAATGGCCTGCAAATTACACAGGACGGCGCGGCCATTTTGCAAAAAGCAGAAGCGGTGCTTGTGGCCATGAGTGACTTTCGCCGGACCGCACGGCAACAGTTTGACCGTGTAACTGGCACCCTCAAAATTGGCACTATCGTCGACCCAGAATTCATCCGCCTTGGTCGATTACTCCATCAATTAAGATCAGATTTTCCTGATATTGCGACGGAATTGATGCACGGCGTGAGCGGTGAAATATTGAACCGCTTAAAACGCGGCCAAATTGATGCAGGCTTTTATTTAAGTGATCCAAATTTAATGGATCATATGGTTGGCGATGAACCCATTCACAGCGTGAAATTAGCAGATTTTTCTTACCGCGTGATCGCGCCCGCAGGCTGGCAGAACCGTATAAAAACGAGTGATTGGACTGAGTTGGCAAAGCTACCTTGGATCGGAACACCTGAGACATCCGTTCACAATCGTTTGCTTACTTCTATTTTCGATAAACATGGCTGCAAGCAAAACATCGTCGCGCTTGTTGATCAGGAAGCATCAATGCTGGAAATGGTGCGATCAGGCGTTGGGTTAAGCCTTTGCAGGGAATCCATCGCGCTTCACCAACGGCAATCTTTTGGCCTTTCGATATGCGAAACGCTTTCCGTACCTGCTTGCCTGAGCATCGTTACGTTGGAGCGCAACAAAGACAAAAATACAAGCTCCGCCCTCTTTGATGTTATTAATTCCATCTGGGATCTTCGCATGAAAGATCGATGAGCGACTATCTATTCATGCGGCACAATGGGGTTGATCTGCACCCACGAAATCGGATCATCTAAATTCAAAATCTTCCATTTATACTCTCTGCTAAATAAGAAGACTTCCGTCAAAACAATCGAAGTTCTCAGAAACCCAAATTGCGTGTGTTTCTAAGAATCGGAAGGCTATGTCTCAGTTGTCGGTGTCCACGCAGCAACCTTCTAATCTTGGGTAAAATCTTTGCCGGCCTTATGCAGTTTGAGCAGAAGCATTAACGGTAATTGGAAGATGAGAGAAATAGATTAAAGTAGATAGTCACTGATAACTGTGACATGATGCTTACATTGCTATTTATGCAATCAATACACCAGCTAAATGCAATTGCATAAGACTCATTTATCAGCCCACTCAGCACCCCAAAGCGCCAATGCCTCGCGCTTTTCATCGTGATAGCTATAGAGATTATAAGTGCCTTGAACACCGCCAACTTCATGCCCTAAAACGCGTTCAATATGCTCTTGGGGTACTTTCCTTCTTGCAAGCTCCGTAGCAACAGTCCGGCGAATATCGTGGTAGGTCCAATCAGAGAAGCCCACTATTCGGTCGATTCTAGTTTTAGCTTTCGAAAACCCTGAAATTGGCTTGTGCCCAGCGGTGGTAGAAAACAAGTGATCCGCGCCTTCGTAAACGGGGAGATCTGACAGAACTTTTGCAATTTCCTCCGTGACAGGAAGTAGCTGTGGGCGTTTTGTTTTTCGAATGGCACCGGGAATTTCAATTGCCGGGACGCCATCTACCTTCGTGAACCACCTCACTTGCATTTTCGCAATTTCATTTCGGCGCTGACCAGTAAGAATGAGTAGCTTTACGAATGGACCAAATGGGTATCCAATTTCTCCAGCAGCACGCCAAATCTTTTCTATTTCTTCTGCGCTCAGAACCCGTTCTCGCTGTACATAAACAAGGCTCGGCATTTTGGCACCCGCCAGCGGGTTTACGGCAATGTATCCGCGATCCGCAGACCAGTTTAAAAATTTGACAAGATGCTTTCTAACTTCACGTGCAATAGCTTCACCACGCTTAGCGGTCACGGTATCAAGCAACTGAAAGCATTTACCTCTGTCAATTTCGGAAATCTGAAGACCTATAAATTCAGGAATTACAAAGCGCCTTAGAAGACTCTCAGTATCTTTCCACTTCTTCGTTTGAGGCTTTACATAGAGCTCGATAAACTCTTCGCATACCACTTCAAAACGGCAGGCGTTACGCCGCAAAAGTTCTAACTTTTTAAGATCCGAAGGATCATTCCCCTCCTCTGCGTGCTGATATGCCATCCGTGCTTTTTCACGGGCCTCTTCCAACTTAACGATAGGGTACTGGCCTAGTGTCAGGCGCTGCAATTTGCCCCGCATACCATCCTCACCACGACCGGCAATTCTGTACATAAGAGACCACGACTTGCGGCCTTTGGATCCGACTCTGAGCACCAATCCAGGCGTCAATGTATCGAAGACATCGTATCTTTCACCTGCATTTACAGATAAGCGCTGGATAGAAAGTTCAGTTA
>NZ_KB894534.1 GCF_000374465.1 Ahrensia kielensis DSM 5890 | reverse complement strand
AATTTCAATCAATTAGCTTTTACCAATATCATATTTTCTGTTACCCCGCTGTTACCCAAAAATAAAATTCGTGCATAGTCCAACCCAAGACTGCTTTTTTTCTAAGTGACAAGCTAACTTAAAAAAATATGAGTAATGTGCAGTTGAGTGAGATGAAATGGTACAGATCGGAGATATTGCGAATGTAATAGATAGCGGCGACTTGTTTAACTGGGCGCCTCTAGATGACGAATTACAGACGATTGCTACAATTAAGGCTCTAAATTGGAAGCCTCTCGGTAATCCATCTGAAGTTATTTACCATATGACCTCGATGCTGACGGAGATCAAAAGAAAACGTAGCTTGCTGGGTTCAGATATCTCAGACGAAGAGTTAGCCATCGCTTATCGCTGGATAAGGATGGAATTAAGCCGGCATGAGCGAGAGCCTGAGGTCACTCAAGAACTCTTAAATGATCTACAGCAAATCCAAAACGGGCTTGCAGCCACAACTGCGGCGTTGAACGCAAAAAAAGCGCGCCTCTCGCGAACTGAACACACTTTAAAAAATTGCGCAGCTGATCAATCGGCAGATATTAATCGTCGTCTAAACAGCGAGACGCAGCAAGTTGAGCAGCTCCAAGAAATGGCAGATGAATTAGCTCTGGAAGAATTCATCCTGTCTGCGGCTGCACGTGAGGTTGGCCATTATATTACGAATACAAATGACGGATTACACGTTCAAGAGATAGACGCCTCCAAGGTCAGAAAAACAGATGAACCCACGATGCGGTTTTTAGAAAACCTCACAAAAATTTGGGCTGAATATGCTGATCCAGAACTGGGCTTACCTTTAAGATCAGAAGGCGAAACCAATCCGTTTATTCGGTATTTGCAAAGCGGACTACTATTCTTCAAACATGCCGATTTATCCCCTCTCCAACTCAACTCATTAGTTGCTCAGCATTTCAAAAAAGCACTTGTGTCTGAATAAGCCCCATTTTCTATTTTAAAATGTATACGAGTCCTTTCGGTTAAGCTTCATGGCACTAATTTCCACCGACTTCTAACGAGTTGAGATAGCGCTCAAGCTCTTGCGATCGCACTACCGACCGTCTTCCAATTTTTACAATTTTGATCTCCCCGTATTTCACGAGCTGATAGAAAAGCGATCTGCTTATACCAAGTGCCCGAGCACCCTCATCTATCGAATATGCTAAAACAGTACTCATCTCGTTTTCTCCAACATCCATTTGAGAGAAAACTATCGACAGGCAGCATCATTTAAAATCTGGACATAGAAATTTATTTTTTCAACGAGCGTCCACCCTCTCAGAACAGCACCTTACATCGCCCAAATGAGCCGCCTCCAAGCTAACCTGCTCTGGCGCTTTCGGCCCATTGCTGACCTTCGTGTTATACGCAACGAACGACGGGTTTGTGCCCAAAATGATCAATGCTGTGCCCTAGTCGAATGACCGCTTCGCCGATCACATCTGCAATTCGATATACGGGCAGACGTCGTCTTCAAACGGCACATGTTTGCGCCGAAAGCTGATATCAGGAACTGCTTCCGGGTTGTTGATCCTATCCAAACGGAAGTGCCGAAAATCGTCGCGCATCGGATCCCACCCAACGAGATACCATAGCGGAGGTAGGATCAGCATCGCTTGCGGTTCCACTTCACGCGTGATGTGGCGTCCCTTTGCGTCGCGATAGCCAAATCGAATGAGGTGCCGCCCTAGAAAGGCTGCTTCAAACGAGGGCAAGAGTTCGGGGTCTATTCTGCCCATGTCGTTCAAATCCTGTAGGGGCGACAGCTGACCAATATGAAGGCAGTCAAGGAATGCGCGCAGATCGCGCACCTTGTCACCTGGTAAGGCTTTTTCGGTCTTGGCAAGTCCTGCATCAGCCAACTCTGAGAATGGAAGGTTACCCGCCGCGCGCATCGCCGTAACACTGATGAGCAGCACGAAAACCTCTGGCACCGAGGTCTTGTCAGGGTAACTTTAAGCTGGGGTGAAAAGCCACACAAATAATCATTATGTCGCGCACAAAATGCGCCAGTCGTTTAGAGACTGGTCGCGTAAATGTTTAAAACTGGGTCGGCTTAGAAAATGACGTTGGTGGCTAAATTGGTTGAAAAATGCAGCATGAATGGACGAGAACTTTTGCAAACTTGCCATTGATCGAAAGCGTCCCATTGCGCGTTCTCGTCGCCTAAAATGAAGATGGGAATTCTCAACCTGATTGTTTCGATACTGCCCTGTTTCATGGCGATGGCGGATACCAAGGTCTCGCAAAGCAGCTCCATAGGAGCCTACTTTATCCGTCACTATTCAGCAGGAGAACCATATATCGAAAGCAGTTTTCGTAATACTTTCAATGCCGCGCGGCGATCTCGATGCTTTGAAACATAGCTTTCCAGCACTGTTCCTTCTTGGTCAATCGCGCGCCAAAACCTCTCGGTGATTGCTGCGCATTCACCTGCCGGTCAACGGATAGTATCTTTCACCATTTATTCTGACGAAAACTTCATCTATATGCCAACGCCAGTTTAAGTGGCTCCCTGCCCGATGCTGTTTAACTTCTTTTGCCAACATCGGCCCAAAACGGTTCCACCAAGATCGCACAGTTTCGTGACAAATATCGATTCCGCGTTCGTGCAGAATATCCTCCACCTGCCGCAAACTGAGTGTAAACCGAACATAATACATCACCGCTAGTTTGATGATTTCAGGCGAAGTTTTAAAATACTTAAAAATATTTTTCGTTTTCATGTTCAAAAATTATCGCGGTTTTCAAATAGCGGCAAGTTCCCCTGACAGCCCCTTGAACGGGACCCAAATCACTTAAGTGTTCTGTGTTTCAACACATTGATTGGTCCATAATTTGCAATTTCACGCCTGCCTCTTTCAGCATGACATTTGAAACCTGAAAACTGTGATCAAGTGCCCCGTCCGCTGAGGGAATAGGTGGACAGACAACACATGTAATCCCACTTTGTATAATTGCACGTCCACAATCGGCACACGGGAATCGGTTGACATATAATGTGCAACCGGCAAGGTCGGCACCAGCACGCGCTGCATTATATATTGCGTTGCGTTCAGCATGTTCAATCCAGTGAAATTTCTCTCCACTGGCGCGGTCAAAGCGTGCATCGTCAATATCTTTTACACCACGCGGCAAGCCATTATAACCCAAGGTGCGAACCTCATGATCCGCACCTACAACAACACATCCCACCTGAAAATCACGATCCTCAGACCAACAAGCAACATGATTGCATAAACCCAAAAAACGATTAGCCCATTTTTTTGCTTTGCTATCCATGATCAACCCGCAAACACATAAGCTGTTTTTACGATTGTGTAGAATTCAGCTGCATAACGACCCTGCTCGCGCGGACCAAAAGAAGAGCCCTTTCGGCCACCAAAAGGAACGTGGTAATCTACGCCAGCAGTTGGCAAATTCACCATGACCATGCCCGCCTGTGAACGCCGTTTAAATTCACGCGCAGACTTCAAGCTAGCCGTGCATATGCCTGCCGACAAACCAAATTCAGTGTCATTGGAAACATCAATTGCTTCTTCAAAATCTTTGACTCTGATAATTGATGCACAGGGACCAAAGATCTCTTCACGATTAATGCGCATATCGTTCGTTGTACCTACAAAAAGTGCAGGTGCTTGAAAATATCCGGGCGTAGTAAGTTCAAGCCGTTCGCCGCCGATTACAGATTCGGCCTCTTTCTTGGCAAGTTCAATGTAATCGAGATTCGATTGCAGCTGTGCTTCATCAATCACCGGGCCGATTTGAGTCGAACTATCAAGTGGATCGCCTACTTTTAGTGCGGTTACAGCCTTCGTCAGCTCTTTGACAAACTTATCATGAATGCCTTCTTGTACGATAAGACGAGAGGATGCAGTGCATCTCTGTCCTGTCGAGAAAAACGCACCATTAAGACAAGCATCAACAGCCAGTTTAAGATCCGCGTCATCCATGACCACCATAGGGTTTTTACCACCCATTTCTAATTGGACTTTCTTTCTAAGTTGGCCACAAATCTCGGCAATATTGTTGCCCGTCGCTACTGAACCGGTGAAGGATATCGCTTCAATAGCAGGATGTTTGACAATAGCGTCACCGACTGTGGAACCGCCGCCAAACACAAGGTTGAACACACCCGGTGGGCACCCACATTCGTCCATAAGTTTTGCGATAATATGGGCGCAGCCCGGGGTCAGGCCAGCCGGTTTAATAATTACACAATTACCAAAGGCAAGCGCGGGCGCAATTTTCCAAGCCGGTATCGCAATCGGAAAGTTCCAAGGTGTGATCAATCCGACTATACCAACAGGTTCACGGGTGATTTCAACATCAACATTTGGACGAACCGATGACTGAAGTTCGCCGCCGAGCCTTAAGGCCTCACCGGCAAAAAATTTGAATACCTGCGAAGCGCGCATTGTTTCGCCCTTAGCTTCCGCAATCGTTTTACCTTCCTCACGCGCCAACATTGTACCGTACTCTTCAACGCGATCAGCTAGCTTTACACCAATGGCTTCAAGAAGATCGTGACGCACTTGCGGTGTTGCATTAGCCCAGCCATTTTGTGCTTTTTGTGCTGCAAGGACTGCTTGGTCCACTGCATTGCTGTCTCCGTAAGAAAACTCAGCAATTATGTCATCCGTATTTGCAGGGTTCAGGTTGGGCTTGTAGTTGCCAAAATCAACCCATTTTCCGCCGATATAAGAAGTATGTTTTGTCATCTATTCAGTCCATCAATTTTGAGAAAGTTTTGAGATCAACCGTTCAGCTGTTGCCTTTGGGGTTGTCATGAATGGCGGCAGGCAGGTTTGCCAAAGTCGGTTACCGGAACGCTCTCCGACAAGGTATTTAATCGCTGGAACGAGACCGGCCTTTGTAATGTCGGTACGTTGTTCGCTGATCTTCTTTAACGTTTGCACATTAGGACTGTGCCGTTCAGCCCAAACTTCAGCACAGAGCGGCGCAGTGATATTTACCGTTGCAGAAATGCACCCTGCAAATCCGCTCTCATCAGCATCACCGAGCGAGGTTTCCGAACTTGGGAACACTTTTAGAGCTGGTGCGACGGTAAGTACCGCGCGGCAATATTCAAGATTACCAGAAGAATCCTTGATTCCAGTAAACCGTTTGGGGCTACTCTCAGCAAGTGCTGCAATAACCGACACGGGAATTTCAATTCCCGTCATCTGAGGAAAATTATAGAAATAAATTTCTATTTTCCGACCGGACAAAGCTTGTTCTAGAGCAGCGTACCAAGCAAACAGACCTTCGTCGCTAACAGGCTTGTAGTAATATGGCGGCAACACCAGTGCTATACCGTAACCCAAGTCATCTGCATGTTTAGTCAACGTAATTGTATCTTCAAGCGACGGCGTGCCGGTGCCAACCATCAGCCGTGATACGTCAAGATCAGCAGCTGCCCATTCCATTATGGTTTTCCGATTATCATTGGAAATGGAGTTGGCCTCCCCCGTCGATCCAAGAATGTTGAGACCGTCACAACCATTATCGAGGGCCCACTGGCAATGCTCAATAAATGGCACGCGTTGCGGCACGCCGCTTGCGTCAATAGCTGTTGGAACAGCAGCGATTACACCCTGCATAAGTTTCCTCCTCAATTTTATTATTTCTCGGTCAGTGATTTTAATTTTTGCGGATCGCTTAAGGGCTTCTGACCCTTTTTCCATCCGCCAGGTTCATTGAGTGAACCGTCAACTCCACGGAAAACCGTGTCGTTTAGCGCTGCAAATTCCTCTTCACCCTGTGGCACTTCATCATCATAACGAATAGCATCAACAGGACAGATCGTTTCGCACATGCCGCATTCGATGCATTCTGTAGGGTGAATGTAAAACATTCGTTCCCCCTCATAGATGCAATCGACAGGACATGACGTGGTGCAAATACCGTCCTTAATGTCGAGACAGGGGCTGATGATCACCAAGGCCATAGATTACTGACCTTTCCAAACCGGCGCCCGCTTTTCACGAAATGCAAGAACGCCTTCTTCGGCATCAACAGATTCCAACGCTGCAATCAGTTCAGGGAGACGCGTGTTATAAGCAGCCTGCGTATCTAGATGTGCTGTGCGACGTACCGTTGCTTTAATCGCCTGCACACTGAGTGGTGCAGCAGCTAAAATATCGCTCACCCAACGGTCGACCTCAGCGTCAAGATCATCAAATTTCACCACTGCATTTAGCAATCCATACTGAGCCATTTGTAGCGCAGGAACCATTCGTCCCGTCATCATCATGCCAACAGCGATATTACGCGGCATAAGGCGTGGCAAAGTCACCATTCCGCCATCAAGCGGCAGCCGACCAACTTTGGCTTCAGGCAAACCAAAACGAGCGTTGTCAGCGGCAACAATGATGTCGCAACCCAACACCATTTCAAATCCACCACCTAAAGCCAGCCCGTTAACGCGAGCAATCACAGGTTTTGACAGGCTTTTTCTCAAAGAAATACCTCCGAAATCTGCCCCTAATTGCTCCCAATATTCAACGCCAGACAAACCACTATCGTCCTTCAAATCAGCACCGGCGCAAAAAGCACGTTCCCCTGATCCAGTTAGAACTGCACAGCGAATATTAGGGTTAGTGTCGATCTCATCCCATATCTCAACGAGCCGTTTGTGCGCCTCGCGATCAACAGCATTCATACGATCTGGCCGATCGATGGTAATGCGAGCAACTTGGCCTTCAATGTTAAAGAGAATGCTCACCCTACTCGCCTCGCAGCATTTTTTGCCTCTGCAATTTCGCCGAGCACTTCATCGGTGTGCTCACCGAGCTTGGGTGGCATCCGGTGCACTTTCATTGGCACCTCGCTCAAATGTACGGGCGATCCCACAAGCGTGATGTCTCCCAACACAGGATGATCAATCCGATGAAGCATATCATTGATTGCAGTTTGTGGATCGTCCAGCGCTTCCCCAAGAGATCTAACGGGAGCGCACAACAGATCTTCAGCTTCAAGTCGCGTTAACCAGTAAGCATTGGTGTTGGTTGCAAATGCTTTAGCAAAGACTTCTTGAATAAACGGCTTATGTTGACGCTGCATTGGAAGGTCAGGATATTGCGGTGACAAGTCATCTATTTCCAAGGCGTTGCAGATATCGTGAAGAGGATTGGCTTTGAATGCCCCGACGACAACAACTGCGCCGTCTGTTGTTTCAAACACACCCGTTAGCGGCATTGCAGCCCAATTCAGCACTTCATTGTGCTTTGACCACTGCGCAGCTTCCTGCATCTGCATGGCGATCATGCTGTCATAGAGCGAAACATTGATTTGCTGTCCGCGGCCTGTTTTCTCTCGCATCAATAGTGCAGCAAGAATACCTTGAACCAAATGCATGCCAGCAGAATAATCACAAAGTGTTGTTGGGTAGATAGATTTGGGAATAGATGGATCTTGGGTTTTATCCATCACACCACTCATTGCCTGCGCCAAAACGTCCTGTCCGCCCTTGTGGGCATAAGGTCCTTTCGGGCCATAACCGGTTCCCGATGCACAGATGATACGCGGATTAATCTTCGCAAGCGCTTCATAGCCAAAGCCCAAACGTTCCATGACACCAGCGCGGAAATTATCTACTACCACATCTGCTGTTTTCACCAGTTCAAAAACAGCATTACGACCTTCTTCTGACTTAGTGTCGATCACGACCGACCGTTTATTACGGTTTAGTGATGCAAAGACCGCATTATTCATAGCTTCCTCGGTTGGTACGCCGAAGAAATTACGGGATAAATCGCCAGCTATAGGGCGCTCGATTTTGATAACATCAGCACCAAAATCACCAAGGGTTTGTGTTGCACATGGCCCCATCATAACTTGTGTGAAGTCGAGCACACGGGTTCCGCCAAGCGGAGTAACTTGTTCTGACATAATATTATTCCTTATTCGGCTGCGACGGTATCTTCGATCAGCGCATTTGCTGACGGAACATCACCTGGGTCAGCACCCTGTGCGCGCATCTGTTTTTGAATTGCTCGGTGATCAACATCACGAAGAGCTTTGCCTTCTTTGATCGCAATGGAAACCGCGACACCGGCAGCTTCTCCCTGCGCCATACAAGGTGGAATTTCACGAGAGAGTTTTTGCGCATCGCTGTCGACTGAATAATGACGTCCAGCAACAATCAAATTATCAATGCCCTTCGGCAAAAGTGCGCGGTAAGGTGTGTAATAATCGCGCCCACGACAAACTGTGTCTTGGAAATATCGACGTGATTTAACATCATCTTTATTTACCACATACTCCCCTTGCAGAAGGCGTGTCTGGCGAACACCCATTTGCTCCGCAGCACCCAGCATTTTAGCATTCTCAAACCCAGGGATGTTTTTGCGTGCATAATCCAAAAGTTTCATCATACGCTCACGGCCTTCATATTCCGAAGCGACCATGTCTTCCGGTGACAAACCGTCATAGCCAGGCATGTGTGGGCAATTACACCAAACGATACCGGGCAATGGTGTTTTCAGCCACCACATACCCCAAGCACCACCAATGACTCGGCGCGCTTCGCGGTCAATCTTCTTGTACTCTTCAGGATTGTTGTATTCGAACGCTTCGGCCTTAGCTGTATCCACGTCGCATAATCGAAACACCGTCGTCACAATATATTGACCATCAGTATAATCTGCACCGGCAGCAACACCGACATCTAGATCTCCTGTACCATCAACGACCATCTTGGCGCGGATGACTTGGCGCCCAAGTTTGGTTTGCGCTATTACGCCTGTGATCCGACCATTTTCCATCAGTACGTCAGAGAACCATGAATGTGTCCGTAGATTTACTTTAGCATCACGAACCATATCCAAGCTGGCACGTTTCCAAGCGTCTGGATCAAAAGCGACCGCATGAATAATCGGTTGAGGTGAAACTGACTTATGAAAATCGATACAGCCCCAACGGGACCATTTTTGCCACATCTCCCAATTGGTTAGACATTCTTCCTTCGGTGGATACACAGCACCGTCTTGACGTTTCATACGTTCAACAAATTCATCGACAATGCCAGTAGTGACAATCTCGTTACCTTCATTGACCATATCATCCAGCACAAGGACCATACCACCAGATGCCATGCCACCGAGATGGTGATAACGCTCCAGCAAAGTCACATTCATGCCGTTGCGTGCTGCTGAGACGGCTGCTGCGTGGCCAGCTGGCCCCGCACCGACAACAACGACATCACAATCAGCGACTACTGGTAATTCCGCGCCTTCGACGCGCACATGGGTTGTCTGACGTTCTGACATAATTTCCTCCAATAAATTTTAGCGAATGAGGCGCGGTGTCTTACCAGCGCACGACAAGCTTTTCTGTGATGACGACCAGCACGAACATGAGCACTGATAAACCTGATGAAACGAAAACCGTGGCGTAGAGCAGCGGCGATCTAAAATTGAAGGTGCTGTCGATAATCAAAGCACCAAGCCCAACATCGGCACCAATCCACTCACCCACAATCGCGCCTATGACACAGGTAGTTGCTGCAATTTTGAGCGCTGAAAACAAGAACGGTAGCGATGATGGCAGTCGGATTTTCCAGAAAACCTCTGACTTCGATGCCGACAAAATGCGTGTTAATTCCAATGTCTCTGGCCTTACGGCTTGTAGACCTCGAACCATATTTACCAATGTTGGAAAGAAACAAATTAACGCTGCGATGACGATTTTAGCTGTCATGCCGGACCCAAAAATCAAAACTAATATTGGTGCGATTGCCAAAATGGGAATAGTGTTGATGAATACGGCAATAGGAAAGAAAGCACGTTCAACCGTACGGCTGTGAACGAATGCAATAGCTATCAATATCGCAGCAAGATTCCCTACAATGAAGCCACTTACACTTTCTATAAACGTCGGCCAAAAATTACGTGCAAGAAGCGAAAATTCATTGACAAAAGTAAAAGCTACATCGCTCGGCGCTGGTGCAATGTAAGTCGGCACATCGAACAACCGTACACCCAATTGCCAAATGGCGATTAAGCTGATCGCAGTACCCAACGGCACAGCGAAGTTGCTTAAATTTTTATAATTTCGTGATGGTCTATCAGCCACTTCGTTATTTGCATCTGCTGCATTACCGTTTTGAACAATCGCGGTCATTAGCACTCCTCCAGCAATTCACGCAGCCGACTGCAATAAGCAGTGAACTGTGCGGTATCGCGAACCTTAACGGCGCGTGGTTCAGGCAAATCGATATCAACCAGCTCCTTCACACGCCCAGGGTGAGCCTGAAGCATCAATACTTTCTGACCCAAAAATACGGCTTCAGCGATCGAGTGCGTTACAAAAAGGATTGTCGTGCCTGTTTCCTTCCAAATTTCCAGCAACTGTAAATTTAGATGGTCACGTGTCATTTCATCTAGGGCACCAAAAGGTTCATCCATGAGCAATAATTTTGGTTGGCAAACTAATGCACGAGCGATCGCCACACGTTGACGCATACCGCCAGATAATTCATGCGGCAGCGCATTTTCTCTGCCTTCCAATCCAACCAATTTCAGAAGTTCTCGCGGCGTCCGATTACCTTTAGGGATATCAATGCCACGCTTACGTCCAATTTCGAGTGGCAGTTCCACATTTTTCAAAGCCGAACGCCAATTTAACAAAGTTGCATCTTGAAAGACAAAAGCAAACTCTCTTGCAAGACGAGCTTCTTGTGTTGACTTCCCTAGTACAGAAACCTCACCACTTGCCGCTGGTATCAAATCAGATACCAGTCGCAACATAGTCGATTTACCACAACCGGAGGGACCTAGGATTGTCCAAAAGTCCCCTTCCGGTATATCCAGACTGATATCTTGAAGCGCCGTAAAGTTTCCAAATTTGACGGACGCCTCCTTCAATGTGGCGGCCATCATGCTGTTAGGTGTTGATGGATTCAATTCCTGGTTCAACATAGCACTCATCCGAATGTCGGGCGTGTGTCTGCAGTTGCTTCAAGAACGTCCAGCGTCATAATATCATCAACCTCTGGCGTCTCATTCGTAAATTGTTCCAGGCTATCATAAATATCGATCTGGTTTTGCCAGTTTTCCTTTGTCATGGTACCCCAGCCTTTAGCTGCTGTTTTCTCATTGAAGGAATAAGCCAGCACCATCGGTACAGCGATCATCTCGCTCGCCTTATCTAGGTTCGGATAGCGCTCGACGAGCATATCGACAGCCGCTTCGACATTTTCATAAGCCCACCCCCAACCACGAGAAATCGCGCGGATCGCGCCGGCAACTTTGTCGCCGTGCTCAGTAAGCATTTTATCCGTAGTATAATAAGGGTTAGCGTAAAGCTCTATGCCTGTGTCCCACAGGCTCATATCAACGCGTTTATCGCCAAGTACGGATAGCGCTCCTACATTAGTATCCCAACCCGTAGCAACATCGACCTGCCCGGTCATTAGCGGAGACATATCACCACCCATAACTGAGACTTCTACATCGTCTTCAGAAATACCATTTTTAGCCAGAAGTGCTCTGATTAAAATGCGCGCGGTACCCTGCGTAGCGACTTTCTTACCAATCAGATCTTGCGGAACTTTAACATTACCCTTGTCGCTAAGCGAAAAGTAAGTGAATGGGTGTTGCTGGTAACCAGCGGCAATACATTTAATTGGAAGTCCAGCAGAGCGCGCCAACATTAGCGAAGGGCTGGATGAAATTGACCCCAAATTATTGGCACCTGATGCAACAGATGCAACACCATCAATATTTGGACCACCGGCGACAATCTCTAATTCGAGGCCTTCTTCTTCAAAGAAACCACGGCCAGCAGCAACCACTTCACCAAGAACACCATTTGAAGCAAGCCAACCAAGTTGCAATTTAATTTTATAAAGATCTTGAGCGCGACCAGGGACAACTGAGAGCAGCGAACCAGCGCTAGCAAGCCCTGCAGCCGCACCAACCCCCTTTAGAAGGGTTCTGCGTCCTATGGACAAAGCGGGGTCGTTTTTCATGTTACTTACTCCTTTATTGAGGGGGGATTGTCGGAAACAAACGAAACTGAAAACCTCTGATTTGAAGCTAACAATAGAATTTGCAATGCTGATAGTGCTATATGATGCTAACCGTGAGGCATTTTTTGCACCGGCATAAACAATAGGCAGTGATAATCATGCACAGCACATTTCTTAGGTATTTTGATGAGGTTGCGCGTCAGGGTTCGATTAGAAAAGCAGCAGCCGTGCTTAATATGTCATCAACAACGGTCAACAGAAAAATCATCAGCACGGAGAAAGAATTAGGCATAAAACTTTTCCACAGAAATCCTGGCGGCGTGAAGTTGACCAGCGCGGGCAGTATTGTCCTAGAACATTGCCGAAAGACATTGTTCGAGTATGATCGAATGAGTGTCTTAATTGAAGATATTCGTGACATGCGTACGGGGCATATGGAGATTTTATCTCTAGACTCAATTACATTAGGTATACTGCCGCGTGTCCTCAGCCAGTTCTCAAAGAACTACCCGCAGGTTACTTATTCAGTAAAAACGGCACAGCCAGACGATGTGGTAAAGGCCATTGCAAATGGTGATGCGGATATTGGTTTATCATTCTGGTTCGAGGATCAACCAGGAGTTCGTACTCTTACTGAAAAATCTTGCCCAATCGGTGCCGTTATGGTGCGTAATCATGCACTGGCAGAACGCAACAAATTATCTATTGAAGATTTGAAAGGCTACCCGCTGATCCGTACTATTGATGCGCGCGGCGGTCACTCTTTACTCGATCGAATCTTTGATAATCTGGCACCATCACTGGGCACACGTACGTTCACAAACTCTTTGCCGTTAGCCAAAGAGATGATTTTGCAAAATTCTGGCATTGGAATGTATACCAAGCTTGGCTTCTTGGATGAGATAGAAGCTGAGACTGTGCGGTTTATACCGCTTGATATTGCCGAACTAAACAGCTTAAAGATTGCAGTGCTTGTATCATCGAAAGTGAATTTCGCACCAGTAAAGCATCTACTTTGTAACGAAATCGCAAAAACCTTTAGGGCAATTCGAATGGACTCATGACCTGCAATCTATGAAAAAAACACTATTTTTTTAATAGTAGCTAAGTAATGTCAGTAAATGATATTAGAGCCTCTGCTAAAAATTTTGCAATTCACTTAATCATGGAGACTGGCAAAGAAACTTCATGAAGCGCTGTAAAAGTAGCGCCACAGTTCTGTTAACAATTGGTATTGTAAAGTTCTGGTTGCTCACGAAACAGTTTTAATGAGCTCATAATTTTAAAACGAGAAACATTCGCGAACAGAGATCGAGACGCGATTTAACATAAATTACGTATACTTCACCACTTCATGCCACGGTGAATACTGACAACACTTGCGCCTTCGATCACAATATAAAAGGAAAACGCCCTAACAGATTGGCCGTTTTCCTCTTACGTTTACTCAAAGATCGAATGATACCCTAGTCAAAATGGGCTAAACTATCCCCACTTCATTTCGCCAGTTAAAACCTTTGCACCAACACTTAATGCAACGCCCATTCCCAGTTCAGGAAAGCGTGTTGTCATTGCTTCAATTAGTTCTGCTGATGAGTTTGTTTTCTCTAATTCTTCTTCTATGGCTAAAAGATAATCCTTGGTAAATTGCGCGGCTGCAATTCCCAATGGCGCGCCAATCGTCATGTGGCCTGGAATAATAATCTGAGGATTTAGAGCAATTATTGAATCCAGAGTATCAACCCATGCACGTCGCTGTTCTTTAGTTGGCGTATCTGCTGTCCACACATGCGTGCCAGAGAATACCAGTACACCTCCAAACACAGCTTTCAGGTCATCAACCCACAGATAGCGACGATTGGCCAATCCTTCAGAAGGGATAACATCGATTATATGGCCGTCGACGTTGAGCGTTCTGCTGTCATCAATCACAGGAATGATAATGTCACTAACAGATTGCGGGCCATTTTCTCCGAGTTGAGAACTCCAAGTCTCAACTTTCTTTGCAACATTAGCATTGATTGCATCAACTGTTTCTTTTGCCGCAATGATGCGGACATTGGGGAATGCTTCAACAATTGGTCGCAAGCTGAAATAGAAATCAGGATCGCTTTGGCTAACATAGATCGTTGACAACCTAACGCCCATAGCCTTAATTTCATTGGCAACAGCAAGACCATCCTTCAGGGTAAATCCGCCATCAATCAAAACGCCTTCATTCTCGCCGTACACAAAAACCGGTGCACGGTTGAAGCCGTTTTCTCCTGCCGGAAAATGAACCCATTTTAGTCCTTGCGATTCTGCAAATGAAATGTTGGGTGATATTATGGCGGCTAAGCTCGCTGTGCCTGTAAGTTTTAAAATAGTTCTACGATTCATCATTAAGTCCTTATGAGATGAGGGGTTAAGCTAGATCGAGTGAAGTCAGAACAGCATCTGTTCCAGAATAGAGTACGTCTGCGTTTAGAACGCGGTTTTCGCCGCCCGCGCCTGCTATCAGAGCTGGGACCCCTTGCAGATTGAATGTCGACATCATCTGCCGTGCGGTTACGATGCTCTCACGCACCAGTTGTAATAGAGATTTATCAGGCGCCTTAATGCGTGCAGCCGCATTAAGGAGGCCTAGATCTTCAAGAAGCAAAGCGACAACAACAGGTGATGTCACATCCTTGCCATGAACATAGCGTGCCGTTTGGATGGTCACGAGCGCTTCGACAACGCGATCGGGAGTAGTGTTAGCCACCGCAGTGACCGCTTGTGTGGCGACAGTAGAATCGAGCAACGCAACCTCAGATCCCAATACGTCACGACGGTAAAATTCGCTAAATTCTTTTCCACTCAAGGCGGCAATACGCTGATCATTAGCCCATGCTTTTGCTGCAAAGCTTTTGATCGGGCGTGCGCCATTGTATGAAAATAACCCTGTCACCAATGGGTTCAGATTAATCGATGGATGTTGTCCAAGTGCAACTATTGTGTCTGAGGCGCCGTAGCACCACCCACATAGGGGATCAAAAAGGTAATGCAAATTGATTGTCGGGGTCATATATTGTCTCCTTAATCGGAGATATAGAGGCTGGAACAAGTCATGATAAGATAAACGTTTTTGACAAGCTGTATGCTAAAAGCTTACAATCATTCATGTCCAAAGCTCACAATCTAAATAGACTTTCATATTTTGCAGCCGTAGTCGAAACTGGGTCTTTTACCAATGCTGCCGAACGCCTAAGCGTGACTAAAGCTGTAGTCAGTAGTCAGGTGTCACAGCTCGAACAAGAGCTTCAGGCAACGCTTCTGGTTCGCAACACTCGAAAAGTTAGCACAACCGAAGTTGGCAAAATTTTTTACGAGCACTGCGCATCGATTTTAAATGAGGCAGAAGAAGCATTCAGCGCACTTTCGCAACTGACTGAAAACCCAATAGGAACATTGCGAGTTACAGCACCCAATGACTACGGGAAGGCCATAGTTACACCGTTAGTTGCAGCCTTCCGGCGCAACTATCCCGATTGCCAGGTTGAGCTATATTTGGGGGACAATCATAGCGACCTCATGGCTGGGAACCTTGATCTAGCAATACGTGTTGGTTGGCTTCGCGATTCAGGATTACTTGCACGCAAATTGGGAGTATTTAAACAACTTCTAGTCGGCCCTGCGGATAAATTCGCTCTGCTATCTCACATCAAGCATCCCAATGATTTAGTTGGCATCGATTTCATAGCAAACACCGCAATATCAGATCCCTTGCAGTGGCAGTTCAAAACGACTGGCAATAAACGAATATCGGTAAAACTAAAAAGTAATCTATCGATTAATAGCGCGCCTGCGATCAAAGAGGCAGTCAAAAATGGTGCTGGCCTTGCTATACTGCCAGACTATCTTGTTCAAAAAGACCTAATCGAAGGAAAACTAATACAGGTTTTACCAGATTGGCAGCTCCCAGAAGGCGACATCTCCGCGGTCCTCCCTGCATCAAAATTCCGCGCTGGGAAGGTCACTGCCTTTATTGAAATGCTAAGACGTGCAGAAAAAGCGCGTATCGATAGTTGATATAGGAGAATATCAATGAGTTGCATCTAATTCCAGTACAGAAAATTTACTGCCACAGAATAACCGCGAGGCTTGATATTATTATACCTCTAATGAAGTTTGAGCTTCAATTTCCAGCAACGTAAATGGCAAATCATTTCAAGAAATATCCCGCCTCTCATTGCAACCTGCATTTAGAACTGGTGGCCTGCCCCCTTACTTTGGAAGGGGCAACGTAGAATAGAACATCAATTAAAGTGCTCTTTTCTCTATACTTACCAAACGCTTCACCTACAGCACACGATTACTTGTGGGATTAAACAGTTAGACTAACAAAGACGATAAGTGCGCAGCGGCCTGTTTCAGCGCGTCAATATGCTGTAGCGCGCCCTTCATAGACAGACGTTGCACCGGTGCGTGGAAAGAGAGCGTTGATACCAGTCGACCATTTGCTTCGGTGATGGGAACGCCAACGGCGATCATACCATCCATGAACTCTTCCTCATCTATGGAATAGCCTTTTTCGCGCACGCCCTCAATTTCTAGGATTAGCTTATCCGGATTGGTCAAAGTTCGTTTGGTATGTTGTTTTAGTATGGTGGCGTGGACATAATTATCCAAGTGCCGAGGACTGAGCGAGCTAAGATACAGTTTTCCACTTGCGGTACAGTAAAATGGGACTCGCGTTCCAATCGGCAGCTGTATCCGTAAGGGCCACTTTGTTTCAACACGGTCAATATATATCATACCGTCTCGTTCAGGCAGCGCTACATTCAAGGTCTCCCCGATTTCTTCGCCAAGCCTAGTCAATATCGCCAATCGTGCAGTTCGAATACGTAATGACGACAGAATACCAGATGAAAGAGCCCGCATCCGCTGTCCAGGTGAATAGCTGCGTCCGTCTATATCACGTTGGATAAAGCCTTCGGCTTCCAACGTGGCGAACAGTCGATGAATAGTGGGTTTAGGTAAGCCCAGAACTTGGTTGACTTCGGTCGGTGTTATGGGAACACCGACCGAAGCCATTTCTTCAAGAACCATCAATAGACGAAGATTGGTCGGGATGACCCCATCTTCATTGGTATTTCCAGGTTCGATCATTTAAATTCTCTATATTTTCGGCACCAGCACCAGCGCCAATTGCGGTATCAGTGCTACAAGGAACCATGTAGTGAGCAAAGCCACTAAATACGGTAATGTATATTTCAGCAACCGAAAGTATGGAACCCCAGTTACGCCAGATGCGACATAGAGATTCAGACCATAGGGCGGTGTGACAAATCCGATTGACGCGCCGACAAGAAATATCACTGAAAAATGGACTGGATCTATACCCACAGAGGCTGCAATCGGCGCCAAGATTGGAGCGAGAATGATGGTCACCGGAAGCGATTCCAAAACCATGCCTGCAACAAAAACAATCGCCATACTTGTCAATAGAACCGCATAATAGCCGCCCATGCCCGTGACAAAATCGCCAATGATCTGCTGTGCGCCTAGCAATGACAGGTTTTGTTGCATTACCACTGAAACGCCGATCAGTGGAGCGAGAATGCCCGTAATCTGCGCGGACCTCACAACAACTGAAGGAACTTCAGTTAATTTGAAACCTTCAACCACCAGCATATCAGCATAGGTTTTATCCTGAACCGGTGTCTCCGCATCATTTTTCATCATCTTATTCAGCGGATAGCAAATTATACCAACGATCAAACAGAATCCAACGGTCACTGCCGCAGCCTCTGTAGGAGAGAATTTTCCTGTGTAAATGCCCCACAGCACAAGACCAATAGCAAAAAAGCCAAGCCAAGCACCAAAGCCGGTTTTCAAAATGCGATTGATGTTCAGCGGTATGAGGTGTCCCCAACCATTAATGCGGCAGATGATCCAGCAGACGAATTGCATAGCGAACACCATCAACACGCCAGGAACGATACCAGCGATGAACAGATCGGAGATCGACAGGTTCATCAGATAACCATAGACAATAAATATGATCGACGGAGGAATGATGATGCCCACCGTTCCGCCCGCTGCAGCCGTTGCAGCCGAGAACCGTTCGTCATAACCGCCCTTGACCATTTCTGGATGAAGCATCGATCCAATTGTGGCGGTCGTGGCCGAGTTCGAACCTGATATCGCAGCGAACAAACCACAGGCGCCGATCGCGGCCATCGCCAGACCGCCGCGCAGCCAGCCCAGACAAGAATAAGCAAAATCAGACAAGCGTTTGGCGATGCCGGACTTGTTGATTAGATCTCCTGTCAAAATAAATAACGGCATAGCCAAGAGTGCAAAGCCATCGGTAAACACATCTGACAAAGCTGAGCCAATGTTGTCCAGTGACTGCCCCAAAACAAAGGTGGTGCCGACCACCCAATAAGCTATGATCAAAAAGACAGGGACGCCCAGCATGAATAAAAATGTGACGCCCAGTGAAATGATAGTAATTATAGTACTGTCAGCCATGATTAATCCGCTCCGATCACGGTTGGTTTTATCAACACTTCGCCACTGCGAAAGTTGGCAATATCCTCGAACCAGTTTTCCAATACACGCCCAGCCATAAGGATAAAGGCGATGGGAACCGTGATAAGATACCACCACTGCATGAAATTATCGGTGCCCGCCAAAATTTGGAAATTCGCTGCGGAGTTGGCTGTAACGCGTGTCGCGGTGACCACGACGATGACGCAAAAACCAATCCATAAAATCATGTCCAGCGTCAGGCATCCCATCTGCAGCCTACGCGACATCACGCTGCGAAACTCGGCAAAGCCAAGATGCGTACGAAGGCGGATATTGTAAGAACATCCAAACCAAGTCATCACCAAGAACAGGACCGGCGGAAATGTCGTCGACCAAGGTGCTTGAACTGAAAAAACGAACCGCCGGATCACCTCAACAAAGATGATGATAGCAATGGCCAAGTATGTATAGACCATCACGCTGCGTTCAAAATGCCGACTGATCAGCGGGAACTTTTTGTATAGTATCGTTACGATCAAACCGCCTAACACGGTGGCAAATGTGCCGACGACCCATATGCCCTGACTGCTTAACGATTTGCTGATTGTCCAAGAATCGCCGCTGCCTAGAGCAGACAGAATTTCCATGACATCTGACCATAAGGACATTGTCGTCTCCTCCCTGAATTGGCCACCCCGCGTGCGAGAACCCTCTGGCCAATGTGTTTAAAATGCCAACTGCCCCAGATTAGGGGCAGCCAAGTTTTTATCGGTTGCTTGTTAGCCTTTCCACCATCGGCGTGGCTCGACATTCTCCGCTCTCATGTCGGCAGGAATTTCACGCGCAATATTGTAAATCTCTTGGTAGGTGTCGATGCCGCCAGCCCAATTATTAAGACGCTCGCGCCACTGTTCCCACAACTGAGGTTGGAACTCCGGAGAGCACATTTCCTCGGCCATCTTGATCTCGCTGTCCGGCAAGAAGGCGCAACGCACATTGTCCTTCACAAACATCGTTTCTGGCAATTGCGGGTCTGAGAAGCCAACCGTATTGACCAGCGCAGCTTCGTTTGCACCTTGTACGTGAACTTGTGCCCAGTAGGCTGATTCCATGACAGCGTCTTGTAGATATTCTTCAAGACCATTGAAAACCTTGCTCGACATAGATGTATGTTCAGTACCGCAGAAGAATTTCAAATCCACAGATTGCGATACAACCGGTGTCATTCCGGCATAGGCTACAGCAGAGGCCCAAGTTTCCGCACCATCAATCAACCCCTGACGAAGACCGTCGAGAGTTTCCTCCCAAGCAACAGGTACTGGGTTGAGGTTCAGCGCTTCCATCGCGATGCGGCCCAGCTGAGTGCCTGTCACGCGATTTTTGGTGCCAAATAATTGCTCCAATTTGGTTACAGTGGGCTGATCCTCCCATTTCAAACCCAGTTGAAGACCCCGCAATTCGCAATGCGAGAACAGAAACTTCAAGCCGTGCCGTTCTTCCAATGGATCACGTAAGATGCGCTGTGATTCGGGACTATAAAGGAAGTGATATTGCGACGCCCGAGTTGGGAACATGTAAGCATAGTCAAGAACGTTTAGATATGGTGCCGCCCCTGCCGAGTTCTGGGTCGATGCAGCATAGATGTCTACAATTCCCAACTGGGTTTTTTCGACACAGCTCGTCTGACCGCAAATCTGGTTGTCGCCAATAAATTCAATGCGGATTTCGCCATCAGTGCGGGCCTCAAGATCGCGTGCGAACTCCAGTGCTCCCATACGTTCTATTAAAAGGTTACGGGCATTGAAACCAGATGCACCGAACTTGAGTGTGTGCTTGGCTGGCTTTGAAAAACGACGCTCATAAGTCGACTCAGCGGCACGCGCCAGATTGCCGATACTCATCGCGCCGCCAAAGGTTCCGGCGGCCAACAATGTTGAACTCATTCCGTATTGTCCTGCCAGTTTAAACAGATCGCGTCTGCTGATCTGGCTCAGTTTATCTCCAACGCCCATGTGGTTCCTCCCTAAATGGTGATTGCATTATTGATACTTGCAGTCTCATTAATAATCACATATTGAAAGCTACGCAAGGGAAAAGATTCGCCGCTAAAGGCCCTTTTTCAGAAGGAGAATGCGATGGGAATTATTGAGGCAGACTACATAGTCGTGGGCGCAGGCTCTGCTGGATGTGTACTGGCGAATCGCCTGAGCGCCGAACCGTCGGTTAAAGTTGTCCTGCTTGAAGCTGGCGGCCGTGACTGGAACCCTTGGATTCATATCCCTGTCGGTTATTTCAAAACCATCCATAATTCCAATGTCGATTGGTGCTATAAAACTGAACCCGATCCTGGTTTAAACGGACGATCTATCGAATGGCCGCGCGGCAAAGTTTTAGGCGGATCATCCTCACTAAATGGACTTCTATATGTACGCGGACAGGCACAGGACTATGACCGCTGGCGTCAGATGGGCAATACGGGCTGGGGCTGGGATGACGTATTACCACTGTTCAAACGCGCTGAATGTAACGAGCGCGGTGCTGATGAATTTCACGGCGATCAAGGACCGTTGTCCGTATCGAACATGCGCATCCAACGTCCAATCACCGATGCTTGGGTCGCCGCAGCGCAGGCAGCAGGATATAAGTACAACCCCGATTACAACGGCGCCGATCAAGAAGGCGTCGGTTTTTTCCAACTGACCACACGCAAAGGTCGGCGATGCAGCGCGGCCGTGGCCTATCTGAACCCGGTCCGTTCACGCGACAACCTGCAAATAATCACCCATGCGCAGGTCGAAAAGATCGTAATTGAAAACAAACGTGCTGTTGCCGTCACCTACACGGATCGCAATGGAACACTTCAAACCGTAAAAGCCAACAGAGAGATTGTCTTGTCAGGCGGCGCGATCAATTCGCCGCAATTATTGATGTTATCAGGCATCGGCGAGCCTGAACAATTAGCAGAACACGGCATAGAGGTGCAGCAAGATTTACGCGGCGTTGGCAAAGGTTTGCAGGATCATTTACAGGCTAGGCTAGTTTACAAATGCAATGAACCTACGTTGAATGACGAAGTCTCCTCGCTATTGGGGCAAGCCAGAATCGGGTTGAAGTATCTATTATTCAGATCTGGCCCCATGACTATGGCAGCTAGCCTAGCAACAGGTTTTTTAAAAACACGAGAAGAAGTCGAAACGCCCGACATTCAATTTCACGTTCAACCTCTGTCTGCCGAAAACCCAGGCAAGGGAGCTGACAAGTTTTCCGCCTTCACCATGTCGGTCTGTCAATTACGCCCGGAAAGCCGTGGAGAGATCCGCTTGGCCAGCAACGATGCCCGCGCTTATCCGAAGATCATCCCAAATTACTTGTCCACCGAAACCGACTGCCGCACCATCGTCGCTGGTGTGAATATCGCCCGAAGCATTGCTCGTCATGCACCATTAGATAACAAGATTTCAGAGGAATTCCGCCCTCACCCCGATCTCGACATGAACGACTATGACGCAACTCTCGATTGGACGCGCAACAACACCGCCTCGATCTATCACCCGACAGGTACCTGTAAAATGGGTCAGGGCATAGACGCAGTCGTCGACGAACGTTTGCGCGTACACGGCATTCGCGGTTTGCGTGTAGCAGATTGCTCGATCATGCCGGAAATCGTTTCGGGCAACACAAACGCCCCCGCCATAATGATCGGTGAAAAGGCCAGCGATATGATCATCGCCGACCAAAACAATTCGATCTGACAGCATCACCCCCACGACACATCTTTTATTTTCTAGAGGAGACAACCAATGAAGATGACCACCGAAGAGGCCTTTGTTAAGGTTTTACAGATGCACGGTATCGACAATGCCTTTGGCATTATCGGGTCCGCAATGATGCCAATTTCTGATCTGTTCCCAGCCGCAGGCATTAAGTTTTGGGATTGCGCTCATGAAACTTCAGGCGGAATGATCGCTGATGGCTATACCCGCGCCAGCGGAAAAATGAGCATGGCCATTGCGCAAAACGGCCCTGGCATTACAAACTTCGTCACGCCAATCAAAACGGCGTACTGGAACCACACCCCTATGTTGCTGGTGACACCACAAGCCGCCAACAAAACCATCGGACAAGGTGGGTTCCAAGAGATTGAACAGATGAAACTGTTCGAGGACATGGTTTGCTATCAAGAAGAGGTGCGCGACCCTAGCCGTATCGCTGAGGTTTTGAACCGTGTGATTGAGAAGGCATGGCGCGGATCTGCTCCAGCGCAAATCAACATCCCGCGCGATTATTGGACACAAGTAATCGATATCGAGCTTCCCCAGATTATTCGTCTGGAACGCCCCGCTGGCGGTGCGCAGGCTGTAGCCGAAGCTGCAAAATTACTCTCCGAAGCCGAGTTTCCGGTGATATTGAACGGAGCGGGTGTCATTCTAGCAGGTGCGATTGACGCCAGCGCGAAGCTGGCTGAGGCGCTGGATGCTCCCGTAGCGTGTGGTTATCAACACAACGATGCTTTTCCTGGTAGCCATCCGTTAGCTGTTGGCCCACTGGGTTATAACGGTAGCAAGGCCGCGATGGAGTTAATCCAAAAAGCTGACGTTGTGCTAGCCCTTGGCAACCGCTTGAACCCATTTTCAACACTACCGGGCTACGGTATCAATTATTGGCCGAAAAACGCCAAGATCATTCAAGTTGATATCAATTCCGACCGGATTGGCTTGACCAAGAAAGTAGATGTCGCAATTCAAGGCGATGCAAAACGAGTAGCCGAACAACTACTCGAACAACTAAAGGACGGTGCGGGCGACAAAGGTCGCCAAGATCGCAAAGAGTTGATTGCGTTTACTAAATCACGCTGGGCGCAAGAACTCAGCTCAATGGATCATGAGGATGATAACGACGAAGGCATCACATGGAACGAACGCGCGCGAAATCGCCAACCTGACCACTTGTCACCACGTCAAGCTTGGCGCGCGATCATGTCGGCGATGCCTAAAGACGCGATCGTCAGTTCTGATATTGGCAACAACTGTGCAATCGGTAACGCCTATCCGTCATTCGAAGCTGGTCGCAAATATTTAGCACCAGGTCTGTTTGGTCCTTGTGGATATGGCCTACCTGCAATCCTTGGCGCCAAGATCGGTTGTCCAGATGTACCGGTAGTTGGTTTTGCGGGCGACGGCGCGTTCGGCATTTCAATGAACGAGATGACAGCTTGTGGTCGTGGCGACTGGCCACCAATAACCATGATCATCTTCCGCAACTACCAGTGGGGTGCCGAAAAACGCAACACAACCCTGTGGTTCGATGACAATTTTGTTGGCACTGAACTGGACTTGAATGTGAACTATGCAAGGATAGCAGAGGGGTGCGGACTAAAGGGTGTTCAGGTAACAACAATGGAGCAATTGACAGATGTCTTGAGCACCGCCGTTAAGGAGCAGATGAACGACAACGTCACAACCTTCATCGAAGTTGTTCTGAACCAAGAGCTTGGCGAACCTTTCCGCCGTGACGCCATGAAGAAACCGGTAACTGTAGCTGGCATCAACAAATCAGACATGTGCCAACAGCTCATCAATTAACTTAATCAAGGGGGCGGTCCTTTCCGCCCCTTACCTATTTCTAAAGCCGTTGGAGACTTGTTAAATGGCCGGAGCAATTGCCTCGAACCAAAAGCTAAATGCGCGTATTTCTGAGTTCATGGCGAACAATGCGCCGGGATTTTTGGTGTCTGTTATCATTGCTATAACGGCACAATTCCTTTCAGAGCACTATGGTGCACCGGCTATGTTGATGGCCCTACTTTTGGGCATTGCTTTTCATTTTCTCGCTGAAGAGGGTCGTTGCGTGCCGGGTATCGCATTTACTTCGCGTACGGTTTTGCGTATCGGCGTGGCTCTTCTTGGTACGCGCATTAGTGTCGAATTACTCGTTGGGCTCGGTCCAAGTTTAATTGCACTGGTTGTTCTTGGCGTTATCTTAACGATTTTGTTCGCCCTGTTAGCTGCTAAAATGTTAGGGCGAGGCTGGCGGATTGCACTTTTAACCGGAGGCTCCGTGGCAATTTGCGGTGCATCTGCTGCTATGGCAATTGCCGCTGTGCTTCCCAAGAACGAACATTCCGAGCGCAACCTGATCTTTACTGTGCTCAGTGTCACAGTTCTGAGTACCGTGGCGATGATCGCTTACCCGCTCATCACTCAAACACTGCAGTTGGATGAGCTGCAAACTGGTGTGTTTCTTGGCGGCACCATTCACGATGTAGCGCAGGTGGTCGGCGCAGGCTTCTCGGTATCCGAACAAACTGGTGAAACCGCAACATTAGTCAAGCTGATCCGCGTCACCATGTTAGCACCCGTGGTACTGGTATTCTCGTTGGTGATACGCAGCTTTGCCGACGACGCGGCCAATGATGGCGGCAAGCGCCCGCCGCTGATCCCGTTTTTTGTCCTAATGTTCCTGCTACTCGCCGCGATCAATTCTTTTGGCCTGATCCCGGCCATTATGCAGACCGCCCTCAGCGATCTGTCCCGTTGGGCGTTGCTGATCTCGATTGCAGCCGTGGGAATGAAAACGTCGCTCAAAACCATTCTCGATGTTGGCGGGCATGCCATCATACTCATTGTGGCCGAAACAATATTTATCGCAGGATTCATTCTGTTCGGCATCAAGTGGCTGGCTGGATAATCCCCCTTTCCTATTCCTGAAATCGACGGAGCCTTATTATGAAGCCTCTACAAATCCTGTTGGCCAACGCCGCCAAGTCAGATCACAAGATCGCGCTCAGCGAGGGGAGCGATCCACGCGTGATTGAGGCTGCGATCATGGCTCGAAAGCAAAAAGTCGCACGAATTGTGCTCGTGGGAAATGCTGCTGAAATCTGCTGCAAACTAGCCGCAGCCGGTGGCGGTGCGTTAGACGGTATCGAAATTCACGATCCAACAGACACACCCTTAGCCGAACAAATGGCAGGCATTTATCTTGAGTTACGCAAGCACAAGGGCGCAACATCAGAAGCAGCCGCAGCTGCCGTTCAAAACCCTCATGTCTTTGCCGCCTTACTCGTTCGTATGGGACTTGCCGATGGCACTGTCGGAGGAGCCGCGACCCCTACGGCCGAGATTGTGCGCACAGCAATCCAAATCATTGGCACGGCTCCCAATGCGCGATTAGTATCCAGCTTTTTCCTGATGTTGTTCTGCAAGGATCATCACGAAACCAAAGGCGCACATATTTTTGCAGATGCTGGTCTTGTCATTGAACCTAATGCCCGCGAGATGGCCGAAATCGCTTGTGCATCAGCATCATCGCTAAAACAGCTCGTGGGCGATACTCCTCGGGTGGCAATGCTGTCATTCTCCACCCGAGGCAGCGCAAGCCATGTAAAAGTAACAAAGGTTGTAGAGGCCACCCAACTGGTTCGCGAGATGGCTCCAGACATGATCGTAGACGGTGAGATTCAGTTTGACGCTGCTTTTGTGCCTGATGTGGCCAAATCAAAATCCCCAGATTCGCCTCTCGCAGGGGCTGCAAATGTCTTTATCTTCCCCAATTTAGAATCGGGAAACATCGCTTATAAAGTCGCACAGCGCATCGGCGGGGCAGTCGCGATCGGACCAATATTGCAGGGGCTTGCTAAACCCGCCAATGATCTATCGCGCGGGTGCACAGCTGAAGATATTCTACACATCATAGCTGTAACAACAGCACAGGCGGGTCAATTGCGGAGCCATTCTAAAGACCAAGCTTGCCATTAAGCTCGCTACAAGTTCTTTATTCGCCCCTAAGCTCCGCAATATAAGGATAACAGCCTCTTAGTTAAACCAGAGAGATGACGGCATGAGCAACAAAAAGCTCGAAAGTTCATTTTTCAATGATAGAGCACTTCTGGCAACCACAGAGCGATCTGCGGAAAGACCATAATGAGAAATAGGACGGCCAATAGCGGGATCAGAAACGGCATGGTCGCACGCACGCAATCTTCGAATCGCACATTGGCGACCTCAGCGAGTACATAAAGAACCATCCCAATTGGCGGCGTTAAAAGCCCGATCATGAGGTTCAAAACCACTAAAATCCCCAAATGAATTGGATCGATGCCAACAGTGTTTGCAATCGGAATCAGAACAGGAACAAGTATCGTGATTGCCGCAATTGTCTCCATGAACATACCGATGAGCAACACCAATATCATCATCATGAAAAGAACACCCATCTTACTATCTGTGATGCCTAGCATTGCATCGCCTAGAACAACCGCGGCCTGATTCGCAGTTAAAATCCAAGCAAAGATCGCAGCAGCAGCCACAATCATCAAAATCGCAGCAGATGTTTCGATCGTATCCATTGAAACACGCATCAAGTGCTTCCAGTTCAATGTGCGATATATGGCGAGCCCCAGAAACAATGCATAGAACACGGCTGCGACAGCAGCTTCAGTTGGCGTAAATGCACCCGTTGCAATACCGCCCACAATGATAACAGGCGTCAGTAACGGCAAAAATGCCGCGCGAAAAGTGTGCCACAAAGTACACAGCTCGAAACCACCATCTTTGGGATAGTTACGCCGTATGGAATACCACGCAACCATGATCATTAACGCCACCGCCATCACGAGCCCAGGCACAAGTCCAGCAGCGAACAATTCACCAATAGATACAGATGCCATAACCCCGTAAATCACTAGCGGCAATGAAGGTGGAATAATCGGCCCAATGGTCGAAGATGCGGCGGTCACGCCAACGGCAAAATCACTGTCATAACCAGCATCGCGCATTGCCTTGATTTCCACATTACCAAGCCCGCCAGCATCAGCAACGGCAGCACCTGACATGCCTGCAAAAATGACACTTGCGCCAACATTCACATGGCCAAGACCGCCCGGCAGCCAGCCCACAAGAGAACGTGCAAAAGTGAATATCTTAGCGGTGATGCCGCCAGTATTCATCAAGTGGCCTGCGAGGATAAAAAATGGAATTGCAAGCAGCGGAAAACTATCCACGCCAGCAACCATATTATGCAGGACTACAACATCAGGAATGCCTGCGATTAAAACATAGATAAGGGATGCGGCACCGAGCGAGACGGCGACGGGCACCCCCATAATCAGAAACAGAACAAGAAAGACGAAAAGTAATGCAAGAGCCATGATATTTCTTTCTTAGCCGAAATTATCGAGCTTCTCGGCGGCAATGACATGCGCATCGCGGCGAAGTAATTGGATAATTCGAACGAATGCAATCGCCGCCATTAAAAAGCAGGATGCGGTGACCGTGTAATAGATGAGCGATTTCGGAAGCGGCACCGAGGCCATATATTGCGCCTTGGTTTTATAAGCCAATTCCATTCCCAAAAAGCCAAGCCATCCGAAGAAAAATGCTGTAATAAATTCGGCGCTTACCGCAACGGGCTTAATCATCCAGCGTGGTAAAAAAAGATAGAAAAATTCGAGGTAAATATGCGACCCTTTGCGCACACAAGTAATCGAGCCCACAAAACAAAGCAGGACGAGAAAATAGCGTGAAACCTCTTCGGTCCAACCAAGACTATCATTGAGAACGTAGCGCGTAAAAAACTGGGCCGCGACAAGGCCAATCAAAGCAACAAAAATAGCAATCACTGGATAATCCATCCAGCTTATATCCGAGATATCATCCGTTATCTCTAAAACGTCAGGCAATTCAGCCTGCTCTTTTTCAATGTCCATCAACGCCCCTCCCCAATGGACGCGCCCAAGCAATTAAGGGCGCGCCACAAAGTAATAGTTTAATTACTGCCAGTCAGTGCTTGAAGTCTTCCATACAGCTCTGGCGAAAATGGAAGATCGCCAGCGGTAAGAGCTGGTTTAACGGCCGCTATGAAAGGCTCGCGGTCAACTGTGTTCACCGTAATGTTCTTCTCCTCAAACCAAGCCACCAATTCCTTTTCGGCCTGTTCGATTTCATCGCCCGCAGTTTCTGCAGTTTCTATAAGTGCAGTGACGACGGCCGAGCGATCCTCTTCGCTCAAACGTTCCAACACGCTGCTTGTCGTGACGGTCAAAATTGAATTATTGATGTGGCCCGTCAAGTTGATATTGGATTGAACTTCATAGAACTTTTTAGCTTGAATTGTAGTCAGAGGGTTTTCCTGAGCGTCAACAACACCTTGTTGCAAACCAAGATAAACTTCTGAGAATGCCATTGGCGTTGGGTTTGCGCCCAGTGCTTTTGGAAAGAGAACATAGGCTGGCGCATTCGGCACCCGAATTTTCAAGCCCTTCATATCTTCTGGCGTTAAGATCGGTTTATTCGCCGTCACATGGCGAGAGCCATAATAGCTGATCGCGACAATCTCGTTACCGCCTGTTGCTTCTTTATACCCTTGAGCCAGCTCTTTAAAAAGGTCGCTATCTCTGTAGAGTTTCCAATGGTCTAAATCACGCAAAGTGAATGGAAAGTCTGTGATTGAAATTGGACCGTAAGATGTGCCTGCAAAGCCAGCACCTGTATAAATAATATCAACCGTTCCAAGGCTCAAACCTTCGTTGATCGCATCTTCTTTTCCAAGTGCTGACGCTGGAAAAACTTCGACTTTAACACGTCCGTCAGTCGCGCTTTCTATTTGCTCTGCTGCGGCCAACGCTGCCGTATGCAGCGGATGAGACACCTCATAAACATGAGCAAATTTGAGTATATCGGCTGCCCAAGATGCTGATGCTGCAAATGAAACTGCAGCCGTAATGGCTACACCACTAAGTATTTTAGATAACTTCATAAACGTCACTCCCATTAAGTTTAAAGTTTAATTTTGATGGCATCTTAAGCCGGTTTTCACCGGCCCATCCACCCGCCATCAACCGTTAGAATCTCTCCGCTTACATAGTCAGAAGCAGAGGAGGCCAAAAACACCACAGGACCGGCAAAGTCTTCTGGTGTACCCCAGCGGCCAGCTGGAATACGTTCAAGGATAGATTTTGAGCGCGCAGCATCGGCTTGCAATGCTTGCGTATTGTCAGTCGCGATATAACCAGGGGCAATGGCATTCACATTCACGCCTTTGCCTGCCCATTCATTGGCCAAAGCTTTGGTCAATTGGCCAACACCGCCCTTAGATGCAGCATAACCGGGAACTGTAATCCCGCCCTGAAATGTCAAAAGAGATGCGGTAAAAATTATTTTTCCGCTTCCACGCGCAATCATGTGCGCCCCGATTTGCCGCGTCAAAACAAATTGCGCTGAAAGATTGGTTTCAATAACTTCATCCCACAATTCATCATCATGTTCAGCAGCAGGCTTACGTTTGATGGTGCCTGCATTGTTTATTAAAATGTCAATCGCGGGGTGATCTGCAAGCACCTGATCTGCAAACTTCCGCAAGGCTGCACGGTCAGAAAAGTCGCATTGATAGGAAGAGAATTTACGGCCAAGCGCACGTACCGAACGGCCCACTTCGCCCCCATCTTCTTCCAGTGTTGCGCTAACACCAATGATATCTGCGCCAGCACTTGCAAGCGCTTCGGCCATTCCCCGTCCGATACCGCGCTTTGCACCTGTTACGAGCGCGGTTTTACCTGATAGGTCAAATGATTTGAGAATATTCATTATGCATCCTGCTTAATTTTAATCATGGATTTCATGGCGTTCGGGTTAGATGTAAGCGCCTCAAAAGCTCTTTGAATTTCATCAAGTGACTTGATGTCCGTGATAAAACTATCGCAATCAACCACGCCTTCGGAAAGTAATTTCATTGCCTGCTCATAGTCGGATTTGAGATAAACGCGGGCACCAATCAATTCGAGCTCGCGCCAGAAGAACCTAAACATATCGATCTGCGGTTTGCTCGCATGAATAGCAACCATAACGATCCGGCCGCGTACCGATGCAGCTTCTGTCATCAAATCAACGCCGGGCTGTGTGCCCGAAACTTCAAAAACAACATCAGCACCTTTGCCACCAGTTTGTTCTTGAATGGATTTGGCAACATCAACATTTTTCGGATTGAGTGTCTTGAACCCAAGCTTTTCAGCATAGGCGAGCCGGTTTTCATTGATCTCAGAAATAGTCACATTGCCGCCCGCATGGCGCGCAACAAGTGCGATCAACATTCCAATTGGCCCACCGCCAATAACCAGAACGTCTTCACCTTGAGAAACTTTACCGCGATCAACATCATGACACGCAACCGCCAATGGTTCGATTAATGCTGCATGAGACAAGTCGAGATCATCGGGAAGCACATGTATGGTGTGCGCAGCGACATTCCATTTTTGTTGAAATGCACCCTCGGTATCAATACCGATGAATTTCAAATTATGACAAATATGCTCGTGACCTGCATCACATGCCGGACAATCACCACAATGATCAAGTGGGCGCACAACAATATGCTGGCCGATTTCTAGTCCCTCAACATTATCACCAATGGCGGCGATAACGCCCGACATTTCATGACCAATCGTGCGTTCAAAACCAACGCGCGGGTCCATATGGCCAAGGTAAATATGAAGGTCAGTGCCGCATATACCGCAATAAGCCACATCAATTTGCACTTCACCTGCGCTGGGCGGTGCAATTGATTTATTGTCAACGGTGAACGTTTTATTGCCGCGATAAGTGGCTGCCTTTATGGACATAAATTTCTCACTTTTTAAGAATGTTAGCAGTGTTTAGTTTTTCCCAATCAAACGTCACACCAACACCCGGCGTGTCGGGCGCAATGGCGCGTGCATTTTCGATGACCAGTGGACGCTTTGTGTATTCATCGATCGGGAATGAGTGAACTTCCAGCCAGCCACTATCGGGCAATCCGGAAAGCAAGCTGACGTGCAATTCCTGCATGCCATGGCTGCAAATCGGAACAGCATGTTTTCTTGCAAGTTCGGCGACCTGCAAAAATCCGGTTATGCCACCACAGTTGGAAGCATCAGGCTGGATGAAGGAAAGCTTGGCATGATTGAACGCCAGTTCAAATTCATGAATTGTGTGTAGGTTTTCACCCATTGCAAGCGGCATGTTTGCAGTATCTGCAATCTTCGCGAAACCGAAATAGTCATCAGGAATAGTCGGCTCTTCAAACCACAAGAGATCAAACGGTTTGAACGCTTCGCAAGCCGCAATTGCTTGATCAACAGACATCGAATAATTGGCATCCACCATGAATGCGACATCTGGACCGACAAGATCACGAACAGCAGCGATGCGTTGAATATCCTCAGCCAATGTTGGCTGCCCGATTTTGATTTTTACGCCATTAAAGCCGCGTTTAAGATGCTCGTTTATGCCTGCCAATAGTTTCGGCAATGGGAAGTTGAGATCAATACCGCCGCAATAGGCTTTACAGGATTGACCTGCACCACCTGCCATTTTCCAAAGTGGTTCACCGCGTTGTTTTCCGCGCAAATCCCACAAGGCAATATCAATTGCAGAAATTGCAAAGGAGGCGATGCCGCCGCGCGCAACATAATGAACATGCCATTGCATCGCGTCGTAAAGAGCTTCGATTTCGCTTGCGTTTTTGCCAATCAAAGTTGGCGCAAGATCATGCTCAACCATCGCTAGGATTGAGTGTCCACCCTTGCCGCCAGTATAGGTGTACCCCGTACCTGTGCTGCCGTTTTCAAGTGTAATTGTAACTGTAACCAGTTCGAAGAAATGATGATCGCCATGCTTAGCATCGACAAGAACCTCGGCGAGAGGAATGTGAAATAAGCGCGCATCGATTGACTTAATTATACTCATGCGACACGGCCTTTTCTTTTGTTGCGTGACATCACACGCGCTTGGAAGAGAATTACAGCAAAGAGGAAGCCGCCCCGGATAACCATCTGCCAATAGGCACTAATCGTGATGGTACCCAGTCCGTTTTCAAAATTGAGAATATTGAAAACAAGGCCAAGCAACAGCGCTCCGGCAACCGTTGCAGGAACCGAACCCAAACCGCCCGTCAGCAACGTGCCGCCGACAACGACAGAAGCGATTGCAGTTAACTCCCAACCTATGCCTTCAAGGGGTTGGCCCGCACCAAAACCAGATGCGAGAATAACGCCGGCTAATCCTGCACAGCCGCCTGACAGAAGATAGACGAATGCCTTCGCGCGGTTAACTTTCAAGCCCATCAACATTGATGCGTCTTCGCCGCCGCCAATCGCCAAAACTGTACGGCCCAGCGATGTTTTCTCAAGCAGAAACCACAATGCAATGACGACGATACCCACAACCACAATGGACCAAGGCAAAATATTGTATATTTTTTCCATACCCATCTTGGTGAAGTTTGATCCCCAATCTACCGCAATCGTGTTGGCACCGGAAATAACAAGCGCGCCGCCTTTAGCGCCGAGCATAGTTGCTAGAGTGGCGATGAAAGGCGGGATGCGAAGAACGATAATAAAGAACGCATTCAACCCGCCAAATGCCACTCCCGCCAGCACAGCCAATGGCAAAGCAATCTCAATACCGTGCGGTGAAAGATAAGCGGCAATCACCGAAGTAAAAGCTGCAACAGAACCAACAGACAGATCAATTCCGCCTGTCATAATGACAAAGCTCATTCCAACCGAGATGATGATGAACATCGAATTGTAGTTCAAAAATGAGGATATGTTGTAGGCACCGCTAAAATTATCATATCGGAGCAATCCAAATAGGATGAGCGTTGCAAGTGCTACCCACACGGCCATCGACTGAGGATTTCTGGATATATACTTACGCAAATCAAAAGCGTTGGAATCTAACATAGCTATTACTCCTTACGCGCTTGCTGAATATAAACGGCTGCGACAATGATGAGAGCCTTGGCAATCAAGGCCACTTCATCTTCAACCCCATTTGCCAGCAGCGTATATTTTACGAGTTGAATTATGACGGCGCCCAAAATGGCTCCGAATATCGGCGCTCGGCCGCCTTGTAGAAGCGCGCCGCCAACAACGGCTGCCGCAATAGCATCAAGCTCCATAAGGTCGCCGTTACGCGCAGCATCCGAAGCCGAGTTAATGGCAACAACGATCAATCCAGCCAAACCTGACAAGGCACCACAAATGATATAGACCGCAATTTTTACGCGCCGCACGGGGCCACCAGACAAGGTCGCCGCGCGTTCATTACCGCCAATAGCAAGCACATAACGGCCAAAAATTGTACGGCTAATAATCCAAAAAAGAACACAAGCAATGGCTATTGCGAGCCAACCCTGAAACGGCAAGCCGAGGATTTTTCCAGTACCAAGATAACTAAAGTTTGGATTTTTAAACGTTTGCAAATTGCCGTTTGTGAGCACCTGAGCAATGCCGCGCCCTGATATAAACAGGATAAGCGTGGCAATGATCGGCTGCACTTTGAGCACCGAAACCAAAACACCATTGAAAAGACCGCACGCCATTGCAACCAGCAGCGGAAAACCAATAGCCAAGGCAACGCCAAGGGCTGGGTACATTTGCCCAAACTCAGATTGGAAAATCAGCGGCGCAATAGCACCGGCCAAAGCCATGATCGCACCAACAGAAAGATCAATGCCCCCCGTTGCAATAACCAAAGTCATACCCATTGCAACGATAGCGATGGTTGCAACCTGGCTAATATTCACAAACAGCGTTTGTAACTGCAAAAAGTTCGGCGTTACTAAAATATTGAATCCAAGGATCACGACCAGAGCAACAAGGCCGCCATGGTTTTTCAAAACCTTTTTCCAGTTAAATATCGGCTGCGAAGATCCGCTGACATAACTTTGAGTACTCATGCCGCTTCCTCGCCTGTATGTGCCAATGCGCGCACAAGAATATCTTCGGTAATGCCAGGATTTTTGAGCTCTTTTATTGACCGCCCTTCATTGAGAACAACGATCCGGTCTGCGCCCTCAACAAGCTCCTCGAACTCGGAACTTATCAACACCACGCCAAATCCCTTGCTGACATAATCACGAATGATGGCTTGAATTTCACGCTTTGCACCGACATCGACACCGCGCGTTGGCTCATCAAGAATGAGAAGTTCCGGCTCAACAGCCAACCATCGAGCGAGCAAAACCTTTTGTTGGTTGCCGCCTGAAAGTTCACGTATCGGCTGCTCCATGCCTGCCGTTTTAATGCCCAACGCATCAATAAAACTTTGGACGATTTCGCGTTCTCTAGCTCTATCGATTTGCCCATTGCGCGTTAGTTTTGGCAAAAGTGCCAATGTCAAATTCTCGCGCACACTCATATCAGGAATAATGCCCTCGGCTTTGCGATCTTCGGTCAAAAGAGCAATGCCGGCTTTAATTGCTGCGGCTGGTGTTTCTAAACGAGCGCTTGCCCCCTTCAAAGAAACGGCACCACCCGTTAGTGCGTCTATGCCAAAAAGTGCACGCGCAGCTTCAGTTCTACCGGAGCCTAAAAGGCCTCCAAGACCGACAATTTCACCGCGGTGAACGGTGATGTCGAGCTTGGTTAAGCGCGGACCTGTTGCAATGTTTTCAGCGCACAAAAGCACTTCACCATGCTTGGCTTCCCCGCCCGAAAATTCCGTCATGCCTGCTTCAGCGATCTCACTTGAAGCGCGGCCCAGCATGCCTGAGATAAGGTCAAGCTTAGTGACACCTTTCATCTTTCGGCAATCTACTGTTCGCCCGTCGCGCATAGTCGTGACGCGGTCGCAAATCTCGAAAAGCTCATCAAGAAAATGAGAAACGTAAAGGACTGAAACGCCTGCATCGCGCAGACCGCGAACGACACCAAACAAAACTTTAACTTCCGAAACATCGAGCGATGAAGTCGGCTCATCCATGATGACGAGTTTGGCATCAAGAGAAACAGCGCGTGCAATCGCAACAAGCTGCTGAATGGCCGTTGAAAAACTGCCCAAGCGTGCGGTCACATCAATGTCGATGCCAAAGCGCTGCAATATTTCACGTGCGCGCTTATGGGCTTCATCCCAATCGATGAATACGCCCATTCGTTTGGGCTCATAGCCCATGACAATATTTTCGGTAACAGAGCGCAACGGAACAAGGTTTAACTCTTGGTAGATCGTCGCAATACCAGCGCTTTGTGCTTCCCTCGGGCTGCTGATAAAACTTTCAGCGCCATCAAAGTGCACATGACCACCATCACTGTGGTAAACGCCCGTCAATATTTTGATCAGTGTGGACTTACCTGCACCGTTTTGGCCAATCAGCGCATGAACTTCGCCCTTTTCAATATCGAGCGATGCGCCGTCGAGCGCAACCACGCCGTTAAACGCTTTCTGCACTGCGTCCATTTTTAATAATTGTGTCAATTATCCCCCCAAGCTCCTCAATTAGTCAAGGAGGCGCAATCGAGTGCGCCTCCTCTTCGGCAGGGAGGCCGTTAGTAAGCGTCCTTGATGTTTTCTGCTGCGTTCGCTTGCGTGAAGATCCGGTCTTTCACCTGAACCCAAGGTTCAATTTCTTCACCGGCAGCATAACGCTTCATCGTTTCGCAGGCCAAAGGACCAAAGAAAGGAGAGCTTTCAACAGTTACGCCCATTTTGCCGTCAATGATCGCTTGAAGTGCATCGCGTGTGCCATCGATAGAGACGATCAAAACATCCTCGCCCGGCTTGCGCCCTGCAAGTTCCAAAGCTTGAATTGCACCAATCGCCATTTCATCATTATGCGCATAAACGACATCAACATCGGGATGGGCTTGAAGCACAGTTTCCATGACTTGGCGGCCTTTATCGCGTGCAAAGTCACCTGTCTGAGAAGCGACAATTGTAAATCGCGGATCTTTAGCGATTGCATCGTCAAAGCCTTTTTTGCGGTCATTAGCAGGTGATGAACCTGTCGTGCCTTCAAGCTGAACAACAACAGCTTTATCGCCTTTGAAATTCTCGATAGTCCATTCGGCAACACGGCGGCCTTGGTCAATAAAGTCTGAACCTAGGAAGGAAACATAATCGACACCCGCTTTGGCATTATTTGGATCAACCGAGCGATCAACAAGAAATGTCGGAATGCCTGCAGCTGCAGCTTTTTTAACAGCTGGAATAAGTGGTTTTTCTTCACGTGGCGGCAAGAATAGAACGTCAATACCTTGTGCAATCATACTATCCACATCGGCCACTTGCTTGGCAGCAGAACCGCCTGCATCCGTGCTGATGAGATCCCAGTTACATGCTTCGGCTGTGTCAACAAATGACTTCGATTCTGCAATACGCCAAGGGTTGTTCGATTCCATTTGCGGAAAACCAACCTTGTAGCGTTCTTTTTGTTCAAGCGGCGGCAAGCTTTGAGCGATCGCCACTGTTGACATTGCAAGCGCTAGAAAAGAAGCGCCCAAAATTGTTCTACGTTTCATTATAGTTCCTCCTCATTGTGCGGCCATATTCCTCGTGACCGCTGTTTGGGTTAATCCCAATTCAAATAGCTGGTCTGCTTGCGCATATAGCCATCGAACCCGTATTTGCCGTCTTCACCGCCAAGTCCTGACATTCCCCAGCCAGTATGAAATCCTTGAACAGCCTCGCCATTGCTTCGGTTGAGATAGAGCTCACCGAACTTCAAAACGTGCGGAGCACGTTGAATGTGCTTAAGATTTTTCGTGAACAGATAAGCCGACAGCCCATATTGCGTGTCATTGGCGAGCGCGACCGCTTCGTCAAAAGACCCAACATTCATGGCAACAGCAACAGGACCAAAAACCTCATTGCGAATGGCTGGAATATGATTGTCTTTTACCGATAATACGGTTGGTGCCATCCAATGGCCCCGAGCGTATTGGTCGTTTTCCAAAACACCGCCTTCAAGCAGCACGTCAGCACCGGCTTTGACGCTTGCTGCAATAACATCAGCAACTTTATCACGCTCAAAACGGCTGACTTTAGGGCCCAAATCCACATTGCCCATTGGATCACCAATTGTAAGCGCTTGGGAGGCCGCAACAAATTTGTCCATGAACTCGTTTGCAATAGCGCTATGCAAATACATGCGCTCATTGCAGGTGCAAATCTGTCCGCAATTTGTATAACGCGCCGTCACCGCTGCTGCGACTGCGGCATCTATATTCGCATCGTCCATCACGATAAACGGCGCTTTGCCGCCAAGCTCAAGACGAACAGTTTTGACTGTATCTGCAGCAGCACGGAAAATTTCTTTACCAGCCCGCGTGCTACCGGTCATCGTGACCATACCCGTTAAAGGATGCTCGACCATCGCTTGACCAGCAACACGACCCCTGCCCGTAATTGAGTTAAACACCCCTGCTGGAAAACCAACATCATGGGCAAGTTGCGCAAGCGCCAAACCAGACAATGGCGTGTTCTCATGAGCCATCAACACAAAGGTGTTGCCCGCAACCAATGCTGGCCCCAATTTACGTGCAGCAAGTGCAGCTGGATAATTCCAAGACGTTAAACCAACAACCACACCATAAGGATGGCGACGAATTTGAATTTCTTCATTTAAGTTATCAGAGGCAACAATATCGCCCTCAATGCGCCGCGCGCTTTCTGCTGCATATGTCAGGAAGGTGATAACAGCATCGATTTCGCCGCGCGCTTGCGCGATTGGTTTGCCTTGCTCCAACGTTATGATGTGAGCCAAAGCTTCATGGTTGGTTTGCACTTCACCCGCCAGCGCAGCGACAAGTCTTGCGCGCTCAATCGCAGGTCTAGCTGCCCATAAGGCAGAGGCCTTATGCGCCGCTTCAACAGCCATTGCAGCATCTCCTGCTGAACCATCAACGATGGAAGCAATAACAGTCTCATTCGCTGGGTTCTCAACCTCAATCAGCTCTCGTCCGGTTGGATTCGTCCATTTGCCATCAACATACATGCCGATGGTAGCAGGCTTAGAGCTTGTAAAAGTTAAATCGAACACAGCTTATCCAGTTTGGTATGACCAATATGGTTCTACCAAATATATATAGTTCGGGTTTGTCAACACTGCAATTTCGCTTTTACATATAAAAAATACTGTCAATAAGAGCAATTATCGCACTGAAATGGCTTATCATAGCGTTTGCATTAAGCTTGCATATTTGTCATATTGCTTTTCAAAGACTAATTTTAGTAGGACCATATTTGCATATGTCTTTAGATACGAACATCCGTGCAGCCGATGCGATTGTGGCAGAACTTGAATCTCAAATTGCATCTGGCCGCTTAAGAAACAAAAGCCCATTGCCTGCTGAACGTGAATTAATGGAGCAATTCGGAACCAGCAGGACGGTTGTCAGAGAAGCGATATCAACGCTTTCAAATCGCGGCCTTGTTGAGAGCAAACCTCGGTTTCGTCCAATCGTCAGCAAGCCCGATTACGCGACCGTGTTGAGCGCGACTGGAAATGTGGTCAGGCACCTTCTTAACGAACCGGGCGGCGTTAAGAACCTGTATCAAAGCCGCGTCTTTATGGAATGTGGATTGGTGAGGCAGGCAGCTATATCTGCGACAAAAACAGACATAAGTGATCTAAAGGCCGCCTTAGAAGCTAACAAAAATGCGATAAACGATTCCGAAGAATTTTATAGAACCGACAACGCTTTTCATGGTGTTCTCTACCAGATACCGAAAAACCCAATCTTCCCCGCCGTTCATGAGGGTTACACATCGTGGCTTGCCCCACAATGGGCGCAGATGAAGCGCCTACCTGAACGAAACTTGGCCAATTACGAGGCACACAAAGCTATACTTGATGCCATTTTAGAACGAGACGCAGACGCGGCTGAAGAAGCCTTGAACGTTCACTTGAAAGCTGCATGGGAATATGTGCGCGTTACATTCGACATGGAAGCCGACTAGATGGAAAGCTTCGATCATATTGTTATTGGCGGCGGCTCATCTGGCTGTGTAGCCGCCGCAAGGCTTAGCTCTGATGGCAATGCCAGAGTTCTTCTACTCGAAGCTGGACATTCAAACAGACACCCTTTGCTCGATATGCCGCCGGGCATTTTCAAAATGATAAACGGCTCGAAATTTATGCGCTATCATAAAACGATACCGCAAGAGCACTTAGACGGCCGTGTTCACGAAATCCCTCAAGGGCACGTATTGGGCGGCGGATCATCCGTCAACGCACAGGTTTACATGCGCGGAAGACCATCTGATTACGATGAGTGGCAAGAAATCCTGCGCGGCAATAATGACAGCATTGGCTGGGGCTGGAGGGACGTTCTACCTCACTATCGCAGGATGGAAGCAAACAACCGCCTTAACAATGACCTGCATGGAACAAATGGGCCGATGCTGGTCTCTGACCCCGGCCACATCGATGAAATGTCGCGTTGGTTTGTGCAAGCGGTGCAAGCAATTGGCGAACCATTCAATCCAGATTTCAACGGGCAAACACAGCGCGGCGTTGGCTTTTATCAATTTATGAATCGTCACGGTAAACGCAGCTCGGCAGCCTACGCTTATATTGAACCACAAAAAAACAATCCAAACCTGAACGTTCGGCTAAACGCTGAAGTAATGCGTATCGTGATTGAAAATGGATGCGCCAAGGGCGTAATCTATCGCGACCGCAAAGGGGAAATTAAAACCGTCTATGCCGATGGTGAAATTATTGTTGCCGCAGGCGCGCTGATTACACCTAAACTGTTGATGCTTTCTGGAATTGGCCCTGCAGAGCACCTTCAAGAACATGGCATCGACGTACAAATTGATTTGCCGGGCGTTGGCCAAAATTTAATCGACCACCCTGAAGTGCCGACAACAGCATTGGCAAATGGACCATACGGTTATTACAAACAGGGTGAAGGTTGGCGCATGCTGAAAAACGGCATCCAATTCAAACTCTTTGGCTCCGGCCCCATCACATCTGCAGGCGTCGAGGCAGGCGCTTTTGTAAACCCCATTTCACCGGACGCACTGCCAACAATTCAGGCATTTTGTGTGCCCATAGTTTACCTAGATCGCGATAGCGTTGGCCTTGTAAACGATGGACATGGGCTGACCATTACGACCGTCGTTGTGAAACCGAAATCACGCGGCGAAGTGCGGTTAAAATCGGCCAATCCATCCGATATGCCTGCCGTCTCACCCAACCTGTTAAAACATCCCGATGATATGCGCGAGATGGTGGCAGGGCAGCGCTTCTTCATAAATGCGCTTAAAGCTTCACCGCTTGCTGAACACCTTGAACGGATCGCAATCCCGCCCCAAGATGATTTATCCGATGACGCATTAAAAGCGCATTGCAAACGGTTTGTGAAAACAAATTATCACCCGTCGAGCACTGCAAGGATGGGCGCCGATGGCGACCCAATGGCCGTGCTCGATGCAAAATTGCGTGTGCGCGGGATTCAGAACTTAAGGGTCTGCGACATGTCCGCAGTGCCGAACATCAATGCTGGTAACACAAATGCCCCTGCTATGATGATTGGTGACCGTTGTGCGGACTTGATTATAGACAAATGAACCTATTACTCGACCACTTAATGCAAGAATTTTGGTGATTTTTGCAATAGCAGAAAGGGCTTTCGTTGTTATGCTCTGAAATTTGCATGCACTGGGAACGTGGCAAGTACCTCTGACAACCGATCTTATCAGAGTATCTTTAAGCTCGCGTGAAAAGCCACACAAACAATCATTATACCGCGCACAAAATACGCCAATCGTTTAACGACTGATCTCGTAAATATTAAAAATTGGGGCGGCTTAGGAAATGAAGTTGGTGGTTAAATTGGTAGAAAATGGTAGCATGAATGGACGAGAATTTTTTGCAAACTTGCTATGGATCGGAAACGTCCCATAGCTCGTTCTCGTCGCCTAAAATGAAGATGTAAAATCCCAATTTGGTTATTCTTATATTGCCCAATTTTGTGGCGATGACGGATACCAAGGTTTCTTAAAGCTGCGCTATAGGAGCCAAGTTTACCCGTGTCTATTTCAGCAAGAGAACCGTATCTGGAAAGCAATTTCCTTAATACCTTCAATACAACACGACGATCTCGACGCTTTGAAACATAGCTGTCCAACATAGTGCCCTCATGATCAATGGCGCGCCAAAACCTCTCGGTGATTGCTTCGCATTCACCTGCCGGTCAACGGATATAGTTTCTCACCATTGATTTTGACGAAAACTTCATCAATGTGCCAGCGACAATTTGAGTGTTTCCCTGCCCGATGCTGCCTAACTTCATTTGCCAACATCGGCCCAAAACGGTTCCACCAAGAACGCACTGTTTCGTGGCAAATGTCGATTCCGCGTTCGTGCAGAATATCCACCACCTGCCGTAAACTGAGTGGAAACCGAACATAATACATCACCGCTAGTTTGATGATTTCAGGCGAAGTTTAAAATACTTAAAAATATTTTTCGTTTTCATGTTCGAAAATTACCGCGGTTTTCAAATAGCGGAAAGTTCCCCTGACAACACCGCCTCAAAGCATAAAGTAGCTCTTTCATAAAGGCGACCGTAAAAATCATCACCTTCGCTTCATATCCAGTACCCTTCTTGGATGCGAGCTAGATGACAATAAGGAACATTGATCTTCTCATTATGGTCCAAACCATTTTATAGGAAGCATCGTTATCTGAGGCACCAACGTGATGAGTACAAGAATGACAAGTTGCGCAGCCACGAATGGCAATATTGCTTTGAACACTGCGCTTGAATCGGCGCGACCTACCCGTGCTGTCGTGAAGACAAGTACACCGAGTGGCGGGGTTAGTGCACCGATCACAAGATTGATAACCATCACAACACCGAAGTGCAGCGGATCAACACCTGCAGCAACGACCACAGGAACCAATATTGGCACCAAAATAACTAGCGCTGCAATCATTTCGATAAACAGACCGACGAACAAAAGGAACACGTTAATCAACAGCAACAAAAGTATTGGGTCAGAGCTTAATGAACCAAGCCATGCTGCAATTTTTTGCGGTGCTTGTTCGAATGTTAAAATCCAAGCAAATGGAGATGCTGCAGCAATAATGACTGCAACAGCGACTGTATCTTCTACGGCTTCGCGCAGTGCACCTACAAGATTGGCAGCGGTTAAAGCACGATAAATAAAGGCCCCGCAAAACAGCGCAAATAGAAACGCCATTGCACCAGCTTCGGTTGCGGTAAAAATGCCAAACCGAACGCCCCCGACAATAAAGACAGGTAACAAGAGTGCAGGCACGGCAAGTCTAAAAGCACGCCAACGTTCTGTTCCTGTCGAGCGGGCACGGTCTCCGCCATACCCTTTGACAGTGGAAACAATATAAACTACCACCGATAGTGCAAGCGCGACCATCAGTCCTGGCACAATGGTGCCGACAAAAATGGCACCGACGGATACAGATGCCAGGGCTGCATATATAATCAACCCAAGGCCGGGCGGAATCATGTTCGCAAGCGTTGAGGCCGCAGCCGTTAGAGCGCAGCTAAATGCACGGTCATAGCCATGTTTTTCCATTTGCGGAACGAGCAGTTTGGCGGTTGCTGAAGCATCGGCTGTTGATGAACCTGAAACGCCTGCAAGCATAACATTGGTAACAACATTGGCCTGACCTAGACCGCCCTTGAAGTGACCGACCAAGTGTGAAGCAAGATCAACAATACGAACTGTAATACCGCCAGCATTCATGACCGCTGCTGCCATTATGAAAAATGGAATTGCCAGCAGTGTAAAAGAGTTAAGTGAGCCGGACATGTTCTGTGTGATGATCACGAGCATTGAAGCTGGTTGCGTTGACATGGCAGCAAAGGAACCAAGCACAAGTGCAAACATTATTGGCACTTCAAGAAAAATCAAAAGCAAGCCGACGATCATCAATATTGAGGAAATACTCAAATTTCCCCACACATTGCTGCCCGTATGACGCAATATGTAATACAATCCAATACCTGCCACCAGCGTTGCTAAACCTGACCACCAAGTTGAGCCAGCAATAGGCCTTGCTAGGAAAATGAGCCCCATCAAGCTACCTGTTGGTACGGCCATAAACATATATTTCAACGGGATTTGAAGTGCAGGTGTAACTTGCATGGAGCGCTGTGCGAAATCGATACCATGCACGACCATCAAATAGCATGCTGTCACTGTAACAATTCGCAAGAAGATAGTTTGGCCATATTGCGCTTTTTGCGGTAACATTTTCACAAACAGCGAAATTGCAATATGTCTATCGCGGTGTACCAAAACCGCCATGCCGAGGAAAATAGACCAGACAAAGAGAAATTGTGCTAACTCCTCTGGCCAAGGCAGGGATGCATTAAGAACATAGCGGCAAAAGACCTGCAAAATGGCAGCTCCAGTTGCCATCAAAATGGTCGCGACCGAAAGTGCTTCTAAGGTTCGGTCTAGCCAAGCAAATCCCAAGCTGGCAACCGATGGGTTGGCTGCTTTGTGATGTGTCTCGATCATCTAATTTCCCCGTAATCAAAGTCGTAAAAAACCCGCCCAGTTTTAGGGCGGGTAAGTTGTTGGGAGGATCAGCCTAAAGCGCGAATCTTAGCGATCATTTCAGCTGTTTCTGGGCTTGCTTCACCCATTTTTTCAAATAGGAAGTCCGTTTTCTCTTCCCATTTTGCACGTTCTTCAGCAGGGAATGGTTGAACTGTACAGCCAACCGCTTTGAGGTCTTCAAGTGCTTTGTCAGCACCTGCGCGGTTAATTGTGCGTTGTTCACCAAACACTTCTTTCGCAGAGGTGCGGCATAGTTCCTGCAAATCAGCAGGTAATGAATCAAGCCATGCAGCATTCATGCGAATAGCCTTTGGCAAGAACCAGTGATATGTAGGCGTGATATTTTTAGCCTGCTCATGCCATTTAAAGCCGAGCACAGAGAAATAGTCTGAATCAAGCCCATCAATGATGCCAGTTGAAAGTGCAGAATACTGCTCAGAATACGGCAATGGTGTTGGGTTAGCGCCCAAGGCCTTCCAAAACTCTACCCATATATTGACCTCTGGAACGCGCAGCTTAACACCTTGAAGGCTAGCAAGACCTGTGACCGGTTCTTTGGTCAGCAAATGTCTGAAGCCAACTTCACCATAAGCAATGAACTCAACGCCCGTTTTTTCACGTGCAATTTTGCTGATTTCGTCACCAATATCGCCCTGCAGAACCGCATCAACATGCGCTTCATTTTTATATATAAAGCCAGGTGCACCAGCCGTAGCTGCAATCTCAGGCGCTATAGCTTCTTCACTATCAGGGCCTGCGGCTGTAACCTGAACAGTACCAATACGGCTCATCTCCAGCAACTGTGCTAGACCACCAAGCTGGCTAGCAGGGAAATGCTGAGCATCAATGCGCCCCTCACTGCGTTCGTTTAATATTTTTGCCCATTTATCAAATGCGTTTGTAAAAGGTGATCCAATTGCTTCAGAGTGAGCAATTTTACAAACAAATTTTTCCTGACTGAATGCGTTGGAAATCAATGCAGGCATTGCAAGCGTCGCAACTCCGCCCCCAATTAGCTGACGCCTGTTAATTGAGAATCTTTTGTTAGATTTGTCATTCATGTTAGTACCCTCCCTTAAATGTTTCAAATAAGCTGGTGACGTTCTCCCTCCAGAAAATACATCTTCACCATACCGGTATGGTAGTGTATAATATGCAAAACGTAAAATGCAAAATGGAAATTAGATGATAAATCCTCTTCGGCTTGATCAACCTATAGCGCCGCAACTGTTTTTTGAGCTGCGAATGGCTATTATTGAAATGCGCTTCAATCCAGGCGAAGCCCTATCGGAGAAGGAAATATCCCTTAAGTATGGCGTTAGTCGCCAGCCCGTTCGCGAGGCTTTCATTAAACTATCAGAAGCTGGCTTGGTAGAAATACGTCCAAGCCGCGGAACATATGTTAGCAAAATATCAGTCCGTAGGGTCGCTGACGCAAGATTAGTACGAGAAGCCGTCGAATGTTCGTTGGTGCGCAATGCTACTCGTTTAGCAAAGCCAAAAGATATTGATTTTCTTGATGAATTGCTTGAAGAGCAAGACCAAGCCTTCAGTGAAGATAACTTTAATCGGTTCAACCGCAGTGATAACTTTTTCCACCGTGCAATCGCGAATATAGTTCAGTGCGATTACGCCCTTAAAACAGTTGAAGGTGCACGCAACGAAATCGATCGGGTCCGTTATTTGAGTCTAGGTATCGCGACTCCCATGAAACGGCTCATTGAACAGCATAGGAATATTGTATCTGCTATTCGCTCTGGCGAACCAGACGCAGCTGACAAAGCGATGCGCGAACATTTGCGCGAAATCCTATTGGCCTTACCTCACCTTGCAGAGGTTAATCCGGATATTTTTGAAGATAGATCACTGCCTGAGCATACAATTCAGATTATCAACGATATATCTCACTGAATTAAGACGGTGTTGTCAGCGGAACCTTAAACGGACGCAAAAGACCACACAAGAAATCATTATGCCGTGATCTGCCCCCCAGTAAATAGCCCTATTTATCGGTCGCAAATCAGCAATGGTGCAAACTCAACCAACATCACATTCCACGCTCAGTCACCGAAGCCTGATATGCTTAAGACTACGGATCATGTGCAATATAGGAGCATGATTTAAGAGCCCTAAAATATGGAATAAATCGCGCAAGCAGTATGAATAAACTTTGTTACTGAAAAGTCTGGCCTTTCCATTTTTCATTCCTGCAATAAGTAAGAAACTATAAGTATGCATATCACGGCATAACAATAGTAATTAGGGAAACAGATAAAATGGATAAAAATAACCTGCCATCTCTACCTCTGGCGCTTTTACCAGTTGTATTGACACTTGGTTTACTTGCACTTCAGCTGTTCTACTATGGTGATTTTACGCCTCACATCCCCTTAATTTTGGGCTTAGCCATTACTTCTTTGCTAGGTGTGCTGCGCGGACAAGGTTGGATGGATATCCGAGAAGGTGTTTTCCACGTAATACATGTTTCGATGCCCTCTCTGGCCGTATTGATCGTTGTTGGAATGATTATCGGTGTCTGGATAGCATCGGGTACTGTGCCTACGTTAATTTACTACGGCCTCACGTTGCTTACACCTTCTATTTTTCTGGCTGCTGCAATGATTCTTTGTGCTGTTGTTTCGCTTTCGCTGGGAACGAGCTGGGGGACAGTTGGTACGATTGGCTTGGCTCTGATGGGCATCGGTGCAGGCTTCGGCATTCCTGCTTATTGGACTGCAGGTGCTGTTGTTTCGGGGGCTTTTTTCGGCGATAAAGTGTCGCCATTGTCCGATACCACCAATCTGGCTCCGGCGGTCACTGGCACAAATGTTTTCGACCATATTAAGAACATGTTACCAACAACAGTACCGGCGATGCTGATTGCACTGACGATTTACATTGCTGCTGGATTTTTGCTGATTGGTGAAACCGTTGGCGATGTCACCAGCATCAATCAGATTACATCTGGACTAACAGAGCGGTTTAATCTTGGTTTTGTACCGCTAATTCCAGCAGTAATTGTGGTAGGGCTGGCACTCATGAAAAAACCACCGCTGCCATCTCTTTTTGCAGGTGTGATTGCAGGTGCCATTGTCGCAATCTTCTGGCAGGGTGTTGGCCTTCATGATGTGTTCACGTTCGCACAATCAGGTTATTCTATCGAAACGGGTATCGCGGATATTGATACTCTTCTCAATGCAGGTGGTATTCAATCTATGATGTGGACCATCTCTCTGATGCTGATTGCGCTTGGGTTTGGCGGCGCTTTGGAGCGGACCGGTTGCTTGGAAGCTATTATTATGGCGATCATCAGCCGCGTGAAAAGCTTTGCCGCTGTGCAAACGTCGGCAATTGGTACCGCGTTTGCGACTAATATGGTTGCAGGAGATCCCTACATCTCTATCGCCTTACCAGGTCGGATGTTTGCACCTCTTTACCGCGGCATGGGGTATTCAACATTAAACCTTAGTCGGGCGGTTGAAGAAGGCGGAACGATGATGAGCCCACTGATCCCATGGAACGCAGGCGGCGCTTTCGTGATCTCAGCACTTAGTTTGGGCGTTATGGATGGCAACATGACTAATCTACTTTATATTCCTCTCGCTTTTGCCTGCTGGACTGCTCCGCTGATCGGTATATTCTATGCGTTGACCAACTTGTTTTCGCCTATGGCAACCGAAAAGGACCGTTCAGAATGGGCAAAGCAGAACGAAGAGATAATGGATCTTGGTGATCACGAACTTGCTTATGATGAGACTGCAGTTACCTAAGTTGATGGGGGTGAGTCAGTATAGCGCTGGTCATTGCGGGCCAGATCTGCTTCTAAACTTTAAAGCGTTCATCTGGTGTGTTTCCCGAGTAATTCATTCTGAGCGATGTGGGTTGTGCGCCCAGATCAGGGCAAAATAAACACGTATATCGTGAATAAGCTTACCGCTGTGAAGACTCATAACATGCAAGAGAAAAGGACTTACTGCATAATGTAATCTCCATCAGATCAACATCATAATTACATTGTTGAGGTTTATCTTTAAGCAGTAATCCGCACCGTTAAACGTCATCGGTGCGGAACTTTTGTTGTGACCCATCGTTCTACAGTTCTTCAAGTAGAAACACAGAAGGGATCAAAAATGAAAACGCTATCAGATATTTTCGAACACACTTTACAAGATGTTTATTATGCAGAAAATGCCTTGATCAAAGCTCTACCTAAGGTGCACGACGCTGCAAACGGTAAAAAACTTAAGACAGCAATTGAAGAGCATTTAGAGGAAACAAAAGGTCAAATAAAAACACTTGAAAAAGTTTTCAAATCCATAGGTAAAAGCGCATCTGGTGAAAAGTGCGACGCTATAGAAGGCCTGATCAAAGAAGCTGAAGGGCTCATGGATGAAGCGACTGGGGAGGCAAAAAACGCAGGGCTTCTGGCCGCGTGTCAGGCTGTCGAGCACTACGAAATAGCGCGATATGGAACACTGCGTGAATGGGCAAAAGTGCTAGGACATACGGAAGCTCATGAATTGCTTACTAGTATATTGGACCAAGAAAAGGCAGCTAATAGTAAACTTACTAATCTCGCTGTATCGAGCATCAATCAAGCTGATTAAAGCATTAAATCAATAGTGGCGAAAATGGGAATTTACCATAATCGCGTTGCCTCGTACTTTTTTGCACGCCAATAGCTCTATTGGCGTGCAGCAATATCAAGGTAGTAATTTGCCGATCATAAGGCAAAGGTAAAAGTCATAGATCGCAACGAACTAGTTAACAGTTCCGATGGGCTTCTAATACGCCCGCCCTCATAAAGCTGCCTACGATTGCTCACTGTGTTTTCAATGACCGACTTAATAATGTACCGCTTGAGCTTTGATTAATTTAATATCCAGCAGTCTGATACCTCTAATTACATTGATTAAATGGAAACCAGAGACACCACCATCACTGAAGGTACAATCGACCCACACCCAAAGGCGCTGAACATGTTTTTATCGATTGAACCTTATGACACGATTATAAGAGCAGTGCTCTTATCAATCTTGGCAATTGTTTGGATCATATTCGTGGTTCGAATTATTGGCTTACGTTCTTTTTCAAAAATGACACCATTCGATTTCGTGGTAACTGTGGCAACTGGATCCCTCTTAGCGGGGGCAAGCCAAGCCTCGAACTGGGTGGCATTTCTGCAGCCCTGCGTCGCTATTTCAAGTCTTCTAGGAATTCAATATGCTGCTGCCCGTTTGCGAAAGGCTTCAGCTATATTTAAGTCGACCGTTGAAAATCAACCAGTCTTACTTATGAGGAATGGTGAATTTTTACACGATGCATTGAAGGCCACACGTGTTGCTGAAGAAGATGTAGTAGCAAAGCTACGAGAGGCAAACGTCCTCGACTTCGCACAAGTGCGTGCTGTTATTTTAGAAACTACAGGCGACATTTCGGTTCTTCATGGTGAAAAACTACAAACGCAATTGCTTTTAGGTGTTCGCAAATTCGATTAATTCTATCTCCTTTCACTGACTTGGATGAATCCCGACATGGGTACATGCAGTTTTCTCAGCGCAGAACTTACGTATCGTGCCGCTCTGATAAATTCTTTTTTTGGAACAAAAGACTTCAACGTTAGTTGGCGAGTAAATCCCTCTATAAGAAATATAAAATGAAATTTCTTCGAACTATGGAAAGCGAGCACAAATGGTTTACAAAGAACCCGAATTTTTCGGCGAACCTGCCGGCGCTGCAAAAGGCTATGAAGCTAAGCTTGAAGCACAAATCGCAGAAGCTTTAGCTGTCGATGGCAGGGTCGATGCCGTCGATGTAGAGGTTACAGTGACATCTGGTGGACATGTAATATTGAGTGGATATTTGTCACAAGCCACGGAAGTTCAAAGGTGCCTCGATATTGCCTCCGCTGTAAATGGGGTAGAGAATGTGCAAAGCCATATTTCTATCCGTGTTAGCAACATTGTGCCGGAGTAATAAAGCTATCGTTCTCATTAGCTGATGCGCATCGTGAAAGGAGTGACCTTCAAAATCCGAAGCGACAGAGCTGATGACTTCAAACTGGTATATCACAGTGTTTTAAATTTTTTCGTATTTGCTAAAGTAAACGGCAGTGACATTCCATGTTATCTGTGAACAGAAATATTAACCTACCTAAGTTCACGTGAATTTCCTTCTAGAAACCTAAGTGATAACTTTGGCGAGCGATGCATCAGATTTTCATTCTTTCAGTATGTGACTTAAATCCCCTCCCTTGAGTTGTGCATTTTCTAGATTCCCTTCTCAAATTGATGCTTGGAATCGCTTCGAAAGTACGGATTTGGTAGATCGATAATTCACGAAAAGTTCTAAATCGTATTCAGATTTTACCTCTAAAACGAGGAACAATCTGACCCTATTTTTATTTATTATGTGAACTGGCAAGATAAGGATACGATAATGACTACAAGCAAAAAATCGAATATCATTTCCTCAAAAGACGTAAATGGAACTGAAGTCTATGGTAACGACGGAGACAACGTCGGACATATCGATCACCTCATGATAGATAAAAAATCAGGCCATGTAGCGTACGCTGTAATGCACTTTGGTGGTTTTCTCGGCATGGGCGAAGAATCGCACGCCATACCTTGGGCAAAACTTCGTTATGATACCGCGAAGGAAGGTTACATCACTGACATTACTGAAGAGCAGCTAAAAGGTTCGCCCTCACGCACCGAAAACTGGCAAGATGATCCGGACTGGGAAAAAAGAACGCATGAATATTATGCCGTAACGCCGTATTGGGGCGCATTCTAAATATCTAGATCTAACCCGTAATCATCCAATGTTTGATTACGGGTTCCATTTATCTATAACGAAATTACTTCAAGTCACATCATAATAAATAACTCAACATTTTGGGAAGACTAACATGTGGCAATGGCTGCTAGATAATAGCGCGGCAATTCAAACTGTCATGGCTATTCTCACAGCTTTTGTATGGCTGTTTTACTTACAGATACTTGTCTCCGGCCTTAGAAGACAGCGCCGCACAGAAATTCTCATACATTTAGGTGGCAGTCAAAATTTGAATGCTCGGGTGTTTGTCAGCAATCTTGGATTTGAACCGATCTATATTTTGGAAATTATTTTAACCGTACATACAAAGGATGGTACTCACGAAACCTCCATTGCTAATCGCACAGAAGTCACCGTTGAAGAATTAAAATCGCCCAGTGCAACCACTCTTCAAGGTCCGCTCAATAGCGGCGAGTTTGTCGACATAGGAAGTGTGGAAAACATACTACAACGCGTGAAGCATAACACTTACGAAGGATACGATATCAATAATTTCGAGGGCATCGAAATTAAGGTAGCCGCAATTACAGCTGCAAGTACCAATATCGTTGCGGCATATCGCAAATTTGTCTTAAGATGCGATAATAACGAATATCGGATTAGACCGACAACGCTTTACGCAACTCAAATTCGAGGTTGGTGGGGTCGATATCAACTAAAAAATAAACTACTTCGCTATTTAAACAAGTGACTGTTCATATAAGACCATTTTATCGTCAAGTTATCCTCGCCACACGCCTTTATGGCTTTTTTATACGATAAATTTGTTCATCTTCGGTGCTCTGGATTTTCATAATCGAACCGGCAACCGGCCTTCCAAGCGTTACGGTCGTTACCGTGATTAGGCAATCCACCGGCGTCTTTGAGCATCCGCGCCGTGTGCATAAGGTTCCATGTCATGATCGTTGCATTGCGCTGCGTAAAATCATTATTAAAGCCTGCAGGCCCTCCTTCAATGTCATCACCATATGATGGACCAGGACCAGCCTCACCGATCCAACCACAATCGGCCTGCGGTGGAATCATATAGCCTAGATGTCCAAGCGCATATAGGATTGTCATCGCGCAATGCTTGATCCCGTCCTCATTGCCGGTGATGACCGCACTTCCAGTTTTGCCGTAGAAAACACTTTGCCCTTTATCGTTTAACATCCCCGACATACCATATAATCGTTCGATCAAAACACGGCAGAGGGAACTCTCCTCGCCCAACCAAATTGGTGTCCCTATGATCAAGATGTCGGCATCGGCAACTTTCTCCCAAAGCGCGGGCCAATCATCGCGGTCCCAACCATGGTCGGTCATATCTGGATAAACCCCATAAGCGATTTGATGGGAAGCTGCATGAATATGTTCCACGCTAACCCTGTTACGTGACATGATTTCGCCAGCCACAGAGAGCAACAATTTAGTGTGCGATTTCTCTTTTTCTCGCTTTAAGCTTGTGTTGAAAATGACAGCTTTCAGGTCCGAAAAGTCAGTTTGATTATCATCGCACAACTTTGATTGGGTTTCATTCAAGGTCATAATAAAAGTACTCCTACTGTGGGATTTTAGGGCTCATGTAATTTTGCCAGTTAATTGTCTCACGGGATGGTCGTATGACCATCTACAATCAAAAATTATTTTTGCTAACTCGACGCAATGCACCTCGCAACGCGCGCGCCTGAGGGCTTTCAAAAAAATGTTTTTTACGATCAAAGCCCATTCTTTCCATTGCATCCTCTTCGCTCGGATGGGCGCTTTCAAAAACTGAAGACCAAATCAATCTCACCAAATCCATTTTACTAGTGGTCGCTTGTGACAAGCGCGATAACGCAGGCAAGAGAACCCGTTCAATCTCTTCAAAATCGCTACCCAATGGAAAATCTGGCAAAAACACATCTCGATAAGGCGTTAACCAGTTTTCAAGCGCTTGCGGCGTGTTGTTTCTAAACTCTTCTGGTATCTGATAGTTCTCCGAAAGCTTACCGCAGTTCTTTGCCTTTTTTACGAGAGCAGTCTGAAATCGACTATCAGTGATAGCGATCATGCGCTTGATGACCTCTTCATCTGTTTGCCCTCTCAAGTCGGCTGCACCATATTCTGTGATGACGATATCGCGCATATGGCGCGGTACTGATGTGACGGACAATTGCCACACAATATTGGATGTGGTTTTGCCACCACTGAATCGTGTTGCTGGCACAGTTAGGATTGCGCGGCCATCATCCAGCGCAAATGCTTGTTCAAAAAAGTTAAATTGGCCACCTATACCGCTTACAACCGCCCCCGTTTCGGCCGCATCCGACATGGCATCGCCTAAAATGCTGACTTTCATCGCACTGTTGATAAACCGTGCGTCTACACGCGCAGTGCGCTTAGCCTCCTCATCGCCGTAAAGCGCATTGGTAAAGCTGACTGGCATCATCGCGATTTTTGCGCGTTTAGAGGGGGCCATCGCACGCAGTTGTTTATACATGTCGCGCGCTTCGACGAAAAATCCGGCATGAATTGAAACGCCATCAACTTCGCGCCGTATGATACCGCTTTCAAACAGAGCTAGAAGACCGCCAACCAGCATTTCGCTGACCGCATAAAGTCCCGTTTTGAAAGGTGCTATTTCGCCGCCACTCAGCACAAAGGGCGACGTTTTCCAAACATCACCCAGAGCCGCTTTATCGCGAAGCATCAGCGCATGGGCAACAGCATCACCAATCGCCCCGATACCGATCTGTAATGTGCCGCCATCAACAATCATTCGCGACACATGCAGCCCCATTGCATACTGCGCGTCTGAAACAGGTCGCCGCACAGCCGAGAACAAATCAATTTGCTCGGCCGGCTGCAGCATCATTTCCAGTTCATTTTCAGGCAGTGCCGCGGGTCCGTCCATAAATGGCAGCGCGTCACACAACTCACCAACAGCAAGGAAATCCATTTTCCCTTGCTTTCGCATTTCAAACAGATCAGCCGAAATATCCGTATTGCATGAAAGACTGATGCGATTTCCATCGCGAGGTACAAGTTGCGATAGCAAATTGGGATTTTGTGCAATCAACACATCACGGGCATGGGTGTAGTTAGCGGAAATATAGTGACGTTGAGCGTAGCTATTGCCCAGCCAAGTTGCGGCTTGAAAGAAAAACTCTGACACTTCGATATTGTTTGGCAATTTATTCGCAGCAATTAAATCTGCATAAAGCAAAGACGGGTATCGACCAAAGAGACGCTCCATAGCCGGTTCTAAAAAGCGTTTTTCTATGTCCGATCCAGTTTTGGGCCGTTGCAGCGTAAGCGCAGTAAATATCGACAATTTAAGATCAGGATCGGCAACGGCGAGCCGTGTCAATGCGTTCACAAGCGTTACAGGCTTTCCTAAACCCAAAGGCAAAGCAAGGCGAATATGATCACCCAAACGTTCAAACAGCGCCCGCGCCATCCTGTCAGCATTAGTATAAATACTTGGCCGCTTAACCAATGGTGTTCCAACCGTCATCCGGTGCAAAACGAGGGCCGTGCGCGGCTTCCAACTCCTTCAATCTTGTGACGATTTCTGATACTCCACGGCTATGAGCGTAATGCATAGGACCGCCGCGAAACGGTGCCCATCCGGTTGCAAATATCATCGTCCCATCCACTTGATTTTCACTCTCAGCGATACCTTTGCGTAGCACTTCAACACACGCATTAATCATCGGCAAAATCAGGCGGTCAGTCAAATCCGCCGGCAGTTCTCCATCGAATTTCGGATGCGGTGTGCCTTCGGACCAATCATAAAATCCTTTACCAGATTTTTTGCCAACTTCGCCGCTTTCAACTTTACGGCATAACGTTTCGGATATTTTCGCCATTGGTTTGTCGAGATTATCCGCAAGCGACTCGGCCACATGCAGGCCGATATCAAGGCCTACTTGATCGGCTAATGTTACAGGCCCCATCGGCATGCCAAAGCGCAGCGCGGCAGTATCTATAACTTCCTTCGAAACCCCTTCATCCATGAGCACCATTGCTTCCATAAGGTACGGTGTGAGCGCGCGGTTGACGAGAAATCCAGGATAATCACGCACCTGTGCGGGTAATTTTCCAATCGTACCACAAAAAGCAGCCAAGCGTTTTGCGGTTTGCGAATCTGTCGCCTTTCCTTTGATAACCTCCACAACGTCAATTTTCGACACCGGATTGAAAAAGTGCAAACCAGCAAAAGAGGAATTCAGTGGTGCATAGGTAGCAAGCAAATCAACTGAAAGGCTGGATGTATTGGACGCTAATATAGCGTCCTTCTTCATTTTACCTTTAAGTCCAGCATAAATTTCTTCCTTAATATCCACGCGTTCTGGCGCTGCCTCGATAATCAAATCAGCTTGCGCAATGCCATAGCCGTTCGGGTCCGGCATAAGACGGTCCAGTGCATCACGGGTCTCGATATCGCTTAAATGCTTTGCTTTACAGATTTTTGCTGCCAATTTAATGGCATTACCAAGAGCATTGATTTCCAGATCGCTTAACGTGACCTGTTTACCCTTGATAGCGCAGACCGTTGCAATTTCCGCGCCCATCGCCCCTGCCCCGATTACATGCACATGTGCAATATGATCGTCGCCGCGCGCAGCATCCTTCAGAGATTGACGAAGGAAAAATACGCGTCTGAGATTTTTAGACGTGTCTGTTTTAAGTAAATCTGCAAAAGAGCTGATTTCCGCTACCTGCATTTTCTTCTCATCGGTGCCATGCTCTTCCCAAAGATCAACTAAAGCATAGGGCGCAGGGTAATGCTCTTTGGGCGCCTTCTTTTCTGTTTCTTTGCGCATGGTACGCGCCACCAGACTGCGCGCCTGATCAAATTCAAGCGCACGGGCTTTTAGCCCTTGTCTGGTTTTTTCAACATTACCGTCGGCAACATCGCAAACTGCACTGGCGACATGACGCTCTTCCACGACAAGTTCGGCAATACCCAGTGTTTTCGCGCGCTTGGTGTATGCCTTTTTTCCGGTCAGCATCATTGTCATCGCTTCCGTAGGATCAATCAACGACGGAAGTCGGAAAGTACCACCAAGCCCTGGGTGCAAACCCAGTTGAACTTCAGGAAAGGCAAAGGTCGCACCATCCACCGCGATGCGGTAATCGCATGCCAGCGCCAATTCAAAGCCTGCGCCAAGCGCTGGACCATGCACAATACAAATCGTTGGGCAGCTTAATGCCTCAATCCGGTCCAGCACATCATGGCCCTGCTGGAGCAATTCGGCTGCACCGCTGCCCGACATTGCTTCGAAACTTGTAATATCAGCGCCCGCTGCAAAACCTGTTTTTTTGGCCGAACGGATAACCAGTGCTTTGGGCAGGTCAGATTCTGCAGATCTGATATGCGCATCCAATTCACGGATTACATCTTCTGAAATCGTATTGGTATTTGTGTCCGCCTTGTCGAGCACAAGCCATAAAATACCGGCTTCGTCACGGCCCGAGCGCCAATTACCAATATGCGCGCCTGCCGGACCCAATTCCAATTTTTTTTCGCTTAAAAATGTGAGAACTTCGCCCGTCATTAAACTGCCTCCAATAGCATTGCACCGCCGAGGCCGCCGCCGATACATTCGGTTGCGATACCGCGTTTGGCACCGCGCTTTTTCATAGCGTTGGCCAAATGCAACACAATCCTGTTGCCGCTGGTGCCAACAGGGTGGCCCAATGAAATCGCTCCGCCATCAACATTCAACCGATCACGGTCTATGCGCCCAAAGGCATTGTCCATGCCCAGTAATTCACGGCAAAAATCAACATCTTCCCAAGCCGCTAGACAGGCCAGCAATTGTGCTGCGAAAGCCTCGTTGAGTTCCCATACATCAATATCTTCAAGTTTTAACTTATGCCTCTGCACGATCGGCGACACAGACATGACGGGCCCAAGGCCCATAATTGATGGGTCCAAAGCTGCCCATTCGCTGTCTGTAATCTCGGCGAGCGGCTCCAAGCCATGCTCATCGACAGCCTTTTGCGATGCCAGAATGACCCAGCTTGCACCATCTGTGATCTGGCTTGAGTTACCAGCAGTTACCTTGCCATAAGGTTTCTCAAAAACCGGTTTGAGTTTTGCCAGCCCTGCCATATCGCTATCGGGGCGCACGCCATCATCATGATCATACACCGCCCCGTCTCGGTCAAAGGCAGGTATCACTTCGCCGTTCAAAGTCCCGTCATTTTGCGCTTTAGCTAAGCGGTGATGACTCTGCATGGAATAAGTGTCAGCCTTTTCACGATCAATATTAAAACGGTGCGCGAGCACTTCTGCTGTCTGTCCCATATTTAACTCTGTAATCGGGTCTGTCAGACCGCGCTCCAGACCAATTACTGGTTTGAGAAACTCTGGCCTTACTCCCGCCATTGCGCGCGCTTGTTCCAGCGGTCCTTTTGCAGCGTTCATTCTGCCAAACCATTCTACTGCTGAATTGCGCAGTACCAACGGAGAATGACTGAGCGCTTCTGCGCCGCCAGCCAAAATCATTTGGTGCGATCCATCACGTATATAGCGGTAAGCTGTATCAATACTCTGCATACCGGAGCCGCAATTGATCTGCATTGTGAACGCGACCATCTGTTCGCCAAGTCCAAGACGCAGCGCGGCCACACGTGCAGGATTCATTTCATCTGCAATAACATTGACACAGCCAAGGATAACCAGATCAAAAACTTTACGGTCAAAATATTGCCGTGCCAGCAAAGGGCGCCCACACTGCACAGCAAGATCAACGGGAGTAAAAGGCCCCGGACCACCGCGTGCTTTTAAAAAAGGTGTTCGAGCGCCATCGACAAGAAACACTCGTTGCTTTTGATGTTTTTTCATTCTGCAGCCTCTATCGCTCGCTCATCCGAAGATTGATTATCTTTTGCAGTTGGGTTGCGATATAAATCTGCAAACTCGTCCGGCGAATATTCATCGACAGCAACAACCTTATCAACAAGCGACTTCATCTCTTTGAGATTTGCCCATTCCGCATCATCGAGCAATCCAGCTTCGAGTGCTTCCTCAGGTGATTTTTTCGCATCGCGCAAGCGCTTCATCACTGGCGCCATATCTATCACTTTAGCGTAGCAATCGTTGAGCACCTGCAAAGCATCACCATTGGCACCTTTAAATAATTGCCCCGTAATGCGGTTGCGCGTGGCAGAAGGTTCAAAAATCAGGTCACTACATATTGCTGCAAGTTGATCGCTTGGTCCGGCAACCGTTGCGCCAGGCAATGTGAATAACTTCAATATCCAAGCAGCCCAACGGGCCGGTAGATTATCTATCACTTCATCCAAGGCCGCTTGAACACGTTTCAAACCTGCCGCTGCAGCATATTCTAAGACGGGAAGATCTGCGTCTTGTCGCCCCTCGTCTTCCCACCGTTTAAGAGCAGCCGATAGAATATACATTTCTGATAGGATATCGCCCATACGGCCAGAAATCATCTCTTTGCGTTTGAGTTCACCGCCGAGTGTTAGAAATGCAAAATCAGCAGTTAGCGCATAAGCAGCCGACCACCGCGCCAACTGTCGATAAATGGGCGTTGCTTTTCCGGCATCAGGCGCAGGCGCAAATCGTCCGCCTGTCCATGCCCTGCCCCAAGCGCGAAACAAAGTCATGGTTGTGTGGCCGACATGCGCCCAAAATGATATATCAAACATTTCAAGTGATTTATGTGGATCATTCTCCTGCAATGCCAAGATATTGTCGAGCATATGGGGGTGCGCACGAATTGACCCCTGCCCAAAAATTATCAAACTGCGCGTAACGATATTTGCGCCTTCCACCGTAATTCCAATTGGTACAGCGCGATAGAGTGGCAAGAGATAGTTTGAAGGCCCATCAATTACAGCCTTACCAGAATGAACATCCATTGCGTCATTGATAGCTTCACGCATCTTGAACGTAGCATGAGCCTTCATGATAGCTGATATAACGGATAGAGCGCGTCCTTCATCAAGACCTGCACATGTTAAATGTCGAGCAGCATCCATTGCATACGCATCAGCCGCAAGGCGTCCCATACGAGCTTGAACCCCACCAAATTTACCAATGGGAAGGTTAAACTGTTCGCGAATACGCGCATAAGCTCCTGTCGTATGAGCACTATAAGCAATCGCCGCACACCCCATTGACGGTAGTGAAATACCCCGCCCTGCAGCAAGTGCGCTCATTAGCATCATCCAGCCCTTGCCCGTAAATTCAGGACCTCCGATAATATAATCAAGCGGTATGAAAACATCTTTACCTGTCGTGGGTCCATTCATGAACATTGTCGATGATGGCAGGTGGCGACGACCCGTTTCAACACCATCAAGATCAGTGGGTACCAATGCGCACGTAATGCCTAATTCTTCCTCATCACCTAGAAAAGCATCAGGATCGCGGAGCTTAAAAGCCAACCCCAAAACGGTACAAACGGGTGAGAGCGTGATGTACCGCTTGGCCCAGTTGAGGCGAATACCGAGCACTTCCTCACCGTCCCAATGGCCTTTACAGATAACGCCTTCATCCACCATTGCCGACGCATCCGAACCAGCCTCAGCGCTTGTTAAGCCAAATGCAGGTAATTCACGCCCATCAGCCAAGCGTGGGAGCCAGTAGTCTTTTTGCTCGTCAGTACCAAACTGGTGAAGCAATTCACCGGGGCCGAGCGAATTGGGCACCATCACAGTAACCGCAGCAGCAACGGAACGAGTGGAAATGTAACGCACTATCTCTGAGTGAGCGAAAGCAGAAAATCCTAACCCGCCATGTGATTTGGGAATTATCATGCCAAAGAACTTATTGTCGCGTAAGAATTGCCAGACTTCTGCGGGCAAATCGCCGTCAATTTGATTGATTTTCCAATCATCAATCATGCTGCAGAGTTCTTGGCATGGACCATCAAAGAATTGTTGTTCTTCAACGCTCAATTGCGGCGTCTTCACATCCAGCAATTTAGACCAATCCGGGTTGCCAGAAAACAGTTCAGCTTCCCACCAGACTTCACCAGCTGTGAGTGCTTCACTTTCTGTCTGTGACAGTGCGGGCAGAGCCTTCTTCGCCCATCTGTGAATTGGTCTTGTAAGTATCTTCACGCGCAAACTATTCATGACTAGGAACCTCCAAGTCATTAACGCGGTATACGCAACCAAAGTTCCAATTGCCTCAGATCAAATCCTGGAATTTTCTGGATTATAGTATGTATGTACATTTCCGAGTGCGCGGATCTATACCTTTAAACGGCTTCACAAAACTAATTGGCCTAGTTTCATTTCATGAGATGTCAAAAATCTAGCTATTTATTCTCTTAATAATGACCACATTTGTCGCGTTCACTTCTCCCAATCAGTACCCACGGCATCATCGTCTTTATCTTTGGCTTCCTCAATAACATCATCTGTCTCATCGATATCTTTATTATCGGCATCACTAATCTCTGTAGATTGCGCTTTTTTTGCATCCAACGCCAATTTATAGAACATAGGGAAATGGTCAGAGCCAATCTTTGGCATGCGTTCCATTTGTATTATTTTAAAGTGACCAGAATGAAAAATATGGTCCAGTGGCCACCTGATAAAAATGTATCGCGCATCAAAAGTATTATACATCCCGCGTCCTTCTCGCGGATCTAAAAGCCTTGAAACTCTCATGAACCGGCGGGTGGTTCTCGACCATGCGACATCATTGAGATCGCCAGCAACGATGAGAGGATCGTCATAATCTCGCACTTTTTTTGCAACTATAGATATTTCGCCGTCCCGACCAACGGTGTCTTTAGTCAAGACAGGAGGCTCAGGATGCAATGCAATTAATCGGAACTGATCGCCACTATCGTGCTCCATGACAATATCAAATGATGGAACTTCACTTTTCAAAAGATAGTTTATTTGGCTCGATATGAGCGGAAATTTCGAGACGATAAGCATTCCGTAGCTTGTTTCGCTTGGGCAGGAAACATTATATTTATACTCCTGAACAATATCGCTAAGAGCTTCCATCCATGCATTATCAACCTCAATCAACAACGCGATATCCGGATTGCGTTGCTTGATCAAATGAATAAGTCTGCCGTACTCACGGTTTCCCATTTTGACGTTGGAAACCATCAAGTTTACGGTCGAAACGTCGGCTTCATTCCCATCAAATGTGCAAACAACACGCTTCCATAAAGGACTAAATTTTGCAATTTTTGTGAGCTGCAAAGCTAAGGCCGCTACCAGCAACAAAAAAACGCTCCCAGAACTAAACGTATAAGGCAAAACAATTAAAGCAATTAGGAAGGTAACGCCGGAGAGTGTTGCAATTTGTAGCCGCGGGAAATCAAAGGCCCGCACCGCGCCATGTCCAAATGGCAATAAAGGTACAGTGCTAGCTAGCAAGCAAACCACTGCAATAGAACCTAAAAACCAGATCACGAACTTTACACCCTTACTCCCGATCTAGCGGTAAGCACAGCTAAACTCGGCCATAGTACTTCATATCTGAAAGCGGGCAGACAAACTACAGAACCCGCTCCAGTCTAACTCTTAGGAGGCCTGCTTAGTTGCAAAGATTCGCTAATTCCTATTAGCTTTTTGACCAAAACCACGAATGCAAAAATTGGCGTGTTCCTAATGGTCTACATTTTGCTTATAACCCGTTGATACCGCTTCTACGAATTTGACGGGTGGTCCGTTAGCGTCTCCAGTGGAACCGTTAGTGACCATATCAATCCTGCGGGTTCATAAGTAATTGTACTTACGCCATTAAGAGCCATCGCCGCAAACCGTTCTAATATTTGCGAGCCAAAGCCTTTGTCTTTTGGTATTTTTACTTTTCGTCCACCTCGCTCTTGCCAAAGAAATTCTAATTTCTGGATACCATCGACATCGAATGTTTTCCATGAGACATCAACGCGACCGTTAGCATCTCTCAAGCTTCCATGCTTACCAGCATTTGTTGCTAGCTCATGAATTGCCATACCAAGATGCTGTACGGCTTCTGCACGCAAACTGATGTCGGGCCCCTCAAGGCAGATATTTTGACCTATATTACCAAAATTTGATAATTGCTTTTCAAGTAAGTCACTTATTGGCACCCCGCCCCACTCACGTGCAGTCAGCAAGTCAATGGAAAAACCCAATCCCATGACACGGTCAATTAGGGTTTTTGTCATTTCTTCAGTTGAATTAGCGCGACGGGAACTTTGCCTAACCATCGAAATGACGACAGCGATGAGATTTTTAGTTCGATGGGCAAGTTCGCGCATGACCAGAGTAATCGTATCTTCGCGTTGGCTACGGTCAAATGATGCATCGGAAAGTGCTTTAGCCACTGTGTCGATTTCAGAAATACGTGAGGCAAGTGGGGATACAATTTCCCCAGTACCTAATTGCTTCGCCATACGAGCAATACCGCGAATAGATTTTCGCAGGTAAAATGAAAAAAGATAGAAAACTACGGCCGATAGAATTGCAAAGAATAGACTTCCAAAAATCAAGATTTTCCAAGCGTCATATACCGACTCTTGCGCCGTAGCCACTGGTCCTTGAACGATGACCTTCCAATCTGATCCTCGCACTTTTACAACTGTTAAAACATCTCCTTTTTCTCTCATGAACTCATTTTGCTGAATGTCAGAGAGCACTCTTGCTAAATCGACATTATCAGGAACACCAACTAAATCACCTGGGCTTTTTTTAGTTCTGTCTGATGACACCACAACGCGTCCCGATCCGTCCACAATTGAAGCAATCCAAGATTTAGGCAGTGATATTGTCTGAAAAACACTTTCCAATTCTTGGGCATTGCGTGTGGTTATGATCGCTCTTGCCGTGGTTTCACTTCGAGGAGGCAGGGCTTTAGTGACGTTAAACACCCATTGATCACTCGTCCTTCCCTTAAATATGCCGGAAACGTGAATATCATCACGGGATAGTACAGTGGCAAGACCTGCTAAGTCAGATATAGCACCTAGTTCCGTGTTGTATGGAACGCGCGTGTTTAATAGCTGTTGGCCGTCCTCACGAACAACAATGATAAAATTTGCGGTATCCTTAAGTGCAAATCGTGTTTTCGCATGAAAATCTTGTAGGTTTCCTTCGGCTAATTCCTGAGCAGAGGAAACTACATTCAAGGTTTGCGTCATACTCTCTATAATATGTTGAGTACCTTGGGAAACGGAAACCGCCGTCCTCAATGTGCGTCGCTCAAGTGCTGCATCTTCAGATATTTTTAATTGCGCAACCAGAAATAAGAAAAACAAAAAAAGTGGCAGAAATAGCAAAAACAATAATGCTGTTAGCCAAACAGATATTGAAAACCTCTTCATTTATTGCCTCGCAGCGATACAAATTTATTGAATGCTCAAATAGATTTACCATTGTTGGTATCCTTTTCATGCACGGCATGACGAGGTCTTCAATAAGATAATTAAAAACAGAGCCTTATCAATCGAATTGATTTGAATTATCAATTTTATCTGGGGAAATCATAGCTGTTAGATATCGATGATCGATGGATCAGTGTCGGCTTGTTCTTGCTGATAATATTTCAGCGCTTGCACATTGCTACTCCATGTTTAAATCAAGTGCAGTGAGGCTTAATAATATAAATTGCTAGCTTTTATCTTTCATGCCAACGGCAAACTGTACACGTCTTAAAAAAGCTAACACAATAACACCAAGCAGTGTTGTGATCAGCGCAATAGGCCAATAGCCAAGCCCTGCCGCCAATCCAATTGCAGCACTAATCCACATGCTGGCACCAGTTGTAAGACCCTTCACTTTACCCTGAGTGAAGACAACGATTCCAGCAGCTAGAAAAGCGACTCCGTTTGTAACAGCTTCCACAAGCCTTATTGGGTCAGCTTGAACATCTTCACCAGCTAAGGGCGAATTCAACATCGTTAGCGTAATTATTGCGAAACAAGCGGCAGCGGCGCCAACAAGCATATTTGTGCGAAGACCAGCGGTATTTTTATGCACCTCACGTTCATAACCGATCAATCCGCAAAGAATGGCTGCACCTATTAACCGCACTGTGATGATAAGAATTGATGGATCGCTGATTGTTGAAAATTCACTTTTCAGTTGTTCGAACATTTCACCTCGCCAGTTTTTATTTAAAAACCAAACGGCAAAATATGCGTAAAGTTCCCATGCAAATCTTCGAATTGGTGATCGGTGCGAATACTAGGATCCGTTGTTCCGAATTAAACCAAAAGGCAGAACTGAACAGCTAAAGTATCTTCGGAAACTTCTAACGCGATAAGCGTCATATTTCTGAAAGGGAAGATAATAAAATTATGAACGCTGGAATGCTGGAAAACAACTCTAAAAGATTAACTTCTTAATGTGACGTTTTTCTCGAAAAAAAAGCTGCAGCCTACCAACTGCAGCTAATTTAAGCTTATGCCTTCTTATGGAGATCACGCTTAGCGCGAACGTCTTTGTCCATTTTCTCAAAACTTTCTACCACACCGTCTGCCTCTTTCTTCACATCCGGCACCGCTTCGCGCTGGTTGCGCACATTGCGTTGGTCATTAGCCTGAAGGTCATTGTCGCCCATTTTGTCCTGAGCCAAGTCCACTTCCTTGATATTGGTATTAGATCTTTCAGTTTTTGTCATTTTCATCTCCCTTCGCTGTTATTAAAACCAATGCTCAGACATGAAAAAAGTTGCTGAAAATAATTGCTTTTGGGGCACCCAAGCATCAAGGCGATTGTCTCACACTGTCACTTATTAGCTTCTCAGCTTGGTTCTTCTACACAATGAGATAAATACCAAAAACATAAGGCAAGACCGCAAGGAGAAAAAACAATCCATCCTCGGTCAACATAGAGATAACAAGCAGCGTCACGCCTATCGCCGCGATTGAGGAGGAGAAAGGAACAAATTCCAAAAAAGGCATTGAAAGCCCTGTTAATAGGCACACCAATTGCGGAATCCAGATAAACGGTCGATGAAATAGAAATTGTATTCGCGACCGAGAGTGCTTGTCGATCCACTTTATTATTGGCGTAATTCTATCAATAGAACGACTAAGCTTATCCGGATCAATTGAATGCGACCGCAGCTTTTTTGGGAGATAGATTTCTCGGAAATTAAATATAAGCTCAAAAGAAAATAGCGCTATAATCAGGCCGCCCACAGAAGAAACGCCAGGAATGCCCGAAAGCGGGGTTGCAACAATGAGTGCGGGCAACAACATAGCAGGCAACAGGCTTTTATCGCCGATAATTGAAAGCAAGTCCGTTACTTTAATTTTGTCGGTTGCGTCCTCGCAGCCCGACTTTACCTCATCCACTATCCGGCTGAGGCGACCTGGTTTGCCACTCGCTTTATCATCGCACATACGTACATTGCTCCGTTTCCATCTCAATTATCCTCATTATTTACAGTTTCTGGCAAATCATCATGATCAGTCGACGCTAAGTCTTCCAGCTCTTGCTCTTTCATTGAATCATACATTTCTTTTGATGCGCCTTTCAGCTCAGAGACTTTGGTTTCGCCACGCTTTGCCGAAAGAGCTGCACCAGCTGCCTTTTGCTGTGATTTGGATTTTGCAGGCATAAAAACCTCCGGTGTTATGATTGGGCTTTTGAGTTGAACATCATAGAAACGCACGAAGTTAGAAAATGTTGCTGTAATTGAGCGCAAAATGCATCGAGAATGTCGATAAGCAACGGTGAGCGGCCCCTTTGAAAACCACAATCGTAGCTCCAATAGAATTTATTCGACGTAGCTCAGGCAAAATGGAAGCTGAATTGCGGGCAAATCGCGCGGGCGATAATCTAAGTCGGTAAAGAGTATTTGCGAAATGAAAGAGGATCACTAATCCGCAACGATATCAGCAGGACACCCGTAGTTAAAAAGCAATTTTCTCAACACTTTCGATGCCGCGCGACGATCTCGACGCTTTGAAATATAGCTTTCCAACAAAGTGCCTTCGTGATCAACGGCACGTCAGAGGTAATATTTTTTACCACTGATTTTTTTACAAAAACCTCGTCAATGTGCCAACGCCTATTTGAGTGACGCCCTGCCCTATGCTCCCCAACTTCTTTGGCAAACAATGGACCAAAACGGTTCCACCAAGATCACACTATTTCATGACAATTGTCGATTCTGCATTCGTTCAAAACATCTTCCACTTGCCGCATACTGAGTGGAAAACGAACATAATTCATCACCGCTAATTTGATGATTTCAGGCGAAATTTTAAAATACTTGAAAGGGTTTCTCGTTGTCATGGCTGAAAATTATGGTGCATTACAAATCAAGGCAAGTTCCTCTGACATCACCTTTATGCTAAAGAGAAGAAATGGTTCTGAAATCTGTTACAAGAAGCGTACTCATAATTGATGATGACGCATTTGACAGCTCAATCATCAAAAACTGTATTCTTTCATGTGAAAGTGATATCGCAGTATTTGAGGAGCATGACAGCACTATTGCAGTTTTTAAATTTCTAGAGATAGAACCTGACCTGACATTAATTGACATCAGCATGCCTCATCTCGACGGTTTTCGAGTATTAGAGAAATTAGCTCCGATCGTGAAAGCGACTCCAAGTCGAGTTATCATGCTTTCCGGCTCCACTAACGCTTATGACAGGCTTAAATCGCTTCAATTAGGTGCCGACGACTACAAAGTGAAGCCTTCTGAAATGGCGAGCTACAGAAATTTAGCAAAAGAACTGCTTTACACCTTATAAATACCAAAGCCTCAGCTTCGACCTATAATTTATACAAGGATGTTTTAGGCAAATTTCAAAACCTTTCTTGAGGCAAAGTCCGCCAGTATTTTCTGCTACATATCAGCGTAATATCTTTCCTTTTAATGAAAAACTTACCGTCGCTCCTGCAGCTAGCTTCGCTTCATCTAACCAAATACGCCCTTGCCGAGCCTCGATCAATGATTTTGTTAATGGCAGGCCGAAACCTGTTTTATTTTGCTTAGTAGGCAAAGGCATTGAGGATTCAAAGTAATCTTTTTTGAAGCCTACGCCATCATCAGAGACAGAGAATGTAATTTTACCCTCGCAATCGCTAATATCCACCCGGACCTGCGAGACTGCATATTTGGTTGCGTTCTCAATTATATTACGCAAGGCAATATCTATAATGAACTTTTCACATTGTATAATATTATTAGGATAATCGATCTGCAATTCTGCCAGGGGATCAAGTATTGCAATTATATCCGAACACCAATGCCCCAGATCAATTTCCATTGAATTGTTATCAAGATCATTATTTTCAATGATTTGGCCAAGTTTGCTATCAATGAAGTCTAAAGCACGATCAATTACATCGTTGCCTGTTTCTAATAATTGAATTTTATTATCACCTAAATCCTGAAAACCTTCATATACCATACTCATGATAAGTTTGGCTTGGCGCAACGGACCGCGTAAATCGTGTGCCATGGTGGATGTAAGAGCTCGCAAATCCACATTCATTTTACTGACTTCTTGCACAGCTGCCGCCAAGTCTTGTTCCGACTTTCTGGCAGGCGTGTTATCACATGCAACTCCGATTATACCAGTAATTCTACCATTCTCGAAAATAGGTGAAAGTGTTGTGCTCCACCATTGCTCCCCTTTTGCTAATGCCAGCACTTCTTCATAATTATAAGACTGCTCTGTACGCACGCAATGCATGTAATTGCGCATCAACGTATCTGCAGTACGACCCGGGAACACTTCGTGAGGGGTTTTGCCTGCGACAGTCGCTTGACTGACACCAGTAGCATCTTGATGAAATTGGTTCAGGCCAGCGAAACGAATGACTTCATCTTTATCTACTGAAAGCACAAAAACAGGAACTTGGTACAAATCAATTGTTTTGAGAACCAAATGAATTTTTTGTTCCATAAAACTACTTTCGCGCAAGGCCCATATGCATACTGTTACACATTGAGGGCACCAAAGTCGGCATCTTACCAATTGGACAAATGGCTTCAATTATTAAATGATACTATAGTTTTTTAGATGGTTATATAAAGGTGGACGTCTATGAAGAATATTTTGTTGATCGATGACGACCCAAATGAAGCAAAACTTTTTCATGCTTATATTGATCTTCTTTCGCCGGGAGCCTACGAACTTTATTTTGCAGAGACACTGGAAGAAAGCGTGGAAATGTTTTCTCAACGTGATTACAGCGCAGTGTTTCTAGATAACAGGTTACGACCTTTTGCCGACTTTCGTGAAACTCTTCCTACGATTGAACAATACGTAGGAGATGCTAGGCTTTATGTTATTTCAGCGTCAATTAATGATGATTGTTTTGAATTCGCCAGCAGATTTCCAGATGTAACTTTCCTCGACAAATTTCATATATTAAAAAAATTCAGGTTAGGAACTATCATTTAACCTACTTTGTCCAGTAGAGTTTGCTAGCGATCAGATAGAATATTCAAAGCAACGATTGAAGCCTCGTTTAGTAATTTTCTTCTGGCAAGCTATGTAGCAACAGTCCGGCGAATATCGTGGTAGGTCCAATCAGAGAAGCCTACTATTCGGTCGATCCTAGTTTTAGCTTTCGAAAACCCTGAAATTGGCTTGTGCCCAGCGGCGCTAGAAAACAAGTGATCCGCACCGTCGTAAACAAGGCTCGGCATTTTAGCACCCGCCAGCAGGTTTACAGCAATGTCTCGCGATCTGCAGACCAGTTCAAAAGTGCGACAAGATGCTTTCTAACTTCACGCGCAATAGCTTCACCACGCTTAGCGGTCACAGCATCAAGCAACTGAAAGAATTTACCTCTATCGATTTCGGAAATCTGAAGCCCTATAAATTCAGGAATCACAAAGCGCCTTAGAAGACTTTCAGTATCTTTCCACTTCTTCGTTTGAGGCTTTACATAAAGCTCGATAAACTCTTCGCATACCACTTCAAAACGGCAGGCGTTACGCCGCAAGAGTTCTAACTTTTTAAGATCCGAAGGATCATTCCCCTCCTCTGCGTGCTGATATGCTATCCGTGCTTTTTCACGGGCCTCTTCCAACTTAACGATAGGGTACTGGCCTAGTGTCAGGCGCTGCAATTTGCCCCGCATACCATCCTCACCACGACCGGCAATTCTGTACATAAGAGACCACGACTTGCGGCCTTTGGATCCGACTCTGAGCACCAATCCAGGCGTCAATGTATCGAAGACATCGTATCTTTCACCTGCATTTACAGATAAGCGCTGGATAGAAAGTTCAGTTAGCCGCTTCTTCATGTCCAGCCTCATTTCTGGGTAACAGTGGGGTAACAGAAACCGCTGTATTCACAAACACACCGATGAACGTCAGCATACAACAAAGGAAATTAAGTAACTGAATATAATATACAATTCTAGATAGCGCAACACCGTCAGGGACGTAGAAAAACGCTAGGTCACTCCCTTGGTAAGGGAGAGGTCGAGAGTTCAAATCTCTTCGACAGCACCAGTTCTCAAGCAATTTCAATCAATTAGCTTTT
>NZ_KB894533.1 GCF_000374465.1 Ahrensia kielensis DSM 5890 | reverse complement strand
GGAAAAATGGCGCGGTAAGCATCAATAAGATTATCGCCAACGGTTCCAGCGCCCACAATCAATAGGTTTTCAGGCTCTGGATTTGCCAATAGTTTTGCACCCAAAACGCTATCGCCAGCTGTTTTCCACTTGGTGACAATATCGCTTTCAATCATCGCCTTGGGTGTGCCGGTCTCATCGTCAAAGATCAACATAGCGCCCTGCACAGTTGGCAAATTGCGCTGCGGGTTATCAGGACTGACGGTAACTGATTTGACGCCTTGGCCAAGTCCTTGAATGGCCGCAGCGCGTGAAAGAAGGGTTTTGTTGCCGCAGTCCAAAAACTGATCGCCAAGTGTCGCCTTAGGCAATTTGTGGCCTGCTATGATTGCATCACAGATCATCTGCCAATTCATGAGGTGATCTGCGTCAGTCGATTTAATAAATTGTATGTCCATGATCGTGAATGCATCCGATATCTTAAATGTGAAGCTGTTCGTGACCATGCATAAAAATGAATCGGGCACAACCATTCACGATATCGTCCGCACATCCGGCGCGACACTTTAAGCAAATAACCCGGCCCAAAAGAGCTAAGCCCCTAACGCGGCAAAGATAGTTTTAATGGTCTCCGCAACATGCTGAAGGCCTAAATCTTTCTCCCGACGTTTGTGCCATGCCAGATGCAGCGGAAAACCACTAACAGCGACAGGGGGCTCGAATATTGCGATGTCTTCCCGGCCATGAAGGGCAAGGCTGCGCCGCGGCACCATCGCCATAAAGTTTGACGAAGTAAGGATGCGCGGGATCATTTGAAACGATGGAACAACAACACCCACCTTGCGTGAGCGGCCCATTGTTTCGAGTTTTTTATCAAGCGGAGAGCGAAGCGCGCCCTGCCCTGAAACAAGAATATGGGGCCAATCAAGCCAGACATCCAAACCGAAACCTTGTACGGCAGGATGGTCTGCACGCATAGCAACAACATAATCCTCTTCGATCAATATATGTGTATCGATATGTTCTACATCGCTTTCAAACACAGAAATTGCCAGATCAGCGTCTTCATCTCTGAGCTGTTGAAGCGTTGCTTCAGAGCCATGCCAAGGTTTAAAAACAACAGTAATCCCCGGCGCGGTGACGCTAAGCACTGCGATAAGTGGGCCAGCAATAATCGCAACCGGATCGTCTGATGTGGTGATGCGGACGATCTGTTTTATGTTTTTGAGATCAACCGTAGGCGGATCGACCAAATCAACCACATCCAAAAGAAGCGACTTGAGCGGCGCTCTGAGCGCTTCAGCTTTCGCCGTGCGGTACATGATACCCCGACCACGTTCGAGCAACGGGTCACGAAACAAATCGCGGCAGCGTTGCAGAGCATTGGAAACGGCGGGTTGCGTCATATTAAGGCGAAGCGCAGCACGGCTCACATGTGCCTCATCAAGCAAAGCATCAAGCACAATTAGAAGGTTTAAATCTACATTTCTTAAATTCATGAAATCTATAATAGACTATATCTAATATCATTTGGAATAATTTATTGAGAACATTTAAATCGGGTTCTACACACCAACTGGAGTTTAGAAATGCCCGGAACCTTAATCTTACTTTTCCATCGAGATTTATCACAATCAAAAGCAAATGCAGGCCTCGCGAAGGCGGCGCAAACGGTTAAAGACGTTCAGGTCGTCGATATGCAGGCCCGTTATCCCGGCGGTGTCATCGATATATTTACAGATGCTGGCGCGGATGCAGAAATGCTGCTGTCTGCTGACCGGATCATTTTGCAATTTCCCATCCAGTGGTACGCCACACCAGCACTGCTCAAAGCATGGCAAGATGCTGTTCTGACAAGAATGTATTATATCTTTGCAGAAGCTGAAGGCGATCACCTTAAAGGCACGCCGCTCATGGTGGCAGCAACAGCAGGCAATACTTCAAGCGCTTACGGACGTGATGGTGCCAACCGTTATACGATAGATGAATTGCTCACACCGCTGAAAGCAACAGCACATCGTTGCGGTTTGCTATGGCACTCTCCCTATCTGGTTTTCACTGCAGATAAATTAGAACCGTCTAAATTAGAGGATGCGGCGCTCGGTTATGTGAACGCCATCGAACATTTCATTTCAGCGACCTCGGGCTCGTCAACCAGCGAGGCAGCGTAACGCTATGATTGAAAAACTACATGATACGCTCGTTGCTTCTAAGCGCGGCACACCAAAACTCTTTATCGTTTCTGGTCTGGCTATACCGCTGGGACTTGGCGTGCAGTTCCTACTTGCTGGCCACGCATTATTCGCTCAAGCCACTTGGGATGCACACATAATGTTTGGCGCACTCTTAAGCATTCCAATTCTATTGCAGTTTTCATATGCCGCAACCGTGCCTCATCTTCGTGGGTTCATCTGGTGGGCAAGCGCAGTTTTGGTGCTCTATTTGGTGCAGATTATGTTGGCTGCTGGCGGCACGGTAACCCTCGCCTACCATCCTTTTAATGCTGCCCTTCTACTGACAGCTTCGCTTATCATGCTATTCAAAGTTGAACGGCGTCGTGCATATAGCTTTCCCCATTCTTAAGCATCAGCCACAAACAAAGGCATCAACACCGAATTAATCGATGTTGATGCACTCTAAAAAACAAGCGGTCACAGAACGCAAAATGTGGAGGCTAGATCATTCAGCCGCAATCTTGCTGATCTCAGGCTTATTGATCTGGTTCAAGAGGTCTTGCCGTCTCTTATCATGAGCTGCCCGCGCTTCATCTTTGACAGGACCAAAGCCCCGCACCTGATCAACCGATGATAAAAGAGCCAGCGCTATGTGTGCAGGCGCAGAATCAAGCTTATTCAAAACCAGTTCAATATCCTGCTCATATTGCGTAATTAAAGCACGTTCCGCTTTACGCTCTTCACTCCGGCCAAATGGGTCGAAGGGCGTTCCGCGCAAGCCTTTCATTTTTGTCAAAAGACTGAACAGCTTTAATGTCAGCGGACCAAATTCACGTTTCTTTGGTCGCCCGTTTGGCGCAGTACCACTGAGCACAGGCGGCGCTAGATTAAACGAAATCCAATAATCACCATCAAATTGCTCATCTAGCGCAGCTTTAAATTCCGGCGTAGTGAAAAGCCGTGCAACCTCATATTCGTCTTTATAGGAAAGTAGTTTCGAATAGTTTTGGGCGACCGTGCGTGTGAGAGCTTCACCGTTTTTAATATCACGCGCCGCGCTGCGCACCTTAGCAACAACCTGCTTATAACGCTCTGCCAGATCTTTGTTTTGATATGCTGTCAGATGCGCTACGCGATGTTCAATCAGTGCATCAAGTGTCATCTCATCTTGAGCAATCTGAGGTGACTTGTCGCGCAGTTTTGACATGACAAAATCAGGATCATGAGCCAGCAGTCGGCCCCAATTCAAAGCGATAATATTTGCATCAATTGCAATACCGTTCAGCCGTATCGCCTCTTCCAAAGCGTCAATGCCAACCGGCACGAGGCCTTTTTGAAAAGCATAACCGAGCATCATAATATTGGTCGCGATTTCATCGCCTGCGACGGCAACCGCGATGTCAGAAAAATCACGGAAGTCATCTTTAGATCGCACCGTATCACCAACAGTGCGCTGAATTTCAGCAGCCTTAAAATCAAAGTCCCGCATCCGCACAAAATCTGAAACAGGAATAACCTTGGTATTAAGAATACCGTGGGTGCGCTTAGGGTCACAAATGATCGTGCCCTCTTTAGAGGCCGCAACAACAGCATCGGCTGCGATGATCACATCGGCACAACCATTGGCAATGCGCGGTGCACGCACCGGATAATCCTTTGGCGAAATGCGGATATGACTAAGAACAGCACCGCCTTTTTGAGCAAGCCCAGCCATATCCATAATCAAAGGGTTCTTGCCTTCAATATGTGCAGCCATACCAATCAGCGCGCCAATCGTTAAAACGCCCGTACCGCCAACACCCGTAACAGCAATGTTCCAAGGCTTTTCCATAGACGGCAGTTTTGGTTCAGGCAGAATAGAAAAATCAGGCATTTGTGCCGGCGCGTTCTTTTTCTTCTTGCTGCCACGCACGGTTACAAATGAAGGGCAGAACCCTTTAAGGCAGGAATAATCCTTATTGCACGCAGACTGGTTGATCTGACGTTTGCGGCCGAACTCTGTTTCCTTTGGTTCGATAGCAATACAGTTTGATTGCTTTGAACAATCGCCGCACCCTTCACAAACGCTAGGATTGATGAATAACCGCTCATCTGGATCTGGCGCAGCATTGTGCTTACGGCGTCTGCGTAATTCCGCTGCACATGTTTGAACATAAACAATAGCGGTCACACCAGGAACCTCACGCAGCTCCACCATGACCTGATCAATATAGTCACGGTGTTTGACAATCACGCCAGCAGGCAAATCTTTCGATTCATAAAGCTCCGGCTTGTCAGATAACAAATAGATCGTTTCAACACGTTCATTGTGCAGTTGATGCGCCAATTGCTGCGGCGAGAGTTCCCCGTCAAGCGGCTGACCGCCCGTCATCGCAACCGCATCATTATAAAGCAACTTATAGGTAATATTTGCCTTGGCCGCGACTGATGCTCGAACGGCCAATATGCCCGAATGGAAATATGTGCCGTCGCCCAAATTGACGAAACGGTGTTTCTCGTCCGTATAACGGCCAATCGCTGTCCACGGCACACCTTCCGCACCCATATGAGAAAAAGTTTCCGTATTTCGGTCCATCCATTGCACCATAAAATGGCAGCCAATGCCCGCCATCGCTTTCGAGCCCTCAGGCACGCGGGTGGATGTATTGTGTGGGCATCCGGCACAATAATGCGGCAAACGCGTCACCGGAGCCACATGCTTTAAACCTTCAAATTGACGATGCTCCAGAACGTGTAATTTAGTTTCAATGCTGGCCGCCAAACCTTCGGGCAAACCCATTTTCAAAATTCTATCAGCGATTGCGCGCGCAACTGAGCCAACCGTCAAACCTGCGGACAAAGAAAGGAACGGTTTGTCCTTTTCATCGAACTTACCAATGATGCGAGGCCGCACATCGGCGCGCCAATTAAACAGCTGTTCTTTAATCTGGTTTTCAATCAGCTCGCGGCGTTCTTCAACGATCAGAACTTCCTCAAGCCCTTGAGAAAATTCGCGAATACCAACCGGTTCAAGCGGCCAAGGCATCCGTACTTTGTAAAGCCTTAGACCAATCGCTTTGCGCTCTTCAGGTCCAATGCCCAATTCAATCAGCGCCTGAACCACATCCTCATAGGCTTTGCCAGAAGCAACAATACCAAAACGGGCTTCAGGCGTATCCATCGTAACTTTGTTCACGCCATTCGCACGGGCAAACGCAATCGCGGCATAGGCTTTCAGCTCCTGAAGGCGTTGATCCTGCACAAGCGGCGGATCAGGCCAGCGCAAATTAAGCCCGCCCTCTGGCATCTCGAAATCTTCTGGCAGAACGAACTGCGTTTGCTCCTGCGCCAAATCAATGACCGAGGTTGTCTCAATGGTCTCGGAGATCACTTTATAGCCGACCCAGCACCCCGAATAACGAGACATAGCAATGCCAAACAGCCCCATTTCAATAAATTCATGAATTGAGGACGGATAAAGCATCGGCATCACGGCAGATATAAATGCGTGATCGGATTGGTGCGGAATTGATGAGGATTTACACGTATGGTCATCGCCAGCAAAGGCCAAAACGCCGCCATGTTTTGAACTGCCAGCTGCATTACCATGTTTGAACGCATCGCCTGAACGATCAACGCCCGGACCCTTGCCGTACCATAGGCCAACCACGCCTTCGCGGTTAGCTTGCTGTGACAAATGAACTTGTTGCGATCCCCAGATTGATGCTGCGGCCAAGTCTTCGTTCAAGCCCGGTTGAAAGGTGATATCAAGCGGGTCCAAATATTTCTTTGCGCGCACCAATTGCTGGTCATAACCGCCGAGCGGTGAGCCACGATAGCCAGAAATGAAAGTTGCCGTATTGAGCCCTGCTTCTCGGTCACGGCGCATTTGCACCATGGGCAAGCGCACCAATGCTTGCGTTCCAGACAGAAACACCCGCCCCGACGTTGCGGTATATTTATCATTCAATGTGATTTTCGCGCTCAATCTTCATCCTCCCGATGTTGAGTGACCGTCATTGGAAGAGCTCGGACCGGTTCGAATGACCGCGCTCAATTCCAACTCTGATATCAAACAGTAAGGCGACTAGGCAGAAACATCATCCCTATTATTGTGAATTTATAGGGCGAAACAGAAACACTGTACCTTAAAGTCAAGAAAAAAGGAATTTTTGTTACGCAATCTGCTCGAAAGATATGACATGCCCATCAAAGCGCAATATAAAATCAAACAGGAACATCAGGTGTGTTTTTCACTTCTTTGAGCGTCAAACTTGTATTGATAAGCGAGACATGCGGCAGCTGGAGTAGCTTGTGCTTAACAGCCTCTTCGTAATCACGAATGCTGCGGGCCAGCACTTTCAATATAAAATCATATTCTCCTGCGGTGGTATAACATTCAACCACTTCGGGAATATCCTTCGATGCCCGCTCAAACTCCTCAAGCGTATGGCGTTTATGTGAAGCCATTCGCACGAAGCAAAACGCCACAATATCGAAGCCCATTTTTTGTGCATCGAGCAGATATCGCTTGTCCGTAATATAGCCTTCTTCTTGCAGCCGCTTGAGCCTGCGCCAGCAAGGCGTATGGCTCAACCCTGTGGCTTCACCCAGCTCCCGCATCGTAAGTTCAGGCTGCTTCTGCAACACTCTAAGAATACGCTTATCGGCTTCATCCATACACTGCCCTCCCCTATGACAACTATCCAGCACTACACACTTTTAAAAAAAGCGCACAACTAAAACTATCCTATTTCATTGCTGAATATTGAAACATAGTTGCCGCATACCGTTTTTACAGAGTCAAAACGTTGCGATAATATATCTTATTGAAGAGGCAGACAGCCGCAAAACACAAGCTTCTCGGATGCTGTTACAATTCGGCACACGCATGGGTTTAGTTTTAAATTAATCGAATAGAAACCAAAGCAGAGAAATAATACATTAGTTTAACATTATTTTCACTCGAGCAAACGAACCTATAAAAAGTTTAGCGAGAAATAGGCTGGCCATGACATCAGCTGATGCATAGGCCTTATCCCTGATGGTGGCCTCGAGGTTATGTACCAATCGCACGCTAGAGTGAGAGGCTATGCATGAAAACGTCTATGCGTTTACAATCAAAGGATAAATTGCCATTTCCTAGCCGTAAACGCTTGGATAATTTTCAAACAGCCCTTTGCCACACCATTGTTGACCGCATGGAACAAGGCGTCATTGTCTTTGACCATGAAAATATTCTGTTCGCCAACAAGACTGTCTGTGAAATTCTATCCGTCTCAGAAGATTTTCTCAGCCCGGGCTCCTCATTGGAAGAGTTTATCAAGTTCGGCGTTAAACGCGGAGACTATTATCCAAATTCCGAACTCACCTTAGCCGCAATACGCATGCGCCTCATGGCAGGTGAAGATTTTGTGCTGTTACGCAAGACACCCAATGGCCGTTTTTATCGTATTAATAGCCGATATCAAGATGGCATTGGCATTAGCACTTATACCGACATTACCGAAGAAACACGCGAAAAAGCCGTTTTAGAGACAACCGTTGAAACGATTGCACAAGGCTTGCTCGTACATGACCGCGAGAACATCGTCATCGCCAACAAGCATATGTTGAGCGTGATGAATTTGCCTGCTGAAATCGTCGAAACCGGCACGCCATGGATAGAGTTTGTCAAATATCGCGCAGAACGCGGCGACTATGATAGTGTTGATGAGCACGTACAGAAAATTCTCGATGCATTTGATTCACAAACAGGTTTCTCAACTGAAACCCGTGCTAACGATAAGACAATACGCGTTGAATGCCGCAATGCGCATGACATGATGTTTGTCACTTACACAGATGTGACGGACGCCAGAGCGCGTGAAACAAAGCTCCAGCAAAAAGAAGCTGAAGTGAGAGTTCTGGCAGAGACCGATAGTCTCACCGGCGTAAAGAACAGACGTGCCTTTGACGATTACCTCGCAAAACAGTTCAAGCACTGGCAAAAGAACTCAAATAATAGCCAAAAAGAATTGGCGCTCATCCTTCTTGATTTGGATCACTTCAAACCGGTCAACGACACCTATGGTCATAGTTTCGGAGACAATCTTCTAAAACGGGTTGCGCGGCGCTTTGGTAAAGTTATTCGAAAAAGCGATACGATTGCGCGCATTGGCGGCGATGAATTCGGCGCGATTGTCGAGGTCGCTTGCAAAAGCGAGGCAATAGAAATCGCAACCCGCATGCGCGATGCGACAAGACAGCCAATTCTGATCGATAAAACAAAACTACGCGTGAATGCATCTGTTGGCATCAGTTACTTCTCCGATGGCTTTAATGATGCATCGGCTATGTTTGTTGGCGCTGATCTTGCGCTATACGCTGCGAAAGACGACAGTCGCGGTTCTGTTTATGAATTTGAACCTGAATTTGCATATAACGCGAAGGCAAAATATCTTCTCGAACAAGACCTTATGTCTGCATTGGATAAGAATGAATTCGTCCTTTATTATCAGGTTCAGCAAAATCTAAGCACTGGCAGCGTTGCTGGCTATGAAGCATTAATGCGTTGGCAGCACCCAACCAAAGGGCTGGTATCACCGGCCGACTTCATACCCTTGGCAGAAGAAACAGGCCTTATTGTTCAAATGGGGCGCTGGGCACTTAAGCAAGCTGCGCGAGATTTTGGCGGAAAAGATAATAATACACGCGTCGCCGTCAATGTATCTCCGGTACAGTTCCGCGAATCTAATTTGATCGAAGATATTCAGCAAGCGCTTGCAGAATATGATCTTGCGCCTGAACAATTGGAAATTGAGATAACTGAAGACGTCCTCATTGAGGACAATTCAAATACGTTGAAAATCCTTGAAGGTATTCGCGAACTTGGTGTCGGCCTCTCACTGGATGACTTTGGTGCGGGATATTCCTCATTGGGTTATTTAACGCGTTATCCATTCAGCAAGCTCAAAATTGATCGCTATTTCATTGACCAAATGATCCGCGATGAACGAAGCAAATCATTGGTAAAGTCAATTCTTTCCCTTGCTTCAAATATGGGCATGAAAGTGACAGCGGAAGGCGTGGAAACACCTGAACAGCTTGATCTTTTGATAAAAAGCAATTGCGATGAAGTTCAAGGATATCTGCTTGGCAGGCCAGAGCCCTTTAGCAAAATCAACAGATAGACGGCGCCTGCAAAACGACGCAGAACAGTTTTTCTTTGCGTGCACTGCACAAAACTCTTAAACGGGGCAGCATGATGTGCATGTCCCGAGTATTATAATGTTGCCCGAAAGCCCAAAATGTCATGCAGACTTAGTGTCACGGTTTCGCTGGAACATACCGAAGCGTTTCAATATTGGCGTTGCCTGCGCGGACGCTATTGCAAGCTTAACGCCTGATAAGCCTGCAATTATTGATTATTCATCTGGAACACCGCAAACGCTTAACTTTAAACAACTAGCCGAGCGATCAAGCCGTTTTGCTTCTGCATTGGATGGCATTGGCATAAAGCGCGGTGACCGCGTCGCCATCATGCTTCCTCAAAGCATTGAGGCTGCCATCGCTCACTTAGGCATTTATAAACTCGGCGCAATCGCCGTTCCGCTTGCCATGCAATTTGGGCCAGAAGCAATGCAACATCGCCTTACAGCATCAGGCGCGCGCGCTTTCATTGCTGATAACGCAGGCTTGGAACGTTTAAGCATCATTCACTCCAACCTACCCAATTTACAAATAAGGATTTCAGTTGGGCGCACAGGTAACGCGTATAATTTTGATGACTTAATTTCAAAAGCATCCACCAATTACCCATTCGCCAACACACTGGCTGATGACCCTGCGATGATGCTTTTTACATCTGGCACCACTGGACAGCCCAAAGGCACATTACACGCACACCGTGTTCTACTGGGCCATCTTCCGGGTATCCAAATGGCGCAAGGCTTCATGCCTCAAAATGGTGACCGCCTATGGACACCATCTGATTGGGCTTGGGCTGGCGGTCTATTAAACGCTTTGCTGCCTGCCCTTTATTTTGGCGTAACCGTCGTTGCAGCGCGCGCTCCAAAATTTGAAGCAGACTGGGCGATAGACCTCATAGGCAAGGCTGAGATTCGCAATATTTTCATGCCGCCAACAGCATTAAAATTGATGCAATCCAATTTAAGCAAAGCCTCCAAATTAAATATTCGCTCCATCGGTTCTGCAGGTGAAGCGCTGGGCGGGCAAACGCTGGAATGGGCAAAACAACACTTCGGCGTCAGCATCAACGAATTTTACGGCCAGACAGAATGTAATGCGATCATCAGTGCCTGCCATGAACTTGGCACAATTAAATCTGGCTCGATGGGCAAAGCGGTTCCAGGCCATCAAGTCGTGGTTCTTGATGAAGAAGGAAAAATTGCTAAAACGGGCGAAGTTGGGGAAATTGCCGTTAAAAACGATAGCCCCGTCATGTTCCTGCGATATTTCAACAATGAGACAGAGACCACCAAAAAGTTCAAAGGCGACTGGTTGCTAACCGGCGACCGCGCATTGTGCGATGACGAAGGTTATGTCCATTTTGTCGGTCGCAACGATGATATTATTATCTCTGCTGGTTACCGTATTGGCCCGACTGAAATTGAAGATTGCTTGACCGCCCACCCAGCCATTGAGCTGGCTGCCGTTACGGGAAAAGCAGATGCAACACGCACACAAATCATTGTGGCCCATATCAAACTTGTTGAAAATGAGCGGCCAAGCGAGCAGCTAAAATTGCAAATCCGCGACTTTGTGAAAACGCGTCTATCGGCCCATGAATACCCGCGCGAGATAAATTTCGTCGATTCGATTCCGATGACCGAAACGGGTAAAATTATTCGCAAAGCATTTCGCAGCTAGAACAAACGTTCCTGCTTATCGTTTTCCAAGCATGTGTTTTAAACGTGCACTCACATTTTTGGCTGTTTTCTTCGTCGAACTATACAGGTCCATTTGAGCTGCCGCTTGGCGCACTTCACGTTCTTTACTTGGATCAACACCAATCACAAGCGTCGCCATCTCGGCATTATCCTGCCAAAGATGTGACATCATCGGATGATCTTCAGAAGCGCAGCTGTCGGCAAATGTAATGTTCGGGTCATCCAAGAGTGCTTCAGTTGTGCGCACCATCAGCAATTTGCCCGGTGAGAACGCACGCATGGTTTCATCATAAGCGATTTTCCATGTCCAAGCTGAACCGCTTTCGATAAACACAATGAGCGAAGCAATAACGCGGTTATCCAACTTCAACATATAGATACGGCATTTATCAACCTCCGCCAGCGAGTTCACCGCTTCACGTGCAAAAGCTGCCCGCAATCGGTCCGACGCGAGTGAAGTGCGTTGCTTGCCTTTCCAACCTGCATTTTCAAGGAGCAGAAACTCCTCCATACCCTGACGTATTTCAGTCGGATTACGCGCAATCTCGAAAACAAAATCGCCCTCCCCCTCCATCTTGCGCCACAGGCGCCCGAAGTCTCGGCGGTGGTGGCTGCCCATACTTTCTTTAAAGTAAACATCTGCATCGGCAGTCGCATCTAGAACGGGCCGTTTGACGCTACGTGTAGTGGCCAGAGGCAAGCCATTGGAAAGCGCAACAGATCTCAAAAGAGAAACAACAGGGCTATTCAACATGACATCGGGAAACGCGATGATCTTCGGCAAAGGAACAGTTGGCAATGATAGCGTACCAAACAAATCTTCAATGATCTGCATCGCTTCGCGGCGCTCAACAATCGGCGTTCCCAATGGTCCATAAGGGTTTGCCCAAGCGCGAATAAGATCAGGCCCGATAGCAAAACCAGGCTTTTCTACGGTGAACGGCATCAAAAAACGGGTTTCAGAAGAACGATCATCTGAATCTTGAAGCACCAATAGGCGCACCTGACGCTCATCAAGGCGTGGCATCGCCGGTACGCAAAAGCGTGGGCTGAAAAACACATTCGGTTCTATGCAATAATCACCAGCGCGCTCAATTGCCGGCAAAAGATCAAAACCTGCTTTGGCTGGGAAAACCCGAAAATGGCGGCTGCCTTTCGACAGGCGGCTAACTTCAGGAATATTGCCTGTAATCTGGCTTGCAGGCGTACCTGGCATAACAAGCGGTGTTTCAGCAATCTCTTCATCAATAATCGGCAATGCAGACATTTTATGAAACTTCCTCATCAAGGGCGGGCGAAAATACAAACATTGAAACACCAATTCGCACCCGTACTATGTAGAACAGGGCTAGTGTTTCAAAAACGGTGGCAATGGCGGTCGCAGCAGCAGCACCATAAATGCCAAATTGAGGTATCAAAATCAGGTTCAAAGCGATGTTAATCGCTAGTACAGCTCCAAATACAGTCGCGCAAATGTTCTGATTACCCGACATGTTCAAAAGGTTTTCAGCAGGGCCAATGCTTGCTCTAAGCACCACACCCGTGACCATGATAAACAGAACAGGATAGCCTTCACGGAAAGCTGTACCGAACATCGAAAGCAACAGCGGGCCAGCAGCAAGCACGATAATGCCCATGATCAGTGATGGCCAGAATGTCCAAGTCGCAGAGCGGCGCGCCAACAAACGCAATGCGGATTTATCATCATCGTCGATGCGCGCTGCGAACAGGTTAGAAACACCTGCTTTGACAGCAAAGAAAACAAAATGGACAAGGGCTAAGGTTTTTGCGGTTGCGTAATAAATACCCACGCTTTCGGGGTCCAACATAATGCCAACCATAAAAACATCGGCGTGCACGAGCAAAGAAAAGAAGCCGTCCACGAGAAAAATAGGAAGCGCAACCAATATCCAATTCTTCATTTCAATGCGCGGTTTAGCTTTTTTATATGTCCGATCCAAACCCCGTATGATGACAAAATGTTGGATAAGAGTGCTGAAATAGCTTGCGATGACAGCGCATACTAACCCCGTCACCCCATTGACCGGATAATCTAAAAGCCAAGCGCCAACCATCAATGCCAAGATGAATAATGGGCGCAGCAAATATGTAGGCGCAAGGGCCCTAATAGGCCAGCTATTGGCGCGCGCCGTACCATCAAGCATATCACCCAATGCGATCATAGGCAGTGCAAAAACACCAACAATGAATGGCAAGACATAGTGGCTATCAAAGAAATTTGAACCATAATAGGCAACGCAAATCGTAGCTAATGCTGCGATTGTAGAGCTCAGCAATACGAAAACCCGGCTTGTCAGCAAAATGCCGTGCATACCTTCAAGATCGTTTTTCTCACGATATTGCGGCAGAAACCGAATGATTGCCGTGGGAAAACCAAGGCATGACAAATTGCCTATGACGATCATGGCAATCCATACCATGACAAAAATGCCATATTCATAAGCGCCCATAAAACGAGCAAGGACAACTTGGCTTACAAAGGCGATTGCAGCGCTAAATATGCGGATAGAAAAAGCAATAACTGAAGCGCGTTGCGCGCTAGAAGCATCATCCGTACCAGACAGCGCAATATCTAAACGCTCGGCGAAGGGCCGCAAACGCGCAAAAAGCGACGTTGGAAAGAATGTTTCAGCTGTTTGTACTGCAGAGAACCGCAATGTCTTCACCCATAAATTGAATATGAGTGGGTTATACGCCGATTGGCTTAAAATTTTGTTCGTATATGAGCCGCGTTCAAATTGCTGAAAGACATGGTAAACCAAGCACTAACGCAAAGGGCCTGCACGATTAATAATTCGTGCAGGCCCTCTCAATTAGATCAGAATTGGCTTTAAAATTTATGCAAATGCACCATGGCAATGTTTAAATTTCTTGCCCGAACCACACGGACATGCCTCGTTACGACCAATTTTACCCCATGTTTCAGGGTTTTCGGGATCGCGGTCCTCAGGTGCAACAAACCCAAGCGCAGCAGAAGACAGCGCAGCCGCGGCACCAGCAGGGCTTGAACCTTCGCCAAAGTCGTTTTCGCCCGTTGTACCGTCAATGTGGCGACCTTCCATTTCAGGCAATTCAGGCTCTGGTGCATCAGCGGCATCGCGTACAATTTCCACACGCATCAATTTTGACGTTACTGAAACACGTAAACTTGCAAGCATTGTTTGGAACAGTTCAAAAGCTTCCTGCTTATATTCTTGCAATGGGTCACGCTGCGCATAGCCTCTAAAGCCAACAACAGAACGCAAATGATCAAGCGCAACCAAATGCTCGCGCCACAATTCATCAATCGTCTGCAAAATCAATGACTTCTCAACATAAGTCATGATCTCTTGGCCGAACCGTTCGGTACGCTGCGCAGCAACATCATCGCTAACTTTGAGCAAACGCTCCAACATATCGTCTTCAGCTATACCTTCTTCTGCGGCCCATTCTTCAATCGGCGCATCGATGTTAAGCTGCTCAATCACCGCTTCTTTAAGTTCAGCAATATGCCATTGTTCAGCATAGGCTTTTTCAGGAATATGCTGGGCAATGAGGTTTTCAATCACTTCATGGCGCATTTCTGTGACTGTTTCAGTCAGATCTTCGCTGTCCATCACCTCAAGACGTTGTTCAAAAATGACCTTACGTTGGTCATTCATCACATCATCATATTTCAGCAGATTCTTACGGATATCGAAGTTGCGCGCTTCAACTTTACGCTGCGCCTTTTCAAGCGCTTTGTTGATCCACGGATGAACAATCGCCTCGCCGTCTTTCATGCCAAGCTTTGTGAGCATACCGTCCATGCGCTCTGATCCAAAGATACGCATCAGATCATCTTGTAAGGACAAATAAAACTTAGAACGGCCCGGGTCGCCTTGACGGCCCGAACGGCCTCGCAACTGATTATCAATACGGCGGCTTTCATGGCGCTCTGTCGCCAGAACATAAAGACCGCCAGCGTCTAGCGCCTCTTTCTTCAAAACTTCAATTTCAGCAGCAATTTCCGCTTTGCGTTTTTTGATTTCGGCTTCATCCGTAACATCGCCCAGTTCCTGCGCAACACGCATTTCCAGGTTACCGCCGAGCTTAATATCCGTACCACGGCCAGCCATATTAGTCGCAATCGTGATTGAACCGGGCACACCTGCCTGAGCAACAATGAAAGCTTCGCGTTCATGCTGACGCGCATTAAGAACTTCGTGCTTCACGCCGCCTGCCTTGATGGCGTTTTCAACATCGCTCAGCGATGTCTTCAAATATTCAGCAAACTCTTTTTCTTTGCCTTCTTTGATCGCAGCAATACGGCTTTCCAACTTACCTTTCAGCGCTTGCAAATATGAAACATTGCTAAGGAAACTGGAAAGAAGTTCAGATTTTTCAATCGATGTTGTGCCCACAAGAACCGGCTGCTTGCGGTTTTGGCAAGAAATAATATCCAGCACAACGGCATCGTATTTTTCTTCAACAGAACGATAAACTTCGTCGTCTTCATCGATACGTTTAACGGGAAGGTTTGTCGGAATTTCAGAAACACCAAGACCGTAAATATTGCCGAATTCTTCCGCTTCGGTAGAAGCTGTACCGGTCATACCCGATAGTTTTTCATACATGCGGAAGTAGTTCTGGAACGTCACAGAAGCTAGCGTCTGGTTTTCAGGCTGGATAGTTGTGCCTTCCTTTGCCTCAAGCGCCTGGTGCAAGCCTTCAGAGAAGCGTCGGCCAGGCATTTGGCGGCCCGTAAATTCATCAATAATAACGATATCGTCACCCTTGACCATATAATCTTTGTCGCGCTGGAAAAGCTTATGCGCTTTCAGCGCATTATTGATATGGTGAACAATTGACACGTTCTCGACATCATAAAGGTTGTCACCTTTTAGCATGCCAGCTTCACGCAAAAGATTTTCGACGCGCTCTGTACCATCTTCGGTAAATGTCGAAGATTTTTGCTTTTCGTCAATCGTGAAGTCTTCATCATTCAACATCGGAATGAATTTATCGATTTGAACGTAAAGCTCGGACTTATCTTCAAGCGGGCCTGAAATAATAAGCGGCGTGCGCGCTTCGTCCACCAGAATGGAGTCAACCTCATCGACCACGGCAAAGAAATGTTCACGCTGCACCATTTGCGAGCGGTCCATTTTCATATTGTCGCGCAGATAATCAAATCCAAGTTCGTTATTTGTCGCGTAAGTCACGTCGCAATCATACGCCGCTTTGCGCGCATCATCATCCATTCCATGAACAATGACGCCGCAGCTCATGCCAAGGAATGAGAAAATCCGGCCCATCTCTTCGCTGTCACGCTGTGCAAGATAGTCGTTTACGGTAACAACGTGAACGCCCTTGCCTGCCAGAGCGTTGAGATATGAAGGTAATACCGCAACAAGCGTTTTACCTTCACCAGTGCGCATTTCGGAAATTGAGCCGTCATTTAAAACCATACCGCCGACAAGCTGTACATCAAATGGGCGAAGCCCTAACGCGCGCACAGATCCTTCTCGTGCAACAGCAAAGGCTTCCACCAAAAGACTATCAAGTGTTGCGCCATCTGCGATGCGTTTGCGAAACTCATCCGTCTTTGCGCGTAGCTGCTCATCTGAAAGCGCTTGTATTTCACTTTCAAGCGCATTGATTGCAGCAACATTGCTGTCGAATGATTTTAAATAACGGTCATTTGCCGTGCCGAAGATTTTGGCTGCGATGCCGCCGATACTGACCATTATATATGGTCCTTTCCGTTAAAGCCGACTTGGATAAGTCGCTGAAATGAGTTGCAGCTACAATTGCTGCAATTGAACAGTTTTGGCACTCAGGTTTGAAAAATCCAAGCTGGACGCGCCACATTCGGACAGATAAGAGTGGCATTAATCGATGTCAACGCTACGACCAATGCCATTAATACGCCACGTTCACGGGTTGTTGATCGCAAAACGAAGCAAAACTAAAGAAATGGACTATTATCCCATGACACTAACGTCAACTAGCCTACCGTTGAACGCAGTTCGCACACGTAAAGTTGCGCGCCTTTCTGCAGCTATTTTTGCCATTGGCAGCGTTTTCAGCACAGCAGCATTCGCGCAAGATGCTGAAGATAAAATTATTGGCACATTGGGCGGCGAACCAATCATGCAAAGTGATTTGGCTTTAACGGTTAGTGAAATGGGCGAACAACTGGGCCAAGTTCCTGCTGAACAGCAGCAATTTGCCGCGCTTATGGCGCTGATCGACATTAAGCTACTGGCTTCAAAAGCACGCGAAGATGGCCTTGATCAGGATGACGAGTTTAAAAAACGCGCTAAATTTTTAGAAGACCGCACTCTTCATAACATCTTGTTCAGAAAAGATGTCATCGACGGCATAGCAAATGAAGAAGTGCGCGCACGTTATGACAAAGAAGTTGCTGCAACACCTTCCGAAAATGAAGTAAACGCAGCGCATATTTTGGTGGAAACCGAAGAAGCAGCTAAAGAAATCATCAAAGCGCTTGATGACGGTGCAGATTTTACTGATTTGGCAAAAGAAAAATCAACAGGCCCATCTGGTCCTCAAGGTGGTGATCTGGGCTATTTCACAAAAGGCCGCATGGTTCCTGAATTTGAAGAAGTTGCTTTTGCACTTGATGCAGGCGGTTACACCAAAGAGCCCGTTAAAACACAATTTGGTTATCATGTGATTTTGGTGAAAGACATTCGCCCTGTTCAGCCACCAGCATTTGAACAGGTTCAGCCGCAAATCCGCGCAACTTTATTGCGTGAAAAATATTTCAACTACATCAAAGGTCTTCGTGACACAGCTGAAATAAACATCGAAGATGAAGCGCTCAAAGCAGCTTATGAAAAAGCAATCGCGGAACAAGAAGCACAGTAAACATGGCGAAACCATCACCTGTATCCCCACTGGCACCAAAACAGGTGCCAGTATTGCCGCCAATTAAAGGCGTTACGCTGGCCACAGCTGAGGCAGGCATAAAATATAAAGGCCGCACAGATGTGATGGCGATGATTTTTGATCAGCCCGCAGCCGTTGCAGGCGTGTTTACAAAATCAAAATGCCCGTCAGCGCCGGTTGACCTTTGCCGTGCTCATTTGCCTAAAGGCCGCGCAAAAATACTTATTGTCAATTCGGGCAATGCAAATGCCTTTACCGGCAAAAAAGGCATAGCGGCAACAAAGCTTACAGCTGAAATCGCTGCAAAAGCAGCCAATTGCGCCATTGATGAAGTATATCTTTCTTCAACAGGTGTGATCGGCGAGCCTTTGGATGCGACAAAATTTGAAGGCCACATCGAGCAGATGGTTAAAACCGCTGAGCCAGATGCATGGTATCAAAGCGCGCAAGCCATTATGACGACCGATACATTTGCCAAAGTTGCAACCCAAACGGCGAGCATTGACGGCAAAAACTACACGATTAATGGCATGAGCAAGGGCGCAGGTATGATCGCCCCTGATATGGCGACAATGCTTGCCTATGTGGTAACAGATGCTCCTGTTTCTGCCGCTGTTTTGCAAGATTACCTATCTGCATCGACCAAAACGACATTCAATGCCGTGACCGTTGACGGTGACACATCCACCTCTGATACCCTGCTGGCGTTTGCAACAGGCGCGGAAGAATTCACAAATCCTGATGATGAAAAACTAGCCGCGTTCAAAGCAGCCTTTCATGCTGTGCTTCATGATCTTGCTATGCAAATCATTCGCGACGGTGAAGGCATCCGCAAAGTTATGCGTGTTGAGGTTGAAGGCGCAACATCGCAAGATGCCGCCAAGAAAATCGCAATGTCCATCGCAAACTCTCCGCTTGTAAAAACGGCGATTGCTGGCGAAGACGCCAATTGGGGCCGCGTTGTTATGGCTGTTGGCAAAGCTGGCGAACCAGCCGACCGCGATCGCCTTCAAATTCGCTTTGGCGATATTATCGTTGCAAGAGACGGTGAGCGCGAAGAAGGCTATAGCGAAGAAAAATGCGCCGCTTATATGAAAAATGATGAGATCGTCATCGGCGTCGACATTGGCCTTGGCTCGGAACGCTTTATCGCATGGGGCTGCGATTTGACCAAAGAATACGTAGAAATCAACGGCGATTACAGAAGCTAAACCTATTATGTTACCTTCTCTAATTGCGCAGTAGGAGTTGTTGAAGCCTTTGCCTAAACTTTCACTTGTAAGACGACTGGAAGCCGTTGGTTTTCGTGCATGGCCCGCTGCATCTGTTCATTATGACGGAAGCTGGGCCGTAAGGCTCACAGCAAGCCACCCTTCACGCAGGTTAAACTCGGTCAATCCGCTCGACCCTGCGGATCAACGTGATTTTGAAAACCGTATTGCCCGTATGGAGCATCGCTTTGCATCCTATAACAGGCCATTGGTTTTCAGGCTTTCCCCGCTTGCGCCCGCCCCCTTGGCAGCACATTTTGACAAGGAAGGTTGGCAACGCATTGCTGAAACGCACGTACTCATGGCAACATTGAAAGATATGGACCTTGATTCAGGCATTTATCAATTGCCGGGCAAAGACATCGGGCGCTTCGTTGATGCATCCATCACGATCAGGGGTGAAGACCCTGAGCGCAAACCTGGACTTACCGAAGTTCTAGAGGCAATCCGTCCGCCCAGTGGTATGTTCGTCATGGAAGATGATAAAGGCCCCGTTGCGTGTGCATTATGTGTACGTGACAATGATATGGCTGGCCTTTTTGACATTGGTGTACGCCATGATTGTCATGGCATGGGATATGGCCGTTCTATCGTGCGAACAGCATTGCGCTGGGCCCGCCAGCAAGGCGCCAAAACAGCTTGGTTACAAGTAGAAGCAGCCAATAAGGGTGCCAACGCGCTTTATAGTCGCTTGGGCTTCTCTGAAGTTTATTCCTATGTGTACCGTACCAGAAAAAATGATCATCATGAGTGATATGCTCCTTGTTACAGCGTGCGCGCTTGTTGATACCGACAACCGAATATTGCTGGCTCAGCGTCCTGAGGGAAAATCACTGGCAGGCTTGTGGGAATTTCCAGGCGGAAAAATCGAACAAGGCGAAACGCCCGAAGAAAGTCTTGTGCGAGAACTTAAAGAAGAGCTCGGCATTACAACCCAAACGGCATGCCTTGCCCCTTTAACATTTGCCAGTTACGCCTATGAAAAATTCCATCTCCTGATGCCATTATTCATTTGTCGTAAATTTGAAGGAATTCCAATGCCGCAGGAAAATCAGACACTTAAATGGGTTCGCCCTGAAAAATTACGTGATTATCCTATGCCACCGGCAGACGAGCCCTTGATCCCTGTGCTTCAAGATTTGCTGCGTTAACAAGCTCCCATCACAAACGTTCAACATCGTTAATCAATCGTTTAATCAAAACTGATAATAGTCATTACTTAGATGACGACGATTACTATTACGGAGTTTGCGTTATGAGTGACGAATTGGAATGGGCAATAATTCGCGGTGAAGATGAACGCCAAACTGCGCCGAGAAAAAACAACACCCTACGCATTGCACTTCTTTTTGGCGGCGTAGCCGTAGCCTTAGGACTTTTCGCAACTCCATTCCTTGATCGCAATAACGGTGCTAGTCAAAGTTTTCATACGCTTGCAAACAACATTGATCCCTTTACAACAGCAAGCACGCGAAACAGCGCAAGCCCTCAAAAATCATACACAATAAGGCGATCTGTTTTGCAAAAAAGCCCTGTCGCAAAATGTATCATTCAAACCAATGGCGCGCCAATCGGCGATTGTTAAAATGCCGAAAATATTCTTCAGCTTGAGTTAATCAAAAACCGAAACCAATTCAGCATGCTGCATTTCTAATGCATACATTAACTTATTTGGGTTAGATAATTGAGCTCAAGGATTTTTTCAGATGCTAAAACAATTTTTATCTAACGAATGCGGTGCAACAGCGATTGAATACGCATTAATCGCTACAATGTTGTCATTGGCAATTATAGCAGGTGTTTCAAACGCATTTGATGCGATTGAGTACCTTTTTGCCGACAATGGTTCAAAGATCAATACAGCAATGAACTAACTGTTTGCCGTTCTGTCTTTCAACACTTTGGCAAGGCTTTGTGTTGCACTACCGGGTTTGAGTGGCTGTGACTGCGATGCATCCGGCGCCCATCCAGACATCCATATAAATGAAAATGTCGCACGAATTCGCCCATCTGAATCAGCAAAATTCTCTGCATAATGTTGAGCAGCATTATGAAAAAGATCACGGCGGCTTAAACTCTTTTGTCTTTCAACAAGCGTGTTGGTTGCTCCCATTGCACGTAAATCCAGCATAAGATCTAACATCGTGTCATAGCGCACAACAACGCTATCAATATCAGTGACTGGCAAGGCAAATCCTGCGCGCTGCAAAAGTCCGCCAGCATCGCGCACATCCATAAATGGCAAGACACGCGGCCTCACACCACCTGAAATTTTACTTTCTGCCGCAAACAAGCTTTGGCGCAGCTCCGTGAGTGTGTCGCCGCCAGGAACACAGGCTAGAAAAAGGCCGTCCGGCTTTAGCGCACGGCAATATTGTATCAACATACCCGGCATATCATTGGCTTGATGAAGGCTCGCAACATCGATAATCAAATCTTCAGACTGCGCATCAAGCCCCAATATGTCCCCATGCCGTAATTGCACATCATCCATAGCCGCAGATATTTGCAGCGTTTTTTGATCATCGAAATGCGCCCGAACAAAGCTTGGGTACATACTTACAAACCGGCCTGATTTAAATTTTCGGTTCGTAATATCGAGGCGATCTTTTAAGTCCTCTAAAATGCGGGTGAGCAAAAAATCTGCACCGGTAATGTTGAGCCGTTCTGCACGCTGAACTGCTGCATCAACTTGCTTTTTATCAATAATGGTGCGGATACTCATAAACTGCTTTCATCAAGGCTGATTGTTTTGAAACTACAAATGAGAACTTGGGCGAAAAATGCAAGTCGTTCCGTCTTTGGAACTCTATTTCCCGATGTTTGTCTTGGTTGCGGCGCTTTTGTTACCAAGCAAGGAGTTGTTTGTGCAAATTGCTGGTCCAAGCTTCAATTTATCGAACGTCCCTATTGTGAAATAAACGGCACGCCTTTCACTGTCGATTTTGGCCTTGGCGCTGTCAGTGCAAACGCCATCGCCAATCCGCCTCATTATCATGCCGCGCGTTCAGCAACTATACATTTGAGCATCGCTCGGCAATTGGTAACGCGCTTAAAATACGCGGATAGAACAGATCTTGCGCCATGGATGGCCGATTGGATGATCCGAGCAGGACGCGAATTTATTGATGAAGCAGATTTGGTCGTGCCCGTTCCCCTGCACCGATGGCGTTATTTCTCGCGCCGCTATAATCAATCCGCTGAGCTGGCCCGTGTCATTGCCAAAAAAACGAGCAAAACCCATTGCCCATCTGCATTGTTAAGAAAAAAGCCGACACGGCAGCAAGTTGGCCTTAATTTGCGCCAAAGGCAGGAAAATGTGCGCGGCACGTTTATTGTGCCTGCAGATCAACACATACAGATTGCGGGGCGAACAATTTTGTTGATCGACGATGTTCTGACCACCGGCGCAACGGTGAATGCAGCGGCCAAAGCATTGCAAAAATCAGGCGCAGCCAAGGTTTATGTTTTGACCTTTAGCCAAGTGGTTCCACAATTCATTGAGCCGCACAAAATTAGCTCAAGCTAATTGAACACTGTAAATTGATGCAAATTGCATTTGCTCAAAGACAAACAGCGCCTATATACGCGTTTGAAACGTTAGGAAAAACAATGGCAAAAGTAACAATCTATACGCGCAAAATGTGCGGCTTCTGTTCAGCAGCAAAATCGCTGCTCAATAAGAAAAAAGTATCGTACAAAGAACATGATGCAACTTTTGATCCTGCGCTTAAAAAAGAAATGATACAGAAATCAAACGGCGCCGCTACGTTCCCGCAAATCTTTATCGGTGAGCTTCATATTGGCGGCTGTGATGATCTTATGGCGCTGGAACGTGCCGGTAAACTTGACCAACTTTTGAAAGCTTAAATATGCGCTGTGCAGCAATTCAAATGCGGTCCGGCATTGATGTCGCCGCAAATATTACCGCGATGGATAAATTGGTGCGCGATGCGGCCGCCGATGGTGCTCAATATATTCAAACGCCAGAGATGACAGGGCTTTTGCAAAAAGATCGCAAAGCTTTGATGGCTGCGATAAAGCCAGATCAAGATGATCTCGTTCTTGGCATAGCAGCAAGCCTTGCCAAAGAATTGAACATTTGGCTGCATATTGGTTCTACACCGATATTGCTGGAAGGCGGCAAGGTTGCCAACCGTGCAGCACTTTTCTCACCTCAAGGCATCCGTGCGGCGACATATGACAAAATCCATATGTTTGATGTGGATCTCGACAATGGTGAAAGCTGGCGTGAGAGCGCTGTTTACGAGCCAGGCGAGGCAACGCAAATCGTTCAAGCCGGTGAAATGACACTTGGCCTTGCCATTTGCTATGATGTGCGCTTTCCAAATATTTTCCGCGATCAAGCCTTGGCAGGCGCGAATGTTTTGACCACACCAGCAGCTTTTACCAGACAAACGGGTGAAGCCCATTGGCACGTTCTTCAGCGCGCGCGCGCCATAGAAAATGGGGCTTATGTAATCGCCGCGGCACAAGGCGGCACCCATGAAGATACCCGCGAAACATATGGCCACTCAATCATTGTTGATCCTTGGGGAACTGTTCTGGCTGAAAAAGCCGACGATATACCTGGTTATATTATAGCCGATATCGACATATCTAAATCTGTAGAAGCGCGTAAAAAAATACCGAATTTGAAAAACGCTCGCCCGTACCGGGTTGAAACACAGCATACCGAATAAATTCATGAAATTTTCACTTGAATGTAAAAACACCCACGCCTTTGAAGGTTGGTTTAAATCAAATGATGATTTTGAAACGCAATCAAAGCGTGGTTTTTTGGAATGCCCTATTTGCGGCACGCATGAAGTGGCCAAATCATTGATGGCACCATCTGTTTCGACAGGCCGCCAAAAAGAAAAAATCCAAGTCGCCGCTGGGCAAAAAGCGCAGGCCGAAATTATGTCCAAGATGATGGAATTTGCTAGAGAAGTGAAATCCAAAGCCGATAATGTAGGCGATAAGTTTCCAGAAGAAGCGCGCAAAATACATTACGGTGAAGCCGATAGTAGGCCCATTTATGGGAAAGCGTCTAATGAGGAAGTTGCCGAGCTTTTGGATGAAGGCGTCGAACTCATGCCCCTACCCGATGTTCCAGACGATGAGAAGTTGAACTAGACAGGCCTTATGTATCGGCGTCTCGCTTCGCAACAACCATGTAATTAACATCCATATCTTTTGATAAACGCCAGTCATCCGTCAATGGATTGTAGAAAACGCCGCTCTGCTTAAAAACAGAAACGCCTGTCCCATCCAGTGCAGCATCAATTTCAGATGGCTTGACCAGTTTTTCAAATTGGTGCGTGCCTTTAGGCAACCAACGCAAAACATTTTCCGCCATAAAAATCGCCAATGCCCGCGCTTTAGCTGTTCGGTTAATTGTCGCGATAAAGATCAAACCACCCGGTTTGACCATATGTGCACAGGATTTCAAAAATAGATCAACATCGGAAACATGCTCAACAACTTCCATGTTCAAAACAACGTCGAACTTCTCACCATTCGCATCAAGGTTTTCAGAAGTTGTCGCGCGGTAATCTATCGCCAGTCCTGACTGGTTTGCATGAATTTTAGCAATTTCAATATTTTTTTCTGACGCATCGGCGCCCACAACATCCGCGCCCATGCGTGTCATAGGCTCGCACAATAGACCGCCGCCGCAGCCAATATCCAGAACACGCAATCCAGAAAATGGCTTATCTTTTGAAACATCAAGCTCGAAATGCTCAGTCACTGTCTCGCGAATATAGCGCAAACGCACCGGATTGAACTTGTGTAATGGCTTAAACTTACCAGCAGGGTCCCACCATTCAGCAGCCATTGCTGAAAAACGGTCAACATCTTCCTGATCAATTGTTGTGGCATTTTCTGCGGACATGGCAAGCTCCTTATCGCCAAGAGATTGAGCGTCAGTGCCCTCAAGTCAAGAGGCACAGTGCCGCAGATCGCTTTAACACGCGACAAGCTTGCAGGTATGAAAAGTTTTCGCTAAGGAGCGCGCAGTAATTATTTAGTCCAACGACCAATAGTCGAGCATCGCAAAATGGCCCGCATTGTCATGAAATTTGGCGGCACGTCCGTCGCCGATATTGAACGCATTCGCAATGTTGCCAAACATGTGAAGCGTGAAACCGATGCAGGACACGAAGTCGCTGTGGTAGTTTCTGCCATGGCGGGCAAAACCAATGAGCTTGTTGGCTGGGCCCGTGAAGCCTCTCCAATGCATGATGCGCGTGAATATGATTCAATCGTAGCATCGGGCGAACAGGTAACAGCCGGACTTCTCGCCATTACCTTGCAGAACCTAGGCGTTGATGCGCGCTCTTGGCTTGGCTGGCAAATTCCGATTAAAACCGACAATGCCCATGGCGCCGCCCGCATCATGGAAATTGAAGGTTCGGAAATGGTTCGCCGCTTGGGCCTTGGTCAAGTTGCTGTTGTTGCTGGTTTTCAAGGTATTGGCCCAGATAACCGTATTGCCACACTGGGCCGGGGCGGATCTGATACAAGCGCGGTTGCCATTGCAGCGGCCATTAAAGCTGATCGCTGCGACATCTATACGGATGTTGATGGGGTTTATACGACCGACCCGCGCATTGAGCCAAACGCGCGCAGATTGAACAAGGTCTCTTATGAAGAGATGCTTGAAATGGCCTCACTTGGGGCGAAAGTATTGCAGGTCCGTTCTGTTGAACTGGCTATGGTACATAATGTACGCACCTTTGTGCGTTCCAGTTTTGAAGCGCCGGACGCACCCGGAATGGGCGATTTTGAAAATCCGCCCGGCACACTGATTTGTGATGAGGATGAAATCGTGGAAAAGCAGATCGTTACCGGCATTGCTTATGCAAAAGACGAAGCGCAAATCTCACTGCGTCAGCTTGATGACCGCCCCGGCGTGTCAGCGGCAATTTTCGGCCCACTGGCCGAAGGCGGCATCAATGTTGATATGATTGTCCAAAATATTTCCGGCGACGGAAAATATACAGACATGACATTTACCGTGCCGCACGGCGATCTTGAAAAAGCGGTTGCTCTTTTAACCGAGAATAAAAGCAAAATTGGCTTTGATGAAGTTCAGTCCGAAGCAGGCTTGGTGAAAGTTTCTGTTATCGGTGTTGGCATGCGTTCACACACAGGTGTTGCAGCAACGGCATTTAAAGCGATGGCTGATAAAGGCATCAACATCCGTGCGATCACAACATCAGAGATTAAAATTTCTATTTTGATCGACGGACCTTATGCAGAACTGGCTGTAAGAACGCTTCATAAAGTTTATGGTCTCGACAAGGCTTAACTTGCAGTTCAAAATCACACCTGAATAAACCGGTACGCTTATGTGATTTGCGTGCCGTGAAAGAGGTATTGCAATTAGATGCGGGATGTAGACGCCGGCCCAAGAGTATTACTAAAACGGATTCGCCAGATCATGGTGAAGCCGATGGACCCACAAACGCGTCTTGATCGCTTCGTTGAAGAAATCGCCCAATCAATGGTTGCAGAGGTTTGCTCTGCCTATGTACTGCGCGCCGATAGCATATTGGAGCTTTATGCCACTTTCGGTCTAAACCCTGATGCTGTTCACTTATCACAATTGCGCCTTGGCCAAGGTCTCGTCGGCACGATTGCATCCTCATCAAGGGCGTTAAACCTATCTGAAGCGCAAAGACATCCAGCGTTCCAATATCTACCGGAGACAGGAGAGGAACTTTATCATTCCTTCCTTGGCGTGCCTATTTTGCGCGCTGGCCGCACGCTCGGCGTTCTGGTTATCCAAAATGAAGCGCACCGCGTTTATTCCGACGATGAAGTCGAAGCCATGGAAACCGTCGCCATGGTTATTGGCGAACTCATCGCCCAAGGTGATCTAAAAGGCTTATCCACCGCTGGCGTTGAGCTGGACATGGAAAAACCGGTTTCACACCATGGGCAAAGCCTGTCTGATGGCATTGGTCTTGGCCATGTTGTTTTGCATGAGCCACGTGTTGTCGTCACCAACCTGTTCAACGAAGATACGGACGCAGAATTAGAAAGGCTTGAGAAAGCCATTCGGGGCCTTCGCCTGACAATTGATGACATGCTTGCACGACGCGAAGTCGCCTTTGAGGGTGAACACCGCGAAATTCTCGAAACCTACCGCATGTTCGCGCATGACAAAGGCTGGGTTCGGCGCATGGAAGAAGCGGTGCGCAACGGCCTGACCGCCGAAGCAGGCGTTGAAAAAGTACAAAGCGACATGCGCGCGAAGATGCAATCGATCAATGATCCATTTATGCGCGAACGCTTAAGCGACTTTGATGATTTGGCCAATCGCTTGCTACGCCAATTGGTGGGTAATGCCGGTGCCAAAGCGAGCAATATGCCGCAAGATGCTATTTTGATCGCGCGCACGATGGGCGCAGCAGAACTTTTGGACTATCCACGCGACACATTGCGCGGCCTTGTCCTCGAAGATGGCGCACCCACCAGCCATGTTGTCATTGTTGCACGCGCAATGGGCATTCCGGTTGTCGGGCAAGCCAAAGGCGTTGTTGCAGTTTCAGAAAATGGCGACGCGATCATTGTTGACGGCCTTGCCGGTGATGTTCACTTGCGCCCGCAGCAAGACGTTCAATTGGCCTTTGCTGAAAAAGTGCGCTTCCGTGCCAAACGCCAAGAAGAGTACCGCGCATTACGCACGCAGCCAAATATCACAAAAGATGGCGAAGAATTTTCGCTGATGATGAATGCTGGCCTGATGGTCGACATGCCTCAACTGGAAGAATCAGGTGCCAGCGGCATAGGCCTATTTAGAACCGAACTTCAATTTATGGTTGCCTCGACTTTCCCCAAAGCCGATGCGCAGGAAAAACTGTACCGCGCCGTCATTTCTGAAAGCGGTGGCAGGCCCGTTACATTCCGCACACTCGATATTGGCGGCGACAAGGTTCTTCCATATTTCCGCAATGCACCTGATGAAGAAAACCCTGCCCTTGGCTGGCGCGCCATTCGTTTGGCGCTTGATCGGCCTGGCCTCTTCCGAACTCAATTGCGTGCGCTTTTGCGTGCATCCGCAGGCAGTGAACTGCGCTTAATGGTGCCGATGGTCTCTGAAATTTTGGAGCTCAGACAATCGCGCGAGCTTATTCAAAACGAAGTACGTCATCTTTCAAAATTTGGTCATGGCCTACCCAACAAAGTGCGCCTTGGCGCCATGTTAGAAGTGCCAAGCCTTTTGTTTGACCTCGACAATTTGATGAAAGAAGCCGACTTCATTTCCATTGGCTCAAACGATCTCTTCCAGTTCTTTATGGCAACAGATCGCGGTAACAGCCATGTCGCAGGCCGGTTTGACACTTTAGGCATTCCGTTTCTGCGCGCGCTTAAATCAATCGCTGACAAAGCCAAAGAGCATGGCACATCGCTCACATTATGCGGTGAAATTGCATCAAGGCCTATAACAGCACTCGCGCTCCTAGCCCTTGGCATTAACAAGACATCGATGTCACCTGCGGGCATTGGCCCTGTTAAAGATGCGCTGCTAAAAACCGATATCGGAGCGCTGCGCAATGAATTATTGCCGTGTTTGGAAAATGGCATTCCAGACCGCTGCGCCCGAACACTTATTGAAGATTTCGCTGAAAAGCATGATATACCGCTTTAGAGCGGTTTCCGCAAAAGTAGATGCCTCTTTTACATTTGAAATTGCGGCCCACAAAGACATTGAGCTTAAACGAGATTTATTTCACGCATGATAGAATTGCCTGACGACAAGATGGACCAAATGGTCAAGCGTTTTGAAATGCTTGAATCACAAATGGCTGAAGGGCCTGACGCCGAAACCTATGTAAAATTGGCTGGTGAATATTCCGATCTGGAAGATCTTGTAAAAAACATCCGCCAATACCGCGCCAAGACATCTGAAAAAGCTGAACTTGATACGATGCTTGCTGACCGTACGACAGATGCGGAAATGCGTGAGCTGGCAGAGATTGAGCTTGAAGAAGTAGAAGAAGCGATTGAAGGCCTGCAGCAAGACATCCAAGTCTTGCTGCTGCCCAAAGATGCTGCTGACAGTAAAAGTGCAATTTTAGAGATTAGAGCCGGAACAGGCGGGCTAGAAGCTGCGCTTTTTGCTGGCAATTTGTTTCGTATGTATGAGCGTTTTGCTTCTGAAAATGGCTGGAAAGTTGAAGTCATTTCACAAAGTGAAGGTGACGCAGGCGGCTTTAAAGAAATCATCGCAACGGTTACTGGCCGCGGCGTGTTTGCGAAATTCAAATTCGAATCCGGCGTTCACCGCGTTCAGCGTGTACCTGAAACAGAATCAGGCGGACGTGTTCACACATCAGCCGCAACTGTCGCCGTTTTACCGCAAGCCGAAGAAGTCGACATTGCTATTCGCACCGAAGATATTCGCATCGACACAATGCGCGCATCAGGTGCTGGTGGCCAGCACGTTAACACGACCGACAGTGCCGTTCGCATCACGCATATTCCAACTGGCGTCGTTGTTGTGCAGGCAGAAAAATCTCAGCACCAAAACCGTGCGCGGGCAATGGAAGTATTGCGTGCCAGATTATATGATATGGAGCGCCAAAAGGCCGCTGATGAACGTTCTGAAAACCGCCGTCTGCAAGTTGGCTCCGGCGACCGCTCAGAGCGCATTCGCACATATAATTTCCCGCAAGGGCGCGTGACCGATCACCGTATCAATTTAACGCTTTATAAGCTTGATCGGGTGATGGAAGGTGATCTCAATGATGTCATTAATCCTCTTATCGCCGATTATCAGGCGACTTTGCTGACCGAAAATCTGGAAGGTTGATCGGTTGACAACGCGCATTGAAGGTCTAAGCATCGAACAAGCGTATCGCGATGCGCGCAAAAAGTTTCGCGAAGCGGGTTTAGAAACGCCCGACATGGATGCAGCGCTTCTTCTCGAACATGTTTGCGGCGCCACGACAATTGACCGCATGACCGCGCCTGATAAACGGTTGACGCTAAGCCAAAGCGATACCTTTGCTGCTTTCGTTGAACGCCGCCTGCTGCGGGAGCCCGTTCACCGCATTATGGGCGAACGGGAATTTTACGGCCTAACGCTTGGCCTTAATGAAGCCACCCTCATCCCGCGTCCCGACACAGAAATCCTCGTGGAAATGGCACTGCCATTCGTCCATGAACGCATTGCTCTAAGCGGCACATGCTCCATTTTGGATTTGGGCACTGGCACTGGCGCGATCGCGCTCGCAATTTTAAGCCAAGCACCTTTGGCTACAGCGACGGCAACTGATCTGGAACCAAAAGCACTTGAAATGGCGGTACAAAATGCCGAGCGCCATCAGCTCCAAAACCGTTTCTCAACGATACAATCGGACTGGTTTGAAAATGTGACTGAGCGCTATGATCTCATCATCTCAAATCCGCCTTATATAGTCAGTAAAGTCATAAATGATCTTGCTGTTGATGTGCGCAATTACGATCCGATGCTTGCATTGGACGGCGGCGATGATGGCCTAAACGCCTACCGCATTATTGCATCGCAGGCCGCAGCTTACCTCAAGTCGGGTGGACGAATCGCCGTTGAAATCGGGTTTGATCAAAAAACGAGCGTTTCAGCTCTGTTCAATCAGGCCGATTTTACGACATTGGAGGCAAAAAATGACCTCAGCGGAAATAATAGAGCACTTTTTTTCACATAAATTTCATGAATTTAGTTAAAAAATAAAAAAATCGCTTGGCAAGCAGCAAAAGCAACGTTACCAAAGATAGCAAGTGAAGCCGAGTGACTTTCAGTCCGGCATAACACCGTAATCTAATTCACTAACGGGCGGCGATAGGTTTGCTAAGAAGCAAATGACGTCACGGGAAGCCTCGTTTGAAAGTGACACGAGATCAAAAATGATAATCATCCGTAGCGATCATATGGTCCAAACCGGATTCAAGCTTCTGAAAAGTAAGACGAGATTTAGATGAGACCACAACAGCAGGGTCGCCGCCGTAATAATAATCGTGGTGGCAATAATAACAGAAACCGAAATCAAAATCCGCTCCAGCGCAGCTATGAAAGCAATGGACCGGATGTAAAAATTCGAGGCAATCCGCAAGTCATTGCCGACAAATACAACCAACTTGCACGCGATGCGAGTTCTGCCGGTGATACTGTGATGGCAGAAAACTATTTCCAGCACGCAGAACATTACACACGCATCATCATGGCTGCACAGCCAGTACAGCAACCGCGCGATGAGAATGATCAAAACGAAAATGATCAGAACGAAAACGCGCAGGGCGACAACACGCAAAACGATAATGCGGATAACGAAAACAATGATACGCAAGCAAATGCTGGCGATCAGGACAACCGCAACAATAATCGTGGCCGCCAGCGTAACAACAATCGTGGCCGTGGGCGTGATCGCGACAATGATCAAAATGATAATGATCAAAGTTCGAATGACAGCAAGCCTGAAGTGACGGCTGAAGCCGCACCAGAAAAACAGCCTGAAGTAAAAGCTGAAACTTCTAGTGTATCCGCAGAGCCAGTTGCTATCGCACAAGAAACGGCAGAGCCAGCGCCAGCACCGGTGAAAAAACCGCGTGCACCACGCAAGCCCCGTGCACCTAAAGTGCCTAAGGCAGAAGCTCCAGTCGAAGCTGCGGCTGAACCTGCTCCTGCAGAAACAGTCAGCGAACCAAAGCCGGAAGCTGCTGAATAGTTTTATTCAACTTTAAATCATTTAACCCGTCTTGAGCATCTCAAGGCGGGTTTATTTTTATCTAATGGGAACCTCCTTCTCAATACGGCGTTGTTAGAACATAGCAACCAATCAGAAGGATACAGTCATGAATTGGGATATAGTTGAAGGTAACTGGGAACAATGGAAAGGCAAAGCTCGCGAGCAGTGGGGCAAGCTTACCGATGATGACATCGACATTGTTGAAGGCAAGCGCGAACAGCTTGTTGGAAAAATCCAAGAGAATTACGGAAAAACCCGAGACGAAGCTGAAAAAGAAGTCGACGACTGGCTCAGCAAATAAATAATGCACATTAAAGCCCCTGCATTGTCAGGGGCTTTTTTGTACAATGCGTTAGGAATTTAAGCGCTGCACGGCGTAAAACCTTTTATTCTCAAACGACCGTTCCCATATATTGTTTGACGATAGGGCTTGCCTCATTGATTGTCTGTAATGGGCAATTTGGGAGTCCGTCATCGATAAATCTTTGTCCATTGCCTTTTAAGGGATGGTCATTAATCGGAGACAAAAATGAATATTGAACAATACTCGGAACGCGTGCGCGGTTTCATTCAAAGCGCACAAACTTACGCATTAGGTGAAAGCCACCAACAGTTTACGCCTGAACATCTACTAAAAGTTTTGGTTGATGACACCGATGGCATGGCTTCTTCTCTCATTGACCGCGCTGGCGGCGACAGCAAACAAGTTCGCTTGGGCGTTGAAACTGCGCTTGGCGCATTACCAAAAGTCGAAGGTGGCAATGGTCAACTTTACATGGCTGCCCCGTTGGCAAAGGTTTTCAAAACCGCCGAAGAAGTTGCGAAAAAATCTGGCGATAGCTTTGTTACTGTCGAGCGCCTTTTGCTTGCATTGGCGATGGAAAAATCTGCCAAATCAGCCGACATACTTAAAAAATCGGGCGTAACCCCCAACGGGCTAAATTCAGCAATTAACGACATTCGCAAAGGCCGCACCGCTGATAGCGCAAGTGCTGAAAGTGGTTATGATGCGTTGAAAAAATATGCCCGCGATCTAACCGCTGATGCGCGTGACGGCAAACTAGACCCTGTTATTGGCCGCGACGATGAAATCCGCCGCACTATGCAGGTCTTATCTCGCCGCACAAAAAACAACCCTGTGCTTATCGGTGAACCTGGCGTTGGTAAAACAGCGATTGCGGAAGGCTTAGCGCTGCGTATCGTTGATGGCGACGTGCCTGAAAGCCTACGCAATAAGAAATTGATGGCGCTTGATATGGGTTCATTGATTGCTGGCGCTAAATATCGCGGTGAATTTGAAGAACGCTTAAAAGCAGTCCTCAATGAAGTGCAGTCAGAAGCTGGCGAAATAATTCTATTCATTGATGAAATGCACACCCTTGTGGGTGCTGGTAAGGCAGATGGCGCAATGGATGCGTCGAACCTGCTTAAACCTGCATTGGCGCGCGGAGAGCTTCACTGCGTTGGTGCAACTACACTTGATGAATACCGCAAACATGTCGAAAAAGACGCTGCGCTTGCACGTCGCTTCCAGCCGGTTTTTGTTAATGAGCCTGCTGTGGAAGACACCATTTCCATCCTGCGCGGTTTGAAAGAAAAATACGAGCAGCACCACAAGGTGCGCGTTTCAGACTCAGCACTGGTCGCAGCAGCAACATTGTCAAACCGCTATATTGCAGATCGCTTTTTGCCAGATAAAGCCATCGATCTGGTCGATGAGGCAGCATCGCGCTTGCGTATGCAGGTTGATTCCAAACCTGAAGCGCTCGATGAAATTGATCGCCGCATCATGCAGCTTAAAATCGAGCGTGAAGCGTTGCGCGTTGAAAAAGATGCCGCCTCAAAGGACCGTCTTGAAAAGCTGGAAGAAGAACTTGCTGATCTTGAAGACAGATCAGCTGAGATCACCACAACATGGCAGTCTGAAAAAGCAAAGCTTGGCGCTGCCGCTGATTTAAAGCGACAGCTTGAAGAAGCACGCAATGAGCTTGCGATAGCACAGCGTACAGGTGAATTTCAGCGTGCTGGTGAGCTGACCTATGGCAAAATCCCTGACCTAGAAGCCAAGCTTGCGGAAGCAGAAAAGCAAGGGGAAAATGCAGAAGGCGGTTCCTTGATGGAAGAAACCGTTACGCCAGACCATATCGCGCATATTGTATCGCGGTGGACCGGTGTTCCTGTTGATAAAATGCTTGAGGGCGAGCGCGACAAACTACTGCGCATGGAAGACGAGATAGCCAAACGCGTCGTCGGCCAAGGTGAAGCGGTGCAAGCGGTTTCCAAGGCGGTGCGCCGTGCGCGTGCCGGTCTGCAAGATCCAAACCGCCCGATCGGCTCATTCATCTTTCTTGGACCAACAGGCGTTGGTAAAACAGAGCTAACAAAAGCGCTGGCAAACTTCTTGTTTGATGATGAGCAGGCAATGGTGCGCATCGACATGTCCGAATTTATGGAGAAACATGCCGTATCACGCTTGATCGGCGCGCCTCCTGGCTATGTCGGCTATGATGAAGGCGGACTTTTAACGGAAGCGGTTCGCCGCAGACCTTATCAAGTTGTGCTTTTTGACGAGATTGAAAAAGCCCACCCCGATGTCTTCAACGTGTTGTTGCAAGTTCTGGATGACGGCCGTCTTACCGATGGTCAAGGCCGTACCGTTGACTTCAAGAACACGCTGATTATCATGACATCCAATCTGGGGTCTGAATTCCTTGTCAATCTGACAGAAGATCAGGATGTGGATTTGGTCAGGGACGATGTGATGAATGTGCTACGCGGTGCGTTCAGACCTGAGTTCTTGAACCGTGTGGACGAAACAATCCTATTCCACCGCCTCAAACGGGAAAATATGGGCCAGATCGTCAACATTCAGTTGAAGCGTTTGGAAGCACTTTTGGCAGATCGCAAGATCACCTTGAACTTGGATCAAAAAGCCCGCGATTGGCTTGCCGCCAAAGGATATGATCCGGCCTATGGTGCACGTCCGCTTAAGCGCGTGATTCAAAAATACGTACAAGATCCACTTGCCGAGAAAATTCTAGGTGGGGAGATTTTGGATGGGTCTACCGTCAATGTGCTTGAGGGGTCAGACCGATTAAATTTTAAAGCAATTAAATCGGTAAGCGATCAAGCTGCTTAAAATTAAGATATTGATGGCTGCTGCTTAAACTTGAGCGGCGGCCATTTTATCGTCGTAATCCAGTGCCTTAAAGCGCCCTAGGGGACACAGGTGGAACCGGACCGTAAATCAAACATTATCGGTTAGGGACAAAATAACTAGGGGTTATCAAACGTGTCTGCACGCCATTATAAAGTTTCAACGCGCTCCATTTTGATCGCTTCAGCAGCAGCTTTTGTCGCCAGTGCTGCGTTGGCTCAGCAATCAACGCGCTTTCCAAACGGACAGGCTATTCCGCTTGCAGGCATTGGCATTGCCATTGACGAGGCAGGACGCAAGATAACCTATGATCTCGACACAGAAGAAATCATCAGTATCGAAATTCCGCGCAGCGGCCAAATAATCACAAATATTCCAGAAGATTCTTCCCGAAGGATCGCTGCACCGCAGCGTGTCGAACGTGCACCGCTTGGCCAGCCAGAATCATCTGATTTTGCAACGGCAACACCCGAGTTCGATGAGCAGGTACCTGAAGACCCTAATTTCGGCCGTGAGCAACTGCCTGAAGACGGCACCATGCAAAGCGTCGTGCCACCAATGGAAAATGATCCATTTGCACAGCCGCAAAGAGTTGAGCCCGAACCAACCGACGAAACACAGACGGCGGCCATTGTAAAACCAGACAACCCAAATCTTAATACGAAGCCTGAGTTTACAGCCAAGCTTCAAATTCTGCTTGATCGTCTTGGGCTATCTCCAGGTGTTATTGATGGGCGAAATGGGTCGAACGTGCGAAAGGCGATGACCGCTCTTTCGATAAAATATAACCGCGACCTATCATCATTATCGCCCGAAGAATTAGATGCGGAATTAGAATCCACAGGCGGTCCAGCATTCTTGACCTATACAATCACACCGGAAGACACGAACGGACCTTTCGTCAGTGCAATTCCGGTTGATTATGCAGAAAAAGCCAAACTACCAGAAATGTCATACACATCGGCATTGGAAGCATTGGCTGAAAAATTTCATATGGATGAAAACTATATGAAGAAACTCAATCCGGGCGTGGATTTCTCACGCGCGGGAACAACCATCCAAGTGGCCAATACTGGCGAAAAAATTAAAATAAAAATATTCCGTATCGAAGCTGATAAGGGCGCGGAACAAGTGCGCGCTTATGATGAGCAAGGCAATCTGGTGGTCGCTTACCCTGCAACGATTGGCTCCACAGCAACACCATCTCCCTCAGGAACCGTGACAATTGAACGGATCGCGCTTGATCCAAATTACACCTACAATCCGAAGATCAACTTCACCCAAGGCGAGAATAAAAGCGTGCTGACCATTCCGCCTGGCCCTAACGGCCCCGTGGGCAATGTCTGGCTTGCACTTTCTAAGCCAACCTACGGCATTCACGGAACGCCAGATCCTTCAAAGATTGGTAAATCCAACTCACATGGCTGCGTGCGCCTAACAAATTGGGATGCTCAGGAATTAGCAGGCATGGTTTCCAGAGGCGTGACCGTTGAATTCCTCGATTAATCAGACATTGTTTGCCAATGACACGCGATCAATCTAACCAAAAAACTGCAGCGCGAATTCGGCCTCAATCAAGATTGAATTGACTTAGCCGAGCACACATTCCAAATCACAAACCACACCTTTATTGATATCGGGGCAATCTTGCGTTTCATACTATTTGCATTCATTTTACTGGCTCAAGCAGCACAGGCAGCAGCTCAAAACCTGCCTGCGACAAGTGAAGAATTTGACCAGATTAAAATCGGCGGCGCGCAGCTTTATAAACCGGCAAAGCCCTTCCGCGATCAACGCATCATAACGCTGCAAATCATAATGGACCGCGCAGGCTTTTCGCCCGGTGTGATCGACGGTTTAGACACCAAGCGTTTTCACATGCAATTAAGAGCGTTTAAAACAGCGCATAATTATGATTTCAAATTGAACGACCAGCAAGCCGTAGCGCAACTTTTAGCGCAAAGCGGCGGTGACGCATTTGTTGATTATGAAATTACAGCCAAAGATTTGAGCTATAAATTCACACCCGATATTCCAGAGCGTTATGTCGATCAGGCCTCTATGCACCGTATTGATTTCACATCTGCACAAGAGATGTTTGCTGAACGCTTTCATATGGATGAACAATATCTCATCGAGTTAAATGAAGCCAAAGATTTCTCAAAAGCTGGAGAAACGATCAAGACCGCTGCCTTTGGCAAATATTTGCAAAAGCGCATCGCGCGTATTGAGGCTGACAAGAAGAACCTTCAAGTGCGGGGTTATGATTCAAAAGGCAACATCGTTGCAACCTACCCCGCTTCAATCGGCTCCACAGTAACGCCCTCGCCAACAGGAACCCACACGGTACGTAACAAGGCTCAAAACCCTGCATACACCTATGATCCAAACGGTTCGGCGCAGCCTGGCCAATCAAAAGGTTTAGTATTGTTGCCGCCAGGACCAAACGGTCCGGTGGGTGATGCTTGGATTGGCTTGTCGAAAAAAACATATGGCATTCACGGAACACCTGATCCGTCCAATATTGGCGTAACAGCCAGTGTGGGCTGTGTGCGCCTGACAAATTGGGATGCGCTGGAACTTGCGCGCCTTGTAAACCGCGGCGTGCAAGTAACCTTTATTGAATGAAGGTAAGGTTCGCATTTGCATTGCATCGTCGTCGCGATTACATTGCACTGCACAATTAAAAATAGGCGGGGGAAAAATGACTGTAATTAAGAAAATTGGTGTTATCGGCGCAGGTCAGATGGGCGCAGGCATTGCGCAGGTTTCTGCTGCTGCAGGCTATAGCGTCGTGCTCAGCGATATTTCCTTGGACAATGCAAAAGCTGCAATCGAAAAGATTGATGCAGCAACGGCCAAGCTTGTTGCAAACGACAAAATAAATGCCGCAAGCCGTCAAACAATCCTTGCAAACATGACAGCTGCTGGCGATCTTTCAGCGCTTGGCGATTGCGATCTGGTCATTGAAGCAGCAAGTGAAGTCGAAGCTGTAAAAAAAGCTATTTTTAAAGAGCTTTGCCCGCTGCTAAAGCCTGAGGCATTGCTGGCTTCCAATACATCATCCATCTCTATTACCCGTCTTGCTTCTTCGACAGACAGACCAGAGCAGTTCATGGGCATACATTTCATGAACCCAGTGCCACGCATGAAACTTGTGGAGCTTATTCGCGGTATTGCAACTGCTGAAACAACATTTAAAGCTGCCAATGCATACGCCATCGACCTCGGCAAAACGGTAACAACATCCGAAGATTTTCCCGGCTTCATCGTCAATCGTATTTTGATGCCAATGATCAACGAAGCGATTTATACGCTTTATGAAGGTGTCGGCACAGTCGAATCGATTGATACCGGTCTGAAGCTCGGTGCGAACCATCCGATGGGTCCATTAGAGCTCGCCGATTTCATTGGCCTCGATACATGCCTGTCGATCATGCAGGTGCTGTATGAAGGACTTTCAGATTCTAAATACCGCCCATGCCCGCTTCTCGTGAAATATGTCGAAGCTGGGTGGTTAGGCCGTAAAACAAAACGCGGATTTTACGATTATCGCGGCGAAACACCGGTTCCAACACGCTAGGTCAGAACCGGTATCATCTGATAGATCAATAAAGCGGAGAGATTGAGCGCGGCGATACATCGCCGCGAACAGGCATATTAGGTCCGAGTGTTCTGATTTGCTGGGCTATGCGCTTGCGCAATGGTAGCTGACCAGCTGTCCGTTGTTCAAACGACGAATGTATCATGTCCAGTGAGTCGACTGTAAGTGGGCTTGCCATGGTTTTTCCTTTGCAGTGCAAACACCTCCCAGAATCAAGATACCCAAAGATTGTGTTCTTTCAATGAAAAATTGTGCGCTGCAGCATTATTCTATCGTATAGGCCTGCGGCGATTGATTTGACTGGATGAATTTTGCGGATTAAATAGAATTCGTGGTGATTTGGCCGGTCGGCTTGCAGCCACGTAAAATAATTCGCTAAAGGGCCGTTGCTGAGAAGCCGGTTTCAAGCGTTTTCAAATCGGTTTTAATCAGCGAGAACACCATGCCAATTCGTATTCCAAATGCCCTTCCAGCCAAAGAAGTTCTGGTTAAAGAAGGCGTCATGGTGATGGATGAGACAACGGCATCGCGCCAGGATATTCGTCCGCTTCAAATCGCGCTCCTCAACCTGATGCCAAACAAAATTAAAACAGAGACGCAGATTGCACGTTTGATTGGTTCAAGCCCGTTGCAAGTGGATTTGACATTGGTGCGCATCGGCAATCATGTGGCAAAAAACACCTCTGAAGATCATTTGCTTTCATTTTACAACACTTGGGAAGAGATCAAGGACCGTAAATTTGACGGGTTTATCATCACGGGTGCACCGATTGAAAAGCTCCCCTTCGAGGATGTTAGTTATTGGTCTGAATTACAGCAAATTCTGGATTGGACGACCACCCATGTGCATTCCAGCTTTTTCATTTGCTGGGGCGCAATGGCTGCTATCAACCATTACCATGATATTCCAAAACATACGCTCGATAAAAAGGCGTTCGGTGTATATCGCCACAAAAACCTAAATCCAGCTTCGCCTTATCTGTCTGGTTTTTCCGATGATTTTTCGATTTCAGTGTCACGCTGGACAGAAGTTAGGCGCGGCGATGTGCCAGCAGATAGCGGTCTCGAAATACTCATGGAATCGCCGGATACTGGTCTGTGTCTCCTACATGAGCAATTTGCAAACCGGCTCTATATTTTCAATCATATCGAATATGATTCAACGTCCTTGTCCGATGAGTATTTCCGCGATCAGGAAAATGGAACACCCGTTGATTTGCCCGCAAATTACTTTCCAAACGATGACCCTAAGAACACGCCGCAAAACCGCTGGCGCAGTCATGCCTTCTTATTGTTTGGCAACTGGATAAACCAAGTTTATCAGACAACTCAATTCGACCTCAATGATATTGGGAAAGATCGAACATGAGCAGCGAAATTATAATCCGCAGCATACAAAGCGCAGACTTTGACGCTTGGAAAGCCATGTGGACCAAATATCTTGAGTTCTATAAATCGAGCGTTCAGCCGGAAGTCTATCAATCAACATTCAGCCGCTTTTTTGAGCAAGGTGAATTTGAACCCAATTGTTTTGTCGCCCTACAGGACGGCCAGATGGTTGGCCTCGTTCATTTCATGTATCATCGGCACAATTGGCATGTTGCCAACACCTGTTACTTGCAAGATCTATATGCAGATGAAAATCGGCGCGGCACAGGCATCGGTCGCAAACTCATTGAGGCTGTCTATGAACAAGCCGACAAAGATGGCGCCGTGTCAGTTTATTGGAACACACAGGATTTCAACACTGAAGCACGCAAACTTTACGACCGAATTGCTAAGTTGACGCCATTCGTCAAGTATCAACGCTGATACAGGGCTTTACCCTTGGCGCGCAACGTCATAATCACTATGTGACGTTGAAACGGCGAGGAAAATATGACGAACGCACCGACCAAAGACGATGTGCAAAGCGCATTGGCAAAGATTAAGCTTCCCGATGGTACAGCACTGGGCGGATCAACGAACCTTTCGGACATTTTTATCGCTGATGGAAAAGTGTTTTTTTCCATCTCATGCGATGCAGCAGAGGCGCAAAAGTTTGAAGCTGTCCGCATTGCCGCCGAAGAGGCAGTAAAAGCGCTGCCTGGAGCTACTGGCGCAATGGTTGCGCTGACAGCGGAAAAGAAAGCCGGATCACCAAATCCTGCGCCCAAGCCAGCTCCAACGACCGCACCACAGCCAAAACCGCAAGCAGGCCCACAAAATTCCCCTAAAGCAGGTGTCGAAGGCGTCAAGCAAATCATTGCCGTTGCTTCCGGCAAAGGCGGCGTGGGTAAATCGACCACCGCGATCAATATTGCCCTTGGCCTTCAATCTCTCGGGCTGAAAGTCGGCGTATTGGACGCTGATATTTACGGCCCGTCGCTTCCGCGTTTGCTTGGCATTACGCACAAGCCAGAAACAATTGATGGGCGCATATTAAAGCCGATTGAAAAATTTGGTCTACAAGTCATGTCGATTGGCTTTTTGGTCGAAGAAGATACACCGATGATTTGGCGTGGGCCAATGGTGATGTCAGCGCTCACACAAATGCTGCGTGAAGTTGCATGGACTGACCTTGACGTGCTTGTTGTGGACATGCCGCCCGGCACAGGCGACGCTCAACTCACAATGGCGCAGCAAGTACCGCTTGCTGGCGCCGTGATCGTTTCCACACCGCAAGACTTGTCGCTTATCGATGCGCGCAAGGGCCTAAACATGTTCCGTAAGGTTGATGTTCCTGTGCTCGGTATCGTTGAAAATATGAGCTACTTCATCGCACCGGATACGCAGGCGCGCTACGATATTTTTGGCCATGGCGGCGCAAAGGCAGAAGCGATCAAACTCGGCTTGCCGTTCCTTGGCGAAGTTCCCCTCGTCATGAAAATCCGCGAGCTATCAGATGCCGGAACACCGATTACAGTAGAAGAGCCAGATGGCCCGCACGCTGCGGTTTATAAGGACATCGCTAAAGCGGTCTATGCGCAGATGAGTGATGGTGCAGGAAAACGCGCAGCGCCCAATATAGTGTTCGAATAAATCTACATATAAAAACGGCGACCCATCGGTCGCCGTTTTTAGTTTCAGTGTTATCGTCGCCGTTCAGGTATTAAACCTTGCGGTGCAAAGCGCAGCACCAGCAACATAATAACCCCCATCGCCATAAGACGAATATGAGCGGCACTATCCAGCAGATGCAGGCGCAGTGGATTGCTCTCATCCATTGAAGAGGTGATCAAATCCATAAACCACAGCCCGATTGGCTCGGCTTCAACCCAGAAGAACCAGATAATAAAACCACCCAGCACAGCGCCCCAATTATTACCGGAGCCGCCGACAATAACCATTGCCCAGATTAGAAACGTAAAGCGCAGCGGCTGATAGGCGCCCGGCGTAAACTGCCCGTCAATCGTCGTCAGCATAGCGCCGGCAATCCCGACGACCGCAGAACCAAGAATAAACACTTGAAGGTGGCGTCCCTTCACGTCTTTACCCATTGCCTCTGCCGCTGTTTCATTATCGCGGATAGCACGCATCATGCGGCCCCATGGAGAGCGCAGAGCAGTCTCTGAGAGATAGAGTACAATCAGCAGCACAATGGCGAAAAGACCAGCATAGCTAAGCTTCACAACCATTGATGATAATTCAATAATTGACATGCCCCAGTCGGCCGCCAAATCCTGAAAATAGACAGATTGCTGAATATCAACTTCATAAGGCACAGGACGCGGCAAACCGACAACGTTTTTCACACCGCGTGTGAGCCAGTCTTCGTTCTTCAACATCGCAATGATGATCTCGGAAATACCAAGCGTCGCAATCGCCAAATAGTCAGAGCGAAGACCAAGTGAAATCTTGCCAACAATCCACGCAGCACCAGCAGCAAACACACCGCCAATGAGCCATGCAAAAACAATAGGCATGCCCGCACCACCAAGAAATCCGGTAGCAGCAGGATCAACCGCTTCAATCGCATCGGCAGCAGGGTCTAAAAATGCGCGCGTCGCAAAGTAGCCAGCAACGGCAACTAGCGCGATCAACACACGGCGTTTCGTGCCGCGCATATCATAGTAACACCAAACAATGATGCCGATAGTAAGCGCAGCAATGAGCAAGCCAACAAGCAGATTGCCGCCGCCAGCAGACCAAGCTGCAGCAACAGGCGGCGATGAAACCAGTACAGCTGCCAAACCGCCCAATGCGGCAAAACCCATCACACCCACATTGAGAAGGCCAGCATATCCCCATTGAATATTCACGCCCAGCGACATGATTGCAGAGATAATACATAGGTTAAGAATAGCGAGCGATAGCGACCAGCTTTGCATCTGACCGACAACCACAAACAACATTGCTGTAGCGGCAAACAAACCGATATTACGATAGTTGATGCTCATATTGTTTGCCCCTTAAATATGCCTGTTGGCCGAACAAGCAGAACAACGACAAGAATGGCAAATGACACAGCAAACTTGTAATCGGTCGATAGTAGCTGAATCAAACCATCCGGCACCCAATCACCCGGCGTTAAATAGCCAATGACTTTCTTATAGGCGAATGTCACAGCGATTTCTGAAAACGCGATAATAAAACCACCAACAACAGCACCAATGGGGCTGCCCAAACCGCCAACAATAGCGGAGGCGAAAATTGGCAGTAGCAATTGCAAATAGATGAACGGTTTGAAGGTCTTATCCATGCCATACATCGTACCGGCAATCGTCGCCAAACTAGCCGCAAGAACCCAAGCAATGACAACGACCTTCTCAGGGTTCACACCCGATAGAAGCGCAAGATTTTCATTGTCAGAATAAGCGCGCATCGATTTGCCGGTCTTGGTTTTATTTAAAAACCAGAACAAGGCCGCCACACATAGGATCGCCACCACAATGGAAATGCCCTGCGTTGTGCGAAAAGCAATGCCTTCAGCAAGACCTGACCACTTTTTAAAATCGCCAGCCGTAAAGATGAACCGTGCGCCATCAGCAACATTTTGGTCATCAGGGCCAATCACAAAACGGATCAGACCATTATAGAAAAACATCACAGCCAATGAGCCGATTAGAAAAATAACTGGCGGTGATTTTTGTTTGCGGTAGAACTTATAAACAAGCCTGTCTGTTCCGAGCGCCAACAATACAGCAACGAGAATACCGACCGGCATAGCAATAAGGGCTGTCGGCAAAAATCCGCCCGAAATACCTGCACTTTGTAACAACCACATAACCAAGATTGTTGTCATTGTGCCAAAGGCCATCAATTCACCATGGGCAAAATTTGAAAACCGTAACACGCCATAAATGAGCGTCACACCAAGCGCACCAAGCGCGAGTTGAGAGCCATAAGCCAGAGCTGGAATGACAAGAAAATTTAAGAGAACCGCAAGTGCGTTTAGAATATCCATATTACCCACCCAAAAACGCTTTGCGCACGTCAGGATCTGCAAGCAGCGCTTCACCTGTATCCGTGTAGAGATTTTTACCTTGAGCCAAAACATAACCCTTATCGGCAATGTTGAGCGCCTGTTTTGCATTCTGTTCAACCATCAAAATTGCAATGCCAGTACGGGCAATTTCAATAATGCGGTCAAACAACTCGTCCATAACAATGGGAGAAACACCCGCTGTTGGCTCATCCAACATCAGCACTTTGGGCTGCGTCATCAAAGCACGGCCCACGGCCACCTGTTGACGCTGACCACCGGATAATTCGCCAGCAGGTTGGTTTCGCTTTTCTTTTAAAATTGGAAAGAGATCGAAAACCTGTGCCAGCGTACCGGAAAAATCATCGTTGCGAATAAACGCGCCCATTTCCAAATTTTCTTCAACCGACATGGACGTGAAAACATTATGGGTCTGCGGCACAAAGCCCATACCTTTTTGAACACGGGCTTGCGGCGTAAGCGCTGTAATGTCTTCGCCGTCCATCGTCACTTGGCCTTCGCGAATGTTCAACATACCGAACACTGCTTTCATTGCCGTGGATTTACCTGCGCCATTCGGCCCAACCACAACAGCAATCTCACCCTGTTCAACACCGATTGTGCAATCATGCAAAATATCAGTGCTGCCATAACCACCGGTCATGTTTTTTCCGAGAAGAAAACTCATGCGCTCACCTCTTTGGCTGGCTTGTTTTTAAGACCAGTGCCCAAATAAGCTTCGATGACTTCTTCATTGTTTTTGATTTCTTCTGCTGTTCCTTCAGCAAGAACGCTGCCTTCCGCCATACAGATTACAGGGTCGCAAAGGCGCGAAATAAACTCCATATCGTGCTCAATCATGCAGAACGTATAACCACGCTCTTTATTAAGGCGCAAAATAGCATCGCCTATTGTCGCCAATAATGTGCGGTTCACACCGGCGCCAACCTCATCCAAAAAGACGATTTTTGCATCAACCATCATGGTTCGGCCAAGCTCTAAAAGCTTCTTTTGACCGCCAGAAAGATTGCCCGCCAACTCATCAGCCACATGGCTGATTTCCAAAAACTCGATAACATCATTGGCTTTGTTGCGAATTTCTTCTTCTTCGCGTTTTACAATGCCGGGCTTTGTCCAAGCCTTGATGAGGCTTTCGCCTGATTGGCGCGGTGGCACCATCATCAGGTTTTCGCGCACTGTCAGTGTTGAAAACTCATGCGCTATCTGGAAAGTGCGCAATAAACCTTGAGCAAAAAGTTCATGCGGGCTGAGACCGGTAATGTCCTGCCCATCAAGCAATACGCGACCAGAGGTGGGCTTGAGCGCACCGGCAATCACATTAAAAAGAGTTGTTTTGCCAGCACCATTGGGACCAATGAGCCCCGTAATTGAACCGGTCTTGATGGTCAGTGACGCGCCGTTTACCGCGCGAATACCGCCAAAATGCTTATGAATATTCTCTACAACGATCACGAAAGCGCTCCCCACAACAATGCGCTAGATATAAGAAATGCCCAGGCTTTCACCCGGGCAATCCAATGTATTCAAAATACGCTTAACGGTATTTTTCAGTTGTGATTTTTTCGCCATCAACAAGGATCTGACGGAAGCTACCGCCGCTTTCACCGTTGCCGATAAACTCAACCGCTGTTGCGCCAACATAATCAACTTCGCCGCCTGCAGCTAGAATTTCAAGCGCCTTACCAATTTCACCTGGAAGAATTTTTTCGCCCGGTGCGTTAGCAACATCCATGACCTTGTCTTTGAAATCTGCAGAATTAGCAGATTTTGCAGCCTGCATTGCAAGCAAGATCAAAGCAGCAGCATCATAAGATTCAGCTGCGTAGGTATCAGTTTTAACGCCGGCATCTGTTGCAAGCTTCTGGAACAAATCTGCGCCTTCGCTCTCAGAACCTGCGATTGTACCGTAAGAGCCGTTCAAAGGTGCGCCGATTGCTGCTGGCAAAGAATCGCCAACCATACCGTCTGGCAATACGAATGTTTCAAATGCACCAGCATCCAAAGCACCCTGAATGACGCCTTTACCACCTTGGTCAAGATAACCAGCAACGATCAAAACATCGCCGCCGGCCTGTGCCAAAGCACCAACTTCAGCAGAGTAGTCGCCTTTACCGTCTTCATGGGCAGCTGAGATAGTAATTGTGCCGCCTTTTGCTTCAAAAGCAGCCTGAATGCTATCAGAAAGGCCTTTGCCGTAATCGTTGTTTGTGTATGTCAACGCAGCAGATTTAACGCCTTTTTCGATCAAAACATCCGCCAAAACATCACCCTGACGGGCGTCAGATGGCGATGTACGGAAGAAAAGGCCATCATCTTCAGCATCCGAAAGCGCTGGAGATGTTGCAGATGGTGAAATCATAACGATACCGTTTGCACGTGCAACGTTTTGAAGGATAGCACCAGTAACGCCTGAACAGTCAGCGCCCATAATCGCCGTCACGCCTTCGGCAGTAATCAAGCGCTCTGCAGCCGCAGAAGCAGCAGCTGAATCGATACATGTTGAGTCAGCGCGAACAGACATAACTTCAGCGCCGTCGAGGAACTTGCCGCTGTCTGTTGCTTCTTTCATTGCAAGCTCTGCGCTTGCAGCCATTGTTGGTGTTAGCGATTCAATCGGACCAGTAAAGCCGAGGATAACGCCGATTTTAATCGGTGAATGCGATGCTGAAATCGCAGCAGATGTCATTAGAGTTGTTGCAGCAAGTGCCGCCAAAATCTTTTTCATAAATAGTCTCCCAATATACAAGCGTTTAACAACAAAGAGCGGCTTGCTCGCCCAAATCCTTCCAACCAAGTTGCCACTTTTTTCTCATACGCTCCATTTCAATCGAAACGCATTTCGTGTGGCAGCTAGAATTAGTATACAATATTTTTATTACATTTAATCAACACAGAAAAATGCAATTGCATAAAAATCTAAACCATAGTCCGACATATGCAAAGTGCTACTACGGGATTCGGTAAACGGCAAGAGCGCAATAAGAGCGCCCATTTCAAAACAACAAACCCCGCTTAGGTTAAAAAGCAGGGTTTATTATTGATGCCAAAAATGTATTTTAAAGCTTAAGTAGAAACGGGCTGACCTGCTTGTATAGCAAGGTTTTGCTGGGCTCTCTTACTCAATATAAGAACAGTAACAACAAGCACAGCACCGACAATATTAGCCGCCCAATTAAGCGGCCAATAGCTGCCGATCGCACCTAAAATTATAAGCCCATATAACATTGGATTAAGCGGGCCCTCCGCATAGCGCTGTATAAGTACATTCGTCGCATAAATGCCAAATAGTGCAAAAAAGCCTATTTGCAAAATTTCAGGCAAGGTGCCAGAAATGAGCGGCGTGTATGCAAACATCAACGGAACGATGTAGAGACCTTTTGCTATTTTCCAGCTTTCAAAACCTGTTGCCATCGGTTTCGAGCCCGCAATTCCCGCGGCTGTAAACGCAGCCAGACATACCGGCGGCGTGACATTACTATCCTGACTAAGCCAGAAGATAATCAGGTGTGCAGTCAATAAAAATGATGCTTGAACAGTTGGATCAACCAATAATGGCCGAACAGTAATCGCCAGTTCAAACGGCATCGCTGCCATCAGTGCAACAGCTTCTTCGCGCAGCATACCGCCAGCAACTTTTGCAACATGTGGACTATCGACCAACATGAACATGGCTGACTTTGCAGGATCAGAAATGCCTTGCGTAAGCTGGTCAATGATAATGCTGTCAGCAAGAATACCAGCCAGCGCAGGCGCTGTCAGAATGGCCAAGATGATATAGGCGGCTGTAACTGGCAAACCCATACCTAAAACCAGTGAAGCAAGACCAATGAGCAAAATGGCAATCACCAAGGAGCCGCCAGACCACTGCGCGATCATCAAAGAAAAGCCGTTGCCGATACCGCTCGTTACAATCGCATTATTCATAATGCCGATGGAGACAAGAAGAATACCTGTCATGATCGATGAGCGGATACCGATCAACAGCGCTTCTGAAATTTTAGCAGGCCCCATATGAACCGGCTCAAAATTAGAACGGCCGAATAAGCGTGATGCCAAAGATGTAAACCAAGACACGACTACCAGTGATGCGATTGCCCAGCAGGCAGCATAGCTCGGCGTAACGCCAGTCATCAGCATGAAAATCATAACGCCAAGCGGCAAGATGAATGCTAACCCACCGGACAATAATTTTGCGCGGTTCACAACAAGATCAACACCATCGCCAATCTGATGCTTTACCGCTTCAATACGCACGATAAAGGCAACAGACAGAAAGTATAAAAACGCTGGGATGATCGAGACAGAAACAATCGTCGCATAAGGAATGGACGTATAACTTGCCATAACGAAAGCCCCTGCCCCCATGATAGGCGGCATAAGCTGTCCGCCCGTCGATGCTGCCGCCTCAACTCCGGCTGCAAATTGCGGACGAAACCCATTGGACTTCATAAGCGGAATAGTGATCACGCCCGTTGAAGCTGTATTGGCAATAGCAGAACCAGAGATCGTTCCCGTCAGTGCCGATGAAAGCACCGCAACAAATGCCGCGCCGCCGCGAATGCGTCCGGCAACAACTTTCGATAATTCGATCACAAAATCGCTTGCGCCAGATGCAACCAAGAAACCGCCAAAGATCATAAACAGAGTAATGTTAGTTGATGAAATATCAGCCAAAATGCCGAACATGCCTTCATCATTATACATGGTTCTGAAAAGCACATCGTTCATCGGAAGGCTTGCCGCACGAAATACGCCCGGCAAATAGCCTCCAAGAAATAGAATGTAGCTCAACGAGACAATGATCAAAATGGGAATGACCCAGCCAGATACGCGGCGCGAAAGGTCAAGCGCTGCAAATATCAATAATAATCCAGCGGCCCAATCAACAATGTTGAATTGCCATGACTGCCCCGTCACAGCCAATGTGCGCTCGTAAATACCATTTTCGGCGCCAGCCACCCAAAGCGCGGCACAAGCGACCAGAAGCCCGTATGTGAAATCTAAAAGAACCGCCCATTTTTTTTCGGCATATTTGCCAAATGGACTAAGTGTAACAGATGCCAAAAACGCAAAACCTGCAAAGTGAATGGCGTTTTGCCATTTTCCAGGCTCGTTGAGATAAATATTGGTCGCGATGTGCCAAAGTGCGAACAATACCGCAAAACCAACGACAGCATAACGCAATATGTTTTTATCGTTGTTCTCGACCGTCAGCCAGCTTTCGCGGCCATGAAGAGCGACAATAGGCTCTTGAACATCAGTTGGAATTGTTTGGCTCATCACCGCCACCACTTTCTAGATTGCAAGTGCTTTTAAAAAGGCGGAGTAAGATACCCCGCCTTTAGCTCTTCAATTTGATTTATTGAGCAATCAAGCGCTCTGGAATATCCAGACCGGCTTCTTTGTAATAACGCGCAGCGCCCGGGTGCAGCGGCAATGGCAAGCCAGCCAAAGCTTTTTCCAACGCCATATCCTTCGTCGCTGGATGGATCGCAGTCAGAAAACCAAGGTTCTCATACAATGTCTTCGTAAGCTGATAGACGTGCTCTTCATCAACACTATCATTCACCGCTAAGAAGTTCGGCTGAGCGATTGTATTGATATCTTCTTCCTGACCTGGATAAGCACCTGCAGGAATTGTAAATGGCACCCAAAGCTCGCGCCCACCGTCCATTTTCGCAAGCTCTTCTTCTGTCACATCAAGAACAGTAAACTTACCTTCATTCGACGCCATCAGTTTTGTAATCGCACCCGTCGGCGTTCCTGATGGAATACCGGCAACAACAACCTGACCATTGGACATTGCGTCCGCAGTCGGACCGTACCCTGCATAAACAAGCTCAAAGTCTTTTTCGACATCAATACCAAGGCCAGAAAGAAGCACAGCATTTGATTCAAGCGTGCCGGAGTTCTGACTGCCCATACCAGCGCTCATACCCTTAAGCGCAACAATATCACTCACTGTGCCAGTAGGTGCCTTATCGACGGGAACAACGAATTGTTCAACATTTTGCCAAAGCATTGATACAGAGCGAAGGCCTGTTTGTGGTTCCGTAATCGGACCTGTTCCCTGCGCGGCATAAGAGCCATAAAGACCCTGCAAAATAGCAAAATCAGCCGTACCTGAACCCATCGCCTGAATATTTGCGCCTGAACCAGCTGAATTGACGGCGGTCAAACTAAACTTTTCTGTCGGCAATAGTTTGATTTTAGTCAGTGTTGAAATGGCTGTTCCAACCGGATGGTAGGTACCGCCCGTTGAAGCAGTGTTTAATACATAATCTTTAGTATCTTGGGCCATTGCAACACCAGCAGAAACGGCAATTGCAACACCAGCAAGAATTGCTGTGATCGATTTCATGAATTTTCCTCCAAAAGAAAGCTTATCCCAAAGCTTAACCACTGATAGCGGTCGCATCAGGCTACAGCTATGAAGAAAAATGCGCAAATGCTTGATAAAGCCTGCGGAAATCCGCAGGGCTACATTTTCTCTAAAATATCGTTTTTGTTGAGCCCAAGCTTCACAATCTTCTCATTGAGCGTTCGCCGCCCAATACCAAGAATATGTGCTGCTTCATCCATTTTACCATCACATGACTTAATCGCTCTGGCGATCAATTGAGATTCAAATGCCGCCACAGCTTCGCGCAAAGTATCCGGATAGGTTTCGCCGCCTTCAACAACGCCGGACAAAGCAGATGCAAAAGAACCGCCGCCGCGCCGTGCCATCAAGACACGCCGCTCGCACGCATTGCGCAATTCGCGCACATTGCCCGGCCAATCATGGCTCATCAGTGCTGAAAAATCTTCCGCCGTGCTCACGGGCACGTCGATTTCATAACTATTGGCGAAATGATTGAGGAAGTGCGTATAGAGCAACGAGATATCATCGCCGCGCGTGCGCAGCGGCGGCAAATTGATCATCACCGTGTTTAATCTGAAAAACAAATCTTGGCGAAATTCCCCGTTAGCAACAGCGCTTTCCAGTTTTTCATTTGCAGCAGAAATAATTCTGAAGTCAGATTTTTTAGCTTCGGTTGAGCCAACAGGCGTGAACTCTTTCGTCTCAATAACACGCAGCAATTTGGGTTGAAGCGATAGAGGAATTGCGCCCAGCTCATCAAAAAACAATGTGCCGCCATTGGCACGGTCAAGATAGCCCGGTGTGCCGTCAGCCAACCCAAAAAACGCCTCTTCAAACTGCGCTGGCGCCAAAGCCACACAGTTCAGCGTAATAAAAGGCTCGGATGCCCGCCCGCCCAAATCGTGCAGGCCGTGCGCAACAAGCTCCTTTCCCGTACCTGTTTCACCAGTAATCAGCACGTTGCTGTCTAAATGGCTAAGATCAAAAACATCATTGCGAAGCCGCTGTATCGGTTCAGACTCTCCAATAAGTATTTTATCAAGGCCAGAGAGCTTAGACAGCCGATCCTTAAGGCGGTCATTATTCAGCGTCAGATGGTTCAGTTTAGCAGCATTACTCAACACACCCAGCAAGCGCCGCGGATCAAATGGCTTTTCTAAAAACGTGTAAGCACCATCTTGCACGGCAGACACAGCCATCGAAATATCGCCATGCGCTGACATGAGAACGATGGGAACTTTTGAAATCGGCTGGAGAGCTTTCTGCAATTCCAAGCCGCTCATATTCGGCATGCGCACATCACATAAAATGACATCAAATTGTTGTTGGCGAAGTTTTTCCAAAGCCTGCTGCGCGCTAGAAATTACCTCAACTTGAAATCCGCCAGAGGTAAGTAAATCCTTCAGGGAGTTACGCATCTCACGGTCATCATCAATAACCAGAATATTACTTTTAAGTATCATGGATTATCGCTCGCAATAATTTGAGGCAGATAGATAGAAAAGATAGAGCCGCCATCGGGCAAGTTTTCTGCGGTCATGTGGCCATTATGGTCTTTGACAATCTCTGCGGATATAGAAAGCCCAAGCCCCATTCCTGTGCCAGATGCCCGCGTAGTGTGGAACGGTTCCTGCAACTCATCAATCTTCTTTATACCAATCCCATGACCGGTATCACTCACTGAAACAACCACTTCTTGCTCGCTGATTTGCGCTCGTATTTTCAAAGTCTTTCTATCGGCATCATCCATAGCCGCAATACTGTTCTGAATGAGGTTCACAACAACCTGTTCCAACCGCAACCTATTGCCAAAGACCAAAGCTTGGCGGGCATCTAATGCGCTATCAATATCAATTCCAGCGGCAATAATATCGTGCTCGACCAGCGCCATAGCGCCGTCAATAACATCGCTGATTTCAAATTGTTCAAATTTTTCCATTCCAGGCTTGATGAAAAGCCGCAGCTGCTTGGTCAAATTATCCATCCGGTCAATAACACCGGAAAAATTTTGAAGCGTCGCCTTGGACGTAATGTGACCGCTAATTTCCGCCGCAGCAAGATAGTTTCTAAGCGCTGAAATCGGTTGCCCTAACTCATGTGTAACCGATGCGGATAGTTGGCCAAGCGCTGCCAATTTACTGGATTGCGACAACTCCTTTTGCGCATTACGCAACTCTTTGTTGGCGATAATCAGCTTGTTCCGGTCCGATTGAGAAACAGCAAATGCCTGACGAATACGTTCAGAGCGAAGAAACACCGCGAACACCAAGAGCAACACAACAAAAATACTAAAGACCCCTGCGGCAAGTGCTGCGCGTTCATATATGCGCCGCTCATCTTGGAAGAAATGTACTTCCCACCCAAGCCGATCAGCAGGACTTTTTACATGGATAAAACGCTCGTCGCCAATATAGGCGGCGTAAGGATCCGTCTTTTTCCAATCCAGCAAATCAAGCGGTTGGTTGCCAAATTGGCGCTTGTTCATAATGTTAATGCGCTGCTCTGGCGTAAGCGCCACCAAAGTTTTGTAAAGCCATTCTGAATGCGAGGTCAAAACGATAATACCGGAATCGTTTGCTACAAAAATCTTCTCGCCTGCATCAACCCACGCGCGCTCCAAACCACTCATATCCAGCTTAATCACAATAGCGGCGAACGGCCGACCATTCGCGTCGACAATCGGCTCTGAGATGAAATAACCCGGCCTGCCGGTTGTTGTGCCAACGCCAAAAAACTCACCCGTCTGGCCCCGCATTGCGTTCATATAATAGGGACGAAACGCATAATTTTGCCCAACGAAGGAGCTTGCCGTTCCAAAATTTGATGCCGCAATCGCTGTGCCAAAACTATCGAGCAAATAGACCGCCTCTAACTTTGCCTTTTTTGCAAAGCCGCGCAGTCTTACATTGAGTTGATCAAGCGCGAACCCTTTTGCGCCAGCAATCACTTGCGCATCACGCGCCAACACATATGGCAAATGCTGGAACCGCTCCAAGCCATCACTCAATGACTTTTCATACAGAGACAGTCGGTTGCGCGCCTCCTGTATTTCGATGGAACGAAAATAGGAAACAGCCGCTAAAAAAAGAAGCGTCGTGGCAGCAATGACCGCCACAATTAAAGTGTAATAAACACTCCTCCGCGCTCTTTGCGCAATCTGTATATCTGGCCCAAGAGGCTCGCTCACATCTCACCTATTACTGATCTTCGTGAAAGACAGTAAGTGAGTATTTTGATGGCCATGTAAACACAGGCGCTCTTATCTGCGATAACAATCCCTGCGGTTTTCCGCAGACTAAAGGCGAGATAGCAGACGTCACGGACTGTTTTAACAATCAAAAAAATCATTGAACATGGTTGGACATTTTACCCGCCGTTCCTATCTATTACGGGTAATTGCAACACATAAAACAACAACAATAATAAGCAAAATCCCATCCCCTGCGCTGTATTGCAAAAATCCAGAAATACAGCCAGTAAAAGAAAGATACTTTAAGTGACCCAATCCAACACCATCAACCGCCGTTATGTTTTAGCAAACAGACCCAAAGGTGAGCCTAACGAAGACACATTACGCCTTGAGACGTCTGAGATCCCTACCCCTGCAAAAAATCAGATGTTGCTACGTAACGTATTTTTATCGCTCGACCCTTATATGCGCGGACGCATGAGCGATGCACCATCCTATGCAGCACCGGTAGAGATTGGCGGCGTCATGGTCGGCGGCACAGTCGCACAAGTCGTCAGCTCTAACATTGAAGCTTATTCTGAAGGTGACTGGGTCGTCGCTTTCGGCGGCTGGCAAGACTATGCGCTTTCCGATGGCACTGGCGTGATCAACATGGGAAAAGACCCACAAAACCCATCTTGGGCACTTGGCGTATTGGGCATGCCAGGCATCACCGCTTGGGCTGGATTAACACAGATCGGCACGCCTAAAGCTGGTGAAACACTCGTTGTCGCTGGCGCAAGCGGCCCTGTGGGGGCGACCGTTGGTCAGATCGGAAAAATTCTCGGCTTGCGCGTTGTGGGCATTGCCGGCGGTTCTGAAAAGTGCAGCTATGTAACAGACACGCTCGGCTTTGATGCTTGTATTGATTACAAAGCATCAAGCTTTGCCGATGATCTAAAGCAGGCCGTACCAGACGGCATCGACATCTATTTTGAGAATGTTGGCGGTGACGTTTTCGACGCCGTGCTGCCACTACTCAACACACGTGCACGTATTCCACTTTGCGGTCTAATTTCCCAATATAATGCGACTTCACTGCCTGATGGTCCAGATCGTATGAACTATCTCATGGGCCAAATTTTGCGCAAACGCATTACAATGCGCGGCTTTATTGTCTTTGATGATTTTGGACACCTATATCCAGAATTCTCAAAACAGATGACGGGCTGGGTTAAAGAAGGAAAAATCAAATACCGCGAAGAAATGATCGATGGTTTGGAGCAGGCACCATCCGCATTTATTGGTCTTTTGCGCGGTGAGGCTTTCGGCAAACGCGTCATTAAGATTGCTAATTAAATTTAGCCATTCAAACTCATGCTGGGGCATCCCTCCAGCATGAGAGCAACGTACCAAAGCCCCTCACTCCGCCTCAATAGATTGACTTTGAAGCGAAAAATGAAGTTATTTGTAAAGACTAACACTGCACACTCGGAGATATCATCGCCGAAAGGATGTTAGAAATGGCTGATTGGACATTGCAGGACGTCGCGCGGATCGTGGGCGATTGTGCTTGGATACAGCATGGCGAAAAAGATCTGTTTGTGTCAGGCGCGTCCAAATATCTTCCGACTTACCGCCCAGGAGATATTGTTTTTGTAAGGCCCGAAAACTCTGAATTTGGCATTCCCACAGCCACTTTAACGCGCAACGATATAAAACCGCGCTTGGCGATTATTCAGGGCGACGCACCTTCAAATTTAAATGCAGATGCGATCCTTAAGGTCACGGACCAGACAGAAGCCTTGTTCAGCCTCGCGCACGAAGCACGGCGCATGATTAAATCACCCGTTATCGCGATTACAGGCAGCGTGGGAAAAACCTCGACCACGGCAATGACGCAGCATGCGCTTAGTGCGATTGGCCCCGTTTATGGAACACGCGAAGGGGCGAATATGGCACCCGGCATTGCGTGGAATTTAGCTTGCGTTTCGTCAAAAGACCAATTTGTCATTCTTGAATTGGCTATCGGGAAAATGAGACTAAACACCGCTCTAGCAAAACCGGACATTGCTGTTTTCACCAATATTCACCTTGCGCATTTAATGTACCATTCAAACTTAAGCACGATTGCGCAGCGAAAGGCGAGAATTTTCGAAGGAATGGCAGCGGGCAAATGCGTTGTATTGAACAGTGACATGAATGAGCGGGCTTATTTAGAAAAGTCGGCGCGTGATCGCGGCCTAGAAATCTTATATTACGGTCGCCGAGCAGAAGATCACGTCCGCTTACTTAGCCTTGATACAAGCAAAGCCGTTGCTGAAATTGCAATTGGCGATCATGTTTTACGGCTGGAAAACTGCCTTCAACATGGCCTCCATATGCTTGAGAACTTTCTTGCGATATGTGCCGTTCATCTTTCGCTTGGTGTAACCATGGAAAATCTGGCTGATAAATTTGCGGATTTTGATGTGGCCAGAGGGCGCGGATCAGTACATCAAGTTCCAACGCAAGGGGGACATTTTACGCTTTTAGATCATTCCTATAATGCCAATCCAGCCTCCATGCGCGCCTCATTAGTCCATCTGCAAAGCCTGCCAGCACAGGGACGCCGCATAGCCGTTCTTGGCAATATGGCGGAGCTCGGAGATATGGCCGTATCAGAACATGACAGTTTGATCGAGCACGTTAAAAGCCTTGGCTTGGACCATGTCTATACGCTTGGCGAAGGCTTCGACCAAGTATGTGGATTAGCAAGCCACACACATCTTGATGGTCCTCAGGACTTACTAACGGTCTTGCGCGATGAAACACGGGCGGGCGATGCCGTCTTGGTGAAAGGGTCAAACAGTACAGGACTATACCAAATGGTGAAAAAATTCCTGAGCACTTAGTGAGTGAGCTCACAAACATTCTTTCGGTTAAAAACGGGCTTGGTGATCCCGGCTGGAATTGAACCAGCGACCCTCAGATTAGGAATCTGATGCTCTATCCAACTGAGCTACGGGACCACACGGTGCTAATATGCGAAAATCAGCTGCCGATCAACGTACTGGATTTTGCTCTGCAATCTGCGCCCAATAGCTGATGCCATAAGGTATGACTTCGTCATTAAAGTCATATTTGGGATGATGCAAACCTGCGCTTTCACCATTGCCAATCAAAATCATCGCCCCTGGCCGCGCTTCCAACATATAGGAGAAATCTTCGCCGCCCATCAACGGAGGCGTGTCGGTATCAATGTTACTCGCACCAACAACAGCACTTGCAGCTTGTGTCGCAATCTCAGTTTCAACGTCATGATTAACCGTTACCGGATAGCCGCGGCGGAATTCTAGGTGGACTTCACAGCCATAGGTATCGGCAACAGATTTCGTAATTTCCCGCAAACGCTTTTCACCAAACGCACGTATGTCGCTGTTAAGTGTCCTGATCGTGCCGCCAAGTTTTGTTTCATTCGGAATAACATTATGGGCGTCCCCAGCATGAAACTTGGTGACTGAAACCACGATAGATTCAAGCGGATCTACATTGCGCGATGCAATGCTCTGCAAAGACTGAACCAGCGCTGCACCCGTAACAATCGGGTCAATCGTACCATGCGGCATAGCAGCATGACCGCCCTTGCCTTTTAATGTGATGTTAAATTCATCTGTCGCGGCGAAAAAACCGCCTTTGCGTATAGTGAATTCGCCAACAGGTACATTAGGCATATTATGCATGCCGTATACGCGGTCGATGCCAAACCGCTCCATCATGCCGTCTTTGACCATTTCATTACCGCCGCCACCGCCTTCTTCAGCCGGTTGGAAAATGACGACAATTGTTCCAGAAAAATTACGCGTTTCACTCAAATATTTTGCAGCGCCAAGCAGCATTGCCGTGTGCCCATCATGGCCACATGCATGCATTTTGCCATCTGTTTTAGAAGCATAAGCTTTGCCAGTTGCCTCTTTGATGGGCAGCGCATCCATATCCGAGCGCAGGCCAAGCGTTTCGCCGTCACCCCGATTGCCTTTGATAACAGCACACACACCCGTGCGGCCAAGCCCTGTGACAACTTCATCGCAGCCAAACTCGCGCAGTTTTTCTTCAACGAAAGCTGCGGTCTGGTGCACATCAAACATCAATTCTGGGTTTTGGTGCAAATGCTTGCGCCACCCAGCAACTTCTGCCTGCATTTCCGCTGCCCTATTTAAAACTGCCATGATGTCGCCTCAACTTGAGTGGATTTGGTCCTCCATAGATGGCGCGGCAAAGCTGCCACATCAAGCAATTAATCGACAAAATCGGCCTTAATTGTTTGAAACCGGATGCAGCCTCTACTAAACAAGCACGACAAAGGAGATTTCATGGCCCGCACGATTAAATCAGTATGGCTTACTCTATCGCTCATTGCTGCGATCATTGTTCCCACACACATCGCACTTGCCGGACCATCGATTTTAATCGAGATGAAATCAGGCCGTGTACTGGAAGCCAACCGCGCTTTTGAACGCTGGAACCCAGCATCCCTTACCAAGCTGATGACTGCCTATGTCACTTTCAAAGAGATTGAAGCTGGCCGCCTAACAACATCAGCGCCAGTGCGTATATCGACGAATGCTGCGAACAATCCGCCAAGCCGCATGGGCTATAAAGTTGGCTCTGTGATGACCGTCGAGAACGCTCTTGAAATGCTCATCGTCAAATCAGCCAATGATGTTGCTGTAGCACTTGGCGAAGCGGTTTCTGGCACTGAGCCTGAATTTGTTGCGCGCATGAATGCAGAGGCAAAACGCCTTGGTATGATCGACACCCATTTCGCCAATCCAAACGGCTTGCATGATGACAGCCAATACACAACAGCGCGTGACTTGGGCATTTTAGCAACAGCCATACGCCGTGATTTTCCAGCCTACGATCCCATCTTCGCAGCAGAAGCAATCAGCACGGGCGGAAAAGTGACCTCGACTTACAATTTGCTGATTGGCCGCTATGCGGGTGCAGACGGCATGAAAACAGGCTTTGTTTGTGCATCCGGCTTTAATCTTGTCGCATCAGCAACCCGTAACGGCCAAACTATGATCGCTGTGGTTTTAGGTGCAGTCTCACAAAAAGAGCGCGCAGAAGAAGCTGTAAGACTTATGGAAAAAGGCTTTGCCAACCCTAATCTTGCAGCGCCAACACTGCTTGAATTGCCACGCCCTGCAAATGTTTCAGATCAAGTCGCCAATATGCGCTCTACGGTTTGCACAGATGAAGCACGGGCCTCGCGCTGGGATGGCCGGCAAATTGAAGGATATATCACCTTTAATACGCCAGCAATAAAACCACTGACACGCGCACCAAAAGCGTTAAAAACAGGCCTTGGCGGCGCAGATGGTGTTTCCAAATCGGCTGTCATGCTCAATGGTCAATTTGTTCAAGCCTATCCGGTACCGTCTGAAAAACCAGTACGGCCAACACTTTTAGAAGATGGCGATAAAGAACAATTCGGTCTGCGGCCCGGCTTTACAGTTCCTGTTCCGAACCAGCGTCCTTCTTAAGAAGAAAGCGATGCCCACCACCTTCAACGGCTTCTGATTTAATCAGAGCGTGGCCGCGTTCGCGCACAAAATTGGGAATATCGATAACGGCAAGCGGATCAGAGGTTTCAATCCAAAGCTCTTCACCAGCAAGCATATCGCGCATACGCTTCTGTGTTTTTAAAACCGGTAACGGACAGTTCAAACCACGCAGATCGTATATTTCAGCCATATTAATTGGATACTTCTTGCACTGAGCTTTCGACAAGCGTCGTTTCAGCTGTCGTCGCAGCAGCCCCAGATGATGACGCTGTCGCAATAACATTGGCAGGCGCTACGGCCGCTTCTTCAGGCAGCTTTTCCACGGGCATGGCAACAGGTGCAGGAGGAGTTGGAAGCGGTTTTAAAGAAACGGGACCAGGCTTGCGCCCTTCATGCTTTGCCAACAGCTTTTCAAACTCAACCGCGTAATTGTTTTCAAATTTGGTATAGGCCACTTCTAACTTGTATGGCATTTCCATTTTCGGGCACGCTGCACTAGCGTTAAAACTACCCTCAACTGCTGATTGGTTGAAGACATAGCGACGGTTACACACGTCCACCTTTGGCGGCAATTGTGTTAGTTCAAAATGGTCATAGCCTTTTTTGAGCATCGACCAATATTCAAAATGCTCGCTATCACGGTGCTTCACCATGTTTTCAGCTGTCATACGAAACGGAAAGGCTTGAACCTGAAAAGCCTCTTGCCCGCCAGCCAATGCGTCACGTGCAAAACCATAAATTTCAGCAACATTTTCGTCCGTCATTGCATAGCAACCAGCAGACGAGCAATCGCCGTGCACCATCAAGTTTGAGCCTGTTCGACCAAGCGAACGGTCAAATCGGTTTGGATAGCCTAAATTGAAAGAGAGATAATAATCGGAATTTGGGTTCATTAGGCCGCGATTGACCATGTAAAACCCTTCAGGAGCCTGCCGGTCTCCTTCTTTTATTTTAGGGCCTTTAACACCGGAATATTTGCAAATCTCATAAGATTTAACCAGGCCGTAGCGACCGGTATCTTTCTGTTTCCAAACCTCAAGAACACCTTCTTCTTTGAAGATACGCATCATGACAGGTGATGATTTCGTCATCCCTTGCGCTTTCATCTTGCGCACTACATCCTGAGGCAATGGCTGGTTAGCTTTACGGGCAACATCCAGCACATCGCTGGAATTACATCCAGCAAGGGCAAGAGCGCTCGCCAATCCCAAAGCTATAGAAAAACGTCGTAAGTTCATCAGAGAAATCCAAAAATTCGCACCTAACCATTATAGTTGACGAATTATTACCGCAAGGTTTCCACTATCACTTCACGATGATGTGAAATGATAGTGTTCTTGCTATCTTCGCATTAAGGCCGACAAATGACGTAAGCAATTGCTGTAATTTAAAGATTACGTCCAATGGCTAGAAATTTTTCGCGGCGTTGTTGCTTGATTTCAGCGCCTTCTTTGCCTTCAAACTCTTTTAGAGCATCGGCAATGCATTTTTCTGCATCAACCATGACGGCATCAATATCGCGGTGCGCTCCGCCCAAAGGTTCAGGAATAATACCGTCAATAACTTTGAACTGCAGCAAATCCTGCGCGGTTATTTTCATAGCCGTTGCAACATCTTTTGCCCGCGCAGAATCACGCCAAAGAATTGATGCCCCCGCTTCAGGCGAAATAACCGAATAAATCGCATGTTCCAGCATGAAAACCTTATTGGCAGTTGCAATAGCAATCGCACCACCAGAACCGCCTTCACCGATAATAACGGAGATAATAGGCACGTCGAGGTTCAAACATTTTTCAGTCGAACGGGCAATAGCTTCTGCTTGGCCGCGCTCTTCTGCGCCAATTCCTGGATATGCACCGGATGTATCAACCAGTGTGATAACAGGAATTCCAAATCGGTTCGCCAAATCCATGATCCGGACCGCTTTGCGATAGCCTTCAGGCCGCGCCATACCAAAATTATGTTTGAGGCGCGTTTTCGTATCAGAACCTTTTTCCTGCACGATCACAGCAACTGATTCGCCTTGAAAACGTGCAAAACCAGCCAGAATCGCATGGTCTTCTGCAAAATTCCGGTCACCTGCAAGTGGCGTAAAATCAGTAAACAGCGCATCAATATAGTGAACGCCGTGCGGGCGGGAAGGATGGCGCGCAACTTGTGCTTTTTGCCAAGGCGTCAGCTTACGGTAAATATCGACAAGAGCATCTTGTGAACGCTTTTCTAGTCGTGCGATTTCATCGGCGGTATCAACGGCGCCTTCTTCTTTTGCGGATATCTTTTTGAGCTCGAGGATTTGACCCTCAAGGTCCGCGATAGGTTTCTCAAATTCCAGATAGCTGGTCATAGAACTCTGCCATTTTCACGCTTACTCTTGTAGCGTGAGGTGGCGGTTTCAAACACCAATGTCAAGCTTTGCAAACTTGATGCACCCAAAAACATACTAAATTTGCGCCAAAGGGTGATGCTCGCTCACCAAAGCATGCAAACGTTCATCCAGCACATGCGTATAAATTTGCGTCGTGGAAATATCCGAATGCCCCAGCAATTGCTGCACCACTCGCAAATCTGCACCATTTTGCAAAAGATGCGTTGCAAAAGCATGGCGCAGAACATGGGGCGACAATTGGCTAGGAACCAAGCCGCAGCGCGCGCCTATTGCTTTTAAATCACGTGCAAAAACCTGCCGCGCAAGCGCTTGCTCATAATTATCGGCTGGAAAAAGCCATTTACACTGTTTTGATTTGTCATTCAGGTCTCGAATTTCCAAATGATAATCAACGGCATCCATCGCTTTTTGAGACATCGGAACCATGCGCTCCTTATTGCCTTTACCTTTGACAATAAAAAACGGCTCATGACGGCGCATTAAAGAGACAGGCAAACTGACAAGCTCGCTTACGCGCAAACCTGTTGCGTATAACATTTCCAGCAGCGCGTGATTGCGAACAGCCCGCGCCTTAGCCTTTTTTGATCGTTGCGGCGCTTGAGCCTCTAATTCCGCCTGACCAAGCAAGCGTGAAACATCATCTTCGCTCATCGTTTTTGGCAGTGTACGTGCTTTTTTAGGCGCTGTGATCGTTGCCGTTGGATCGTCTTCGCGCACACCTTCTGAATATAAGAACAGATAATATTGTTTTAGCGCAGAAAGCCGCCTTGCCTGACTGGAGGCGGCAAACCCCGCAGCTTCCATCGAGCCTATATAGTCCGCGATTTGGCTTTGTGATGCTTGAGCAAGTTTAACATTATTGTTGATGCGTAAAAAACCAGACGCATCATCTAAATCACGCCTATAAGATGATAAGGTATTGGCAGCAGCGCCGCGTTCAGCGCTCATCATTTCTAAAAATGCATCGATCATATGGTAATTATAGCTTCAAAGTCTTACTGATCTGCGAAGAATATTATTGTATGCCGTTATCGGCATCAGAACCAGTTGTAATAGTTCCAGTTTCCTGCCGAACAGGATTTATCTTGTCGGTTGGCACACGTTCGCTCATTTCCCGCTTGGTGGGCTCCACATACAAGACGAGCGCAAACATCGCGCCATAAATGGCACCAGCGATCAGCCCGATTGTCATTAAAAACCGAATTAAACTCGGCATATCATATCACCCAAGAATTCATCCTGCTTCATAAGCGGCTTTTCCTACACAAATCAACCGCCAAATGGCCTCAACAGCACTGACATTCTTGACATTGACGACAAGTTTATGCGCTAAGCAGTCCAGAGCGAAAGACAGTTTCATGGATATGGCAACCAAAAAGCGCGCGGCCAATGTGCGTAACCTGATCGGCGATCAAACCATTGCGCTTGTTGGCCTAATGGGGGCAGGAAAGTCTGCTATTGGCAGGAAGCTAGCACTTGCGCTGGACCTACCCTTCATTGATGCCGACACAGAAATCGAAGCGGCGGCAAAAATGCCGGTTGCTGAAATTTTTGAGGCATATGGTGAACCCGAATTCCGCCGCCTGGAAGCAAGCGTGATAAAGCGTGTTTTAGAAAGCGGCCCGCAAGTTCTGGCAACCGGCGGCGGGGCTTTTATCAATGAAGCAACGCGCGACATCATTCATCAAAACGGTGTATCCTTGTGGTTATCAGCCGAGATTGATCTGCTCATGACTCGCGTGAGCAAAAAAGCCACGCGCCCGCTTTTAAAGAACCCGAACCCACGCGCGATCATGCTCGATCTCATAGACAAGCGTTATCCAATATACGCGAAAGCCAACATCGAAGTTCTTTCGGAAGATCTTACAAAAGACGAGATGGCCTGCATCGTCATCAAAGCACTGGATGATCATTTATCCGCGCAAAGCAATCAGAACGGAAAGTCCAGCCGCCATGCCTGATAGTAATCTCATTGAAACAGTACGAGTCGAACTTGCTGACCGTTCTTACGATATTTTAATCGGCGACAATCTGCTTATGCAGGCGGGCGAGAAAATTAAATCCGTTCTTCCAAATGCCAAATGCGCGATCGTGACCGACGAAAATGTTGCCGCAATCCATTTAGAAGCCCTACAAGAAAATCTAAAAGCCGCAGGCGTTGAAGCCAAACCGATCATCCTTCCTGCAGGTGAAGCAACAAAAAGCTACGAGCACCTTCAAACCGTAATCGAGGCCATTATCGAAATGCGCCTTGAGCGCGGTGATGCAGTCGTTGCTTTTGGCGGCGGCGTTATCGGTGATCTGGCAGGCTATGCGGCGGCCTCTGTGCGCCGCGGCATGAATTTCATACAAATACCCACATCGCTTCTTTCGCAGGTTGATAGTTCCGTTGGCGGCAAAACCGGCATCAACTCACCGCAGGGCAAAAATCTTGTCGGTGCATTTTACCAACCAAAACTCGTGCTCGCCGATACCGCTATTCTTGATACGCTTTCTGCACGTGAGTTTCGTGCGGGCTTTGCCGAAGTGATTAAATACGGCCTCATCAATGATGCTGATTTCTACGGTTGGCTTGAGCAAAACTGGGATGGCATTCAAGAAGGCGGCGAAAAACGCATTCACGCAGTCGCAACATCCTGCCGCGCAAAAGCGGCCATCGTTGCCCGTGATGAGTTTGAAGCTGGAGAACGTGCTTTGCTCAATCTTGGCCACACATTTGGTCATGCGCTGGAAGGCATTACAAAATACCAATCGGACGTATTGGTTCATGGTGAAGGCGTGGCAATCGGCATGGTTTTAGCGCATGCTTTTTCAGCCCGTATGAACCAATCATCGCCTGATGATACGGTGAGAGTGACGAATTATCTTAAAAAAGTCGGATTGCCGACAGATATGTCTGGTTTGCGCAATCACGTAAAAACAGCAGACCAGATGATGGATTTCATCGCACAGGACAAAAAAGTCTCACGCGGTAATCTCACCTTTATTCTGACACATGGTATAGGCCAATCCTATATTGCCAATGATGTGCCGGCAGCAGAAGTGCATGCCTTTTTGACAGAGATTTTGGAGAGCTAAATGGAAATTTGGATAACAACACTTGCGATCATCGTTTTGATTGCTTTGTCCGCCTTTTTCTCTGGTTCCGAAACAGCCCTCACAGCCGTCTCGCGCGGCCGCATGAAACAATTGGCCAACCAAGGCGACGTGCGCGGCGAAGGCGTCAATAAATTGACCGAGAACAAGGAGCGTCTTATCGGCGCTCTTCTTATCGGCAACAATATGATCAATGTTCTGTCCTCTGCGATTGCAACGACATTGTTCTTGAATCTTTTTGGCGAAACCGGCGTTGTCTATGCAACAATCGTGATGACAGTATTGCTGGTGATTTTTGCCGAAGTCATGCCGAAATATCTGGCGATTTCTAAAACTGATAAGTTCGCATTGGCTGTTCAGCCCATTATCCGCGTTTTTGTTATGATCGTCTCACCGCTCGCCTATGCGGTAGATCAAATCGTCCGTTCTATTCTGGCTGCCTTTGGCGTGCGTTTTGATGAAAATGAATCAATCCTTTCTGGCCATGATGAACTGCGCGGCGCAGTAGAAGTGCTGCATGAAGAAGGCTCTGTGGACAAGGAAGACCGTGCGCGCCTTGGTGGATTGCTTGATTTAAACGAGCTTGATGTTTCCGATGTGATGATCCACCGCACAAATATCGAGATGGTCAATGCTGACGATTCATCCGAAATAATCGTCAAGCAAATATTGGAAAGCCAATATACTCGTCTACCAGTTTGGCGCGGTGAAACTGATAATATTGTCGGCATCGTTCATGCTAAAGACATGCTGCGCGCTTTGCACACGGTCGACAATGACCCGGCCAAAATCGACATTTTAAAAATCGCAAACAAACCTTGGTTTGTGCCAGACACCACAATGTTGCACGATCAGCTTAACGCCTTTTTGCGCCGGAAAGCCCATGTCGCCATCGTTGTTGATGAATATGGCGAGCTTGAAGGTCTGGTCACGCTAGAGGATATCATCGAAGAGATCGTCGGCGAGATTGCCGATGAGCACGATATCGAAGTTACTGGCGTTAAAAATGAAGCTGACGGTTCTGTGCTGGTTGATGGCTCCGTGCCGATTCGCGACCTAAACCGCGCATTGGGCTGGGACTTGCCTGATGAAGAAGCAACCACCATTGCTGGTCTTGTTATCCATGAGGCGAAACTTATCCCGATGGAAAAACAAGCTTTCACGTTTTATGGCAAACGGTTTCTTGTTCTCAAGCGTGTCAAAAACCGCATCGAAAAACTGCGCATCAAATAAGCTTAAGCCGAACAAATACTACCAGCGCACATTATCGGTTGTTGCCGCTGGCTCTAAAGCCAGCGCATGCAAACCTTCATCAAGAACTGGCTTGAGCAAATCATTGATCAAGCGGTGCCGCTGAACACGTCCTACACCATCAAACTTTGCTGAAATGACGCGCACACGCATATGCGTTTCGCCCGAACCATCGGCCGATCCACCCGCATGACCTGCATGCATATGGCTCTCATTAATGACCTCCATACGCACTGGATTTAGCGCTTGAGACAAGATGTCTCTTATCTGTTTTTCAATTGGACCCATTTCATCGCCTTTCCAGCCTTGCAACACTGCTCATGTCCAGCTAAACCAGAGCGTCGCCAAATGCACGTTAATTTGTGCCTATTGTGACGGTGACAATGCTGTCAATCCTTGTTTAGCGGGTTTCACATCCCACATCGGTAATATGACCAAACGATCAAAATACTTCGATAGCATCCGTATCAATCCGGGTGGTAAAAAAAAGAAAGCCGAAGAAGAGGCTCGCAACAAATGCCAATGGGCAGGTTGCGAGAACGCTGGCGCGCATAAAGCGCCTGCAGGCAGGGACAGAGAGGGAGAGTATCTCTGGTTCTGCACGGATCACGTTCGCGAGTACAACAAGAACTACAATTATTTCTCTGGCTTGTCGGATGACGACATTGCCAAGTTCCAGAAAAATTCACAAGTTGGCGACCGCCCAACGTGGAAAATGGGCACGGCCAACGCCGAATCGAATCGCTCTGCGCCAATTTTTGCTGACATGAAATCTGGCTCTGCCAAAGCGATGCGCATGCGCAATCCAACCGCATGGGACAGCGTAGTCAACGCCAAACCAGTGCGCCGCCGCTTAAAGCCGCTGGAAGCAAAAGCCATTCGCACGCTCGGTCTTGAGCAAACAGCAAGCTCTGATGAAATCAAAGCGAAGTATAAAGAGCTTGTAAAAAAGCACCATCCAGATGCCAATGGCGGTGACCGCACATCGGAAGAAATTTTCCGTGAGGTCATTCAGGCGCATAAAATTTTGAAATCAGCAGGCATGGCTTAAAGCCAGCACATTTAAGGACGATGATGGCGCATAGCGCATCAAGGAGACACTATGAATAAGATCGATCTCGATATCGCGAATATGCCAGACACAATGGTTGATGTACGCAAAACTTTCGGCATTGATGTCGATCTTGAAGTGCCCGCCTACACCACGGCCAATAGCTATGTGCCGGAAGTTGATGAAGGCTATGTTTTCGACAAGCCAACAACGCTCGCTATTTTGGCAGGCTTTGCTCATAACCGCCGCGTCATGGTTTCAGGATATCACGGCACGGGTAAATCAACCCACATTGAGCAGGTTGCAGCGCGCCTTAACTGGCCTTGTGTGCGTATTAACTTGGACAGCCACGTCTCTCGTATCGACCTTGTCGGTAAAGACGCCATCGTTTTGCAAGACGGCAAGCAAGTCACCGAATTCAAAGACGGCATCCTGCCTTGGGCATACCAAAACAATGTCGCGCTTGTTTTTGATGAATATGATGCAGGTCGCCCCGATGTGATGTTTGTTATCCAGCGTGTTCTCGAATCTTCTGGCCGTTTGACATTGCTCGACCAGAGCCGTGTGATCCAGCCGCACCCAGCGTTCCGCCTATTTGCGACAGCCAACACTGTCGGCCTTGGCGATACAACGGGCCTTTACCACGGCACACAGCAGATCAACCAAGCACAGATGGACCGCTGGTCTATCGTGACAACACTCAACTACCTGCCCCATGATCAGGAAGTTGAAATCATCCTGTCCAAAGCGCCGCAATATCGAAACGAAAAAGGCCGCGAGACCGTAAGCTCAATGGTGCGCCTTGCCGATTTAACACGTAACGCTTTCATTGCTGGCGATCTTTCAACCGTCATGTCGCCGCGTACCGTTATTACTTGGTCTGAAAACACCGCAATCTTCAATGATATCGGCATGGCCTTCCGTCTGACATTCTTAAACAAATGTGATGATCTGGAACGCACGCTTGTTGCTGAATTCTATCAGCGTTGTTTTGGCGAAGAGCTTGCTGAATCAGCTGCCAATGTTGTGCTAAGTTAACGGAGACAACGTGGCAGGCCCCGGCGATAATTATAAGAGAAAACCCAACCAGAAGGTTGATACGGAACCGTTCAAAAAAGCGGTGACAGCTTGCATGCGCGCCATTTCAGGTGAGCAAGAGCTGGAAGTTGTTTTCTCAAATGATAAACCTGCTTTCGCTGGTAACCACGCCCGTATTCCAGACCTGCCAAAGCGCGTTACTAAAAACGACGTGATGATTACACGCGGCGTTGGCGACTCTATGGCCCTGCGTGCTGCATGTCATGACGCATCGGTGCATCGCACCATGTTGCCCGAAGGCGATCAGGCACGCGCTGTCTATGAAGCCGTCGAGCAAGCACGCGTTGAATCAATTGGCGCAAAGCGCATGTCCGGCGTTGGCGATAATCTTGCCGCTATGGTCGAAGACAAATTCATTCGCTCCAACCTTGCTGGTGTGACCGAAAAAGAAAACGCACCGATTGAAGAGGCGATTGCCCTTGTTGTACGCGAGCGCCTAACAGGCCGCAAAACACCTGAAAGTGCAGCCTCTGTTGTCAATCTATGGCGTGATTGGATTGACGATAAAGCGGGCGCTGAGATTGAGCGCCTTGCCGATGATATGGAAAATCAGGCAGCCTTTGCCAAAACTGTGCGCGACATACTTTTCCGCATGGAAATGGCCGAAGACTATGAAGGTGATGGCCAAGACCAGAATGAAGACGAGTCCGATGATGAGTCATCGCCGGAACCAGAAGACGATGACGATGATGGCGGCCTAGACGATCAGGAGTCTGGCGACGAGACAACTGAGCAAGACGACACGCCCATTGAAAGCGAAGAATCGCAAGCTGGCGAGATGGATGAATCCGACGCCACTGGCGACGAGATGGATGAGGATTTTGATCAAGAGGCCGAAGAGCCTGGCGAAGCACAACGCCCCGATCCTGGCATTCACGACATTCTCTCCGACATCGATTACAAAGTTTATTCAACCGAGTTTGATGAAACCATCGGTGCAGAAGATTTATGCGACGCTGCTGAACTTGAACGCTTGCGGATATTCCTCGACAAACAGCTTGCTAATCTTCAAGGCGTTGTCGGGCGTCTAGCCAACCGTTTGCAACGCCGCTTAATGGCACAGCAAAACCGCTCATGGGACTTTGACCAAGAAGAAGGTTATCTTGACCCTGCGCGCCTTCCCCGCATTGTTATCGAGGAACAAGCTGGCGGCTTTGGCGCTCTATCGTTCAAGCGCGAACAAGACACCAATTTCCGCGATACTGTTGTCACGCTTTTGATCGATAATTCCGGCTCTATGCGTGGCCGTCCAATCACGGTGGCTGCGACATGTGCCGACATTCTGGCACGTACACTTGAGCGCTGCGGCGTGAAGGTGGAAGTTCTTGGCTTTACCACCCGTGCGTGGAAAGGCGGACAAGCGCGTGAAGCTTGGCTGAAAAACGGCAAGCCTACGGAACCGGGCCGCCTCAATGATCTTCGCCACATAATTTACAAGTCAGCAGATGCGCCTTGGCGCCGTGCCAACAAGAATCTTGGCCTTATGATGCGCGAAGGCTTGCTGAAAGAAAACATCGATGGCGAAGCGCTGACATGGGCATATCGCCGTTTGGCTGCGCGCTCAGAACAACGCAAAATTTTGATGATGATTTCAGACGGTGCGCCTGTTGACGATTCAACATTGTCGGTCAATCCGGGCAATTATCTTGAACGTCACTTGCGTGCTGTCATTGAGGAAATCGAAACCCGCTCAAATGTCGAAATGCTCGCAATTGGTATCGGCCATGATGTAACGCGCTATTATAAGCGCGCCGTCACAATTGTTGATGCCGAGGAGCTTGCTGGTGCGATGACAGAACAACTCGCCTCATTGTTCGAAGAAAAAACTGGTCGCAAGCGCCGTGATTAAATTCAATGGCGCCACCGCTTGTTTTCTAGCTCTGATGATTGCGCCAGCAATGGCCCAGAGCGTTCAAAGCTTTGAGGTTAAAGCAAGATCGATTGAGCAATTTAAAATTGGCTCAGATCAAAAGACTTTCGGCCCCCTAGAATTTGTTGGCGGCCTCGAGATGACTGGCGGATCGCGCGATTTCGGCGCATGGTCTGGCATCAGCGTTTCAGCTAATCAAATAGACTTTATCGGTGTTCTCGACACCGGCTTTTGGATCGACGGAAAAATCCTGCGCGATGATGGAGGTAAGCCGACCGGCCTTTCAGCAAATTTGCAAGAAATTACGAACGCAGCCGGCATACCCATCACACGCAAATGGCAGGCTGATGCAGAAAGCATCACCCGCAAAGGTGATCTTATTGTCATCGGTTTTGAACGTGCACACCGCATAGACACCTATAAAATTGAACCAGATGGTTCTTATTCTTTCCAAAGCACCAGCGCGCCCAATGTCCCGCTTTATGAGCTTCGTGATAATCGCGGTTTTGAAGCCATCGGTTTTGCGCCGCTACAAACCGCGCTCAATGGTGCGCTTGTTGGCATCAGTGAAAAAAGCCTCGACAAAGATAAAAACATTATGGGCTTTGTGCGCAATGTTGATGGCAGGAGCTTCGAATTCTCTGTCGTCAGAAGCGATGAGTTTGATATCACCGACCTTGGTTTTTTACCCGATGGCGATCTGATCATTCTCGAACGGCGGTTTAACATAGAGTCCGGCATTGCGATGCGCCTTCGCCGCCTCAATGCAAGTGAAATTAAACCAAACTCTACCGTTGATGGCGACGTCTTGTTGGAAGCCGACATGCTTTACCAGATCGATAATATGGAAGGCTTGTCGATCACGACGGACCAAGACGGCACGCCGCGCCTAACAATCATCTCCGATGACAATCATTCACTGATTCAAAGAAATCTTCTTTTAGAATTTAAACTCAACGAAACCGTGAATTAAAAATTTCGCCGCACGCCGATAACATGCGCGTTATGCCCACCGCTCATATTAGACAATGCACCATTGGCACCAGAACGGTGATGCGTGCGATAGAAAAATTCCGTTTTTGGTAGCTGTTCAAAGCTAAAGGCAATTTCAGGGCCTAGATAAAACAGCAATGCCGCATCTGTTCCTGCCGCATGAGCACGCTTAGTTTCTATACCGATTGTGTCGGTGACGGCACTTAAACCAAAAGTAAAGCGTGGCGCGACGTTAACAAAGCCAATATCAAGCCCTTGATGACGAATGGTTGCTCCTGCCCAAATTTCAGCGCTTGTTGGCTGATTATCACCAAGGCGAATTGCACCGCCAACTTCACCGCCCCAAAAGAAACCATGACCAAGTTCAACTAAGTCACGATTATAGATCATGCCGAAATTGTAATTACTCTCAAGGTCGCCAGCAAACGGGATGTTAGCATCACCTGGAAAGGATGAAGCCGAAAATTGCCCAACAAAAAAAGACACGCTTTCAGAAAGAGAGTTTTCTCCAGCATGAGCCCCATTTGAAAAAAACAATGCACTCAATATCAAAGTAATTTTCTTGAACATAGCCCCACCCCAGCAATCGAAATACTTATACAGACGCAGAAAGCATTGTAAATATTTCGATTTAAACTTTTGTTAGATGGTCGCAGGCGTTTTAATAACCAGTCTGTAGGGAAATAGCATTGCTAAGCCGACAAGTATTTTCACTGTAAAGTCACCCACGGCAAGTGATAACCACAACGGCGCATCTGCCCCTATGCCTAAAAACGGAACGGCAAAGCCGAGCGATCCATCCTGACCACCAAAGTCCAAGAAACCAAACATCGGTGCAAAAGCGATCCCGAAGAATAAAACAGTATCGAGGATTGAGCCCAAAAGCGTCGATATAAACGGCGCTTTCCACCACGCAGAAGCGCGCAAACGATCAAATATGGAAACATCCAACATTTGAGCGAATAGGAACGCACAACCAGATGCAATCGCTATACGGGGCGTTGCTAACCAGATCGACAATGCAACAGCGATAATAAATCCAGAAAATACAACGATTCTGGCTTGTGACTTACCAAACCGGCGGTTCGTAAGGTCCGTAACCAAAAAGGCGAGCGGATAGGTAAAGGCGCCCCACGTCAAAATATCCGCGAGGTTAATCCCGCCAATTTTCGCTTGAACAGGAAACTGGACAAGAAAATTGGAGGCAAGCACAACGGCGCACATAGCGATAATGAAAAGGGGGGTGTTTTTTAACATAAGCATTTTTTTACCCTGGGTGATGCCACCAGCTGGAGAGAAAAAAGAGCGGACAATTGCCCGCTCACACTAAAATATAAATACGACTTGAAAAGGCTTAAGCCGCTTCAGTTTGCTTCTGTGCAATACGGCGCTTGATCAAACGAGCGCGCTGTGAAAGCTCAGCAGTTTTAGCCTTTGCCAAATAAGCATCAAGGCCACCACGGTGCTCAACAGAGCGAAGTGTGGACGCAGCAACGCGTAGGCGGAATTTTTCGCCCAACACGTCAGACATCAATGTAACTTGGCAAAGGTTTGGCAAGAAACGACGACGTGTTCTGTTGTTTGCATGGCTAACATTGTTGCCAGTCATAACGGCTTTAGTTGTCAGTTCGCATACGCGGGACATAGTTAGTACCTCAAATTTTTATGGCCTCTCGTCCATTAAAGATCAAAGCGAAACCGCATACGGCCCGCCGACGCTGTCAATAGACTTTGCGAGGAGTCGGGTTTCTATAATGTTGAGTTTCGGAAAGGTCAATGCCTTACATGGACAGAATTGATCATATAAAAGGCCAAATTACACACTAGGCGTAGCCACAAGGGACTTATTACATAGGATTAGCAGGCAATGAAGCGCCTTTTAAAATTTATGGCATTTGCAGCTTTAGGTGCAGGGGCAACGACAAATTCAAGTTTTGCAGCTGATTTCGCAAGCGAATATTCAATATCCATTATCGGAATAAACATTGGCAAAAGCGAATTCAAAACATCTATTAATGACAATCAATACAAAATATCAGGATCATTAAATGCTTCTGGCATAGCCACTGTTTTTACCTCAACAAGTGGCAGCCTAACAGCCAGCGGTAAGTTAAATAATAACAAAGTGCTCGCCACTGCATTTGACGTGAAATATAAAGATGGCGATAAAAACAAAAGAACAACGCTTGGATTTTCCGGCGGCAACGTGACGAAAATTTCAAACACGCCAAAGCCAAAGAAAAAAGGCAAATGGGTTGAGGTACAAAAAAGCCATCTAAACGATGTTCTGGACCCGATGGCGGCGATTCTTGTGCCAGCAAAATCATTCAAATCTGTGTGTAACAATACGCTAAAGATTTTCGACGGTGAGATGCGTGCTGATTTTCCAATGCGCTATTTACGTACAATCCCGTTTTCGGCCCAAGGCTATAAGGGCGACGCTGTAACGTGCCGCGCCTCTTTCAAACCAATTTCCGGTTATGACGCAAACAAAAAAGACATAAACTGGATGCGTGACAGTGGCCGCATTGAAATCAGTTTTGCCCCCGTTGGTAACACGGGTTATTTTGCGCCAGTTGCGGCGAAAATTAAAACACGCATCGGCATGGCAAATATTAGAGCGAGCCGTTTTGAAGCATTGACAAATTAAACCGCGCCATCAACACGTCTAGCATGGATAAAGATAGCGGCGACACACACAAAAATAGCGCAACCATCATCGGCTTCACAGCGGTATTGATGTGGGCGCTACTGGCTCTTTTCACGGATGCGACAGGCAACATTCCGCCATTTCAGCTAGCGTTCATGACGTTTTTCATAGGCACGCTGATTGGTATCATTTGGAATATCGGTCGCAAAAAACCAACAAACGAAGAACCAATCCCGCTGCGTGTCGCTTTAGCGGGCGGCATCGCACTCTTTGCCTATCACGCGCTTTATTTTGGCGCTGTGAAAAACGCGCCTGCGGTGGAGGCAAGCCTAATTGCCTATCTTTGGCCACTACTCATTGTTGTGTGCAGCGCTTTATTGCCCGGCGAAAAGCTGGACTGGCATCATGTATTGGGCGCATTTGCAGGTTTTGCTGGTACAATTCTCATTGTGACAGGCGGCAAAGGTTTCACCATAGACCCAGCAGCAGCATTTGGTTATGGGCTCGCCTTCGCAGCTGCCTTCACATGGACCGCCTACTCTTTGGTCTCGCGAAAATTTGCGGATGTCCCGACAAAAAGCGTCATAGCCTATTGTGCTGTGACGACCGTTCTCGCCCTAGCTGCTCATTTGATGTTTGAAGAAACAACTTTGCCTAGCACCACATTACAATGGCTGGCCATTATTGGTCTTGGCCTTTTGCCCGTCGGGGCAGCGTTTTACACGTGGGATTACGGCATGAAGCGCGGCGATGTCCAAGTCATTGGCGCTTCAAGCTATGCAGCGCCCCTGCTTTCAACCATCATTTTAATTGCCTTTGGCCGCGCAATCTTTTCATGGTCAATTGTGTTTGCCTGCTTGCTGATAACATTTGGCGCAATGCTGGCGGCTAAAAATATTATTCGCCGCCGCAAGCCTGACCAGCTTTAAGCCTGCAGAGTACAAATGTTTGGGGACATTTCCCTCACTTCATGACCATTTAGCCCTTGTCGAACGGGCCAGCACATCGCACATTCTCTTTATGGTGCAACCCCATGTAACACAGCAGAGTAAATGCTCATGAACGCCGACATCGTGGAAATGCGCGCGTTTTATCATTCCGCGCTCGGAGAACGCAGCAACAATGCGATTGCAATGGCGTTAACGCGGATATGGGAGCCGGTTGCAAAAGAACGGCTCGTTGGCATTGGCTATACCCGCCCTTGGCTGGAGCGATTTGAAAATGATACTCAGATCACATTAGCATTCATGCTTGCGGCACACGGCGCAGCTAAGTGGCCACGCACCGGCCCTTCACGGTCTGCGCTTGTGTTTGATGAAGAACTGCCCCTTGCCGATAGTTCAGTCGACAGAATACTTGCCGTTCACGCTTTAGAATATGCCGAAAGCCCACGCGAAACATTAATGGAATTTTGGCGCGTTCTCGCACCCAACGGCAAATTGATTTTGGTTGTGCCAAACAGGCGCGGTGTATGGGCGCGAATAGACACAACGCCTTTTGGCAATGGCCGCCCGTTTTCCTCAGGGCAATTAAGAAATCTGCTCCGCGAAACAAATTTCACGCCTGCCCGCGAAACAGAAGCGCTTTTCTTTCCGCCAAGTCGGCGCTTTTTAGCGCTCAAGCTTTCCAACCAATTTGAAGCGGTCGGCCTGCGCATCGGCCGTCTGTTTGGCGGCGTAATTGTGATCGAAGCTCAAAAACAACTTTATCAAGGCTTGCCTGTCGCAGAACGTCAATCGAGACGTGTTTTCGTTCCAGCCCTTTCTCCGCAAGGCGCGACTAGAAACCAAGTGGATTGACGGCTTTGCATTTGCAACAAACTCAACGTACACAAAGTGCTCAAGCACTTGGACACCCAGACATTCAATAAGCCAGAGAATAAAATGACTGCAAATAATCTTCAGCGACTGACAGAACTTCGCGCTAAAATTGATGCTGTGGATGAATCAGTCCATAATCTTTTGATGCAGCGCGCCAGCGTTATTGACGAGCTTATCAAGGTTAAAGGTGCCGCGACGCAAAAAGGCGCAGCATTTCACCCGGGCCGTGAAGCCAGCATGATGGTCCAATTTGCTAAGCGCCACGCAGGTAGCTTGCCGCTTGAAATGATCATCCATATCTGGCGCGATATCATTTCAACATTTACTTTTCTGCAAGCCAATTACACGGTGCACCTATCCAATGTGGGCGACACCAATTTACTGCGCGATATGGCACGCTTTCAATTCGGCTTCACCGTTCCATTTGAAAATCATGCCACAGCAAAAGAAGCACTGAACGTTATGGCCGAGACCGGCAACGCTTTGGCCGTTATCGCGCTGAATGGCGAAAAATGCTGGTGGCAATATCTTGGCGGCGAAAACGGCCTTGGCTTGATGGCCCGCCTGCCGGTTCTGGTTGAATCTAAACTGCCGTCAGTGGATGCATTTGTGGTTGCACCGCCAACGTCTGAGTCAATCCCTTTTGATTGGCGCACTTATGCTGGGCATGTATCAAGTGCCGACGCCTTAAAAGATTGGACAGGCGGCAAAGTGATCGCAATTGATACAGACGAACAAGGCAAGCATCAGGCGCTCATCGCGATTGCCGATGGCGGCACCGCACCAAAGAGCATGCTCGACATTCGCGCTGTAGGCGGCTATTTCGATCAAGTAGAATCGGCCGCGTAAAGCGCGTTTATAATCTGGATATTAAGATGACATCACAATCACCAAAAGCCACTCGCCCAGAGCCTAACAAAGGCGTGCTTGATATTGCGGCCTATGTACCTGGCAGCGACAAGGCCAATCCAAATGTTAAATTGCACAAGCTCTCTTCAAATGAGACGCCGCTAGGCCCAAGCCCCGCTGCAATAGATGCTTATAATAACATTGCAAATAAGCTTGAAATTTATCCAGACGGTTCAGCCACCGAACTGCGCGATGCCATTGCAAAGACACATGGCCTAAACCCTGAGAACATCTTGTGTTCAAACGGTTCGGACGAACTTTTGGGCTTGCTTGCAGGCACTTATATAGGTCCTGGCGATGAAGGCATCTTTACCGAGCACGGCTTCCTTGTTTATAAGATCCAGATCAAAGCTGCTGGCGGTGTACCGATTGTGGTGCGCGAAACTGATTTGCACGCAAATGTCGACGCTATTTTAGAAGCGGTGACAGAGCGCACAAAGATCGTGTTTCTTGCCAATCCAAACAACCCAACCGGCACATATATGAGTGACTCTGAAGTGCGCCGCTTGCAAGAAAACTTGCCGCCGCACGTTATGTTGGTGCTTGATGCTGCCTATGCAGAATATGTACGCCGCAATGATTATGCCTCCGGCATCGAATTGGTTTCAGCAAACCAAAACGTGGTTATGACGCGCACATTCTCAAAAATTTATGGCCTTGCAGCGCTGCGCATCGGCTGGATGTATGCACCCGCTCACATTGTTGATGCGATTAATCGCGTACGCGGCCCTTTTAATGTCAACACAGCGGCAATTGCAGCTGGTGCAGCAGCGATGAAAGATCGCGCTCATATTGATAAGGCAATTGCTTATAATGAGGAATGGCTGCCGAAGCTCACCGAGGCGTTTACCAATATTGGTCTGAAAGTCACTCCAAGTGTTGGCAATTTCGTGCTGATCCATTTTCCTGATGGTGATGCCGTTCATACATCGCAAGGCGCTAATGACTATCTGATTGAACGCGGTTTTGTTCTACGTGCTGTTGCAGCTTACGGTCTGCCAAACGCTTTACGCATGACAATTGGCTCTGAAGAAGCCAATCTCGGTGTCATCAACGCACTAACCGAATTTATGAAAACGGCCTGATATGCCACTGGATAATCCTATGTTTGATCGCATTGCTTTAATTGGCATTGGCTTGATCGGCTCGTCTTTGGCGCGCGTGATTGAGCGGGAGAAGATTGCGGCCAACGTCGCTGTCTCAACCCGCAGTGAAAAAACGCTAAAGCGCGCAGAAGAATTGCGCCTTGGTACGCATTACACAATGGATGCAGCCGAAGCGGTAAAAGATGCAGATCTTGTGATTATATCTGTGCCCGTTGGCGCATCGGGTGCGGTCGCCGCACAAATTGCCTCGTCGCTAAAACCGGGTGCAATAGTCACGGATGTCGGATCAACAAAAGCCTCTGTTATTCGCCAGATGAAACCTGAATTGCCAAGCAATGTGCATTTCATTGCAGGCCATCCCGTCGCAGGTACGGAATATTCAGGTCCCGACGCTGGCTTTGCGAGCTTGTTTGAAGGCCGCTGGTGTATTTTAACGCCTGACGAAGACACGAACCCAGAAGCATTGCAAAAGCTTAGCGCCTTTTGGACGGCATGCGGTTCTGATGTTCAAACAATGGACGCTGTTCATCACGATCAGGTATTGGCGCTTGTCTCGCACCTGCCCCAGCTCATCAGTTACAATATTGTTGGCACAGCATCTGATTTTGAAACGGTCTCACAAGCCGATGTCATCAAATATTCAGCATCTGGCTTTCGTGATTTTACCCGCCTTGCGGCATCCGACCCAACAATGTGGCGCGATGTCTGCCTGCACAATAAAGACGCTATCTTGGAAATGCTTGCCCGTTTTTCAGAGGATCTATCCTCCATGCGCGCAAGTATTCGCCGCGGTGACGGGGATGCTCTGTTTGAGCTATTCACCAAAACGCGCTCCATCCGCCGCTCTATTATTGAAGCAGGTCAGGATGTCGATACACCAAACTTTGGCCGCACACCGCACAAGGATTAACAAAGAGGCGTTAAAGCGGCTTGAGCTTGCCAAGTGGAATAAAGCCAAGCCTGATCTGGCTCTTTGTAATTGAAAGAGTCATCTCAACCTCATCGTTTTTTTCGCCGCTGCGCGGCTGTCCCGCAGCAAAAGCCGAAAGCATAGGCGCGATATTTGGCAGCGCCTTACCAATCAGGCTGGAAACTGCATCCACATCAATAATGCGTAACGTAAGCTCACCATCGATCAGCCCTTGATTATCGACCTTCAAAGGGCCGCTGAGTAATATGCCTTGATCATCGCTGAGCAGAACACCAATCCGCCGCACATCCAAGTCCGTGCCGCGCAACTGCAAAGCATTTGACGCCAAAAGCGTTGCCCCGTCTTTTACCGTTGCATCAAAATCCAGTCCAAGCGGTGGTAGATTTTCTATTTGAGCAATTGTGTTTTTAATCGACAATTCCTGCGCGCGGCCAGCAAGATCCAGATCATTGCCATTAATCCGCATATGGCTTTCAAGACCGATTGCAGCAATGCGCGGTGCATCATCGCTCTGTTCGATGCGCACATCTTTGCCAACAATCGAAACATGCTGCGGCAAAGGGTTTGTCGCCACAAAAGAACTGCGCATCGATGACCAGCTCACCTTAATATCTTGCGCCATGGAAGGTTGCTCAATGACAAGCGGCCCATCCAACTCACCGATTATCTTGCGTGGATCATAGAACTGCGCAGCAGAACGAAAGGCACCAGCCTTAATGATGAGGGCGTTATTCTTCTCATCATTGTACGAAACTGAATCGCAAAAAACGCCAAACCGAAATGGATATCCGCGCACAATCCGGTTGTCGCACTCAACAACATTGCCCTTGGCAGCCTGCACACTGATCAGCTTTCCGGTAGCTTCGTCAATTTTACCCGCAACAAAATACCACCCAGCCGTTGCAGCCACGATCAAAAAGACCGAAAAGGCAGACAAGAACTGAATACGCCGCTTTGCATTATAGGGCTTTTTTGCGTTATCGCTGGACATGACTTCTCCATTTGCAGTTACGCATAAATACGATTGAAAGTTGGATGAATTATGAACGATCTATGGGTGTTCGGCTATGCCTCTTTAATGTGGAAGCCCGGTTTTAAATTTACCGAAAAACGCCGCGCCAGATTATCAGGCTACCACCGCTCGCTATGCATCACGTCTTGGGAACATCGTGGCACGCGTGAACGCCCTGGCCTTGTGATGGGGCTCGACAATGGCGGCGCCTGTGTTGGCTTAGCATTCAAAGTTGCGCCAAATGACAAAGATAACGTCATAGCCTATTTACGCGAACGCGAGCTTGTCACGAATGTTTATCTCGAACGAATGGGCAAACTCACATTAGATGACGGTGAGCGTGTAGACGGCCTCATCTATGTCGCCGACCATCGCCACGAACAATATGCAGGACGGCTATCGGTTGAAGATGCCGTTGAGCGCGTTTGTGGTGCAGCCGGCGGCATGGGGCCAAACGAAGACTATGTGCTAAACACCGCTGACCATGTAAAAAGCTTGGGCATTAAAGACCATTGGTTGCAAGCTGTTGCCGATAATATCAGGAAGCGCTCTTCTTAAGTTCAACAATGCGCGCCTCCGCGATAGGGGGGAATGGCGGTGGATTTGGCCCATCATAAACCTCCAGCAACAAACGGTCACAAGCCTCTTCCGTAGACGATATCAATGCAGCCATAAATTCACGGCGCGATAGGCCAGGCGGTATCGGTTTTAGGATTTCAACTTTGATTGTGCCCGGGAACCGTAAAAACTTACGGCGCGGCCAAAACAGGCCTGCAACATGGGCAATCGGCACCACTGGCACATTTAAATTTTCATAAAGATGGAAAATGCCGGCCTTATAGGCTGGCTCTGCACCTGGCGGGCGACGCGTACCTTCAGGATAAATGACAATCTGGCGACCATCTTTAATCGCCTCTCCAGCCCCCTTGTTGATCGATTTAATCGCAGTCTCGCGGCTTCCACGATCAATACCGATCATTTTCATGCGCATTAGAAACCACCCGAACAGTGGTATCCATTTTAGTTCACGTTTTAGAATATAAACTGGGTCCGGCCACCAAGGCACAAATGCAAATGTATCCCATGCGGACTGGTGTTTAGGCGCAAGAATATAGCCACCTTCCGGCATATTCTCAAATCCTGTCACCTCATGTTTTGTGCCGCAGATAACTTTCAAAAACCACAGATTCGAGCGTGCCCAAAAGCGCGGCACCCACCATGCATTTTTGCGTTCTCCAATAGAGAAAAACGGCAACAGCACAATCATATAGATCAGCGTGGAAAAGTAAAAAACGAAATTATATAATGCGGAACGAAGTGCAGTCACAAATAAGCCCAGACAGTTTTGCGATCAATATAGCTGTAAGTTACAGCTATTTGAATGTTAAGGTTGCGTCACTCTAGTACAAATGCAGTCATTATTTCAAAGCCGGAATTCGGCCATCCTGCAAGGCTGCCCGTAAAAAAGTTGCAACCAGCTTGCCATATTCAAGCAGCAAAACACGGTATTGGCCAATCCGCTCACCCATCGTAAACGGTCCCGAAGATCGGTTGCGTATCGCATAGGGCAATAATTCGACATCGCCTATCTCACGGCGAAGTTCCATTAAACTGCGCGGCATATGATAGTCATTTGTGACAACAAGCAGAGATTTATAATCTTTTGAAGCCGCCCAATGGGCCGTGCCCAATGCATTGCCAATGGTATCCAATGCATCTTGATCAATATCGATACAGCAGTTGAAAAGCTTGTCTTCGATATCAAGAGCATGCTTTAGCAATTGATCGTCGGTTTTGCGGTTAACACCAGAAATCAGCAGACGCTCACCGCGTTTTTCACGGAGCAATTGTATGGCTGGTTCCAACCGAGCAAAACCGCCCGTCAGCACAACAATTCCGTCGGCTGTCTCAACGCTTTGATTACGGGCATGCCGATCAACGCTTGTCAGAAAAACGCCAAAGCCTACGGTCAATAAAAGCACAGACAGCAGCAACAAAAAAGCGAACAGCCGTAGCAGTCGCCCCGTTACGCTGCGTTTCCTCGCCTCTACCATAATGTTTCGACTTGCACGGACATGCAATCATCCCACGCTGTTTCAACTTATTTTAATAAAGCTGAAATCAAGTATAGAACAGGTCAATTTTGGCCTTTATCCGATCAATCCAATGAAAACGGATGTTTTATATCAATAAGATTGACGCGACGGGTCTGCGCGTTGCTCATCGATCTCATAAATCGTGCGCACAACGGTTAATCTTGCCGTTATTGTCGTGAGAGCCGCAACCAACGCAATGACAAAAAACGTGCCTATGAAAATGCCCATCCCGATGGAAAAATCACCGAACAGAACAGCGACCTGCACGCCCTCAGCAGTGGTTAAATTGCGCTGTGCCCAAAATTGAAAAATAAGGAACATTGCGATCGCAGCGCCGCCGCCAATCAACGCACCGCGAAGGCCAATCCAGAAGAACCGGCGTTGAAATTGACCCGCGATAAAATTGGCGCGTGCGCCAACAAAATGCAGCACTTCAATAATAATATGATTGCTCGCTAATGCGCCGCGCGTGGCAAAAACAACGGTCAGAACCAACGCGGTTAAAACGAGCAAAAGAATAGCAACGCCCACATAGGTTGTTGTGTTTGCCATCGACACAAGCCTGTCTACCCATGCCCTATGGTCATCCAATGTAGCATTCGGAATAGCCTCATTAATCGCTGTACCAATTGCTTTAAAGTCTGGCGGGTTACGTTCATCAATCCGAATGACCACCAGCCGCGGGACCGGCAACTCGCTTAAATTTATATCCTTGCCAAGCCATGGCTCTAGTAAAGTGGCCGTTTGTGACAGCCCAATGATACGCGCATCGGTAACACCGTCAAAACTTGCTGCAATCGCCTGCGCTTCCACCAATGCCGTTTCTATATCGAAATCACGTGCTGGGCGTATTTGAACTGTGGCCTCACGGGAAATTTGGCTTTGCCATGACGACGCGCTTTTATCGATCATCAAAACAGCACCAACCGTTAGGCATGCCAAAAATGACATAATCGCAATAACAAGCGACAATGCCTGCCCTGCAATATTGGAGGGCGGTACAATCGGGGTAGGTTTCACAGAATGTTCTGCTTCCGCATTCACAGGAGTATCAGCCATAAATATCCAAATGCGAATTGTTGAGGATCATTCTTCGCGCATCAACCTGTTCCATCAAGCCAAGATCATGCGTGGCAACAACAACCGCTGTGCCAGAACGATTAAGTTCAAGGAAAAGACGCAGCAGACGCCGTGCCATATGCGGATCAACATTGCCCGTTGGTTCATCGGCCAAAAGAACTTCCGGTTGATCAATCAGCGCACGCGCAATGGCAACACGCTGTTTTTCACCGCCGGATAAAACTGGCGGCAATGCATGTAATTTATCGCCCAGCCCAACCCAGTTCAACAAATCGCTAACATCGCTGCGAAAACCACTTTCGTCCTTGCCCCGCACCCGCAAAGGCAGCGCGACATTTTCATATGTTGTCATATGGTCGAGCAGTCTAAAATCTTGGAACACAACACCTATACGGCGACGCATAATTGGCAATTCGTGACGTTCAATCGTCGCAATATCACGGCCAAACATGCTTATCGAACCGCGTGTCGGGCGCAACGACATGAACAAAAGCCGAAGCAAGCTTGTTTTGCCAGCCCCCGAAGGGCCGGTTAAAAACTGGAACGAACGCTCTGGAATTTCAAAAGAAACATCCCTTAGGACTTCCGTTTCCATGCCATAGCGCAATCCAACATTTTCAAACTTGATCACGCTGCCCACTGCCCCGAATCATCGAAAATCTGCATCTTTTCACTAACACAGCTTGCCTTCACCTCAACATGTAAAACCGATAAACTGCCATTCAGCACGTCAAACGGAAACCAACAATTAACCATGTTTGCTCCATAAGATTGGGCTTGGACGTCAGGAAACACTTTAATGACCAATAAAGAAGATGCAATTGATGTCGAATTTGAGACCGTTCAAAAAGATGGCGCTCAGCCGGAAAAAAAGCCAACATCAGCGAACATAAAAGAAGATAATGCTGACAATGACGAGCAGCTTGCGGTGTTTGGCAAAATGCCGAACAAGAAAAAGCAAAGCGGCATGTCGCTGCCGATGTTCACGCTTGTCGCTGCGGTTTGTTCTGTCACCGCCTTTTATCTTGCCGGTGGTCATGTTCTATTTGAAAACGCGCAACCCACTATCGTTCAGCCAGAAATCCAGCCCCTTTTGCAATTTCAAAATATCAGCACAAACCGCCTCGCACGCGATGGCAGTGATGTTTTGACCATCGAAGCAACCATTATAAACAACGATAAAGTCGCTCGTGTTTTACCGCCTGTTATCGTTCATATCGGCGATGATCCCACAAAGCGGCGCATGTTTCGCATTAATCGCGGTGAAACCCTTAACCCTGGCGAGCGGTTGATGTTTACAAACAGCCTCCCCGTTGGCAAAGGTAACTCAGATAAAGCTGAACTTACATTTGCGGAATAGATAATGCCGATTGTGCGCAACAAGAATATCGACGTCCTTTTTCCTGCCTCTGCAATTGCAGTGCGGCACCTTGAGCTTGCGCGCGAAATCGCCGCCCACAATTATAAAGACCTGCTGGTGATTTCGATTCTCAAAGGATCATTCATTTTCGCAGCTGATCTTGTGCGCGCGATGCATGATGTTGGCCTTGAACCCGAAGTAGAGTTCATGATGCTCTCAACCTATGGCAAAGGCACTGAGGCGGGCGAAACCAAATTGGTGCGCGATATCGAAAGCTCCGTTGAGGGCCGCGATGTTCTGCTGGTTGATGATATTCTTGAATCAGGCACAACTCTAACTTTCGCGCGTGATTTAATGATGAGCCGCGGAGCAAATTCCGTGTCCTTTGCGGTACTTCTCGACAAACGCGTTAAACGTAAAGCCGCAACACCGCTCAACGCTGATTTTATCGGCTTTGAGTGTCCCGATCATTTTGTTGTCGGATACGGCATGGATGTTGCCCATGCATTTCGCGAATTACCATTTGTAGGCATTGTCACAGGAGATGCCTGAATGAGCACAGTGCTGGTAGTTGATGATGACGCCTCTGTTCGCACATTCACAGCGCGTGCGCTGATGCTTGACGGACATGATGTTGATCAAGCCGATGACGGCGATGTCGCGCTGGAGATGATCATCGAAAAAAACGGTGCATATGATCTGGTTCTGTCTGACATTCGCATGCCCGCAATGGACGGCATCGAAATGGCCAAAACCGCGGTTAAAGATTTTCCCGATCTGAAAATATTGCTCATGACCGGATTTGCCGAACAGCGTGAACGTGCGTCCGATCTTTCCAAGATCATCATTGATGTCGTGCCAAAGCCGTTTTCACTTGCCGATATTCGCCAAGCGGTCAAAGCGGCGCTGGAAACGGATCGACCTTAATTCAGGTCGAGCAACCGTTCCAGATAATCTTTTTCAAGCTGCTGCAAAGCACCGTTACCAAGGCGCTTCCTAATCGCCTCTAAGATTTCGCGTGCACGGCGCACATCAATTTCATCAGGCACTTTGACATCATCACCAAAATCAGGGCCGGATGAACGTTGCGGGCGGCCAAGCGGATCACGACCTTGCGCCTTGCTCTGACCGCCAGGCTCGCTAGATGAACCTTGGCCTTGTTGCGCTTGCTGTTCCATTTGCTCCATCATGGATTGCGCACCACGGCGCAGCGAATCCATCGCTTCGCCTTGATCGCTAAGCGCTTGATCGCCAGAACCTTCACCAAGCGCATCGCCAGCCTCACCCATAGAACGTTCGGCATCAGAAAATTCTTCGCCCGGATTAATGCCCATGCCTTCCAATCCTTCCATGAATTGGTTGAGCCTGTTCTGCAGCGCCTGCTGTCCGGGCTCCAAGCCCTCTATTCCCGCGCCGCCTTGCGCGCGCTGTTGGCCTTGCTGGCCTTGCTGTCCTTGTTCGCCTTCTTGCCTAGGTTGTTGCCCTTGCCCTGGCTGTTGCTGGCCTTCTTGAGAATTGCCAGGCTGCTGACCATCTGGTTGATCGCCTTGGCGTTGCTCACCTTCTTGTGCGCCATCCTCAGGCCGCTGGCTGCGCTGAAACGTGTCGTTCATCAGCTCTTGCTGTTTGCGCAAAATCTCGCCCAACTCATTCATTTGCTGCTGCGCTTGGTTCTGCTGGCCCTGTTGCCCTTGCTGTGGCTGCGCCATCTGAAGATTATTCATCATGTCGTTCAGCTGCGACAGCATATCCATTGCCTTATCGCGCGCGCCGGATTTGGCCATTTCTTCGAGGCGATCAAGCATTTCATCCAGACTTTGTTGGTCTAGTTGCTGCGCATTTTGTTGGCTTTGCTGATTTTGCGGATTGTTTTGGTTTTGGCGTGCAAACTCCTGCAAATATTCTTGCATCGCCTCACGTAGCTCATTCATTGCCTGTTCGATTTCTTCATCCGAAGCACCGCTTTCAAGCGCATCACGCAAAGCCTGCTGCGCATCTTTCAAACGCTTTTCGGCATCCGACAAACCACCATCTTCAATATTGCGTGCAACTTCCCACAAATAATCAACGACACCGCGCAAATCATCATCATTATTGGCATAGCGCAATCTTGATTTTGCCGTCGTAATTCCGAGAAAATGCACCGTATTATTGATCGTTTCTTCAGGGTAAAGCGTAAACAGATCGAGCATTTCATAAACCGCAACAGCACTATTGGCATTCAGCGCTAAAATGCGCCGTTGCTCGATAAGTGCACGTGCAAGCTTATTGGAAAAAGGCCTGCCCGGAAGGATCGCTTCGACCGTTTCACTATGGCCAGCTTGGCCCAGATCATCTTCGACCCGCAATTGAACATTTACCCGCGCCCCTGCCCAAGGATGCTCGGTTAAATCAACCGATGTTTTGGCTTTACCTTCATCGTTGCGGCGTGGCAGGCGCAGCGCAATATCAGGCGCTTCATAGAGCGGGCGTGCATCTTCGCTTTGCTCATCAAGCAATGTCACCAAAGCTTCGCCGCTCGCGATACGATAATCATCATGGGCAATATATTTTAGCGTCATCGCACCGTTCACAGCGCGTTCAACATCGCCGTCAAAAGCAACCTCTGGCGCCTTATCGTCGCTAATGGTCAGCGTCCATTGCTGCAAAACTTGCTCGCCGAGCGTTGGGCTTGCGTCAGCTTGCGGCAAAATGCTGAGCTGGCCGCTTTCCATTGCAACAACTTCAAACTGCCGTGCTTGCGCAGATTTGAGGCTCGAATCATCATCAAGAACATCGAGAACTGAACCCACACTAGGAAACGTCACTTGCTCGGCGCCCGTGCCGCCAGAAACCCGCACGACAATCTTGCTGCCTTCTGGTGCTGTAAATTCTTTGCGTTCCGCATTGATATCAGACGTCATGAAAATAGGTGCAACACCAGTATAAGATGGCGGCGTTACCCACGCATCAATGCGTGCCGCGATCACTTCTCCATTATTATGAGAGAAAAACACATCGCTAATGCGCCCGCCCTTCGCGCCAAAAGAATAGGCAAAGGCAATAACAAGCAGAAGAGGCACCATTGCACGCAAAGCCCACGGGTCGCGCTCAGGAATATCCGTGCGCGCTTTTACGCCCTGAACATCACTAATTTGGCCAGCGAGTTTCCTCTGATGCAATGCCCAAAGCGTTCTAGCAAAATCATCCGTACCAATCGCCAGAGGATCGCCTTGCACCGTAATCGGCTGGTGCAATAGCCTATTGTCGCGCTCAAGCCGACGATCAATTTCATCCCCTGTCGGCATTTTGAATTTTCGAAGTGCCGAAAGACTTGCCAATGCGGCTAGGGTAAAGACAAGGCCGATAAAAATACGGGTTAAGTCGCCCACCGAACGAAACAGGCCGAACCACGAAACAATCAGAAAAAGACCGACAACCAAAACAAGCGGCAATGCCGCTGGTGCTAATTGTTCAAACGCAAGCGAAAAACGGCTCCACAGCCGCGCACCGCGCAGCTTTTGAGCTGCTTCGCCCCAGTTTTGCTGACTTGGAGATTGCTTCGCCATGCGTCCTCTCGCTCGATTTTTAACAAAGATAGCAGAGAAAGCGGCAAAGACGAGGCTACTCGTTCATTTAGACAATAAAAACCGGTAACTCTTTTGTCACCAGCAGGTAAATGGCCTTAAATCCAGTCTGGCATACTATCCAGCGCAATCAATTCTTCATATGTTTTGCGTGGCCGCACGACATGGAACTGATCATCATTGACCATAACTTCCGGCACCAAAAGCCGTGAATTATACGTTCCTGCTTGCACCGCGCCATAAGCACCAGCCGAGCCAACAGCGATCAGATCGCCTGCTTCAAACATTGGCAAATTACGCTCCTGCGCGATAAAATCGCCAGATTCGCAAACAGGGCCAACAATATCAGCGATGAAATGTTTGGCATCATCGGCAGGCCGTTTGACCGGAATAATCTCATGATAAGCTTCATAAAGCGTCGGGCGAATAAGATCGTTCATCGCCGCATCAACAATCACAAAATTCTTGTCTTCAGCCTGCTTCACATAGATCACTTCGCTTACGAGAATACCCGCATTGCCCGCGATCAGTCGGCCCGGCTCAAAAATCACCTGCACGCCCAAAGGTTTTACATGGCCTTTGACGATATTGGCATAAGCATCGGGCAGCGGCGGCGGTGCATTGTCGTTTTTATACGGAATGCCAAGGCCCCCGCCCAAATCAACATGCTCGATATCATGTCCATCACTGCGCAATTGCTCGACAAGCTCTGTCAAAAGGCCAAAAGCCTCATCAAACGGTTTCAAATCCGTGATTTGGCTACCGATATGCATATCGATACCAGCGACCTTCAAGCCCGGCAGCGCCCCTGCACGTTTGTAAACATCACGTGCCCGCGCAAAGGAAATGCCGAATTTATCGCCTTTTTTGCCCGTTGAAATCTTGTGATGCGTTTTGGCATCCACATCTGGATTAATCCGCAGCGATATCGGTGCAATTTTGCCAAGCGCGACAGCGCGCGCGGAAATCATCTCAAGTTCAGGCTCTGATTCCACATTGAAACAATGAATGCCTGCTTCAAGGGCAAAATCAATCTCGCGCGCCGTTTTGCCAACGCCGGAGAATAATATTTTAGAAGGCGGAATGCCGGCCGCGAGTGCACGGCGTAATTCGCCTTCCGATACAACATCAGCGCCAGAACCAAGCTTGGCCAATGTGGCAAGCACCGCCTGATTGGAGTTGGCTTTCATTGCATAGCAAACAAGCGCATCCACATCTTCAAACGCTTTAGTAAAGACGTTATAATGACGGCTTAGGGTCGCCGTTGAATAGCAATAAAATGGCGTGCCAACCTGCGCAGCAATATCTGTCACGGCTACGTTTTCGGCATATAAAACACCGTCTCTATATTCAAAATGGTTCACGGGTCTGCCTGATAGTTAGTTGAGAAGCGCGTCGAGCACGAAAGGCTTTTCTTCAACGCTCGGTTCTTGTGTTTCTTGGCCCGCAGGCTGCGAAACACTTGATGGCGGCGGCTCTAACGGCCCTGCACGCCCACAAGCCGCCAATACTGCCAGAAGCGACACCATTGTCATTGCATTTATAAGCTTTGACGCTTTCATTTCAGATCACCCAATCCAAACCGCTAAAGTCACTTTTTCCGCTTCTTTCATAAAGCGGAACGTTGTCATTTGCACCCTGCAAATATCACTTATTTAGAGCGCTTTTCCATGCGCTTAATCCAATAGCGAATTTGCTTTTTAACTTGCGCAGGTGCCGTGCCGCCGAAACTTGTGCGGCTGGCAACAGATTTTTTTACTGTCAGCACGGAAAACACATCTTCGGTGATGGATGGGTTGATACTTTGCAACTCTTCCAAGGTGAGCTTTTCAAGCGGCACATTTTTCTTCACCGCAAGCGCTACCGCTGTGCCTGTCACATGGTGCGCATCGCGGAACGGCATATTGATTTCGCGCACGCACCAATCGGCAAGATCGGTTGCAATCGAATAGCCAGAACCTGCAGCTTTGCGCATCGCAGCTTCATTAACAGTTAGATCAGAGATCATGCCCGTCATGGCAGCCAGCGCCAATTCCAATGATTCGGCAGCATCAAAGACCTGCTCTTTATCTTCTTGCATGTCTTTAGAATAAGACAGCGGAAGACCCTTCATCACCGTCAAAAGGCTAACAAGCGCACCATTGATACGGCCAACTTTTGCGCGAACCAGTTCGGCAGCATCAGGGTTTTTCTTTTGCGGCATAATAGATGAGCCGGTCGAAAAGCTGTCAGACAAGGTTACAAAGCCAAATTGCGGCGTTGACCAAATGACGATTTCTTCTGCAAGCCGCGATAGATGCGTTGCGCAGATAGATGAAAGCGACAGCATTTCTAATGCAAAATCACGGTCAGATACGGTGTCGAGCGAGTTACGTGTCGGCTCGCGAAAACCAAGCGCCTTGCTTGTCATATGGCGGTCAATCGGAAAGCCTGTTCCAGCAAGCGCCGCAGCGCCAAGCGGGTTTTCATCAAGACGCTCTAGCGCATCATCAACACGGCTAAGATCGCGGCCAAACATTTCCACATAGGCCATGCAATGATGACCAAATGTTACCGGTTGCGCTGTCTGCAAATGCGTAAAGCCGGGCATCACTGTGCTTGCATGTTCTTCCGCACGAACCAAAAAAGCACCAATAAGGTTTTCTAAAAGCCCTGCGGTCTTTTGCAATTCAGCTTTGACCCATAGTCTAAAATCTAGCGCAACTTGGTCATTGCGTGAGCGCGCAGTGTGCAAGCGACCTGCCGCATCACCGATCAAATCACGCAAGCGCGATTCAACATTCATATGAATATCTTCAAGCGCACGGGAAAATTCGAATTTGCCCGCTTCGATCTCTGACAAGATCGTGTTCAATCCGTGAATAATCTTGTCGCGATCTTCCACCGTGATTATGTCACATTCCGCCAGCATGGTCGCATGTGCGATTGAACCGGCAATATCCTGCGCGTAGAGCTTTTTATCAAAACCAATGGAAGCATTGATCTCTTCCATAATCGCAGCAGGGCCAGACGCAAAACGGCCGCCCCACATCGAGTTTGATTTATCAAGCTTGGTTTTGTCGGATTTGGAATTGGAAGATTGAGACATGAAACGGACTAACCCTGACAGCAAATTGATTACAAGACGCGGTGCTTTGTCGCTTGGCGTTTCCGCGCTGACAATCGGCACGCTTGGCATATACGGGTGTAGTGACACATCTGGCAATGCCTCTAGCGGCTTGTCTGACGCACTAAAGGCCAAAATTGCGCCCCTTTTGGTCGGTGATATCGCCGCAATGGCCATTCGCGACAACGCTGACGACCTGTCTGAGCTCACATTTAATGGACCAGGCGGCAAGCCTATGAAAATGTCAGATGCCAATGGCAAGTACCGATTGGTCAATCTTTGGGCAACATGGTGCGCACCTTGTCGGCACGAAATGCCGGCCCTAGACGCCCTTCAAAAAGCCAAAGGCGGCGATAAATTCGAAGTCATCGCCATTTCAGTTGATGGCGGCGGTGAAGAAAAACCCCGCGCTTTTTTTGATGAAATCGGGCTCACGAATCTCGGCTTCTATCATGACCCTTCAATCAACGTGTTCAATGCGCTCAAGAAGAAGTCGTTGGCACTTGGTTTGCCCGTAACACTTCTTTTGGATGAGAACAGCCGCGTTGTCGCCAATATGAACGGTCCAGCCGAATGGGCGAGCCCCGATGCTTTCAAGCTAATTGATGCGGTATCTGCGCTTTAAAAGCGCGAAAAGTTAACAAAAACGGCCAAATCAGTCTCCACTTCTGGCTTTCAGCACTCTCAATAGTGCCTCGCGCACTGCGCTTGGCACTATATGTCGTGAGAACAAAACAGGAATATCGCTCAAGGGCTGATTCGACCCCGATTCGTTCTACCCACGTTCTGAAAGTTAACAAAAATCGAGGTAAATCAACGATTTATGGTTAACAAAACCTTTATAAAATATTTCAAATTTAAGACCTTAACGCGCCGTAAATAAGCCATTGAGGTTTTGTTTACTTTCCTTAACGGGACAATGTCATTTTTAGCGATAAGACGATTCCAGCGATCAACATATAGAGGCCTGATCTAAAAATCCGCACTATATAGCCATGAACAAAACAAGAATTATGATTCCTTGCCGATTCGTCAGCGATTCGTTCCACAATGGTTCCAAAACTTAACAAAAGTCGATTTTCATTCGCAATTTGAGCATCTTTATCGCGCAACAACCTTTTATCGCGCCAAAACCATGCTAATGAAGCAGTTGCTTTAATCGTGCCTACCCACGGATTTCCCATGTATCGCCCTCAAGAATCGGTCGTTTTTTCTGGACATAGCGTCCAGGCCGTTTTGGGGCCAACCAATACCGGCAAAACCCACCTCGCTATCGAGCGCATGTGCGCACACAGAACAGGCATTATCGGCCTGCCTTTGCGCTTGCTTGCGCGTGAAGTTTACGGCCGCGTTTGCGAAAAGGTCGGCATTGATAATGTAGCTCTGGTAACAGGCGAAGAAAAAATCGTTCCAAAAGGCGCGCGCTATTCCGTTTGTACCGTTGAAGCGATGCCGCGCGATGCAAAAGTCGAATTTGTTGCCATTGATGAAGTGCAACTTGCCGGAGACTTCGAGCGCGGCCATATTTTTACCGACCGCATATTAAATATTCGCGGCATTGAAGAAACATTGCTGCTAGGGGCAGCAACCGCAGCGCCCATCTTGCAAAAATTATTGCCGGGCCTTTCCATCATTACCCGCCCGCGCATGTCACATTTGGCCTATGCAGGCTCTAAAAAGATCACGCGGCTACCGCGCCGATCAGCCATTGTGGCATTTTCAGCCGACGAAGTTTACGCCATTGCAGAGTTGATTCGCAGACAACGCGGCGGTGCCGCCGTTGTGATGGGTTCATTATCACCGCGTACACGCAATGCGCAGGTTGAACTCTACCAAAACGGCGATGTTGATTACCTTGTCGCAACCGATGCGATTGGCATGGGCCTTAATTTAGATGTCGATCATGTTGCCTTTGCCCAAACGCGCAAATTTGACGGCCACCAGTTTCGCGATCTCAATCCAGCGGAAATGGGACAGATCGCCGGACGTGCCGGACGTCATCTGCGCGATGGCACCTTCGGTGTTTCCGGGCAGGTTGCACCTCTTGATGAGGAATTGGTCGAGCGTATTGAAACCCATCAATTTGCAGCGCTGAGCGTATTACAATGGCGCACCCGCAATTTTGACTTTTCTTCAATTGATGCGCTCAAAGCGTCGCTTGATACATTGCCGAAAGTACAAGGCCTCACACGGGCACTACCGGCGGTCGATCAGCGCGCCCTTGAATTTCTATCACGCGACGTATCGGTGGTTGATATTTGCAAATCAGCAAAAGATGTCGAAACGCTGTGGGAAACCTGTTCACTGCCGGATTATCGCAAAATTGCACCCGCACAACATGCCGACATCATTTCCTCAATTTATGAGGATTTAATCAAAACAGGTCATGTGAACGAAGATTATATGGCCCAGCAGGTCAAGCGAGCCGACCGTACAGATGGTGAAATTGACACAATATCCCACCGGATCGCACAGATCCGAACATGGACATATGTGTCAAACAGGCCTAAATGGCTTGCCGATCCGCTACACTGGCAAGAAAAAACACGCGAAATCGAAGACAAACTCTCCGATGCGCTCCACGAAAGGTTGACGAAACGGTTTGTTGATCGCAGGACAAGCGTGCTCATGAAGCGACTAAGAGAGAACAACGAGATGGATGCTGAAATCAGCGCAGCCGGTGACGTCACTGTAGAAGGTCACCACGTAGGTCAATTGGATGGATTTCGGTTTACAGCCGATACCACGGCAGAAGGCGAGGATGCAAAAGCAATCCGCGCAGCTTCTGCAAAAGCATTGGCCAGTGAGTTTGAAACGCGCGCAGAGCGCTTTGGTGCAGCGCCCAATGGCGATCTGGCAATTTCCTCTGATGGAACATTGCGCTGGCTTGGCACGACCGTCGGCACATTAACATCCGGCGATGATTGGCTAAAGCCTCGGCTTATCCTTCTTGCCGACGAACAATTGACAGGTCCAGCACAAGACAAAGTGCGTGCACGCGCAGAGCGTTTTGTCGCCTTTCATATTGAAACACACCTCAAGCCACTCACAGACCTTCAAAAGGCTGACGAGCTATCTGGCATCGCACGTGGCATTGCATTCCGCTTGATCGAAGATCACGGCATTGTTGCGCGCCGCGAAATTGCTGATGAGATGAAAACGCTCGATCAGGATGGCCGTGCTGCACTACGCCGTTATGGCGTGCGTTTTGGCTTCTATCATGTTTTTGTGCCTGCCTTGCTTAAACCAGCACCAGCAGGACTGCTCACGCTTCTTTGGGCCTTAAGCAATGATGGCAAAGACAAAGATGGTTATGGCGAAATCATAACGCTACTGGCAAGCGGACGCACATCACTCGTCACAGACCCATCTTTTGATAAAGAATTCTACAAACTTTCAGGCTACCGTCTGCTCGGCCCCCGCGCCGTGCGCGTGGATATTTTGGAACGTTTGGCTGATCTTATTCGCCCAACGGTCTATTGGAAGCCGGGAACAGAATTGCCGGAAGGTGCTTACGGCGATGGCCGTTTTGTAATCACGCCTGCAATGTTGTCAATTCTTGGTGCGACCGCAGAAGACATGGAAGAAGTGCTAAAAGGACTTGGCTATCGCCATGAGCCAATCGATGCGCTTACAGCCAACCAGACGCTTGAGGCGCTTAAAACCCAGCACGGTCCAAAACAAGCCGAAGAAATGGCAGCTGAAGAGCCTAAGGCGGCTGAGTCTGCATCTCAAAGCGCTGAACCTGAACCAAAAACAGAGCCAAAAGCTGAACCTGAAGAGGCACCTAAGCCAGTTCTCGTTTGGCGTCAGGCACGCTTTGAACGTGCGCCAAATCGCGGCAAACCGGGTGAGCAACGCAAAGGCGGCAAGCCAAGCGGTGATCAAAAACCACGCCGTAAAGGCAAGCCAGGCGGCAAGAACAACCAACCTCAAAATGCAAAAGCATCGCCGCCGCGCAAAGAAAAGCCGATTGATCCAGATAGCCCCTTCGCTAAGCTTCAAGCATTGAAGCAACAGCTCGGCAAATAATGCGCGATAATGACGCCAAGACTGATGCGGGTACAAATAAAACAAGCCCTACCCGCATCCGTCTAGACAAATGGTTATTTTTCGCGCGCGTCATAAAATCACGCACTCTCGCTGCAAAATTTGTGAGTTCTGGCCATGTGCGAATTAATGGCGAAAAAACCACTCAACCAAGCCAGAATGTAAAGCCAGATGATGTGCTGACAATTTCATTGGAGCACAATATCAAAATTTACCGCATTATTGATTGCGGCACGCGGCGCGGCCCTGCGCCTGAGGCACAGCAGCTTTATGAAGATAATTCACCGCCGCCCCTTAAAAAACCTGATACTAAATTTGATGGGCTGGCAGCAAGAAGAGACCCCGGTGCAGGGCGTCCAACGAAAAAAGAACGTCGCGAATTGGACCGGCTGCGCAAAAACTAACTTATAATCTGTAAGCCTGCCACAAATCGCCGCGACGACACCTCTTGCACCGCAACAAGATTCCGCATAATCAGAGCGCGACTACGCTAATCCGGAGTGATAAATTGACCTATATCGTCATCGATAACTGCATCAAATGTAAATATATGGATTGCGTGGAAGTGTGTCCGGTCGATTGCTTTTACGAAGGCGACAATATGCTTGTCATCCATCCGGATGAATGCATTGACTGCGGTGTTTGCGAACCTGAATGTCCTGCAGAAGCAATCAAGCCGGATACAGAGCCGGGCCTTGATAGCTGGCTTAAGATAAATACCGAATATGCGGATAAATGGCCGAACATTACCATCAAGCGTGATGCGCCTGATGATGCAAAAGAGTTTGACGGCAAACCAAACAAGTTCGAGCAATACTTTTCGCCTGAACCTGGCCAAGGCGATTAAGCCTGTTTGATAGCTTACCCTAAGCCAGCTTGTTAACTATAGAATCGCCCTACTTTTCATGCTGCGGTGCACGATGTTGCAAGCCATTGAAAAACGCCAATTTTTGTGTTATACCTGTTGATAATGTCATTCTGCACAAAAATTTGTTGGTCCCAATTTTCACAAATCCAAGAATAAATATTCTTTGATTGGCTTTAGCGCGTTTAGCGTTGCCTGAGCCAACAAATATATTTTGTCGAATGACGTATGACAATAGCTTCGGCTGCAACCAATGGTCCGGTCACAATACCGGACGGGAGTACTGATTACATGGCAACTGCGCCCAAAAAAACATCTCAGCGTCAAGGTTTTAAAACAGGCGAATTTATTGTTTATCCAGCCCATGGTGTTGGACAAATCACAGTTATTGAAGAGCAAGAAGTTGCTGGCCTAACAATGGAACTCTTTGTCATCGAGTTTCATAAAGACAAAATGCGTTTGAAAGTGCCTGTGGCAAAAGCACTCACAATCGGCATGCGTAAACTTTCTGAGTCTGGTTTTGTTGATCGCGCTCTTAAAGTCACACAAGGCCGTGCCCGTGTAAAACGCACAATGTGGTCACGCCGCGCTCAAGAATATGATGCGAAAATCAACTCAGGTGACATTATTTCAATTGCTGAAGTTGTGCGCGATCTTTACCGTGCAGAAAACCAGCCTGAACAATCATATTCCGAGCGCCAGCTTTATGAACAAGCTTTGGACCGCATGGCACGTGAAATCATGGTCGTGAAGAAAATTTCTGACACAGAAGCCGTGCGTTTGATTGAAACAAACCTCAACAAAGGCCCGCGCCGTGGTGCAAAGGCTGAAGGCGAAGATGGGGAAGCTGAGGCTGCAACCCCAGCTGAAGGTTCTGAAAAAGCTGCATAAGCCATCTTTTTTCTGACATTTTTGAACGCCCGAAAACACCCAGTTTTCGGGCGTTTTTATTTTGGGTGGTGCTCAAAACCAGAAAAACAAGGCTTTTCTTCAATTAGAAATGAACCATTTTGCGTCTCACGCGTAATCCCTTTGTAACAAACGTTATTAAAGGAGTGCATCATGGAACCAGCCCGACGCGATATGGTTCGCACCGCAATGAATGCCCCCTATTTGGAACGCGGCGAAGAGCATGATCTGGCCGTTGCTTGGAAAGATAGCCAAGACCAAGAAGCACTCCACAAAATAACAACCGCCCATATGCGCCTTGTTATTTCCATGGCGTCAAAATTCAAAAATTTTGGCCTGCCGATGAGCGACCTCATTCAAGAAGGTTATGTCGGCTTGCTCGAAGCCGCAGCACGGTTTGAGCCAGAGCGCGAAGTGCGCTTTTCAACATACGCCACATGGTGGATCCGCGCTTCGATGCAAGATTACATTTTGCGCAATTGGTCAATCGTGCGCGGCGGCACAAGCTCAGCCCAAAAGTCATTATTCTTCAATTTAAGACGTCTGCGCGCAAAGCTAAGCCAAGGCGGTGATCTTCTCTCACAGCCTAGTCTATACGGCGAAATCAGCCAAGCACTTGGCGTTTCTGAAAAGGATGTCGCGCTGATGGATTCGCGCCTGTCTGGCCCTGATACATCCCTTCATGCGCCTGTAAGCGACGATGAAACAGGTTCAGCAACCCGCATGGATTTTCTGGTCGATGACCGTCCATTACAGGATGAGTTGGCAGAAGAAAGCATTGATACAGAGCGCCGCACATTATGGCTTCATGATGCCATGCATGTCCTCAATAAGCGTGAACGCAGGATCATCAGCAAAAGACGCTTGAGCGAAAAGGGCGCAACCCTTGAGGCATTAGGCGTTGAACTTGGCATTTCCAAAGAGCGTGTGCGTCAAATCGAAAATCGCGCACTAGAAAAAATGCGTTTTGAGCTTGAGAGTGATCGCCGCGCAATTCTAGCCAAATAATTAAAGCACCCTACTGTGTGACGACTTTATATAAAGTGCCAGGCTCTAATGCTTGGCCTTCAGACACGCCATTGAGTACGCGAAACAATGTTTGAGCACTGGTAACATCACGCATTTTGGCAGCCATGGTAGCAACACTATCGCCAGCTTCAGCTTTTAAAATACGAATACGCAGCGGTTTTAAATCCGCCTTTTCTGATGCCGATAGCAATCGGAAGGACGAGCGCACCTTACCGGCCAACACCGATAATTCAGGCGAACCTGCCGGTGCAGCTGTCAAAATGCGGTAGACAGCGCCATTGGCTCGCACCACCGTGACATCAAAATCCCAGCGTCCAACAGATGCTTTTGCCGTTGCAGCTTCCAAACCATTGATTGATGCTGCACGCACCGATGAAACGTCCAAACCTTCAACCCAGCCACTGGCAATATATTCGGTCAGGCTTGTCGTTTTGGCGACCTCATCACCATCAAAGCGGATCGCGGCTCCATCGGCCGAGCGTCCGCCCAAAACAGCTTCAGGGCGGTTTTCAATATCAAAGCCTTCTGGAAACTCGAATGTAATGCCAAGCTTCACATGACTATAACGCTGCGCACGCACATAGCCCTCATCGGCATTATCGCCAAACATCATGCCATTGAGACCGCGCATATAGCTTTCGCGGTCCCGCGCGCCCGTGCCGCGCCCACCAAATTTACGCGCATGGCCAACAGCCAACGCAACACGCTGCGGTGTTGAAGGGTGCGTCGATAAAAAATCAATGCCCTTATCGTTCGCGCCAGATGCGCTGCGATAAGCATTAAATGCCGCCATACGTTGCTGAAAAGCGGCCGCTGCATAAGGATCATATCCAGCTTCGCCAATCGCCGAAATGCCAACAGCATCTGCTTCAAGCTCTTGGTTGCGCGAGAATTGTGCAAGGTCAAGTTTGCCGCGCACAAGGGCACGTCGGCCTGCTTCCTTGTCACGCAGAACATCAGAAACGATCCGTTCGGCCAGAACAGCTTCTTTTTCTCGCTCTTGGCGCAATATGCCGTGATTTGAAGTTACGTGTGCCATTTCATGCGCGATAACAGCAGCTAGCTCAGCGCTATCACTCGCCAATGCCAGCAATCCGCGCGACACATAAAGATAACCGCCCGGCAACGCAAAAGCGTTGACCACCGGAGAATCCAAAATCGAAATTTGATAAACTTGGCTTGGGTTGTCAGAGACAGTCACAAGCTTGCCCACAATACCGGCAACCATGCGCTCCAAAGCAACATTGGAATATTCACCGCCATAGGTTTCCAATATGCGTGGATGCTGCAAAGCGCCTAATCGGGCCAATCGGCCTGAGCGCACATTTTCTGCAATGATGGGCGACTTTGATGGTGAAAGCGACGGGTCCGATGCAAGGTCAGCAAAGCTCTGGCATGCGCTGAGCGCAATTGGCGACACTAAAGCCAAAACCCGCAACCATTTTGATGCGGGCATTGGGAACAATCGCTTTTCTAATTTATGCTGAACTAGGACCATATTGAAAATGCGCCGCTTGGCAAAATCCGATTCTATTAATGTGTCATATCCAATAGCGGGATAGATGCCGCTCGCAAAGCAAAAGATTTATCTATCACATCGCTAAACCTGAAATCAGGCAAAACCACGTCAAATTTATCACGTTCTGCGCCCAATTAAATAATCACGCACCGCTTCATTCTGATTTTGCGTTTTAGCAAGCTCACTTGATGGCCCATGATAGACAACACCTTTGGGGCCTAGAAATACAAGATCTTCACTAATATGAAGCGCATCTTCTGGTGAATGCGTCACCATCAGCGTTGTCATAGCATTTTTATTGGCAAGCGTTCCGACAAGATCGAGCATTTCGCGGCGAAGGCCCGGCCCAAGAGAAGCAAAAGCCTCATCCAGCAACAATATTGGCTTATGCCGCACCATGACACGGGCAAGCGCAACACGTTGCCGCTCACCACCTGAAAGCTGGGCGGGTAGCCGTTCTCCATAATTTTCCAAACCAACGCTTTGAAGAGCAATATTGATCTGCTCTTTATCGTCAGCGGACAGTTTAAGCGAAGGCGAAATACCAAGGCCCACATTCTTAAAAACACTCATATGGGCGAAAAGATTATTCTCTTGAAACACCATCGAAAGTGGGCGGTCTCCCGCGGCGCGCTGGGTATTATCTTCTCCCGCGAGCCAAATTTCACCTTTCTGGGGAATTTCAAAACCTGCCAGCAAGGACAACATTGTTGATTTGCCCGAACCACTGGCCCCCATGATTGCGGTGATAACCCCTTGGCGAAATTGTGCATTAAAATGCATGGCAGGCGTGCCAGCATCATAAGCAAATGTGACATCACGCAACGCAACACTGATTTTATCAGTCATCATCACTTTTTATCCTTTAAGGAGACGCTACTGCGATCTGCAAACATCAAAATTGCCAAAGTAAACACGCACAATATAAGCGCCAAACCCGCTGCGTCATTGGTGCGGTAGCTGCCCATACGCTGCAAGATTAAATACGGCAAAGTTTGCACTTTTTCTGATCCAAAAAGCGCAATGACACCCAGATCACCGAGCGATAATGCAAAGGCAAAAGCAAAACCAACAGATAAAGGTTTGATCATTACTGGCAACAAAACCAGACGCCATTTATCAAAACCTTGAATACCAAGCTGCGCGCATAAACGGTCATGGCGCTGCGCTGCAGTTTGCCGCGCAGGCAGCACGAACCGCATCGCAAATGGAAGCGCCATAGCCGCATTAACGCTGACAACCAGATAGGGCGCAGCTTCGTATATGCTCACGAATGGCCGCAATAAAATGAACCATCCAGCGGCGATCACAATCGGCGGCACAACAAGCACCAGCGATGCTGCATGACTATAGGCGCCTTGCATAAAGCCAGCGCGAACAGCTCCCTCGCATAAGGCTAGCGTAACGGCAATACATAGGCACGCCGCAAGAGCGCCCAGCACAAAGCTCGTCATAATAGCTTTTTGAACCGCTGACTGGCCAAACAATTTAATAAGGTCGGCAGCAATGCCTTTTGCAAAGATCGCAACAAATGGCGAAGCCACAAACAGTGCCGCCACACCAAGCACAACCACCGCCAAGATGATTTGGCTTGCCTTATGTTTAATCAGCAAGGGGCGCGTGCGTTCAAGCGTCATGCCAGCATCAATATTGCCGCCAGCGCGGGCAAACATATAGACAGCAAAGGCGGTCAATGCGAGTTGCATGACGGTTAAAACCACAGCGCGCGGAATATCAAAATCAAATGTCAGCGCCTGATAAATGCCAACTTCCAGCGTTGTGGCACGCGGGCCCCCGCCCAGCGTTAGCACCACGGTGAAAGAGGTAACGCACAGCATGAAGACCAACGCCGACGCGTTAAACAATGCAGGGCGCATATAAGGCCAACAAATATGGCGAAGGCGCTGTAGCGGCCCCATATTAAGTTGATGCGACAAGCGTTCATACTCCGCAGGCATGGCATTAAGAGCGCCAAGAATAACACGCGCGACAAGCGGCATATTGAAATACACATGCGCGATTAAAATGCCGGACAGCCCATAGATCGTGCCGATAGGCAATCCTGCTTGTTTGAGTGCCTGCGTGACAAAACCTTGATTTCCATAAAGCGATACGATTGCTAAAACCGCAACGATTTGCGGCAAAACAAGCGGTATCGCAAACAGGCGCAGCAGCAATTCACGGCCATAAAAATGCTTATACTCAAACAGCAAAAACCCGACAGGAATGGCAAACAGTGCCGACAACAAGGTCGATAGTGCAGCCTGCCAAAGTGTAAAGCGAATGATGCGCCAAACAACAGTGTCTGTTGCAATATCAATAACATCAACCTGTGAGCCGCCAAGAACAGCAAAAACAACCAGCGCAATAATGGCGCCTAGCGCCAAACCTGCCAACAGAAAAAGGGCCAGCGGCGGAAGCGCAAGCCCTAATCCTTGATATGGTTTTGTATGTTTCAAACCTTGTTACCGGCTCATAACTTCAAGCCATTCAGCAACCCAGTCTTTACGGTTCAAGGCAACGTCATCTGATGAATAAAGCAGCGCATTGTCTGGCTGAACGAGCTTATCAAAAACCGGATTAAGCGGCTTTGATGTCGCAGCAGCAGGAAGCATCCAGTTGGTTTCAGGGATAATATCTTGGAATTCTGGGCTAACGACGAAGGATAAAAACTCTTTCGCCTTCGGGTTTTCAGCACCTTTTTTCGTCAAGCCTGCCACTTCGATTTGCATGTAATGGCCTTCGGAAAAGGCCGCCGCCTGATATCGATCATTGTCTTCGGCAATCATATGATAGGCCGGCGATGTCGTATAAGACAGAACCATTGGCACTTCGCCATCTGTGAACAGCCCATAAGCTTCTGACCAACCCGGTGTGATCGTCAAAATGCGATCGTTTAATTTGGCATAGGCCTCCGGCGCATCATCGCCATATAATTTCTTAATCCATAACATCAAACCAAGGCCCGGTGTTGATGTGCGCGGATCTTGAATTGCAATCTTGTTGGAAACATCGCCGTTTAAAAGCTCTTCCATGCTAGAAGGCGGCGTATCAATCTTTTGCGTGTCATAAACAATGGCGAAATAACCATAATCATAAGGCACGAAAACATCATCGCTCCAACCGCCAGGAACCGCCGCCGCCTCAATGTCCATACCGTGCGGTGCAAAAAAGCCTTCGGCTTTGGCTTCCGCAATCAGGTTTTGGTCAATACCCAGCACCAAATCCGCATCAGTGTTTCCACCTTCCAGCCGCAATCGGTTGAGCAATGCAACACCATCGGCAGCAGAAACAAATGTTACGTCACAGTCGCACTTTGCCTCAAACGCTTTTTCAACTTGTGGGCCCGGACCCCATTCAGCTGTAAAACTCTCATAGGTATAGATAGTGACGTCCTGCGCCTGCGCTGCTGCAACACTGCTCAGCAAAGTGCCCAATAGGATGGATTTTCTCAAAGCTTCTCTCCTTGTTTTAAACAAGGGACAAACACAACGTTTAAGGGGAATTCCATAACCGTGCGCCTAATCCCTCCGCCGGTGTTAACCGGATCAGGTTCTACGGGTCGGATTACCTCTCAGCCATTATGGCACCCCGTTAGACAAGTTCCGCAATAGCATTTGTATAAAAACGCGGCAAGAGCGCCAAGCTTCGCTATTGCGCTGTAATTTGCCAATGCTTATGACTGGGCAATGTGTAATTCCAGCTCAATTACGATCCTTTTAGGCGGCACCTTACAGGTCGATAACGACCTAAAAGAGCGCGTCAAAAACAGCTATGTCGTGGCTGCCGATAGCGGCATTGCCCACGCAAAACATCTTGGCTTAATGCCAGATATCTGGATCGGCGATTTTGATTCCAGCACTTCTGAATTTTTCGATGAGTATCAATCCGTTGAAAAAGTGCCTCACTCTTCCAATAAGAACCAATCCGATGGCGAACTTGCTCTTGATCTAGCGATTGCCCGCAAACCGCAAACGATCACCATTTGCGGCGCACTTGGCGGCAAACGAACAGACCATGTGCTTTTTATATTATTGGGCGCATTGAAATACGCTCTGGATAATCCAGATATCGCATTTTATCTAACCAGCGGTGCTGAAACGGCTTTTCCGCTGCTTCCAAACCGTGAACTCGCGCTACATTGTGCGCCGGACACGACATTTTCAGTCATCCCCTTTAGTGCGCTAACCGGCCTCACCGTTTCAGGTGTAAAGTGGCCGCTTCAAGATGAGAATATTGCGCTGGGTTCAACCCATACGCTGTCAAACTTGTCAAACGGCAAGACAAGAATTAAGTTGGATGACGGCTATGCTCTTGCCTTAGTTCAAAATAAGCATAGTTTGGGACAGTAGTGGAAGGGAATATCTACAACCTGTCAGAAAAATGAGACATAGTTCTGCTTTTCTGATCAAATTAACTTGGGAGCATATCCATGAAGAAAATTACAGCAACAATCGCAGCACTCGCAATGGCAGGAGCCGTAGCAACAGGTTGCACAGACTCTGATCTACGCGCAGGCGGTGCAGGTGCTATTGTCGGCACTGGTGCAGCCCTTATTGCTGGTGGTAACACTGAAGCAGTATTGCTTTCTGCAGCAGCAGGCGCAGCAGCTGGCGTCGTTATCGGCCGCGTAGCACAAGGCTCAAGCCAGTGCTATTATTCAAACGGCCGTGGCGGTTACTACAAAGCACGCTGCTGATCTAAAAATAATTGAATTTGAAAGCCCGTCTTTTGGCGGGCTTTTTATTGGCCTTGATTTCATCGCTTGAAACCGCCAAAGCCTGATCGAAGAAACGACAAAGGTTATTATGGCAATCTCTCCGCCCCTACTGCGCTTAGAAAATATATCACTGACTTTCGGTGGCAAACCGCTCATCGAAGAGGCAAGTTTTTCCGTGCATACAGGAGACCGAATAGCGCTTATCGGGCGCAATGGCTCCGGCAAATCAACTCTTTTAAAAATCGCCGCAGGTATTACTGATGCAAGCGATGGTGATGTCACATCAGATCGCAACGCCACTGTGCGTTATTTGGCGCAAGCCCCTGATATGGCGGATTATGCAACGGTTGGTGAGTATATCTCAAAAGGCCTTGGCCCTATGGATGATCCACACCGCGCCAGCTATTTAGCGGCCGAGCTTGGGTTGGACGAGACCAGATCGCCCCAAGGGCTTTCCGGCGGCGAAGCGCGGCGCGCAGCGCTTGCGCGCACTTTAGCCCCTTCGCCTGATATTCTGCTTTTAGATGAGCCGACCAACCACCTTGACCTGCCCGTTATTGAATGGCTTGAATCCGAGCTGCAACGCTCAAAATCTGCCATTGTTCTAATTTCACACGATAGGCGTTTTTTACAAAACATTACCCGCAAAACTCTGTGGCTAGACCGCGGACGCTTACGGGAAAACAGCGCCAGCTTTTCACAATTTGAAGATTGGCGCGACAAACTTTTAGAAGAAGAAGAACAAGAGCTTCACAAGCTTGGCCGCAAAATTGTGCGCGAAGAACATTGGGTAACGCACGGCGTCTCAGGTCGCCGCAAACGCAATATGCGCCGTTTAGGTGAATTATCAGAACTCAAGTCAGCTTTCAGAAATCATCAGCGTGCTGAAGGCAATGCCAAGCTAGAAACAAGCGATGTACGCACCAGCGGCAAGCTGGTTATTGAAGCCGATAACATCGCCAAATCCTATGGCAGCCGCACGCTGGTTAAAGACTTCTCATTGCGGGTCCATCGCGGCGATTGTATCGGCCTTGTTGGCCCCAATGGTGCAGGCAAAACAACACTAATCAAAATGTTGATTGGTGAGCTAGAACCCGATAGCGGCAGCGTTCGCCACGGCACCAATCTTGATATCGCAATGCTCGATCAGCGCCGTGATGCGCTCAAGCCGGATGAAACACTCGAAAACTTTCTAACCGATGGACGCGGACAAACGCTCGTCGTAAATGGCGAAGAAAAACATGTATCGTCGTACATGAAAGATTTTCTTTTCAAGCCTGAGCAAGCCCGCACACCGGTCAGAGAGTTGTCGGGCGGTGAAAAAGCACGGTTAATTTTAGCCAAATTGCTCGCACGCTCAAACAATTTGCTGGTTCTCGACGAACCAACCAACGATCTTGATATGGAAACATTGGACCTGCTGCAGGAAATGATTGCCGACTTCAAAGGCACCGTTCTGCTCGTCAGCCACGACCGTGATTTCCTCGATAAAACCGTTAATGCGATTATTGCACCCGATGCAGAAAATACAGGCCGCTGGATCGCTTATGCTGGCGGTTACACCGACATGCAGGCGCAAATTAAAGAAATAAAAGCAGCAAACGCGCCAGCCAAAAAAGACGCCAAATCTGAAAAGTCGGCGCAATCAAAGCCAACGACGGCCAATGCAAAAGGCAAGCTTTCCTATAAACAGAAATACGCGCTGGAAACACTGCCTGCCAAAATGGACGAGATCACGAAAAAAGTGGCTCAGCTTGAAACCAAGATGGCTGACCCTGCCTTTTTCGCCAAAGACGCAGAAGGGTTCAGCAAGGCAGCCAAGGAACTTGAGGCTTTGCAAAACAGCCACACAGCCATGGAAGAAGAGTGGCTGGAACTGGAAATGTTACGCGAAGAACTCGAAGGTTAAAGCGCAACCGGCAGCGCACCAGCAACCTTGCTTTGACGCAAGATAAAGTTGGTTGTTGTCGTGCGCACCACGCCAAGCCGGTTAATGCGCTTCATGATAAAGCGCTCAAGGTCTTCCGGGTCTGTCGCGGCCACTTTGAGCACGAAATCAAACTCGCCCGTGATCGAGGCGCATTCGATAATTTCTTCTGCACCATCAATGAAATTATTAAATAAATCGATGGATGCCTCACTGTGATCCATGAGCGACACATGCACATAAGCCAGCGCATGCAGGCCTAATTTTTTGCCGTCCACAATGGCAGCATAGCGCGTAATATAGCCCTCATCTTCCAGCTTCTTCATCCGCCGCCAACAGGGCGATGGTGATAGTCCCACCGCATCTGAAAGTTCTTGCGTGCTGGCGCGTCCATTTTGTTGCAAGAACTTCAGGATTAGCCTCTCAAAATTATCAAGCATAATTCACCCGCTTTCGCGCATATCAGAAAAAATTTACCCAGATTATGATCTACAGCATCAAAATAGAACATAATTTATTGCAATGCCATGCAATTCTAACCTCAATCATGGGAGGTGAGACATGCCTAAATCAACAAAATATGTTGCTAAAATCGCTGATGCGGAAGGCCGGATAGATTACACGAGTCAAGACGATGCTGTGTGGCGCGATCTTGTTGCCCAGCAAGAGCAAAACATCAAAAAATACTCCGCGAAAGAATATTTGGCAGGTCAAGAAAAGCTAAACCTGCCTAAAGACCGCGTGCCGCAATGTGTTGATGTTTCCAAGCAGCTTCAAGCGCTAACAGGATGGAGCGTGGAGCCCGTTCCAGCGCTGATTGGCTTTTCTCAATTCTTTTCAATGCTCGCCAATCGAACATTTCCCGCAGCGTCATTTATCCGCAGCCGAGAAGACTTTAACTACATCGAAGAGCCCGACATTTTTCATGAAATATATGGCCATACGCCGCTACTTACCGATGAGCGCTTTGCAAAGTTTTCCGAAGCCATTGGTAAAACAGGGCTGCAATGTGACAAGTCCGATTATTCTTGGCTGATACGCCTTTATTGGTTCACCATCGAATTTGGCTTAATCCGCCAAGACGATCAGATCAAAGCATTGGGCTCTGGCCTTGCATCGTCGCCAACAGAATTGATTTATTCTGTCAGCGATGAGACCGCTATTCGCAAGCCCTTCGATGTTATCGACATTTTGCGAACACCGTACCGAATTGATATCCACCAGCCGATCTATTTTGTGCTCGATAATCCCGATCAGCTTTTCCAAGCTGCAGACCGCGATCTCTTAAGTGACATTCGTGAAGCACGCCAACTGGGCCTGCATGAACCCGCATATCCGCTCAAAGAAGCAGTCGCTTAATCGGTAACAAAAAACGGCCCGTATATTAAAGGGCCGTTTTCATAAATAAGCATACGGGCTTTATTAAACGAAAAACTGCGCACCGTTCGCCGAGATGGTCGAACCATTGATAAAGCCTGAATCATCAGAAGCTAGAAACGCAACGCAGCGTGCAATTTCCTCTGGCTCACCCAAGCGGCCAGCTGGAATTTGCGGAATAATCTTGGAATTCAGCACTTCTTCAGGGATGGCACGAACCATCTCTGTGCCGATATAGCCTGGGCAAACCGCATTGGCTGTAATGCCAGCGCGAGCACCTTCTTGCGCCAATGACTTCACGATACCCAGATCACCTGCTTTTGTTGCAGCATAATTGACCTGACCAAATTGTCCTTTTTGACCATTGATCGAAGAAATAACGATAACGCGGCCAAATTTGCGCTCGCGCATACCCGGCCAAACCGGATGAACAGTGTTGAAAACACCGGTCAGATTGGTGTCGATCACTTCTTTCCACTGGTCAGGAGACATTTTATGGAAAGGTGCATCGCGTGTGATGCCAGCATTGGCAACAACGATGTCAATCGGGCCGATTTCGGCCTCAACCTTTTCTATGCCTGCTTTGGATTCCGCATAATCAGCGACATTCCATTTATAGGTTTTAATCCCAGTTTCTTTGGTAAATGCCGCCGCCTTCTCATCATTACCAGCATAAGTTGCCGCAACATTATAACCTTCAGCCTTCAGTGCTTTCGAAATTGCCTCTCCAATTCCGCGGGTGCCACCCGTTACCAGTGCTACTCGTGCCATAGTCTGCTCCTCCAGCGTTATTATCCTCAAAAAAGGCGGCCCGTAAGCCGCCTTACAAATATGAGGTTAGTCACGCTCTACGCAGAGAGCAACACCCATTCCGCCGCCAATGCATAAAGTTGCAAGGCCTTTTTTGGCATCGCGTCGCTGCATTTCAAAAAGCAAAGTGTTGAGAACACGTGCACCAGAAGCACCCACCGGATGTCCAATAGCAATCGCACCGCCATTGACGTTTACGATATCTTCGCTCCAGCCCATGTCCTTATTAACGGCACAAGCCTGCGCCGCAAAAGCTTCATTGGCTTCAACAAGATCAAGATCAGCAACAGTCCAACCCGCTTTTTCAAGCGCTTTGCGTGATGCAGGAATTGGACCCGTACCCATGATTGCAGGATCAACACCAGCTGTTGCCCATGAAACAATACGCGCAAGCGGTTTGATGCCGCGCTTTTCTGCTTCTGCTTGGCTCATCAATACGGTCACCGCAGCGCCGTCATTAATGCCTGATGCGTTCGCAGCTGTTACCGTGCCATCCTTATCAAAGGCAGGGCGTAGCTTGGAAATACCTTCAACCGTCACACCTTCTTTGATGTACTCGTCTTCCTCAACAATTGTTTCGCCCTTGCGGGTTTTCACGGTGAACGGCACGATCTCATCTTTGAACTTGCCAGCATTGCGTGCAGCTTCCGCTTTATTTTGTGACGCAGCAGCAAAAGTATCTTGATCAAGGCGCGAGAGTTGCCATTTCTTAGCAACATTTTCAGCTGTATTACCCATATGGTAGCCGTTGAAAGCATCGGTCAAACCGTCTTTCAACATCGTATCAACCATTTTGAAATCGCCCATTTTCACGCCGCCGCGCAAATGCTGACAATGCGGCGCCATAGACATGCTTTCCTGACCACCGGCCACGATAATGTTTGCGTCGCCTGTTGCGATCTGCTGCATACCAATTGCAACGGCACGAAGACCAGAACCACACAATTGGTTCAAACCCCATGCTGTAGCTTCTTGCGGAATGCCCGCAGCCATAGCCGCGATTCGCGCTGGGTTTTGGCCAGCGCCTGCTGTCAAAATCTGACCCATAATGACTTCGTCAACATCTTTAGGGTCAACGCCGGCACGCTCAAGCGCACCTTTAATGGCCGCTGCGCCCAGTTCATGGGCAGGAACATTGGCAAAAGCACCAAGAAATGATCCGACAGGTGTGCGCGCTGCGCTTGCGATAACGATAGGTTGCATATTTTTCCCTTTCACACTCCATAACAGGCCTGCCGCTTGGCAGTTCTACCGGAGCTATTTTAAGTCCAATCGGCGATGGAACATTATTCTTTCAAGCAAGCTTGATTATCTAAGTCAAACCCCTTTCAGATCAAGTTACACCCTTGCGCCAATGTTTGCGCGTTCTTTTTGAAAATTTGACAATAAGAAAAGACTTGGAAAACTGCCAAATACCGCGTTAGTTTGTCAGTGTTACATTCATGCGCAGCTGATTGTCTTATGTACTGCGTAAAAGGAGGTCTAATGGCCAAGAAAAGCGACGCAACGATCATTAAAAAATATGCCAATAGACGGCTCTATAATACAGGCACAAGTTCCTATGTAACGCTTGAAGACCTAGCAACAATGGTCAAGAACGACGAACAATTTACCGTTCAAGATGCAAAATCAGGCGAAGACATTACCCATTCGGTTTTAACGCAAATCATTTTCGAGCAAGAAGCCAAAACAGGCCAAACCATGTTGCCTGTCTCCGTTTTACGCCAGCTCATCTCGTTTTATGGCGATCAAATGCAAATGGTGGTCCCAAGCTATTTGGAACATTCCATGGCAGCCTTTGCAAACGAACAAGCGCAGATGCGCGAGCAAATTACATCCATGGTCGGCAAGTCACCTATCGATGTGATTGCCTCAAGCCAAGAGATGATGAAAGAACAAACACAGCGCAATATGGAAATTTACCAAAAAGCCATGCGCATGTTTAACCCGTTTATCCCAGGCGGCGATCAGCCGGAAAGCGCGCCCGAAGCAAAAGCTGAAAACAGCGACGACTTAAAGAGCATGAAAGACCAGATTGCAGAAATGCAGCGCAAGCTCGACCAAATGGGCAATTAACAATACCGCTCACTTTGGATAAACAGTTTCGCCAATAAAGCCCGTGACGTAGCTTTCATATTAGCCTTTACCAAGGGCTGATCATTTGCACATAACATATAGATGGGGCCACAATGGCAAAACTGACACTTTCAAACGCAAACAAAATCATCACTGATGCGCTTGCAAAAGGCAAAGAGCTTGGCCTGAAGCCACTCACCGTGGTGGTTCTGGATGCTGGCGGCGCAACCATTGCCATGCAGCGTGAAGACGGCTCATCGCATCTGCGTCCTGAAATCGCAGCAGGCAAAGCCTTTGGCTGTATTGCAACTGGAGTTGGCTCACGCTGGCTGAACGCACAGGCCGAAACCCGCCCGCATTTTCTTGAAGGACTTTCCAATGTTTCTGGCGGCCGCATCGTTGCCGTTCCAGGCGGCGTGTTGGTCAAAACAGAATCAGGTGAAATCATCGGTGCTGTTGGCATTACCGGCGACACATCAGACAATGATGAAGCTGCCGCAGTAGCAGGCATTGAAGGCGCAGGGTTTACACCAGATACAGGCGCTTAAAGCTAGCTATCATTGTGATATAAAAAAGGCATCTACGCGGATGCCTTTTGTTTTTGCGGCTGTAAAAGCGCTTAATTGTAAGACACGTCTCTTCCAGCAGACCTAATCGAAACAGAAAACCCAGCCATAACGTCAATAAGAGCCATCATCATCAACAAGAAGAAAACTGACGTCGATGCACCTGCGACGATTAAAAACTCTACCAAAAACGCAATAAAGACGACAGTTGAAAACAAATGGTCAAGCACCGAGGTGTTTGATGTGCGGGTCGATTTCAAAATTTCAAAGAATAAAAACAGCAAGCCAATGGCCAGCAACATGGCGCCCAAACTCATAGTCCATTGCCCACCAGAAATCAGATTGACCGAGAACACTGTTCCGTTCCAAGGATCAACAGATGCGCCTGTCGCCAGAATAACATTATAGGCGATGAATGGGATGATCATCAGCGGGATTACACTAAACATATATATCGTCTCCTAATGAAATCGATCAAAAATCGTCACAGCGTTCTGCGATCGTTTCCTGAACAGATTTCGTGATACGCATATCAGCAATATCAAAAATTTCTCGCGTCATCAGCGCATTACCACCAAAGTCATAGCAGGCAACAGCTGTAACGCTTTCCATCGTGGAATCGGCGTCTATTTTGTGCGCGATATAGCCATCTTTAATGGCAGAGGACCAGCCCTCAAGACTTTCCACAAACTCCGCCTTCGTCTGCATCGTATCGAGGTCTTTGAGTTCAATGATTGCTTTGTCAGAAAGCAAAGCTGTAATTTCGGTCTGCATCTTAGGCAAATCATTGGCGGGTGATAAAGCTGCATACCACGCATTGACTAGTCCAACGGACATCGCTTTGTTTTCAGCATGTGCAGCAGATGCTACAAAGACAGCCAAACCTACCAAGATTAGTCTATTCATTTTCAACATTTCTCCACCCCATCTTACATGCAACAAAATATCTTCCGCTCATTCTCAGAGCAAGCCATCATCAGGAACGCTTAGGCACAACCGAAGGCCCAATTGCCCGCATTTGCACCATGGATCGCGGCTGCCGCAAACTATGCATATCCTGCTCAAGGGTGAGTTCATCTGCACCCCGCTTAGCCGTGTTGCTCAAAACTTCGAACACCGACTGCGTGGAAATATGCAAAGCATCGCTCGCACTCATGCCAGAAAGATAACGCGCTAAAAGGAGTGCGGCGGTTAGATCGCCTGTGCCGCTTGGCACATTTGTCAGTTTCCGGTGCTCGGCAAGCCAAGCACTATTATCATCGATGAAAAGATTACCAATGCCGCCTTTCAGCAAACCAAATGCAGATGTGATGATAGCACGCGGAATATCTGATTTGCGAACCTGCTCGACAATCGCGTTATTGTCCTCAAATTTAGAATCAGTCAGCCATTCAAATTCAAATCGGTTTGGCGTTATGAGATCGGCCTGCGGAATTAGCGCATCACGGATAGTGCTTGCCGTATCCTCAGGAATATACAGCCCGCCTTCATCGCCAATAACCGGATCGCAAACATAAACCAGATCAGGAACCTTCTTGCGCAAGCTTGCAATGAACTTCCCAATTGATTCGGCCTGTCCAGCAGACCCCAGATAGCCGGTTAAGACAGCGCCAACCTCATCGATAAATTTTGAGTTCAACAAATCATCAAGCAAGGCAGTAAAGTCGGCATCATCAGGCACAATACGCGTTGCCTTGCCATGCCCTGGGTGCCAAGGCAAAGTCACGGTCGACACCGCCCATACAGGAAAGCCAAGAGTTTCTAGCGCGAACACCGCCGCCCGATTGCCAACGGACCCACGAACAACATGGCTGGAAATAACAATAACAGATGGCTTGCGCATAAAATTACTCATGCGGCACCGCGTGAAAGAAAGTTAAGCAGCCAAATCGCTAATGCAATAAAGACAACAATTGATAGCCCTCGCCCAATGCGTTTGCCCCAAACTTCGATCTTATCTTCCTGATCGGCATCAGCGCCCAACAAGTGATCTCGCGTTTTATTGGCCGTGCGCACTAAAGATGAAGTGCCCACAACCTCAGAATTCGTATTGACCGAATTGAGGATACGATCCGATTCACGGCGGCGCTCTTTATCTGAATTCTTGTTAGCCATAGCGATCAACCTCTCAGTCACTTATGCAGTTACTTGTGTGACATATTTTTGAAAACAGACAATGGCAATTTTATACTGCAAGTAAAATATGCTCTGCTATGGTAACGCCAGATTGCCGCTAAGTGCAACGAACGGGAGACTAAAATGGGAAAAACGCTTACCGCATCCGCAAAACGCATTCTGCAAGAAGTCAGCGCTAAATTGAGCGCAATGGAAACGGCTCTTGCTGAACCACTTTTGGGTGCAGCTTATGCTGAAGATCTAGCGATCATCGAAATCGATACGCTAGCAGCAGCAATTAAACTTTCTTCTGAAACTTTAAGCACTCACAAAAAAGGCGAATCAATCGTCGAAGTGCAAAGCATCACGGATGAGTTAGGTAAGTCAGCGACAATTGTTTCGATCATCAATGAGAACATGCCGTTTCTTTTTGATAGCGTCTTGGGCGAAATCAACGAAAGAGCCTCTGATGTTCATATGGTGGTCCATCCCGTTCTGGATGTAAAACACAACGCCAAGGGCTTCGAAATTATCGACAAGTCCCGCCCTGGCCTTGCCCGTGAGAAAACCCTGCGCACCAGTGTCATTGTCGCAATTCTTCCTCAGATGAGCGACGAAGCGCGCGAAACTTTGAAGAACAGCGTTGTCTCAACACTTGTGCAAGTGAAGGCCGCTGTTCGTGACTGGCAACCTATGCAGAGTAAGATGAGCGAAATCGTTCAAGCGCTGACAGAAGGCGTAACCCCTGCACGCAAGAAAGACATTCAACAGGCTGTCGAGTTTTTGTCTTGGCTGCGTGATGATAACTTCACATTCCTTGGCATACGCGAATATAATTATGTCGGCGGCGAAAAAACTGGCAAATTGGTACGCGCCGACCAACCTTCGCTTGGCATTTTGAATAACCCAGATATTCATGTCTTGCGCCGCGGCGATGAAGCCGTAACGACAACACCCGAAATTCGCGCCTTTTTGACCGGTCGCGATGTGTTGATTGTCACAAAAGCCAACTTCAAATCGGTCGTCCACCGCCGTACCTATATGGATTACATCGGCATCAAGAAATACAATGAAAAAGGAAAATTGTCGGGCGAGATTCGCATCGTCGGCTTGTTCACATCCGCAGCCTATACGCGGTCTGTAAAACGTGTTCCTTACATCAAATCTAAAATTGAAACGGTTATCGCGCGTTCTGATTATGAAGCCGATAGTCATTCCGGCAAGGCACTCCTCAATATCCTTGAAGATTATCCCCGTGATGAACTATTTCAGGTCGATGCACCTACGCTATTACGAAATGCTGAGGCAATACTTGCGCTGACCGACCGCCCAAGAGTGCGGGTTTTAAGCCGCATCGACCCATTTGATCGCTTTGTCTCTTCCATCGTCTATGTGCCCCGCGACCGTTACTCTTCTGAAAATCGCGAGAAAATATGTGCGGCCTTGGCCGATGCCTATGACGGCCATGTCTCGGCTTATTATCCAGCCATTCCAGAAGGCATGCTGGCACGCGTCCATGTTATTATTGGTCGCCGCTCCGGCGAAACACCAAAGCCAACACAGGCTTCATTAGAGCGCACCGTCAACAACATCATCCGCACATGGGAAGATGCACTGCGCGAAGAACCGGACCTTGATGCAGCAGCCTTTAATCGCTTCTCATTCAGTGATGTTTACCGCGACACGGTAAGCGCCGCCCAAGCGGTTCGCGACGTTGATTATCTTGAAAAATTGTCAATCGAAAATCCCATTGCAGCAGACTTCCACGCCGTGTCTGATGACACCGAAAACAAGTCTTCAGCAGCCTTGCGCATCTATCATCTTGGAGCACCGGTGCCGCTTTCAGAGCGTGTGCCTATCCTTGAAAATATGGGCTTCCGTGTCATTGATGAACTCAGCTACGAGGTCACGCTCAAACCAACAGAAGCCAATGGCCCCATCTCGGTTTTCTTGCATGAAATGCGCCTTGAAAACGCATCCGGTGAAATCGTGCCAATGGAAGATTGCGGCGCTCTTTACGAAGAGAGCTTTGTCTCTGTTTGGTCAGGTGCCAATGAGAACGACCGTTACAACGGTCTTGTTCTTTCAACAGGCTTCAATGCGCGGCAGGTAACTGCTCTACGCGCTTATGGTCGTTACCTCAAACAAGCAGGCATCGCATTTAGCCAAGATTATTTGGCATCGACGCTCATAAAACACAGCCATATCGCACGCCAACTCTTCGATTTGTTTGACGCTAGATTCAATCCTGATCGTGCGGCCGATCCTGAAGAAGACACAAACGTTACGCAAAAACATATCAAAGCTGCGATCAGCGATAGCCTTTCCGAAGTGCCAAACATTGATGAGGACCGGGTTATTCGGCGCTTCCTCAACCTTATTGAAGCAACATTGCGAACGAGTTATTTTCAACACGATGAAAATGGCCAGCCAAAGCGAAACATTGCTTATAAATTTGATCCACACCAGATCGATGGCATTCCAGCACCAAAGCCTTACCGCGAAATATATGTGTTTGCGCCAGATGTTGAAGGTCTGCATTTACGCTTTGGACCAATCGCACGCGGTGGCCTTCGTTGGTCTGATCGCTCGGAAGATTATCGAACAGAAGTGCTCGGCTTGGTCAAAGCACAGCAAGTTAAAAACGCTGTGATTGTTCCGGTCGGCTCAAAAGGCGCGTTTTATCCAATGCGCTTGCCAAAGAACGGATCACGCGATGAGATTTATGAGGCAGGTCGTTCTGCCTATATGACATTTATTTCGTCGCTATTGTCACTTACAGACAATCTCGACGGCGACACTGTAATTCCACCATTGCGCACCGTGCGCCATGATGGCGATGACCCTTATCTTGTTGTTGCGGCCGATAAGGGAACTGCTTCATTCTCCGATACAGCAAACGGCATTTCTCAAGGCCATGATTTCTGGCTGGATGATGCTTTTGCATCTGGCGGTTCTGCTGGCTATGACCATAAAAAAATGGGCATTACAGCACGCGGTGCATGGGAGGCGGTTAAACGTCACTTCCGCGAAATGGATAAAGACATCCAAGAAGAGCCGTTCACTGTTGCCGGTGTTGGCGACATGTCAGGCGATGTTTTTGGCAATGGCATGCTCTTGTCAAAACAGATCAAACTGATCGCTGCGTTCGATCACCGCGATATCTTTATTGATCCAGATCCAGACCCTGCATCATCGTTCAAGGAACGTGAGCGTATCTTTAATTTGGGCCGCAGCAGCTGGCAGGATTATGATACAAAAAAACTATCCAAAGGCGGCGGCATATTCCCGCGCAGCCAAAAAATCATCACACTGTCTAAGGCGGCAGCTGATGCCATTGGCCTTGATAAAACCAAAGCATCACCAACAGAGATTTTGACAGCCATATTGAAGGCAGAAGTTGAACTCTTCTGGTTCGGCGGCATCGGCACCTATATTCGCGCAAGCCATGAAAGCAATTCAGAAGTTGGCGATAAAGCAAACGATCCTATCCGCGTAGCAGCAAAAGATGTACGTGCAAAAGTCCTTGGCGAAGGCGCAAACCTTGGCGTCACACAGCCAGCGCGTATCGAATACGGCTTGCTGGGTGGGCGCTGTAACTCAGACGCCATCGACAACTCGGCCGGCGTGAACTCTTCTGACGTCGAAGTGAACATCAAAATTGCATTTGCGCCTTCCATGCGTGATGGCAGCTTGCCGCGTGAAAAGCGCAACAAGCTACTGGAATCAATGACCGAGAATGTTGCTGATTTGGTGCTGGAGAATAACTACGAACAAACGCTAACGATTAGCCGAACACATGAACGCGGCGCATCGATGCTTTCCGTTCAAAAACGCCTCATGGAATCGCTGGAAGATCGCGACCTTCTTGACCGCGAAGTTGAAGACCTGCCCAATGATGAAGAACTGGCACAACGCCTGATCGATGGAACGGGCCTTACACGCTCAGAAATCGGCGTTCTTCTGTCTTATGCAAAGATTGTGCTTCTTGATGATCTTGTTGCTTCAGATGTTCCAGATGATCCATATCTTGAAAAATATCTGATGAGTTATTTCCCAAAGAAAATGCAAAAGGATTTTGCAGATAACATCAGAACACACCGCCTGCGGCGTGAGATCATCGGCACAGTTTTGGCCAATGAAGTTGTCAACAAAGGAGGCCCGTCAGTTATTAGCCGCTTTGAAGATGCAACCGGCGTTCTGCCATCGACGATTGTGCGGGCACATGTCATCACCCGCGATGCCTATAATTTACCGCAGTTAAACGCGGCAATTGATGCACTTGATGGCAAGGTGAGCGGCAGTGAACAGCTCTCGCTTTATAAAGACCTGTCAGACTCGCAGCGCACAGCGATTAGCGGTTTCATTAAAACCGTCAATGATGATCTTGCGATTGCAGATCATGTGGCACGGCTTTCCGCCATTCGCGATGTGCTTGAAGGTAAGCTCATGTCTATCATACCGCAATATTTGAACGATTGGGCAAAAGAGCGTCATCAAACATTCAAAGGCTGCGGCCTCAGCGACACACATGCCAAACGCCTTGCTCTTCTGCCGATTTTGACAATGGCACCAGACATGGCTGCAATCATGGATGCAACGAACCGCGATGTACTGGATGTTGCACAGGCTCTCTTTGCTGTCTCCAACACCTTTAAAATTGGCAGGTTGGAGCATCTTGCAAATCTTTTGGAAACGGGAGACTACTTTGATGGGCTAGCCCAGCAACGTGCGCTCGACACAATTCATACAGCACGCAACGCTATTACAATCTCTGCTCTTTCGAACAATACGCTCGAAGCGACAGCAGCTGTTGAAGCTTGGCATGCTGCCAATGAAGTGCGTATATTGCGCGTGCAAGAGCGAATTTCTGACCTAACAGACAAATCAGATTTGACAGTCTCGCGGCTAACAGTAGCAGCGGGCTTATTGACTGATCTTGTCAGCTAACGGATAAAAAATGACCGATACCAATCTGGATGCCTCAGAAAAACCCGCAACGCAAAAAAGAGGCATCTGGGGATGGATGTTTTTTGATTGGGCAGCACAGCCGTTTTTCACAGTTGTCACAACCTTCATTTTTGGGCCTTACTTCGTCTCAAAAATGGCTGCAGACCCAGCGGCAGGACAAGCCGCATGGGGATATGGCATAGCAGCAGGCGGTTTTATCATTGCGATATTATCGCCCATTCTTGGATCTATCGCGGATCAAACCGGCCCACGAAAACCTTGGATTGCTGCCTTTGCTGCGGTAAAAATAGCCATGCTCTTCACCCTGTGGTGGGCAGCACCCGGCTCCAGCCTTGTATGGGTGGTTGCGGCCTTCACATTGGCATCGGTGGCAGCCGAATTTTCAACGGTGTTCAACGATTCAATGATGCCGCGCCTTATCCCGTCCAAAGATGTGGGCAAAGTCTCCAACATTGCGTGGGGGCTGGGATATGCTGGCGGCATGATCGTTTTGATCTTCATCATTCTAGGTCTTGCAGGCGATGATATAACGGGCAAAACGCTTATCGGTATGACGCCGCTATTTGGCATTGATCCAGCACTTGGCGAAGACGCCCGTGCAGCAGGGCCAATCTCCGCGATCTGGTATTTTATCTTCATTTTGCCAATGTTTTTCTTCACGCCCGATTCAGCAAAAACTGCCGGAAAACCGATGGCCCAAGCCGTGCGGCTTGGCCTTAAAGATTTAAAAGCAACGCTTAAAGAAGTGCGTCAAAAGGCTGGCCTCTTGCGCTTTTTGATCGCACGTATGATTTATCAAGACGGTGTAAACGCTTTACTTGCACTGGGCGGCGCTTTTGCTGCTGCAATGTTTCAATGGTCGATTACCGAGATTGGTATCTTCGGCATTATCTTAAACATCGTTGCAATTGCCGGCTGCCTTGTTGCTGGCCGTATGGACAGCCGCTTTGGCTCGAAAGCGATCGTGCAACTGTCAATCATCTGCCTCATCATTGCGACCATCGGCATTGTATCCACCGGGCCAGGCTTCACCCTGTTTGGTTTGCTACAATTTTCTACCGATGATCCAGGCGGCCTATTCGCGACAGCAGCGGAAAAAGCCTATCTTGTATTCGGCCTTTTGATCGGCGTTGCCTTTGGGCCAGTACAAGCATCATCGCGTTCCTATATGGCACGCAGTGTGGAGCCAGAAGATGCAGGGCGTTATTTCGGAATTTATGCGCTTGCAGGACGAGCCACCAGCTTTGCTGCACCGCTTGCTGTTGCCATTGTAACCGACATCACAAATTCGCCGCGCATTGGCATGGCAATGATTATCATCTTTTTGGTGGCCGGAAGTGCAGTCCTTTATAGCACGCCATATCCTGCCAATAAACCGAACTATGTCGCGCGCCGTATGCGCTAAAAAAAAGAAGCGCCCTGAACCTGCAACGCGCAGACAAAGGGCGCTTCAAAAATAAAAGCTTAGTGCCTGAAGTGACGGTTGCCTGTCATGATCATTGCAATATTGTGCTCATCGGCAGCTGCAATAACGTCATCATCACGCATTGAACCGCCCGGCTGAATGACGCAAGTTGCCCCCGCAGAAGCAGCAGCAAGAAGACCATCAGCAAACGGGAAGAACGCATCAGAAGCAACCGCAGAGCCCTTCGTCATTGGCTCATCAATGCCCATTGCTTCGGCCGCATCAACAGCTTTGCGTGCAGCGATACGGCTGGAGTCAACACGGCTCATCTGCCCTGCCCCAATACCAACCGTTGCCCCATCACGCGCATAAACAATGGCGTTGGATTTCACATGTTTGGCAACGCGGAATGCGAAAATAAGGTCTGCCATTTCCTGCGGTGTTGGTTCGCGCTTGGTCACACAGCGCAAATCCATATCATCAACCACAGCTGCATCGCGGTTCTGCTTAAGGTAGCCGCCAGCAATTGTTTTAAGCGTAAACCCAGCCGCTCTTGGGTCGGCCAACATACCTGTTTCGAGCAAGCGGATATTCGGCTTCTTCTCAAAGAGTTTGCGTGCTTCATCTGAAATAGAAGGCGCAATAACAACTTCTGTAAACACACCCAAAATCGCTTCGGCTGATTCAGCATCAAGCGTCTGGTTCAAGGCAACAATACCGCCAAAGGCCGACGTGCGGTCACAGTCAAACGCGCGCGCATAGGCTTGGCTAATGGTATCGCCCGTTGCCACACCGCACGGATTAGCGTGTTTGATAATCGCAACGGCAGGTTTGTCCGTTGCAAACTCGCTAACAAGTTCAAATGCAGCATCCGTATCATTGATATTATTGTAAGAGAGCGCCTTGCCCTGAATAAGTTTGGCTGTCGCAGCACCGGGGCGCTTATCGCCTGTTAGATAAAGCGATGCATTTTGATGCGGGTTCTCGCCATAGCGCATGGATAGCGCCAATGTGCCACCGATCGCATCATGACGGCCAAAACCTTCATCATCGATCGCGCCAACCATCCAGTTTGCAATCATCGCATCATAGCTGGCAGTACGGCGGAACGCACGTAAAGCCAATTGCTTGCGCAAGGCAAGGTTCGTTGCGCCGCCATTTTCGTTCAACGCTGCCAGAACTTCATCATAATCACCAGCGTCCGTTACGATAGCAACATGACCATGGTTTTTCGCAGAGGCGCGCACCATTGCTGGCCCACCAATGTCGATATTTTCAATTGTCGTTGCTTCATCTTCACCGCGTGCGACAACTTCTTCAAATGGGTAAAGATTGACCACAACCAGATCAATGCCAACAATATTGTGCTCTTGCATCGCCGCAACATGCTCAGGGTCGTTGCGTACAGCGAGCAATCCACCATGCACCGATGGATGCAATGTTTTAACGCGCCCGTCCATGATTTCAGGAAAGCCCGTTACTTCACTAATATCAAGAACAGGAAGACCCGCATCAGCAATCGCTTTGCGCGTGCCGCCCGTTGAAACCAATTCAATCCCATGACCGACGAGTGCTTTTGCGAAGTCGACCAACCCAGTTTTGTCGGAGACGGATAGAAGCGCGCGTTTAACCTCAACGCGGTCCGGCGGAGTAATTTTTTTGGAAGCTATTGCCATGATAAATTGCCTGCTTGAAGCGAGAATGGAGAGGATTTACCGCCCCATAGCATTAGCTTGGCATATTGACCATGCCGCCACGTGAATCAGGCAAAAAGCCACAGATTTTTATCAAATACGTTCAAAGCGCCACTTCACGCTATCAACGTCGGGATATTCAAACGAGATAACAATCTGCCAATTATAAATCGGCCCGCTAATACCGGCGAGAAAAATGCTCTGCTCAATCATCGGCTTTTGATTAATAGCGCTAAATTGCCAAACCTCACCGCGATCCGTTTTAATTTGCAAATAGTCACCAACTTCAGCAACCTGTATCGAAGGATGAAGATGAAACCGGATATCAGCCTTATGGCTTGTCTTGTGAATAGCGCTTTCAGGCGTCAGTCTGTCATAACCATCAAGGCGCCTTCCTGAATGAGCAAGCAAAACACCGCGCTCATGCCACAGGCCTGATGTGGGCAGATAACCATTATGACGTGCACTGAAGCCTTCGCCATTATCGGTTTTCCAAGGCTGCGTTTCCACAACCGTCGGGCCGCGTAAAAGCCGCGTATGTCGCCGCCTACCGGAACTAAAGACAGCAAATTGAGCAGAAGACTTATCATCAAGAACAAGCGCTGAATGAGCAGCTGTTGCGCGTGCCGGAGCATCATAAACATCACGGCACAAACGATCTACACCGGCGTTGACAATCAACCGGTTGCGGCCACTTGAAAATTCAAATGCCAGCGTGCTGGCATGCGTTTTAACACCATTATAACCCGCGACCGGACGGCCAATATCTGCAATAACAACAGCATCATTTTCCACCAGCTTTTGATAACCACTTTGATTGGCAATGCCGTTGGGCTGGCCATTGGTTACATCATGGCGAAGCACCGCAGCCGAAATATCTGCATCACCAATTCCAGCCCCATGAAATTGCGCGATACTGCCATCAGCATGGCGAAAGAAGCGGAGCATCGGGAACAGCCGATCAATCGCACGTAGAAGCTCTGATGGTACAGGCTTTGAAGCCGCAATATAAAGCTGCGAAAGCGGCAATAGCTCACAAAGAATATCGGCAATGGCATCAGGATTGCGTGAGACATGCCCACCATCGGTGTAGATCTGCCGCTTGAGTTGATATTCTAAATTACGCGCCGCCCGTGTGCGCGTTTTATCATGGCTTGTCAGTACGAGTGAGCACATCGCCAGTGCGATCCGCACTTTCAACAATTTAAGATCGTCTTGGCATCCGCGCGCAAAAGCCCGCAAATAGCGCATTTGCTTATTGATCGAGGCTAAAAACCTACGGTAAAATGAGTGCTCACTATTACGCAAAATAAACGGCGCATGTTGCAGCCATGCAATCAGCCGAGCCGCACAAATATCAGCTTCCCACGAAACACCGATAATGCGTTTGCCCGGCCCGCTAAGCCATCCATCAATTAAAGCCCGTGCATTTTCTGAAGCAAGCTCGGTATCAGCCGCACTCAAGTGCCTGAGCCAACGGAAGCTATGCAGACCGTTTTCCCAAGCAGGTGACGGCGCCTCAACATCAAAAACAGAGGTTGCGCCCGTTTCAACCGTGCGTCCAGAAAACGTAAAACGCCCCTGATAAATATCCCGCGCAACAAGCGGGTCAGAAGGGCGAATGCAAGATGGTGTGAAAAGCAGGCGCTCTGATGTGCGGCCAATAAAACGAAACCACCATAGGGGACCGATCTGCAAACGGCTATTAATCCGTTCCAGCACAAGTTCTGCGCCGACACGCAGATAATCTGGTTTCATAATATTCGATAGGCTACTCAAAAACTTCGCCCCCATCACTCTTCCCACAGTGAGGCTAGACGATGATGAGTTTAATATAAAGCCAAATTGTTACGCGTGCGAAATTCATCCACGGCGTTTAAATACAGCGGCAAAAAATCCATCGAGACCTGAACCATCGATATCCCCTTCGCGGTTAAAGTCAGCAGGTGTCGTGCGCACGAAACCTTCCGGCGTTAAACAGGCCTCTAAACCTTTAATGGCGGCGGCCTCAACGGACACAACATCAAAGCCATTATCAGCATCTGCGAACACGCGCGCCACATCTTCGCCTTCCAGTGGATCAAGCGAACAATTCGAAAAGATCAGCACACCATCGGGCGCAACAAACTGCGCAGCCTTGGTGAGCATCCGCGCCTGAAGTTCAGCAAGCTTTGTAATATCTTCAGGTGTTTTCGTCCAGGGCACATCGGGATGACGGCGCACCGTACCGGTTGACGAACAAGGTGCATCAAGCAGAACAGCGTCGAATAATTCTTCCGGCGCAAAATCAAACAGGCTAGACACAACCGTTTTACAATTCTCATTTAGCCCAAGCCGCGCCAAATTCTCGTCCAAGCGTTTCAAGCGATTGGCAGACATATCAAGCGCGGTAACTTTAGCGCCAGTCGCTGCAAGCTGCGCGGTTTTCCCGCCCGGTGCCGCGCATAAATCAAGCGCCCGCTTTCCGTTCAGATCGCCAAACAATTTTGCAGGCAGTGCGGCGGCGGCATCTTGCACCCACCAAGCACCTTCATCAAAACCGGCAAGTTGCGTAATATCAGCATCGCCGTGCGGGCGGCGCAATGTACCAAACGGCAATAGTTCCGCCTCAAGCGCTTCTGCCCATTTTTCTGCTTCTTCCGCATTCTTTAACGTAAAATCGAGCGGCGCTTCAACGCGATGCATTGCTTCAATTTCAGCTGCTTTTTCCGCGCCATAAATCTCGATCAGCCGCTCAGAAAACCACGGCGATGAACGCGGTGTTGCCTGCGCTATTTTATCGAGTACTTTTTGCTTAGAGCGCACAGCGCGGCGCGTGACCGCATTCACGAGCGAAGCAAAACGCTTCAAACGCGGATCACGGTTTGCCGATTCAACCGCCAGATCAACAGCGCTATGATCGGGTACATCGAGAAACAAAATCTGCGCCAATGCGACATGAAGCACAGTCTGCAAAGCGGTTGCACCTGCCGGTAATGGCTTGTCGATAAAACTGTCCAGCACATCACTAAGCTCGGCACGAAAACGCAATGCCACCATCAATATGGCGCGTAAAAGCGCACGGTCGCGCCGATCTAAGGCCAGATAATGCGGATGACCATGAGCATCATCGGTCAGCGCATCAAAAGATGTATTGGTCTCTATGATCGCGCCAAGCAAACGGTGCGCGGTGCGCCGCGTTGCAAGTCCGGGCTTATTAGCCCCATCATCGCTGTACTTTGTTTCAGCTTGATGGGGAGCACGCGCCTTTTTGTTGCGGGCGCGTACTTCGTCACGTTTCGATTTTTGGTCGTTCACCGGTCATTTTCCTCGCCGCGCCCCCAAGGCAGCGGCTTTGAGGTTGAAGACTTTTCATGATTGCCACCAGTATTTGGAATACCGGACGAGCCGCGTTTGCGCTCAATTTTGGCCGAAGGCAACTCTGTAACCGAACTCTCACGGCGTGCCAATGGTGGCTGTGATGTTTCATGTGCTTGGCTGCTAAATTCCTCAGCCATCGCCATCAAGGCATTCACGCGGTTTTGTGTGTCCGGATGGGTCGAAAACAGGCTATCAGCGCCAGAACCATTCAGCGGATTGATAATGAACATATGTGCCGTTGCCGGATTGCGCTCAGCAGTAATATTAACGCTGCGGCCCGATGCGCCAGCAATTTTGACCAACGCGCTTGCTAGCCATTCAGGACGGCCACAAATTTCTGCGCCGCGCTTGTCTGCGGAATATTCACGTGTTCGACTGATCGCCATTTGAACAATCATCGCAGCAAATGGCGCAACAGTCATCGCGGCCACCACGCCAATAAACCCGAATGGACTATTATTATTGCGGCCACCAAAAAACAGCGCAAAATTACCAAGCATTGAAATGGCACCAGCCAAAGTCGCTGTAATCGTCATGATGAGCGTATCGCGGTTTTGAACATGGGCTAATTCATGCGCCATAACACCTGCAACTTCTTCTGGCGTTAGCATATTTAACAGCCCTGTTGTCGCCGCAACAGCCGCATTTTCAGGGTTACGCCCCGTTGCAAAGGCGTTCGGTTGATCTTCATTGATCACATAAACACGCGGCATCGGTAGGCCCGCATTAGCAGAAAGGTCTTCAATCATACCATAATATTCAGGTGCCGATTTCGCGTTGACTTGCTTTGCATTATGCATTCGCAAAACCATCTTATCAGAATTCCAATAGGAAAAGGCATTCATGGCGAGCGCAATCATAAAGGCAATCATCATGCCCCCAGTTCCCCCAACCATATAGCCGACACCCATAAAGAGCGCCGTCATAAAAGAGATGAGCATTGCTGTTTTGACTAAATTCATCGGCTTATCCGCATCCAATCTGTTATAGACCTGACTATATTTCTTCCCATATATGGTATCATAAAGACTAAATTTCCAATGGTAGATAAAATGAGCGACAACGAGCAAACCCAAAGCCAGCCATCACGCAGCTTCGATGAGCTACCTGCGCCAGCGCAGCGCGCATTAAAAGAAGCCGAAGAGCGCCGCATCCAAATGGAAGAAGACAAAGCAAAACGCGCCGCAGAAATTGGCGGGCGCGGCGGTGAAGATCCTGCACGGTTTGGTGATTGGGAAGTCAAAGGCATCGCAGTCGACTTTTAAAACCGCATCTGTCCTTTCATTAAAATGATAATGAATTCCTTAGGGCGCTCTTGATGATATTTTAAATCTCTTGAGCAAGACACGCTTCAAAACGCGCAAATTTATGATTCCATAACGTGCTTTTGCTACGCCTAGCGCAACAAAAAGCATGGTGTTTATTGAGCTAATATATCCGCGGATACAGCTAAAAATATCCAAGGACAGGCCACGCAATGCCATGCAAAAATCAGTTGTGTAGGGAAATTGCCGTGTCGATTATATCAAGATTGAACAAAAAGCTTTTTAAAACAGCGTCCTGCTTTCACAAAGATACGCAGGGCCAGTTTGCCATTATCTTCGCAATTACCTCCGTCGCTCTGGTTTTAGCCGGCGGTATAGCCGTGGATGGCGCACGGCTTTATTCAGCCAAGTCCAAATTGGACAATGCAATGGACGCCGCCGTGCTTGCGACAACCCGCGATATAACGACGGGAAAAATTGCAAAAGAAGACGCTGAAGAAGCCATCGGCAACTTCCTATACTCAAACATAAATCCGGCGAGCTTTAGCAATGCCGAAGTTAAAATCGATAATATCAGCATTGATGACGTCACAAAGACAGTTAAGGTTGATGCGCATATCAAGCTACCGATGACGTTAACAGCGGTAGCGGGTTATCAAACAGTGGAAGTGAGCTCAGCTTCTGCAGCAAGATATAATGATGATAAAATTGAAATCGCGATGGCGTTGGATGTTACCGGCTCAATGGCTTCCGTTATCAATAAGACCACAGGTGAAACGCGCATGGAAGCCCTCATAGAGGCCGCCAGTGCCGCAGTTAACACCCTGATTCCTGATGTGGAGGCAGGCAAACGTGTCCGCATTGGCCTTGTGCCCTATTCAGCCTCAGTGAACATCTTCTCTATCAAGTCTAAAATTGGGATATATGGCAAGACAAAGGGATGCGTTATCGAACGCACCAATTCTCAACGTTATACAGATGCGTTTTCCAGTGGGGCAAACCGCGTCACAGGGTTCAACAAAAAACTGGGAAGTTATTATTGCCCAAGTAGCGAAATTGTACCTTTGACGAACGATACAGCTAAGCTGACTTCAACAATCAAAAACCTTGGGACTGAAGGAAGCACCGCAGGCCATTTAGGCATCGCTTGGACACAATATATGCTGTCGTCTAAATGGAATACAGCTTGGCCAACAGAATCAAAAGCTGCCCTGCCATCAGATAAAGAAACTAAAAAGTTTGCGGTCATTATGACCGACGGCAAATTTAATACGTTTCTTTCCGATGGTTACGGAGACGGCAAAACGAAGTCGAATACATATGCAGAAAACCTATGCACCAACATTAAAGATAACGATATTAAAGTCTTCACAATCAACTTTGCGGGTGGAGACGATGCCAGCAAGCTAATGGCAAAATGTGCCTCACCAGACACAGAGACGAACCAGTTCTTCTTTGATGCCTCAAGCGGTGAAGAGCTCAAAAAAGCGTTCCAAGCAATTGCTGAAAGCATTAAAGGTCTGCGCCTTGTAGGCTAAATAGAAAAAGGGCCGCTCAAAGAGCGGCCCCGCAATTCCTTCTACCGGTCGGTTTCAACCAAAGCTAAGCGCTTCCGGCGTCAGACATTCAAACTCTTAGAGGCTGCTCCAAGAGGCAAAAATCCGCATAAACCGAGCCGTCTTATTGGAACTACTGATCATCGGATCACCCCCTTTCATTTGTTAAACACAAGTAAAAGATGGGGCAGCAAATTCATTTTGCCAAGGGGTAATCTTCAATAGGCAGGTTAAGACGCCATCCCACTTGATCCAAAATGAAAAAAGCGCCGCATTAAACATGCAGCGCTTAATCAATTTCAGAACTAAAGCCTTAAGCTTTTTTGTTTTGGCGGTTTGCAATCAAATCATCAACAACCGCTGGATCAGCCAGCGTTGACGTATCGCCAAGCGAGCCGAAATCATCTTCCGCGATTTTGCGCAAAATACGGCGCATGATTTTGCCAGAACGTGTTTTTGGCAATCCCGGTGCAAACTGTATTTTATCAGGTGACGCGATAGGGCCAATATCTGATCGCACATGCGCAACAAGCTCTTTGCGCAAAGCATCATCGCCTTCCTCGCCCTCCATCAAAGTCACATAGCAATAAATGCCTTGTCCTTTGACATCATGCGGGTAGCCAACAACCGCCGCTTCTGAAACTTTCTTATGCGCGACAAGCGCTGACTCAACTTCGGCCGTGCCCATCCGGTGTCCAGAAACATTGATTACGTCATCAACGCGCCCTGTAATCCAGTAATAGCCGTCTTCGTCACGTCGGCAGCCATCTCCCGTAAAATACTTACCCTTATAGGTGGAGAAATAAGTCTGGATAAAGCGCTCATGATCCCCATAAACACTGCGCATTTGGCCAGGCCATGAGTCCGTAATACAAAGATTACCCTCAATAGCACCGTCCAAGACCCCGCCTTCATTATCAACCAATTGCGGCTGAACCCCAAAGAATGGGCGTGTTGCAGAGCCCGGTTTTAAGGCCGTTGCACCCGGTAATGGCGAGATCATAATACCGCCAGTTTCTGTCTGCCACCATGTATCGACAATCGGTGATTTACCTTTGCCAACGGTCTTATAATACCATTCCCACGCTTCAGGATTTATCGGCTCGCCAACAGAACCAAGTGTGCGTAGCGATTTAAGTGAAGCCTTATTTACATGCTCATCACCAGCACCCATCAAGGCGCGGATCGCCGTTGGTGCGGTATAGAAAATATTGACATTATGCTTGTCGCAAACATCCCAGAAGCGCGATGGCGACGGATAATTCGGCACACCTTCAAACATCAAGGTTGTCGCACCATTAGCCAGCGGTCCGTAGACAATATAAGAGTGGCCCGTTACCCAGCCAACATCTGCTGTACACCAATAGATATCGCCATCATGATAATCGAACACATATTCATGTGTCATCGATGCGTAAACAAGATAGCCGCCTGTGGTGTGAAGAACACCTTTAGGCTGGCCTGTTGAACCGGATGTATAAAGAATGAAAAGCGGATCTTCAGCCTTCATTTTAGCTGGTTCACATTCAGGGCGTGCCGCAGCAACAGCCTCGTGATACCAAACATCACGATCTTCATTCCAATCGATTTTAGCTGCGGTGCGGCGAACAACCAATGTGGTCTTCACGTCCACGCCGCCCTTGGATGCAATCGCAACCGCTTTGTCAGCATTGGCTTTAAGCGGGATTGTCTTGCCGCCGCGCAGCCCTTCATCCGCAGTGATAACAAATGTGGATTCACAGCCGACAATTCGCCCTGCCAGCGCTTCTGGAGAAAAGCCGCCAAAGACAATTGAATGAACCGCGCCAATACGCGCGCAAGCAAGCATCGCATAAGCTGCTTCAGGAATCATCGGCATATAGATTGTGACGCGGTCGCCTTTTTTGACGCCGTTTTTCTTCATCACATTAGAAAGGCGGCACACCTGCTCATAAAGCTCATTATAGGTGATCTTCTTATCATCATAAGGATTATCACCTTCCCAGATGATCGCCACTTGATTGCCGCGTTTTTTCAAATGGCGGTCAATGCAATTATAAGCAACGTTCGTGACGCCGTCCTCAAACCACTTGATTGAGACATTGCCTTCAAAACTCGTATTCTTCACCTTGGTGTAAGGCTTGAACCAATCAATACGCTTGCCGTGCTTAGCCCAGAATTTCTCAGGGTCTTTCACACTTTGCTTGTACCATTTTAGGTATTTTTCATCATCGATTTTCGCGCGTTTTTCGGCCGCAGGCAAAACACGGTAAACTTCACCAGACATAGAATTCTCCTCCAAGGGCATTGGCCCGTATTCTAACGCAAAACTGCGCCTCCACTGAGTACAAATAAAACAACATCAATGCTTCGTAAATTAGACGAACGGCTCCCACTGCACTTGCCACACTATTAAAATGCCAGACATCTAATGTGACAGGACGTAACTAAGCTTGAATTGACCCTTGGTAACGAGACATTTACCCCCGCGCAATGGCTTGGGAGGGTTGTGCATTAAATTGCACGGCCCTCCTTTTCTTTAAAAAGCCTCTCATTTGAATAAATTATAGGTCTTATGTATGCGCTTTACGCAATCGCTTAATTTTACACGTCACAAACTGGCTATTCTCTTTTTAACGTTCATCGCTGTCACCACAGCAACGAGCGCGCAATCTGGCGCTTTGAATACCAATGGCAACCCTTGGCACGCTTTAACAAACGGCTTGATGGATCATGATCACGGCCATTTACTGCGCGAGCCTTCACCTTTCGACGACATGAGCGCAGTTCAACTTGCCGCTCTGCCCAAAGGTCGCCGCATCCATTTTAACGCACCATCAAAATGCGTGCCAGCACGGCTTAAAAGCGTTTTGCAAAATGTTGCTGCGAAATACGGACCAATCACGGTCAATTCGACTGTTCGCAGCAGTAAAAAGAACCGCAAAATTGGCGGCAAGAAACGTTCATGGCATCTAAGGTGCGCGGCAGTTGATTTTCGCGTTCATGCGGGCACCAAAGGCCTTTTGTCATATTTGCGTAAGAACAAAAATGTCGGCGGCTATAAGCGCTATAAATCAGGCTTCTACCATATTGATATTGGCCCAAAGCGTACTTGGTAAAAATGATAAGCCCGGCTCTCAATGTCGGGCTTTCTTGTTTGTGCGCGGTTTATTTGGTTTTTTTGCCGTCTATATGTGGCAGCACAAACCCAAGCGCCGCAACGCCAAGAACGATAATCGCCCAGCCAACATAAACAATGCCAATAGAATAATATTCGGCAACAACACCCACTAATGCTGGAATAAACAAAAGCCCCGCATAGCCAAGCGCCGTCACCACGGCAATGCCGACAGATGGTCGAATACCGGGATATTTGCCAGCGGCAGAAAACAATACCGGCACCACATTCGCCATACCTATACCAGCAACAAAAAAACCAAAACATGCCAGATAGAAATTATCGGCATAGCCGCCAAAAAATAGCCCGACCGATGAAATCGCTGCGCTCACAATAAAAGTGCGCCGATCACCAAACCGCGCACGCACGCCATCGCCCAAAAAGCGCATCAACGCCATTGTGAATGAAAATGCCGCAACCGCATAGCCGCTGACGATCAAAGGTGCATCCAACTCTTTTCGAAAATACAGCGCACTCCAATCGATGATTGTGCCTTCTGATGCAAAAGAAAGCAGTGCGGCAAATCCCAAAAGATAAATACCAAAAGAACGCGGAATTCCTGTTTTGCGTTTTTTGGCCTGAGCGCCCGCCTCTTGTTGCGCGTCAAAATCAGAATCCATATTCGCATCAGACATAAGGCGCGGCCACGCATAAAACATAAGCGCAAGAACGATACCGGTGACAATCAAGGCATGTCCCATTTCACCAAACCAAACAATCATAGCCCCGCCGCTGAGGCCGCCAACCAAACCTCCAAGGCTCCAAAACCCGTGATAAGAAGACATAACTGGACGATCAAGCGCAACCTCAACAGCCACACCATTGGCATTCATGGCATTGTCCATTGCCCCCAAAAACATGCCGAACCATAACAGCGCCAAAGCCGTTCCGAACAATGACGGCACAAGAGTTAGCAAGATGAGAGAAATCGACAGAAAAAGCCATGTCCAGCGAACAACAAAAACCGAACCGTATTTTGTAACCAGCCAAGCACCAACAATAAGCGCAAACAATGCGCCAAGGCCAAAGACGACAATTAATTGTCCAAGCATGCCCTCAGAAATGCCCAGCCGCTCAACCATAACTGGAATTTTGGGCGCCCAATGACCAATCATCAAACCATTGGCAAAAAACGCTGCATTAATGGCCCATCGTGCATGAAATAACGAGCCCGCCGTTGATGGCGAGAAAGCCGTGGCCTGATGTTCGCTCATAATTGAGACCTTCTGTAAAAGCTCCAACAGAGCCCATGGCAGGAGAGAAAGGGAACCGAATAGCAGTTTCGACGTTATGGTATCAAATAATTTGAAAAGGAATATATCATGGGTCTTTCGACAATCCTCCTCATCATACTCGTACTTTTGCTCATCGGCGCCATACCTGCGCGCGGACGCTTCGGTAACGGCCCTATCGGTATTGTTGGCGTCTTGTTGATCATTGTTGTTATTCTAGCGCTCACTGGAAATATTTAACCAGTCAGCATAAAGCGCGGCTCACCAAAGCCGCGCTTTATATTTTATTCAAACCCGTTAGCTTTCCAAAACAACCAACAAGTCTTTTGCATCAATCTGATCGCCCGCTTTAATAAGTACTTCGGCAATCTTGCCATCGCGTTCGATATGAATTGCAGTTTCCATTTTCATCGCTTCGATAGAGCAGATCACATCGCCAGCAGTAACATCTTGTCCAACGCTGACAGCAAGCGTTGAAATAACGCCCGGCATTGGGGCGCTAACATGCGCTTCATTGCCTTCTTCAGCTTTGCGGCGTGATAATGAACCTTCTGCACCATGGGCCCGATCTGGCACTTTAATGCGGCGCGGTTGACCGTTCAGTTCAAAGAACACTGTCCGCATGCCTTTTTCATCGGTCTCGCCAATAGCTAAACACCGCGCAACAAGCGTTTTACCTTTTTCAATCTCGATAAACACTTCATCGGATTGCTCCAGCCCGTAGAAATAAACCGGCGTTGGCAAGCGTGAAACAGGACCATATTTTTCTTGCGCAAGCGCAAAATCCGTAAAGACCTTCGGATACATCAAGTAAGATGCAAATTCGAAATCATTGATTTTGCGGTCAAGCTTGGTTTCAATCTCGCTGCGCATAGCATCAAGGTCAGCAGCTTCAAGCAACGAGCCTGGAACATCTGTATAGGCCTTTTCGCCTTTCAGCACTTTCTTTTGAATGTCCTCTGGCCACCCGCCCGGCGACTGGCCAAGATCACCGCGCATCATGGAGACAACAGAATCTGGGAACGCAATATCTTTCGCCGGATCTTTGACGTCTTCAACCGTCAAATCTTGGCTCACCATCATCAACGCCATATCACCAACAACTTTGGAAGACGGCGTCACTTTAACAATATCGCCAAACATATTGTTGGCATCATGATAGGCGCGTGCAACTTCGTGCCAGCGTGTCTCCAACCCGAGCGAACGTGCTTGCTCTTTCAAATTGGTGAACTGACCACCCGGCATTTCATGCAAGTAGACTTCAGAAGCAGGGCTTTGGCTGATCGTTTCAAACGCTGAATACTGATTGCGCACCGCTTCCCAATAGAACGAGATTTTGCGAATCCATTCTGCATCAAGACCGCTATCGCGCTCAGTGCCCCGCAAAGCCTCAACAATGGAGCCAAGGCATGGCTGCGAAGTGTTGCCTGAAAAGGAGTCCATCGCTGCATCAACGGCATCAACACCCGATTCAACAGCCGCCAACACTGTCGCAGCAGCAATGCCGGATGTGTCATGCGTGTGGAAGTGAATTGGCAATTCTGTTTCACTGCGCAATGTTGTGAAAAGCTGACGTGCAGCAGCAGGTTTAAGCAAACCTGCCATGTCTTTCACACACAACACATGTGCGCCCGCCGCTTCCAGCTCCTTGGCAAGACCAACATAATATTTCAGATCATATTTTGGACGGGCAGAATTAAGAAGATCGCCTGTGTAACAAAGCGTTGCTTCACAAATCTTGTTCTCTTCAATCACCGCATCCATAGACACGCGCATATTGTCGACCCAGTTAAGACAGTCGAACACACGGAACAGATCAACACCGCCAGCGGCCGCTTGGCGAACAAACTGTTTGACCACATTGTCAGGGTAGTTCGTGTAACCAACACCATTGGCACCGCGCAGCAACATTTGTAGCAAAATGTTCGGCGCTTGCTCACGCACCATCGCAAGGCGTTCCCACGGATCTTCCGTCAAAAAGCGCATCGACACGTCAAACGTCGCGCCGCCCCAACATTCCAATGACAAAAGATTTGGCAAAGCGCGCGCATAGGTGCCCGCAATCGAAGCGATGTCATGGGTACGCACACGTGTCGCAAGCAGGCTTTGATGGCCATCGCGCATCGTCGTATCGGTAATCATGATCTGCTTTTGATCACGCAGCCATTTAGCAAACCCAACAGGACCAAGTTCATCAAGCTTATATTTCGTGCCTGTTTCTGGCAGTTTACCTTCAAACCAAGGTACAACCGGTGCTGCGCTATCTTCTTTTGGTAGCGGACGCCCTTTGGTTTCAGGATGACCATTGACGCTAACATCGGCAATATAAGTCAAAAGTTTTGTCGCGCGGTCCTGTCGTTTAACCTGCTCGAACAGCGCTGGCGTATTGTCGATAAACTTCGTTGTATATTCATTCGACTTGAAAAGCGGGTGCGAAATAATCGCTTCAAGGAAGGTCAAATTGGTCGCAACACCGCGAATACGGAACTCACGCAATGCGCGGTCCATACGGGCAATAACTTCGTCAGATGTCGGTGCCCATGCGGTTACTTTTTCCAAAAGCGGATCATAGAAGCGCGTGATAACGGCGCCCGAATAGGCTGTGCCACCATCAAGGCGAATACCAAAACCCGTTGCACCGCGATAAGCTGTAATACGGCCATAATCAGGAATGAAATTCTGCTCAGGATCTTCCGTTGTAATACGGCACTGGAGCGCATGACCGTTAAGGCGAATATCTTCCTGTTTAGGCACACCTGATTCAGGCGTACCGATCGCGTGTCCTTCAAGAATATGGATTTGCGCTTTAATAATGTCGATGCCCGTGACTTCTTCTGTCACAGTATGCTCAACCTGAACGCGCGGGTTCACTTCGATAAAGTAAAACTCGCCGCTGTCTTTATCCATAAGGAACTCGACAGTACCAGCACCGATATACTGGGTCGCATTGGCAATTTTCAAACCGTAGTCAGAAATTTCCTTGCGCTGTTCCATCGACAAATAAGGTGCAGGTGCACGCTCAACCACTTTTTGGTTTCGGCGTTGAATAGAACAATCACGTTCCCAAAGGTGGACTGCATTGCCATGGGTGTCGCCTAAAATCTGAACTTCCACATGGCGGGCATTTTGAATTAGTTTTTCAAAATAGACTTCGTCCTTACCAAAAGCAGCACGTGCTTCGCGCTTTGCTTCGGTAACATCGTTTATCACTTCATCTTCAGAGAAGATCGCACGCATGCCGCGGCCGCCGCCGCCCCATGATGCTTTAAGCATGACCGGATAGCCGATCTCAGCGGCCATCTTTTTAACTTCCTCCATGTCATCGGGAAGCGGTGTTGTTGCTGGCACCACTGGAACACCAGCAGAAATCGCAAGATTTCGCGCAGCAACCTTATTGCCAAGGGAGCGCATGGTTTCTGGTTTAGGGCCGATAAATGTAATGCCGGCTTCTTGGCAAGCATCCACAAATTCAGGGCTTTCAGATAAAAGACCATAGCCCGGGTGGATTGCATCAGCACCGGAAATGCGCGCAACGCGCAAAATTTCCTCAATCGAAAGATAACTTTCAATAGGCCCCAAATCTTTTTCTAAATGAGGGCCACGGCCAACCTGATAGGATTCATCGGCTTTAAACCGATGCAGCGCCAGCTTGTCTTCTTCTGCCCAGATTGCGACCGTTTTTATACCAAGTTCATTGGCTGCGCGAAAAACGCGGATAGCGATTTCAGAGCGGTTAGCAACAAGAATTTTTTTGATGGCCACTATGTAGTCCTCAGTATGTTGATTATCGTTACGGCATCTATAAAGTCATAAATGGTGCAGTGCAAACTTCTTGTCCTAACTGCGTAAGATTTATGTCTCAGGTAGATAAGTAAAACGCTGAAACCGCGCCTCTTTTGCGCTTCCCGTTATGTCCATTGCAAACATGCCAACAAACGCACCTGTGAATGACGCATGTTCGCCGCGTCCACCCTCATCAGAAATGATACTTGCATCCAAACAAGGACCAATCGCTTGCCAATTATCGTCGCCCTTATAGCGCCAATAAAATTGCTGGTTTGCGCGATCAACCTCGACACGCATTTCAATATTGGTATTGTCGACACCGTGCGGCGCGTCCAACCAAAACGTTAATGCACCGTCCGGATAATCACCCGCACAGGACATCAATGTGAGTGCGCGGCCTTTATTGGGCTCATGCGTCAGCAACAACATATGAAACTTGCCGCGATTATAATATGTCGTCAGGCCTGCAGCCTGCTGATAATTTTCAGGTTCAAACTGCAGTGTAGTCTCAACCGCATATTTCAGATGTTCTTGCCTGCGCGCGACCAGCGATTGTTCAAACCAGCTTCCGGCGCTTTCGCGCCCGATCAACACAAGCGCATTATCCTCCAACTTGAATAAGCGCTCTGGATGCGGATGGCGTAGCCACTGAAATTCACTTGGCAAAACACCGTTTGAAAAGTCGGCTTCGCTAGGCTTGAGCGCATGTTTCGCAACATTTGAAGGAGCAGGCACTTCTACACGTGGCAAAAGTCCGCCCGCTTCAAGATAAAGCCAATCATCATCGTGCCAAACGCATTTTTCAATGCCGGTTTCTCGGCCCAATGGACAAAAACGCCCTTCCCCATTTGGCCCTTTAATAGGCCTACCCATAAGAAAAGTGTGATAGACGTCACCATCGGGTGTTTCGACATATTGGCCATGACCTGTGCGCTGAATCGGATGCTCTGGCGCGCCAGCCGTTGTCATAACAAACTTTTGCGGATGGTCCTCGTAAGGGCCCCATATGTTTTTAGAACGAGCAAGCGTTACCGCATGGTCATAGCCCGTGCCGCCTTCAGCCGTTGTTAAATAATAATAACCATTACGTTTAAAAATATGCGGCGCTTCGGTCAGGCCCCGCTCAGTTCCGTCATAGATATTTTTAACGGGACCAAACAAGCCTTTTTCAGGCGACCATTCTTGCAGCAAAATACCATCAAACGATGCATGTTTAGGGTTACCGCCCGTACCTTTACCGCGGTGGTTCCACTGCATGTTCATAAAATATTTGCGGCCATCATCATCGTGGAACAACGATGGGTCAAAGCCCGACGAATTCACATACCACGGATCACACCATTCTCCGTCAATCTCGTCGCAGCACGTAATGTAATTAGGAGCATCTTTAAAAGCACCATCCAGCCGTTTAACATCAGTATATACCAGCCAGAATTTGCCATCAGCATGCGAAAGACAAGGTGCCCAAATTCCGCAGCTATCCGGATTGCCGCGCATATCAAGCAACGACTTGCGGTTTAACGGACGTGACACCAGTTCCCAATTCACCAAATCTGACGATTTGTGGATTTGAACACCTGGATACCATTCGAAAGTGGATGTCGCGATATAATAAATATCACCCACCCTGCAGATGGATGGATCAGCATTAAAACCAGGAAGAATCGGGTTCTGGATCATTATTCGCTCTCAGATGATTTAGCCCAAAGGTTGATGTCTTCATCGCTTGCAATTTCATCAATGCGCTTCAGCTCATCGTTTGTGAATTCAAGATTTGAGACAACACCCGCACAATCCAAAACTTGACTTGGCTTTGATGCACCAATGAGCGCCGTTGTTACGCGTTCGCCGCGCAGCACCCAAGCCAGCGCCATTTGCGCCAATGTTTGGCCACGTGCTTCTGCCATTTCGTTCAGCGCTCGAACGCTATTAAGTGCACTGTCAGTGAGCATTGATTCAAACAAGGATTTACCTTGGGTAGCGCGGCTACCTTCAGGAATTCCGTTCAAATATTTCTTCGTCAATATGCCTTGCGCAAGCGGCGTAAAAGCAATGGAGCCAACGCCTTCATCTTCCAATGTATCAAGCAGACCATCGCTTTCCACCCAGCGGTTCAGCATATTATAGCTTGGCTGATGGATCAGGCACGGCGTTCCAAGATCTTTAAGTATTTTGACTGCTTGGCGTGTACGTTCTGAATTATAAGATGAGATACCCGCATAAAGCGCTTTGCCGGACCGAACGATCTGGTCCAGCGCGCCCATTGTCTCTTCCAGCGGTGTATTTGGGTCAAAGCGGTGCGAATAGAAAATATCAACATAGTCTAGGCCCATACGCTTCAAGCTCTGATCGCAAGACGATATAAGGTACTTTCGGCTACCCCATTCGCCATAAGGCCCCGGCCACATTAAATAACCGGCCTTTGAAGAAATAATAAGTTCATCGCGGTAACCCGCAAAATCGGTTTTCAAGATTTCGCCAAACGCACTTTCTGCGCTGCCCGCAGGCGGACCATAATTATTGGCCAAGTCAAAATGAGTGATTCCATTGTCAAACGCTGCCTGACAGATTTCCCGCTTTAAGGTATGCGGCGTATCATCGCCAAAATTGTGCCAAAGCCCCAAGGACACAACAGGCAACTTCAAGCCCGAACGCCCACAATGGCGATAGGTCATTTTTTCGTAGCGATCTTCGGCTGGTACGTAACGCATGAAATCCTCCAATGATATTTGGCCGCGAAGATGATCAGCGCAAGCCAATTTGTAAAGCTAACATCTGCACAAATCGGTACTGTTGGGTACACCTAATATGCAATATAGCTCCCAAGAGGACTATTAATGGCGAACCACACACACCACTTGACTTTACGGGTTTATACCATCATAGAAGCCCCGTTGGTGCGACATGGTTCGCGCCGCGTTTGTTTTACGCGGCAATTTTGTCAATCAACATCATAACCGGAACGACTATAAAAAGACGGCCTGCGTCCTTGGCGTAAGAGCTGGAATTGAACACGAAAGGTAAAAACGATGTTCGCAGTCATTAAAACCGGCGGTAAGCAGTATCGCGTATCCGCTGATGACGTATTTAAAATTGAACGCCTTGACGCTGAAGAAGGCGCACAAGTCGAATTCACGAACGTATTGATGGTCGGCAACGGTGCAGAAGTAACAATCGGCGCGCCTGAAGTTGATGGCGCAACCGTCGTTGCTGAAGTTGTCGAGCAAGGCCGTGGCCGTAAAGTTATCGCTTTCAAAAAGCGTCGCCGCCAGAATTCACGCCGCAAGCGCGGTCATCGCCAATACGAAACAACTGTTCGTATTACAGAAATTCTGACAGGTGGTGCAAAGCCTTCTAAAAAAGCAGCTGCTAAGCCTGCTGCGAAAAAAGAAGCTGCTCCTAAAGCGGAAACAAAAGCAGCACCTGCTAAAAAAGAAGCTGACGCTTCTGCATCAGCAGCGCCATTGTTTACAGCGCCAACAGGCGATGCAGACAAGCTAACAGACATTAAAGGCATCGGCCCAGTTGCTGAAAAGCAGCTTAACGAGCAGGGCATCACAACTTTCGCTCAGATCGCAGCTCTTTCAAAAGCTGACATCGAAAAAGTTGATGAATATATGCCTTTCTCTGCTGATCAAATCACTGACTGGCAGGCGCAAGCTAAAGAACTTATCAAAGGCTAAGCGCGTTTATCGCGCTCTGACTTGATATCTCGGGCAAATGCCCATAATAACAATTCGGTTCCAACATTGGGCACACAGCCAGACACTGGAACAACCAAACCGCAAAATGCGGCAGGAGATTTAAGATGGCACATAAAAAAGCCGGTGGTTCGTCACGAAACGGTCGCGATTCTGAGTCAAAACGCTTAGGCGTTAAAAAATTCGGTGGCGAGAATGTTATTCCTGGCAACATCATCCTACGTCAGCGTGGCACAAAGTGGCACCCTGGCACTAATGTCGGCATGGGTAAAGATCATACGATTTTTGCTACATCTGAAGGTGCTGTGGAATTCCGCAAGAAAGCCAACGGACGTACATATGTTTCTGTAGCGACAATGCAGGAAGCCGCTGAATAAGCCGGAACTTCTTGAGACCGGTGTTCAAATCCCGGGTCTACTTTTTAAATGACTTAAGGGAGTTGAGCATCAGTTCAGCTCCCTTTTTAATACAAGCCTAGTGAAAACAGATGATCGCAACTGCAAACATGAGTGCTCCGAACGCCTCTGTATTTGACCTTGATACACCTGTTCTTGAGACGCCGCGCCTCATTATGCGCCCGCCGCACCGTGAGGACATTGAGGATCTGGCTTTTATCGGCAACAACAGAGAAATCGCGGAAATGACATCCCGCATGCCGCATCCCTATTCAAAGGATGATGCGCTGGCCTTTATCGAAAGCTTCGAAAGCGGCCGATATGAGGGATGTATCTATGCGATCACACAAACCGATTCCGGCCGCTTAATCGGCATGGGTGCTGTTGAAAATCGCAAACGTTTCGGCGGCTTGGAAATCGGTTACTGGCTTGGTAAGCCCTATTGGGGCAGAGGTTTTGCAACAGAAGCTGCCAGTGCGCTCGTAGATCTTGCTTTCCGTGTGACTGAAACTGACTGTGTTTATGCGGCATGCCGCACGAACAACCCTGCCTCACGGGCAGTGTTGAGAAAACAAGGCTTTAAATTTGTTGGTCTCGACGAAATGAACTCATTAGCCGCTGGCGTTGTGCCAATTGAGCGCCATTGTCTTGAGCGCGATATCTGGCTTGATAAGAAATCTGAAGAAAGCAAAGCCGTCGCACGCAAATAATACGTTAAAGACGCGAGTAGATTCTCTACTCGCACTTTGACAACATTTGCGTTAGACACTGCGCTCATCACTCTAAATAGCGTATTGTCGTATCCATGAAATTCCTTGATCAAGCCAAAGTATTTATTCGTTCCGGTGATGGCGGCGCAGGTTCCGTCTCTTTCCGCCGTGAAAAATATATCGAATTCGGCGGCCCTGATGGCGGCGACGGCGGACGCGGCGGCGATGTATGGGCCGAATGTGTTGACGGCCTTAACACGCTGATTGATTATCGTTACGCCCAGCATTTCAAAGCACCAACCGGCGTACACGGCATGGGCCGCAACATGACCGGCAAAAAGAGCGATGATAAAATCCTCCAAGTGCCCGTTGGAACGCAAATTTTTGAAGAAGACAATGAAACGCTCATCTGCGACCTCACAGAAGTCGGGCAGCGCTTTCAGCTAGCGCGCGGCGGCAATGGTGGCTTTGGCAACGCCCATTTTAAATCGTCGACCAACCAAGCACCGCGCCGTGCCAACCCTGGCCAAGACGGTATTGAAAAGTGGATATGGTTGCGCCTGAAGCTGATTGCAGATGCTGGCCTTGTCGGCCTGCCAAATGCAGGAAAATCGACCTTCCTTGCCAGCGTAACATCGGCCAAACCAAAAATTGCTGACTACCCATTCACCACACTTCACCCTAATTTGGGCGTTGTGCGCATTGACCAAAAAGAATTTGTGCTGGCTGATATTCCCGGCCTCATTGAAGGTGCACACGAAGGTGTTGGCATTGGCGACCGCTTTCTTGGCCATGTCGAGCGCACACGCGTATTGCTTCATCTTGTTTCTGCGCGTGAAGAAGATGTGGCACATGCCTATAAAATTGTTCGCCGCGAACTCGATGCCTATGGCAACGGTTTGGAACTGGATCAAAAAGCAGAAGTCATCGCGCTTTCACAAACTGACACACTGCTTGACGACGAACTTGCGGAAAAAGCCGCGGCTTTGGAAGCGGTTTGCGGCCAAAAGCCAATCATGCTGTCATCGGCCACACGTTCCGGCATTGATGATGTGCTGCGTGCTTTGATGCGCCATATTCAGGCACAGCGTAAGCAAGAAGATGGTCCGGAAGACCCAACGCGCTGGGAACTGTAAACCTGTGGTCGCGCTATCAAATTATAAGCGTATCGCGATAAAAGTTGGCTCTGCCCTTCTTGTCGACCGAAAATCTGGCGTGCGCGATATCTGGCTAAAAAGCCTATGCGCCGACATTGCCAAATTACAGGAAGCCGGCTGTGAGATAATGATTATCTCCTCTGGCGCAATTGCGCTTGGACGTACCGTTCTTGATTTACCTTCTGGTATTTTGAAGCTGGAAGAAAGTCAGGCAGCCGCTGCCGTGGGGCAAATCGCCTTAGCGCCAGCTTGGAACAGCGCCCTTAAACATCATGGCATCAACACCGGCCAAATCTTGCTGACGCTCGAAGATACAGAGACACGCCGTCGATACCTCAATGCGCGCGCAACATTGAGCGAGCTTTTACGCCTCAAAGCTATTCCCGTCATCAATGAGAATGACACGGTCGCAACGAGCGAAATTCGCTACGGCGATAATGATCGCCTTGCCGCGCGCGTTGCCACAATGATGAATGCCGATTTGCTCATCTTGCTTTCAGATATTGATGGTCTTTACACGGCACCGCCAGCCTTAAACCCAGAAGCTGTGCATTTGCCAATCATTGATACGATTACGCCTGAAATCGAAGCCATGGCAGGTAGCGCCGCTTCTGAATTATCACGCGGCGGTATGCGCACGAAGATTGATGCCGGTAAAATCGCCACCCATGCAGGAACCGCGATGATTATCGCAAAGGGTGAAGCACAAAATCCTCTTCAGTCCCTGCAAGATGGCGCGCGCTTCACGCTCTTCAAACCATCGACAACGCCTGTTTCGGCTTGGAAGAACTGGATTGCTGGTCAATTAGAGCCACAAGGCAAGCTTATCATCGATGAAGGCGCACGCGGCGCACTGCTAAGCGGCAAGTCACTTCTCGCCGCAGGCGTCAAATCGGCTGAAGGTGATTTTCAACGCGGCGATACTGTCGCAATTTTGCTTGAAGGGTCTAATATCGAAGTGGCGCGCGGCCTTTCTTCATATAGCTCACATGAAGCGCAGCTTATTACGGGCCGCCGAAGCAGCGATATTGAAACCATATTGGGCTATGCGCCACGCGCAGCGATGGTTCACCGCGATGATATGGTCATCACCTAAACGCACGCACCCGAAAATTTGCAAGAAAAAGGCCGAAACGCTGCAACGTTTCGGCCTAAAGTCCTAATAAGTTATCCCAACCCAAATAGGAACACACAAATAAGGTACATGGAATGGTACTTTACCGCAAGTAAGTTTTGGTAAGCTATAAATTTCCAACATTTTTGAAGTAAATTTCAATTTTTGGCCCAATCAGCCACATGCGATTTGAACAAAGTCGATCACGAAAAGCGTGATAACCCGCGAGAATTTCGCAATCCTAACCCTTCAAAAGTCATTTCAAGAAAAAAGCCAAAAAAAAGTTCATTTTTCTCTTTTTCAAGAATGCCTAAAACAAAGGCATTTCGGCACTTCCATTTTGCAACGCTGTGTTCACAAAAACTACACATTACGAGCAACAGAAAGAAAAATGGACATTTCAAAAAGACACAAGCATTTGAATTAGCTAAACAATTTAAATCGCCTGCTTCTTTTCCGCGCACCTCAATCACGGTTGCTCTCACAGAAATCTAACGTTTTCGTAATTTGAAACCCTGCGCTGAGGAGCCTATCTTCAACTCATCGGAAGCGGAACGAAAGAATGTTTCAAACGTCTTTTAAACCGCAACCCAAAACAAGACCGGAATTAAAAACGACCCGGCCAAAATTTAGACGAAACTTTTGAGCGACACTTTGCGTTGTTCAAATGACAACAATAAAAAGGAACACATTATGAAAACTCTTGCACTTACACTCGCCGCAACTTTGATTGCTTCTACTTCTGCTTTCGCAGCAAACAGCTCATTTTCAAATGGCGACGGTTCTTACCTGCAACATGGCAGCAACCTTGACATGGAATCAACAGCTTCAATCGGTACAAATGCAATCGACACAAGCGCAGTATTTACATCAAGTGAATTTGTGAACGGACGCGACGCTACAGTGAAATACACACTTGGTGCGGACGGCGAACGTAACATCATTTCCAAATCATTCCGCTCAAGCGGTCATTAATATCTAACTTAAAGAGCCCGAGGCGCTGCAACGCCTCGGACCCTCCCAGACGATCCCAACCCAATTTTAAAAATGGCGTTCACACGCTGATAAAGGAATATATTATGAAAACTCTTGCCCTTACACTCGCAGCAACTTTGATTGCTTCTACTTCTGCTTTCGCAGCTAACAGCTCATTTTCAAATGGCGACGGTTCTTACCTTAACAAT
>NZ_KB894532.1 GCF_000374465.1 Ahrensia kielensis DSM 5890 | reverse complement strand
CGACTGCAATTTCAAAATGCTTTTGATCGATCTCGATGGGTTCAAAGATATCAATGATAGCTTTGGTCATTTGGCGGGTGACAAGATCCTCTGTTCAATCGCCAAGCGTATTGAAGATACCATTCCTGAGAATGCATTCTGCGCACGCCTTGGCGGGGATGAATTTGCAGTCCTTATGGGTGTGCAAAATGAAATGCTGAAACCTGAAGATTTGGCTTCTGAATTGATTGAAGTGATCAATTTACCCGTGCCCTATGAGGGGCATGAGATTAGTGTTGGTGCGTCGATCGGCATTTCTCTAACATACCAAGAAACGCAATCCTGCGAAGAATTTCAGCAGCAGGCCGATCTGGCATTATATCATGCAAAACAGACTGGCCGCGGTGTTTGCGAAACCTATAATCCAAGCTTAACCGAAGCTTTTGAAGAAAAACGACAAGCATTTGAATTGGTGAAAGAGGCAATTCATGAGGGAAGATTGCTTCCGCATTATCAGCCAATATTCGATTTAAGCTCGCAGCGAATAAAAGGCGTAGAGGCGCTTGCCCGCATTCAAAATAAGGATGGTTCAATCGTTGGCCCAGCAAAATTTTGGCATGCTCTGTTTGAGCCCAAAAGCGCTTTAGCTGTCGATGAAACTATTTTGGATATTGCGCTCCGTGATTTTGCAGAATGGAAAAGTAAAGGGCTCGATATTGATTTTATAAGCATCAATGCCTCCTCTTTATGTATTCAATCGATGGATTATGTTGAGCGTGTTTTAGAAGCATTGGCGCACAACAATTTGCAGCCACATCATTTGAAAATAGAAGTCGTAGAGAACATATTTTTAGACGATGCGGATTCTAAGATAACGCACGTGTTGGAGCGCCTTTCAGAGGCTGGTGTCATCATTGCGCTTGATGATTTTGGCACTGGATACGCGTCGCTTAGCCATTTGCGAGATTATCCCGTTAATTGCATCAAGATTGATCAGTCTTTTGTATCAGGCCTTGGGGAAAGTGCAGGCAATACGGCCATTGTTCAAGCGCTTGTAAGCTTGGGAAAATCCTTAAACTTGGATATTATTGCGGAAGGGATTGAAACCCAAGGTCAACTGGATTTCATGTCAGCCGTTGGGTGCACATTTGGTCAAGGGTACCTCTTTTCTAAACCGATATCCGCACAGCAGTTATTCGATTATTTGTCATCGAGGCCAATGGAACAGTTGAGACAAGCAAGCCTGCAGAAGTTGATACGAACACTCTGACAAGCCCCGCCATAGAGCGTCATCAGAGGTTCACTCAGTCCTATTATTTAGGGTTGCCGTATTCATCTACACCAACGCATTCGCCGTTTATGAGCATTGAATCACCTTCGCAATTATCAATCTGCGGAGGCGTTGTGGATACACAGCCGCCAATTGCGACCATTGAAGCCAAAAGTGTGACCGATAGTAGATGTTTTGAAAGTAAACGTGACATAGAATTTTCCTTTTTATATTGATAAAACCTTAAAGACATTTCCATCCCTTGCAGGCGGATTACGCTACGTAAATTAGCCCGACTATAAACCGCTTAATTCTATTGTTAGTCCTTATTATTATGAGCCTAAAAATATTCCATGAGAGCAATGCTATTCAATGCATTGCTGTGACTGGCGAGCAATTTCTGTAGAATTTAGGTGTCAGGAAACGCTTTAAGTCATCGGCGGCAATTATCGACTATTCCTCTTAGGTTTAAATACACACTATTCCCTTTTGAGTGGATTTCGTAACCATTGGCAGCATAGCGACTGCCAGATCCTGATCTTACTTGCGGCAATCTGGCTCCACTAAAACCATCATGTGTCCAAGTTACAAAGCTATTCCCACCTGTCTCTTCAAATCTTAGGGTCAATGGTATCCCTTCATTGCAAGTATATTTGTAGATTTTTACCGAGGTTGTTTGCGCAAACTGTCTAGCATTAGAAGGTTCTTGGTCTATTGATTCACAGCCGGCGAGCACACCAAGCATAGCCGCGGTGTAAGCGATTTTTGGCAATTGATTAATCATATTTTTTTCCCCAATTCGTTATAAATGACATGGCAACAATACTTTACTCAGGGCCGAATGAGGGCGATGGCGCGCCAATTTCAAAGCGATTGACGCCGAGCTGTGGTTGGAACATTTCGATGCAGTTTCCTGGGCCGTCTGTGAACATCCAGGGATGACCGAGTGAGGTTTGAATAGTAAACTCTTCGCCTGCATTCAAATTTGCATAATTGACAGGTTTACCATCAAAATCCATCCAAAACACGCTGCGATACCCTTCGCTTTTATTGGCAAAGGTTACAGTTATAGGAGTGTCTAGATTGCGGGATTTTTGATTTTCTGGTGCTCGGCAACTTGCCCATCGCGGATCTGATTTTTCAGGTGTTGGCGTTGATCCACTGTTTCGAAAATCTGCCGCGTATAGCATGCAGTCCTCAAGAAAATTATTAATTGGAGTGCTGCTGCCACGAAGTGAGAGTGTTGTAAGAGCTTTACCTTCAATGCTGTATTTTAATGTAATTCCACGTTTCATCGCATCCCAGAGCGGATCACCGTTATCAATTGTAAATTGTACACCGCTTATACCAACCTCTGCATTTGTGCCGACAATTGTGCCGTTCATACGTCGGTTAAAGTTACCCGTAGAGAATTTTACGTCAACTTGTTGCCCATCATTGAAACCGCTGGTGTCTGTTCCAAACTCAATCAGAGAGAAGTTTCCGCTTGATCCAGCACTGCAGTGTGCACTGACCATAGAAGCATCTGTTTCAGGAATACTATAACCAAGGTAGGACGTCATACGTCCCTTGTTTTGGTCATCGTTGTATTGCCCGTACCCCCACTCAAACTCACTATTTTGGGCTAAACTTGAGAAGGGAATGCATACCGCCGTAATCAACGCAGCGCGGAAGATAGATCGAAGCTTTTTGTTTGCTGAAGAAGTCATTAGTTCACCTGCGTGCAATTGTCTTCTGCACCTTTCATGTTGATGTAGGCAGCATTGCCTTTGGTATGAACTTCAATGCCGTCTGCAGCAAAACGACTGCCTGAACCTGAGACGACTTGGGGCAATTTGGTTCCTCGAAATCCATCATGGGTCCATGTAACGGAAAAATCATTGCCCCTATCTTCAAACTCCAGAATAAGCGGTATTCCTTCATTGCAAGTATATTCGACCACTGTTACCGAAGAAGCCTGCCCAATTTGTCCTGAGTTTGTATCGGTTGGACCACTCAGGAGCCCGGTGATTGTAGCAAGAGGAAAACCTTTGCCTGTATCATCGCTGTAGAATATTTGCTCTTCGCTAAGGTTCAGTCTTAAATCCACACCGCGGCTATTGTCTCGTAAATATATAGAAGTGTTATCTCTGCCGACTTCCACAAAGTTAAAAGTACTGCCATTATCGCCTGTTTCCAGCCAATTTAAATCTGAGGTTTTGACAATAGTGCCGCCAGAATAATAAACACCCGTGACATTAACCCAGCCATTGGCGGCGACCAATTTTATACCAGACGCAGTTTGGTCATTACTGCTGTTCATAAGACTTGGTAAACTACTGGCGCTATGAGCGTCTGCGGCGAATGCAATTAAATTAAGTGCTAAAAAGACCTTCATAGTCCGCATCAAACTGACTTTCCTTAACGATTTGATCTATCAATAAAAAACCAAAATTGGTCTTACGTAGGGTAAGAATTGCTAATTAAGCACAATTATCTCGAAACTCAAAATTTTACGTATTTGGAAATAAATTTGTCGCTACTTGCTGGCCTGGAGCATGAAAACGACACATCACGATGGATGAACATCGCTTTATCCAAACGCAGAGCGAGTGGGTGGCTGACACTTAGTCAGTGTGAAACATCCGCAACTCAATGACCATGCTCTGTAATCAGTATGATCGCGATATTTTTGAATTTTTCTGTAAACTTTGGCTGACCTGATAAGGTCTAAGTGTTCTCATTTATAGGGAACAAGGTGTCTAGAAATCTCGGGACGATGCCATGGGACGCTGAATGACCTTGATACAAAATCATGCGTTCATGCGGCTAAAGAAGATGTATAAAGGTTCAGTGTTGATGGAAATTCGCAATCTATACCGCCGCCGTTACGCTTTGCGCGGTATGAGGCTTTATCTGCAATAGCCATCATATGTTCAAGTTTTGCAGAGTTGGAGAGTGCCACCGTATAGCCGAGGCTGACGCCAATGATGATCTCTTCGCCTGAAAGCAGATACGGCAAGCTGAGGGCATTTACGATGTTTCTGGCCAAGAGGTCGGCTTCAACGGGGTTCCTGACCTCTGGTTGAAGAATCGCAAACTCATCGCCGCCGACGCGTACGGCGATACTCGGTTCATCTAGGCTCTCTTTGAGCCTTTTTCCAATCGTCGCCAATAGTTCATCACCGACCGCATGACCGAAGCGATCATTGACGCTCTTAAAGCCGTCAAGGTCGAAACAATGAACGCAGGTCATCGTATTTTCAGCGGAGCCAAGAGCCTTGAACGTTTCGCCTAGCGCCGTGCGATTACGAAGTCCTGTCAACGGATCGTGGCGTGCCTGATGCTCCATTTCCAGACGCAGGTAGATTTCTTTGGTGGCAGTCCGATAGACATGCCAAACGCTCTGCATGGCCGCGACTAGGAAGGCCGCACATATCGCCGCCAATATCCAGTGGGCCGTATCGCCATAGAGCATGACTGAAATCGTCGTTGGTAACCCTGCAATCATGATCGCTGTCGCAGCGATGAATGGCCGAACTGATATCCGGATTGCCACGCCGGCCGAATACCCAAAGATGATCGCTGTAGAAAGAATATGTAATGACAGGTCAGTATAGGTAAACACCACAGTTGTCAGCGAGCCGACAGAGGCAGCGACGACGAAGGTGAGCAGTCCGTGCGCCATTTCCCAGCGGGCAGCGTCTTTAACGGTTGCTCGCTTTGCCGCGTTTGAGCGCCGGTGAGCCACCGTCACGAAAATTTTGGCAAGAGATGCAATGCTTCCGCCGATAGTGGCAAGCATTATTCCAATGCCGCCGAGGCTATCGTAGGCAAATAGACCCACAACAAGTATGGTCAGCCCCATAATCGTTGTTGGGGAAATCGTAGATGTGAGCTCCGATACCAACGTCTTGAATACTTCGTCCGTCTCTCGGTATCTCACATCAATCCCCTTTTCACAGGGTTCACTTCCTGCGACTGCATTCATCTTGAAGGGGGATGTTTAATATTCTGTCAGTTCGTACAGTAAAAATAATATAAATCTGCTGTTTTTTGGGTGAACTCACTGGGTACAAATAATGACACGCTACCAAATGGTTGGCTAACTCATTGAAATTGCTTGTACGCAGTAAGATCGCAGTATCCACTGTGATACAACGCTGGTTACAACATCGTGTCTCAACTCCTAAATTGTGACTGCTAAGTTATACAAGTTAATTCTGAATTGCACGACCAGCCTTTGAATGACTGGCGTATTCTGAGCGCGGCATAAATATCGTTTGAGTGGCCTTAAACTTGATCGTAGCACCGCTAAGAAAACACGCTTTAGACGCCATTAATAGTGTTTGCCATTGAGTAGCCTGATCGTGCATATTGTGTGAAAGTATCAATGTTGACAGCATTGAAAATGATTTAAGTGGCGTATTTCAGATGATTTGCATTTGGAAGACGCGTCTAAATTACTGATGCGAGAGCCGTTCTTGTATAGAAAGACCAGCTCCGCTTGTGGGGCAACAAACCCGTGAAATACTATCTGAAACTGGTTTTGACGATTTTCACATCCAAAAAATGATTGAGAGTGGACTTGTCACGGTTTCGTTCCGTGTCCTTGAATGGAATAATCGCCTTCAAGGAGAACAACTATGGCACGCAAACACAATGATGAATTCAGACGTGAAGCGGTGCGCATTGCACTGACAAGTGGGCTTAGACGTAGGCAAGTAGCATCCGATTTAGATGTCGGTTTCTCAACACTGGCCAAGTGGATTCAGCAATCCAAGCCTGATGATCTTCCACCTGCAGCAGATATTGATCTGGCCAAAGAGAATGAACGCCTTCGCAAGGAGAACCGCTTGCTTCTGGAGGAGCGGGAGGTGCTAAAAAAGGCGACGGTGTTCTTCGCAAATCAAAGCAACCTCTCGGCGATGTAAACATCGCCTGCTGGTCAACGAGTGAAGTTTGCTTTTGTAGAGGAACACCGAACATACATTCCTGTTGATCGGCTTTGTCATATTCTGGGCGTTACATCGCGAGGATACCGATCGTGGCGCGGGCGTCCTGTTAGTCATCACCAGAGGCAAGACATGGTCTTGCTGGCCCATATCCGAGAACAACATCATCATAGTCTTGGCAGTTATGCACTGCACGGCAGGCAATTGCGAAGCAACTGCCGAGAGTGGACGACCCCGAATGACGCAGGAGTTGAAGGAGCTTGGACTGCATGTTGGGCATCGACGTGTTGGCAGTTTAATGCGCCAAAACGGTTTGCGTGTGGTTAGAACCCGTAAATACAAGGCTACAACCAACAGCAATCATAAGTTCAACATTGCTCCAAACTGGCTTGATCGGGATTTTACTGCTGATCGTCCAAACCAAAAATGGGCGGCAGACATCACCGACATCTGGACACGTGAAGGTTGGCTTTATCTTGCTGTCATGATTAATCTTCACTCAAGGCGAGTTGTTGGCCTCCTCTCGTTGATTGCTGTGCAATATACTGTGGGGCAAAGGGTCAGTAAGTGATCGGTTGAGGCATGATCCGTTGGTCGGCAAGTGAATGGTACATTCACTGAGAGACTGGCGTTACGTGCATTGAGCCATGCAGTCGCGCTTCGAAACCCACCAGCAGGACGTGTGCATCACTCTGACCGCGGAAGCCAATACTGCTCTCATGACTATCAAAAGCGGCTTCGTCAGCTTGGCTTCAAAGTATCCATGAGCGGCAAAAGAAATTGTTATCCCTCTCAGCATTTGCTTCGCAATTGCTTGCCGGGCAATGGATAATGCCGATGTTGAAACCTTCTTCAAAACATTGAAAGCAGAGCTCGTTTGGAGACATCAATGGCAAACACGCCAACAGGTGACTGATACGCTCTTCAAATACATCAATGGCTTCTACAACACCCGCCGTCGTCACTCAGCAATAGGAGGAATATCACCGGCAGACTTCGAACGAAAAACGGCATAAACGAGAACTGGATGCGGAGTTAAAACGGGGCAAGTCTAAGCCGTACCTGAGCGGAGATGAGTCAAATCGCTTAAATGAAGCTTTCATCGGCCATAAATATTTGATGACGATCACATCGTGTTATAAATGATAGCGTAACTTTGGTTGGTCAAATGAGGTCTTCTGAAGCAGACAAAAAGACCCTCGTTGTCTATCGTAGCAAGAAAGACAGCGTCAAGAAAACACCAAGAGCAGCCACTGACCAGCGTATGTATTTTTCCGGCATCGCACGTGTGATATTTGCGCCTATATATCCGCCTGCAATGCCGCCAATGAGAACCAATGCTGCAGCATTCCAGTCCACGAGACCTGATAGCGCCATCGGTATAACGGCAACTGTTTGAATGCCGAATGCCATAAGGTTTTTTGCACCGTTAACGCTGCCTAATCCTGAATTTAGTGAAGCAGAAAGGACCGCGAGAAGCATAAAACCCATGCCTGCGCCGAAGTAACCACCATAAAAGCCGATCGCGAATAGAAAAACAGCTGTTGCAAATTTTAATTTATTGCCTGGAAATGCAGAACGCATGAGAACTGCTGATTTTGGCCCTAAAAATATAGCTATTACTGCGATTGCGAGCAGGAATGGAATGACTGAGACGAATGATTTTTCGTCAGAGTTTATCATGATTATGGCGCCCAGTAGTGCTCCAATGAGAGCGGGGACCATTTGCAACGCTAAAGCACGAAGATCTTGCAAAAGCTCTTTGCGATAAACCCATACTGCTGGAAGTTGAGCCGGCCACAAGGCAATACCTTGGGTAACATTGGCTGCAATTGGTGGCAGGCCCGAGGCTAGAAGCATCGGGAAAACAAAAAGTTTAGCGCCGCCAGCTGCTCCGTTTACAGCGCCGCCGATAAGGCCGGCGAGTAAAAAAATGATGGTGTCATTTAACATCGTGTCGTGTGCTTGCGTCGTAAAGTGTGGAGGCGGTTAACGCGAAGTGTTTTTCAATTAACGCGCAAGCCAAATCTGTGTCTCTTGCCAGAACGGCTTCTGCAATAGCGCTGTGCTCATCTTGCAGATTGCGTGATCCAAGCTTTTGGTAAATCGCTGCACGACGATATCGCTCGCACAGATCGTGTAAGCTGGAGCGAACTCTTAAAAGCCAATTCGAGCCGCAGGCCGAAACCAAAGCAAAATGAAACTCACCATTCGCGCGCTCCCAGCTATCGGGTACACCTTCGCCGCCCTCGGCTAAGGCCAGATCTTCTTTTTTCATTATATAGCTAGCAGCGACAACTTTGGCTTCCCAATCATTGTCACCTCTTAAAATCGATAGCCTCAAGGCCTCTTTTTCAATCGATGTTCGCGCCGTATTGAGGTCTGTAAATTCGCTTGGATCTAGGGGTGCAACCCTAAAGCCGCGATTTCCCTCCATGATAACAAGGCCGTCCTGGCCCAGCCTCTGCAGTGCTTCACGCAGCGGTGTCGGGCCGATCTCGTAAATTGAACGAAGTCGTTCAATGCGAAGCCGCTCGCCGGGTTTTCTAACTCCGCGAATAATATCTGTGCGAATAGCGCGAAAGGCTGCTTGGGCGAGCGTTTCGGTGTCTTCACCAGGTGAAATAGCAAAATCGTTCTTCATAAATTTTGTTTGTACCAAGTTTAGCTGTTTGACAAGTTTAAATTTATATGGTTTTTGTTTTTATCGATAAAAATAGATGGTCTCGATAAAATGAAATTAATTACGTTTGAATATGAAGGCGAAACAGGTGCAGGATTCATCGATGGAGATGATGCTGTACTTTGCGTTAAGGGAGAGGCTGCACAAAGCGCAGTGCTCAAAGTAATTGCGGAAGGTCAAACTGCCGTGGATGCGTGGGGCACAATGTCAGCACAGCGCATTCCGTTGGCTTCGGTGAAACTTCTTTCACCAATACCTGAGCCTCGGCGGGACATTTTTTGCGTTGGCAAAAACTATTACGCACATGCTGCTGAATTCCATAATAGCGGGTTTGATTCCAGCGCCAAAGAGCAGGTGCCTTCGCATCCTGTGGTGTTTACGAAGCCGACAACAAGTGTGTGCGGCCCTAACGACATAGTGAAAGGCTCTCTCGATCACACGAATACTGTCGATTATGAGGGTGAGCTCGGTGTTGTTATCGGTAAGCGTGCATTCAATGTCTCTAAGGATGACGCATATGAGCACGTCTTTGGTTACGTGGTCATCAATGATGTGACATCAAGAGAGCTGCAAAAAGTTCATAACCAATGGGTCATAGGCAAAGGAATAGATACATTCTGTCCTATGGGTCCATGGCTTGCGACAGCCGATGAAGTGGGTGATGTCACTGAGCTTGAGCTTGTCACTGAGATTAATGGAGAAGAACGCCAACGTGTTCATATCCGTGATCTAATCTTTGATATTCCTACACTTATTGAAACTATGTCACGCACTATGACACTGTTGCCTGGCGATATTATCGCAACGGGAACACCGGTCGGCGTCGGGATTGGTTTTAAACCACCTAAATATCTTGTTGAGGGAGACAAGATGAAGGTGAGTATCACAGGTCTAGGTTCGTTGGAGAATACAATCGGCTAATGCAACCGCAGAAGCCATAAAACTAGGGAGGAATGTATGATGAGAAAATTTGTAACAGCATTGCTGGCAACAGCTGCAACGGTCGCCACGGCGCAAGCGCAGACTGACTACTTTGCGGGCAAGTCAATTGACGTGATTGTGCCGTTTGGTCAAGGCGGCGCAACCTTTGTTTCAGCTAAGTTTCTTGAACCATATTTTGAGAAACATTTGCCGGGCAATCCGAAGATAAATGTAATTGATCGCCCAGGCGGCGGTTCAATTCTTGGAGCGAACTGGTTTGAGAAAAACGCAAAACCAGATGGCACAACAATACTTTTCACAACGTCATCAACAGCGAACCCATTCGTTTTGGGCCAGCAAGGCGTAGAGTACCGTTTGTCAGATTACCGTGTTGCTTACTCGCATCCTTTTGGTGCTGTGGCCTATGTGTCGCCAAGTACAGGCATTGAAAAAGCCGAAGACATCAAAAACTCTGATACCCCTTTGCTTTATGGCGGTATTGCCGCTGCTGCATCCGATCTACCTGCACTTCTATCTTTTGAGGTTCTAGGCCTCGATGTAAGATCTGTCCTTGGGTTTAGTGGCCGTGGTCCGGTTCGACTTGCATTCGAGCAGGGCGAAATGAATATCGACTATCAGTTTAGTCCTGTATATTTAACGCAGGTTATTCCGTCGGTTGAGTCCGGTACTGCTGTGCCACTATGGACAGGCGGCGCCATTGAAGACGGTGTTTTGAAGGGCCGTGATCCTATCGCGCCAGAATTACCTTCCGTTTATGAAGTGTATGAAACACTCAATGGTAAAGCCCCATCAGGTATTGAATGGGATGCTTATCAAGGTATCGCTTCTGTAACCTACGCATATGGCTTAACCGGTTACATGCATCCTGATGTGCCTCAAGAAGTATTGGATATTTTTGAAAAGGCAGTAGCAGATATCAATGCTGATCCTGAGTTCCAAGCGCAAAGCAAAAAAGTAACAAATGGCGCAAAACTCAATGCTGGTGCTGATACGGAAAAGTCAGTGAAAGCTGCCCTTTCACCATCTGAGGAAGTTAAGACCTATCTGCGTGATCTGCTTTCAGAAAAGTATGGTGTGAAGTTCTAAAGTAACTTGAGGCGGCTCGTTTTTTAAATGAGCCGCCTTCTTTCGTTGCGCGTAACAATAGCTTGCTATCAGGATTTTATGAATGATCGACAATGCGATCTTGGCGCTGGAAGCGCTTATGGACCCCATTCGGCTCCTCGCTCTTTTGGGTGGTATGGCTGTCGGAATGGTGTTTGGCATGCTCCCTGGACTTGGGGGAGTGGCTGCAGTTTCCATTTTGCTGCCCTTTATATACTATTTAGATGATTACTCTGGCCTCGCGATGCTGCTTGGTGCTGTATCCGTTGTGTACACATCCGACACGATCACTTCGGTGCTGCTAGGCGCGCCGGGCTCTCCAGCTTCTGCGCCAACTGCGATTGAAGGACACGCCCTTGCAAAGCAAGGTCAGGCTGCTCGCGCGTTGTGTGTCGGTTTTCTAGCTTCAATGGTTGGCGGCCTTGTTGGAGCGATAACGTTATTTTTCGCAATCCCAATTGCTGGCCCGATAGTTTTATTACTTTCGACACCAGAATTATTCATGTTCGCATTGGTCGGCCTGTTTTTTGCCGCATCAATGATTGGTAAGGATTTGGCAAAGGGATTAGCCGCCGCGTGCCTTGGTTTATTCTTAGGCGTGGTTGGCCCTGCCAGCGCTGCTGCCGACTTTAGGTTCACTTTCAACCAAGTCTATTTATTAGATGGATTTTCATTGACCATCGTTGCGCTAGGTTTGTTCGGCGTGGCCGAAGTCATCTCAATGTTGGCTGCGGGCGGCGGAATTACTCAAAAGCGTATGACCGTTGGTTCTTGGAACGAAGGACTTCGAGATTTTTGGGATAATAAGTGGCTTATTCTAAGGTCATCAATAATCGGTGTTTTTGGCGGTTTTGTACCTGCTGTTGGTGCCTCTGCATCAACATGGGTTGCTTATGGGCACGCAATCCGATCGACGAAAGATAAGTCTCGCTTTGGCAAGGGAGAGATTAAAGGCATTGCTGCTTCTGAAGGTGCAAACAATGCAACAGTGATCTCCGATTTGGTGCCAACGCTTTTATTCAGCGTTCCTGGCGGGCCTGCGGCTGCGATATTCTTAGGCGCACTGTTTTCATTCGGCTACTATCCTGGTCCAAGAATGATCACCGAAAATCCAGACCTTATGTATTTAATTGTCTGGTCTGTGGCCTTAACGTCTATTCTTGGTGCAGCGGCTTGTTTCGTCATTACGCCTTGGCTGGCGCGATTGACCAGTATTCCATTTGCAATTATCGCAGCGCCGCTCGTGCTCGTTATGATAATCGGCGCATATCAAAATACCTCCACGATGGGCGATATTTTCATGCTCTTTGGGCTCGGTGCTTTGGGCTGGACAATGAAGCAGGGTGGATGGCCGCGCGCACCAGCGCTGGTGGGCTTTGTTTTGTCGGGGCCAATGGAGCAGTATTTTTGGTTGACCAATCAGATACATGGCTGGAGTTGGCTTGCTAGACCGGGCGTATTGATAATCGGTTCTATCATTGTGATCCCAGTGTTGGTTTCAGCATTCAAATGGATCAGAGCACGCAAAACAGCTGTACCTGCTACATCTAACAGCGCAGCTGAAAAAGAATCCGCGGCTGACACAGATGATTCCAACAGATCAATCGCACTAGCCATCGCAATTATTGCATCTGTTGTGTTTGTTTATGCAGCATGGGAAATGTTGAGCTTCAACCCGTCATCACGGTTAATGCCTGCGCTTGCAATCGTGCCGGGTATGGCTCTCAGTTTCTGGTTAGTATTGCGCGGCATTCGCGAATATCGCAGCGACTTTATGCGCGATGGTAGCGAGCTGATTATCCTAGCAGTGCTGATTGTTTATTCGATTGCTGTTTGGGCAATTGGATTAAGCATTCCAACAGTTGCTCTGCTGGTTTGGATGCTGCTCGTGCGGGCAAAAATGCGGTGGTGGACCGCGGCAATTTATGGCGCAGTCGTATTTGCCATCACTCTACTACTTTTCAATGTACTTCGCGGTGATGCACCCGTCGGTACAATCATTTCTCTATTTTAAGAAGAAGGAATACACATGTCTAATATGATCGATCCTGATATTATTGAACCGAGTGTCGACCCAGCTACAAAGAAAATTGGGATACGCCATGTAAAGGCGTCCAATGCGGCTGGAACAAGAACTAAAATCCAAGTTCGTGATTTTGATCCGATATATACAGACGAGCCGGCGTCCCTTGGAGGCACGAACTCAGCGCCTAGTCCTTTGGAAACTGTGCTTGTTGCGCTTGTGGGGTGCGATGGCGTCATCATACATGGTGTCGCTACAGCGATGGGCTTCGCATATAGCGGTGTTGACCTTGCGTGCGAGAGCCAAATCGATGTTCGCGGCCCTAAAGGTGTTCCTGGCATTCGTCCTTACTTTGAAAGCGGTTCTCTTGAGATCACGGTTTATAGTGACGAGCCAGAAAAGCGGTTTGATCAGTTGTGCAAGAATGTGGAATATCGTTGTCCAGTGATGAACCTGTTCAGTGCCGCAAAAGTAGACATGAAAGTTACATGGATACAAAAACCTGCCAGTGAGTATGCTGGTAACACTGACTAGTTTCTTACATTTCACTCTTTGTGAAATGTGGACGTAGTCCATAATTATAGTCGAACGCAGAATTGTTTTTCTGCGTTCATTTAAAAATGTGACAAAGCCGGGATCGGCGTGGCGACGTTCTATAATTGGCGTAAAAAATATGCTGGTTGATGCCATCTGAAGTGAAGCTGTTGATTGTCGGGTAAGGCTGATCCAGTTTGTTGTTTCGTCCTGATCCACCTTTAATTCGAAAATCTTTATACCAGTAACTAGTTACGCCTGCTTAGGTGGGACAGGTTCGAATGAAAAAATGGGTCAAAATCTTCTGAAAATCAATATTTCAGCTACAGGTTGGGTTTAGTGCGCCATTTCTGGAGTGCCTCAAGGTGGCTTTGATCATTTTGGACTAGCCCACGTGTCGAAAGACTTAACTTACACCCAAAGACTTTATCGCATTGATCACAGCTTCGGTCGTCGCTTCTATATGGGTTCGGATGACCCGCTGACTTTTAGCCACATCCTTGTCGAGCGCGGCTTCCATAAGGGCGCGGTGTTCGCCGTGAATATCACGGGTTAAAACCGTGCGTAGGCGGCTTAGTCTGCGAAACCGTTCGTGGTGTTTGAACATTCCAGCGCGGGTGCGCAGCAGCCAAACGGATGGACATGCAGCGACAAGCGCTTCGTGAAACGCGCCGTTAAGTTGTTCCCACTCTGCGAGTGCTTCAACGCCGCGCTCTGGACCGGTTTCCAACCTTTCAAGCCTATGAAAAGTCGTGATTATACGTTCTTCCCAAGCCGTATCACCATTCGGGATTGAAAGGCTCAATGCTTCTGCTTCGACCAGTTTACGTAAGTCGCCGATTTCACGTGCATCTTGAACAGTAAAATCTGCAACAACAAAGCCGCGTTGCCCTAAAATTTGAACCAAATGGTCGCCAGCTAATCGCGACATCGCCTCACGAAGCGGGCCGGAACCTATATCATAGCGATTGCGCAGCATTTCGATTTTGAGTTTTTGCCCAGGAGCAAGAGCGCCAGATACGATATCTTCGCGTAGCAAACGATACGCCCGTTCGGACGTTGTTTTCTCTTCGCCTGCTTCTCTCATCAAACTGGTTTTGCTCACTTCTGCTCTCCCTCGACACGTCTATAGCCGCTTTAAATGAATTTTTCCAGAATGTTTATGTTATCGCATAAAAATAAAAAATATAAATATTTTTGTTGACTGGACCAAAATATAAATATTTATTCACCCGTGGAGGTAATGATGTTCAATGACACTCAGATAGAACTGCCGCAGCCTTGGTTGGTGAGAGTTAGCGCAGGTGTTGCCCGTGTTGAATTCATATTGATTGGTGTGTTGATGGTGGCGATTTTTGCATTTCTGATGCTGAATGTCGTATCGCGTGCCGTTGGCTCTCCTGTCATATGGGTAGATGAAGCGGCCGTTTTTCTCATGATATGGGTGGCGTTTTTTGGCGCATCGTTGGCACTGGCTAAACGAGAGCATCTCGCTGTAACTTTGGTATCGGATATGCTGAGCGGGCGTATGCGTATACTTTTATCTGTACTCGTTGATACCTTCCTTTTTGCCTTTTTTGCTATTTTCGCCGTTATATTGTGGCGTTGGTTTGATCCCATCACGCTATGGAATGCAGGATCAATTGCTGCGTTTTCGAGTGAAACGTTCAACTTTATCTATCAAGAACCAACGGTGACGCTTGGTCTGCCAAAAGTGTGGTTTTGGTTGATCCTACCAATTTTTTGTCTGACGGGACTTGTTCACACGGCAGCGCAACTCATGCGACCTAGAGGAGATTTCCAATGATATCGGCGGGTAGTTTCTTTGCTTTTTTGGCTGCAGGTCTGCCGATCTCTTTTGCGCTGATTTTCTTGTCTTTGGTATATATTGCAATGACCGGAAATTGGATTTTGTTGCAATCATTTCCGCAGCAGTTCTTTGGCGGTATGGAGAATTATGGATTGTTGGCATTGCCACTTTTCATCCTTCTCGGTGAATTTATGAATGCTGGCGGCATTGGCCGTCGATTGATGGCGCTGGCGCTGGCGCTTCTGGGCCAAATGCGCGGCGGATTAGCCTATGTAAATTTAGTCGCCAACATGATGATGGCTTCCATATTAGGGTCCACAGTTGCTCAGATTACAATTATGTCTCGCATTGCCGTGCCTGAAATGGTTCGTGCCGGTTATCCTAAGGATGTGAGCGTCGCGATCACTGCCGCAGGTGGGTTGCTTGCACCAATTATACCGCCGTCAATGATGTTCATTATTTTTGGCGTTATTGCTCAGCTTCCCATCGGGGATTTGTTTATTGCCGGCATTATACCGGGCATGATGATGTTCTTGGGCTTTGTTATTGTGGTGGCTTGGCTTGGGCGCAAACACGGGTTCCCAGTTACACCTAAAATGCCAATTCGTGTGCGTGGACTTGCCGTTTGGAATGCACTTCCTGCAGCTTTGATCCCACTGATCGTGGTTGGCACAATCCTTGGCGGCATTGCCACGCCTACGGAAGCGGCTGCCATTGCAGCAGCTGCGGCTGCTTTTATCGGATTGTTTATTTACCGCGAAATGACTTGGAAACAGATATTTCCAGCATTTGCTAGCGCAGGACGAGGCTCAGCTGTGGTCTTATTTCTGATCGCCGCAGCTCAAATTTTCAGCTGGGTTATCACTTTTGAAAACCTGCCTGCAATTGTTGCTGCTTGGATGCAGTCGCTTACGACGTCACCTGTAATGTTCTTACTAATGTTGAACCTTTTGCTGCTGTTGCTGGGTATGGTTGTGGACCCAATACCTGCGATCATTCTTGTGGTTCCCGTATTCTTGCCGGTTGCGACCGGAGTGTACGATATCGACGCTTTCCAATTCGGCGTCATAATCTGTTTGAATTTAACGATGGGGTTACTCACGCCACCCGTGGGAACAGGGCTATTTACTGCGGCATTAATGAGCGGCGTGCGCGCTGAACGCATTGCACGGCTAATTCTCCCATTCTTGTTTTCGGTCGCCTTGGTACTGATCTTGCTCGCCTTCTTTCCATTGCTATCTACTGCTTTGAAGGATGCTTTCTAATGGCGCAAATTCTCGTCATAGGCGGTGGGTTAATTGGTTGTGGTTGGGCCGCAGCTTTTGCTGGCGCAGGTCACGATGTTGCTGTGGTCGACCCCGATGCTTTGGTTGCTGATCGGCTTGAGCAGACTTGGCAAGCTGCACAACCCGTCATGGTTGCGCTTGGTACAATGCGGGAAAAAACCACGGCGCCGCGCCATGTTTTAAATGTAGATCAAGCACCGTGCGCTGATTTAGTGCAGGAAGCTTTGCCTGAAGATTTGACACTTAAGCATAATGTGCTTGCTGAACTTGAGCCGCTGATTGGAAAAACAACTCCGATAGCGTCGTCGTCTTCGGGGTTCACACCGGATATGATTGCATCGGGACTAACAAATCCTGACAGGCTGTTTATCGCTCATCCATGCAACCCACCATATTTGATGCCGACTGTTGAACTGGTGGGGCAGAGCAATACGCTGCCAAGCATACTTGATGATGCAGAGGCTATTTATGCGGCGATGGGTAAAACGGTTTTACGTATGGCCAAGCCAATGCGTGGACACTTGGTGAACCGGCTTCAGTTCGCGCTTTGGCGCGAGGCTGTTCATCTTGTCGCTACTGGGGCTGCAACCATGGCGGATGTTGAAAATGCCATTAGCGAAGGCTTGGCACCGCGTTGGTGCCTAATGGGGCCAGGCGGCGTGTTTCATCTCTCGGGAGGAGATGCAGGCATGGCAGGTTATATCGAAGCTCTGGGACCCGCGACGACAAGTCTGTGGAATGATCTTGGAACACCTAATCTTGTTACTGCTGCCAAAGTTTTGACGGAAGGGATGACAGAAGTTGATCCACGCTCTGTCGCAGAAATAACGACGGCCCGCGATGCTGCATTGCCGAAGGTTATGCGCGCGTTGAAGCCGATCAAAGAAAACTATCGTAAACAGGGAGAGTAGACATGAATACACTTAAGAAATTTGCAATTGGATTGGCAGCATTAGCCTTGCCGAGCGTTGCCTCAGCCGAGGAATACCGCCTTGGTTTGATAACACCGCCGCCGCACCAGTGGACGGTTTCAGCCACAGAAGCTGCTGCCGAAATCAAAGAAAAGACAGATGGCCGCGTGGATATCCTTCTTTTCCCATCAGGTCAGCTGGGTAATGAATCACAAATGCTACAACAGCTTCAAACTGGGGCAATGGATTTTGCATTCTTCACATTGGGTGAATTTGCCAACCGTGACCCTAATTACGGTATTTTTCTCGCACCTTATCTGGTCGATGATGTTGCTGGTGCGCGCGAATTGTTAAAAGGGCCGACAGCGCAAAAACTGCTCGATAATATGTCAAACTTTGGTCTTGTTGGTTTTGGCTGGGGCATGGCCGGAATGCGGATCATTGTTACTGGTCCAAAGGTCGAAAAGATCGAAGACCTAAAAGGCAAGAAAATCCGCACTATTCCATTTGCACCAGAGCTTGCTTTTTGGGAAGCACTGGGTGCCGCGCCGACACCAATGCCTTTGCCAGCGCTTTATGATGCGTTTGCCAATGGTCAGGTTGATGGAATGCAAATCGATGTCGAGGGTACTTGGAACACTAAGTATTACGATCACGCCGAATCCATCATTATCTCAAACCATATGATGTTCCCAATGGCAGCAATTGGTTCTGGTCGTAAATGGCAGAGCATTGATGAAAAAGACCGTGCTGTGATCGACGAAGTCTTTGCCCGCAAATTGGATGAGATGGTCGGCAAATATGCTGAAATTGATGCCAAATACAAAGCTGATCTGGAAACGACCGATGTGGACGTGACGACTGTGGGCCGTGAATGGTTCGGACCTGCAATCGACGCATGGTATGAAGATTGGCGCGTGAAGGCTCCAATGTTGGTCGAGCTTGAAGCTGAAACAAAGAAATAATCAAGCGTGGGCCAAGCAAAACTCTGCTTGGCCCGCACAAGAAAAGGAATGACAATGTCTGCATCCTATCGTGATTTACGTTATCTACGCTTACCGGTTCAAGAGCTTGAAGCCGCCGCTGACTATGGCAGTAATGTGCTTGGCCTTATGCTTGAGGACCGCACAGAAGATACGCTCTATTTTCGTTCGGATGCACGTAATTATGCTTTGTGCTTCACCGATGGTGGAACCTCATCCGTTGGGTTAACCGTGGCAGATCGTTCGGATATCGATAGAGTGTTTGATCAATTGACCGCAGAAGGGTTTTCGCCCGTCTGGTTGACAGATGACGAAGCAAAAAGCCGTCAAGTAAAATCGGGCATTACAGTTGCTGCGCCAAATGGCGTGATGGTCGATGTGATTTGGCGTCCATTAACTTCAGGCTGGCCATTTCATGGCCCGCGCCCCACAGGAATTGTTGGTCTGCAGGCCATTCAACTGGCTTGTAAAGACGTTGAGGCAAATGAAGTTTTCTGGACCAAAGGTATAGGCGGCACGGTATCTGATTGGGTTGGCCAATCGGCTTTTATCAATATTGATGGCGCACATCACCGAATTGCGATTTATGCGTCCGATAAGGATGGGGTTCTTGGTGTTACTTTCGGTGTTGAAGACACGGACCACATCATGCGCAATTGGTACTTCATGCAAGGGCGCCAATTGCCTGTTGTTCATGGCCCAGGTTTGCAGCCAACATCCGGTTCGCGGTTTGTGACAACCAGCGGTGTGGGCGACATACTCTATAGTTATGCGACGCCAATGGCTCCGCCAGAATCAACCGGACCACGTCAATTTCCTGATGCAGCATTGAGCCATTGCTCATGGGGATCACCCAGCACGTTAGCCGAATTTAACGGAGGATCTGACAGATGATAGAACTTAAGGATGTCGTTTACTGCCGCCTTGGAACAACGGATCTGGAAGGTGCGAAATGGTATGCAGTCAATATACTTGGCCTTGAAATTGCTGGCTATCGCCCTGGGGCGATCTATTTTAAATCAGACGATCGCCAGCATACCTTATGTTACTTTGAAGGGAATCCTGAAGATCAAACAACTGGATTTGAAATCGGGTCTGCCGACGATTTAAACCGCGCTGGTGCAACTTTAGACAAGCTCGGGCATGCAGTACATTACGGTTCGCGTGAAGAATGTGAATTACGGCATGTGGCAGCTTTTATCGGATTCAAAGATCCGATGGGAAATCAAATCGAATTCGTTCTGCGCCCTGATACGACTGCAAAAGCTTATCACGGTACACGCGATGCTGGGATCACTGGTTTCAGCCATGTTGGACTTTGCTCTAACGACCTTGAGAGAGATGAGAAATTCTGGACCCAGGTGTGCAATGCGCGCGTGTCAGACAGGATTGGCGATGCCCCATTAATGCGTCTTGGCACGATCCATCATTCGATTGCGCTATTTCCTTTTCACAAGCCGGGCATCCAACATATTAATCATCAGGTTGGTGGCACCGACGACATTCAACGAAGCTTTAATTTCGTGCGTGAAAATCAAGTGAATGTAACGTTTGGGCCCGGTCGCCATCCGACATCCTCTGCGGAGTTTTTGTATTTCACAGGGCCGGAAGGAATGACTTTCGAATATTCTAGCGGCGTGGTGGAAATCCATGATGAGCCCTTATGGCGCGACCGACAGTTCCACTTTGAACCCAAAGGTTTTTGTAAGTGGGGGTCTGCACCAAATATTGCAGCTTTTAAGGATTGATCGCGGTGGAAGATATTGCTCGCACAGTAAGAATAGCTGCCCGCGCCCTTGGCCGTGCAAAGCTGGTTCACGCATATGGTCATTGTTCTGCTCGGTTAAATAACGAGAGCTTTCTCGTTTGCCCGTCTGTGCCAATGGAGCATGTGCAAGTTGGTCAAACATGCCCGCAAGTGCTGGTCATGGGACCGCTGCCTGATGGGGTTTTGGGAGAGGTAAGATTGCATCAGCAAATCTATGCGCGGCGTCCTGATGCGGGCGGTGTTGTTCGCTTCATGGGGCCGCACATGATGACACTGGCTGCTTTGGCAAAGGTTCCCCAAATTCGTCACGGGTTTGGGACCTATTTTACGCCGAGGGTCGGCTTCTGGGACGACATCCAATTGGTGCGCGATGATGAGCGTGCCAAAGGTGTGATTGATGCGATGGGCGATAGTGCAGGCGTCATTATGCGCGGCAACGGTGCCGTTGTTACCGGTGCGACATTGCCCGAAGCCGTAGGGTTGGCATGGTATCTTGAGGACATGTGCAAGGTCGAACTTGCTGCATTATCCGCAAATTTATGTGACGCCTCAATCGTCACAGCTTCACAAGCTGAAGCCCGCGCCACCCGACAGGGCGGTATTTTTGAACGTATGTGGAACTATTTAACTTACGGCGACCCTGAGTTGCCAAGCTTGGATTGCAAGCCTGAATTAAGGACTGAATAATGCAAAAGATTCTGAATTTTATCGACGGTGAATTTAAAGCCGGAACCGGCGGTGAATTTGCCAATAAATTTCCCACGACTGGTGAAATTTTTGCCGAAGTATCTGCCGCTGGAAAAAGCGATGTAGATGCTGCCGTAGGTGCTGCTCGAAGTGCACTCAAAGGCCCATGGGGCCGGATGAGCGTGCCGGAGCGTGTGTCTCTGCTGCGTAAATTAGCTGATGGAATTAACGCGCGTTTTGATGAGTTTCTGGCTGCTGAAATTCGTGACACCGGCAAGCCGCGTAGCATAGCCAGTCATATTGATATTCCGCGCGGCGCAGCGAACTTTAATGTTTTCGCCGATCAGATATTAACGGCTTCAACTGAGACATTCGAAATGAAAACGCCAGATGGCGGCGACGCGCTTAACTATGCGCTGCGCGGTCCGCGCGGTGTCATTGCCGTCGTGTGCCCTTGGAACTTGCCACTGCTTTTAATGACATGGAAAGTCGCTCCAGCACTCGCATGCGGAAACACGGTTGTTGTTAAGCCTTCTGAGGAAACACCGGCCACCGCCACTTTATTGGGCGAGGTCATGAACGAAGTTGGAATTCCGCGCGGTGTTTACAACGTGGTCCATGGATTTGGCCCTTCCGCCGCAGGCGAATTTCTGACCAGTCATCCCGATGTTGATGGCATCACTTTTACGGGCGAAACCGGAACGGGTGAAGCAATAATGAAGGCGGCTGCCAATGGCGTGCGTCCGGTGAGCCTTGAACTTGGCGGAAAGAATGCCGGTATCATTTTTGATGATGCAGATATCGGCGCGACCCTTGAAGGAATTGGCCGTTCCTGTTTTGCAAATACCGGACAGGTTTGCCTAGGCACGGAACGTCTTTATGTTCAGCGCGATATTTATGACCAAGTGTGCGAAGGGCTTGCCCAAAAAGCGCGCAGCTATCGCATGGGTGATCCTTTCGACCAAGCAACGACGATGGGGACGGTTATTTCTGCCGAGCACCGCGATAAAGTTATTTCTTATTATGACAAAGCGCGTGCATCTGGTGCGCAAATTCTTGCGGGCGGCGGTGTTCCTGACATCAAAGGTTATGAGGGCGGTTATTGGGTTGAGCCAACTGTGTGGACTGGTCTTGATGAAGATCACCCTGTTGTAACCGAAGAAATCTTTGGTCCATGCACGCATATCCGTGCGTTTGATACCGAAGAGGAAGGCATCGCGCTCGCCAATAATTCGCCCTACGGCTTGGCCACAACGATATGGAGTACCAATCTTGGTACAGCACATCGGGTCTCCAAGCAGATTGAAGTTGGCATCACTTGGGTAAATTGCTGGTTCTTACGCGATCTACGCACGCCATTTGGCGGATCAAAAGCCAGCGGTATTGGCCGCGAGGGCGGTGTTCATTCGCTAGAATTCTACTCTGAACTGCGCAACGTTTGCATCAAGCTTTGAAGGAATAAAAATGTTAAGTGAAAAAGACCGCCAGATTTGCGTCGACGGATTATTAGAAAGCCACCGCACGAAAGTGCAAGGGCGACGTCCGTCAGAGATGTTTCCTGACATTGAAATTGCTGACAGCTATGCCATTTCTAGCGCTGTTGCCGCAGCAAAAGAAAAAGAAGGCGTTAAGATCATTGGCCATAAGATCGGCCTGACATCGAAAGCCATGCAGGCTGCATCCAAAATCGACGAGCCTGATTATGGGTATCTTTTTGATGATCTTGTGTTGCAAGACGGCGCCAAAGTGAAGTTCGAAGATTTTTGTGTGCCGCGTGTCGAGCCAGAACTTACATTCATTCTCAAAGAGCCTCTCAAGGGCCCCAATGTTGGGCTTATTGATGTTATGCGTGCGACTGAATGGGTTATCCCGTCGATTGAAATAATTGATGCGCGTGTGACTGAGCCACGAAAAATATTTGATACCGTGGCCGATAATGGAGCAGCAGCTGGTATTGTGCTGGGTGGGCGTCCTGTACGGCCAGAAGAAGTTGATCTACGTTGGGTTGGCGCTGCATTTTATCGTAACAGCCAAATTGAAGAAACTGGCTTGGCTTGCGGTGTGCTTGGCCATCCGGCGATGGCAATTGCGTGGCTGGCTAATAAGCTTGCTCCTTTTGGTACTGTTTTGGAACCAGGACATATGATGTTATCAGGTAGCTTCACGCGCCCTGTTTGGGCAGAGAAGGGCGATACGCTCCATGCCGATTTCGGGCCTTTGGGCTCTGTAGCAGTGCAGTTCGTTTGATGCGCGCGCCCTTGAACGACTTCAAGCGTCGCTTGCTTGCAAACGAGACACTCGACGGTATCTGGATGTCTTTGACAAGTCCCGTTGCATCCGAAGGTTTGAGCCTTATCGGTTATGACTGGCTGTTGTTTGATACTGAACATGCGCCCATAGAAACATCGCAGGTGCAGCCATTATTGCAAGCTGCGTCAGCTGGTGAATCTAACCTCGTTGTACGCCCCGCTTGGAACGACAAGGTTCTCATCAAGCGTGTGCTTGATATTGGCGCGCAGACTGTACTCATTCCCTTCGTGCAGAATGGTGAAGAGGCTGCTGCCGCTGTTGCTGCAACACGCTATCCGCCGCACGGTATTCGCGGTGTTGCTGGGGGCACGCGCGCTAGCCGGTTTGGTTTAGCCACGGATTATTTTGAACAAGCAGATCAACAAATCGCTGTTTTGGTTCAGGTTGAAACGGTCGATGCCTTATCGAAACTTGAAGAGATTGCTTCTGTGCCGGGCGTGAACGGCGTATTTATCGGTCCGTCTGATCTTGCGGCGAGCTTTGGCCATCTTGGTAATCCTGGGCATGAAGAAGTTCAGGCTGCTCTTAAAGACGCAGTGACGCGCTTAAAGGCACTTGGTGTGCCAGCGGGCATACTCGCGACGAACACCAATGACGCTAAGCGCTATCGTGAGTGGGGATATGCATTTGTATCCATAGCCGTTGATTTGGGACTTCTAATGCGTGGTGCGTCTGAGGCGCTAAAGGATATGCGCTCGAAGTAGATATCTACACTTGAACCGGTCTGCTATATGGTCAATGCAGCCCGCTCTCTTGATCTAGACCCATCCGATTGTTTGTGAAGGATTGCGCTCAAAAGCTGCGGTAGGATTAGGCATTGTTGCGTTGTTGTGCAGCCGCTTCGCTCCACCACACAAGTTGATTTAAAGTACGCCCCATATAGCTTCCCCATTTTTCTGTATCGACGCCATTTGCATAAGAGCCGTCTTCAGCAAAGACGTCTTGAGCGTGGGGAATATGGATTATGGCCGATACCGGAAGACAATCGAGTTCACTTAAGTAAGTTCGCATGCTTACAGCTGCTCTGGCACCGCTCCATTGGCCTGCGCAAGGCTCATAGAATGACTATATTCTGGGCTGACCATAACGAAGCAATCAGCATCTTTAATTTTAGTAGAAAGACTTTCCAAAGCTTCAGGTGCGCATCCTGCGCCAAAATGAAAAATGAGGCTTGAAAACTGCAGGCAAGTTCAGATCTAATGGGTCAATAATTTCGACATTTATATCGGTTTTGGCCAATTGCGATGCACAGGCTGCAGCAACGCGAGCACCCAGCCGCGCTGGGTGAGGCGGTTTACTCTCACGAACAGAACCTAGGAAAACAACTGCTTTCATAATTGAACCTTTTGAATGCTAATTAAGCGACTTTGGCAGGATTAGCCGCCGCACTAAATCGTTTAGTTAGAATGAGTTTTTCAATGAGTTAGTATCCGCTTGCATAAGTTTAATGCGGAATGAGAGGGCGGTTACATAACTGAAATGAGTGTCAAAGCAGCTGAAGAGCAGAAGCGTGGTGGGTAATGAGCTATTTCCAGTTTAATTTGCTCTCGACTTCGACGGCGAACGTAAGCGGTGTTTTGCGGTTTTCCGTTCCGAATATCTTTATGCGTGGTAATGCGTTTACTATCACTCCTGCACCAGCTGCGGTGAGCAAGGCGGTGCCGAAAGTTGTCCCTGCTGCCAAAACTCCAGCTCCTGTGATAAGAGCTCCTTGGATATTAAAGCCCAACGTTGTCGTTGCACTTTCAAATGAGATGGAGTTATTTTCACGGGCAGCTTTCATTTGGTCTTCAAGTGCAACCTCGAGCTTTCTAAAAACTGAATGTTCAGCGAGTGGTTTATCTCTCGCGCTGTCTATCTGTAAATACAGTTCGTCAATAAATGACCACATGGCTTCACATTCAGAACTTCGTTTTCGCTTGTACGACAGGATGCGATCAATTGGAGTTTCAAGCGCTGGAACAGGTAGAGATTTTACAAGTTTTACTTGGATGCTACGACCTGAATTGTCTGTCAGTGCATCTGACGTATACGAGCTATCACCTGTGGCAATAGCCCATGCACCGGGATGTTTTTCCTCTTCGTCTGCCCATGATTGCATAACGCTGCGATGTGTCGCCATGCCACCTTCGCCGCTGTTCATTTTGATTATCTTGTTTTCAAGAATTTTGTTTGCACGTAAAATTTCAAAAACAGGTATGCCGCCGCCGATAGAAACAAGATTGTTATCTGGGCTTACAAGCTTGTCCCAATACAAAGTCCAAGCTGATACATTTTGCTCGTTCCAGCCATTCATCTCAATTTTGTTAGCTGCTACACTGACTTTTAACTTCGGTGAAATTACTAGCCCACGCATTTTTATAGCTTTCCCATTAATTTATCTTCCACCGAGTGGCCGGAGCGCGCAAACGCTCATAGCATTGGGCCAAGACAACCCATCAGATGCAGTTTCCAAACATCCTAACCCAGCCTGCTTTCACAAGCAGAGACAGGCTGCCTGATTCTTTGAAAGTGCACTAGCCATGAATGATATGCGCACATAACTCCTGTCCACGCACCTCGTCGCGTCGACCTACATATTGGCGGAGCTTTGAGACGTGGAGTATGCGAAACTATAGCTTAGGGAAGGCGGGGTGCTTATCAATCCCGTCTAAATTAGGCAACGCTAAACCTCATAGCGACCCTTATGCGCAATTTAGTGTGCGGAAGTTGGCAGCTCGACATTTGACGATATCGAAATGTCTAACCTTTTCAGGAAAGCTGTCTAACCAATGTAGGTTGATAATGGTCGATCTTAAAAGCTGAATGATGTCAAGGGTTTAATGGTAGCGGGAGAGGGACTTGAACCCCCGACACGCGGATTATGATTCCGCTGCTCTAACCAGCTGAGCTATCCCGCCACAACAGGCAAACCTGTTACTTGAAGCGAGGCGGATATAGGGGGAAGGTCGCTTGCCTGTCAAGCAAGCAATCGTTGTTTTTCGAACTGATTTGCCAATTGCGTCATATTACGCCCTTGTTTTCTACTTCTTGGCTGATTAGCACAGGCATTAGCCATGATATGAAAGGGTAATCTATGCGTTCTATGCCGAAAATCGCTGTCTTTGGATGCGGATACTGGGGCAAGAATCATGTGCGTACCTTGGCTGAACTGGGCGCGCTTGCGTGTATTGTCGATCAAGACGAAAATTTGGCCAAAGAATTAGCCCAAAAACACGGCGTTGATGTGCGTGATGCGCAAAGTGTTTTTGCTGATCCAGCAATCGACGGCATCACAATGGCTCTTCCCGCTCAATATCATGCAGAAACAGCGCGTCAGGCATTTGCCGCTGGCAAACATGTGTTTGCGGAAAAACCCATTGCGCTCGATGTTCGCGACGCGCAATCCATGGTGGATGCGGCTCAAAGCGCAAACCGCGTTTTAATGGCAGGCCACATTTTGTGCCATCACAATGCGTTTCGCGCGATTGTTTCCTTGATTGAGGATGGGGCGCTTGGCGATGTTAAATATGTGCAAAGCCACCGCTTGGGGTTTGGTAAATTTCATACAAAATTTGATGCTGCATGGGATTTGGCACCGCACGATCTTTCTTTGATTTTATCGATTGCAAAATCTAGTCCGATTAAAGTTGATGCGGTTCCTGTATCGGTGACAGATGGTCAAACGGATAGCGCGCATATTCATTTGGCATTTGAAAACGGCATGAAGGGACATGTGTTCGTATCTCGGCACAGCGCTTATGTTGAGCGTCGTTTCAGCGTGATTGGCACGAAGGCCAGCGTTGTTTGGGATGATCTTGAGCAGGATTGGAATAAAAAAGTCACGCTTTATAAGCACGATGTTGCACGTGAAGGCGATGCTTGGCGCTCTTCAAAAGATGATGGCGAAAACATTGCGTGTGAGGCTGGCATGGCGCTCACCGATGAGCTTGGCCATTTTATTGATTGCATTCAAGAAAATCGCGAACCTTTAACAAATGGACGCCAAGGTCTTGAAGTTGTTAAAATATTAAACACACTTTCGGTTTAATCACTGGCTGTTACATTTGTCTTGAAGGTGTGATCTTGGCACCTATGGATTTCTAAACTGTTCCGCGATACTGCGATTTCGGGGCTAATTTCAATTCGAACCGTTTGTCGGTTCTATCGGGGATAATATGCAGTTTATCGACCTTGCAGCACAGCGCGCACGTCTTGGCGTTGATCTTGAAAACGCAATCATGGATGTCGTTAAAGGCGGTGCTTACATTCTTGGGCCGCAAGTTGCCGAGTTTGAAAAACGCCTTGCTGACTATGTTGGCGTTAATCATGTGATTGGCTGTGCAAGCGGCACCGACGCGCTATTGATCCCGCTTATGGCGTGGGGCATTGGCCGAGGCGATGCTGTGTTTGTGCCAAGCTTTACATTTGCGTCGACGGCTGAGGTTGTTGCGCTTGCCGGTGCTGAGCCTGTGTTTATTGATATCGACCCTCAAACCTATTTGATGGACACGGCGTCTCTTGAAGCCGCTATTCAGATGATTGAAGCAGAAGGCCGCCTAAAGCCGAAGGCGATCATTCCTGTTGATCTATTTGGTGCTGTTGCTGATTACGAAGCCATTGGTGTTATCGCTGCCAAGCATGGCGTACGTGTGATTTCAGATGCTGCACAAGCGCTGGGTGCAACATCAAATGGCGCTTATTGCGGCTCGTTTGGCGATGTGGCGGCAACAAGCTTTTATCCGGCAAAACCGCTTGGCTGTTACGGTGATGGCGGCGCGATCATGACCAATGATGCGATCCATGCCGAGATCATGCGTTCGGTTGCATTCCACGGCAAAGGCCAGAGCCAGTACGACAATGTACGTATCGGCCTGACATCGCGGTTGGACACAATACAGGCTGCTGTTTTGCTCAAGAAAATGGATATTCTTGAAGACGAGATGGAAGCGCGCAATCGTATTGCTGCACGCTATCACAGCGAGCTTAGCGATGTGGTTCAAGCGGCATGTAATGTGGAAGGTCAGCGTTCAGCATGGGCGCAATATGCGATTGAAACCGATGACCGCGATGGGCTTCGCGCGCATTTAAGCGAAAAAGAAATTCCGTCGGTTGTCTATTATGTCAAGCCGCTGCACATGCAGGTTGCCTATTCGAAATATCCGTGGGCACCACAAGGTTTGCCGGCAACGGAAGCCAAGCCATCACGCATTTTGTGTTTGCCGATGCACCCATATCTGACTGAAGAAGATCAAGATTTGGTGATTTCTGAAATCCGCAACTATGTTGGCAAAAACGAGCTTAAGCTCGTTTCAACCAAGTAAGCTGATTATTCAGCTGCAATAGTTTTTGGATTTTCCATCAAGGCAGCAAGCTGAACTTCTACATGTTCCGCGCGGCGGGTTTTATTAATAAAACCGCCGCCTAGAACGCGCGATCCAGCGCCGTGCCCATCATAAAATACGCAAGCCTGACCAGGTGAGACACCTTGTTCGCCGTCAATGACTTCGACAGTAATCATGCCATCTTCATTAAATATACGGGCAGGGCGCGGCGGACGGGTTGAGCGTACACGCACCAACACTTCCGTGCCGCCTTCCGGTATTTCATCGAGTGGCATATCGCCGAGCCAGTTCACATCGCGCAGTTCCAAGACACGTGTTTCCAGCGCTTCCACAGGGCCTACAATAACGCGGCGGGTGCGGGCATCAATTTTAACAACGTAAAGCGGGTCGCCAACCGAAACGCCAAGGCCGCGGCGCTGGCCGATTGTGTAATGCAAAATGCCTTCATGCTGGCCGAGCAGGCGTCCATCAATATGCACAATGTCGCCGGCAAGCGCAGCATTTGGGCGCAGCTTAGTAATGACATCGGCATATTTGCCGTCTGGTACAAAGCAAATGTCCTGACTGTCGGGTTTATCGGCAACGACAAGGCCCATATCAGCAGCGTGGCGGCGCGTTTCGTCTTTGGTCATGTTGCCGAGCGGAAACCGCACATAGTCAACTTGATCTTGCGTCGTGGCAAACAGGAAATAGCTCTGGTCGCGGTCAGCGTCGACAGGGCGGGTTAAAACGCGGCGATTGCCTTTTTCAACCGAGTTAATGTAATGGCCGGTCGCAAGGCAATCTGCGCCCAATTCTTTTGCTGTTTTCAAAAGATCGGCAAATTTCACAGTCTGGTTGCATGAGATGCAAGGCACGGGTGTTTCGCCTGCAATATAGCTGTCGGCAAACACATCGATGACGGCGTCACGAAAACGGCTTTCATAATCGAGCACATAATGCGGAATACCGAGTGTTTCACACACACGGCGCGCATCATCAATGTCTTGGCCAGCACAGCATGATCCGGTGCGGCGTGTTGCTTCGCCATGGTCATAAAGTTGGAGCGTAATGCCGATGACTTCGTAGCCTTCTTTATGCAAAAGGCCCGCCACAACAGACGAATCCACACCACCCGACATGGCAACGACCACGCGGGTATCTTCTGGCTTTTTAGCAATGTCGAGCGAGTTACGCATATCGGCTCCATTTCAAGTGGCCGATATAGTGGTTTTTTGATGCGATTGAAAGGGTGGCCTACACGTTCTCGTTGGCAGATAAATATTTGATGAGCAGCTTGTTGAAAGTTGCTTGCTCTTCATCGGTGAGCGGGGAGACGAGTTTTTCCTGTGTTTCCACATGGGCCGTCACTGTTTTTTCAATAAGTGTTTTTCCTTGCTCTGTTAGCGCGATCAGAACACTACGCTTATCGTTTTGATTTTGAATGCGTTTTACAAGTCCTGCTTGTTCAAGACGGTCAATACGATTGGTCATGGTTCCAGACGTAATCATCATCGTCGCCAGCAAATCATTTGGTGAAAGAGCATGTGGCGGGCCGGTGCGCAAAAGTGTTGCGAGCACATCAAAGCTTGGTCCGTTCATATTATGCTTGGCAAAGGTTTTACCCATTTCAGCTGCCAGCACATGTGACACACGCATTAAACGGCCGATCAATGCCATGGGGCGTGTATTCAGCTCGGGTCGTTGCTTGGCCCATTGGGCGATAATTAAATCAACTTCATCCATGGAAATTAAGTCACATAATAATGTCTTGACGTCAAGATATATTCATTTATCTTGACATCAAGATAAAATAGAGATGCACAAAATGTCCTACGCCCGTGATATTGCTTTAACAGCGTTAGCGCCTGCTATTTGGGGGAGCAGCTATATTGTAGCGACCGAGTTCCTACCGCTCATTGACCCGCTTATTGTTTCGCTTTTACGTGCGTTGCCGGCTGGCATTATTTTGCTGATCATTGTGAAGGAGCTGCCAAAAGGCTGGTGGATTGCCAAAATATTTTTGCTTGGGGCGCTTAATTTTTCTATCTTTTGGACAATGCTATTTATCGCGGCCTATCGATTGCCGGGCGGGGTTGCTGCTGTTGTAGGCTCTTTGCAGCCGTTTATTGTCATCTTCGCAGCACGCTTGATAATTGGGACACCGATAAAGCTATTATCAATTGTCGCGGTCATGGCGGGCATGTTGGGGGTGGCATTGCTTATTTTGACGCCAAAGGCGAGCCTCGATTTATTTGGAATTGGCGCAGCATTGATCGGCTCTGCCTCCATGGCATTGGGCACTGTTATGAGTAAAAAATGGCAGCCACCAGTGCCGCCTTTAACTTTTACGGCATGGCAATTAACTGCCGGTGGTATTTTGCTGCTGCCGACATTGCTTTTAGTCGAAGGGCAGTGGAGTGATTTTTCACTGACCAATTTTGCTGGCATTGCATATTTAGGTTTGATCGGTGCCGCCTTTACATATCTGCTTTGGTTTCGCGGTATTGCCAGGCTCAATCCTTCAAGCGTTGCAATTTTAGGCATTCTAAGTCCGCTGGTTGCAACATTATTGGGATGGTTTATTTTGGGCGAAAGTCTCAGTGCGTTGCAATTGTTTGGTGTTGGCATTGTGCTGGTGAGCGTGATTGCCGGACAATATGCGTTGCGGCCTAATAGAGTTGTGCTCAAGCCTGCCATGTCTAAGTGATGTCTTGATATGCTCACGTAAATTCTCGGCGCTTCATAGTCTCTTGATGTCATGTATTGGAAAAGCTACGTTTTACGCAGACGTAAAGGTAAGTTGCGCTGGGAGGCGTTTATGAGCAGGCTATCACTCATCTTTTCACATAATTCGATTGTTCCCATGATTTGTGCGCTGATAGCCGGAATCATTATTCTTGGTTTGAACGGACCGTGGTGGGCTGTGTTTTTTGTTTTTCTTGGCGTGCCTGCGCAAATGCTCAATGAATATTCATTGCACCGATTTATTTTTCATCTGCCGCCGCCGGAAAAACAGAGCTTATTCAATGTGCTGTATCAGGCGCATTATGGGCACCATGATTTTCCAACCAATAAGAAATTATTTTTCGCACCAATCTGGGTTTCCATTCCGGTGTTAATCATTAACTTCACAGTCGTATGGGCCGTTTTATCGCTCATCGTTCCGCAATATGCTTTGTCTATTGCAGCGTCTATCGTGCTGATTGGCGGGGTTGGCACTTTTCTTTGCTATGAATGGTTTCACATGACGGCGCATTTAACGGTGCGCAAAACATGGGTTGAGCGGCATGTGACGACGCTTCACAATCAGCACCATTTCCGTGATTTTTCAAAATGGTTTCATGTCTCTCCAGGCGGCCAAATCATAGATAAAGCAATGGGTACGGCCATCGATAGAGAAGCGCTTAAAAGGCAGCAGCGGGTTGAGTTTATTCGAACGCTGGGCATGCGGCCCAATGATGAGCGCCTTATCAAAGCCCGTCAGCATTTCAGTTATAAATATGGTTTGAGTGCAGAAGAGATCGAACGCGCCGCTCACATTTAATGCAGGCCTATTGGCGGTTAGCTTTGCTCTGCGCTGCGATTTTCCTGCGTGCGAATATGGAACAGATGTGCAGGAATTGATTCATACATCTTACCAACTCCTTACACTCGAGTTAGCGCTTTTTTAAAACTGTGGCCGTATTGTGGATCATGAATTGAAGGTCGTTAGTTTTGTAGAGAGTAGTATGACCGAACAGATTAGACCACGCGTAAAATATGTCATTGGCCCAGACGGTAGCCCGTTAACGATCAATGATCTTCCACCAGCATCGACGCGTCGCTGGGTAATTCGCCGTAAGGCCGAGGTTGTGGCTGCCGTACGCGGTGGCCTTCTAAGCCTCGATGAGGCTTGCGCCCGTTATACGCTGACTGTCGAGGAGTATCTCTCCTGGCAGGCGTCTATCGAAGAAAATGGATTGGCTGGTTTGCGTACAACGCGTATTCAGCAATACCGTCATTAAAAATTCTTTTCGCCTGTCTTGTTGGGCGAAGTGAAAAGTTTCAAGCGTCGCTTTCGGTTAATGAGGGCGGCGCTTTTGCATCTTGATTCAGCTCGCGCTTTACGATGGATGCCGCAATAGCGCTGGTCAGAGTTGAGGCTGCAAAAAACCAAAGGCCGGGCTGCGAAATTGCTGCGGCTAAACCAGATGTTTTTGCCGCAAAAATTGTGAGCGCCACAAGCAGCACATCCAGCATTGACCATTTTGAAATGATGCCGAGCCAAGTGCCAGCACGGTGCGCGGTGATTTGATTCAAATTTTTAGCTGATAACATACCCGCCAGAGCGAGAAGTTTGGTTGCTGGAAATGCCAGCGATACGCCGCCGACTAAAAGTCCAAGCGCAATATCGCCTGAGGAAAAAAGCCCATTAACAATCGCAACCAGAGAAGGGCGGTCTGTTAAAAAGAAAAGTCGCTCCATTTGCAGAAGCGGCAATGTTGTGCCCAGCGCAAAACAAAAGGCAGCGATCGTGATAAGTAGTCCGGCTAAAATTCGCATATCCAGCAGATAGGGGTGCAAATGATGGCAGGCAAGTTATAAATGCGCAAAATCGTGCAGTGCGAAGATGTCTTCACACTGCACGATTTTGTGTCTGTGTCATCAATGCCTGAACGAAAATGCTCAGCCAATCATGGCGTGTCGATCGTATTTATTCTGTGGTTCTGGCTCAACAGTGCCGCGTGCTTCACGCACTTCCAGCTTTTCAGCCTTTTGAAGCTCTGCTTCTGCTTCCAGTAAAAGCTCTTCGGCAGACTCTTTTTGAGTCTTTAGATCTTTAATGGAATTAAATAGATTGTCTCGGCGTACCCGCGCTGCTTTTGCAAATGTAGGGTATGCGAAGTTTTCGACGTCCGTGACGCCGCTCTTTTTTTCTTCATTTTGTATTTGAAGATCGAGCTCGCCTGCCATCCGTTCGAATTCACTAATCATTGTTTCCAGCTGCATCACTTGGCGATGCTTTTCAGTTACCTGAAATTGCTTGAGACGGATCATATTGTCTCTAGGTTTCATTACGCATTACTCCAAAACCATTTCGGGCTCATTGTCGGCCCGTACACAAACACCAGACATAAAACTTAATAAAAGGTGCAAATTTGCAAAACACGCGAATTTGGTAACTTTTCGTTTACGTCCTGCGTTAATGATACTTCTCAACCTTTAAGGGGGAGTAAACCGATTGGAGAACTTTCACTTAATTGTCGTAATTAAGAGAATTGTTGAGTCATTTGATTCATTTACGCCCGTTTCTTTATAAAAAGATTCAAAATAATTGCGTAAATTATGGTAAATAAATCAATAACTTCATTGATTCACTTAATAAAGTTTGAAGGCTTGCATTACCGGAATATAATTTGTTAACCATTCGGTGGCAGGGTGATTTGCAGAGACGTAGGAGCCACGGTTATGGCCCGAGCGTATGCTGGACAAGGGGAATACAATGCGTGTTTTGCTGATTGAGGATGATAGTGCGATCGCCCAGAGCATCGAACTGATGCTCAAGTCGGAAAGCTTTAATGTTTATACGACGGATTTAGGGGAAGAAGGTGTCGATCTAGGCAAGCTCTATGATTATGACATTATCCTACTCGATTTAAATTTGCCGGATATGTCCGGTTATGAAGTGCTTCGCACTTTGCGTTTGTCGAAAGTTAAAACGCCGATCCTAATTCTATCCGGTATGGCCGGTATTGAAGATAAGGTACGCGGCCTCGGCTTTGGTGCCGATGACTATATGACAAAGCCATTCCATAAGGATGAATTGGTAGCGCGGATCCATGCGATTGTTCGCCGCTCCAAGGGCCACGCCCAATCTGTTATTACAACGGGCGATCTGGTTGTGAATCTGGATGCGAAAACAGTTGAAGTGGGCGGTCAACGCGTACACCTCACTGGTAAAGAATATCAGATGCTTGAGTTGCTTTCATTGCGCAAAGGCACAACGCTCACCAAGGAAATGTTCCTTAACCACCTATATGGCGGTATGGATGAGCCGGAACTGAAAATTATCGACGTGTTTATCTGTAAGCTTCGTAAGAAACTTGATTCTGCATCGGGTGGCGTGGGCTTTATTGAGACCGTATGGGGCCGCGGCTATGTGTTGCGCGACCCTGAAGCAAACGAACTTCAAGAAATCGCTTAATTTTCAAGCAAATTTCTATGAATTAAACCCGCTTAGCTTATGCTGAGCGGGTTTATTTTTGAGAATTGAAAGCTAAAATTTAAGCGGCTTTGCGCATCGTGCGAAATTGGCTCATAAGCTGTTTTCGGTCGAAGGGCTTGAGCAAGAACTCATCTGCACCAGCGCGCTTGGCGCGCATCATGCCAGCAAGGTCAACCTGCGTCATGCAGCAGATTATTTTTGCGTCTTTTTTGCGGTCCAGTGCACGGAGTTGGCGAATAAGGTCTTCGGACTGGCCTTCATTCATGCCTGCATCAACAATAATATAGTCGGGCATTTGTGCAGAAGCCATTGAAATGGCCTCAGCGCTGTTTTTTGCTTCCACAACAACCATATCTTCGCTTGTTAGAATGCGCTTTGCTACTTTACGTATGACGCTTGAAGCGTCCAAAACCATACAAACTTCCATCATCTTACCCTTTACTCAGTCTATCCTTGAGCCATGAATAGCAAAGAGAGCTGAAAAAAAGTAAAAACAGATCGGTAAAATTTTACCGATCTGTGCAGATTCTGATATTTTGGCGTTAAATACTAATTCGCTGAATAGACAACCTTGTCGTCATCCATGTGAATCTTGATTTCCATTCCGGCATCTTTAGCCAAAAGAATGGTATAATAATATTGGACAGAATGGGCATCAATCGCGTCTTCACCCATGCGGCCGTCTATATAATCTTGGAATTTTTGCGGAATGCGTTTCATGCGGCCCATCGCGGTTAGCGTAAAGCTACATTCTTCGCCTTCGACTTGAAGATCGAGATCAAGACTTCCGCCGCGCGGTATAGAGCCGATACCAATCAAAATCATGTTTAAGATCAGTTTCACCTTGTTTTTGGCAAGATATGCGCGTGGGCCGTTCCATGTGAATTCTGGTTTTTCGTTCTTAAGATAATTTTCTGCGACAGCTTGTGCGTCGCCAGTATCGATCTGTACACCGGCAGAGCCGGCTGCACCGAAGGCTATACGAGCAAATTGCAACCGCGCTGAGGCGCTTATTGCACTTTGGCGGATAAGATCCATCGCATCTTCATCAGCGCCGCCATCATCCAGCAGTTCAAGCCCATTATTAATCGCACCAACTGGTGAAATCACATCGTGGCAAACACGGCTGCAAAGGAGGGAAGCAAGATCGGAGGCAGAGAGTTCAACAAGAGCCATAAGAAGTCCATCTTTCAAATCAACATTGTAGATAGGTAGAGAACCTATCGGTACGGTCAGTGTAGAGCAACATTGCCCTGATTCTAGTTTCGATAACCTGTGTCTTGGTTAACTAAAAAGGTGCAATTTTTCCTTAATAAAGTGGAAACTTCATCCGTGTAATTTGAATAATACAAATGATGATGACAAATCGCCATTTTACATATTTTGCCCCGCTTTGCGATTATTGTGCGGGTTCGTTGAGAGTAAGGACAGTAAAGATGCGAAATTTATCCTATACGAAGTCCAATATTCGCCTGATTGCGGCTTTTACAGCGCTTCTTTCCATGGTGATGGTTGCACTATTGCCAAGTAAAGCTGCAGCGCAGACACGCCCTGACACATATGCACTTGGCGAAATGGTCGATGCTGGCCATCGTTTTTTTGGCAGTACGTCTAGTGCTGTTGCACAAACCATTGAGCAAATATTTGCGCGTTATGGCATGCCAAATGGTTATGTTCTTGGCCAAGAAGGAAGCGGCGCATTTATTGGCGGCCTGACTTATGGCGAAGGTACATTGCATACTAAGAATGTCGGTGACCATAATGTTTTCTGGCAAGGGCCATCCATTGGCTTTGATTATGGCGGCGATGGTGCGCGCACAATGATGCTGGTCTATAATTTGGATAGTGTTGATGCATTGCATGGCCGCTATGGCGGTGTTCAGGGCTCTGCTTATCTGATCGCAGGCGTTGGTATGCATGTGCTTAAACGCAATAATATCCTTCTCGTGCCAGTACGCACAGGGGTTGGCGCACGTCTTGGTGTGTCACTTGGTTATCTTAAGCTAACACCAATGCCTACTTGGAACCCGTTCTAAGTTTCTGACTTGGATAGTAACCACTTTAAAGGGTCGCATTTGCGGCCCTTTTTAATGCGGTGTAATATAGAAAAATATGTGCATATATGGCACATGAAGCGCCGATGGTGAGGTTTTCGCGTTGATACAATCTGGTCTGTTTTTTCTACTAGGGTTTTTAGTTGCTGGATTTCTTGCGCTTATCATCGCACCGGCGATATGGCGCCGTGCTGTTTTCTTGACCCGTAAGCGCATTGAAAGTTCCATTCCGCTGACTGCCAATGAGTTGCAGGCCGAAAAAGATAAACTTCGCGCTGAGCACGCTATCGCGCAACGAAAAGTCGAAATAGCGCTTTCCAAGCAGCGGGAAAAATATTCTCAACAGGCCAGCGTTGTTGCCAATCAAAATGAGCAGATCAAAGCGTTCAAAGCCTCTATTGCTGACAAAGATGCAAAATTATCTGAAATGAATGAAGAGGTGTCAAATCTTCGCACTGAATTGTCAGAACGCGAAAATGCTTTGAATGATACGCAATTTGGTCTTTCAGCAACGCAAGCCGAGCTTTCTGCACGCACGGGCGAAATCGAAAGTCTTGCCCGCCTGTATAAAGAGGCAGAAGCGCGCATTGCTTCTTATGAAGAACGTGAAAAGCAAATGGAGCTGCGTGAATCGACATTGATGGCAACGGTTGCTGATCTACGAGACAAACGCCAGAATGATAAAGCGCTTGTCCGTGAAACGCGCAATGATAGCCGTGGAAAAGCAGAGCTACTTAAAAATGAGCGCGCGCGCGCAAAAGAACTAGAAAAGAAATATGAGCGTCTTGTTGCCAAAAACTCTGATCTTGAGACCAAGGTTGCGCGTCGAGAGCGCGAATTAGAGCGGTTACGTGAAAAGAAAATGGGCGAACGTGCTGACACCAATGAGTTAGAAATGCGTCTTGCCGATAGTAACGAAGAGCGTATCGAACTTGAACGCGAGCTGGCAGATTATACTTTGCGGTTTAATCGTCTGTCCAAGCTAACAGGCGATGTTGATCCGGAAGTGGCGCTTGAAAAATTGCAAGCTAAACTCGCACAAATGGAACTTGAGTTAAAATCTAATACCGGCAAATCTTCTGCGCCACATGGTGCGGGGCTAAGCTTGTCGCCAAGTGCTGTTGGCAGTGCCAAGGGTGATGATTTGCTTCGTGATCAACTCAGCCAATTAGCGGCGGAAGTTGTTCATATGACTGCTATTGTCGAAGGCAAAGATTCACGCATCAATGAATTGCTTGATAGTGAAAATCCCAATGAAAATAATGGTGTTGTGAGCCTCGCAGATCGTATTAAGGCGCTGAAAAAAAGCACTAAAGCTGCGGAGTAAGCTTTGGCGCTTATGACGGTGTTGCGCGTTCTAGCATAGCATCAATCGCATCGCCGCTGGCTGCATCACTCAGACCAGAAAAATCACCTTCATTGCACATCATAGCAGTGGCTTGCACAATGTAATGATGGGTCACGCGCGCAAGTGCTGAACCGACCGAGATGCGCCGAACACCGATATTCGCAAAGTCTTGAACATTGTATTGTCTGAATTGCCCTGCTGCTAAAGCGTTGATCGGCGTGTTTACGCTGCGCACAATTTTCGCAAGCGCATCCATTGATGGGGGCAGGGGCGCATAGAGCAGATCTGCGCCTGCTTTTTCAAATGCTCGCAGGCGCTTGATAGCCTCTTCAGTATCATATGTGCCATTCATAATGCCGTCTGCGCGTGCACAAAAGACAAATGGGCGGCCAAGCGCACGCGCTGCATCAACACCAGCCGCGATGCGATCTGCCGCTTCTTCTAGCGTGTAGGTTTTAATCTCGCCGTCGAGATATGTGTCTTCAATTGAGCAGCCCGATAATCCGGCCTCGCCAGCAAGGCGAATTGTTTCAGCAACATCTTCGGGGCTGTGACCAAAGCCATTTTCTAAATCGCCCGATATAGGTAAATTTGTGCTGTGAACCAAATCTTCAGCGTGGGACAATGCTTGATCGCGCGTGATGCTACCCATATCCGGCACGCCCAAAGTAAAGGCCAGCCCTGCGCTTGTTGTCGCCAGCGCTTTTGCGCCATTAGCGGCCATGAGCTTTGCCGAACCGATATCCCATGGGTTTGGGATAACAAAACACCCGCTTTGGTGAAGATCGTGGAAATCTGCGTGGCGCTGCGCAAGTGTTGTCATGGTCTAATCCTGATCGCTTGTAATGGCTGCAATCAATTCTGCTTCGGTTAAGTTGTAAGCTTTACCGAAACCGCCATTAAGGCTGGCCTTTTGCGGGGCAAGTTTGAAAAATGAAAAGTCCGCAAAATCGGCGTAAAGTTTGGCTTTTGGGTGTTGAGCCAAATGGCTCTCACGTATGGTGTTATATTCTGCTGAATCGTTTGGTACTTGGCTGGCAATAACATCCAGCGACATGCGCGGATGGGCAAGCGGATCACCTTTACCTGTTTCGCCAATTAATAGTGCGCAATGCGGGTTGTCGCGCATACAGGCTGTGTGCGGTGCCAAATCAGAAACCAATGTAATCAGTTGACCTTCTTCGTTTGTTGAAAGTTGAATACGGCTGATGTGAGGAAATCTGCCGTTTTTCTCAAATGCGGCAAGTGCGCCATGCTTTGCGGCCATTATAATCTTGGCAACAAGGTTGAGTGCTTCCATATCAGTATCTCTGATAATTTTGGTTTGTGCAGTTTCAGACATCAATTACTCCGCTTTGACCTGTTGATGAACATGCTTCGCAGGTGACAGTTTGGCCGCTATTGCATATTCTCATAATTATCAGGATGACATTACGGACCGGCAATGGCCAAGCTCTATTTCAACTATGCAACGATGAATGCTGGCAAAAGCACCATGCTATTGCAGGCTTCTTACAATTATCGTGAACGAGGTATGAAGACGATGCTCTTTACCGCTGCGCTTGATAACCGTGCAGGCGAACGGGTCATTGCATCACGCGTTGGGCTTGAGGAAATGGCCGAGACCTTTGAGGCTGGCGATGATCTTTACGCACGGATCGAAGCGCGCTTATCGGGAGATCGCATCCATTGTATTTTTATCGACGAGGCGCAGTTTCTTTCGCATGAGCAAGTTTGGCAATTGGGCCGTGTTGTGGACCGGCTGAATGTGCCAATTATGGCCTATGGTTTGCGGGTTGATTTTCAAGGCAATCTATTTCCCGGATCGCAAACTCTGCTGGCTATTGCTGATGAATTGCGCGAAGTACGCACGATCTGCCGCTGTGGGCGCAAAGCTACTATGGTGGTGCGTCTTGATGGCGACGGCAAGGTTACGCGCGAAGGTGATCAGGTTAAAATTGGCGGCAATGACACGTATGTTTCGCTTTGCCGTGCCCATTGGGAAGAAGAAATGGGCCGCGTGCGCGCTGAAGATATGATTGGCTTTGCCAAAGCATAGGCAAAAGCTTTATTGACGTATTTGCAACAACGTCTTCTAATTGAAACGCTGAACCATTATATAGAGTTTAGCAAAGATGCATTGGCGAGGAAATATTTATGGCAGTCACGTATAATTTTGATGCGGAAATTCAACGCACAAAAGACGTCGTTCAAGATATGCAGGGCAAAATCAAACAATCAGGCGACGTTCTAGACAAGATTGCTGAAGCAGATGCGAAAATTGGCGATGCCCAATTTGATATCGAAAATGCCCGCATTCAGGACGTTCTCAAGCAACAAAAGGTGATGGAAGGCAATATGGCCGACCTTATCATTGGGCTTGAAGATGCGACCAATGTGTTCGGTTCAGAATTTGAATCGATGAAATCCTATACAGGTATGGAAAAATTCATTGGTCTGTTTTCCAAGCAGCGCATGCAGCGTATGCGGTCTGAGCGCGTGCGGAACATGTCGCTTGCAGGTAATCTGCAGGAGCTTCTTACTAAGTCTGACACGATTGTCGGCATTTTGAAGAACCAGAAGAATATTCTTGATGAGCGCTATGCGACTTCAGAAAACTCGCTTCGCACAGTCATTGAGCGCCGCAAAACCACAATGGATAATCTTGAGGTAACTCAGAAGCGCATTGAGGAATTGAACCCGATGTTGCTTGATATTGAGAATAAGATTGCCGCGACAACCAACCAGAAAGACCGCACCCAACTTGAAGGTGAGCGTTCGAAACTGGCAACTGAATATAATGAAGCGCAATCTAAAGAGCAGGAACTATTAGCTGAAAGCCAAACGCTTGAGCGCTACACATCGATGTTCCAGACATTCGTGGATTCGCTTAACAACCAGATTGCGGCGCAGAACACGCTGATCAACAAGCTGACGATTGATACAGAGCAGCGCATCGTGCTTTACAAATCGCTGGAAGATTCATTGAAAACAGCAGCGCAGCAGGATGTTGCGCATAAGATCAACACGCTTGGCAGCCAGGTCGATACGGCCGCTGAAACCACAATGGCGGGAATTGGTGCTGCTGCGCAAAAACATATTGGCGACCTGCTTGAAATGCATGAAGGTAATATGGTTGCAACGGCGGATATTCAACGCCGCAAAAAGCTGGCCGATGATGCCTTTGCGCGCCGTTTTGAAGAAGTTATGCGCAAGCATGACGCTGGCAATTATGTGAAAAACTAAGGCGTAACCAACCGGAACGCCTGCACATGAGCACGACAAATAATAAGAATACAAATAGCGCGGACACCAGTGCAGTCACGCGCTATTTTAGTTCGATTGAAGCTGCGCTTTCTGGGCTGGATATCTATTTGCGCGATTCCAGATCGCCGCTTTATAAGCACGGTCTGGTTGCCCAAACGGTGACGCAATATTTAGCGCGGCTAAACAATTCCTTTTCAAGTTGGCAGAACCGGCTCGACTATGAGCCGAGTTTTAAGATTTCGCGCTCTGATAGCGGCTTTCCTATTTTTCAAAATGTTCTTGAGTTGGAAAAGGATCGGCAAACGGCAGAAAACCGCCTTGCCTCTATTCCGGAACCAGATGTTTTGCGCGATGAAATGGCCGACTTCATTTTGCGGCAAAAATCATTTCCGCGTGAACTTCAAAAGACAATGGCCGAACGCCTTTATCTTGAAACGGTGCAGAAAGGGGAGGTTTTTTCTCCTTTCGTGTTGCCTGAAACAACTAAGGTTTCTGCTAACCCTAAGACGGGGCGTCCTTATTATCTAACCCATTGGGGTGTGTTTGACGGTGTCTCGAATTTGCCGATGATCTATTCGGCAATGATTGAAGATTCAACGCTTGATATGATCAAAACATTGGTCGGAAAAGATGGACGTTTGCGCGAGGATGTGGAGGTGCCGCTGCCTGTTGGCGGGCTGCTCAATCCGGCGCTGGCACGTAAATTTGATGAATTTGCAGAATCCAATTCAGCCTATTCATTGTCGCCGACAACCATTGCCACGAATATGGACCAAGAGTTCGACACGCTACATCCCAAGCAATTGCGACGCATCGTATTGGGCCCGTTTTTCTCAACCGGTATTACAGAAAACAACGAGACCATAAACCGGATTTTGGACCGTGTGGCGAACCCGAAAAATGCTTGGCTTTTAACGTGGACTATTCAAGACGTTTATTCCAAGAATGAACGCGCTGGCAAAAAGGGCTTTTGGTCTTCAACACCATCGCGCCAAGAATATCACATTGAAACCAATGATTTAGATGCTGCGCGTATGGGTGTTTCAGCCTATGAAAACCATGCGCTTGTGCCGCATGAAGCCTATCAGGCGCTCTATGCTGCAGGCGAAATCGACAAGGTTTTTGCAGGCTATAAAACGCACATCATCTCCAATGGGCAGGTGATTTCAGACGTATGATGAGGCACATCAAAAGCTATATGCAAACCCAACTTCAAAGGTATTATTTTCCCTTTACAGCTCTTGCTGGCCTCACGCTTTTTACATCAGTGGAAGAAAAATTTGCGTCATGGGTAAGTAGAGTTGTTTTAGGTTACGAAGCCGTCATTACATTCCTTTGGGGGGGGCTGTCTGATATAGTAGGAGTTGATTTCACTCCATTCAAAAATGAATTGTCTTTATCTCTATTACTATTGGGCCCGTATATTGTCCGTGTCAGAAAGGTAACGTTTGGTTCCTTCATTGATGGGAAAAATCGTTTATTACATTTTATAAATTTTATAGCTCTCTCGATAATTGTCGGAGCATTTCCACCCCACACATCTGGCAGTTTTAGTTTAGCACTAGGTGTTTTCTGTTTAGGCACCTTGTTTCTTGTGACCGCGATTTATGGTTTGGCGATAGAGCCAATTTATCGACGCAAAGTGAGGTTAGCTTTTGCACTCATGATGCCATTTTTGATTGGTTGGAGTATATATTCTTTGATTTCAAACAACCAAGAATTGTTGGCGTTTGAGAGTCCATATGTTGCATTGTTTGCAATTTTTATTTCACAGGTTTCTTATATATTTGGAATAATGTGTAAAGTGGAAGATTACTTCCCATTTCTGTTTTGTTTGATTGCCTACGCAGTAATTTGGTCGATTAACTATTTTTCTCTTAATTTAGTTCCGGTCGTTGATGGCGCTTTACTTTCAATTGGAGTTTAAGAATGGACGTTGGTTTGACCCGCATTGATGAGCAGGACATCGCAAAGCATCGCTCGGTTGCGCAATCGTTTGTTACGCGTTTTGTTGTGCTTGAACAGGCGTCAGATAAGTCTGGCACCGAGCTTGCGGGCACGCGCCGGCGTATGATTTCGACAGTGTCGACTGCGGGTTTGCGCAAGACCCGTGAAGTCGAATTGATGAAAGCCATTCAGAGCGTGCGTTCTGACGATGCGATGTTATCGCCCAAACAGCATGCTCTTGCCTTTCGTGCGCGCCGCGGCGTTGCACTGGCGCTGGCAGTCTCAGATGTGTTTGCGCGCCAGAGCGAACTTGAAGCGCTGACTGCACGCAATGCCACATCGCCGCTGGACGGCGAGACCGCAGAAAACTTTAAACGGCTCATGGCTGCTTCGGCCTATATTGCCGCGTTCACGCTGGCTGCTTATTTGGGCCAAATGCTGGAAAGCGATACGGAGCCTGGTGAGGATTTAAACGAGCCGGATTATTTGTTCGATACGCCGCAGGATTCTGTCAAATCGGTGATTGCTGGTTTAAGTGCTGCGATTGAAGGCGCGCCGGATGATACCGCATTGCTGCAACGGGCCAAAGCCTATGCGCGGGTGACATTAGAAGGCTTGATTCAGCGCAAGGGGCGCTTTGCGGGGCTCGGCAGTTTTGAAGATAATCACATTCATGTTGAGCAAGATGATTTCACGCTAAACGGTTTTGATGTTGCGCCCGGCGCAAAGCGTAAACCGCTGACGATGCAGTTTAAAAAGCCTAACGAGATTGTCGGCAACCACATTGCAAAATATCAGGCGATGAAGCTGGCGAAAATGCTGGTCGCTTATGACTTTGATCGGCAGCTTAATCCATTTGTTGAGCTTGGCGGTTTTCTGTTCACATTCATCGGCGATGGTGCGCCCGGTACAGGTAAAACGATCCTTATTCAGATGGTTGCGGGCCTTGTAAATGATTATTGTCAGGTGGCGGGCTATCCGTTCCACTATGAGAATTTCGGCGTGGACCAGATTTCTTCTTATCAAGGTAAGTCGGGCCAAAACTGCAAAAGCTTTATCAATAATGTGATTTCACCCAAGGCCATCGGCTTCGGCACGATTGACGATATTGACCAAGTAGCGGCAAAACGCTCTGATGATCGCGCATCTGCTGGTCAGCAGGAGGTCACGGCTGTATTGATGGAAAGCTTTGCGGGCGCATCAACGGTGGTGCGCGGCAATTGCTCGTTTGGCATGTTCTCCAACTATCCAGAAAATGTGGATGATGCGCTGCGCCAACGTGCTGGTGCACGCTGGTTGGTGGATGGGCCGCAAACGCAGGACGATTATATCGACATTTTTGCACTGCTTGCTGGCAAGAATCACGCTATTCCACTGGGCGACCATGATCTGTTCAAGGCGCAAGCGATTAAGGAAGCGGTGAGCGCTGCTTATTCAGGCAGTGCTAAACCGTCCGAGCAGGGGCTTTTAAATGTCTATGATCGGTTCATCGCGCAGCATGGTGAGCCGAAAACAATGGCGGATGTCGGCACTTATTTGCACATGATTAAACAGGTCGAGCCGCGATTTACGGGCCGTGCGATCAAAAATGTCACCGACGCGATTAAGATGCGTGCCATGGATATCGATCTGCCGGATGAGTGGTTCGAAACGCCGGAAGCCTTTATGCATAAGGACTATGACGCAAAACGCGATATGATTGCCGAACTGCGTCAGCCTTTCACGATGGATATGGTGATGCAGGAAATCAACCGTTATGCGGATTCTGAATTCCGCTACACCGATAAATCCGACAATACCGCCGTAGAAGAAATCATCCGCCGCGAACGCCAGCGCGGCAAAGCGATTGTTGAGATCGAGGACATGAAAAAGCGCGGGGCTTGGTGATGATATCGGACGTCACAGTCGTACTTTTGATGCTTGGATACGGCATGCTGCATTGTGCAGCGTGTATAGTCTGGTTAGTGGTCCGGCTTGTTAAGCGCGGTGCATCAAAGGCTGGTTCACTCAAACAAGCCATCGCTCTACCACTGGCATGGTTTGCGGTTGGTCTGATAGTATTTGTGCGTGGCTATGTCGGCTTAGCAGAATTTGGGACGGGAATGGGGCTTTGATGAAAGTCTGTTTGTTGGGTGATCACTAGTATGAAACGCCTTTATGAAAATGAGCTTATCTATGGCCGGTTGCTGAGTGTTGATCAGCCGCATTTGGTCGAGCGTTATAATAAGGCGTTGCAAGCTTTTGGCATTAAGCCGACTGAACTGACGGCCTTTGACATCGATAAGACTGGGTTTTCGCCGCAAATTGCCAAAGAGCTTGGCGACTATGATTATCTTGATCCAAACGGCGTCAATCGTCGGTTTATTATTTTGACGCCGTCGCAGGTGTCATTGCCAGTGGTGCATACGCGTTTTTCAAATACTGACGCGCTGATGTATGAGTTTTACACCGACAATATGCGCGTCATTAATGCCCTGACGATCAAAGACGTGATCTATGGCGAGATCGAAGACAATGTGTCTGTCGTCAATGATATGGAAGATTTACTCTCCATTCAGCAGGTCGAATTTCGTGTGCTTTCGGCCGATGATGTGATTGGAAAAGCCAATGAATTGCGCGGTCTTATCGACCGGTTGAAACACACAGCTGATGCGTGGCGTGATGATGCTATGCTAAACCGCATGGTTGAACTTTCCAAAAAAGTTGGTGACATTCGCGAGAACCATATGGTGCCGGAACATGTCGTGTTTCGCCATAACGCCTATTGGACCAGCCATTTTGACGGCGCATATATTTTCGTTGATGAGAAAATGACAACGGTTATCAGCAATCCTGATGCGCCCGGTTTCAGGCGGTCGCGGCCTTGGCAGGTTAGCTATTTGCCGATTGGTGATTATGACCGCGTGTTTCGCTTTTTGGCCGCATCAAAGCGTATCGAATTGCCGCGTGCATCGTGGATTGAAGAAACTGGTTTTATCGAACATCGCGCTGAGATGATTATTCGCTCGATCATTCATGAAGCCGAGCCTGATGTTGATATGACGAAAGTTGATGCTGTGTGGCTGCAAACCTGGCTGCATCGCAATGCCAATCTTGTAACAAAAGATGGGCGCTATCCGTTCCTCAATCAGATCAAACGCGAGATTGCGCAAAATGGGCGCGTTGATATCAATGAGATACCTGAAGAATATCGCTTTATGCTTGTTCGGGCAAAGCCGGATCATCCTGATGCATGGCTGACAAATCGTCTTATCTGTGAATTTAACCGTGTTGATTTTGTCTCGCGTTATATTTTCAACAAACAAGCATTTTACGATGATTACGAAGAATATGATGTACAATACCGTAATCATGTTGTGGAAACACTTAAAGCCACCTATCTGAATGATAAGGCGGCGCTGCGCGCACGCTTGTATGGGCTTGATTGACCAATAGCCGGAGGGAAGAATGCTAGATCCGATAGTCGCTTTTTTTACGCGTATTTTTGAATTGATCGGACGGGCGATCGGTACTTTTATCGCATGGCTCATCTGGCCGTTTATTGCCTTTCGCAATTGGTTGCGTGGCAAAGGCTGGTTCATCAAGATTCCGGTCTTTACAATCTTGTTGCTCATTGTTCTGAGCTATATGTATCTGTTTTATATCACGCAGTTCTGGTCCACTGGCGACGAGGATTATGTGGCTGCATATAAGTTTGAAGAGACAACAACTGGCGTTGGCGATCAGCTTGCTGACAATACTTGCCAACAATCAGCAATGGTTCAGGTTGCTGTCGATCTTATTGATTTTAATGTCAATCAGACCGTTTGGGCGCCATCCAACCCGCTTTATAAAGCTGGTTTCATGTTCTACTGGGATTGGAAAGATACGCCGTTCTTTGACAATAAAGCCGCATTCCAGCTTGGTGTGAACCAAGTTCTGCGCCGTACATCTATCGAGTTGGTGGACCGTCTTGGCCGCGTGCGCGGTACATCATCGATCAACCAGAATTTGCAAGAAGCGCGTGAATCCATCAACTACCGCGAGAACGCATGGTTCTTGACATTTTCGCCGCCATTCTTGCAGCCATCAACACAGGCACGTCTTCGCGATGGTCGTCAAAATTTGATCGACTTCAACGAAGAAATGAAAGCTTGTAACGCAGACTTTGATGCACGTGCCGACAATCTCATGCAGTTCTTTGACCGTATTACGGGCGATATTGGTGCAACGTCTGAAATCCTTCAACGCCGCATGGAAGCATCGAACTTTACGGGCTTTGACGCGCGCGCCGATGACCGTTTCTGGTTCACTTATGGGCAGCTCTATGGATATTACGGTATCTTGTCTGCGGCACGCTCAGATTTTCGTGAGGTTGTTGTTCAGCGTCAGCTAGATTCTGTTTGGGACCGTGTGGACGACCAGCTTCGTGAAGCGATGACGACGAAACCGCCATTTATTGCCAATGGTAGCAATTCAAGTCTGGTGAAATCGCATCTGGAAAGCATTGGTTTTGACCTGTTGCGCGTGCGTGCGAATCTGGTCGAAATGCGCGATATTCTTGATCGCTAATTGTTCACTTAGCTTTATCTAAGTTGCTTGATTAAAAGGCTATATCTGCAGTTTTGCAGGTGTAGCCTTTACGCTATGTCGCTTTCACCCTACCGTATCGTTCAAGACAGTCGCCTTTAGGCTGCTCCAAGCCTGAAGGCTTGGAAAAATATATGCGTCAATGAGCATGCCGCAAAATTGCGGTCACAGCATTTTTGCGGTGCTAGCTTGGTATGGGAGGCCACACATTGTCCGAATATAAGACCGATATTCAAATCGCGCGTGAGGCCAATAAAAAAACTATTCAGGAGATTGGGGCTAAACTCGATATTTCACCGGAACATTTGCTGCCCTATGGCCATGACAAGGCGAAAATATCAGCCGAATATATTCAATCTGTTCAAGGCAATAAGAACGGCAAGCTGATACTTGTAACGGCGATCAACCCGACACCTGCAGGTGAGGGTAAAACAACAACCACCGTTGGTCTTGGGGATGGACTGAACCGTATCGGCAAGAAAGCCGCGATCTGTATTCGCGAAGCATCTCTTGGTCCAAACTTTGGTATGAAGGGCGGTGCTGCGGGAGGCGGCTATGCACAGGTTATACCAATGGAAGATATGAACCTTCACTTCACGGGCGATTTTCATGCGATAACATCCGCGCATAATTTGCTTGCTGCGATGATCGACAATCACATTTATTGGGGTAATGAGCTCGAAATTGATACGCGCCGCATCGTCTGGAAACGTGTGGTTGATATGAATGATCGCGCCTTACGTATGATCAATGTATCACTTGGCGGTGTTGCCAATGGCTTTCCGCGAGAGGGCGGGTTTGACATTACGGTTGCCTCCGAAGTGATGGCTATTCTTTGTCTTTCAAAAGACATCAAAGATCTGGAAAAACGTTTGGGCGACATGATCGTGGCTTATCGGCGCGATAAAACGCCGGTGTTCTGCCGCGATTTAAAAGCCGATGGCGCAATGACTGTTTTGCTGAAAGACGCTATTCAGCCAAACCTTGTGCAGACGCTTGAAAACAATCCTGCCTTTGTGCATGGCGGGCCTTTCGCAAATATTGCTCATGGCTGTAACTCAGTTGTTGCAACGACGACAGCCTTGAAGATTGCCGATTATGTAGTAACCGAAGCAGGCTTTGGCGCTGACCTTGGCGCTGAAAAGTTCATGAACATCAAATGCCGCAAGGCTGGCATTGCACCTGACGCGGTTGTTTTGGTGGCGACAGTGCGCGCCATGAAAATGAATGGCGGCGTTGCCAAAGCAGACCTTGGCGATGAAAATGTTGATGCAGTTAACAATGGCTGCTCGAATTTGGGACGCCACATTTCCAATCTTAAATCGTTCGGTGTTCCGGTCGTGGTTGCCATCAATCATTTTGTCACCGACACGGAAGCCGAGGTTCAAGCGGTTAAAGACTATGTTGCAAAGCAGGGCTCTGAGGCGATCCTTTGCAAGCACTGGGCGCATGGTTCGGCGGGGGTTGAAGAACTCGCACATAAAGTCGTGCAAATGGCGGATAGCGGTATGGCGAATTTCGCACCGCTTTATCCCGATGAAATGCCGCTGTTTCAAAAGATCGAAACAATTGCCAAACGCATCTATCATGCCGATGAAGTTTTGGCGGATAAATCGGTTCGTGAACAGCTAAAAACATGGGAAGAGCAGGGCTATGGCCATCTGCCCGTCTGTATGGCCAAAACGCAATATTCGTTTTCAACCGACCCGAATTTGCGCGGTGCACCGACAGGACATTCGGTGCCTATTCGCGAGGTGCGGCTTTCTGCAGGTGCAGGCTTTGTCGTGGTTGTCTGCGGGCAGATTATGACCATGCCGGGCTTGCCGCGTAAACCGTCAGCAGAGATTATTCGCTTCAATGATGACGGCGTTATTGAAGGGCTGTTTTAAGTCAGAGATTAAAGAGCACTGGCTCAAAATGGTTCATATCTTCAAATGTGCAAAAGTCGCTTGTGCCGAGTTCGATCATCGGCACATTTTGCAGAAAGTCAGCGCTTAGCTTTTGGATGGCATCTGCGTGGGTTTTTGCCTGCTCAGCTGTCATGAATTTGATCAGATAAGCTATCGTTATGTGGAATGTATAGGTGTCATGATCTGGATGACGATAGCCAAAACAATCGGCCAGCTGATCGCGAAAATCGCGCAGCGCTTTTTCATCGTCTGGCGTTGCGCCTGCCACCGTTAGACCATTGGGCGTGACAGCAATTGGTTTGACATTGAAAGGCTGTGATTTGGGGAAGTCTTGCAATTTCTCAATCATATGTGCGGTTGCAGCATCAATCGGCGCATCGAGAGGCAAGGTCGGCGGCCAGAAACCGGCCGTGCGTCTGAATTCTATGATCCCTTGAAAAACCGTCATATGGTAGCTGGAAATAGGTGTGAAGGCGAAGTGCGCAGCGCTTGGTAATGCCTTCATTTTTTCAGCAAGGGTAATCAATGCACCTTGCGACTTTGAACCATCAAGCACATGCGCGACGACTGTATTGCCCGGTTCTGGCAAAAATCTGCCTTGTGGATCAAAGCGCGTGCCAGCATGGGCAGGCGCATTGCCCTGTCCTTTGCCCGCTAAATGATCGATGAGTTTTTGCGATGTTTCATTCGGCATAGAAGGCTCCTTGGCCATGAGCACCTATCGATGTTTCTTGAAAGATATATGACGTCCCTTTGCAGGGCAGGCTAAAATGTTGCTCTTAAAGGCAGGCATTCACGATCTGAATAAATTTTTATTGCACTGCGGCGTTTACGTGCTAAAGATTTGCTATGAACAAAACAATGAACATCGCAGCGAATTGGTGGCGCACGCTTTCATAGGCGGGCTTTTTCGTGTTTTGACGCATATGCACCGCCTTAGACATAAGGCGGTTTTTTTGTGTCCGCACATTGTTTAAAGGTTCAATTTTATCGGCTCATCTTGAGCAAACAGGCAGATTTGACATGACGAATGCAGGCCAGCGCCAACAACCGGACCAGTTTATAACACGCGGGGGCGTTGCAATTGAGCGGTGCCGCGAAACCGTTGAATATGCGACAGCAATCGATAGCTATTTGGATGCGCTCGATGATCGTCTGGGCGCTGTCTTATCCTCAAACTATGAATATCCGGGCCGCTATACACGCTGGGATATTGCGATTGTTGATCCGCCCGTCATGATCAGTGCGCGCAAGCGCGACATGCAGATCAAGGCGCTTAATGGGCGCGGAAAAATCATCGTTGCGATGATTAAAAAAGCGCTTGCCGATGAAGCGCATATTGCAAAAATGTCGGACACAGATGACGGGCTTGCCATTGTTATTGCCCAGCCTACGCGTGTCGTGTCTGAAGAGGAGCGTTCGCGCGCGCCATCCGTGTTTTCTGTTGTGCGCAAGATCGTTGATCATTTCCATTCGCCGCAAGATGATAATCTGGGTTTCTTTGGTTCATTTGGCTATGACATTGCATTCCAGTTTGACCCAATTGAAGAAAAGCTTGAGCGCGCCGAAAACCAGCGCGATCTCGTTCTGTTTTTCCCAGACCGAATTTTGGTCGTCGATAACCATTCGGCGGCTGCATGGGTCGATGAATATGATTTTGCCGCTGATGGCGCATCAACGACGGGCTTGCCACGTGAGCAGACTGCCGACCCATTTATACCAAGCGATGTTGTGCCGCCAAAAGGCGATCATAATCCGGGTGAATATGCGGATCTTGTTCGCAGCGCTAAGCAGAGCTTTTCGTGCGGTGATCTGTTTGAGGTCGTGCCGGGACAGATGTTTTATGAGCAGGTCAAAAGCAAGCCTTCTGCGATTGCGCGCCGCCTGAAAGCGACGAACCCTGCGCCATATTCATTCTATATGAACCTTGGCAATAATGAGTTTTTAATCGGTGCGTCACCGGAAATGTTTGTGCGGGTAACGGGCAAGCGCATTGAGACATGCCCGATTTCTGGCACGATTGAGCGTGGTGCCGACGCGATTTCAGATTCAGAACAAATCTTGAAATTGCTCAACTCGAAGAAAGATGAGTCTGAGCTGACCATGTGTTCAGACGTTGATCGCAACGATAAAAGCCGCGTGTGTGAGCCTGGTACAGTGCGGGTTATTGGCCGCCGCCAGATAGAGATGTATTCACGCCTTATCCATACGGTTGACCATGTTGAAGGGCGACTTCGCGAAGACATGGATGCGTTTGACGGATTTTTGTCTCACGCTTGGGCCGTGACTGTGACCGGAGCGCCGAAGCTTTGGGCCATGCGATTTATTGAGAACCATGAGAAAAGCCCGCGGGCTTGGTATGGCGGTGCGATTGGCATGGTCAAGTTTAATGGTGACATGAATACTGGTTTAACTTTGCGCACGATTCAAATCCGTGAGGGCATTGCATCTGTGCGTGCCGGTGCAACCTTGTTGTTTGATTCTGATCCTGAGGCGGAAGAAGCAGAAACCGAATTGAAAGCGTCTGCGCTGCTCGCGGCTATTCGCGATAGTGCAAAGGGCAATGCGCCGTTGAGTGAGATTGCCGTTGCGCGTGTAGGCGAAGGCAAACGTATTTTGCTTGTCGATCATGAAGATTCATTCGTGCACACATTGGCTAATTATTTCCGCCAAACAGGGGCCGATGTGCGCACTGTGCGCTCACCGGTGACCGCTGATGCGTTTGATGATTACAAGCCTCACCTTGTTGTCTTATCACCGGGACCGGGCAAACCATCTGACTTTGATTGCAAAGCAACCATTAAACAGGCCAGAGCGCGTGACTTGCCGATCTTCGGCGTGTGTCTTGGCTTGCAAGCGCTGACCGAAGCCTATGGCGGGTCACTGCGTCAGCTGGGCTATCCGATGCATGGCAAGCCTTCGCGTATTCGCGTGCAGGAACCAGGCTGCGTATTCTCTGGGCTGCCAAAAGAAATTACAGTTGGCCGTTATCATTCTATCTTTGCTGATCCAGCGCGTTTGCCGGATGTGTTTACAGTCACGGCTGAAACAGAGGATGGCGTGGTGATGGGCATTGAGCATCGCCATGAACCGGTTGCGGCGGTGCAGTTTCACCCAGAGAGCATTATGAGCCTTGGCCATAATGCCGGTATGCGCATGATCGAGAATGTTGTTGCGCATCTGATTAAGTAATGATGATGACCTATGATTTGCTTCTCGGCCTTATTGGTTTTGCTTTTGTTAGCTCCATAACGCCGGGACCAAATAATTTGATGCTCATGGCATCGGGGGCCAATTTTGGTTTCCGGCGCACAATACCGCATATGCTTGGCATAGGACTGGGATTTACCTTTATGGTATTCCTAGTCGGCATTGGCCTTGGGCAAGTTTTTGACAGCGTGCCCGTGCTGCACATGATTTTGAAAATTGTTAGCGTCGTTTACATGTTCTGGCTTGCTTGGAAGATTGGCAATTCTGCGCCACCACAAAAGAGCGAAGCAGAAGGAACACCAATTACATTTTTGCAAGCTGCAGCGTTTCAATGGGTGAACCCAAAAGCATGGGCAATGGCATTGACTGCGGTGACAGTCTACTCGCCTTCACGCGATCTGGAAGGTGCGCTGTGGGTGGCTTTGATTTTTGGCGCGACCAATCTACCATCGGTGAGCAGTTGGACCGTACTTGGCCAACAGATGCGCCGCTTTCTGACCAACCCTAAGCGGCTGAGGATATTTAATTGGTCAATGGCCGCATTGCTGATCGCATCACTTTATCCGGTGTTGGGGTTGTGAGTGGTGTATAGTAATCAAGCGTGCGACCTTTCTGCCATGAGCGCCAGATGATCTAAAAGAACAAGGGAGGGAATCACTTGATTACAGATATTGAGGATTATTTTCTAAAAGGGTGCGGGCGTTGTGATCGGTTTGGCACGCCTGATTGTTCTGTGCGGCAGTGGGCCGATGGTTTGCTTATGCTGCGGCGGATTTGCCTTGAGGCAGGTCTTGTTGAAATCGTTAAGTGGGGCCATCCATGCTACATGTATGAGGGGCGAAACATTTCTCTTATCGGCGCTTTTCGTGGTGATTTTCGTATTAGTTTTATGAATGCGGCACTTTTAAAAGACAGCGAAAACATTCTTGAAAAGCCGGGCCCTCATTCTCAACATGCAAGTACTCTGCGCTTTAAGAGTGCTGACGATGTCGCAGACAAAGAGCCAATCATTACGGCCTATCTCAAGGAAGCCATGGGCTATGCCAAGGCTGGTATCGAGCCACCCAAAACTCAAGCAGAGTTCGAACTACCAAGCGAATTGATTGATGCTTTGGATTCTGATCCGGAACTTGCAGAAGCGTTTCATGCGCTGACACCTGGCCGCCAGCGCAGCTATGTCATTAATCTAAACTCAGCCAAAAAACTCGAAACGCGTATTGCGCGCATCCATAAGTTTCGGGATAATATTATTGCAGGCAAGGGCGCAATGGAGCGGTGAACAATTGCCCGTGACACTTTCACCTTTGTCTATTTTCGCTCTTGCACTCTGATGAAACTTTGCTACGTTCGTTTTATGAGCATGACAATTTTAACATTGCTAGCCGCCTTATCGCTAACTGCTATTGCAGCAGCGAATGCTGCTGCGCGTCGTCGCAAAGCTCTCCTCCTACTTAGAAGCGATCGCTCGGCCCGTTCATAAGGGGCGCCGGGTGGTCGTATCCTCGGCGATCAAAAGCCTGCCCCTTCTTCCATCATGAACATTGAATAATTAGCTGGCAAGCGTTAAGCCCGCGCATAAGAAATGCGTAAAGCTGCTTGCACGACGAGGATATTATGACGAAAACTTCTTCCACCCAAGGCATGAAGAGCATGGCTGCGGCCGCTTCCAAATATCGCGCTTATCCGCCAATGGATATGAGCGACCGTACTTGGCCATCCAAAACAATTGAAAAAGCGCCAATTTGGTGTTCGGTAGATTTGCGTGATGGTAATCAGGCGCTTGTTGAGCCAATGGGTCATGAGCGCAAAACCCGCATGTTTGCGCTGCTTTTGCAAATGGGTTTTAAAGAGATTGAAATCGGCTTTCCATCGGCTTCGCAAACAGATTTTGATTTTGCGCGTTGGTGTGTGGAAGAGGGCAATGTGCCCGACGATGTTTCGCTTCAAGTCTTGGTTCAGTGCCGCGAAGAGCTTATCACGCGCACATTTGAATCGCTTAAAGGCGCTAAAAGCCCGATTGTTCATTTCTACAATTCGACCTCTGAATTGCAGCGCCGTGTGGTGTTTAACAAGGATGTGGCAGGCATTAAGCAGATCGCCACTGATGCTGCGAAAATGGTCGCTGATATGGCGGCAAAAGCAGGCGGCGGTTACCGCTTTGAATATTCACCGGAAAGTTTTACCGGCACTGAAATGGAAGTCGCGCTGGAAATTTGTAATGCGGTGACTGAAATTATGCAGCCGACAGCTGAAAACAAGCTTATCCTCAATTTGCCAGCGACCGTTGAAATGTCCACGCCAAATATTCACGCAGATCAGATGGAATGGATTGGCCGCCATCTCGATAACCGTGAAAATATCATCATTTCACTGCATCCACATAATGACCGCGGCACGGGCATTGCAGCGACCGAGCTTGGTTTGCTTGCCGGTGCTGACCGTGTTGAAGGCACTTTGTTTGGGAATGGCGAGCGCACAGGTAATGTCGATCTTGTGACATTGGCTTTGAATATGTTGACGCAAGGCGTTGATCCTGAACTTGATATTTCAGACATCAACCATATTCGCGATGTGTATGAGCATTGTAACCAGCTCACTATTCCTGAGCGGCATCCTTATGTTGGCGAGCTTGTTTACACGGCCTTTTCTGGCTCGCACCAAGATGCGATCAATAAGGGTATGAAGTCGATCAAAGAGACCGACGGCAAGCTTTGGGAAGTGCCATATTTGCCGATTGACCCGCAAGATGTGGGCCGCTCTTATGAGGCGATCATCCGCATTAATTCGCAATCGGGTAAGGGCGGTATTGCCTATATTCTGCAACAGGATTTCGGCTTGAATTTGCCGCGTAATTTGCAAATTGAATTCCGTCAGGAAGTGCAGAATATCACGGACAGTGAAGGTACAGAGCTTTCTTCGCAGCGCATCTATGATGTGTTCATGGCGACCTATGTGAAGCCTGAATCGCCTCGGTTGCGGTTTGAGGGCCATGCGACTGAAGCCGATAGCAGCGACAGTGAAGTGCGTATTGTGCGCGCTAATATTATTGACGGTAATCAGGCCAAGACGATTGAGGGCAAGGGAACAGGGCCGATTGACGGCTTTGTGGACGCGCTTTCAAAAGAGTTTGGCATGAACATTTCGGTGAGTGATTATTCTGAGCACTCGCTACAGCACGGCTCAAATGCCGCTGCGATTACCTATATGCAGCTTGATATTGATGGCGAAACTGTCTTTGGCGCGGGTATCAATAAGAACATCGTGGCTTCGTCGCTTGAAGCTATTTTGTCTGCGGTAAACCGTGTACTGGCCCGCAAAGCTTAAGCTATAATTTTTGAACTTTGACGAAGATTTGGGTGTGAAGCGCAGTTAAGTGCTTCATGCCCATTTTTGCATAAAGCGGAACGTAAACACGTTTTTTCGCCCGATTTGGCAGTAATGTTGGGTGTAATGCATGCGATATCATCATTTCCCTTGCAACAAACCTAAAGCCGCCCCAATTATGGTTAATAATGAGTTAGCGTATTTGGAGCCACAAATGGCCTTTGATCGACCCGATCGCGTGAAAAACGCACCCAAAAGCAGCCTTGTCGATGCCGTGCGCGATATAAAAATCGCTTCGGCCGAGCGCGGCGATATTGTCATCGATATGAAGGAAGCGGACCGCGCACGTCTTGAGCTTCTTGCACAGGAACTTAAACCTGTGTTTGACGAAGTGCCGCTTGATGACGAGCGCTTTGATTTTGCTATTTCTTCTGGCCTTCAGCCGCGCCTTTGGATTGATGCAACGGCGCATGTGATGATGGGCAAAGACCGTCGCCAATATCGTTTCGTTCGCGATAGCCGTCTGGGGCGTCTCACCCTTGCAGAAGGCACTGCGATTGAACCGATTGCGCAGTCTGTTACCAAGTATATTGCCGAGCGTATTTATGAACGTGAATTGGCGTTTGCTGGCGATGATATTTCGTATCGCACTCAAACAGTTGCCGATGAAGAGAAGGCTGCTCAAGATATTGCCAGCGAAGAAGCCTCAAAGCATGCTGATCAAGCTGCCGAGGAAAAGGAAACGGTTGTTGAAGAAGTTTCAATGGCTGCCAAGGATCGTGCGAGCAAAACAGCTGCGAGCAAAGTTGGCTGGTTTTTGATCGCGGCTTTCGTTGTTGGCGGCACGCTTCTGTTGGCTTTCCGCGATAGTATTTTCGGCTAATCTAACCGTAGAGTTTGCGGCTGTCAGTAATATCAAAAGTTGAGGCTGTCGCAGAATTCACGCTGTGAGAGGTCAATGTGCAATGCCATTGGCCCGGCTCTCCTGAAATAACAAAATGATTATAGGCCGCAGCTGGTTTGCGGCCGCCGCCGCTTTGGCTGGCAGAAGGTACGCCAATCACTGGAACTTTGGTGCCGTTTGGGCCTTCAATCTCATGGCGTTGTGGCAAATGGGTGTGGCCGTGCAAAACCAGTTCTGCGCCATATTCGCGAATGACCTTCTGGAAAAGGCCAATGCCATATAAGCGTTTATGTGGCGGTGTCGCATTGCGCACAGGCGGGTGGTGGATCATCACCACACGGAACAAGCCAGCCTCACGTGTTTGTTCTAATAGCTTGATCAGCTTTACCGATTGGCGTTTGCCGAAGCGGCCTGCAGCAACAAAGGCCGGTGTTGCAACGGCGCTGGAAACCCCGATGATTGCCACATTGTCACGCACACGCAAAAACGGAAATGTTTCGCCTTTAACGTAATTTTGCTGATCATCATTGGTCATATATGGCCACCAAGCTTTGATGGCTTTGGCCAAAGTTCCCGATATATAGGCATCATGATTGCCTGGCACGACGGTTGTGGTTTGAGGATCAAAATTAGCGCGTAGCCATTCGCCCGCTGCCACGACTTCGGCATCGAGACCGATATTGATCAAGTCACCTGTTATAGCCACATGGTCAGCATTTTCACGGGCAAGCTCGCTGATGAGGCTATTGAGTGTTGCGCCGCCAAGATTACCTGCGCGGTTGCGTTGCCAGTTAATATAGCCAGTTACACGTTTGCTGGCTAATTCGCGTAGCTTTGCTTTGGGTAGTGGTCCGAGATGAACATCGGAAATATGTGCAAGTGTGAAACCCATTTTTATTAGCTAACGCCTTATAAGCATGTCGTAAACGCTTCATGCAAAATTTTATTTCGTTTCTTCGCTCATTAATGCATAAAGGCCCCATGTCCATTAAAACTCGTCTGTTTCATTTGTGGTTTTTGTTCTCGCGGCCAATGACGCTTGGCGTGCGCGCTGTTGTGATTGACGATCAGAAGCGCGTTTTATTGGTGCGCCATACCTATGTGGCGGGATGGCATTTTCCAGGCGGCGGCGTTGATGCTGGCGAGGCATGCCAAGACGCAGTTTTGCGCGAGCTCAAAGAAGAAACTGGTTTGCTCACGAGCGAGCCTGCACAGCTATTTGGTCTATATCTCAATCGCAAGGTGACAAAGCGGGACCATGTTGCAGTTTATACTTTGTCTAATTTTTCCGGCACTTTGAAGAAACAGGCTGGTGAAATTGCTGAGCTTGGCTGGTTTGCCATTGATGATCTACCAGCCGAGACGACCCAAGGGGTTCGTGATCGACTGGCAGAAATCATAGATGGCAAAGCGATTTCCAAAATTTGGTAGTTAGAGCCGCGCGCGGTCATGGCTTTGAGAGAAATCAACATCGGGGCCAACGGGCACAATGCGTGTTGGGTTGATGGTCTCATGGCTTGCGTAATAATGCGCCTTGATGTGGTGCATGTTCACAGTCTCAGCGACACCTTCAATCTGGTATAGTTCCTTCGTGTAATTCCAAATGTTCGGGTAATCGGCGATGCGGCGAATGTTACATTTGAAGTGACCAAAATAAACCGGATCAAAACGCACAAGCGTTGTAAATAGCCGCCAATCCGCTTCAGTGATTTGATCACCCATAAGATAGCGCTTGGTACTCAATCGTTCTTCCAGCATGTCCAATGTATCAAACAGCGGATAAACGGCCTCTTCATAAGCTTCTTGCGTTGTTGCAAAGCCAGAGCGGTACACACCATTATTGACCGTTTTATAAATGCGATCATTAATCGCGTCGATGTCGCTACGCAATGCTTCTGGATAGTAATCGGTGTGGTCGCCAGTGATCTCGTTGAACGCTGAATTAAACATACGGATGATTTCAGAAGATTCGTTGGAAACGATCGTGTTGTTTTTCTTGTCCCACAAGACCGGCACTGTGACGCGTGTTGTCACATCAGGCTGCGCCTTTTGATAGATTTCGCGCATGAAAGTTGAGCCGAAAAGATCATCACCCTTAGCTGCATCATCGGTTTTAAATGTCCAACCATCCGCGGCCATATAATGATGAACCACTGATACGGATATCAGATCTTCAAGTTTTTTGAGTTTACGGAAAATCAGCGTTCGGTGCGCCCATGGGCAGGCGAGTGAAACGTAAAGATGATAACGCCCTGCCTCTGCCTTAAAGCCGCTGTCACCGGATGGGCCCGCTGTGCCATCTGCGGTTACCCAATTGCGGAAGCTGGCTTCCTTGCGCTCAAACCGACCGCCGCTGGATTTTGTATCGTACCATTTGTCGTGCCATTGCCCGTCGATTAGTAAGCCCATTTTTGTCTCCGTCATTCTTGAGTTATTGTATATTTAGAGCGAACAGTCGCAGCAATCATCAGGTGAAAGTGTGAACAGTGCGTCACGGTAAAATAGCGCAACAGTAAAAAAGTATCTTTACGGTTGCATGATCTGGTGCTACCGGAATGTCATGATTTTAAAAGCTGAACATATTTCGTCGCTCCGACGACGATAGGAAAAAATCTTTGTGCCTGTTTGCGGGCTTTTTCCTATGCGCTTTTAAATTCTGGATTTCTCATGAAACAACAATCCTCTGCCTCACTGGCAACTCACGCCACAGCTCCGTCATTTACGATTTCGCTTGAAACCAAAGCGCATCACCAAACGATAGAACAGCTACATGAAACTGTGTTTGGACCGGGCCGGTTTACACGGGCAGCTTTCCGCGTGCGTGAACAGGGTTCTCACGATCCTGAACTGTCTTTTGTGGCAACGCAGCCAGATGGTAAGATGATTGGCAGCGTTCGGCTGACATGGGTTACAACATCGGTTAGCCGTTCAAAGGGACTGTTGCTTGGCCCTTTATGCGTTGTGCCTAATTTGCAAAAACAGGGTGTTGGCAAAGCACTTGTCGCCAAATGTGTGGAAGCTGCCAAGCAGGTAAGTGCTGACTATCTTATGCTTGTTGGCGACCAGCCATATTATGGTCCGCTTGGCTTTGATGTTGTGGCTAAACGCAATGTGTTGATGCCGGGGCCCGTTGACCTTAACCGGTTGCTCGTTTGCCCGCTTGGTGGGTTTGACCCGTCCGCTATGGCAGGGCTTATTTCACATAGCGACATACTGCCCAATTGATGAGAGGCGTTTCATATTTTGAAGTGTGAAACGCTCTATTTGCCCTCACGATACCACATCGCGCTGAAGGCAAGCAGTAGTAAGGCTAGCCCAAGAAAACCAGCGAACACGCCTTGGCGGTTGATGCCACGCAATTCGGTTTCTTTCGTCATTTTAAAGCCAATCCAATCACGGCCCGATGTCTCAACATTGCTGCGTATTGGCAAAATGTTTGGCACATTGATATCGCCGTCACCGTTCAACAAGCGGCGTGTATCACCGCGAACTTCGTCAAGGTAAGGCTTTAAAATATCCGCTGTGGAAATCATATCGCGGAACTCTGGCGCATTGATAGGACCGATATGCGCAAGCGTGGATTTGGTTGCATCGGATACTTCAAAAAGGCCTATCTGGTTGGTTTCATAAGTGCCTTCAAACAGTCCTTCATCGGTCTTTTGCAGCTCCAGAATTATCTCCTGACCATCGGGCGCAATAATGGTTACTGCGTCTGCAGCATCAGCCATTGTTTGGCGGCTGACTTTTAATGCCTGACCATCTGGTTCTGCGGTTAAAGCTTCGGCTTCAAGGTCCGGTTCTTTCATCAACCAATGCGCTAAACGGCGATATAAATTCACATGTGGTCCGCCGCCTTCAAAGCCGCGTGCCCATAGCCAGCCATGATCTGACAGCATCAAGCCGACACGGCCTTCGCCATATTCGTCTAAGACAAGCAGCGGTTTGTCATTCGCTGCCTGCATGATGGTGGTGCCTTTAACATCCTGCACATCAACGGTGCGGAACCAGCGGCCCCAATTTGGTGGCTCGTCTGCACCGCCCGGTAAGTCGCGTGTCACCGGATGCCGTTTGCCGTCATCGCTGATGCGCGGGTAATAACCTGCCATCTGAACTTGGCCCGTGGGAACCGCAGGCAGCGCATTAAACAAGGGCGTTCGTGCAACGGACGTATCGCCAGCATATTCATCGCCAGCGGCAATCAGCAGTGCACCGCCACTGCGCACATATTCGGCGATATAATCATAATAAAGCACGGGTAAAACATTGCGGTTTTGATAGCGGTCAAACACGATCAGATCAAAATCCTCGATCCGCTCGACAAATAATTCGCGCGTTGGAAAAGCAATCAAAGACAGCTCGTTGATTGGCGTGCCGTCCTGTTTTTCAGGCGGCCGCAAAATCGTAAAATGAACCAGATCAACCGACGCATCGGATTTCAGCAAATTGCGCCATGTGCGCTCACCAGAGTGTGGTTCGCCAGAAACCAGTAGCACCCGCAAATTCTCACGAATGCCTTCAATGCGCACAACCGCACGGTTATTATTGCCCGTCAGTTCGCCGTCAATTTCATCGGTTGCAAATTCGATAATGTTTTTGCCCGAACGATCAAGCTCGATCTTAGCTTCAAATGTTTCATTGGCCAGCGCTTGTTCAATGGCCAGTAACTCGCCATTGCGATAGATCGACACTTCAACATTTTCATTGCCTTGCGGCACGTTGCCTTGGTGTTCGATACGGTAGCTGACTTGAACCGGATCGCCAACAATTGCAAAGCGCGGTGTTTTAACCAATTGCACCTTGCGGTCATATTCGTCTGGATGTCCGGTAATCAGCGCATGAACTGGCGCCTCAAATCCCAGCGCTTCGCTGATGTTTGGTACATCATGCACTTGCCCATCGGTGATGAAGACCGCGCCGCCAATGCGCGCGGGTGGTACATCGCGAAAGACAGAGCGCAACGCTTCGAAAAGGCGGGTCTCGGTCTGTGTGTTTGCAGTTTCTGTTTTGGCTGTTTCAATCACCCGCACATCGAATTGGTCATAACGCTCAAAATTGGCGGTTAAGCGCTCCACCGCTTGCGCGGTGGTTTCGGTGCGGCCATCAAGCCGCTGGCTTTGGCTTTCATCGACGATGATCGCAACGCTGGTTGGCAAAGCTGTGCGGTCTTCTTGGCTGATAACAGGATTGGCAAGCGCAATGGCAAGGGCCAAGAAAGCGAGTGCACGCAAGATGCTGCCTCGCGTGCGCAAAGCCATAATGATGCCAGACAGAAGAACGGCCAGCGCCAGCGCAATCCAGATAACAGGCCAAGGCAAAAACGGGTCAAAGGCAATGGAATAATTGGTCATTTACTGCCCCAATCTTTCAAGCAGAGCAGGAATGTGCACCTGATCGGCTTTATAGTTTCCGGTCAGCATATACATCATGATGTTGACACCTGTGCGAAACGCATAAATGCGCTGCATGGGATTGCCAGATGCAATAGGGCGCAGTGGCACGCCGCTTTCATCGAGTGCCCAAGCCCCTGCCAGATCATTGCCGGTAATAAGAATGGGAGATACGCCATCACCGCTACGAACAGGCCTGTCGATATTATTTTCATCATTGCTTGCCTGAACCCAAAGCGGCGAACCTTCATAGACGCCCGGAAAACTATCCAAAATATAGAATGATTTGGTTAGAACGTGGTCTGCGGGCACAGGCTCTAAGGGCGGCACATTTAAGTTACGCATGATATCGCGCAAGCGTTGGTTTTCAGGGCTTTGACCTGAACTGAATGAACCGCCGATCTGATCGCGGGTATCAAACAGAATACTGCCGCCAGCTTGCATATAAGCATCAAGCCGCGCAATTGCGGTTTCACTTGGCATGTCGGCATCAGCATCAATGGGAAAATAAATTAGCGGATAGATGGCCAGCGCATCTGTCTCTATATCAAGCCCAACCGGATCGCTTGGCTCAAACGCTGTGCGCGATGCCAAATAACGGCTAATGCCCGAGATGCCAGCTTTTGTGATGGTGTCTGTGTCTTGCCGACCCGTCAGCACATAGCCGATGCGGGTTGCATCAAGATTTTCAATCAACAGCTCATCGCCGGGTTTAGCGTCCTGCGCATGGGTAGGGCTTGGGGCAAAGCTTATTGCGGCAATGGCTATGAGCAGTGCGGTACTTGCACCTGCTGATTTGTAACCGCGTTTGAAACGCCCATTAATCCAAAGCATGGCCAATGTGTCGATGATGAGCAAAAGAAACGCTATGGCAAAGAGCCAGCCGCTAAGATCTGTTTCTTCTGCAACAGCATAGGGAAGCGCTTCTGTTGACACCTCTGTTTGCGGCAACACAAATGGCTCTAATGTTGCGCCTGTATTTAGAATGTTGAGCGCAGAAAATGCGTCTTGCGTCCCATATAGGCCAGCTGGATTTTCATAGGTTGTTACAGCTGTGTTGGCCGTGTCGCGCGGCTTAACAAAAGAGGGCGGGTTAATCAGCTCGCCGTCACTGCGCAATGTGCGAAGGGGGCTGAGGGCCTCGCCCGTTGCGGACTGCGATGTGTTATCGCTAGCACCTGTATTGGCGGAGATATCTGCGATCCTGCGCAACATATCAACGAACGAACCGCTGATTGGCAGGTTCGACCATGTTGCTTCGGCTGTCACATGGAAAAGCACAATGGTGCCTTTGCCGCGCCGCTCACCAGTTACAAGCGGTGTTCCATCTTGAAGGCTTGCCCATGTTTTTTCCGCAAGCTGCGCATCGGGGTTTGCAAGCAACTGCCGATTGACGGTCACATCGCGTGGTGCATCCAATTCAGCAAAAGGACCATTGGCTGAAAAGGGGGCAACAATCTGCGGTTCTGTCCATGTTAATGCGCCGCCAAGTTCGCGTTCGCCGCTGCGCAGTGAGACAGGCAAAAATGGATCATCATCGGCGGAGGCTGCAAGGCGCGGTCCGGCAAAACGTACCAGTGTGCCGCCAGCTTCTATCCATTCTTCAATTTGGTTTTCGACAACATTTGGCAAGACGCCGATATCGGCCATAATGATGACGGCAGGGCCTTGCTCTAAAATCTCAGGAATATCGACGCTCAAATCATTGCTGCGCGGGCGCACAATATCTGCATAGGGCTGAATGGCGCGGGCGATATAATAGAGCGGCGATAAGAGTGGCTGATCTTCATCGCCAGCAAGACCGCTGAACAGCGCAAAGCGTCGGCGGCGATTATTCTCATCAAGCATATATGTCGCGGCGGCGTTCTTCTGATTTTCAATGCGGAGTGTCGCCATGTCATTGCGCAATTCAAACGGTACTTCAAAGGCAGCAATCGCCTCACTGGCACCATCTTCAAAGAACGCCGTTGCTGTTCCGAGCAGTCGTCCTTTTTCATCAATTGCATTGACGTTAATCTCGTCGGCAAGCTGCGAATTTTGCGAACGGATAATCGTTGCTTCCAGCGCGTTGGTGCGGTTTTGCGCTTCGCTGATGGCGGCGATCTGCGTGATTTCACCGTCAAAGAGCAATGTTTTTGCAACTATATTGGCGTCCAAATTCAGGGCGCTATCTTGTTCTCGCTGAGCAAGACCATCGCTTAAAATTGCAAGCGTTGCGTTTTCACTGCCCAATGCTGCTTCGCCAAGACGGCTCAAAGCTTGCGCGCGGTTTGGTTCCGCTGCAATCGGCTCAAGCGTTGCAAAAGAGGCAGCAGCTGTTGCCGCATCCACCAAACGGATTGTTGCCGCTGGCGGTGATACGCTCGGACTGATTGCGACCGGAATACCGCGCTCGCCTGCTGATTGAATGAGGGCTGCGCCTGTTCTTTGCCGTGCTTGCCAATCGCTGGCGGAGGCCCATGAATTATCGACCATAATCAGCAGCGGGCCTTCCTCAAGTGCCATTTCGGTTTGCGGATTGAGCAGGGGACGCGCCAGCGCGAAAATCACCAGAGCAGCCAGCGCCAAGCGTAACAAGGTCAGCCACCAAGGGCTTTTGGCGGGTGTTTCTTCGCGCTTGACGAGTTTTTGCAGTATGCGCAGCGGCGGAAACACTTCTGTTTCTGGTTTGGGCGGCGTTAAGCGCAATACCCACCAGATGGCAGGCAGAGCAATCAAACCAAAAAGCACGGCGGGTAGGGCGAAGGCGAAGGGTAGTCCAAGCATTAGTATGTTCCGGCCATTTTGGTGGTTGCTACCGGATTACCTGTCATAAACCCATGCAATCGGACGAGTGTTTCAGATGCTAAATGGTCTGTGCGGCTAATGGTGTAGCTGCCGCCATGGGCACGGCAGCGCATTTGTAAGGCGTGCCTGCGTGCTTGATAAAGATTGCGATATGCTTCTCGCCAATCTTCGGCGCGACCTGCCGTTAGCCTTGTGCCTGTTTCTGGATCAACAAATTCTGTACGACCGCCATAGGGGAAATCTTCTTCTGCCGGATCGACGATCTCAATCAGATGCATACGCGCGCCTTGGCCTGCCAAATTATCAATCATTGCCAGCGTTTCGTTGGTATCGCCTAAAAAATCACTGACCAAAACAACATCGCTAAACCGTTGAACCTGCGTGAGCGATGGTGTGTCTGGTAAATCGTGTGGCTGTGTTGCAAAAGCGGTTGCAAGGCGTTCAGCGCCTTTACGGTTGGCAGAAGGTTTTAAAAGGCCGGGATAGCCAACGCGTTCACCAGCGCGCGCAAAGAGTTCTGCCAAAGCGAAAGTCACCACCATTGCGCGGGATTCTTTTGATACAGATGCCGCCGATGATTTGAACAACATGGACGACGACCGATCGACCCAAAGCCAGATTGTATGGGCGGCCTCCCACTCTTGATCGCGCACATAAGTTTGGTCATCGCGGGCTGACCTGCGCCAATCAATCCGCGCCATTGTTTCGCCCTGTGTGTAAGGGCGATATTGCCAGAATGTTTCGCCGATGCCACGCTTTTTGCGCCCATGCCATCCGGCCATAACCGTGTTGACGATGCGAAGCGCATCAACAAGCAGTTCAGGCACTAAGGCAGCGCGTTGCCGTGCACGGGTTAGCGCATCATTATTGCCTGTTGGCTTTGTGGATTGGCCGATAGTCGCCATAAGTTTGGCTGCTCCTAATCCAGCTTTGCAACAAGATCTTTTATGATGCTTTGAACGCTCATGCCTTCTGCACGTGCAGCAAAGGTTAATGCCATGCGGTGCTGCAATACAGGTTCTGCAAGTGCACGCACATCATCCATTGAAGGGGCGAAACGACCATCGTAAAGCGCACGTGCGCGGGCACATAGCATCAAGGACTGGCTGGCGCGCGGGCCAGGGCCCCAAGAAATATGTTTGTCGGTTGTCTCATTGCCATGGCCGGGCCGTGCAGAACGCACCAGCTTCAAAATGGCATCGACCACGCTTTCAGGCACAGGCATGCGGCGCACCAAAAGCTGGATAGCTTGCAGCTTTTCTGTGCTCAAAACGGCTGTTGCTTGCTGCGCGATGGTGCCTGTTGTTTGCAATAGAATTTGGCGCTCAGCTTCAAGCTCTGGATAGTCGATGTCGATCTGCATCAAAAAGCGGTCAAGCTGAGCTTCTGGCAGCGGATAGGTGCCTTCTTGCTCCAACGGGTTTTGCGTTGCAAGCACATGGAACGGTGCTGGCAGATCATAGCGCGCACCTGCAACTGTCACATGATATTCCTGCATTGCTTGCAAGAGTGCCGACTGGGTGCGCGGGCTTGCGCGGTTAATTTCGTCGGCCATGAGGAGCTGCGTAAAAATAGGGCCTTTGACAAAGCGGAAGGCACGTTTTCCATCGCCGCTTTCTTCCAGAACTTCTGAACCTAAAATATCGGCAGGCATAAGATCGGGTGTAAATTGCACGCGGCCTGCATTGAGCCCAAGAACGGTGCCTAATGTTTCAACGAGTTTGGTTTTGGCCAAACCCGGAACGCCGACAAGCAGGGCATGGCCACCGGATAAAATCGCTGTAATGGCGCTTTCGACAACTTGTTCTTGCCCGAAAATAACCTTGGCGATTTCTTCCTTGGTTTTGGCAATATCGCTCAACGCGGCTTCAGCCTCGGCGACGATTTTTGCTTCATCGACCGTTTCGCCGGTTGTGTGTACGCTCATTTGCCTTATCTCCTTAAGTGGGCCACGTCTAAACAACGTAAATCAGTTCGGATTGCTGACAAGGCGTTTCCGACTGACTATTTCGTGAACGCAGGTATTATTCAACGAACGCTACACGATTCTGCGATCTTTAAGGAGTATGCATGACAGATAAAGGCAATGCCAAGGCAGAAACGAAACAGATGAGCTTAAATAGTTTGCAGGACATGCTGGCGCGTGCGCCGGGGGCCGGTAAAGGTCTGCCGCCTGTTGATAAGTGGAACCCGCCATTTTGCGGTGATTTGGATATGGAAATCCGCGCGGATGGTTCGTGGTACTATTTGGGCACACCTATTGGACGGCCGGAACTTGTCCGTTTATTTTCGTCTGTTTTGCGCAAAGATGACGATGGTAAGACATATCTTGTCACGCCTGTGGAAAAAATCGGTATCCGCGTGGTGGATGCACCCTTTCTGGCTGTTGAGATGAATGTATCCGGTGAGGGCGACGCGCAGAAGCTGACATTTCGCACACTGACCGGCGACATTGTTGAAGCAGGCAAAGACAACCCGTTGCGTTTTGAAATTGCAAATGAGAATTATGGCCTTAAGCCCTATATTCATATGCGCGGACGGCTTGAAGCGCTCATTGGGCGGCCTGTGATGTATGAGCTGGTTGAGATAGGCGAGCATATCGAGATTGATGGTGTTTCCATGTTTTCTGTTCGCTCCAATGGAACAGTCTTTCCAATCATGCCATCTGAAGAGTTGGAGCGCGCCAGCCAGTGATGGATTTTTCGATTGAGAATTTTCGCCACCGCGCAGCGCGGCAAAGCCGCGACTTGCATTTGGGTGAAACGGGCGATTTCCATTTCAATCCTGATTTGGAAACGGTCATCCGCGAAAATGCTGTGCGCGAAGCGGCGGTGTTAATCGGTGTCTTTGATGCGCAGGACGGGCCGCATCTATTGCTGACTGAGCGCACCACCACGCTGCGTTCGCATTCGGGCCAAATCGCATTGCCCGGTGGGCGCGCAGATGAAGGCGACCGAACTTTCGAAGAAACGGCCATGCGCGAATGCGAAGAAGAAATCGGCATTGGCGTTGATAATTTGGAAGTTGTTGGCCGCCTGCCGACATATCTTTCGGGGTCTGGCTACCGTATTCATCCAATTATGGCCGTTGTTTCTGGCGATTATCAGTTAAAGCCCAATCCCGATGAAGTTGCCGCTATTTTTCATGTGCCACTTTCGTTTTTGATGAATGAGCAGAATCATGTGAAAGCGGACCGTGATTGGCAGGGCAAGAGACGTTATTTTTATGAAATGCCCTATGAAAATCGTTATATTTGGGGCGTGACGGCGGGTATTCTGCGCGTCATGTATGAAAGGCTTTATGTTGACTAATTCAGGCAAAATCTCTGCTAACTGGCTAAAAGACCAGGCGCTCATTCAATTGTTTGATGCGCTGGAAAAAGATGGTGGGCAGGCCCGTGTTGTTGGCGGTGCTGTGCGCAATGCGCTGATGGGGCGCACGGATAGCGACATTGATGTTGCAACAACAAGCACACCGGATGAAACATTGGCGCTGCTACAGGCTGCCGATATTAAAGCCATACCCACAGGTATCGACCACGGAACTGTGACGGCTATCATTGCGGGCAAAGCGTTTGAAATCACCAGCCTACGCAAAGATGTTGAAACCGATGGCCGTCATGCGGTTGTCGCGTTTGGCACCAGTTTTGAAGATGATGCCAAGCGCCGTGATTTTACAATTAATGCGATCTATGCCGACCGCGAGGGCAACCTCTATGACTATGTGGGCGGGCTTGTTGATATTGAAACTGAAACGCTGCGGTTTATTGGCGATGCTGGCACGCGCATCGAAGAAGATTATTTACGCATTTTGCGGTTCTTTCGCTTCTTTGCTTATTACGGCAAACATCGGCCAGATGCACAGGGTCTCAAAGCCTGCGCACGGCTGAAAGATGGTTTGGGCGGCCTTTCGGCTGAACGTATATGGAATGAAATGCGCAAGCTGTTTGGCGCGCCTGATCCATCGCGTGCGTTGTTGTGGATGCGGCAAGTCGGGGTTCTGACCCAGCTTTTACCAGAGAGTGAAAAATGGGGCATTGATGCGATCCCGCCGCTTATGGAAGCTGAGCAGGCGCATGAAATTAAACCCGATGCGATGATACGTTTGATGAGCATCATTCCGCCGCGCGTTGATACGGTCAACGATATTGCTAAGCGTTGGAAACTCTCCAATGCAGAACGCGATAGATTGCGCGTTTGGGCAAGTCTGCCGCAGCAATTACCAAAAGATGATCGTGCTTTGCGCCGCCTTGCCTATCGTCATTCTAAAACGGCTGTGCTGGACGGCCTGCATGTTCAAACGGGCTTGCGCCGTGATGAAGAATTGGCAAGTGCGGCTAAAACACTTGGCGCGTGGATTATGCCAAACATGCCGATTAAGGGCGCAGACTTAATGGAGCGAGGCTTTGAAAAAGGCCCATTGCTTGGCGCGAAACTCAAAGAGCTTGAGACCGCTTGGGTGGAAAGTGATTTCAGTTTGAAGCGGGATGAATTGCTGGCGAAAATTTGATTATGCAATAAATTCTAATTTGTCGCCAAGGCGTATCGCGCCCTCTTCAATGACGGTCGCGATTATGCCGCCATGGCCGCGCATGGCGTTATAGCCGCCAATGCCAAATTCATCTTCCATGCGGCTGCATGGTGCGCACAATCCTTTGCCTTGCAGTGTCGCGGTGCCAAGTTTGAATGTGCGGTCTTTAAGGCCAAGCACATTGATGCCGGAAATAACGACATTGCGGCGCAAAAGGGCAGGGTCTATTTCACCGCGTCCAACAAGGCTTGCGATAACCGGTAAATGCTCTGCCTGAATAAGGGTGACAGCGCGTTTGCCAGCTTTTGTGCGGTGATCGCCAACCAAGCCAAAATCTTTGATCTCAGCTTCTTGCAAGATGCGCATAGGTTGACGCCGCACAGGCCGCACGCCGATCCATTCAATTGTGCCAGCGCGCGGAAATTGCGCAAGCAGTTCAGCCATTGTGTATCTGCCAGCAATACTCATATCAATCTATGGCCACTTAACTGCAGGTGGCATGGATGATAGGATGCTGTTTACATTGCCGCCGGTTTTAAGTCCGAAAATTGTGCCGCGGTCATGCAAGAGATTAAACTCAACATAGCGGCCACGGCGAATAAGCTGCTCTTCGCGGTCTGCGTCTGTCCAAGGCGTGTTGAAGTTTTTGCGCACAAGATGAGGATAAACAACTGCAAAGGTGCGGCCGATATCTTTTATCATCGCAAAATCGGCATCCCAGCCACCATCTTCATCGCTTGAATGACGCCAGTCGCAGAAAATGCCGCCAATGCCGCGTGGCTCGTCGCGGTGGGGCAAATAAAAATATTCATCGCACCAGTTTTTAAAGAACGGATAGTCGGCAACTTTATGTTTGCTGCATGCCAGTTCGAAGGACTTGTGAAAGGCGACCGAGTCAGGGTCTTCCTGCGTGCGCCTGCGGTCAAGAACCGGTGTTAAATCCGCCCCGCCGCCAAACCACCATGAGGATGTTACCACCATGCGTGTGTTCATATGAACGGCTGGCACATTTGGGTTTTGCGGATGTGCAATCAAGGAAATGCCAGACGCCCAGAATGTAGGGTCTTCTTCTGCGCCTGGAATTTGCTTGCGAAATTCTGGTGAGAATTCGCCATAAACCGATGATGTGTGCACGCCGACTTTTTCAAAGACACGGCCATTCATCATCGACATGGTGCCGCCGCCGCCTTTGCCTTCATCGCGCAGCCAAGGCTCTTGTTTAAAACGGCCCGGCGCATATTCTGAAAAAGGCCCAGTCAGTTCGTCTTCAAGTTTCTCGTAATCTGCGCATATTTTATCGCGCAAACTCTGAAACCAGTTTTCAGCAAGTGTCTTTTTTTCTTCTATGTCGGCTGGCAATCCTGCCGGCAGCGTTGGTCGTTCAACCATCTAACCCATCCCCTGATATTCTGATTTCTTGCTAAACCCCGACGCATGATTTGCCAAGTCTGCTTTAGGGCAAGCTTGTGCGGCGAAAAGCTGCGCTTTGAGATTCATCTGGTCAAACACCAGATTTATGGTTAACATTTTCTTGAAAGAATCGCGTTTAGTTGTGTGTGAAGGGGATATGATGGCACCGCCCAAGATACCCAGAGAACGATTTTCGGCAAATTTGGCCCAGAGCCGTGCCCGAATGGAAAAATCGACTTTCGTGCGTGAAACATATCGCCAGCCCCGTGCTGCTGCGCGCATAACAGCAAGAAAATGGTTCACAGAATACCCTAAAGCGGCCTATTGGACACAAGTTGAAAGTTGGCGTCTGCTGGACGGGGATGTTGTTGAGTTTACCATGCGGCGGCTGCCCAGCGCTGATTAAATATAGAGATAAAAATGAAGATTATGTGCCGCCGCGCGACAAGCGCAGCTGATTTTGCAGCGTCTATGGCTATTCGCGAAAGCGTTTTTATTGGCGAGCAAAATGTACCTGCTGATCTGGAGCGGGACGGGCTTGAAGATGAGTGCCTGCATTATTTGGGCGCATTAAATGGCAAGATCGTTGCGACCGCACGGGTGATGCCGAAGGCCAGTAAGTTCAAATTTCAGCGTGTTGCCGTGATGAAATCTGCGCGCGGCACTGGTCTTGGCGCGCAATTGATGCGCTTCATGATGGATGATCTGGCCAAACGCGATGATGCGGCGGGTAAAGTGTTTTTCCTATCAAGTCAGGTCAGCGCAATCGGATTTTATGCGCAGCTTGGTTTTGAGGTGTGCTCCGATGAATATATGGATGCTGGCATACAGCACCGCGATATGAAACGGGCGATTTAATCCGCGCTTTTTCGCGGTTCGAGAACCCAGCGCGGCCCAAAGCCGGAGTGAGCGGCCCAATCGTCCTGATTATAGAGCTTGCACTTTTGAAGTGATAGACAACCGCAGCCAATGCACCCATCCAGCTTATCGCGCAGGCGTTCCATCATCGCGATCCGCTCATCTAACACGGTGCGAAAACTGCGGCTTATCTTCTCCCAGTCTTTTTTATTGGGTGCGCGGTCATCGGGTAGTTTTTCAAGCTCGCCCCTAATTTCGCTTAACGTAAAGCCCAAGCGCTGGGCAATGGAGATGAAAGACACTTTGCGGATTTCAGATCGCATAAACCGTCTATTGCCGCCTTCGCTGCGGATGGCCTGTATCAAGCCTTCGTCCTCATAAAAACGTACCGCCGATACTTTTATACCTGTGCGTTCAGCGACTTCTCCAATCGATAAAGTCACGAATTTTCTTTTTTTAAGTTTCATAAAAATAACTCTTGATCTCAAGTGTACTTGAGAAAGTAGTTTGTATTTATGAACAAGGAAAGGATTTATTATGCCTACACTTCACGCCTCTTTAGAGCACGTTAATTTCACGGTTCCCGATGCGAGTGAAACCGCAGCAATGCTTTGCAAATTGTTTGGTTGGAAAATCAGATGGCAGGGGCCAGCAACCAATGGCGGGTTCAGTGTCCATGTCGGAAGCGATACAAGCTATTTGGCTGTTTATTCGCCTGCGCAAGGCGCGCAAGTTGCCGATATTAATAAGGCCCGATCTGGTCATCTCAACCATGTTGGCATCGTTGTTGATGACCTTAAAGCAGTCGAGGAAAAAGTTAAATCCATGGGCTATAAGCCCTATAATCATGCAGATTATGAGCCAGGCGAGCGGTTTTACTTTGATGATGAAAACGGCATTGAGTTTGAGGTTGTGCGCTATGATTAAGTTTGTTGGCGCACTGCTTCGCCTGCCACCATTGCAACAGATAAAGCGAGGTTCAAGCTACGTGCCCCTTCGCGCATTTTTATCGTCAGGCGCTGATCGCACTGGTCACGCACATGATCTGGAACGCCAGCGCTTTCACGACCAAATAAGAGGATATCATCTTTGGTGAATTTGAAGTCGGTGTAGCTGACATCCGTTTTGGTGGTGAGTAAAACCAATCGCATCTGTTGCTCTTTTCGCCAAAGGGAAAAGGCATCCCAATCAAGGTGACGGGTCAGGCTTGCCATTTCAAGATAATCCATGCCTGCACGTTTTAAATTGCGATCTGAAAGATCAAAACCTGCCGGTTCGATGATATGAACTGCCGCGCCTATGCACGCTGCAAGACGTAATATCGTGCCGGTATTGCCTGCAATGTCGGGCTGGTACAATGCGATATGGCAGGATGGGTTGTTGTTGCTCATTTGTCGCACTTTCTAATTTGTATTGTATTGTCATCGATTTTTACTTGAGGATTTCAAATGGAGGTAGTATCAGGCACGCACCGTAACACGAGCCGCGAAGGAGAGTTCTATGTTCACAGTTCTTATACATATGCCTACTTCAGTCGGCACCTCACATCGTTCAGATCTCCGAGTCTGCACCCATGTGGTCTCCTTCTAGCACGCGGTTTTAGCACTTAATTTTTGTTGTTTGACCGCCGGTTTGTTTCCAAACGGATTTTACGGTCATGTCTATTCAAGATTTCGTGCTTTTGCACATTCCAAATGAGAAGAAGCTATTTTCCTTCAGTTTTTTGCCGGAAAGTAATTGTTCTGCTCAGTTCAAAACTTTCTTAGCTTTATTGGCGTTGCTTACCGCGCTTGGTGTCAGTATTTATTATTCAATCCCTGAGCCAGAAGTTCGGCAGCGCATACAGGCTGATATGCAGAAGCGCTCAGCTGAGCCGGATTTATGCTTGTTAGAAAGACAACGTCATTTCGAAATAGTGGAAAGAGGCCTTGTGCCTTCGCCTTTTCGACCATGCATGTATTATTAAGGTGCCACAATGAATATTCTATTTAATTGGTTCGAAAAACGGGTCGACCCTTTCCCGCAAGATACACCTCAGCAACCGCCAGATCGCTTGCTGGCATTTTGCCTGCATTATACGCAAGGAATCTGGCGGTGGTTGATCCTTATTTCAATTTTGACGTCGCTCATTGCGGTGTTGCAGGTCGTCATATTTGGCTTTTTGGGCGAGGTTGTTGATTGGCTTGCTACGGCTAATCGCGAGACTTTTTTCCAAGACGAGTTTTGGTCGCTTTTCTGGATGGGCGCTGTTGTTATCGTATTCTTGCCAGCGCTTGGTGCGCTTAACATCATGCTTTTGCACCAGACAATTTTCGGCAACTTTCCGATGCGGATACGTTGGCGGGCGCACCGTTATATGCTGGGCCAAAGCTATGGTTTTTATCAAGATGAGTTTGCAGGGCGTGTGGCAACAAAAGTTATGCAAACGGCGCTTGGTGTGCGTGAAACGGTGGCCAAAATAATTGACGTGTTCGTCTATGTTGTTGTTTATTTCGGTGGCGCGCTCATTCTTGTCGGTAGTTTGGACATGGCGTTGATGCTGCCATTTATCGGGTGGGTTTGTTTTTATATCGCTCTATTAGCTTATTTCCTGCCAAAAATGCGGCATATATCCGAACTGCAATCCAATGCACGGTCTACAATGACAGGCCGGATTGTAGACAGCTACACAAACATACTCACAGTGAAATTGTTTGCTCATAGTAGTGGTGAGCAAGATTACGCTAAAGCGTCAATGAACGAGTTTTTGAATACGGTCCATCCACAAATGCGTTTGGCCTCCAAGCTCAATATGAGTCTGGATATTGCCAACGCTTTCTTGCTTTTTTCTGTTGGCGCTGTGGGGCTGCTTTCTTGGCAGGCAGGCAATGCCACCGTTGGCACGATTGCTGTTGGCGTTGGTCTTGTTATGCGTCTTGAAGGCTTGTCGCATTGGTTCATGTGGGAACTTGCTGGCCTGTTTGAAAATATTGGCATGGCAGAAGATGGCATGAAAATGCTGTCAAAGCCTGTTGTTGTTAATGACAAAGCGAACGCTAAAGCTTTGACGGTAACAGGTGGTGCGATTGATTTTGACAAGATCAAGTTCAACTACGGCAAGGATGGTGGCGTTATTGAGGAACTTAGCCTTTCTGTTGCGCCGGGCGAAAAAATTGGTCTTGTTGGGCGCTCGGGCGCTGGCAAATCAACACTAATGAATGTGTTGCTGCGCCTTTACGATATTGAAGGCGGTGAAGTGCGCATTGATGACCAGAACATTGCTGATGTTAGTCAGGAAAGCCTGCGTGAACAGATTGGTGTGGTGACGCAGGATACATCGCTGCTGCACCGTTCTATCCGCGATAACATTGCCTATGGCCGTCCTGATGCGAGCGAAGAAGACATTATTCAGGCTGCAAAACGTGCCAATGCGCATGACTATATTCTGGATCTTGTCGACCTACAGGGGCGCACTGGCTATGACGCACATGTGGGCGAACGCGGGGTAAAGCTATCTGGTGGTCAGCGCCAGCGTATTGCGATTGCCCGTGTGTTTGTTAAAAACGCGCCTATATTGGTGTTGGATGAAGCGACATCAGCGCTCGATTCAGAAGTGGAATCAGCCATTCAAGAGAGCTTAAATGCTCTCATGGAAGGCAAGACCGTGATTGCAATTGCGCACCGTCTTTCAACGATTGCAAGCCTTGATCGACTTGTGGTGCTTGATCAAGGTGCGGTGATTGAAGAAGGCTCTCATGAGCAGCTTTCAACGTCGAACGGTTTGTATTCACAGCTTTGGGCGCGTCAGTCTGGCGGCTTTCTTGGGTTAGACGATCTTGGGCTAGACGAGGATGTCGAAGCAGAATAATCCTCGTTAGAAATACCTGTCCCGATTTCTCGGGGCGGGCTTTAGATTATGACAAGGCTATGATTTGACCCGCCATATGAGAACCGAACCGGACCCTAAATTTCATAATGCGGACCATCCGTTTTGGAACCGTTTCGAGCGTTTCATCGAACCATTTGAAGATACAGACCGTAAAGTTCTGCCCAAAACCGCATGGGGGTTTATTGGCTATTTTGCAGCGCAAGCAAAAGGCCCGTTTATCCTTATGCTTGTTGTTGGCGCATTGATGGGCGCTGTTGAAGCCTCCTTATATTGGGGCGTTGGTTATCTTATTGATGTTTTGGATTCTGCCACACCTGCTACATTACTAATCGATCACGGGATTGAACTGGCATTTATGCTGTTCTTAATTTTGGTAGTGCGGGCGGCCGTGATGATCGCTGCGGCGGTTGTCGAGCAGCAAGTGATCGTGCCGCGCTTTTATACAATGGTGCGCTGGCAATCATTCCGTCGTGTTATTCAGCAGCCCTATGCATTTTATCAAGATGATTTTGCAGGGCGTATTGCGACCAAAATATTGCAAGCAGGGCAATCGGTTGGCGATTTTATCGTCACCTCGCTGCAAAGCCTTTGGTCATTTATGACTTTCATTGTTTTGACGGCAGGTGTGTTGGCAGCGCTTGATGCGTGGATGGGTGTTGTCGTTGCTGTTTGGTTCGTTGGCTATGTGATGATTGTACGCTATTTGCTGCCGCGCTTGCGTGCTGCTGGTAAAAACAACGCCAATGAGAGCGCCGTTTTAAATGGCCGCTTGGTCGATATATTCACCAATATTTTGACCGTTAAATTGTTTGATACGGGCGACCGCGAACATTCCGATGTGAAGACCGCGATTGGTAATTATATGGGGTCTGTCACCCATATGACGCGTGTGATCACTCTGGTTCGTATGTCTGTGGCAACACTTAACGGTATTATGATGAGCGCGGTGGGCGTAATTGCTGTGATGGGTTGGATGAACGGCACCATTACGACAGGTGCGATTGCGGCAACGATGGGTTTGGTCTTTAGGTTGAACCAGATGTCGGGCTGGATGATGTTCAACATTAACGGGCTTATCCGCGCTTATTCTACCGTTCAGGATGCGGTTGAGACAATTTCAGTTGATCCGAAAATTTCCGATAAGCCGAACGCACTGGTTTTGTCGCCTGTTAAGGGGCGTATCCGGTTTGAAAATGTAACGTTCAACTATGATAAGTCTGACACGACATTGTTCCGCACGCTTGATCTTGATATTAAGGCTGGCGAAAAAGTTGGAATTGTTGGTCCGTCCGGTGCGGGTAAATCGACGCTCATTTCGCTTTTGCTGCGCTTGTTCGAACCAGAAACGGGGCGCGTGCTGATTGATGAGCACGATATTCAAGACGTTACGCAGGCAAGCTTGCGCGCGCAGTTTGGTGTTGTGAGCCAAGACCCTGCGCTGCTGCACCGCTCGCTTGCCGATAATATTGCCTATGGCCATGACGGCGCATCGCGCGCGCAAATAGAAGAAGCAGCGCAGCGCGCTAAAGCCTATGACTTTATTCTTGATGCCCGTGACCCACGCGGGCGCAAGGGCTTCAATGCCCATGTGGGTGAGCGCGGTATCAAGCTTTCGGGCGGTCAGCGCCAGCGAATCGCCATTGCACGCGTGATGCTTAAAGATGCGCCGGTTTTGATCTTGGATGAGGCGACCTCTGCGCTAGATTCTGAAATTGAGGCAGCAATCCAAGAAAATTTAGGCACGTTGATGCAGGACAAAACTGTTCTGGCAATTGCACACAGGCTATCCACTATTTCTCAAATGGACCGACTTATCGTGCTGGATGGCGGGCAAATTGTGCAAATGGGCACGCATGATGCGCTTTTACAGGAAAAGCAGGGGCTTTATGCCCGTCTTTGGGCGCGTCAGTCAGGTGGTTTTATTGCTGTTGAAGAAACAGCAGGCTAAACCTTGTTAATAGTGCTAATTTCTACCGCGACATAGTGCCATCATATGGTTGTGGCCTCTGGACAATCGCCCGATTTAGCCATAATGAAGCCACAAATTGACCCGCCACAAGTGTGTCTTGCGGAGGTCAGCGAAATTTTTTGCAGGAAAGGACGTCTGACGTGAGTGACACGACGACAACCGAAAACGAAGAACTGCCAACACGGCGCGACTTTATCTATGTTGCGACAGGCATGTTGGGTGTAATTGGTGCAGCTTCAGTTGCTTGGCCATTTATTGACCAGATGAGACCAGATGCTGCCGTATTGGCTGCCGGTCAACCAATTGATGTTAACCTTGAAGCTGTTGAACCTGGTCAGGCCATCACAGTGACATGGCGCGGAAAACCTTACTTCGTTCGTCGTCTTACCGAAGACGAAATTGCTTCAGCCAGCGAGCTTGGCGAAGGCGACATGAAGGAATTTGCGCCAATCGAAACACGTCTTGGCGGCGAAGAAGTTAAAGACTGGGTTATCGTTTCAGCAAACTGTACTCACCTTGGCTGCGTTCCTAAAGTTATCGACACAAAACCAGAGGGCTGGAACTGCCCTTGCCACGGTTCAGTGTTTGATATGACTGGCCGTATCCTACGTGGACCGGCTGCCACAAACCTTCCACTTCCACCATATGTCTTCACGAGCGCTACAAACCTCGTGATCGGCACAGACCAGGCGTAGGAGCAAGAGCACATGAGCACTTTAGAACATCATGGTACTTACCAGCCTACAACGGGCCTTGGAAAATGGATGGACGCGCGCTTGCCTTTGCCGCGTCTTATGTATGATTCATTCGTTGCCTATCCCGTTCCACGCAATTTGAACTATGCCTATACATTTGGTGGCATGCTTTCGATTATGTTGGTTCTGCAGATTTTGACCGGCGTTGTGCTTGCAATGCACTATAATGGTTCAACTGTTGGCGCTTTTACATCTGTTGAGCACATCATGCGTGATGTGAACAATGGTTGGCTTTTGCGTTATATGCATGCCAATGGCGCATCGTTTTTCTTTGCTGCTGTGTTCCTGCACATTTTCCGCGGCATGTATTACGGCTCATATAAAGAGCCACGCGAATTGCTCTGGATTTTGGGCTGTATCATCTTCCTCTTGATGATGGCGACTGCGTTTATGGGCTACGTTCTTCCTTGGGGACAGATGTCTTTCTGGGGCGCGACTGTGATCACAGGCTTCTTTACAGCCTTCCCAGTTGTTGGTGAGCCAATTCAGCAGCTTCTTTTGGGTGGCTTTGCGGTTGATAATCCAACGCTTAACCGTTTCTTCTCATTGCACTATTTGTTGCCATTTATGATTGCTGGTGTTGTGGTTCTCCACGTTTGGGCACTTCATGTAACAGGCCAGACAAACCCAACTGGTGTTGAGATCAAGTCTAAAACAGACACGGTTCCGTTTACACCATTTGCAACAATCAAAGATGCGTTCGCTTTGATCGTGTTCTTCTTGTTCTTTGCTTACTTCGTTTTCTACATGCCAAACTTCCTTGGCCATGCGGATAATTACATTGAAGCGAACCCGCTTGTAACACCGTCGCATATTGTTCCTGAATGGTACTTCTTGCCGTTCTACGCGATCTTGCGTGCGATTACGTTTGATATTGGACCGTTAACATCCAAGCTTCTCGGCGTTTTGGCGATGTTTGGTTCTATCGCGGTTCTGTTCGTGATGCCTTGGCTTGATACATCAAAAGTACGTTCTGCTGTGTACCGCCCTTGGTACAAAGTGTTCTTCTGGCTTTTCGTGGTCAATGCGATCTTCTTGGGATGGCTTGGAGCGAAACCTGCGGAAGGTGTTTACACTTTCTTGGCTCAGCTTTCGACGCTTTACTATTTTGGTTTCTTCATTGTGATTTTGCCGCTGCTCGGTCTTATTGAAACACCGCGCCGTGTGCCAAATTCAATTACAGAAGCTGTGCTTGCAAAGTCGTCCAAGCGAAGCGGTGGCGCAGCGCAAGATGCTGCTGCATCAACTGACAACAAAGCCTGAAGCAAAGAGAAACTGGAATAGAAATATGAAAACTATGTTTGCAAAAATCAGTGCTATCGTTGTTGCCGCAACGCTCGGCCTGTCTGTTGCTGCGACCGGTGCCTTTGCTGCCAGCGAATATCCGTTGAACAAGCCACGCGAACAGGATTGGTCATTTGCTGGTCCTTTCGGAACTTATGATAAAGGTCAGCTTCAACGGGGTTTCAAAGTATACCGTGAAGTTTGTGCGGCATGTCATTCAATGAACCGTGTTGCATTCCGCTCATTGGAAGATTTGGGTTATTCAGAAGGTCAGATCAAAGCAATCGCTGCAGAATATGACATCACTGATGGGCCAAATGCTGACGGCGAAATGTTCACACGTCCAGGCACTGGTGCGGATCATTTCACTGGACCTTATCCAAACCGCGAAGCATCTGTGGCGGCCAATGGCGGTGCTTACCCACCAGACTTTTCGCTTTTGGCTAAAGCACGTGCGGTTGAGCGCGGCTTCCCGACATTCGTTTTTGACGTCTTTACGCAATATGCGGAAAACGGTCCGGATTACATCTACTCATTGTTGACCGGTTACCCTGAAGATGGCGAAGCACCAGAAGGCGCACATGTTGCTGAAGGTACTCACTACAACCCGTACTATATTGGTGGCGCATCGCTTGCGATGGCAGCACCTCTATCAGAGGACATTGTTTCTTATGATGATGGTACGCCAGCAACTGTCGATCAGATGGCTAGAGACGTTTCTGCCTTCATGATGTGGGCTGCAGAGCCAAAGCTAGAAGAGCGTAAATCACTTGGTTTCAAAGTGATTATCTTCCTTCTTATCTTTGCTGTGTTCCTGTATCTTACAAAGAAGCAGATCTATGCAAAGCTAGAGCACTAAGCTCTTATAAATTGTATGACGAGGGCGCTGCGGCGCCCTTTTCTTTGTCCTTGGTTTAAGCCCAACAACAGGAAATAAGTGGAATTATTATGGATTTGAATAAAGCACTTAAAGCCTCTATTCGCGATATTCCCGACTATCCAAAACCGGGTATCATGTTTCGTGATATCACAACGCTGTTGGGCGATGCCAAAGCCTTTCGCTTAGCTGTCGATGCGCTTGTCTATCCTTATGTCGGCACAAAGATGGACCAGATTGCGGGCATTGAAGCACGTGGCTTTATTCTTGGCGGCGCAATGGCGCACCAATTATCTGCTGGCTTCATTCCTATCCGCAAGAAGGGCAAGCTGCCTTATGACAAGGTGCAGATCGCCTATAGCCTTGAATATGGCGTGGACGAGATGGAGATGCACCGTGATGCGGTTAAGCCGGGCCAGAAAGTCATTTTAGTTGATGATCTAATTGCCACTGGTGGTACTGCTGAAGCTGCTACGAAGCTCTTGCAACAGATGGGCGCCGATGTTGTGGCTGCTTGTTTCGTTATTGATTTACCGGATCTTGGCGGGCGCAAGAAAATCGAAGCGCTTGGCGTTCCGGTGCGTACATTGATTGAGTATGAAGGCCATTAAGGTCTTCATGATTTATCCCATCATCATTTGAAAATATGCAGGTACTGCAACATAGGTAAACAGTGCCAGCAGTGCTAAAAGCCGCACCCACAGCTGTTTGAAGCGGCGGAAAATGATGATGGAGAGAACCACGCCTAGTGCTGCCTCTATCAGAGAAAATATGCCGCCATAATGATTTTTATCCCAATAGCTGACCGGTGAATGGAAACGCCAGCCGGTCAATGGCCAGAAATGTGGATGGGCGTCTTTTGCGTGGACAGGCAGATCACCGGCCAGATGCGTCATTGCAGCCAAAGCAAGCAGCCCTAATGTGCTGCTCAGCGCAAGTTTTCCGTAATCTTCTTCTGTTGTGCTTCGCTTTGCCCACATAATGGCAATCAGCAAGATCACAAAGTAAAGCGGGAATGAGTTTCCAATGGCTGTGAAAGTCAGCATTGGTTCGGAGAAGTAAAGATCGCGCCAAAGTAGGTTTTCTGGAATTTGTGCGAATTTCGACCAGATGAACAATATGTAGATGGCCGCATCAGGCAAAAAGCTGCCGATCAATATGGCAAGGTTCTGGCGAGCTGGGCGCTCAGGACGTGCAAACAGGCATGCGGCCACTAAAGTGTGGGTCTGTGTCATCATGGCAGTTTAATTCCCCCCAAACGGGTATTGCATCTGTGCAGCGGCGAAAAAATCTGCCAATAAATATTCATGATGTTTTCGGTATCACAAATGGATTGGATTGCGTTTGGCTTTTTTGCCGCCGCTTGGTTTTTATTTGAAGTTGTGAATGATTATTCATTCCTGCGCAATCACTCCTTGTCGATGCTTATGGCACGGCGGCGGCGTGAATGGATGCTGGAAATGGCGTCCCGCGATTTGCGGATGATTGATACGCAGATTATGCAGAGCTTGCAAAATGGCGCGGCTTATTTTGGGTCGGCCAGTATCTTGGCAATAGGTGGCTGCTTTGCGCTTTTAGGCGCAACGGATCAGGTTTTGGAAATATACCGCGACCTACCAGTGGAAACCGAAATCCCAAGAGAACTGTTCGAGCTAAAAGTCTTTGGGCTGACATTTATTTTTGTTTATTCATTCTTCAAATTCGGTTGGTCGCACAGGCTTTTTAACTATTGTTCGATTTTAATCGGCAGCGTTCCGATGGTCGATAGAGCGCCGCTTGAGGTTAGAAAAAAAGCAGCCCTCGAAGCTGCTGAAATGAACATTATTGCCAGCCGCCATTTTACAGCAGGGTTGCGCGGCATCTTTTTCGCACTGGCTTATCTCGGCTGGTTCATCAATCCGTGGATGCTTTTTGGCTCCACCTTATTTGTGATTGGCGTTTTAACGCGCCGCAACTATTTTTCAGCTGCGCGGCGCGTTCTTAAAGATAGCGAATAGGGATTAGTCCCGACTATTAAACGTTGAACTTAAACAGCATCACATCGCCGTCATGCACGACATATTCTTTGCCTTCGTCGCGCGCTTTACCGGCTTCTTTGGCTGCTGTTTCACCGCCAAGTGATACATAATCATCAAATGCGATCGTTTGCGCGCGGATAAAGCCTTTTTCAAAGTCAGTGTGAATTTCGCCCGCTGCTTGCGGTGCTTTAGAACCTTCTTTTACTGTCCACGCACGTGCCTCTTTCGGGCCGACAGTGAAGAATGTAATCAAGCTAAGCAGCTTGTAGCCTTCACGGATAAGACGGTCGAGCCCTGGCTCTTCAAGTCCCATCGCATCCATATATTCTTTCGCTTCTTCATCATCCAGCTGCGCGATTTCAGCTTCAATGGCTGCAGAAATAAGAACGCTGCGCGCGCCTTGTTCAGCTGCCATTTTATCGACGGCAGCGCTGTGCTCATTGCCATTGGCTGTGTGTTCTTCGGCAACATTGCAAACATACAAAACAGGTTTTGACGTTAGCAGGTTCAGCGTGTTGAGAATTTTCAAATCTTCTGCAGAAATACCATCGAGCAATAGGCGTACAGGTTTTGAATCCTGCAAAAGCTTGAGTGCATCTTCCATCATTGGAAGCAGCAATTTAGCTTCTTTGTCATCGCCTGTTGCGCGTTTGCGCATTTGAGTGATGCGGCGCTCAAGGCTTTCAAGGTCTGAGAGCATAAGCTCTGTTTCTACGGTTTCTGCGTCAGAAACCGGATCGATTTTACCTTCGACATGGGTGATGTCATCATCTTCAAAACAACGCAGCACATGAACAATGGCATCGACTTCGCGAATGTTGGCGAGGAACTGGTTGCCCAAGCCTTCGCCCTTTGATGCGCCGCGCACCAAACCTGCAATATCAACAAAGTTGATGCGTGTTGGCACGATCTCTTTTGATGATGCGATTTTGGCAATATCGAACAAGCGTGCGTCTGGTACAGCGACTTCACCGGTGTTCGGTTCAATCGTACAGAAGGGGTAGTTTGCCGCTTGCGCTGCTGCTGTTTTTGTCAGTGCATTGAAGAGTGTGGATTTACCAACATTTGGCAATCCAACGATGCCGCATTTAAAGCCCATGATCGGACATCCTTTAATAAGATTAGTTGTGCAGGCTTTGCATGATACACCCCCGCCGCGTCAAGGATTTATGCACTTAAAGGGTGCGGCTTAATGCGGATAAACATTTTCTAATCTGCCCAAATGGGAACTCAATTGACTGCCACACGTTTTAATCGCGAAGGGACTCGCGTGACCGATCACGCTCACTGCCTATGAAATCAGATATTTGAGATTTTAGGCTTAATAGAAAGTGTGAATTATGATTTTACGAAAAACGTTGATGGCCACTACGGCCCTTATGATTGCATTTCAGCCTGCTATGGCGTCGATGAGCGTACCTTCCGGCTCTGAGATGAGTTTTAAAGTTGCTCAAGGGGCAGAAGCTGCTCAAGTTTTAAATGATGCACTGGCAGCGCTCAGTGAAGCAAGCGCGGCACTTGCAGCGGCCAACGCATCAGGCGAGGGCGTTGAGGCTGCCGAGCAGGCTGTTGACGCTGCTCAGGCGCGTGTAAACCAAGCACAAGCAGATTTTGAAGCCGCTAAAGCTGCACAGACACCTGTACCAGAGCCAGAGGCTCCTGCAGAACCTGCTCCTGTAGAAGAGCCTGTTGCTGAGCCAGAAGTTGCACCAGAACCAGTACCCGAATCAGCGCCAGAACCAAAGGCTGAAGCGCCTGTTCAAGAGCCTGCGCCAGATGCTGAAGTTCAAGCACCGGAACCAAAAGCCGAAGCTGAACCAAAAGCCGAAGCACCAGTAGTTGAGGAACCGGTAGCAGAACCAAAGGTTGAAGCGCCTGCCAAAGAGGCGGCTCCAGAGCCTGCAACAGAAGCACCTGCTGCAAAAGAAGCTGCTCCTGCAGAGCCAGCGATGAAAGAACCTGCGCCAAAAGCAAAGGCGACAGAAGAAAAACCAGCCGCTGAAAATACAGAAAAGCCTGCCGCAGATAATCAAGCGGCAGAGCAGCCAACACAAGTTGAGCCAGCTGCTAAAGCTTCAGCTGAAGAAAAACCTGCGGATAAGAAACCTGCCGATGTTGAAGTCGTGGATGAAGCAGAAATTAGTATAGAGGTCAAAGAGCCTGAAGTTGTCGTAAAGCCAGTTGAAGTGATTATCGAAGAGACAAAAGGCGCGCCGGTAACTGTTCTACCTGAAAAAGTATCAGAGCAGGAAAGAGCAGCGCTTGATAAAGCTGAAAAAGAGCGCCGCGATGATGCCCGTAAGCGCCGTAACGAGTTGCTCGGCGCTGCTGCGGTAGGCGTTGCGGTTGGCGTTCTTGTGCCAATGCTTGGCGGAAAGCTGGTGGAAGACCAAGGCGACCGTGTGATCATTGAGCGTAACGGCGAATATTTCGTGCGCAAGGATGAAAACGCATTGCTGCGCCGTGATGATGTTGATGTTTATTACGAAGATCTCGACAATGGTTTGAGCCGTGAAACAATGACACGTCCTAATGGCGTTCAAATCATTACAACACGCGCACCAAACGGTGATATTTTGCGCCGTGAGCGCGTTCGCCGCGATGGCAGTGTTGTTGTTCTGATTGATAGCCTTGATCGTGGCCGTGTCGACTATGTTGACTATGACCGCGAACTTCCGCCGATAAATCTGACGATTGACCGCGGCCTCTATGTCGTCGATGCGCGCAATGCAAATCAGGCGCGTTTACGCGAAACATTCTTTGCGCCGCCTGTAGAGAAAGTACGCCAAGCCTATACATTGCGTGAAGTGCGATCATCGGAGCGTTTGCGTGATACCATGCGTAGTGTTGATCTGGATAATATCCAGTTTGATACAGGCAGTGCCACAGTGCGCCAGAGCCAAGTGATCTTGCTTGAAAAAGCGGCCCTTGCGATTGCAGATGTCATCAATAAAAATCCATCGGCTGTATTCTTGATTGAGGGGCACACAGACGCCGTTGGCGGCGAAGTCTATAACCTTGCATTGTCTGACCGCAGAGCAGAAACGGTCGCGCGTATTTTGACTATGAACTATGGATTGCCACCGGAAAACTTTGTTGTTGAAGGCTATGGCGAAGCGCATCTGAAGATCAACACGCAACGGGATGAGCCACGCAACCGCCGCGTTGCAATTCGCAACATCACGCCGTTGCTCGGTGCTTCTAAATAAGCGCAGAAAAACCACTTACAAACTTAGCCGGGCGCATCATGCGTCCGGTTTTTGTTTGTACTTTGATATGCCTCAGATTATTTTCCGAGAAGTTTTTTGAGCATGTCGGCCATTGGGCCGGTTGTTGGTGCATCGGGCTTTTGTGCACTGCTGCGCGCTTGGCGAATGTGGCTCTGCGGCTTTGGTACGGGCTTTTCAGTCTTTTTTTTGGGCTGGTTTGGCGCAACATCACCAACAGCCAGAGCGATCTTGTTCATGAAGCCAGAATTGTCGCCTTTGACCAATAGCTCAACATTATCCGCAATAGCTGCAAGCAGGGGCTCTAGCCATATCTGGTCAGCTTTCGAAAAGTCGCCAAGTACATGGCCGGTCACGCGGTCCTTATGGCCTGGATGATCGATACCAAGGCGTACACGCTGATAGTTTTGGCCGCAATGCTGATCCATAGATCGAATGCCATTGTGCCCACCAGCACCGCCGCCGCGTTTGATACGCACTTTGGCAGCGGCAAGATCTAGCTCATCGTAGAAAACCGTAATGTCCTGCTCTGTCAGCTTGTAGAAGCGCATGGCTTCGCCGATGGCTTGACCGGACTTATTCATAAAGGTTTGCGGTTTGATGAGGAGAATTTTTTCCGAGCCGATACGGCCTTCGGAAATTTCGGCTGAGAACTTTTTCTGCCAAGGCGAAAAAGAAGAATGGCGGCGGACAATTTCGTCCACCGCCATAAAGCCGATATTGTGACGCTGGCCTGCGTGTTGACTGCCGGGATTTCCCAAACCTGCAATAATTTGCATCAGTCACACTCCTGTAATTCAGGTGGCCAGTCGCCTATAAGGGGAGAGGATTACGCCTCGCCACCTTCTTCAGATTGAGCCGTTGCAGGAACTTCACTTGCTTCAGGTGCATCTGTTTCTTCTTCAGCTGCGCCGCCACCAGGTGCCTGAATTGTTACGATCGTGAAATCACGGTCCGTAATCGTTGGCGTTGCCCCTTCAGGCAGAGCAACATCAGAGATGTTGAGCGTGTCGCCAATAACAGATTTGCTGATGTCGATTGTGAAGAATTCCGGAATTGATGAAGCCGGGCAGTTCACTTCCACTTCGTGACGAACAATGTTCAAAACGCCGCCAGCTGTAAGGCCAGGGCACTTGTCTTCGCCTTCGATGTGTACTGGAATGTTCACAGTCACGATTGTTTTGCTTGAGATGCGTAGAAAATCAACATGCATCATGAAGTCTTTTACAGGATCAAGCTGATAGTCTTTCGGCAACACTTTGTGTTTTTTGCCGTCAACTTCAATATCAAGAAGCTTTGTCAAAAAGCCGCCCTGATGAAGCATCAATGTTACTTCCTTGGCAGGAAGAACAATAGAAATTGGGTCTTTGTTATCACCGTAAATTACGGCTGGAATTTTACCTTGACGGCGAATAGCCCGGGAGGACCCCTTACCAACCCGGTCGCGCGCCTCGGCTTTGAGTACGACTGCGTCGCTCATAGCGTTTCCTTTCGAGGACAATATGGAGTGGTTAAAACCTTCGCCTTAACCGATATCACAAGGATATCCACCGCGCTGCCTCCAAGGGTGTCTGCGCGGATGCGCGCTCATAACCGACAAAGCTTGCGTTTGCAAGACTTTGCTGGCGTCTCAACACTTTAAACGGTCTAATATGTACTGCTTTTAGTCGAACAGGCTCGAAACTGATTGTTCATGCGCTGTGCGGGCAATAGCTTCACCGATCAAATCTGTGATGGATATCACTCTGATTTTATCTGCGGCAGCAACTTCAGGGGATGGCTGAATGGAATCAGTGATAACCAATTCCTTGAGCTTTGAATTTGTAATGCGCTCAACAGCAGCACCGGAAAGAACACCGTGCGTGATATAAGCAGTCACGCTTTTAGCACCATCTTTTAGCAAAGCTTCAGCCGCGTTACACAAAGTGCCGCCTGAATCGATAATATCGTCGATGAGAAAGCAATCTTTGCCAGATACATCACCGATGACGTTCATGACCTCAGATTCGCCTGGGCGATCGCGGCGCTTATCAACAATTGCCAGAAGCGTATCATCGAGGCGTTTTGCCAGTGAGCGTGCGCGTACAACGCCGCCCACATCGGGTGAAACGATCATAACATCGTTTAGGTTTTTATATTTGGCTTTGATGTCGCGGGCCATAACAGGCACGGCATAAAGGTTGTCCGTTGGGATATCAAAGAAGCCTTGAATCTGTCCGGCATGTAGATCAAGCGTTAGTACACGGTCGGCACCGGCCTCAGTAATAAGGTTGGCAACCAGTTTCGCTGAAATTGGTGTGCGGCCTTGGGCGCGGCGGTCTTGGCGCGCATAGCCAAAATAAGGAAGCACGGCTGTTATGCGGCGCGCTGATGAACGGCGGAACGCATCAATCAAGATCAGCAATTCCATAAGATGGTCATTTGCTGGACGTGATGTGGACTGAATGATGAAGATGTCCTCGCCTCGGACATTTTCCTGAATCTCTACAAAAATTTCGTCATCTGCGAAACGGCGTACATTTGCACGCCCGACGCTTACGCCCAAATATTTTGCTACAGATTCGGCAAGCTGCCGGTTGGAATTTCCAGCAAATAATTTCATGCCTGATCGCCTCGCTAAGCGCTTTTGAGTGCAGTTTAAGGCCTTTTAGCGGTCGCACAAAAAGATGCAACCCAAAGCCGGCAAAACACTTCTGAATCATCAAAATAATTGTGATTCATTTAAATTCGTGTCCTTGGCGCATCAAGATGTTGAGCGCCAGCTCGTATATTGTTTCAAAACACTGTCTGCAATTTGTTGCATAGTGGCTTCTGGAACAACAGACCAAGGCTCTGTGCCGGTGCCCGCGACCTTTTCTTGGCCTTGAATACGGTGCACGCGCTGGCCTTGCGGTGTGAATACATCCCAAACATGGATGATGGTCGTCTGGCCGCTTTCAGAAAAGGCAGAAAAGTAACCGCGAATCTCATGATCAACCGTGTTGGAGTTCGACCCCTGTAGTTTAATCGAATTGAGCGGTGCTGCGCTTGAAAGACGTTTTGAGAATGTCGTTATCTTGGAAACAGGTGCGCCTACAATCGGCGCAAAATACACATTTCCTAAAGTCGCATTTGGTTGATTGCTTGCCAGTTCCACGCCCGTATTTGCGGTTGGTACGACAACGCTTGGCGTCGTTACTTGCGGGGTTGTTTCCACACCAAGGCTGGAATCTGTTGAAGTACAAGCGGCCAGCGATATTGCAACTAATAAAGCTGTAAAGGCGCGTAACCCAATCATTGTCTGTGCGTGTGTCATCTTGACCCCATACCGATATGCCCATAGCCGCGCAGGTTCTGGTGCCTTAGGTTTACCTTATGGGGCGTTCAAATCAAGGCCGAGTTATTTTTCTCATTGGTGAAGTGAACATTTATTTCTCTAAATAAGTGCAATTGCAGACATCTGGCGTCCATAATCAGGTTCATTTCTGTGCGTCGTTCGTCTGTAAGAGAAAAAGCGTTCCTCATCGTCGTAAGTGCATTCGCCGGTTTTGCTTGCCTTCACGCCAGCCGCTTTTAGCCTGTCGAGGATGAATGTTTGCATGTCGAACATATAATGTTCTGGCTTTGCTGAAGCGGAAAAATAGATGTTGAAAGCTTCAGCCTGATCGGCAAAACGCGTTTTGAACTCTGGGCCAACTTCATAGTTGTTTTGGCCGATGCATGGGCCAAGTACGGCGCAGATATTGCCGCGCTTTGCACCGAGCGCAATCATCGCTTCAATTGTGTTTTCCGCAACGCCTGTCAGTGCGCCTTTCCAGCCAGCGTGACACGCACCGATGACTTGCGCGCGCGCATCGGCAAACAGGATCGGGCCGCAATCGGCGGTCAATACGCCCAAAGCGATGCCGCGTTGATTGGTTGCCATGCCATCTGCCTCAGGTCGCTCAGCACCCATTGGCGCGTTAACGCTTATCACATCGGCTGAATGGACTTGGTAGCATCCGGCCAAATGGGTGGCTGCTACGCCCAAATCTGCGGCAATGCGCTCACGGTTTTGCATTACAAGCTCAGGATCATCCTTTGAGCCAAGTCCAGTGTTCAAGCTTTCATAGATGCCCGAGGACAGGCCGCCTTGACGGGTGTAGAAGCCGTGGCGGATGCCGCTTGTGCTTAGTGCTTCCAGTGGGTTTGATTTTACAGATGGGAGTGTCATCAAAATATCCTTCTAAGCGGCTGCATTATTGAGTGTCATTCGTGGCGTTGGGCTGGCCAAAAGGGGCAGGTGGCACAAGGCCCGTTGAGGTGATGCACATTGCTTTAAACAGATCGCCCATCTGGTTGGCACCATTGCCTGCTAAGCGGTTAACCGCATCATTTATCGCTTGCTGGGTTGCTTGGTCTTTTCCCGTACCGAGTAATCCTGCCCGTTCAATTAAGCCAAGGCCTAGCAGAAATTCGGCCTGCGTTATGATGGGGTAAATAGAGCTGCCGCCCGTTTTGGCAGCAATGTTGAGCGTTTCAAAGTCAACATGGCTGGTCAGATCAGCGTCGCCTGGATTGGCGAAAACATTTTCCTGTTTGTGCGCACGCACTGCCTGCAATGTGTCACCCAGATCAGATTTTACGTGTCCATAATCGATGAAGAGCGCTGCGCCCTTATGCTCTGCTATGTGGCTGGCAATCTCTTGCGCTAAAGCTTCGCGGGCAGGGGCATATTCAAATATGCTGCTTTCTTCTGCGCCATCTGCACTGAGCGGCAATGTATCGGCGTCAATGGTGCCAGTGCCGATGGTGAATATGAGTTCGCCGTCTTGCTCTGACACAACGCGCTCGGCCCACTTGTTTGTCGTTTTTACATATTGGCGTGTCGGCAGTGCGTCAAATAGTTCATTGGCAATGAGCAGCGTTGGCAATGCTGGTAAATCATCGATTGTGGAAACCCATTTGATTTGGCCCTCGTGCTCTGAAAGCGCTGTTTTTTGCACGTCGATCAATCGGGGGCTTTTTTCGATGAGATGGATTTTTGCAGCGGCAACAAATTCAGGATCAGCTTTGTGCGCTGTGCGCAATATATCGCGCATCCAAGTTGCGCGGCCAGGGCCAATTTCGCATAGGCAAAAATCGGCAGGCCTGCCCATCGCGCTCCATGTTTCAACGAGCCACAATGCAGTTAGCTCGCCAAACATCTGGCTTATATCTGGTGCGGTGATGAAATCGCCATCCGCGCCAAATGGTTGCCTGCGCGTGTAATAACCGTGCTCAGGGTGAAACAAACATTCGGCCATATAGTCCGCCACGCTGAGCGGACCTGATGTGCGAATACGCTTGAGAAGCTTTTGTTTAAGCATGGTCAGTTTCAGGGGCTAGATATTCGACTTTTCGCGCCGATAAGATCAATACGAGACCGATCAGAACCATCGGCAATGACAACAGCATGCCCATTGTGAACCAATCGCCAAACAGATAGCCCAAATGCGCATCGGGTTCTCTGAAGAACTCGACGATTGTGCGTGCAATACCGTAGCCACCAACAAAGATACCGGTTGCGAGGCGCGGACGGTGCAGCGCTTTGAAGCCATAGACAGCAATAAACAGCACGGCGAGGAGAAGCGCACCTTCGAGCGCTGCTTCATAAAGCTGGCTCGGGTGGCGGGGCTGCGGTCCGCCGGTTGGAAATGCCATTGCCCAAGGCGCATCCGATACACGGCCCCACAATTCGCCATTGATGAAATTGGCTACGCGGCCAAGGCCAAGGCCTATAGGTACAACGGTGGCGATAACATCAAACAAGCTCCAGACCGGAATTTTGCGTGCACGGGCAAACAATATCATGGCGATGGTCACACCAAGGAAGCCGCCGTGGAACGACATGCCGCCCTGCCAGATCTGAAAGATCGACACTGGGTCCGCCATAAAGCCTGCAAAGTCATAGAAAAACACATAGCCGAAGCGGCCGCCGAGCACTGTGCCAATGGTTGCCCAAAGCATGAAGTCGTCCATATCGATGTCGGTGATCGGGGATTGCCCGCCCCATAGACGGTTATTGCGCACGATCGACTTGGCATAGAGCCAGCCTAAAACGATGCCGACGATATAGCTTAAGGAGTACCAACGAATTGCAATCGGTCCGATTTGAAAAAGAATAGGATCAAGATTGGGAAAGGTCAGTGCGAGCTGTGGCAGCACGATAGGGAACATCAGGGCACTCATTTTTTAAGTTCAAAGAAGGTGGCTCAGTAAAACATCTATGACGCGTCATTATGGCGGTATGCTTTGTCTTGCAAACTTTTTGCCGCGACCATAGATAGTTTAGAGAAAAAGGAAACAAAGCTATGACATCTGGTCCGAATAAAATTTTTGACGATTTCGCTCGATTGATGACGGATGCTGCCGGTGCCGCACAAGGCATGAAGCGTGAAGCGGAAACTGTGTTTCAAGCGCAAGCTGATCGCTTTCTTGCTTCGATGGATCTTGTTCAGCGCGAAGAGTTCGATGCGGTCAAAGAAATGGCTGTGAAGGCGCGTGATGTGAACGATGCGCTGGAAGCAAAAATTACTGATTTGGAAGAGCGGATCGCAAAGCTTGAGTCCAAAAAGTGAACGCTTAAACCTGCTGCTGAGTCAGAGGGCGGCAGTTCACACTTTTCTTTGATTTTTTTTGCCCTGTGGATTCTTTTTAAAAAACGCAGCGCGTTGAATCCCTTAGGTGCCATTTAGGCCCCAGCAAAGCAGTTCCATCCACAGCTCATTTGCCTGTGACGACTCCGATGGGGTTTTAACTGTGAGTCCTATCAATATGCTGAATCTATTGATTGATTCGCGATGAGCCTCACGGCGGTGATTTAAAAACCGCTTATGCTTCATCGGTCGATAGAACCTTGATGGATGCAGGACCAAATGAGCCTTTTGGATTTCGAAGTTGAACGTATAGCCCACCCCGTGGATGTGATTGAACACATCGCTTATGCACGGGAGTGGAACTTCGAGCGCACCGGTGATGATGAGATTGCTATTGCCGTCGCGGGTCATTGGGCCAACTATCATGTTTCCTATGCGTGGATGCCTGATTATGAATCGCTGCACTTTGCTTGCGCGTTTGATATCACGGTCAGCAAGGCCCGCATGACGGAGCTACTTAAATTACTCTCATTGATCAATGAGCAATTATTGATGGGGCACTTTGACTTTTGGGAAAAAGAGGGCGCGATCATGTTCCGCCATTCTCTTTTGCTGGCTGGCGGTGCTGAACCTACTCAGGGCCAAATCGAAGTTATGCTGACAAGTGCGCTTGAAAGCTGCGAGAGCTATTTCCAAGCTTTCCAGACGGTTGTTTGGTCAGGTGCCTCTGCGCGTGATGCACTTAATCATGCTATGTTTGAAACGCAGGGCGAAGCATAAGGTTGATGACGATGAGCGACCCAATTTCATTTGATGACTATATGAAGGTGGATATCCGCACAGGGACGATCATCGAAGCTGAACCGTTTCCTGAAGCGCGTAAACCAGCAATCAAAATGCGTATTGATTTTGGCGATGAAATTGGTGTGAAGAAATCATCTGCGCAAATTACGGTTCATTACAAACCAGAAGAACTTATTGGCCGCCAAGTTATGGCTGTGGTCAATTTTCCGCCGCGCCAGATCGGTCCGCTCATGTCAGAAGTGCTCACTTTGGGTTTTGAAGACGAGCAGGGCGCAATTGTGTTAGCGGCTACAGACAAAAAAGTGCCCAACGGCAAACGTCTTATTTAAACGCAATCAGACAGGAATATCGACAATCACTTGAAGCCCGCCAAGCGTGCTGTCATCCAAAGTGATGTTTCCGCCATGCTTGCGCGCAATATCGCGTGCAATGGCAAGACCAAGGCCTGTGCCGGATTCATCTAGGTTGCGCGCCTCATCAAGGCGGTAGAATGGTTTAAACACTTCTTCGCGTTTGTCTTCAGGAATGCCGGGGCCATTATCGTCAATAAAAAGCGTCAGGCGGCCTTTTGCATTGCGGGCAACAATTTCTGTGCGGCTCGCATAGCGAAAAGAATTGGAGATGAGGTTTTCCAGAAGCCTTTGAAAGGCAACGGGACGCACCACGATATCCTTCCGGCCTACAATATTCGTTTTCATCCGGTGTTTACGTATTTTTGCCTCATCTTCGAATGCTGCAATTAGCGCGGCTAAATCGACTTCGCCTGTTTCTTCTTCGACTTCGCTTTTAGCAAAATCCATATAGCCTTCCAGCATTGACTGCATATCAGCGATATCCTTCTCCAGCGCATCAATCTCTTTTGATGGTTCCTGCAATGCCAATTGCAGTTTGAAGCGGGTGAGGATGGTGCGTAAATCATGGCTCACACCGGCAAGCATCTCGGTGCGTTGTTCGATCTGCTTTTCAATGCGCTCACGCATTTTGATAAAGGCCAGACCGGCCCTGCGAACCTCAATGGCGCCGCGCGGGCGAAAATCTGCTGGTAGCGGACGACCCTTACCAAAATCATCGGCTGCATCGGCAAGCCGCTGAATAGGGCGTATCTGATTGCGTAAGAACAAGATCGCGATGAACAGCAGCACCAGCGATGTCGCCACCATCCACAACAGGAAAATATGGGTGTTGGAAGCATAGGCTTGGCTTCGTTTGGCAAATACGCGCAGCACTTTATCTTCGAGCTGAATGCGAATTTCGACCAGATTTGAATTGCCCACCGTATCAATCCAGAAAGGCTTGCCGATCTGGTTGGTGATTTCTTGGCTTAAAATACTGTCAAGAATGGAGAAGAACGGTTTTGGAGCTGGGCCGGGCAAAGGATCAGGCGGCAGAATGGCGATGTTAAGAGCGAGCTTCTCACGGGCCAGCGTTATGACATTGAGATAGTTTTCATCGTCCGGATAGGTATCAACAATTTCTATGATCGCCGCGATGTCACGGGTAACGGCGGTGGAAAGGCGCTGCGTCACTGTTTGCCAGTGTCTTTCCATAAACACGAAAGCTACCACGGACTGCAGTAACACCATGGGCGCAATGATGATAATCAACGAGCGGGCATATAGTCCGCGTGGCAATGATAGAGTGAGCCTTGAGGACCATTGGCGCAGACGTATCAGGCTATAGCGCGCAATACGCTTGATGCGCACCGAAAATGGGCGCTGGTGGTGCGGCGCAGCAGGAGGTGTCGTGGTATCAGTCATTGCGCCGCAGTGTTCCAGTTTTGATCAGAGGTTCTCAGTCTTTACTCAATGCAAAGACGGTAGCCTATTCCGCGCACAGTTTGAAGATAGCGCGGGTTGGCTGGATCATCTTCAACTTTTCGGCGCAGGCGATTGATCTGTACATCAATTGTACGTTCGCCGATTTCAGTGGCATCTTCAACAAGTTCATGGCGCGGTATCGTGTCACCGGGCGTATTTGCAAACCGAACCATAATATTGCGCTCGCGGTCTGTCAGCTTAACCGGTTCGCCATTTTTCTTCAGCTCTCGCTTGCTGATAAAGAAAGAGTAGGGACCAAAAACCACCTGTTCAATTGCGGGCAATTCAGTTGCTGCGGTGCGCCGGACAATGTTGGATACCCGCAGCAAAAGCTCGCGTGGATCAAATGGTTTTGGCAGGTAATCATCAGCGCCAGCGGCAAGGCCTTCAATGCGCTGCTCTGTGTCAGAACGTGCGGTGAGCATCAAGATGGGTACATCGCGGAGTTCTTCGCGCATGGCACGGGCAAATGTCACGCCGTCTTCGCCTGGCATCATAACGTCTAAAATCAGCAGGTCGAATTCTAGCCCAATCATTTTGCGGCGCGCATCGGCAGCACTTTCTGCCGCTGTCACTCGATAATTATTGCGTGACAAAAACTCCGTTAGCAGCTCGCGAATACGCGTATCATCATCAACGATAAGAATGTGGTGGGCTTCATCGTCAAGTGGACTGGTCGTAATTGGTTCTGCCATCAGATAACCTTTCGCTTGGAATAGCCCTATTCCAGTGTTTCTATTTGATGCTTTGCATTGGGTCCAATCATTGAAGATAGGAACCTGATCGCATCGTCCTCCCCGTGGCCCGAACTTGCCAATGCTTCGCATATGCGGCGAGACTGTGGCCTTCTGAGATCCTCAATCAACAATGCGCCCATATCGGTTAAGTATAGTTCGCGCTGCCTGCGGTCGCTTGGCCCTTCGCGTTGTTCGATATAACCGCCATCGACCAATTGTTTGAGAACTCGCGCTAAGCTTTGCTTTGTAATGCCTAAAAGATCAAGCAGTTCAGCAACTGTTAGCCCTTGCTTGCGGTCGACGAAATGTAGCACACGGTGATGCGCACGTCCAAAACCCAGTGCACTTAAAATCTCGTCAGGGTCTGCGATAAAATCTCGATAAGCAAAGAACAAGAGTTCAATTATCGTGTTGATTTTTGAGGGATCTCTGGCATCTTTATCGAAAATCGTCGGCATAATGACTGCACACTGTTTTTTAAATTTAAATTATGTCAGCCATATTGACATAATTTCGGCGCGGTGTAACCGTCATTTCCAATGACTCACAAATAATGACGGGAAAAGACAAATGGCAAGTGTTCCATTCGATAAGTTAGGCGGCCACATCTGGATGAACGATGAATATGTCAAATGGGCAGATGCTAAAGTTCATGTTCTCACACACGGTTTGCATTATGCGAGCTCTGTTTTTGAAGGTGAGCGCGCTTATGGCGGAAATATTTTCAAAATGACCGAGCATAATGAGCGCTTGCATAAATCAGCTGAAATTCTTGGCTTCAAAATCCCTTATTCCGTTCAGGAAATCGACGATGCATGTGTTGGCTTGCTGAATAAGCAAGGCTTGAAGGATGCGTATGTGCGTCCGGTCGCGTGGCGTGGTTCTGAGATGATGGGCATTTCGGCTCAGTCGAATAAAATCAATCTCGCAATCGCGATTTGGGAGTGGCCAAGCTATTTCTCGCCTGCAGAAAAACTCAAAGGTGTTCGCCTTGATGTTGCAGAATATCGTCGTCCAGATCCAGCAACCGCGCCTTGTAAGGCAAAGGCTGCGGGCGTTTATATGATCTGCACAATCTCTAAACATGCAGCCGAAGCCAAAGGCTATGCCGATGCGATGATGCTTGATTGGCGCGGACATGTTGCAGAAGCTACTGGCGCGAATATTTTCTTCATAAAAGACGGTGAAATTCATACACCAACGCCAGACTGCTTCCTTGATGGTATCACACGGCGCACGGTCATCGGATTGGCGAAAGATCGCGGCATTAAGGTTATCGAACGCACGATCATGCCTGATGAGCTTTCAAGCTTTGAGCAGTGTTTCTTGACTGGTACTGCGGCAGAAATTACGCCAGTTTCTGAGATTGGCGCTGATCGCTTTGTTCCAGGCTCTATCACTGAAACTTTGATGAACGATTATACGACCTTAGTAAATCCAGCTGCTGTAAAAGCTGCTGAATAAAGTCAAAATACTTGCCCACAGTTGAAAGAGAGCCAAACTCTACTGTGGGCAGCTTGTGCTAGATTGCGTTTTCCGTTGACAATTCGTTAATGGCGGGTTTGTGATGTCTTATGTGGCGGTTTTACTCAGCCACGGCAAAAATTATTGATGGGACAAGACTATGGAAGCTTTAATTCCAATTATTATCCAAGCTATATCTGGCATGGTCGGCGGCGGCGTTGCTGGTGGACTGCTTAAAAACGTTGCTATGAGCGTGTTGCCTAAGCTGCTTGCTGGCGGCCTTGGCGGTATTGCTGGTGGCTCTGCTTTGGGCGCAATCCTTGGTAGCGCAACGGGTGCTGCTGGCGGCGACGCAATGGGCGGTATGATGGGCGGCATGGATATTGGTGCTTTGCTCGGTAATGTTGGCGGCGGCGCTGTTGGCGGCGGTGTGCTAACTGCCCTTGCTGGCCAGTTCCTCGGCAAAAAATAATCTGCTTGCAGAAATGAATACAAAGGCAGCTTTCGGGCTGCCTTTTTTATTGCCCGCAGTTTACGCGGTGCTGGAAGCTGTTGCATAAGAATATAAAATGAGGAGCAAAATATGAGCGGCCAATTGCAGGGCATTATCGTGCCGGTGACTTCCTTCCAGCAAAATTGCACGATTTTGTTCGATAGCGAAACCAAGCGCGGCGTGGTGATTGATCCGGGCGGCGATGTCGAGAAAATTCAAAGTGCGATCAAGGAGCAAGGTCTTGAAATCGAAGCGATTTGGTTGACCCACGGCCATATCGATCATGCGGGCGGGGCGATGGATTTGAAAGACGCGCTCGGCGTCGATATTATCGGGCCGCATAAGGATGACTTGCCGCTTTTAGAAGCGCTGGAAAAACAAGCCCAAATGTTTGGCGTTGCAACGGTGCGTAATGCGGTGCCGGATCGCTGGCTTGAGGAAGACGACACGCTTGCCTTCGGTGCCCATGAATTTGCCGTTTATCATTGCCCCGGACACGCGCCGGGCCATGTGATCTTCTACAATGAAGCGGCGGCCTTTGCCCATGTGGGCGATGTTTTGTTTGCCGGTTCTATCGGGCGAACCGATTTGCCGGGCGGCAATCACGAAGCGCTGATCAACTCGATTAAAACCAAAGTCCTGCCGCTTGGCGATGATGTTGGCTTTATTTGCGGCCACGGACCGGGCGGCAAAATCGGCGAAGAGCGGCGCAATAATCCTTTCCTGAAATAGGCGCAAAAAAAGACCCGAGACTCGCGTCCCGGGTCCACCCTAGCACCCACACGCACGCGGTGGATTAGTTTGTTCTTTTATCGACTTATCTTGCGACGCAGAAATGGTCTTTGCCATCATAGCCGCGATAGGTGCCGGTTTTGGCATTGAACGAACGGTAGCGATCGTCGCAATATTCATACCAACCTGCTGTCCACGGCTCCAATGAGGCATAGCCGCCTTCATATTGAACAACACGCGGCTGAGACCGGCTTGGTGCTGGCGGATAGACATTGCTGTTATGGGTCGGCGCACGATATTGCGGCTGCGGACGCACATAGGTCGGCTGCTGGTTGCTACGCACCACTTCGTTCAAAATCACACCGCCAACGACACCCAAAAGCACGCCTGCTGCAATGTTACCGCTATTGTCGCGGCGTTTGACGATCACTTTATCAGGGCGATGACGGTCACGAACACGGACATCATTGCGGCAATGGCGATCACGCGGACCGCAATGTTGAATGCGCTGACCTTCATAGCGGGCAAAGCCGCGCTCTCCGGCTTGCGCGGATGTGGCCATTGGCACGAGGGTCGTTGAAGCAACCGCTAATGCGGCGAGGGATGTTTTTACAGCTTTCATCATTGTTCTCCTTGAGAGGGCTTAGTGTGCCTCTTCGATGATTGCACATTACTAATTCTAGTCTGAACTGAAGCTGAACGAATTGTGGCGGATGTGTGGAAAGTGGCGTCATGCTCGGGCTTGACCCGAGTATCCATTCCGTGAACTTCGCTGAGGTGTTTGTTCTGATAGAAATATGTCCTTCATTGGCATCACGGAATGGATTCTAGGCTTTAAGCCTAGAATGACGGCGTTTTGAATTACGCATGGGTGAACGTCCTCCCGCTTGGCAGAAAGTTGCAAGATAATAAGTTTCAAATATTCCATCATGTTGGTGCCGCGCGCGCCTGCATGGCCAATGCGTGACACTCACGCAAAATAAAATCGACCGCATGGTCGGCACGCTTTTTGTGGGCGGGTGGATAGCCGGGCCGCAGCGGCCCCACGCATTTGGGACCAGCAGGCAGCGTTGAACGGCGCGCCTGATGACGCGCCAAGCGCTGTGCCTGTTTGGGCAAATCATTCAGCGCATTTTGCAGCGCTTTGAGGCGAAGCATCACCCGCGCTTCATGGTCACCGCGTGTTGTGGGTGCCACGATGGATTTTGGCGCATTCCAGATGGTCAGGCGCGGCACGCCCTTATGGGGCAGAAGCGCTGCGCGCTTTTCAGCAAAGCGCTTGCGGCGATCAAACAGTGCAAAACTCGGTACGTGATCGGTCTTACGCGACAATTTGGAAAAGTCTGGCGCAGCGCGGTTTTGCAGTTTGACGTTGATACCGCGCGCAGCAATCACGATCAGCCGCCGCACAGCGGATTCAGCAGGACGCAATACGCGCAGCAGGGGCAGACGCACGCCGCGCGGCAATGGTGCGGTTGCCACCCCCGCCATGGTGAACAACACGGCGATAATGCGCTGCAACGCTTCACGGTTTACATTGATCGCCCCTTGCCAGTCCATATCGCCCTCGTTTTCTTCGCGCCGATTATGCGGGCAAGGTCTGTGGGGGTGGATAAGTTTATTTGTTTCCCTCTCCTGCCTGCGGGAGAGGGTGGGCGAGCGAAGCGAGGTCGGGTGAGGGCGTTTATCTCTCCCCACTCTCGGTGATTGCTTCGCAATACACCTGTCGTGCAGCGCTTGGCGGGAGAGAAAGTAAAAACAAAGTCTTAGCTCTAGCTAAGTCTTATGTTTTTACAAGTGAGGGGGTATGTATCCAATTACTAAGGTTGCAATCTACGCCTCACACCGCAGCCCCCTCTCTTGTATTTTCCAATGACTTGCTCGCTGTGCTTCGCAAGCCAAGGAAAACACTTTCTCTCCCACGAGGGGAGAGATAGAGGCGCCGACATCCACCACACGCACTGTCATGCTCGGGCTTGACCTAGAACAAGCGGAGCGCCGTGGAATGATCCATTCCGTGAACTTCGCTTAGGTGTTTGTTCTGTGAGAACTGTTTGCTTCGCCACCATCACGGAATGGATTCTATCAACGGCGCTGCGCTTGTTTTAATTAAAGCCTAGAATGACGGAGAAGGGTTTTGCCTCCTCCCGCTGGCGGGGGAGGCACGAGAAGCAAGCGCAGCGCAGCTGATCGGGTGGGGGCGTTGGATAAGTTTTTTGTGATAAGTCTCATTAAGATCAGAGAATTCTTATAATAAGTAATTGGTTTCAAGATGCGGGTGTTAAAATTGAAATTATGCATTCATCCAACTCAAGTTGCTTCACTGTAAAGTGATTTAAATTTGGGGTTGAAGGATAGAATTGATCATGGTACCGATTGAAATGAGTTTAGTTATAACTTAACTATTGCAGTGTAAGAAAAGATATTGAGCCGAAAGTCGAGCACCAAGAAATTAGAAGGACGACTGATAGTGTCTGGCGCTTTCGGTGATGTAATTTGTATTGGTGAAGCGTTAAGTGAGCTTGATAAATTAAGGGAAAAGGCTGAGCGCAATGAGGACACCACAAGTATTAGGCATGAGCGCACAATCACGCGATATCTCGGCAGGTACGCGGAGGTTGGTCCGACAGGCCTTGGTACAAGTATGTACAAACCGCAAACTAGAATATCGGTAGGCCATAACGATACCGTATTTATATATGAGTTTAAATCATATCAATTCCGGCTTTATGGTGCCGAAACTTCCATTGGTGGCCGGCGTACGTTTTTGGCCACGGCTTGTAACCCTTCAAAGAAAAAAGACAAAGCAGACCCTGCAATCTTGCAAAAAGCTGCAAAAGTTTTTCAGGAATATTTAAATGGTTGATTTCAAATCGAAATCTTTTAATCGAGAACTCATTGAATTCGAAGAAGATACTCTTATCGACTTTCAATTCGCAGTCATGGATGCGCTAAATCAAGCTGACATGTCTCAAAAAGACTTGTCAGATCTTCTTGGTGTTTCAAAGGCGCGAGTTAGTCAGATTTTGTCGTCAACGGCTAACCCATCTATAAAGCTTGTTGCTCGAATTTGTGGACTTTTGAATATTAAGCCAGAATTTGTCGAGTGTGATCTGTTGGAAGTCGAGAATCGCAATAACTTCGAAGATGCTTTTGATGGATTTGAGGCAGGGTGGAGTATTGCCGCTAAACGAATGGACACATGTCAGTCCGTTTGGGGAATTAATGACAATTACGCAGAACCATACGAAGAGCGGCAGAAAGTGAGTGCATAGAATGGCATCCAATTCACCGAAGAAAAGCTCGTTGCCTGAAAAAAATCCAGCCATCCGAAAAAAAGCACTTTCGGCCAGTCCGAAAAAAGCCGAGATTGAGAGAAAAATTAATTCGTATAATGCTGCAGTTGATGCAGCCATGCTGAAAAGCGTACAGCTTGTTGAAATTAATTTTTTGGTGAAGCCTGACTTTTTTCGCGCTAAATCAAATGAAAAAAAATTTCATGTCGTAGTGGATAGTGTTGAGCCAGAGTACGAGGCTGGTAATGACGCCGTAGTTGCACTTGTAGATTTTGAGGTGTTTATTAAAAGGGCGCGTACTAAACAATTGACCTGTAAGGCAAAGTACGCCGTAGTATATGGAGGGTTTAGCAATTGTGAATATGAAGACGTATTGCGTTTTATTGAAAGAGTTTCGACCTTTACTTGCTATCCATACTTTCGTTCTGTGTTTGCAAATATTGACTGGGCTGCTGGAACACATTTACCTCCTTTGCCTGTCCTCAAGGAGCGGGTTCTCCCGAGTAAAAACTCCAAGTGATTTGATAACTATGCTTTGCAAGTCTAGGACTCCGTTTTATCTCAGTAAGCTTATACGGTGCGTGAAATTAGCATAGGTGATTATTCTATGAGAACTGTTTGCTTCGCCACCATCATGGAATGGATTCTAGGCTCAAGGCCTAGAATGACGTTGGAGGCTTTTGCTACTCTCTGCGTTTCCTAATCACCGCCCCGGCCGTCCCGTTTTCCCCGGTCGGCGTTTGGCTTTTCGCGCATCGGCAGGGTCTTCATAAGAGCCAGCGCCAATGCGGTGTCTCTTTATCGGAGCAGGGTTGTCATCATCGCGGGTCGCCGACGGCGCTTCGCTTGTCTCTCGACCTTTCGGCGGCGCTACGCTTGCCTTGGGAGAAGGGGAGTCCTGCGCCTTTTCGTCTGCCTTACCATGCGCTGCACCATCTGATGAGAACCCACCCTTAGCGTCTTCCGTCCACGTTTTGCGCGGTTGGCTCCACCCTTCAGGCGTGGCGGGTTTTTCCGTGCGGCCAACGGTCATTTCGTCGAGGGTGTTTTTTCTGAAAACGCTGTTTTCAGTTTTATCGCTCGGTACGGTTTCGGTCGTCGACGGCGCTTCGCTTGTCTTTCGACCCTTCGACGGCGCTACGCTTGTCTTGCCTTGAGCCTTCCGCTTCCGGCTATCCTTCGTATTCTCAATACCCGTATTGCGGGCCAGAGGGTCGTCCATGACCGCCAGTTCGGTTTCACGCAGGCGTTTGATTTCGTCGCGCAGACGCGCGGCTTTTTCAAAGTCGAGATCGGCGGCCGCATCGCGCATTTCAATTTCCAGCGCTTTGAGGTGCGCCGCAAGATTGTTGCCCACCAGCGCGTCAGCTTTGCCACCCGACGCGGTTTTAATATCGGCGGTCACATGGTCGCGCTCGTAAACGCTGTCGAGAATATCGGCGATGTTGGACTTGACGGACTCCGGCGTGATGCCGTTGGCCTCATTATAGGCGACCTGTTTTTCGCGGCGGCGGGTGGTTTCGTCCATCGCGCGTTGCATCGAGCCGGTGATACGGTCCGCATAGAGGATGACCTTGCCGTCCACATTACGCGCGGCGCGGCCAATGGTTTGCACCAGCGAGGTTTCGGAGCGCAAAAAGCCCTCCTTATCCGCATCCAAAATGGCGACAAAACCACATTCGGGAATGTCGAGGCCCTCACGCAGCAAGTTAATGCCCACCAGCACGTCAAACGCGCCAAGGCGCAGATCGCGGATGATTTCGATGCGCTCCAGCGTGTCAATGTCGGAGTGCATGTAGCGCACGCGGATGCCTTGTTCGTGCAGATATTCGGTCAAATCTTCGGCCATGCGCTTGGTGAGCACGGTGCATAGCGTGCGGTATCCGGCCTGCGCTGTGGCGCGGATTTCGCCGACCACATCGTCCACCTGATCTTTGGCAGGGCGGATTTCCACGGGCGGGTCGATCAAGCCGGTTGGGCGGATGACCTGCTCGGCAAACACGCCGCCGGATTGTTCCATCTCCCACGCCGCAGGGGTGGCGGACACGGCGATGGTTTGCGGGCGCATCGCGTCCCATTCCTCAAAGCGCAACGGGCGGTTATCGAGGCAAGAAGGCAGACGGAAGCCATATTCAGCCAGCGTTGCCTTGCGGCGGAAGTCGCCCTTATACATCGCGCCAATTTGCGGAATGGTGACGTGGCTTTCGTCGCAGAACACCAGCGCATTGTCGGGAATATATTCGAAAAGCGTCGGCGGTGGCTCGCCAGGGGCGCGTCCGGTTAGATAGCGCGAATAGTTCTCGATACCTTGGCAGGAGCCAGTCGCGGCGAGCATTTCAAGGTCATATTGCGTGCGTTGCTCAAGCCGCTGCGCTTCCAGAAGGCGGCCAGCTTCATTGAGTTCAACAAGACGGTGCTTGAGCTCGGCTTTGATCTTCTCCTGCGCCTGATTAAGCGTCGGGCGGGGCGTGACATAGTGCGAATTGGCGTAGATTTTGACGCTTTTCAGATCGCCGGTTTTCTTGCCTGTGAGCGGGTCGAACTCGGTAATGGAATCGATCTCATCGCCGAACATCGAGACGCGCCAAGCGGCATCTTCCAAGTGGGCGGGGAAAATCTCAATCGTATCGCCGCGCACACGGAACGAGCCGCGCACGAAGTTGATGTCTTGGCGCTTATATTGCTGGGCGACCAAATCGGCGAGCAATTCGCGCTGGTTGACGCGGTCGCCGACCGACATTTGGAACGTCATCGCGGTGTAGGTTTCCACCGAACCGATACCGTAAATACACGACACGGACGAGACGATAATACAATCATCGCGCTCCAGCAGCGAACGGGTCGCGGAGTGGCGCATCCGGTCGATCTGCTCATTGATCGAGCTTTCCTTCTCGATGAATGTATCGGTGCGCGGCACATAGGCTTCGGGCTGATAATAATCATAATAGGAGACGAAATATTCGACCGCATTGTTGGGGAAGAAGCTTTTCATCTCGCCGTAAAGCTGCGCGGCAAGCGTTTTGTTGGGCGCAAGGATAAGTGCGGGGCGCTGCGTTTCCTCAATGACTTTCGCCATGGTGAAGGTTTTACCTGATCCGGTAACGCCGAGCAGTGTTTGCATGCGGTCGCCGTCTGTCAGGCCCGACACGAGGTCTCTGATCGCGGTGGGCTGATCGCCTGCCGGTTCATATTCCGTGACCATCTCAATCTTGATGCCGCCTTCGGATTTCTCCGGACGGGCAGGGCGGTGGGGCACCCATTGCTGGCCGTTCTTGAAGAGCGGATTGCCGCTGTCGATTAAATCCTTGAGCGCTTCCACCGTGGCCGTAACGCCCGTTGTTGAAGCAAGCTGCCCTGCCTCTTCTAGCGATACGTCGAGACCTGCAACCGGATTAAGGCCCGCTGCGGCGCGCTTCTTTGGATCGTTGGTGCCACCGATGGATGTGCCGCCGCCGGTGCGTTTATCGCCGATGCCGTTTTTGTCTTTATCGCGCTTTACATTTTCTTTGGCGGCTTTTTGCTCCACTTTGCGGCGGTGCTTGCCAGCTTTGGAGCGAATGTCGCGAGTTTCTTCGCGGCGTTGATCGCGCGCGGCTTCTTCTTCCAATTGATTGACCCAATCGGAAATCGACGAGCCGGAAATCTCCGCGCCTTCAAACTCGGCTTGCGGCATTTCTCCCATGCCAGAAGGCTGGTCAGGTGCGTTTTTCATAAATGAATTGTCGCGCGCTTCGTCATTCGATGCGCGTGCGTCTGCAGCCTCGTCAATCTGTGACGGGTTGCCTGTCTTTTTTGGAGGTCGTTTAGCCATACGTGCAATATGGGAAAATGATGCCGCGAAAGAAAGGGGGCATATTAAATATTCAACGGGATACTGACAGGACGATGTCAGGAGGGCAGGGAACCAGTGACACGCTAGCGCGTTATTCGTTTTTCAAAGGAGTTCTTACAATGTCATTTTTAAAAGCGATTTTGGTCACAACATTCGTCATCGCACTTGCAGGCTGCGCCAATACAATCCGAGGTGCGGGACAAGACACAGCCAACGCCGTGGACGCCACCGTAGATGCAACCAACAATGTTGCGCGCTCAGGCAATTAATACGTGGAGATTGTGACCGACAGCCCGCGCGCATAGCGCGGGTTTTAGTCAGATGAATGAAAGCTAATTCATTTTATTTTGAATCCGCCGCTTCATTTGTGAAGAATACCTGACACATATCTGTGCTACAATTCTCTCTCAATTTTGGGAGAAGATCATGCAGATTATACCCTATCTATTTTTCAACGGAAATTGTGCCGAAGCACTTATTTTTTATGAGCAAGTGCTTGGTGCCACGATTGAAGATAAAATGCTTGGTGCTGATATGCCGCCAGATCCTGAATTTGGTGTGCCAGAGGACAAGAAGAATTGGATTATGCACGCCAAATTGAAAGTTGGCGATGATACGATCATGGCTTCGGATAACCTCATGGAGACCAGCGCACAAATGGATGGCGCATCGGTGATGCTGAATTTTGCGACTGCCAATGAAGCCAAGGCTATTTATGATAAATTGGCCGATGGCGCTGACATTACGATGCCTTGGGCTGCGACTTTTTGGAGTGCTGGCTTTGGTACATTGCGTGACAAATTTGGTGTGCGCTGGATGATTGGCTGCGATGAGCTGCCTGCCGAGGCGTAAATTTCAGGTTTGATTTTTTGCTGATTGAAGGTTGTTTCATTCGCTTGTGATTTAAGCAGTTTTATCACGCCTTGATTGGGCGTGGTTAGTGTATCGTTAAAATATGATGGTCAAAAATAGCCCCATAATACTTACCCCTCGTATCGTGTTGGCGCGGCATACTTGGATTTAAGACCCAATTGCTAAATTCCATAGCATGATGAGAAAGCTTCGCAGAAAGCTTCCATGAGTTGAGTGAGTAGAAGGCTGGTTTTCCAGCAAACCTGAATTGCAAAGGCGTAGCAAAACCGCCGCAATAAAGGATATGAGATCAAAATGGCGCTGTTGCGCCTTGGGTATCTTTTGATTGAAACGGATCGTGTTAATGAGCGCGGGCCGGTTTTGTCATTTTCTTAATTTTTTTAAGATAGTACATTTTTGTGGTGCGGTTGATTCTGCACCCCAAGCGAAATTTGTTCTGGGTTACTCAATGATTCCGATTAAACAAGCAGTGCCTGCGCCGACATCTGAAGGAACAAAATTCCTTTCGCTGATTGCTGGTTGCCAAACATCGTATGATGTTTTTCGGTTGCTACGCTCGATTTGCGTAGAATATGATTTTTCACATTTTTCATCCATCAACATTCCTTCTGATGCGCAGCAAAACCTTTCTGATTTGTCTGTTGTCTCCAATTGGCCGCCGGAACTCGTCAACGCCTATGATGAGTTGGGCTTGCTTCAAAAAAGCCCCATCATTGCTCGTTTGAAATCCAGCGTAGAGCCTATTGTTTGGGAACTCGACGCAATTAATGTCGAGCGAGCCGAAGGTGATAAAGCCAATGCTGCGGTCGAATTGTTCAGAGATTTCGGCTTGGAGATGGGCGTTTATTTTTCCGTTCACACTGCCGCTGGTGAATTAGGCGCGGTTTCGTTTTCAGGCAAACGCGATGCTTTATCGATGGAGGAAATGCTAACGCTTAATTTTCTCTCGCAATCCATTTTTGCCAAGCTAAAGCAATTTGAAATTAAGAAAAGCACATCTGACATGGCGTTATCGCCGCGCGAGGCAGAGTGTCTTGCATGGACGGCTGCAGGCAAGACCAGCGCTGAAATTGCATCAATTCTCGATATTTCGGAACATACAATCAACCATTATCTTGGTTCTATTTGTCAAAAACTCAATGCACAAAACCGTGCGCACGCTGTTAGTAAAGCGATGCGTATGGGGTTACTTAAATAGTTAGGAGGTCATCAATGGCACTTGCAATGCAAATTGGTGAAGTAGAAAAATCTTCACAGGACCTCGCCGAAATTGGGCTTACTGGTATCTCATTACTCGACCCCTTAAGCAGCTTTGATCCTTATGGCGCATGGCGCTTGGATATAGCGACCGGCCTTACTTATTGGACCCGCGATGTTTATCTCATTCACGGCATGTCGCCTACAGCAGGTCCGGTGGATTTGGTGTCGGCGGTTAATGCTTACCACCCAGAAGATCGTGAGTTGGTGATGCAATGTGTTGAAGAAGCGATTGCCAATAAGTCCGGCTTTCGGTTTGTTCTGCGATTATTGCCCACAGATGGGCCGCAAGTTTTGGTAAAATCGACAGGTGTTTTTCGCACCACTGCTAATGGCGATGAACTTTACGGCACATTTTCTCAGTTTCAGGCACCTGTTCGCAGCGTTGCTATTGAATAGGTTTTTTACCGAGGCAGCACCTTGTTGACTGGCTTTAAGCCGTGCTGCGAAAAATAATTTACAATATTTTCAATCCAGTAAGCTGCCTCCGGCGTAATATGAACAAGAACGCGTGCTTGTTTGGCAGGCACGATGCATTGTTGCCATCGGGAGGGATTGAAGCTTGTCCGACGATATTGGAAATTTGATCTCGCAATGCGCGCTGAAAAATCGCGCCGCATTTACACAGCTATATAGTTTGACCTCTGCGAAACTTTTTGGTGTCGTGCTGCGTATTTTAAATAACAGGGCCGAAGCGGAAGACGCATTGCAAGAGATTTATGTTAAAATCTGGAACAATGCAGACAAGTTCGCCGTCAATCAGTACAGCCCGATGTCATGGCTTGTTGTGGTCGCAAGAAACCACGCAATTGATGTCATCAGAGCACGTAAGCCGATTGCCGTTGATATTGATGATGCGTTTGACGTGTCTGACGATAGCAAGACGCCTGAACAGGAGGCAATCAATACCTCTGAAGGCAAGCGCATTGACCGCTGCTTGCAAGAATTAGACGAGCAGAAGGCTCTTGCAGTGCGCGGCGCCTATGTTGAAGGGTATAGTTATGACGAATTGGCAGAGCGATTTAGCGTGCCAATAAACACGATGCGGACTTGGCTACGCCGGAGTCTCATCAGCTTAAGGGAATGTTTGGAACAATGAGTTCGCAAGTGACCATAGATGAGAAGGACGAGATGCTCGCGGCAGAATATGCGCTTGGCACGCTTCCTCATGGCGAGCGCGTTTCATTGGAAAAGCGTATTGTTACAGAGGCCGATTTGCGCAGCCGTGTTGCTTGGTGGAACTCTCAATTTGTAACATTGGCAGATGAGGTTGAGCCTGTTGAAGCGCCTGCCTCTGTGCTGCGTAAATTAGAAAGCCGTCTGTTTACATCTACGAGCACTGAAGCTGGTTGGTGGCGTTCGCTCGGATTCTGGCGCGGGCTTTCTGTTGCATCACTGGCAGGGCTTATCGTCGTTGGCGGTCTTTATGCGAATAATGTTATTTCGCCGCCGCAACGTGATGGTGGCAATGTGTTTGTGGCGCAAATGTCTGGAGAGAATTCTGACCTTCGCCTTGTTGCCTATTATGACGATAGCGCCAAGAAACTGCGCTTAAAGCGCACGGCTGGTGAAGCGGCTGAAAACCGTGATTTCGAATTATGGATCATTGCTGGCACGCAAGATCCTGTGTCCTTGGGTGTTTTGCCGACAGACGCAATTTATGAAGTCGATGTGCCTGAGGAACTTCAGGCTGCGATGTCTTCTGAGGCGGTGCTTGCGATTACCGATGAGCCAGATGGTGGCTCGGCCACAGGCAAACCAACGGGCGCTTTGCTTGCTGCAGGACCTGTTCAGCAAATTTAATTGCTGGTGTGTGAAACTATTTGTCGGGCTGCTCCGTGACTAGGACATCACACAAGGGAGTTTCCAATGACTAAACTTACATCATTCATCACTGCTACGATTGCATCTGCGACCATTGCCACAGGTGCATTCGCAGCTGCACACGCATCACTGGGCGTAACAGCCTCGGACCAAGATGTTTCAGGCGGCACTGTGACGGCAACAGAAATTACAGCCGGCGAAAATGGCTGGCTTGTTGTTCACCGTACAGATGACACCATGAAACCTGGCCCAGTTGTTGGCTATGCGCCAATCAAAGAAGGCATGAACATGGATGTGACTGCTATTTTAACTGAGGAAGTTGCTTCTGGCGACAAGCTTATGTTGATGGTTCACTCTGAAGCTGGCGGCATGAAAACAGGTGTTTTCGAGTACACTCTCGGCGCTAAAGAAGATGGTCCGATTAAAGTGGATGACAAATTGGTTATGAGCGTTATCAGCGCTCAATAAACGCCTATAAAATCCATCCAGAAGAAACCGCCGAAAATTTTCGGCGGTTTTTTTGTATTTAGTGAAACTAAATCAGACGCTGCCGCGTGACTACTTTTGAACATGCACAAAGCATGATTTTAGAGGAGTTATAAAATGAAATTCACGACATTAAAAACAAGCGTTGCAGCTTTGATCGTTGCGGCATCGGCTTCCACTGCATTTGCGATGAACCCAGAAGTTGGCGGCGCGCCAATGTTTGCAGATAAAAACATCATTGAAAACGCTGTTAACTCAAAAGATCACACAACATTGGTTGCTGCTGTTAAAGCGGCTGGCCTTGTTGAAACGCTTTCAGGAGAAGGCCCGTTCACAGTGTTTGCACCAACGAATGATGCATTCGCAGCTTTGCCAGAAGGTACAGTTGAAACTCTTTTGAAGCCTGAAAATAAAGATCAGCTTACAAAAATTCTGACATGTCATGTTGTTGCTGCAGACGCGATGTCAAAAGACATTTCGAAAATGGTGGACGATGATGGTGGCGCGCACCCTGTTAAAACAGTTGGCGGCTGTGAATTTACTGCCAAATATGAAGGCGACAAAATCATGATCGAAGACGGTCAGGGCAATGTTGCTAATGTAACAATCGCTGATGTTGACCAGTCAAACGGCGTTATTCACGTGATTGACAAAGTTCTTCTACCTGCAAACTAATAGCAGGGTTGCATGTGGTTCGAAGTGAATTCGGACACATCAAAATCTGCCCTCAGCCTTAGGGTTGGGGGCTTTTTTATGAAGATGCCAACGCGCTTTGAACCAAGTTTAAAATTAGACTATAATCAATTGAGGAGATCGTCATGCAACGCAGAAGCTTTTTAAAATACAGTTCTATTGTTGGCGCGAATATCGCGATGCTTGGCGCTGGTATCGTTTCGGCGAAAGCTGCCTCGGGCAAATACCCGCCTGAAGCTGGTGATATGACCTATGAAGTCACTAAAACGGCTGAAGAATGGCGTGCGATATTGTCTGAAACTCAATTTAGCGTTCTTCGTGAAGAGGACACCGAGCGCGCATTCACAAGTCCGCTCAATGATGAAAAACGCGCTGGCACATTTCATTGCGCAGGGTGCGATTTACCAATTTATGCATCCGAAACCAAATATGACAGCGGCACAGGCTGGCCGAGTTTTTACGACAATATTGATGATGCGGTTCGCACCAAAGAAGACAACTCGTTCTTCTCTACGCGCACAGAAGTTCATTGCCGCCGCTGCGGTGGTCATTTGGGCCACATTTTTGATGATGGACCGGAGCCAACAGGTTTGCGCCACTGCTTAAACGGCGTCGCGCTCAAATTTGTGCCTGCTTGATTAACGCAGGAGCCTAATCCACCGGGCTAGGTTCAACAGGCTCATTAACGCGCCTGCAACATAGGTCAATGCGGCTGCTTTTAGCACAGATTGGGCGGCTGCGAGATCTTCGCCTTGCAAATATCCGCCCTGTTTTAAAATCGGCAGCGCTTTGTTGAAACTGGCATCATATTCAACAGGCAGGGTGAAGAGATGCACTAGAACGCGGACTGCCAAGAGCATTATGCCAAGCGCAATCATTGCAAATATTGCGGCAGGTGCGCGCACAATGACAAAGAGTACGGGCGCAGCAATGAAGAATATACCTGCGATCTTATCGGTCACCATCGCTATGCTGACCAATCGGTGGCGGTTTTTAAGGCCGCGCTCATCGCGGTGATGCTGAATGGCATGGCCAACCTCATGCGCAGCCACTGCGATAGCGGTCAGGCTTGGGTCATGAAAGTTCTTTGATGACAGGCGCACGACACGGTCTCGCGGGTCATAATGGTCGCCGCGTTCTGTTTCTTCAACGCTAACATTTTCCACCTTAAATGTTTCTAACAGGTGACGCGCAAGTTCGCCTCCAGTGCCGGGGAAATCAGCCCGTGGTTCACTGTGCTTTTCCATCGTGTGCTTTACCCAATATTGGGGCGCGTAAATTGCAGCCAATATAAGCAAAAAACCAATTCCGGCTATTAACACCATTGCAGACCCTAAAAGTTAACGGTTCGTTATGGAACCAATATGGGGGTTCGCGCGCTTATATAGCAAGAAAGCGGTAAATGCCGCAGATAAATTCAACAAGCTCAACACAGAAGTGAGCAAACAAGAATTGGATAAGAGGATGTTTACAGACCTTAAAAATACAGAAGCGTCAAAACGCAAAACTGGCCTTGCTGCATTTTTGCAAGCGGCCTTAGTTTCAAGCGCCTTTATTATGGGTTCGCTTGGCGTTGCACAGGCTGATGATTTATCCAACGCTTATGCCGTTGAAGGCGAAAGCGCTTATTCTGAAAGCTTTGATGAGGCGATGATTGAAGAGCATCCGCTCAATGATGCTTGGATGGGCATGACTGTTGAGACCGCCGATGGCCAAGTGGCTGGTTATGTTTCAGATGCTGTCATGGCGCCCAATGGTGACATTGAAACATTGTTTATAACGCCGGGCGGTGAGGGCCGTTTGAACGAAGAAATCGTTATTGATGCACGCAATGTGCAGCTTAATGATTGGAACGTGACAACCAGCTATACGCTGCGTGCTTTAGCTAGCCTTCAAACGCCGGATGAATATTTGCAAACAGCATCACTGGTTGAATAATCATATCAAAACTGCATGAATTTGAGGGGCCTTATGGCCCCTTTTGGGTTATGTAACACTTTCTTTACCAAGTTTGCACACGGCGCGTTCACCAACGGGCCGTACAATCTGTTCGGGGACTCACATTAGGCGATTGCCTAAAAACCGAATGGATGAAGCGGCTATGTCTTTGCCACGCAAAAAAAGTGTGACTTTCTTAAGTTTGATTATCACATCAGGAATCCTTGCTGCTTGCGGCACGGGGGCAAGCTGGGTGGACGGTGTTCCGAAGCCAAGTGCTGGCGTGGATCAATCAACAAAGACCAGTTCGATATTTTCTTTTCCGCGTTTGGGTATTCCAGGCTTTGGCAATCGGCAGAACACTGGTTTGCCCGCCGAAGAACAGCAATGCCGTGTTGCGCTTAAGCGCATGAATGTGACATTCAAAGATATTCCAAGAATTTACGATAATGCCAGTTGCGGTATCGAATATCCTGTTGAAGTGAGCGGTCTGGCACGCGGTGTTGCGCTTAAACCAGCTGCCAAATTGAACTGCCAAGCAGCGCTTGCTATGGCGCAATGGTTACAACGCGATGCTGGCCCAACTGCACGCTCACGCTATCTTTCAGGTATTGCCGAGATTAGGCAGATGTCGTCTTATTCATGCCGTCAGATTGCACGCACAGACAAATGGTCGGAACATTCCAAAGGCAATGCGGTGGATATTGGTTCGTTCAAACTGAAAAACGGCCGTGTGATTAAAGTTGCCAAGCCTGCCTTTTTTGCTTGGCGTGAGAAGAGCTTTTTGAAATCTGTGCGCGGGCAGGCGTGTGGTCGGTTTGGTACAGTTCTTGGACCGGGCGACCGCGATCACCACGATCATTTCCACTTCGATATACGCCAGCGTTCAAAGTCCTATTGCAGCATGTGATAGCTGGATGCGGGTGGGCAATAATCATGTGCCGCCGCGAGAACTAGAATATGAATGACACAGGAATAGAACAGGTTGACGAAATGGCTAATGCCAAATTGTGTCATGAAAAAAGCTGGGAAGATACTGTTTTACCATCCCGCGCTGTTTTGGTTGTTCTTTTTGCCGGATTTTTGTTTTTCAAAGCGCTGTATTTCTTTGCAATGCCTCTGGGTGCAGACGAAGCCTATTACTGGTTGTGGGGACAGACCCCTGCGCTTTCTTATTACGACCATCCGCCGTTATTGGCGTGGGTTCAAACCTTCAGTAACGCAGTTTTTGGTTGGTCGATCTATTCGCTGCGCCTTGTAACACTGATCACATCAGCTGCGGCTGCTTGGATTATGTGGTTTTGGTGTAAAAGACTGGCTCCGAAGCGTACGTTGGATGCATTTCTGGCGTCGATCTTTTTTGTTATGATGACGCCGCTTATTTTGCGCTATCAATCTATTGCTATACAGGATTGCCTGCTGATCGTATTTTCGATGGCTTGTGCACATTTTATGGCACTATTTGTTGTTAGCTCTAAAGAGCAAACATTCAATTGGACATATTACTGGAGCGCTTGTTTTTTTATCGGGCTTGCGGCGCTGTCAAAGTATAACGGTATATTCCTCGCGCTTGGTTTTGCTGCATTTGTTTTTGTAACACCTCTTGGTCGTGGGTTATTGCTGCGCTGGCAAATGTGGGCAGGAGCAGCTTTGGTGCTTGCGATGCAAGCGCCAGTGTTGATCTGGAATATGCAAAATGATTGGCCGTCATTTCGCTATAATTTGCAAGACCGTATAGGTCAGACAAATGGCGGCGGCACCTTAGATAATTTTATATTCTTGGCATTGAATTCAGTGGTTTATCTTGGCCCTGTTTTTCTGATTGCAGCGGTGCGGTTTGTTTGGCCGGAAAAGACGGGGGCTGCACGTGAATTTCGCAGTGTCGCGCGCTGGGTCGTTATTGCTTCAACGATGACATTTATAGCTCTAAGCGTTACCAATACGATTCTGCCATATTGGAATATGGTGGCTTACGCAGTGCTATTGCCTATGCTTGTGTTTTTCGTGCGTTCAAAGTTGGAGTTTTATATTCATGTATTCTTTTGCCTGACAATCGGTGCATGGCTGCTTGTCATTTATGGCATTTATCCTCTTTATAAATATAATGGAAAAAGTGTTCGAGATATCGATATCTCCTACGGTTTGTCCTTCATAGCGCAGGAAATCGCGCGCGCGGAAGCTGAAGTTCAGCCAGATTTTGTGATGACAACCGATTACCGTACGGCTTCTATGCTGGCGGTTACGCGCGGCACTGATGATGTTGTCAAAATGGGGTTGCGTAACGATCAGTTTGACTTCTGGTTTGATCCAAGTGTGCATAAGGGCCAAACAGCACTTGTGCTTACAGATGATTTTTTACCCGTAAATGAAATGGTCGATAAGGTTTTTGAAGATGTGACGTTTTTACGTGACATTACAGTTCGCGCATATGGCTATGATATTCATACCTATCATTTGTATGTCGCTAAAAATTATATGGGTGAAGGCCCATATTAACCCGTGCAGCCGTTACTTTGATAAGGGCGGAATTTTGGTTGGTTTGCCGTTTGTATCAATCGCGACCATGGTAAAGCGTGCGAAAGTCACTCGTTCGCTGACATCTGTTAGATAACGCTGCGCCCAAGCCTCAATATATAAAACCATTGAGCTATTGCCGATTTTTTCAATGTCCGAATAGATTGAAAGCGTGTCGCCCACTTTAACGGGGCTGGCAAAGGACATTTCATTGACGGCGGCGGTTACAATGCGGCCACCTGCGCGTTCTGCGCCGCGAATACCGCATGCCAAATCCATTTGTGCCATCACCCAGCCGCCGAAAATATCACCGGCAGCATTGGTGTCGCCCGGCATGGCAAGCGTTCGTATTGTCAGTTCACCGCGCGGATTATCTGGCTTAGAATTTGGCATTGTCATCCTCCGTTTTCCGCATCGTATGTAACAGCGAAGCGAAGTCCAGAGGTTTGTACATTTAGATCAATCAATCAACATGATGTCAGTTGCGGTGCCATCATCATTTGTGTTGAGGATCACATTTGCGCCTTCAGCCAAGATTTCAAGCGGAATGCCTTGAGCAACCTTGTACTCCTTGCCATCGGCAAGCGTGATCTTCATGTTATCAAGATCTACATTTTCTACCGTGCCTTCGATTTCTGCAGCAAAAACTGAAGCGGTTGCCGCGGCAATAATAATCAATGCAAAAGCAAATTTTTTCATCGGTCAAATTCCAATAGGTTTTGGCCGGACACAGCTGCTTTATAGGATTAAAGCGCTGCCGGACGAGGCGATGTTAGGGCTATGGAAGAATGCCGGCAAGCGGTCATTTGACGGCATATTGATGGCCGAAAAACGGCAGGCAAAATAGATTGCCTGCCGCCGAATTCTTAAAATTACATCTTTTCGACAGATGTCAGCACTGTCGTGCCGTCTTCATATGTTACCTTGACTGAATCGCCGACTGCGAGCGCTGAAACATCAACCTCTGCGCCAACTGTCCATGCGGTACCGTCTTCAAGCATGACTGTGCCCGTTGCCGGCTCAATGGCGGCTACGACACCTTCGCCTTCACCAGCAAAACCTGGCAATGTTGCGCCAAGAACAGATGCACTTACTAGGGCTGCGGATAGTAGTTTTTTCATCGTCGTGTTCCTTTTAAGTTTAACATTTAAAGATGCGCAACGTCTGAACGTTTAGGGTTGGGGGATCGAGGTGTTCAGCCGTTCCGCTTCACCAATGTGGGCGATAATGGAATTAAACTCAAATCACTTGATGTTAAAAAATCAAGTAAAATCAACGACATAATTATGCCTTATTTGGCTTCGACTTGCCGTATTTAGGTGTGTTCGTGCGGTTTTGCTGGAACTGCGTGAGCCATAATTCTGTTGTGAGCGCTCAAGCGGTTGGGCAAGAGCGATCACAAAGTTGCAATAGAATTTTGAGTTGATCGCTTGTTACGAAATTTGAGTGCGTCCGCGCAGTCGTAACATCGGTATAATTTCAACCGCGAGCATGGCTGTGAAGATTAATAGGCAGCCAATGTAACCGGAAAAGCCAATGCGCTCGCCAAGAATGATTGCGCCGAAGAGGGCCGCAAAGAGTGCTTCCGATGACATGAAAATGGCAGCTTGCGGCGCGGTTGTATATTGCTGAGCAACGGCTTGAAGCGTGAAGGCGACACCGCCAGAGACGACGCCAGCGAACAGGATTTCAGGTGCTGCGGCAACAAGGATTGCCCATGAGACGGTTTCAAAAAAGGATGCCAGCACAAGGCCGAGTATGGCGCAGGTGAAAAATTGTATTGTTGCTAATGTAAACGGCGTGTTGCCGCCGCGCTGTGTGGTCAATACGCGGCCAAGAAACAGCACATGGCATGCCCAAAGGACCGCACATAAAATGGTCCAATAATCGCCTGTTGTCAGGCCCGTAAGGCTGCCACCAGACAACAGAAAAATGCCTGTAAGTGTGAGCGCCGAGGCAGGCCAGATAATGGTGTGCGGCACTTGGCGCAGCACAAGCAAACCAAGCACGGGCACCATGACAACGTAAATGCCCGTTAAAAAGCCGGAATTGGTAACGGAAGTCGTCAAGAGGCCGATTTGCTGGGTTGCCAATGAACTAAACAATATGGCGCCGAGGATTGCAAAATTGAGAATGTTTTTGCGCGTTAAAGTTGGTTCGCTCTCAGGCATTGTGCGGGCGCGGCGCTTTTGTTCCCAAATCGCAAAAGGCAGCACAGCAATCGCTGCGGCTAAAAAACGTATGCCAGTGAAAAATATTGGCTCAATTGCGTCCATCGCCGTTGATTGAGCAACGAAGCCCATGCCCCAGACAGCGCCGACGAACAGCAATAATAGATTGGCATAAATACGGCGCATGTTCAGCTGGTCCAGTCTTGGTGGGCTCAAATGAGCGAATATGAAAACTTGTTGGTGTTTTGCACGCTTAGCCCTTGTTCTCAAGCGCATTTCTGCCCACGATGGTCGTCAGGTTTATACGGAACTCAAGTCGGGTGCACTGGAAGTTTCATTGCGCCTGTCCCACATAAACTTAATTGATCAAAAGGTGCAATTTAGCATGACCCAATCGACGAGATTAACTAGAAATGCGATGATAGCGCTGTGGGTAATGGCCATATGCTCGATGCTTATTATTGGAATAGGCCAAAGCGCCCATGCCAACCAATTCAAGCGTGTGCGCGATGTGAATGTGGCATGTAACAATGCGCTGCTTTGCAATATTTATATAGCGAACCGGAGTGTATCTCTCTCAAGTTTTGGTTTTAGACGCACAGCGGCACCGGATTCACCTGTGCAGATGGTGATCAGCGCTCGGCCTGCTTTGCGCGGTGGCAGTAATTTGCAAATTATGGTCGATGGCGAAATGGTTTTGGAGCTTGATGTATCAAAGCTTAGCTACCGCGCTGCGACCTATGAGTATCTTTATAATGATCAGGAAAACGTGACCAAGCTGATGAAGGCTGTGCGGCGCGGTAAGCAAGTTCAAATCAGCTACACAACGCGTTCGGGGCGCACGACAGCGCCATTTTCACTGTCAGGTATTACAGCTGGGTTTATCTTTGCCGATGAGGCTCAAGGCAGGATCGGTTCTAATAATGCGCTTATGGCATTAAGTGCCAATGTGCCAACCGAGGCAGATGACGCGATTGAAGAAGTCAATATTACCAACTATTCCAGCTGGTCGGATGTGCCCGCTGATTTGCTGACGTTTTTTGGAAAAGAAGCCGGGCGTTGCAGCAATGAAACCGGCGAAGGCCAAAGCCGTGTGGATGGCGGGTTTTCAGCAGGGTTGGATAATGGTTATAAACTCATAGCGCTGCCTTGCGGCGATGCGGGTGCCTATAATTATCCTTATGCTTTTTGGATGCAGGACGGCGATATGTTCACGCCGCTTGCTTTGCCTGTGATGAGCAATGAAGGCCCGAGCGTGAGTGATTTAGCGTGGAATATTGTTTGGGATGGTGAAACGCGCGAACTTTACGCGTTCTTCAAAGGACGTGGTCTGGGCGATTGCGGCACGAGTAACCGTTGGACCCTTGCAGGTGAGGGCGGAACCTATCGCTTTGTGCTTGTTGAAGCGCTCGAAAAATCTGCCTGCGATGGTATCTACAAAGAAGACCTATCTGATTACAAAAAGCTTTGGCCTTTAAACTGATGCCAGCCAAAGTTGATACGAAGGCCGCGAGGCTTGCCGCTTAGTGCGGCAGCTTTGCGGTGATCGCTTTAAGGCGCTTTAAATTCACGCCTGCATCCGAATAGCCAATTTGTGCGCGGGCGTAAGCGATGAGACTGGATGTGCCGTCGGCATTATCAATGGCGACAAATTGATTGGTGTCTGGAAAACGCATTAGATTGCTGCGCGTTACATAGCGTGCCGCCAAAGGATCGGTGCGATCATCAACGCGCTCATAGATCATGCCGCTTTCTTGAAACGCCTTGTCTATCATAATGATGAGCTCTTCAGCCTTGGCATTATAGGTCGGAAGCGTTTCATTTATTTCTGCACCAGATTTACAAACATCCGCGCTGCACAAAAGCGCATCATGCGGCTTTGTAGTCCGTTTAATATTGGCGAGGTCAATCGTGCCTAAATCTGCATTGCCAAAAAATAATTGCCAGCTTTTCTCCCTTCCATAAAAGATGAATGAAAGGGCCGCGATGAGCGCGATTATAACGATGGTGAGGAGTATTTTCATAGCGCGTATATAAGGCGCAGTTTTTCGAATTCAAAGCCAAAAACAAAAACGCCGGCTGTTACACCGGCGTTTTTCTAAGCCCGTATGGTGGGGGGCAAAATGACGGGCTTAGTAATAGCCGCACATTGTGGGGCTAATATCGTGATTTTTCAGGCTGCGTGAAATCTTGGACGAGGTTTTTTGTCATGGCGATTAAACCGCCAGCCATAACCAAAAGGCCTGCACCCATTGCGCCGAATATAAACAGGTTGCTGCTGTCAAATGTCAGATCGGAAGCGACGTCCGGTGCGGCAAGCATTCTGGCAAGGGCCATTACTGATGCTGCACTATCCATTGTTTGAGCGCTGGCCGATGCCGTGAAGCCGATAAAAAGCACCAGGTTGGCGATAAAGAATGTGCCTGCAACAATCATAAGCGAGCGGCAATAGCCGCGCTCGATTTCCAGTTCATTGTGTAACATACGCATAATTTGATCTGCCTTTTAAGCTTTTATCTTGTTGGATAAAATTTGCATCAAATTGGGGCATGATGAGGCGCGTAATTAGGCCATGTCGAGGTAAGTTTGTGGCCGTTATGTGGCAGGCAACCAATCCAAGGTCACATGATGTGTTTGCTTAGACACATTACTTAACCATTTGTTAATAAACGGAAAGCGTTCCATCTCGAATTTACCAATCTCACCAGCTGTGTGCGTGTAGGCATAAAGCGCAATATCCGCGATTGTATAATCATTGCCAGCGATGAACGGCGTTTTTTCCAATTGTGCTTCCATCACGCCAAGCGCGCGGTGGCCGGAAACAAGCAAAGGGTCAAGATGTTCAGGCGTCCGCAGATGGGCGCGCTGCTCATATTTAAAAATGGCTTGCCGTGTTGCTATGGTGCCTTCGTGGAAGTTCTGCTCGAAGAACAACCATTCATGGACTTTTGCGAGGTCGTAGAGATCGACGGGCAGATAAGAACTGCCCTGCGCCAGATAGAGTAGAATAGCGTTGGATTCTGCAATCAGGCGGCCATCTTCAAGCTCAAGCAGTGGCACTTTTCCATTTGGGTTTTTTGCACGGAACCAATCGCTGGTTGTCGCGCCGGAACTATATTCGCAATCAATATGTTCAAAACCGATGCCAAGCTGGTTGAGCAGCAGGCGCACCTTATAGGAATTGCCCGATGATGGCATGGAATAGAGTGTTAGCACGCGGCGTCTCCAAGATTACAATCAGCCGATTTTGAGCAAAACTATTGGCGCGAAGCAATCGTATTTATTTGAATGAAATCGTCAGAAATATTGAGCTTAACGCGCGACTGGATACCCGAAGGAAGGCATTGGGAAAGTCTTGGTTCCCTGAAACCATTCACTAAAATCTGCCGGAACTAGGCGCGGCATCGCAGCAGCAAAGCCTTGCACCATTTCCGCACCAGCATTTTCGGCCATTTCGATCTGCCAAAGTGCTTCTAGCCCTTCGGCAACCACCTGAATGCGAAGTTCTTTAAAATGCGCAATAAGGCTCTTGAGTTGCTTGTAGCCGTCGGGGCTATCCATCAGCTTTTTGACCATGGGGCCATCAAGTTTCACGATGTCCGGTGTCAGGTCTGCAATGCGTTCCATATTGGAGGATTCTGCACCAAAATCATCAACAGCAATGTGGTAGCCACGGGCACGGAGCGAATAGACGAAGTAATTAAGGTCTTCTTTGCTCTTGGCAGCGCTTTCTATGATTTCGCAAACACATGCGCTCGGCATTATATCAGAGGCCCGCAATTCAGTGCCAAGATCATCAATCATTTTTTCAAATGTGGACTTGGAGGAAAGGGCGGCTGGATCGAAATTTAAGAACAGATGACGCGCCTGCGCCGGAAGGCTTGCAGCATTGCGCACATGAAGTGTTCGCGCCACGGCTTCCACCAAACCCACTTGATCATCTTCAAGCTGGCCAAAGAACGCGCTGGGCAATATGGGAGTTTCGTCTATTTGCGGGCGCAACAATCCTTCAAAAGCAACAGGGCGCAGTTTGCCGCCAATAAACCTGAATATTGGTTGAAAAGCCGATTTGAGGACATAGCCGCGATAATTGCCGACCCAAGAGCCGTCATCGGCGCGCATTAAGCAGGCTGAGACTTGTTCTTTTTCGACTGATTTATTAGCGCTGTTTTGCAAAATATCCATCCGACTCATTTGTGTAACAAGTCATGATCCCCCAATCCTTTAAATTTATGGTTAACGAATGGTGAATTCATTGGCTATAGAAAAGTTCATTTTTTCTGCTTTTTGGCGGCCTTTATCTGTACAGGGCGTTCAAACGCTTGCACCTTGAATAAAATTAGCGCATAGCGACGGCGCCTAAATGGAGGCAGCCTGCCTCCGGCTTTTAAACTCGATGGAGACTAAATAAATGGCATTCCTGGCTGACATTCTTTCCCGTGTAAAACCATCCGCGACAATTGCTGTCACGCAGAAGGCTCGGGAGCTTAAAGCTACGGGCAAGGACGTCATTTCGCTTTCCGTTGGTGAACCTGATTTTGATACGCCGCAAAACATTAAAGATGCAGCGATTGACGCGATCAATCGGGGCGAAACAAAATATACGCCCGTATCTGGTATCGTGCCGCTGCGCGAAGCGATTGCTGCGAAATTTAAACGCGAAAACGATCTTGAATACACACCGGCGCAGACGATTGTTGGCACTGGCGGCAAACAGATTTTGTTCAATGCTTTTATGGCGACACTGAACCCGGGCGATGAAGTGATCATTACCGCGCCTTACTGGGTGAGCTATCCTGAAATGGTGGCGATTTGTGGCGGCACGAATGTGTTCGTTGAAACCAAAATCGAAGACAATTTCAAGCTCACACCAGAGGCGCTTGAAGCGGCGATTACACCAAATACAAAATGGTTTATGTTCAACTCGCCGTCAAACCCATCTGGCGCTGCTTATTCATATGATGAGTTAAAAGCGCTGACCGATGTGCTTATGCGCCATCCGCATGTGTGGGTTTTGACCGACGATATGTATGAGCACCTTTGCTATGGCGGGTTCAAATATTACTCACCAGCGCAAGTAGAGCCTAAGCTTTATGATCGCACGCTCACCATGAACGGTGTTTCAAAAGCCTATGCGATGACAGGCTGGCGCATTGGTTATGCCGCTGGACCGCTTGAACTCATCAAGGCGATGGACATGATCCAAGGTCAGCAGACATCGGGTGCGTGTTCTATTGCGCAATGGGCAGCAGTTGAAGCGCTTAACGGCCCCCAAGACTATATTGAAGAAGCGCGCGGCAAGTTTGAAGAGCGCCGTGATCTTGTTGTGTCTATGCTCAATCAGGCATCTGGTCTTGAATGTCCAAAGCCAGAAGGCGCGTTTTATGTTTACCCATCATGCAAAGCGCTGATTGGCAAAACAGCACCATCGGGCAAAGTGATTGAAACGGACGAAGATTTCGTCATGGAATTGCTGGCCGAAGAAGGCGTTGCGGCTGTTCATGGCTCGGCCTTTGGCCTTGGGCCAAACTTCCGCGTTTCATATGCGACATCAACCGATGTTTTGGAAGTTGCTTGCGAACGCATTCAGCGCTTCTGTGCTGCCTGTAAATAAGCTGACTTAAATATGAATGATAAGAACGGGGGCAGGTGATGACCAGCCCCTGTTTTTGATTATCAAAATGCGCGTTTATTTGCGGCACGCCGCTTTATTTTCTGTTTTTCTTTTGGACTGAGCGGATCATTTTGTGCAGCGATTTACCGCTAGCCTTCCGTTCAGCCAAGGTCGATGAATTAAAGCGCTCTTCGGCGACCAATTTGTTCCATCGAGCAAGCCTTGGCGCGTCAATCTCTCCCTCTGTCAACGCTTTTTGAATGGCGCAGCCAGGTTCGGTCTCGTGGCTACAATCTCTGAAGCGACATTGAGATACGAGCGTGACTATATCGTCAAAGAGTTCTGCAATCCCAGCTTCAGCATTTGTCAGCTGAAGCTCACGTATTCCAGGGGTATCCAGTATTGCACAGCCATCGGGTGCGAAGTGCAATTGACGGTGCGTTGTCGTGTGGCGACCTTTGCTGTCATCTTCTCGAATGGCTGCTGTTGCTGCGATGTTGCTTTTAAACAGAGCATTGACCAGTGTGGATTTTCCAACGCCTGATGATCCTAAAAATGCGATGGTTTGTCCATGTTTGCACCATGGGGAGAGCTTGGCAATTGGCTCGTCGGTTCGAGCGTTGAGCACTTCCACGACGACACGGTTTGAAATTGCGCTTGCCGCTTCAACATAGGCTGCCGGATCATCACAAAGATCGACCTTTGTAAGCAGGATCACCGGCGTGACTTCTGCCTCGAAAGCCAGAGCGACATAACGCTCAAGCCTTGCAACGTTGAAATCATCGTTACACGAAGACACGATGAACGCGGTATCCACATTGGCGCCGATTAGCTGCCGTTCGTGATCTGTGCCGGGTGCGCGGCGTTCAAAAACACTGCTGCGCTCCAACACTTTGCTGCGGGATGGGTGATGCTGATCATATAAAAGCCAGTCGCCAACCGTTGCTTCGGGGCCGGGCGGGATCGTGATATCGATGCCGTCCCCAAATAGGCGCAAACCGCTTCTATGGATTTCGACTACGCGAACAGGTGGTGTATCAACAAGTTCGGCTACGCTGGTTTGCTGGCTAAAGAAAGGTTTCCAGCCAAGGTTTTCTAATGGGGAGCGCTCGCGTTTTGGAATGTCGCCTGAGGCTGGTAAAAAATGGGAATAGTCCCGTGCCATTGATAATATCTTTCGTTCTGGAACACGGGTAAAGCCCGCGCCGTAAAGTGTAGGTTGACTAGGTTGCAGAAAACCAGTCGCGCAAAGAGATTGGGCGTTATTCTGGTTTAACTTTGCATCGGGAGGGCGTTTTGCCTCCCCACTTTATCAGGACATAAAATCTCCAAGAACGAGCATGACATACAGCGCGGGCAGCACAGACGCATCCTTGCGGCGGCCACCCAATTTTGAATATCGCCATTATAATGATCGACAAGCACTGCGCATGTCAATGATAAAACTATTGTGGGAATTTCGCTGTCGAGGGTGCCGTGAGCGATTGGACGATTGATCCATTATATGGAAAAGTTGCAGCTTGCTGATGAAACTCGGTGATGCGCATTTAAAAGTTTGTCACAGACATCATTGGTGACCAAGATGGCGCTAAGACGCAAATTCTTTTGCAGCAAGAAGCTCCTGCATAGACCATTGTTTGTACAATGATCGTTATGCATGACGGGGCAATAGCTTCGTGAGTATTCAGCCGCCTAATGAATGCGCATTGAACCCAAAAGGCGGGGCAATTTCAGGTTAAGCAGCGATGGCTTCCTTGTGAATTTTCGCGCTCTCGATTGTATGAATGTTGCTGTCTTTTACTGTCTCAACTGGTGAAACGAGTGATCTTGCAGCTTCAAAATACTGTCTTGATAGCTCTCTTGAGCCAATTAAAACTCTTTTTTCGCTTTCAAATTCTTCCTGTAGCTTAACTTTGTTCAGGTAAAATTCCGCATTGTATTTTTCGACTTTACGAGAAAGTTCTTCAATCAACTTTTTGCATTCCGCTATTTTTGCTTGATGCGCAATATCTTGATTTCGTATCAAGGCTTCATGATTAGCCGTGAGAGCGGTGATCTTATTTCCTAAATTATTGAACTCTCTCTCGTGAAGAGATGAAGCATATTGAACCCGCTGTGCCGAGTTTAATTTTGAAACATTAACACCCATCGTCTGCTCCTAAATACCATTTTGTTAAGCTTATATTTATAGAGGTTAATGGAGTTATTATGGTTAACAGCCCGTTAATAGTTTCCGTAAAATCAATAAAAATGCATGCATTGTTTGATTTTATACTTCGATGTTGCTTGTTTTCAGGTTTAACCGCCGAGCTGTTTACGCATTGCCTGATAAATGACGGCCGTAGCGGTGTTTGCCAAATTGAGTGAGCGCACGACGGGGTTAAGCATTGGCAGGTTGAATACGCGGTCTTTCATGTCATCCAAGATTGCCATGGGCAGGCCCTTGGATTCGCATCCGAAGACTAAATACCCATCCTGTTGGTAATCCGGCTCGTAAACGCTCTGCGCGCCATGTTCTTCAAAAAAATAAAGGCTGTCGCGTGATGGTTTTCGTGTTTCCAGAAAATCTTCCCAATTCTCATATTGGGTTAGTTGAACGTGCTTCCAATAATCCATGCCAGCGCGCCGCACGGCTTTTTCTTCAAGCGAAAAGCCAAAAGGTTTTATCAGTATCAATTCTAAATTGAGGGCCACGCATGTGCGGCCGATCGCGCCGGTATTGTATGGAATTTCAGGTGTCACCAATACGATTTTCATGCGCGGTTCAGACATTGCGTTTGGGGCTTTCCAACTTTTTCGCGCATCTTTGCGCTTTTTGCACCCTGTTAACGCGGTGCGTGTGTGTTGGCAATGTCAGCTGCTCTCACATAAGAATTTCAGAAATAATTTTAGCGATGTCGAAATCTGCAATCCTCAAACGTCACAGGGGTATCGAAACCTCAAACGGATTGGAATGAATATGATTTTTGTTGTTACCCCTCTTTATGCGCTGCCTGTGGCGGCCATTTATCTTGCCCTGTGGATGCGTGTCTCAGCGATGCGCGGGGCCACAGGCGTGTCCTTTGGCGATGGCGGCAATGCCGCGCTGTTGCAGCGCATTCGGCAGCACGGCAATTGCGCAGAATGGATGAGCTTTGTGCTGATCCTCATGATGTTGGCAGAAGGCTTGGGCGCGCCAGCTGCTTGGCTGCACGTATCGGGCGTGTTGCTATTGATCGGGCGGATAGCGCATCCGTTTGGGCTAAAAGCTGACACGGCAGGGCATCCGCTACGCTATGTGGGCAATGGCTCAAACATTCTGGCCGCGCTCACTGCGATGGTTTATATCAGCATCCATATCATTGGCCAATAATTGACACAGCTAGGAATAATTTTATGCAATATATGCTTTTAATCTACAATGATCCTGCCAGTGAACCTGCTTATGGCACGCCTGAATTTAAAGAAATGATGGGCGGGTATTTTGCTGCAAACGAACAGATGAAGGCTGATGGTGTGATTGTATCGGGCGAAGGGCTTCAGGGCGTTGAAACGGCGACCTCGCTGCGCATTAAAGCGGGTAAAACGGAAACTATGGACGGCCCATTTGCAGAAACGCGTGAGCACCTCGGCGGCTATTATGTGATCGATGTGCCAGATTTGGATGCAGCGTTGAAATATGCCGCGCTAATTCCTTCGGCGCATTTCGGAACGGTAGAGGTGCGCCCGCTCATGAACTATAATCCAGCAGGTTAGGTCATGACCAAAACCGCTCCCTGTTCTAGCGCCCGCACCATTGCTGTGGCTAAAGAACTTGAACGTGTGATGCGTTTGGATAGGGGGCGGTTGATTGCGATATTGGCAGCAGGGCTTAGAGATTTGAGCCTTGCTGAAGAGGTGCTGCAAGAGGCAGCTATTTCGGCGCTCGGCCATTGGGGGCGGGCAGGGCTGCCGACTTCGCCGCAAGGCTGGTTGTTGCAGGTGGCACGCCGCAAGGCCATTGATCGATTGCGGCGCGATAAGCGAAGTAAACTTCACGCCGAAACATTGGCTATTCTTGCCGCTGATGATGTTGCGCCCACTGATGATGACATTCCAGACCATCGGTTGCGCCTGATCTTTGCCTGTTGCCACCCCGCTCTGGAAACCAAATCACGCGTAGCGCTGACATTGCGCACGGTGTGCGGGCTGACCACACCAGAGATCGCTCGTGCGTTTTTGGACAATAGCACCACGATGGGGCAACGCTTGAGCCGCGCCAAAGCCAAGATCGCGGCCGCTGGTATATCTTTTGCCGTGCCGGAACCTGAGTTTTGGGACGCGCGATTGGATGCCGTTTTAACCACCATATATCTGATTTTCACCACCGGCTATATCGCTGCGCCAGATGAGTCGCGTGACCTTTGCCATGAAGCTGAATATCTGATGCGCCTGATCGACCAGTTGCGGCCCGATGATCCAGAGATTGAAGGCGCGCTGGCGATGATGTTGTTGATTGGCGCGCGCCGTGCGGCGCGTATCGGACCAGATGGTGCAAGTTTGCCGCCAGCCGAGCAGAACCGCAGCCTTTGGGATAATGCGCGCATTGCCGAGGGGCGTACCATTCTTGCCCGTGCAGTTGAGCGACGAAAGGCAGGGCCGTTCCAGATTAAGGCTGCTATTGCCGATTGCCAGATGGCCGATACGGGCCCCGATTGGCCGCAAATTGCAGCCCTTTACGGCGCGTTATGGACGCATGAACCGACACCTGTCGTCGCGCTGAACCACGGCGTTGCCTTGGCTGAGGCAGGCGAGCTTAAAACGGCGCTAGCGTTGGTTGAAAGCCTTGAGAGCCAGTTGCCCAATTACCAACCTTGGCATGCGGCGTCTGCGGCATTGCATGCAATGTCTGGCGACCACAAAAAAGCTGCTGCTGCGTACCGCCAAGCGATTGCCACTGCACCAGGGGAGGCAGAAGCGTTATTTTTGAAAAAGCGCTTGGCAAAGCTGGCCCATTGATTTGAGCTTTTCAGCGGCAGGCAAATTTCAATGTTACTAATCCTTAACTTGTATACGTGGTGGTCGTGCTTACACAGTAGGCCTCAATCAACAATGAGGTTCCCATGATACGCGCCATCGCCACAGCAACATTGATTAGTCTCTTGCCGACTGTCTCCAGTGCGGAAACACTTTTTGCAGATGTGTGGGCAGACAATTGGTTTGAGATGAGAATTAATGGTCAACAGGTCGCTGAAGATAGCGTTCCGATTACGACAGAGCGTTCTTTTAACGCTGAGAGCTTTGAGTTTGAAGCCGAGCGGCCGTTTGTTGTTGGCTTGGTCGCCAAGGATTTTAAAGCGAACGATACGGGCTTGGAATATATCGGTACACGCCGGCAGCAGATGGGTGATGGCGGCGTGATTGTGCAGATCAAGGATGCCGGCGGTAATGTAGTGACTGCTAGCAATTCTGACTGGCAGTGCTTGGTCATTCATACCGCGCCGCTTGATAAGTCCTGCGAGCAGGCCAGTAATCCAATCGCCGGTGAAGGCGCGTGTACTTTTGAGGCGATGGATGAACCTACCGGTTGGGATTTAGCTGGTTTTGATGCATCAAACTGGCCACAAGCAAATAGCTACACGGAACGTGAGGTTAGCCCGAAAGATGGCTACGACCAGATTAGCTGGGCAAAAGATGCTGAGTTAATCTGGGGGCCCGATCTAGAACAAAGCAATACGGTTCTTTGCCGTATTGTTGTTGAATAAATAGGTGTGGCAATGAAATATGTAATTTCGACAACGCTTGGAATTTTGGTTTTTTTGACGGCGACGCCAGCCGCCTTTGCCCATGATGATCATTGTGAGGCAGTAAAAGATTCTGTTGCTGATGCTGGCTTTGATGACCGTGTCACTGTGTCGTGTACGGATGATCATGCCGTAATTACATCTGATACCTATCCCGACCATGAAAAGATGACGGGAATTGTGGGGACGAACGAACAGCTGCCTGTCCCGGCTGAATATTCTGCACCGATCATTTTATCACCGACACTTGGCACGACGGCGCTTACGCGTGATGCCGCTTTGGGTGTCGCTGTTAACGGTGTGCCTATTTATGATTACACGGGCGGCGGTGAAATGAGCCAAGCGGATTTAGCCCATCACCAAGCGCAACATGATACGCTGCAAACTGAACAGCTTGATGTATGCGGCGGCCATGCTGGGCGCGGCGATGATTACCATTATCACACTAAACCCACTTGCATGATTTCTCAGATGGAAAATGCTGGCGATGATGCGATCATTGGATGGGCGTTTGATGGGTTTCCGATTTACGGTGACAACAATCCTGATGGCACGGCAATTGCCGATGGCGATCTCGATATATGCAATGGGCAAGCGGATGGCACTTTTGGCTATCGCTATCATACGTCGGTTGATGCCCCTTACATCGTGCAATGCTTGATGGGCGTGGTGACTGATTTTGATCGCCTTCCGCGCGTGCGGCCACTTTCAGCCTCAAATGGCGGTGGTGCAGCACCGGGACGCCCGCCGCAGGGCGGGGTGCAGAACCTTGTCTATACAGAAAATCCAGATAGTAGCCGCAGCATGGATTATAACTTCCAAGGTGAGGCGTATTACATTCGTTATAAGCCGTCAGAAAAGCAGGGTTGTTATGATTTTGAAACGCGGACAGTGACAAATGACGGCGATGTGCAAAGCGGTGAATACTGCCGTTAGGTGGTATTTAGTGCGCTTTAGTAAAGCAGGCAGGAGATTAGGCTCTAATTATTCGTGATAGCTTTGCGCATATTGATACCCGTTGGCATATATCCTGCCCTCAAATACAAACGCTCTGCTGATTTATTATCGGCAGCTACCCGCAATCTGATCTCGTCGTAAGCAGAGTTTGAATATAGTTCTTCAAGCGCGATCAAGGCTGACGTGCCATAGCCTAGTCCTCGAAACTGGGGAAATATATAAAAGTCGCTAATGAAAATTGTTCGGTCTTTGATGTTAGGTTTGCACCAAAGATATCCGACCGGACTCTGGCTTTCATCGGTTTTGAGCGTTGGGCATAAAAGAACTTGGTCTGGTGTGTCGACACCCTGCCCAAGATCATCCTCGATGGAGGCTTTTGCTCGCGCTAAAGCCGTTTCCATGGTCACATCGTAATTTGAGGAAATTTCCGCCGCATAGTCTTGAATAAAATAGGCTTTGTATTGTGGAAATTCGTCTGCCTTCATTTTTCGAAGCTGTATCATTTCTTTCTCTCAATAGAAAAAGCCAACTGTTGTGCTCGTTACCTGCTGAGCCTGACTGCCAGACTGAATAGGGGCCGCGTATGACGAATTTAAAGCTTATGAGCGCGATGGTCACCGCTACTCATAAGTTTTAAATCGGAATGTTTTGGACTTTCGCCCTTCGTCTTACTTCCCGCTAAACTTGTTTAAGCGCGCTAATAGCGATGATGTGTCCCAGCGGTTGCCACCCATTTTTTGCACATCGCTATAATATTGATCGATGAGTGCGGTGCCAGGCAGGGACGCTCCATTGTTGTTTGCTTCTGCTAAACAGATCGCCAAATCTTTGCGCATCCAATCAACTGCAAAGCCGTGCTCATATTCGCCTTTGCTCATTGTCTTGTGGCGGTTTTCCATCTGCCAAGAACCGGCAGCACCTTTTGAAATGACATCAATAACGGCTTCAACATCCAGGCCTGCGTTTTGCGCAAAATGAATGCCTTCTGACAGGCCTTGAACCAGACCAGCAATGCAGATCTGGTTGACCATTTTGGTGAGCTGACCTGCGCCAGCGCCGCCCATCAGCGAGACCATTTTGGCGTAGCAATCAATGATCGGTTTTGCCGTGTTGAATGTTGCTTCATCACCGCCGACCATCACGGTGAGGACACCGTTTTCTGCGCCTGCTTGACCGCCCGATATGGGCGCATCTAAAAAGCCGAAACCAGCATCTGATGCAGCTTTATATAATTCACGCGCGACATCGGCTGAAACCGTTGTGTTGTCGATAAAGATTGCGCCTTTTTTCATCGTGCTGAATGCGCCATCTGCGCCCGTTGTTACCGAGCGCAAATCGTCATCATTACCAACGCAGGAAATCACAAAGTCGCAGCCCTCTGCTGCTTTTGCAGGGGTTGGTGCAGCCTTGCCGCCAAACTCGCTGGCCCATTTTTCAGCTTTTGCGAATGTGCGATTATAGACGGTGACATCATGTCCAGCCTTTGCGATGTGGCCAGCCATTGGATAGCCCATTACGCCCATGCCGATAAATGCAACTTTTGCCATTGATAAAAATCCTGATTTTGAAAATGCTATTGTTGTTATAAAATAGCAGTCTCAAATCAGTGACAACACCGCTCTACTTCTGAATCAGCGCCATGCACTCGATTTTTTTTGTTTCCATCAAATTACAGGCTTCAAAAGCATCTTGCATGCTCGCAAAGCCGATAATGCGGGCGCGGTATACTGTGCCGCGGCTTGTCTCAAGCGGAACGGTATATTGGCGCAGCGTTTCAGCGATGTTTTCCAAAGCGGGGCGGGCAAGTGTAAGCCTTTCCATCGCCCGTTCCTGGCTTGGCAATGCGCCAACCTGAATGGCGTAGCGTGAAAGCGTATCGCCTTGTGGATCGATTGAAGCGACTTGCGTATTGGCCATCGCTTCAGCAATTGCTTGTGGTTCAGTCATCACAGCGGGGGCTGCTGCTACAATCGCTTGTTCCAGTTTTTCTTCAGGCGCTTGCTGCACGGATGCAGTTATTTCTTTCGATTGCTTTTCGGCGTTGTCCTTTGTTTCCACGGCGGCAACAACGATGGCGGTGCTAATCTCGTCTGCAGCTTTTTGTGCTATTTTTTGTTCAGAGGCTTCTGCTTTGGCAGCAGCAATCTGTTCTGCTTTATCGGCGGCATTGCGCGCGATGAGTTGGTCTTTTGTGAGCTGATAGATGGGCTTGCGGCCGTTTAAGATATCAATCGCAATCTGATCGCGCTCTTTGGCGTTGCGCCCACCCATAACGACCACAATTTTGTCGCCTGAAATTTCTTCAGAATAGGTGACGACATTAAAGCCGGAGGCATTGATGAAACCTGTTTTAATGCCGGTAACGGTTTTCACTTTTTCAAGCAAATTGTTGTGGGTGTTCCACGTGCGGTCTTTATAGGTCACCGATGGTACGGAAAAGCGCGGGAAAAGCGTTGGGAAATCACGTTTTAAAGCCATGCCCAAAATTGCTTGGTCGCGCGCGGTGGTGACTTGCTCTTTGTTTGGAAGGCCAGATGCGTTTTTGTAAACAGTGTCTTTCATGCCAAGCTGGCGGGCCTTTGCGGTCATTTTGACGGCAAAATCCTCTTCGCTACCTGCGAGCATTTCAGCAATAGCGGCAGCAACATCATTGGCCGAGCGCACAACAAGCGCATCAATGGCTAGATCAACGGGGATGGTTTCGCCCATGCTGTGCCCAAGGCGCGAAGGTGGGCGATCTGCGGAATGACGCGATGCGACAACGCCCGTATCAAGCTTGATTTTACCGCTATCTAAGGCTTCAAACAGCAAATAGAGCGTCATCATTTTGGTCAAAGACGCAGGGTGGCGCAGTGCAGAAGCATTGTCATCAAACAATGTTTTGTTCTTATCAACATCAATGACCAAGGCTGAACGGGGTGGCTCATAAGCTGCAAAAGCAGTCGATGAAGCCATGATATATGAAAGCGTTGAAACGATGATAGCGAGAATAGCGCGGCGCGAAGTCAACATGATGTCCTGTGGGGCTGTAGTGAGTTTGATCGCAATGATCCAAGATCAGTCCACTAAAATGGTAAGCGCGGCATTAATATGGCATGCACGAAAATGAGAAGGCGAAAGTCGATTTTATCCCAAATTTAGAGGGTGCGGCGTACTAAACGGGCTTTTTTCATGGAATGGGACGCTAAAAACGGCCTTAAGTCAGCCTCATTGGCGAATTGCCAGCATGGCCTTTAACGCGCCGTTCAAATGAAGGCGCATGGCTTCTTGCGCGCCAGCCTTATTGCCGCACTTTAGAAGGTCGATGATCATGGCATGCTCTTTATTATAGTGGAGGAGCCGGCTTCTTGAACCAAGTTGAGATTTGCGAAAGGGCGCAAGTTTGAGACGGATATCATGCGCCACTGTTTTAATTTCGTCATTATGCGCGGCATCATAGATTTTAGAATGAAAGGCCGTATTGGCATCTGCATATTCGTCAAAGGATTCTTGAGTGATCAAAAATTCCATTATTCTGTGTTGCTCTTCAAGTTCGGCAAGCTCTTTTTCTGTAATGCGATCGACAGCAAAGCCTGCGCAAACGGCTTCCATTTCCGCCATTGCTTCGAACATAGCCTTAATGTGTTCAATGCTCACATCTTTGACCACAACGCCGCGAAATGGCTGGCGTTCAGCAAGGGAGCGCGAGCAGATAATTTGCAAAGCTTCGCGGATGGGTGTGCGCGATACGTTAAAGCGTTGCGTTAGAGATTTTTCGTCGAGCTTAGTGCCGGGTATTAAATGACCTTCAACGATTTCCGCTTCCAGTTTTTCAGCGATCATCGCGCTGTGAACATTTTTCGCTGTGCTTTTCTGCATCGTACCAAACTTCAAATGGATGAATACAGCTTAATTATTGCCGATCTTTTGGCAAGACGCACATGTTAGAAAAAAGACCTCACATATTTGGGCTTTGTTTTTGGGGGCATGTTAAATGCGGTTTCGCGTCGGCGGTAGCTGAAATGGTGGGGTAAATCTGCCGCGCGACGTTTGCGCTTTGAGCCTCATTGGCGAAGTTCTTCACGTAAAAACTCATAAAGGCGCGGATCTTCTGCATGGCCGACATTGAGTCTTATTCCATGTGGGGCTGAAGCCTTGTCGATAGAAAATAATGAACCCGGTGCAATGAAAATGCCTTTTGCGGCGGCGGCTTTTGCCAGTGCAATATCATCGAAGCCGCTCGGAAATCGCGGAAAGACATAATAGCCATTTTTTGGCGGGGCAAAGCAGTCGAGCCCAATGCTTTCAAGGTTTGATAGGCTCGTTGCTGTTGCTTTTTCAATGCGGTTTTTAAGCCGTTTGATATGTCGGCGGTAGTGACCATTGCTGATAACATTGCTGACAATGCGCTCAATATGGCCCGAACTATTGACCACTGTGATCATTTTTAAATCTGTGAGTGCGGTGATAAGATCAGCGCGTCCTGCAATGTAACCTGTGCGCATTGCCGCTGACAGCGTTTTGGAAAATGTACCGACGAAGATCACATTTTTGAACTGATCAATCGTAGACAGCAAAATATCGCTTGGTCCCATCAGATCTTTAAAGGGGTCGTTTTCGACGATGGTTACGCCGTGGCGCTCGGCAATTGAAAGCACAGCATGCGCTGTCGGTAAATCGATAGAGCTGCCCGTTGGGTTATGTGCATAGGACTGCGTGAAAAATAATTTGGCATTTGTGCGCTGAAGCTTTTCTTCAAAATCATCAGGACTTGGCCCATTGGCTAACCGTTTGACGCCAACAATATTAACCTGCGCTAATTTGAGTTTGGCAAAAAGTGGATAATAGCCGGGGTCATCGACGAGAACCGTGTCGCCCGGTGCGAGAAAGTATCGGATGATCATATCAAGCGCATGGTTGGCGCCCAGCGTCATCAATATCTGGTCAGGATCAACACTGATGGCGCGTTCGCCAAAACCGATGGCAACAAGTTCGCGAATTTTACGAATGCCTTGTGCTGCACCGTAACCTTCCTCATTTTTGCGCAATGCGTTCGGCCCCAAATAGCGCTTTATTTCAGACTCTTCTGTCCAGCTGGTTGGCGGCCTGCCGTCGCCTGCGCGGATGGAATAAGACTTATCTAGCTGAGCAGAAAGCAGCGAGACAATGTCTATCGCCTCTGAAACATGAACAGGGCGCGGTGACTGGCTTGGTGTTTTGGCAGCGTTCACGACGAAGCCAGAGCCGTGTTTGGGCGTCACTAATCCTGCTGATGCTAACCGCTCATAGGCTTCGATGACGGTGTTTTTCGAGACACCAAAGCTTTCAGCCGCCGCGCGAATAGAGGGCAGGCGGTCACCTGGGCGCAAAGCACCTGACTTAATTTGCACTTTGAATTGCTGGCTCAAGCGATCTGTGAGCGTTTGTTTTCGCGGCTTTGGTGGATGACCATATTGCATATTTGTACCCTGAATTTAGAGGGTACAGTTCAAGTTCAATTAAGCAAACTGTACCTTTTTATATGGTATCAGTTAGATAGGTTACGTCAAAATAAAAATTCTATCGGGGAGGTAGGCGGTTTTGTCTGGTACTGAACAAAAACAGCCAAGTGCTAATTATAATTCACGCGTTGAAGGACTTCGCGATCTTTCGCCCGATGAGCGCCGCGCAAAAATTGCGGGCATTGTTGGTCTGACGTCAGAGCAGAGTGATCTTTTGCGCGGCGTTGAAGCGCTGCCTTTGCACATTGCCGACGGCATGATTGAAAATGTCATTGGTAATTTTGAATTGCCGATGGGCGTTGCGAGCAATTTTACAATCAATGGGCGCGACTATCTTATTCCTATGGTGGTTGAAGAGCCGTCTGTGATTGCTGCTGCTTCTTACATGGCGCGTATTGCGCGTGGATGCGGCGGGTTCACAACATCAAGCAGCCAGCCGATCATGCGCGCTCAAGTTCAGTTGACGGGATTGACCGATCCCTTTGGCGCACGGGCCAAATTGCTTGGTGCACGCGATGAAATCGTCGAAAAAGCAAACCAGCAAGACAAGTTGCTCGTCAGCCTTGGCGGCGGATGCCAAGATGTTGAAGTTCATATTTTTGAAGATACGCCTGCGGGACCAATGGTTGTGCTGCATCTTCTTGTTGATGTGCGCGATGCGATGGGCGCCAACACTGTTAACACGATGGCAGAAGCCGTTGCGCCAATGGTTGAAACCATCACTGGCGGCAAAGTGCGGATGCGTATTCTATCCAACCTTGCCGACCGCCGTTTGGCGCGTGCCCGTGTGGAGCTAACGCCGCAAGCGCTTGCGACCAAAGACTTTACGGGCGAGCAGATGATCGACGGTATTCTTGAGGCGTGTGCCTTGGCGATCGTTGATCCTTACCGTGCCGCTACCCATAATAAGGGCATTATGAATGGCATTGATCCTGTGGTTGTTGCCACAGGCAATGACTGGCGTGCGATTGAAGCGGGTGCCCATGCTTGGGCTGCGCAATCGGGTCGTTATACATCGCTTAGCCGCTGGGAGCGTGATGGTTCTGGCAATCTTGTTGGCACATTGGAATTGCCAATGGCGATGGGGCTTGTTGGCGGTGCGACCAAAACACACCCTGCAGCCCGCGCAGTGCTTGATATATTGCAGGTTAAATCAGCACAAGAACTGGCTGAAGTAACCACAGCCGTTGGCTTGGCGCAAAATATGGCAGCACTTCGCGCTCTGGCAACAGAAGGTATTCAGCGCGGCCATATGGCGCTTCATGCGCGCAATATTGCAATTTTAGCAGGTGCTACAGGCGAGCAGATCAGTCAGATTGCTAGCGAAATGGCACAGGCAAAAGATGTGCGGGTAGACCGCGCAAAAGAAATTCTTTCGAGAATGTAAGACGTTACTGTCATAATCTATGGGAGGTCTAATATGACAAATAAATCGAGACGTAGTTTTTTCAAAGCAGCGGGCGCTGGCATGCTTGCCGCACCTGCAATCGTTGCAGTTTCAAGCTTGGAAGCGCGTGCGCAAGAAAAAGTCACATGGCGTATGCAAGCGCTATGGGGCGGCGGCACAACGCCAATGCTTTATGAAGAAAAATTTGCCAAACGGGTTAGCGAACTAACCGGCGGCAGCTTTGAAATCACAACATTTGCCGGCGGCCAGATCGTGCCATCTGCACAATCATTTGATGCGGTGCGCGGCGGTGCATTTGAGCTGATGAAAACATTTGACGGTTACACTGCTGGTAAAATTCCTTCACATGGATTTTCATCAACTGTACCGTTCGGTTTTCCTGAAGCTGATATGTATGAAGCATGGTTTTATGAAGCTGGTGGATTGGACTTGGCGAAAAAGTCCTACGCACCTGCTGGCCTGACATATGTTGCACCAACTGTTTATGGCGAAGAGCCGCTACACTCTAAAGTGGCGATCAGAACCATTGCCGATATGAACGGTCTGAAAGGCCGCTTTGTTGGTCTTGCTGCTTCTGTGTTGGCCGATTTCGGCGTTGCTGTATCACCATTGCCGACATCAGAAGTTTATTCTGCGCTTGATAAAGGCCTTATTGATTTTGCTGACCGCGGCGACGTGAAAGCAAACTATGAAGAAGGTCTGCATGAAGTTGCAAAATATCTGATTTTGCCAGGCTTCCACCAGCCAACAACAGCAACGTCTTATGTGGCCAATACGGCTGCCTATGACAAGCTCAGCGATCAACATCGCGCAGCGCTAGAAGTGTCGGCACGTGAAGTTTCAGGTGCATTGCGCCAGAACATTATGGTCGATAACGCTGAATATCTTGCTAAGTTTGAAGCTGCTGGTGTGGAAATTATCCGCCTAGATGCGGCTGATATTGCACAGGCACGCGTTAAAGCCGTAGCATCATGGGAAAAAGCTGCCAATGGCGATGCTGTTGCACTGGAAATGATGAACACACAAAAAGATCTTATGGCTCAATTCGGCCTTTTATGATCTAGGAATTCCAGACCGCATATATTCATCTATGCGGTCTGGTAAATCTGGGAAAATAACTCATGCTCTATGCAGCGCAACTCGTAACGCGGGTTAATAAACTTCTATTTGATAGCGTCAAATGGGTGATTTTTCTCATCGCAGGATTGATGCTTTTTGAAGTCATCTCCCGCTACACATTTACCGCGCCCACCTCTTGGGCACCGGAACTTGCCACCTTGCTTTTCGGCCCGTTCTTTTTGTTTGGCGGTCCTTATTTGCTGCATATTGGCGGCCATGTGGCCGTTGATATTGTCAGCGCAAAAGCCGAAGGGCGCACGAAGCTTTTACTGACGGCTTTATCGATGCTGCTTGCATTGGTTTTTGGCGCGATCCTTTTGCGCTTTAGCCTGCCATTAGCTGTGAGCGCTTTTGAATATGGTGAAACCAGCTATTCGGGCTGGAACCCTGTGATATGGCCCGCCAAAGCGGCGCTGCCTTTCGCGGCTCTACTTTTAATATTGCAGGCGCTTGCTGAGTTGATTGTTCTGTTTAGCGGAAAAGAGACTGCGCAATGACCAGCTCATTCATTCTTATTGGTATGTTCAGCTCCCTTGTCGCGCTTATGCTTTCGGGCGCTGGGCTGGCATTCGTTTTGGGCGCGATTGCGTTTTTGTCGACCATTTTCATCTGGGGTCCGAACGCGCTGATTGTTACCACGCTCAACACGTTTGAGACGATGACATCTGAATCCCTGATGGCTATTCCGCTCTATGTGTTGATGGCCTCAATTCTTCAGAAATCCGGCATCATTGAAGATCTATATGAAGCCATGGAAAAATGGTTCGGCAATCTGCATGGCGGGCTGGCTATCGGCACTGTGGTTATCTGCACGATTATGGCGGCCATGACTGGCGTTGTTGGTGCAGCGGTGGCGGCGATGGGCATTCTTGCACTGCCGTCTATGCTTAAGCGCAAATATCACCCACCTTTAGCGCTTGGCGCGATCTGTGCTGGTGGCACGCTTGGCATTCTTATTCCGCCATCTGTCGTGACGATTGTTTATGCGATCACAGCGCAGATTTCGATAGGCAAAATGTTTATTGCCGGTATCATTCCGGGCATTATTTTGGCGGCAAGTTACAGCATTTATATCTATGTGCGTGCACGGCTTGACCCCACGATTGCACCGATTAATGAAGATATGGCGGACATTCCGCTTGGCGAAAAACTGCGCGCTTTAAAAACGCTGATCTTGCCTTTCTTTGTCATTATCAGTGTTCTTGGTTCTATTTATGCTGGCATTGCCACGCCAACGGAGGCGGCAGCTGTTGGGGTGTTTGGCGCGATCTTATCAAGCGCTATTTCAGGACGCTTGAAGGTCGACCAGCTTTCACAAGCGGCGGCTGACACATTACGTGTGACCGCCATGATCTTATGGATTACCATTGGTGCGCGTGCCTTTATTTCCGTGTTTGTTGCAACGGGCGGTGCGGATTCTATTTTGAGTTTTGTGCAAGATCTTGAAGCATCACGCTGGGTGGTTTTGGCCGCTATGATGTTCATTTTGATTTTGCTTGGCCTCTTCCTTGATGAAATTGGCATCATATTACTGTGTGTTCCGGTGTTCTTGCCAATCGTGAAACTGCTTGGCTTTGACCCGCTCTGGTTTGGTGTTTTGTTCATGATCACCGCGCAGATGGCCTATATTACGCCGCCGTTTGGATACACCTTATTCTACTTAAAAGGGGTGCTGCCTGATCACATTGGCATTGGCCAAGTTTATCGTGGCGTTATTCCATTCTTTTTGATCCAAGTTGTGGTGCTGATCTTGTTTATTATGTTCCCGCAGATCGTTACATGGTTGCCGGAACTTGGTTCTGCGCAATTACAGTGAGCATGAATTATGCCTGATAAACCAGACATCACAATCTTTGAGGTTGGCCCGCGCGATGGCTTACAAAACGAAGCGCAACATGTCGGCCTAAACGACAGGTTGAAGCTGGTCGAATTGCTGATTGATAGTGGGTTAAAAGCGATTGAAGTTGGTAGTTTTGTCTCGCCGAAAGCCGTGCCGCAAATGGCTGACACGGAGGCGTTGATTGATCTTTTGCCGCGGCCAGACGGTGTGCGTTATTCAACGCTTGTTCCCAATCTTAAAGGCATGGAAAAAGCGATACAAGCACAGGTGCATGAAGTCGCAATTTTTGCCTCAGCGTCTCAGAGTTTTTCGCAGCACAATATTGCGTGCAGCATTGAAGAAAGCTTTGAGCGTTTTGCACCCGTAATGGCAAAAGCCAAGGCGGTGAATATGCCTGTACGTGGTTATTTATCCTGCGCGTTTGGCTGCCCCTATGAAGGCGTGATTGCCGTTGATGCAGTTGTTATGGTTGCGCGGAAATTGATTGAGCTGGGCTGCTATGAAGTTGCGGTCAGCGATACGATTGGAATAGCAACACCGCAAACCACGCAAGTGGTGATGCGCAGCGTGATTGACGAAATTGGGGCAGGGGTAACGGCTGCCCATTTTCATGACACGCATGCACGGGCGCTTGATAATATCAAAGCTTGCTTAGAGTTGGATGTGACCACTTTTGACAGCGCGGTTGGAGGGCTGGGCGGTTGTCCTTATGCGCCTGGTGCAACGGGCAATGTTGCCACTGAAAGTGTTGTTGATATGCTTGCTAAGCTGGGGCTAAACACTGGCGTGGACATAGCGAAAGTAAATGTGGCCGCAGCCTATATTTCTAATGTGCTCAAACCAAATGCAGCTCTTTAGGGCAATAGGGCGCTGTCTGTGCTGGTCATTCGCAGTGAGAATTATTCCTTATGCCGCGCCAAAAAGCGCTCAACATCTTGTTCTTCTGGCGGCGTTCCTGCAAAGGCCTCAACGTAATATTGGACGCGCTCTAACCGTTCTTGCCGATCTTCTTCAATCTGCATCGAAATATAACCAATTTGCGTGTAAATAACCGTCAAGCTACGCGCCTCGGCTTGTTTTTGTGAAAAGCCATAGCGTCGAAACATAGCTGCGACAGCTTCGATCCGGCGGTTATCTGCATCACTCAACTGGTTTTGAAGATCAGGGGCAACGCGCGCCCAATTGCGAATAGCCAAATCGAGGCGGGAATCAAACAGCGCTGTATCAAGCCAGCAATCCATCAAATTGAATAAAGCCCCACCAATATTGGCAGCCGCCATATTGCACCGTTCAACAAGATTGCCGGTGTTTTTACTTTGCCAACGTTCGATCATTGCGGTGTGGAGTTCATCCAGATCGGCAAAAAACCAATAGAAGCCAGTTCGCGTCATGTTCAGCTTTTTAGCCAGTGGCATCACCTTTACGGCGTCGATGCCATCAGAAACCAGCATTTCATAAGCGGCATTAAGCCAAAGTTCTTTTGAGCCGCGCTGGCGTGAGGGTGTATTTTTCATCGTTAGAAAATAGAAAACTTGACATATATGTCAAGATGATTTTCATTCTTTGTGAAACCAGAAAATTATGTGATAGCGAGACGATTTAGATGACCAAAGATCCGTTACTGCAACCATATCAATTGAAGCATCTGACATTGAAAAACCGGATTATGACGACCAGTCATGAACCTGCTTATCCAGAAGATGGGATGCCGAAAGAACGCTATCGCGCGTATCATGAAGAACGTGCAAAAGCCGGTGTTGCACTTGCAATGACGGCTGGTTCTGCAGCGGTTTCTAAAGATAGCCCGCCTGTGTTCAACAATATCCTTGCTTACCGCGACGACGTTGTTCCGTGGATACAAAACCTGACTGATGGATGCCATGAACATGGCTGTGCCGTCATGATTCAGCTCACGCATCTAGGGCGGCGTACAACATGGAACAAAGGCAATTGGTTGCCTTCAGTTTCTTCATCCAAACACCGCGAACCTGCACACCGCGCCTTTCCCAAACTGATCGAAGATTGGGATATTGAACGCATCATCACAGATTTTTCTGATGCCGCAGAGCGCATGAAAGCTGGCGGTATGGATGGGATTGAGTTGCAAGTTTATGGTCACTTGCTCGACCAGTTCTGGTCGCCGCTTACCAATGATTTAGTTGGGCCATATGGTGCCGATACGCTAGAAAACCGGATGCGCTTTCCGCTGGATGTACTTGCCGCTGTTCGCAAGCGCGTTGGCCCTGAGTTTATCGTGGGGTTCCGCTACACGGCTGATGAGGCTCAAAAGGGCGGCATTACCGCTGAAGATGGGTTATTGATTTCCCAAAAGCTTGCCGAAACTGGTCAGCTTGATTTTCTCAATGTTGTGCGCGGGCGTATTCACACAGACCCTGCGATGACCGATTTGATCCCCATCCAAGGCATGAAGAACGCGCCGCATTTGGATTTTGCAGGACAGGTTAAAAAACTAACAGGTATGCCGACGTTTCATGCTGCTAAAATCCCTGACGTTGCTACAGCGCGCCATGCGATTGAAGCGGGGCTTCTTGATATGGTGGGCATGACGCGCGCGCATATGGCGGACCCGCATGTGGTCAGAAAGATCATGGAAGGGCGCGAAGACGATATTCGTCCTTGTGTTGGTGCAACATACTGCCTTGACCGGATTTATGAAGGCGGTGAAGCGCTGTGCATTCATAATGCAGCGACAGGGCGCGAATTGACCATGCCGCACACAATTCAGCCCGCTAAAGAAAAGCGTAAGATTGTGGTTGTGGGTGCTGGACCTGCAGGCCTTGAGGCGGCGCGTGTTGCTGCAGAGCGCGGCCATGAAGTGACAGTGTTTGAGGCGCAGCCCAATCCCGGCGGGCAGGTTCGTCTAACTGCGCAAAGTCCACGTCGCCGCGAGATGATCTCGATCATTGATTGGCGCATGTCACAGTGCGAGGCTCGCGATGTAGTCTTTCACTTCAATTTTTGGGCTGAGAAAGACGATGTCACGGCACTGAATCCTGATGTTGTGATTATAGCTACGGGCGGTATGCCAAACACGGAACTGTTTGAAACAAAGAAAGACGTGCCAAATGTTGTTACATCTTGGGATGTGATTGCAGGTGATGTGAAGCCAGCACAAAATGTTTTGATCTATGATGAAAGTGGGGACCATGCAGGTTTGCAAGCTGCTGAAATCGCGGCGGCTGCAGGATCAACGGTGGAAGTGATGACGCCGGACCGAACCTTTGCGCCCGGTGTCATGGCGATGAATTTGGTGCCCTATATGCGCGCGCTGCAAAACAAAGATGTGACATTTACAGTCACACGCAGATTGTTGGATGTGGCACGCAATGGCAATAAATTGAGCGCAACGATTGGTACAGATTACAGCGATCACACAGACGTAAAAGAGTACGATCAAGTCGTCGTCAACTACGGTACTTTGCCTTTAGATGAGCTGTATTTTGAATTGAAACCGCTTAGCTCAAATGGTGGTGCTGTGGACCATGACGCACTGATTGAGGGGGCGCCGCAGACCGTGAAACGCAATGAGGATGGTGCATTCCAGCTGTTTCGTATTGGGGATGCCGTTTCTGCTCGTAACACCCATGCGGCAATCTATGATGCGTTGCGCTTAGTGAAAGATTTATAAGTCCAAGTTTGGGAGCGCGGCTGAACGAAGTCGCGCTCTTTTGGCTACACTATTCGCAAATATTCTCTTTGATGAAACAGTTTGAACCAATGCAACCATCCCAGCCTTCTGCTTTGATGGATTGTGATTTTTCACTAAATTCACCTTCGACAATTTTTACAGACTTGATTTTATCGAACCGGAAAATTCGTTCGGATGCATAATCGCGCCCCTTGGTGCATCCACGCTTTTGCCAGCCATGCATATACATCTGCCCATTATTGCCAATTGCAATTTGATGCACATCAATGAGACGTGGAAGGCAGCCTTTGCTGGCGTCTTTGTCGTAAACCATTTCTATGGATTGATTTGTCTTTGCCGCTTCGCAAAGCGCAGCTTCATGCTTTGATTGGGCTAGAGCAGGCGAGGATAGCGAAATAGCAACAATAAACGTTGCGATTGTTTGGCTTATTCTCATTGCTGTGCTCCTCAAGATAAGGTGCTTGTCTAACGCATTTTGAGCGATTTTCACAGGGCTTAAAAACCACTGTGAAAATCGTTGTCTCGGCGCGAAGTCCTTCTTGCGGGATGAAGCTTTTTAGAATGAGGCGTTTGCTATTACCGTTTAGCGATAATCAGCGGTAGAATAATAATGAGCATGAACAGCCGGAAGATATGATGGGTTGCTACAAAGACAGGATCATAGCCCAAGGACAAAGCAATTGCGGCCATGCCTTCCACGCCGCCTGGCGCGTAGGAAACCCAAACTTGGCCAAATGGAACGCCCAAAATGGGGGCGGCCAAAGCGCTGGCAATTGCTGAGATGCTTATGGCTAAGGTTGATAATACAACACCAGCGACAGCTAATTTGCGTAACTCGCTGGCTTTAAATTGACCAAAGCGCGAACCGATGACACCGCCAGCAACCACAAATCCTATAAACAGGATCGGTTCCCATGGCCGCCCGTTCACCCAGCCAGCGCCATGCGCGATGCCAGAAACGATAAGGCCGGCGATCAACCATGCCGCTGGCAAATTAAACTTTTCAAACAGCTTTGCTAATAGAAAAGCGCCCACCAGCAAGACGAGACTGACAATAACGCTTGTTGACGCTTCTGCGTGCGCTGAGCTTGGCAGTTCGCCGCCGAGCACAGTGACAAGCGGCGGAAGGAATACCGTAATGGCAAACAGTCTGATGCCTTGCAGCACGGTGACTGTTCGAACATCGGCTTTCTTGTCGACAGCCAAGACGAGTGCATATGACAATGCGCCGGGGGAGGTTGCAAGCAATGCGGTGGTGCTGTCGGTTGCAAAAAAGCGTTTGAGTATCAGCGTTGCGACCAAGGTTGCGATAACCAATGTTACGGTCAACAGCACCAAGCTGAACGAGAAGCGGCTGATATCAGATAAAATTGTGGGTGTTATACCTGCACCCAAGGTTAAGCCGATAATGGCAAATGCAGTGTTGCGCCAAATGTTGGGCACCTGCGGTTTTGCCCCCATGAGTGCGCAGATCGTGACCGCAATTGTGCTGCCCACGAGAGCGGGCGCTGGCATGTGTAAATACATTGCCAGCGCCCCACCTATGCTGCCTGCTGCCAAAGCAACGGCAAATCTTTGTAGTTCTTGATTCATCGAGCTTACGTTGTTGCACCTTTAACAGCGCGGCGACGACGAATGCCAAACCAAACTGGTAGGATGACAACGATCGCAGCCAAAATGTAAAGAACTACACTATCGATCGATGTAAACAAGATAGACCAATCACCACCAGAGATGGAAAGTGCACGGCGCAAATTATCTTCGAACAGGCCGCCGAGCACGAAGCCCAAAATAACCGGTGCGAGAGAAAATTGTAGTTTGCGCAAGAACCATCCAAAGACGCCCAAGCCAATAATCATGTATAGATCATGTGGGTTTGAGACGACCGAATAAACACCAATGAACGCAAGTACGGCAATGAGCGGTGTTAGGTATTGCTGAGGAATGGTCAACATGCGGGCAAAGAGGCCCACAAGCGGCAAGTTGATGATCAAAAGTGCCAAATTGCCAACATACATTGAAGCAATCAAACCCCATGCGATTTCTGGTCGCTGAGTGAACATCAAAGGACCAGGTGTTACGTTGAACAGGAGCAAAGCACCAAGCAGGATGGCTGTTGTGCCTGATCCTGGAATGCCCAGTGTCAACATAGGCACCATTGCACCGCCCGCAGCCGCGTTGTTGGCAGCTTCAGGTGCAGCAAGACCGCGCGGGTCACCTGTTCCGAATGTGCCTTCAGTGTCTGAAATGCGCTTTTCAGAGCCGTAAGCAACAGCCGAAGCAACAGAAGCGCCTGTGCCTGGCAAGATTCCAATGAAAAAGCCAATGATAGATGAACGGATGATTGTCCATTTACAAAAAGCAAGATCTTTCATGGAGATGAAGGTTTTGTCGACTTTGAGAGCCTTCAATGTGCCTGCAGCTTGTTGTTCAACAAGATGGATAAGCTCCGCCATGCCGAACAAACCAATGACGATAACAAGGAAATCAATGCCTGCAAGAAGATCAGGTACGCCAAAAGTAAAGCGCATCACGCCAGTGTTTGCATCAATGCCGATAGAAGCAAGCATCAAACCGATCAACGCGCCGAGAAGTGTTTTGACGGGGTTTTTGCCAACTAATGATGCCAATGATGCAAATGCAAATACCATCAACGCAACATAATCTGATGGTGAAAATGTAACGGCATAAGATGAAAGAAGAGGGCCAAAGAGGCTCATGAGTACAACGGCAAATGTACCACCGATAAAGGAGGCGACAGCCGATATTGAAAGCGCACGGCCAGCTTCCCCATTTTTAGCCATTGGGTTGCCGTCAAGTGTCGTCATAACCGCACCAGCATCACCTGGTACGTTCAAAAGAATAGAAGAAATTCGGCCGCCATACTCTGCGCCATAGTAAATACCAGCGAGAAGAATAAGCGCAGATTCCGGTGGGAAACCTAGGCCATAGGCGATCGGTAGTAGTATGGCCACGCCGTTGATTGGACCAATGCCTGGTAGCGCGCCAATGAGTGTTCCTGCAAAACATCCTGCAAGAACGAGAAAAAGGTTGAATGGCTGTAGGGCAACAGCAAAGCCCTGCGCCAATCCTGAGAATACGAGATCCATTATACTACTCCAAAAAAGCCAGTAGTCCGGCTGGTAAATTGAGCTCAAGTAGGATCGTGCCTATTACATAGCCCAAGACCCCAGTCGTAACTGCGAAGATAAGAGATGCTTTGATATTTGCTCCGAGCATGATGGATAGCGCAGCGCAAAAAATGAATGTTGCAATCACGAATCCTGCTGGTTGGAACAACCAAGCATAGGCGCATAGCAAAACCACTAAACCTGCAAGACGTGTCCAGGTGTTGCGGTCGACTTTGAGGTCCCATACGTCTGGCTTATAAATAACTTGGGCACAGCATAATACGGCCAATACGCCTAAGATTCTTGGCCAAGATTCTGGTCCAAGGGGGTCATATTGGAAAGGAGCTTTGATGAGTGTGAAAGCAATCACACTATAGATTATTGCGCTAAGTAAGAGCAATGAAGCAAAAATTCTATCGGCCATAGTGTCCTCCCTTATGGCAAATGTGGCAGGATACTTAACCCTGCCACATCGTAATTTATTCGATTAGACCAGCTTCCTTGGCAACGTCGCGCATATGCTCAACACGCAGGAGCACGTCTTTCTGGAATTCTTCGCCAGCCATATTGAGAGGGAGCAATCCCTTTTCTTTCTGGATGTTGGCAAACTCTTCAGTTTCATAGGCAGCTTTGAACGCATCAGCCCAAGCATTGTAAGCTTCGTCAGAGACGTTTTTACCCATGTAGAAGCCGCGCAGAATGACCCATTCAGCACCTTCGTAGCCGAGTTCTTTTGTCGTCGGAACCTGGTCGAATGGCGCTTCCAGACGCTCAGGGCTCATAACTGCGAGAATACGCAATTTGTCGCCACCGACATAGGAAACCAACTCGCCTACATCGCCCATATAGGCTTGAATAGAACCGCCCAAAAGCGAGGCAATCGCTTCGCCGCCGCCATCAAATGCAACATAGCGCATTGCTTTAGGATCAAGATTGCGAGATTTGACCATCAACGCACCTTTCATCCAGTCTTGTGAACCGACGCCGCCGCCAGCACCAATTGCGATGGAGCCAAGATCGGCTTCAAGTGCTGTCATCAAATCATCAAGTGTTTTGTACTCACTGTCAGCATTAACAACAACCGCGCCAAAATCGGCACCTGCAGTCGCTACGAATTTAACGTCTTTTTCTCCAAACTGGCCGTATTTACCGGTCGCCATGTTCAAAAGTGAACCTGATGAAAACGCAACAATTGCGTTGGGATCATCTGTACGTGTTGTGTTGAAGAGGTTAATTGCAACAGCGCCGATGCCACCTGGCATAAATGTTACCTGCATTGGTCTGCTGGTCATTGAAGAAAGACCGGCCTGCGCGACACGACAAGTAATATCAAAGCCGCCACCTGGCTGTGCTGGTGCAATACACTCAGGCTTGTCGATTGCCATTGTGTGTGATTCAGCAAGAGCAAATGTTGTCAATGAAGTGGCAAGACCAGCAGCGATTGCTACACTGGTCAATAGGTTTTTAAACATGATTTTCCTCCCATAGGTTTTCATGATAGGCGTTTGGCCATAGCGAATGCTACACATGAGAACTGACGGTGTACTGCCACCAAGCTGACAGGAGGCTGACAAGAAATTTGTCTGCTTTACCAACTCAAAGTGTGGAAGTAGTCTGCCAACATGCGTATGTTGTTGGTCGAAGATAATGATGATCTCGCTGAAGCGATTTTGGATCGCTTACGCAGCGAAGGGCACGCTGTTGACCTTGAATCCAATGGCGAGGCCGCCAACGAACTTTTACGCCATACAAATTTCGATTTGGTTATTTTGGATGTCAATTTACCGGGTCGCAATGGTTTGGAAATATTGCGTTCCTTGCGTTCAAGAAACGACGACACGCCTGTCATTATTCTAACGGCGCGCTCTCAAGTTGATGACCGTGTTGTTGGGCTTGATGCAGGCGCTGATGATTTCATGATTAAACCTTTTGATTTTCGCGAACTGTCTGCGCGTTGCAGAGTGCTGGCGCGGCGGCGTTCGGGTTCTGCGTCAAACCGTTTTGAAGTTGACGGGTTGGTTTTTGACTACCGAGCAAAGCGCGCATTGGTGAATGGCCGCGATGTCGAACTGCGCGCGCGAGAAGTGCAACTGCTCGAAGTGTTCATCGCGGATTTAGGGAAGGTCATTGGCAAGGAAGAGGTTGCCAATAGGCTTTATGAATTTGATGAAACACCTAGTCTGAATGCGGTTGAACAAACGGTTACGCGCCTGCGCAAAAAGCTTGAAGGCTCATCCTTGAATATCAAAACCATGAGGGGGCTTGGTTACTTGGCCTATATTGATGATGCCGCTGGATAGGTTCTACAAGGATAAAGCGCCTTTAAACGAGAGCGACACTTCAACGGGCCATGTTTCACTTAGGCGGCGCTTACTGTCTCTTATGTTTGCAGCATTTGCTGTTCTTGTTGCTATCAACGCAACATTGATCTGGAGTTATGCGAAGGGCGCTTCCAACCGGTCCTATGATCTTTTGCTCGCTGGCGCATCCTTATCAATTTTAGAACGTGTGGGCACAACAACCGAAGGGCTTGGTGTTGATATTCCCTATTCGGCATTGGAAATTGTTGGTCTGGCAAAAGATGACCGTGTGTTTTACGCCGTCAATTCAAATCGCAGCGGATTGTTGACCGGAACGGACGGACTGCCGCGACCTGATAAATACAAACCTTCAAGTGACCCGGTTTTCTTTGATGAAATCTTTAGCGGCGAGCTTTTTCGCTTCGTGTTGCAGTCACGGCGCATTCAAACAATAACAGGGCCCGTATGGGTGGATGTACAGATCGGCCAATCTCGTTTTGCCCGTACTGCGCAGGCAAGGGAACTGTTTGTCAGCGGCGTGGCTGGGCTCGCATTTCTTTCGATTATCGGTCTGATTTTTGTTTGGCTTGCTATTCGGCGTGCTTTGCGGCCCTTAGCAAGCATTGAAAAAGATCTGGCTTGGCGCGAACCAAGTGATCTGTCGCCGCTGACCCTTGATCCACCGCGCGAAATTATAAGTCTGATTAAGGCGATCAATGAGTTCATGTCGCGGCTATCGAGTGCACGCACACAATCAGAAACTTTCATTGCTGATGTGGCTCATCAGACGCGAACATCACTGGCCGCTTTACAAGGACAGCTTGCGCTTGCTGGCGATGCTGACAGTGAACTTATGCTACGCAAGCGCCTGCGATTAGCCGAACGTCAGGCGGAGAAAGCAAGCAGGCTGACAAATCAGCTCTTGTCGCATGCAATGGTGACGCACCGCGCCGACCATGAACCTTTGAAAGAGATTAAACTAGAACCGCTTATTCGTGCGCTGCTTTCTGAAATGTTGCGCGACACGTCCCTGCGCCAGATTGAGTTGAGCTTCGAGGTCACGGGCAGTGACGTTAATGGTGGTGTGATAGCGGGTGATCCGATTTCACTGCGTGAAGCGATTCGCAATCTTATTGAAAATGCTGTGCGCCACGGGCCGCCGAAAAATGAGATTGATGTTTTGCTAAGCTGCGAAGATGCTCATATCGAAATCAAGATTAGTGATGCGGGGCCGGGGATACCGGAAAGCGAATATGAGGCTGTTTTGAAACGGTTTCATTCGCTTGATCAGAAAACGGCGGGTTCAGGTTTGGGGCTTTCAATTGTCAATCAGGTGGCTATTTCGCACAATGGGCAATTCATATTGTCCAAAGCTGCGCGCGGCGGACTTAGTGCGCTGCTTCGTTTTCCAGCGCTTATGGCATCTTTGTTTTTGTTCTTTACCGCTTTACCTGAAAATGCCTATGCCCAGACCGTATTAAAAGTTTGGAGTGCGACTGATACAAAAGCCATGCAGCCGGTTATTGAGGGCTTTGAAAAAGCCAATCCCACGATCGAAATTGAGTACCGTGAATTTCTAACCGTTGAGCTTCACGATACATTTTTGAAGGATAGCACTGCTGCCGATGTTGTAATTTCATCAGCAATGGATTTGCAGTTTGATCTTGTAAATCGCGGCCTTGCGCAGCCTGTTTATACGGCGGAGCCTCTGCCTGATTGGGCCGTGTGGCGATCAGAACTTTTCGGCTTTACCTTTGAGCCAGCCGTGCTCGCCTATTCCACTGAAAGATACGACATCAGTGAGCTGCCATACACGCACCGCGATCTGGCAACATTTTTGCGCGAGCAGCAAACAGAATTGAAGGGCCGTGTTGGCACATATGATGTGCGGCAATCGGGGATTGGTTATCTTTATGCGACGCAAGACGCAGCACAGGGGCAAGAAGCCTTGCGCATGACGGAAGCCCTTGGACGTGTCGATGCGCGGGTATTTTGCTGCACGGTTGTCATGCTCAATGCGATTGCAGAAGGTGAATTAGATTTTGCATATAATGTGCTTGGCTCTTATGCTCTGGCTTCAGCTAAAGCCGATCCGCGCATTGGTGTGATGCTTTTTGATGATTATAATTTGGTCATGGCACGCACTGCATTCATCTCTAAAGATGCAAAAAATCTGGCAGCTGCCAAGCAATTCGTGAATTTTCTTTTGTCAGTAGAAGGTCAACATCTGCTCTCTACAGCGCCTGCGATGATACCGATTATTGATGGCAATGTGCATTTCGAAAATCTCAATCATGGCCACAGCGAAAAAGAAGAATTTTCCTTTCTGCCGATTAGATTGTCCGCTGGATTGCTGACATATCTTGACCGGTTAAAGCGACAGCGCTTTTTGGACAATTGGGAAGGGGCTTTTTCATTAAGTCCGGAATGAGGGTTGTGTATGGCAGTGGGCTGAAAGCTTGTTTTCTGGCGATGATATTATATCTGATGGCGGAATTTATACTTCGGACATTCAGACATTAAATCGCTTCGATGGTAACGGCAAAACCGTTGAATATTGGGGGGCTGCAGCTCATTTTGCAAACGCCCAAAATGGCAATGGATTCTTCTGAAACTACACCGTGCGCAAATCCGCCAATATTTCTGCTGCGATTTGGAATGACTGCACGCGTGCAGCACTATCATGGATCATGCCTGTCACCATGATTTCATCCGGTTGATAGGTGTCGATAAGACTTGCTAATCGGTTTTTGACTGTCTCGGCTGACCCTGTCGCTGAACAGGACAGCGCATGTTTTACACCGTCAAGAATTGGCGCTGGAATTTGCGATGCAATATCATGTATCGGGTGCGGCAATTTTCCCGGTTTTCCTGTGCGTAGATTTGCAAAAGCGAGATATTGCGACGAACGTAGATACTCCGCTTCGGCATCGGTTTCTGCTGCGCAAACACCTGCCGCCATCATCGCGTAAGGTTGCTTCAAATGCTCAGAGGGCTGAAATGAAGCCCGATAAATCTTTAAAGCTTGTGCCAGTTGATCCGGCGCAAAATGTGAGGCGAAGGCATAGGGTAGGCCGAGATGTGCAGCCAATTGCGCGCCATAAAGGCTCGATCCGAGTATCCAAACAGGCACATGGGTTCCAGCGCCAGGAATGGCACGTACCTTGGCGTTATCGGGCGCGTCCCCCAAATAGCCAATCAGTTCCTGCACGTCCTGCGGAAAACTGTCGTCTGGCGCCATATGGCGGCGCAACGCGCGGGCCGTTGCCATGTCTGTTCCGGGTGCTCGGCCCAAACCAAGGTCTATCCTATCAGGATACAATGTCGCCAATGTGCCGAATTGTTCTGCAATCACCAAAGGCGCGTGATTGGGTAGCATAATTCCACCTGCACCAATGCGCATGGTCTTCGTCGCACCTGCCACATGACCGATCACGACGGCGGTTGCTGCGCTCGCAATACCGGGCATATTGTGATGCTCGGCCAACCAGAAGCGGTGATATCCTGCTGCTTCTGCAGCTTTGGCCAGCTCAACCGTATTGGCGAGAGCATCCGCGGCGGATTTGCCTTCGGGGACTGGCGAAAGATCAAGCAGTGAGAATTTATTCATTGTTATGCTCCTTAGCGCCTCAACTAGGTGCCCGTAGCTGCCTTTCCAAGGTCAACGAAGGTTTATTCATTGCAAATCTCCGAAGTCACAAAGGTAAATGCTTTAAGTTGCTTGATGCTGTATGTCTGGACACATTCATCCCGCGAGGGCCGCAAATTGTTTCAAGCGGATTGGCCAGGGGCGTTGAACTGACGCTTTTGGAACATGTGCGCGACTTCGATACATTCTAGTGTTACTGAGGCTGAATGAAAGGACTTGAAGCCTTTTATTTTCCGCTGAAACTAATGGTTATATCTCAATACCGGTGCGCTAACGTAAAACCTAAAACAACCTGACAAAACGTAATCGTTTCTCAAAGTTTGCGACAGAGCCGCAAAGGCTGACTGCAAGAGTGCATTACGGCCAAGCTGCATAAGACAGGTGATTTTTGCTCGAATGTAGGTTTCTGCGCTGGTAGTTGGGTGAGTGGCCACATATTCGTTTATAAAAGCGACTGAAATATGCGGGGTCAGTAAACCCTAACTCTTCTGCAATCTCGGATATTTGCAGGCTCGAATCGTCAAGCAGCGCATCGGCCTCGTGAATAATTCGGGCGTGGATGAGTGTTAAAGGCGGGCGACCGGTGGTACGGCGCAAGGTAGAGTTTAACCGATCTGGGGTAACGCCAATTTCTTGCGCATAACGGGCTACCGTCCAGTGGTCGCATAGGTGCAATTCCACCAATTGCAGGAACTGTAAAGCGATAGTGCGCGGTAGCGGTTGTGCTTCGCGTTGTACTGGCCCAGACATGCGCCACACTGAAATGAAAAATAGACTCAACAGATGCTGTATACTTTCTTGCGCGCCGGAGTCCTCGCCATCTATCTCATCACTGATGTTCTCAAGTGTATGAGATAATTTTTTGATATGCTTGAGATCAATTCTGGTTTTGATAAGCGGATCCATAAGGATTGCACGTATTTGGGAAGAAATAGGTCCGGTTGGAACACTTTGAGCCAGTCCAACCTCCGTTACGGACAGAAGCTCACCGCGGCACCCGGCTTCCAATACGATGCGCGTCGCGGCACCCGGCGGTAGCCAGATCAAGCAAGGCGCAGCAAATGCGATTTCACCACGCTGCAAAACCACATTGCCTTCGCCAGCTAACAAAACATAACAGCGATGACGCTTGTCACGAAACAGGGTTTCACCACGGGTTAATAGGTTCGGAACTGAGGTTACGTCTACCTCTGGAGGAGAGTTGAAATCGTATATTCTGGGCGAAATTACCATCTCTCCTTTCTATCATAAGATGCCTTGAAAAGTACAATTATTATCTGAAAAAATCCATTACTGAGGAAGATGTTCCCCCATATCATCCTAAGGCAAGGTGGTCGGAACCAGTCTGGAGGCGGCAACGATCACCGAAATAGCGCGGGGTATGACGTGATAGGTCATGGCCTGCTTTGTGGAGGAAATATCATGATCAATCGACGACAGATTCTTGTCGGCGGCGCCGCTGCAATCGCGATGCCAGCCTATATACGTAAATCTTGGGCGCAAAACCCCGAAGTTGAACTCAAGCTACACCATTTTTTGGGTCCCAAAGCACCTGCGCATAGCCAGATGCTATTGCCATGGGCGCAGCGAATTCAGGACCAATCTAAGGGGCGGATAAAAATTGAACTCTACCCTGCAATGTCGCTGGGCGGCGCTCCGCCGCAACTGTTCCGCCAAGTCGCTGAAGGTGTGGTTGATATTGTTTGGACGTTGAACGGCTATACGCCTGGATTATTCCCGCGCTCGGAAGTCTTTGAGTTACCGACTGTATTCACGAATGATTTAACAGCTGCAAACCTAGCGATGCGCGATATGTTCGACGAGCATCTCGCATCTGAATTTGCAGATGTGAAGGTATTGTTCATGCATGTCCACGCTGGACAGGCACTGCATATGGCGGAAAAATTAGTGCGTTCGCCGGACGATACAAAAGGCTTGAAATTGAGAGTTCCTGGCCCAACTGGCAATGCAGTTGTCGAGGCAATGGGGGCCACTCCGGTCACGATGCCTGTACCCGATTTGCCGCAAGCCCTCAGCACCAGTGCCGTTGATGGAGCGTTGATACCATGGGAAATCATTCCACCTTTGCAATTGCATGAGGCCACAAAATATCAAATTGAAGGTCCTAATAATAATCGTTTTGGCACTTCGACCTTCCAAGTCTCGATGAACAAAGCACGGTGGGAAGGGCTTCCCGACGACCTTAAGCAGATATTCACCGATAACAGCGGTGAAGACTGGCTCCGCGAAGTTGCCGATATTTGGCGCGGTGCTGATGACTTCGGGATCAAAATGGCGGTCGACAATGGCAACGAACATATCGTTCTAAGCGATGATGAAATGGCCGCTTTTAACAATGCTCTTGCCCCTGTTGTTGACCGTTGGATTGGCGAACAATCTGGCTTTGATGCCGCGGCACTGGTTGCTGCTGCACGCAAAGCTATGGCGGGGAGCTAATCTTGGTCCAGACCATGGATAAGGCGGCAAGCACTGAACCGCCTGCCGCCGCAACCCAAACACGCATTGGCGCATGGATCGTTTGGTCCGTGCGCTGGTGGGCGTTGCTGGGCGGAGTGCTTGTCATGGGATTGGCACTCATGACTGCCGCCAGTGCTGTATCTAATCTTATAACAGGCATACCGTTTTCGGCAGATTACGAGTTGGTGAAACATATCATTGCCATCGCGATTTTTATGTTTCTGCCCTATTGCCAAATCACCGGATCGAATGTGTCGGTTGATGTATTCACCGAGCGGATGAGACCCCGCGCAAAGACTGCGATGGCTGTGCTGTCGTCTGCGCTCGCGTTGGGCTTTGCGCTCTTCATGCTGGTGCTGATGTATGGCGGTTTGCTGAGCTATCTCAAATATCGCGAAGTGACCCCTGTATTAAAGCTTCCACTTTGGACAGCCTTTCCGCCGATACTTTTGTCGTTGCTATTACTTGCGCTTGCCGCGTGCGTGACGCTTGTCGCCCACCTTAGGGCCATGCGGGTATTGAAAACCACGAACGGGACACATCCATGATCGACAGTTTTCTTATTGGCATTGGTGGGCTTTTAGCCCTGCTGTTCTTGATCGCTATTCGTATACCGATTGCTTACACGATGATCTTGATTGGCATCGTTGGCATTTCGTTGCAATCAGGGCCATCGATCATCCTGAACCAGTTGAAGGATCTGGCTTACGCACAGTTCTCGAACTATGATTTGTCAGTCTTGCCAATGTTCATTTTAATGGGCGGTCTTGCTGCTCGCTGTGGGCTGTCAAACGACATTTTTCGCGGTGCGAATGCTTGGCTTGGCCGTTTTCGAGGTGGTGTTGCAATGGCAGCAATCGCTGCTTGTGCAGGCTTTGGAGCAGTTTGCGGCTCATCCACGGCAACCGCATCGACTATGGGGCAGGTGGCAATACCCGAGCTTCGTAAATACAAATATTCAGGCGCATTGGCGACCGGATGTATCGCGGCTGGAGGCACGCTGGGCATACTGATCCCGCCTTCAGTCGTACTGATTGTCTATGCGATCATCGTTGAAGTGAACATTGTTAAAATGTTCGCCGCTGCATTGATCCCGGGCCTAATGGCAACGCTTATGTTTATCGTGACGATCTCGCTTTATGTCCGTTTTGTACCGGGCTCTGGGCCCAAAGCTGAACCTTTGCCTTTGCGCGATTTGGGAGCTGCAACCATAGCAATGTTGCCGGTTCTGCTGATCTTTGGTGTGGTGATTGGCGGCATTTACGCAGGTATCTACAGCCCTACCGCAGCCGCTGCGATCGGTGTTGTTATGGTCCTCATTTATGGGGTTTCGCGCCGCCGACTAAGTTTGCAAAACACCATCGATGCATTTTTGGAAACCGCCCGCAGTAGCGGCATGATTTTTCTGATTGTTTTTGGTGCCGAGCTTTTGAAAATTTTCATGTCTCGCGCGGGCGTTCCGCAGGCCGCAGCTGAATTACTTCAGGGGAGCGGCCTTGCACCGATGACCATCATGGTTCTGATTATTGTCATCTTTTTGATCCTTGGATGTTTGATGGATAGCTTGTCGATGGTGATCCTCGCTATCCCATTCTTCTGGCCCGTAGTCGCTGGTTTGGATTACGGCCTGACGCCAGATGAAACTAAGCTCTGGTTTGGGATCATCATATTGGTGGTGGTTGAACTGGGCCTGATTACACCGCCTGTCGGGCTAAATGTGTTCATCATTAACGCGGTCGCAAAAACGGTTCCTATGCGCGAAACGTTCAAAGGCGTGATGCCGTTTTTTGGCTCTGAAATCATTCGTATCGCGATCCTCGTTCTATTCCCCGGTATCGCGCTGTTCCTTCCAAGATTACTACAATGAGGTTTCCCCGATGAATTCTTCACCTGAGAAAACACCGATGCAGATGACAGCAGGTGGTGCATTGTTGGCGCGCCTGAAATCCATTGGGGTCGAATATATCTTTGCCAATTCTGGTACGGATTTTCCTCCGATCATCGAAGGGTTGGCCGAGGCCGAAGCAAAAGATATCGACCTGCCGCAAGCAATCGTCATACCGCATGAAGCTGCTGCAATGGGTATGGCGCATGGGTATTACCTTGCCACGGGGCGAGCGCAAGCCGTCATGGCACACACGAATGTGGGATTGGCTAATTGTGCTATTGGGGCGATCAACGCCGCGGTTGAGCATATTCCGGTGCTCTTGTTTTCAGGCCGCACGCCAACCACGGAGAAAGACAGATTTGGAACGCGCACTGTGCCCATCGGCTGGGGGCAGGAAATGCGCGATCAAACTGCGCTGGTGCGCGAGGCCAGCAAATGGGATTATGAATTGCGCTTTCCTGAACAGGTTGCCGAAGTGGCGGATCGTGCATGGGCAATTGCCAGTTCTTCGCCGCGCGGGCCGGTATATGTCAGCCTACCGCGCGAGGTGCTATGCGAGACAATATCCGCTGATGGGTTGGATATGCCGCCTTCTATGCAGCCGACAACATCCCATGCAAGTGCAGAGCAAATTAAGCAGGCTGCACATATTTTGGCACAAGCGAAAAACCCCGTTATCTTTGCGCAGCATGGTGCAGGTAGCGCTGAAGCTTTTGCCGCTCTTTCCGAGTTGGCCCAAGAATGGGGCATTCCCGTGTGCCAATACTGGGCCATATCTCTGGCTATTCCGACCGATCATCCTATGGCGGCGGCACCTGATCCTGCACCATTGATTGAGCGTGCGGATGCAATTCTTGTGCTTGATGCTCTTGCCCCTTGGGCGCCTGACATACACAAGCCTGCTGCCGACTGTAAGATTATCCAGATGGCGCAAGATCCGCTATCGATGCGTACTCCGATACGCAACTTCCGCTCTGACCTATCGATTGCTTGTGAAACGTCAGACGGTATTCTTTCTTTGAAACATGCCATGGACGCTTTGCGGCCTGCTCACATAGAGCAGATCACGGAGCGCCAATCTGCCGTTGCTGCAGAAAACGCGGTTGCCCGTCATCAAATATTGGCGCAGGCGGAAGAAGGCTGCGAAGGCCAGATGACCAAAGCATGGGTGAGCCTGTGCTTGTCCCGTGCGATTGAGAGCCGCGACGCAACGGTGTTGTCTGAACTTGGCTGCCCGATGGCCCCCATGACGCTTAACGATCATCAAGCGTGGTTTCAGGAACCACATGCGGGCGGATTAGGTTGGTCCTTTCCTGCTGCACTGGGCATGCAGCTTGCCCGCCGCGACAAGCTGATTGTCGCAACAATGGGGGACGGATCTTACATGTTCTCGAACCCTGTCGCTTGCCATCAGATTGCCGAAGCGCTGGAGCTACCATTGCTGCTGGTGATTGTGAACAATGCGGAATGGGGTGCTGTGCGGCAATCCGTATTGGGCATCTATCCAGATGGCTATGCCGCGCGCACCAATAAAATGCCTTTGACCCAACTGTCACCTGCACCTGATTTCACCAAGATTGCTGAAGCTAGCCGTGCTTGGGCACGACGCGTTGAAATGGGTAATGATTTGCCTACGGCTATCGCCGAGGCCCTTGATCATATCGCGGAACACAGAACGCTCGCCCTTTTGGATGTGCGCGTTCGTCCCTGAGAAATAGAGAAAGGAAATATCTATGCCTGAAATACCTACCAATGAATTTTGGCGTGATCTTAAACCGATCACCAAGGTCTTTCGACCTGATGCTCAACCGGAAGTATATTTACCGGATGCCGCTATCGATGATGAGCGTTATTATGTGCCCTTCACGGATACGGTTTCGTCGCGTCCTCTGTGGATTTCTCCTAGCCAAAACAAATGGTGCGATATTCTGATGTCAAAACAGGCGGGTTTAGTGAACCGCCATTATCATCCACACGAGGTGTTTGCCTATACGATTTCAGGCAAGTGGGGTTATCTAGAGCATGATTGGACTGCCACTGCCGGCGATTTCATTTACGAGAGCCCAGGAGAGGGACATACTCTTGTTGCTTATGAGCACGAAGACCCGATGCGGGTGTTCTTTCAAGTTACCGGCCCGTTGGTTTGGTTGGATGAAGACGGCGAGCCGGATGGTTTTTTTGATGTTCACAACTATATCGCCATGTGCCGCGAGCATTATGAAAAAGTTGGTTTGGGTGCAGCTTATGTCGATAATCTGTTCCGTTAAACGCTCATACCACCATCGACCATATGGGTTGATCCGGTGACAAAACTGGAATCATCGCTCGCAAGGTATAGTACCGCGCGGGCGACTTCTTCAGCGGTGCCATGCCGACCAAGCGGGATCATCTGATTAAAGAACTCAGTACCATCTGCCTTTATCGCAGCGCCCAACCCTTGTTCGACAGCTAATTGAAATCCGTTATCGATAGGGCCAGGATGCACTGTATTGACACGGATACCGCGCGGAGCCAATTCTTTAGCGAGGCATCGCATCAAGCCGACTTGGGCATGTTTGGCTGTTATGTAGGCATAGACGCCCGCGTCCCCACGCACGCCTGCAACGCTTGACGTGATAACGATTGATCCGCCCTTACTCATATGGGGCGCGCAATGCTTGGCCGCTAAAAATGAGCCCTTCACATGAACGGACATCACGCTGTCAAACACATCATCAGGGAAATCCGCAATCGGTGACACTTTGCCAAAATTGCCAGCATTGGAAAACAGTACATCAATACTACCAAAACGGGATAGTGTAGCTGATACATAAGCTGCTACGCTCGCAGGTTCGGCGACATCGGCAACGTGGTGGGCGACATCACCTGCGGGCAGGGACGCCACGGCCTTTTCCAATGCCGCTTCATCGCGGTCAACCAACATTACCTGCGCACCATGCGCAAGGAATAGCTTTGCAGTTGCAAGCCCAAGACTGCCTGCGCCACCGGTAATAAGGCAGGTTTTTCCCGAAAGTTTTTCCTTGTGCATAGTTTTCGCCCTAGATTGGATAATGGATTGGGCCGTCCTGCACAGTAATCCAGCGCAGTTCAGTGAATTCCTGAATAGCTGCTTTGCCGCCGAAACGACCATAGCCGGAGGCTTTCACACCCCCAAATGGCATTTGTGCCTCATCATGGACTGTTGGTCCATTGATATGACAAATGCCGGATTCGATGCGCCGAGCAACGGCCATCGCGCGTACCGTGTCCTTACCAAAGACTGCTGATGACAGGCCGTATTCTGTGTCATTGGCAATTGCGACAGCTTCGTCCACACTTTTGACTCGCGCTATGGTTACAACAGGACCAAAGGATTCTTCTTTATAGACTTTCATTGATGGGGTGACGTTATCAAGAAGGATGGCTGAAACCAGTGTGCCCTCAATGCTGCCACCTGCCAGTAAGGTTGCTCCTTTGGAAACGGCATCCTTTACAATATGTTCGATGCGCTGCGCTGCGGTGGCGTCCACCACACTACCAAGTGGTGCCTGTCCTTCGAGCGGGTTGCCAGCTTTGAGACTTTTGGCTTTGACAGCAAGAGCTGCAACAAATTCGTCCGCGATGCTCTCATCCACGACAATACGCTCAGTAGCCATGCAAATTTGGCCTTGGTTCATATAGGCGCCGAAGGCTGCTGCTGCGACAGCTGCGTCAATGTCAGCATCATCCAGTACAATCAGTGGGGCCTTACCACCCAATTCCATCAATGTCGGCTTAAGGTGACGGCCAGCAAGTTCTGCAATGATCCGCCCAACACGGGTTGATCCTGTAAAGTTAATCCGCCGCACGGCAGGTTGGGCAATCAACGCTTCAACGATAGCTGGTGCATCATCTGGCGCATTAGAAATTGCGTTCAGCACTCCTGCTGGAAGTTCTGCTTCGCACAGTGCATCAATGATAAGACGGTGGGTGCGCGGGCAGATTTCAGAGGTTTTCATCACCACAGTGTTGCCGCAGGCAATAGGCATCGCAATCGAGCGAACTCCAAGAATGACTGGTGCATTCCACGGTGCCATGGACAAGACAACACCTGCAGCTTGACGTACCGCCATCGCCATGGAGCCTGGGCGGTTCGACGGAATGATTTCACCAGTTATTTGTGTGGTCATCGCTCCAGCTTCACGCAGCATGTCGGCCGCAAGCGTGACATTAAATCCGGCCCAACCTGCCGTTGCACCAATCTCAGCTGCCATCGCTTCTACGAATAACGGCATTTTCTCGATCAAAATATCTGCGGCTTTGAACAGTACTTTGCGACGTTCGGCAGGCGTGCTTTGCGACCACTTGGGAAAAGCCGCAGCTGCGGCATCAACTGCAGCTATCGCATCATCCACGGTTGCCGCTGCCGCTTTCGTGGCAAGTTCATTGGTAATTGGGTTACGGCGCACAAAGGTGGCATCGTCTGTTGCGGCTCTATCCTTGCCGCCAATCATCAATCCAAGCGTTTCCAAAATAATCTCTCCTTGTTCAAGTATGTGCCGCGGCGCCCAGAAATGCATTCTGAACCGCTGGGTCATCTGCTAAAGCTTCTGCTGTGCCTTGCCCCACGACGCGTCCTGCCTCTAGCAGGTAGCCACGATCGGCAATTGACAGGCTGATTTTCACATTCTGCTCGACGATCAGCAGGCCAACACCGCTTTCGCGAATTTTTGCCAGTGACTGAAACAGTTCACCTACAAGCACTGGTGCTAGCCCAAGACTAGGTTCGTCTAACATCAACAAGCGAGGCGCAGACATTAAGGCGCGGCCGATTGCAACCATTTGTTGCTCGCCGCCCGACATGGTCGAAACAGTTTGGCGACGACGCTCGGCAAGGCGCGGGAATAAGGTGAGCACATTGTCCAGATTTGCCTGTTCATTGGCGCGCGCCCGTTTTGGGTAAGCCCCTAGCAACAGGTTTTCACGGACGGTCAATTCGGCAAACACGCCGCGCCCTTCAGGCACAACAGCAATTCCCGTTTCAACGACCTCATGCATTGGCATCCCAATTAGGTTTTCGCCCGCTATGGAAATTTGTGCATCCGTACTTGGCCGAACCATACCTGCAACGGATTTAAGCAGGGTCGATTTGCCTGCGCCATTAGCACCGAGAATGACGATTGCTTCGGCTTCGGTCATACTGATTGAGACGTCCTGCAAGGCTTTGTGTTTGCCATAAGTAACGGAGAGGTTTTTGATCTCAAGCATGAGCTTCTCCCAGATAGGCGCGGATTACTTCTGGGTCGGCCAGTACTGCGTGCGTTTCGCCATCCGCAATTTTGCTGCCTGCATTCATCACCACGCAACGACTGCACAGCGCCCTGACAGCTTCCATAACGTGTTCGACCAGCAGAATTGTCATGCCGCTTTTGCGCAACATCGCGATCAGCTCGATCCCAATATGCAACTCGGTTGGATTTAACCCTGCAAGCCATTCGTCCAGCAACAATAAGCGCGGCTGCGCGGCTAACGCACGGGCCAGTTCGACACGTTTCTGATCAATATACGTCAAATTCTCGACCATCTCACTGCCGCGCGATTCAAGCCCTGCATGAGCCAGCAAACGGTCTGCTTCGTCTTGGGCAGTCTTTCCCCAAAGCGCATCGTGCCGGAATGCTAGAGCTGCCACCACGTTTTCACGTACATCAAGCGAAGGCAGAATTTTCACTAGCTGAAAGGTCCGCGCTACGCCTTTGGCTGCAATGCGGTGCGGCGGTAATCCAGTGATGGGTGCGCCTGCTAAATTGATATCGCCACTGCTGGATTTCAGCGCGCCAGAGATCATGTTCATCATGGTTGTCTTGCCTGAGCCGTTCGGCCCTAGCAATGCCAGCACTTCACCTTCGCTCACGTCAAAGGACAGGTCATTTACTGCCGTTAATCCACCAAACCGCTTGGTCACGTTGCGGACTTCAAGAAGTGCACTCATTGATCTGCCTCCTTTACGCGGGCCGGTTTTTCGACCAGATCAGCAGGTGATTTGCGCTGGAATTTGTCCTCAATAAATCCAACGACACCGCGCGGTAAAAGAAAGACAATGATAATGAAAAGAAGGCCCAGCAATATTGAATAATGATTGGGGAAACTTGCTGATAGCCATTCGAAAAGCAGGAACAATGGGATTGCGCCTAGCGCTGGTCCCCAGAGCCTGCTTGCTCCACCAAAAAGTGCCATGATCAATGTGAGGAATGAAACCGTGGGACTGAACACAATGGCGGGTTCAACATAGGTCCAACGCGGCGCTTGGATCGCGCCAACCAGCGTCATAATGATCGCACTTAGCGTAAATAAAGCAATTTTGGTCCAAGCAATGTTTATTCCGATATGCGATGCGACGGTTTCGTCATCGGCAATCACCTTCAGGGCTAATCCAAGCCGCGTGCGCTGAATCCACCATGTCAGAAGAAGGGTCAGGGCAGCAAGCGCAAGAAGCTGCCAATAGATATGCTCTGCTTCTAGCGGTAGAAATATATAGCGCCCAAGCGTACCGTTCACCGAGGTCTCAAACCACGTAACCAACTGGCGCACTAACTCGGCTAGTCCGAAGGAAAAAATCACGAAATAGACACCCGCAAGGCGCAGGGTTGCAAGGCCAACAAGCAGTGCTACACATAGTCCGATGGCTGCCGCAACAAGCAAAACCAGCGGGTAGGGCATCGTTTCACTGAGTACCGCGACAGTATAAGCTCCAATGCCAAAGAACGCGACCGTTGCAAGCGAAACATAACCTGTGCGTCCAGAAAACAGTGCCCAAGCTGACGCCAATGTCACATATCCAGTCAGTCCGATCAGTAAACCAAGCTGGTAGGGGCCGACAAATAAGGGTGCAAAAGCCAAAGCCGTAAGGACTGTTAAAGCAACCAGAAAACCAAGTGCTGTTTTCATTTTTGCACCTTTCCGAATAGGCCCGCAGGGCGGCACAACAGGATTACAAGGAAGATGATATAGACTGCAGCAATTGTCAGGCCTGGGCTGATATAGGCCGCTACGAAAGTCTCGGACAGGCCAAGGATCAACCCAGCGAACAATGCTCCTGCCAAATTACCGACCCCGCCCATAATGACCACGATCAGCGCCTTCATTGTAAAGATCACGCCAGACGATGCGGTGAAGGTTTGATACATCGACACAACGACACCGCCGCTGGATGCCAGTGCGCCACCAAGTGCAAAGGCAAAGCGCGCTGCGCGGTTGGCGTCAATTCCCACCAAAGGGGCTGCTGCTGGGTTCACTGCAACCGCGCGGAGTGTCGTGCCCCAGCGGGTGCGCGTTAGCAGCAAATACAATCCGCCGCCTATTGTTAGCGCAAGACCCAGCGCCAGCAGGCGATTGGCTGCCACCCGTACACCAATAATTTCAACACCAAAGTTTAGGTAATTGTAGCTGATATAGTTTCCGCCAAAGATAACCAGCATTACGCCCTGAATGACGAACAAAAGGCCGAAAGTTGCTAAGATCGAATTGATTTCTAGGGTGGCGGTATTTTCTGAACGGGCGACCAAAGGGCGCATCAAAATGCCATAAACCAGCCAACCAAATACAAAGCCAGCGGGGGCGATGATAACCAGCCCCAAAATGGGGCTGATACCAAGATTGTTATAGAGCAGATAGGCTGCAAAGGCCGAAGCAATAATGGTTTCGCCGTAGGCTAGGTTCATGGTTCGGGCGATACCGTATTGGATCGTCAATCCCATTGCTAAAAGAGCATAAGACCCTCCCAGCACCAGACCTGCGATGAGTGTCGTCATCAACATAATTATACTCCGACCTTCAGCCTGTATTGCTTACTGAGCTTGCCAAGCGGATTTAGGCAAGATTGGTACTGTTGCACCGTCACGGTCTGTTGGCGCTACAGCCACAAATTTTCCGTCTTGCCATTGCCCTGTCAGCCAAAGCGTACGCAGTTGGTTGTCTTCCAAGGTGATTTCGCCGGCTGCAGTCTGGAACGTTCCGTTGGACAATTCATCCGACACCGCGTCTCGATCAAGCCCGCGACGTTTGATGGCTTCTTGCAGCATCTGAAGGCTGGAATAGGTGATAACCGAACCCCAAAGATCAGGCGCTTTACCTGTCACTTCTTCGTGGCGCGCACGATAGGCCATGTTTTCAGGATTATTATAGTCAATCCCGCCAAGGCTCATGATACCTTCGGCATTTGCCCCATTGTTTTTACCGTAGACGGGAAAGGCGGTGCCGACGCCGAGATACAGAACTTTAGGGTTAAAGTTTGCGACTTGTGCCTGCTGCGTTAGCGCAAAAGTTTCAGGCGGATAAGAAAACGCAACAAAACTGTCAGCGCCGCTGGCAGCTGCCTCGTTGATAACAGATGTGAAGTCAGTGGTGCCTGCTGGATAGGTGACATCATAGACGACCTCAATGCCAGCGTTTTCCATTGCTGGACGTGCGGCAGTAACAAGGTCGATGCCAAAGCCGTCAGCAACCGAGATCATCGCAACCTTGCTGTTGATCGTTCCATCGCTTGAGGCCTTGCTCAGTACCTTGGCCAATGCATCGGCATAATCGTGGCCGCCACCGAGTAACCAGTAACTTTTGTCCCAGCGCTTGACGAATTCGGGTGCTTTATCGGTTACGGCAGATACAGCAAGTTGTGGGTAGCCGTAGCGATCAAATAATGGCGCAACTGCAAGGTTAAAGCCAGTTCCCCACGGCGGAAGTATGAAATCGACCTCGTCTTGTGTCGCCAACCGTTCAACAGAACGCACGACCTCTTCGGCCGAAGAACGGTCATCATATTCAATCACTTCAATCGGTAAGCGCGTGCCATCGGGTAGCTCAAGACCACCTGCATCATTAACGTCTTTTACCCAAAGCTCGTAGTTTGGAAGCGTCGTAATGCCGACGCCTCCAGCATTGCCGCCAGTTTTTGAAACTGCGTAACCGATCTTGACTGATGTGCGATCATCGGCAGTCGCAGCAATTGGTGCGGCTGCAGCAAGTAGAATGGCGCTGGCGCCGAGATAGCGCAAGGCATGCCTGCGGGTTATCGTTGTCATAAGAAATCCTCCCTTGGATGGTGGGTATTTTACAATACCACCTTGTTTGCACCGTACAGGCCTCTCCCTGTACGGGCATGTCACCGGGGAAGCGTAGGAGCTATCCTAAATCAACGAAATAGACATTTTTGGGTATGAATGGTACTTTTCAAGGTCTGCTATAGTCGCAGTTAATTGCTTTTGAGCTGTTTTTTACAGCTTTTCTCTTTTTGAGTTTGCGAAATGCGCCATAACGCTCCATGTGCTCAGTGAAAAATATCGAACTGTAAGTCACTGAGTTTCAGCTGAAATAGTTTTCGATTTAATCTGAACGAAAGACCAAGTACGCTTTTTCTGCTGGCTCGCAGGTGCAGGTGAATAAAGCTGTTGAGATGGTCGAAACTTCTTTTCCGAAACATACAGATGAAACGCTAGTGTTCGCGTAATATCTTTAGCGCATCCTCGTTTGAATGCTGTTTACGAGCCATCCTTGTTTCTCCCTGTAACTTTCAAATAGTGGCACAGTTTTAAGAGGCCAACACAGATAGGCTATTCCCCCTAAGACGCTGCCTTTTAGAGGCTTTGACAGACGTCGTCAGCGAGGGCAGAGCAATATAAGAGTATACCAGTAGAGAATTCACATTTACATTTTTTTCATCGAGAACAAGCAATGGGCCGTTTCCGGCCAATAGCAGTTTTGAAAAAATCTCGTACATTTATGCCTTCATTTTCAACCAATTTAGCTATAAACGACATTTCCTAAACTGACCCAACTTTATAACTTTATGGGAGCAGTCGCTAAACTATTGGGGCATTTTGCGCACGGCATAATGATTGCACGCGTGGTTCTCACACCTGCTTAAAGTTCCTCTGGCAATGACTATTTTTTATAAATATTTTTCATAGTCGGACACAAGCAAATGTACCGGTTCTTCGTCCTCTTCGATATCTGCAAAACGGCCGATTTTCATTTCAAAATCATTGTCGAGACGGTCGTCATTTACCGTTGATACTTCGCCGATCAGAACGTCGCCGCCTTCGCCCCAAAATGCATGCCATACGCCGGGCATAAGTGTGACGCTTTCGCCTGGGCTAAGTTTGAGAAGGCCGCCTGCCGGTAGTGTTTTAAGCCGCCCATCGACGGGAACAACAACATCAGAGGTGCGGTCAATGGAGCCGTCTGCTGCGCCTGCAAACAATTCTAAGACAAGTGTGCCGCCGCCGCGGTTGATAATATCTTCCGCTTTTAGAAAATGCCGGTGCATTGGCGATAGTTGATCCTTGCGACTAATCATAATTTTTTCAGCATAGAGCATGCCAGAACCATTTTTGATGTCTTGAACAAGACCGTTTCTCACCGTGAAGAGAAACAGACCCATCTTGTCATATCTGCCCTGACCGTAATCCGTAATGTCCCAGCCCATGCCGCGCTCTTTCAGGATAGCGTGGTCGCTTGCTTTCAATTCTTCTGGCGTCTGGTACGCAAAGGGCGGCAGAACATAACCAAATGAACGAATAAAGGCATCGCCTTGTTTCAAAATCTCATTGATTTGCGAGCGTTTCATAAAAAGTTCTCCGATGGGCCGGATTGACGGCATGAAATTTGATAAGAGGTTGTCCATATTTGATCGGCAACGAGGGGCACACCAAAATGGTTTTGTTCACATTGATGCAAAGCTAGGTGGTTGCCTGCTTGGTCGTTCTGATCGAAAAACGAATGGGTTGGTTCTATGCCAAGACCTGTAAAACCAGCGCCCAAGCCTGTTTGTTCAAGCCCCGGATTTGCGAGCCAGAAAAGACAATGCGGCAGATCGTTTTGGTCCCAATTCAAATGCACGATTGTTTGCTCAGACGGATAGTGCAGGGCAATGTTAGAACGCACGTTCCAAATTTGTAGCAATTCATTACAGGCAACGCCGATATTATTCCACAAGTGGGATTGCGGGTTTAGCTTTGCGCCAGAGGAAAGTTCACGCCTGTCATTTCCGTCAATCTGCCAAGGTGCGCTTGCTCCATGTTCGAAAAATGGAGGTGCGATTTTCATATCATTTGCAACTTTGAAAATGGGGTGTATTCCCACCGGTAATTGACAGTCTTTGCGCGGCTTGATTTCTAATGTGAAATCAAGTGCATCGGTTTTAGGGTCAAGCGTGATCTGCCGTTTTAAGCGGCGCACCACATGATGTTCGGGGTACTTGATTTCAAGCGTTACAGCGTTTTCAGTTCGTGCAGTGACGTGCCAATCATGGTCGACGCAATAGCCGTGATGAGCAGTATCGAGCGATGTTGTGCCGAACGGAACGCAGGCAAACTCGCCTCCTAATATTTGCAGATGGCGTGGCACATCTGATCGCGATAAATGGCGGTATTTATCAAGCCATTTTGCCTCCGCAAATGGCTTGAAAACGCATCCATTTGCTTGTCGCACGGCATAGTGATGAACACTTGCACCGCAGGTGAAAACTTCAGCACTTGCGTTATCTGTAAACAGATTAATGCAGCATGTTTCGCGCTGCTGTTGAACCGATGCTGACATTGTCATGGCTGCATTTATCGTATGCGTAGGGTCGATGCTGGATCAAAGAACACAGCTTTCGACATATTAAACGCAAGGCTTGCTTGTTCGCCTGCTGTGATTTTTGCATCTGCACGCAGCCGCGCGATCGCTTCTTTGCCGCCCAGATTGATAACCGCAAAAGTATCTGATCCTGCAGGCTCAACAACTTCAATCATGCAGTCTTGATGTGCGATTTGATCGGATGTTCTGTCAGCGCCTTCGCGGTCTGTAAGCGCTTCAGGGCGAATGCCAAAAAGAACGCTTTTACCAACATAATCTTCAAGCGCGGCTATGTTCTTGATCGGCAGTTCAAACCTGTTGTTGTCGTTTGAAGCGATTTGAATGACAAGGTTTTCGCCTTTTTTTGCAACGACAGCTTCAATTAGATTCATAGAAGGCGAACCCATGAATGTGGCGACAAACACATTTTTCGGATCGTTGTAGACTTCATCAGGCGTGCCGAATTGCTGTAAATATCCGTCTTTCAAAACAGCGATCTTTGTGGCGAGGGTAAGTGCTTCAATCTGGTCGTGCGTTACATAGACAATTGTGGTTCCCATACGCGCATGAAGGCGCTTGATTTCTGTGCGCATATCAACGCGCAGTTTTGCATCCAGATTGGACAGAGGTTCGTCAAATAGAAAGACCTGCGGATCGCGCACCAATGCGCGCCCCATCGCAACCCTTTGGCGTTGGCCGCCGGAAAGCTGACTTGGTTTGCGGTCAAGCAATTCACCGATTTGCAAAATTGACGATACATTGTCGATGGCCTTCTTTTGCTCGGCTTTATCAATGCCGCGAATGTCCATGCCAAAGCTGATGTTTTGAGCAACTGTCATGTTTGGATATAAAGCGTAGGATTGGAAGACCATAGCAATATCGCGTTTGGAAGGGTGCAGACCTTCGACCGATTTTCCACCGATTTGAATCTCGCCTGACGTGATTTCTTCCAAGCCAGCGATTGTGTTTAAAAGCGTTGATTTTCCGCAACCAGACGGGCCAACAAGAACAAGAAAACCGCCGTCTTCAATCTCAAGATCAATGCCTTTTAAAACCTCAACGGAGCTGTAGGATTTGTGAAGATTTTTGATTTTTAAAGAAGCCACTTTATTATCCTTTGACAGCACCGGCCATTAGGCCGCGAACGAAATATTTTCCAGCAACGATGTAAACAAGAAGCGTTGGCAAAGCGGCGAGAATTGCGCCTGCAAAATGCACATTGTATTCTTTTACACCTGTTGAGGAGTTTACGAGATTGTTTAGTGCAACAGTCATGGGTGTTGTGCCAAAGCCTGAAAATGACGCGCCGAATAGAAAGTCATTCCACTGATTTGTGAACTGCCAAATCACGGTGACTACAATAATTGGCGCTGAGCTAGGCAGCAAAATACGCCTGAATATTTGGAAGAATGATGCGCCGTCGATTTGGGCAGCTTTAATCAATTCAGTAGGAAAGGCGGCATAGTAATTTCTAAAAAAGAGCGTTGAAAACCCAATGCCAGCTGAGAAGTGGATTAGTATCAGCCCCTTGAGGGTGCCAGCTAATCCCAAAAAGCCAAGTACCTTTGCAGCAGGTATGAGGACGATTTGAAATGGGATGAAGCAAGAAAGCAGCATCATGCCAAAAACAATTCCATCCCCCTTAAAGCGCCATTTCGTGAGGACATAGCCATTGAGTGCACCAAAAACAGTTGAGAGAAATACTGCTGGAACGACGATCAAAATTGAATTGATGAAATAGGGTTTAAGGCCGGTTGGCTCGACACCGATTTGAGCCGATGACCAAGCTGATGCCCAAGGTGCAAGTGTCCAAACCTTTGGCAGGGCCATCAAATCACCACCGCGAATTTCATCAAGCGGTTTGAAAGAGTTTGCCACCATCACGTAAAGTGGAAGCAAATAGTAAAATACAAAAACCAAGAGCACGGCATAGATGAGCGCACGCGTCATGCGGCTGCTGCTCACGGCATTGTCTTGAGAAATGGAGCGGGTCATCGGTTGTCTCCGCTTTTAAGTTCGCTGTACAAATATGGAATGATGATCGAGAAAACCATGATCATCATAATGATGGCTGAGGAGGCGCCGACGCCCATCTGATTGCGGGTAAATGTATAGGAATACATGAATGTCGCGGGTACTTCTGTTGCGCGGCCAGGGCCGCCGCCTGTCAGTGCGATCACGAGGTCATACGCCTTGATGGCAAGGTGTGCGAGCACAACAAAGGCTGATAGGAAAACAGGACGCATCATCGGGATAATTATTTTACGATAGATGCGAGCAGGTGAGGCGCCGTCGATTTGAGCCGCTTTAATGATTTCATTATCAACGCCGCGTAGGCCAGCTAAAAACATCGCCATAACAAAGCCTGATGATTGCCAAACGGCGGCGATGACAACTGTATAGATGGCGTAGTTTCGGTCTTTGATCCAATCGAAATGAAAGCTCGTCCAGCCCAAGTTGTGGAAGGTGTTTTCAATGCCGATGCCGGGATCAAGAAACCATTTCCAAGCGGTGCCAGTAACGATGAACGATAGGGCCATTGGATAAAGATAGATTGGACGTATGAAGCCTTCGCCTCTGATTTTCTGATCGAGTAGTATTGCCAGAAAAAGTCCCAACACGGAGCAAATGCCAATATATAGAACGCCAAAAATCGCTAAATTTACAAGAGCGGTATTCCAATGACGCAAGGCAAATAGCTTCGTATAATTCTCAAAGCCAACCCACCCATAGGACGGTAACATTCTGGAATCTGTGAATGACAGATAGCCAGTGTACAAAATGAAAGCGTACACAAACACTAATATGACGAAAAAGCTGGGTGCCAGCACAAGGCGCGGCAACCATTGTTGTAAACGGTTCATGTTTCGATATCCAAAATTGGGAGGCTAACAGATATGGGAATCTGTGAGCCTCCCGATCGAGCCGCCGGGAGGTGACGCGGCCAGTGTTTCAGTTACTTGGCTGCTTCTACTGCAGAAACAAGTTCTTCAGCTGCCGCTGCACTATCGTATTCACCATTGAAATGCGCTGTCACAACATCATAGATCGCATTTTTAACACTGGCAGGGTTTGCGTGGCCGTGTGCCATTGAGCCATATAGACCGCCAGCAGCATTGGCTTCAGCAAAGTCTGCCATGCCTTTTTTGCCGCAATCATCAAAGTCTGTGTTTGGAACGTCAGTGCGTGCCGGAACAGACCCTTTAACAACGTTAAAAGCAGATTGGAATGTCGGGCTCATAACAGATGATGCCATTGCTAATTGTGCTTCGGATGCGCCACCTTGATCAAACATAACGAACTGATCAGAATTAAAAGTAACTTTTCCTTGTGTGCCCGGAAAACGGATACAGACAAAGTCTTTTCCTGGAACTTGGTCGGCTTTCAAAAACTCGCCTTTGGCCCAGTCGCCCATCATTTGCATGCCAGCTTTGCCCTCGATCACCATTGCAGAAGCAAGGTTCCAATCACGGCCAGAGAAGTTGTCATCAACATAAGTGCGCAGCTTTGCCATACGGTCAAATGCTTCGACCATTTGCTCGCCGCCAAGTGCAGCTTCGTCCAGATCAATGAATGCAGCTTTATAAAGCTCAGGGCTAACACCCAAAACAACAGCGTCAAAAATGGTAGCGTCTTGCCATGCCTGACCACCATGCGCCAATGGCGTGATGCCATTTGCTTTCATCGCGTCCAGAACAGCAATAAGCTCTTCCCAAGTTTCAGGCTGTTTGCCGCCAGCGGCATCTAAAGCTTCCTTGTTGATCCAAACCCAGTTGGTTGAGTGCACGTTTACGGGCGCTGCAATCCAGTGACCGTCATGTTTGGAAAAGTCCTGCAAAGCTGCTGGTACAACGTCGTTCCAGCCTTCTTTTTCAGCGACAGAATCCAGATTGCCGAGCTTACCTGTGCTGCCAGCCCAATCTTTAATGTCAAAGCCGAGCATTTGAGCCGCAGTTGGCGCATTGCCGCCGGTCACACGTGCGCGCAAAACAGTCATGGCATCCGTGCCACCACCACCTGCGATCGGCATGTCTTTCCAGCCAACACCTTGGCCAGCCAAATCTTCTTTTAAAACGTTCAAAGCGGCAGCTTCGCCGCCTGCTGTCCACCAGTGTAGTACTTCAACATCGTCTGCAGATGCGATTGTGACGGACGAAGCGATCATTGCCGCGACTGATGCGCTGAGTGCAAAATTACGCATTTTCATAGAATTTTCCTCCAAAACTCAGGGGCATAAACGCCTCCCTGCAAATTTATAACGTTATAAATTTGTGAGAGTCAACTAGGATACCACGAAGATTTTGGGTGCGGTTGTGCAGGAAACCCTTAGTATAAAGCATTCTGATTGATCTATTGTACCTTTGTATATATGTTTTTCTTGTGACTGTAATACAACGTTGTAAATGGGTACCATAATGAAACTTGGCACTGGAGCTGTTACAAAGCGGCCCACCCTTAAAACGGTGGCAGAAAAAACAGGTCTTGCTGTAACAACTGTTTCTAAAGCATTGAACGGTGCGCCGGAAATTGCTGCTAAGACTAGGTTACTGGTGGAAAATGCTGCGCGAGAAATCGGTTATGTGCCAGATCGCGCCGCTCAGCGCCTTAGAACCGGTAAAACCAATGTCATTAGCCTTGTTCTTAGTCCGCATGATGAGATTTTGGGGTTTTCTAATTCTTTGACATTGGGGCTAAGTAGGGCGCTTCGGGCAACCAATTACAATTTGCTTGTGACGCCCAGTTTTGAAGAAAGCACTGAAATCAAAACAATTGAAAAAATTGTTCGTAATAAAATGGCTGACGGCATCATATTTTCACGCACAGAACCGTTTGATGAACGTGTTCGGTTGTTAATTGAAAATAATTTCCCCTTTGTCTGCCATGGGCGCACTGAATTATCCTCGACGCATTCATTTGTTGATTTTGATAATGAAGAATTTGCACGCCTTGCAGTTTCGCAGCTCGCGAATAAGAACAGAAAACGGCTGTTCGCCGTTATGCCAGATCGAAAATTTACTTTCTATGGACACCTCAAATATGGCTTCACGTCGGCGGCAGCTGATATTGGTGTGTCCTATGAAGTGCCTGATGATGTTAATCTTGATAGCGCACCAGAAGAAATTTACGCCTGCATTGCACGGCGCATCGAAAAGGGCACATGCCCTGATGGGTTTGTGTGTGCAGGCGAAGTTGCGGCCATGACGATTATGGCCTGTTTGAGCGATCATGATCTGCTTGTTGGTCGGGATGTAGATATTGTTGCGAAACAAACATCTCGTGTGTTCGATCATATTCGCCCGCGAGTTGATACGATTATCGAGAATATTGCCGAAGCCGGTGCCATGATGGGCAAGATGCTGCTTGATGATATTAGTAATCCGAACGCACCGCGTGAAGGATTCGTTCAGCGTCCAGAAAGTGAACTTTTGTTGTGATAAATTGTTCGCCATCAACGCCTAGTTGACTGATTGGTTTGATTTCCTAAGGAGTTGTTTTCGCTCATCATTATCCTCATGACTTAAATGATGAGACACAAAACCGAGAGGCAGCACGAAATCGACATGTGTTTAAAGATTAGTGAGCGGCGCTTTGGGCGGTAAGTATGATTTCGCGGCGGGTGCACCAAAGTCTGCTATGCGGACTTTGCTGCCGTTCTCTGCGCCCTCACCAATGGCTGCTTTTTGCATATTTCGGCAGCGATGAAGACCAGTGTTTATAAACTGGTCCTCAATTGATTGCATTGTCTGGTTGGTTTAAGTGTGGATGATGCAACGGAAATGAGAGGGAAACAGCTCCGTAAGTTACATTTCAGTTACCAAAACTGATTGCCGGGCGACGGCGGCTGATCGATGTACGAAGGCCTGCATGTAGTCTTTGTTTCCATATAGGTTGAGGAACGCTTGTTGGTTTGGATACTTCCCAATGGCTACCAGATCCCAGTCTTGATCGTCTCCGAGAAAGCTTCCGGCAAATGGCGCTACCAACAGAAACTCACCACCCGCGTTTTGCATTGATGGAATGCTCACATCCGCGTAACGCTGGAAGGCGACATCACCGCTAACGCTCGGCTCTTTGTCGTCACTGTACTTTGCAGTTTCGTTGAATTTGAAAAAGTTGATTAGTGCAAACGGTTTGTTTGAATCACGGTCCAATATGCGCTGCCATTGGACACGGCTAGGCGCGTTTCCGGAGGAGCCCTCGCCATAATGGGCCACAAAAGTATCGAGTATTTCATTGACGTTCATGGGTAATTTCCTTTACGTTACACGTGTCGCTAAAGCCAATAAAAGGAATCGTTACACGTGTCAAGTAATGCGCGAGGCAGGAAAACCAAATCTGAAATACTCAACTCTGCCTGGGAGTTGATTTCTGAAAGAGGTGCGGATATTTCGGTTTCTCAGATTGCGACAACTGTAGGGATTAGTAGGCAAACCATCTATCTGCATTTTGGCTCTCGGGGCGGAATGCTTGTTGCATTGGTCCGCTGGGCAGACCAGCAATACGAAATTAAAAAGCACTTTGATGAGGCGCTTACTCTGCCAAACCCGAAGGAGCGTCTGATGGCGACACTCCGCGCTTGGTTGGATTTCGTTCCAAAAATATTCCCGGTGGCGAATGACCTGATCCGTCTTCGCGATACAGATGACGAGGCCGCGACAGCGTGGGAAGATCGCATGTCAGATCTGCGGGAATGGCTGCGTGATCTCACAAGCAGCCTGCAGCGGGACGGTGCGCTCAAGGAATATTGGACACCTGAACATGCCGCTGACTTTGTTTGGACACAATCCAGCGTTCAGGTTTGGGGGCTACTCACGGAAGATTGTAGCTGGAGTGAAGAACAGGCTACTGACAAGATAATGAAAGCGCTTGTTAGCAACTTGCTGGTCGATGGTTAGCCAACATTCACAAGCATCGCAGAAAACGAGCATTTTGGGCTCACAGCTGCCGTTCGCTGCAAGGTGCACCAAGGTCTGTCATGGGCCGTAAGTGCCAGCCATCTATTTGGTGTGTCGCGTTGTAGTGACCAATTGAAACTACACCGCAAAGTGGTCGTTCAAATTAATTGCATCTTGCGCTGCGGCAATTGCAGCCAAATTTCGTCACGCTATCTATCTTATCATGTCTTGCTGTGTTTAATGATGACGCTCAATAACGGTTTTCCATAGCGTTCCAATTTAGCTTCACCAATGCCACTTATGGTGAGCATCGCTTGGAGGGACTTGGGTTTATGCTGGGCTAGCTCAACAAGCGTTTTGTCGTGAAAAATAACATAGGCAGGAACGTTCTGAGTTTTAGCTAATTCACTTCGTGAGGCCTTGAGGGCATCGTAAAGCGTTTGATCTGCAGTAGTCTTGAAGACGGGCGCAGACTTTCTGTCGCTACGTTGAGTACGCTCTGTTTCGCTGGTTTTCACATACTCACGCATAGAGAGTGTAGATTTTTCTTTTAAAAATGAACGTCCAGTGTGGGTGATTTCCAGACTGCCATAACCCTCAGCATTTGGTGCAAGAAAATTCATAGATACGAGTTGACGAAAGATATTTTGCCACTCCGACTTGCTGAGATCTTTGCCTATTCCATAAGTTGAAACTTGGTCATGGCCGAACCTACGGATTTTATCATTTTTTGCGCCGACCAACACATCAGTGAGATAAGAAACACCAAAACGCTCACCGGTACGATAGGCGCAAGAGATAGCCTTTTGTGCCAATACTGTTGCATCGAATGTTTTAGGCGGCTTTTCGCAGGTGTCGCAATTCCCACAAGGTTCACAAGAATCATCAAAATAATTCAAGAGCGCCTGGCGGCGGCAGGTGGCGGTTTCACATAAGCCTAGCAGCGCATTGAGTTTTTTGTGTTGAATGCGACTTTGCTCATCAGAGGCATCAGAACTGTCGATCCATTGGCGCTGCATCGCGGCATCTTCCATTGCGTAGAGCATAAGCGCATTCGATGGCAGCCCATCGCGGCCAGCACGTCCTGTTTCCTGATAATAAGCTTCGATGTTTTTGGGAATATTCATATGAACCACAAAACGCACATCTGGTTTGTCGATGCCCATGCCAAATGCAATTGTGGCAACCATGATGATCTGTTCGCCACGTAAAAACTCGCGTTGATTTTCAGCACGCACGTCGGCTGAAAGTCCAGCGTGATAGGGCCGTGCGTTTACACCCTGTTGGCTAAGCCATGCTGCAATTTCATCGACCTTTTTGCGCGATATGCAATAGATGATACCGCTATCGTTTGCGTGGTTCTCTTGAATGAATTTCCACACTTGTTGCCGTGGTGAACTGCGTAGCGCGATGGTGTAGTGAATATTTGGTCGGTCAAACCCGCTAACAAAAGTGCGACCGTTTTCCAGCCCAAGTCGCTCCACGATATCTTTGCGGGTAGGGGCATCTGCTGTTGCTGTAAGTGCGATACGTGGCACATGCGCAAAGCGCTCGGCCAGCACAGATAGTGCCGCATAGTCGGGGCGAAAATCATGCCCCCATTGTGAAACACAATGCGCCTCATCAATTGCAAACAGCGCTAGGTCACACTTATCTAGTAGCCTTAAAAACTCTGGCATTAAAAGTCGCTCTGGGGCGACATATAGCATGTTTAACGCACCTGCTTGAATCTGCCGATATGTGTTTGAGACTTGCTCAGAACTCATGGATGAGTTGATTGTGGCAGCCTTGATATTCATTTGCTCTAGCGCTGATATCTGATCTTGCATTAAAGCGATCAGCGGAGACACCACGACAGTCAAACCATCTCTGCACAGCGCGGGAATTTGATAACAAAGAGATTTTCCGCCACCAGTAGGCATCAAAACAAACGCGCTGCCACCATCGATGACATGATCGATGATTTCGGCCTGTGATCCTCGAAAAGAATCGTAGCCGTATAAATCTTTTAAAATGGAAAGTGGTTGCCTTGGTGTCATAGTTCATCGCAATGGTGTGGTGAAGCGCTCAGACAATGAGGCTGAATAAGGGCGATGTTTGAAACAATTATAGCAAAAATGGAACCTTTGATTTGTAGTTTGTTCCGCAAGTTTGCCACAGTCCAACAAAGTTTGGCTGCGGGCTTATAATTCTAATGCTATGTCAATTCAATCGAGCCTGTGCTGAAGTATACTGGACTTCCGTTTTGAGTACATAAGGACGGAGACTACAATCAGATCGTTTGGTCTGGCTGATTACTTACAACAACATCAACTAGGGCATCTGAATGGCCACTAAAACTAAGCTGCACCCCCGCAATCAACACAGAGCAGATTACGATTTTGTGCGTTTGGTCGCGCAATCGCCTGAACTTGAGCCATTTACAGTCATTAACCCAGCTGGTCAGACGACTATTGATTTTAAAGATGTGTTGGCAGTCCGTATGCTTAATCGAGCGTTGCTTAGGAATTATTACAATATAAATTTTTGGGATATTCCCGCCGATTATCTATGCCCGCCGATACCTGGTCGAATTGACTACATTCACTATCTTGCGGACTTGCTTGCATGTGACAACAATCAAAAAATCCCTCGCGGCCGTCATATCAAAGCGTTGGACATCGGCACCGGTGCGAGCTTGGTGTACCCCCTTACGGGTCAGAGTGAATATGGCTGGCACTTCACTGGCGTCGATATAGACCCGATCGCTATCAAATCGGCAGAGCAAATTTGCAAATCCAACAAGCTGCAAATCACCCTCAGATTACAAAAGAATCCTGAGAATATTTTGAAAGGTGCGATCCAACCCGGCGATGCCTTTCACATCACTCTGTGCAACCCGCCTTTCCACGCTTCGATGGAACAAGCGACGAAAGGCACCCAACGTAAGTGGAGAAACCTTGGTAAAGGGCATTCAAAAAAACTCAATTTTGGAGGACAAAACGCTGAACTCTGGTGCCCTGGCGGCGAGATAAAGTTTATATCAAGCTTGGTGGAGCAGAGCACGGAATTCGCCGATCAGTGCCTTTGGTTTAGTTCGTTGGTATCGAAAAAAGACAACCTCAAGCCACTCTATAAAATTTTAGAAAAAGCAAACGTTGATGATTACAAAGTAGTCGAAATGGCGCAGGGACAAAAAACAAGTCGTTTTATAGCGTGGACTTACATTAACGAAAGCCAGCGACCTTTGTATATGAATGGTGCTAATGGATAGAACGGATGGTAACAGCCCAAATGGACCTTGTGGGCAAAATGGAGTGCGGTCATTTTATCCGCATTGTTGCCATATGTATAGTGGGTTTCGCCGCGGCGTGCCGTCTGTCCAGTTCATGAAAAGCGTTTGGAGCTAATTCCGAAAGGTCTGCTATTACGAGGTCACAGTCATTTATGTCGTTGATAACGGTATCAGTAATCATTGATGACGAACAAGATGGTTTTTGCATCTCTACCTTCTAAGGCAAATTTTGCTGTAAGCGGATGAATGTTTTACCGGCTAATTACCGGTAATATTCATCGCGATTGTATCGACGGTATCGTGAATGGTTGTGCCCGATTCATTTTTATGCATGGTCACGAGCAGCTTCACATTTAAGATATCGGATGCATTCACGATCATGGACATACAATTTATTAAATCGACCGACGCAGATCACCTTATGAATTGGCAAATGATCTGTGATGCAATCATAGCAGGCCACAAATTGCCTAAGGCGACACTTGGCGATCAGTTTTTGGACTGCGGCAACAAAACCCTTCTTTCACGCGCTGCGGCCATTCAAGGACTTGGCCAAGGCGTCAAATCAGTTACCGTCAGTCCTGATAACCCGCAGCGCAATTTGCCAACTGTGCAGGGCGCTATGTTGATCTTTGACGATGAGACCGGCACGCCCAAGGCGATGATTGAAAGCGATATTGTCACCAAGTGGAAAACAGCTGGCGATAGCGTTTTGGGTGCAAAACTATTGGCAAATCCAGAGCCTGAAAACCTATTGATTGTGGGCGCTGGAACCGTTGGCGATAATCTTATTGATGCTTACCGCGCCATTTTTCC
>NZ_KB894531.1:327141-402221 GCF_000374465.1 Ahrensia kielensis DSM 5890 | reverse complement strand
AAGTTGCATTAATACCTGTATAAGCAACATCAACCTTAGCAGCACCAAGACCCAAAGCGTCCTGAACTGTACCAAGAGCTTTTGTGTCAGAGCGCATAGTTGTTGCGATAGACCAATAAGCAGCGTTGTCGCTGGCTTCAGCAACCTGTTTACCTGTCGAAATACGCGCTTGCGTTGTTTCGATAGCAGAGTTTGTAGACTGAAGTGATTTAAGCGCAGTCATCGCTGATGTGTTAGTCAAAATACTGGACATAATTGTCCCTTTCAAAAGATACTCGAAGAAGGGACATTCCGGATATCCCGGTTCGATGGACAGGCATCATGCCATAGCCAACTGGGCCACCACCGTCGCAGGCCAAAATGGCGGACAAAGTTTAATAAAAATAAAACTGAAGCAAGCTGATTGGAAAAAAATTATTTTACGAATATTCTTGGTAAATAGTTAGATAACGGACCGAACCAGATTACCAACAAGAATATTCCAACCGTCAATCATAACAAAGAACAGTATTTTAAAGGGTAGCGACACCACCGATGGCGGTAGCATCATCATACCCATCGCCATAACGATTGTAGCGACGATGAGGTCGATCACCAAAAATGGCAGAACGACAAGAAAGCCGATTTCAAAACCGCGTCGGATTTCTGAAATCATAAAAGCCGGTATCAAGACACGAATATCGACAACACCAGCGTCATTGCGCACCACTTGGCCGCGTTCTTCAGCAAGATCCGTAAAAAGATCAATGTCCTTGTCACGCACATTTTTTTCCATAAACCCGCGAAAAGGTTCAAGCGTGCGCTGAAACGCGGTTTCTTCGTCAATCTGCTCGGCCATCAATGGTTGAATGCCAGATTTCCAAGCATTATCGAGAACAGGCGACATGACATAAAAAGTCATAAACAAGGAAAGGCTAATCAGAATAATGTTTGCAGGCGTCGATTGCAGACCAATGCCAGAGCGCAAAATAGAAAACACAATGATAAAGCGCGGGAAACAGGTGACCATCACCAAAATGCCCGGCGCAATAGCAAGCACCGACAGCAATCCGAACAGCTGGATAATCTGACCGCTCGTCTGCCCGCCAACAGGTCCAAGAACATTTTGCGCAAATGCAGGACTAAGCGCGATCATCAAAACGCAAGCAGTCAAAAATGATCTGATAAAAATACGCATTACTGAACGATAAACGCTTTGACCAAAACGCGTCCGGCCTCGCCGCCGCTGATCATTTGAGCACGTTCGTTCAAATCTTCGAGCATATGCTCAAAGCCAATGGCACCTTCCAAATTTCGCAGTTTTACAGTTTTCATATAACGCAGAAAATCACTTTGAATTTCAGCCGTCACATCAGCAGAAGGCTGCTTATTAAACAGCACCGAAAATTCAGCCCGCACCCACACATCCGATGGATCACTTAAATTCGTCAAAATAGCTTCAAGCGGCACAACCACCATGGATGGTTCATTCGAATTATGGACAGGCGCAACAAGCTTTTCCGCAGTCGGAACGGGTGCAGCTTCTGTGCTCGCATTCGCCTCAATCATTGGCGATACATAAAATTTAGAAAAACTGAAACCAAGCCCGCCAGATAACGCCAGCAGAAGAACAGGCACCAAGATCGCCGAGATCATTGATTTCTTCTTTGGTTCTTCATCAGTTTCGATCATGAGAGGTGTTGCCATTTCATGCACCTATAATGGAAGCAGCATGTCGAGTGCCTGCTGACCATAAGGTGGTTGCTGCACTTCAGTTATACGGCCCTGCCCACCATAGCTAATGCGCGCTTCAGCGATTTTCTCATATGGAACAGAACTATCTGGCAAAATGTCAGATGGGCGCACAATGCCTTCAACTGTCATAACGCGCTTCTCCGCATTAACAACAATTTCCTGCGTACCGCGGATCACCAGATTGCCATTTTGAAGTACTTCCATGACAACTGCGGCAATAGAAACATCCAGTTTTTCCTGACGTGTCGTCCCGCCGCTACCATCAAATGTTGTGCCTGAATTCAAACTACCGTCAAGCGATCCTGACAAGCCGGTGCTTGTGCTCGCACCCAGCCCAATTGACTTGCTGGAGGTGCGCTGCCTGTCCGAACGATTATCAAACTGCGCTTTATCGTTAAGAACAATATTAACAGTTAGAATATCGCCGCGGTTCATCGCTTGGCGGCCCGTGAACAAAGACGCGGCACTATTATTCCAGGTTGAATATTTGCGCGGTGTATCAGGATACATCGAACCAAGTTCTTCCTTGGTGTGCGTTTGATATTGCGCATCAACACTCATTGGGCTGAGTTGCGGCGTTTGCCCGATTGTCTTGGGCTGAATCATGCAGCCGCTTAATGCTGCCGATACACCGACCGCCCCAATCATATGTGCGCATAATTTTATCATTGACGTACTGCTGTTGTTTTATCGCTTGAAGCCGCCATAATGCTGGTGACCATTGAGGCTTTACGTGGTTCCATTTCACTTAAAATGGCGGCAGCCGTGCGTGATTTGAGTTTCATTAAAAGCGCAGCTGATAATCCACCATCCATATTGGCAAGGCGTTCAGCTGCTGAATCCGGCGGCATGTTGGCATAAACATCAACCACAGCAGAACTCGCCATACGTGCGAACTCTTCGCGCTTTTCAACCCATCCCTCAAGCTCGGCTTGCTTCGTATCAAGCAGCTTAATGCGTTCTTCCAAGTCAGCCTTTAGCTCTTCCAACTGTTCGCGTTGCAAAGCATAGCGGCGCTCGCGCGCAGGCTCAGCAATATTGGCGCAGAACAATTCAAGCTCTTTGTCAGACCCTGGAGCAACATTGGATACAAGGCTCTTTTGCATGGTTTGCACAGACGGCTTTTCTTCAGCCGTTGCAGCAAATGACAACCCTAAAGCCAAGGCAGCTGTAACCATAAATAATGATGTGTTCGCTCTAAGCATTATTGCACCACCAAATCTGCTTGCAGTGCGCCTGCATTTTTAATCGTCTGCAAAATCGCGATCGTTTCACGCGGACCAACACCTAGTTGATTAAGCCCTTCAACAAGTGAGTTAAGGCTTGCACCATTAACAACACCAAGACCGGTGCCTTCTTGCGTCACTTCAATATTGGTAAGCGGCTCAACAGCCGTTTCACCCAATGAAAATGGGTTAGGCTGACTGATCGTCGGCGTCTCGCTCACACGCACCGTCAAAGCACCATGGCTAACAGCAACCGGTGTTACGCGAACATCTTGGCCGATAACCACGGTTCCAGTGCTTGAATCGAGCACAACACGGGCTGGCGAATCTGTTTCAATCGGCAATGATTCAATCGACGCAACGAACCGCGCGGATGTGATGTTTTTCGGCTTTGTCACCACCACTGTGCGTGCATCAATCTCGCGCGCTGTGGCTCGACCATAGGTGTTGCGCGAGAACTGATTGATCGCATCGGTAATTGCCACAGCCGTTGAATAATCCGGATTGCGCAATTGCATTGTGATTTCGTGAACCTCTTGGCCGTTGGCCTGAACTTCTTTTTCAACAATCGCACCATTGACGATACGGCCAGATGTCGGCGTTCCTTGCGATACCGATTCAGCCTGACCACGGGCAAAAAATCCGCTGGTCGAAACCGGTCCCTGTGCAACAGCATAAATCTCGCCGTCACCACCGCGCAGCGGCGTCATCACAAGTTGTCCGCCTTCAAGCGAAGTCGCATCGCCAAGCGATGACACATCAACATCAATGCGCGAACCATGGCGCACAAATGCTGGAAAATTCGCCGTCACGATAACAGCGGCAACATTGTTAAGCCGCGCCCGTCCGCTCTCGGTAGCAATGCCGAGCGAATCAAGCATCGAACGCATTGAGGTTTCGGTAAACGGTGCATTGCGCAAGCTATCGCCAGTACCTGGCAAACCAACAACAAGACCATAACCGATAAGCTGGTTATCGCGCGCATTTTGCAACGTCACAATATCCTTGATCCGTGACTGAGCGAAGGTCGGTGATGTAAGAGCAAGCGTTATGAATGTGAGAGCAACCCATTTGAATAATTTCATAGGGCACTCACATAAATTGTACCATCATCAGAAATGCGGCCTGCAATAATGCGCGCGCTGTCTTGATTGCGCACACGGATCGTATCGCCAACAATGCCGTCTTCAAGCGCGACCGCAACCAAAGAAATGCTAATCGCTTCGGTTTCATAAAGAACCCGCACATTCTGACCAGCTTCAACAATATTGCCTTCAATGACAGCGCTTGGGAGAATCAAACGGTTGGGCAAAATTGTTTTGGTTGCGACCTTGCCAATCAAAGCATCGAGACTTTGAATTGATCGGGCAGCATTGGGCATTTCACGCTTGAGCGAAACAAGTTTGACCATGTCCGCTTCAATGGTCTGGCCCGGATAAATAACGCGCACAGCAGTTGCAACACTATCAACGGCATGTGCTGGCATAACAGCCAACAATCCCGCAAATACACACAGTGATAAACGTGCAATACCGCCGCAGCGCATGATCATTATCTCAATCCGTTAGAAACAACACCGGCCATCTGGTCGGCAGCCTGAATAACTTTAGAGTTCATCTCGTAGCCGCGCTGTGCAGCAATCAACTCGGTAATTTCTTTCACTGGATCAACGTTCGAGCCTTCAAGATAGCCTTGCTGGATTGTCGCGTAGCCAGGATCACCCGGCACACCCACAAGCGCTTCGCCTGAAGCTTCCGTTTCAGCAAATTGGTTGCTACCCAGTGCTTTTAGTCCAGCATCATTGGCAAAGGTTGCAAGCGTTAACTGGCCCAGTTCCTGCAATTGGATCTGATCATCAAGACGGGCAAATACTTGGCCTGACTGATTGACGATTACCTCAACTGTGTTTTCTGGCACAGTAATATTGGGCTGAACGGCATAACCATCCGATGTGACAAGCTGGCCTTCTGCATTGGTGTTGAACGCGCCTGCACGCGTATAAACTGTTTGGCCTGCAGGACCATCAACTTGAAACCATCCATTACCGGTCAGCGCCATATCAAGCGGGTTGCCTGTGCTTTGAAGCGCGCCTTGAAGATGCACATTACGCACAGCCGCAGTGCGCACACCAAGACCGATATTCGTTCCCTCTGGCACAACACCCGCATTGGCGCGTGTCGGCGTTCCAGCAGCACGTTCAGTTTGATAAAGCAGATCGGAAAATTCCGCGCGTGCACGCTTAAAGCCAGTCGTGTTCACATTGGCGATATTGTTGGCGATCACTTCAAGATTTGTCTGCTGGGCATTCATGCCAGTTGCAGCAATAGAAAGAGCTTTCATTGGATATTCCTCAGATCGACATTCTTGAGATTTCGAGATAGGCGGTCACGATTTTATCGCGCACCGCAATGGACGCTTGAAGCGCTTGTTCGGCCTGCATGACAGCATCAACAACCTGCCGCGTATCAGCATTGCCCATCAGGCCTTGCACCGCCGTTTTGTCCGCCGTGCGCACCGATGAAACTGTGTCCGCCGCCATATCAGACAGCACTTGGCTAAATGACATTTCTGAGCCAGTGCTAATTGTATTGGCTTGGCTTGGAGCTGCGCTCGATACGCCGCCTGCAATTTGACCTATTGCTTCAATCATCGTCCGGACCTCATAAGTTCAATCGTCATGCCGATAAGTTCGCGTGCCTGTTTGAAAACTTCCAAATTCGCCTGATAAGAGCGGTTTGCTTCACGCATATCCGCCATCTCAATGATCGGATTAACATTTGGCATTTTGACATAACCAGCTTCATTGGCGGCTGGATGTCCTGGATCAAAAGTCATTTGAAAATCGCGTTTGTCACCAGAAATGCCGCTGACACCAACTGAAGACGCATCGCTTTCGCGCAGCAAAATAGTTTCAAAATTTACCAGCTTACGCTGATAAGGATCGCCGCCCTTAACGTCGCTGGTGGATTGAGCATTGGCAAGGTTTTCAGAGACGACGCGCATACGCAGTGATTCAACATCAAGCCCCGCAGCGGCAACTTTCATACTGACTGATAGATTATCCATTATGGTTTCACCGTCATTAGGAGCATTCGATGGAAGGAAGAAGTAATCGCGGTGTTCAGTTCTGTCTGACTGCGCACTTCGGCCGACTTCACCAATTCTTCCTCAAGCGAAACATTTTTAGTGGAACGCTCAATCGCAACATCACCTATGCTGCGCGTTCCCGTTAGATGGTTCGCATTTGTGAGCTCTAGCTTGTTCGTTACGTCCGCCAATGTGTCGGCAAAAGACGCTGTGTCCAGCGACTTATAGCTGCTGACATTCGCATTCGCGATATTACCAGCCACGGTCGCTTGGCGCGCAGAAAGCCATTGCGCGTTCGTGGAGGCAATTGAAAATATGGATGTTGTTTCCATGACATTCCTCTTAGACTAAGAAGAACTTACCGGAATGAACTTGTCTGTAGCTTGTCGCTACCTTTTCATTTTCATTACTCGGCGCGAAGCACAACATAACGATTAGTGACAAGCCGGCTTTCACCGTCTTTTTGGATCAGCGCACGAACACGCGCACCGCCCGGCAAGCGTGAATTCCGGCTGATAATGTATATGCCGTCATCGCTCATAATCATGGCGCGGCGCTTATCACCAGCTAACAACCGAACATCATTCGCAACCGCACTTGGCATTGGCGTTACTTCCGCCTTAGCTTGTTCGCTCGCCACAGTACCCGTTGTTATCTGATCAACATTTGACAATTGATTGGCGGGCAAAAAACGCCCTTCTTCCAGATCAAACAAAGCACGCCCGCCTGCCATATAGGCCAGCTGATCTTCTGCGCCCGGTTGCTGACGTGAAAAAACCATTTGCGGCGGTGAATATCGCTCCGGATTAATATAGGCATCAAGCGGCAAGAACAAAGCTCCGCCAGTGACCGTAACAAGAAAAACACCAAGCCCCACATCGCCGCGATCAAACCACGGTTTCTTGCTTTTTGAATTGCGCTTAAAAGTCATTCGCTTGCCGTTTCTTGCTTAAGGTGCGCTGCTAAATCAGCAAACACATCACCCGATACAGGATCATCAATACCCTGTTTTAAAAATTCATAGATAACTGGAACAAGCGATACCGCCTGATCTAGATCAGCATCCGCGCCATGTTGGTAGCCGCCCATCATGCGAAGATCGCGGCTTTCTTCAAACAATGTGACCATCGATTTTAACTTGCTCACAAGACCGCGTTCGCTCTCGCTCCACACTTTGGTGGCGAGCCTTGAAATAGAAGCAGCCGGATCAATCGCTGGCAATCTGCCGCGATTCGCCAATCCGCGATCTAAAACAAGGTGCCCGTCCAATATCCCGCGCAAACAGTCAGACACCGGATCATTGTGATCATCGCCGTCAACAAGAACTGTCGCAACCAATGTCACCGACCCGTCAGAACCTGTTTCACTTGGCCCTGCCATTTCAAGCAAGCGCGGCAATTCAGTAAATACCGATGATGGATATCCGCGTGAAACTGGAGGCTCACCCAATGTTACGGCAACTTCGCGCAGCGCATGTGCATAGCGTGTTAACGAATCAACAAGGCAGAGAACGCGCTTTCCTTGGCGTGCCAAATCCCGTGCAATTTCCATCGCGGTGACAGGCGCACGTTTTCGCATAACCGCGCTTTCATCACTGGTCGCAACCACGATGATTGATTTGCGCAAGCGTTCCGGTCCGAGCGTATCTTCAACAAATTCACGCACCTCACGGCTACGCTCTCCAACCAAGGAAATAACAACCGCCTGAAAATCATCTGTTTTGGCAAACATCGCTAAAAGCGTGGATTTTCCAACACCGGACCCAGCAAAAATACCAAGCCGTTGCCCGACACAAATAGGGGTAAATATATCAACCAGCCGGATACCGGTTTTAATCGGCATTTCAACGCGGCCGCGTTTCATGGGAGACGAATCAACAGGCACATCATTTTGAATAGCTGCAAGCGAAATACTGCTCTCGCCATCAATAGGCTCGCCAAAAGCATTGACGACACGGCCAAGCATTTCTTGCGCATTGCGTTTTTTAACAGCCTGATCAATCAGCGCAGCAGCACCTGGTGAAATACCGCCCATAGGCTCGCATGGAATACCAAGTGCGCTTTCATCTGAAATTTTCACAACTTCAACCCGTGTACTACCGCCGCTGTGCAGAAGTTTCACCATGTCGCCCAGTTGCAAATGAGAAGGCATGCCTTCCAGCACAGCACTGTTACTATGCAAGCTTTTGACCCGCCCGCCAAAGGCAACAGGCTCTGTCAAAAACTTTCCTGCCGCGACCGTATCAGCGAGTTCTGTCAGGCTGGACATAATTTATCAGCGCCCAAACGATTGAATGAGCTGCTGCAATGATTGATCCGCTTTTTCAGTTAGCGCAACCGATTGCTCAAACCCGCGCTGCACTGTGATCAGACGTGTAATCTCTTGCACCGGATTGACGTTTGACTGTTCAATATAGCCCTGCATAACACCGGCTTTAGTTTGATCAACCAGCACTTCAGTCGTTTCATTGGCGCGAAAACCAGATGGTCCGTAGCGTTCAAAATTAGTGCCGGGATTAAAGCTAAAGAGACCAACGCCGCCGACTACATTGCCGCCTTGCGTGATAACGCCGTCACCAGCAATATCGACAGAACCGCCCGCTGCATTAAGCTGGATAGGCGCACCGCCGGCATCCAAAACAGCATCGCCATTTAATGTGACCAAAGCGCCCTGATTATCAATTTTGAAACGGCCATCCCGTGTCATCACATTGGCGCCATCAACCTGCACTTGAAACCAAGCATCGCCTGAAATGGCCAAATCAAGCGCGTTGCCTGTGCTTTCAAGACCGCCAGCGCGACTGCTAATAATTTCGTCGCCCTTGGATACCATCGACACACGTTCATCATCGACGCTTTTAAGCACTTCATCAAAAGTGATTTGCGTTGCACGAAACCCAACAGTTCGGCTGTTTGCCACATTATTAGCAAGGCTCGTCAAGCGCTCTTCCATTGCTACTTGCCCTGTCAGGCTGACGCTCAATCCATCTTGCATTTTATGTACGCCTCAACTGTTGAATTTGGAGCATGGTGTTCGTGTCGATACCAAGCGCGGCAGATTGACCAAAAAGCAGACCTACCCCGCCAGCATCTGTCGTTTGCGGATTGTTGATATCGTATAAGGCTGTGAATTTTTTTAAGAGGTTGTCGATGCCTTCGGCACTTTGAAATTCGTCCAAGTCAAGCTTAGCGGATAAAATTTCAACCTGCTTATCAAGATCAAGTGCAGCCGTAGACTCAGGAATACCGAGCGCGGTGCGCACCACTGTGGCAATGGCAGGCTCGGCTAGAATTTGTAGGTAAGATGTTACATCTGGCGCCTTACGCTCGAAATAAAGTGCAAGACGAACACCTTCATTGTCTTGCCCTTCTTCTAAAGTTTGGCGCAGATATTTATCAACGACTTCGCCTTGCGCGCGATCAAACGATGTTGCCGCACTGCCAAAGCTTTCAAAATTAAATGCTTTTGCGAACTCTCTATACCGTGGGTCAGACAATGAATTAGCAAAGCTATCATCATCGCTGATGCCCTCATTAAGTACCTTTTCCATAAAGGCTTTAGCATAGGTCATCTCGCCCAGACCAAAGGCTTGCATAGCAAATGCAAAAACCCGCCGATCAGCGACAAAATCTTCGACGGTTTTAATCGTCTGAATCGTTTTGGTAAAATACTCAACTTCGCGCGCCTCAAAAGGCTGCGCCGCAACTTGAGATATAGCAGCCGGTATGTCCCGGCTTAAATTTTGATATGACGTGAGGGTGCCGACCATAAGAGAGCTCCAAGTTCAAACTCTCTAAATATTAGCCCCATCTGCTTGCGCGTAGCTGTACTGAATAAAGTGCCAATGCTGCCCGTTAAAAACAGTTTGAAGCAAGGTTTGCATGTCATCTTGCAGCCGAACCTTTGGAGGCGAATGTGGGCATACTAATCGGCATGATCGTTACTCTCGGCTGCGTGCTGGGCGGTTATATGGCGATGGGCGGCAAGTTGGGCGTCCTTAATCAACCTTTTGAATTTGTGATTATTGGCGGGGCCGCAATTGGTATTTTCCTAATTGCCAACCCTCTATATATCGTCAAAGACACTGGGGCATCGCTTATGGAGAGTTTTAAAAACTCCGTCCCATCAAGCGAGAAATATCTTCAACTTCTCGGACTTCTTTATCAATTGCTGCGCGAATTGAAAAACAAACCGCGCAACGAAGTGGAAACACATATTGATAATCCAGACGAATCAGAGATTTTCCAAGCTTATCCGTTGATTATGCAGGAACCTGATTTAATCGGATTCATCTGTGACTATGTGCGCCTCATCATTGTTGGCAATGCAAGGCCGCATGAAGTTGAAGCATTGATGGAGGAAGAAATCGACACCATCAAACATGACAAGCTGAAAGCCTATCACGGCTTGCAAGCCATGGCCGATGGCCTTCCCGCTTTGGGCATTGTTGCTGCGGTGCTGGGTGTGGTTAAGGCAATGGGTGCCATCGACCAAAGTCCTGAAATTTTGGGCGGCCTCATTGGCGCCGCGCTGGTTGGTACATTTGTTGGTATTTTCTTGTCATATGCGGTTGTCGGCCCTCTTGCGACCAGCGTAAAAACCGTGCGTGAGAAAAACATCCGACTTTACTTCGTCGCGAAACAAACATTGATTGCTTATATGAATGGTTCCTTGCCACAGGTGGCGCTTGAATTTGGTCGTAAAACCATCTCGCATCACTATCGTCCAACACTTGATGACGTTGAAAACGTTTCTATGGGCGGCGGTTAAGATCAATGACGATTGCAGTTTCAACATCCATCACCAACGACATGCCAGATGTGTACAAACGCATTCTTCGGCAAAAAGGTGAACACGAACATATCGACAAATTGGTCGCTGCGGTTTCATCGCGTTTTCAATCTGCGCTCAACACCAATTTCATGGCTTTGGGCTATGAAATAAAATGGCGCGTTGATGGCACTTCTAAAAGTTTTGATTTTCGCAATCTCAAGGAAACCACGCTTTTCGGTTTCCGCATGGATAATGGCAAAACACCTGCTGCGATGTGCGTTGTACCCGAGCAAGGCTCAATGCTCGTTGACATGATGCTGGGTTCTGACCCTGAACTTGAAAGCGAAGCAACAGCGCCAAAACTGACAGAGTTTCAAGAATCCATTTTGATCGAGTTCGGCAACCTAATGGCCGCAACCATTGAATCTGTTTTGGAGCTTTCCAGCCGGTTAAGCCTTGATAAGATGACAGGCCAAGCAACGCAAAATGGTCTTGGCGACCATGCAAGCTTTGCCATGACAGTTCAGCACGGCGACCAGAGCTACACATTTGAAATTTTGCTATCGCAGAGCGCAATTCTAAAGCTTAATTTTCGCGAAAAAGCGCCTGAACCTATCCGCGAGAACAAAGGCAATATTACGCCGGAAAAAGATGTCGACATTGAAATTTTCGGCATTGTTCACTTAAGCGAGATGACACTCAGAGATGTCGCGAAGCTAAAACCAGGCGCAGTTCTGGCTTTAGGCGACAATAAAAATTGTCAAACGACACTTTCATCGAAGGGGCGCAAGCTTCACAAATGCCAACTCGGGCAAGATGAGAATTCATACGCACTATTAGTCGAAGAAGCGCACGAGCCGATTCAGTCGATTATAACTTCAGCTGTTTAGAAAGCGGGCCACCATTATGATAGATTTAAAGGCCGATAGCCCCCTCGATATGGACCTCGAACCACTAGAGCCACTTGAACAAAGTGAGCTTGCTCCAGCAGAAGAGCCAGCAAAATTTGTTGATTCAGATCCTCTCAACGAGGCAATCGATGAATTGCAAAAATCAATTTCTGATGACGAGCTTGATGGCGCGGCGAGAAAATTTTCTGGCAATGCCAATTACAATAAAAGCGTTTTTGATGTTCCCGTGGAAGTGCAAGTTATCATTGGTTCAACCAGCATGTCAGTGTCACAGCTCATGGCAATGGAGCCGGACACGGTTGTCACGCTTGATTCAAAAATTGGAGAACCCGTAGATATCGCAGTAAACGGCAAAAAGATTGGCGAAGGCGAATTAGAAATTAATGCGCATGACCCCAATTCACTTTGCGTGCGAATCGTTAAACTCGGCTCATAAGCATGGTAAAAGTTTACACACTCAGCAGACCACAACGCGCCGCAGCCATTCTCGTAGCAATGGGCAAAGAACGCGCTGGCATTGTTTTGAAAACATTCAAAAGCGAAGAGCTGCGTGTGATGATTGATGCTGCGCACACATTACAAACAATCCCGCAGCCGGATTTGGAAAAACTCGTTCAAGAATTTGAAGCTGAATTTACCAAGGGCGTTGGCCTGATTGATTCAGCCGATACGATGAAGAACATTCTTAGCGACTTCATGAGCGATGATGAGCTTAAAGATTTCATCAAACGCGAACAAATGGAATCGCCCGAAAAAGAAACCATCAACATTTGGCAGCAGTTAGAAGAGACCGAACCTGAAAAGGTCATTGCTTATCTTGAAAAACAACCTGCCCAGCTCGCATCCATCATTTTAAAACGCCTTCAGCCAAAAACATCCGCAGCATTGCTCAAGCATTTGCCGGAAGACAAGCGCAAGAAAACCGTCGCTCGTATGCTGTCGTCGCGTGATATTAGTGACCGCATGCTCGAAGCCATTGAGAAGAATTTGCGCGAAGAATTCAAGCCTAATCCAAATTCTGGTGGCTTGCGCGAATCAGCTTCTAAAATGGCTGAAATCTTGAACGAGATGGACACTGAAACCTGCGATATAATGCTAGCGCAGATGGAAGGCCAAGTTGAAGAAAAGAAATTGGCTCTCGTTAAATCGATGATGTTCCGGTTTGAAGATTTGGTTCACATGTCGCCCGTAGACCGCACCAAGCTTTGTGATGGGCTGCCACAAGAACTTCTAACCAATGCATTATTTAATGCCGACAAAGATGTCGCCGAAGCGGTACTGTCGAGCCTTGGTCAACGTACACGTCGCATGATCGAATCTGAGATGGGCGACGATGTCAAAATACAGGAAAGCACGGTTATTCAAGCGCGCAAGTCCATAGCGACGCTCGCTCTCAAAATGGCCGCAGAAGGTCAGATTACCCTTCCTGAAAAATAGGACATCATAGATCATGTCCGACGATCAAGATAAAGACCAGAAAACCGAAGATGCTTCTGAGCAGAAGATCAAGGATGCATTGGAGAAAGGTCAAACACCTGTCTCCAAAGAGCTCTCCATCTTTTTTAGCCTCTTGGTTATTCTCGCGCTCATCGTATTCGGTATGTCCGAAAACATGATGGCAACAGGCGATCAATTGGCCGGCTTGCTGAATAGGTCAGGTGAAATTTACCTAGCTTCTAACGATGATGTTATGGAGCTGATGAAAGTCTGCGTGGCCATTGGCGCTATTTTGGCCGCACCGTTTTTCGTCGGTCTAATGCTCGCCGGTATTGTGAGTTCCGTATCGCAAAACCCGCCTTCAATCGTCTGGAAGCGCGTAACGCCGCAACTATCAAGAATTTCCATTGGCAAAGGCCGTGAGCGCATTTTTTCCGGCAAAGGCTTTATCGAATTTCTAAAATCCGTTGCTAAAGTCGGTATCTCTATCTTTATAGTTTATTTTCTAACCTCGAATTTCATCGAAGGTTTGATGTCTGGTTTTTACACCAGAACGGCAGATTTTCTGACCCACCTTCAACTGGAATTAATCGGCATTGTCTCTGCTATTCTTGTCACGATGACGGTCATCACGGCCATCGATGTTTTCATCTCACGCAAGCAATGGCTTGATGATTTGAAAATGAGTAAGCAGGAAGTCAAAGACGAAATGAAGCAGGCAATGGGCGATCCGCTGCTGCGCTCACGTCAGCGGTCTATGGCGCTTGATCGCTCTCGAAACCGTATGATGGCAGCGGTCCCAACAGCGACCGTCATTATTGCCAACCCAACACACTTTTCTGTGGCGCTTCGCTATGACCCGGACAAGGATCCCGCCCCGATGGTCGTAGCAATGGGCCAAGATGTGCTTGCGCTGCGTATTCGTGAAATTGCAAAAACCCACGAAGTGCCGATCATTGAAAATGTTCAATTGGCACGCGGCCTTTATAAAATTTCAACCGTTGATCAACCAATTCCGCCTGACTTCTTTCAAGCGGTTGCTCAGATCATCGCGTTTCTTCGTAATCAAACCAATAAAAGCAACCCATTAGGTCCTGCTATATGAATGAAATTACAACCCATTCCAAAATCGAAACCCAGCTTGCAGCGACAATGCGCGGCTTTATCGGCGAGTTAAGACTCGTCGATCTGGCCCACTATGTCAGCTATATTCAGATGGATCGTTTCGATTGTTTGGCCGATATTGTTGGCGAAGCCTCACAGCTTTATTTTGCGCCTGATTTTCTGCAGTTGGAAAAAGTTGCGTCTGTTTCATCTGATTGGGGAACAGAAGCATCTGTCTCACTCAACATCAGTTTTAATGGCGCTCGCGCTCGCAACGTCGTCAATATTGTTCTGTATGATACCTATGCAACGATTAAGCTGCTGCATACAACGTCGGCTAACTCCGACATAAGTCAGCAAGATCTAGAAGATTCATGTTGCCGCGAGATTGAAGAAAACTATCTAGGCAAAGTGGCGCTCGGAAATATGCGACCACTGGGTGAGGCTATTCTTTCTCACACCAGTTTACGCCGTTAACGAGCAGCTTAACTTACGAAGCTTTTTGCCACTCTTCATTATGAGACTGTGATGCTTCGCCTGACACATTAAAGCGCGACACCGTTGCCATAAGATCTGCCGTCAATTCAGCAACCTTTTGTGTTGCTGCATTGGTTTCTTCTGCCATTGCAGCGTTTTGCTGTGTGGACTGGTCAAGCTGTCCGATCACACTATTTACTTCCTGCAAGTCTTCTGACTGCTCTGTTGATGCCGTTGCAATCAGGTCAATCAATGCATTGACCGAAGTAATGTTTTCTTCAATTGCCGCAATTGACGTGCCGGTTGATTGAACCAAGCGCACACCATTTTCAACTTCATCACCAGATGTCGAAATCAGGCCGTCAATTTCTTTGGCAGCTGTCGATGCACGTTGTGCAAGTTCACGCACTTCCTGCGCAACAACAGCAAAGCCAAGTCCCGCTTCGCCAGCACGCGCTGCCTCAACGCCCGCATTCAGAGCAAGCAGATTTGTTTGGAATGCAATATCTTCGATCATCGACACGATAGAAGCAATTTTTGATGACGTATCTTCAATACGGCCCATTGCCTCAATGGCTTGCGATACAACATCGGATGCTTTGCGAGCATGATCTTGCGATTGAAGTCCCATTTGGGTGGCTTCCATCGCACGCTCAGAAGAGGCTTTAACCTTGTTCGTTACTTCACCCAATGTCTGCGCAGCACCTTCAATTTGGTTTGCCTGGTGCTCTGTGCGCTCAGCAAGCTGTGCCACCGCAGAACGCAGCTGTGTCGTACCTGAGCTGATATCGCCCGTATTGTGCGCCACAAGCAGCATCACGGACTGCAATGTTTCCTGAGACTGGTTAAAGTCTGCGCGTACATTATCCAATGTGCCATAAAATGGTTTTTCCAAACGAGCACTCAAATTTCCTTGTGCCAGTTCTTTCAAACCAAAGCCGAGCTCATCGACGGCAGATTGGATTTGACGTGCTTCTTCAGCCTTCATATTTTCATTTTCGAGGCGTTCTTCTTCAACTTCCAACCGCACTTTTTCAGAATTGCTTTCAACCTGAATTTTTTCCAATGCGTTGTCACGGAAAACCAAAAGTGCTTTTGCAAGTTGGCCAAGCTCATCGCCGCGATTGGTATAATTAATCTCCGTATCAAGCTCACCTTTGGCAAGCGAACGGGTGGAACCAATAAGCTTAGACAGTGGATTAACAATGCCGCGGTTAATCACGATAAAGGCAACCAGCAACAATGTCAGAAGCGCAGCCGCTCCAATACCAATCAGGACATTCGTGCTCCAAGCAAGCTGCTCATCAAGCTGGGCAGATGACGTTGCGATCTCAGCACGTTCCGCCGTCAAAATATCAAAGATGATGCTGTTGATGAGTTTTGTTTCGCGGTAAACATCTTGAACAAGACCTTCTACGGCCTCGCTGGTATTCAATACAGATTTACGAAGGGCAATAAGGCCCGTGTCGGGATGAACAAGGTCATTGAGCTTTTTGGCATTTTCTACAGTGTCTGAATTGCCAACTGCGCCAAGCAAATTGTTAAGACGCGAAACAATAAAGCCAACGCTCTGCTGCATCGTATCTACGACCTTTGGGTCGTCGGTCAACGCACCTTGAACCACCATTGATGTAAACTGGCGCAAAGTAGACATTGCTTCCAAGCTGCTACGCACTTGCTTCATCTGGATATTCAGCAAATCATCAATAATGCCTTTATTCTCAGCAGCAGCCTTCTGCGCGCTGACTGCCATACCATTATATTTGTCCTCAACCGCCGTTGCTAGTTCCTTTTCGATTTCCTGATGCAAAGCAAGCATATCGTTCAAGAATGTTTGCACCGAGCCCGAATTTGGAAAGTAATTTACCAATTCACGCATTTTAATGGCTTCTGTGCCTCGATCAGCAAGCGTATTGAGCCTAGCTGCTGTTTCACGAGAAATGTCATCATAAAACATCAGTCTTTTTGCCGTCGCTTTTATACTTATTGAACTACGCTCAAGAATTGATTTGAATTCATTTTCAAGTTTCGGCTGGTTAACCAAAAGATAGGACGATGCAGCACCGCTCAACAAACCAACATCAGCTTGAAGGTTCATCAATGAGCGGAATGTAAACACTTCTGTTTTCATCAAGCGGTCAACGAGCATGCCCGCTTCACGGCCCGCATTTTGGCCGCCTTCTTGCAGTTCTGAATAGGCTTTACTGATGGCTGGCGACAATAAAGCGCCAATCAGTGTGTCTGTTTTAAACAGCTCAAGCAGCAGTTCAGATGACTGCGCTTTAATTGAAAGATTTCCATCGGTCATTGCATCAAGTGCGGAAAGCTGACTGCTAAATCCCTCAACTGCTTTGCGCAGTTTAGCAATATCGTCCGCTGCAGGCCCCGTTTGATTGGAGGCTGGAACACGGTTGAGCAGGTTCTCAACAGTGAGTGACAATGTATCGAAAGCTTCTTGACGTGCATCTTGTTGATCCGCGCCAATCAGTTCTGAGGCTGCGATCGTAAGCTCTGTACTTTGAATGGCCAGCGTGCCTGCATCCACAAGAGACGGAACGCGCTCTTCATTAATAGCGCGGAACTGGTTACTTGCCGAATTAAACGCATAAACGGCGATGGTGATTGCAACAGCAGTAAGCAAACCAACAACGGCGATAGAAGCGCTGAGTTTGGTCCTGACACCAAGCGTTTTGCGGTCTGACTTATTAGCTAATTTCTGTACCGGAGCTTTGCTTTTAGATTTACGAGCAAATTTAAACAGATCTTTTGACAGCGCCATTGATAAAACCACATACGTTCTTGGAATATATTGCTGAGAAATTGACATAAAAACCGGATCAGCCGTCTAAAACGGAGCCACGGCTTCATTACTATTCAATTTCGGGAAGGACATGCTGCGCATAGCGAGCGTTTTGGCGAAGATCATCATCAACAAGTACTGTTGCCGCCATGCATGACGCTGCCATTGAAGCACTAAAAATTAGTTAAAATTGACGCTATGTCATTAACAATTACAATCGTCATGCGACACGCTTACTGCATACATTGATTTCTAATCACGCCGTGAATTTTAATGTCATATATGCGATATAGCTAAGAACGGATCACGATGATTTTAAATCAGCAGGTTTTACCATGATACTCGACAAGACCATTTTCGCACCTTCCACATATGCTCAGATCGACGCTGTTAAAATCGTTCATGAACGCGCATTTGGCGCAAGCTTTGAACCTAATTTGGTGGAAGCACTTCTGCTATCAGATATTCCAACGCTCGATATGGCTGCATTTATCGACACACAGATCGTTGGCCATGCATTGCTTACAGCACTTGAGGGCCAAGACCGCGCTTTGGCGCTCGCGCCACTAGCCGTTGATCCAGATTGGCGCGATTTTTTAATCGGAACAGAAATTGTTCGCCGCTTGATTGACGAAGCAAAAGCGCAAGGCTGGAAAAGCATATTTGTCTTAGGCGATCCAGTTTATTATGGGCGCTTTGGGTTTAACTCCCAATTGGCGGAGCGCGTTCAATGTGCTTTCCAATGCCGCGAATTTCAAGCACTTGAGCTTGAAGAAGGCGCACTTGCAAATGCTTCTGGTGAATTGCTTTACCCAGCACAATTCGCGGCCGTGGGCTAAACCCCAGACATGAAAAAGCCGCCCATTAGGCGGCCAATCAAAGCGAAATTTTAAAAGCGATTAAGCTGGTAGAATTTGCTGATTAAGTGTTGTCAGCTGTGCAAGATAATTATTTGCCTTGGCTTGATCTTCGCCTTCGGTCGCAGCCGCTGCATCAGCCTTTGCAGCCTCAATACGCGCATCAAGATCAGCTTTGTTAACGTCAGACACGGCAACAGCAGATTCTGCAAGAATTGTGCATGATGTTGGAAGAACATCAATAAAGCCGCCAAAGATGACGTAATCTTCTTGTTTGCCTTCAGCAGTCGTCACTTTCGCAACACCGGGTTGCAAAGTTGACATTGTCGCTGCGTGGTTAGCCATCACCGTGAAATAGCCGTCACTACCAGGTACAACAACCTGTGTGACTTGCTCAGATAGAAGCAGGCGCTCCGGAGAAACCAACTCGAATGTAAATGCGTCAGCCATAAATATTACTCAACTTCGCTCTGTGGCAAAAGTGAACCCAAAAAGCCTAATCCAGCGCCGATCAAAGAACCAACAATGAGATTAAAGCTTACTGAATTATCATAGTCCAGACCGAAAAACTGGTCGAGAGTACTCGGTCCGATAAGCAGTCCGACAAGGAAACCGGCGAATGTAAGTTCCGCAATAAATTGCAACCTATTATTCATCACCGGCTCCTTTCGAGCTATTTCAATTATGCAGCTTCCGCTGCAAGTTTCTGTGCTTTCTCAAGCGCTTCTTCAATGGAACCTACCATGTAGAAGGCAGCTTCTGGCAAATGGTCATAATCACCAGCTACCAAGCCTTTGAAGCCCTTAATTGTGTCTTCAAGTGCAACCAGTTTACCCGGTGCGCCTGTAAACACTTCAGCCACGAAGAACGGCTGAGAAAGGAAGCGCTCAACTTTACGTGCGCGCGCAACAACCAACTTATCTTCTTCAGAAAGCTCGTCCATACCCAAAATAGCAATAATATCTTGAAGCGATTTGTAACGCTGCAAAGTAGACTGCACCATACGGGCAACTTCATAGTGCTCTTCACCAACGATTTGTGGGTCAAGCATACGTGATGTTGAATCAAGCGGGTCAACCGCAGGATAAATACCTTTTTCAGCAATCGCACGGTTAAGCGTTGTTGTCGCATCCAAATGCGCAAACGATGTCGCAGGCGCCGGGTCGGTCAAGTCATCGGCAGGAACGTAAATCGCCTGAACCGAAGTGATCGAACCTTTTTGCGTCGTTGTAATACGCTCCTGCATCTGACCCATGTCAGTTGCAAGTGTTGGCTGGTAACCAACCGCTGAAGGAATACGGCCAAGAAGCGCTGACACTTCTGAACCGGCCTGTGTAAAGCGGAAAATGTTATCAACGAAGAACAACACGTCCTGGCCTTTATCACGGAAGTCTTCCGCAATTGTAAGACCTGTCAAAGCAACACGGGCACGCGCACCTGGCGGCTCGTTCATCTGACCGTATACGAGAGCTGCTTTTGAGCCTTCGCCGCCGCCTTTGACGTTAACGCCAGAATCGATGAATTCGTAGTAAAGGTCGTTACCTTCACGTGTACGCTCGCCAACGCCAGCAAACACAGAATAACCACCATGCGCTTTCGCGATGTTGTTGATCAATTCCTGAATAAGAACCGTTTTACCAACACCAGCACCACCGAACAGACCAATTTTACCGCCACGCGCATATGGTGCGAGAAGGTCGATAACTTTAATGCCAGTTTCAAGGATCGCAGCTTCAGTTGATTGCTCAACATAAGCAGGCGCTTCAGCGTGAATTGGACGCAAAGTTTTTGACTTGATCGGACCAGCTTCATCAACCGGCTCGCCGATAACGTTGATGATACGGCCAAGCATTTCTTCGCCAACAGGAACCAAGATCGGTGCGCCTGTGTCTCTTACTTCTTGACCGCGAACCAAACCTTCAGTTGAGTCCATCGCGATACAGCGAACTGTGTTCTCGCCCAAGTGCTGTGCAACTTCGAGAACCAAACGGTTGCCGAGGTTGTCAGTTTCAAGCGCGTTAAGAATCGCTGGCAGATTATCCGTGAACTTAACGTCCACAACCGCGCCGATGACCTGAGAAACCGTGCCAATTGCACCGGACTTTGCCGCTGCTGAGCGTGACGGCGCTTTTGATGCAGCAGCTTTCGCTGGTGCCTTACGCGCTGGCGCTTTTTTAGCTGGTGCCTTAGCCGGAGCCGCAGCTTTTGCTGGTGCTTTTGCCATTTTGACTACCCTTTTCCTTACAGCGCTTCCGCGCCCGAGATAATTTCAATAAGTTCTTTAGTAATTTGCGCCTGACGCTGGCGGTTATAGCTCATTGTCAGCTTGTCGATCATTTCACCGGCGTTACGGGTCGCATTGTCCATAGCGGACATTTTTGAGCCCATTTCACCAGCAACATTTTCAAGCAATGCGCGGAAAATTTGAACCGAGATATTGCGCGGGATGAGATCATCCAAAATGGCACTGGCATCTGGCTCGTATTCGTACATCGCAGATGCCGCATTAGCAGCTTCTGTCTCGTCAACTTCTGGCGCAGCAGCTGGAATGAGTTGAAGACCCGTTGGCACCTGATTGATCACTGAGCGGAACTCAGAATAGTACAATGTGCAAACGTCAAACTCACCTGCAGCAAACATCGTCATAACGCGCTTGCCGATAGCATCAGCATTTGCAAAGCCGATATTCTTCACTTCACGCAAATCGATACGGTCAATAATCAACGCTGCAAATTCACGGCGAAGAATATCATACCCTTTTTTACCGACGCAGAGGATTTTCACCTCTTTGCCTTCAGCTTGAAGCTTACGCACATCATCACGCACAAAGCGCGCAATAGATGAGTTAAAGCCGCCACAAAGGCCACGCTCGGATGTACAAGCGATCAACAAATGCGTTTTGTCGCTTCCCGTACCGGTCATCAGTTTCGGCGCATCTTCACCCGATACAGTGGCTGCAATATTAGCAAGCACCGAACCCATGCGCTGCGAATAAGGACGCGCAGCTTCTGCCGCATCTTGCGCACGGCGCAATTTTGCAGCAGCAACCATTTGCATGGCTTTTGTGATTTTCTGCGTTGCCTTAACCGACGAGATGCGGTTTCTAAGGTCCTTCAATGAAGGCATATCTTATAACCCTTACCTAAGAGCCTCGCTAAATTAAGCGAAGCTCTTTGCGAATGCCTCAATTGCAGATTTCAGCGCTTCTTCTGTTGAATCAGTTAGCTTCTGTTCTTTTGCAATCGTTTCGAGAATGGATTTTCCTTCACCGCGCATATGCGTCAGAAGGCCTTGCTCAAACTCACCAACCTTGTTGACTGGAAGCTTATCAAGATAACCTTTCACGCCAGCAAAGATAACAGCAACCTGCTCTTCCGTTTTAAGCGGCGAGAACTGTGGCTGTTTAAGCAATTCTGTCAAACGCGCACCACGGTTCAGCAAACGCTGTGTGGAAGCATCAAGGTCGGAGCCGAACTGCGCAAACGCAGCCATTTCGCGGTACTGAGCAAGCTCACCCTTAATAGAACCAGCAACCTGTTTCATCGCTTTAATCTGCGCAGCAGAACCAACACGAGAAACCGATAGACCAACGTTCACAGCAGGACGAATACCCTGGAAGAACAAGTCCGTTTCAAGGAAGATCTGACCGTCAGTGATCGAAATCACGTTAGTCGGAATATAAGCAGAAACGTCGTTCGCCTGTGTTTCAATAACCGGCAAAGCCGTCAATGAACCAGAGCCTTCGTCTTCGTTCAATTTCGCTGCACGCTCAAGAAGGCGTGAGTGAAGATAGAAAACGTCACCAGGATAAGCTTCACGGCCCGGAGGACGACGAAGAAGAAGTGACATCTGACGATAAGCAACAGCCTGTTTTGAAAGGTCATCATAACCGATCAAAGCGTGCATGCCGTTGTCGCGGAAATATTCACCCATTGTACAGCCTGCAAATGGTGCAAGGAACTGCAGTGGAGCAGGATCAGATGCTGTCGCAGCAATGATGATTGAATAAGGAAGCGCGCCGCGCTCCTCAAGAACCTTCACGAACTGGGCAACAGTTGAACGCTTCTGACCAACCGCAACATAGATACAGTAAAGCTTTTCGCTTTCTGTGCCTGTCTCGTGTGCTGGCTTCTGGTTCAAGAATGTATCAAGAATGATCGCTGTCTTACCTGTTTGGCGGTCGCCAATGATAAGTTCGCGCTGACCACGGCCAACAGGGATCAAAGCATCGATAGCTTTAAGACCAGTAGACATTGGCTCATGAACAGATTTACGTGGGATAATGCCCGGCGCCTTAACGTCAACGCGCATGCGCTTTTCAGCTTTGATAGGGCCTTTGCCATCAATCGGGTTACCGAGCGGGTCGACAACACGGCCAAGAAGACCTTTACCAACCGGCACATCCACAATCGCGCCTGTACGCTTAACTGTGTCACCTTCTTTAATGTCACGGTCAGCACCAAAGATAACAACACCTACGTTGTCTTCTTCGAGGTTGAGCGCCATGCCACGAATGCCACCAGGGAATTCGACCATCTCACCAGCCTGAACTTTGTCCAAACCGTAGATACGGGCAATACCGTCACCTACAGATAGAACTTGTCCAACCTCGGAAATCTCAGCTTCTTTGCCGAAATTCTTGATTTGGTCTTTAAGTATTGCAGAAATCTCTGCCGCGCGAATGTCCATCATCCGACCTCTTTGAGCGAAATCTTAAGTGAGGAGAGTTTGGTCTTTAGTGATGTATCGATCTGGCGTGAGCCGACCTTCACTATCAAACCTCCGAGAATTGACGGATCAACTGTTACGTTGAGCGTCACGTCTTTGCCGGCAACATCTTTCAATGCAACCTTCAATTCTTTTTCCTGAGCAGCAGTCAACTTTGTGGCCACAGTCACATCAGCAGACACTTCACCGCGGCCATCGGCTGCGATTTCACGAAATGCTTTAATGATGGAAGGCACTGCAAAGAGGCGGCGATTGCCAGCAACTACTTTGAGGAAATTTGTAACAAGCGGGTGAAAACCTGCTTTGGCAGTAATGCCGTTAATTGCTGCCACTTGATCGTCTGATGAAAAGACAGGACTTTCAATAAGGCGCTTTAGGTCGGCACTGCCGGAAACCATAGCTTCGAACGCATCAAGCGATGCTTCGACCTTGGTTGCAGCCTTCGCATCAACAGCAAGTTCATACAATGAACCCGCATAACGCGCGGCAACTTGAGAGGTAGGAGACGATGTAGCCACAGGCAATCACTTCTCTTAGCTAGATAATGTTAAAGGGCTCCAAAACGGATTAAAGCCCTAACACGTTGATTAAATTGTTTTTTTTAAACACTTAGGATCTACAAGCCGCAACCCCTAAGCAAGATGATGGCGATCTAGCATAGGGTTTAGCATGGTGCAAGGTGTTGAACCTACTCTTTTGTCGCATATAAAAGGCTTAAAATAACGCTGTATAGCCATAAATCAGCGGTCCAGCCGCCAATGCGGCCTCCATTGCTATCGAAATCCAGTTAAAACGCGTGTTGCCACGGTCAACGATAATCGAAACCAAACGGCCTAATGCGGTGAATGCCCAGCCTGCGCCCAGCGTCAGCCATAATAACGGCTGGCTAAAGAGAATCGCTAGAATACCGACGCCAAAATAGAACCCAGCCATTGTCGCACGACTTTCCGATAAAGCCTCCGGCACACCTTCAGCGGTGCGCAAGCGCAAAATCTGAAATGCCTTGCGCGGTGCCAAAAGAAGAATCAGTCCGAAGCCAATCGTTATATATGCCGATGCGAGCGCAAACCATTCGCCTGCAGGCTCATTGATAATCACTTCTTGCATTATGCCCTCTTTCTAAGTTTGTGCTCGCGGTACCACAGATAAAGGCCCGACCCCGCGACAACCATCATACCCAATACGGTCCAGCCGTCAGGCAGATCACCAAAAATAAGAAACCCGAGCAATGTCATCCATATGATCTGCGTATAGATGAACGGCGTAACCTTTGCCGCATCGGCAAGCTTGCTTGCTTTAATCAACCCCATATGGCCAACCATGCCCGCCATGCCCGCTAGAGCAAAAGCAAACCAGTCAGACATTTGCTGCGGCATCTGCGCTTCAGGAATACCAAGTGGTGCAAAGATAAGCACACCAAAGAAGCAGGAATAAAAGATCAGGCTTTCCGGCGTTTCAACCGAAGCCAGCTTTCGTGTCAGCACCAGATAGAACGAATTGCACAGCATTGAGCCGATGATCAGCAGGACCGGCCAGCTAAAAACATCTGTTCCCGGCCGCACAACAATCAACACACCGATAAATCCGATAAAAATCGCAATCCATCGGCGCGGCCCTGCCCATTCACCCAGCATAGGACCAGCCAGAACAGCAACCACAATAGGAGAAGCAAGCAGCACAGAAATTGTTTCGGCAAGTTGCAAATATTGAAGCGCAAGAAAATTGAAGCACGTCATCGCGGGCAGTAAAAGTCCACGGCAAACCTGCAGCACAGGCCGCTCCATCTTCCATAGTTTTGGATTAATCCAACCCTTAAAGAACAGGAGCAAAAACAGAGCTTGAATCGCAAACCTGACCCAAACAACAAAAAACACTGCCTGCCCACCAACCACAAGCCATTTGGCTGACGCATCGAGCAGTGAAAAACAGAAGAACGAAAACAGCGCAATACCAATAGCAATCGGCGGCATTGGTATTTCTGCGATAGGAGATTTGGTTTGCAAGATCATATGTCCGAATAAGTGCTTCAATCGCTCTGGCAGATTTACCCCTTAAAGAAAAGACCGGATAACCTGCGCCGCCGAGCGTGCATCAACACTAGAGGCACGCACCAATTCATCAAAATGACGGGTTAAACCCTGCACCTGTTTGCGCTCTCGAAACACCATATAGAACTGCCCGACATAAACAGCGGCAATCAACGGTCCGAAAATTACCAAGGGCGCAGAATGGACTTTGCGGCTGGAAAATAAATAAAGCCGCACGGACGGGTAAAGATCGCCGCATTGTTTTGCCATATGCATTATCTGCTCAACACGCACATCCTTGGGTATTCCTTCAAAATAACCCTCGCCGCGCGCCAATGATTTCACCGTCTCTATCGGTACACAAATTTCATAATCCGACCCCGGGGCTTGTAGCCAATCGGCTGTATCGCGCATCGCCGCACTGGCCTGTTCAGGCGTTTTGTCCTGAAACAACTCATATTCCCATTCCAGCATCGCGCCGGTTTTCAAAATATCAGGCAGCGTTGTCGGTACGGCGCGAATTTTATGCCCCGCCGCCTCACGGTGCCAAGCGATCAATTGCTCATCGGCAGGCGTGCGCTGTGCATCGGCAAAATTCAAACCTGCGCTCAGCAATTGCGCTGCCCGCTCGGAACGATCCGACAAGCCAAGCAACCAATCAGCGCTTACACCGAGTGCCGCCGCAAATTCAGCCGCTATGTGCGCATTGGGCAAGCGCGCATCTTCACCATTGAGAATTTGCGCAACAGTTGAACGGTCAATACCTGCATCACGCGACAGCTGTGAACGGCTGATTTTCGCAGCAGTGAGCCGCTCGACAACACGGTCACGAAATAATGCGGCTCTATCTAGCTTGTTCATTTAATCTACTTTGGTGTTTTTTTTAAACATTATGGACTTAATGTTTCACTCTTTCCAAATTCCGGCAAGCCAAAATATGCGGTACGTAAACCACATCTGAACACATTCGAATCGAAGGAGCCCACATTGGAACTGCCGCGCAGAACATTTGTCAAAGCCATCACATGGCAATTACTTGGCATAGCGACCATGACCCTGCTTGCGCTTTTTCAATCCGGCAATCTGATTGATTCGATCATGCTTGCACTGTCCGCCAGCGCGACAGGCTTTGTGTTCTATTTTATCCATGAACGGTTTTGGTCAAAAATACGCTGGGGCCGCAGAGCGTAGAATAAAAGTGTCATAATTAATCTTTACTAGAATGAATTAACTTTGGAACTATTGACAAGAACAATAGCCGCACACAACAGTTACGCTTCGTAAAGTATTAATATCGGGAGGCACTATGAAATCATATCTATCAGTTGGATTATCAGGCATAGCATCACTAGCGCTTATGGCGTGCAGTGAAACAGCGGGCAGCTCAAGCGAAGCTTCAGTAAGTTCTAATTTTCAAATCTCGTCGGTTTCTGTTTCGCCTCTCACTTTAAACAACGTTTGCAAACAACTTGGAGGGCAAGGCACAGCTCCAACATTGACCATTAAGCACTCTGCAGTTGGCGGCGTTCCAATTAAAATACGTATGTGGGACAAAATTAGCAACGGAAACACATACGAGCACCGTCGCACACGCGTTATGTCAAACGCTTCAGGCACAACAACGGTAAATCACAAATTTCTACCGCCTTGTAACACGACTGGAAATTCTGTTTCTAACTATCGCTTCGATGTAAGCGCGAGTGGGTCAAGTACAACAAAAGTTTGGGGCGGCTACGACTCACGAAGCAAAACAATACGCTAATAGTAAATAACTAAATCCGCGGAGTTACAAAAAGCTCTGCGGATCGATATCGATCTGCACTTTAACTGCCCCGCGCCGAGCAGTTTAGATATTCATCAACGACAGAGCCGAATTATACCCTTTAAAAGAGTTCGGCTGCGGCAATACCCATCTGAATATATGCCGCAGCATTTGCAGCTGCCAATCATGCGGCTCCATTTGTCAAATCTTGAGCGAGCATCATAGCATTGCCGTCAGGGTCATAAAAGGTTGCGGTCTTGACCATGCCTTCAATCACATCGGTTTCACCATCAAATTTGACTTTGGCCTGTTCCAACTTTTGTCTTGCAGAATCCAAATCAGCTATGCCGAACACAGGAACACAATTGCCCGGCACGGGCTTAGTGTGCTCTCCAAGCCCGATTGTAACCCCTTGAGTGTTTGTTTGCAGTTCTGACCAACCTGCATCGTCTGCGTGGTAGATCGTCTTAAACCCGAGCATTTTTTCGTACCACGCAGCGCTTACATGCCGATCCTTAACCGACAATGCGATGTTTATGGTGTTATCCAACGAAATAAGTGACATGGTCTTTCCTTTTGTCATTAAATATACTAACTATACTTTATGGACATAAAAACATTTGTCAACATCACATCAAGAGCGTGGGCTCTCCCCATATTGTCGAACCTGCACGCTGGCATTGCTGGGCGTCAGGCTACACTTCTGGCTGCAACAGGCGCCAGCAGAACCGCATTCACACAAAGTCTGGATCATCTAATCGAATTAGGGCTAATGGAAAGAAACCCCGGTTATGACCATCCATTACGCCCTGAATTTCGGCTCACACAACAAGGTATTGCCGCCGCTGCTATTGCGAACAAAATTCAAACTCTATCGGCAGGAGAAGGGCAGGATTTGCTTCGTAAGTCTTGGACTTTGCCGGTGTTAACATCGCTTCACGTGCCGTGTCACTTCAATGACATCAAACGAAACCTACACACAATAACCGACCGAGCGTTGTCGCAATCCCTAAAATCCATGGAATCCAGAAGCTGGGTGGCACGCAGCGTGGATGAGACCGCACGCCCGCCAAGGTCGATATATAGCGCTATAAACACAGGCGCAGTGCTAAGCAGTGTCACCGCGCCTGAAATTAGATTTTCATAATTTGAATTAAGATCGCTACGCTTACAAAAAGCTCTGCGGATCGACATCGATCTGCACTTTAACCGACCCGCGCGGACGCGGTGCCTTGCTAATCATCTCACGCAAATAAGCCTGCACATTTGTGCGTGGATCACCGTGGACCAAAATACGGAACCGATGACGCCCGCGCACCATCGCAATTGGCGCTTCGGCAGGCCCGAGCACCATCACATCTTTGGCAATAGGTGCTGCACCGCGCAAAGCGCGGCCATGTTGTTCCGCCTCCAGCCTTGTCGCTGCCGAAATGATCAGCGAGGCCAAACGGCCAAATGGCGGCATTTTACCCCGTTCGCGCTCATCAATTTGTTTTTCATAAAACGCATCCATATCGCCCGATATAATCGCCTGCATAACAGGATGTTCCGGCTGAAAAGTTTGCAGCAAACCGACGGACTTTTTACCGGTTCGCCCTGCACGGCCAGTCACCTGCGATAAAAGTTGAAACGTGCGTTCGGCGGCACGCGGATCGCCATTGGCAAGACCCAAATCAGAATCAACCACGCCCACCATCGTCATGTTTGGAAAGTTGTGTCCCTTGGCAACAAGCTGCGTGCCGATCACAATATCAGCTTCGCCCTTGGCAATCGCATCCATTTCTAGCCGCAAGCGTTTTACCCCGCCCGTCATATCGGACGACAGCACAATAATGCGCGCATCGGGAAAGTGCGAAAGCGTTTCTTCGGCGATGCGCTCAATGCCAGGGCCACACGCAACCAAATGGTCAAAGGTTCCGCATTCAGGACATGATTCAGGCACATGTTCATTATGCCCACAATGGTGGCACACAAGCTGTTTGCGAAAACGGTGCTCCACCAGCCAAGCCGAACAATTACTACACTCGAAACGATGCCCGCAGGCACGGCATAGTGTGAGCGGTGCATAGCCGCGACGGTTCAAAAACAACAAGCTCTGCTCGCCGCGCTCAAGCGTTTCCTGCATCGCTTCGATGAGCGCTGGCGATATAAACCCACCGCGCTGTGGCGGCGATTTGCGCATATCAATCGCTTTCAGCGTTGGCAGGGCAGCATCGGCATAGCGCTTATCAAGGCGCTCATATTTATAGCGGCCTTCTTGCGCATTGTGGCGCGTTTCAACCGATGGCGTGGCTGAGGCTAAAATAACCGGATAGCCGCCCAAATGCGCCCGAACAACGGCCATATCGCGTGCGTTATAAAAAACACGGTCCTCTTGTTTATAAGCAGCATCATGCTCCTCATCGACAATGATCAACCCTAAATTTTGAAACGGAAGATAAAGCGCCGAGCGCGCGCCGGCCACCACTTGCACTTGGCCTTCGGTTACTTGTCGCCAGACGCGTTCGCGTGTGCGCGGTGCCAAATCAGAATGCCATGGCGCAGGTTCGGCCCCGAAACGATCGTGGAAACGCTCAAGAAATACCTGCGTCAACGCAATTTCTGGCAACAGCACAAGCACCTGCTTGCCTTGGCTAATCGCCGCCGCAATCGCTTCAAAATAAACCTCGGTTTTACCCGAGCCTGTGACACCTTCCAAAAGCGTGACAGAAAATTTCTGTTCCGAAACAGTTGCAGCCAACCCTTCGGCAACATCGCGCTGATCGCCGATCAGTTCCGGTTCGCCAAAAGATGGATCAGGCTTTGCAACAATCGGACGAGCCGGAATTTCAATTTCAGAAAACACATTCAGCTTGGTCAAACCATCAATCACCGAGGTCGTTACGCCTGTGGCATGGGCAAGCCCGCTGCGCGTCCAAGCCATTTGCGGCTCTTCTGCGACCTGCTCCATCACCCGCCTGCGCGCATCGGTCAATCGTTCCGGCTGCGTACCGGTTGCGACAATGCCTTTGGTCGGTGGTTCAGGGTCAAATGCGGTCGGCGAGCGCAGCACCATGCGTGCCACCATGCCCGGTGCAGACAATGTATATTTGGCAACCCAGTCAATAAAGCGTAACATGTCGGGGGTGATCGGCGGACAATCGAAAACCTGCGTTACTTCACGCAGCTTTGCCGGATCAATCGGCTTGGCATCTGGCAGATCTTCCACCACCAAGCCAGAAACCTGCCGCGGGCCAAGCGGCACCTGTACAATAGACCCAGGTCCGGCAGTTTGGTCAGCGCGTAGAGCATAGCTATAAGGGACCGGCGAAGGTGTCGGCACCAAAATACTAATCGTTTTAATTTTATTTATCGAATCGTTCACCATAGGCGTGACCTTGCCGCTAGTTTAGTCTAAACGACAAGTTAGAACCTTCATATAGAAACACAAAGGACAGAAACAATGAAATTCTTTGTAGACACAGCCGATATTGGCGACATCCGCGAATTGAACGCAACTGGCCTTCTCGATGGCGTGACAACTAATCCGTCGCTCATTCTTAAATCTGGTCGCAACATTCTTGAAGTGACTAAAGAAATTTGCGCAGAAGTCGATGGTCCCGTTTCAGCAGAAGTCGCTGCAAGCGATTATGAAACGATCATGAAAGAAGCCGCCGTCTTGTCCAAAATTGCAGACAATATCTGCATCAAGCTGCCGCTCACAATGGACGGATTGAAAGCCTGTAAAGCGCTTACATCTGACGGTTACAAAACAAACGTCACACTTTGCTTTTCTGCAAACCAAGCTTTGCTTGCTGCTAAAGCTGGCGCGACATTCATCTCCCCATTTATTGGCCGCCTTGATGACATGGCGATCAACGGCATGGAATTGATCGGCGAAATTCGCACGATCTATGACAATTACGGTTTCTCAACTGAAATTCTTGCGGCCTCTATCCGCACAGTAAATCACGTTAAAGAAGCTGCTCTTATCGGTGCAGACGTTGCAACAATTCCGCCTTCAACATTGAAAGCGCTTGTTAAGCATCCGCTTACAGATAAAGGCCTTGAGCAGTTCACAGCTGACTGGGCAAAAACCGGACAGAATATCGCGGGTTAATCGCCGCCTTAAATCTCGGAACTTAAACAAGCTTCGGTCGTTGCATGGGTACCCAGCAATAACCGGAGCTTTTTTATGAAAACTTTTCTCATCACGGGCGCATCTTCCGGCATTGGCGCTGCCACCGCACGCCGCGCACGCAATGCAGGTTACCGCGTTGTGCTGGCCGCACGATCAAAATCAAAACTTGAAGAATTAGCAAAAGAGCTTGGCGGACCGGAATATGCCATCGCTGTCGCATGCGATGTGACCCAAGACGGCGATCAGGAAAAGCTCATCAGTACCGCCGTTGAAACTTTCGGCTCTATTGATGTTGTTTTTGCCAATGCAGGTTTTGGCGCAACCGGATCAGGCACAGCTGGCGGTGATCCTGAAAACTGGAAAGACATGATTCTCACCAATATCTATGGCTGCATCATGACCTGCCGCACCGCGCTGGATGAAATTAAAAAGTCAAAGGGCCATTTTATATTGACCTCGTCAGTCGCAGGCCGCGTAACGCTTAAAGGCTCGGTTTACGGCGCAACCAAATGGGCGGTCACAGGCTATGGGCGTAATTTGCGCGAAGAAGTCAAAGATGATGGCGTGCGGGTCACATTAATTGAGCCTGGCAAAGTGGACACACCATTTTTCGATGATGGTGCGACCGAAGCACTTCACGCAGAAGACATCGCGCAGGCTGTGATGTATGCAGTCTCACAGCCCGAACATGTCAATGTCTCGGAAATATTGGTAATGCCTAACTACGCCAAACAGGACGACTAACCAAAAGGCGAGACAGCTTTTGGGTCATCGCGCAGCGTGATCTCGCAGTGCTTTTGCAATGTCACGGTTAGATCTTGAACATCACCTTCGAGCGCCGATGTATCAATCGGTTGGCCAATCGTCATCTCAAAGATTTTACCCTTTTTGTTGAGCAGCTCATGGAAAATGGTCATATCGCGCAGCTCTGTATTACGGTGCGCTAAAAGATAGAAAAGCCCTGAATTGCGCGCCTTCATATTCATTGGAATAATCGGCACTTTATAGCGTTTGGCCATTTGCAATGCTGTCGCCATCCAAGGCCGCTCGGTCAGCCCATTTCTGGTCCAATAAGCAATACGGCCAGACGGAAACAGCATAATCGCGCGTTCGTCTTTAAAAGCATTATTGGTTTGCACCAATGTTTGGCGACTTTTCGCCATCGACTTTTGGTCTGCACGCCATTCCACTGGAATGATAATTTCAGAAAGTCTTTGATTGACCCTGATCGCATCGCGGTTGGCAAAAAACACCAAATCATCGCGCTTGTTTTTGATCATGTCATAAACCGCAATACCATCGGCAATACCGGTTGGATGGTTCGACACAAGAATGAACCCACCCTTTTCAGGGATGTTTTCAATGCCTTGAACCGGCACATCAAGCCTCAAAAGCTGGCTAACATATTCAAAGCACTCAAGCCCGCTCATGCCCTGCACTTCGTCAGCCATCTTCACAGCCTGCTTATAGTGCAAAACACCATGCAGCGGCTTTTTGATAACAGGCCAAATCCAATGTTTAATCAGTGTATGTCCGCGCTCATTGATCAATTGATCAACGATGTGCAAATCCTCGTGGCGCGCCACGCCCGCGCTACGCTGCGCAAGCATATCGAAAAAAGCCACTGTGGTCTGATTGTCCATAGCCATGTGTTCCGGTTGGCATATGGTCCCCTATCGCTAATTAATGTCACAACCTTATGACACAAGCGCATAGGCCGTAAAACCACCTTGCGTCAATGCATGCGCAGGGCGGTTTCAATTTTTGATACGAGGCGTGTTATTTTTAACTGCCGTGGCCAGCAACGCCTTGATAAGCAGCATTGCCCCACACTTTTTTAACCGTTTCGTCGCGCCCGCACGCTGCGCGGTACTTCTTATAAGCATCAGCGCGTTTGATAAGGCCAAAACGCGTCAGCTGATTTTCTTGGCTACGATAATAGTTCTGGTGGAAGTCTTCAGCAGCCGTAAAGTTTGGCGCGCCCTTTACAGGTACAGGTAGTTTTTTACCAAGCTGCGTTGATGCATCGGCAAGTGCTGCTTCTGCGGCGGATTTTTCCTCAGGTGTAGAGGCAAAAAGCGCTGGCGCATATGTCATCCCGCGGTCGCAGAACTGCCCGCCACCATCGGTTGGATCAATCGTGCGCAAAAAAGTCGTCACCAGCGTTTTATAGTCCGTGACATCGGAATCATAATCGATTTTGACAACTTCATAGTGACCCGCATGGCTTTTATAAGTTGGGTTGGGGCTTGTGCCGCCAGCAAAACCGGATGTGGTTGCTGTAACGCCTTTGACCTTGTCAAAATCAGATTCAACACACCAAAAACATCCACCCGCAACAACCACTGTTTTGGTTTCAGCAGTGGCTGTTGTCGCTGCACCCGCCGCAAATAGTGCGGCGAGTAAACCAGCTTTTAATGTGGATTTGAGCATGCATAGACTCCATTTAAATTTTATATCTAACAATCTAACGCACACATTATGCTTTAAGTTTCGAAGCGCAATTAAACTTGGCTTCAAACAAACGTGATCAAGGCATGGCACAAACGACCATAACAAAAAGCCCGCAGCTTTGGGCCACGGGCTTTCAAAAATATAGAGTGTGCTCGGTGCTTATACGCGTCGCTCAACCATCATCTTTTTAACTTCAGCAATAGCTTTCGCAGGGTTCAAGCCCTTTGGACATGATTGCGCACAGTTCATGATCGTGTGGCAACGATACAAACGGAACGGATCTTCCAGATCGTCCAGACGCTCACCTGTTGCTTCATCGCGCGAGTCAATCAACCAGCGATAGGCTTGTAGCAAGACCGCAGGGCCGAGGTAACGATCGCCATTCCACCAATAGGATGGGCAAGACGTTGAACAACACGCACACAGAATACATTCATAAAGACCATCCAGTTTCTGGCGGTCTTCATGGCTCTGTTTCCACTCTTTTTCAGGCGCTGGCGTTGTTGTTTTAAGCCAAGGCTCAATCGAACGGTGCTGCGCGTAAAAATTCGTCAAATCTGGCACAAGGTCTTTAACCACGGGCAGATGCGGCAGCGGATAGACTTTCACCGTGCCTTTGACCTCATCCATACCCTTGGTACAGGCCAGCGTGTTTGTGCCGTCAATGTTCATCGCACATGAACCGCAAATGCCTTCGCGGCATGAACGGCGCAATGTCAACGTCGGATCGATTTTGTTTTTGATGTACAAAAGACCATCAAGAACCATCGGCCCGCAATCATCCATATCAATATGATAGGTGTCGATTGTCGGATTGGCATCATCATCTGGCGACCAGCGGTAAATACGGAATTCACGAATATTCTTCGCGCCTTCCGGCTTAGGCCAGCTTTTGCCTTCAGACATCGTCGAGTTTTTTGGGAGTGTTAATTCAGCCATTTTATTTCCTCAATACACCCGTGCTTTCGGCGCGATTTTTGCCAGATCGATACCCGGCTGCAAAAGCTCTGTGTGTACGCCGCGATATTTAAGCGTCACTTCTCCGGCATCCGAAACCCAGCTCAGCGTATGCTTGCGCCAGTTTTCATCATCACGGCCGCCATAAGGACCATCCACATAATCTTCACGTGCATGGCTACCACGGCTCTCTTTACGGGCTTCCGCGCCATAAACAGTTGTGATCGCATTGGCCATCAAGTTTTCAAGCTCTAATGTTTCCACCAGATCAGAATTCCAGATCATCGAGCGGTCGGTGACTTTCAAATCGCTAAGCTGTTTGTAAGCATCGTCCATCCGGCGACAACCGCTTTCAAGCGTTTCTTGCGTGCGGAATACGGCAGCATCTTCCTGCATGATTTTCTGCATAGTCAGGCGCAATTCAGCCGTTGGCGTGCCACCATCAGCATGACGCAGACGGTCAAAGCGCTCCATGATCTTATCGCAAGATTTCTCATTGATATCAGGGATCGCGCTTTCGCGGTCAATCACTTCACCCGCACGAATAGCCGCTGCACGGCCAAACACCACAAGGTCGATCAGCGAGTTAGAACCCAGACGGTTCGCACCATGCACAGATGCACAGCCAGCCTCGCCCACAGCCATCAAGCCCGGCGTTACACGGTCCGGCTCGTCAGCGGTTGGGTTCAAAACTTCGCCCCAATAATTGGTCGGAATACCGCCCATATTATAATGAACTGTTGGCAGAACCGGAATCGGCTCTTTGGTAACATCCACACCAGCGAAAATTTTCGCTGATTCAGAAATACCCGGCAATCGCTCGTTCAAAACCGCAGGGTCCAAATGGTCCAGATGCAGGAAGATATGGTCTTTATCTTTGCCAACACCGCGCCCTTCACGAATTTCCATCGTCATACAGCGTGAGACAACATCGCGGGATGCCAAGTCTTTTGCCGATGGCGCATAACGCTCCATAAAGCGCTCGCCTTCGGAGTTAACCAGATAACCGCCTTCGCCGCGCGCACCTTCCGTAATCAGGCAGCCTGCGCCATAAATTCCGGTTGGGTGAAACTGTACGAATTCCATGTCTTGAAGCGGCAATCCGGCGCGTGCAATCATGCCGCCGCCATCACCAGTACATGTGTGCGCTGATGTTGCCGAGAAATATGCGCGGCCATAACCGCCCGTCGCCAAAACAACCATCTTCGCAGAAAAGCGGTGGATCGTGCCGTCATCAAGGTTCCATGCAACAACACCGGTACAGGTGCCATCATCATCCATGATCAGATCAAGCGCAAAATATTCAATAAAGAACTGCGCATTGTGCTTCAGGCTTTGGCCGTAAAGCGTGTGCAAAATAGCATGGCCTGTGCGGTCTGCCGCAGCACATGTGCGCTGTACGGGCGGTCCCTCACCATAGTTCTGCATGTGGCCGCCGAATGGGCGCTGGTAGATTTTGCCTTCTTCATTGCGGCTAAACGGAACACCATAATGTTCCAGCTCATAAACCGCTTTGGGAGCTTCCATTGCCAGATATTGCATAGCGTCAACATCACCAAGCCAGTCCGAGCCTTTGACCGTGTCATACATATGCCACTGCCATGAATCCGGCGTCATATTTTTCAAGCTAGCAGCAATGCCGCCCTGCGCTGCAACCGTGTGCGAGCGTGTCGGAAAAACTTTTGAAATACAGGCTGTCTTAAAACCTTGTTCGGCCATGCCGAGCGCTGCGCGCAAACCTGCGCCGCCTGCACCAACAACAACAACATCAAACTTATGGTCTTCAAATTTATAGGCTTTGCCGGCAGAACCGGTCGCCTTTGAATCTTGCGTGCTCATTAGTTGGCGAAACCCATTTTTAGAATGGCAAAGATGCTGACAGCAGCAATGACAATTGTGAAAAAGATATTGAGGATCAGCAGCACAAATTTGCTGCTTTCTGTGTGAACATAATCTTCAATGACAACCTGCATACCAAGCTTGGCATGATACAAGCCGCTCAAAATAACGAGCAGTAGAATGACCGCAACAAACGGACTGCCAAGCGTTGCAAGCACAGCCTCATAAGGCTGACCAATGGTCGTAACAATAATCCAAACAAACGCCAGCAGCAGCGGCACATTGGCAAGGGCCGTTAGGCGTTGACGCCAAAAATGCTCGGTGCCTGATTTAGAAGCACCAAGGCCGCGAACGCGTTTAAGAGGTGTAAGCATACTCATATTCGATCCCCTTATGTAACGCTAAAACCAACGATCCAGATCAGGACCGTGATGACGATAGATGCAATCATCGAAGCATAAGCAAGTTTGGTTGATGTGTGTTTATCCATCAGGGCGCCAGTGTCCCAGACGAAATGGCGAATACCGCCAAGCATATGAAGCACGAGTGCCCATGTGTAACCAAACATGACGAGAATGCCGAACCATGAGGCAAAAAAGCCGTTCACCCAATTAAAGTAGGCTTCGCTTGATGCAGCAGCAATGAGCCACCACGCAACCAGCAATGTGCCTGTATAAAGAGCAACGCCCGTAATACGGTGCATGATAGACATGACCATTGTCGGGATAGGCTTATAAATAGAAAGATGCGGTGAAAGCGGCCGCTTCGTAGACGTCGAAGACACGAGAAATCCCCCGAGTTAAACTATGGGGCAATCACAAAATTGCCACCTTTGTTGCAAGTCTTTAAACCCGATATTGGAGTACGTCAAAGTCCTGAACCGTTTGAAACGCCCTAATCTTAAAAAAACAGCACCAAAGTATATCAATCCATTCTTGAAATTGATCACAATTGCGCAAAATCAAGCACATATAGGCTCGTGATTCGCATCAAACGCCTTAACGCTGACAATCAGTTGGTGCTTTGCCGCTGGCAAACCAGCTGGCATTGCGCCCTTCAAAAACCAACGCATAACCAGTTTTACTGTAACGCTCACGTTGACCAGGCGGATCGGCAGGCAACTCTGTTTCAACACCGCGCGAATCAGACACCAAAAGATTTGCGCCTTCACGGCGCACCGTCATCGTAACGCCGCCCGTACAGCGCCATTTCGCTAAAGCTGGCTGGACTGAATTACCAACACCGCCGCCGCCAGATGACGAACAAGCGCTAAGGGTAACAGTGGCGATGAGGGTTGAAAGACCCATTATTTTGTAAAGATAGCGATTCATCGCATTAAAATACAATGTCCCACAGCACCGCGCAATAGTCTGAATACTGCAAAACTGAAGCACATTATTTCCTTGCGGTTTACGCGATAGGTCATAGATTACCCGCGTATAAAGGATATGCAATTGCTCTCTATTTTTTTGGCCGTTCTGCCGGTCTTTATTCTGATCGCTATCGGCTATGGTGCAGTGCGCACAGCCTATGTTCCCAATACGGTTGGTGATGCCCTTAACAGTTTTGCCGTTAAGGTCGCCGTGCCGGTGCTTTTATTTCGCGCCATGCTCAACCTTGATTTTGCGGCCGCCTTCTCTGCGCCTGCACTCATTGGGTTTTATACCGGTGCCGTTTCCTGCTTTGTCCTTGGCATTATTCTGGCCCGAAAAATCTTCAAGCGCAGGCCCGGTGAAGCCGTGTCCGTTGGCTTTGCCGCAACATTTTCCAATTCGGTACTTTTAGGCATTGCCATTATTGAGCGAACATTTGGCAGCGAAGCATTAACGCCTGCCTTTGGTATCATCGCCTTCCACGCGCCAAGCCTATATATTCTTGGCATGGTCACAATGGAGCTGATGCGGCGTGATGGAAAATCCTTGGCCACCACATTAAAAACCGCTGGAAAATCCATCCTCGCCAACTCTCTGATGATCGGCATTTTGATCGGCGTCGCCATGAATTTTTCAGGCATTCAACTGCCTGAACCCGTCATTTCTGCTGTTGATATGCTGGCAACCGCTGCCATACCTGTGGCGCTGGTTGGCATTGGCGCTGCGATGACAAAATATAAGATCAGCGCTGGCCTGTCTGAAAGCATGCTGGTTGCCTGTCTGTCTTTGATCGTGCATCCCGCCATTGCCTTTGGGCTTACCCATTATATCTTTGGGCTAGAGCCACAAACGGTACGCGCAGTTGTCACACTCGCGGCCATGCCGCCTGGCATGAACATTTACATTTTTGCAGTGATGTATGACCGCGCTGTCAGTTTAGCTGCATCAGCATTTTTGATCTGCACCGCACTTTCCGTACTCACGGCAACGGTGTGGCTCTATGCCTTAAGCGTTATAATTCCAGTTTAAGAGGCGCGGCGCTCCGCACCTCTGGTCTGGAATTGAACAATTTTCGTGCGCGCAACAACGACGCGGTTACGCCCGCCAGATTTGGCGCGGTAAAGCGCTGTATCAGCTTTGCGTGTAGCTTCGGCAAAGCTTGCATCAACGTCCCATAAAGCGACACCAATGCTGACCGTGACAACCTTATTATCAATCGCTGGATGTGTAAGATTGGAGAATGCACTACACGCATACTCCGCCACCAATTTTGCAGTATTCTCGTCTACATTATATAGAACCACATTAAACTCTTCACCGCCCACGCGAGAGACAATCGATTGCTCGACCTTCAGCTCTTTAAGCAGATTTGCACAGGCAACCAGCACCTCATCGCCGGCACTATGTCCAAAAGTGTCATTAACCTCTTTAAAGTGATCAATATCTAACACCAGCACGCCGTGACTTTTAACACCATTGGCAAGCGCATTTTCAAATTCTGGTAATTTTGCTTCAACACCGCGACGGTTCAGCAATCCAGTAAGAATATCGGTCTCGCTATTACGGCGAAGTTTCAACACGATTTCCATGCCAAACATAGCAAACAAAGCCAAAGCCATTAGCAGCGCTGAAACAGATGTTAGAAGTTGGAATGTTACTGCCGAAAGCGATCCAGAATAGGTTTCTTCTGAAAGCGTGCTTCCTTCGATCATCAGAACAATTATTGTTCGCAATTGAAATTGCACAACTGTGAATGCGACCACCCAATAGATTAAGCGGTCTATCGGACGCCTTTTCATGCCGCGTAGAGCAATGACCGGATATCCAAGCAGCAAAGAACCAAAGAAATTCAAGACAAGTGCCCGCACGGCCATGTCATCATCAATGAGCATGAAATAATAGGACGTGCAAAGCGCAACCAACCCGATAATGCTCAATACAGCCCAAGGTTTTTTTCGGCGGTAATGCGCCATGAGAGCGACAGAAAACAGGCCTGCTGACAACATATAGGCCAAGTTCGAGACCATATTATCGATGATGCCCGGTATTAAACTCCGGCAAATATCCAGCACAAAAGCGATAGCGCCAAATAAGTATGAAATTGCAAAATAGCGGGCTGAATCCTGATCACTTGTATAGCGATATATCAGTCCAAATCCCATTGCGAACACAAGGAAAATCAATGGCGTGATCAATTGAAAGTATAATTGGCTGCTCACTATAATCCCCGTGGTTCTGGGCGAACTATAAGGCAAAGTATTATCAATTGTTTTAAAATGCCGTGTTTTATCAACAGCATCCAATCAACATGGTTTATGATTTATGAAAAAAGTTCCGTAACGTCAATAAAAGCAGCAAAAAGCCCGCTTCACACAGGGCAAAACGGGCTTCAAAGTCGGAATTTAAAAACGCTTAAAGTGTGCGGATATCCACAAAATGACCCGCGATTGCAGCGGCAGCAGCCATTGCAGGCGAAACAAGATGCGTGCGACCTTTAAAGCCCTGACGGCCTTCAAAGTTACGGTTGGATGTTGATGCACAACGCTCTTCAGGTTTCAGGCGGTCGTCGTTCATTGCAAGGCACATTGAACAGCCCGGCTCACGCCAATCAAATCCAGCGTCGATAAAAATCTTATCCAGACCTTCAGCTTCCGCCATTTCTTTAACAAGACCAGAACCTGGAACGATCATCGCATCAACAGTTGATGCAACTTTCTTGCCTTCAACAACTTTGGCAACAGCGCGCAAATCTTCAATACGCCCATTAGTACATGAGCCGATGAACACGCGGTCCAATGTAATGTCAGTAATTTTAGTGCCAGGCTTAAGGCCCATATACTCCAATGCGCGCCATTTAGAAGTACGCGCATTTGCATCCTTGATGTCATCAGGATTTGGCACAACACCGTCAACGGAAATTACGTCTTCTGGCGAAGAGCCCCATGAAACGATTGGCGGCAAGTCAGCAGCATTAAGCACAACAACTTTGTCGTAATGTGCGCCTTCGTCCGTTTGCAATGTTTTCCAATAATCCAGCGCCATATCGAGCGCTGCACCTTTAGGCGCGCGTGGCTTACCCGTAATATAATCAAATGTTTTCTGATCTGGCGCGATAAGGCCGGCACGTGCACCGCCTTCAATCGTCATATTACAGATCGTCATACGGCCTTCCATTGAAAGCGCTTCAATGGCTTCACCTGCAAACTCAATCACATGGCCATTGCCGCCAGCTGTACCAATTTCGCCAATAACAGCCAGAATGATGTCTTTGGCTGTCACACCTTCCGGTGCCACACCATCAACACGCACAAGCATGTTTTTAGCTTTTTTCTGGATCAGCGTTTGCGTCGCCAAAACATGCTCAACTTCAGATGTACCAATACCATGCGCCAAAGCGCCAAATGCGCCATGCGTTGATGTGTGGCTATCACCGCAAACAATTGTCATGCCCGGCAATGTGAAACCTTGCTCAGGTCCAACAATGTGAACAATGCCTTGGCGCTTGTCGTTCTCTGAATAATATTCAACGCCAAAATCAGCAGCGTTTTTGGCCAATGCCTCAACCTGAATACGGCTTTCCTCGTTTTTAATACCAAGGTGACGATCCGGTGATGTTGGAACATTGTGGTCCACGACAGCCAATGTCTTTTCTGGCGCACGCACGGTGCGATTAGACAGACGTAGACCTTCAAAAGCCTGCGGGCTCGTCACTTCGTGAACAAGGTGGCGATCAATATAAAGAAGGCAAGTGCCATCATCTGCCTGATGGACAAGATGGTCATCCCAAATTTTATCGTAAAGCGTGCGCGGTCCGGTCATAGCGTTTCGTCCTGAATATACAGTGAAATTATTAGCGCTGATATGCACCCTACTTTAGGGTCGGGTCAAGGCCACCAATACAGCTTGACGCGCGTGTAATAATTGGCGCATGGCTAATTTTTAAGCACGGGTGAGGCTGCCATTTATGTTTATCTTTGAAGCAGCTGCTATGCTCGCCGCCCTAACTTGGGCCTTTACCAGCATTCTGTCCGCCGATCCGGCCAAGCATCTAGGCGCAATTGCCTTTAACCGCTGGCGCATGACAATCGTTTTTGTCGCGCTTATCGCTTGGGCAACGCTGTTCGGCACTTGGTCGAGCATAACAGGCGATGCGTTTTGGGCTTTATTCTGGTCCGGCTTTATCGGTATTTTTCTTGGCGATACCGCTTTGTTCCTAACCATGAACCGCTTGGGTCCGCGCAGAACAGCCATTTTGTTTTCCATGAATGCGCCGATTTCAGTTCTGCTTGGCTATCTGTTTTTGGGCGAAGCACTGGCACTGCAAACATTTCTAGGTGTGTCCATCACAATTATCGGCGTCATTCTCGCCATTATTTTCGGAAAGCGCAAAACACAGCTCCACAAATGGGAGAGCATCACCGGCACGCTTTGGGTCGGTATTTTGTTCGGCACATTAGCAGCCCTTGCACAGGCCATTGGTGCGCTAATTGCAAGACCGATTATGGAGACAGGCGTTGACCCTGTTGCAGCATCGGCCTTGCGCGTTGGCACTGCCGCATTTGGACTTTGGGCCTTGATGCTTCTGCCTCATAAAAACTTCAAGCAGGCCAATCCGGGCAGCGTTTCCATTTGGACGCAGGTAGCTTTATCCGGCCTTCTCGGCATGGGCCTTGGCATGACCCTGCTGCTCTTTGCGCTATCGGGCGGAAAGGTCGGCGTCATCACAACCTTGTCGGCAACAACGCCAGCACTGCTATTGCCAATTTTGTGGTGGCGTACCAAAGAAGCCCCCGCAATCGGCGCATGGATTGGTGCTATTCTTGTTATTTTGGGGAGCGCGCTGATTTTCAACGCTTAAATATCAGCGCTCCTGCGCTTTGCGCAATTTCTTTTCAATTTGGCGCAGGCCAAGCGACAACCCAATCGTCAGCACCAGATAAATATAAGCCACGATAGAATAGGTTTCAAAAAACCTGAATGAGCCGGACGCATAGATTTTGCCCATCTGGGTAAGGTCTGCAACGCCAAGCACAGACACCAGCGACGAATCTTTCACCATCGCGACAAAGTCATTGCCAAGCGGTGGTAATATGGTGCGAATTGCCTGCGGGAAAACAACCAAACGAAAACGCTGCCAAGGCGACAAGCCCAGCGCTTCGGCCGCTTCAACTTGGCCTTCATCAACCGACAAAATACCGGCCCTGAATACTTCTGCAATAAAGGCTGAATAGCCAATCATCAGCGCTAAAACCGCGCGCCACATCAACGAAATATCACGGGTGCGAAATTCGCCCATCACGCCCGCCTCTTGCAGTGGTCGCGTTATCGTATCGATGAGCCAAGCCAATGCAGGCGCGCCAACAAATGCAATATAGAAAAGCAACACAAGCATCGGAATGCCGCGTATGACCTCGACATAAAACCGTGCGATTTGTCGAAGCACGAGCGATTTCGACAGGCCCATCAGCGCGAAAATCAAGCCAAGCATCGTCGCCAGAAAGAACCCAACAAGCGTTACAAAGACCGTAATATAAACGCCTTTGGAAACAGCGTTCGCAATTTGCGAATAAAGCTGGTTTGTTGCGATAACATAAGCCAGCGCAACCGCTATAGCGCCAAGCGCGACAAGCCAATAAGGAAAGTCGCCGGACTTTTTGTCGGGCGACTTGTGTTTTTCAGGGTTCAACAAGAGTGGATATACCCGAGCCTATTCGCCAAGCTTATAATCAAGGAACCATTTTTTGTTGATCGCATCAATCGTGCCATCAGCTTTCATCGATGCGATAGCCGCATTGATCGGCGCAACATTTTCGGAACCTTTTGGAAAAATGAAACCAAAATTATCTGTGCCAAGCGCTTCATCATAAAGCTTTAGCGCACCGTCAGATGCATCAACATAGCCTTTACCGGCAACACCGTCTGTCAAAACCATATCCACATCGCCAGCGCGCAATGCCTGAACCGTTGCACCAAATGTTTCCATCAACTTGATGCGCGGATTGGCTTCATCACCGTCAAGCACATCGTAAACCGCTGTGTAAAATGGTGTTGTGCCCGGCTGCGCGCCAACCAAACCATCTTCAAACGCTGCAAAGCTTTTAGAATCGGTGAAACGATCCTCATCGCCGCGCACCAGCATGAACATTTCAGACACCAGATAAGAGTCTGAGAAATCCACTTTTTCCTTGCGGTCTTCTTTAATGGAAATACCCGTCATGCCCATATCATATTGGCCATCGGAGACCGCTTGGATCATCGCATCCCATGACGTGTTTTGATATTCGATTTTGGCATTGAGCCGCTTGCCGATTTCAGCAACAGCATCATATTCCCAGCCGATTTGCTCGCCTGTTTTCGGATCAATGAACTGAAGTGGCGGATATGCATTTTCAGTTACAACAGTAATTGTCTTGCCGCCCAGATCGGGCAGATCCTGCGCGGATGCAGAAAAACTTGCGCTCATGCCAACAGCCATAGCTGCCATAGATAAGAATACGCGTTTGGTAATCATCGGAAAGTCCCCATCTGTCACAAAGAGAATGGCTGTATTTAGCTTGTACGCAAAATGGACTGCGATACTAATCCGCGCAAGGCCTCCCAATGCGATTCAACAAAAAAGGCGCACCTTTCAGCGCGCCTTCTTCAAAAATCAGTATTTAAAAGACTTATGCGTCTTTGTTTTCTTCTGCTGCGCTTGCCGCTGCTGCTTCAGCTGCTTCTGCCGCTGCTTTTTCAGCCGCTAGTGCTTCTGCTGCTGCAACTTTTTCAGCTTCTTGCGCTGCTTTTTGATCGAGCATTGCCTGACGCTCAAGGTCGTTCAAACGCTTGGCACGAACACCAGTGTTTTCAACAATACGGGCTTTCTTACCGCGTAGGTTACGCATGTAGTAAAGTTTCGCACGACGTACTTTACCGCGGCGAACGATTTCAACAGCCTCAACCAATGGTGAGTAGATTGGGAACACACGTTCCACGCCTTCACCGTAAGAAATTTTACGCACTGTAAAGTTTTCAGAAAGGCCTGCACCTGAACGGGCAATACATACGCCTTCATAAGCCTGCAAACGTGTACGCTTGCCTTCTGTAACGCGAACCTGAACGCGTACAGTATCACCTGGAGAAAATTCTGGGAATGTGCGTTTTTCGTCGATTTTCGCGCGCTGCTCTTGCTCGAGCTGCTGAATAATATTCATCTGTCTTTTCCTGTTCTTTTGAACTGCCAGAGCGCTCGACGAACGGCCCACAATAATTTTATCGTGTAACCTGACCCAGAAGGTCGGAGCGGTAGTCATGCTCGTAATTGCTAATTGACGTCATTTTCGGATCTTTGTCCGAGTTGAGCGCGCACATACATCAGATAATAGGCTTTGTCACCTATTTGGGCGCATTTTTATTGCGCCTATTTCTTCTGTGCAGCTTCCCAAAGGTCTGGTCGGCGTTCTTTGGTCAGCTTTTCAGCCTGCTTCCGCCGCCATTCTTCCACTTTGCCGTGATTGCCAGAGGACAAAACGTCGGGAATGCTCAAGCCCTCCCACTCAGCCGGACGGGTGTAATGTGGATGCTCTAGCAAGCCAGTCTCAAAGCTCTCTGTCTCGCCCGATATGTCATTGCCCATCACACCGGGCAACAATCGCACAACGCTATCAAGCAGCACCTGTGCTGCAACCTCGCCGCCCGACAAAATATAATCGCCGATGGAAACCTCTTCCAGATCACGCGCATCAATCACCCGTTGATCAAGCCCTTCAAAACGCCCGCAGACAATCACCACGCCCGGCCCGTCTTTCAAATCGCGTACACGCGCCTGCGTGAGCGGTTTGCCGCGCGGGCTCATCATCAGCCGTGGGCGCGGATCATCCGGCAATGACACGCTATCAATCGCGCGGCCCACAACATCGGCGCGCAGCACCATGCCTGCCCCACCGCCAGATGGCGTGTCGTCCACATTCTTGTGCTTACCTTCAGCAAAATCTCTAATTTGCGTAACGTCCAGTTCCCAAATTCGATTATCGAGCGCACGTCCGGCCAAAGACTGCCCAAGCGTGCCTGGAAACATTTCGGGATAAAGCGTGAGAACCGATGCGCGAAAACTCATTCCTCAGAGCCCTCAACATCAAGCCCCTCATTATCAGGGTCGCCTTCGCGTTCTTTTGAACCTTCCGGCGGCACGATAATTTCAGATGGTGGCACCAGCGTTATCGCCCAGCGCTCCATATCAATGGTCGGCACAACCGCTTTGGTGAATGGATAAAGATCGGTCTTGTTCGAAAGGCCGCCATTTTCATTCAGCATCGCGATTTCAACCATATCGCCAGCACCAAAATTCGGCACAGCCATAACCGCACCAATATGGGTGCCAGCTGCATCAAGAACATCCATGCCGATTAAATCTTCAACATAGAACTCATCATCATCCAGCATGTCATCGGGCAATTGTTCGCGGTCGACATAAAGCTCGGTGCCGTTTAACGCCTCGGCAGCGTTACGGTCTTTGACCTGTTTAAATGTCACAACGACAACATTTTTCGCGCTGCGAATATCGGCAACATCAAAAGCGCGGCCATCTTCGGCATATAAAGTGCCGTAATCGCCCAACGCTTCGGGGTCGCCCGTATAGCTTTTCACACGGCACTGCCCTTTGATGCCATGGGCTGCACCAATGACACCAAGAAGAACCGGATTTTCAAGATCGTTTTTACTCATAATGCTCGGATAATGGTTTTTGGCGGCCAAGCCAATATAAATCGCAACGATGCGGTAACCTTGCCGCATTACAATGGCCCCATGAACAACAACCCGAACAGCCCATTGCTTCTGCCCGCATCGCCAAAGCTCTTGGCGCATCGTTCTGCGTGGCTAAAAAAGCTTGGCCAAGAAAGGCGTTTGTCAGAGCACACGCTTGATGCCTATGAGCGCGATACACGCCAGTTCTTATTCTTCATTTCGGAATATTTCGGTGACACGGCCGATCTAAAATCTGTAGCCAATTTAAAGCCGATGGATTTGCGCGCATTTTTAACCCGAAGACGCCAAAATGGCGCGGGTGCACGCACATTGGGGCGCGGCCTTGCGGGTGTGCGTTCTTTTCTGCGCTATTTAGAAAATGCTGGCCTTGCCAATGCGACAGCCGCAAGCGCCATGCGTGCGCCGCGCCAACCAAAATCACTACCCAAACCATTAACCGCGACGGACGCTTTGCGCGTTGTCTCGGACAGCGATCAGCTAATTGAAGAACCTTGGGTGCGGGCGCGCAATATCGCTATTTTAACATTGCTCTATGGCTGCGGCCTTCGCCTTGGCGAAGCGCTTTCACTGGATGGCATGGCACTGCGCGATGAAAACGCAAAATCTATTGCCATTACCGGCAAAGGCAACAAGACCAGAACCGTGCCGCTTTTGCCGGTCGTTTTCAAAGCCGTGAACGCATATCGCAAGCTTTGTCCTTATGATCTGCATCAGGGCGCACCCATGTTTCGCGGTGTGCGCGGCGGTGCGTTGCAACCCGCTGTTCTTCAACGCGATATGCGGCGTTTGCGCGGTGCGCTTGGCCTGCCAGATAGCGCTACACCCCATGCGCTCAGGCATTCATTCGCCACGCATTTGCTGGCCTCTGGCGGTGATTTGCGTACAATTCAAGAGCTTCTTGGCCATGCCAGCCTTTCCACTACGCAGGTCTATACGGGCGTTGATACCAAGCATTTGCTCGATGCGTATCGCTCCGCCCATCCGCGCGGTTAAAAAATGGATAAATAGGCTAAAACGCACCTTTTGTTTTAACCAAATAATCGTCTTTTCATGACTATTCTATCGCCATGAAAACACATCACACCCGCACCGCCGCGATCGTTGATCGCATTTCAGATGCCTCGCTTGTTATTATTGGCGCGATTCATGCCACTGTGCTTGCCGTAACAATGCTACTGGCTTTTACCGCAACACAGGCAAAAGCCGAGGCACCAGCAAAAACATGCGGAGGTAATAACCTCATGCAAAAATTTGCTGCCGATAATCCGGAACGCTTTGCGGCGATTGAAAGCGAAGCGGCCAAAGTACCCTTTGGTGAAGGTCTTTTATTCAAGCTTGAAAAAGCCGGAAGCGCGCCATCTTACCTGTTTGGCACGATGCACATGACAGACCCGCGCGTTATCTCATTACCAAAAGCTGCCCAAGCAGCGCTTGATGGCGCTGATATTGTTGCCATTGAAAGCACTGAGATACTTGATCCTGCCGCCGCGCAGGTCGCATTAATGGCAAAACCAGAGCTGACAATGTTCGTTGATGACAAGCGCCTATCCGACTTCCTGAACGAAGAAGAAAAAGACGTTCTAGCCAAAAACCTTGCTGAACGCGGTATGCAGCTTGCGCTTATCGACCGAATGAAGCCTTGGCTTTTGACCGGCATGTTTGCGCTGCCTGAATGCGAGTTTGAACGCAAACAAGCAGGCGAGCCTTTTCTTGATTTAGCCTTGGCACAGAGCGCCGAAAAGGACGGCAAAGAACTTGTCGGCCTTGAAACACTGATTGAGCAATTTGATGCAATGGCATCCCTGCCGATGAAGTTTCACGTTAAAGGCTTGATCGACACATTGGCACTTGGTGACACCGTAAAAGATGTGACCGAGACAATGATCATTCTTTATACCGAAGGCAAAACTGGCACTGTCTGGCCAATGCTACGTGCTGTATCAGATATGGCTGGTCAAACGGATGCAGCCTCCAGCGAAGGCTATGCGCAGTTTGAAGAAACGATGGTCAATACACGCAACAAAACAATGTTAAAGCGCTCAACGCCTCTTTTAGAGCGCGGCAATGCCTTCATCGCTGTAGGCGCGCTGCACCTGCCAGGTGAAAACGGTTTGGCTCAGCTTTACAAAGATGCAGGTTACACCGTCACTGCCGTTCAGTAGATTCTTCTCTCGCCAAAAGTGAGATTGGAACCTTTTTATCCCCTTTCTGTTTAAGGGGTATAAAAGGAGAATATCATGGTTGACGAAAAACGGGATACAACAGTCGTAAAGTCTGGTGGTAGCGGCGGATGGATCGTTGCTGTGCTTATCTTGCTCGCAGTGATTGCAGGCGGAGCTTATTTATATTCAGGCGGCGCAATGGACGGCTCTAAAGATGTCAATATCAGCGTTGATGTACCTGATGTGGTTGAAGAAGCCGTACCCGATGCACCTGCACCGGACGCGAATTAAACATAACAATTTCACACAAATAATTAAGGCCCGTATCTGCAACGATACGGGCCTTAATTTTATCACGAAATAACGTCAGCTTATTTAGGGAACGAACCAAGCCGAACTGCGTTTACAAGTAACAAGACGCCATAAAAGAACGCTTTGACCTCCAGTTAAAAGCAATAAGGCTTCCTCCCAAATTTAAGCCAAACGGCGTCAAACCCGGTGATTTTCCCCGATCACCGGGTTTTTTGTGTTTAGCTTTTTCCTTCGCGCAGGCTTTGCATCAAGCCTATTAACAAGCTCACACACATCACCAGCAAGATAATTGCGAACGGAAATCCGGTCGAAACCGCCATCGCCTGCAAAGCATCCAATGCTTGATTACCGCCAACCAGCAACAATGTTGCAGCAACGATACCCTCAAACGTACACCAGAATACACGCTGAGCAGCGGGCGCATCGGTTTTACCACCAGCCGTGATCGTATCGATAACCAGCGATCCAGAGTCAGATGATGTCACAAAGAACACCAAGACGAGGATGATGCCGATAAACGACGTGATGCTTGCCAATGGCAATGGTTTCAGCATTTCGAACAATTTGAGTTCTAGTGCTGCATCTTTAACCGGTGCAGATGCATCAGCGATAACTTGGCTGATTGCCGTACCGCCAAAAGCGCCCATCCAAAGGATAGAAACTACAGTTGGGATAACGATGACGCAGAAGATAAATTCGCGGATCGTGCGGCCACGTGAAACGCGGGCAATAAACATACCAACGAACGGCGACCATGAAATCCACCATGCCCAATAAAACGCGGTCCAGCCTTGGCTGAAATTCGTGTCTTCGCGGCCAAATGGCATCGACAATGGAATGATTTCTTTAACGTAAGCAGCACCGCCATAAATGATCGTTTCAAAGATCGTTGCCGTTGGTCCAACAGCAATAATGAACAATAGCAACAATGCTGCCAGCCCGATATTGATCTCGGAAAGGACTTTAACGCCCCCATCCAATCCGCGCAAAACAGACACAAGTGCCAGTCCTGTGATGATTGCGATCAAAAGAACCTTCGCGCCATCGCCTGTGCTCCAGCCGAACAGATAATTAAATCCGGCAAGCGCTTGCTCAGTACCAAAGCCAAGCGACGTAGCAAGACCGAACAAAGTTGCAAAAACCGCCATAATATCGATGATGTGTCCAGGCCAACCCCAAACGCGTTCACCCAAGATCGGGTAGAAAGCCGAACGCAATGTAAGCGGCAAACCACGGTTATACGTAAAGAACGCAAGCGACAGCGCAACAACGGCATAAATCGCCCATGGATGCAGTGCCCAGTGGAAGATCGTCGCCGCCATGCCAAGGTCACGTGCAGCCACGATGTCACCCGCTGCAGCACCAAGAGGTGCCCAGTCGGTGCGTGCAGCACCCTCAACTGTCGTGCCGCCCATAGATGACGCAAAGTGCGACATTGGTTCTGACACACCAAAGAACATCAAGCCGATGCCCATACCGGCAGCAAACAACATCGCAAACCAGCCCATATAGCCGTAATCCGGTGTTGCATCATCGCCGCCAAGGCGAATTTTGCCCAAAGGCGTAATCATCAACGCGATACAGAAAAGTACGAAGACGTTACCAGCCAGCAAAAAGAACCAGTCAAATTTTGACGTCAGCGTATTGCGCAACCAACCAAAAAACTCCGCAGCGTTTTCCTTGAACATTAAAGTAACAAGAACAAATGCTACGACCGAAAGGCCAGATATAAGAAATACCGGATTGTGAATATCCAGTCCAAGTGGTGTGATATTGTTTTGTCCGATTTCGTAGTCTGTATCCACCGGATGTGGAACATCTTCTACGATTTCAGCAGCAGTAGGTTCTGCCATGATTAACCCTCCTCTGTTTAACGCGAATGGGTTCATCAAAGGATTTCGAAAAACCCACCATATACGAGGTTAGTGTATTGTGCAGGCAACCCCTAGCACCTGAATGCGAACAATGAGACCCTTTAAGCGACAATTCAGTGGAAAACCGCAAGAAACCATTGTTCTGACATAAAACTGTACAGCGAAATCTCTGGTTATGCGTGAAGCATTGTCTCTAATTCAGCTTTGTCTCATTCAGCTTTGCGAGCGCTGACGTGATGATTCTGCGGTGAAACGGCATTATAAGACGTAAATAATATCGGCCCAACGCATTATGGCGCTTGATAATTGTTTTAAGCAAAACCTGCTGGCCGCCCGCATGGTCTTCAATTTCAACGACAATTCTGAAATTCAAATGCGTCTCATCAATGCCCGCATAAAGCGCATCGCTCGCCTCATAGGTGATAGGAAATATGCCCACACGGTCTGAACCATTATGATGTATAGCGCCCTTCAAACCGAAGGGAGCCACCAAAATTTTTCGCAAAAACAAAGCCGGAGACATCCATTTTGGAAATGCTGCAATAATCGCATCACCAGCAGAACGCGCATTATCAAAAGGCTGGTCAACCACGACGCTAAAACCATCAGCCCAGTCCCCATCCGGTAACGCCGGATGAGGTAAATTGACGTTCACTTCATGAACGCGCGGGCTCATCCTTACATATGGATCGGTTTGCCAAATGCAGTTGCTAATGCAGCTTCGCGTACAGCTTCACTCATTGTTGGGTGCGCATGGCATGTACGTGCCAAATCTTCTGACGAACCGCCAAACTCCATCAAGACAGCGGCCTCATGAATAAGTTCGCCAGCGCCTTTGCCGATAATATGAACACCAAGAACACGGTCGGTTTTCTTATCGGCGATAATTTTCACAAAACCTTCCGTTGCCAGCATTGCGCGGGCGCGGCCATTGGCAGTGAACGGGAATTTGCCTGAAGTAAATTCAACGCCTGCAGCCTTTAGCTCTTCTTCGGTTTTACCAACTGAGGCAACTTCGGGCTGAGTGTAGACAACAGATGGAATGACATCAAAATTCACATGGCCTTTTTGGCCAGCCATAATTTCAGCAACGGCCATGCCTTCATCTTCAGCCTTATGCGCAAGCATCGGGCCAACAACAACATCGCCAATCGCGTAAATGCCATCGACATTTGTTTTCCAATGACCATCAATCGCCACGCGGCCGCGATCATCAAGCTTAACGCCTGCTTCTTCGAGCCCGAGATTTTCGGTGTACGGTTTGCGCCCTGTTGCAACCAGCACGATGTCAGCTTTTAGCGTTTCAGCATCGCCGCCTTTAGCCGGTTCAAATGTTACTTCTGCGCCTGATTTAGCTTTCGTAACGCCGGTCACTTTCGCGCCCATTTTGAAATTCATGCCCTGCTTTTCAAGCATCTTCTGGAACTGCTTGGAAACGCTCTTATCCATGCCAGCCAAAATCGTGTCGAGATATTCAACAACCGTGACATTAGCGCCAAGGCGCTGCCATACAGAACCAAGCTCAAGACCGATCACACCGCCGCCAACAACGACGAGGTTCGCAGGCACTTTTGTCAGATCAAGTGCACCTGTTGAAGAGACGATCGTCTTCTCATCAAACGCAACGTCAACGCCCGGAATACCCGCAACGTCAGAACCAGTAGCGATCACAATGTTCTTTGTCTCAAGGCTTTGGTCCTTGCCATCATCGCCTGTGACAACAACTTTGCCAGCGCCTGCAATTTTGCCGGTGCCAGTAAAGACATCAACCTTGTTCTTTTTCATCAAAAAGCCAACGCCATCAACATTGGCCTTAACCGTCGCATCCTTATGCGCCAGCATGTTTTTCAGATTGAGTTTTGGTGCACCAACATCAACGCCAAGCGCTGCCATTGAATGACCCGCTTCATGAAAAACTTCAGAAGCATGCAGCATCGCTTTGGATGGAATACAGCCAATGTTCAGACATGTGCCGCCAAGCGTCGCACGTTTTTCAACGATTGCGACTTTAAGCCCAAGCTGCGCTGCTTTGATTGCACAAACATATCCGCCAGGGCCGGAGCCGATTACTACCACATCATATGACATATCAAATTCCTTTCGCGCCTCTGCGCCTTATTCCATACAGCCCGAAAGCTGAAAAATTTCTGCGGGACGTTTCGGCCCACTTATTTCTTTCCAAGCCGGGTGCATCCACACATCGGCGGTAAAATTCGGTAAAACGATAGTTTCAGCGGCAGGCTTGCCCGCCGCCGGCAACTCACCAATCAGCCCTGCATTATCAGCGCCATAAACAACACTTTGATAGATCGTACATTCATCAAGATCATCGAGCGGAATATCACCATCGGGACAGCCATAGCGCACAATCATTTCAGCTTGTCCAAGCCCATGCGTTTTCTCAACGAAAGCATCCAGAATAATCGGTGTTTCTTGATCATCATTGGCTTGCAGCAAAAGTCCAATCTGATGAAATCCCATTTCGGCATTACTATTGCCGCTGAACTCCAAAAGATTACCATTGTCAGCTTCATAAACCGCCAGTTCTTGCGGACACGCAGCGTGGGTAATGGATGGCAGCACTGCCACCCACAAACCAACCATGCCTGCAAGAAGTCTCATGACCGCTCCTTAAAGATCAAGCACCAGACGTTCTGGGTCTTCCAAGCTTTCTTTAACGCGCACAAGGAATGTCACGGCATCTTTGCCGTCCACAATGCGGTGGTCATAAGAAAGCGCCAGATACATCATTGGACGAATAACAACTTCGCCGTTCACAGCCACTGGACGTTCTTGAATTTTGTGCATGCCCAAAATACCGGACTGCGGTGCGTTCAAAATCGGCGATGACATCAGCGAGCCATAAACGCCGCCATTGGAAATCGTGAATGTACCGCCTTGCATATCAGCCATAGAAAGCTGGCCATCGCGTGCGGCTCTACCAAGACGTCCAATTTCTTTTTCAACATCGGCAATGCCCATTGCGTCCGCATCGCGAACAACTGGCACAACAAGACCCTTCTCTGTGCCAACCGCAACACCGATATGACAGAAGTGCTTGTAGATAAGATCAGTGCCATCAATCTCAGCATTAACCGCTGGAATTTCCTGCAATGCATGACAAACAGCTTTCGTGAAGAAGCCCATAAAGCCGAGCTTCACACCGTGTTTTTTCTCGAAAAGATCTTTGTACTTTTTGCGCATTTCCATAACGGCAGTCATGTCGACTTCGTTATAAGTAGTCAGCATGGCCGCTGTATTCTGCGCGTCTTTCAAGCGTCGCGCGATTGTCTGGCGAAGGCGTGTCATTTTTACGCGCTCTTCACGCGATGCATCATCGCCCGATGCTGCGCGTGCAGCCTTCGGTGCAGCCGGTGCTTCTGGCACACGGTTTAATGCTTCAAGCACATCGCCTTTTAGCACCTGACCGCGCTTGCCTGACCCATCAACATCATCTTTCGAGATGTTGTTTTCGTCCAACAATTTTGCCGCAGATGGTGCTGCAGGCATATCGCCAGATTTTGTCTCAGACGTGGATTTTGCAGGTTCAGATTTTGCTGGCGCTTCTTCTTTTTTGTCTTCTTTTGGTGCTGCAGCCTTACCATCACCAGCTTCCATCATGCCAAGTAGAGCGTCCACTTCAACAGTGTCACCTTCTTGCGCAGTGATTTCGCTCAACGTGCCAGCAGACGGTGCAGGCACTTCCAGCGTTACTTTGTCAGTTTCAAGCTCAACCAATGTTTCGCCATCGCTAAATGCTTCGCCAACTTTTTTGAACCATTTGCCAATAGTTGCTTCTGAAACGGATTCACCAAGGGTTGGTACGCGAATTTCTGTGGCCATTATTCTATCTCTCTTAAATTAAAATAAGTTGGTCAGCTTACTCAGATAAAGCATCATCAAGGAAAGCCGCGAGCTGCGCTTTATGCGTGGACATCAAGCCTGTTGCCGTAGAAGCCGCCGCAGCGCGGCCCGTATAGCGAATGCGCTGATGCTTGGCATTAATATGCGCCAACACCCATTCCAAATACGGATCAATGAACGACCAAGCGCCCATGTTTTTCGGCTCTTCCTGACACCAAACCATTTCTGCATTTTTAAAGCGTGACAATTCATTGATCAGCGCTTTGGCAGGGAATGGATAAAGCTGCTCGATACGAAGCAAATACACATCGTTAATACCGCGTGCTGTGCGTTCTTCTTCAAGGTCGTAATAAACCTTACCCGTACAAAGAACGACACGGCGGATTTTGCTGTCTGTGACCAATTTGATCTCATGGTCTTTGCGATATTCCGCATCATCCCATAGCAGACGGTGGAATGCACTTTCACCGGACATTTCTGCCAAAGTTGATGTCGCCTTTTTATGGCGCAGCAATGATTTTGGCGTCATCAAAATGAGCGGCTTACGGAAGTTACGCTTCATCTGACGGCGCAGAATGTGGAAATAGTTCGACGGCGTTGTACAGTTCGCCACCTGCATATTATCTTCCGCACACATTTGAAGGAAACGCTCCAAACGTGCTGATGAGTGTTCTGGGCCTTGGCCTTCATAGCCATGCGGCAACAAGCAAACCAAACCGCACATACGCAGCCATTTACGCTCACCCGATGAGATGAACTGGTCAAAGATAACCTGCGCGCCATTGGCAAAATCGCCAAACTGCGCTTCCCAAAGTGTTAGCCCGTTTGGTTCAGCCAATGCATAGCCATATTCAAAACCAAGCACCGCTTCTTCCGACAACATCGAGTTGATGACTTCATAGCGCGCTTGACCCGCTTTGATATTGTTCAAAGGCGTATAGCGCGTTTCGTCTTGCTGGTCGTAGAGAACCGAATGGCGCTGCGAGAATGTACCGCGCTCACAATCCTGACCGGAAAGACGCACGCCATAACCTTCAAGCGCAAGTGAGCCAAAGGCCAGAGCTTCGCCCATCGCCCAATCGATACCTTCACCAGTATCAACCATTTTCGCACGGTTATCCATGAAGCGTTGAATGGTTTTATGAACCTTCAAATCATCCGGAACCGTCGAGAGCTTTTTGCCGATCTCTTTTAGCGTTTTCATTGCCACAGCGGTTTTACCAACACGGCGCTCGTCTTCATTGCTCGCACGTGCCAGCCCAGACCATGCACCGTCCAGCCAATCGGCCTTGTTTGGCTTATATTCGTCGCCCGCCTGAAACTCTTGTTCCAAATGGTCACGCCATTCAGCTTTCTGCTGATCGACTTCATCCTTGGTCATAACACCATCGGCGGCCAATTTATCAGCGTACAGAGAAACAGTCGTGTTGTGGCTGCGAATGTTCTTATACATCAGCGGCTGTGTGAACGACGGCTCATCGCCTTCATTGTGACCAAAGCGGCGGTAACAGAACATGTCGATGACAACCGGCTTATGGAACTTCATACGGAATTCAATCGCAATCTTGGCCGCAAAAACCACCGCTTCAGGATCGTCGCCATTCACATGGAAAATCGGCGCTTCGATCATTTTCGCAACGTCAGATGGATAAGGCGATGAACGCGAGAAATACGGGTTCGTCGTAAAGCCAATCTGGTTGTTGACGATGAAGTGGATTGTACCACCAACGCGGTGTCCGCGAAGCGCAGATAGGCCAAGACATTCAGGCACAACACCCTGTCCAGCAAACGCCGCATCGCCGTGCAATAGCAATGGCAATACTTTAACGCGCTCGACAAGCGGCACAATTTCAGCGCGGTGCGATCCACCAGCAAGCTGGTCCTGCTTGGCACGGGCTTTACCCATAACAACAGGGTTGACGATCTCAAGGTGAGATGGGTTTGCTGTCAAAGACAAATGGACAGAATTACCGTCAAATTCACGGTCAGAAGATGCGCCGAGGTGATATTTCACATCGCCTGAACCTTCCACATCATCCGTCATAAACGAGCCGCCTTTGAACTCGTTAAACAAAGCGCGGTGCGGTTTGCCCATCACCTGTGTCAGCACGTTCAAGCGGCCACGGTGCGGCATGCCCAAAACAATATCTTGCAGCCCAAGCTGGCCGCCGCGTTTGATAATCTGCTCAAGCGCTGGGATCAGCGATTCACCGCCATCAAGACCGAAGCGTTTTGTGCCTTTATAACGCACATCCAAAAACTGCTCGAAGCCTTCTGACTCGATAAGCTTCTGCATGATCGCTTTTTTACCCTCATCGGTAAAATCAGCGCCCTTGCCTGGCCCTTCAATGCGTTCCTGCAACCAGAGTTTTTCCTCTGGATTCGAAATATGCATAAACTCAACGGCCATCGTGCCGCAGTAAGTGCGCTTACAAATATCAACGATTTCGCGCACTGTCGCATATTCAAGACCAAGCACATTATCGATGAAGATTTTGCGGTCATAATCAGCTTCTTTGAAGCCGTATGACGCAGGGTGCAGTTCTTGATAATCTTCGCGTGTGCCAGCAATGCCGAGCGGGTCAAGATTAGCATGCAAATGACCACGCATACGGTAGGCACGGATCATCATGATCGCGCGCACAGAATCGCGTGTTGCCTGCAAGACATCAACATCAGACAATTTGCCCGGCGCAACCGCTGCCTTGTCTTTAATCTTTTTCTCAATCTGGGCTTCAACAGCGCCCCAATTGCCATCAAGCGCAGATGTCAGTTCGCCATTGGCATCAATTGGCCAATTATCACGTTCCCAAGATGCGCCCTGCGCGTTCTTACGAATGTCTTCCGGCGCATCCTTCAAATCCTTGAAGAATTCCTTCCAGTCATCAGACACCGATGACGGATCGTCCTGATATTGCGCATATAGCTCTTCAATATAGTGGGCATTGCCACCATACAAAAATGAGGTCAGCGCCATTATGTCGTTTTGATTATCGGTGCGTGCCATTTCGATCGCCTTGCTTTCAGGATCTTCCGCAAATTTGTATTAAGGGTTTCCCCTCAGGTTCCCTTTCCCCCGAATTGTGGCGGGGGAAAGTCATTTTGGTTCACTATTGCGAACTTAACCCTTCAAAACACTTACAAGTGTTTCGCCAAGTTTTGCCGGTGATGGTGAAACGCGAATACCCGCAGCTTCCATCGCCTTGATTTTGTCTTCCGCGCCGCCTTTACCGCCGGAAATCACGGCACCAGCATGGCCCATTGTGCGGCCTGGAGGTGCTGTGCGTCCTGCAATAAAGCCAACCATTGGTTTTGAACGGCCTTTTTTGGCCTGCTCTTGAAGCCATTCGCAGGCTTCTTCTTCCGCAGAACCGCCAATTTCACCAATCATGATGATTGATTCTGTTTCAGGATCATCAAGGAACAGATCAAGCATATCGATGAATTCTGTGCCTTTAACCGGATCGCCGCCGATACCAACAGCCGTAGACTGGCCAAGACCTTCATTGGTTGTTTGGAACACGGCTTCATATGTCAAAGTGCCTGAACGGCTCAAAATGCCAACAGAACCTTTTTTGAAAATGTTGCCCGGCATAATGCCGATTTTACATTCGTCTGGTGTCATAACGCCTGGGCAGTTCGGGCCGATAAGACGTGATTTAGATTTATCGAGCTTGGCTTTAACCTCAACCATATCCATCACCGGAATACCTTCAGTGATACAGATGATCAGTGGAATTTTCGCATCGATCGCTTCAATGATCGCAGCGCCCGCACCTGCTGGTGGAACATAAATCACAGAAGCATTGGCTTTCGTTGCTTTTTTAGCTTCCGCAACGCTTGCGAAAATCGGCAATTCAGTGCCGGCAGCTTCGCCAGCGCCCTCGCCTGCAGTCCACGTTTCGCCGCCTTTTTTCGGGTGAATACCCGCGACCATTTTTGTGCCGAAATAGGCAAGCGCTTGTTCCGTGTGGAATGTACCGGTTTTACCGGTCAGACCTTGGACAAGAATTTTCGTATTTTTGTCGATTAGAATGGACATTAGTGTCGGTCCTTTAATAACTGTTTGATCTCACGAAGTTCGGCAATCATTTCACGGTTCGTATCCGCTATTTCTTGGTTCACCGAGTTCACTTCATGAACATGTTTTTGATAATGACGGTTCGTCGCACGTAAGAAAAGAAACAGTCCCCCGAACAGGACAGCAAAAGGAAGCAATGTTCCGATCAGGGGGCCAGCTTCCATCCAATTAGCCTTTAATCGCTTTCACGATTTTCTGAGCCGCATCATCAAGGTCATCAGCTGCGATCACATCAACATCAGAATCGTTGATGATCTGCTTGCCTTTTTCAACATTCGTGCCCTCAAGGCGCACAACGAGCGGCACTTTAAGACCAACATCTTTAACCGCCTGAACAACACCTTCCGCGATCACATCACATTTCATGATGCCGCCGAAAATATTGACGAGAATGCCTTTGACCTTCGGGTCAGCCGTGATGATTTTAAACGCTGCGGTCACTTTTTCAGTTGTCGCGCCGCCGCCCACATCAAGAAAGTTCGCTGGCTCTTCGCCATATTGCTTGATGATGTCCATCGTTGCCATTGCAAGACCAGCACCGTTCACCATGCAGCCGATATTGCCGTCGAGAGCAACATAGGCAAGATCGTGCTTAGACGCTTCGATCTCTTTGTCGTCTTCTTCGCTCAAATCGCGCAGCGCCATAATGTCTTCATGGCGGAACAATGCGTTACCATCAAAAGAAACCTTCGCATCAAGAACGCGCAAACGGCCGTCTTTCATGACGATCAGCGGGTTCACTTCAAGCAAAGACATGTCTTTTTCAGTGAAAGCTTTGTAGAGGATCGGGAAAAGTTCCAACCCGTCTTTAGCGGCCTCTTTAGTCAGCTTCAAAGCACGGTTGATTTTTCTAGAATCCGCATCGGTCATGCCTTTAAGCGGATCGATTGGCAGTGTGAAGATTTTCTCAGGTGTCTCTTCAGCAACCGCCTCAATGTCCATGCCGCCTTCTGTGGAAACCACAAATGCCGGACGACCAACTGTGCGGTCGATCAGGATAGAAAGGTACAATTCGCGTTCAATGTCCGCACCATCTTCAATGTAAAGACGGTTTACTTGCTTGCCCTCAGGGCCAGTCTGTTTTGTGACCAGCGTATTGCCGAGCATATCTTTGACGTGTTGAACAACTTCTTCAACAGAACGCGCAAGACGAACACCGCCTGCAGCTTCCTCGCCAAGTTCTTTGAATTTGCCTTTACCGCGGCCACCGGCGTGGATTTGGCTTTTAACCACATAAAGCGGTCCAGGCATTTTCTTTGCCCATTCTTCAGCTTGTTCAGCTGAATAAATTGCAACGCCGCCAGCAATTGGTGCGCCGTAAGAATGTAGAAGGCGCTTTGCCTGATATTCGTGAATGTTCATGTTTGAACGTCCTGTCTTTCAATAAGAATAGAGAAAAAGCAGGCCGATTGGCCCGCTTCCAAATTTTATTTAAGGCTTGGCGCGATGTTTTCACATGCTTCACAAAGACCCGCGACGCTCTCAACCGAATTGTCGAACATTTTCTGCTCAGCTTTGTTCAGGTCGATCTCGATGATCCGCTCAACGCCGCCAGCACCGATAACGGTTGGCACGCCAACATACATGTCTTTAACGCCGTATTGGCCAGACAAATGCGCAGCACATGGCAGAACGCGTTTTTTGTCTTTCAAATAGGCTTCAGCCATCATCACAGCAGACGCTGCCGGTGCATAATAAGCAGAACCTGTTTTAAGAAGGCCAACAATTTCGCCGCCGCCTGAGCGTGTGCGCTGAACGATCTCATCGATACGTTCTTTTGTTGTCCAACCCATTTTAATCAGGTCAGGAATATTGATGCCTGCAACCGTTGAATAACGTGTGAGCGGCACCATTGTGTCGCCGTGGCCACCAAGAACGAATGTGTTGATGTCTTCAACAGACACATTGAATTCTTCTGAAAGGAAATAGGTAAAGCGCGCTGAGTCCAAAACACCCGCCATGCCACAAACTTTGTTTTTCGGCAGACCAGAGAATTTTTGCAAAGCCCAAACCATCGCGTCGAGCGGGTTGGTGATACAAATCACAAAAGCGTCCGGTGCATATTTTTTGATGCCTGCGCCAACCTGCTCCATAACTTTCAAGTTAATGCCAAGAAGGTCATCGCGGCTCATGCCCGGCTTGCGCGGAACACCAGCTGTTACGATACAAACATCAGCGCCTTTGATGGCTTCGTAATCATTGGCGCCAGTGAATTTTGTGTCGAACCCGTCCACAGGTGAGGATTCGGCAATATCAAGGCCTTTGCCCTGAGGAATGCCTTCAGTAATGTCGAAAAGAACAACATCGCCGAGTTCTTTCAGGCCGATCATGTGGGCCAATGTGCCACCGATCATACCGGAGCCGATGAGTGCAATTTTATTGCGTGCCATAATGATAGTTTTCCATATCGCTTGTGGTTATCAAGGTGCGAAAAGAGGCACTGGCAAAGCTAGGCACTCTCCCGCAGTCCTAGTGTTGGTGACTCGCATTGAATAAAAAATCAACCGAAAAGTGAGAAAGCAATATTTTCAATCGTTTAGATATTGCGGGAATTACGTAAACGTCAATCAAAACAACAATTGAGACATTCAAATCAGTTGGCAAATGATCAAATCGGTTGGATTAAATCCCACAGATTTCCAAATGGGTCGCTAAAAACAACAACATGCCCATAAGATTCGCGGCGCGGCTCTTCCGTAAAGGTAACGCCCGCATTTCTCATGGCCTCATAGCGACTTATAAAGTCATCTGTTTGAAGAAAAAATGACACACGCCCACCATTTTGATTTCCAACAGCAGCAATTTGTGACGGCCCCTCAGCCTGCGCGATAACCAGTGCTGTTTGTGCGCCCTTAGGCGCAATCTTAACCCAGCGCTTTGTATCGCTGAGTTTCGTGTCTTCAAGCAGGTCAAAACCCAGCACGCCGACATAAAATTCAATCGCCTGATCATAGTCTGGAACGGTCAATGTGACCGCAGATATAAAGGAGTCCATGTTCAACCCTCCATCCAATTGTCGGATCGCATCTCGATCAGCCGCGATGCGGTGCGGTCGAACTCAAATCCTTCGGTGCCGGATTTCGAATTATAAAGCTCAGTCGGTTCAGCCTCAGCAGACATCACCAGCTTGGTATGGGTATCATACAGCGTATCTATCAAAGTAATAAAGCGTTTCGCCTCGTTGCGCGTGGTCATATCCATAATCGGCACATGATCAACAAACAGCGTGTGATAGGCACGAGCAATCGTCATATAATCGCGCGCACCAAGCGGCTTGGCGCATAGATCCTCAAATGTGAACCGTGCAGCGCCAAGGCCCGCTTGCGGCACCTTTACCTTGCGCCCTTTAACCTCAAGCGTCATCGACCTTGGTTCAGGACCAGCAATTGATTGCCATAGATCGTCCATACCAGCGTCAGACACCGCATTGATCGGCGAAAAATAGCGCTCTGACAAAGCCAGCTTTGACAGGCGGTAATCTTGATCCGCATCAAGGCTCGTCACATCGGTATGGCGTTTTAGAATATCAATAAACGGCGTAAACAGGCTGCGGTTCAAGCCGTCCTTGTAAAGACTATCCGGCACCACATTAGAGGTCGCAACCAGCACGACATTTTGCTCAAACAAGGCTGTAAAAAGCCGCGATAAAATCATCGCATCGGCAATGTCTGTCACCGAAAACTCGTCAAAACAAAGCACCTTGGTTTCTGACGCTATATCATGCGCAACCGGCACAATAGGGTCGGTATCTTTAACCGTTCCGGCTTTCACCTTATCGCGGTAAAGGCCAATGCGGTCATGCACATCGGCCATAAAATCATTGAAATGAGCGCGTCTTTTCTTTTTTTCAGGGCATGCTTGAAAAAAGAAATCCATCAACATGGTTTTACCACGGCCCACCGAGCCGTGAATATAAAGCCCGCGAACAACGTTCTTCTTCGGTGCTCTTTTAGCAAATAGCCAGCCGAGCGAAGAGGACGAAACGGCCAAACGCGCAGAACCAATGCGCGCGTTCAGATCATCAAGCTTATCGGCTAAATCATGCTGCGCGGCATCATCCATGATGACACCATCGGCAACAAGTTCGTTGTAACGCGCACGAACTGAATCGCCCGGCAAGATACGTTCAGGCATGGCTCAGCGTCCAATATGTTCTAAAGCAAATGCAGGAAAAATGGGCACCGATTTTCCGTTCAAAATTGCGTAAAAACAATTAGCGTGAAAGGCTAATGGCGCTGCCGCCGCTCGTTTGCCCGTCATACCGAGTTGCACCGGATTGGAACAATGTCGCAACCTGATTGCCATTGGTATCACTCAACACGACTTTGTTGCCAGACACATTCCACGCCGAAACGGCAGCCGCATCGCCCGGGCAACCGCGTGAAGCTGCGCGGAAACCGCCCGTCCACTTGGTCAAAGCCATAAACATCTGGCAGTTAGAGCCGCCGGTAGAAACTTTCCACGCACCAACCAATGCTTCTTTTGTAACAGGCGCATTGGTTGTAACATTTTGAATGCTGGACGGGTTTTCCAAATTGGCCACATCTGTTCCATTTGGATTGGATGCATTTTCAGGCGCAGTCGGGAAATTGCCATTTGGCTGCTGAGCGTTTGGCTGCACAGGCGGCGGCAATTGATTGCTTGTCACTGTACCGGCAGGCGCAGGTGTCAGCGGTGCAGGCTGCGATTGTGTTTGCAAAGCGCCTATACGCGAACTCTGGCAACCAGCCAGTGCAACACCTGCAACCAGTAAAACCGTGATCGGCTTAATGGATGAAATCCCCATCATATAACTCCAAATTGGCAATAAAATTACCTGTCCCGATTCAACTACATACCGTCATAAAATGGCGAAACAAGGAAATTCGCAATAAATGTTTCTCAAATAAACGGTCATCGGCGCGAAATTGCGCGCTTCATGCGCTTAATGTGCAACGCTTACGTTAATGAATAGACAACAAAAAAACGGGGCATCGCTGCCCCGTTTGTCATAACCGTAATATACGGAAACTTATTCTTCTGTCGCTGCAGCTTCTTCTGCAGGCGCTTCTTCAGCTGGAGCAGCCGCAGCTTCAGCAGCTGCTGCTTTTGCCGCTTCTTCAGCTTCTTTTTTATCAAGCTCTTTTTGCTCTTTTTCAGCAATACGCTCTTGAGCAGCTTTACCAGGCTTACCTTTGTTCGGGTTGTTGCGCTCATCGCGTGTCGCAAGACCAGCAGCAGCCATAAAGCGCAAAACGCGGTCTGTAGGCACGGCGCCGTTTTCTACCCAGTACTTGATACGCTCTTCGTTCAGCTCAACACGAACCGCATCGCCATCTTTTGGCAACATTGGGTCCCATTTACCAACACGCTCGATGAAGCGGCCGTCGCGTGGCGCGCGAACGTCAGCAATAACAATGTGGTAGTAAGGACGCTTTTTTGAACCAGCGCGTGCAAGACGAATTTTAGTAGCCATTTTAGTTTTCCTTATTTGTATTCTTTAAAGTGTGATTGTTTCGTTATTTCTTTTTAGGCAGGCCCGGCAAACCGCCGCCGCCTAAACCAGGTAATTTCGGACCGCCAAGGCCCGGCAGTTTCGGCATGCCGCCGCCGCCAAGACCCATTTGCTCGGCCTGCTTTTGCAGATTTTCGATTTCTTTCGGGCTCATGCTAGACAGATCAGGCATACCAGCGCCCATACCGCCCGGCATTCCGCCGCCCATGCCCATTTTGCCAGCAAGACCGCCCATCATCTTGCCCATCATGCCGCCGCCTTTTTTGCCCTTCATGGATTTCATCATGTCGGCCATCTGGCGGTGCATTTTCAAAAGCTTGTTGATTTCAGCAGCGTTCGTGCCAGAACCAGCGGCAATACGCTTCTTGCGGCTATGTTTTAAGATATCAGGGCGCGCGCGCTCATGCTTGGTCATAGAACCAATGATCGCAAGCTGACGGTTAAAGATGCTGTCATCCATTCCGGCCGCAGCCATCTGGTCTTTCATCTTGCCCATGCCCGGCATCATTCCCATGATACCGCCCATGCCGCCCATTTTCTTCATCTGATGCAATTGATCCGCAAGATCGTTCATATCGAACTTGCCTTCCTGCATCTTCTTGGCCATTTGGGCCGCTTTTTCTTGGTCGATATTTTCGGCGGCTTTTTCAACCAGCGAAACAATATCGCCCATACCCAAAATACGGTCGGCAATACGCTTGGGATGGAATTCTTCCATCTCGTCCATGCGTTCGCCCGTACCAATCAGCTTGATTGGTTTGCCCGTAACAGCACGCATAGAAAGAGCAGCACCGCCGCGTCCATCGCCGTCCATACGGGTAAGCACAAGGCCAGTAATGCCCACACGCTCGTCAAAGCTTTTGGCAAGATTAACAGCGTCCTGACCCGTCAACGAGTCAGCAACAAGCAGAATTTCGTGCGGGTCCGCATGTTTGCGAATATCCGCCATCTCGATCATCAGCGGCTCGTCAATATGCGTGCGGCCTGCCGTGTCGAGGATAACAACATCGTAGCCGCCAAGCTTACCAGCTTGCACCGCACGTTTTGCGATATCAGAAGGCGACTGGCCCTCAATGATCGGCAGGGTAACCACGTCCACCTGTTCACCAAGCTGGCGAAGCTGCTCTTGGGCCGCTGGACGGCGCGTATCGAGCGAGGCCATCAAGACCTTTTTCTTATCGCGGCCTGTTAAGCGCTTAGCAATTTTTGCAGAGGTCGTTGTTTTACCAGAACCCTGCAAGCCCACCATCATAATGACAACAGGCGACGGCGCGTTAAGGTCGATTGTCTCGCCTTCGCTGCCGAGCATTTCAACCAGCTCGTCATGCACGATCTTGACGACCATCTGGCCCGGTTTAACGGACTTGACGACATCAACGCCAACGGCTTTTTCGCGCACGCGATCGGTAAAATCACGCACCACTTCCAGCGCAACATCCGCTTCGATCAGCGCACGGCGAATCTCGCGCAGCGCCGCTGCCACATCCTTGTCGGAAAGTGCGCCGCGGCCTGTGAGGCCAGAAAAGATCGAACCTAAACGGTCCTGAAGTGATTCAAACATATTTGTTCCTGCTCTTCATTTCACACCATGTGAAACCAAGATAAGCATTCAGCTAATTTGTTAAACCCCCGCGCACATAGCCAAAAAGCACCCGAGGGCGCATCGCGCTGTCGGGTGTTGACCTCCGGCATCATAAAGATTTTACGCACCGGTCAGTGGCTCGGCGTTTAAAAATATCGCTGAACAGCCGCGCTTATGACCAAGAAGTGCGCCAGAGTCAAGACTCACACCTTACGGCACACCCACCCCTTAAAGGTGAATGCAGCATAAAACATGTCGATGTCCTCAAATCCCGCATCGCGTAAAACGGCTTCATCTTCTTTGGGCGACAGGACGGGCAGTTTTCTCTTCATCATCCCGATTTGTTGCAACCCAATGGGCGATGCGCCTTTTGCATTGGTAAAGGCCGAATAACGCGAAAGCCATTTATCTGTTTCTGCTAACGGAAAACTATGGTGCATCACCACCAAAGGCGCGCCGCGCTTTAAACGTTTTGCCATTTGCGTCACAGTTCTGCGCCGCTCTGCTTCCGGCAAAAAATGCAAAGTCAGCAGACACGCTGCTCCATCATAAGGGCCATCGGGCGCATCATCGATATAACCTTCATGAAAGCGAACACGCGCAGCTAAACTGCCCAGCGTATGATTTGCCTGATTGAGCATCACGTCCGACGGGTCAACACCGTCAAACTGCCAATCTGGCTGCAATTGCGCAAAAGCTTTTAGTTCAAGCCCGCCGCCTGCACCCAGCACAAGAACACGCCCATTTGTCGGCACATGTTCAGCCAGCAAAAGTCCTGCCATAAGGTGCATATCCCCCAAGCCAGGAATTTGTTTACTCACCCGACCAGCATAATCTGCCTCGTGAGCGCCGGACAGCGCAGGATGATCCGTCATCAAACCAACCTTTTTGCTCAACTCATTTTAAGGCTAAACAAGCGAACGGTGCACCATCACGCCTGCCATGGCCCCATCGCCAACAGCAAGTGAAACCGAATGGGGAATACGCGCCGTATCACCGCAGGCAAAAATGCCAGCGACAGAAGTTTCTTTCGTCTCATTGGTTTGTATCTGAATACCCATCATTGTTTCTTCCAGCGCACATCCAGCATCCTCAGCAAGCGGCGTTGATGGCGAACAGCGCGACGCTGTAAACATGCCGGCAAAACTCAAAACGCGCCCATCGGTAAGGTGCACATCTGCCACGCCTGTAATTTTATCAATCGGCGTTTCTTCAATCACAGCGCCCATGTCTTCTAAAGAGCGCCTTGCAGTAGCATCAAGCGTAAAAGCCCCGTTAACGAGCAGCGTGACTTGACCCCACTCCGTCAGTAATTCGGCTTGGTGTGTCGACATTTCTCCGGTCGCAATCACACCGATTTGGCCTTCCTCAAGTTCATAGCCATGGCAGTAAGGGCAATGAAAAACAGATTGCCCCCAACGCTCTGCCAAACCATCAATGGGCGGCAATTCATCGGCAACGCCCGTTGCCAGTAAAATGCGGCGCCCGCGATAATTTTCGCCCGCTTTCGTTAAAACAGAGAACTGATCTTTCTCACCTGAAATTGCGACAGCCACATCTTCAACGAAAGTCGCCGTTGGATATGCTTCAACTTCATCGCGTGCGGTGCGTGCAATCACAGCAGGCTCGACACCATCTTGTCCAAGAAAGCCATGTGAGTGGCTGGCAAAACGGTTGCGTCGCTGTCCTGCATCAATAATCAGCACCGATTTACGTGCCCGCACAAGCTGCAAAGCCGCAGCCAAGCCAGCATAGCTACCGCCAATGATGATGACATCATGATTCATTTTCTAGTTCCTTTTGTTGGTGCCACTGCGCATGACGGCGCGCAAAATCCCTCGCCAAATCTGCCAGCGTAATTTCTCCAAAACGCTTCAACAGAAGGGCTTCGGCTTCTATAAATGTGTCTTCAAGCGCGGCATTGACCGCCTGCTCGACAAGGCACTGCGAATCCTCATTAGAGTTTCCGATGGCAAAAATCGCAGGCTCACCCAGCGTCTCATGCAATTGGCGCAGCGTAACAGAAGACAAATCCACAGCGATGCGCCAACCACCCGCATGGCCGCGCTCAGAAGTGACAATTTCAGCATCGCGCAAAAGCCCCATCGTTCGGCGCACGACAACGGGATTGGTGCTCAAACATTGCGCAAGCGCATCAGAGGTCATTGGTTCATCATGCTCTGCCATGTGGAGAAGCGCATGCAAAACGGCGGAAAGGCGGCTGTTCTTTTTCATGTAACATTCATTGTTACGATTCGCGATAAATGTCAACACACGGCAAGTGACAACGCCTCACATCAGCAAAAATTCGTTTCGAACTTTCGCAAGTTCAAAAAATGTGAAATACCTAAACAGCACGACCCATTCTGGGGTGCTTGAACGACTTAAACAAAGGTTCTGATATGAAGAAAATACTTATTTGCCTACCGTTAATGCTCTTAACCGCAACACCCGCCTTCGCTCATTTAAATCCCAATGAGCATGGGTCATTTGCTGCTGGTTTTTCACACCCCCTATTTGGCACGGACCATATTCTTGTCATGATTGCTGTTGGCCTTTGGGCTTGGCAAATTGGTCAAAGAGCGCTTTGGATTGTGCCAAGCGCCTTTGTTGGCACGATGATTTTCGGCTTTGTTCTGGCTCTAACAGGCATGCAATTGCCTTTCGTTGAGCCTGCTATTCTGGCATCCGTCGTCGCATTGGGTTTATTGGTGGCAATGGCCGTCAAAGTTCCTGTTTATCTTAGCGCTGCTATCGTCGGCATTTTTGCCCTGTTTCATGGTTTTGCCCATGGCGGTGAAATCGGATTGGCAACGCAGGCCAGTTACGCTGCCGGATTTGCCATTGCCACAGCTATTCTACATGGCTTCGGCATCGCAATTGGCTACGGTCTCAATGCTGCTTTTAAAGACAACACACGCATTGCAGTAATCATCACGCGCGTGCTTGGCGGCCTGACATTCGTCGCCGGAATCGGCCTTATGACGGCTTAAAAATCGCCTTCATGAGCGGGCTTTAATCAAAGATCCGCTCATGACAAAATTGGTAAAGCCATATTGGCCACGACTAAACGTTCGAATTTCAGTATCATTCCGCATTGCCGCACTTTATAGAGCGCAAGGCCCTATACAGGCACCAGCGAGGATAGATTTTCGTGGACGTTCAGCTTCTAGCCATTCTCTTTCTCACCTTCATCATCCACCTGATCGGCACGCTCGCCTATGGGTTTCGGATCGCAGGCGTTCGCAGTCGCCAAATTGCCATAGCGTTTTCGATTTTCAATGTGATGGTGCTCGTGTCGCGGATTTCCAATTCGTTCCAAGGCCCATTGCTGGCAAAGCGCGTTGAAAACACAATCAACGCCCACGCGGTGCATAATCTGCTGAATGATTTCATGCTCATCTTGCTGGCTGCATCCGCTGCCACCATCATCGGCGGCCTGCTTATTCCCACCGTACAGCGCTTTGGCAGTGTTGCGGTTGAAAGCTTCCGCAAAAACCGCTCCATGCCTGCCTTAATTATAAGGCTGGCAACACCGCGCGGCATTTCAGCAATCACATCCTCTGTTGCGCTACCGCGCTGGCAAAACATTACCCAATTGTCGATCAAAAGTGAGTTTCCAGCAAAGATCATCATCTTAAACGTGCTTGCCACCGCGCTTTGGACGGTGGGCGTATTAGCGTCGATCTATGCAGGCTATCTGGAGCCAGAATTTCGCGTCACCGCAAGCAGCCTATCGGCCGTTATCAACGGGCTGGCGACAATCATGATGTTTATTCTGATCGACCCCTATCTGGCCGGTCTGACCGATGATGTTGCAGGCGGAAAAGTCAGCGAGAATTACTACCGGAAATTCATCATATGGATGGTTTTAAGCAGACTTGCAGGCACGATACTCGCGCAATTGCTGCTCGTACCGTCTGCGCAATTAATCGCTTGGCTTGGCCGGATAATTTGAACTTTATAACCCGCCCAAATACAGGGGCGGGTTATCACGGCCCAAAAGGCAGCTTAACTTAGTTTTTCATTGAAAAACGCAACCGTGCGGTCTTCGGCCAGCTTTGCCGCCGCCGCGTCATAGCGCGGGGTCGTATCATTATGGAAACCGTGATTCACATCAGGATACATATGAGCGACAAAATCAACGCCCGCTTCTTTTAGCGCTGCTTCATAGGCAGCTGCACCTTCATTGATACGCTCATCAAGTGCCGCATTTTGGATCATCATCGCTGCCTTGATGTCTTTTACATCTTCGCTTGCGGGTTGCCGTCCATAAAACGGCACACCTGCTGCAAGTTCTGGATAAGCAACGGCAATCGCATTGACCACACCGCCGCCATAGCAAAAGCCAACAGCGCCAACTTTGCCCGTTGAATCTTCACGCGCCAACAAATGCTCAAATCCGGCAAAGAAGTCATTCATCAGTTTGGTGCCATCGACCTTCTGTTGCAGCTCGCGTCCGGCATCATCGCTGCCCGGATAACCGCCAACAGATGTCAAACCATCCGGTGCAAGCGCCATAAAGCCAGCTTTGGCAAAGCGCCGCGCCACATCTTCAATATAAGGATTCAAACCGCGATTTTCATGGATTACCAAAATGGCAGGCAATTTACCTGTCGCATTTGCGGGCTTGCACAAATAGCCGTTCACATCGCCATTGCCGTTCGGCGAATTATAGGTCAGGCGTTCGGTGGTAATCGACGCATCATCAGCGGGCACTTGTTGCGCCAGCGCATAATTGGGCGATAATTGATTAAGCAGAACCGCGGCCGTTACACCGCCAATGGCAAATTTTCCTGCACGGTCCAAAAACTCGCGCTTGGTCATTTTGCCATGCGCGTAATAATCATAAAGATCGAGCAGTTCCTGCGGGAAATCTTTTGCCGTCTTGCGGTTTTTTATCGGTGACATCTCGTTCATTGGGCGCTCTCCATATGTGAAGACCCATTACAGATACACACCCGCCTTTTCGGCAAGTAACAATTTCGTACATTGCCAAATTGTAATATTAGAAATGCCGATTATTCCGCTTGGGGATTATCTTCGCGTTTAAAATCGCCCGTATCATTCATGGTCCACAATTCGCCGGTAGAAATATCAAACCACGCACCATGCAGTGTCAGCTTGCCTTTACCATGAAGAATATTCACGCAAGGAAACGTCTTTAAATTCTCAATTGAGTTGCGAATAGAAATTCGCTCCAGCGCCGTCTGGCGCTCCGCGCCTGTCATATAGGCATTGGCACCCACAGCTTCAGCAGCAGGCGCAAGAAGGCTCACCCATTTGCCGATAAAATCACCTGGCGATAGCGGCTCCATATCCGGCGTTAGAGCAGCAGAAATACCGCCGCAGCGCCCATGCCCCATCACCACAATATGTTTTACCCGAAGACTTTGCACCGCAAACTCAAGCGCAGCAGATGTCGAGTGAAACTCACCATCTGGCGTATAGGGCGGCACGAGATTGGCAACATTGCGCACCACGAACATTTCGCCCGGATCAGCGCAAAAAATCGTTTCTGGCGCCGCGCGGCTATCACAGCACGCAATCACCATTGTTTCAGGCTTTTGGCCTTTTTCTGCAAGCTCACGTGCAAGTTCACGCTGTTCCGGCAGTCTGCCGTTCGCAAAATTTTGATAACCGTCGAGGAGGTGTTTGGGAAATGTCATGGCTTTCAAATATAACGGCGCGAAAATTTTGGCAATAGTCTCTGACAGTTCATCTCAAAACCCTGACTAAGCCCAAGTTTTCCCAGTTTATAGGAGCAAAAAAGACCTCAGGGAACTCAATTCAAGAATGTGCGTTAAATAAGGCAATTACAATACAAGGATGAAACTATGATTAAATGGATTCTTATACTCCTCGTCGCAGCCGCAGTTCTTGGTCTCTTGGGATTTAGCCGCTTGTCCGGCGCTGCACTTAGTGGCGCGAAACTATTAATTGGTATTGTGCTTATTCTGTTCTTGCTCATGCTTTTCGGCATACTCGTCATCGCTTAGCAGACAAAAGAAAACACTTTAAATTTAACAAGCGTTCGCTCATATAAGTGTAAATATCACTGAGCGGACGCAATCATGGCACTTGACGTTAATTTTGCGAAAATGAACGGATTGGGCAACAGGATCATTGTTGCCGATATGCGCGGACGTGCGGACAAAATTATCCCGCAAGCAGCCATTGAGCTTAACGCGCAAAGCGACACTGGTTTCGATCAGATCATGGCCATTCATGACCCTAAATCTGAGGGTACCGATGCCTATGTGATGATCCTCAACAATGATGGTTCAGAAGCAGAAGCTTGCGGCAATGGAACCCGCTGCGTCGTATCCGCGCTCAGCGCCGAAACCGGAAAAAACCATTTCACCTTCGAAACACTTGGCGGCATTTTAACCGCTGACGAAAGCGAAGACGGTATGGTTTCGGTTGATATGGGCCGCCCGCGTTTTCGCTGGGACCAGATCCCGCTGGAAGAAGAGTTCGGTGACACGACCGGCATTGAGCTACAAATCGGCCCGATTGATGCACCGGTTTTGCACACGCCATCGGTTGCCAATATGGGCAATCCCCATGCGATTTTTTGGGTTAAAAAAGATGTCTGGTCTTATGATTTGGACAGATTCGGGCCCTTGCTCGAAAACCATCCGATTTTTCCCCAGCGCGCCAATATTTCTATCGCGCAGGTGCAAAGCGATGATCACATTATCATCCGCACATGGGAACGCGGTGTTGGCTTAACGCAGGCCTGCGGCTCTGCAGCTTGTGCAACAGCTGTTAGTGCTGCGCGCAAAAAGCTAACGGGCCGCGATGTTAAAATCACGGTGCCGGGCGGGGATCTATTTATAGAATGGCGCGACGATAGCCATGTCATCATGACAGGCCCAACCGAGTGGGAATTTGCCGGCAAGCTTGATGCCCAAACCGGCAAATGGATGCGCCTTGTCGAAGAGGTGTAATTACTGAACGTCGCCGCATTCAGCAGCAACACCCTCAATCATCTGGCCTTCACTGCACAAAGTGCCGCCCCACGCATAACCGCGCAGGCCTTCGCTATATTCGATTTGAAACCACGGATAGCCTTGATGAGGCTGACCCTCATTGCGCAAAATCGCAATCGGCTCTTTAAGCGGCAGTTTATCAAGCCGTTTTGCATCCACATTTGGGCCATCACGCACAATTGTTTCTAGCGCCATGCCGCCAACCCAGCCCTTATCGCCTGCACCCTCTATATTGGATGCCACCTTCGTGGATTTGCACTCAAAGCTCTCATCGGTGCTGATAATTTGAACATTTGACTGCAAACCGCTTGCATCGGATGCTTTGAAAAAGCGGATATGTTTGCCCGTATAAAGCGCACCCTCACCGCTCGCCGCCTCTAAATTAAGATAATCATCATCGCCAGCCGGATACGCCGATACAGCATAGCGTTCATCATCAATGACATAGATAAAATCACCAACACCGCCCGTATCAGGCGCAAGCTGCGCCGTTGCTGCGCTTGCCCCTTTACATTCAAAAGCAGGTTGCGGTGATGCTAGTGCTCCAAATGAAAACACAGAACTCAGACAGATCATGGAAATCTTCATTAAACGCATTATATTCCCCTCAAATTAGTCCCAAAACATCATGGCAATAAACAACAAGGGCTTGCAAGCAGGCACGCCGATTTGCATATCACGGCCATGACTGGCATTGGGCACCCAAGTGCTTCATAAAGCCAATGCAATTTTAAACCGCGAAACGCATGACAATTAAGACACTCACATTTGGCTGCCGCCTAAACGCCTATGAAGGCGAAGTGGTAAAGCGCGAGGCAGAAGCCGCAGGTCTGGGCCAGCTTGAAGGCGGCGCAGTGATCATCAATACTTGCGCGGTTACCGGCGAAGCCGTGCGCCAAGCCAAGCAATCCATTCGCCGCGCCCGCCGTGAACAGCCAAACGCCCGCATCATCGTTACGGGCTGCGCCGCGCAAATCAATCCTGATGATTTTGGCGCGATGGATGAAGTTGATCTGGTGATCGGCAATGAGGACAAGCTCAAAGCCTCATCCTACCGCGCCTTGCCCGAATTCGGCGTCAATCAGTTCGAAAAAGTCCGCGTCAACGATATCTTTGAGGTGACACAAAACGCACCCCATATGGTCGATTCGATTGAAGGGCGCACCCGTGCTTTTGTTCAGGTGCAAAATGGCTGCGATCACCGCTGCACATTCTGCATCATTCCCTATGGCCGTGGCCAATCGCGTTCCGTGCCCATTGGCGGCATTATTGATCAGGTTAAACGGCTAGCAGATAATGGCTATTCGGAAATTGTCTTAACCGGAGTTGACCTCACAAGCTTTGGACCGGACCTGCCCGGCAAACCATCGCTCGGCGTTCTGGTGCAAAAAATTCTGACGCAAGTACCATCGCTTGAGCGTCTGCGCCTCTCATCGATTGATTCCATTGAAGCCGATGAAGCATTATTTGACGCCATCGCATCCGAGCAGCGCTTGATGCCGCACTTCCATCTGTCGCTGCAACATGGCGATGACATGATCTTAAAGCGCATGAAGCGCCGCCATCTGCGCGATCATTCCATCGAATTTTGCCAGACCGTGCGCGATCTGCGCCCTGATGCTTCATTTGGTGCAGACATCATTGCGGGCTTTCCAACCGAAACCGAAGCAATGTTTGAAAACGCATTATCGATCATTGATGATTGCGGCCTTGCGCGGGTTCACGCCTTTCCATTCTCGCCGCGAGAAGGAACACCCGCTGCCAAAATGCCCCAGCTTGACCGCGCCCTAATCAAAGACCGTGCCGCGCGCCTTCGCGCAAAAGCTGCAAGCGCTTGGCAACAACATTTAAAGAAATTTGATGGCACGGTGCAAACAGTACTGTTTGAGAAAGACGGCATCGGGCGCACTCAAGATTTCACCCCCGTTTTTGTTGACGGTTCTGTGGCCCGCGCTGGTGCAATTTGTGCGGTTCAGGTATTAAACAATGATGGTGAGCGCCTTATCGGGCGTCATGCAGCGCCTGTCGCCGCGCAATAGGAATTTTATAAATGGCATTCGGGTTTATCAAAAAGGTATTTTCTTTTGGCAAAAAGGCGGTTGAGGAACAACCAGCCGAAGTGCCTGAAGAAGAAACACAGCCAGATGACACGGCACCGGAAGCTGAAACGATAGACGCGGCCGCCAAAGCCATTAAAACCGAACAAATCGCAGAGCCAGAGCCAGAGCCAGAGCCAGAGCCAGAGCCAGAGCCAGAGCCAGAGCCAGAGCCAGAGCCAGAGCCAGAGCCAGAGCCAGAGCCAGAG
>NZ_KB894531.1:0-327041 GCF_000374465.1 Ahrensia kielensis DSM 5890 | reverse complement strand
CAGAGCCAGAGCCAGAGCCAGAGCCAGAGCCAGAGCCAGAGCCAGAGCCAGAGCCAGAGCCAGAGCCAGAGCCAGAGCCAGAGCCAGAGCCAGAGAAAAATGACTCAAGCGTCAGCGCTGACAAGCCTGAAATCGCAAAAAGTGACAGCGCGCCCACAACCGATGTTGAGGCGGCAGTCGATGGTGTTTTCCAGCCAACGCCGGAAACAGCACCAGAACCTGTGCGCGAAGAAGAAACACCAGAGCCGTTAACAGACAGCCCTGAGCCGATCATTGAAGAACAGGTTTCGTCTGAAACAACACGCACAAGTGTCACCATTGGCGATGCGAAACCTGCCCCCGCGCAGGCTGAACCGGAAGCGGAGAACAAGGGCTGGATCGCACGGCTAACATCAGGTCTGTCACGTTCATCAAAACAATTGACGGATTCCATTTCCGGCATTTTCACCAAGCGCAAGCTGGATGAAGACACGCTGCAAGATTTGGAAGATGTGCTCATTCAAGCCGACCTTGGCATTGAAACGGCAATGCGCATTACCGACACGCTTTCATCGGGTCGTTACGGCAAAGACGTGTCGACCGACGAAGTGCGCAAGATCATGGCCGCAGAAATCACCAATGTTCTTGGCCCCGTTGCCAAGTCGCTGGAGCTTGATCTTTCGCACAAACCGCATGTCATTTTGGTCGTCGGTGTCAATGGCACAGGCAAAACCACAACCATCGGCAAGCTGGCCGCAAAACTGCGCGATGCAGGCCTTAAAGTAACACTTGGCGCAGGCGATACATTCCGCGCGGCGGCCATTGAGCAGCTTAAAATTTGGGCCGACAGAACAGGCAGCGAATTTGTTGGCACGAAACTTGGCGCGGATGCCGCAGGCCTTGCCTATGGCGCCTATGAAACGGCACGCGACAATGGCTCGGATGTTGTCATCATTGACACGGCAGGCCGCCTGCAAAACAAAACAGAATTGATGGACGAGCTGGCCAAAATTGTGCGTGTTTTGCAAAAACATGATCCCGAGGCACCGCACACCGTATTGCAAACACTAGACGCAACGACAGGCCAGAACGCGCTTAACCAAGTGGATATTTTCCGCAATGTGGCGGGCGTCAACGGACTTGTCATGACCAAACTCGATGGCACAGCACGCGGCGGCATTCTGGTCGCAATTGCAGCCAAATTCAAATTACCGGTTTACTTCATTGGCGTTGGCGAAGGCGTTGATGATCTTGAACCATTTAGCGCCGATGATTTTGCATCCGCAATCGTTGGAACAGCCAACATAGAAGAAGAAGAAAAATAAATGAAAGAGCTTTCCGACAGTAAAAAAGAAGTCAATCCAGCCCTCAAACTCGCTTTGGAAATGGGCCCATTGATCGTGTTTTTCATCGCGAATAATCGCGGCGAAAAATTAGCAGAAATGTTTCCCGCATTAGCCGAACTTGGCGGTCCATTATTTATCGCAACAGCATTCTTTATGCTTGCTACTGCAATTGCGCTTATCGCCTCTTGGGTTCTAACGCGCACATTGCCACTCATGCCTGTCGTATCGGGCGGTGTCATTTTTATCTTTGGCGCATTGACGCTTTATCTGCACGATGAAACCTTCATCAAACTCAAGCCAACAATCATCAATTCACTTTTCGGCATCACATTGCTTGGCGGCTTGGTGTTTAAAAAACCGCTCCTTAAATATGTGCTCGGTGCAGCTTTTGAATTGGACGAAAAAGGCTGGTTTCATTTGACCATTCGTTGGGCTTTGTTTTTCTTTGCCATGGCGATTGTCAACGAAGTCATATGGCGCAATTTCTCAACTGATTTCTGGGTTGCTTTCAAAGTCTGGGGCAATATTCCCATCACAGTCATCTTTATGGCATTTCAGTTCCCGCTGATTAATCGTCATAGCCTTGAAGAGCCGGACGCCCAATAATGACCAACAACCCTGCCGCAATTCTCGAAAATTTATGGTGGCAGGGTGTTAATGCCGTGCGCGGTTTCAGCGCGGTTTCTACGGCCCTTTCCAAGAGTAACATCAAAGCACCTGATTTGATTATCGCTGTCGGCAAGGCCGCTGGCGATATGGCGCTCGGCGCTCGCAACCATTTCGATAGCCCAATTCAAACGATTGTCGTGACAAAATACGACCATATAAGCGAGGCGCTTACAACGCTTGATGAATGCGAAATCATTGAAGCTGCCCATCCTGTCCCCGATCAAAATTCACTAATCGGCGGCGCGCGCGTGCTTGAATGCGTAAAAAATATGACCGCCGATCAAAGCCTCTTATTACTCGTTTCAGGCGGTGCATCGGCGCTGGTTGAAGTGCTGGAAGAAGGCCACTCGCTTCAGAGCCTCAAAGCGCTTAATCAAGGTTTTCTGGCAGAAGGTTTGAGCATTGGCGAGATTAACGCCGAGCGCCGCAAAATCTCCCGCATAAAAGGCGGGCGCTTGCTTGATGCCTTTAATGGCAAATCGGGCCATGTGATTGCCATCTCCGATGTTGAGGGCGACAGCATTGATGTTATCGCGTCCGGTATCGGCGCTTATTACGGCGATGACGACCGTGTTGAGATTGAAATCGCAGCGTCAAATGCGGTTGCGCGTCAGGTGATTGAAAGCGCAGCGCAAAGCAAAAATCTTAACATATGCCTGAACGAGGAATGTCTTTACGGACGCGCCGACGACATTGCGATAAGCCTTTTTGATAAAATCGAAAACGGTCCTGCTGGGCTTTATATTTTTGGCGGGGAGCCAACGGTTGAACTGCCTGAAAATCCAGGACGCGGCGGGCGCAATCAGCACTTAGCGCTTCTGCTCGCTGGCAAAATCAAGACACGCGATGATCTGCATATTCTGATCGCTGGCACAGACGGCACCGATGGTCCAACCGATGAGGCTGGCGCAATCATTGACGGCTCAACCGTCAAAGACACGGCGCAGGTCGCCAAATATCTCACCGCTGCCGATGCGGGCACTTATCTGAGCGAGCGCGGCGCACTTTTAACAACCGGACCAACCGGCACCAATGTGATGGATATTGTGCTGGTGCTAAAAGCTTAAAAAGCATTTGCAAGAAAAGCGATCTCTTTAACCAGCTGGCGCTAGCTTATCAATTTCAGGCATCAGCTGTTTTTCAATAATTTCAGGGTTTAGCGGACCAGCAAATTTGAATTTAATCTTGCCGTCCTGCCCCACAAGAAATGTCTCCGGCACGCCGTAAACACCCCAATCAATTGCCCCGCGGCCATTATTGTCCACGCCAACAGCATCATAGGGATTGCCGTAATTACCAAGAAATTTCAGCGCGTTTGCCGTCTTGTCTTTGTAGTTAAGGCCTATCAATTGCACGCGCTTATCTTGTGACAATTTCGTCAAATAAGGATGCTCTTCGCGGCACGGTGCGCACCATGATGCCCACACATTGACCAGCGTAATATTGCCCGCAAAGGCGGCCGGATCGAGACCCGCAAGCGCAGTGTCATTTGTGTCTTTGAGCCCCTCAAGCGGCGGCAAAACAATTTGCGGTGCATCACGTCCCAGCAGCGCAGAAGGAAGGGCCGAAGCATCGCGCCCTTCTTGCGTCAGCATCAGCGCAAAAACACCGACCAGCACAAAAAATGCGAGTGCTGGCACATAGACGAACCAAGCTGCGCGCGGCTTCTTTTCAATTCTATTGCTCAAAACTCACGCCTAATCATCTTGTGTTTGTGAACGCCTGCGCACGCCCATTTCCTCTAACCGCGCCAATTCCTTGACCGTAATATTGCGGTCAATCCATAACCATGCCAGCAGCACAGCCATGATAAGAGCGCCAAGCCCATAGCTGGCATAAACAAATATTTCATGCTCAGACATTTTTATCCCTCAAGAACCGCTGTCGTTGGTGCCGATGATTTTCCGCGCGCACCTGCTTTGCGCAAACTTGCCGCACGGCGACGACGTATTTCATTGCGCATCGCCATCATATGCATAGCTAAAAACAAAAAGGTAAAACCAATGGCAACAACAAGCAGCGGCCATAGCATCGACGCATGAATAGTCGGCCCATCAAGACGTATAACAGATGCAGGCTGATGCAGCGTATTCCAAAAATCGACTGAAAACTTAATAATCGGAATATTGATATAGCCAACCAATACAAGAATTGCGACAGGCCGCGCCGACCGTGCAGGATCTTCCATCGCGCGCTGCAACGCCATAATGCCAAGATACATTAGCAAAAGCACGAACACCGAGGTCAGCCGTGCATCCCAAACCCAATAGGTGCCCCACATCGGACGGCCCCACAGCGAACCAGTTACGAGACATAAAAGCGTGAACGCTGCACCAATGGGTGCTGCTGCACGTATCGACACATCCGCCAGCGGGTGCCGCCATACCAATACGCCGAGCGCCGATAGCGCCATCACCGTATAGGAGAACATCGCAAACCACGCTGCAGGCACATGAATATACATGATGCGCACGGTGATGCCCTGCTGGTAGTCTTCCGGTGCTTGCCACCCAAGATAAAGCCCAATGGCAACAAACAATGCGGCCAAAAGAGATAGCCAAGGCAATAGCGTGCCTGACAAGGTCATAAATCGGGTGGGATTAGCCAATGCTGCTAACATGCCCACTTTCTTTATGTCTTTTTTGCTCATGACAATCTCTCAATTTCAGTCATTTTATCGCTGATGCTTAAACGTTGCAATTGAGGCACAATGATGCAGCCTAATTGCCCATTTTAGCAGACTTCACCTATTGCACGAATATGCGACCAAAAAACAAGCGCCGCCCTCAAAATTGAAGACGGCGCTCGCATGAAATTCGAAAAGCGGTTTAAGCTAAACTGTGCTTTCAACTTCCACTTTTTCAACCATTGAATTGACAATATCATCAAGGGTAATCGAGCCGATCACCTTGCCCGATGCGTCCGTAATCTGTGCGTTGATAACATCAGCTTCTTGCATTTGGCGCGCCGCATCATCCAGTCTGGTGTCTCGTTTCAGTTTGAGCGTGCCAGCATTTGTCATATCGTCAGACATCAATGAATCAATACGCAGCACCCGCGCACGATTAATATCTTTGACAAAATCTTTGATGTAATCATCCGCAGGGTGCAAAATAATATCCTGCGCATTGCCCTTTTGAATAATCCCGCCATCGCGCAAAATACAGATATTATCGCCAATACGCAGCGCCTCATCCAAATCATGGGTGATAAACACAATGGTCTTTTTAAGCTCGGATTGCAGCTCAAGCAACACATCTTGCATATCGGTTCTAATCAGCGGATCGAGCGCCGAAAAAGCTTCGTCCATCAGCAAAATTTCTGCGTCCGTTGCAAGCGCGCGCGCAAGCCCAACACGTTGCTGCATGCCGCCCGAAAGCTGTGACGGATAATTATCCTCAAAACCGCTCAGGCCAACACGGTCGATCCACTTTTTTGATCGAGCACGGCGTTCCGACGACGAAATGCCCTGCACTTCCAAACCATATTCAACATTGGATTGAACGGTGCGGTGCGGCAGCAATGCAAATTTTTGAAACACCATCGATGTTTTATGGGCGCGGAATTTACGCAAATCACTGCGCGACATGCCAAGCACATCCACACCATCAACAATCACTTCGCCAGCGGTTGGCTCAATCAATCGGTTGATATGGCGAATAAGCGTGGATTTACCCGAACCGGATAAACCCATCACCACCTGAATACCGCCTTCGCGCATATCAATATTGATGTCTTGCAGGCCCAAAACATGGCTGTGCTGGTCCTGTAATTCGGTTTTTCCCATGCCGTTTTTAACAAGATCAAGCGCCATCGCAGGATCTTCGCCAAAAATTTTGTAGAGGTTTTTAATCTGAATGCCACTCATCGGATCAATGCCCCTTTTCACGGTGTGATTGCAGTCGTTGGCCATAGGCCTGCGATGCACGGTCGATAATGATTGCGAGTATGACGATTGCCATACCGGCAGAAACACCCATGAATAGGAATTGGTTATTGATCGCTTTGAGAACCGGTTGCCCAAGCCCTGGTGCACCAACAAGCGCAGCCACAACAACCATTGCCAATGCCATCATAATGGTCTGGTTTACACCAGCCATAATCGTTGGCAGCGCCAGTGGTATTTGCACATTGGTGAGCCGCTTCCAGCTTGTTGAGCCAAATGCATCGGCAGCCTCAAGCACTTCCTTATCAACCAAGCGAATGCCCAGATTGGTCAAGCGTATGATCGGCGGAATAGCGTAGATAATAACCGCGATGATGCCGGGAAGTTTGCCAATGCCAAACAACATGATCACAGGGATCAGATAAACAAAACTCGGCATTGTTTGCATCACATCAAGAACTGGATTCATAATTGTTTGAACGCGGTCTGACTTCGCCATAGCGATGCCCAGAGGAATACCCAAAAGAACAGAACCAAGAGTTGCCGTGGAGATCATTGCGAGTGTTTTCATCGCATCTTCCCACATACCGAAATAGCCGATGAGCGCCATCCCAACAAATGTGCCCAAAGTGAGCCAAGGGCGGCGGCTGGCAAAATAGACAATCCCGCACAAACCGATCAGAACAAGCGGCCAAGGCGTATCCAGCAGCAAGTTTTCAAAATGTTTTAAAAACCATTCAACGGGATAAAGCGCGTTTTCGATGGACTCGCCATATGCGCGTGTAAACTCACGAAACCCTCCGTCAATTGCTTTACGCAGGTCGCGCAGTTGCTCTCGCTCCATTTCTGGAAACTCAGTCCATTCCATATTTTAGCCCTTGGTTATGTTAATACATACGAAAACGGCGCGAAATATATCTCGCGCCGTTATTATTAAAGGTTGTTAGCCCTTGATCTTGGCGGCCACTTCTGGGCTCACCCATTTTGACCAAAGCTCTTCATAATTTTCAATGAAGTGAATAGCACCATCTTCGTTCGTGCCCTGCTCATCTGTCATCCAAGCAAGAACTTTACCCACTGTAGCATTATCCCACTGACGTGCTTTGAGGTAATCCATTGCGACTGCATTTTCTTCAGAAAATTCTTTTGTCACAATAGTGAAAACGTCCGAACGGCGCCATTCATTTGGCTGAGGGTCCGCACAATCTTCTTTCACAATACATGTGTCCCAAGCTTCTGCATCGTGCTCAACTTCACGGTCCAACATAACCATCTCGTACTTACCAAGAATAGCCGTTGGTGCCCAGTAATAGCCAAGCCAACCTTCTTCACGGGCAAATGCTTTAGCAATTGAACCGTCAAGACCGGCAGCTGAACCTGGATCAACAACTTCAAAGCCTTTTTCTTCAGCGTTGCGGGCTTTCGCCATATTGTTTGTGATCGGCTGACATGCCCAACCTGATGGACATGTAAAGATCGCGCCTTTGTCGTCATCTTCGCCGCCAGGGAAAAGTTCAGGATGCGCAAGCGCGTCCTCAACAGTTTTGATATTGTTAGCTTCAGCAATTGTTTTTGGAATCCACCAGCCTTCAAGACCGCCTTCACTCAAAATTTCAGCCGCGATAACGAGCTTGTCATCTTCGACAGCTTGATCGAGTGCAATCTTAACAGCATTTACCCATAGTTCTGGCGCAATGTCTGGCTCACCTTTTTCAGTCATAGACGTAAAAGTTGGCATTGTATCACCAGCAACCAACTCGACGTCACAGCCATAACCTTTTTCAAGAATGAGTTTGTCGACCTGTGCGGCAACACCAGCAGATGCCCAATTCATCTCCGCGATTGAAACATCACCGCATTGGCCATCAGCGGCTTGCGCTGTGCCCGAAAATGCGACGAATGCGACACCTGCGAGAAGTGGCAAAAGTGCTTTTTTCATTTCAAGAATTCTCCCAATAAAATTTTGATACCGGTTGATCCGGCAATCTTCTGATACCTACTAGGATAGGGACTGAGGGAGCAGAGTCAAATTTTCACGCGTAAAAATTGTACAAAAAGTCAAATTTCTTACATCACAACGGCAAATATAACCTATTGAGAATGCAGCTATTTTGTTCAAAAGCGGTCAAAAACTGACAAGCTAACCTTACGTTAATCGCCGGCATTTTTAAGCGCGTAACCTGCCGCCAATGGGCCAAGAACTGCAAAGAATAAAGTCAGTGCCGCAAGTAACAATAGCGGCGCTTTAAACGGCGCACCATCAACCACAGCACCGAATGTTGCCATAACGCCAAAAATCAAAACCGGTATAGCAAAGGGTAGAATCACAACGGATACCAGCAGGCCGCCGCGTGGCAACGAGACCGCAATCGCCGCCCCCACAGCACCAATAAATGTAATCGCAGGTGTGCCAATCAACAAGGTTAAAACCGTTGCGCCAATGGCCGCGCCGTCCATGTTTAACAATAATCCAAGCAGCGGCGTAATAATAACCAATGGCAGACCTGTCGTGACCCAATGCGCCACACATTTGGTAAACACAACCAGCGACAAAGATGTCGTGTGCCGATTGAGTATCATCAAATCGAGTGAGCCGTCTTCGCGGTCAATTTGGAACAAACGCTCCAACCCCAAAAGCGAAGCGAGCAACGCGCCGGTCCACAAAATAGCAGGACCGATTTTTGCCAGTAAATTTAAATCCGGCCCCATGGCAAACGGTGTCACCGCCGCAACAGCCAGATAAAACAATATGCCGATCAGTGCGCCGCCGCCTGCGCGCAGCCCAAGTTTTATATCGCGTATGAGAAGCGCCATCATAGCGGCGCCTCGGCAAAGCGCAAATTCTTCATCGCATCAACGCCCAAGGACAAATGCGTTGCCGCAATCACCATGCCGCCTGTTCTCAAGTGCCGCACGATCAAACGCGTGAACATATGTTCCGAAGCGCGATCAAGCCCCGTGGTTGGTTCATCAAGCAACCAAATATAGCGCGGCGATACAAACAGACGCGCAATCGCAACGCGGCGCTTTTGTCCTGTCGATAAATCCGAGAACGGCACATCGTGAACATGGCCAAGGCCCACTTCATCAAGCGCATCCAGTGTTGAACGCCCGCCGCCGCCACAAAAATCTTGCCAGAACAGTAAATTTTCTTTGACCGAAAGATTAGGCTTCATGCCATTGTTGGGGCCAAGATAATGGCTGTGTTCGGCAAGCTCACCGTCTGAAACTTCCACAAAGCCTTCGCTTGGCGGCAAAAATCCGGCCAATACCCGAAGCAGCGTTGATTTGCCGGCGCCATTGGGACCAGTAATCGTCATGCCCTCACCGGAACGCAGCGCAAAGCTAACACCTTCAAAGATGCGCGTATCGCCTCTATTGGCCGCTAAATTTTCTGCAATAAGCTGCATAAGGAACGCATGAATACCTCTATTTCGCCGAGCAATGCCATAGTTTTAATCAAACTTGCAACGCAAACGTAATTTTGACCTTAGAATAGCTTTAAATTTACAACGATTACGCTTATGCAGTGCAACATAGTGACTGAATAAAGCGCTGCTGCTACCAACGAGCAACGCGCAACAATCGAAGGGAAAAGAGCCATGTCAAAGATCGACAGCTTTAAATGCCGCAAAACAATGACGGTCGCGGGCAAAGAATTCACATATTACAGCCTTGCCGAAGCCGAGAAAAACGGCCTGACTGGCATTTCAAAATTGCCTTTCTCCATGAAAGTGCTGCTTGAAAATCTTCTTCGTAATGAAGACGATCGCTCTGTCACCAAAAAAGACATCGAAGCCGTTGCCAGCTGGTTGCAAAACAAAGGCACCGAAGGCTACGAAATCGCCTACCGTCCGGCGCGCGTTTTGATGCAGGATTTCACCGGCGTTCCAGCCGTTGTTGATTTGGCTGCGATGCGTGATGCGATGGTTTCTCTTGGCGGCGACGCTCAGAAGATTAACCCGCTTGTGCCTGTTGACCTCGTGATCGACCACTCGGTGATCGTTGATGAATTCGGCAACCCGAACGCATTTGCGCGCAATGTTGAACTTGAATATCAGCGTAACGCAGAGCGCTACCGCTTCCTTAAATGGGGCCAGAACGCCTTTAACAACTTCCGCGTTGTGCCCCCTGGCACAGGCATCTGCCACCAGGTGAACCTTGAATATCTTGGCCAGTGCGTTTGGACCAAAGAAGATTCAGGCGAAACTGTTGCTTACCCAGACACATGTGTTGGTACAGACAGCCACACAACCATGATCAACGGCCTTGGCGTTCTTGGTTGGGGCGTTGGCGGTATCGAAGCTGAAGCTGCAATGCTCGGCCAGCCGATCTCTATGTTGTTGCCAGAAGTTATTGGCTTCAAACTTACCGGCAAAATGAAAGAAGGCGTCACAGCAACCGACCTTGTGCTCACCGTTGTTCAGATGCTGCGCCAGAAAGGCGTTGTTGGTAAATTCGTTGAGTTCTACGGCGAAGGTCTTGACCATTTAACGCTCGCAGATGCGGCAACCATCGGCAATATGGGCCCAGAATATGGCGCAACATGCGGCTTCTTCCCAATTGATGATGAAACGCTTAACTACCTCAACATCACTGGCCGCGACAAAGATCGCATTGAACTTGTTGAAGCCTATGCAAAAGAACAGGGCATGTTCCGTAACGCCGGTTCTGAAGACCCAATCTTCACCGACACACTTGAACTTGATCTAAGCTCTGTTGTGCCATCAATGGCAGGTCCAAAACGTCCTGAAGGCCGTATCCCACTTGAGAACGTTGGCGCTGGTTACCGCGATTCATTCGTGAGCGAATACAAAAAAGACAAAGCTGAACTCGACAAGCGCTATGCGGTTGAAGGTGAAGATTTTGACCTTGGCAATGGTGATGTTGCGATCGCAGCGATCACATCATGTACCAACACATCAAACCCATCGGTTTTGATCGGTGCTGGCCTTTTGGCACGTAACGCCAACAAGCTTGGCATCAAGCAAAAACCTTGGGTTAAAACATCGCTTGCACCTGGCTCACAGGTTGTGGCTGAATATCTTGAAAATTCTGGCCTGCAAAAAGAACTCGACCAAATCGGTTTCAACCTTGTTGGTTTTGGCTGTACGACATGTATCGGTAACTCCGGTCCACTCGAAGCGCCAATTTCTAAAACAATCAACGAAAAAGGCCTCATCGCAGCGGGTGTGCTTTCTGGCAACCGTAACTTTGAAGGCCGTATTTCACCGGACGTTCAAGCCAACTATCTGGCTTCACCGCCATTGGTTGTTGCCTACGCACTGGCTGGTACGGTTAAAATTGACCTGACAAATGAGCCAATCGGTCAGGACAAAGACGGCAATGATGTGTTCTTGAAAGACATCTGGCCTTCAAACAAAGAAATCCAAGAATTCATCCAGAAATATGTCACGCGCGAAATCTTCGCAGCGAAATATGCAGATGTGTTCAAGGGCGACGAGAACTGGCAGGGCGTGTCCATTCCAGAAGGCGAAACCTATGCATGGGAAGACGGTTCTACCTATGTGCAGAACCCACCATATTTTGTCGGCATGTCAAAATCAGCAGGCACAATCGGCGACATTAAAGGCGCGCGGATCATGGGTCTGTTTGGCGATAAAATCACCACCGACCACATCTCGCCTGCAGGCGCGATTAAAGCCCAGTCTCCAGCCGGTTCCTACCTCATGGACAATGGCGTTGGCGTGATGGACTTTAACCAATACGGCACACGCCGCGGCAACCATGAAGTGATGATGCGCGGCACATTCGCCAATATCCGCATCCGCAACCACATGCTCGGCGCAAACGGCAAAGAGGGTGGCTTCACCATCCACTACCCGTCAAAAGAAGAAATGCCGATCTATGATGCGGCCATGAAATACCGTGAAGAAGGCGTGCCATTGGTGGTGTTCGCTGGCGGTGAATATGGTAACGGCTCATCGCGTGACTGGGCGGCCAAAGGCACAAACCTTCTGGGCGTAAAAGCTGTGATCGCCGAAAGCTATGAGCGTATCCACCGCTCAAACCTTGTTGGCATGGGTGTTGTTCCATTCGTGTTTGAAGAAGGCACATCATGGAAAACGCTTGATCTTGAAGGCGATGAAATGGTTTCAATCGAAGGCTTGGCCGACGTTAAACCACGCCAGAAAGTAACCGCGAAAGTCACCCGCGCAGATGGCACAACTTTTGACCTGCCGCTTGTGTGCCGTGTCGATACAGCCGACGAAATCGATTACTTGAAAAACGGCGGCATTTTGCAAACCGTTCTTCGCGATTTAGCGGCCTAAGACAAGAGCGTAAGCTCGACGTCGCTGCGCCGAAAGACAAGCGCAGCGCCGTCGACAGGCGTTAGTCTTCATAGAGTACAAATCCAAAACCCGCCTTGCAGAAATGTGAGGCGGGTTTTTACATGCGCCCTCCCTCCCACTTTATAAAGGGACAGGGTGGAGGTTATTCAAACATTTCACATTGCGTCCCCACCCGATCAGCTGCGCTACGCTTGCTTCTCGTGCCTCCCCCATAAATGGGAGGAGGCAAAAAGCCACCTTCCCCTCTCCCGCTTGCGGGAGAGGGATGCGAAACTCCATCCGCATCGCGGATGTTAGTTGCAGCTGGGTGAGGGGAGATTTCGCCACACATTCAAAATGTAGATTTCTATCAAGACTCTTTCACGTCAACTCACTCGAGAACAAAGAGGGAACTTAAGCCTTGGCATAAACGAAGATTTGTTTTAGGATTTTATTTTTATCTGAGATATTATCGATGCCCAACCGAGATCCTGATCAAGTTCTAAGCAAGCTCACAAACAAGAATGATTTCGAGCAAGAACCCGTGCATCTAACTGAAGATCATACGACCGGTGACCGTTTTCTTATTTACAGCACTGAGGCAGGAGTAAATGTTGAAATACAATTCAAAGGCGAAAGACTTTGGATGACCCAAACACAAATTGCCGAATTGTTTAACGTTGATCGATCTGTAATTAGCCGTCATCTCAGGAATGTATACGATGACAAGGAACTAGAAGAATCGGCAACTAGTGCAAAAATTGCACAAGTTCGATTGGAGGGGGCCAGAAGTGTAAGCCGAGAAGTATCAGTTTATGATCTTAATACGGTAATTTCGGTTGGCTATCGTGTATCTTCAAAACAAGCGACTGCTTTCAGAGTATGGGCGACTCAAAAGCTTGTTCAGTTCGCCACCAAAGGATTTGTCGTTGATGCCGAACGTTTAAAAGACCCTGACAATCACGACCACTTTAAAGAACTTCGCGAAATCATTCGCGATATTCGCGCTTCTGAAGCCAATGTTTACAAGGAGGTTCGTGCAATTTGCGCTCTTTGCAGCGACTATGAAATGCATGATGATAAAGCTAAAAATCAGTTTTTTGCGACCGTACAAAACAAGCTACATTACGCAGTTACATCAATGACGGGCGCTGAAATTCGTGTGAATCGTGCCGATCACCGAAAACCCAATATGGGTTTAACAACATGGAAAGGCGTAAAACCGCTCTCAAGTGACTGCAACACTGCCAAAAACTTTTTAGGTGAAGCTGAAATTAGAGACCTGAACCGTTTCACAAATATGCTTCTTGATTACTTTGAGCAAGAAACTGATTTGCAGCGTCTCGTTAAAATGTCCGATGCTGAAGCCGCATTGGACAAATTCATTAAAAATAACGAGCGCCCATTGCTCAATCATGCCGGTAAAATTTCCAAAAAAGTAGCCGACTCTCATGTAACATCTGAGTATAAAATATTCGCCGAAAACCGGCGTAAATTCCTAGATGGTGATGGCGGCGAGGAATAATTTCACCAACTTATCCACCGCCACACGCCCGCCCTTACAATACATCCCAAACAATGAGGGTGCTATGAACTGGCAGGCGGCAATCAATCTTAATCGTGATGCGTTGCTGCGTGTGCTTGGCACATTGCTCGCAATCGTCACGCCGCACCTATCGCGCCAAAGCCGTAGTGCTATTTTGCGTGTGCTGCGTCCGGCAGAAAGCGCGGCGCGGCGGCTCATCGTTATTGCGGCAAAGATTTATGAAAAGCGCTCCAAATCACGCTTGTCTGATGATAAAGCGCTGCCCGATTTTACAAAGTTCGCGCGTAGCACAAAAACACCCGTTTTCAAACTATTCGATCCGCGCAAGCGTTTGATCGAATTTCAAAAGCCAAAACAGACATCCAAATTCATGCCGCGCATCAGCGTGATTGGCGTGTCCAATCCTCTGTTTTATAAAACCAAACCACCGCGTGAACTGACCACAAAACATCTGTGCCGGCGCCTTGCCGCCCTGCAAGAGGCGCTGAACGATTTACCCAAACAAGCAAAGCGTTTGGCGCGGCAACTCGAAAAGCGAAAGACTGCCTCCGCTGGCCCGAGGCGCGTGCCGCCGCTGCGCCCAGGATTACCGCCCGGATACAGGTCAAACCCCGCTCATGAGGTCGATGCGCATCTAAAAGAGTGTCACAGACTTGCGCTTTATGCGCTGGAGCCACTGACATAGCGATCTCCTAGTTAAAGGCCGTTGAACGCCATCCAAATCATGGGCGGTGATCGCACAGGCATGTCTTGAAACACACTGTCTTCAAAACGCTCCATTGCCATAATCATTATGTTCGCTAATCTATTTTCAAGGAGACCAATCATGACATTTCATATCGACCTTGAAGAAACGGCGAGCGGCGGACGTTACATTTACCGCGATGGCGATAATCCCGAAGCGGAAATGACATTTTCCAAAGCGGGCGAAAAATTGATGATCATTGACCACACCGAAGTGCCGGAATTTTATCGCGGTCAAGGCGTTGGCCTAAAACTGGTTGAACGCGCCATTGCTGATGTGCGCGCTGCGGGCAAAAAAATCATCCCGCTTTGCCCATTTGCCCATGCGCAATTCAAACGCCACCCTGAATGGGAAGATGCTTGGTCGGGTCACAAAAAGGATAGTTAAATGAGCTGGAACCCAACAATCGAACCACACTGCCCCGATGCGTCGAGCATGGATTTAATCGAAACATTGATCGTGCCCCGTGCGCGCGATGTTGCGGGTTTTGAAGTACGCCGTGCCTTGCCTTCGCCCAAACGTCAGATGGTCGGCCCATTTATCTTTTTCGATCAGATGGGACCGGCAGAATTTCTAACCGATCAAGGCATTGATGTGCGCCCGCATCCACATATTGGTTTGGCGACGGTGACGTATCTTTATAAGGGTGAATTTCAGCACCGCGATTCTCTTGGCACCAATCAGATGATTTATCCAGGTGAAGTCAACTGGATGATTGCTGGCAATGGCGTCACGCATTCTGAGCGCACCAGCGCCAATACGCGCCAAGGACCAAGCTCATTGTTCGGCATTCAAACATGGGTGGCGCTGCCCGAAGAGGCCGAAGATACAGGCGCAGCCTTTGAACATCACGGCGCAGATGCTTTGCCGTTTTTAGAAGGCGAAGGCAAACAGGTGCGCCTGATTATCGGCGATGCTTACGGGCAAAAAGCACCCACCAAAACCTTCACCGAGATGTTTTATGCCGATGCGATTTTAGAGGCAGGCGCAGTGCTTCCCCTGCCCGACAATCATGAAGATCGCGGCATCTATGTCACGCAAGGCTCTATTGATGTCGCGGGTGATAATTTCACTCAAGGCCAGATGATGGTGTTTCGCCCCGGCGACAAATTGAGCGTGACCGCAGGGCCAGCCGGTGCGCGTCTGATTTTGCTGGGCGGTGCAACGCTTGGCGGTCCGCGCCATATCTGGTGGAACTTTGTTGCCTCATCAAAAGAAAAGATCGACGACGCCAAAGCCTCTTGGGCAAAAGGCGATTGGCAACATGGCCGCTTTCAATTGCCACCCGATGATAATGAGGAGTTTATCCCGCTGCCCGTATGACCTCACCGATTTGCATAAGTTGGTCGCTCAAGCGATTTGTTTTGCGCCAAATCATGCCAATCGTGCGGCTTGGTTCGGGCGCATCAAAATGATTGATCGAAACTGAAGCAGAGCGGGTTTCAACTCGAACCGCCATTTCTGGAATAAGCGTCACACCAATGCCGGCGCTGACCATCTGAACCAAGGTTGAGAGCGAACTACCATCGAGGCCATCACGCGGTTGTTCCGGTTTGATTGAACAAAATGAAAGCGCTTGCTCGCGAAAACAATGGCCTTCTTCTAAAAGCAGCAAGCGCATTTCAGCCAATTTTTCGATGTGCGGAATCGGCTTTCTTGCATCGCTTTGCGGCCGCACGAGAACAAATTTCTCTTCAAAAAGCGGCATCTCAAAAAGTGATTTTTCAGAGGCGGGCAATGCCACCAGCGCAGCGTCCAGCCGTCCGTCATTAAGCTCATTGATCAGTTTTTGCGTTTGGGTTTCGCGCACATGAATATCAATGCCCGGAAATTTATGTGTCAAACCCCGAATAACCGATGGTAACATGTAAGGCGCGATCGTTGGTATGACACCTAAACGAAGCCGTTCGAGCACACCGCCGCGTGCCGCGCGCGCCATATCACCAAGCTCATCAATAGAGCGCAAAATGGAACGGATGCGTATGACAAATTCTTCGCCAAACCGCGTTAAACGTATCGTTTTCGGACCCCGTTCAAACAGCGCTGCACCAACCGATTCTTCAAGCTCTTTAATTTGCATAGAAAGCGCGGGTTGCGAAATAGCACAAGCATCTGCAGCGCGGCCAAAATGATTATGGCGCGCAAGTGCATCAAAGTAGCGGAGCTGTTTAAGGGTCAATCCATTCATAAGCTAAACTTATCAGCTCTATCAATTAATTCAACTTCGCCTAATGACATATTTCTGTTACGAAGCCCCATCACAAACAAACAATTATAAAGCGCAAGCAAGCGCCCACGAACACTGAGGAGTTCAACATGAACGATATGAGCAACGAGCCGGGAAAATGCCCCGTCGCACATGGTTCCAAGCAAACACTAGCAACCGGTAATGCTGCCAATATGAGCTGGTGGCCTGATCAGTTGAACTTGAAAATTCTAAATCAGAATTCAGTTGAAATTGATCCAATGGGTGACGATTTCAATTACGCCGAAGAGTTCAAAAAGTTGGACCTTCAAGCCGTTAAAAAAGATCTCGCTGATCTGATGACCGATAGTCAGGATTGGTGGCCTGCCGATTATGGTCATTATGGCGGCTTGTTCATCCGCATGGCTTGGCACAGCGCAGGCACATACCGCACCTATGATGGTCGCGGCGGTTCATCGTCTGGCTCACAGCGTTTTGCACCGCTTAACTCTTGGCCAGATAATGGCAACCTTGATAAGGCGCGACGCCTGCTATGGCCGATTAAACAAAAATACGGCAAGCAGATTTCTTGGGCTGACTTGATGATCCTGACCGGCAATGTCGCGATGGAAACAATGGGCTTTAAAACATTTGGCTTTGCTGGCGGCCGCGAAGATGTGTGGGAACCAGAAGAAGATATTTATTGGGGTCCAGAAAATGAATGGCTAACCGACAAACGCTATAGCGGCGAACGCGAACTGGCCAATCCATTAGCATCAGTCGAAATGGGTTTGATCTATGTAAACCCTGAAGGCCCGAACGGCGTGCCTGATCCGCTAAAATCTGCATTTGATATTCGTGATACTTTCGCACGTATGGCGATGAATGATTATGAAACCGTCGCTCTTGTTGCTGGTGGACATACATTCGGTAAAGGCCACGGCGCTGGCCCTGAAGAAAAAGTCGGCCGCGAGCCGGAAGGCGCTGGCATGGCAGCTCAAGGTTTTGGCTGGGCCAACAGCCATGGCACAGGCAAAGGCGGCGACACAACAACGGCCGGTTTTGAAGGCGCATGGACAACCAACCCAACGAAGTGGGACATGGGTTATTTTGATGCCCTTCTTGGCAATGAATGGGAACAGGTAAAAAGCCCTGCTGGCCACGTTCAATGGCAACCAACAGCAAGCTCTAATGCTGCGCAAGCACCCGCTGCCCATGATGCATCACGCACAGAACCGCTGATGATGACGACGGCTGATATGGCGCTCAAAATGGACCCAGAATACGCCAAAATCTCAAAACACTTCCATGAGAATCCGGCAGAATTTGCGGATGCTTATGCACGTGCATGGTTCAAACTCACACACCGCGATATGGGCCCAACAACACGTTATCTGGGCGAAGAAGTACCATCAGAAGTCTTGCTTTGGCAGGACCCTGTTCCAGCCCATGAAGGTCCAATGATTGGCGACAAAGAAATCGCTGAACTTAAACAAATGATTGCAGCTTCTGGTTTGACCGTTGAGCAGTTGGTTTCAACAGCTTGGGCATCGGCTGCAACCTTCCGCGGTTCAGACCGCCGCGGCGGTGCTAATGGCGCACGTATTCGCCTTGAGCCGCACAAAAACTGGGACGTCAACAATCCAGCTGAACTTGCAAAAGTGCTGGATGTTTACGAAGGCATCAAGAAAGATTTTAGCGGCAATGTTTCCATTGCAGATCTTATCATTCTTGGTGGCTCTGTCGGCATCGAAAAGGCAGCGGGTGGCAGCATTACTGTTCCATTTACACCGGGCCGTACTGACACAACGCAGGAACTAACAGACATTGATTCATTCGATGTTATCGAACCTAAATATGACGGTTTCCGCAACTATAAGAACACGGCTGATCCACGCTCAACAGAAGCATTGCTGATCGACAGAGCACAATTGCTCACGCTCACAGTGCCTGAAATGACAGTTCTAGTCGGCGGTCTTCGCGCTCTTAATGCCAATGCACATGGTTCAAAACATGGTGTGTTCACTGACAAGCCAGGCACATTGAGCAATGACTTCTTTGTCAATTTGCTCGACATGGCAACCGAGTGGAAATCAACCGACGACACAGAAGAATTGTTTGAAGGCCGTGACCGCAAAACCGGCGATGTCAAATGGACAGGCACACGCGCCGATCTTGTTTTTGGTTCAAACTCAATCCTGCGCTCAACTGCTGAAGTTTATGCAATGAGCGATGCAAAAGAAAAATTTGCCCGTGACTTCGTTGCAGCTTGGACAAAAGTGATGAACCTCGATCGCTTTGATCTGAACTAAACAACTATAAGGCGGCATCTTTTGGTGCCGCCTTATCCAACACGGATTAGTCCGTGGTAATGTTGAAATTTCTCAATTCGTCACTGCTTAAATAATAGAGCTGTGACGGCGGTGTTTCGAGGGCAAAATTCCACACCGCAGGTTCAACGCCCATTTCTTCAAGATAACGCGTAATGCGCGCGGTGGTTGATTGCGCTTCAGACATGGCCTCTGCCGCCGATACCGGATCCCCGCCTGCCGTGTAAATCTGGTGCAGGCCAAACGCTGCTTTTTTATCGACCGTGCGGTTTGTACCTGATGCAAAAATCAAAGGGCAAGCCGAGGCACATAAGGCACCATCTGCGATTTTCGTGTCATAGCCCTTCTCGCGGATGAGCGCGCCCATCGTCAACGCGCTTTGTAAAAAGCCGCCCGGACTATCGAGCGAAATAGTTTTGACATATTCGCCAATCTTGTCGATTTCGCTCGCAAACAAGGTGGCTGTTTCAGGCTCTATTGTACCGGTCAATTGCAATACGCCTTCGCTGCCAAGTTTTATACTCATAGACGCGCGATGCGCATCAGCGGGAGTGGTCACAAAGTCAGGGCGTATCGTTTGCGGTGCTTGCGGAGAACCGTCATTTGGCGCTGCGGCAGGCAATACGGGCACAGGCCGCGCACCATCAGGTACTTCATATGAAGCGCTGCGTTGCAACTCCTGATAATCGATATAGAGCGTGCCAATAACACCGCCAACCATGCCGAAGAACACAGTTTTGATAAGCTTGGTGTCATCATAACGCGCCCAGATACGGCGCCAGAGCGATTGCGTAGCGGCCGTCATTTTTTAACGATGCTCGAAATCGGCGTAACCGAGTTCTTAAGTACGGGCTCATCTTGCTCCGCAGGCGGCTCGTCAGGTGCGCTTTTGGTCACTTCAAGATTGGCATCCGCTTGGTTCTCCAAACTGCTCATCTCGCGGTAAACAGCCAGCGCGCGCATCATATCGGCAGCCGACATTATTTCTGCATCGGCCTGAATTGCCCCTTCGCGCATCGATACGCTTTGCGCAATAGCAAGCATAAACACGAGCATGGCAGGCAAAAGATCGATTGAAATCGCTCCTGCCCAACTTGGAGCAAAATCGCTCGCATAGCGGATGACGGCTTCTGCGCTGGAAAGCGGCTGGAACCTGCGGCTGGCAACGCGTGGCTCGGCCATTATTTCATCGGCGGCTTGCGCCAAAGCTTGAGACTGCGCCTCAACGGAAGATTCAACAGTTGCCATAATTTGGCTCTGCCGCGCGGCAAGATTAGCGTCTAACCCGTCCGCAATCGGCGCGATGAAACCAATAGATAGATCTTCAGCAGCACGCTTAACAGACGGCGCAATTGAGGTTTCCTGCAAAGCGGCGATCACGCCCGACAAAGTGACGGCTTCTTCTGCATAGCGGTCGGCGCGCGGCTGTACCGGACCTGGCGCAGAAACGAGCGTGCGCATGGCAGACAAATGTGCACGGCCTTTTTCAAAGAGAGTTTCTGTCTGTGTGCGCGAATTACGGATGGCATCGCCAAGCTCATCAAGCTGCGCGCCCATTTGACCAAGCAATTGCACGACGGAACCTGAACCTGATGTTCCGGTCAAAGCACCATTGCTTCGTTCATCTTCAGCCAATCGGCTAAAACGCTCTGATGCACGTTGCACATCTGGCAAAAGACTTTCGGCAGAAAGTGCTCGCCCATGCGCAGCGTCTAGATCGCCTGCATATTCTTCCAAGGTCACGGCCAAATGCTGTTCAAGCGCAGCAGAGCCAGCAAGCGCCGCCGCATTGAGCCAAGATGACATGGCGATAATCATACCGCCGCCAACAATCATCACGCCGATCAAGGCAAGCCTTCCGGAGCGTTCAATAATCAACGGAAAAAATCGCATCAGATAGGCCCAGAAAACATAAATACCCACCGAAACAGCGCTTGCATAAACGATAGCGGCAAAAAATATCTGACTGGCAGAACCATCAAGCAAGCTGCGCACGCCAAGATAGGTGTAAACACCACTCGCCAAAGCCAAAATCGCCAGCGCAAAATGCGTCATGGCACCAACATTTGTCATCTGGCTGCGTATTTCGCCCGCTCGTGCACCGTTTCTCATCAATCCACCTTTAATAATTCCGATTGTCTGTCCTGACGTCTGAATACGACAAGGGTAGGGCGAACAATCCAATTTAACCAGAAACAAAATTCCGCTGTGCAAATTTTAAAATGTTCAGATGGGCTATTTTTTGATCAAGCAGCAATCCATCACATATTAAACTCTTCACTTTATGGCTCCTCACCGTAAAGTGAGTTTTCAGTGAGGTCATGACTATCTAGGCTGATACTCATTGAGAACGATGAAGGTAGCCAAGATGAAAATCACCCAATGGGCGCGTGTCGCGCTCTCAAGCGTCGCGTTTAGCCTCTGCTTGGGAACAACAGCGATAGCGCAAAACGTACCCAAACTTACTGGCGTCGTTGAATTGTTTACGAGCCAAGGTTGCTCATCTTGCCCGCCAGCCGATGCCGCATTGGAAGAATTCATCGAGCGCGATGATATTTTAGCGCTGTCTTACCATGTTGATTATTGGGATTATATTGGCTGGAAAGACACGCTTGCAACGCCAAAGAATACCGCGCGCCAATATGAGTATCGCAAAACCTTTAATGCGCGCAGTGTTTATACGCCGCAAGCCATCATCAATGGCCAGTCGCATGAAGTAGGCTCTCGCAGTGATTCCATTCGCGAGAAATTAGCCAGCGATGCCGCTCAAGAAAACAGCTTAAGTGTACCTGTTACACTCGCGAAAAACGGCAATCGTATCACTGTCAAAGTTGGCGAAGGTTCAGTGCCGCAAGCTGCTGGTGTGAAACTCATGATCGTCTATTTTAAAACAGAAGCGCCGGTAGATATTCAACAAGGCGAAAATGCCGGCAAAAAAATCAACTATAAAAACTCAGTCATAGACACCGAAGTTTTAGGTATGTGGGACGGTATGTCCATGAGTGTTGATATTCCAATCAATGAAATTAACGCCCATGATGCCGATGGCTGCGCGGTATTGCTTCAAGCGATCACGGATGAAAATTCGCCCGGTACAATTCTCGGCGCAGCTAAATTGATGAAACAAAAATCATAATCAAAGTGGATTATGCTGCCCTTTAGGCCGGTTCAATGTTGCTGGAAGGGGCTGGGGGCTAGAGAATCCCAACAATCGTAGAACCGGCCGTAGGCATCCGCTCGATTTCAAACGGTGCTAGGGTAACTAACACGCCCGATCGGGCTTGAATGGACCGCGTTAGCCCTCAAACCATTGATTTTAACTGCGGCACGCGCACGGCAGAAATGCGGCGAGACTGTGACAACTGATCACGCTTCAACTGCAAATGTACGACTTTGTGAGCAGTCTATTAAGCCGGAATTAAGGACTTATAATCTCAAGCGGCACAATATAGGGCGGCGCTTGCAAAGTTGGTAATTTCAAGCGACCATCGCACAAACCGATGGAGAAAATCATCAGCAAGAAAATCATCAGCAAGCAAAGCAATAGCGTCGACAATGTCGTATCGATTATAGATGCCCGTAAAAAAGACCCAAAAACTGAAGTAAAGTTCGACCGCCGTGAACTCGACCAGATTTTGCAGGTTTATTCTTTTATGGTGGCAGGCGGTGATTGGCGTGATTACGCCATTGATCATCTACAGGACAGAGCTGTGTTTTCAGTGTTCAAACGCACCTCAGAAATGCCGCTCTTCCGAATTGAAAAAGACCCTAAACGCGCCCAAAAACAAGGCGCTTACAGTGTTATTACAGCGGCCGGACAAGTCATTAAACGCGGTCATGATTTAAAGTTGGTGCTAAAGGTTTTCGATAAAGCGATCAAACTCGTTCAATCAGACTAGCGCTTTAAGGCTTGGTTTTTTGCCGATATAATGTGCCCGGATAAGCATCCAAATCAGGATCTGTGTCAGCACCCTCGCCAAGCGATAGTTGCATAAACACCGAATCAAGCCATTTTCCATGCTTAAAGCCCGTCGCTGGCATTTTGCCGATATGATAAAACCCAAGCTTTTCGTGCAAGCGCATAGAAGCAATATGCGCTGCCCCGCCAATCACACTAATCATCTGGCGAAAGCCAAGTTTCGTGCAACGCGCGATCAACTCAGCCATTAATTGGCCGCCAACGCCCTGACCTTGCGCCTTGTCATCAATATAGACCGAGTTTTCGCAACACCAACGATAGGCTGGCCGCCCCCTAAAGGTGCTCGCATAGGCATAACCAAGAAGCGTATTATTGTCATCGACGCCGACTATATAAGGAAAGCCGGCATCTTTAATGGCTTCCATCCGCATCAGCATTTCGGCTTCATCAGGCGGATCAAGTTCAAAACTCGCCGTGCCATGCAAAACAGCTTCTCGGTAAATAGCGGTGATTGCAGCAATATCTTCTGCAACAACATCACGGATTATAAGTTCAAACATAGCACACTCCAATGGGTACTCATCTGATACTCAAGAATCTTTCGCTGCGAAACAAAAAAGGCGGCCCGAAGACCGCCTTTTGAAATTTATTTTTGTTCAAATCACTCGCGATTACCGAGGAAATACAACAAGAACTGGAACATATTGATGAAGTCCAGATAAAGCGACAAAGCGCCCATTGTTGCTTTCTTGGAGATAGTTTCGCTGCTATCGCCACCATAGAACATTTCTTTGATTTTCTGCGTATCGTAAGCAGTTAGACCTGCAAAGATCAAAACGCCGATACCGGAAATTGCGAACTGAAGTGCAGATGATTGCATGAAGATGTTCACAACCATCGCAAGCAAGAGACCAATCACGCCCATGATAAGGAATGAGCCCATGCCCGTCAGATCACGCTTGGTTGTGTAACCATAAAGCGATAGCGAAGCGAACGCGGTCGCAGTGATAAAGAATGTCTGAACAACCGAACCCGATGTGTAAACGAGGAAGATTGACGACATTGAAACGCCCATCAAAGCAGCGAATGCCCAGAACATAGTGCTTGCTGTTGATGCTTTAATATTTTCGATACGGAAGCCCATAAAGAAAACGAGTGCAAGTGGCGCAAGCATAACAACCCAGCGCAAAGGCGAGCCGTAAAGCAATGAACCGAAGTTCGTTAGCATTTTACCATTGCCCAACTGTGCTACAGCCTGAGACGGATCAACAGTTGTTGCCAATGAAACAGTTGCCAAAGCAGTCAAACCTGTAATGGCAAGACCGCCGCCCATCATATTATAGACGCGCAACATATAAGAACGCAGACCAGCATCGACGCTCGCATCATAGCGACCAGCCGTCTGTGCGGTTTTTTGATAATTTTGATATTCAGCCATAGTGACCTCTAAATCTAGCAAAGTGTCCCGTCGGGTGTCCGATCTCAAAGCTATTTTTGAAACCGAGGCGCCGCTGGCGGGACTCCAGCATGCCTGTTTCCAATATGATGAGAATATTTGGTCAAAACAAGACCATAAGACTCAAGAATCGCAGTAAAAACGCCGATTTGACGTTTTTACTGAAATCGAGATCAATTCGTTAACAAACGAAGCGAACTTATTAACGAACTTGGCGGCTTCTATAGGTTGCGCAGCACTGGCGCTGCTTTTTGTCCCAAGACTCGCCATGTGCCTGCGAGGCCAAAACCCACCGTACAAACCAGCGCGATGATAATCGTAGCCGCAGCAATATTTGGCTCAAAGGTCCAAGGAAGCGTCATAATGCGGCTAACGATAAACCAAGCCGCAAAACCACCTGCGCCCAAAGCAAACACAGCCGTTGCAGCACCTAAAAGCGCATATTCGGTCACAAAAGCAGCGATAAGCGTTCGGCGCGTCGCCCCAAGCGTTTTAAGAACAACCGCATCGTGAACCCGTGCGCGGTTACCAGCGGCAAGCGCGCCTGCCAAAACCAGAACCGAGGCAATGAGCGCAACAGATGCCGCAGCGCGAATAGCTGTTGCTAGCTGACCAACAACACGGTTGACCACATCAATCGCGTCTTTCACCCGCACCGTTGTAACAGCCGGAAAAGACTGCGTCACAGAAGTTAAAATAGCTTTCTCGGTCGCACTGTCAGCTTCTGGCATAGTCAGCGTGGCGAGCCATGAATGGGGCGCACCTGCAAATGTATTGGGCGAGAAAACCATCACGAAATTGATCGCAAGGCTTTCCCATTCCACTTGCCGCAAATTGGCTATTTTCGCCGTGATATTCCGGCCAAGAACATTGACTGTCACCGTGTCACCAATGGTGAGACCTAATTCGCCCGCTTCTTCGGCAGCAAAAGACACCAGCGGTTCGCCAACATAATCAGCATCCCACCAAGTTCCCTCTGAGAGGGTTGAGTTTTCAGGGATGTTTTTCGCATAGGTAATACCGCGATCACCGCGCAGAACCCATCGCGCTTCTGGTGGCACATTAATGGTGGCTACATCTTGCTCGTTAAGCGCAATAACGCGGCCACGCAGCATCGGCACACGCACCAGCTTGCCATTGTCTTGCACTTCATTTTCAACCAGCCTTGCGAAATCTTCTACGACATTGGATTGAATATCCACAAAGAAGAAATTCGGCGCTCGCTCGGTAATATTGCCCGCAATTTGACTGCGCAAATTACTATCAATAAGCGCCAGCGTTACCAGCAATGTGAGACCAAGACCAAGCGCCAAAACCACAGATGGTGTTAAAGCTCCTGGGCGGTGAATATTGCCGACAGCAAGGCGAAGCGGCGTGCCTTTGATCGTACCGACACGGCGCGCAGCGGCCATAAGCAGAAGCGACACAAAGCGCAAAACCACAAATGCGAACAGAACACCGCCAAGAAAATAGGCGGCGATTTGGCGATCAACAGAGAAGTAAATCGCAAGCCCCGCCAGCAAAATCGCAGCAACAAGTGCACCTGCCCAATAGACAAAGCGCGGCAGACTGTTAGCGGTCAGATTTTGATCTCTAAAAAGGCTAGACGCGGCAATATCGCGTGCACGGCCAAGCGGCAAAAGCGCAAACACAAATATTGTGAGCGTGGAAAACAAAACAGCAAGACCCAATGCGCCCGGATAAAGAAAACCGGTTGTTGGTAGCGGGATAACACCCGCCAATGCCGCCTTGGCAGCAATCGGCGCAATCATCGCCAAGATTAAACCAAACCCAATGCCGATCGCACCAACAATCAATATTTGGAAAAGATATATCAGCGACACCAGATCGCCCGGTGCACCCAAACATTTAAACGTCGCAATAACATTGCGTTTTGAATCGAGAAAAGCGCGCACTGCATTGGCAACACCAACGCCGCCGGTCACCAGCGCGGTCAAACCAACAAGCGTTAAAAACTGCGCAAAGCGTTCAACATTAGATGAAAGCGCTGGCGCTGCATTGCCGCGTGAACGCGTGGACCAACCCGCATCTGGATGCGAAGCATTTGCGCTGGCGATCGCAGCTTTAATATCATCGCTTTGCGTGCCTTGCGGCATGCGGATTTTATAAACGCGCTCGACAAGCGATCCAGGCTGGATGAGCCCTGATGCTTCAAGCCCCTGCGTGCTCATGACAAGCCGCGGTGCAAAACCAATGCCGTCCGATAGCGCATCAGGCTCTTCATTGATGATGCCGCGTATCTGATAGGTCTCATTGCCAACCAGCACATTATCGCCAACTGCAAGGTTTAGGCGGTCTAAAAACAGTGGTTGAACAATCGCCCCAAAGGCACCATCGCGCTTTGCAAGCACATCATACTCATAGGCAGGTTCGGTCTTAAATTCCCCGTAAAGTGGATAGGCCTGATCAACTGCTTTAACCTCAACCAAGGCCTGATCAGACTGATCGGCAAGCCGCGCCATGGAACGACTATTGGCACTAACTGCCACATCACCTAAATTTTGAAGCGTTGCAAATTCATCAGGCGTCGCATCGCGCTGATTGAGTTCAAACCGCACATCGCCGCCAAGAATGGTGCTGCCTTCTGATTCGATACCTTGCGTGACCGCTTGGCTGACCGCATTTACGCCGCCAATGGCAGCGGTGCCGAGCGCAATACAGGCAAGAAACACATAAAAGCCCGAAAGGCCGCCGCGAATTTCACGACATGCAAAACGCCATGCCAGCGCAATCATATTCGCATTGCTCATGTTAAGCCGCCGTCTTTGATTTTGCTTTGGCATCAGCTTCCACAATGCCGGAATTAACGCGCACCTTGCGGTCGCAAGACGCAGCAAGCGCGGCATCATGCGTAACAAGAACAAATGTCATGCCGCGTTCTTTTTGTTTTTTGAAAATAAGCTCTGAAATCTGTTCGCCCGTTGCCGAATCAAGATTACCTGTCGGTTCATCCGCAATTAGAATTTTCGGATTTGGCGCAAGCGCACGTGCCACAGCAACGCGCTGTTGTTCACCGCCAGATAATTGTCCCGGATAATGTGTGAGGCGGCGACCAAGGCCAACGGCCTCAAGCTCTGCGCGCGCAATATCAAACGCATCCGCAACACCGGCAAGTTCCAATGGTACGGCGACATTTTCAAGCGCTGTCATATTGGCAATCAAATGGAAGGACTGGAAGACGAACCCGATATTCTTACCGCGAAACTGCGCAATTGCATCTTCGCTCATGCCGCTAAGCTTAGCGCCAGCAACCGTCACCGTGCCGCTATCGGCATGTTCTAATCCCGCCAGCACCATCAGCAATGTTGTCTTGCCTGAGCCCGACGGCCCGATAATGCCAATCGCTTCGCCCGCATCAATCGTCAGGTCCACATTTTTGAGAACATGAACGGCACTTGCGCCCTCGCCCAACTTCAAATTGACATTTTTTAAGTCGATCATGGGTTCAGACACGGTAATTACTTCCTATATGGTAGGGGAGACTGTTGAGTTAGCGTAACGTTAAATGGGAATTCTGTACCAATGTTCAAATTATTGTCGCGCACTTTTTCGTTATGTGGACTAATTGTAATGTTTGCTATGACGCCTGTTCACGCAGAAAAACTGCAAGGCGTTGGCTTTGGCGACAGTCTCATGGCCGGTTATCAGCTTGAAAACGGAAACGGTTTTCCAGACCAATTACAAGCCGCGCTTCGTGAAAAAGACCACGACATTGCAATCGCCAATGCGGGTGTTTCTGGCGATACAACTTCGGGCGGCCTTGCGCGGCTTGAATGGTCAGTACCCGATAATACCGATTTTGTCATATTAGAACTTGGCGGCAATGATGCCTTGCGCGGTATTCAGCCCGACATAACGCGCCAAAATCTTGACCAGATGATTGAAGCGCTGAAAGCCCGCAACATTGATGTTCTTCTTGTTGGCATGATTGCGCCGCCCAATATGGGCGATACCTATGGCGCAGCCTTCAATAAAATCTACGCCGAGCTGGCTGAAAAACATAATGTGCCGCTTTATCCTTTCTTTCTTGAGGGTGCGATTACCAATCCTGAACTGATGCAGGCAGATGGCATTCACCCCACAAAAGAGGGCGTAAAAATCATGGTTGAGAACTTTCTACCCTTTCTTGAAACTTACCTCGCCGCGCAAAAGACTGAGTAGAATTCAGTCACTGCCTTGCATCTGTTACAAAACCATGATCGGCTCACTTAAAGGGGAAAAGTGATTTGCTCGCCAAATCGCGCAGTTAATGGGGATCGTCTGATGCCACGTTTGTTTGCCGCCTTGGAACTACCGCACGCCACCATGATGCATTTATCAATGATGCGCGGCGGCCTGCCCGGTGCCCGATTTATCGATCCGGAAAACTATCATCTAACATTGCGCTTTATGGGCGATCTTGAAAATCATATCGCCGATGAAGTGGCGTTTGAACTTGGGCGCATCGATCGCAAACCATTTGATCTAACGCTTTGCGGCCTTGGTGTATTTGGCGGCAAGAAACCACATTCCTTGTTCGCAGTTCCCAAAAACTGTCCTGAGATTTACGAATTGCAGGAAGACATAGAACGCACATGCCAAAGGCTAAATCTGCCTGCCGACTCGCGTAAATTCACACCCCATATTACGATTGCGCGTCTGCGCAATGTAACGGCTGAACGCGCTGCACGCTTTTTATCTGAGCGCGGTGGATTTTACGCGCCGCCGGTTAAAATCAAAGACTTCGTGCTGATGTCATCGCGCGATTCGATTGGCGGCGGCCCTTACCTTCGTGAAGAGATATATCCACTAACACGCGACCAATATGCCGTGGGTAATCTGGATTATGACCAATTAGCGGATCGAAATGTTGCTGCGATGCGTTAGTCTCTACATAACGAGGAGAAACATCATGGCGAAACCAACGCTTAATCAAGACGAATTGAACACCGCCCTTGCAGAGCTTGAAGGCTGGGAGCTTTCCGGCGACGGCAAGTCCATATCTAAAAAATTCAAATTCTCGAACTTCGTGAACGCATTTGGTTTCATGACCAAAATGGCGATTGTTGCTGAAAAAATGAACCACCACCCTGAATGGTTCAATGTGTACAACCGTGTTGAGGTGACGCTGACCACGCATGATAGCGGCGGCATTACTGAATTGGATGCTAAGTTGGCTGCCAGAATGAACAAAGCAGCAGCATAAACGTTGTGGTGCAAATGCTTCGAAAGCTTGAAGCATACGAAAGCAATCACCATTTATAGATTATGCAAATGAAGAGCGATAAAATAGAAGAAATCCTAGAACCCGGTTCGGAGCGCCAGCGCAACAACCGTGAGGAAAGAGTGCGCGAAAAATTCTGGTCTACATTGCGCAAGGCAGCAAATATTTTGCCAATGGGCGAAGAAGTAACCGCCGCCTATTACTGCGCCCTCGACAAAGAAACGCCGACCAAAGTGCGCGGCACATTGCTAGCGGCTTTGGCCTACTTCGTGCTGCCTTTGGATATTGTGCCAGATTTTATTCTAGGCCTCGGCTTTACGGATGATTTGGCGGTCATCATGGCCGCAATTGGTGCTGTTCGCTCCCACATCACGGATGCACACCGTTTGGCAGCAAGGCAGGCACTTGCCGAGAAAAGCGACGATATTTAAAACTCGGTATCGACCAGCGCATCATTTTCAAGCGCCCGCCGCAAACGCCCAAATGCGAGGCGTATGCGCGATTTAACTGTGCCTAGCGGCAAGCCGGTCTGTTCTGAAATCTGACTATGCGACAGTCCTAGAAAAAACGCCTGCCGAACAAGTTCAATCTGTTCTTGCGGCAAAGATGCCATAGCCAATTGCACCCGCTCATCGCGTTGATCATCATCCATGGCCTCATCGGCAGGCTGAACGCTTGCAGGCTGCAAAAGCGGTTCATCAGGGTCTAAAAGAGCCGTTTTATCACGGCGCGCAAGATCAATGCGCCGGTTTCGTGCCACACGGAAAAGCCATGTGCTGAGCGATGATTTTGAGGCGTCATAAAGATGCGCTTTATGCCAAAGAACGAGCATCACCTCTTGCGTTAAATCTTCGGCGGCCCCTTCGCTCATATTCAAGCTGCGTAAATAACTTTTCAAGCGCGGTGCAAAATAATCAAACAGTTGAGCAAAAGCCTGCCGGTCTTTTGATGTGGCAACGTGCAATGCAAGCACGGCAAACTCTTTTTGCAGTTCAGTGCTCATATAGTTGGTGGTCCGACGTCAACACGTTTGAAAATTCTCCCATGAATCGATTGTAGGGCATGATTACAAGAATTCACGCAATATTTTATTTTTAGGCCAAACTCTTGCCGTTTTTGGGGAACACCACAACCTTAGGGACTTCAGACTAGGGTTTAAACGGGGCCGCTTTGAGAAAAAATCACATTTTAAAGCTTTTGTTTAAGCTTTAGTAACCGCATTAAGCCATTTTCAAAGTTAACCGCGGCGGCAGCGTTCGCATCGCGTCGTCATCGCCAAACCCACAAAAGTGGTAGGATATATGTTTCAGGGATCTAAAATAACAACGTCAATTCTAGCCGCAGGCGCACTTTTCGCTGCAACGGCTGTCGCTTCTGCACAAACGCCGAACCGGATTGGCCAATTCAATGACTGGAGCGCGATCAGCTATCAGGGTGCAAACGGTAAGGTCTGCTATGCAGTCTCCGTTCCGACATCAAACGCGCCAGCTTCTGTAAACCATGGTGATAATTTCTTTGTGGTAACACAGCGCCGAGGCTCCAACGTTTCTTACGAGCCGCAATTCATTGCTGGTTACACATTAAAAGAATCATCGAAAGTCACCGTCACGATTGATGGCAAAAGCTTCTCGTTCTTCTCAAAAGCCAACACGGCTTGGACAGAAAATGCAGCCGAAGATCCAGCGATTGTTGCTGCGATGCGCGCTGGCTCAAAAATGAGCATCAAAGCTGTTTCGCGCCGTGGCACAAACACATCTTATGAATATTCATTGTCCGGCATCACGGCCGCGCTTAATGCTATTCAAGCTTGCAAGTAATTTAAGTAATTCTTGCATTTAAATCCTTCGGGGTTTCAATCATTAGACGGTCGGGCAGCAATGTCCGGCCTTTCTTGCATTTAACCTATGCAGCACACGATAGTGACGGGAACATCAATTCATGATAGGCCGCGCTAAATTAAACCAGTAGTTTGTATTATGGCTCTTTCACTCGACCTGACGAATAAAGAAACACGCAGCGCGCTCAGCGCCAATCAGTTTATGGATCAACGTCCAACACTGATCGGTTTAACGCGCGAACAAATGGGTGAGGCGCTGCGCGATGCGGGCGTTGCTGATAAGCAGATCAGAATGCGTACGCAGCAGCTTTGGCATTGGCTTTATATTCGCGGTGTCGATGATTTTGACCTTATGTCAAATCTCGGCAAAGAATTGCGCGGACTATTAAAAGACAAGTTCACCATTGCCGGACCTGAGATCGTCGAAGAGCAAATTTCCGTTGACGGTACGTGCAAATGGCTCATGCGTTTTCCTTCACGCGGGGCAGGTGCACCGGTTGAAATTGAAACTGTTTATATTCCAGAACAAGGCCGCGGCACATTGTGCGTTTCAAGCCAAGTCGGCTGCACACTTACCTGTACATTTTGCCATACGGGCACACAAAAGCTGGTGCGCAATCTGACGTCTGGTGAAATCGTGGCGCAGGTTATTCTAGCGCGCAAACGTTTGGGTGATTTTCCAGATATTGATACGCCTGCTGGTGCGATTGTGCCAAGCGAAGGCCGCAAGGTCACCAATATTGTCATGATGGGCATGGGCGAGCCGCTCTATAATCATGACAATGTACGCGATGCGATGAATGTATTTACCGATGGCGACGGGCTGTCTCTTTCTAAGCGCCGCGTCACGCTCTCAACCTCCGGTGTTGTGCCCAACATCATCAAAATCGGCGAAGAAACCGGTGCGATGTTGGCAATTTCGCTTCACGCTGTGAACGACGAATTGCGCGATGTGTTGGTGCCTATCAACAAAAAATATCCGCTTGAGCAATTGCTTGAGGCATGTCGCAATTACCCCGGCCTGTCGAACGCACGCCGCATTACCTTTGAATATGTCATGCTTAAAGGCGTCAATGATTCGCTTGCAGATGCAAAAGAACTGGTGCGCTTGCTCAAAGGCATTCCGTCGAAAATCAATCTCATTCCATTTAATAAATGGCCAGGTTCAGACTATGAATGTTCTGACTGGGATAAGATTGAAGAATTTGCCGATTTCATCAATGCCAATGGTTATGCATCGCCGATCCGCACACCGCGCGGACAGGACATCCTAGCAGCATGCGGCCAGCTTAAATCTGAATCTGAACGCATGAAAAAAACCGAGCGTTTGGCCTATGAAGCCATGATGATTGCAGGTCACGGCGATTAACATTCAAGACAGCTAGGTCGTCAACAATGCAAATCGTGCGAACTATATTTGTTTTGCTTGGCGGATATTCAATCGCAGTTTTTGTGGCATCCATCTGTGTAACCAGTGCCATATTAACATTGGCAACGTTTGAAGAAGCCGCGACTGAAACACTCCTTGAAGCTACCAGAATTTACGCAGCAACTTTGCTTATAGTTTTCATTATGACCGCGGTCACGGCCATACCTGGCTTTCTTCTTTCGCTGATTGCAGCTTATGCATTGAAAAAAGATTCGCATCTGTTTTTCACAATTGCAGGTATTATTACTGCAATCATCGTTGTGTGGTTAGTATTTGGCCCTTCACCACTTTCAGACCATGGTCCAAGCGAAGCGGCCCAACCCATATCAATCCTATGGCTTGCCCTTATTATTGTCAGTGGCAGCGTCGGTGGTTTTGCCTATGCCTTATGGCACAGGCGACTGTTTCACCGCGCCTGAGTTGTCAGAATTTTCACCGCGAATGCACCAAACACACTTGCCAATGTCCAGTCCATTGCGCGCATAATACGCGGGCTACTGATTAAAAACGCTGAAAAACGGTTCGCCATAAATATCATTGGCAGAATAATCGGAATCGCCACACACAAAAAGAATACGCCCAAAAACACCAGTTTGCCCGGCGCATGAGGGTCATCTGCCGATACGAACTGTGGCAAGAATGTCAGGAAGAAAATCACGATTTTCGGGTTCAAAATATTGATGCCGATACCGGTCAAATAATGGCCCCATAAAGAGCCAACTTTGGTTGTCTTGCCGCTGCGCGGGGTAAACGATGAACCGTGACGGACGGATTGATAGGCCAACCAAATCAGATAGCCCGCACCGACGATCTTAAGTGCCAAAAATGCGGTGGGTGCCGCGACGAGTAATGCAGACAAGCCAAGCGCAACCAACATCGTATGGATAAGAATACCTGTCACCGCACCGCCAAAGCAGGCAAGGCCCGCCGCACGGCTATGGGTGATCGCCCGCCCAACATAAAGCGCCATGTCAGGACCAGGTGTCACAGCAAGAATTGCGCTAGCCAATGCGAACTGCAAAAGCACCGCAATTGAAGGAACATATGATAGCATAATCGTTTTCCAATATTACTTGCCCTGATGGGACATCCCATGCCAAACCCCGCCTAAACGAAAGGCAGAAAAGTGCAGACACAAAGTGATAACGGATTTGGGTTTTGGAGCAAACCGCTATTCTTGATAGCGATGCTCTTTTTATGGTCAGCGATATTGGTGTTCTTTCGCACTTATCCGGCCATCGATATGGCGGTTGCAAACTTCTTTTATCATGAGGTTGCATGTTCGGCGAATGCGGCAACGCAGCCATGCTTTGGCTTTCCAGTCGCGATGAATTCCATCATGGCCACCATCCGCAATATTTTGCACCGAGCGCCTGTCTTCATTGGCGTTGGCTTAATCATCTTGCTGATTTACAGCTATTATAAGGGAAAACGGGCCGTTGATAGCGCTTTTCGCAAACAGTCCTTGGTTCTCGCCAATCTGATCATCGGTACTTTACTGGTCGTCAATAGCGGCTTTAAAGAGAATTTTGGCCGTGTGCGCCCGCGCGATATCATCGATTTTGGTGGCAAGAGTGACTTTACACTTGCTGGCGATTTTATTGGACAATGCGTATCGAACTGCTCTTTCCCGTCTGGCGAAGCTGCTGCCGGCGGATGGCTATTATGTTGCGGGCTACTGTTTGCACCGCGCTGGCGTAAACCTGCTTACATCGCACTGTTTATTCTTGGTGCGGCCATGGCCTTGCTACGCGTCACATTTGGCGCGCACTTCATTTCAGATGTATTACTGGGCTATATAACAACACTGATCACCTGTAGCATATTGGCGATTGCTTTCGAACGAATTCAAAAATGGCGCATGTCGCGCTAAAGCGAACTTGCGCTAACGGCAAATCCCAATATGGTGCGGCCAAACGCTCCAAACATTCCCAAACTGGAAAAACTGATGTCGAAAACTATTAAAGATGTAAAAAAAGTAGTGCTGGCCTATTCTGGTGGATTGGATACTTCCATCATCCTCAAATGGCTGCAAACAGAGCTTAACGCCGAAGTTGTTACCTTCACTGCCGATCTTGGTCAGGGTGAAGAACTAGAGCCAGCGCGCAAAAAAGCCGAGCTGCTTGGCATCAAGGAAATCTTTGTTGAAGATGTGCGCGAAGAATTCATCTCTGATTTCGTGTTTCCAATGTTCCGCGCCAATGCGACTTATGAAGGTGTATACCTCCTAGGCACATCCATCGCACGGCCGCTTATTTCAAAACGTCTCGTTGAGATTGCGCAAGAAACGGGTGCCGACGCTATTGCCCATGGTGCAACCGGAAAAGGCAACGACCAAGTTCGCTTCGAACTTTCTGCCTATGCGCTAAACCCGAACATTAAAGTCATTGCCCCTTGGCGCGATTGGACATTTAAATCACGGACAGACCTTTTAAAGTTTGCCGAAGAAAATCAGATCCCTGTGCCAAAAGACAAACTCGGCGAAGCGCCGTTTTCTGTTGATGCAAACCTTCTGCATTCATCTTCTGAAGGCAAAGTGTTGGAAGATCCTTGGGTTGAAGCGCCTGAATATGTGCATATGCGCACGGTTTCACCAATGGATGCGCCTGATGTGGCAACAGACATTGAGATCGAATTTGAAAAAGGCGATGCAATTGCGCTCAACGGCGAACGCTTAAGCGCAGCAACTCTCTTTGCGAAGCTCAACGATCTTGGCCGTGACAATGGCATTGGCCGTCTTGATCTGGTTGAAAACCGTTTTGTCGGCATGAAATCACGCGGCGTTTATGAAACACCAGGCGGCACAATTCTTCTGGCTGCACACCGCGCGATGGAATCGCTCACGCTGGACCGCGGCGCAGCGCACCTTAAAGATGAATTGATGCCGCGCTATGCTGAACTGATTTATAACGGCTTCTGGTTCTCACCAGAGCGCGAAATGCTTCAGGCAGCCATTGACCATTCACAGCACTATGTTGAAGGCAAAGTTCGCCTGAAACTCTACAAAGGCAATGTGATTGTTACGGGCCGCGAAAGCGATAAATCGCTTTATTCTGAAGCACTCGTTACCTTTGAAGATGACCAAGGCGCTTATGATCAAAAAGACGCCAATGGCTTTATCAAGTTGAACGCTTTGCGCCTACGCACGCTCGCTGCGCGTAACCTGAAAGCATAAATGGAACAGCGCAGTGTCTAAAAAAGCAGCTAGCAGGGTTCCCATTGATACGGCGGCTGTCAACGCAGCCTCCAAACAAGGGAAATCCAATCGGCTTTTTGCATTCATTGCGCTTTTCATTCTTGCAATAAGCTCGGTTGGCGGCTGGCTTTGGCTTAACCGCGAACAAGAGCCCAACACACTAACAATAGGCGCCGGACCATTTGGTTCGGACGCCTTCAATCTTCTCAGCGAAGTCAGACAAGTTGTGCTGCGCCATTCAGATGAATTACGTCTCAACATCAAGTCGACACGCGACGGCTCACAAAATATCGCTCTTTTAAACAAGGGTGAAATTGATGCAGCTGTCATACGCTCTGACACACCCGTTGTTGCCGATGTGCGCGGTGTGGCTGAACTTTATCCAGACGTTTTCCAAATCATTGTCCGCGATGATGCGCCAGCATTTACTGTAACTGATCTCACAAATATTCAAATCTCGGTGCCTGAATATGGCAGCGATGGTTTTCGCTCTTTTTGGGTCATTGGCGATCATTATGATTTGCCAATTGACCAAATGCGCTGGAAGGCTGAACCCTTTAATATTGGCGCTAAAAAGCTACTGAGCGGCCAAATAGATGCTTTATTTACGGTGCGCTCATTGCGCGATATGCCGTTGATTAGGCTGTTCGAGGATGCCCAGCTTAAAAGCATCAAACTACGTTATCTGCCGATTGCACAAGCAGAAGCAATTGCGCTTAAACGTCCATTTTTGACCACGGCAAACATTCCCAAAGGTGCGTTTACCGGTGCAACACCTGTGCCCGGACACGATACGCCGACATCAGCGGTAAAACGCATTTTGGTCACGCGCGCAGATGTTGACCCAGAAGCGATACGCGAATTAACGCGCATTATGTTTGAAAACCGGCTCGACCTGACCATCCGGTTCGCACTCGCCTCTGCCATCAGCGCGCCAGACGAAACACGAGGGCTTTCTGTTCCGCTACATGAGGGTGCACAGGCTTTTTATAACCGCGATCAGCCAAGCTTCGTGCAGGAAAACGCCGAACCGCTCGCGCTGGGCGTTACGGTTCTCACGCTTCTGCTATCGGGTTTGTTTGCGCTTAGATCACGCTTTGTGAGCAGCCAGAAGAACAAAGCCGATATTTATAATTACCAATTGCTCGACATTCAAAAACAGGCAATGCTTGCCGATGAAGCCGATGAACTTGATCTTCTAAAAGTAGATTTGAGCAATATTTTGCAAACAGTTGTCATCGCGCTTGATACCGACGAAGTCACCGATGAAAGTTTCCAATCCTTCTCGCTTTTGTGGGATGCTGTGCGCGAAACCATCAATGACCGCTACCGCCAGATTAAGACATAACATTCGAAATTATTTGAGGACTGCTTGGCCTTGGAATAGTGCGCAAGGCTGCTTACCTCTCAGATAAGTACCGACAAACATCAGGAGCAAAAATGACCGATTCAAATATTAACGTGGCCCTTACCCAGTGGGATGGTCCGTTCGGCATGCCCCGTTTTGATGCCATTAAGGACGATGATTTTGGCCCCGCAATACGCCAAGGCTTTAAAGCCAATCTTGCGCAAGCCGAAGAAATTGCAAACAATCCTGACGCGCCAACATTTGAAAATACGATTGAAGCGCTAGAGCGCACCGGTGAAATTCTAAACCGTGCCGCCACGCTGTTTTTTGTTAAAGCTGGCAACGATACAAACGCTACCATTCAAAAATTAGAGCGTGAATTTTCACCGCTTTTTGCCCGCCATGCCGGTGAAATCGCCAAAAACAAAAAACTATTTGAGCGCATTGATACGCTTTGGAACAAGCGCGACGCGCTGAATTTAACCGTTGAGCAAGCGCAGCTCTTGAAAAAACACCACAAAAGCTTTGTGCGGATGGGTGCTGCATTAGAGGGCGAAGAACAGCAAAAGCTCATCGCCGTCAATGAAAAGCTCGCAGGTCTTGGCACGCAATTTGGCCAAAATGTTCTTAAAGATGAAGCTGACTGGGTGATGTTTTTGGGCCAAGACGATTTAACAGGCCTGCCAACATCGCTGAAAGACGCCATGGCCTCAGAAGCCTCAAGCCGTGGCAAAGACGGTCAATATGCCGTGACGCTCAGCCGATCGCTTGTATCGCCGTTCCTAACCCACTCAGATCGCCGTGATTTGCGCGAAAAAGCCTATAAGGCATGGATAGCACGCGGTGAAAATGATGGAGAAAGCGATAATCGCCCGATCATCGCCGAAACGCTGAAGCTTCGGGCCACCCGCGCCAAACTGCTTGGACACGACAGTTTTGCAGCCCTCAAACTCGATGGCACAATGGCCAAAACGCCTGAAGCCGTAAACGAGCTTTTGCAAACAGTGTGGGAAAAAGCCAAGACACGCGCTGAAGAAGAAGCAGCAGACATTGAAAAGCTCATGCGTGAGAGCGGCGACAATGCTGATTTGGCAGGCTGGGACTGGCGCTATTATGCAGAAAAGATTCGCAGCACACGCTTTGCCTATTCTGATGACGAAGTGCGCCCTTATATGCGCCTTGAAAATATGATCGAGGCCGCATTTAGCGTCGCAGGTCGCTTGTTTGGTCTAAAATTTGAAGAAAAAGAGGGAATACCGCTACATCATCCCGATGCCCGTATTTGGGAAGTGAAAAATGCCGATGGTGAACATCAAGCAATGTTTATTGGCGATTATTTTGCACGGCCATCAAAGCGTTCCGGCGCGTGGATGAGCGCGATGCAATACCAATCTAAATTGCTCGGCAAATCTGCGATTATCACCAACACGATGAATTTTGCCAAACCGCCAAAAGGGCAAGAAGCATTTTTGTCCTTTGATGATGCGCGCACATTGTTTCACGAATTTGGCCACGCGCTGCATGGCATGTTGTCAAATGTCACCTATCCGTCGCTGTCCGGCACAAGTGTGTCGCGCGATTTTGTGGAATTACCATCGCAGCTTTATGAGCACTGGATGACTGTGCCAGCCGTGATGAACGAATTTGCAACCCACAAAGAAACAGGAAAACCAATGCCAAAAGCCTTGCTCGACAAGGTTTTAGCAGCAACTACATTCAATATTGGCCATGATACGGTTGAATATACCACATCGGCGATGGTCGACATGGCCTATCACCAAAATGACACAGGTGTGGAAAATCCGGCCGCGTTTGAAGCCGAGCTATTGGCAAAAATAGGCAAGCCCGCCCCAATTGCGATGCGTCACCGTTCACCGCACTTCCAGCATATCTTCTCTGGTGATGGTTATGCGGCAGGATATTACTCTTATATGTGGTCAGAAGTGCTGGATGCTGATGCTTTCCTAGCTTTTGAAGAAAAAGGCGATGCGTTTGATCCTGAACTCGCCAAGCGTTTACTGGATAATATCTACTCTTCAGGGGCCACAATGGAGCCAAAAGATGCCTATATTGGCTTCCGCGGCAAGCTTCCAACCCCCGATGCAATGCTTAAAGGGCGTGGTCTGATTTAACCAAATAGAGCACTATTTTGCGCTTAAGGGTTTTCGCAGCGCACAAACTCGTCTATGAGCGGCACAAATTGGCTTTTGTGCCGCTTAAATCATATCCGGAAAATGAACATGGAACTTCGCAACATTGCGATCATCGCGCACGTTGACCACGGCAAAACAACACTGGTTGACGAATTATTGAAACAATCTGGCGTCTACCGCGAGAACGAGCGCGTTCAAGAACGCGCGATGGACTCAGGTGACATCGAAAAAGAACGCGGCATTACAATTCTTGCCAAAGCGACTTCCATCGAGTGGAAAGGCCACCGCATCAACATCGTTGATACACCAGGCCACGCCGACTTTGGCGGCGAAGTAGAACGTATCCTGTCTATGGTTGATGGTGCGATCGTTCTGGTCGATGCGGCCGAAGGCCCAATGCCTCAGACAAAATTCGTTGTTGGCAAAGCGCTTAAAGTTGGCTTGAAGCCAATCGTTGCGATCAACAAGATCGACCGTCCAGATGGACGTCACGAAGAAGTTGTCAACGAAGTGTTTGACCTGTTCGCTGCATTGGATGCAAACGATGAGCAGCTCGACTTCCCAATCCTTTACGGTTCAGGCCGTGCTGGCTGGATGGCCGATGTGCCAGATCAACCAGAAAACTCAAGCCTTGAGCCATTGCTCGACCTCGTGCTCAAACATGTACCGAAGCCAAGCGTTGGCGAAGGTCCGTTCCGCATGATCGGTACATTGCTTGAATCAAACAACTTCCTTGGTCGCATGATTACGGGCCGTATCCATTCTGGTTCGATCAAGCCAAACCAAGCTGTTAAAGTGCTGGCACAAGACGGCAAAACAGTTGAAACTGGCCGTATTTCAAAAATCCTCGCTTTCCGCGGTCTTGAGCGTACAACGCTTGAAGAAGCCCATGCTGGCGACATCGTTGCGATTGCAGGCCTTCAAAAAGGTACTGTTGCGGACACATATTGCGACCCGTCAATCAGCGAAGCGCTCACAGCACAGCCAATTGACCCGCCAACCGTGACAATGAGCTTTATCGTCAACGATTCACCTTATGCCGGTACTGAAGGCGACAAGGTAACAAGCCGCGTTATTCGTGACCGCCTGTTTAAAGAAGCTGAAGGTAACGTTGCGCTTAAAATCGAAGAAGCCGAAGACAAAGACTCGTTCTATGTTTCAGGCCGAGGCGAATTGCAGCTTGCTGTTTTGATCGAAACAATGCGCCGCGAAGGTTTTGAATTTGCCGTATCGCGTCCACGCGTTGTTTTCCACAAAGGTGAAAACGGCGAACGCCTAGAGCCAGTGGAAGAAGTTGTCATCGACGTTGATGAAGAACATTCCGGCGTTGTTGTTCAGAAAATGAACGAGCGCAAAGGCGATATGCTTGAATTGAAACCATCAGGCGGCAACCGTGTTCGTTTGGTGTTCCATGCGCCAACACGCGGCCTCATCGGCTATCAATCAGAATTGATGACCGATACCAAAGGTACTGCCATCATGAACCGTTTGTTCCATGATTATGTGCCATATAAGGGCGATATTGGCGGACGGACGCAAGGCGTTCTGATTTCCAACGATCAGGGCGAATCAGTATCATTTGCATTGTTCAACTTGGAAGATCGCGGCCCAATGATCATTGGCGCAGGCGTTAAAGTTTACCAAGGCATGATCATCGGCATTCACATGCGCGAAAACGATTTGGAAGTGAACGTCCTTAAGGGCAAGAAACTCACCAACATGCGTGCATCTGGTAAAGATGAAGCGGTTAAACTGACAACGCCGCAGGCAATGTCTCTTGAACGCGCTTTGTCATGGATTCAGGACGATGAATTGGTGGAAGTAACACCGAAAACAATTCGTCTGCGTAAAATTCACCTTGATCCAATTGATCGCAAACGCTTGGCAAAGTCGAAATCTGACGGCTAATTTTGCAAGCCAAAACACACGTCTGAGCAAACGACTTGTGAACATCTGTTAATATTAAACCCCGCATCTTGCGGGGTTTTGTTTAATGACTCATGGTTCTTTAACCATGACCGCATTGACCATTGACATCAGGCCAGCAGAGCGTAGCGATGCCGAGGCCATATCCCAAACCCACGCTTCTGCGTGGGATTATACCTATGCGGGTATCATCCCCTATCAGTCCTTGCGTGAGATGATTAATCGGCGTGATCAACGCTGGTGGGCACGCGCCATTGATCGCGGCACATCTGTAATGGTGCTTGATATGGGCGGCGGCCAGATTGCCGGCTATGTGACTTTTGGGCTTAACCGCGCCCGCGCATTGCCGCAGGACGGCGAAATTTACGAAATTTATCTGCGCCCTGAATATCAAGGCGTTGGCCTTGGCTCAAAGCTGTTTAATGCAGCCCGTGCACGGCTCAAAACACTGCGTTGCACCGGACTTGTTGTCTGGGCACTGGAAGATAATTCCGGCGCGCTTGATTTTTACGGCAATATGGGCGGCAAAGACATTGCTGAAGGCTATGAGACATTTGCCGGACGCACTTTGCGCAAAATCGCATACGTTTGGGAATAGAGCTTAAGGCCCGAAAGTCCGCATCGGGAAACCTGCAGCCAGCCCTTCATTGCCGTGAAATTCAGGCTCATCAATCCGGCAGCGGAAATCCCTTGCCAAACTATCAGCAACCTCGCGTGCCATTTCATTGGCATTTTCGTTTTCAAGCGCATCCACATAGCCAACAACGCAGCCATCGCCCACAGCAGGCTGTGCAACCTTAGAGACGACCAAAACTTGGCCCTGATCGCCGTCTGCAGTGCCATCTTCGGCAGAAATATGCCAACGCAAGATTGCGGCATAGGGAATATCGCCCACTAAGCGCCATTCGATTTTATCGCCAACATTGTTAAAAGCTTGAAAGCTTTCAAACGCGCCTTCGCCAAACCAATCCCCAACAAAGCCATAAAATACAGATTCGCGTGCATCGCCTTCCTGAAAAATGACGCTGTAACCCTTATAGCCCGAACAAGCGAAACTACCGCCCAGCATATCCATCTGATAGGCGACGCAGGCTTCATCAATGTTGAGATCCGTATAGACACTAGAGACTTCCGTGCTCATGGCTATTTCCTGCGCAAAGGACGGCGCAGCAATGATTTGAAAACCGACTAGACCTGAAATCAACAGTTTACGCATTTCAATCTCCCAATTTAAATGAAATCTAACGATTTCAGAAAAGCAGTCCAGATACAAATTTAGCCTTCGTCTATGTTGCACCAACGCTTTTGACGGTTTATCAGAGCGCAACTGGAGATAAATCAATGAATATTGACGCAATTGCGATTGGTGATAACCCACCTGAAGACGTAAATGTAATCATCGAAGTGCCGGTTGGCGGCTCACCGATTAAATATGAAATGGACAAAGCGTCCGGCGCGCTCATGGTAGATCGGTTTTTATACACGCCGATGACATATCCGGGCAATTACGGCTTCGTGCCGCATACTTTGTCAGATGACGGCGACCCAATTGATGTGCTGGTCATGAACACCCGCGCATTGGTACCGGGCTGCGTGATCAATGTACGCCCAATCGGCGTTTTGAACATGGAAGACAATTCTGGCGAAGATGAAAAAATCATCGCTGTTCCGTCAAGCCATCTTACAAAGCGTTATGAAAACGTCATAACACACACGGATCTTCCGCAGATCACACTTGATCAAGTTGAACACTTCTTCAAGCACTACAAAGATCTTGAGCCAGGCAAATGGGTCAAAATCGGCGCATGGGAAGGTCACGAAAAAGCACGCGAACTAATCGTTAACTCGATTGCACGCGCCAAAAAATAATCAATATGATTATTGACTAAAACAATGCGCTGGAACTCAAGGTTTCAGCGCATTTTTAGTTTCAGCCTATTTTATGCGTGACTATATGATCGCAGGTGCCAGCACATTCACGATGGCTTGCTCAACAAAATAGATAATCACGAACAATACGATTGGTGAAATATCAATTCCGCCAAGATCGGGAATAAACCGGCGAATAGGTGCAAGCACTGGCTCTGTTGCTTTGTAGAAAAAGCTACCAAGCATCGCGACGAATTGGTTGGAATTATTCACCACATTAAACGCATAGAGCCATGAGAAAATAATCGCGCCAATAACGATGAATTTATATATGCCCAAAGCATATAAAAGGGTTTGAATTATTGTCAGGCCCACAACGCTCTCCTTAGTTGGTCTCCTACCAAATAGGCAAGCCTTGCCCGTGAGGCAAGACCAATGCGCATTAACGATCGTTAAGCGTGGATAAAAAGCTTGGTTATCACAAATAAAGTGCTTATCGATGACGAATGGAAAGTGAAACACCAATATCTGAGCAACCCACCCGCTTTGCCGCGTTTTCCTATTCGGCATATGCGAAATATTGGACAGCACGCCTTTTTTCCACATTCGCAATTCAGATCGTCGCCGTTTCCGTTGCTTGGCAAATTTATGATTTAACGCGCAACCCAATGGATTTGGGTATCATTGGCTTGGTACAATTCGCGCCCGTGCTTTTGCTGGTTCTTGTCACCGGAGCTGTTGCCGACCGCTATGGACGGCGCACCGTAATGGGCCTTGCTATAGCAGCAGAACTTGTTTGTGCTTTAGCGATCTTATATTTTTCCATCCGCGGCCTTGCATCACCGCTTCCTATTTTTGTGGCACTTTTCGGCTTTGGCATTGCACGCGCATTCTACGGACCTGCATCGCAGTCCCTTGTCGTCAATCTTGTACCCACACACATATTTCCAAATGCCGTTGCGTGGAACTCATCCGCATGGCAATTAGCCTCCATTGGCGGTCCTGTCGCTGGCGGCCTTCTTTATGGATTGGGCGCTAATATTGCTTATAGTGTCGCCTCCGTTTTATTCGCGATTTCGCTCTTTCTGATTGTTTTAATTCCAAAACCAAAAGCACCCGCTAAAATTATCAAAACGAGCTTTTCATCGCTGTTTGATGGGCTGCGCTATATCCGCAAAGAAAAAGTGGTTTTGGGTGCAATTTCACTCGATCTTTTCGCCGTTCTCTTAGGCGGTGCTATCGCATTATTGCCGATTTACGCACGTGATATTCTACATCTTGGCCCTTGGGGACTTGGGCTGTTGCGGGCAGCGCCTGGCATTGGCGCTCTGCTTGTTGCTGCGTGGCTTGCAGCCTCTCCAGTGCGAGATCATGCTGGACGCATCATGTTCGCCTTTGTGGGGCTATTTGGTGTCTTCACAATAATCTTTGGGCTTTCCACAAGCACGTGGCTATCCATCATCGCGCTCGGCCTGATTGGCGCTGCGGACATGGTCAGCGTCTATATCCGCGAAACATTGCTGCAATTGTGGACACCGGACGAAGTACGCGGCCGCGTTAATGCGGTCAACATGGTGTTTCTTGGTGCTTCAAACGAACTGGGCGAGTTCCGTGCAGGCTTTATGGCTGCATGGCTTGGCGCAGTGCCAGCTGTTGTGTTTGGCGGTGTTGGCGCAATTGCAGTTGCAGGCATTTGGGCATGGAAATTCCCTAAATTGCTCAATGCACGCCATTTAGAACACCGCGATTAAACGGCGAAATTCTGTTTGCCAAAAACAATGTCGAGAAAATCATCGAGCCATTTAGAAACCGGTGCATCATAAAGATAGCGCCCCAATAAATGGTCCTTGCCAATTTGTGCATTGGGTAATTCAAAACGATGTGCACCATGCACGACCCAGCGGTGCATCATCGCCAGCGTGAGTTCGGTATGAAACTGCACAGCCCAAGCATTCTTACCATAGCGAAAAGCCTGATTAGGAAAGTCAGCAGATTTGGCTAAAAGTTCCGCACCAGAAGGAAGCGTAAAGCCTTCGGTATGAAACTGATAAATCTTCTCAGGCCAATCCAACAGTGTTTGGCCTGCTTGTGTTGGCTCTAAATCATACCAACCAATTTCAACATTATCTGCTGGTTCGCCATAAACGCTGCCACCAAGATGGTTCACCAACATTTGAGCGCCGAGACAAATGCCTATCAACGGTTTATCTTCGTTCAGCGGGACTGAAAGCCAATCGGTTTCAACCCGCATAAATTCTTCTTTAGCATTGGCGCTCATGGGGCCGCCAAAGACAACCACGCCGGAATGTTCATCCAATGTGTGAGGCAACGCATCGCCAAAGCGTGGGCGGCGTATATCCAGCCCATAACCACGTTGCATAAGCCGCTGGCCAACACGGCCAGGTGTTGACGTTTCTTGATGAAGAATGATGAGGATCGGCTTTTTAAGCTCTACAATACTCATCCTTCAGCATCGCCCTCCATGCGCCTTTGAACACGTTGGCGCATCGCAACACGGTCGCTGCCGTCAACGCCTAACAGTTCAGATATGCGCCAGACAACATTGTCTTCCAATTCGTGACGCTCGCCATCAGAATAGACCAGTTCCCACAAGAGTTCGACAAAGTGAACGCGGTCTTCCATCTCTAAACCCATGCGTAATACGCTGGTGAACTTATAGAGATCAATCGCTTCATTATCGGCAAGCTTTGCGGCCTCAAGCAGCTTATTAAGCTCCGCGCCTTCGAAATCATTTTCGCGGCGCACCAGCGTTTCAAACCGTTCTTTTTCAACGTCGCGCAACACACCATCGGCGCGGATGACATGGTACATTAAGGCCGTCGCGCATAGACGAGGATCATTGTCTGCAAAATCATCGCTTGAGGCTTGGCGATCCTCGCCAAGAGTGCCTAAAAAGTTCAGTATTTTGTCAAACATATTTCGTCCCTAAATTTTCTTCAGAACAACCGGAACCGCCGATCTTCTTCCGGTTTTTCATCTGGATCAATACCCGGATCATCCGGAATTGGCACTTTTAGCTCTTCCGCAGAACTATCAAGAGCCTCGTCTTGTTCCACGTCTTCTTTCAAAGGTGTCTCAACCACAATCGCTTGAGCAACCTCAGCGGCAGTGTTTTTTGCCTCTTTAGGTGGCTGTGTCTCAGCCGCCTTTTCAATATCGGCTTCCACTACACCTGCAATAATTGCGCCAGCGGCTGCAATTTCTGCGGTTAATACTTCAGCTGTTTTGCCCGGCTCCATTGGATCAAGATCGTTTTCGATCATTTTTGCGCCAACAGTTTCAACAGGCACCTTCCATTCAAATGCGTCGATCTTGCCAGTTAATGGTGAAAACGGTGCCCATTTTTGCGAAACAAAGCCGTCTGCTGTCCACGCTGCATCGCGCGGCGCACGAACGGCCCGCGCCATCCATTCACGCACTTTGCCCTGATCGCCTGTTTCAGCATCTTCAATATCGGCCATCAACACAAAGGCGCTTTCGCGCGGTTCAGCTTTAAGCACATCAGCCACAGCACGGCGGGCTGTTTCAAATTCACCCGCTTCCATCGCCATCTGACCAACAATCATATTGGTTTCCACATGGGATGGTTTGATCTGCTCAAGCCGCTTGGCACGTTTAAGCCGGTCGGCAGCCGATTCGCCAGCTTTTGCATTCACATAGGCAAGGCCAACTTGCGGATGCGGCTCTTTGCGCCATGTTGTCTCTAGGATTTTCACGCCGCGCCGTGTTTCATTAAGCCCAAAGGCAGCTTCTGCTGCTGCGACCGCCGCTGGTGCAAATTCCGGCGCAAGCTTATGCGCTTCCATACCTGCAGATTTTGCTTTTGCAGGATCCGTTTCTGCAAATTCCATCGCCATTGCCGTTAAAAGAACAGCGCGCTTACGCGCTGCATCTTCTTTGCTAACCTGTTTGGCGCTTTTTTGTTTATCGAGCAGGCGAATGGCACCATCCCAATCACCATCGGCCGTTTTAAGATCAAGGGCTGCATTGCTTGCCCAGTTAAGCTGCGGCGCGACTTCAACAGCCTTTTCGGCATAATGGCGCTGTGCATCGCGCTCACCAAGGCGTTGTGCTTCAACATAAAGCCCGCGCAAACTAAGCAAACGCGTTTCAGGATCTTCCAGCATTTCTTCGAATTTTTTACGCGCATCATCATAACGCCCCTCAAGCATCATCGCTTGCGCGTCCAGCAGATGCAAAAGTGGTTCTGTCGTCGAATCAAGCAGGCCGTCAGCCCGCTTAAGCATTTTGCGCGCAGTAGCGCCGTCACCAGCACCCGCCGCAATCATGCCCGTCGATAAGGATTGATACCCTCTATCGCGTTTGCGTGAGCGGAAAAACCGCTGCACACGGTCTGGCGATGTGAGCAAAAGCTTTAATACCCACCAGATAAACATCACAGCGACGATTACCGTAACAATAGCAATGGCCGCAACCATAAGCGAAATTGTGATTTCTTGATTGGCGACCGTTAAAACAACTTCACCTGGAATATCGGCAAGAAAAGCAAAGCCAAAGCCAAGTGCAAAAACGATCAATACGAAGAATAATACGCGTAACATCTGTTATTTCCCTTTGATCGAATTAATTCGCGGATGTGGTTGCCATCGCACTGGTCAGCGCTTGTGCGACCAGCTCATCCACACTTTGCCGTGCCCGCATTTTCTCGGCAAACGCTGCCGATACATTTTTGGCAGCTTCAGGCAGCGTTTCCCACTGCGCAAGCGCACCAGCAAGATCGCTGCTTTTCAACCGTGTTTCGATGCGTGCTGCTATGGCACCAGGTGTTTCGCCTTCAACTTCGCCAACAGGACGCACTTGAACAAGCGAGCGTGCCGATTGCATCAAACGCTCTGTAACACTGGCATTTTCATCAAGACCCTGTCCGGTTGCGACAATTTTATTGGCAACAGATGAAAACTCATCCGACAGCTGGTTTATCGTTGGAACGCCAGCAGCAGCGTAATTGCGCAAGCCATCAATAATTTCTGCTTTTTGCGAAACCGTGGCAAAAGCCTCAAGCTCGGCCATGAAAGAGCCGCCGCGATCAATTGCTGATTTCAGACCCGCAGATGCAATCGCTGTTGCAACACCAGCATTGGTATTGCCATCGGCTGTAATGTCCTCGACACTGACAACACGGCTTTCAAGCGCATTGATCTGCTCGGTAAGTGCGGTTTCAACAGCACTTAATTTCGTGCCTTGCTGGGCGATATTTTCCTCAAGCCCGCTGAGCTGTTCAGTCAAAGCTGATAATTGTTCGCTAACGGCAACCGAAATGCTGCCAGCTTCACCAGTACCGGCGCTTGAAACATTGGATTCAAGTGCGCCGACCTTTTCACCAAGATCAGCAACCGATTGTTCAATGACTTGAATGCGCGTTGTAGCTTTTTCAAAAGCAATCGAAGCTGCACTTAATTGCGCTTCAACATCAGATGACATGGCAGCCGCATCATTATTACCGCTTGAGGTTTCTTCCAGCTTAGCAAGCTGGCTTTTCAACGTCGCAATATCGGTTTCCAGCAATGTGGTGTCTGCGGCCTGTGTTTGCGCGCTCCCAAATGAGGGCAGCACATTGGCCCACTGCAAACCGCCGAGCCCTATGAGTGCAATAAGGCCGCCAATCAATCCGCCCATAACAGCGCCCGAGCCGCCATTACCTGATTTTTTAGCGCTCGGTGCAGCACTTGGCGCAGCCTCTTCCTGTGGGTTAGATGGTGAATCATCAGCATCCGGCTTTTCAGATTTTTTATCATCGAGCGCATCAAACGCTACCGGTTCTGGAGTTTGGCTCTCATCCGCAGGAACATCGACAGAATCAGTTGGCGTCGTATCAACCGACACATCGTCGGTCTCAACCGGCTTTGCCTCAAGATCAATTGTTACAGGCTTTCGCGTGTTCGGGGTGCGGCGTGTATTATTGGACCTGGCCATTTCTGTCTCCAGTTGGGATTGTCTCATAGATATTTAGCATGGTGATAGCAAAGCGAAAGCAGCAAGGACAAAGAATCTTACAACTATGCGTTATAGTGCTTAACGAGGAGATCGATCATCGCATCATCCTTGGGTTTTTCGCATATATATGCGCGGCCTCTTAATGGCTCTGGCAAGCTTAATTTAGCGCGCTCTGATATACAAAAGTAATGTATATTCAGCATCTTAGATTGATCGACAGCCGCTTCAACATAACCCGCAAAAAGCTGCGCTGACACACTTGAGTAAAAACAAACGGCATCAATATTGGTTTTTACGAAGAGTGCATCTAATTTACCAGTTAACTGACTTATTTTTTGCGTGTGATATGTTTCAAGCGCAGTGAAATCTAATTTCAGGCGATCAAGCTCTTCTTCTATGTCTGGTGTGCGAATGGCACCGCAAAGATAAACAACACGGTCTGTGGCTGTGAGTTCGCGTCGAAGTAAACTGATTAGGTTTTGCGCATCCCCATCGGCAGAGCGTACATTTTTAAACCCTTGCCGCAGGGCTTCCTGCTGCGTTGCATCGCCAACGGTAAAAACCCGCAAACTAGATAGTTCTGCCGCAATATCATTTGATAGATAGCGCAGCGCATTAGCGCTTGTCACAATAATAGCGGTTACACCGCGAAACCTAGCGTGATCGGCGATGACAGGTTTCGCAACCATCTGCGTAAAAGGCTGAATGACGACATTGAAGCCAGCGGCTTTCAACTTCTCTGCGGTAACAGAAGCGCCCGGCTCTGGCCTCGTAACAAGAATTGTCGGCGCGTTAGCCTTATTCAAATTATTGCCAGTCCTTGAAAAAATCATCGCCTGCGGTCGCTCTTAGCTGTGCACCAGCGCGCATGCCGATTTCCGCCGCCTCGCCAATGCGCCCTTCCATTTTAATGTCATATGCCTCTGTGCCATCTGGGCGCAAAATTGTGCCGCTAAAAGAAATATGGTCCCCATCAATCGTCGCATAAGCTGCTATCGGTGTACGGCACGATCCATCAAGGGTCGCAAGAAAGGCACGTTCGCACACAAGTGCAATTTCAGTTGGTTGATGTCTTAGCGGTTCAATAAGGTCGAGTACTCGCTGATCACCAATTCGGCCTTCAACACAAATCGCACCTTGACCCGGCGCAGGTGGAAAAATGCTCATATCAATCAGATCAGCAGCAATATCTATCATGCCAAGCCTGCGAAGACCGGCACTGGCAAGCAATGTCGCATCGGCAACACCATCGCTTAATTTTTTAAGCCGTGTTTGCACATTGCCGCGAAAGCCAACAATCTTCAAATCAGGACGCGCACGCAGTGCCAGCGCCTGACGCCGCAAAGAGGAGGTTCCAAGCACCGCACCTTCTGGCATTTCCAGAATGTTTTTTACCGAATGGCTGATAAAGGCATCGCGCGGATCTTCGCGTTCAAGAAACGCAATCAGCGCCAAACCATCTGGCAATTTGGTCGGCATGTCTTTGGACGAATGAACAGCGATATCAATATCACCGCTGGAGAGCTTCGCTTCGATCTCCTCGGTGAAAAGTCCCTTGCCGCCAATCTCGGAAAGCGAGCGATCTTGAACACGGTCACCCACAACAGAAATGACGTGAATCTCGATATCAACAGCATCTGAGCCGTGTGCGGCAATCAAGCGATCACGCACTTCATGCGCCTGCGCCAATGCCAACGGACTGCCACGGGTACCAATCCCGATTTTTTGCGGGGTCGAAGCCACTATTTGCAACCTTTTTCATTCGTGTTAGGCCAAATCCAAGCAGCACGCGGTCCGCTTTGGTCTAGCTGTGTGATGCAACAAACCGATCTTAAGAACAAGCCATCTATTATGCTAACCATATTGGGTATTGAAACAAGTTGCGATGAAACCGCTGCATCTATCGTGCGCGGCGACGCCAATCTTGTCCAAGGTGAAATCCTATCAAATGTCGTCCATAGCCAAATTGACGACCATGCAGCCTTTGGCGGCGTTGTGCCTGAAATTGCCGCACGCGCGCATGTGGAAAAACTCGACGGCATAATTCAACGTGCATTAAGCGATGCCGACTGCAGCTGGGACGATATTGACGCCATTGCTGCGACAACAGGTCCAGGCTTGGTGGGCGGCTTAATCGTTGGTGTGATGACTGGCAAAGCCATTGCTTATGCGCAGAACAAGCCCTTCTTGCCGATTAATCATCTGGAGGGCCATGCCCTCACCGCACGCCTCACCGATGGCATTAAATTTCCCTATTTATTGTTGCTGGTCTCAGGCGGGCATACACAAATCGTCCTTGTGCGTTCGCTTGGCGATTATGAGCGCTGGGCATCAACAATTGATGATGCGCTGGGCGAAGCATTTGATAAGACGGCTAAGCTTTTAGGGCTTGCCTATCCGGGCGGCCCTGCTGTTGAACAACATGCGCTTAAAGGCGATGCAAAGCGCTTTTCTTTGCCCCGTCCGCTCAAAGGTGAAGATCGTTTGGATTTCTCCTTTTCAGGCTTGAAAACAGCCCTGCGCAGACAGGCAACCGAGCTTGGCCCGCTTAAAGAACATGACATTAATGATCTATGCGCTTCGTTTCAACTTGCCGTTACAGAATCGCTCAAAGATCGTGTTTCGCGCAGCTTGTCACGTTACCGAAATGAATTTATCGATGACCAACCAACGCTTGTTGTTGCGGGCGGTGTCGCGGCCAATAAGGCAATACGCACGATGCTGGAGGCAGCATGTGCCGAGCAAGGCTTTTCATTCCTTGCGCCGCCTATCGCGCTTTGTACCGACAATGCAGCAATGATTGCTTGGGCAGGGCTTGAACAGCTGGCAGCTGGTGCACAATCTGATATGGACGCTATTCCCCGCCCACGCTGGCCATTGGATAGCGATAGCGCACCGATTATCGGCTCAGGCAAAAAAGGCGCAAAAGCATGAGCAACAAAATCACTGTTTTAGGTTCAGGCGCATGGGGAACTGCCCTTGCCTCAAACCAAGCCGCCAATGGCAAAACTGTAACATTGTGGGGCCGCGATCCAGCGCAAATGCAATTGATGCGTGAGAGCGGCCGTAACGATAAATATTTATCCGGCGTACAACTGAGCACGAACCTCACCTTTAGCGATGCTTTGCTGGAAAGCATTTCAGGCGCAGATATCATCTTGCTGGTAACGCCTGCTCAAACACTGGCTGATACGGCGCAAAAGATTGCCTCGAGCATCGGTTCCGGTACAGTAATTATTTCTTGCGCCAAGGGTATCGATCAGAACACGGGCGAAACAATGGGGCAAATTCTGCACCGCATTTTCCCAAACCATCAGGTTGCAACGCTTTCCGGCCCAAGTTTTGCCATTGATGTTGCAAGCAATCTGCCCACAGCCGTAACAATTGCCGCTGATGAAACCAAAACAGCGCTGGCGCTTTGTGCTGCACTTTCGAATAAAAATCTACGCTGCTATGCCAGCAATGATCAATTGGGCGTTGATTATGGCGGCGCTTTGAAAAATGTTTTGGCCATAGCGGCTGGCATTGTTCACGGACGGTCCTTGGGCGCAAGCGCTCTTGCTGCGCTCACAACACGCGGATTTGCTGAATTACAGCGCGTTGCACTGGCCTTGGGCGCACAAGCCGAAACATTGAGCGGCCTATCTGGCTTTGGCGACCTCGTATTGACCTGCAGCTCTGAAAAATCACGTAATTTCGCCTATGGCGCCGCCATCGGGCGCGGCGAAGATCTCACACATATGAAATTAGCCGAAGGTGTCAAAACAGCTCAAATTGCCGCTTCGATCGCACAGAATAACAATATTGATGCGCCGCTGATTTTTGCCGTCAATGAATTATTATCTGGCTCTATCAATGTCGATGAAGCCATTGCCCAATTGATGGCCCGCCCGTTAAAATCAGAAGCAGTCATTAAGCCCGCTTGACCAAACCGCTCAATTAGCTAGCTAAGCGATCAAACATAAAGCCCGACAGAGAGTATGTAATGGAAAAGAACTATTGGTTGTTTAAATCCGAGCCATTCAAATGGTCATGGGAAATGCAAAAAGCCAAAGGCGAAGCCGGTGAAGAATGGGACGGTATCCGCAACTATCAAGCGCGCAACAATATGCGCCAGATGAAAATCGGCGATAAAGCATTCTTCTACCATTCCAATGAAGGGCTAGAAGTTGTGGGCATCGCGGAAGTTTGTGCGCTCAGCCACCCTGACACAACCATTAATGACGACCGCTGGGACTGCGTGGACATCAAAGCGGTTTGCGACATGCCAAAACCTGTAACGCTCAAAGCGGTAAAAGCTAATCCCGCACTGGAAAAAATGTCACTCGTTACATCCATGCGCCTATCTGTGCAGCCCGTTACGAAGCAGGAATGGTTGGAAGTTTGCCGCATGGGCGAGTTGGAAAACCCGCCCCTATAAACAAGCTCGAGGCTTAGTTTATCGGCAAACCATTATTGTCGTATCGATTGTCATATATTGGAGTAGCCAACGCATGTCGGCTTCTTCAATTGCGATGCAGCCTTCTGTCGGCTTGTAGCCAGACCTGCAAAGATGAAAGAATATCGCCGAACCACCAAAACGCTTTCGGCCCGTCACTGGCATATTCCAATCCAGAATGATGCCAATGTCATAAAGCTTGTCGTCGCGCATCATCTTTTCATGGGAAGCGCCAAACGGCAGATCGACAGGCATATTATAATTTGGGTGCGTTGGCGCGTCACACCAGCCGTCATTTGGCATAAGCGCTTCAAAGGACAATGTGGACTTTGGCCGTTGCACACGGTCGCTGCGAAAAAACCCGCTGATCGGACGCAAAGGACGGTGCGCTGGCGTTGCGCCATCCCCTTCACGTTTAAAAACGCTGGGACCAGAGCGCCCCAAAGCACAACGGATAATGCGGTTTTGAGCAACAATAATGCCTTTGCAAGGATCACCCGGTTGGCGCTGTACACGGAGAGTTCTCAAAAAGTTCATCGAAATTTAATTGCCCCTCAAGAAAAATACCGCAATAGGTCATGAATTGACGATATTTTACGATTAGCCCTTTGTTGCTGTATATATATTTAAGTAACATATTCGTATCGATGAACATATCGAGACTGAATTCTAGCCGATAAGGTGATCTATGACGACACGCACAGTCCTACTGGTTGATGATGACAACGACCTTCGCGAAGTAATCGTAGAGCAATTGTCCCTTTATGAAGAGTTCGAAGTTTTGCAAGAAGCTTCTGCTGCAAAGGGTATTGAAGCTGCACGCAGCCAAATGATTGACCTCATCGTGATGGATGTTGGCCTGCCAGATATGGATGGCCGTGAAGCTGTAAAGCTTTTGCGCAAAGGCGGCTTCAAATCGCCGATCGTTATGCTGACAGGTCACGACACTGATTCAGATACAATCCTTGGACTAGAAGCTGGTGCCAATGATTATATCACCAAGCCGTTCAAATTTGCCGTTCTGCTAGCGCGTATGCGCGCACAATTGCGCCAGCATGAGCAGTCCGAAGACGCAACTTTTGTAGTCGGCCCTTATACGTTCAAACCAAGCCAAAAATTGCTCTTGGATGCTAATGGCGGCAAAGTGCGATTGACGGAAAAAGAAGCGGCAATCATCAAGTTTCTTTACCGCACAGGCGGCAAGGTCGTTAGCCGCGACACATTGCTTGAAGAGGTTTGGGGTTATAATTCTGGCGTCACAACGCACACACTTGAAACACATGTGTATCGTTTGCGCCAAAAAATCGAGAGCGATCCGTCTAACGCTGCCATTCTAGTGACAGAAAGCGGCGGCTATAAACTGGTCCCTTGAGCAAGCAATAGATGCAGTTTCGCTCTGTGCGATCTTTTCAAATGAACTGCGCTACTATAACAGCCCCTGATGGGCTAATATGGATATCAGTTTAGGGGACTTGCTTTGTCATTGGATGATGACATTCGGATCATTGCATCCGCACAAATTTTCGACGCATTGCACACAGAGCAATTGCGTCTTTTGGCGTTTGGCTCAGAGCGTTTGAGATTTAGCAAGGGTCGCAACATTTTCCGTGAAAATGACCGCGCTGACTGTGGTTTTGTTGTCGCTAGCGGCGAGATTGATCTGGTCCGTTTAGCGGGCGATGAAATGAAAACCGTCAAAACAGTCGGGCCGGGCGCGATTATTGGCGAAATGGCCATGCTCACAGATACCAACCGATTAACAGGCGCAGTGGCCAAGACCGATTGCGAACTGATTCGCATCAACCGTTCATTGTTTCACCGCATGTTGTCGGAATATCCAGAAATCGCAGCCGATATTCATCGTGATATCTTGGAAAGACTCCAAGAGTTTTTAGCCAGCATCGGCACCATGGAACATCGGTTTGACGATAGGCACGATTTTTAAGCGCCAGTGCGCTTAAAGTGCAAAACGCGCAATAACAGGAACGTGGTCCGATGGACGCTCCCAGCCGCGCGCCTCACTAATAATTTCAATATTTTCAAGCGGCGCCACTAGGTTTTCAGAAGACCAAATATGGTCAAGTCTACGTCCACGGTTCGATGTTTGCCAGTCTTTCGAGCGGTAACTCCACCATGTAAAGACGGGTGTTGGCTCTGGAATATGACTGCGAATCAAATCGGCCCAACCACCTTTAACGCGCAAATCTTCCAGCGTTTCGGTTTCAATTGGCGTGTGGCTGACAACTTTCAAAAGCTGCTTATGCGACCAAACATCTGATACCAGCGGCGCAATGTTTAGATCGCCAACAAGAATGGACCCATCAGCTGAACCAGGCTCAGCCGTAATCGCGCGCATTTCTTCAAGAAAATCCAGCTTATGGGCGAATTTCACATTGATCTCGCGATTTGGCTCATCGCCGCCTGCAGGAACATAGAAATTATGGACGCGTATTTTTTTCGTCCCCGTATCAACGATACATTCAATATGCCGCGTATCGTCAATTTCACAAAATTTGCGTTTGTTAATTTCAGTCAGCGGATATTTTGAAAGCGTTGCAACGCCGTGATAGCCCTTTTGGCCGTGGATCGCGATGTGGGAATAGCCCAATTTTGCGAACGCTGCGGCTGGAAAATCGCTGTCAGGACATTTCGTTTCCTGCAAACACAAGACGTCCGGCTGATGTTCATTTAAAAAACTTTCAACCATCTCACGGCGCAGACGCACCGAATTGATATTCCAAGTTGCCAATGAAAACGAACTATCTGCCATGCGCTGATCCTCATAAGTGAGGTTGATCTTGTGCAGACCCAGCGGCAAAAACACAAGCGGCGACACCTGAAAAGGTGCCGCCGCTCACAAATTAGATTTTTTAAGAGTTAGTTGTTCTTTTTAGATTCGCGAATACGGTTGTAATCAATCGCAAATGTGCGTGCGCCAAACTTCACGCCCTCTTTGACGTTAAAGATCATTACCGTGGTATCTTTGCCTTTTGCGTCTTTAATCGTCCATTGGCGCAAATCATAATTCTTAGGGTCGAACATCATGGTGATTTCGCTGTCACCAAAAACTTGCTTATCATGCATGACAATGGTGGTCAGATCGTCGGCCTGCTTAACAGACTTAACTTTGTTGCCGGACAGATCAATTTTATCGCCCAGCACAATCTGAAGCGGCGTTTTGTTTAATGGATATGTATCCCAAGTATCCAGCTTCTTATTGTTCACAACAACGGTGGAGCCATCAGACACCACACGAATTTTCGATGGTTCTTCATAAAGAAAAAGAACTTTACCCGGCCGTTCGATAAAGAACTTTCCGCCCGTTTGTTCGCCCGATGGGCCAAACTGCACAAACTCACCCATCATGGTTTTGACACTTGAGAAATGATCCGCAATCGCTTGAGGCGCATCAGCTCTAGCTGGCGACGATAAGATGGACGCCCCCAAGACAGCGCCTGTGCAGAGCGCAAGAAATGATCGACGTATTAAAGCAGTGTTCTTATTCATAATGTTCTCTTTTCCATCTTGCCCTCAGGGACTTCATACGCAGTTCATAAGGAGATAGTTTGACTGTTATGTGGCGGCAATCCGGCACAATGTTGCAATTATCGCCTACATCATGCCGCCCATTTGTTGCTCTTCTTCCGATGGCACTAAAATATCGCGCTTACCTGCATGGTTTGCAGGGCCGATCACACCTTCATCTTCCATACGTTCAATCAATGATGCAGCGCGGTTATAACCAATGCCAAGGCGGCGCTGAATATAGCTGGTTGATGCTTTGCGATCACGCAGCACAACGGCAACCGCTTGATCATAAGGATCTTCCGAATCGCCCATGCCGCCAGCGCTATTACCGCCGCCAGAGCCCGAATCACCATCGTCTTCGTCATCATCTTCTGTCACAGCTTCAAGATATTGCGGCACGCCCTGTAGTTTCAGGTGCTTGACGATTTCTTCAACTTCTTCATCTGACACAAATGGTCCGTGAACACGCTGAATGCGTCCGCCGCCAGCCATATAGAGCATATCGCCCATGCCAAGCAGCTGTTCAGCGCCCATTTCACCAAGAATAGTTCGGCTGTCGATCTTCGATGTTACTTGGAACGAGATACGGGTCGGGAAGTTAGCTTTAATTGTACCGGTGATAACATCAACCGATGGACGCTGCGTTGCCATAACAACATGAATACCCGCTGCACGCGCCATCTGCGCAAGGCGTTGAACCGCCCCTTCAATCTCTTTACCGGCGACCATCATCAAGTCAGCCATCTCATCGATCACCACGACGATATATGGCATATGCTCAAGATCAAGTGCTTCTGTTTCGTAAATCGCTTCACCGGTTTCACGATCAAAACCCGTTTGAACAGTACGGGTAATTTCTTCACCCTTATCCATTGTCTCTTTTACGCGGGTGTTAAAACCATCAATGTTTCGTACACCGAGCTTCGCCATGTTTTTATAGCGTTGCTCCATTTCGCGCACGGTCCATTTAAGCGCGACAACGGCTTTTTTAGGATCAGTAACAACCGGCGTCAGCAAATGCGGAATACCGTCATAGACAGATAGTTCGAGCATTTTTGGGTCGATCATAATCAACCGGCACTCAGCAGGTGACAATTTGTAGAGCAGTGACAACAACATGGTGTTGATAGCAACCGATTTACCAGAACCTGTTGTACCAGCCACGAGCAAATGCGGCATTTTTGCCAGATCGGCAATGACCGGCTCACCATTTATGGTTTTACCCAGCGCCATTGCCAGTTTTGCTTTGGAATTATCATAATTTGCAGACGCAATCATTTCACGGAAATAAACCGTCTCACGCAAATTATTTGGCAATTCGATACCAATGGCATTACGGCCAGGAACCACCGCCACACGCGCTGCAATAGCGCTCATAGAGCGGGCAATATCTTCAGCAAGGCCGATGACACGGGATGATTTGATACCAGGCGCTGGCTCTAGCTCATACATTGTAACAACCGGACCGGGCCGTACATGAATGATCTCACCTTTAACGCCAAAATCTTCTAAAACACCTTCAAGAACACGGGCATTTTGCTCCAATGCTTCGGGTGAAAGGCTTTCATCGCGCACAGTGTTTTTTGGCTCATTGAGCAAATGCACTGGCGGCAATTCATAGCCATTGTCCTTAATCAGTGACGGCTGGGCTTCGCGTTGAACGCGAACACTTGGCTTTGGTTTCGGTGCAGCAGGCTCAACCCGTGCTGATCCGCCAGAAGCAGGTGCAATTTGTGCAGGCGCTGCAACGCGCGGTGTAGCATCTGGGCGCACATCATTTGGAGCCACTTGCGGCGCCCAATCTTCAGCGCCATCCCAATTTTCGCCAGCATATTCAGCTGAATAATTTGCATCATCAACTTCATAAGAATCTGGTGCAGCATAGCCCATATCTGGCTCAACAGGGTGCCCCTGCGCTGAAGCCTCAAAAGATGGCTCATCATAATGTGCAGCACGCCGTGCCATTATTGCAGCTGGTTTAGCACGCTGTGGCAAGCGGCGGCGAATCGCAGCTTTTGCAGAATAAAATCCATGCATGATCGCGCCCAAGCTAACAAAGCGCACAAAACCTTCGCCCTCATCATGTGCCATGGCATCATGCGGCATATCATTTTCATTGTGTGCTTTTTGTTTCCAAAGGAAGCCAGAGGCAATCGCAATCGACCACAATGCAGGCACAAACAGAACTGCACCGACTAGAAATGCGAAAAAGCCTTGCGGGTAACCGCCAAGAAATAGGCCCGGTATTTTAAGGACCATATCGCCCATAACACCGCCAAGGCCCGTTGGCATTGGCCATGCTTGCGTTGTTGGAAAACAGCCCAAAAATGCTGCAAAAAGTAAGCTGCCTGAAAGCCAAGCACCTAAACGGCGCAGCGCCAAGTTCCAATGATTTCCACGCACAAGCGCATAGCTTTTAAACAAAAGCGGCACGAGAACAGCAAGAGAGGCAAGGCCAAAAAATTGAATAAGCAGGTCTGAAACGGCCGAACCAGCAAACCCCATGGCATTGGTTACAGGCGAATCGGTTGCATGAGAAAAGCTTGGGTCCGCTGCATTCCATGTCGCCAAGGCGGCAATCACAAATACAACGAACAACAGCAAAACCAGCCCGCCAGCAATTTCCGCTTGCCGCCACAGCAAATGGGTCATTTTACTGCTATGGGCTTCTTGTGGAAGCTCATAGGCATCAAAATCCGAATCTGCCGAAGCAAAGCGATCGCGTTTGACCTGCATTTTACGTCCCTAATACTGAATCTACTCAAGGAATTAGGGTTTAATCTAGCCGCGTATGGTTAAGCGCTCATTAACCATGCAAATTTCCGCGTTGTTTACGTAATTAAAAAAGATCCGGCACCAGAAGTAAATCTGGGCCGGACAAGGTGTTGTGATGTAAACATCACGACGGGATGGGAGGATCATTTTGTATTCTTATGAAAGGGGCGAAGCCGCCCCTTCCTATATTTTTTTAATTATGATCGGAATTCTGGGTAGGCTTCGACACCAACTTCAGCTTTGTCGAGACCCATCATTTCATCTTCGGCGCTAGCACGTAGACCAATAACCGATTTGATGACGAACCACACGGCAAACGAGGCAACCAGTGTAAACACACCATAAGCAATGATACCGATGAACTGCGTACCAAATGAAGCACTGCTGTTTGTCCATGGCACGATGATTGTGCCCCAGATACCGGCAAACAAGTGAACTGGAATAGCACCAACAACATCATCGATTTTTAGCTTGTCGAGAAGCGGAACTGTGAAGACCACAATCGCACCGCCAACAGCACCGATAACAAGCGCCTGCCATACGGCTGGGGCAAGCGGTTCAGCAGTAATCGCAACAAGACCAGCAAGTGCACCGTTGAGAACCATCGTTACATCAACTTTTTTGTATAGAAGCTGAAGAAGAACGATTGTTGTTACAACACCGCCTGCAGCCGCGATATTTGTGTTCGCGAAGATACGTGACACGTCTGAAACATCTGAAATTGTGCCCATTGCAAGCTGCGATGCGCCGTTAAAGCCGAACCAACCGAGCCACAGGATGAACGTACCCAAAGTCGCAAGCGGAATGTTTGAACCAGGCATTGGGTTAACGCGGCCTGATGCATCATATTTGCCTGTACGTGCGCCAAGTAGAAGAGCGCCAGCAAGAGCAGCCCAGCCACCAACAGAGTGAACAAGTGTTGAACCGGCAAAGTCTGAAAAGCCCATTTCAGACAACCAGCCAGCTCCCCATTGCCATGAACCGGCGATTGGGTAGATGAAGCCTGTCAATACGACTGTGAAGACAAGGAAAGGCCAAAGCTTGATACGTTCTGCAAGCGAACCAGATACGATAGATGCAGCTGTTGCCACAAACACCATCTGGAAGAACCAGTCAGATGCTGTTGAATAACCTGTATCAAGAAGTGCAGCAGTATCTGCACCTTCAAGACCAACAGGATCAAAGCTATATGAACCGATTGAGCCGATAAAGCCGCCATCAACACCTGTATACATTAGGTTGTAACCAACCAGCCAATACATAATGCCAGCAATCGCAAACAGAGCGACGTTTTTCAAAGACTGCATGGAAACGTTTTTCGAACGCACCAATCCAGCTTCAAGCATTGCAAAGCCTGCCGCCATCCACATGACGAGAAAACCGCCGATGAGGAAAAGCAATGTATTGAGAATATAAGCAACGTCCGGCGTAACTGCCGGTGCTGCGTCCTGCGCAAATGCAGGCACTGACAACAAGCAGGCAGCGGCGCTACCCAACACTGTCAGTTTTGAAAGTTTAGAAATGGTCATGTAATTTTCTCCTGACGAAATGCTGCCGCTTAAAGCGCTGCAGAATCCGTTTCGCCGGTACGAATGCGTACCGCATGATCAATGGAATAGACGAAGATTTTGCCGTCACCGATTTGGCCGGTTTTTGCAGCACCAGTGATGGCTTCAATAACTTTGTCAGTTAGATCGTCATCGATCACCAATTCGAGCTTTAGTTTTGGCAAGAAACTCACGGCATATTCAGCACCGCGATAAATCTCTGTGTGGCCCTTTTGACGGCCGTAACCTTTGACTTCTGTCACGGTAACACCCTGAACGCCAAGACCGGTAAGTGCTTCACGCACCTCATCCAGCTTGAAAGGCTTAATAACTGCCATGACTATTTTCATGCGCGTATTTCCCCAGTTTCATTTTGTGATCCGACACCATGTCGGGCTCACTACGAAAAACACGAAACCGTGCTTCGCTTCACTGGGGACTATTCACGTAGCGTGCCAAGTCGAAAATTTTTATTTAACTATTTGTATTTTATAACAAATATTCCATTTAAACGCGAATACATTCAAAAATGCCCAACATTTGAACAGATGAAAAAATAGGCGGCACTTAGATTCTGCCTAATTTTTAGGCTTAACCTGCCGAATGAGGCCTTCTTGTGCAACAGAAGCAACCAATGAACCATCACGGGCATAAAGCGAGCCACGTGTGAAGCCGCGCGCGCCTGAGGAATTTGGGCTATCTTGACTATAAAGCAGCCAATCATCCAGCTTGTTGGGCCTGTGGAACCACATGGAATGGTCAAGGCTGGCAACCTGCAGATCACTATCAAAAATTGACCTGCCGTGAGCAAAAAGCGCCGTATCAAGCAAAGTCATATCCGATAAGTAGCCAAGAACCGCAGCCTGTACGACACGGCTATCGGGAACATCCCCCGTTGTTCTAAGCCACATATCTTGAAGCGGCGGCAAAGGGTCCTTGCTCATATAATGCTTTAAAGAAACAGGGCGAAGCTCAACAGGTCGCTCACGGCCCCAATATTTTTTCACATTCTCCGGCAGACTATCTTTGATTTGTTCAACCAATGCTTTTTCGCCAGCCAAATCTTCCGGCATCGGAATGTTAAGAGGCTGCGGCATATAATGCTCCAACCCGTCTTCTTCGATTTGAAACGATGCAGACATGGCAAAAATTGGTTTTTCATCTTGATGCGCAACCACACGCCGCGTTGTAAAACTCATACCGTTACGAAGTGTATCAACATGATAGTCGATCGGCACATTAGGATTACCAGGCCGCAGGAAATAACAATGGATCGAATGGACGAAGCGGTCACTTGCAACCGTGCGCTGCGCAGCAATAAGCGCCTGACCGATCACCTGTCCGCCAAAAACCCGCTGCCAACCTGCTTGCGGGCTGCGACCACGGAACACATTGTCTTCCAGATGTGTAAGGTCCAAAGTTTCTAATAGCTCATCCATGGCAGCAGACATCGGTTTTTCCTTGTATTCTCATCGATGGAAAATTACTAAGTGTCTTGCTACAAGGAAGGCGTATTAAGTCAACTGCATACACGGGTTCACGCGTTGAACCACAGCAGGAAGGTAGGCCGCTCAAATGGCAAAAGCAGCAACATCTAAAGAACCGGCAAAGCACAAACTGCCGCAAAAAGCAGATATCCTCATTGCGGGTGCTGGTTATGTTGGTCTTTTAACTGCGGTTTCTATCGCCAGCTCAGCGCCAAGCTTAAAAATTGTTGTGGTCGATGCAGCGCCTGAAAATGTGTGGCAAAATGACGGTCGCGCATCTGCTGTTGCCGCCGCTGCGGTGCGCATGCTTGAACAGCTCAATTGCTGGCAAGATATTTTGCCGCACGCACAGCCCATCAATGAAATGGTCGTCACCGATAGCAGAACAAGCGATCCGGTTCGGCCCGTCTTTCTGACGTTTGCAGGCAATGTCGAAGAGGGCGAACCTTTTGCCCGCATGATACCCAATGTCGAAATGATCCGCGCATTGCGTAAACGCTGCGACGAATTTGGCGTTGATATCATTCAAGGTGTTGGTGTTACGAATTTTGAAAACAACGAAGAAAATCAATCTGCCGAGATACACTTAGCGGACGGCAATACAATCAGCGCCAAACTGCTTATTGCTTGTGATGGGGTAAACTCCCGCCTGCGCGATATGGCAGGCATAAAGACAGTTCACTGGGATTATGGCCAGTCCGGTATCGTTGCAACCATTGCCCATGAACGCGATCATGAAGGCCGCGCCGAAGAACATTTCCTGCCCGCTGGTCCTTTTGCAATTTTGCCACTTACCAATAATCGCTCATCCATTGTGTGGACGGAAAGCACCGAAAAAGCACAGCGCCTGATCGATGGCGACGAATTTACATTCGATATAGAGTTAGAACAACGCTTCGGGCTCAAGCTGGGCGACATCAAAGTCGAAACAAAACCACGCGCTTATCCGCTTGGCCTGACATTGGCCCGTGACTTTGTAAAACCGCGCTTTGCGCTCGCTGGTGATGCAGCCCACGGCATTCATCCCATTGCTGGCCAAGGGTTGAACTTAGGCTTCAAGGATGCGGCAGCACTGGCAGAAAAAATCGTCGAAGCACACCGCCTTGGTCTTGATATTGGCGCGATCAATGTTCTGGAAGAATATCAGCGCTGGCGCCGGTTCGACACCGTGCAAATGGGTGCAACCACCGACATTTTAAACAGGCTGTTTTCCAATGACATCGCACCGTTACGTGCTTTGCGTTCATTCGGGCTTGGTGTGGTTGACCGTTTGCCAAAGCTAAAAGATTATTTCATCAGCCAAGCTTCCGGCATTTCAGGCCAAACACCGCGCTTGCTGCGCGGCGAAAAAATCTAACTTTTTGTTTTATATAATTGCAGGAAAACCAGCCCTACTTTCCTGCAATTACTCAACTGGCAAGCGTGCGCTCCATACGCGCATATGTTTCAGCCAACACATTGGGTTGTTGCAATCCGTGCGCCAGTGCAATGCCGCCTTGCCAGTCGGCAATGACATGACGCGCTTTAAGCAAAGCAACCGACGGTTTGCGCCCCGTCTTACCCAGCTCCTCGGCAATAAACGCAATCAGAAGTGAAAAGCTTTCACCTGCGCGCGTGCTCGCTTCGGGTGCAGTTTCACGAAAGTCGCGGCATGCAGCCGCAATAGGGCAGCCATAGCTAAGCCGTTTGCCCTGTGTCGCGCGCATGCGCTCCACCAGAAATTTCAAACGCGCACGCGGTTCCGTTTTTTCCTCTGATACCGATTCAATCAGCGCACGGGTTTCATCGGCAAAAAAATTGGCAACACCCAGCGCTAAATCCGCTTTGGTTTTATAATAATAGTAAAGATTGCCAAGCGGCACATCCGAGGCCTTGGCAACATCGGCAAGGCTAGTTCCGGTATATCCCTTAATCCAAAACAAGGCAGCGGCGGCTTGAATCAACGCATCGCGGCGAAGCGCACCCCGCTTTTGTTTGCTCTTTAAAGGCGCGTCACTCATTTCTTCTTTTTCATTTCATCTTCATCAAGACGGCGCGCCTCTGATGGCAATAAAATAGGAATGCCGCCTCTCACAGGATAGGCCAATCGCGCTGAGACTGATATAAGCTCTTGGCGCTCCTTATCATATTTCAAAGATTGCTTCGTGAGCGGGCAAACAAGCAATTGCATCATCTGTCCAGCAAGCAAAACATTGTCCGCTTTGACGCCTTCTTCGATAGGTACAATATCAATATTATTGGGATCAGCCATCAAACGCCCTTGCTTCAATCGGCCCAAGCATAGAGCCGGATGTCACTATTGCAACGTCTGTGCATACTCATCGCCATCCGCATCACGCGCAAGGGCAATCTGCGTCAGTGCGATCAATGTATCGGCGCGGCTTTTCAAATCAGGAGCCTCTAACAAAGCCTGTTTTTCGGCAGGACCATAAGGCGACATCACAGACAAAGCATTGACCAGTGATTCATTGCCCGCCTTGTTGACGTTCTCCCAGTCTGCCTCAAGATCATTGGCATCAAGGTAAAGCCTGAATGTTTCAAGAAGCTCGTCGCGGTTTACATCATCCCCATTATTGCTCTGGCTAGAAAGATCATGGGCAAAGGCTGCGATGCGGCACTGCCTAAACGGCGTCTTCGCGCTCACCTCTTCTATAATCCGGTAGCGGCTTACGCCTTGGAGGTTGATGAGATAGCGACCATCTCCGCTCTCGGTGAATGAGACAATCCGCCCAAGACATCCAACTTTGCAGAGGTTAGGATTTTCCTTGCTGCCTATATCACCACTAAAAACCGGCTGAACCATGCCGATCAATCGGTTAGTTTTTAGCGCAGCATCACACATCGCCAGATAGCGCGGTTCAAAAATATTCAAAGGCATCTGGCTTCCCGGCAGCAATAATGCAGCGGAAAGCGGGAAAACAGGAACGACGGCTGGAATGTCGTTGAGATCCTTATAAGTAAAATTTCCTGCCTTCATTAAAACTGATCCAATTATGGGGGCTGTTGTTTCACTTAAACAAGAGATGGAACAGCAAACCGAAATTGCAAGGCAAAGATCGGCTTGGATTATCGACTTTGAGCTGAGTTTGGATTTAGCACCAATGCGCTAAACCTAAAAATCATCACCGGAATAAAATGGCTGATAATTTGCGGCGCGCAGATTGCGTTGCAGGATCCATTGGTCCCCACGCTTCAAAGAACACGAGAAGTTCCTTGCGCGCACCATCCTCGCGCCACTCGCGGTCAGCCTTCATAATGCCAAGCAACAAATCAGCGGCATTATCCTTATTACCGCGTGCATTTTCAATTTGCGCCATGTCAAACGCTGCATCGTGATCTGCAGGATTTTGATCAAGGCGTGCTTTTAGCGCCTCAGGATCACCAAGTCCTGCAACTTTTGCTGCCAGTTCCAACTTTGCTTTTACGCCAGCTAAGGCGGCATGATTTGCAAATTGTTCTGGTGCTTGATCAAGCATCGCTTGTGCCTGATCAATCTGGCCATAATCAGCCATCAAACCAGCAAGAGCACCATAGGCATCTGCATTGTCAGGCGCGTGCTGCATCACCGCTTGGTATATTTGCGCTGCGCCATTGATATCGCCCGCATCAATCGCTGCGCGTGCCTGCTCAAAAGCTTGCTCAATCATCGCCGCCGTATCATCAGCGCCTGCGCTATCGGCAATCTTTTTAACAAAAGCGTCAACTTCGCTCTGGCTCTTTGCGCCCATAAAACCATCGGCAGGCTTACCATCGATAAATGCAACAACCGCCGGAATAGACTGAATGCCCATCTGACCTGGAATTGCCGGATGTTCATCAATATTCATTTTAACAAGCTTGACCTTGCCGCCCGCTTTTTGAATCGCGCTTTCGATAATCGGTGTTAGCTGCTTACACGGCCCGCACCACGGTGCCCAAAAATCGATCAATACCGGCGTTGTTTTCGATGCTTCGATAACATCGGCTGTAAATTCAGCTGTTGTTGTGTCTTTAATCAATGGACCAGAATCACCCGAAGCTGAACCAGCGCCGATAATCGTTGACCCCACGATCGGTTGCGGTGCTTGAGGCGCAGGCTGTGGCGCCTGAGGTGCTGCCTGATCAACAGACTGCCCGCCATATCCAACAGAAGCTGCGCCATAACCGCTGCCTGCACTGGGTGCAAAAGGATTGTCGTTATTGCTCATCTGTTCATTCCTATCGCATCAATCTACAATTATGACTGCATGTCGCGTTTTCATGCACTATTTTCAAGTCAAGAAGTCGGTTTTTCATCCAAAGCAATGATTTGCAACGCATGGTCCGTTGCCGTGACAAACTTCTTTAAATCTTCAACCGCAATGGATGTTGTGACTGTATTGCGCAGTGGATGGCAATTTATGATGTCATTTTCCATCAGACGCGCATCTAATATCAAGCTAACCTGATTGTCCGTATCATTAATAATGCCAAAGGCTGTGACGGAACCGGGCATAACGCCTAAATATTCCATAAGCGACTCTGGCTTACCAAAAGAGACACGCCCCTGCGCCCCGATCTTTTGATGAACTGTTTTCAAATTAATCTCGGCATCTTCTAATACCGTTAAAAGAAAGTAGCGGCCCTTTTTGTCTTTAAGAAAAAGGTTCTTGGTATGCCCGCCCCCAATCTCATCACGCAGCGCCTGTGATTCGGCTACCGTGAACACCGCTTCGTGCTCTGTATTTTTCACGTCGATTGAAAGTTCACTCAAGAATGAAAATAGATCGTTGCTGCTCTTCATCCGCTATACCGCCTTGAATAAAATCTAATGTTGGCCCTGTATCTTGAACATAATAGAGCATTGCAAGCGCACGTTGAAAACCACTTCGAAATTATGTGACAAATTTTTTGCAAAATCATATTGCAATTAGTTAGCGCTTGACGCATATAGCGGCAGTTCGAAGGAATGCTTAGCATTTCACGAAGATGAGCGGGCGTAGCTCAGGGGTAGAGCACAACCTTGCCAAGGTTGGGGTCGGGCGTTCGAATCGCCTCGCCCGCTCCATTTTCGACGAACACAGACAATCATACCAAAGCGTATGATTGCACAATTTCCTGAAATGAAAATAATATTGAGCAGCGGTTACCCGCCGCATCTTTGCGATCTAATATATGCACCCGCCGATTTTAAACGGCAGGCACCTTGTCGCTATTATAAGCGGATAGAGCCGCTTCAACGCCGTCACGGGCCAAGACTTCGTACCAATAAGCAAAGGCTGACGAGAACACCGCGTTTTCGCTAAGGTCGCCATAATATTTGCGCATCTCTAGCCAAGCTATCGGGTTACTTTGTGCAGTATGAGCAACTATTTGTAATTCATCCCAGTAGGGATCATTCGGCGCAATCGCTGAGCCATCCTCGCGCTGCGCCAAGCAATAGCATGCCCATAAAGCACTCATGAGCGCCAAACCATCAATAGGCTGGCCACCAGCCAGCGCATCACGGATGGACGGTACGATAAAGCCCGTCTGCCGGCTTGAACCATCAAAGGCAACGCGCCGTGTGGTATCAACGATCTCTGGGTTTGAAAAACGCCGCTCAATAAGCTGCAAATAGTCAAGCGGTGCCATGTTCGGCACAGATTTTACGTTCGGTGCGACTTCTTGCTTGATAATTTTCTGCAACATGGCGCGAATGCCATCATGAGCCATCGCGCCCGATATGGTATCGATGCCGAGCAAGTCAGCCGGAACAGCAATCATTTGATGACCGCCATTGAGAATACGCAGCTTCATGGCTTCATATTCATGAACATCGCCAGACAAAGTTGCGCCTACTTTATCCCAATCAGGACGTCCGGCGCAAAAATCATCCTCGATGACCCATTGGCGAAAATTCTCATGGGTAACGGGCGCTTTGTCATCAATGCCAAATGAATGCACAAGCTCAAGCTCTTTCGGACCCGTTGCCGGAACGATGCAATCGACCATGCTGTTCGGGAACGTACATTGAGCTTCAATCCATGTCGCCAAATCAGGATCAGACATACCAGCTAAGCCCACAACAGCGCGCTTTAAAATTGTGCCATTGCCCTGCAAATTATCGCAGCTAAGCCCCGTGAAAGGACCAAGTTCTTTTTCTCGGCGTAATTTTAAAGCTGCAACCATCGCGCCAAATGCGGTCTTGGGATGTGTAGGATTTTGCGAATCATACACAATGTCTGGGTGGCTTGCATCAAAACCACCACTTGAAGGGTCAATATAATAACCGCCTTCTGTCACCGTGAGTGAAACAATGCGAATATCAGGCTGAGCCATGCGCTCAATCAGCGCTTGATTACCCTCTTCGACGGGCAAAAAATCTATCATCGAACCGCTGATTTCCGCCGACATGCCCGAAGGGTCAAGCTCAATCAAAGTGGTCAGGCAATCTTGCGCGATTAGTCTTTCGCGTTGCTGCGCATCATTGGTACGAACGCCGGCACCAATAATCGCCCAATCATGACACAGGCCTGCATCCATCAATCGGTGCAAATACCAAGCTTGATGCGCACGGTGAAAATTGCCCAGTCCAATATGAACAATACCAGCAGAAAGCACAGAGCGATCATAGTGCGGAACACGCACGCCTGACGGCAGGTCCTTCAATGTAATGCTAGAAAGCGCGGTTAGCTCATCCATTGGCCGCCGTCCACATTATAGGTTTGAGCAACGATGTAGTCAGCTTCTGCGCTGGCCAAGAATATAGCCATGCCGGTCAAATCTTCCGCTACGCCCATACGGCCATAAGGAACACTTTCGCCAACTTCTTTCTTCTTTTGTCCAAGCGCTTTGTTTTCATATTTGGCAAAAAACGCATCGACAGCTTCCCAATGTTCACCGTCAACAACACCCGGTGCAATCGCGTTCACATTGATGCCGTGTTGAATGAGATTTTGGCCCGCAGACTGCGTCAGCGAAATAACTGCCGCTTTGGTCGCACAGTAAACAGCAACCAGCGGTTCGCCGCGGCGTCCGGCTTGACTTGCCATATTGATAATCTTGCCGCCCTTGCCGCGCGCAATCATATGGCGTGCAACGGCCTGCATCATAAACAATGTGCCAGACACATTGATGTCAAAGACGCGCGCATAATCGCTACGCTCAATTTCAATGATCGGTGCGGCGCTGAAGATGGCCGCATTATTGATAAGAATATCGATCTGACCAAATGCAGCAATCGTTGCCTCAACAGCCGCATCAATGCTGGTATGTGATGTTACATCGCAGTGCACAGCAATGGCTTTATCGCCCAACTCCGCAGCTGTTTGTTTGGCTCTATCCAGATCAATATCGGCAATGGCCACACATGCGCCTTCACGAATATAGGCTTGCGCAAAGGCCTTACCGATACCGCGTGCTGCGCCCGTTATAATGGCCGCTTTTCCTGTCAAACGGCTCATTAGATAGCCTGCCCATTTCGATCAAATTTATAGATGCGGCTGTCATTTTCAGGCGACAGATAAACTGTATCGCCATGGTAAAGCTCTACATCGCCTTCGGCGCGAACGACCAAGCCATCTTCAATCCCGTCGACATTCACGCGCAAAAACGTGTCAGATCCCAAATGTTCAGAAACCCCAACCACACCTTTCCAAACGCCTTCGCTTTTTGATGCACGCAAATGCTCAGGGCGAACGCCAATCGTGTGCGCATCATATTCTAAAGCGCTGGTGCCGTTGATGAAGTTCATTTTTGGCGAACCGATAAAACCAGCAACGAACAGATTTTGTGGGTTTTTATAAAGTTCAATGGGCGAGCCCACCTGCTCAATATTACCAGCGCGCAAGACAACAATCTTATCGGCCATCGTCATCGCTTCGACCTGATCATGCGTTACATAAATCATAGTCGTTTTAAGCTGATGGTGCAGTTCAGATATCTCAAGACGCATATTCACACGCAGTGCCGCATCAAGGTTGGACAATGGTTCGTCAAACAAAAATGCATCTGGTTCGCGAACAATCGCACGGCCAATCGCAACACGCTGCCTTTGTCCGCCAGAAAGCTGACCGGGCTTGCGGTCTAAATAGTCCGTTAGATTAAGAACCTTGGCCGCCTCATCGATTTTCTTGGTGGCTTGCGCGCCCTCGATACCAGCCATTTTAAGCGGAAAGCCAATATTTTTGCGCACACTCATATGCGGATAAAGCGCATAGGATTGAAAGACCATCGCAAGACCGCGCTTAGCTGGCGGAATATTGGTCGCATCCATATCATTAATGTTAATCGACCCGCTGGTCACATCTTCAAGGCCTGCGATCAACCGCAAAAGTGTTGATTTACCGCAGCCCGATGGACCGACAAAAACAACGAACTCGCCATCATTGATCTCAAGGTTGAGCGGCGGAATAACCTGCGTTTCACCGAAGCTCTTTGTTACGTCTTTAAGTGTAATACGTCCCATGATTATCTACCTATTTCACCGCGCCAAACGTCAGGCCGCGTACAAGTTGCTTCTGGCTGAACCAGCCCATGATAAGAATTGGCGCAATCGCCATTGTCGATGCTGCCGATAGCTTTGCGTAGAACAGACCTTCAGGGCTTGAATAGCTTGCAATAAAGGCTGTGAGCGGTGCAGCGTTGATCGTGGTTAGGTTGAGCGTCCAAAAAGCTTCGTTCCATGCCAAAATAATATTGAGCAGCATGGTAGATGCGATGCCCGGCAGCGCCATTGGTGTGAGCACGTAAATGATCTCCGATTTAAGGCTGGCGCCATCCATGCGCGCAGCTTCCAAAATATCGACCGGAATCTCTTTGAAATACGTGTAGAGCATCCAAATGATAATCGGCAGGTTCATCAACATAAGCACGACGATCAGCAGAATATGCGTGTCGAACAAACCGGTATTGCGCGCCAGAATATAGATTGGAAACAACACACCAACAGCAGGCATCATCTTGGTGGAAAGCATCCACATCATGACATCTTTGGTGCGTTTGCCGGGTTGAAACGCCATTGACCAAGCCGATGGAATGGCAATCATCAATCCAAAAATGGTTGAGCCGACGGCCAAGATCACGGAGTTCCAAAGAAACTTGCCATAGTTAGAGCGCTCTCCAACAACCTCATAATTTTCCAAGGTCCAATCAAAAAAGAACAGACTTGGCGGATCAGCAATTGCTTCAGCTTCCGTTTTGAAGCTCGTCAGGATCGTCCATAAAATTGGGAAAAAGATCAGCAAACCAATCGCCCAAGCGATGATGGTTACAACGGTTTTCCGTCTTCTTGAGACTTCACGTGCCATGATACACTCCTCCCTAATTATCTAGGTTCTTGCCAACGATCCGCATCAGGAAGATCGCAACAATGTTTGCAAGAATGACCGCAATAATACCGCCCGCCGAACCAAGGCCGATGTTCTGGCTCTCAAGTACTCGCTGATAAACAAGATAAGTCAGCGTACGGGTTCCAAAGGCACCATTGGTGGTCACAAAGATTTCCGCGAAAATAGAGAGCAGAAAGATCGTCTGAATAAGAACAACAACGGTTATCGCGCGCGCCAAATGCGGTAAAGTAATATAGGCAAAGCGGCTAAGCGCGCTGGCACCATCCATCTCCGCAGCTTCCATCTGTTCGCTATCCAGCGATTGAATGGCTGTTAGAAGAATCAGCGTTGCAAATGGCAACCACTGCCAGCTCACGATCCAAACAATTGAAAAAATCGGCGCTTGGCTCAGCCAATCTATCGGCGTTGCCCCGAAGAATTTCCATAAATAGGCAAACAGCCCATTCACGGGATTCATAAACATGTTCTTCCACACCAAAGCTGAAACAGTTGGCATAACGAAGAAGGGGGCGATGACCAAAATACGCACAATGCCCTGACCCCAAATAGGCTGGTCCAGCAACAAAGCCAGAAGCACACCGCCAATGACCGTAATCATCAAAATACCGCCCACCATTATGAGCGTGGTCAAAACACTATCGGTAAATGAGCTTGAACTTACAAAGCGGGCATAATTTTCAAAACCATCGGCCCACTCATAAACACCGCGCAGTGGCCGATAGTCGAGAAATGAGAAATATAAAGTCATGCACAACGGCACGAGCATCCAGACGAGCAGAAGAAACACCGCCGGAGCATTCATCAGTTTTGCAGCAGATCGTGAATGTTGTGTCGCCATGACTTAACCCTTTCAAGAATGCCAGTTTTGTTTTGATTATGGCAAATAGGTCGTCAGTATTTGAAGTTTTTCAGATTTGAACAGAAACCCGGACACGATTGTTTGTGCCCGAGCTTCTGTTGGGAGACCCACTTAAGCTTATTTGTAGCCAGCAGCTTCCATTTCGTCATTGGTAAGCGCCTGTGCTTTGGCAAGGGCTTCTTCAGCTGTCTGTTGACCTGCAAGGGCAGCAGAGAACTCTTGACCAACTTGCGTTGCAATACCGGCAAACTCCGGAATAGCAGCAAACTGGACGCCAACATAAGGAACCGGATCAACGGTTGGATTTGTTGGATCAGCTGAGTTAATGGACTCAAGCGTCATCTTAGCAAACGGAACCTTTTGATATTCTGGGTTCTCGTAAAGCGAAGTACGGCTGCCTGGAGGCACATTAGCCCAACCTTCTTTTTCAGCAACAAGCTCGATATATTCTTTCGATGTTGCCCATTCGATAAACTCTTTAGCTGCTGCTTCTTTTTGAGTACCGGCAGGAATTGCCAATGCCCAAGCCCACAGCCAGTTACCGCGTTTGCCAAGACCTGTGTCCGGCGCAAGTGCGAAACCAACTTTGTCAGCAACTGTTGAATCTGTTGGGTTAGTCACGAATGATGCAGCAACTGTCGCATCAATCCACATGCCACATTTACCTTGCTGGAACAGTGCAAGGTTCTCGTTAAAGCCGTTATTAGCAGCGCCTGGAGGGCCCGCGTCATTCATCAAATCAATATAGAAGTTGAGCGTGTTTTTCCATGCATCTGTATCGAATTGAGCATTCCAATTGTCATCAAACCAACGTGCGCCAAAAGCGTTTGCAGTTGCTGTGAGGAACGCCATGTTCTCACCCCAACCCGCCTTACCGCGAAGACAGATACCGTAAACTTCGCCATCTTTATCGGTCATTTTGCGTGCTGCATCAGCCACAAATTCCCATGTCGGCGCATCCGGCATTTCAAGACCAGCTTTTTCCATCAGGTCTGTGCGATACATGATCATGGAGCTTTCGCCATAGAACGGCGCAGCATAAAGCGTTCCGTCAACTGACAAACCACCGCGCATCGCAGGCAAAATATCGTCAACATCATATTCAGCAGACATATCATCAAGCGCAACGAGCCAGCCGTTTTTGCCCCAGATCGGAGTTTCGTACATACCGATTGTTGTGATGTCGAACTGACCACCCTTTGTTGAAATATCAGTGGTCACGCGCTGACGCAGCACGTTTTCTTCCAATGTGACCCACTCAACAGTGTGTCCAGTTTTTTTGGTGAAATCCTCAGTAAGACCCTGCATGCGGATCATATCGCCATTGTTAACAGTCGCGATAGTAAGTGATTCGGCATGAGCGCCGGTAGCTGCAACGATTGCAATAGCAGTCGTCAAGCCAAGCGTTTTCTTGGAAAGCATCCTATTTCCTCCCTTGGTAATGGATACCTTACCCTAAGCGATAAAAATACGCGCGGTCAATAGTTTTTTTACGCGCGTAAATTTTAAGGCATTAATATGCCATTCACGCAGAATCTCTCATGACCAGTTTTCCTTCAAACAAAGTATCTGCGGAGGGCGCTGCATCGCTTTCGCCCGCAATGAGCTCAAAAAGCCTTCGAACACTTTTCTCTGCAATAGCAGAATAATCCTGCGCTACAGTTGTCAAAGACGGGCACGTAAACTTCGAAAAGGGGTGATCATCGTGACCAGCCACGCGTAAATGGCAGTCCTTTTTGAGCCCCACCCGCACACCTTTTTGGTAGCAAGCCGCCAAAAAGCCAATGGCTAGTCGGTCGTTACTGCACAGCACGGTCGAGGTCTCAAATGCATCATGCGTGATCGCCTCCATAGCGCCGCGATGGCCGATTTCTTCAAATTCCCAGCCCGTGCCATCCACCTGAACGAATTTCGGTTGATGCCCCAAACGCTCCATCGCTTGAATATAGGCTTGCCTGCGTTTGCGCGCATTCGGGTTCGCTGGTGTTTTCATTTCAAAGAAACAGGGCGCATCGCCAGTGCGATTAAGATATTCCACCATCATCGATGTAAATTGCATATTGTCAGAGCCAATAAACACATGGCCCACACCTTCAACCTTACTGTCAAACAGCACCGTTGGCACATCATTGCAAAACCGCTCGACGAGGCCTTTGTCTGAAATTCGGCCCAAAGGTGCCATCAAAACGCCGGCTGGTTTCATAGACCGCAGCGTTTCTAAAATATCATTTTCCTGCTCTTGCCGCCCATGCGAGCTAAAAAGCGAAGGCGAGTAACCTTCCTCAATACAGCGCGTCTCAAGGTTACGCGCAATTTCGGCAAAAAACGGGTCAGCCAGATAGGGCACAACAATGCCAATTGTTTTGGTGAGCTGGCGGTTTTGGTTGATTGCGTAAATATTGGGACGGTAATCAAAACGCTCCAGCGCCTCCTCAATACGGGTACGCGTAGAAGGCCGCACACTTTGAGGATCATTGAAGAATTTTGAAACTGTCGGGCGTGAAAGGCCGCTAACAGTCGCAAACTCTTCCATGTTCTTAATTTTAGTGACAGTCATCGGCACGTCCTAAAGTTACGCGTGTAAAATTTGTAACTTACAATGGAAACAAACAAACCAGATTGTCAATTGCAGCACAGAGCAATAAAAATTAACGTGGCCGAATACCGTTTAAAATAATGGATAAAACAGCCTGCGCTGATTGTTCGTAAAATCCGGGCTTACTTGCTTGATTTCCCAGCAAAGCATTCACCTGAACATCAAAGTCCGCATAGTGCTGCGTTGTGGCCCAAATTAAGAAAATCAAATGATAAGGATCGACTGGCGCAAGCTTTCCATCATCAATCCAACGATGAATAACTTTTGCTTTTTCATCGACAAGTTTTTTAAGCGTTGTCTCAAGAAAATCCTTAATGAGCGGCGCGCCGCGCTGGATTTCATTGGCAAAAAGCCGTGATGCTTCGGGATTTTCGTGCGACGCTTTCAGTTTAAGCGTAATGTACCGACGCAGTTGCTCAATCGGATCGCCATCACCATCAATGTCACGAAATGGGTCGAGCCAATTGACCACGATTTGTTCAAGTGCGGTGCGGTAAACATCTTCTTTTGACGGGAAATAATACAGCAGATTTGTCTTCGACATCCCTGCTTTTTCAGCAATACGGTCGAGCGTAGCACCGCGATAGCCGTCGGTTGAAAAAACCTGCAACGCAGCGTCTAAAATGAGCGCACGATTCTCCGTTTGAATGCGGCTACGCTTCTTTTTAGGTTGCTTTTTGCCAGCCTCAACGATTTGATTTTCTTTGCCAGCCAACACAGCCTCCAAAAAGTTCTTTAAACACGCTTGACCTAACGCGATTGCTCTCATAGCCTTCAAATTTGACCAAGTAGTCAAGTTTTATTTTGAATGTACTTTGAGGTAAATATGGTGTCTCCAGGCGAAAATCTACGAATAAATGGCGATCGGCTATGGAATTCTATTCACGAGATCGCCGAAATTGGTCCCGGAATCGCCGGAGGTTCCAACCGCCAGACAGTTACAGATGAAGATGCGCAAGGCCGCGCCCTATTCCAAAAGTGGTGTGAAGATGCCGGTTTGACAATGGGTGTCGATGAAATGGGCACCATGTTTATGACGCGCGCAGGCACTGATCCTGATGCGCTGCCCGTCTATGTTGGCTCTCACCTTGATACACAACCAACCGGCGGACGTTATGATGGTGTGCTCGGTGTTTTAGCCGGTCTTGAAATTGTACGCACACTCAATGATCTCGACATTCAAACAAAACACCCAATCGTTGTGACCAACTGGACCAATGAAGAAGGTACACGCTTTGCCCCTGCTATGATGGCCTCTGGTGTGTTTGCAAAGCAATTTACAAAAGAATGGGCCTACGCAAAAACCGATGCTGAAGGCAAAACCTTTGGTGAGGAATTAGAACGCATCGGCTGGAAAGGCGACGAAAAAGTAGGCGCCCGTAAAATGCATGCTTTTCTCGAACTCCATATCGAACAGGGCCCAATTCTTGAAGCTGAAGACAAGGACATTGGTGTCGTCACCCATGGCCAAGGCCTATCTTGGACACAAGTAACGATTACCGGCAAGGATAGCCACACCGGCTCAACCCCAATGCCAATGCGCAAAAATGCAGGTCTTGGCATGGCGCGCGTGCTTCAACTTGTTGATGAAATCGCATGGTCACATAAACCAAGCGCTGTCGGCGCGGCAGGCCACATTGATGTTTATCCAAACTCACGCAATGTGATTCCGGGCAAAGTTGTTTTCACCGTCGATTTCCGCTCGCCAAATCTCGACGTTATTCAGGATATGGAAGCGCGCCTTGAAAAAGGGGCAAAGGAAATCTGCGACGAAATGGGCTTGCAAGTGGAATTTGAAAAGGTCGGCGGTTTTGACCCTGTAACTTTTGACGAAACACTCGTTACTTCCATTCGCAATGCGGCCGAACGTCTTGGCTATTCGCACATGAATATCATTTCAGGCGCTGGCCATGATGCATGCTGGGTTAACCGCATGGCACCCACCGCCATGGTGATGTGCCCTTGTGTTGATGGCCTTTCGCACAATGAAGCTGAAGAGATTTCCAAGGAATGGTCAACCGCAGGCGCTGAAGTGCTGTTCCATGCGGTTGTCGAAACAGCGGAGATAGTGGGGTGAGGAAAGTAGCGAGCGATAAACATGGCTTAGAGATTGAGGCAAGTCAGAGCGAAGATATAGCCGTTTTCTCATAATCAAATCAGACTGGGGAATCCGAATGCAATTAGGCTCGCCAATTTAATACCGCGGAATTAAGATCGTTCACGATCTCTGAACAAGCTGGAGAAACATCATGACCACCATCATCAAAAACGGAACCATCGTCACCGCAGATCTGACCTATAAGGCGGATGTAAAAGTCGAAGGCGGTGTGATCACAGAAATCGGGCCAAACCTTTCCGGCGGTGATGAGTTAGATGCAACAGGTTGCTACGTCATGCCAGGCGGCATTGACCCACATGTGCACCTAGAAATGCCGTTCATGGGCACCTATTCAACCGATGATTTTGAAAGCGGTACACGCGCTGGCCTCGCAGGCGGCACAACCATGGTGATCGATTTCTGCCTGCCGTCACCGGGCCAATCGCTGCTTGAAGCCATTCAGATGTGGGACAACAAATCGACCCGCGCGAACTGTGACTATTCTTTCCACATGGCAATCACATGGTGGGGTGAACAGGTTTTCAACGAGATGGAAACTGTCGTTAAAGAAAAAGGCATCAACAGCTTCAAACATTTCCTCGCCTATAAGGGCGCGTTGATGGTCAATGATGATGAACTTTATGCATCCTTTAAGCGCTGCGCAGCGCTTGGGGCAACACCGATGGTTCATGCAGAAAACGGCGATGTGATCGCTGAACTTTCCGCTCAGCTTTTAGCACAAGGCAATAATGGCCCAGAGGCGCACGCCTATTCGCGCCCAAGCCAAGTGGAAGGCGAAGCCACCAACCGCGCCATCATGATTGCCGATATGGCAGGCGCACCGCTCTATGTGGTTCACACATCGTGCGAGGAAAGCCACGAGGCAATTCGCCGTGCCCGCCAGAACGGTAAACGCGTTTGGGGCGAGCCGCTGATCCAGCACCTAACACTGGATGAAACCGAATATTTCAACGATGATTGGGACCATGCCGCACGCCGCGTGATGAGCCCACCTTTCCGCAATAAACAGCACCAAGATTCGCTTTGGGCTGGTCTGCAAGCAGGCTCGCTCTCTGTTGTTGCCACCGACCACTGCGCGTTCACAACCGAGCAAAAACGCACAGGCGTTGGCGATTTTACCAAAATCCCGAACGGCACTGGCGGTCTTGAAGACCGTATGCCGATGCTATGGACCTATGGCGTTTCAACGGGCCGCCTGACGATGAATGAGTTCGTGGCCGTCACATCGACTAACATCGCAAAAATCATGAATATGTACCCTAAAAAGGGTGCAGTGCTTATCGGCGCGGATGCCGACCTTGTGGTCTGGGACCCAAATAAGGAAAAAACCATTTCTGCAAATGGCCAGCAATCTGCGATTGATTACAATGTGTTTGAAGGCAAGAAGGTCAAAGGCCTGCCGCGCTTTACAATGACACGCGGCATGGTCGCGATTGCCGATGGTGAAGTGAAAACGCAAGAAGGCCACGGCCAGTTCGTCAAGCGCGAGCCCAATGCGCCGGTTAATGCCGCGCTTTCCAAATGGAAAGAACTCAGCGCACCAACACCGGTCAAACGCACCGGCATTCCAGCGACAGGGGTTTAAGTGTCTAATACGGTTATCTCCACAAAAAATCTGGACCTTACGTTTCAGACCGCCGACAGTCCGGTACACGCCCTATCGGACATCAATCTTGATATTGAAAAAGGCGAATTTGTTTCGCTCATCGGCCCGTCGGGTTGCGGCAAGACCACGCTTCTGCGCGTGATTGCTGATTTGGAGCAGCCAACGGGCGGCGAAATTTCCGTCAATGGCATGACACCAGAGCAAGCGCGCTTGGCGCGTGCCTATGGTTATGTGTTTCAGGCCGCAGCGCTTTATCCATGGCGCACGATTGAGCAAAACATCGCCCTGCCACTTGAAGTGATGGGCATATCCAAAGCCGAACAAAAAAAGCGTATTGAGCAAAATCTGGCGCTGGTTGATCTGACAGGCTTTGAGAAAAAACACCCATGGCAATTATCCGGCGGGATGCAGCAGCGTGCCTCAATTGCACGTGCGTTGGCGGTAGAGCCCGATATGCTGCTGATGGACGAACCCTTTGGAGCGCTCGATGAGATTGTTCGCGATCATTTGAACGAGCAACTCAATAAGCTCTGGCATCGCACACAGAAAACAGTGGTGTTTGTGACCCACTCCATTCCCGAAGCGGTTTATCTATCGACCAAGATTGTCGTGATGAGCCCACGCCCGGGCAAAATATACGATATTATAGATTGTGATCTTGGCGATGAACGCCCGCTCGAAATACGTGAAAGTGCAAAATTCTTGAAAATCGCGCACCGTGTGCGTGAAGGTCTAAAAGCAGGCCATGCCTATGATTAAAGACCGCGCACTTCCCGTTTTAACTGTCGTCGCGCTGATTATCGCGATTTGGTATGCTGGTGCCGCTCTTTTAAATCTCCAATTTGAATATGATCAGGCTGAACGCATTGGCAAGCAAGTTTCTCTTAGCGAAGCATTGCCAAAAACAATGGCGCAAGAGCGCCCCGTGTTACCAGCGCCGCATCAAGTCGCCGTCGAAATTTGGCAGACGACCGCCGAAAAAAGCATCACCTCTAAACGCAGCCTTGTTTATCACGCCTGGATTACCTTATCCGCAACAATGCTGGGCTTTGTGTTCGGTACGGTACTCGGAATTATTTTGGCGGTCGGCATCATCCATTCGCGCGTTTTGGATAAATCCTTAATGCCTTGGATTATCACCTCGCAAACCATTCCCATTCTTGCCATCGCTCCGATGATTATCGTGGTGCTTAATTCCATCGGCATCACCGGATTGGTGCCCAAAGCGACAATCTCGACTTATCTGTCGTTTTTCCCCGTTGCCGTTGGCATGGTCAAAGGACTGGGCTCTCCCGATGCAATCAACATGGATTTGATGCGCACATTTAATGCCAGCCGCGCACAAGTGTTTTGGAAACTGCGTTGGCCAACCGCTGTGCCTTATCTTTTCACATCAATGAAAATCGCAATCGCTGCATCGCTTGTTGGCGCCATTGTTGGTGAATTGCCAACGGGGGCCGTTGCAGGACTTGGCGCAAGATTACTAGCCGGTTCTTATTATGGCCAAACGGTGCAAATCTGGTCGGCGCTGATCGTGGCGGCAATTCTAGCTGGATCGCTGGTTGCCATTGTTGGCTTGGTTGGCGCATGGCTTAACCGCCGCATGGGTATGAGGGAAGCATAAATGGAAAACCCAACGCTTCTCATAATCTGTATTATCTTTTGGCTTGCCGCATGGTTTACCAATACACGCCTTGCCAAAATGTCGCCGAAAAGCACGACGCTTGCCACGCTTATCAATCTTACAATTCCAGTTCTTTTTGGCGCAGCACTATTGGCGCTTTGGGAAGGCATTACACGCGGTTTTGGTGTACCAACCGTTTTGCTGCCACCGCCTTCTATGATCTGGGAGCGCATTACAAATTCCGGTTCGATCCTCTGGGCTGATTTCAGGCAAACCTATTTGAAAGCAGTGATTGCAGGATATGCCATGGGCTGCGGCCTAGGATTTCTGGTCGCTATTTTGGTTGATCGCTCACCGTTTTGGAAAGCAGGCATTATGCCTGTCGGCAATCTTGTATCCGCGCTGCCAATCATCGGCATCGCGCCAATCATGGTGATGTGGTTCGGCTTTGACTGGCAATCAAAAGCAGCTGTCGTCGTTGTCATGACATTCTTCCCAATGCTGGTGAACACAGTGGCGGGCTTAAATGTGGCCGGACACATGGAACGCGACCTGATGCACACCTATGCCTCATCCAAATGGCAGATGCTGTTCAAGTTGCGCTTGCCAGCCGCCATGCCGTTTATTTTTAATGCGCTTAAAATCAATTCAACATTGGCGCTCATCGGTGCGATTGTCGCTGAATTTTTCGGCACACCCGTCGTCGGCATGGGCTTTAGAATTTCAGCAGAAATTGGCCGATTGAATGTTGATATGGTTTGGGCCACAATTTTTGTAGCAGCACTCGCAGGATCCATTTCTTATGGACTTATCGCGCTGCTAGAACGCTCCATTACATTTTGGCATCCCTCTAATCGGGGACGCTAAGAACACGGGAAAGACTAAGAGAGCCTAAGCTCCGTTTAACGATCAAGTGCAACCGAGGAGACGAAAATGAAGAAAATTATCGCATTAACAGCAGGCGCTGCATTCGCGCTTTCTGCGACAACGGCATTGGCCGCCGACAAGCTGACACTTCAGCTAAAATGGGTCACACAGGCACAATTTGGCGGTTACTATGTCGCCAAAGATAAGGGCTTTTACGAAGAAGCTGATCTTGATGTTGAAATTAAACCAGGCGGTCCAGACATTGCACCACCACAGGTGATCGCAGGCGGCGGTGCTGACGTTGTTGTTGAATGGATGCCAGCAGCCCTTGCTGCACGTGAAAAAGGCGTAGCACTGGTCAACATCGCTCAGCCGTTCAAACGCTCTGGCATGATGCTGACATGCCGCAAAGATACAGGCATTGCATCGCCTGAAGACTTCAAAGGCAAAACCCTTGGCGTATGGTTTTCAGGCAATGAGTTTCCATTCCTGTCATGGATGAGCAAACTTGGCATGTCGACAGAAGGCGGCGATGATGGCGTAACTGTTCTAAAGCAAGGCTTTAACGTTGATCCACTTATCCAAAAACAGGCCGATTGCGTTTCAACAATGACGTATAACGAATATTGGCAGGTCATCGACGCTGGCTTTACGCCGGACGATTTGGTGGTGTTCAACTACACAGACCAAGGCGTTGCGACACTAGAAGACGGTCTTTACACATTGGAAGACAATCTTGCCGATCCTGAAATGGTCGACAAACTCGCACGCTTCGTTGCAGCCTCTATGAAGGGCTGGGAATATGCACGCGAAAATCCTGAAGAAGCAGCAGACATCGTTTTGGAAAATGATGCATCTGGTGCGCAAACAGAAAAACACCAGCGCCGCATGATGGAAGAAGTCAATAAATTGACTGAAGGCACAGACGGATCTTTAGATGTTGCAGCTGCTGAAACGACCGTCGAGTCATTGTTGACTGGCGGCGATGCACCCGTAATCACCAAAAAACCAGAAGGTGCATGGTCTGATGTCGTTACTAAAAAAGCGATGTCTATGTCTAAATAACATATAAAATATAACAACTTAGATAGGCCGCAGCGATGCGGCCTTTTTTTATGTTCCAAGTTTTCAAGAAAAAATTTGACCTTTTGATAAAATTTTGTACGCTTCACATATCGCGCAAACTTGAATCCAAGTCGGAGCATGCATATGGCCTCTTCAAACGCCTCAACAGACATTCAGTCCGGACGGTTATCGCCGGATCAATATTCGAAAAATTTCGAGGACATACACGCACCTCTGACAAAACACGAAGCTGTTGTTGAAGCAGACCGCTGTTATTTTTGTTATGACGCGCCATGCATGACAGCATGTCCGACAAGCATCGACATTCCGCTTTTTATTCGCGAAATCGCAACTGGCAATCCAAACGGTTCCGCCAAGACAATTTTTGAGCAGAACATCATGGGCGGTATGTGCGCACGTGTTTGCCCAACAGAAACATTGTGCGAAGAAGTCTGCGTGCGCGAAACGGCAGAAGGCAAACCTGTCAAAATCGGCTTGCTACAGCGTTACGCAACAGATCACTACATGGCCGATATTGGCTCTCAGCCGTTTGAGCGCGCTGCAAGCACTGGCAAAAAAATCGCTATCATTGGCGCGGGACCAGCGGGCCTATCCTGCGCGCACCGCTCAGCGATGCATGGCCATGATGTTACCATTTTCGAAGCACGGCAAAAAGCTGGCGGCCTCAATGAATTCGGTATTGCCGCTTACAAATCAACCGATGATTTTGCATCAAACGAAGTTGATTTCATCACATCCATCGGCGGCATTGATATCAAATATGGCGCAGCCCTTGGCAAAGACGTCATGCTCGACGATTTAGTCGGTACATTTGATGCAGTCTTTATCGGCGCTGGCCTGCCTCATGTAAATGATTTGTCGCTTGCAGGCGATGATGCAGAAAACTGCATTGATGCGGTCAAATATATTGCAGAATTGCGCCAGACCGACGATCTGTCAAAACTGCCCGTTGGCCGCAATGTTGTCGTCATCGGCGGCGGCATGACCGCGATTGATATCGCAACGCAGATCAAACTTCTGGGCGCAGAAAATGTAACCATTTGCTATCGCCGCGGAGCTGATGCGATGGGCGCGAGTGCTTATGAGCAAGAAGTTGCGCAAACCAACGGCGTTACAATCCGCCATTGGTTGCAACCAAAAGCCCTTCACATGAATGGCAATATGGTAAGCGCCATCGAACTAGAATATACGTCTGGCGCAAATGGTTCATTGAGCGGCACAGGCGAAACAGTCACCCTCAATGCGGATCAGGTGTTCAAAGCCATTGGCCAATCGCCTGATGATACGCCGTTTACCAAAACCGGCATTGAGCTCGTCAAAGGCCGCATCGGCGTTGATGAAAACAGAAAAACCAGCCACGCAAAAATCTGGGCAGGCGGCGACTGTGTCGCTGGCGGTGAAGATTTGACCGTTGCATCTGTTGAAGACGGCAAAGTTGCCGCTGAAAACATTCACAAAACATTGATGGGTTAAGGGAGATTACGTCTATGGCAGACCTGACAAGCAATTTTGTTGGCATTAAATCACCGAACCCGTTTTGGTTAGCTTCGGCACCGCCAACCGATAAAAAATATAATGTTGAGCGTGCTTTCGAAGCAGGCTGGGGCGGTGTTGTTTGGAAGACGCTTGGCGAAGCTGGACCGCCCGTTGTCAATGTGAACGGACCGCGCTACGGCGCGATTTGGGGCGCTGATCGACGCCTCGCAGGCCTCAATAATATCGAGCTTATCACCGACCGTGATCTGGAAATAAACCTTCGCGAGATGAAGGAAGTAAAACAGAACTGGCCTGATCGCGCACTCGTTGCATCGCTTATGGTGCCATGTGAGGAAGAGCCTTGGAAACGTATTCTCGACCGCGTGCTTGAAACGGGCTGTGACGGCGTTGAGCTGAACTTTGGCTGTCCGCACGGCATGAGCGAACGCGGCATGGGCGCAGCGGTTGGTCAGGTGCCCGAATATATTCAGATGGTTGTTGAATGGTGCAAACAACATTCAAACCTTCCAGTGATTACCAAGCTGACCCCGAACATTACCGATGTACGCCATCCGGCACGCGCTGCTAAAAATGGTGGTACAGACGCCGTATCACTCATCAACACGATCAACTCTATTGTCTCTATTGACCTAGATTTGATGGCACCAACGCCAACCATCGATGGCAAAGGTACGCATGGTGGTTATTGCGGCCCAGCGGTCAAACCAATTGCGCTTAACATGGTGGGCGAGATCGCCCGTGATCCACTAACCGCTGGTCTGCCAATTTCAGGCATTGGCGGCATTACAACCTGGCGCGATGCGGCCGAATATATCGCGCTTGGTTGCGGCAATGTGCAGGTTTGTACAGCGGCAATGACTTACGGCTTCAAGATCGTTGAAGAAATGATCGAAGGTCTGTCTAATTATATGGATGAAAAGGGCTATAAAACCATTGAGGACTTCCGCGGCATGGCCGTGCCGAATGTCACAGATTGGCAATATTTGAACCTCAATTATATAACAAAAGCCAAAATCGATCAGGATCTATGTATCTCATGCGGTCGTTGCCATATCGCGTGTGAAGACACATCACACCAAGCAATTACGAACATGGTGGATGGTGCGCGTAAGTTTGAAGTGATCGACGAAGAATGCGTTGGTTGTAATCTTTGTGTGAATGTCTGCCCAATTGATAATTGTATCACGATGGAAGAAATGACGACGGGCAGCGACCCGCGCACACAAAAACCAATCGATCGTGATTATGCAAACTGGACAACACATCCAAATAACCCAATGGCGGCGATAGAGCCTGCTGAGTAAGCAAAACGCCAAAGATTTAAAGCCGCCGCTGCACCGCAATGGCGGCTTTTTATTGATTGCTTGATCGCTATCGCCAAGAGATGCTTGCCGCGCTAAAGTAAAGCGTTAAAAGTCGGATTATTATGGCAATCAAAGACACAACAAAAGACTGGGCGGACCGTTTCGCACCAGACATAGCGGCGCTAGAAGGTATTGCATATCTTGCTTACGCAGCGCTGCCGCAAGAATTTCGCACGCTAACCGCGAATGTACCGATACACATCACCGATTTTCCAAGCGAAGATATTACAGACGATCTTGGTCTGGAATCACCGTTTGATATTTTAGGATTGTTTGAAGGGGACGGTGTAAGCGGCAAGTGGACACCGGGCCAAAAGGGCTCCGGCAACAAAATCACGCTCTATCGCCGCGCGATTTTAGATTATTGGTGCGAAAATGATGAAACGCTGCACGACATCATCACACATATTCTTATCAACGAACTTGGCATTCATTTTGGCTTAAATGAGTTCCAGATTGCCGATATAGAAAATTCCCTCGACGAACGAGCAAGCGACATAGAGTAGCGGCCAAATCGGCCGCCACAAATGATAGAACTAAGAGAAGATCAAAGAGCGCCTAATTTTAGATCAGAACTATATTCTTGATCTGGCACATCTTTAGTCACCGCCTGTGCGCAGCGCATAACGCCTTTTGTGGCATCAAAGCCATAAGACGGGCTACCATAAAGCGTCCAGCCCTTTGAAAGAGCCTCTGTAATTCTGTGGCAAAATTCAGAAGTGTCGTCATTGGTAATCAGGCGGTAAGCAATCATTTTATTATCCTGTTGTAAAAATCTTCGCGATTAATGGCCAAGCGAAGCCCGCGCAATCGCAGCTTTCGCCAAAAGCGCTTCTGCCTGTACCAAATGCAGCCGCTCTACCATTTTTCCATTCAAAGATATGACACCTTTAGTTTGGTTTTCTGGCAAACGAAATGCACTCACAATTGCATCAGCTTCTATCAGTTCGGATTCGTTGGGCATGAATGCAAGGTTAGTGGCCTGAATTTGTGATGGATGGATGAGCGATTTGCCATCAAACCCCATCTCAACAGCAGAAAAACATTCGCTATTGAAACCATCCGTATCGCGATAATCATTATAAACGCTGTCGATGACATCAATTGTGCCTGCCCGTGCAGCAAGCAAAATTTGCATCAACCAAGAATGTGCATGCTGGCGCGCATGTTCTGCATTGATCTGCGTTTCTGTAATTAGATCGTTCAGACCAACAATAAAACAGCTCAAACGTCCGCCAGAAGCATCAGACACATCAGCTATATCGCCAATGTTCAATATGCCTTTGGCTGTTTCTATCATCGCAAATATTTGCAAATCTTCAGGCGTGTCCATCTCATCAAGTGCATCGCTAAGCTCAAGTATGTCCCGCGACATATTCACTTTCGGCAAGACAATTGCATCAGGCTGGCATGCACGCGCGCACATGAGATCCTCGGTACCAAACTCTGTCGATAGCGCATTAATGCGAATCGCGCGTTCAGCACGCGCATGCGGGTGATCCGCAAAGTGTTTTCGCAAATTCTCTCGTGCCTGCGCTTTGGCCTCAGGCGCAACAGCATCCTCAAGATCATAAATCAGACAATCGGCATCCAAATTATGGGATTTGGCCAGTGCCCGTTCATTGTCCGCTGGCACATAAAGCACTGAACGGCGCAGTTTAACGGGTCTTGATGTATTTCGCATAGAAAGCTCCTTAGCTCTACAAATAGCTTTTTTCTCAATCATTCAAGGTTTTGGTCGATTGAGCCGTCAGAAGGCTTCATTTCCGTGAATGAGTTTGATAAACCGCTTTCAACTCTTACAAACTGGAAAGAACGTCATGGATAAGTTCAATAAGCTCTCAGGCGTTGCCGCACCTTTGCCGATCATCAATATCGATACAGATATGATCATCCCGAAGGATTACCTCAAAACAATCAAGCGCACAGGTCTTGGCGAAGGTCTCTTTGCAGAAATGCGTTTCAATGAAGATGGTTCTCCTAAACAGGATTTTGTTCTAAACAAACCTGCTTACAAGGATGTTAAAATTTTGATCGCTGGCGAAAATTTTGGCTGCGGCTCATCGCGTGAACACGCCCCTTGGGCACTTGTCGATTATGGTATTCGCTGTGTCATCTCGACTAGCTTTGCTGATATTTTCTATAATAACTGCTTCAAGAACGGCATTTTGCCGATTGTTGTCAGCCCTGAAAATCTTGAAAAGCTCATGGATGATGCATCGCGTGGTTCAAACGCTGTTGTTTCTATTGATTTGGAAGCACAGGAAATTAAAGGACCAGACGGCGGCACTATCGGCTTTGATATCGACCCACATCGCAAACACTGCATGCTCAATGGCTTGGATGATATTGGCCTAACACTCGAAAAAGCATCTTCAATCGATGCCTATGAGAGCAAAGCCGCAACAAACCGTCCTTGGGCGTAACACATTATGACCCGCAAACTCATTTCATCAGGCTCACCTTTTGAAGAGATTGCGGGTTATTCACGCGCGTTGGTTCAAGGCGATTGGTGCTTTGTTTCAGGCACAACGGGCTATGATTATCAAACGATGGTGATGCCCGACAGTGTGGAAGAGCAAACCCATAATGCACTGACTACAATCGAAAAGGCGCTTGAACAGGCAGGCTTCACATTAAGCGATGTCGTTCGAATGCAATATACGGTCACCGACGCTGCCTATGCAGATATTGCGTTTCCCGTTCTTGGCCGCTGGTTCAAAACAATTCGCCCTGCCGCAACCATGGTCGTTGCTGGCCTTATTAAGCCTGAAATGAAAATTGAAATCGAAGCAACAGCGCTTCGCAGCGAGTAAAAACAATTGAACTCAGTTTCTATACTTTGTAACAATATGTAAACATAACCTCTAAAGACGGATGTACTTGATGACTGAACGCTCTATATTCCTTTTGCCTGGCGATGGTATTGGCCCTGAAATTATGTCTGAGGTCAAAGCGCTGATCTCACACATGAATGAAAAAGATGGCGCAAACTTTAAAACCGACGAAGGTTTAGTTGGTGGCTCGGCATATGATGCTCATGGTCAAGCTATTTCCGATGGCGACATGGAAAAGGCGCTTGCTGCTGATGCCGTTCTATTTGGTGCCGTAGGCGGACCAAAATGGGATGATGTTCCTTATGACGTGCGTCCCGAAGCAGGCTTATTGCGTCTTCGCAAAGACATGGCCCTATTTGCAAATTTGCGTCCTGCTATTTGTTATCCAGCATTGTCGAACTCTTCATCCCTTCGCCCAGAAGTCGTCGAAGGTCTTGATATCCTGATCGTTCGCGAGCTGACTGGCGGCGTATATTTTGGTGAACCAAAAACAATCACCGATCTTGGCAATGGCCAAAAACGCGCCATCGACACACAAGTTTACGAAACATATGAAATTGAACGTATTGCGGGCGTTGCCTTTGAAATGGCACGTGCGCGCGGCAATAAAGTTTGTTCAATGGAAAAACGCAACGTCATGAAATCTGGCGTGCTTTGGAATGATGTTGTGACAGCAACACACAAAGCCAAATATGATGATGTGGAATTGTCGCATATGCTTGCTGATGCAGGCGGCATGCAATTGGTGCGCTGGCCAAAACAGTTTGATGTTATTGTGACCGACAATCTGTTCGGCGATATGCTGTCTGATGTTGCAGCGATGCTAACGGGTTCCCTTGGCATGTTGCCATCTGCATCACTTGGTGCCCCAGATGAAAAAACTGGCGCACGCAAAGCACTCTATGAGCCCGTTCATGGTTCAGCGCCCGATATCGCAGGCAAAGGCATTGCCAACCCGATTGCTATGTTTGCGTCCTTTGCGATGTGCTTGCGCTACTCGTTCAATATGATTGCAGAATCTGAGCGCTTGGAAAAAGCAATTGCAACCGTTCTTGATAGCGGTGTTCGCACCGGCGATATCATGAGCGATGGCTGTACGCAGATCACAACCACACAGATGGGTGAAGCCATCCGCAAAGCTTACAGCGCTTAATAAACCGCTATAATTACAACAAACTGACGCGGTATGCCGCGTCAGTACCATTTGAAAAGCGCAAACAATTGACATTTGCGCCGCAGTGCATCAAAAGATCGCCATCATGCTTAAAACGATCCCTACGAAAACGAAGACCGTTTAACTCGCTCCGCCCCACACTCTCCCCGTGGGCGGGAAGAGTGGCGCTTTGACCGCAACCGGGGAGAGACAGGAAAAGAGCAATGAGTTTCAAAATCGCTATCGTTGGCGCAACTGGAAATGTTGGTCGCGAAATGATAGAAATCCTTCACGAACGCGGATTTCCAGCATCAACTATTGTGCCTTTGGCATCGCGCCGTTCATTAGGCCAAGAAGTCTCCTACGGCGACAAAACGCTAAAGGTTCAGGCGTTGGAAAATTATGATTTTTCCGACACAGACATCTGCCTTATGTCTGCTGGTGGTTCAGTTTCAAAAGAATGGTCACCAAAAATCGGCAAAAAGGGTTGTGTTGTCATCGATAACTCTTCCGCTTTCCGTTATGATTCAGATGTGCCTTTGATCGTTCCAGAAGTGAATGCCGATGCAATTGTTGGTTTCACAAAAAAGAACATCATTGCCAACCCAAACTGTTCGACAGCACAGCTCGTTGTCGCGCTTAAGCCACTTCATGATTTTGCTATAATCAAACGTATTGTCGTGTCTACATACCAGTCCGTTTCCGGCGCTGGCAAAGATGCGATGGACGAATTGTTCGCGCAAACACGTTCGGTTTACGTTGGCGACACATTCGACGAGAGCAAAAAATTCACCAAGCGTATCGCGTTTAACGTGATCCCGCATATTGATGAGTTTATGGAAGATGGCTCCACAAAAGAAGAGTGGAAGGTTTCTGCCGAAACAAAGAAAATGCTCGATCCGAAAATCAAAGTGACATGTACAGCTGTACGCGTACCGGTTTTCATCAGCCACGCAGAAGCTGTGAACATCGAGTTTGAAAACGAGATCACAGCGGATCAAGCACGGGAAATCTTGCGCGAGGCACCAGGTTGTCTTGTTGTCGATAATCCTGCTGAAAACAGTTATGTCACACCGATTGAAGCTGCCGGTGAAGACGCAACATTCATTAGCCGCATCCGCGAAGATTCAACATTGGATAACGGTTTGAATATGTGGGTTGTCTCTGACAATTTGCGTAAAGGCGCTGCACTCAACACTGTTCAGATTGCAGAGGTTTTGGTTAATCGCAAACTGATAACACCAAAGGCGCAAGCTGCAGCCTGATAGTATTATCAGATCAAATAAAAAGGCCGGTGTTTAGCACCGGCCTTTTTTATTACTCTGCCGCTTTAGGGTAGGGCGTAACCGTTGATGGCATTTCTTCAAGATCGCCTTCATCAGCTTTAGGCTGGTTAGGATCGACCTGTGCAATCGGTTCGTCGTTCATAGCATCTGATAGTTCCGAGCGCTTCATTTTACCGCGCAAACGGCGCCAGAAATTACCCATAAGACTGCCCGATTCAATTGACGCATTGTCACGCGTAAACAGCATCAAGGATGCTGGCGTGACAACCAATGTGAGGATCGTTGAAAATGCCAAGCCGAATACAATCGCACTCGACAATGAAATCCACCATTGTGTTGAAGGTGCACCATATGTCACTTCTTGGCTAAGGAGCGCCAAATTCGCACCAAAGGCAATCGGCAGAACACCCAAAATCGCCGTCACAGCTGTCAGCATCACCGGACGAACACGCTCGCGGCACGTCTCCAACACGGCTTCCGTTTTATCCATACCTTGGTTACGAAGGTAGGCATATGTGTCGATCAAAACGATATTGTTGTTCACCACAACACCTGCAAGCGCAATCGTGCCGACCGCCGTCATTATGATCGAGAATGGCATACCCATGATAAGCAAGCCCAGAAGCACACCAACCGTGGACATAACCACCGCAGATAAAACCAAGGCGACATATGTAAAGCGGTTAAACTGAGCCAGAAGCAGTGCAAAAATCAAGAAAATCGCAACACCGAAAGCCTTACCAAGAAAGGCAGATGCTTCCGCACTTTCCTGATCTGAGCCAACCATTTCCCACTCAATATTGGCAGGAAAATCAAGTGTCTTCAAATGTTCAGCAACTTTCGCCTGAAACACCGCATCCTGCGCACCTTCTGCAAGGTTAGCCGATATTGTGATTGTGCGCGAACCATCAATGCGGCTCAAAGTACCGAGCGAGCGAGCAGGCTCACGTTTCACAAAATTAGAGATCGGCACCGCACCAGATGGTGTTTGAATACGCAGCTGATCAAGCATCGAAAGCGTCCGGCGATCTTCTGGCAAACGCAGACGAATATCAACTGCATCATCAGCGCCAGCAGGCCGGTAATCAGAAAGCACAAGTCCGGTTGTCACCAACTGAACGACAGTACCAATTGAATTAGGACCAACGCCAAATTTAGCCGCTTCCGTGCGATCCACTTTAAGTTCCCAATCGACGCTTAAAGGTGGCAAGCCGGTTGAGAGGTCACGCACTTCAGGAATAGTGTTGAGATATTCGCCAATTTTCTTGGCCATCACATCCATACCAACTGGATCATCGGCTGAAAGCTGGACCTGAATTGCCTTACCTTGAGGCGGACCAGCATTTGGGACAGAAATTTCAATCTCAACGCCAGCAAAACCAGAAAGCGAACTACGCAAATCTGCCAAAATATCTGATGCAGGCTTGCGTTCACGCCAATCTACAAACTCATATTGAATCGTACCGATTGTGTCTTCGCCGCCACCGCCGCCGCCAAGTGAAGCACCGCCGCCTGCACTGCCAACACGCGTGTAGACAGTATCAATACCTGGCCAGTTTAAAAGACGCTGTTCAGCAACCCGAACAGCATGATCTTTTTCTTCAAGCGAAAGATTACCCTGCGACTTAACATAAAGAAGTCCATATTCAGGCTCGACGCTCGGGAAGAACTCCACGCCATTATTGTTTTGTGTAAAGCTGGTGACAATGCCAACCATCAATGCACAAACAAGCAAAAGAACGGCGATAGGATAGCGCACGGTCTTTTTGATGACCGCCATATAAAGACCATCTGGTTTTTTAGGCTCAACACGCGCCTTACCAAAAATCGAACCAAGTGTTGGCGCAAACAACAATGCATAGATCGTTGAGGCAGAGAGCGTTGCGATCAATGTGATCGGCATATAGCTCATGAACTCGCCAACAATGCCAGGCCAGAACAGCAATGGCGAGAAAGCGGCAATACGGGTCAGTGTAGAAATAACCACTGGGCCGAACATACGGCGCGCACCTTCAGCAAAGGCTGGTCCTGCCGGCATGCCTTCAGCCATACGCCGCTCGGCATACTCAGTCACAATAATGGCATCATCAACCAACATGCCCACAGCCAAAATAAGGCTGAACAAAACAACGATATTAACGGTAAGTCCTGCCAAAGACAGGAACATAATACCCATCAGGAACGAGGTTGGAATAGCCAGACCAATGAGCAATGACGACCGGAAACCCAGATAGAAAAGAATAACAATGAAAACCAGTATGACCGCAGTCAGCACCGAGTTTTGCAAGTCTTCGAGCATTGTGCGGATATCAGTTGATTTGTCCTGACTGAATGACACATCAATACCGGTCGGCAATTCCGCTTTAAATGCTTCTGATGCAACCTTAACCAAATCGACGGTTTGAATAAGGTTGGAACCGGCACGTTTAGAAACTTCGATTGCGATCGCTGGTTTGCCATTAAGGCGCGCAACCGTTTGTGCATCTTCGAAGGTTGAGCGAATCGTCGCAAGATCACGTGCGCGCACAACTGCATTGCCGTTAACAGCAATAGGCAGGTTCGCAATATCTTCAACGGTTTCGAGCAGCGCAGGAACCTTGACCGCATATTTGCCCTGATCGCCTTCCAATGTTCCTGCAGCAACCAATTGGTTATTGCCGCGAACACCGGCAATCAGATTGTCCAGCTGAAGATTATATGAACTCAGCTTAACCGGATCCATGATGACTTCGACAAGCTCATCGCGTGATCCCTGCAATTTGGCTTCCAGAACACCTTGCACTTCTTCAATGCGTTCCTGCAGCGCCTTTGCGCTACGTGTCAAAACACGTTCAGGCACATCGCCCGATAATGTCACAACAAGAACGGGGAATTCCGAAATGTTAACTTCTGACACCGTTGGCTCGTCTGTGCCCGAAGGAAAATCGCGTTTGGCCTGATCGGTTTTCGTGCGTACATCATCAAGCGCAGTCGACAGATCTGCACTTGGATCGAACTCAACAACAACATTGCCGCCGCCCTGATAAGCAGACGCGGACATCTTATCGATGCCCTTAATGTTCTTAAGTTGTGTTTCTAATGGCCGAACCAACAAACGTTCCGCATCTTCTGGCGAAACACCCTGCAGGCTAAGGCCTACATAAATGACCGGAATTTGAACGTCAGGTTCGGCTTCTTTTGGAATGCTAATATAAGAAAGTGCACCAGCGACCAAAAAGAACAAAAGCGCCATAATTGTGAGGCGCGCATTTTTAACTGCAATATCGAGAAAACCCATTACTGACCCTCAATCTGGCTGCGTGTCTCTTCAATTAACTTATCGATTTGTTCTTGATCTGCTTCAACGGCCTGAACTTTTTGGCCTTCCGATACAAGATTTTGTCCTTGAACAATGATACGCGCATCTTCCGGTATGCCGCCAAGGATTAACCCGCCGGTCGAGTCATCGACAATATCAATCGGATAAAACAAAACGACATCGTTCTCATCAACGGCTCTGACACCGAGCTCACCATCAACATTAAGCGTAACAACAGAGCGTGGAACTGGTTTTGCAGAAACAGGTTCGCCCTTTAAAATAACTTCCGATGTCATACCAACTGGAATGTTCATGTCAGCATTTGGCGCTTCAACTTCTACCGTATAGGTACGTGTTGTTGCCTGTGCGACACGGCTGATATAACGAATTTTACCGGAAACAACTTCTCCTGTGACCAACCGCAGCGAGGCTTCATTGCCAACCTTAACAATTGGTAGGTCGCTTTCATTAACTTCGCCAATGCCGATAATTGGGTCCAAAGCAACAAGCGTAGCAACAGGCGTTCCAGCTTGAACAGATGTGCCAGCCTCTACTTTCAAATTATCAACCACACCGGCAAACGGTGCTTTAACCTCGAGAAGGCTCATTTCAACTTTGGCTTTTTCAAGCCCGCTCTCTGCTGAGCGCAGTGCCGACATTGCTTGATCGAGCTGAACTTTAGGAAGCGTTCCACGTTCAACAAGTTTACGCTTAGCCTCTGCATCAATCTGAGCTTGTTCAAGACTTTGCTGCGCGCTTGCCAATGCTTCTACACGGCCCTCAGAGGCCAATTTCAAAATGACTTGGTCTTTTACAACAACATCGCCCTGCGAAACTTTCAGCTCATCAATGGCAGCCGACGTGCGGGCTGAAATTTCAGAACTCTTATCTGCTTGGGTAATGCCAGAAATGCGAACTGAACGAGCATGCTGAATTGATGGCACTTTTGCCACGCCAACCGCTTGCAATGCTCGATCTTCAGTTTTGGCTTGTTCTTCTTGTCTCTCGACAACAGTATTTGGCTTGCCATCTTCAGTAGAAGCACTACCAACGAAAGAAAAGTCGCCCGTTAACACCCACGCGGCTGCCAACAGCAAAACAACCATTGCTGCAAATTGATGAAGTTTCATCGTTTTATCCGTAACTTTCCACGTAAGGTATTATTTATGTTCCTAAACCCTAGTTTTTTTTAATTATCAATGGCTGGCCAATCATTTGAGTTAACCAATATTTTAAGCGTACAAGATAACTCAACGTAAGGTACTGATTTCATAACCTTAATCCAAATGTCAGGAACATCACGTTTGACAAAATACCAAAGAATGTCATAGTGTCAACATCATGCTAGATTTCTGCGACAATAAGCGCGGCCTGATTCTACAATCAGCGCTGACCGTTTTCCTTACTTACGGGTTTAAGAAAACCTCGATGGACGATATTGCGCGTGAAGCAAAAATATCGCGCCCTGCATTGTATCAAATTTTCAAAAACAAATCCGACATCTTTAGGGCGATAAGCCATCAACTGATGGAGAACTCTGCTCTTTCAGCCAAAGACGCTTTTAATAAGCACGACACATTGCGTGACCAATTATTCGCCTGCATTGATAATGCGATTCTCAAAATGCACCGCTATGTCGATGAAACCCCGCATGGCGTTGAACTAACCGGCATCAATCAGGAGCTTGCTCAAGACATCGAAGTTAAGTGGAAAGCAGATATGCTGGTCATTATCACCGAGGGCATTGAGCGTGCTATCAAACAAGGCAATGCAGACTTAAGCAGGTTTACCAATCCGCAAATTAATGCACACTCTATAGCGCAGATTATAATGCATAGTATTGAAGGTATGCGGCACACTTATCTATGCGGTGATCCAATCGATCAATATGTCGAAACACTCATGGATTTTATAGCGCAGGCCATAAGTACCGACAATCAGGCACAAAACCAAAACTAATCCAGTTTTGGTTTTTTCTTGGCAAGCTCTTCACCCAAATGACGCCCGATAGTTTTCTTATCCTTCGGAAATATTCGCTGCTCTATTTCTTCAGATAGATCCAACGTTGCCTCAATGCCTATTGCATCGAAATGCTCTTCAAGAAAATCTTGCCCTGCCGCAAAACCCAAATCATGCAAATTTTGTAAAAACCGCCATTCAGCATTCATTTTTGTTGCTGCGGATAAATCAGCCAACGCCTCATCCGCACCGACACGGTGCATACGGATGTTTGAATAAGTCGTGCCATCAAGGCGGCCTTCTTTTTTCAAGCGGCGCACAAATTCAATCGCCCTGAACTCGCGCAACAGACCTGCATTGAAGGTAATTTCATTCATCCGGTCTTGAATTTCCATTGCGGATTTAGGCGTTTCGCGCCGTTCAACAGGGTTGATCTGGATGAGCAATGTATCTTCGGTGTCTGTTGCATAGAAAAATGGGTACAAAGCTGGATTACCGCCAAATCCGCCATCCCAATAAGGCACACCGTCAATTTCAACGGCTTTATACATTGTTGGCAAACATGCCGAGGCCATAACGGCATCGACTGTTAAATTCTCGCCAGAAAAAACCTGCGCCTTACCAGTCCAAACATTGGTCGCGCTCACAAAGGTTTTAAAACTATCGCATCTTGCAACATCATCAAAGTTGACGACCTTTGCAACAACATCTCGCAATGGATTGATATTGAGCGGATTAGTATCATAGGGCGAGAACACACGGCTAAACAAATCTGCAGCCAAATAAGAAGGCGAATATTGAAAACTGTAATTACCTAAAAGAACATCCATCGGGTTACGTTGAATTGGTGAAAAGCGCCCTTTTGCACCAACGGCCTTCCAAAATTCTCGCAGTTTTTTGCGCGCGCCTTCACGTCCGCCCTGCGCCATGCCGGCCGCCATAGCAACCGCATTCATCGCGCCAGCGCTGGTGCCAGAAACGCCGTCAAATTCCAGCCGCCCATCTTCGAGCAAAGCATCAAGCACACCCCAGGTAAACGCGCCGTGAGACCCGCCGCCCTGAAGTGCAAGATTAATTTTCTTTGTTGGAACGCTCTTATTCAAAGCGCCGTCCAGCCACCATCAATAGAAATGGTCGTGCCCGTGATTTGCGAAGCGCTGTCAGAACAAAGGAAAACCGCCGTACCGCCAAGCTGCTCAACAGTTGCAAATTCCCGTGTTGGTTGGCGTGTGAGCATAACTTTATCAAGCACCTCTTCACGGCTCATTTTATGCGTCTTCATCTGGTCAGCAATCTGACCTTCCACGAGCGGTGTGAGAACATAGCCCGGACAAATCGCGTTACAGGTCGCGTTCATTTTTGCTTCAGCCATTTCCAGCGCTGTCGTCTTTGAAAAACCGACAATGCCGTGTTTCGCAGCAATATAAGCAGATTTATACGGCGACGCCGTCAAACCATGGGCCGATGCAATATTGATAATCCGGCCCCAGCCAGATTTTTTCATCATCGGCAATGCAACCGCAGTGGTGTGAAAAGCAGATGAAAGATTGATCGCGATAATCGCATCCCATTTATCGGCAGGAAAATCCTCAATCGGGGCAACGTGCTGAATACCCGCATTATTGACCAGAATATCGACAGTGCCAAAAGCCTCGGCAGCTTTTTCTACCAATGAACGTGCCTGATTACCTTTTGAAAGATCAGCAGAGATATAAATTGTCTTATTACCAGCTGCCTTTGAAATTGATTCAGCAAGCGCATGGTCATCCTTATTATCCGTATAAGAATTGAGCACCACATTGTGCCCTTCCATTGCCAGCGACCGTGCTATTCCAAGGCCTATGCCGGAATTGGACCCTGTGACTATTGCTGTTTTAACATCGGCCATCATAGTTTCCTTTTTAATAAACACTGCGTTATTGCACCGCAACATAAGCTTAATTATGTCACATGTCAGGTGACAATTCTGTGTTCAATGGTAAGACAGACAAAAATGTTCCAGAGAGGCAAAACATGACGTTGCACATATTTGGTTATGCGGGCTGCTCAACTGTGAAAAAAGCCGTTCAGTGGGCTGAAGCTGAAAAGCTGCCATTTGAATATAAGCATTTCATCAAAGTCGATGATTTGGAAAACTCATTGCGCCAATGGGTCTCGCTTGCGGGCATTGATGCCGTATTCAACCATAAAGCACAGACATTCAAAAAACTGGATGACGCCGAGCGTGATGCAATCACCCAAAGTGAGAACAGCATGATCAAAGCAATGGCAAGCGAGCCGCGCTTTATCAAACGTCCGGTTGGAACAGACGGAAAAACCGCATTAACAGGCTTTGATGAAGCTGCATGGCAACAGGCATTTGCCTAAGACATAAATTGACACCTCACCTGTCATAAATGAGATAGATGCATGACCAAGAATAGCCCGAATTACATCAGTGAACCATTCGCACGTCACCAAACTGTCGGCGTTGATGTCGGCGGTGTCCTTGTGGGCGGCGGCGGTGACGTCGTCGTGCAGTCCATGACCAACACGGATACGGCAGATATTGATGCAACAGTTGCGCAAGTTGCAGCGCTTCATAAAGCTGGTTCTGAAATCGTTCGCATCACCGTCGATAAGGATGAAGCTGCAGCCGCTGTTCCAAAAATTCGCGAACGGCTTGAGCGCCTTGGCCTCGATATTCCATTGGTCGGTGATTTTCATTACATTGGTCATAAGCTTCTTGCCGACCATCCAGCATGTGCCGAAGCACTGGCAAAATACCGCATTAATCCGGGCAATGTCGGCTTTCGCGAAAAGCGCGACAGGCAATTTACTGATATTATCGAAATGGCAAACCGCTATGAAAAGCCGGTGCGTATCGGCGTTAATTGGGGTTCTCTTGATCAGGAATTACTCACTCGTTTGATGGATAAAAACCAAGAAGACGGATTTCCTTTGACTGCCCAGCAGGTGATGCGTGAGGCGATTGTGCAATCCGCATTGATTTCCGCTGAACTGGCTGAACAGATCGGCATGCCGCGCGAACGCATCATTTTATCTGCAAAAGTAAGTCAGGTTCAGGATCTGATCGCGGTTTATACCGATCTTGCAAAACGCTCTAATCATGCACTCCATTTGGGGTTGACCGAAGCTGGCATGGGCTCAAAAGGCATCGTTGCATCATCAGCAGCGCTTGGCATCTTGTTGCAGCAGGGTATTGGCGACACAATTCGCATTTCCTTGACACCAGAGCCAAACGGCGACCGCACGCGCGAAGTTCAAGTCGCGCAAGAACTGTTGCAAACAATGGGCTTCCGCCAATTCGTACCTGTTGTCGCAGCGTGCCCTGGCTGTGGGCGCACGACTTCAACCGGATTTCAAGAACTCGCTAAGAAAATCGAAGGCGACTTGCGCAAAAACATGCCGATATGGCGCACGAAATATCCAGGTGTTGAAGCCTTAAAGGTTGCCGTCATGGGCTGCATCGTTAATGGGCCTGGCGAATCCAAACATGCCGATATTGGCATTTCCTTGCCGGGCACCGATGAAAGCCCTGCAGCGCCGGTATTCGTAGATGGCAAAAAAACAGCGACCTTGCGCGGCGATAATATTGCCGGAGATTTCGAAAATATGGTTGCAGATTATATTGAAGCGCGCTTTGGCGAAAAAGGTGATACACGCGGTGCTGCTTAAGCGTGTACCTCTTTTACTCGCCGCATGGCTGACAATAACACCTGCGTTAGGGCAAACAGCGGCCAAAGACATAGAGGCTGAATTTCCCGTTGAGCGCATTTGTCAGCTTATTGCGCGCGAAGCATCTAGCAACGGTATGCCCTTAGCTTTTTTCGCAAGACTAATCTGGAAGGAAAGCCGTTTTGATGCCAAAGCGGTATCTCCGGTTGGCGCACAAGGCATCGCGCAATTTATGCCCGGAACCGCAAAGCTTCGAAATCTGGACGATCCTTTCGATCCAGAAAAGGCGATCCCCGCTTCGGCTCTCTATCTTGCAAAGCTGCGCGTGCAATTCGGCAATCTTGGTCTTGCATCTGCCGCCTATAATTCAGGCGAAACACGCGTTGCAAACTGGTTAGAACGCGGCGGCAGTTTGCCCATTGAAACAGAGAACTATGTGCTTGATATCACCGGAGAGCCTGTCGATACTTTTTTTGACCGCCGCCGCCAAATCAAAGATCATCCGCTTGAAGAAGAAATCGGATTTTTTGAAGCATGCCTGCGCTTACCCATTATAGAAACCCGTGCAGGATCAATGGCCGCAAAATTGACCATGCCTTGGGCGATACAGGTCGCTGGTAACTTCAAACGCGAAGTGGCTCAGCGTAGCTGGAGCCGAATCAAAGCACGCAATGGTGCCATATTAATGGGCATGCCCCTGTCGATAAGCCGATCACGGTCAGCACTTGGACGACGCGGCATCTATACCGTTCGCTTGGGCGCACCATCGCGGCAAAAAGCCAACGCTATTTGCGGCCGTTTGCGCAGCAATGGAACACCTTGCATTGTTCAAAAAAACTAAGACTGCCGCTTGGCAACAAATTGCGTAGCAGCGCGGATAATATCTGCTTTTTCTCCATAAGGAACTAAAAGCCTCTCGGCTTCCTCAACCAGTTGGTCCAAGCGCTTGCGTGCCCATTCAACACCGTGAATCGCAATCAATGTGCTTTTACCAGCGTCAGCATCTTTGCCTGTCGCTTTTCCCATTGATGCTACGTCCGATGTTACATCCAACAAATCATCCGCCAATTGAAACGCAAGGCCAACCAATTCACCGTAGCGCCGTATATTTTGGCGCTCCTCTTGGTCACTACCGGCGATAATAGCCCCCGCCTCACATGAATATCGGATAAGCGCACCGGTTTTCATCGCGTGAATCCGGCTAATCATATCTTCGCCTGCGTCTTTATTCTCGTTATCAAGATCAAGCTGCTGGCCGCCAACCATGCCGCCAGCACCCGAATCACGCGCTAGCGCACGCACCAACTCAACCTGCGTTTTAGGTAGAAGCCCGCTTTTTTCGTGAACGGTCAAATCAAATGCCAATGTAAGCAAGGCATCACCTGCCAAAATCGCAGTCGCTTCATCATAGGCAATATGAACTGTTGGCTTGCCGCGCCTAAGCTCATCATCATCCATTGCCGGCAAATCATCGTGCACAAGAGAATAAGAATGTAAACATTCCAGCCCCGCCGCGGGATAAAGCGCCAAACCTTCCTCAGCGCCAAGCATTTGAGCAATTTCCATTACAAAAAAGGGCCGAATGCGCTTGCCGCCGTTAAGCACACCGTGGCGCATTGCACTCACAAGCCTTTCAGGACGAGCAATTTCGCCATTTTGAGCCGCTGCATTGAGATATCCCGTTAGAAAATTATCAACTTGCGTGGCGCGCGATTTGAGAATCTCTAAAAATTGAGTTTGATTGTATTGAGCCACAAATTTGCCCCACTATTTAGCCGCGTGCTTGATCGGCCATTTCATATGTGATTATTCAATTGCCTACGGATTGAGAAAAGTTCAACCATATTTCACGCAATGAGCGTTAAGTACTTTCAGGAACGTCGCAATATTTTGGCCAATGCACCTAAGAAAAAATCAGGCAAGAAGACCGTGCGGGCTAAAAAACCCATGATTCTGAGGCCAACATTGCGCCAGCGCATGGCAAGTTTGTTCAAGTGGACAATTCTCGCATTGATCACAATTATAGTGCTGCCCTTTGCATTAACCGTGCTCTATCGCTGGGAAGCTATTCATCCAACATCAACACTCATGGTCTCGCGCCACATTGCCTTTAAGCCCGTAGACCGGCGGTGGATTGAATTGGACGATATGGCCCCTGCCGCCTATCAAGCGGTGATGATGTCAGAGGACGGACAGTTCTGTGCCCATAGCGGCATTGACTGGAACGCCTTAAACCTCGTCATCTCCGATGCAATAGACGGCGAAAAAACGCGCGGCGCATCAACCATCACCATGCAGACCGCAAAAAATCTCTTTTTATGGGGTGGCCGCTCCTATGTACGCAAAGCTTTAGAAATTCCTCTGGCCCTTTGGATTGAGCTCGTTCTGTCCAAAAAACGCATAATGGAAATATATCTCAATATTGCTGAATGGGATGACAATGGCGTTTTTGGCATTGAAGCCGGTAGCCAAAGCCATTTTGGTGTTTCTGCCGCAAATCTGACCCGTAAACAGGCAGCCTATATGGCCGTGACATTGCCCAACCCAATCTTGCGTGAACCAAGCAACCCAACCAAGGGTCTGCGCCGTTTAGCCTCTGTAAATATCAAGCGTGCGCAGAATTCTGGTGCTTATATTAAGTGTCTGCAATAGAATCTGCATAAAATTTCAGTGGATGGCTTCTCAAACAGGCTTGCAGGGTGTATAGCGCGCCAATCAATTCTAGCGCGGAACGGTTATTACGGCCCGGACCAATCACCGGCGACGTTACTGCGCATCGACTTTGGAGTATAAAATGGCTGTTCCTAAGAGCAAGATCTCACGCTCTAAGCGTGGTATGCGCCGTTCAACAGACGCGCTTAAAAACCCAACTTATGTTGAAGATAAGACTTCTGGCGAACTTCGTCGTCCGCACCACATTGACCTGAAAACAGGCATGTACCGTGGTCGTCAGGTTCTTGAAGTTAAAGAATCTTAATAACGAACTATGCGTAAGCATTAAAAAAACCCGCCTGCATCACTGCGGCGGGTTTTTTGTCGTTCTTTAAATTAGCATCAAAGAAACTGGCCGCTTACGGCCAGCTCTTATGATTGGTGGCTAAACTAGCCGTCGATCTGTTTTGCCATGATTGCGATAGCTTGCTGGTAAACACCGGCAGCATTCCAGCCTTGAATTGCACGGTAGTTTGTCTCGCCTTTTTGATAGCCGCCACCTTTGCGCCAACCATGTGCACGCAAAAAGTTTGCCGTTGAAGCAAGCGCATCATATTTGTTGTTCAGGTCAAGGCGGCCATTGCCGTCACCATCAACGCCATATTTAAGAACGTTGCCCGCCAAGAACTGTGTATGGCCAAGTTCGGCATGCGCAGCACCGCGAGTGTTAGAATTGATAACGCCGCGATCAACAAGCTTCAACGCAGCAAGCAAATGACCCGTGAAGAAATCTGAACGACGGCAGTCATAAGCAAGCGTAGCAGCAGCAGACACCATGTTTGTGTTGCCTGTAAAGCGACCGAAACCTGTTTCCATGCCATGAATAGCAAGGAGTGGGCCAGCTGGAACGCCGTATTTTGCTTCCATATTTGCAAAGAAACGCGCATCAGATTTTTTCTTACTTTTGCCTTGTGAAACAATCGTATTGGCGCCGCGCACCTGCATAAATTTTTGCAAAGAATATTTGAATGATTTTTGGTTTCGGTCAGCAGCAATTGTCTTGGTTGCATATTGAGCGCCCGCAAGTGCTTGAAGACCGCGTTTTTTAATGCCTTTGCCAGCCGCTTCTTTTGCAAATGATTGCTTCCAAGCATTAAAACCAGAAGCGTTATTACCGCATTTTGCAGCCATCGCCGGCGTTGTTACGACAATAGGGGCAACTGTGGCAATCGGTACTGCAAGCATTGCCGTTGTTGCCATTGTGCACGCAAGCGCGCGAACCTTATTCATAGACATTCAAATCTCCAAATTTTGCAATTTTGTAACGCGCATGTCGCGGTTTACTCCCGCCCAATATGCCGCAATTATGGTTAATTGTCAGCTAACGTCAAAATTAGCCTGATTTTCCAACTTTATGCCCTTGAGCCAAATATAGCAGAGCCTACCCTAACGGAAGTAGCGCCAAACTCAATTGCTGTTTCAAAATCACCAGACATGCCCATTGATAGCTTATCGAGATTATTCTCCCGTGCTAATTTACGTAACAGTGCAAAATGCGGTCCAGGATTTTCATCAGCTGGCGGAATGCACATCAAACCAATCACATTGAGCTTTAAATCGTCACGGCAAAACGAGACAAATGAACTTGTCTGCTGCGGTGCTATGCCAGCTTTTTGTTCTTCCATGCCGGTATTGACCTGAACATAAACATCCAAATACCGATCTTGTTTGCGCATTTCACCAGCCAAAGCATTGGCAATTTTTTCGCGGTCGACAGTTTCAATAACATCAAACAGCGCAACAGCTTCACCCGCTTTGTTACTCTGCAATGGGCCGATGAGGTGCAACTCAATGTCACTATATTTGTCTTTTAGCGCTGGCCACTTTTGTTGGCTTTCCTGAATGCGGTTTTCACCAAACACACGGTGCCCAGCTTCAATCACCGGTTCAATATCATCTTCAAAATATGTTTTTGATACCGCGACCAGCTGCGCGGACCCGCTTTCGCGCCCAGTCGCCTGAACGGCAGCCTCGATCTGCGCACAAACATCATTATATCTTGAAACTGTATTCGCCTTCGTCACGTCAGGTTTTCCCATTCAATTAAAGCGTTTCAAGACGAAGTGGATACTGGCCTTTCGTCCCAAAACGCGCCAAACAAATTTAGATTATTTACGCAATGTAAAAAATGCGAAAATGCTCTAGCTTAGCCACACCTGTTGACCCTTATACGATTTGGCGGCAAGAGAGCAAAAACCTTTTCATTTAAGCCAAATGTTAGCATTTGTGCAAAGAGACGAGAACAATGGCGACCGAACGATATAATCCCCGTGCATCTGAAGCAAAATGGCAAAAGGCATGGAATGATGCGAAGCTGTTTGAAACAGCCGACAACCCTGATGGCGAAACTTATTATGTGCTCGAAATGTTTCCCTATCCTTCAGGGCGCATTCATATGGGCCATGTTCGCAACTATACGATGGGCGATGTTGTTGCGCGTTATAAGCGTGCCAAAGGTTTTAACGTTTTGCATCCGATGGGATGGGATGCATTTGGTATGCCTGCAGAAAATGCGGCTATGCAAAATAATGTTCATCCAAAAGAATGGACATATGAAAACATTGCCACCATGCGCGGCCAGCTTAAAACAATGGGCCTATCGCTTGATTGGTCTCGTGAATTTGCAACATGTGATGTCGATTACTACCACCGCCAGCAAATCTTGTTCCAAGACTTTCTAAAAGAAGGTCTCATTGGCCGAAAAACATCTAAAGTAAATTGGGACCCGGTTGATAATACCGTGCTTGCCAATGAACAGGTCATCGATGGCCGCGGCTGGCGTTCTGGTGCGTTGGTTGAACAGCGTGAATTGGCCCAATGGGTATTCAAGATTACCGATTACAGCGAAGAGCTTTTAAGCGCGCTAGACGATCTTGATCAATGGCCCGAAAAAGTGCGCACAATGCAGCGCAACTGGATTGGCAAATCACACGGCTTACAACTCCGCTTTGATTTGACAGATGCCCTCGACAATATCGAACAAATTGAAGTTTACACAACACGGCCGGACACTTTGGCTGGTGCCAGCTTTATTGCCATTGCGCCTGAACATGAAATTGCAAAGAAACTCGCTAAGAACAATCCAGCTCTAGCTGAGTTCAACGTCGATGTTCGCCGCGCTGGTACATCCGAAGAAGCCTTAGAAAAAGCTGAAAAGCGTGGCTTTAATACAGGTCTTACCGTTAAGCACCCGCTTTATGAAGATCAGACTTTGCCGGTTTGGGTCGCCAACTTTATTGTTACTGACTATGGTACGGGCGCAGTATTTGGCTGCCCTGCGCATGATCAGCGCGACTTAGATTTTGCGCGCAAATATGATCTCACAGTTACCGACAGCTTCTTTGCGCTCGATAACGACACACCGGTCGCCGATGAGGCTTTTACACCGATGAAAAGCGAGAAAGTGCGCTGGGTTAATCAACCAACCGGACTTGATATCGCCACCGGTGATGAGGCCGTTGCTGCGACAATAAAATGGGCGGAAGAGAAAAATATCGGCGAAGGCCGCGAACAATTCCGCTTGCGTGATTGGGGTATTTCCCGCCAACGTTACTGGGGCTGTCCTATTCCAATCATCCATTGTGATGATTGCGGTGCCGTTCCGGTACCAACAAAAGATTTGCCGGTTAAGCTTCCTGATGACATCAATTTTGATAAGCCTGGTAACCCGCTTACGCGGCATGAAGGTTTTCTCAATGTAGCCTGCCCGTCATGTGGCAAACCTGCAAAACGTGAAACCGATACGATGGACACATTTGTTGATTCGTCTTGGTATTTTGCTCGCTTTACTGCGCCGCATGCCGACAGCCCAACAATACCGGAAATCGCCGATAAGTGGTTGCCTGTCGACCAATATATTGGTGGCATTGAGCATGCCATTTTGCATCTTCTTTATTCGCGTTTCTTCACCCGTGCGATGAAGAAAGTCGGACACTTGAATATAGACGAGCCATTTAAAGGTTTGTTCACTCAAGGCATGGTGGTTCATGAAACATACAGAGATGACAAAGGCTGGGTAACACCCGCTGAAATTCGTATCGACGATAATGATGGCATACGCACTGCAGTGCATTTGGAATCCGGCAAACAAGTTGAAATTGGCTCGATCGAAAAAATGTCGAAGTCCAAGAAAAACGTTGTCGACCCAGACGATATCATCGCTTCTTACGGCGCGGACACTGCCCGCTGGTTCATGTTGTCAGATTCACCACCAGAGCGCGATGTTATCTGGACAGAATCCGGTGTTGAAGGCGCGCATCGTCTTTTGCAACGCGTGTGGCGCCTAATCGTCGATGCTTCTGATGTATTGAAAGATGCTGAACCTCGCATTGGCACAGATGGTGCTGCTCTAGCGGTTTCAAAAGCAACACATAAAACACTGGAAGCTGTTGGCGCTGATATTGAAAAATTAGCGTTCAACAAAGCCGTTGCCAGACTTTATGAGCTAACAAACCAACTAGCCAACCCATTAACCGAGATCGCCAAAGGCAAGGCAGATCCAGCGCTTGTTTCAGCGGTAAAAGATGCAGTACAAATCTATCTATCGATGATCGCGCCGATGATGCCGCATTTAGCAGAAGAGATTTGGGCAAATCTTGGCAATGAAACACTCATTGCCGATATGCCATGGCCAGATTTTGAACCTTCTTTGGTTGTTGATGATGAGATTATGCTTCCCGTTCAAATGAATGGTAAAAAGCGTGGTGAAATCACAGTTGCCAAAACGGCAAGCAAAGAAGAAATTGAAAAGCTTGTGCTCGCATTGGATTTCGTACAAAGCCAATTGGACGGCAATGAACCTAAGAAAGTCATTGTGGTTCCGAATCGAATTGTTAACATCGTCCTATAAGCTCGACTTGAGGAAACACTTTATGAAAACCCGCCGCGTCATATTAGGTCTGACTGCAACGCTTTTAATCATGGCTTCTGGCTGTACGGTTAAACCGTTGCACTCAAATACTGGCCTCGGACTAACCAAAAGTGTTTCCATCGAAAGCGTTAATTCGCGCGTAGCGCAGCAAGTTCGCAATCGATTGATCTTTTTAGTCAATGGCGGTGAAAGCCAGCCTGCTAGTCCAGAATATATTGCGCGTTTAACAGTCAGCTCTTCTACAGCGGGAATTTTGACCGCCCGCAATACAAGTGATGATTCTGACAATTCAGCCAGCCGCGTTACGCTTACAGGCACCTTACAGCTATCTACCTCTGACGGTGAAATTGTCGGTAATTATAAGCGCACGGCAATAGCGTTGCTTGATACAAGCACGCAGCAATTTGCCAATACGCGCGCTCAAATTGATGCTCAAGATCGTGCTGCTGTCGAACTTGCCGAAACATTCCGCGCTATCTTAATTTCGAAGATTCCCGCAGGCCAATAATATGGCACAACTCAAAGCCGGTGACATTGATCGATATCTGCAAAAGCCAGATTTTAGCAAAGCAGTTCATCTCGTATATGGCCCTGACCGTGGTTTGGTTGCCGAGCGGGTAAAAAAGCTGGCTGAAAAATCCGGCGTTGATCTTAACGACCCCTTTTCAATGATTAAGCTTGATATGGACTCGCTTAGCGCTGATCCAGACAAGCTTATGAATGAGGCATATACGATTTCCATGTTTGGTGGATCTCGCTTGATTTGGTTACGCGGGGTCGCCAATGATGCGTTTTTCGTGAAACAATTAGAACGGCTGCTTAATGATCCCCCGCAATCATGCTTCTGTATATTAGAAGCAGGCGACCTTAAAAAAGGCAGCAAGGTGCGTGATCTGGTCGAGCGCGGAAAATCTGGCCAAGCCATTCCATCCTATAGCGACACCAGCAGGAATATTGCTTCGCTCGTCGATGAAGTACTGCAAGCCAACAATCAAACAATTGGCCTAGAGGCGCGGCAATTTTTATTATCGCAGCTTGGTGCAGACCGCATGGCTTCTAGAGCAGAGCTCGATAAGCTTTGCCTTTATAATTATGGGAAATCTGAAATCCAGCTTGAAGATATCCAAGCCATTCTAGGCGATGCTTCTGCCACCAGCTTTGATGCTGTTACGGATGCGGTGTTGTCTGGTAATCTCAAGCAGTTTGATATTGCGATTACAAAATTTTCAACATCCGGTGGTTCAAACTTTCAGCTCTTTGCAGCCATGATGCGTCAGTTTCAATCACTTGATAGAATGCGCGGTGAAATGGATGCATCGGGAAAATCCGCCAGTGCTGTTGTTGCCAGTGCACGGCCGCCTGTGTTTTTTTCGCGAAAAGCAGCCGTCGAATCCGCTCTTAATAAATGGTCTAGCAAAGCAATTCGTGCGGCCCATGATCGTTTGCAAACAGCCCTACTTGAATCGCGGAAAAACAGTCAGATCGATGTTAACATCGCTCATATTGCTCTGTTAGGTTTAACTGTGCAGTCCGCGCGTCGGCGCTAATATTGATAGCGCTGTGTTCTTCACCTGAAAAACACAGCGCGCAGTTTTATAAAATTTATGACTGCCGCTGAAGCAAACGACACAAAGCATCCAATTGCTCAAGATCTTTATAAGCGATCTTAACCTGGCCGCCCTTCGCACCATGTGTAATCTCAACACGGTAACCAGTTGTATCACTCAGCATCTTTTCAAGCGCCAATGTGTCAGCATCTTTTCCTTGTTCACTTGAACTCGGCTTTGGTTTTCTCGACGCATTGCCTGAATCATTCGCAAGAGCTTCGGCTTGGCGCACAGAAAGCCCTTCATTTACGATTCGTTTCGCAAGCGAATCGGGATCGGAAGCCGTAACGACGGTACGTGCATGGCCAGCAGATAACGTGCCTTCGCTCACCAGAGATTGAACGCCTTGCGGCAATTTCAATAAGCGAAGCGTATTTGCAACATGGCTGCGGCTCTTGCCGATCACGTCACCAAGATCAGCCTGTGTGTAGCCATGCTCATCCATCAATTGTTGATAACCCAACGCTTCTTCAATCGCATTGAGGTCCGAACGCTGTACGTTCTCGATAATAGCAAGTTCAAGCGCTGCTTTGTCATCCACATCACGGATAATGATAGGAACTTCTGTCAGGCCTGCACGCTGAGAAGCGCGCCAGCGACGTTCACCGGCAATAATTTCATGGCGGCCAGCATTATCATTGGCCACTGGACGCACAACAATCGGCTGAATAATGCCATGCTCTTTGATCGAATGCGCAAGTTCATCAATTTCGCTATCGGCAAAGAAACGCCGTGGGTTGTTTTTACTCTGAACAACCAACTCAATAGGTATCATACGATCAGAGGCAACAGGTTTCGCCTGATTTGATTCTGCAGGCTGATCCATTTCGCCAATCAATGCAGCTAAACCGCGGCCCAGTCTCTTACGAGAATTATCGTCTGCCATATTGTTGTTCCACTATCTTAATGAGTCGAGGCTATTGTTATTTTGTTTCGGCTAAGAATCGTTTATGCAGCTTTGCTCTGACGCTCTCTTTGAATCACTTCAGAAGCCAAATTGAGATAGGCTTGGCTGCCGCTGCAAGCAAGATCATACAAAATTGCTGGCTTGCCATAAGACGGCGCTTCAGAAAGCCGCACGTTGCGCGGTATCACAGTTTTGTAAACCTTAGCGCCCATATGCGCCCGCACATCATCAACAACCTGGTTGGCTAAATTATTACGGCCATCATACATCGTCATAACAATGCCCTGAATGCCCAAATTTTTATTCACCGAACCGCGCACCTGTTCAACGGTTTTGAGAAGCTGGCTCAAACCTTCAAGCGCAAAGAACTCACACTGTAATGGCACTAATAGCGAATCAGCTGCGGCCATAGCGTTAAGCGTCAGCAAATTAAGAGATGGTGGACAATCAATGATAACATAGCCAAATTGACCATCTTGCGCACGCAGAGCATTTTTCAAACGAAAAACACGGTCAGCTGCTGATGCGATTTCCATTTCTACGCCAAGCAAATCCATCGTTGAAGGCACAATAGATAAATTCGGAACCGCCGTCTGAATGGTGGCTTCTGAAATCGAAGCTTCACCGAGCAATATCTCATAAGAAGACACTTCGCGGTCATCACGTTCAATGCCAAGGCCCGTGCTGGCATTGCCTTGCGGGTCGACATCAACGATCAAAACGCTTTCGCCAATGGCAGCCAAAGCCGTTGCCAAATTAATCGCAGTCGTCGTTTTTCCTACGCCGCCCTTTTGGTTGGCAATGGTTATAATCCGTGTGGATTGACCCATGATTTGAACTCCGCCTATAAACGCTATTTGCGCTTTAGATTTGCAATCTCGAGAATGACCGATTCCGTGCCTATTCTACTTTTATGTATTACCAGATCAAAGTCCCAATTGGCATGGCTTTCTTCCAACTCTTCACGGTATCCACGTCCTTTGTGAAAAAGTCCCACAGCGCCATTTGATAAATGGCATTGTGTTAGCTCAAACAATTTTGGAAGCGCTGCAAGTGCGCGCGCTGTGACATAATCTGGTGTTTGAATAGCAGGCAGCGCATCTTCAATACGTTTTGAGTGTATATTTACACTGCGCGCGCATTGCGCCTTCGCTGCCATCAAAAATGCTGTTTTTTTCCGATTGCTCTCAACCAGATCCACGCGCGAGCCATCAACATCTTCGAGCATGGCCGCTAGAACGATACCGGGAAATCCACCACCAGAACCAATATCAACCAAATGTCGCATATCTGGCTTTATGAGTAATAACTGCGCACTGTCTTCTATATGACGCTGCCAGATTTCACCCTTTGTTGAATCTGCAATGAGGTTGATCCGCTTCGACCATTGTTCAAACAAGGTCTCAAATGCGATTAAGCGCTGCATAGTTTCACGTGAAACATTCAGCGCGCCATTTAATAATTTACGGTCCATATCAAGCAGCTGATTTCTGTTGTTTGCGAATTTGCGCGATAATCAATGCAATGCCAGCAGGAGTCATGCCTTCGATACGTTGCGCCTCGGCAATGCTCTTTGGTTGTCTATCATTCAGCTTATTGCGGAGCTCATTAGAAAGACCGGCGATAGTGTTAAACTCTATACCCGCTGGAATGAGAAGATTTTCATCACGCCGCACAGATTCAATATCAGCCTTTTGCCTATCCATATAAACCGCATAATGCGCTTCAATAGCAAGACGATCTAAAGTATCGCCATCAAACTGTTCAAGCTCAGGCCAAACACGCAATAAATCGGGCAGCTCAATCGTAGCATAAGAAAGAAGATCATAACCGCTACGTCTGACGCCATCCATATTCAAAGCAATATCGTGTTTGCCCGCTTCTTGAGGCGTCAGCGTTTTGCTCTTCAAAGCTACACGCGCATCATCTAAGCGCGTCTTAACATCCTCAAAATGAGCAGCACGTTCGGAAGATGCCAAACCAATTTCCACAGCAAGTGGCGACAAGCGCATATCCGCATTATCAACGCGCAATGAAAGCCGATATTCAGCCCGAGACGTAAACATACGGTAAGGCTCGCTCACACCGCGCGATGTTAGATCGTCAATCATTACGCCGATATAGGATGATGTACGGCTAAAATGCACAGGCGCTTTTTGGCCAACAAAGTGTGCAGCGTTAATGCCAGCAACCAAACCTTGTGCGCCAGCTTCTTCATAACCTGTTGTGCCATTGATTTGTCCAGCCAAATAAAGGCCCAGCGTACCGACCAAGTTTAGAGATTGGTCGAGAGCTTTAGGATCAACGTGGTCATACTCGATGGCGTAGCCTGGCTGTAAAATTTGCGCATTCTCTAGCCCAGGGATAGTTTTCATCATTGCCCACTGCACATCTTCAGGCAAAGACGTAGAAATGCCATTTGGATATACGGTGTGATCATCCAAACCTTCCGGCTCAAGAAAAATTTGGTGCCCATCACGGTCGCCAAATTTGACAATCTTATCTTCTACCGATGGACAATAACGCGGACCTGTGCCGCTAATATTACCAGAGTACATCGCCGAGCGATTTAGATTCTCACGAATGAGATCGTGCGTTTTCTGGGTCGTGCGTGTGATGCCGCAATCAATCTGCGGAACACGAATTTCATCAGTCATCGATGAAAATGGAACAAGCTCTTCATCAGCGCTTTGCAGATCAAGAATTTTCCAATCGATTGTACGTCCATCAAGACGGGGCGGCGTTCCTGTTTTCAAACGGCCAAGGGGCACGTTCAGTTTAGTCAGACGATAAGCGAGTAAAGTACTCGCCTTTTCTCCCATCCTTCCGGCCGGAAATCTTTTATCCCCGATATGAATAAGACCGCGCAGAAATGTTCCTGTCGTTAAAACAACAGCGCCGCAAGATACATGCGTACCATCTGCCAATTTAATACCATTAATCGCGCCCGAACTATCCTGCGACAGATCAATGACTTCACCCTCTAAAATAGAAAGACCCTCAACAGCGCGAATCTCCGCTTGCATCGCCTCTCTATAAAGCTTGCGATCAGACTGAGTACGTGGACCACGCACCGCTGGACCTTTTTTGCGATTAAGCATTCTAAACTGAATACCTGATCTATCAGCAACACGCGCCATCAAGCCATCGAGAGCGTCAATCTCACGTACAAGGTGCCCCTTGCCCAGCCCGCCAATGGCAGGATTACAAGACATCACACCAACCGTATCGAAGGAATGGGTGGCGAGCGCCGTCTTAGCCCCGAGCGCAGCACTAGCACGAGCCGCCTCACAGCCAGCGTGACCGCCGCCAATAACAATAACATCGTAATGCATAAAAATACCGCAAGTTAGGAATAGGTGTTGAATGACTCTTATCGACACACAGGTCAAGGCTCTTATGTTTCACGTGAAACAATTAGAGAATTTATTATGGAAAATGTTTCACGTGAGTCACGAAAACTCGCCGTAATGTTTCACGTGAATCACTTACCTATACAAAATGACGAGAATATGCGCCCTAGCACATCTTCTGTATCAAATTGTCCGGTAATACGTCCAAGGCTATAGGCAGCCGACCGTAAATGCTCAGCGCGCAGTTCAAGAGCGTCAACGCTCTCAATCGATTTATTCAAATCTTTTAAACACTGAGATAGATGATCGATGTATCGGGACTTAATAGCAGAGCCTATACGAGACTGATCAAGCTCAATACTAATAATAGCGGACAGTTTCTCTAATAGCGAAGTAACGGAAGCAGCGTCATTAACGCTTACAAAGATTGTATCTTCATCGGGTTTGATATTCGAACTTAGATCAGCCTTAGATCGAATATTGAGAACTTTAGAATTCGCGTTGATGAAATCATGATGCCATTCATCCTCATCGCTTAAGAACAAAATAAGGTCTGCCTCTTGAGCCGACGCGATAGAACGACGAATACCTTCAGCTTCTACGCTGCCTGCTTGTTCTCTGATCCCTGCCGTATCACTAAGCAAAACAAGGTAGCCCGCAATATCCAACCGAACTTCAACAATGTCCCGCGTAGTACCCGCTTCGCTAGAAACAATGGCACGGTCACTGCCAGCCAGAGCATTCAATAAACTTGATTTACCAACATTGGGTTTTCCAATGAGGCTAATTTTAAAACCATCGCGGATACGCTCTGAACGATCATAGCCCTCAAGATGCGCAGAAATAGAGTGATATAATTTTGCCATATCATTCCAGACTTGGTCTGCAACGGAACCTGGAACATCATCTTCATCAGCAAAATCGATATCTGCTTCGATCATTGCACGCGCATTTAAGAGCTGGTCCTGCCAATCATTATAAAGGTCTTTTAAACCGCCGCTTGCTAGATATTGAGCAACTTTGCGCTGGGCTGTCGTTTCCGCATCAATCAGATCAGCAAGCCCTTCAGCCTCAGTCAGATCAATCTTACCATTGGCAAATGCGCGGCGAGCAAATTCACCAGCTTCCGCATGACGAACCCCATCAATGCTGAGCAAAACATCAAGAATACCTGCAACAACGGCACGGCTACCATGCGTTTGAAGTTCTACAACGTCTTCACCAGTAAAACTATGCGGTGCAGGAAACCAAAGGACTAAGCCCTCATCGATCACTGAACCATCATTGTCACGAAAGATTTGTAGGGAGGTTTGGCGGGGCTGTGTAATGCGTGCGCCCAAAGCACTAATCACTGTTGCAGCTTTGGGTCCTGATATACGAATAATCGCAACGCCTGAAGGCAAACTGCCAGATGAAAGGGCAACTATAGTATCCATTTGTTGCGCCTTTCATTAGTTTCGGAGTCGAATCAATTGACTCAAATAATACTTACGTAAGATTCGTTTCTAATCCGAATCAAACTATGCGTTCATTGAGTCAAAGAACTCTGCATTGTTCTTTGTCTGCTTCAATTTGTCGATCAAGAACTCAACAGCATCCGTAGTACCCATCGGTGCAAGAATACGGCGCAGTACAAAGATCTTCTGAAGATCCTTACGCTCAATAAGCAGGTCTTCCTTACGCGTACCGGATTTCAAAATGTCCATTGCAGGATATGTACGTTTATCAGCGACCTTGCGATCAAGAACGATCTCAGAGTTACCTGTACCTTTGAATTCCTCAAAGATAACTTCGTCCATGCGGCTACCGGTATCGATCAAGGCTGTCGCAATAATCGTCAGCGAGCCGCCCTCTTCAATATTACGAGCAGCACCGAAGAAGCGTTTCGGACGTTGCAAAGCGTTGGCATCAACACCGCCAGTTAAAACCTTACCAGATGACGGCACAGTCGTATTGTAAGCACGGCCAAGGCGCGTGATCGAATCAAGTAGGATAACCACATCGCGGCCGTGCTCAACAAGACGCTTGGCTTTCTCAATCACCATTTCAGCAACCTGAACGTGACGAGAGGCTGGCTCATCGAAGGTAGAAGAAACAACTTCACCTTTCACAGAGCGCTGCATGTCCGTGACTTCCTCAGGGCGCTCATCGATCAATAGAACGATCAAATAACACTCAGGGTGGTTCGCTGTAATTGCATGGGCAATATTCTGTAAGAGAACTGTTTTACCAGTGCGCGGCGGTGCAACAATCAAACCACGTTGACCCTTACCAAGCGGTGCAACCAAATCGATAATCCGAGAAGACAAATCTTTCGATTCGCTATTCTCAACTTCCATTTTGAAGCGCTCATCAGGGTAAAGCGGTGTTAAATTGTCAAAATGGCTTTTATGACGAATTTTCTCAGGGTCATCAAAATTAATCGTATTGACTTTGAGAAGCGCAAAATAGCGCTCACCATCGCGAGGGCCGCGAATAAAGCCTTGAACCGTATCACCTGTTTTCAGGGAAAACTTTCGAATTTGCGAAGGTGAAATGTAGATATCATCAGGGCCTGGAAGATAATTCGCGCTAGCAGAGCGCAAGAAACCAAAACCATCTTGCAAAATTTCGACAACGCCTTCACCGATAATTTCAACATCATCTAATGAAAGTTGCTTCAAAATAGCAAACATAAGCTCTTGCTTACGAAGAGCACTCGCATATTCAACTTCGAGGGATTCAGCAAACGCAACAAGTTCAGGAGCTGATTTTTGCTGAAGTTCGCGCAAAGACATTTGGTCCATGGGACACCATATAGTTAAAATAGAAGAATAGACGGAAAAGGAGGGACTGGGTTCCGAATTTTCACATCAGATACAGGCGAATTGTGAAAATTTCAAGTCTGATTAAAAATCACGCCCTTAGAGACGCGATTTTTGCTTAATCAAAATGGTTTTACAATGACCATAATAACGATGAAAATCATCAAAACTGTAGGAATTTCATTGTACATACGCCATTGGCGCGCAGTTTTATCGTTCAAATCAGCAGCAAATTTCTTCACCGCACCTGCATAAAAAGAATGAACACCAGATAATAAAACAACAGCTAGAAGCTTCATGTGAAACCAAGGAGCCGTAAAATAACCAGCTGCATAAGCAAGCCATAGACCCAGAACCCATGCGATAATCATAGCCGGCGTCATGATTATTTTCATGAGGCGCCTTTCCATAACTTTAAAGGTTTCAGATTGAACTGAGCCTTTTTCAGCATCACTATGATAAACAAATAGACGCGGCAAATAGACAAGGCCTGCCATCCACGAAATAATTGCGATCACATGCAAAGCTTTAAGCCAGAGATATCGATCAGCAGGACCAGCAAGCCACAATAAAAAACCAATCACTACGAATATAGAAATTGCGATGGCAGCTCTAATCCCTGCCTTTTTTCCAGATTGTTTCGAAGTCGAATCAATTTCAGACATAATTAAGCTTCTCCGCGCACATAACGCACAAGGAAATCCATATCCTCAGGCTTTGCATTAGGTGTAATACCGTGCCCTAGATTGAATACCAACGGCCCCTGACCCAGAACGTCCATAATCCGGTCCACACCTTCCCTGATCGCCGCTTGCCCAGCAACAACCCTCTGTGGGTCAAGATTGCCTTGCACAGGACCCTCTTTTTGAAGTTCAGCGGCAAATTCGAGCGGAACACTCCAATCAAGTGCAACCATGTCAACGCCGGTTTTTTCGCGGTAACCACGATAAAAATGTCCAGCCCCTTTAGGAAACGCTATAATTTTAGCATCAGGGCGCTGAGCACGCACTTTATCGACGATGCGTTTAACAGGACGCACACAATTTGCCTCAAACGCAAATTCGTCCAAAACCCCAGACCAGCTATCAAAAATCTTAACCGCATCAGCTCCGGCATCCAATTGACCGATCAAATATTCAGCAGAGGCATCAGCCAAGATATCCAGAAGCTTAGCTAGTTCATCAGGCTTTTGATACATGAACAATCGCGACGGTGCTTGATCGCTCGTTCCTCGGCCTGCAATCATATAGGTTGCAACAGTCCAAGGGGCACCACAAAAACCAAACAATGCGGTTTCATCAGGCAGTTCTGTTCTCAGCCTTTTCACAGCTTCAAAAACCGGCGCTAAATGCGATAGAACATTATCAGGCGTTAAATTATCAACATCGCCGTCAGCCAAAGGCGTCATGCGTGGACCTTCGCCCGTTACAAAATGAACATCACGGCCCAGCGCATCTGGCATCACCAAAATATCGCTAAACAAAATAGCAGCATCAAAACCATAGCGTCTGATCGGTTGATGTGTTGCTTCAACAGCCATGTCTGGCGTGTAGCAAAAATGAAGAAAGCTTTTCGCTGATTTTCTAAGCTCACGATATTCTGGCAAATATCGTCCTGCTTGTCGCATAACCCAGATTGGAGGAGGCGCTATATGTGCTCCACCTATCACATCGATGATTTTTCGGTTCGACATGATTTACTCACTTTCATCGATCCCTCTTTAAAGAAGAAATCATTTTTTTGAATCTATTCTTATTTAGAGTCTGTGATTTGTGGGGAAACAGAATTATTCACAGACAGAAGGCCATTTATCCCCCTGTTTAAAATAATATACACATTCAACAACATTTTTGTCGGTCAAAATTGACGCAGCTCGAAAATCGCATTGTTTTCAAACTATTCAAAGATAAATCAAGTAAAGCGCACATTGTATAACTCTGTGCATAAGCTGTGGAATTAAATGTATATGCTGTGTGTTTTAAACAGCTACATAAAAACGTAAAGATAAGTGTGAACTGGGATAAAAACCATTTAGTTCACAGGCTCGAAGGCCAGCCTATGATTCGCTATTTTTTACGCACATCTTTATCCACAAGGCAAAATCGCTCGTAGAGACGAAACTGATCGTTGTTAGGAAATGACAGCAACACTAGATGTTGTGGTTCTAAGATTTATGAAAGCGCACGACATGTCCCTTATCTTGGCTTCAACCAGCCCCTTTCGAAAAATGCTTTTTGAAAATGCTGGACTGACATTTGAAACCGCTGCGCCTGACGTGGATGAACGCGCGATCGAAGAAACACTAGAAGGCAGCGGTGCAACAGCATCTGATATTGCTGAGATATTAGCCGAATCAAAGGCTAGAAATATTGCTGAACGGAATCCGGCTAAATTGGTTATTGGCGGTGATCAAACCCTGTCGCTTGAAGGCAGGCAGTTTCACAAACCCAAAGACATGGAAGAAGCACGCCAGCACCTTTTAGCAATGAGCGGAAAGGTTCATCAACTTAACAGTGCAATTGTGATTGTGCGCGGTGATGAAATTATATGGCGCCATGTATCGGTCGCACATATGCATATGCGTGTATTAGACCCCGGCTTTATTGGCAGACATCTGGCGGCCGTTGGCGATATTGCATTAAAAAGTGTTGGTTCTTATCAGATCGAGGGGCCAGGTATTCAGCTCTTTGAAAAAGTAGACGGCGACTATTTTACAATTGTCGGCGTACCGATGATCCCATTACTGGCAAAATTGCGTGAGCTTGGAGAAATTGATGGCTGATATAAGGGCTTTTGTTTGCGGTGATCCGATTAAACACTCTCGGTCTCCTCTTATTCATGGATATTGGCTTAACCGCTATAAAATCAACGGTTCCTATGAGGCAGTGCAGGTTTCAGCTGAAAACCTGCCAATCTTTATCAAAAATCTTCATGAAAATGGCTGGGCGGGTGGAAACTTCACAATCCCGCATAAACAATCGGTTTTTGATCAACTTGAAGACCTCGATGATGCTGCACGCGCAATTGGTGCGGTGAATACGGTGTGGAACGAATCCGGCAAACTATATGGCGGCAACACAGATGCCTATGGTTTCGCGGCTAATTTAGATGTGCAAGTGCCAATGTGGCGTGATGCTGAAACAGCCATTGTTTTTGGGGCGGGCGGTGCCGCGCGCGCTGTTATTTTCGCACTTTTAAAAGCGGGCGTTGCGAAAATCATCGTCGTTAATCGCACGATTGAGCGTGCGGAAGATATGGCGCAAAGTTTTGGAAAAACTGTAACTGCTATGACCTGGCAAGATATTACGTCCAAGCTTCAAGACGCCGATCTATTAATTAACACAACATCGCTTGGTATGGATGGGCAACCAGACTTTCCGCTTGATTTGGCGGGTGCGCGCGGCGATGCAATTGCGTCCGACATTGTTTATGTGCCGCTTGAAACGCCTTTTTTATTAATGGCAAAAAAGCGCGGTCTTCAAACATCGGATGGGTTGGGCATGTTGCTGCATCAAGCAACACCAGGTTTTGAAAAATGGTTTGGCCAGAAACCAGAGGTAGATGATGCATTACGGAAACTTATTGTCGACGATTTAGGAATCCGGCTATGATTATTATCGGCTTAACAGGTTCCATCGGAATGGGTAAATCAACGACTGCGGCTATGTTCAAGGAAGAAAATATCGCAGTTCATGATGCCGATGCAGTGGTGCATGATCTTTATCGTCATGGCGCATTGGTGGATGAAATCGAAAATCATTTCTCGGGCACAAAAACACCTTCTGGTGTGGATCGCAAAAAGCTTGGGCAATATGTCTTAAATGACAAAGCTGCGATGAAAAAACTCGAAGCGCTTGTTCATCCGCATGTCAGGCTGGCAGAAGAAAAATTCATCAAACACAATCGCGAAAAGAACGCAAAAGTTGTTGTTCTGGATATACCGCTGCTGTTTGAAACTGGCGGCGATGAGCGTGTTGATAAAATCGTCGTCGTCACTGCGCCTTATGAGGTTCAAAGAAAGCGTGTTTTATCACGTGCCTCGATGACTGAAGAAAAATTCCAGCAGATCCTAGACAGACAAATACCCGATGCGGAGAAACGCGCGCGTGCAGATTTTCTCATTGATACATCGCTTGGCATGGATGCTGCCAAAACGCAGGTCAAGAACATCATTAGCCAGCTATTAGAGGGTTAAGTTCTGCATAGATTTATAGCACGCTTGCTATCATAGCTTCTGGGATTCAAACTGGACAAAAGGAAATTCCATGCGCGAAATCATATTCGATACAGAAACAACCGGTTTGGATAACCGTGATGACAGGATCATCGAAATCGGTGCCGTTGAACTGGAAAACCGGTTTATCACGGGGCGTAGCTTCCATGTTTTTGTTAATCCGCAAGGCAAGCAAGTTCATCCCGATGCATTGAAAGTGCACGGCATTACCAATGAGTTTCTGCTCGATAAGCCTGACTTTGCAAAAATTATTGATGACTGGTTGGATTTTACGCGCGGCGCAAAACTAATCGCCCATAATGCGAAATTCGATGTCGGCTTTTTCAATGCTGAGTTCGCAAGGGTTGGGTTTCCTGAAATTGATCCAGATCGCGTCATCGACAGTTTGGTTTTAGCGCGCCGCCGCCATCCGATGGGGCCAAATTCACTGGATGCTTTGTGTAAGCGTTACGGCATCGATAATTCCAAGCGTGAAAAACACGGCGCATTGCTGGATAGTGAACTGCTCGCAGAAGTTTATATTGAGTTGGTCGGCGGAAAGCAGGCAGCTTTAACACTCGAATCCGATGATAATTCAGTGCAAAAGCAAGGCGATGATGCTGATTTGCCGGAAATCGAAATTAGTGCGCGTCCACGTCCGTTGGCACCGCGCCTTACCAGCGATGATATCAAAGCACATCAAGCAATGGTGGATGTTATCGGTGATAAAGCAATTTGGTTAGCCAAATAAGTAGCAGACTTGTGAATCCGGCAAATCATTTATGTTTGCACAAAAAAGCCCGCGTAAAGCGGGCTTTGTCGTTAATATAGATAGGTTTAGTTTGGTTTAATCTGAGATTTTGCTGTTTCTTCAGCAATTCGTTGCTGGAACATTTTAGCAAAATCAATTGGGTCAATCATCAATGGTGGGAAACCACCATTACGCGTACATTCTGCAACGATCTGACGTGCGAATGGGAAAATTAAACGCGGACATTCAACAAAGAGCAAAGGCATAACATGCTCTTGCGGGAAGCCTGCAATTCTAAACACGCCGCCATAAACCAATTCAACATTGAACAACACGTCATCGCCATCTTTGGCAATCGCTGTCAAAGTAAGGTTTACGTCATAATCAGTTTCAGAAAGCGGATTAGCGTTGACGTTAACATTGATATTGATCGCAGGTGCTTTTTCGCGTGGACGCAATGAAAGCGGTGCACCAGGGCTTTCGAATGACAAATCTTTTACATATTGCGTCAAAACGCTGAGTTGTGGTGCTTCGCCATTGCTGGCGGCTGCGCCTTCAGTACCTGTAGATTTTGGATCTTTAGCCATTAAGTCAGAACCTGTTGAGTTTAAATTGTTAAAGTTGGCTCGAAGTAACACGCTCGAAAGTTGCTGACAAGCAAAACGCAAGCACGCGTTTTAAGTAGCCGAAATCATTTATCAGACCAAGGGCTGTTTGCGTCAGGCTCTCTTTTAAAATCGTCTTCATCAAGATCAATTGTCGGGCCGCTGGAAGCATCGCCTTTCGTAGGGCTCTGATCTGGACCACCACGCAGATTGACAATATTGATCCGGCTTTTAGCAAAGTGCCAAACAGCATCGCGAATAGGAGGCACAAATAACAAAAAACCGCAGGTATCTGTTACAAAGCCCGGCGTTAGCAGCAAAATACCCGCAATAGCGATCATGACGCCGTGAACCAGTTCACGCGCAGGCATTTTTCCGCGGCTTATATCGCTTTGTATTTTTGCAATCAGTCCAAAACCCTGCACGCGCAGCAAAATTGATCCAATGATGGCCGTGACAACGATCATAGCAAGGGTTGGGAAAACGCCAATTTGGCCACCGACAACCACAAACGTGGCAATTTCAAGCATCGGAATGATCAAAAGCATAAAGGGTATAAGCGAAAAAGGCACAATTTTCTCCAAATGAGTGCTAAGACTAGCTTTTATATAGGTATTTAAGTCATAAATTTGAATGATGACTAGCTGACCTCTATATCAGACTATATGTGCTGATGACGAATCTCGCTAAACAAGGTGTTTTATGGAAAGTTCAAACTTAGTAACCCTCATTTTTGTCGTTGCTGCAGTTTTTGTGTTTATGCAACTGCGCAGCGTTTTAGGAAAACGCACGGGTCATGAACGCCCACCATTTGATCCTAGCCGCAAACAACAGGAAGCGCCGGAAAATGACGGCGATAATGTTATTACATTGCCTAATCGCAAAGAGGGTGCGAGCGATCCTTATAAGCAAATTGATGAAATCGCTGAAACTTCCAGCGCTTTGAATAAAAATTTACGCAAAATCAAAGATGCTGCACCTGCTTTTGAGCCAAAAGAATTCCTAAAAGGCGCAGGCATGGCCTATGAGATGATTGTCATGTCTTTTGCCGACGGTGATAAAAAGACATTGAAAAATTTACTTTCCAAAGAAGTTTATGATGGTTTTGCTGCTGCATTGGACGATCGTGCAAAAGCTGGCGAAACGGTTCAGTCTAATTTTGTTGGTATTGAAAAAATTGAATTTAGCGATGCGGAACTTCGCGGTCATGATGCACATCTAACCGTATCCGTTGTTAGCCAGATGATTTCTTCAACCCGCGATAAGGCTGGCGAAATTATTGATGGTGATCCTGAAGCGGTTGTTGAAGTAAAAGATATTTGGACTTTCGCACGCGATACGCGCCAGAGAGATCCAAACTGGAAACTTGTTGCGACAGAAGCTGAAGACTAACTTCAGCAATATTTATGTGGTCACTTCGTCCGATATCCTATAGCGCGCTATCCGGTTGGAAGGACGATGACCACGGCGCTGCTTTGGCAGCGTTTCAGCGCCAAGCGCTCAAACCCATAGATGAGCGCTATAAAACCGGTAGCATCGGGATTACACCCGCTGCTTTCGATCCATTGATTGCATTATCGCAGAGACCAGAAGCGATCAAAAACCCTCGGCATTTCTTCGAAGATAATTTTTCAGCGTATAAACTTGTCTGCCATGATGAAAAGCGCGGCCAAGTGACAGGTTTTTATGAGCCGGAAGTTGATGCGCAACGCGGTAGTGATGCACAATTTGCAACGCCCTTGCTGCGCCGCCCTGATGATCTGATTGTTTTAAATGAAAGCAATAGACCCTCGACCTTAAGCGAGGATTATCGCTTTGGCAGACGAGATGGCAATGGAAACATCGTTGAATATTATGATCGTGCAGCCATCAACCGCGGCGCAATCGATGTCGATGATCTTGCGATTGCATGGATAAAAGATCCCGTAGATGCGTTTTTTATTCATGTGCAGGGTGCGGCCCGCTTAAATATGGGAAATGGTGAAACCGTCCGCATTACTTATGACGGAAAATCCGGTCATCCATTTACGGCAATAGGCAAGAACCTCATTGAGCGCGGTGAAATAGCAAAAGATCAAATTTCGATGCAATCCATTCGCGCATGGCTGTCAAAAAATCCAGATAAAGCAACTGCGCTTATGGAAGAAAACAGATCTTATATTTTCTTCAAAGAAGCCCCTTCTATAAATGAAAATTTGGGACCAATTGCAGCCGCAAAAGTGCCATTAACCACTGAACGCTCTCTGGCTGTTGATCGCCTGATACATACGTTTGGAACACCGATTTTTGTTCAGGCTGATACAGTAAATAATGCACCATTTCAGCATTTGATGATTGCGCAAGAGACAGGCACTGCAATCGTTGGACCGTCGCGCGGGGATATATTTTTCGGAAGCGGCGATCTTGCGGGAGAAAAAGCTGGTGCGGTTAATTCGCTTTGCGATTTTACAATTCTTGTACCGCGTGGCATTGGCTTTGATGAAGCTGGGATTCAATTGCCATGACACTTAAAAAAAATGTTGGGACAAGAGAACTCAAACCTGACGAGAAGGTTCTTTGGAATCTCGTTACGCGCACTGTGGTTCCGATGCGCAAATCAGCAAAACCAGAGCTGGGTGAAGCTGAAAGCTTTAGCGAGCATATGGATCAATTCATGCCAGCGCCAAAAAGATCGACACCGATCAAAGATGCTGAATTGCGCCGTGCGAAAGCAGCAAGCCAGATAAAACCGATAACACCGGAACAAAAGCCTAAAACCACGCCTAGCCCCGCACCCATAGCTGCGCATATTGATAAGCCTGTATATCGAAAAATCGCCAAAGGGCGGTTGCCCATCGATAGCCAAGTTGATTTGCATGATTTAACACAAGATCAGGCAATTCATCGCTTGCAGGCATTTTTAACACAGGCCCGTAATTTGGGACAAAGGCATGTATTGGTGATTACTGGTAAGGGTGGTTCGCCAACAAGTGAAGGCGTGCTTCGCCGTATGCTGCCAATTTGGCTCAATATGCCGGCTTTTTCTTCAATCGTAAACGGCTACCAAGCTGCCAGCCGAAGTCATGGTGGTGATGGTGCGTTTTATGTTCGCTTGAGGCGTCTGCGATAAGGATAACAATATGACACCATTTGGAGAACGCGTTCGCGAGTTGCGCAATGAGCGCGGTATGACCCAGAAGGAAATGGCAAAACAACTCAATGTATCAGCTGCTTATTTGTCTGCACTGGAACATGGCAAACGTGGCACGCCGCGATGGATTTTGGTTCAGCAGATTATTGCTTGCCTCAATATCATTTGGGATGATGCCGATGAATTGCAAACCTTGGCACTGCGCTCTGCACCGCGTGTAACGATTGATACGACACAGCTTTCGCCGCGTGCCACAGAGCTTGCTAATCTTTTAGCATCAGGCATCGATGTCTTGTCGGACACGGCGATAGAAGATCTTCGAATCAGACTTGATGCTGCCATTCGAAACAGTGCGAAAATCCCAAAATATCTGCCGCGAGAATGATGTGATTATAAAAGTGAACGCAGCTCATCAATGCGATCATTAATCAGCCAGCCATAATAGTTTTCTTGCGGCGTTTCGATAGGTTTACCCGCAGCTTTTAATGCCTTATTTTTGCGAGCCAGAGCCAGCGCCCGTGCTTTCGGATTGCCTGTATTATACAGTGTTGCTGTGATACCAGGATTTGCAGAGATGTCGAAGTCTGCATAACGTTTATAAGTTTCAATCGATGATTTTAATGTTGCAGCGATATAAGGCAGTGTTTTTCTCGGGTCCATGATCGTTGCATAGACATCCTTGCCTCTAGAGGCGTCAATTTTGCGGGCGCCTGTCACTTTTGATACGGCATCTGTCATCATCAGCGCAGTCAATGGATTAAGCTGGCCTATGCCGAAGGTCTGTCCGGCATAAAAGGGCTGAAAAAACACAGCACTAAAACGGTTACGCGGGAATTTTTTACCATCAACTGTTTTGCCGCTGAATTTTGAGATCCAAACATTTTCGCGGCATGTCCAAAGCTCAAGGCTTTCTTTTAAGCTCTTGCACTTTTCAAACTGTGGACGCTCAACAAAGGCAGTGATACTTTCACCATCATATTCAAAATCAATATCTGATTTCAGATAGGAAATTGCTTTAATATAATAGCTTTGAGCACGGTCCATTGCATCGACATTATAAGTATGTTCGCCAACAATCGCGCCGACCATATGGATGGGGTCGATGCCGAATTTTTTGGATATGGACTTTATATCGGAAATTAAACCGCGATCATTTTTGAGAAGTTGAAGGACTTTTTGATATTTTCCATCAAAGGTCTTCTTCAGAGCTTGTGTCCGATTTTTAGACGAACCAGGAATAGCAGGCTGTTCCACGTTCACATTATCACCGGACATTTTTGTCAGTGCATAAGCAGTGGAGGGCATAAGCAGCGATACAGCGCATAGAGCGCTAATCATCGCAGTTGAGTATTTTTTCTTATGAAGTCCCATCACGCCGCCTTGATTTAACTTTCGTAAGGTTAAATAGAAAAAGGGCGCCCCTATGTCGAGTGCCCCTCTTCCTTTAAGTTTCAGCGTGTGAAATCGGTCACAGAATGAAACGCGATAGATCAGCGTCCTTGGCGAGCTCGCCAACGCTTTTACGCACATAGTCCGCATCAATCGTATAGCTGGAACCAGATTTATCCGGCGCTTCAAAGGAGATTTCATCAAGCACCCGTTCCATGACCGTTTGCAAACGGCGTGCACCAATGTTTTCGACCGTGGAATTCAAATCAACGGCAATATCAGCCAAGGCGTCTATTGCATCATCGGTGAATTCCAATGTCACATTCTCAGTAGCCATCAACGCGATATATTGCTTAATCAAGCTTGCATCGGTTTCAGTAAGAATGCGCTTAAAATCTTCTTTTGTCAGAGCGCGCAATTCAACACGGATCGGCAGGCGGCCCTGCAATTCTGGTAGAAGATCAGAAGGTTTGGCCACATGAAACGCGCCAGATGCAATAAATAGAATATGATCTGTTTTCACCGGACCATGTTTTGTCGCAACAGTCGTGCCTTCAACAAGTGGCAGTAAATCGCGCTGAACACCTTCTCGGCTTACGCCTGCGCCAGATCGCTCATTGCCAGATGCAATTTTGTCAATCTCATCGAGAAAGACGATGCCGTCATTCTCGACAGACTTGATTGCTTCTTCGACGAGTTTTTCCTCATCAAGGAGTTTATCCGACTCATCATTGACGAGATGCTTATAGCTATCGCGCACGCTTGTTTTAATTTTCTTGGTGCGTCCGCCAAAGGCTTTGCCCATCAGGTCGCCAATATTGATCATACCAACATTGGCACCAGGCATGCCTGGAATCTCAAAGCCGCCCTGTGATGCGGTGTCAGCGATTTCGACTTCAATCTCTTTTTCATCAAGCGAACCGTCACGCAACTTCTTTCGAAAACTATCGCGCGTTGCTGGGCTTGAAGTTGCGCCAACTAGCGCATCAAGCACACGCTCTTCAGCATTCAAATGTGCTTTAGCGTTGACTTCAGCGCGCTTTTTCTCGCGCACAAGGCCGATGCCAATTTCAACGAGATCACGAATAATCTGCTCAACATCGCGGCCCACATAACCAACTTCAGTAAATTTAGTGGCTTCGATTTTGACAAATGGCGCACCGACAAGCTTAGCAAGGCGGCGTGAAATTTCTGTTTTACCAACGCCGGTTGGTCCAATCATAAGGATGTTTTTAGGCATCACCTCTTCGCGCAAATCGCCGTCTAGCTGCAATCGGCGCCAACGGTTACGCAGCGCGATAGCTACCGCACGTTTAGCGTCTTTTTGACCAATGATATGACGATCAAGCTCTGAAACCGTCTCGCGTGGAGAATATACACTCATAAAAATTACACTCTGATAGGTGGCAGTTTGTTGATTAACGATGTGGGGAGAGTTGGTCGCACAATCAAGGCGCGAATGCGTTGCCAGCCCGCACCGAACATGATGACAAGCAAACCAATGACCAACAAAATCAGCGCAAGCGGTGGTAGGCCCGTTGAGTTCGCGGTGCTCTCAATCATGTAATAAACGCCAAGCGATCCGAAATAAGCCAGCGTTGGAATGAGCAATGAGCGCCGATCAATGGCTAGGGCGACATAAACAAAAGCACTGATTAACAGGCCCAACATGATGGATGCGGTCATGCCCGGCTCAATTTTGCCGAGAACAACATCTTGGCCTGTTGCAAGAATAAACAATGGATGGACGAGCAATGGCGCGGAAATCACATGCAGCCAAAACGCACAATCAGACCAGACAGTGGAGCGTTCGCGGTCTCGTAAATCGAAATAGACAGCGGTGCAAAACACAACAATACCACAGATGAGCGGCATCATGAGTGCGCGTTCCAAGATCAAAGGTATTTGTTCAACGGTTGGCAATTGAACACGGCCATCTGTGACACCATCGTAGAAATACAAAAATGTCCAAAGAAATGCGAAGCCTGTTAAGCTAATAGCAATGGCAGCTGACATGATGGGCACACGAAAGCGCCAGAAATATAGGATTGAAATCAGCGCAATACCGCCAAAGAAGGCGCTGCCATAAGAGCCAATTGTCGGGCGCAGGCCAAATGCCAATTGTGGGTTGTCGGCAATTTTTGCCAAGTCCAATGTTTCCCAAATATAAATGCCAAGTATGGCGGCGGTGTAACCTAAAAATCCAAGACCAAGCACGGTGGATGAAAGTTTCATGCGGAATTGGCGTGTGACGAACTCTGCAACAAGCCACATCAAAACAGCCATGAGAGCCGCGCGGATAATTTGATTGTCGCCAAGCCATGTCTGCAAGACAAAGCCGACACCTGAAAACAACATCAAAATACCGACGGTGACAAACAAATCATTGCCGCCGCCGACTAGTCTTAGATCTTCATCATTATCAATATTTTGAATCTCTTGCAGTTTTGCAGCGCTACTGTCATCACCTTCACGGGCAATGACTAAAATATCTGCCTGTTGGCGGGCGTTAATGACGCCGCGCCTAACCGCCTCTTCAAGATGTGCCTGCTTGAGCATCTAAATACCTTTGTGATCTGAACCCTTGCGGACACTTATGAAGTAAACGCGAAGCAAATGCATGATGAAATTAGCGCGTTTGCTTCAAAGCCTATCAGCTTTCTGCGTCAAGGCTTTCTAGAACGAGGCCATCATTTGTATAGACGCAAATTTCAGCAGCAATCTTCATTGCCCGTTTTGCGATTTCCTCGGCATCATAATCGGTATCGTGTAGCGCACGGGCGGCGGCCAAAGCAAAATTACCCCCTGAACCGATAGCCATAACGCCGTGTTCAGGTTCAAGAACATCGCCATTACCGGTCACGCATAGTGTAACGGATTTGTCTGCAACAATCATCATGGCTTCAAGATTGCGCAAATATTTGTCCGTGCGCCAATCTTTGGCAAGCTCAACAGCCGCACGCATGAGCTGGTCAGGATATTGCTCTAGTTTTCGCTCTAACCGTTCAAGCAATGTAAAAGCATCGGCGGTGGCACCAGCAAATCCAGCAATAACGCTGCCATCCTTACCAATACGCCTTACTTTGCGGGCATTACCCTTCATAACGGTCTGGCCCAAACTGACCTGACCATCACCGGCAACGACGACTTTACCTTCTTTTCGTACTGCTACGATTGTTGTCATTATATGTTCCTCAATCGAAATTCTGTTAGTCGATATGTAATGACTGTAAAATTGATTGCAAATCAGAGCGCTAGTATTTGCTGTAAAGCCTTGGTAAGAGCGTTTTGAGAGAGATTAGGACTGCTATTATGAGTGCGCGTACAGCAAAAATCAGCCGCAAAACAAACGAAACCGATATTTCAGTTTCCGTTGACCTTGATGGCACTGGAAAAAATACGATCGAAACCGGTGTTGGTTTCTTTGATCATATGCTTGAGCAATTATCCCGCCATTCTTTGATTGATATGAATGTCAGCGCCAAAGGCGATCTTCACATTGACGATCACCATACGGTTGAAGATTGCGGCATTGCGCTTGGTCAAGCGGTCAATAAGGCACTGGGTGAGCGCCGCGGCGTGACACGCTATGCTTCATTGGATTTGGCGATGGATGAGGCGCTAACGTCTGCAGCAATTGATGTGTCGGGCAGGCCTTTTCTGGTGTGGAATGTCGAATTTACCGCCGCGAAGATTGGTACATTCGATACTGAATTGGTGCGCGAATTCTTCCAAGCCTTTTCACAGCATGCTGGCATCACGCTTCATGTGAGAAATCATTATGCGGCAAACAGCCACCATATTGCCGAAACTTGTTTCAAGGCGGTTGCCCGCGTATTGCGCACGGCGTTGGAAATTGATCCACGCCAAGCCGATGCCATTCCGTCCACTAAAGGCACATTGAACGGTTAAATTAGAAATGGACATGAAATGACGAGTTTCGTTGTTCTGCATAATGATGGCGCACCTTTACGTTTTTCGGAGCGGACGGAGTTTGTGCGCGATCATTTTTCCATTGTCGCACTGGCCTTTCCGCTTTTCTGGTTGCTTTGGCACAGGCTTTGGTTCGCCACGGTCATTTTCATCGGTGTGATGACAATCTTGGTCTTTGTTGCAGGCGATCATCGTTTCATCTTGGCAGTGGGCCCGCTGAATTTTCTAATTGGGCTTTTTGTAGCTTTGGAAGGTTCTGCTTGGCGCATTGCTTCTTTTAAGCGCCATGGTTATCGGCAGGTTGCAGTGATAGATGCTCAAAATCTTGAAGAGGCTGAGCTAAAATTTACTTCGGTACATGCCACAAATGGCGAAACGTCACTTGTCTATAAAAATGCGCAAGCTTATGAGACATCAAGAAATGCGCATGGCGCGGATGATCTCATCTTTGGATTTAACGGGAATAAATAATGCAAGTTGCGATCATCGATTATGGGTCCGGCAATTTACGTTCCGCGACCAAAAGTTTTGAACGCGCTGCGCGTGAAGCACAAATCGACGCGGATATTATTCTAACCAATGATGCCGATATTGTGGCCACCGCAGACCGCGTTGTGCTGCCAGGTGTTGGCGCTTATGCCGATTGCGCAGCAGGCCTTGCCGCAGTGCCCGGCATGCGCGATGCAATAGATACAGCCGTCATTCACAAAGCGCGTCCGTTTTTTGGCATCTGTGTTGGCATGCAATTAATGGCCACACGCGGGTTGGAAAAAACAACCACATATGGCTTTGACTGGATCAAAGGCGATGTGAAAGAAATGACGCCTGACGATGCAGATTTACGCATTCCCCAGATTGGCTGGAACACGATCAATTTGACAGGCGAACATGCTCTGTTTGACGGTATCCATACTGGCACCGATGGTTTGCATGCTTATTTTGTACATTCCTATCATTTGGCTGCCGCTAACAAAGAAGATGTGATTGCAACGGCTGATTATGGCGGACCGATCACAGCCGCAGTCGTGCGAGACAATATGTTTGGCACGCAGTTCCATCCTGAAAAAAGCCAACTTTTGGGGCTGGCTTTGATCGCTAATTTTCTAAAATGGAAGCCTTGATTTATGGCGCGTAAGATACTTTTTCCAGCGATTGACTTAAAAGACGGACAATGCGTGCGCTTGAAGCTCGGTGATATGGATCAGGCAACGATCTATAATGACAGCCCTGCGGCGCAAGCAGCTGAATTTGAAAGTGCAGGCTTTGAGTGGCTCCATGTCGTTGATCTGAACGGTGCATTTGAAGGCCAAAGCGTCAATGGCACTGCGGTTGAAGAAATTTTAAAGGCGACAAAAAATCCAGTTCAGCTTGGCGGCGGTATCAGAACGCTCGATCATATTGAAAACTGGCTGTCAAAAGGCCTTTCACGCGTTATTTTGGGAACAATTGCAGTCCGCGACCCTGATCTGGTGATTGAAGCTTGCAGAAGATTTCCGGGCAAAGTCGCGGTCGGTATTGATGCTAAAGGCGGCAAGGTTGCTGTCGAAGGTTGGGCCGAAGCGTCTGAACTTGGCATTATGGAAATGGCTGAACGCTTTGAAGGTGCCGGCGTTGCTGCGATCATTTATACGGATATCGACCGCGATGGTGTGCTGACGGGTATAAATTGGGAATCAACGATTGGCCTTGCCGATCATGTTTCAATTCCTGTGATTGCGTCGGGCGGTTTGGCCTCAATGGCTGATATTGTGCGTATGACAATGCCGGATGCGGTTAAGCTGGAAGGAGCTATTTCTGGCCGCGCGCTTTATGATGGCCGTATTGATCCGGCCGAAGCGCTTCAGGTTTTGCGCGGTGAAGGTAAGGGGTCGGAACTTTGAGCCTGAAATCTCGCATAATACCCTGTCTTGATGTGAAAGACGGGCGTGTCGTTAAGGGTGTCAACTTTGTTGATTTGATTGACGCAGGCGATCCAGTAGAAGCGGCAAAAGCCTATGATGCTGCTGGTGCGGACGAGCTGTGTTTTCTCGACATCACGGCATCGTCTGACAACCGCGAAACAATTTACGATGTCATTTCACGCACAGCCGAGCAATGCTTTATGCCGCTGACGGTTGGCGGCGGTGTGCGTGCGGTTGAAGATGTTCGCAAACTGCTTTTGGCAGGCGCTGATAAAGTTTCGATCAACACAGCTGCGGTGATGAGGCCAGAACTGGTGGCTGAAGCTGCCGATAAGTTTGGCAATCAGTGCATCGTTGTCGCCATCGATGCCAAAGCTGTTCACGGCGAAGGCGAAGAGCCGCGCTGGGAAATTTTCACCCATGGCGGACGAACCGCAACGGGCATTGATGCGGTTGAATTTGCGCGCAAGGTTACGGATTTGGGTGCGGGTGAAATTTTACTAACATCGATGGACCGCGACGGCACAAAAATTGGCTATAATTTGCCATTAACCCGCGCTGTTGCCGATGCTGTTCGTGTGCCGGTGATTGCATCGGGCGGAGTTGGCGAATTGCAGCATTTGGTCGATGGTGTGCGTGAAGGTCATGCAACGGGCGTTCTTGCCGCGTCAATTTTCCATTTTGGAACATACACTATTCAAGAGGCCAAAGAATTTATGGCTAATGCTGGTGTGAATGTCAGGCTTGATCCGGTGGTGTCACAATGAGCAAATTCTCACTACAAGATTTGGAAAAAATCATCGCGTCACGCGCCGATGTAACCGATGGTTCTTCATGGACTGCGAAACTGGTTTCGGGCGGTGTTGAAAAAGCATCCAAGAAGTTTGGCGAAGAAGCATTTGAGACAGTAATTGCGGCCTTGAAAGAGACCGATACTGATTTAATCGGTGAAAGTGCTGATTTGCTTTATCATTTATTAGTTGTGCTTCACGTTCGCGGCGTTAAAATCGATGCTGTCCTTGATGAATTGGCAAGGCGTACGCAGCAAAGCGGAATCGTGGAAAAGGCATCCCGACCGCAATAATGGCGCCTCGCCATAGACTGGTAAAAAAATGGACCAGAAGGTCGGAAAATTTAGCGCCGTTTCGCAGCGCGCACTTGATGAACAAGTCATTGATCAGCTCACTGGTGAAGAATGGTCGCCCTATAGGCTGTTTTCAGCCGATCAATGGGCAGGTCTGCGGGCAAATACCAAGCTGACTTTAAGCGAAGATGAAATTCGCCGCTTGCGCTCGCTCAATGACCCAGTCGATCTTGAAGAAGTGCGCCGCATTTATTTGTCTTTATCGCGGTTGCTTTATGCGCATGTTGAAGCCTCGCAATCCATATTCGAGCAGCGAAAGCGCTTTTTGAATGTTTCAAACGTTACCAAAACGCCCTTCATCATTGGTATTGCGGGTTCTGTAGCCGTTGGAAAATCAACAACGGCGCGTGTTCTACAAGAGCTTTTAAGCCGCTGGCCCACCAGCCCAAAAGTTGATCTTGTTACGACCGATGGTTTTTTGATGTCGAATGCGATGTTGCGTGAACGTGGATTGATGGAACGCAAAGGCTTTCCAGAAAGCTATGATGTCGGCGCTCTGCTCCGGTTTCTTTCGGCGATTAAAGCAGGCACGCCCAATGTGGAAGCGCCGCTTTATTCCCACTTTGTCTATGATGTAATTGATGACGAGAAACAGGTTATCAACCAGCCTGACATTTTGATTTTTGAAGGCATCAATGTTTTGCAGGTGAACCCATTGCCAGCAGGTGGACGCGCGGTGCCGTTCGTTTCTGACTTCTTTGATTTCTCGATCTATATTGATGCCGATGATGAATTGATCCATCGCTGGTATGTGGATCGCTTTATGCGGCTTCGCGACACAGCTTTTCAGGACCCTGAATCATTTTTCCACCGCTATGCGAAAATGTCAGTTGATGGTGCGCGCGCGATTGCAGAAGGCCTTTGGCAGAATATCAACTTGCGAAATCTGCGCGAAAATATTCTACCAACGCGCCCACGCGCTGATTTAATTTTGCGCAAAGGCTCGGATCATCTCATCGAGTCAGTGCTTTTACGAAAGCTTTAATTCAAACTGGTGTCACACGGCGCAGCGTCAGGTTAATGCGCCCACCGTTCTTGAGCAAAGGTGATGTGTTTGGATAAATTCGGTCAACACCGTGATAGTTCAAGCGCCCTTTCCCGCCCAGAACGATAACATCGCCGGAAGCAAGCCTGATTGATTTTGTTGAACTGCCGCGCTCAGGTCCGCCAACGCGAAACAAACAATCATCGCCCAGTGAAATCGACAAAACAGGCGCATCGAAATTCGCCTCATCCTTGTCTTGGTGTAGACCCATCTTTGCGCCTTGCTCATAAAAATTGATGAGACAAGCTTCGGGCGGATGTGGATAATTGGCATATTTATGCCACAGGGCCATTAGGCTCGCAGGCATGGCAGGCCACGGATTGCGCGTGACGGGATGCGTTGCTTGATAGCGATATCCATTTTCCTTATCCGTTACCCAGCCAAGCGGCCCACAATTTGTCATCCGCACGCTCATCGGCTTTCCGGTTTTTGGCATGCACGGAATGTAAAGCGGAGCCTTGGCAACGATGGTGCGAATATCTTTAAGCAAAGCCACCTGCTCATCAATATTGAGGCACATGGCAATATGTTGAACACCGTCGGGAAGCATCTGGCTTTCTCTTTCTTAGGCTGTAAGAAAATTCCAGCTAGGAATCATCAGAAGAAACAGAACCACGGTTTTTCTTGATCTGGCTGCGCCCCGCCTTTGATTTTAGACGTCTTTCGACAGAGCCGCGTGTGGGCCGTGTTTTCTTGCGCGGCGGCGGTGGTGGCTCAAGCGCTTTGAGCACAAGTTCTTTAAGACGTTCACGTGCATCTTCGCGGTTTCTATCTTGCGAGCGAAATTTGGAAGCCTCGATAAGAATTTCACCGCTCTTGGTTGCTTTGCTGCCCGCCAGCTTTATCAGTTGATGATATTGGCGATCGGTAAAAAGATTTTGAACCGCAACGGCATTAAATCGCAATTGAACGGCGGTCGAGACTTTATTGACATTTTGCCCGCCTGGTCCGCCCGCAAGAACAAAGCTCTCCGTCATAGACCAACCAGGAAGGGTCTTGTTTGGCTTTACCTCAAGATCGCTGACACTCATCTTTGTTCGCCGTCAGCTTCCAGCCATGTTGTGATTTGCTCAAGCGGCTTGCGCTGAATATCTGGCACGCGCGCATTTTTAGCGGGATAGCCAACAACCAACAATATAACCGGTTTTTCATTATCCGGCCTTTTGCAAACCTTGGACAAAAAGCTCATGGGCGCAGGTGTATGGGTTAATGTTGCCAGACCTGCCTGATGAAGAGCAGCAATCAGAAACCCAGTCGCAATGCCAACGGATTCAGGCACATAGTAATTTTTTGTGCGATTGCCCGCATCATCAACGGAGTAGCGTTCAGCAAATATCGCGATCAACCAAGGCGCAATTTCAAGAAACGGTTTGTTGTCATCGGTGCCTAAATGAGCAAGGGCACCCAGCCACTCTTCGCCAGCGCGCCCTGCATAAAATGCGCGTTCTTCTTCTTCGGCAGCTTCTCGAATAGCGCTTTTGATCTCTGGATCGCTAATGGCAACAAAGTGCCAAGGCTGCTGATTTGCGCCCGATGGTGCGCTGCCAGCTGTACGAATGCAATTTTCTATAATGTCGCGCTCGACGGGTTCTGGCGCATAATCGCGAACTGTTCTGCGACGCGCAAGGTCCTGCGCAAAAGCTTGGCTTCGCGTGCGCATTTCATCAACATCAAGCGATGAAAAATTGAGATCAATGGAATGTAATGTGTCGGACATACGCCTATATTGCGCAAGCTTTTCCAAAATACAAGAAAGGCGGCGCATTGCTGCACCGCCTTCGGCTTTGTGATTTTATTGTTTAATTATTCTGCAGCTTGGAGAAATCGAGGCGCAGCATCATTGACTTCAATATCGACATGGTCAGCGAATTTTTCAAAATTATCGCGGAACATATTTGCGAGTTTAGCCGCCTGCTCGTCATAGGCTGGTTTGTCTGCCCATGTTTCACGAGGATTGAGGATTTTGCTATCAACGCCCTCAACAGCGACAGGAACTGCAAAACCGAAATTTTGATCAATCCGCATTTCAACATCGTCGAGATTACCGTCCAATGCAGCAGCGAGCAAAGTACGCGTTGCTTTAATTGGCATGCGATTGCCAACGCCATAAGCACCGCCCGTCCAGCCTGTATTGACCAACCAGCAATTAACGCCGTTATCGGCAATTAATTGACGCAGCAAATTACCATAAGCTGAAGGGTGACGCGGCATAAACGGCGCACCAAAGCAGGTTGAAAATGTTGCTTCAGGTTCTGTCACACCTTTTTCTGTTCCAGCTACTTTTGCTGTGTAGCCTGATAGGAAGTGGTACATCGCTTGCGCTGGCGTTAGTTTTGCAATTGGCGGCATCACGCCGAAAGCATCTGCGGTCAGCATGATGATGTTCTTCGGGTTGCCCGCTTTGCCGCTTGCACTTGCATTGGGAATGAAATCGAGCGGGTAAGCAATGCGTGAGTTTTCAGCCAAAGAGCCATCGTCAAAATCTGGTACACGATTTTCGTCAAGCACAACATTTTCCATGACCGTGCCGAAGCGACGTGTTGTCGAGAAAATTTCAGGCTCGGCCTCTTCTGAAAGGCGAATAGCTTTTGCGTAACAGCCACCTTCAAAGTTGAAAATACCGTTTGGCCCCCAACCATGCTCATCATCGCCAATCAATGTGCGTGCTGGATCAGCTGAAAGCGTTGTTTTGCCAGTACCGGACAGGCCAAAGAAAACAGCAGCATCGCCATCATTGGAAACGTTCGCCGAACAATGCATCGGCATGACGTCTTTTGCAGGCAGCAAATAGTTGAGCGCGGTGAAAACAGACTTCTTGATTTCGCCAGCATAAGATGTGCCGCCGATCAAAACGATCATGCGTGTGAAATCAATCGCGATAACTGTCTCAGAACGGCATCCGTGCTTTTCAGGATTTGCGCGGAATGACGGCAGATCAAGAATTGTCATTTCTGACACAAAGTCAGGCAATGTTTTGCGGTCCGGACGGATTAGCAAATTGCGGATAAACAAAGAATGCCATGCATGTTCTGTAATGACGCGTGCTTTGATGTTGTGCTCATCATCGGCACCGCCGATGAGATCTTGAACAAAAAGTTCTGCATTTTGCGTATGCGCAATCATGTCCTTGTAAAGCGTCTCAAACGCTTCAGGTGTCATGGGTTTGTTATTGTCCCACCAAATGGCATCATCAACAATGCCGTCTTTAACAATGAACTTATCCTTGGCAGAACGACCTGTATGTTCGCCCGTTTTGGCAACCAGAGCACCATGTGCCGAGATTTCAGCTTCACCGCGGCGGATAGCATATTCGTAAAGCGCAGCTTCAGTTAGGTTGTAATAAGATACAGAAGCGCCTGTTATCCCATTTTTTTCCAAGCTGTGGCTTTTATTGAATATGCCTTGAGTCTTCATAATCGCACCGATCAATTTTTCATTTCAAATATGCTTTTTAAAAAAAGCAGTGCGCTGCGCATCATTGCGAGCGATTTGTCGTTCCAAACAGAATTAGCGAATTATCTCAAATGTTTAATCGGTTTAAAAATTTAAAAATCGTTTCAATCGTTTAAAATTTGTTGAAATTACCGTAACGTTAAGCATGTTTTTTAACGCAAGCAAAAATTTGCGACTATCCCAGAAAATAACGCGCTTTATAAAATGATGCGCAATGAAAGGTTGTATTGCATGACATCGATTTTTATGTGTGCCACAATTTGAACGGAGTTTGAGCGTCTTACCCCCCACAGTGACTAATTCATTGAGTGAAGGGATAACGCTCCATGGTTGGGGAGAACTATCCAGTGCAGACGATTGCGTTGGTCGATGATGACCGCAATATTTTAACCTCGGTTTCAATCGCGTTGGAAGCCGAGAGCTACCGCGTGGAAACTTATACCGATGGCGCATCTGCGCTTGAAGGCTTGTTGGCAAAACCACCGAACTTGGCAATCTTTGATATAAAGATGCCGCGCATGGACGGTATGGAATTGCTACGACGCTTGCGTCAAAAGTCTGACATACCCGTCATTTTTCTGACATCGAAAGACGATGAGATTGATGAATTGTTCGGCTTGAAGATGGGCGCGGATGATTTCATTACAAAACCGTTCTCACAGCGTTTGCTCATTGAGCGCGTCAAAGCGATCCTTCGCAGGTCCGCTGCGCGCGAGGTTCAGTTAAAGCCGGGCGAAACAAGCGGCGCACAAAGCTTGGTGCGTGGGCATCTGGTTCTTGATCAGGAACGCCACACATGTGAGTGGAAAGAAAAACCGGTCACATTAACGGTGACAGAATTTCTTATTCTGTTTGCGCTGGCCCAGCGTCCAGGCGTTGTGAAAAGCCGTGATGCCTTGATGGATGCAGCTTATGATGATCAGGTTTATGTTGATGACCGGACGATCGACAGCCACATCAAGCGCCTGCGTAAGAAATTCAAACAGGTAGATGATGATTTCGAAATGATAGAAACACTTTATGGTGTGGGTTATCGTTTTCGAGAGGCGGCTGCCTAACCGGTAGATCATCTTTCAATGAGAGATTGGTCTTGGAGAATGGATGTCTGTTGATACAGATCATAATCCAACAGTGAAAAAGCGCAGTGGCATTAGTCCGCTGCGCAGCTTTTTTGCGCCAATATTGCGGCCAATGCGCCGCATGTTTGGTCATTTATTCTTTTCCAGCATCACACGGCGTATTCTGATTTTAAATCTGGCCGCGCTGGTTTTGTTGATGTCAGGCATTTTGTATCTCAATCAGTTTCGCGACGGGCTCATTGATGCGCGTGTTGAAAGCCTGATGACGCAAGGCGAAATTATTTCCGGCGCAATTGCAGCTTCTGCAAGCGTTGAAACCAATGCAATTCTTATTGATCCTGAAATGCTATTGGAACTTGAAGCAGGTGAAAGCATCGTCCCTAAGGTCGATGGTCTTGAGAATCTTGATTTTCCGATCAACCCCGAACGTGTTGCGCCCGTCTTACGTCGTCTGATTTCTCCAACCCGTACCCGTGCCCGTATTTATGACCGCGATGCCAATTTGATTTTGGATTCGCGCCACCTTTATTCCCGTGGGCAGATTTTACGCTATGAGCTTGATCCGATTGATGCGCCTGAATTGTCAATTTTAGACCGCGTGAAAAACTATTTCGGAGGCTTTTTTGTCCGCCGTGATTTACCAGTTTACCGCGAACAGCCGGGCGGCACAGGTGCACTCTATCCAGAAGTGATGGGCGCATTGTCAGGTGGCCGTAGCCAAATCGTCCGCGTTTCTGAGCAAGGTGAGATGATTGTTTCGGTTGCTGTGCCAGTGCAGCGTTTTCGCGCTGTTCTTGGTGTTTTGCAATTATCAACGCAAGGCGGAGACATTGATAAAATTGTTACCGCGGAACGCGAAGCCATGTACCGTGTTTTTGCTGTAGCTGTGATGGTGAACGTTATTTTGTCGATGCTGCTTGCCAGCACAATTGCCAATCCTTTGCGCCGCTTGTCTGCCGGTGCCGTACGCGTTCGAAAGTCAATTAAAGCACGCGAAGAAATTCCTGACTTTTCTGATCGCCAAGATGAGATTGGCAATCTGTCTGTTGCGTTGCGCGATATGACGCAATCACTTTATGGCCGAATTGATGCTATTGAGAGCTTTGCAGCAGATGTGAGCCACGAGCTTAAAAACCCGCTGACATCATTGCGTAGTGCTGTGGAAACATTGCCGATGGTGAAAAAAGACGAAATGCGGGACCGGCTGCTGGGTGTCATCGAACATGATGTGCGCCGCCTTGACCGATTGATTACGGATATTTCGAACGCATCGCGCCTTGATGCTGAACTTGTGCGCGAAGATGCACAGCCCGTTGATCTTGAAGCGCTGCTTAAAAATATGGTGTCCATATTTAATCAGGGGCATCTGGGCGAATTAAATGTCGAGCTAAATATTACCAAACTCCCAGCGGGCACAAGCAGCTACACGGTGCCCGGTAATGAATCGCGCCTCGGTCAGGTCGTTACCAATTTAATCGAAAATGCGCGAAGCTTCATTCCTAAAAAGGGTGGCGAAATCAAAGTTTACCTTGCGCATAAGAAAGATCACATCGAAGTACGCGTTGAGGACAATGGACCGGGCATAAGGGTTGAAAATATAGAAACGATTTTCAAGCGGTTTTATACCGATCGCCCCGGCGCTGAAGAGTTTGGCAAAAATTCCGGCCTTGGGCTGTCGATATCGCGCCAAATTGTCGAAGCGCATGGCGGCACATTAATTGCTGAAAATATTGAATCAAATACCGACATAGATGAATTCGGCGGTGCTCGCTTCATCCTTTGCTTGCCGTGTGAATAGGCCGTACCGTTGATTACTTCACCAAACAACATTCATGCCAATCTGATTGATATTGATGCAAAAGGTGTTTTGATTAAAGGCGAAGCGGGCTCTGGAAAAACAACCCTGATGCTGCACTTGTATCGAAGGTGCCTTAGTGCAGGCGTACCAGTCCACATCATAAGCGACGATCAGACATTGCTTGAAGAACAAAATGGCCAGTTAATGGGCCGTGCGCCGCCTACGCTTGCAGGCAAGATTGAAATTCGCGGTCTTGGTATTGTTGATAGGGAACAGACTTTAAGCCACTCCAAGATTGAGCTGTGTGTGACGCTTGACCGCGAAGAAATAATGCTGCGCTATTGGGATTCGAAGTTTGAAAAAGTCGAAAATTTTGAGGTGAAGAAGCTTTGCCTTTCATCTGCAAATATCGAGGCTGCGGGCAACGCGGTGCTAGCCGCGCTTAAATTACCCTTATCGGTTTAACGATATCTTCGGATAATACTTGTCAATTTCAGATTTTACTGCTCAACATGTCGGATGAAAAAAATCCGGCTACAAGTGAGCCGATGACGGGAAATCACGGTCAATGATCGGTATTGTTTTAGTATCGCACGGCGAAATTGCTTCTGCTTTTAAAAAAGCTGTCGAGCATGTTGTTGGCGCGCAAGAGCAGTTTCAAACAATTTGCATTGAGGCCGACGATGATATGGAGCGTCGCCGCAGCGATATCGTCGCGGCAATTGATGAAGTGAATAGCGGCAAAGGTGTCGTTGTCGTGACAGATATGTTTGGCGGCACACCGTCAAATCTGGCGATTTCATTGATGGAGCCAGGCAATGTCGAAATCATTGCGGGCATGAATCTACCGATGCTTATTAAGCTCGCTAAAGTGCGTGAGAGCAAAGAAATGAGTGTTGTTCTTTCCTGTGCAAGCGAAGCGGGAAAGAAATACATCAACGTTGCCAGCCAAGTTTTGGCCGGAAAATAGATGACTGCGCCACTCAATAAAACACTGACCATACAAAACAAAAAAGGTCTGCATGCGCGTGCATCCGCACGTTTTGTGCAGACGGTCGAAGAATATGATGTCAGGGTGATTGTCTCTAAGGATGATACAAATGTCGGTGGCACATCCATTATGGGCCTGATGATGCTCGCTGCATGCCAAGGCAGTCAGATCGATGTTTCCGTGGCTGGTCCAGATGCGCAAGCTGCGATGAGCGCTATCGATGCGCTGCTTGCCGACAAATTTGGCGAAGAAGACTAGCCATATCGAGACATAAACATTTCTTTATGTCGACATTGTGCTTGTTCTGCGTCTCTGATAAGGAGGCGGCAAAACGAACATATAAATCCTCACATAATTTCGGAGACGGACCACATGGCCGAACACGATTACATCGTAAAAGACATCAACTTAGCCGATTACGGCCGCAAAGAGCTGGATATCGCTGAAACAGAAATGCCGGGCCTTATGTCTCTGCGCGAAGAGTTTGGTAGTTCCAAGCCGCTCAAAGGCGCGCGCATCGTCGGTTCACTTCATATGACAATCCAGACAGCCGTTCTGATCGAAACATTGACGGCACTTGGCGCTGATGTGCGCTGGGCATCATGTAATATTTTTTCTACGCAGGATCATGCCGCCGCAGCTATTGCAGCGTCAGGCGTTCCAGTTTTTGCCATTAAAGGCCAAACATTGGTTGAGCATTGGGATTATCTTGACCGCTCTTTCATGTTCCCTGAAGGCGCAAACTTGATCCTTGATGATGGCGGCGATGCGACACTGTACGTATTGCTTGGTGCACGCGTTGAAGCTGGTGAAACAGATTTGATCGAAACGCCGACTTCTGAAGAAGAAGAAGCCATTTTCGCACAAATCAAAAAACGTATGGCTGAAACACCGGGCTTTTTCACAAAAACGCGTGATGCTATCAAAGGCGTATCTGAAGAAACAACAACAGGTGTTCACCGCCTTTATGAATTGCATAAAAAAGGCCAATTGCCTTTCCCTGCAATTAACGTGAATGATTCTGTCACCAAGTCAAAATTCGACAACAAATATGGCTGTAAAGAATCGCTTGTAGACGGCATTCGCCGTGCGACTGATACGATGATGGCCGGTAAAACAGCCGTTGTTTGCGGATATGGTGATGTTGGTAAAGGTTCAGCTGCATCGCTTAGCGGTGCTGGCGCACGTGTAAAAGTAACAGAAGTTGACCCGATCTGTGCATTGCAAGCTGCAATGGACGGCTATGAAGTTACGACGCTTGAAGACGCTGTTAAAACCGCTGACATCTTTATCACCACGACAGGCAATAAAGACATTATCCGTATTGAACATATGCGTGAAATGAAAGACATGGCGATTGTTGGCAATATTGGTCACTTCGACAATGAAATTCAGGTCGCTAATTTGAAAAACCTGAAGGTTACAAACATCAAAGACCAAGTGGATATGTACGAAATGCCATCAGGCAACCGTATGATCCTATTGTCACAAGGCCGCTTGCTCAACCTTGGCAATGCAACAGGTCATCCATCATTCGTGATGTCTGCCTCTTTCACCAACCAAGTCTTGGCGCAAATCGAGCTTTGGACCAAAGGTGAGCAGTACAAGAATGAAGTTTACATCCTGCCTAAGCATTTGGATGAAAAAGTTGCCCGCCTTCACTTGGATAAAATCGGTGCGAAATTGACCGAGCTATCTAAAGAACAAGCCGATTATATCGGTGTGACACCTGAAGGCCCATATAAGCCTGAACATTATCGTTACTAAAACGCACAAAACCTTATTTTTAAGGTAAATGCGTGCGTGACGTGACACTTGAAATAGGCCGGTTTGTACATACAAACCGGTCTTTTTCGTTTGGACTCTTTTCGTGGAATCCCCAGATGGTTATGTTGGTGTGATTCGGGTATTTTGTGTCTGCGTAATTTCGTTTAAATAATCTATTAAAAACAGTGGCTTCACGGGTTTATGCCTGTGCGCTGGGGGATTCGCTGTATGGCTGTCACACATAAAAAACGGCTCTTGATTCGTCTTTCGGCGAAATTAAATGCATCTGTTTCAAAAACAGGCCAGCTTTTTAAGCCATTATCATTGGCAGCTTTTACATTTCCCGTAACGAGCGCCATGGCCCAAACGTCGGATGTTGGTGAGGCCTCAGAGTCTCCAATTAATCTATTTGGTATTCCTTTACATGCTTTGGAAATAACCCAGTTTTCAATGCTTGCCGGTGCGATGATCGCGGCAATGACATCAGCCCTATGGCTGATTAGAGAACGTGGCCGCACGTCCAATCAGAATACCGCCTTGCGTGCAAAAGTAGGGAATTTAACATCTCGTCTAAATCAGTTGGAAGCACTGGCTGCGGCGGAAGGGCAACAAGCAGTTATATGGTCAAGCAATGACAGCAAGCCAACGATTGTAGGAAGCTTGGATGCCAGCTCCGGTGCTCCTGCATCACATGCACATGTTTTGGCATTTGGCCGTTGGCTCGAATCGCGTTCAGCGACGATCCTCGAGCACTCAATTGAGGATTTGCGCCAAAACGCAAAACCATTTTGCGAAATCATCCAGACCAATAATGGAACACCGATAGAGGTTAGCGGACGCACATCAGGCAGCAGCGCGATTGTAAGATTTTGCGATCTTTCAAAAGAGCGCAAAGCAAGCGCCCAACTGTCGATATCCCATGAGCGTGTCGTCAATACGTTGGAGACACTTCAAAAACTCATGGATGAGTTGAATATGCCAATTTGGCTGCGCGACAAGCAAGGCAATTTGTCATGGGTCAACGAGAGCTACGCAAAGTCTGTTGATTGTGCAGACAGCACTGCGGTGGTGGGCAGCAAAGCCGAGCTTTTTGGAACACAGGCACTCAAATCAATCGTCGATGCACGTGAAGGCGCCAACAAGTTCGCAGGCACGGTGAGCACTGTTGTTGGCGGCGACCGCATGGTTTTTGATGTGGTAGAGGCAAATGGCAGCTATGGCAGCGCAGGTATCGGCATTGATAGGACTGACGCTGAAGCAGCGCGCAATGAACTTAAAAAAACTATTCGTAGCCACGAAGAAACGCTGGATGAACTAACGACAGCTGTCGCGATGTTTGATGAAAACCAGAAATTGCGTTTTCACAATCTCGCCTTTGAAAATCTATGGGGTTTAGATGCTGCGTTTCTCGAGCAAGCACCCAATATCACCATGTTCCTTGACCGGATGCGGACAGAAGGAAAATTGCCTGAACAGCCAGAATGGCGACGCTGGAAAGATGAATTACTAAGCGCCTTCCGCGCGACTGAACCATCTGAAGATTGGTGGCATCTAACTGATGGGCGCACGGTGCGCGTGATTTCCAACCCGCATCCAAAAGGCGGCCTTACATGGGTCTTTGAAAACCTGACCGAACGTATGGATTTGGAGAGCCGCTTTAAAACCATGGTGCGCGTTCAGGGCGATACACTTAATCATCTGGCTGAAGGCGTTGCAGTATTTAAGGGCGATGGTCGTTTGCAGCTTGCCAACCCAATCTTCCGCGATCTGTGGTCACTGGCGGATTTTGACGATGAAAACCCGCCTCATATCGGTGATATTGCGCGCCAAATTGCAGAACGCGGTGATGATGTGACGGCGTGGGAAGAGTTTGCGGGCATTGTAACTGGCTTTGATGATGAGCGCGCGAGCGATGTTGGCCGTGTTAATGTTGGCGACAAAATGCTGTCATGGATGGTTGTGCCGCTGCCAAACGGTCAAACGATGATTACATTCCTTGATATCACGGCCGCTGACCAAATTGAGAAAGCGCTGCGTGATCGCAATGAAGCGCTAGAGCGCACAGCGCATCTGAAAAACCGCTTCATTCAACATGTGTCATATGAATTGCGATCACCGCTTACCAGCATCATGGGTTTTACCGAATTGATTGCTATGGAGCATATCGGCAAACTGAATGAAAAGCAGCGTGAATATGTTGGCCACATTGAGCAATCGTCACTGGCTTTGCTAAGCACAACGGACGACATACTTGATCTTGCAAGCGTGGATGCTGGCTTTATTGAATTGAGCTTTGAGAAAGTAGCGATAGCATCGACGATGCGCGAAGCGGCCGCTTCGCTTAAAGATCAGTTTGATGCGCATAAGATCGATCTTGTTCTTCGGATATCTCCTGAAGCCGATACAATTGTGGCCGATGCTGAACGTTTAAAACAGGTTATGCATAACGTGCTCGCAAATGCGGCTGATTTTGCACCGGAAGGTTCAACCGTAACATTTACCTGTGAGAAGGTAGAATCAGGCGTCGTCTTCAAAGTCCGTGACAAAGGGCCAGGGATTGAAGCAGAAGCGCTTAAAACTGTGTTCGAACGCTTCCAAACAGAAGGCGGAGGACGCAACCGTGGCGCTGGCCTTGGTCTTGCTATCGTGAAAAGCTTTGTTGATTTGCATGAAGGCGAAGTTTCTATTGAATCATCACCATCGCGCGGCACCGAAGTTATTTTGAAATTTCCCGATGTACCACCACGTGTAAGTGTGGCAGCTGAATAAGTGATTGAACTTACGTTTCTCAATGAAGATGCACTGAGCCTCTTTGCGCAGGACTTTGCACTGGCGTTAAAAGCAGGAGACTGCATCGCGCTTGAAGGTGATCTCGGGGCAGGCAAGAGCACATTTGCACGCGCAGTCATTCGTGCGGCCTATGGCGATTTTGACAAAAAGATAGAGGTGCCAAGCCCAACATTTACGCTTGTGCAATTATATGATTCCGCGCCAGCCATTGCTCATTTTGATCTTTACCGCATTGCAGATGCGGACGAGCTGGACGAATTGGGCTTGGATGCGGCGTTAGAAAATGGTGCAGCGCTTATTGAGTGGCCCTCAAGGGCAGCGGATGCGTTGCCTGCCGATCTCATCCTTATCCGGATAACAGAAACGCACGAAGACCCAGATACGCGCCTCATGTCGATTGAAGGCAATGAGGACTTTTTAGCGCGCTTAGAACGCTCAATGGCTATCCGTGCGTTCTTAGGTGAAAGTGGGTTTGGCCAAACAGATCGCCATGCATTTCCAGGCGATGCTTCCGCTCGCAATTATGAGTTCATTCATCACAAAGCTGGTGAAGCGCCGCTGATATTAATGGATGCTCCCAAATTACCGCAGGAACCGGCGCTCTATGACGGTTTGACCTATAAGCAGATTGTGCATTTGTCAGAAGAGGTCAGTGCATTCGTCGCTGTAAGCGAAATGCTGCGCCATGAAGGTTTTTCCACCCCCATAATTTATGCGCAGGATTTGCCAAAAGGCCTGCTGCTGATTGAAAATTTGGGCGAAGGAAAAATCGTTACCGATGACAATATACCGATCAGAGATCGCTACCTCGCCTCTGTAGAAATTCTGGCGGATATTCATGGGAAAAATTGGAAAGGCCACTGGGAGTTGCCGGATGGGCAAACCCATATCGTGCCGCGCTATGATGCACGTGCAATGCGAACAGGGCTTTCATTGCTGCCAGACTGGTGGGGCAAAGAAAACGGTCTTTCTGTAGCGCTGCGCGATGAACTTTATCTCTTATGGGAGCCTATTTTTCAGCGGTTTCAATCTGGCTATGATGATTTGATTATTCGCGATTTTCACTCGCCCAATATTATCTGGCGCGGCGATAAAACCGGAAATGACAGGATTGGGATCATTGACCACCAAGATGCGCTTATCGGTCCAGGTGCCTATGATGTCGCTGCACTGATGCAAGATGCGCGCACAATTGTTGCGCCTGAATTGCAGGCAGAGATCTTGGATACCTATTGCGCCCGCAGACGTGAGCAGTCAGGTTTCAACGAATCGCAATCAAGGCTGGATGTTGCCACGCTTGGCGCGTTTCGCAGTTCACGTTTGCTGGGTTTGTGGGTGCGTCTTGATGTTCGAGATGGCAAACACAGGTTCCGCAATTATGAAGCCCCTACCCGTGCCTATCTTGCTCAATCCTTGGCACATCCAGATTTAGCAGAGCTTCGAGCATGGTATGTAAAAGCGGGCGTTATTGATGCATAAAAAAAACATAGATACGGCAATGGTGCTTGCCGCTGGCTTCGGCAAACGGCTGCGTCCCATAACGGACAAAATGCCAAAGCCTTTAGTAAAAGTCGGCGGCAGAACAATGCTTGATCGAGCTTTGGATGTTTTGGCAGATGGCGCGATTTCAAAAGCTGTCGTCAATGTGCATTATCTGGGCGATCAAATTGTAGCGCATTGCAAAACACGACAAGACATAGATTGCACCATCAGCGATGAGAGCGATGCAATCTTGGAAACAGGCGGCGGCACAGTGCGTGCCTTACCATTGTTGGGCGACGCACCGTTTGCACTGCTTAACGCTGATACATTCTGGATCGATCAGGGCGAGCCAACACTGCAGCGCATGATTAAAACATTTGATGAGAGCAAGATGGACATCTTGCTTCTTCTATGCCGTGTTGAAGATGCCACCGGCCATACGGGTGGTCATGATTTTACGATGGCAAGCGATGGCAGTTTGGCACGTGCGAAAAACAGTGATGGGGCAGGTTATATCTATGCGGGCGCTGCAATTTATAATCCTGCTATTTTCGACGGTGATCGCAAGGAAGCCCATTCGCTCAATGTCTATTTCGATCAGGCGATTGCAAAGAACCGACTATTCGGCATTATTCTTGAAAATGGTCATTGGATAACCGTTGGTACACCGCAGGGTCTTGCAGATGCGGAAGCCAAACTCCGTGAACTGAGTTAAGTCTATGCGTATTATCACGCGAATGCGTTGATAATGGTCAAAAAAGAGCGGTGATTTGAAAAAGCATACTGAGCCACGAGTCTATACGATTGAGCCTGGACAACCGTTTCTTGCAACGCTTGCAAAGGCTCTTTGTGACGGTGATTTGATTGCAGGGTTTGCGCATGACGGCGATCCCTTGTCACTGGCAAAAGTAACGATCTATGTGCCGACACGGCGCGCGGCGCGTGAACTGAGGTCGGCCTTTCTCGATCATTTAGGCGCACAAAGCGCATTGCTGCCTGTCATCAAACAATTGGGTGAATTTGACGAAGAAGAAGCGCTGTTTAGTGGGCACGCTGATGCGGCACTAGGTCTGGCTGAACCCATCGACAGTTTGCACCGCCAACTTCTGCTGGGGGGCTTGATTGCCGATTGGAATAAACATCTGACGGATGCGCTGCGTAACTTATATCCAGATGAAGATATTTTGACACCGGCCTCGACTGCAGATGCGTTCTGGATGGCAAAAGCACTCGCAGAACTTTTGGACCAATTGCAGACCGAAGATTTAGAGTTTGAGGCCATTGAAACTGCCGCCGCTGAATTGGATTTGCCGGGCTGGTGGAATGTCACGCACGCTTTCTTGCAAATCATTGCCAGCGAATGGCCGCAAAAGTTAGATGAACTGCGCCGCATTGATCCAGCCATTCACCGTAATATGATGCTGCGGGGCGAAGCGGCACGTTTGACAGAGCAGCAACCAAGCGACCCTGTTATTGTGGCTGGTTCAACAGGCACAATTCCAGCAACTGCTGATTTGATCGCTGCAATTTCCAAACTGCCGTCAGGGGCTGTTGTTTTGCCAGGTTATGATCTGAGCATGAGCCAAGAAACGAAAGCGGCACTTGAAGATGCAGATGATCTTGCTTCGGCGATCGGTCATCCGCAATATGGCATGCATCATCTGGTCTTGAAGATGGGTGCACAGGGACTGGTTTCAAAAATTGGCGACACAAGCGGCGTTAATCTGCTGGAGCGTCAAAAATGGATTGGTGCAGCACTTGAACCTGCACCGCGCACAGCAACATGGTTGGAAACACGTGAAAACCTTGCCGATTCAGCTTTTGATAATGTTGAAATTCTAACCGCGGATAATGAACGTCAGGAAGCCGCAGCCATCGCAGCGGCTTTGCGTGAAGCAATCGCTGATCCATCCGTCAATGCAGCGCTTGTTACACCCCATCGCACGCTCGCACGCAGGGTTGTGACCGAGTTGGCACGCTACGGTATAGAAGCCGATGATTCAGGCGGCAGTGCCTTTGACACAACGCCGCAAGGCGTTTTGCTCGGCTTTGCCTTTCAATGCGTATTCAATGCAGGTGACCCAGCAGAATTATTGGCGTTATTAAAAAATCCACTGGTTCAACTGGGCATGCCGCGTGATGAGTATCAGGCATCATTGGGCTGGCTTGAGCAAATGGTGCTGCGCGGCGGCATTGGTCGGTTCACATGCGGAGACTTTGTTGCATTTGCCACTGATCAGATTAATGCTCGCAAAAAAGAAGGTGCCTATGAGCCGTCATGGCTGCGAAAGCTAGATGAAGATCAGCGCGCTGACATAGAGGCAGGTATAATATCGCTTGCAGCGCGTATCGAAGCTGCATTTGCTCCTTTATGTATATTGGTCAAGCAGGGTGAAGAGGTAACATTGGAGACGATGTTGGCTGCGACCATCACAACGGTAGAATCGCTTGCCAAAGATGAGGGTGAATACCATCAGCAGCTTTTTACCGGTGAAGCAGGCACCATGCTGCGCAAACTTCTCACATCGTTTTTTGGCAGTGAATTGGAAATCAAATTTGCGCCTGACCAATGGCCAGAAATTGTACGTGCGGTCACGAGCACGATGTCTGTTAAGCCAGTGGCAAATGGTCATCCGCGCGTTTCAATTTGGGGAACTTTGGAAGCAAGGCTTCAAACCGTCGATTTTCTAATCATGGGCGGGCTGAATGAGGCTGTTTGGCCGCAACAAACATCCAATGACCCGTTTTTAACGCGCGGCATGAAAATCCGCATGAAAATGCAGCCACCTGAACGCCGCATTGGTTTGTCGGCTCATGACTTTTATATGGGCATGGGGCAGAAACGCGTTCTGCTCACACGCGCGATAAGAATGGACAATGCGCCAGCTGTTGCATCGCGCTGGCTTCAACGTCTTGAAACGCTGGCCGGCGAAGGCGCTGTGAAACAAATGCAAAGTCGCGGGCAGGTTTACGTAGATATTGTTCAGGCTTTAGAAAAAGCAAAAGACATAGATCTGGAAACGCGGCCGGAGCCAAAGCCGCCTGTCCATGCGCGGCCAACGCATTTCTCCGTAACGGAAATCGAACGGCTGAGGCGTGATCCCTATGCGATCTATGCAAAGCGCGTTTTGGGCCTTCAGCCACTAGAAGATTTGGTGCGCGAACCAGATGCAGCAACACGCGGCACGCTGTTTCACGCGATATTGGAAGAATCGACGAAAGCGAAGATTGATTACACCAAGCCCGATGCAGCAGATCAATTGCGTAAGATTGCAGATCGTATATTTGCCGACTTTGCACTTCCTGCAGATATCGAAGTTTTATGGCGGACACGGTTTGATGCTGCGATATCTGCCATTGCGGACTGGGAAAAGACCCGCGACGAGGAAGGTGTTAAGCGCCATGCTGAGCTAAAGTCGCAAAAACTACCTGTCGATATGACGGGCGTTACATTGCGCGGTGTTGCCGACCGTTTGGACTTAAACGCGGATGGCAGTGTTGATATTATCGACTTTAAGACGGGCGGTGTTCCAAGTGTCGATCAAGTGCATTCTATGTTGGCCCCTCAGATGCCGCTTGAGGCAGCCCTATTAAAACGTGGGGCTTTTGATCAGCTCGGTAAGTCTGATGCCGCAGCTCTTCTCTATGTGACTTTGGGCCCCAAGGGCGATGTAAAACATAATGATGTGCGCGGCACTGGAAACAAGCACAAAGAGGCCGATGTTCTGGCTGACGCAGCGTGGGAAAAGCTGGTTCAACTACTGAGTTTCTTTGCCGACGAAGAAAGTGGTTATGTATCGCGCGCCATCCCAGCAAAGCAGCATGATTATAGCGGCGAGTATGATCACTTGGCGCGTGTGCTTGAATGGTCGGCCGGAGTGGACAGTGATAACGGATCCGAATCGACATGAGCAATAATGAGACCAATACGGATAATTTAAAACCTAAACCTGATCAGGTTACAATTAATCGGCAAGCATTGGCCGCCAGCCCTGATACTTCGGCGTGGGTGTCTGCAAATGCGGGTTCCGGTAAAACCTATGTGCTTTCCACCCGTGTTATCCGGCTTTTGCTGACAGGTGTTGATCCGGCAAAAATTCTCTGTTTGACCTATACGAAAACGGCTGCGGCGGAGATGAAAAACCGTGTGTTCTCGCGTCTTGGCGCATGGACGACGATGCCCGATGCTGATCTTGCAAAAGAATTGGTCGCCATCACCAATAGAAATTGCACGGACGCTGAAATTCGCTTCGCTCGTACGCTTTTTGCCAAAGCACTGGAAACACCGGGTGGGCTTAAAATCCAGACCATCCACGCCTTTTGCGAGGCGCTGCTTCATCGGTTTCCACTGGAAGCCAATATTGCTGGCCATTTTGAATTAATTGATGATGTGGCAGCCGATTTACTCATGGCTGAAGCACGGCGAAAATTACTGACCGGTTCTGAACATGGCAATGGTGCTGTTTTAAGCATCCTTGAGCGTTCCGGTGAAACCGGCTTTGAAGAACTGCTCTCTGAAATCGTCAATAATCGGCAAAAGCTCACTAATTTGCTCGATAATCTTGGCGATCCATCTGAGTGGCGGCAAACTTATTTGTTGGCAAATGGCTTTGATGTGGATTGCACCGCTGAAGATTTAAAGCTGAAAGCATGGCCGCTGCCGGGCTTATCGCAAGAATATTGCCGCGATGCATTTGCAGTGATTCCAGCAGCTGGCGCTAAGACTGCGCGTGATTTGCTTGAGAAGCTGACGACTTGGTATGGCGACCAAAGAATATTGCCGTCTTTCGACGAAATTTGCGAATTGTTTCTTACAAAGCAAAATGAACTGCGCGCTTCTAAAAATTACGCATCGGAGAAAGCGGTTGCAGTCGCACCGGAACTACAAGATCGCTTCATCGAAGCAGCAGAATATGTTCAATCCCTGATCTTACAGATCAATCTTCTCGACGAAATAGACCGAACAATGGACGCATTGAGCGTCGCAGATAGGCTCTTGTCTCTCTACGCCAATTTGAAACGACGACGCGGTTTGCTCGATTTTGATGATCTAATCGAGCGCACAGAAATGATGCTGCTGAAAGACAATGTCGCTGATTGGGTGCGCTATAAGCTTGATCAGGGAATTGACCATATTTTGGTCGATGAAGCCCAAGATACCAGCCCGCCGCAATGGCGTGTGATCAAAACGCTTGCCGATGAGTTCTTTGCCGGCGAATCATCTTCGAGCAGCAAACGTACGGTTTTTGCTGTGGGTGATGAGAAACAGTCGATTTACTCGTTTCAGGGCGCTGATCCAAAAGGTTTTGATGATGCGCGCAGCCATTTTTCTGTAAAAATTGGGCAAGCCGACCGCAAATTCCAACCCGTTGATCTTGAAGCATCCTTCCGTTCAACAGGCGATGTATTGGCAGCTGTTGACCATGTTTTTGCCTATGCTGACCATAAGCGCGGCTTGGCTGCACATGGCGGGGATGTACAAAAACACAGATCACTGCGCGAAAACCAGCCAGGATCAGTGGAGGTTTGGGACTTTGAACGGGCCGAGAAGCAAGAGCAGGAAGAAGATTGGCGCAAACCCTTCGACTTTGCCGCACAGCCCGCCATTATCGTTGCAGGCCGAATTGCGAACCGTATTAAAAACTGGCTTGATAGCGGCGCTTGCCTAGAGGCAACGGGGCAAAAAATCAGAGCAGGCGATGTGCTGGTTCTCGTCAGAAAACGCGATGCTTTTGTCCACGCGCTGTCACGTGCGCTTAAAGAACGTAAAATCCCTGTCGCTGGTGCCGACCGTTTGGGTATGACCAGCCACATTGCCGTTCTCGATCTGATGGCGCTTGGCCGTGTGATGATTAATCAAAGCGATGATTTATCGCTCGCAGCGCTTTTGCGTAGCCCGATGTTCGGTATGAGCGACGATGATCTTTTTGAGTTGAGCTATAAGCGCGAGGGGACATTGTTTGAAACAATGGCGCTTTATGCGTCTAAGGATCAAGAGATTGCGCAGATCGTTACACTGCTGAAACGATGGATAAAGATCGCTGTCCAAAAGCCTGTGTTTGAATTTTATAGTCAGGTTCTAGTAACAGACCAGATGCGGTCAAAACTTATCGGGCGTCTTGGTACCGAAACAGGTGAAATGCTGGATGAGTTCTTAAACTATGCCATCGCGCAAGAACGCACCGGTCCAGCTTCACTAGAAACATTTTTAAACACACTAGAACATTTCAGTCCCGAAATAAAACGGGAAATGGAAGGCGATAGCGATCAAGTCCGTATCATGACCGTGCATGGTGCAAAGGGTCTTGAAGCGCCGATCGTATTCCTGATTGATCCTGGAAGTCCTGCCTATGGTAGCCGTTCGACACCCGTTTTATTGCCGCATGATTTGCCAATTGGGCTGGCAACCCCGCTAAAGTGTGTTTTGGTTGGCAATTCTGGTGCGGCGCAATCGGCCGTTACCAAAGACATTATTCAAGGTTTGAAACAAAACGCTGAGGAAGAATATAGGCGTTTACTTTATGTTGGCATGACGCGCGCTGCCGATCAGTTGATTGTTGCTGGTTATGCTGGGCAAAATGGTGGCAAGGATGGAACGTGGCTTTCCATGGTAAAAACAGCCTTGGAGCCTTTGAGTAAGACCGTCACTTACGATGATTTTGAAGCGTTACATTACCCTGAAGAACAAACGCTAGCGCCCTATCCGCCGCAAGCCTCAAACCAAAGCGATACGTCGCAGACTTTAACGGTTCCAGCTTGTTTCAGTGCACCCGCGCCAAAAGAGCCGCCTGCCCCGCGCCCATTGGTGCCGTCAGGTGTAACAGGTCTTTCTGTTGAGGCTGATCGGCAAGAAAGCGAGGCGGAACAACCCATGTCGCTGGTTGCTGATTATGAAGCGCAAGGCGTAAAGCTGACAATGCCGCCAAGCCTTGCTGCCAAGCGCGGCAGTGTCATTCACAAACTGCTTCAATATTTGCCAGATGTTCCAGCTGGTGAACGTGAAGCCAAAGCACGTCTTTTTTGCCAGCATATAGAATCGCGTTGGAGCCGCTCAGATATTGACCAGATTGTTTCGCAAACGCTCCGGGTTATGGATGAACCTGCCTATGCGCCATTTTTCTCAGAAAATGGAAGTACCGAAGTATCGGTTATGGGCATGGTTGATATTGGCGATGAAAAACACGCTGTGTCAGGTGTGGTTGATAGGCTCGCAGTCGTGGGCGACCATGTTTACATCATTGATTATAAAACAAATGCAAAGCCGCCTTTGAATTTGAGCGGCGTACCGCTCATTTATTTGCGTCAAATGGCGCTTTATCACGCGTTAATTGCACCGCTATACCCTCAAAAACTGGTCAAAGCGGCGCTTTTGTTTACGGTGACACCGCAGCTTATTGAAATTGATAATAAGCTCTTGGAACAGACACTTCAAAATATGCTGCCAGACAACACATTAAATTGAGGTCGTTTAACTTGAATCTCACTTCAATAGCGCCCACATTGCAGACCAAGAATCAACTCGGAGAAAATCCATGGCGACTGTTAAATCTGATACTGCAAGCTTTCAGAACGATGTTTTAAACGCTGACGTTCCTGTTGTAGTAGACTTCTGGGCCGAATGGTGCGGACCTTGTAAGATGATCGCACCAGCGCTGGAAGAAATTTCGGCAGAAATGGACGGTCAGGTGAAGATCGTCAAAGTAAACATTGATGAAAATCCTGAAATTGCAGCGCAATATGGCGTTCGCTCTATTCCAACGCTTTACATGTTTAAAGGCGGCGAAATTGCCGACCAAATGATTGGCGCGTCACCAAAAGGCAAATTGTCCGACTGGATTAAAGGCGCAACAGCCTAATCCATAACGATGTGAATGAATGAAAACCGGCGCTGAGAAGTGCCGGTTTTTTGCTGTGATCATACAGGCGGCGTTAGATTGTCGCGTAAAACATCGCCAGCTAAGTACAATGACCCGCAAATCAATATGCGCGGTGAAGGCTCAGACGGGGCCAATTGTGCAGTCAATTTATTGATCGCATCACTAACGCTGGCTGTAACTTCTGCCGTTAAGCCAGCTTCGGTCGCTTGCTGCGCTAAAAAGACAGGATCAACCCCTGCTTCGCTGGATGGTACAGGCACCGTGAAGACGTGGCGCACGAGGCCATTAAAGGCTTTGAAGTAACCAACGGCATCTTTCGTATTGATCATGCCGCAGATCATATAAATCGGTCGTTCGCTCGCCTCTTCACGAGCCGCTAAATATTCAGCACATGCGATACCGGCATCAGGGTTATGTCCCCCATCTAACCAGAACTCTGCATTCTTGGGGCCAAGCTCTGTAAGCGGGCCGCTGGTTAAAGCTTGCATACGTGCTGGCCATGAAACGCTGAGCATTGCCGCTTCAATTTCACTGTCTGAAGGGTCAAAACCTGCAGCACACACTGCCATTATTGCAGCGGCTGCATTGGCATGTTGATGACGCCCTGGCAAAGCAGGAAGCGGTAAGTCAGACAGTCCCACATCGCTTTGAAAAACAAGCCGTCCATGTTCCTCATAAGCATGAAAATCCTGTCCGTAAATTTTAACGGGCGCATTGAGTTTATACGCCATATCTTCAAGGGTTTCACGCGCTCCTGCATTCGGCTGCGCGCCGATGATCAGCGGAATATCTTTTTTGATAATACCGCCCTTTTCAGTGGCGATTTTTTCAATCGTATCACCAAGATAGGCAATATGATCGAGCCCAATTGGCATGATAACGGTTGCTGCAGGTTGCTCGATTATATTGGTCGCATCGGCGCGCCCGCCAAGGCCAACTTCGACAATCGCCACATCGGCCGGATGTTCAGAAAACAGCACGAACATAACAGCCGTGAGAATTTCAAAAACGGTAATGTGTTCGCCATTATTTGCATGGGCTACACGTTTGATAGCATCAGCAAGTGTCTCATCGTCAACAAGTGTGCCGGCTAAGCGATAGCGCTCATGCCAATGAACAAGATGCGGTGACGTATGCACATGAACTGATTTTCCATGCGCTTCCAAAATCGCGCGGCAAAAAGCTGCGCAAGAACCTTTGCCATTGGTGCCAGCAATATGAATGACTGGCGGCAGCTTTTCATGCGGATTGCCCAAACGCTCCATTAGCCGTTTGATCCGTCCCAAAGACAGATCAAAGCCTTTGGGATGAAGGCTCATGAGTTTGTCTATCTCATCAGCCGCATGATTGCTGTGTGCAATGTGCCCTGAGCGCTCTTCAAAATCCGATGTCATACCAGAAGCACCCTTGTTGCGATGTTAGCTATTGGCAGGTTTTTCTTTTTCGTTGCTTGAGGCTGAAGCATCAGTACCGTTCGGCAATTCGGCTTGTTCTTCAACCGGTGCTTCAGAAGCCGCAGGCAAAGGCACTTTAGTTAAAAGGCGCAAGAGGCGTGCAATTGTCGGGCGTAGCTCCTGACGCGGCACAACCATATCTACCATGCCGTGCTCCAACAGATATTCGGCACGTTGGAAGCCTTCTGGCAATTTTTCGCGAATGGTCTGTTCGATCACACGCGCACCAGCAAAACCGATGACAGAGCCCGGTTCAGCAATATGAACATCGCCCAGCATTGCATAGGATGCAGAAACACCGCCGGTAGTTGGGTTTGTCAAAACAACGATATAAGGCAGGCCTGCTTCTTTTAGCATTTCAACCGCTACCGTCGTGCGCGGCAGTTGCATCAAAGATAAAATACCTTCCTGCATACGTGCGCCGCCAGAGGCCGCAAACAAGATCAGCGGGCAGTTCTTCTCGATCGCTGTTTCAAAGCCTTTGATAATCGCATCGCCAGCAGCCATGCCGAGCGATCCGCCCATAAAGGTAAAGTCGTGAAGGGTGGTTACCACCTCCATGCCTTCTAGCTTGCCGCTGGCATTGATGATGGAATCTTCGAGATCAGTTTTCGCTTTGTTTTCCTTCAAACGGTCAACATAACGCTTCTGGTCTCTAAATTTCAGCGGGTCTTGGACCACTTGCGGATTAGCGATAATGTCAAAAACACCATCATCATAAAAATGCTTGATGCGTGCTTTGGCTGAAATTTTCATGTGATAGCCGGAATTGGGAATCACAAACTGGTTTTCTTCCACATCGCGGTGAAACACCATTTCTCCGGTCTCTGGACATTTGATCCAAAGGTTTTCCGGTGAATCGCGCCGACCCAACATGTCATTTAGGCGGGGCCGCACATAGTTTGTGATCCAGTTCATGGACTATCTCTCTTCAGTTCAGGCACATATTTGATACGACTAGATGCCGTATGTGGCTTTTTTATTCAGCAGCTTCAAGGCGCGCAGATGCACAACCTTGCGCCAAGCCTCGTACAAGTGTTGCAACGGCATCGACAGTATCTTTTGTCGCTTCGCCATTTTTATCCAACGTGTTTTCTACCGCTTTGATAATGGCTGTGCCAACAACAACGCCGTCTGCATCGCGGCCAATGACACGCGCTTGCTCGGCTGTCTTAACGCCAAAGCCAACACAGACCGGCAAAGGTGTATGTCTTTTAATCCGTGCGACCGCATCACCAACCGCTTGTGTTGAGGTGATTGCACCGCCGGTAATGCCGTTCATTGAGACATAATAAACAAAGCCGGAAGTGTTTTCTAAAACCTTTGGCAGACGCTTATCGTCAGTGGTTGGCGTGGCCAGCCGAATAAAGCTAATGCCGCTAGCAAGCGCAGGAAGGCAAAGCTCCTCATCCATTTCAGGTGGCAGATCAACAATGATCAAGCCGTCGATACCAGCTGCTTTTGCATCATTCAAAAACCGTTCAACGCCGTAAACATAGATTGGATTATAATAGCCCATCAAAACGATTGGCGTGTCCTGGTTTCCATCGCGGAATTTACGCGCCAAGGTAATTGTCTTGGTTAGGTTTTGCCCGCCCTTTAGAGCGCGCAAACCAGCGGCCTGAATGGCAGGACCATCAGCCATTGGATCAGAAAATGGCATGCCGAGTTCAATTATATCCGAGCCTGCCTTTGGCAATGATTTCATGATTGCCAGCGAGATTTCAAAGTCCGGATCGCCGCCCATGAAATAAGTCACGAGCGCTGGACGGTTTTCGTCTTTTAGACGGCTAAATAAAGTATCGAAACGATTTGACATTTATAGCTCCACACCCAGCGCTTTGCTGACAGTAAACACATCTTTGTCACCGCGCCCGCAAAGGTTCATGACAATAATCTGATCTTTGCGCATTTTTGGTGCGCGTTTAATAATCTCAGCCAGAGCGTGACTTGGTTCTAGCGCAGGAATAATGCCTTCAACCTTACAAAGAAGCTGGAATGCTTCCAAAGCTTCCATATCCATAATTGGCACATAATTCACGCGGCCAGAATCTTTGAGCCATGAATGTTCTGGGCCGATACCCGGATAATCAAGTCCTGCTGATATCGAATGACCTTCATCAATTTGGCCATCAGAGTTTTGCAATAAATATGTCCGGTTGCCATGAAGAACACCCGGCGAACCTGCTGACAAGGATGCACAATGTTCGTCGCCATCAAGCCCTTTGCCGCCTGCTTCAACGCCGACAATTTCAACGTCTTTATCATCCAAGAACGGATGGAAAAGTCCGATAGCGTTCGAGCCGCCACCAACGGCCGCACAGATCATATCCGGCAAACGGCCCTCAAGCTCCAAGATTTGCTCACGCGCTTCATTGCCAATCACGGATTGGAATTCACGGACCATTTCTGGATAAGGGTGCGGACCAGCGGCTGTGCCAATCAGATAGTAAGTTGATTCAACATTCGTTACCCAGTCACGCAGCGCTTCATTCATGGCATCTTTAAGCGTGCCATTGCCAGCGGTGACGCCAGTAATTTCTGCGCCAAGTAATTTCATGCGGAAAACATTGGGCGCTTGGCGCTCAATATCTTTTGCACCCATATAAACATGGCAAGGAAAGCCAAAACGTGCAGCCACAGTGGCTGATGCAACGCCGTGTTGCCCTGCGCCTGTTTCAGCAATGATGCGCTTCTTGCCCATGCGTTTTGCGAGCAAAATCTGACCAAGACAATTGTTGATTTTGTGCGAACCAGTGTGATTAAGCTCATCGCGCTTGAAATAGATTTTGGCGCCGCCAAGGTGCTCGGTCAAACGTTCGGCAAAATACATCGGCGATGGACGGCCAGTATAATGCTTGTTTAAATGTGCAAGCTCTGCCTGAAATTCAGGGTCTGTTTTTGCCTTTTCCCATTCTTCGTCCAACTCAAGAATGAGCGGCATCAAAGTTTCGGCGACAAAACGACCGCCAAAAATGCCGAACATACCCTGATCATCAGGGCCGGTGCGGAATGAATTGGGCTCCACTGGCTTAGTCATTGGTCTCTCTCTTTTTCGCGTTTGCGACTGCCTCGAAAAACGATGCAATTAATTTCGTACTCTTCACGCCGGGCTCACTTTCAACACCAGAAGATATATCAAGGCCTGACGGTTTGGCATTCGCAATGGCATCACTGACATTACTTGCATTTAAACCACCCGAAAGCATGTAATCAACCGATGGGTCAAGTCCCTCAAGCAGCGTCCAGTCAAAGCTGACGCCGTTACCGCCTGGTAGCTCGGAGTTTTTAGGTGCTTTGGCATCAAACAAAAACCTGTCTGCGATGCCATTATAAATATCAATTTTGTCTAAATCATCACGGGCCGAAATCGCAAAGGCCTTCATAACGGGTAAACCGTAACGCGCTTTTACCTGAGCCACCCGTTCAGGGCTTTCTGATCCGTGTAGCTGCAAAATATCAGGCTTCATCGTGGCGACAATTTCATCAAGATATGCATCATCTGCATTTACCGTAACGGCGACAGATTTCAGGCCTTGAGCTTGCGCACGAGCGCCAAGTTTAGCAGCCGTATCGACCGCAACATGGCGCGGGCTTTTTGGAAAAAAAATAAAGCCGACATGCGTTGCACCGCCTGCAATAACTGCATCGGTGGCTTCAATTGTAGAAAGGCCGCAGATCTTAATATCCATTGTTACCGGATATAGCGGAGTGTAGCCAGAGTCGAGGGGCTTTTAAGTCTACGCCAGCAAAAGTGTATCGTTATGAAGATTTTAGAGAAATGCAGGGCGGTTTTTAAAACTCGATTGCCTGTAATTTATTGCCATTGCGCTTGAGCCAAGACTTACATTTGTCCGTATCGGGGCAAAGCGAAGTACATAAGGCCCAAAAGCGTGCCGAATGGTTCATTTCCTTAAGGTGAGCGACTTCATGCGCTACGAGATAATTTATCACTTTTGGCGGGGCCATCATAATGCGCCAAGAAAATGAAAGCTTGCCATCTGATGTGCACGAGCCCCAACGGCTGGTCGTGTCACGAAAGGTGATGGATTTAGCCTTTCGCCCAACAATATTGGTGTGATGGGCAACCAGCGCTTCAATTTCGCGCTTTGCTTCTTTTTTTAAAAAGTCCGACACACGGCGCGCGACAAATTTTTCATCGCCAAACACAATCAATTGCGGTCCTTCGGTTTCATGCTCCACGATATGCGTCACACCGCGCCCGTCTTTGCGCACAATCTGATGGTTGACGCCTTGAATGGGGATTTTGATACCTGCGCGCACTTTGGGTTGGTCAGGCACCAAATCCAGTTTTGAGATCAACCAACCGCGATTTCTTTCCAGAAATGCGTCAATCTCACGGGCAGGAAGCCTTGGCGGTATCGTGAGTTTTAAACCGCGTCCACCAGGTGCGATGCGCAGCGTTAAACGTTTGGCGCGATTATTCTCAGAAATAGTAAGCGGCAAAGAACGGCCTGCGACTTCAAACGCACGCTTTTCGACGGTTGGCTTCGCTTGCCGATTTCTCAATAATTTCAACATGCCGTTAAATTAGCTGATTCTTTGAATTTGCATCTAAAAAAAGCGCCGAACCATGAACAGGCTCGGCGCTTGCTGAAGAGAGCGTAAGGGGGAGGGAACGCTCTTGCACTCAGTTAGTCTTCGTCTTGAATACGCGGCACAGTTTTATCTTTTTTCTGCGACGCCTTAGCGCTGTCACGTTTGGCCATGAAGCGATCAAACTCTTCTTGGTCTTTCGCACGGCGCAATTCGCGTGAATAATCATCAAATTCAGCGCGCATTTCATCAAGCTTCATGCGCTCTTCGTGAAGGCGCGCAAGCTCAGCATCTCGCCAATCGTCAAATGCAACATTGCCGGTGCGAGCCGCACCTGTTTTGTTGCGAAATTGTGCCGCAAAATTATCAGTGCTTTTGTTAATATCGCGTTTGAAAGTGTCCAAACGCTCTCCGTATATAATGTAGGCAAGCATCGCTAAACCGAGCGGCCAAAACACCATAAAACCAAGGACCATCAATGCGATTGTCGCAGGTGTCCATGCTGGGCGAATAAGTGCTGACTGTGTCATAAATCATCCCTCAAAAAAGTGGCAGCATCAATTGCCGCCTTGACTTTGAAATGGGAATTTGAGTTCCATAATTCAAGAAACTTTGATGAAAAATCGTAATTCAAAACGCAGAATTAAGTGATTTCAACGCTTTAAACGAAGCATAAAATAAGCAAATAAACCGGCGACAAGCCCCCAAAAGGCAGCACCCACACCAACAAATGAAATACCCGATGCGGTAACAGCAAAGGTTGTCATGGCCGCAATGCGCTCATTGTCCTGGCTCATCGCAATAATAAGTGCGTTGGTGAGCGGTGCTAATAAGGCAAGACCTGTTGCCAGCATGGTAAGTGCGACTGGCATAATAGCGATGAGAGCAACCAGCGATGCACCGAATAAAGCAATGAGGAAGTAACAGGCAAAATACCAGATACCCACCTGCCAGCGCTTTGCAGGATCAGGATGACTCTCCTCACCAGTGCAAATGGCTGCTGTAATGGCAGAAAGGTTTGTTGTGCTGGCACCAAAAGGTGCGCTGAGAATTGATACTAGCCCTGTTAATGCGATTGGCTCGCCAACCGGCGGGTTATATCCACTGGCTCGAAGCACAGCTAAGCCGGGTAAGTTTTGCGATGCCATCGTGACCAAATAAAGCGGCAAAGCCAAACCAAAAAACGCAGGAATTGTGAAGGAAGGCATAATCAACTCAACAGTTGAAAGCTCTATATCGAATGAGCCCGTTGTTTGCCCTGAATAAAAAGACCATCCAATGCCAGCAGCCAAAACAGCAACAACAGCAAGTGATGGGTTCCACGTTCGAATAACAAAAAACAATATAGCAAGCGGCAGCACGAGCTCTGCACTTAAATTGGCCGCGCGGGCACCTTGCAGTACAAAGGGTAACATGACTCCAGCTAACATTCCCGCTGAAAGTCCCGATGGAATGCTCTCAACGAGCTTGGAAATCGGCCTAAAAAGACCGGTTATAAGCAGCATAACACCTGTTATGATAAAGGCACCTACACCTTGATAAATATCAAATCCGGTCGTTGCGCCCACAAGTGCAAGGCCAGCGGCTGACCAAGCGGTGACAATTGGCATTTTATAACGCCAGCTTAAAAACAATGATTCCAGCGCAATCGCCAAACTAATCGCTGTTACCCAGCTCGCTGTCTGTGAAGGTGTTGCATCTAAAGCAGTGGCGGCCGCAAGCACAAGCGCAACAGTGCCGCCGAACCCGATAATAGAGGCAACAACGGCTGCGGAAAAAGATGAGAATCTGAGCTGCACTTACATACCTATCTGTAAAATCATGTCGTCGAGCACACGTTTCATCAGCGCGATATCTTCTGTGCGTGAAAGCCTGTGATCGCCGTCTGGAACATATGTTATAGAAGCGTCGTCTTTTGACATAAGTTCATACAGCCGCTGAGCATGTTGCCAAGGCACATCAGGGTCTTGTTTGCCTTGAATAATGTGAACAGGGCAATGTGTATCAATCGAACGGCCCATCACACGGTTTGCGCGGCCGTCGTCAAAGAGTTCTTTGGTAAAGATATTCGGATCAGGGCCATAAGGCGTTGGTTCTTCGTAATAACCTTTTGTATTCAAATCGCTTTTTTGTGCATCAGTTAGTTGAGGCTCCATCAATTCCAAAGTAAAATCAGGCGCTGGCGCAAGGAGCAAAAGACCAGCAACACGGCTAGATTGGTCTGTTTTTGCCAGTTCTTCTATCATGCGCAGTGCAATCCATGCGCCCATGGATGATCCGACAAGGATTTGTGGGCCGGAAGTCAGTTGCTCAAAGACGCTAAGCGATTGTTGAAGCCATTTTGAAATCGTGCCTTCAACAAACGAGCCGCCAGATTTGCCATGTCCGGAATAATCGTGCCGCGTGCAAGAAAGCCCGTGCTCTTTTGCATAGGCTTCCAATTCTACCGCCTTGGTGCCTTCCATATCCGAGCGATAGCCGCCAAGCCACATAAGGCCGGGCGAGCGTTGGCCAGCGCTGTGATTTGTCGCAATTTCAGTGTTATCAACGAGGATAGTCTTCATATCTGCAGGCACCTTTTAATGTGCGTATAAATGATTAAGTAACGAAATGAAGCTGTAACAAGACCAATACATCATTTGAAGGTGATTTTTGTATTGAGCTGTGTTATGCAACCTTCTCTTGACTAGCGTATTTATGCAGTTAGAGACGTTTAAACATTCCGACAAATTTGTCCAAGGAGACTACGACCATTCGCCGTCCATTCAGAGCTCAGCCCTCCCAGAAACAAGGCCCAACCGCGAACGAAGATATTCAAGCACCAGATGTGCAGCTTATTGATGTTGAAGGTGAAAATGTAGGCATTACGCCTACAGAGACCGCGCGAAATATGGCATCAGAAGCAGGCTTAGACCTCGTTCTTATCTCACCAAATGCAAAACCTCCGGTTGCCAAAATTCTTGATCTTGGCAAGTTGAAATATGAGCAGCAAAAGAAAGCCAATGCTGCACGTAAAAAGCAAAAAACCGTTGAAGTTAAAGAAGTAAAAATGCGTCCGAACATCGACACGCATGATTATGAAGTGAAAATGAAATCTGTTCACCGCTTCTTTGAAGCTGGCGATAAGGTTAAGGTAACATTGCGCTTCCGTGGACGTGAAATGGCCCACCAACAGCTTGGCATGGAGCTTTTAAAGCGCGTCAAGGAAGAAGTGGCAGACATTTCCAAGGTTGAAGCTGAACCTAAGCTCGAAGGTCGCCAAATGATGATGGTGTTAGCACCGCGTTAATTCTGGCAATTTAGTATAGCTTATTCGATATCACCCCGGCCTTTTGGTCGGGGTTTTTCGTTGAAGCGCCCTGCAACTGTGAAGCTGCGTTGTTTACCCAGCACTAAAGCTTTTCGACGCTGACATTTAAGGCTATTGAGGCGTTGTGTAGCCGTAAATCAGATTAAATCAGGCATGCATCCTTTAAATGCGCAGATTCATGTAGAATCGACCTCCCTAGAGGTTGCAAATACCGCGCTTTGAGTCTATCTAGCGCCGTCCCGAACAGTCCGGCAGGGCATGCCGTGTCTGTTCACGAACGCTAAAATCTCACATTTCGATTTCATCGTCGAAGGCTTTTTTTATTAAAAGCATCTGTGAGCAACATATAATGGAGAGCAAAATGCCCAAGATGAAGACGAAAGCTTCAGTAAAGAAGCGTTTCAAAATGACAGCATCTGGCAAAATCAAATGCGGCCAGGCTGGTAAGCGTCACATGATGATCCGCCGTTCGAACAAGTTCATCCGCAATGCACGCGGCATGGCTGTTATCTCCGAGCCGGATACAAAGATCATCAAGAAAATGGCCCCTTACGGCCTTTAACCGCTTTGGCTTTGAAGGTTTCAAAGCAGTTCATTTTGAAGGAATAAAATAATGGCACGTGTAAAACGCGGCGTTACATCTCACGCAAAACACAAAAAAGTAATCAAAGCCGCTAAAGGCTTTATGGGCAGCCGCAAAAATACGATCCGTATTGCTAAGCAGGCTGTTGAGAAGGCCGATCAGTACGCTTACCGCGACCGTAAAGTTCGCAAACGTAATTTCCGTTCGCTCTGGATCCAGCGTATTAACGCTGCTGCGCGCGAACATGGTCTAACATATGGCCGCTTCATCGATGGCTTGGCAAAAGCTGGCATCGAGCTTGACCGTAAAGTGATGTCTGACATGGCGATCCATGAGCCAGAAGCATTTGCGAAACTCGTTGAGCAATCAAAAGCTAAACTTAGCTATTTGAAAGACACAACACCAAACGCTTTTGAAAGCGCTGTTCGCTAAGCCGACGCGCTCTCAATAAATTGGAATTGAGAACCCGCGCTGGCTGGACCAGACGCGGGTTTTTGTTTTTTTGCCTCAAGATAGACCTAACTGCCGAATTCGCTGGGAAATAACATGACTGACACCATGCAAGACATTGAAAAGCTCGAAGCGAGCTTAATTGCTGATATTACGGGCGCTGCCGACGAAGACGCGATTGAAGCGGTACGCGTGAGTGCGATTGGCAAAAAAGGCTCCGTCTCTGATTTGATGAAGTCACTTGGCAAAATGAGTGCTGATGAGCGTCAAATTATGGGCCCAGCGCTCAACGGATTAAAAGTCCGCATTACCGACGCGATTAATGCGCGAAAATCTGTTCTGAAAACAGAAGCGATCAATGCGCGTCTTGCGACTGAAAAGGTCGATGTCACTTTGCCCGTGCGCCCTTCTCCGGCGCAAGCAGGACGCATCCATCCGATTACGCAGGTAACTGATGAAATCACGGCGATTTTCGCTGATATGGGTTTTTCCGTTGCTGAAGGTCCAGACATTGAAACAGACTATTATAACTTCACGGCATTGAACTTCCCAGAAGGTCATCCAGCACGTGAAATGCACGATACTTTCTTCTTCCCGCCAGACGATAAGGGCGAGCGTAAAGTTCTGCGCACGCACACATCGCCGGTTCAAATCCACACGATGGAAACGCAAGAACCACCGATTCGCATCATCATTCCGGGCAAAACATACCGTCAGGATAGCGATCCAACCCACACGCCGATGTTCCATCAGCTCGAAGGTTTGGTCGTTGATAAGTCGGCTAACTTGGCAAATTTGAAATGGACATTGGAAGAGTTCTGCAAAACCTTCTTTGAAGTGCCATCGCTGAATATGCGTTTCCGCCCTTCTTACTTCCCGTTCACAGAACCAAGCCTTGAGGTGGATATCCAGTGCGATCGCTCAAAGCCGGGCGAGGTGCGCTTTGGCGAAGGTGATGACTGGATGGAAATTTTAGGCTGCGGCATGGTCAATCCGAATGTGTTGCGCGCTGGCGGTCTTGATCCAGATATCTATCAAGGTTTTGCTTGGGGCATCGGCATCGACCGTATTGCAATGCTGAAATATGGCATGCCGGATTTACGGGCTTTCTTTGACGCTGATGTGCGTTGGATGGAACATTATGGCTTCCGCCCGCTCGACATGCCGACATTATTCGCTGGATTAAGCTAATGTCTAACTATTCCGATGCTGCTTTATTGACGGGTAATTTTGCGCATATGGTTGCCGAATTAAAAGCCGGCAAGCGCAAGGCGCCTTCACCCGATGAATGGCAGAAGACGGCTTGTGATAATGAGGCCGAACAGGCAGCCCAATCGGTTGCAAAGCAAATATTTGAACTGCAGTCGTCGATCGATAAAGAAAAAGAGCAGCTTGAAATTGTCACCATAAGCGCTGCTGGTCCTATGCTGGTCATGGGTCTTTTTGCTGGCGAAGGTGATGTCATGCGCGTTGAGGGCTTGTTGCTCTCATCCAAGCAGCCGGTTGCCTTGGTTATTCACGCTAGCCAATTGGCGTTGACGATTACGAAGAGAAGCACGGCTGACGCAAAGCCGGAAGAAGATGCAACGCAGATCGGGTTTGTCATTTTTGATCAGCTTGAAAAACGCGCGAAAGCCAAACCAGAAGTTGCACCAAAGAAGAAACCTGCGGCGAAAGCCAAAACGAACAGAACAAAGCGAAAGACCTGAGATCATGAAATTCACACTCTCTTGGCTCAAAGACCATTTGGAAACCGATGCGACACTTGAGGAAATTGTTGAACGTTTGACATCGCTCGGCCTCGAAGTTGAGGAGGTTGATGACAAGTCACAGTTCGCCCCATTTACAATCGCCAAAGTTCTGACAGCGGAAAAGCATCCTGATGCTGATAAGCTGCGGGTTCTTTCTGTCGATATTGGTGATGGAAAACCTGTGCAAGTTGTGTGCGGTGCGCCCAATGCGCGTGCCGGAATGATCGGTGCCTTTGCGGGCCCTGGCACCTATGTGCCAGGTATTGATACGACATTATCCGTCGGAAATATTCGCGGCGTTGATAGCTTCGGCATGATGTGTTCAGAGCGCGAACTTGAAATGTCCGATAGCCATGACGGCATCATTGATCTTGCAGATGATGCACCAATCGGTACAAGCTTTGCGAGCTATGCGAAGCTGGATGATCCGGTGATTGATATTGGCCTGACGCCTAACCGCCCTGATTGTACGGGTGTATATGGTATTGCACGTGATCTTGCAGCTTCCGGCATGGGCAAGTTGAAAGATGGTTCAGTTGAACACATTAATGGCGAAGGCGACTGTCCCGTCACGCTAAAAATTAATAACCCTGAGCTTTGCCCCGGCTTTGCATTGCGCTTGGTGAAGGGCGTTAAAAATGGCCCATCGCCAAAATGGTTGCAGCAACGCCTCATCGCGATAGGTTTGCGCCCGATCAATGCATTGGTTGATATTACGAACTACATTACATTTGATCGTGGCCGCCCGCTGCATGTTTTTGATGCCGCAAAAGTCACGGGCGATCTTGTGGTGCGTCTTGCGAATGATGGAGAAAAAATCCTCGGTCTTGATGGCAAAGAATATGCCTTAAGCCCCGATAATTTGATTATTGCAGATGACAAAGGCCCAGAATCAATTGCGGGCATTATGGGCGGTGAAGAATCTGGCTGTGATGAAAACACTGTCGATGTTCTGATTGAATCTGCGCTGTGGAATGAAATCAATATTGCAAAAACGGGCCGCGCGCTTGGTATCATTACCGATGCCCGCTACCGCTTTGAGCGCGGTGTTGATCCTGAATTCATGGTTGGTGGCGTTGAGTTGGCAACGAAACTTGTGACCGAAATTTGTGGCGGTACGCCGAGCAAAACTCAAATCACTGGGTACAAAGATTATACGGCTAAGGAAATCACTTTCCCATTTTCCGAAGTTGAGCGTCTGATTGGAATTCCGGTAGACGCTGCACGGTCAGTGGAAATTTTGGAAAGCCTTGGCTTCGGTGTGAAGGAGAATGGCGATAGCGCCTTGGTGACTGTGCCATCTTGGCGTCCAGACATTGATGGTAAAGCTGATCTCGTTGAAGAAGTTATGCGGGTTTACGGTGTTAACAATATTGAACCGCAGCCATTGCCACAACTGAACCATGTTGGCGGCAAAATTCTAACAACACTGCAAACGCGCACCCGTCAGGCAAAACGTGCTTTAGCATCACGCGGTATGCTGGAGGCGGTCAATTGGTCGTTCATTTCTGAAGATCAGGCCAAAGCTTTTGGCGGTGGCAATGAAATGCTCAAACTGACGAACCCTATCTCGGCAGATATGAGCGACATGCGTCCGAGCTTGCTGCCCGGTTTGATTGTTGCAGCTGGCCGTAATGCAGCCCGCGGTATCGGTGATGTGGCAATTTTTGAAGTGTCCGGCATTTATGAAAACGATACGGAAAAAGGCCAGCGCCGCGTAGCGTCAGGTATTCGCAAAGGTACAGCAGGCCTTTCAGGTTCAGGACGCGACTGGGCTGGCAACAGTCAAACGGTTGGTGTCTTTGACGCAAAAGCTGATGCTTTTGCTGCGCTAGAAGCCTGTGGTTTGGCGACAGCTAATTTGCAAATCTTTGCTGAGGCACCGGATTTTTATCACCCTGGCAGGTCTGGTGTGATTAAACTCGGCCCGAAAGTAGTGCTGGGTCATTTTGGTGAATTCCATCCGAATGTTTTGGATTTGCTGGATGTTAAAGGCCCGATTTGCGGTTTTGAAATCTATATTGATGCGCTGCCAGAACCGAAGAAAAAAGCCACAAAAACAAAACCAGCGATGGTGCTTTCATCCTTCCAGATGTTAACGCGCGACTTTGCTTTTGTTGTCGATAGCGATGTAACTGCAGCCTTGATTTTGCGTGCCGCGCAAGGTGCCGATAAGCAGTTGATTGCTGGCGTTAAAGTCTTTGACTTATTTGAAGGTGCGTCCTTGGGCGAAGGCAAAAAGTCTGTTGCGCTAGAAGTTACAATTCAACCGACCGACAGAACGCTAACGGATGAAGATCTGGACGCGCTGCATACTAAAATCGTTGCGAATGTTGAAAAAACAACAGGCGGGAAGCTCAGAGCTTAGCTGGCTATTGATTTAGCCACACGCTCTGACCGATAAAAGATATGACGGCCGATTGTTTTGATCGGCCGTAATTTTTTACCCCATGACGGTGATACAGCTGTCGTATGATAATGTGTAATTTGTGATTTTTCTGTCTGTGCAGGATCTCTGAAATTTGGTGTAAGCCCTTCGGCATAAATACCATATTTCACAGCGCCTTGAGCCATAATTAGCGCAGCTTCATAAGCATCACTTTCTTGTGGCGTGTCATCAACACGGTCGCATGCAAAAGAAAATTGGCACCGATTTCTCATATGCGCATTTTCATAAACCACACCGCACACTGAATCCGGATAAGCTTCGCTCTTGACCCGGTTCAAGATCACCTGCGCCACCGCTTTTTGCCCATTTAACTTCTCGCCGCGTGCTTCATGATAAAGTGCATTCGCCATGCATATGGTCTCTAAACCTTGGCCTGTGCGCGTGACGATCTCTTCAGGCAACTTTATGGCGTCTTGTGCGTTTCCTGCTATGAGATGGGCTATTGTTGCAACCGGATAAATTTGAATTGTGAGGTTTGCCGCGTGCACTTGTCCGCCCATATGAGTGGAAAAGATAGCAAGCAGTACCGCTCGCGAAAAGGCGCGGGAAGTGATTTTCATAACGCTCGTCTTTTCTAAGATAATTTAAATAAGCGTCGCATTTGCTTCAAAAATACGGCCCATCAAGGGAGCGCAAGTGGCGATAGTAAGAGTATTTCGTGATAGATTGTGGCAGAGCGCTTGTTTCTAAGTGGCGAGAAGTCTTTTGTCTGATGCGTCGCTATTGACGACAGCGCGTCAATCTCGCATCCATTTGGTGCTGATCTTTTCGATACAAAGTTTTCACCTTAAGAGATGGTCTTGAGAAAATTATGAACCTCATTTTGAACACCGACAGCTATAAATACTCGCATTTTGCGCAATATCCGCCCGAAACGGACGCGATATCAGCTTACATTGAGGCGCGGCGCGGCGGTCAATATGAGCAGACGATTTTCTTCGGGTTACAAATGTATCTCAAAGAATATCTCTCAAAGCGTGTTTCCATGGATGACGTGGATGAGGCCGATGAAATCATTACGGCGCACGGATTGCCTTTTCACCGCGAAGGTTGGGAAAAGATCGTCACAGAGCATGATGGTTATTTGCCAATTATGATCGAGGCTTTGCCGGAAGGCATGGTCGTGCCTGTTGGCACACCGCTTGTACAAATACGCAATACACATTCTGATTTCTTCTGGTTGCCAACATTCTTGGAAACATCTTTGCTGCGTGCTGTCTGGTATCCGACAACCGTTGCAACCCTGTCGTGGAATGTCCGCCAAATGATCACCGAGGCGCTAGAGAAAACCTGCGACACGCCGGACGAGATTTTACCCTTTAGATTGCATGATTTTGGTGCGCGTGGCGCAACATCATTTGAGCAGGCAGGGCTGGGCGGCGTTGCGCATTTGGTGTCTTTTATGGGGACAGATACAGTCAGCGGCTTGGTTGCAGCACGCAAATATTACTCCGAACCCATGGCCGGATTTTCAATTCCGGCTGCGGAACATTCAACCATGACGTCGTGGGGCGAAGAACGCGAAACCGAAGCTTATAAAAACATGCTTGATCAGTTCGGCGGCGATGGAAAACTGGTTGCAGTCGTCTCCGATAGCTATGATCTATTCCGCGCTGTTCGTAAAATTTGGGGCGGGGAACTTAAAGAACAAGTTGAAACAATGGGCGGTACATTGGTTGTTCGCCCTGATTCAGGCGATGCAACGCGCGTACCCATTGATACGATTGAAATGCTTGGCGAAATCTTTGGCTACTCGCTTAATGATAAGGGCTTTAAAGTTTTGGCTCCCTGCGTGCGGGTTATTCAAGGCGATGGTATTTCACCGAAAACGATCCGTATATTGCTGGATGCAATGATCGAGCGCGGGTGGTCAGCTGAAAATCTTGCCTTTGGCATGGGGGCAGGCCTCTTGCAAAAAGTGAACCGCGATACGTTGCGTTTTGCGATGAAAGCCAATGCGCGCTTGGATAGTGATGGCAACTGGCATGGCATCAACAAAGATCCAAAAACCGACCCGGGTAAAGCTTCCAAACGATATCGCCAGGCTGTGATTGCACACGATGGCGTACCATCCGCTGTACCGCTTAAAGATATTGGCGATAGCCAAAACCTGCTACAACCAGTTTGGGAAAATGGAAAACTTCTCAAAGATTGGACGCTGACTGAAATTCGAAAACGCGCAAATGGATAAGCGCAACGATTTCAGCTTGGCGCCGTAAATAGAGATTAAAAGGAAAATCGCATGTTCAACTGGGGAATTTTATCGACAGCGAAAATCGCACAAGAACAATTGATACCCGCGATCATGCAGTCCGAACTTGGCAATGTGGCGGCTATTGCCAGCCGTGATTTGGCGCGCGCGCAAAGCGTAGCAGAGCGCTTTGGCGTTCCCCATGCTTTTGGTTCCTATGAGGAAATGCTGGCAAGTGACAAAGTGGACGGTATCTATATTCCGCTACCAACGTCGCAGCATATTGAATGGTCGATTAAAGCGGCGAAGGCGGGAAAACACGTTCTTTGCGAAAAGCCGATCTCGCTCAATGCTGAGAAAATCAAAGAGCTGGTCAGCGTTCAGCAAGAAACCGGCGTGCTCATCGCCGAGGCCTTTATGGTCTATTATCATCCACAATGGCTGAAAGTTCAGTCGCTGATCGCTGAAGGCGCAATTGGCACGTTGAAGCACGTGCAGGGCTCATTTACCTATTTTAATCGTGATAGCAATAATATGCGTAACAAGCCTGAACTTGGCGGCGGCGCATTGCCTGACATTGGTGTTTATCCAACGATTGTAACCCGCATGGTGACAGGACAAGAACCGCGTTCTGTTTTGGCGAAAGTTGAGCGCGACCCTGATTTTGGCACCGATATCTATTCAACGATGGACGTCAGTTTTTCGGGTTTTGACATGTCTTTTTATGTCTCGACCCAAATGGCGCTTCGCCAAAATATGGTGTTTCACGGCGATGAAGGTTTTATCGAAGTGCACACACCATTTAATGCCGGGCTCTATGGCTTTGATGAGGTGACTTTGCATAACCAAAATCATTCGGAGGTTCAGTCGTTTCGCTTTGGCGGCCTCAATCAATATACGCTTCAGGTTGATAATTTCGTGCGCAAATCGCAGGGCGAAGATGTACGGATTTTCGATCTTCAAAATTCGATCAATAATCAGAAGCTTATTGATGCAATTTTCAAATCAGGTGAAAGCGGCGACCGCGAAGCAGTTTAATTTTTGCGGTTAAATACGAAGCGTGAATATCCAAAATAGGAAAATATGGCGACAATGATGACACCGATGAATGTCGCCAAAAATGGCGAAAAGCCGGGTATTAGAAATAAAAGCGCAACATAGATGAGATAGTTGAGCAATGCGCCAACAGCACCAACGGAAGCATAGCGGATAAATTCTTCACGCAAACTGCGTTCGCTTTGACCAAAGGTGAATGTGCGGTTGATGAAGAAGTTGGAAATCATCGCGCAAAGGATAGACATGATACGCGCAATAATTGGGCCCATTGGCGTTAGGTGCAAGAGCAAAAACAAAACGCCAATGTCGATCACAAAGCCGCTGCCACCGGCAACAGCGAAGGCAAATATTTTACCAGCTTTGGATTTAGCTACCAATTGCATGATTAAGCGGTCTCTTCACAAACAGATGAATGAGTTTCGTTTATTACGCATCTTCAGAAATATCAATTGAAGGCGCTTTAAAGCTAGGAAGTTCGCACGTTTTACGTTTCACGCGCCGCCCGCGATCAGGCCGCATTTCACCGCGATGAGGCGTTTGATTAAGATAGACCATGCGTTTGTTTTCAGCGCGACCAGCCGCAACAGAGTTAAGCACAAGTCCAGTCATAAGCGATAATGTAGATAAAAGCAAAAGACCGATAGAGCCGACCCAAGTCGGCATTTTAGTAACAAGACCAGTTGTGAAATATTCTGCTAATGGCGCGATCATTGAGACAAGACTCATGCATAAAAGACCGACACTGATCAGGCCAAAGAAACGTAAAGGCTGTGTCGCTTTCATGAGGCGAGCGAACATGAATAAAATTTTTGCGCCGTCTTTAAAAGTTGAAAGTTTGGAGTCTGACCCTTCGGGGCGACGACCATAATCAAGTTCAATTTCCGCAATAGGTAGTTTTAATTGACCTGCATGAACCGACATTTCTGTTTCAATTTCAAAACCACCTGAAACCGCTGGAAAGCTTTTTACGTAACGTCGTGTAAATGCACGATAGCCAGACAATATATCGGAGAAATCATTGCCGAAAATTGTTTGATATATTTTGTTGAACAGCACATTGCCAAAAGCATGGCCAGCACGCCCAGCATCATCTTTAACACCTGCACGAGTGCCAACGACCATGTCAGCGCGCTCTGATATCAGCGTATTAATCAGCTCTGAAGCTTCTTCGGGCATATAGGTGCCATCGCCATCTGCCATGACATATATATCTGCATCAATATCGGCAAACATGCGTCGCACAACATGGCCTTTGCCTTGTCTGCGTTCAGGAACTACAACAGCGCCTGCAAGCCGCGCACGGATAGCCGTTTCGTCGCTTGAATTATTGTCATAAACATAAACTGTCACATCAGGCAGCGTTTCTTTGAAGCGCTTTACAACGTCCGCAATTGTTGCACCTTCATTGTAACAGGGCAATAAGATTGCGATTTCATATGCCGCCCACATATTGATAGGCTCATTTGGTAAAAAATCGTTCTTACGCTTTTTCATCATATTCTCAATATTACTCATCGCGGAGATTACCGCCCCTCTTTACCTTTTCTTGATCTGGTTAAGTTTAGGTTGCGGAAAGATGAAAAAACTAAGTATTTAAGCGGATAGGCTATAAATATGCAAAATAATGCCACGACATGCGATCATCAAACAATTCTACTCAAACAATCAGCGGTTAATGCACTCATAGCGGTTGTTGTTGTTTATATGCTGGTTCTTGTGAGCGGAAATGATACCGATGGCATTAAAAATTCCGATGACATTATGCGATTGGTCGCTTTACGCGATTTTGCATCAGGGCAAAGTTGGTTTGACCCTATTCAATATAGACTTGGTCTTGATGGCGGAACGCTTATGCATTGGTCGCGTTTGGTAGATGGACCATTGTGGGCAATTTATTCAATAGCAGCTATGTTCACTAATACTGGTACTGCAGAAGAAATTACTCTTTTTCTATGGCCGGCAATTACTCTGTTTTTTGCTATTTTTGCCCTAAATATCGCATGTGTTCGTATGGGTAATGTACTTGCACAAGTGCCTGTCACGTTATTTGGTGCGGCTGCCTTTATGACTTCCGGTATTTTTGGTCCAACGGCAATTGACCACCATAATATACAGGTGGCGCTTTGCATGCTGCTTGTTGCAATGCTTGTGCCCTGCCGTGTTCAAATCACAGCCCATGCTTTGGCGGGAGCGGTTGCCGTTTTGATGTTGGCCGTTGGTATGGAAACACTGCCTTATGTAACGATTGCGGGCATATGGGTGACAGCAGCTTTTCTCACGGGCATCATTAACCCACGATCTGCTTTTGCGTTTGGTCTATCACTTAGTTTATCGGCCCTTTTTGTTTTTGCCATAACTATAGAGCCAAAAGATTACGGCGCTGTTTATTGCGATGCTTATTCGGTGTTCCATATAGGTATGTGCAGTGTTGGCGGTTTTGTATTGGCTTTGGCTGCTCGCTTTGCGACTAAAATGAAGACACGCCTCATTGTACTTGCATTAGGTGGTGCGTTTGCTGCCATCTTATTGATGGCGGCATTTCCGCAATGCTTGTCCAACCCGCTTTCTGGCCTTGATCCGAAACTTAAAACATTTTGGTTGGATGGTGTTATCGAAACGCGGTCATTTTTTGATCTTTGGTCTACTGATCCATACCAATTGTTTGGTGTCTTCGGATTGGCAATTATGGGTTTGTTCATATCGATTGGAATCGTGAGCAAAACAGATGACCATAATATGCGTTATTTTGCGATAATGTCTTTAATGTTAATCGGCACAGCAATAGCCGTTACGTTTTGGCAACAGCGAGGAATGTTGTTCGCATCTGCGTTCGCAGTCTTGCCGCTCGCATTTGTTTTCACTGCGCTACGCACACAATATCACGCAACCAATAGCGTAACCGATTTGTTGAAAATGATCGGCATGGGTATTCTATCTCTTAATGTATTTTGGTGGATTGCAGGTGCGCAGGCCTCATCATTTTTTACCGGCCATCAAACCCTTCAGCAGCAGGCAAGTAGTGTTTCTGCAAGTGATTACTGTTTTTCAGATGGTGTGTTTGCACCGCTTGCCAAAGAACCAAAGGGTGTTGTGCTTGGTGCCACTGATATAGGTGCGAATATTTTGAAGCTAACCTATCACCGTGCGCTGGCAGGACCGTATCATCGCAATACGGATGGAAACCTATTGATGATAGAGGCTATGCTTGCAAAGCCTGACGCAGCTTATTCGATGTTAAAAAAAGCAGGGGTTACATTAATTGCTGACTGTATAAACAGCGCTGATGCTCAGGATTTCAAACGAGCTAAACCAGATGGCTTACAGGCACAATTACACCAAGGTAACGTTCCTACTTGGCTCGAAATCATTCCTGAAACGATAGACACGCCATTGGTTGTTTATCGCTTCAAGCAGGAACTGTGACTTTCATGTCATTGACGTTAGGTGGTTTCAAGGTAGCCTTGTCACAACTGATTTGCCGATGATTTGGATTCAAATATGACAATATGTTTTGCAAATATACATAGCTTAACAAAACGAATGGTTTCATTGGCGTGCCTAACGGGTCTGGCTTTAACGCTCAACAGCCCGATGGCAGAAGCACAAACAGCGGCCAAAGAAATATTTGGTCGAACGCCCCTCCCATCGGTTAATCCCGCTGAAGTGCATGGGTTTTATTCCAAAGGCTGTATATCCGGCGCTGTCGCCATGCCGACTGACGGTCCAACGTGGCAGGCAATGCGTTTGGAGCGCAACCGGCGCTGGGGGCACCCAAATTTGATTGCGCTGGTTCAAAAGTTATCACGTGATGCGGTATCAGACGGTTGGCCGGGTTTGTTGGTTGGCGATATTTCACAGCCACGCGGCGGGCCTATGCTTACAGGCCATGCCTCACATCAGGTAGGCTTAGATGCTGATATTTGGCTGACGAAGATGCCGAATCGGAAGCTAACGCGGCAAGAACGCCGTGATACGAGCGCCATATCAGTATTGAAAAAAGACACGCTTTATGTGGACCCAAACATTTGGACGCCTGAACATGGCAAGTTGATTGCACGAGCAGCGCGCTTTGATGAAGTGGAGCGTCTTTTTGTGCATCCAGGCATTAAAAAGGCGATGTGCGAAACCTATGGCGGCTCGCCGCAAAATGCTTCATGGCTGGGAAAAGTGCGCCCTTATTACGGGCACCATTACCATTTTCATATTCGAATGAAATGTCCGCAGGGTTCAACCGAATGCCGCAAGCAAAATGCGGTTCCTGCAGGTTCAGGCTGTGATGCTTCTCTTGATTGGTGGTTTACCAAAGAGCCTTGGACGCCTAAGCCACCCAAGAAAGGCGAAAAATCGGTTAAAAAGCGCGTCGTAACGCTCTCTGATCTTCCAAATAGCTGTTCTGCTGTTTTGCGTGAGCCGCAACCAGCCAACGAGCAATTGGTAACATTTGATGCCAGTTATGACCCTACTGCGGCACTAGCGTCAGCAAGTCCATCGTCTGCACCAGCGGCGAAAAGTGCTGGAATTGGGTTCGATTGGCCAATTCCAGGCTCTCGTCCTTATTAAATTGACTGTCATGCAGCTCTAAAGCTTCCATGCTATGGAAAAGTATTCTATAGCAATTTCAAACGATTTAAAGAAAAGTCGATTGATGGATAAATCAGAAGAGCTACGTAAACCTGTTTTAGCACTGATTGCACATGACCAGAAAAAAGATGATCTGGTTATGTTTGTAAGCAGGCACATTGCGCATTTTTCCAACTGCCAATTATTTACAACTGGAACAACTGGTTCACGAATTTTAGCAGAACATAAATACCTTGATTTGATGCCGCTCAAAAGTGGACCGCTTGGCGGCGATCAACAGATCGGTGGCTTGATCGCAGAAGGCAAGGTTGATGGATTGATCTTCTTTGTCGACCCCTTAACGCCCATGCCGCACGACGTTGATGTGAAGGCGCTTATGCGGCTTGCGATTGTTTATGATATTCCTATGGCGCTTAACCGTTCAACCGCCGAAATTTTATTGACGAACTTTGCCGAACAGGCAGATGGAGAATTAAATGCCTAGCAATTCGCATGTTTCACCGACAGCACTTCCTTTTCCGATTCTGATTGCAGATATCGGCGGCACGAACGCACGTTTTTCTATTGTTGTTGATTCTTATGCTGAACCTAAAACGTTCGAGCCCATTAAAACCAAAGATTATCCGTCTTTGGATGTGGCGATTCAAACCCATGTGTTGGACCGCACATCGCTGCAACCGCGTGCCGCTGTTCTTGCGGTCGCAGGCCCGACAGATGGTGATGAAATCGACCTGACCAACAATCATTGGGTGGTAAAGCCGGAAAAGATGATTGAGCAGTTCGGACTGCAAAATATTATTGTGTTGAACGACTATGAAGCACAGGCTTTAGCAATCGTCGCACTTGAAGATGAGCATTTGAAAAAAATTGGTGGTGGCACAAAGGCTGAGCGCAGCAATTGCGTCATTTTAGGCCCTGGCACTGGCCTCGGCATGGCAGGTTTGATTCATGCGGCAAATACTTGGATACCGGTTGCTGGTGAAGGCGGACATATTGATCTTGGTCCGCAGACGGACCGTGATGCCGAAATTTTTCCGCATTTAGAGCGCATTGAAGGCCGTGTAACGGGCGAGCAGATTTTATGTGGGCGAGGCTTGGTGAACCTTTATCAAGCCGTTGCTAAGGCCGCTGGGGAAAAGCCGAAATTTACAACGCCTGAAGATGTAACCGCTGCTGCAAAAGACAAATCTGATGCACTTGCCGTGGAAACGATTTCCCTCTTTAGCGAATATCTTGGACGTGTTGCAGGCGATTTGGCGCTTATTTTTATGGCAAAAGGCGGCGTTTATCTAACGGGCGGTATCACGCAGAAGATCTTGTCGATTTTTGATGAAGAACGTTTCCGAGCTGCATTTCAAAACAAAGCACCGCATTCTGAACTGATAAGCGCTATGCCAACTTTCGCGATACTCCATGAGCAAGCGCCACTCGCTGGACTAACGGCTTATGCCCGCACACCGGTACGCTTTGGCGTGTCGCTAGACCGTCGCCATTGGTGTGCCAAGTAAGTCAATCAAGAGGCCAATATGGTGCTGTTTTTTTGAGGCTGGTTCCGTTATACCCGCCTCAAGAATAGCGAGAGTGGCAGTAGTTTGACCCAGTTGATATCGACAAGTGATAAAACCGTTGAAGATGGCGGCCTCATGCATGTGCTGCGGCGCATCTATGACGAAAACGGCCGCCGATATTATAAGTCCTATCTATTCGTTGTTCTTTGTCTGTTGGTGATATCTGCAACGACTGCATTTTCCGCATGGATCATGCGCGATGTGATTGATCAGATATTTTATAACCAGCGCAAAGACCTGATCGCTGTCATTTCTCTTGCAATCATGGGTGCTTTTACCTTGCGCGCTCTGGCAATGTATTTCCAAGCGACAACGATGAAGCGTATCGGGAATGATCTGGTCGCAAGCTATCAGAAACGCGTTTTTGCAAAACTCATGTCTTCGGGCGTAGATTTTTTCAACGATAATCGCTCTGGTCGTTTGGCGGCGTTAATATCAGCCAATATTGACGGCATACGCGATGTTCTATCTCTTACGATCACCTCTTTTGCGCGTGATTTCGTAACGCTGGTCGGCCTCGTCATTGTCATGTTTTTGCAGGACGCGACGCTCTCATTGATAACGTTCATCATCGGCCCGCTTTTGATCTTTGGCGTTGCTTATGTTTCGCGGCGTATTCGTTCTGTAACCCGTGAAACGGTCCAGTTGAATGCGCGTGTCATCGGAACGATGCAGGAAGCGATGCAAGGCATTACCGTGATTAAAGCTTTCACGATGGAAGAACAGCTTAGCCGGAAAATTCAAAATACAATCGAACATGCGCGCGAGCGTAATAACAAGCTCGCTGTCGTGACAGAGCGTGTAACGCCAATTACTGAAATAATCGCCGGATTTGCCGTGGCAGGTGCCATAGCCTATGGCGGTTATCGCGCCATCAATGATGCGCAGCCGCCAGGTGCAATGTTTGCCTTTATCACAGCACTGCTATTTGCATATGACCCTGCAAAACGCCTTGCACGCCTGAAAGTTAATTTGGAAAAGGCGGTCGTCAATGCCCGCATGATCTACGAAATTCTCGATATGGAAGACAAGCAGCGTGATGCAGCGGGCGCGGCAGCGTTGGTTGTTGATGGTGGAGAGATTGAATTTGAGAACGTAGATTTTAACTATGGTGATGGCACGGCTGTGTTGCACGCACTAAGCTTTAAAGCTGAAAGTCACAAAACCACAGCATTGGTCGGGCCTTCTGGCGCGGGCAAATCAACAGTTATTTCGCTCATACAGCGGTTTTACGATCCATCGAGCGGAAACATTCTTATCGATGGTCAAAACATCGATAACGTGACCAAAAGTTCACTGCGCCAACAAATCGCTTTCGTGTCACAGCAAGCCTATCTGTTTGAAGGCTCGATTATGGATAATATCCGTTATGGCCGCCCTGATGCGACGGATGCGGAAATTATCAAGGCGGCTGAACTGGCCAACGCTCACGAATTCATTTTGCAACAATCTGCTGGTTACGATACCCCTGTGGGTGAGAACGGTGTGACCCTGTCTGGTGGCCAGCGTCAACGCGTATCAATTGCACGGGCAATCGTGCGCAATGCGCCGATTTTGCTGTTAGATGAAGCGACCTCAGCGCTCGACAATGAGTCTGAGCGATTGGTTCAAGATGCGCTTGAAAAAGTTATGAAGGGCCGCACGACAATTGTTGTTGCACACCGCCTTTCAACCATCGTTAATGCCGATAAAATCATTGTTATCAATGATGGGCAGGTTGTTGAAACCGGTACACATGCGTCATTGTCAAAAAAGAAAAACGGCATGTATGCTCGGCTCAATCATTTGGGTAAAGGTGGCAAAGCTGCTCTGGATATAGAATAGGTATAGGATGACACAGACCGTAAAAATTGCAGTTGTTGGTGCATCTGGCCGTATGGGCCGCGCACTCATTCATGCGGTGTCGCAGAACCCAAAGACGGTGCTTGTGGGTGCGCTTGAGCGCGATGGTGCCGATGCGATTGGCATGGACGCACATAGTATGATTGGTGAGGCGGCCAACCAAATTATCATTACCGCTGATAAAGATCAGGCGCTGGGCGATGCAGATGTTATCATTGATTTCACAGCGCCAGCGGCAACATTGGCATTTGCAGATTATGCCGCCAAGAAGGGCATTGCGCATATTGTTGGCACGACAGGTATGTCTACCGATGATGATGCAAAGCTTGCATCTTTTGCCGAAAAAACAACCATTATGAAGTCCGGCAACATGTCGATGGGTGTCATCATGTTATCGGTGTTGGTCGAACGTGCTGCAAAAGCATTGGCCGCACAGGACTGGGACATTGAAGTGCTGGAAATGCACCATAAACATAAAGTCGATGCACCATCAGGCACAGCGCTACTGTTGGGCGATGCTGCTGCTACAGGCCGCGATATTGATCTGACAGAAAATTCGGTGCGTGTTCGTGACGGTCATACTGGCCCGCGAGAAGAAGGTTCAATCGGCTTTGCAACTTTGCGCGGTGGATCAGTAGTCGGCGATCATTCCGTCATGTTTGCCGGTAATGGCGAAAGCATCACCCTGTCGCACCGTGCAGAAGATCGAAGCATTTTTGCACGCGGCGCTGTTAATGCGGCCATATGGTCTGTTCGCCAAAAGCCAGGCCTTTACTCAATGCGTGACGTTCTTGGATTGAACGACTAAACTTAAAACAACTCACTTAGCAAAATGGAGCCTTCCTATGTCCGGTAAACTCATTCTTGTCCGTCACGGTCAAAGCGAATGGAACAAACTCAATCTTTTCACAGGTTGGAAAGACCCTGATTTGACCGCGCAGGGAGTTGAAGAAGCGCAAGAGGCTGGCCGCGCTCTTGCGGAAAAGGGCTTTAAATTTGACATCGCTTTTACATCTGTTTTGCAGCGTGCTGAAAAAACCTGCCAGATGATTCTTGATGGCGTTGGGCAGTCCGATTTGGAAACTATCCACGACCAAGCGCTTAATGAGCGTAACTACGGCGATCTGGCTGGTTTGAACAAAGATGATGCGCGCGAAAAATGGGGTGAAGAGCAGGTTCATATCTGGCGCCGCTCTTACGACACACCGCCGCCAGGTGATGAAGGCGAAAGCCTGCGTGATACGGGCGCGCGCGTTTGGCCTTATTTCATGACGGATATTTTGCCGCGCGTTCTTCGCGGTGAAACCGTGCTTGTTGCTGCACATGGCAACTCATTGCGCTCGCTGATCATGGTGCTCGACCGTATGGATAAAGAAAGCATTTTGAAACTCAATTTGGGTACGGGCGTACCGATTGTTTATGAGCTTAATGCGGATTCAACGGTTAAATCCAAAGAGGTTTTGGGTGATATGTCCGGCGCGCATTAATGCCGCAAATTGAGCACTGCGTTTTCTTTAAACGCGCCATAAAAGTCTCGGATAATGAGATTGCAAAAGTGATGGAGAAACTTGCCTCCATCACTGAGCGTCTTAATGGCGCATCAAACTTTCGCAGTGGCACAAATATAAGCCCAGAAGGTTTGCATCAAAATTTTCTGGATGGCTTTATAATTCAGTTTGATGATGTTGCTGCGCGGGATGCTTATCTTGTCGATGATGAGCATAAGTTGGCTGGCGCAATGTTAGTTGAACTTATTAACGGCGGTGTGGATGGTTTGATCGTTTTTGATTTACCAATTATATCAGCTTGATGAGCAAACCTGCCCTGCTTCCCATCCCAGCATGGCGCGTTTGCGCGTTAAACCCCAGTGATAGCCGGTTAAAGCCCCTGATTTGCCCATAGCGCGGTGACACGGCACAACGAACGAAATCGGATTTGCGCCGACCGCTGCACCAACGGCGCGTGATGCTTTCGGGCGTCCAATATCCTGTGCAATCTGGCTATAGGGCAAGGCGCGGCCCATCGGTATTTTAAGCAGCGCTTCCCATACATCGACTTGAAAATCCGTGCCAATAAGCACAACGCGCAAGGGTTGGTTGTCGCGCCATTGGGTCGGATTAAACACGCGCTGTGCATAGGGCTGCGTCGCGCCTAAATCTTCTTCAAAGGTCGCAAAAGGCCAGCGCTGCGCCATGTCGTCAAAAGTTGCGCGTTCATCGCCAATATCGCAAAAGGCAAGGCCCGCAAGTCCGCGTGTTGTGGCCATAATCAGCGCAAGACCAAAGGGCGAGGCATGAAACCCATAATGGATTGTGAGCCCTGCACCACCTGATTTGATTTCACCGGGCGACATGGATTCATGCGTCACGAACAAATCGTGCAAACGGCTAGGACCGGAAAGACCAAGTTCATAGGCTGTATCGAGTAGCGGCAAGTCGGCTGCCAGCAAACGGCGTGCATGATCAATCGTAACGGCTTGCAAAAAACCTTTTGGAGATAGCCCTGCCCAACGCGTAAATAGCTTTTGTAGCGCTGTTGGCTCCATTGAAACATTTTTCGCCAGCTCATCCAGTGAGGGTTGCTCGCGATAGTTCTCGCTAATCAACGATATGACACGCGCAATCTTTTCATAATCGCTGTCACGTTTGACTTCTTGTGTCAGTGAAATTTCTGCTAATTGGGACATGGCGTCATCTCCGGACTTCGATATCCCAATTCAGCACTTTGAGCGCACAAGAACCACCCGAAACTTGATGCAAATCAACCTTCTTTCTTCCCAAGTTCATCGCGCACATTTTCACTCAGCAGATCTTCACGCTCGGCATTGCTGCGTTCTTCGTCAACACGTTCGATAATGCTCTCATCAGGGCGCACATCTTTGGCGTGATCATCTTCGCGTTCATTCGCGCTTGTTTCCAGTTTTGGAGCAGCTGCTTTTTTAGGTGTTTCACTTGGTGCATCACCTTGATGAATAATGCGGAAGATTGGTTCTGGTAGGGCAAAACCGTTTCTTTCGAGCGCCAATTTGGTCAGCCGCATCGTTTCTGATTGGGCTTTTGTATAGCTCGTTTGCGTTTGGTCCACCCAACCCGTGAAAACCAAAACGACATTAGAATCGCCAATACTGCTAATCCATGCGTCAGGTGCAGGCTCTTGCAAGACAAAGTCCTGTGCTCTGGCTGCGTTCAAGCCGGTCTCCAGCGCCTTGTCGAGATTGCTCTCGCTCGCAACGCCAATTTCAAATGAAAAGCGGCGATGCGGGTTACGGCTGAAATTCGTAATATTACTTTTAAAGACCGTAGAGTTCGGAATGCGGATATGATTGCCCGAAGCATCCATTAAAATTGTGGCGCGTGACGTAAGGCTGATCACGAAGCCCTCATACCCTTCAATGGAGATAAAATCACGCGGTCTAAATGGCTGGCGAATCGATAGCAATATCGATGCAATATAGTTTTCAACCGTGTCGCGAACTGCAAAACCGATGGCAAGACCGACGATACCTGCAGCGCCGAGTATTGTGCCCAGCAACGCTGTTGCACCCAAAATATCAAGCGCGAGCACAACGCCGCTAACAAAAAATATCAGACGAATGATTTGTCTAAGCAGATCGGCAATAAATTGGTTTGGGCTGAGGCGGTCCCATGGCCATGTGCGTGAAGCAACAAAAAGCCCGATCAGAAACACAATGCCGCCAACGACGACTGCAACCGTAAACAAGGGAACAAAGGCAATGGACTGCCAGAAACGGTTATTGAGCCGTTCCCACACAGGCACAAGCCGTTCGCGCAAGGATGTAACCTCGGTGATTTCGTTGCGAACCGTGACAACACCTTCGACGCGCTGGGCAACATCGATTGCCTGTTCTGCAAGGCTTGCCTCTGTCACCTCGCCGCGAAGCGTTACAACGCCTGAGCTGACGATGACATAAACACGGTTCATACCATCCAGTTCGGCTAAAATACGCTCAATACGCAAGTCGATATCAGCATCATCAATGACGGAGGTATCGGCATTGATGATAGCTTTATTTGCTGATGACTGAGCGGCCGTATCGGATTGTGCAGAAGCAACAAGCGATAAGCTCAGCCAAAATATAAAGGTGAAAATAGTTTTTGAAATCAACCGCATCGTTTTCCCCGCTTCATGCGGGCAAAGACTGGCCTCATTTCTTGGCTTTCGCAAGGGCCTGGGAGAATGCCGTTGCAAAGCTTTCCCGATCATCGGGGTTGAGAAATGCCCCGATTGTGGACTGATAGCCTTCGCCCGTTATGCGCATTGATGTAATGCCGACTTCATCGTCACGCTCGACGAGAAATTTGGCCCAAAATGGATTGTATATATGTTTGCGCTGGCGTCCATTTGGCGTGATTTTTCGAACTTCTAGCGCTGTTCGGGATATTGTGATTTCTTCGCGTGCGCGACCAGCATGATAGCTGAATTTGAAGGCTGCATATAAAAGCGCAACATCAAAAAAGAAAAAGATGGCAACTGGCCATGCGCCCAAATGAAAATAAAAATAGGCATTTGAAACACAGATTACAGCCACAATAACTATCATGAGTGCAAAGCCAGATGATGATAATGATCGATATGGAACAAGCTGCGCTGCAAAAATCGGGTTTGCATCGTCGCCGTCCCAGCCTATGTCAAAATTAGAGCTATTCATAAAAGCAGGATATAGGACGCGATGACGACTGGAAAAGGAAAAATTGCCGCATCAGTTGCGCCGAAGAAATCAAAACCAGCAGCGCTTAAGAAAAAGCGCCTGCCGCGCACCAAATATAATCAGCAAGAATTGCACGAAATTTTCCGCAGGTTTTCCATACAGCGACCAGAACCTAAGGGTGAATTGCTTCACGTGAATCCCTTTACGCTTGTTGTAGCGGTCGCATTATCGGCGCAAGCCACCGATGCAGGTGTAAATAAAGCCACGCGCGAACTCTTTAAAATTGCCGATACGCCTGAAAAAATGCTGGCACTGGGCGAGGAGACGGTGGGGAATTATATCCGCACCATCGGACTTTGGCGCAATAAGGCCAAGAACGTCATTTTGCTATCGAAAAAGCTAATTGATGATTTTGGTTCCGTTGTTCCAAAAACGCGCGAAGAATTGGTAACATTACCAGGTGTTGGTCGCAAAACAGCCAATGTGGTTATGTCCATGGCATTCGGTATTCCAACGATGGCTGTCGATACGCATATATTGCGCATTGGCAAACGCATTGGCCTTGCGCCTGCTGATACACCGGATGATGTCGAGGCGATTTTGATGCGGATTATTCCGGACGAATATCTTTTTCATGCGCATCATTGGCTGATTTTACACGGTCGCTATTGTTGTAAAGCGCGTAAGCCGGAATGCGAAAAATGTGTCATTGCAGATATTTGCAAGTCGAAAGAAAAAACCTGCGATATACCTGCTGCGCTAGTCGAGTTGCCACAGCAGGTTATTACGTAAGTAAATAATCCCTGCTAGCAAAAGTGGGAATCTGTTTTGTCTAGGACGTGCGTTCAGCCTTGCTTGCTATCGCTTTATGCAAATGCACCATGAGCGCGGCACCAAATAAAGGCGTCATCAAATTGACGATTGGAATGGCAAGAAAGCCTGCAATCATCAAACCGCCCATAATAATCGTGCCAGAATAGCGTGAGCGCAGCATGCGCACCGTTGCAGCATCGTGATGTCGCAGCGCTGCAAATTCGAAATATTCGCGTCCAAGCAAATAACCATTAATGGCAAAAAACGCGATCAAGTTAACGCCAGGAACAAGCAGCAACATCAGGGCAGACAGATTGCCAAGAATAACAATGCCAAAAAACTTGAGCGACATGATGATTGAACGGCCAAGCGGCATCGCAGTGCCCGGTTTATCGTTTGGATAATCCTGTTTTTCGACATGTTCTGCAACATCATCAAGGAACAAGCCTGCGATCACCGCACTGACTGGTCCGATCAGAAACGTTAATCCTACCGCCAAGCCAAGGCCCGCAAAAATTGCCGCAAACAGGCCCATCGTACCCGTCCAGCTCGGAAGGCTTAATGAGGCAAACCAGTCGCTAACAAAGGGAACTGCAAAAGTCTCCAGCCCTACGGTTGTAAGGTTCCAGATAATGATGAGTGCAAGAATTGTCAGGCCCAGTGTTTTCCAAAACACTTGACGCAATTTGGGATCGAGAATTTCTCCGATCGCTTTTTGTGCAGAAGCTATCAACATGGTGACGAGATGGGTGTTGTGTCTTTCGATTGCAAGAACATGATAACAAGTGCGCTGCGTTTTTAGAACAAAGGCTTTTATAATGTGCTACACCGCGCTAAAGCCATTAAAACACAAATGAAGAGCAGTATTTATGGCTACTTACGACGTTCTATGCATTGGCAATGCGATTGTTGATATTATCGCGCGCGCTGAAGATGATTTCCTTAATGACAATGGCATCATTAAAGGTGCGATGAACTTGATCGATGCTGATCGCGCTGAGCTGCTTTATGAGCGCATGGGCTCGGCAATTGAAACATCAGGTGGCAGTGCGGGCAATACTGCAGCAGGCATTGCGAACTTTGGCTCAAGCGCGGCTTATTTCGGCAAGGTTGCAGATGATCATTTGGGCAAAATTTTTCGCCATGACATCCGCGCTCAAGGCGTAGCGTTTGATACCAAGCCGCTCGCAGAAACACCGCCAACCGCACGGTCTATGATATTTGTCACGCCCGATGGTGAGCGTTCAATGAACACATATCTTGGTGCATGCGTTGAGCTTAGTCCTGAAGATGTTGAAGATGACAAGGCTGGAAATTCTGGCATTGTTTATTTTGAAGGTTATCTATGGGATCCGCCGCGTGCGAAAAATGCGATCAGAAAGTCGGCTGAAATTGCTCACGCAAACGGCAAAAAAGTTGCCATGAGCTTATCTGACCCATTTTGCGTTGATCGCTACCGCGAAGAATTTCTCGAACTTATGCAGTCTGGCACAGTAGATATTATTTTTGCCAATGATGATGAGCTGAAATCACTTTATCAGACCGCTGATTTTGACACAGCGCTTCAAGCGCTGCGCGGTGATTGTGATCTTGCGGCTGTTACAAAGGGTGCTGATGGCTCTGTCATCATTAGCGGCGATGATACCTATGACATTCAGGCCATTGAGATCAATGAACTGGTAGACACGACAGGCGCTGGTGATCTTTATGCTGCCGGCTTCTTGCATGGTTATGCGCAGGGTCTTGATCTGGATATTTGCGGCAAGCTTGGATCGCTCGCAGCGGGCATCATCATTCAGCAGATTGGTCCGCGCCCGCAAGTTTCGTTAAAACAAGCGGCTATCGATGCAGGTTTGCTAAGCGCCTGATTATATAATGTCATCCGGGTTTCGGCCCGGACGACTTTTATAGGTTGGAAATGTCCAACCAAAGCGCAGTGCGCCGCCGCGTATGATAAAAGTCACCATAAATCCGGCGCTCGCAGCGAAAATCAAAGGCACGCCGAGAATTGTTGCAAGCGTATAGGTTGCAGCCCCTGAAAGTACGGCCGCAATATAAACTTCTGAGCGCAAGAGAACCGATGGTTCGCCGGCTAATACATCGCGTAAAATGCCGCCAAATGTTGCTGTAAGGATGCCCATGATTATAGCGATACTGATCGAATCTGTAGCTGAATAGCCTTTCGATGCGCCCATTACCGCATAGGCTGATATGCCGATTGCATCGAGCCAAAGTAAAAGCTTGTAACGGCTTTCAAACATATGGGCTGTAAAATAGACAAGAATGGCGACTGCCGTACTCACAAGAATATAGGCAGGGTTTAAAACCCAAAAAACAGGCGCTTGGCCAAGAACCAAATCGCGCAACGTGCCGCCGCCAATGCCTGTAATTGAGGCAAAGAATAAAAAACCGATTATATCGACCTGCTTGCGGGATGCAGCAAGAGCGCCGGTGGCTGCGAAAACAGCAACACCGGCATAATCAAGAAACGGTAAGATTTCCAACGACTAGCTGTCGCTTTGATCTTCAGCAGGCGTATCGGCAGGCGGTGCCTTAGGGCCGCCCTTTGCAACACCAACCATTGCTGGACGCAAGACGCGCTCACCAATTTGGTAGCCTGATTGAACGACTTGAACCACAGTGTTGTTCGGCACTTCAGGGTTCGGCACTTCAAACATCGCTTGGTGGAAGTTCGGGTCAAATTTTTGACCTTCTGGGTCAAGCTTTTTCACACCGTGACGTTCCATCGTGCCAAGCATGGATTTCTCGGTCAGTTCAACACCTTCCAAGAGGCTTTTAAACTCATCAGAACCGCTTTCGCGTTTTTCTTCGGTTACAGCTTCAATCGCCCGGCGCAAATTGTCAGAAACAGCAAGCATATCACGGGCAAAATTTGCAACGGCAAAAGATTTTGCATCCGCAACTTCACGCTTTGTGCGGTTACGCAGGTTTTCCATATCCGCAGCAAGGCGCAGCATGCGATCTTTTAAATCTGCATTTTCCGCTGTCAGCGCTTCAACCGGATCGATTTGAGGCGTTGCATCCATATCCGGATCTTCGCCGATCCAGTTGCCTTCGTCATCGAACTCGTTTGGATCAAGCTCTGCATAATCGTCAGCATTACCTGCTGCAGCGCGTCGGTTTGCCTTGCGGTCGGCTTTCAAAAGCTCGTCAGCTGCCTTGCGTAGACGTTCGCGGGCGCTTGGGCTCATGCCATCTGGCGTGTTTGTTTCGTCGGCCATGGTCAGTATCCATTGGAAATAAGTATAAGTTTATGCGTCAGTGCATATCGAGGCTGTGGAACTAAAAATCAAGCCCGAACACGAGAATCATTGTCGTTCGATCATTTTGGAAATCAGTTGGGCTGTATAATCCACCATTGGCACGATACGGGCATAGTTTAGCCGTGTCGGGCCAATAACGCCCAGTGCGCCGATAACTTTGTGATTTGAGTCGCGGTAAGGGGCCACCACCAATGACGAACCGGACAGCGAAAACAAGCGATTCTCAGAGCCGATAAAAATACGCACGCCAGATCCGGTTTCCGCCATTTCAAGTAAATGGATAATCTCTTCTTTGCGCTCAAGATCATCAAGCAAGAGTTTGACGCGTTCAACATCGGCGGCATCTTCAAGATTTTCGAGAAGATTGGAGCGTCCGCGCACGATCAATTGCGATGGTGCGCCTTTGTTGTCGCCTGCCCAAATGGCAAGGCCGCGTTCAACAAGATCAGCGCTCAGCGTATCAAGTTCTTTGCGTGTGTCATCGCGGCGCAAATCAATTTGCTGTTTTGCTTGCTTGAGCGTTTGTCCGCGCACATGATGATTAAGAAAATTGGCAGCTTCGGCCAATTGCGATGCCATGACGCCGCGCGGTATCTCAAGCACACGGTTTTCAACCTCGCCAGAATCCCAGACGATAACTGCCAGCGCTTTGGTTTCTTCAAGGCGCACAAATTCGATGTGCTTCATCGCCTCTTCACGTTTGGCCGCAACAACAAGCCCCGCACCCTTGGAAATATGCGAAAGCATGGTGCTTGCACCGGTTAAGAGCGCATCTGTTGCCTGATCGGGAATATCGCCTTGAAGCTGCTTTTCAATGAGCCTTCGCTCATTTTCCGATGCTGTGCCGTTTTCCATAAAGGCATCAACAAAAAACCGAAGCCCTTGCTCAGTTGGCAGGCGTCCTGCGGAAATATGCGGAGAATATATAAGGCCCAGCTGTTCGAGGTCACTCATCACATTACGCACTGAAGCCGGAGAAAGGCTGTTAGGCAGGAGTTTTGACAAGTTTCGAGAGCCCAGCGGTTCACCCGCTTCCAAATAGCTTTCAACAATGCGCTTAAATATATCGCGCGAGCGATCATCAAGATTGTCAATTAAGTCCTGAGGGCGGTTCGGCATGGTTCTCTTTTATCGATCAAGTGGTAACCTCTATATAGAGCCTACATTGCGCCAAGTAAAAGGGTTTGCGGCCCTATGATTGTTGTTATGTTTGCATTAGAAGCCACCAACATAGCTAATTATAAAAGAGGTTCACCATGAAACGCCCTTCCGGAAGAACGCCAGAACAAATGCGCGAAATCAGCTTTGAGCGCGGTTTCTCTAAACATGCCGAAGGGTCTTGCCTTGTAAAGTTTGGCGATACGCACGTGCTTTGTACAGCCAGTTTGGAAGAGCGCGTTCCTGGATGGATGCGCAATACGGGCAAAGGCTGGGTGACAGCGGAATATGGTATGTTGCCACGCGCCACAGGTGACCGGATGCGCCGTGAGGCAGCGTCTGGAAAACAGGGCGGCCGCACACAGGAAATCCAGCGCCTGATTGGCCGCTCTATGCGCGCAATTGTTGATCTTGAAGCGCTTGGTGAGCGCCAAATCACAATCGACTGCGATGTTATTCAAGCAGATGGTGGCACGCGCACAGCGGCAATCACGGGCGGTTTTGTGGCGCTTTATGATTGTCTTGATTGGATGCATTCGCGCCAAATGGCCTCGAAAACCCGCGTTATTAAAGATCATATCGCGGCGATTTCATGCGGTATCTATGAGGGCGAAGCCGTCACTGATTTGGATTATGCAGAAGATTCAAATGCTGAAACAGATGCAAATTTCGTGATGACCGGTTCTGGCGGCATTGTTGAAATTCAAGGAACGGCAGAGGGCGCACCTTTTAGCCGCGAAGAGTTCGATAAGCTTTATAATCATGCAGATAACGCAATCCAGCAATTGGTTGCCATGCAGAAACAGGTTTTAGGAATCGAATAATGAGCCGTCGTCTGGAAAAAGGTAAGCTTGTCATTGCCACGCATAATGCCGGCAAGTTGAAAGAAATTCGTGAGTTGATCGAACCTTTTGGTTTCGAAGTCACATCTGCGGGTGAGCTGGGTCTGCCTGAACCAGATGAAGACGGAACAACTTTTGAGCATAATGCACGCCTGAAGGCGATTGCAGCCATGGAGGCGACAGGCCTTCCGGCTTTGTCTGATGATAGCGGCCTATGTGTTGATGCACTGGATGGTGATCCGGGCGTTTATACAGCCGACTGGGCCGAACTACCCGATGGCACACGCGATTTTGCAATGGCCATGCGTAATGTAGAAGAAAAGCTTCAAGCCAAGGGTGCAAACACGCCAGATCAAAGAACTGGCTCTTTTAATGCAACGCTTTGTCTTGCTTGGCCCGATGGGCACTGCGAGTTCTATAAAGGCGTTGCACAGGGGCATCTTGTCTGGCCGCCGCGCGGTGATATCGGGTTTGGCTATGACCCTGTTTTTGTGCCTGAAGGCCATGAACGCACATTTGGCGAAATGACATCGCAGGAAAAGCACGGCTGGAAGCCCGGTGAGCCAGATGCCTTGTCGCATCGTGCACGCGCATTCCAGATATTTGCTAGAGAAGCCCTTGGTGTTGAATAACATCAATGGTGATGACGGAACGCCGGGTTTCGGCGTTTATTTGCATTGGCCGTTCTGCGCGGCCAAATGCCCTTACTGTGACTTTAATAGCCATGTGCGCCATAAGCCCGTCGATCAACGTGAATATGTGACGGGTTTTTTAAGTGAAATGGCTGCCATGCGCGATGAAACCGGCCCGCGCAACGTTACCAGCGTGTTTATAGGCGGCGGAACGCCTTCGCTTATGGAGCCTCAAACGGTCGAGGCTTTGCTGGACGGTATTGCAAAATATTGGGGTCTGCCTGATGGCATTGAAATTACGATGGAGGCCAATCCTTCATCGGTCGAAGCAGATCGGTTTCGTAGCTATCGGCTCGCAGGCATCAACCGTGTTTCACTGGGCGTACAATCGCTCAATGATGCGGATTTGAAGTTTTTGGGGCGTTTGCACAATGTTGAAGAAGCAAAAATAGCCATTGGCTTGGCACGGGATATTTTCCCGCGCCTGTCTTTTGATTTAATTTATGCACGGCCAAAACAGACATTGGAGGCTTGGGAAGCCGAGCTAAAACAAGCTATTTCCTATGCGGCGGATCATTTGTCACTGTACCAATTGACAATTGAAGACGATACGCCGTTTCAAGCGCTTCACCGTGCAGGAAAATTAATCATTCCCTCTGATGATTTGGCCGCTGATCTTTATGATGTCACAGAGCGCGTTACACGCGATGCAGGTCTGCCCAATTACGAAGTGTCAAACTATGCCGTGCCGGGCGCAGAATCGCGTCATAACCTGACCTATTGGCGTTATGGTGATTATGTTGGCATTGGTCCGGGTGCACATGGCCGGTTTACGGCAGATGATGGCTTTAAAAATGTGACGATTACCGAGCGCATGCCTGAGCGCTGGTTGGAGAAGACCCGTGAGAACGGCCATGCGATTGTTGAGCGTGAAAAGCTGGATCGGCAACAACAGGGCGATGAATTGCTACTCATGGGGCTGCGCCTTGTTGAAGGTTTGGACGTTGTTCGATTTGAAGAATTGAGCGGTCGGACATTTAATCAAGAAACACTCAATAATCTTGCAATGGATGGTTTGATTGAGCCTGTGTCCAACACGCGCTTGCGGGCAACGCAATCTGGACGCATGGTGCTCAACAGTGTTGTTGCGAGTTTGGCAAGTTAATGGGCGATCATTCTTATATTATTTCAGGCCATGAAATCAGCGCGCCTCCGTTAGAGCCTGCGCTTTATCTGGTCTCGACGCCAATTGGTAATTTAGGCGACATGACAATTCGCGGGTTGGAAACGCTCGCGGCGTGCGATGTGCTGGCCTGCGAAGACACACGAATCACACGGCGATTGCTCGATCGTTACGGCATCGCGCAAAAGCCTTATGCCTATCATGAGCACAATGCGCAGAAAGTTGGCCCTAAGCTGATCGAACAGCTCAGCGCTGGAAGATCAGTGGCATTGGTCTCGGATGCGGGAACACCGCTCGTTTCTGACCCAGGTTACAGATTGGGGCTAGAAGCGCGTGAAGCGGGCTTTCGGGTTATCCCTATTCCGGGCGCATCGGCGGTTTTAGCTGGTTTGGCAGCTTCCGGATTGCCGTCCGATGATTTCAGGTTTGTCGGGTTTCTGCCAAACAAGGACGGCACACGCCGTAATTTTCTTGAAGCCTTGTCACATGTTCAATCAACATTGATTGCGTTTGAAGCACCAACACGTTTAGCCAGCTCACTAAAGGCGATTAGCGATGTAATGGGGCAAGACAGAATGATCTGTGTCGGGCGCGAACTAACCAAGCGCTTTGAAACTGTTTTAACGATGAAGGCCAGTGAAATGTCAGAGCATTTCGAGGGCGAAACAATTAAGGGTGAAATAGTAATCCTTATTTCTCCATCGCAAACAGCAGACGCACCAACCTCTGACGAAGATATAGATGCGATCTTAAAATCCTTATTGCAAGAAATGTCTGCATCCAAAGCGGCAAAAGAAGCTGCAAAAATGACAGGTCTGCAAAAGTCTGATCTTTATGCGCGGCTTTTAAACTTCAAGGATAATGATGGCTGAGGGCGCAAGCAATAGACGGCGCGCCTACCGCAAAGGCCACCGCGGAGAGTGGCTGGCGGCGCAATGCTTGCGGCTTAAAGGCTTTCGTATCGTTGCCAAACGTTTCAAAACAAAATCAGGCGAAGTTGATATTATTGCACGCCGCGGCAAATTGATTTTAATGGTGGAAGTTAAAGCGCGTGATAGTGTTGAGCAGGCTATGGATGCCGTAACGCAGACGGCGCTTCGCCGGATTGAGGCAGCAGGCGACGAATGGCTTATAAAGCAGAAAAATTACGCTTCATTGTCGATCCGTTATGATTTAATTGCTTGCCTACCAAGGCGTTGGCCCATTCATATTCCTGCCATCTATATGCCGTGAAATATGCAACTTGTATAAAGGCGCTCACTAAAACGTAATAGCTCAAGGATTGTAATTTCGTATTGCAGAGCGCACTTAGAAAAAAAACTGATTATGGGAATAAAGACATGGCGCTGAAAATCGCAATCCAAATGGATCATATCGCAAATATCTCAATTGCTGGCGATACAAGCTTCGCTTTGGCCCTTGAGGCTCAGGCGCGTGGCCATGAGCTTTATCATTATACGCCTGACCGCCTGACGATGAGCGGAACAGATGTAACCGCTGCGATGGAAAAATTAGAAGTCCGCGATGTCGAGGGAGACCACTTTACGCTTGGCGATAAAGTACGCACAAGTCTGCGCGATATGGACGTGGTGTTGCTGCGACAAGACCCGCCATTTGACATGAATTACATCACAACAACGCATATGTTGGAAATGGTTCACCCTGACACATTGGTGGTGAATAATCCGCGTTCTGTGCGCAATGCGCCTGAGAAGATATTCGTGATGGAATATGGCGATCTCATGCCAGAAACCATCGTGACGTTGGACTTGGATGAAATTCGCGCATTCCGTGAAAAGCACGGCGATATTATTTTAAAACCGCTTTACGGCAACGGTGGCGCTGGTGTGTTCCATCTGCGTGAAGGTGATCGCAATCTGACATCCTTGATGGAAATGTTTTCGCAATTGACGCGCGAACCCATTATTGCCCAGCGCTATTTGAAAGATGTTCGCGCTGGCGACAAACGTATTTTGTTGATTGATGGCAAGCCGGTGGGTGCGATTAACCGCGTTCCTGCTGAAAGCGATACACGCTCCAACATGCATGTCGGTGGGCAGGCGGTTGAAACCACAATGACAGAGCGCGAGTTGGAAATTTGCGCACGCATTGGGCCGGAACTTGAAAAGCGCGGATTAACGCTGGTGGGCATTGATGTGATTGGCGGTTTGATGACTGAGATCAATGTGACATCGCCAACTGGTGTGCGCGAAGTGAAAAAGTTTGGTGGCGCAGATATTGCGGCTTTGTTCTGGGATGCAATTGAAGCCAAAATCTAACAGAGAGCCTGATTTTTTGGGCGCTGTTTGTTCTCATAACACAACCACATACAACTGAATTGCAACCTACACACTAATTTGTTCTTGCAATGTTCTTGCAATGTTTTTCAGAGTGTGCGTTTATAAGTGCCGTAGCGCAACCTATGCAAAGTAGGTTGGTGGGATGGCGCATATATTCTAAGTTTTATTGCGCCGATATTCTGGGGGCCGAAATGGTTTCACGAGTTTCGACGGTCGCATTTCAAGGCATTGATGCAGTGCCAGTTGATGTTCAGGTTATGGTCGCACCTGGCAAGATGAGTATGCATATTGTCGGCCTACCTGACAAAGCGGTGGCAGAAAGCCGTGAGCGGGTGCAGGCGGCACTCCATGCATCTGGTCTTTCCATGCCGCCCAAAAAAGTAACGATCAATCTTGCGCCGGCAGATTTACCCAAAGAAGGAAGCCATTTTGATTTGCCAATTGCACTAGGGCTAATGGCAGCATTGGGTGCGATCCCGTCTGATGCCTTAGCCAGTTATAGTGTTTTAGGTGAACTTTCCCTTGATGGTACGATTACTGCGGTGGCTGGTGTGTTGCCAGCTGCTATTGCCGCAAATAGCGTGAGAAAAGGCTTGATCTGTCCCTATGATTGCGGCTCTGAGGCTGCTTGGGCAGATAGCGATATGTCTATTCTAGCGCCGGTAAGTTTAATCGGCCTTGCCAATCATTTTAGAGGCACGCAGGTTTTATCACGCCCTCAGCCCGTTACACGCATAGCAAAATCAACATTGCCTGATCTTGCCGATATTAAGGGTCAAGAAACGGCAAAACGCGCATTGGAAGTCGCCGCTGCTGGCGGTCACAATATGCTTCTTGTTGGCCCGCCTGGTTCTGGGAAATCTATGCTGGCACAGCGTTTGGCGTCTATTTTACCACCGCTTAGTCCGCGAGAATTGCTTGATGTGTCTATGGTTGCATCCATTGCCGGAGAGCTTGCAGGTGGTGAATTATCAGATAGGCGGCCTTTTAGAGCCCCGCATCATTCCGCATCCATGGCGGCCATGGTTGGCGGCGGGTTTAAAGCCCGTCCCGGTGAAGTTTCTTTAGCGCACAATGGCGTTCTTTTTCTCGACGAGTTTCCTGAATTCACGCCGCAAGTCTTGGATAGTTTGCGTCAGCCTTTAGAGACCGGAGAATGTATGATTGCGCGTGCGAACCACCGCGTAACATATCCCGCACGCATACAGTTGATTGCGGCGATGAACCCATGCAGGTGCGGTATGGCAGGTGAGCCAGGCCATAGCTGTGCACGTGGTGCACGCTGCAAGACAGATTATCAAGCGCGTATATCTGGTCCCTTGATGGACCGCATTGATTTGCGTGTTGAAGTGCCGAGCGTATCGCCCGGCGAGTTAATCCGCGCAAAGCCCGGTGAAGCAAGTGCGTCGGTTGCACAGCGCGTTGCCCGTGCCCGTGCTCGGCAATTTGAGCGATATAGTAGTTTGGGTGAGCATGAAATTAATATGAATGCTCATTGCCCAACGGCGCTGATTGAAGATGTTGCGCAAACAGATGAGGGTGGCATGCAGTTACTTGCAGATGCTGCAGACAAGATGAAGTTTTCTGCACGTGCGTACCACCGGATATTGAAGGTTGCGCGCACATTGGCAGATCTTGACGATAAGGATTATGTTGGCCGTATTCACATTGCAGAAGCGATATCCTACCGGATTGCTGGCGACCAATTATCAATTGCCGCATAATATAAAAATAGATTAGCTACTGCGCACTGCAATTGCGGTGGCCGCACCTGCCAAACACATTGCGGCAAAACGGTTAAGCCGTTTGAGTGCCTTTGGTGTTTGTAGCAACTTACGTGCTTTGCCCGCCGCCGCGATATAAGGCAGCAGAGCAACCATCAACACACCGAAAGTTAGCACCACTAGAATTGAAAAGTCCGTTGGTGTGATCGTTGTTAGATCGAGTAGGTTTGGGAGCAGAGCAAGATAGAAAATAATTGTCTTTGGGTTGCCCAAAGTTACAAGCAAACCTGCCAAAAAACTTGACCATGTGCCGCCAACTTTTTTGGCAGATATTTTTTCCGCTGTAATGCCTTCGCGCCAAAACCCCCAAGCCATATAGAGCAAATAGGCAGCGCCAGCATATTTGAGCGCGACGATAACCCATCCAAATGTCGCGGCGATATAAGCCAATCCGAGCACGGCTGCTGCCAGATAAGTCACATCGCCCAGAACGAGACCAAACAACATGGGTAGGGTTGGCCGAAACCCAGAGCCCAAAGCACGTGCAACCAAGGCAATAATACCAGGCCCTGGAATAGCTGCCGCGATACCCAGCGCTACGGAATAAGTGACAAAGCCTGAAATTTCCATTTCTAAACCCCAGTTGATCCAAAACCACCAGCACCGCGCATTGTTGCTTCAGGCAGAGTTTTGCTTTCTTTTGGTTTTAGCTGTGTGACTGGCGCTATAACCAATTGCGCAATGCGCATATTCCGCGAAATTGTAAAATCTTCCTCACCATGATTGATGAGCAGAACCATCAATTCACCGCGATAATCACAATCGATCGTGCCGGGCGTATTGAGGCAGGTAATGCCGTGCTTGAGTGCAAGACCAGAGCGAGGCCGTACCTGTCCCTCATAACCATCCGGAATGGCGATAATAAAGCCAGTTGGCACCAAAATGCGTGCGCCGCTTGCAAGCACCAGTGGTTCATTTTCAGGAACCGCAGCGCGCAGATCCATACCTGCAGCGCCCGCTGTTTCATAGCTCGGCAATGCGATATCTTGGCTATGTGGAAGCCTGTAAAATGGTAATGTCATCATATTGTCCTGATGCAACTGGCCGCGTCTTTCGTCAAGCATCAACGATACCCTCAAAGCCGCCATAGATCATACGCTTACCATCAAATAAATCTTTATGAGATGTCATACGCGGATCTTCCATGATCTTGGGCCATGCTGCATCTGCAATCTCTTTTGATGACCACTGCATCCAGCCAACAACAACGTCTTCATCATCAGATTTTTGTACAGCTTTATGAAATGACGTGATTTCACCATCGGGTACTTCGACGCCCCAAGTCTCGATATATTTTATCACTCCATTCTCTTTAAAAAGCGCAGCAACGTTCTCAGCGTGAGTGATGAACTGATCTTTGTTTGCTTTTGGTACGGTAGCTACGTAAATGTTGAAAAATGTCATCTTTCCTCACGAACTCGATATGATTAAAAGACCCTCTATTAAGCGTTGATCTTAACGCGAATACGGGTTTTGTCGATGGGTGACGTTTGACACAAACTTCCTTGCCTGCCATTGGGATGTGCAAAACAACGGATAACAAAATGCCTTCTATAATTGAGACAGAAGCCAAGCGCCGCCGCACTTTTGCGATCATCGCGCACCCTGATGCGGGTAAGACGACTTTAACGGAAAAGCTCTTGCTATTTGGCGGTGCAATTCAGCTGGCCGGAGAAGTTAAGGCTAAGAAAAACCGCACACATTCACGCTCAGATTGGATGAAAATCGAGCGCGAACGCGGTATCTCTGTGGCGACCTCGGTCATGACGTTCGAATATGGAGATAATATTTTCAATCTTCTCGACACGCCGGGCCACGAAGATTTTGCTGATGATACCTACCGAACTTTGTCTGCCGTTGACAGCGCGGTCATGGTTTTAGATGCCGCCAAAGGTATTGAGCCGCGAACATTAAAGCTCTTTGAAGTTTGTCGTCTGCGCGATATTCCAATTATTACATTCGTCAATAAAATGGACCGTGAAAGCCGCGACCCGTTTGAAATTCTGGACGAGGTAGAAGAAAAATTGGCGCTGGATACTGCGCCAATTACTTGGCCGATTGGCCGCGCAAAGTCATTTGCTGGCACATATCATTTAACTGATAATGCGGTGCGAGGTTCAGATTCTGAAGTAAAACGCACGCAAGTTAATGGACCAGAGGCAGAAGCTGCTGCGGGCTTGCTGCCTGAAAATGAACGCGAAGGCTTCATAGAAGGCGTTAATCTAGCGCGTGAGGCGTGCCGTCCGTTTGACCGCGAATCTTATCTGGAAGGTCATATGACGCCGGTTTATTTTGGCTCTGCGCTTAAAAACTTCGGTGTGCGCGATCTCATTCACGCATTAGCTGAATTTGCACCACCGCCGCGCGCACAAGAAGCAGATAAGCGTAAGGTCGAAGCAACCGAAACCGGCATGAGTGCTTTCGTGTTCAAAATTCAGGCCAATATGGACCCTAACCACCGTGACCGCATTGCTTTCGCACGTGTTTGTTCTGGCGCGCTAGATCGCGGCATGAAAGCCAAGCTTGTGCGTACCGGAAAGTCTTTAACATTATCAGCGCCGCAATTCTTCTTTGCGCACCAGCGGCAAACGGCAGACACAGCCCATGCGGGCGATGTGGTTGGCATTCCCAACCACGGCTCGCTGCGGATTGGCGACACACTCACAGAAGGCGAAGATATTGTCTTCCGCGGTGTGCCAAACTTTGCGCCGGAAATCTTGCGCCGCGTACGGCTAAAAGATGCCATGAAAGGCAAAAAACTCACCGAGGCCTTGCAGCAAATGGCTGAAGAAGGCGTGGTGCAGCTGTTTGTTCCTGATGACGGCTCACCATCAATTGTCGGTGTTATTGGTGCTTTGCAGCTTGATGTTCTTAAAGCGCGTCTTGATGCTGAATATTCGCTGCCTGTGGAATTTGAAGCGGCGCGTTTCTCAATTTGTCGCTGGATTTCATCTAAAAACAAAGCAGCGTTCGAAACATTCTTAGACAAGCACCGCTCTTCAACAGCCAAGGATTTGGATGGTGATCCTGTGTTTTTGGCTGAGAACGGATTTTCGCTCAATTATGAGGCTGAACGTGCGCCCGATATGGTGTTTGAGACGATAAAGGATTATCAGGTCAGTAAAGCTGGCTGAAACGCCGTTCCGGCCTTTTAACATAATTTAGCAATCTGTTCCTGTTGAACAGCTTGCTGTATTCCTATGTAAGAGCATAGGCATTTTACCAAAGGAGACCATTATGGGCTTGCGTATTAACGACACTATTCCAGATCTTAAAGTTGAGACTGATCAAGGATCGCTTTCTTTGCATGAGTTTATTGGTGACAACTGGGCAATCCTGTTTTCGCACCCAAAAGACTTCACGCCTGTTTGCACAACAGAATTTGGCGCTGTAGCGCAGCTTGCTGATGAGTGGGAAAAGCGAAACACCAAGGTAATTGGTATTTCTGTTGATGGTGTTGAAGACCACAAAAAGTGGAAAGGCGACATTGAAACTTTTGCAGGCGCAAAAGCTGGTTTTCCAATTATTGCGGACACCGATTTAGCTGTCGCTAAAGCCTTCGACATGTTGCCAGCAGAGGCTTATCTACCAGATGGCCGTACACCAAATGACACTGCAACTGTGCGTGTTGTGTTCATTGTTGGTCCTGACAAGAAGCTAAAATTGTCTATGACTTACCCAATGAATGTCGGACGTAACTTTGCCGAAGTTCTTCGCGCATTGGACGGTTTGCAAACAGCAGCTGCTAACAGTGTGGCAACGCCTGCAAACTGGAATGTCGGTGATGATGTTGTGATTCCAGCCACAGTTTCAAACGAAGATGCGAAGGCTAAATTCGGCGAATTTACGACGCATTTCCCATATCTTCGTACAGCGCCGCTGCCAAAGAGCTAAATTTTTTAGTCAGGGGCGGAACGAATTAAGCCGCCCCTCGTTTTCTTCTCAAGTAACGAAGGAGAAAATGAATGACAGATGAACTGTTATCGACAAAGAGCGCTCTCGGCATTGTTGCCGATGATACAATGAGCCGCGACGAAAAAGAGACTGCGCTTCTTCAATTGCGCGAAGAGATCGCGTCACAACAGTCCGACGGTACATTGGATCCAGGTCTTGCATCACGTGCGTTACAAGACATTCAAGTGGCAATGGCTCGCATCAGCGAGTAAGAGCGAACCACAATAGTTTAAAAGTTAAGCCCGGCCAAGAGCCGGGCTTTTCTTATGGTTACATCGTTGCGCTTTCACGAATAAAGCTACCATTGCGAAGTTCATCAAAGGCTTGCTGCAATTCTTGGCGCGTATTCATGACAATCGGGCCATGCCAAGCAACAGGTTCTTGGATAGGTTTTCCTGAGATGAGCAAGAAACGAATGCCATGTTCACCGGCCTGAACGGTTACCTCATCACCTTTGTCAAAGACAACGAGCGTCCGGTCGCCAGTCATATCGCGCAAGTGCAATTCATTGCCTTCAACTTCCTTTTCAACCAGAACGCCGAAGGGACGAGATGCATCGCGAAATGTGCCTGAACCGTCAAAAATATAGGCAAACGCTGATCGGTATGTATCAACCTTGAACGATTTTTTCTTGCCTGCAGGAACTGTAATATCGAGATATTGAGGTTCCGATGCAATGCCATCAACGGGGCCTTTCTTGCCCCAAAAATCGCCAACAACCACACGCACAATCGTGCCGTCATCATCAATGATTTCTGGAATATCGCCGCCTGCAATGTCTTGGTAGCGCGGCGATGTCATTTTCAAGCTTGAAGGCAAATTCGCCCAAAGCTGAAAGCCGTGCATTTTTCCAGTTGCATCACCCTTTGGCATTTCCTGATGCATTATGCCTGAACCAGCAGTCATCCATTGAACCGAGCCAGCGCCAAGCGATCCGGAGTTACCAAGCGAGTCTGCATGGTCAACCGTTCCAGCAAGCACATAAGTAATCGTTTCAATGCCGCGATGCGGATGCCATGGAAACCCTTTTTTGTAATGTTCGGGATTGTCATTGCGAAAATCGTCAAACAACAAAAATGGATCGGCAAGCGAAGGATCGCCAAAACCAAAGGCACGGCTTAAATGAACGCCTGCGCCTTCCATTGTGGGCTGCGCGTCTGAAATCTGTTTTACAGGTCTAATGGACATGATGTGTCTCCTTTGACCGTTAAGTTAGATATATTGATCGTATCATTAAAGTGAACAATAAAAGACAATCTGTTCATTTTTTGAGAACGATGGTAGAGCTTCGTCGAAGTCGATACTGTGGTTTTAAGATGGGCTAGTCGAGCACATTTCTTTGATGTAATTATAAGCCACATGTGAATCGGCTCTAGGTGCACATTGATAATCGTCAAGGTGCAAAAGAAGCTGCAGTATAGGAAATAAACATGTGTCGTTGGGCTGCCTATGCGGGACCACCAATTTTCATGGAGGATATGATCCTCTCGCCTGCTCATTCCCTTATTGAGCAATCACAGCATGCTTCAGAAGCAAAAACGGCGATCAATGGCGACGGATTTGGGCTGGCTTGGTATGGCGAACGTAAAATGCCGGGCCTTTACCGTGATATATTGCCTGCTTGGGCAGATACAAATTTACATTCCTTAGCCAAGCAAATTCGCTCAGGCCTATTTTTAGCGCATGTTCGTGCTTCGACAGGCGGGGGAACGAACCGCGATAATTGTCATCCGTTCACCTATGAAAATTGGTCATTTATGCATAATGGCCAGATCGGTAATTTCGACATTTTGCGCAGGAGCTTAGAGTTCCGGCTGAGCGATAGCGTTTACGCGATGCGGCAAGGCAGCACAGATTCTGAATTGATGTTTTTGCTGGCCGTTGAGTTCGGTTTGGCAGAAGATCCAGCACTTGCATTTGAACGCATGCTTGAATTTGTCATATCGGAAGCTGCAAAGCGCGACTTAGACACAATCATTCGTTTTACAGCCTGCTATAGCGATGGACATGCTCTGAATGCGATCAGGTTTTCTACCGATAACCGCCCGCCAAGCCTTTATTATGCAAGCTGCGCATCTGATCAAAGTATTTGTCTGGTGTCAGAACCGTTTGAGCATCCCGACAGAAATTGGACTGCTGTTCCTGCCAATTCTCAAGTGAAAATAGCGGACGGAAAGCTGAGCGTTGCACCATTCTTATCGGTAAAAGCCGCCGCTGTTGCTTAAACTTTGATAGTTACAAGATGTTGGGCAACCAGTTGAGCGAGCTCATGCGCTACTTGCTGTTTGGTCATTTCCGGCCAAGCATCGTTCTTTTTCTTTGAAATAAGCGTCACGCGATTGCGGTCACCGCCCATGACGCCCGTTTTTCCGCCAATGCCGGTATCGGGCGACACATCATTGGCAACGATATAGTCGGCACCTTTGCGTTTGAGTTTAGATGCGCCGTGCTTGATGAGGTTTTGTGTTTCTGCAGCAAACCCAATGACAAGTTGCGGTCTTTTTGCTTCATGGTTCCCGATGGAAGCCAGAATGTCGGGGTTCACGGTCAGCGCAATAGCGTTGATGCCGCCCTTTTCCTTTTTGATTTTTTCATCTGCTTCGGCCGCCGCGCGGTAATCAGCAACAGCAGCCACAAATATGGCTGCATCAGCAGGCAATAATTGGTGAACCGCATCATACATTTCGCGCGCAGTTTCAACATCAATTGTTTTTACATTTTGCGGTTTAGAAAGGCTCGTTGGGCCAGAAACCAGATAAACATCAGCGCCAAGGTCAGCCAGTGCTGTCGCTATCGCATAGCCCTGCTTGCCTGATGAACGATTAGCGATATAGCGCACCGGATCAATCGGCTCATGTGTTGGGCCCGACGTCATAATGATTTTCTTGCCAGCTAAAGGCTTGGGCCGTGTGTCTAATAATTGTTCAATGGCGCCCACAATTTCTAAGGGTTCAGCCATGCGGCCAAAGCCTGCTTCGCCGCTTTCTGCCATCTCGCCAGCGCGCGGGCCAATAAAGTGAATACCATCACTTTGAAGCGTCTTGCGATTGCGTTTTGTAGCTGGATGTTCCCACATTTTGGGGTTCATTGCAGGTGCAATAAGAACTGGCTTATCGGTCGCCATTAATACAGTGGATGCAAGGTCATTGGCCAAGCCGTTGGACATTTTGCCCATAAGGTCGGCTGTCGCCGGTGCGACAACAATAAGATCGGCTTCGCGCGAAAGCCGAATATGCCCGACATCGTGTTCTGCATTGCGATCAAACAGTTCAGTAAAAACCGTATCATTCGCGATTGCGCCAATCGATAGTTCGGTGACAAATTCTGTCGCCGCTTTTGTCATAACTGGGCGCACAGATGCACCGCGTTCGCGTAAGCGTCGTATGAGGTCGAGGCATTTATAAGCAGCAATGCCGCCGCCAATAATCAGGCATATGCGCTTGCCTGCCAGTGTTTGAGACGAAGGGTCAGAGACTGAAATTGGCGCAGGTGCAGATGCGGGAGAAAGCAGGACTGGTCCAGCTGCCATTTGCGCAAAATAATGCCGCGCTTCTTCTTCCATGGAGCGGCCATTGCTGGCCGCGCGCTTGCGAAGCGCTTCTTTGATTTCAGGTTCAAGATTGCGAATAGTAATAGATGCCATGATTTCAATGAAATCATAATGTTCTTAAAAATGCAATCAATGATTTCAGTGTTATGTGAGCGTCCAAGCGATATAGAGAGCGCTTAGCGCAATAACCCATAATGCACGACGTCCCCAACGACTTTCCTTGGCTTCAGCCTTGCCGATCGCTTTAACGGTTGCAGGATCGAGTTTCATACCGTTTTCAGCCATGGCACCCACTTCATGCGCGAGCTGTTCAGTGCGGTTTGCAAGTTCCGGCATAGCCTTCATAAGACGCAAGCCTGCTTTAATGCCGTTGCGCGCATCATTAACCACGGCTGCGGGCCCAAGATTTTGCCGCACCCAATCGCCAACAACTGGCTCTGCGGCCTTCCACATGTTGAATTGCGGGTCGAGCATGCGCGCATTGCCTTCAACAACCACCATCGTTTTTTGAAGCAGCAATAATTCAGGCCGCGTTTGCATATCAAAAATTTCAGTCACATCGAACAACAGGGTCAAAAGATTACCCATTGATATTGTTTCGGCAGGTTGGTCGTGGATAGGCTCACCCACAGCACGGATTGCTTGCGCAAAGGCGTCAATATCATGGTGAGGCGGCACATAGCCTGCCTCGAAATGAACTTCTGCCACGCGTCTGTAGTCTCGCTGAATAAAACCGAACAGGATTTCAGCAAGAAAGCGCCGTTCTTTCATGCCAATGCGTCCGGCAATACCCATATCAACAGCGACTATGTCGCCTTTAGCATCCACAAATAAATTGCCTGGATGCATGTCCGCGTGAAAAAAACCGTCGCGCATCGCATGGCGCAAGAAACTTTGTATGACATTGACGGCAAGTATATTGAGGTCATGGCCCGCTTTCGTAAGCGCTGCCGTGTCGCTCATCTTGATGCCGTCAACCCACTCCATTGTCAGCACATTACGGCCGGTGCGAACCCAATCGACTTTGGGAACGCGAAAATCAGTATCGTCTTTTGTGTTTTCGGCAATTTCAGAAAGCGCGGCTGCTTCCAAGCGAAGGTCCATTTCAATGCGCGTAGACTGTGCGAGCGTTTGCGCAATCGCTGTTGGGCGCAGTCTGCGTGTCGCTGGGAAATATTTTTCCTGCAGATTGGCAAACATAAAAAACGTATCGAGATCTTTCTGGAAACGCTGGCGCACGCCGGGACGGATGACTTTAACTGCAACTTTCTTCTCAGACCCATCGGGCATTCGCACATAGGCAGGATGCACCTGTGCAATTGATGCTGCAGCAACCGGCTCTTCAATACGTGTGAAAAAAGTATCCCACTTTGCGCCAAGTGAGTCTTCTAGACGCGCGATAGATTGCGCCGTTGGGAATTGTTTCATCTGATCTTGCAAAGTCGCAAGATCAACCGCCAAATCTAATCCAATAATGTCAGGGCGCGTTGCCAAAAACTGACCAAGCTTTGCATAGGATGGGCCAAGGCGCGTGATCGCATTGTTCATACGCTCGACATTATTTAGCCGTCCAGCGCGTCTGCGCGACATTTTCGTCGCAATTTTATGGGCCGTTAGCGCAGGTCCGCTCAAGCCTTCGCGCGGCATGGCTGCAACAACGCCTTCGCGTGCGAAAACCCAGCCAGCTTTAATGAGGCGAAATCCTGCTAAAAATGATGACACGTTAGAGTTTCCATCCGGAATGTAGGGCGGCAATACCACCCGTATAGTTACGGTATGTCACGCGCTCAAAGCCAGCCGTTTCAATCATTGCTGCGAAATCTTTTTGATTGGGAAATTTGCGGATCGATTCGACCAAATATTGATAGGGTTGTGCATCGCCTGTTACCATCTTGCCAACAGGCGGTATGACCTTAAATGACCAAGCTTCATAGAATTGTTCGAGCAACGGCACATCAACTTCAGAAAACTCTAAACACATAAAGCGGCCGCCGCGTTTTAACACACGCCGTGCTTCACGCAGTGCCTTGTTGATATCCGGCACATTGCGAATGCCAAAGGCAATCGTATAGGCATCAAAACTATTGTCTTCAAAAGGTAGTTCTTCTGCGTTGGCTTCAACGAAATCAAGATTGTCGATGAGGCCATTTTTAATCGCTCGCTCGCGGCCGACCTCCAGCATAGAGCCATTAATATCAAGAACTGTGGTGTGAACGTTTCGGCCAGATGCTTCGACGATTTTAAAGGCGATATCGCCCGTGCCGCCAGCAACATCCAGTGAACGCCAATTGCCTCGCTTGGGAGGATTGAGCTGCGCAACCATTGCTTGCTTCCAAGCGCGATGAACACCCGCAGACATGAAATCATTCATAATGTCATAGCGCTTAGCAACGTGGTGGAACACCGCGTCAACTTTTTGCTGCTTATTGCCATCCTCGACTTTTTCAAAGCCGAATGATTGCTTCATGTCTTCGCCGACACCGGTACGCGCTGTGGACATAATAAAATCCTTGGTTTCGTTTAACGGCAACATACCCTATGCCGCAAAAATAGCCGCTTTGCCAAGTTGCCGCATGTTACAATAGTAAATAGGTTGGCAAAAAGAAAATAGAAGGGACATCGATATGGTTCTTAAAGCAGAAATCCATTGCCATTTGGAAGGCGCGGCCAGCCCTGCACTTGTTGAAAGTCAGGCGCGTAAATACAATGTCGATGTTTCTAACATTATTTCGAACGGCGTTTTTGTCTGGAATGACTTTACGCAGTTTTTAAAATGCTATGATGGCGCAGCTAATCTTTTTCGCTCCGCCGATGATTACGCCTTGCTGAGCGAGACCTATCTCAATGAGCTTGCAGATGATGATTGCATTTATTCAGAAATGTTTATCTCAACGGACCACGCACGCGCTATCGGCATCTCGGAGCAAGATTATATTGACGGCATTGCAGAAGGCATGCGCCGTGCAAAAGAAAAAACCGGCATTGAAGCTCGAATGATTGCAACGGGCCTGCGCCATGGCGGCCCAGAATCAGTGCTCAGAGCTGCCAAATATATTGCGGGCAACCCGCACCCACTGATCACGGGCTTTGGTATGGGCGGCGATGAACGCATGCACCACCCCAAGGATTTCGCCCCAGGATTTGATGTTGCGCGGGATGCAGGGCTTGGCATAACGACCCATGCTGGTGAGCTGGTTGGTCCGCAATCTGTGCGTGATTCGCTTGATTATATTAAGCCATCGCGCATCGGTCACGGTGTTCGCGCAATTGAAGATCCTGATCTTGTGAAGCGCTTAGCCGATGAGCAGATTGTGCTTGAATGCTGTCCGGGCTCCAATATTTCACTTAAGGTTTATGACGGGTTTGAGGATCATCCCTTTATGGCGCTGCGCGCAGCGGGCATTCCTGTAACGCTCAATTCCGATGACCCACCGCATTTTCATACGTCACTCAAACGCGAATATGAAATTGGTGCCAATGAGTTTGGTTTGAGTGACGTTGAATTGACTCAAATTACCCGCACAGCGATTAAAGCAGCCTTTGTTGACGAAGAAACACGTAAGCAATTGCTGGCAAAACTGGATTAGAGCTTTCGCGCAGGTTTTACGCGTATTAAGGTCGTCCAAATATCAGGAGAGTTTTCATGAATGGTGTCACTGTTGTTTCCCACCCACTGGTTCAGCATAAGCTTACCCAAATGCGCAAAGTTGAAACCTCAACGGCGGGTTTTCGCAGACTTCTAAGAGAGATTTCACTGCTTCTTTGTTATGAAGTGACGCGTGAATTGCCGATGACATCGGAAACAATTCAAACACCGATTGTTGAAATGGAATCGCCTGTTTTAGATGGCAAGAAACTTGTTTTCGCTTCAGTTTTGCGCGCTGGTAATGGACTGCTTGATGGCATGCTTGATCTTGTGCCGTCGGCACGCGTTGCCCATGTTGGACTTTACCGCGACCATGAAACGTTAGAGGCAGTTGAATATTATTTCAAAGCGCCTGAAAGCCTTGATGAGCGTTTGACAATTGTTGTTGACCCTATGTTGGCGACAGCGAATTCAGCGATTATGGCGATTGATAAGCTTAAAGAGCGTGGCGCGAATAATTTGCGGTTTGTCTGCTTGCTTGCAGCACCAGAAGGCATTGAAAACTTCACCAAAGCGCATCCTGATGTGCCGATCATTACCGCATCAATTGACGAGCGCTTAAACGAAAGCGGTTATATTGTACCTGGTCTTGGCGATGCGGGTGACCGCATGTACGGCACAAAATAGATAGATTTTTCAACAGCCTTTCATGTGAAATGGCGTGGCCTGAAGGCAGCATGATCCAATTAAACCGAAAGCGCGTGTATTGGATCTTGTGCGCGCTGTTGGTCTCAATGGGGCTTTTGGGCATGATCTTGGCGGCAAGTTATGCGCGCAGCGATGGGGAAATGCCTCCAGAATTCGCAATTGTGACATGGATAATGTTGCTAGGCATAATTGCAACGGTCCTAGGTCTCGTCTGGGTAGCAGCACGAAAGTTGTTAGGTAGAAGCTAAATATGTCGTCTGCATCACGATGCCGCTTACAAATAGACCGCATTTTAACAAATGTTTTTACATCTTTTTGACGTTGCTAATTGTTTGCTGACAGCGTTAACGGCCTTGCTAGTTTTCTTGCGTATGGTTTTTGCAAGGAGACTTTTGGATGTTAAGACTTTTACTTGCTGCGGGTATTATTTCGATCAGTGCTTTAAGTGCTGTGGAGTATTTGAAGCGAAATAAGGCTCATCTAAACGCAGGTCAAACGACGCGGCAGGCAACAGAACAAAAGCAATTAACTAAAGCAGATAATAAGCCGCAAACTGTTAAAAAGACATCGCTCCGCTTGTCGGGCGTTGAACACATTGCGCGCGACCAAACTGGCCATTATCGCAGCAGCATCAAGCTTAATAATTTCAATGTGCAAGGCCTTATCGATACGGGCGCAAGCACAATTGCGATCAATGAAACCACAGCGCGGCGCGCAGGTATTCGGCTTAAACCATCTGATTATATCTATGAGGTAAGCACCGCGAACGGCAGCACCAAAGCTGCCCGTGCGGTCATTAGGCAAGTTACACTTGGCTCCATTCGCATCGCGGATGTTGAAGCGCTTGTGATGAAAGATAGCTCTCTTAGTACGGTTCTGATCGGTATGAGCTTTATGAATAAGCTGCGTGGTTTTGAGTACAAATCCGGCAAACTGGTCTTACGGCGCTAAGATACTAAATCAGCGATAATTGCTCTGCTATCCGGTACTTTTGAGTCGATCCGGTAAGCTTCAAGAATAGTAGTCTGCGCCTTATCTGCATCTGCCTCACTCTTTGCGTGAACAGTACAAAGAGGCTGACCTTTTTCGATTTTGTCGCCGATCTTTTTTAATCGACTAAAACCAACGGAATAGTCGATCTTATCGCCGCCAGCACGTCGCCCGCCGCCCATCTCAACAACCGCAACACCGATAGAGCGCGTTTTAATGTCTGCGATAAACCCATTTTCAGGTGCTGGAATATCTCTTATGACCGCAGCGCGCGGCAAATATTCATCATAGTTTTGCATGATGTCGGCAGGGCCGCTGAGCCCATGAACCATCTGGGCAAATATTTCAGCAGGGCGATTGCTGCTAAGCGCTGAACGGACATGCTCTTCAGCTTCCTCTTCGCTTTTGGCCAATCCAGCGATGAATACCATCTGTGTCACAAGCGCGATCGTGACAGCCTCAAGTCTGTGATCACGGTGCGTACCGTTTAAAAATTCAATGGCATTTTTAACTTCCACCGCATTGCCGACAGTACTGGCGAGCGGTTCATTCATGTCGGTTAATAGCGCAATGGTTTTTGTGCCTGCGCCGTTTCCAACACGCACGAGACTTTCAGCAAGCTTTCGCGCATCGTGTTGTTCGCGCATAAAGGCACCATCGCCAAATTTAACATCCAGTACCAGCCAATCAGGGCCTGCGGCCAGTTTCTTTGATAAAATCGACGCTGTGATCAAGGATATATTTTCAACCGTCGCAGTGACATCGCGTACAGCATAAAAGCGTTTGTCAGCCGGTGCTAAAGCCGCTGAAGCGCCAATGATCGCGCATCCAGCTTTGCGTGTTATATTTAAAAATTGTGCGGTTTCTGGCTCGGATATATAACCGGGTATTGAATCCATTTTGTCGAGCGTGCCGCCAGTATGGCCAAGGCCACGCCCAGATATCATCGGGATATCAAGACCACACGCAGAAGCCAGCGGCGCTAGAATGAGCGAGACATTATCACCAACACCGCCGGTGGAATGCTTGTCCGCAATCGGGCGTTTTAAGGTTGGCCAGCTGAGCACATCGCCGCTGTCACGCATGGCAAGCGTTAGCGCAACGGTTTCCTCATCATCCATGCCTTGGAAATAAACAGCCATGGCAAAGGCGGCGATATGAGCATCGCTTGCGGTTTCATTTTGAATGGCCGTAACGAAGTCGGAAATATCACCATCGCTCAGCTTTAGCCCATCGCGCTTTTTAGCGATTATTTCCTGCAACAACACGGCCACGATTAGTAGCCCTCTGATGTCACAGTTTCGCCGCCTTCAAGCGCAGCAAGTATATCGTTTAACATTGCGGACGAACCAAAGCGCAATGTATCAACACCGGCCCATTCTGGTCCCATAATTTTATCAACAAGCGCCAGATAAGCGCCGCAATTTTCAACGGTTTTTATACCGCCTGCAAATTTTAAACCGCGCGATTTATCGCCAAACTCTTTTAGAGTTTCGAGGATAGTTTGAGCAGCCTCTAGTGTTGCATTGATTTCTACTTTGCCTGTCGAGGTTTTTACAAAGTCCGCACCTTCTTCCAGTGCAATAAGTGTGGCCTGCTTGATGAGGCTAGGCTCCATCAATTCGCCAGACTCGATAATGACTTTTAGAATTGCTTGATTGTGGGTTACGGCACGAATGGTCGAAACCATATGACGCGCGGTGTCAGCATCGCCATTTTTCAAGGCTGTGTAAGGCAAAACAAGGTCAATTTCGTCGGCACCATCGGCAACGGCTTGTTTTGTTTCATGCATTGTCGCACGCACATCGTCGCCGCCTGCAGGAAAGTTTACAACCGTCGCAACCTTGACGTTGGTGTCAGCTAAAATGGTTTTAGCTTGAACAATAAAATCAGGAAAAACGCACACTGCCGCTGTATTTCCAAATCGGGTTTGTGCTCTTTGGCACAATTCAATAATGGCATCCGATGTGCAGTCATCATTCAAATTGGTCAGATCAATGAGACCAAGCGCACGGTTTGCTATTTCTGTTCGGTTGGTCATTTAATCCAAATCTCTAATGGCTTTTACCAAGATAGCCTGTAGCCGTTTCCCGCCAATGGGAGCCATCTCTTTGGTTTCATCATGGCTAAGTTCAGAGCCGGTAATACCTGCTCCAAAGTTTGTAATAACCGAGCAAGCTGCACATTTTAGGCCAAGAAAACGGCCAATGATAACTTCGGGTACTGTGGACATTCCAACGGCGTCTGCACCGAATGTGCGTGCCATGCGTATCTCGGCAGGTGTTTCAAAGCTAGGGCCGGAAAACCACATATAGACACCCTTGCTTAGTTCAATTTTGGCTTCTCCTGCTGCTGCTTCAAGTGCAGCGCATAGCGATTTATCATAGGCCGATGTCATGCCAACAAACCGGTCGTCAGTTTCTTCGCCGATAAGAGGGTTGGTGCCTGAAAAATTAATATGATCGGTTAGCATCATGACAGAACCGGGCGGCATATCATCGCGCAATGAACCCGCAGAGTTCGTCAATATAAGGCGCTCAACACCAAGCCCTTTAAGAAGCTCCAATGCAGGGCGCATCGCGTTGGCATTGCCGTTTTCATAATAGTGCGCACGTCCTGAAAGTATAAATACCGGCTTATCGCTTATGGTGCCGGCAACAAGTTCGCCCGCATGGCCAGAAACGCCGCTAGATGGAAAACCTTCAAGATCACTATAGGAAAAGCGGATGGGGTTTTCGAGCGCATCAACAAGCCCGCCTAGGCCGGAACCGAGCACAAGTGCGGTGCGCGGTGCCAAACCGTCTAGCTTTTCAATGATCGTGTCGATTGTCGTTTTCAATATTAGGCCTGCTTTGGTTTAGTTTGTTTTCGCCAGAACATCAGATTCAAATCCGTGCGGCAGGAGATCGGCCATAGTCACTGTTTGCACGATGCCCTCCATCGTACAGAGATGTACTTTTGCTTCGGCTGGTGCAAATTCAGCTAACCGTTGACGACATCCGCCACAGGGCGTGCAAATGTCCTTTTTCTCCGCGATGACGCAAATATCGGTTATCTCGCCGCCGCCAGCCATGACGAAGTGAGAAATGGCCGTTGTCTCAGCGCACCAACCTTCTGGAAATGAGATAATTTCGATATTGGCACCGGAAAAGATGTGGCCATCCTTGGTTAAGATAGCGGCACCAACCGGAAAGTCCGAATATTTTGCGTGAGCCTTTTCCATTGCTGTTTTAGCTGCAGAAAATAACGGGTCTAGGTCGGCCATATCAGCGTTCCTTCACATAGGGTTGCCCACCGGCTTTCGGCGGGATCGCTTTGCCGATAAATCCAGCAAGCAATATAACTGTCAAAATATAAGGCAGCGCTTGCATGAACTGTGCTGGAATTTCAAATAGCCCAGGGATTTTGATACCTGAAAACCGTATTGCAATCGCATCAAGAAAGCCAAAGAGAAGGCAAGCATACATCGCATTAATGGGTTTCCACTTGGCAAATATCAGCGCGGCGAGTGCGATAAAGCCTTTGCCCGCTGTCATATCTTTCACAAAGCCGGCATTTTGAGCAACCGATAGATACGCACCTGCAAGGCCGCATAATATGCCGCAACAAATCACAGCGCGGTAACGCAGCCAAACGACAGAGATACCTGCCGTATCAACAGCTGCCGGATTTTCACCAACAGCACGCAACCGCAGCCCGAAGCGGGTTCTAAACAAAACCCACCACGTTAGCGGCACCGCTGCAAACGCCACATAAACGAGAATAGAGTGGCCAGACAAAAGCTCAGAGTAAATTGGGCCCAAAACGGGTATGCCGTTGATACTATCGGCGAAGGGCAAATTTATAGTTTCAAAACGGCTTCCGTCTGAACCGAGCGGCGGTGTTCTGCCACCTTGTCTAAACCAAGCTTGGCCAAGAATAATTGTTGAACCAGCGGCAATAAAGTTGATCGCAACGCCCGATACGATTTGGTTGCCGCGATGCGTAATCGACGCAAAGCCATGAACCAGTGATAGGGCGATTGAGACTAAAATAGCAGCAACAAGGCCTATCCACGCAGAACCGTAAACCGATGCCGCTGCGGCTCCCGCAAATGCGCCAGCCAACATTTTTCCTTCAAGGCCAATATCGAACACACCTGCGCGCTCTGAATAAAGTCCTGCCAAACAAGCCAGCAGCAACGGCACAGAGAGCCGAACAGTTGAGTCAAGAATTAGGATGATTGTGTTAAACGCTTCTATCAATGACCCTCTCCTGTGGTTGCTGGTGCAGCTTTAAGAGAGCTGTCTGCAATACGTCCAAAAAACAATGAAATATAAGGGCGGAACATGTGCTCAAGCGCTCCAGCAAAAAGAATAACGAGACCTTGAATAATCACGATCATATCGCGGGTAATCGCTGGCATCTCAAATGACATTTCTGCACCGCCCTGATAGAGCATGCCGAATAAAATAGCCGCAGGAATAATCCCTGCAGGGTGTGAACGGCCCATGAGCGCCACAGCAATGCCGACAAATCCAGCACCTGTCACAAAATCAAGCTGCAAGCGCTCTTGTGCGCCCATAACAGGATTGAGCGCCATCATACCGGCAAGACCACCTGAGATCATCATAGTTATAACAATGATCTTGGTTGTGTTGATGCCTGCATATTGCGCCGCTTTCGGGCTATGGCCCATGGTGCGGATTTCATAACCAAGGCGCGTGCGCCATATGAGAATCCACACAAGAAACGATGTTATCAACGCCAAAAGAAAAGTGATGTTTAACGGCGCTCGGCGAATCGTGAAACCAAAGGCCTCAATCATCCAATCCAATCTTGGAAGCGATGCACCTTCAGCAAATGGGCGTGTTTCAACAGCCATCTGCCCGACAGGCTTTAAAACATCAACCAAGAGGTAGACCATCAATGACGCTGCGATGAAGTTAAACATGATCGTTGTAATAACAACATGGCTGCCGCGCTTGGCTTGTAAAAGAGCTGGTATTAACGCCCAAAGGCCGCCAAAAGCTGCCGCGCAAAGTGTGGCGATGGGCAGGTTGATCCACCACGGAAAAACGCTGTCAAATGCAAGACACCCAACAGCGACACCTAAACCACCAATATAGGCTTGGCCTTCGCCGCCAATATTAAAGAGCCCGCAGTGGAAAGCCACCGCAACGGCAAGTCCAGTGAAGATAAAGTTTGTTGCATAGTAAAGCGTGTAGCCAATGCCATCGCCGGAACCAAAAGCGCCTTCAACCATCAAGACAGCTGCGCGAAGCGGGTTTTCGCCAACAGCTAAAACAACAAGACCTGCGACCAGAAAAGCGACGGTTAGATTAATAAGAGGAATAAGCCCGTAATCGACCCACCGCGGTAATTGTGAATAAGGCTGTGCCATGGGTTTACTCCGCCGCTTCTATTTTATCGTTCGTAACACCGGCCATCAAAAGGCCAAGCTCGCCTTCGGTTGCTTCTGGCCCACACTCACCAACCACCTTGCCGTCGAACATAACGATGATCCGGTCTGCAAGTGAGCGAATTTCATCAAGCTCAACAGACACCAACAAGACAGCCTTGCCCGCATCGCGCATTTCGATAATCCGCTTGTGAATAAATTCAATGGCGCCAACATCAACGCCGCGTGTTGGCTGGCCGACGATTAAAACGGAAGGGTCTGTTTCCATCTCACGGGCGAGCACGATCTTCTGCTGGTTGCCACCAGAAAAATTCGCAGTCTTTAAGCGGCAATTGGCTGGACGAATGTCGTATTTTTCAATCTTATCGCGCGCATCATTGCGAATGGCTTCGATATTGAGCATCGGGCCAGATAAATAACTTGGATCATCATGATAGCCAAGAATGGAATTTTCAGCCTCTTCAAACGCCAGAACCAACCCCATATGGTGACGGTCTTCTGGAACATGGGCCAGCCCGCGTTTGCGCAGCATGGCTGGATCGGCCTGCCCAGTAACATCAATCGGTTCTCCGTCTAAAAGAACGCGTCCTTCTTTTGCCGGTCTTATGCCGGTAATCGCCTCAATCAATTGGCTCTGCCCATTACCCGCCACACCTGCAATGCCAACAATTTCACCGGCACGCACATCAAGGGAAACATTTTTGACCATATCGATGCCGCGTGAATCGCGCACGGTCAGGTTTTGAACAGCAAGCTTTATTTCACCGGGGTTCGGGTCGCCCTTTTCTACGCGCAGCAAGACGCGGCGGCCAACCATAAGCTCGGCTAATTCTTCGACAGAGGTTTTGTCCGTTTTGCGTGTCGCTACAATCGTGCCTTGGCGCATCACAGATACTTCATCGGTCACGGCCATGATCTCACGCAATTTATGTGTGATCAGAACGATCGTTTTTCCCTGTTCTTTTAACTGTTCGAGAATGCGAAATAGGTGATCTGCCTCTGATGGTGTCAACACCCCGGTCGGTTCATCAAGAATGAGAATTTCAGCGCCTCGGTAAAGCGCCTTTAGAATTTCGACCCGTTGCTGAATACCAACAGGCAGTTCTTCAATGATCGCGTCAGGATCAACATTCAGCTCATATTCTTTCTCTAAGCGAACAAGTTCTGAGCGTGCTTTGGAAATGCTGCCTGACAAAAGCTGGGAATCTTCAGCGCCAAGAATGATGTTTTCAAGAACGGTAAAATTTTCAACCAGCATGAAGTGCTGGTGAACCATGCCAATGCCAAGCGCTATAGCGTCATTGGAAGAGTTGATCTTGGTGTTCTTGCCATCAATGCTAATCTCACCGGAATCGGCTTGATAAAACCCGTAAAGGATCGACATGAGCGTGGATTTCCCCGCGCCATTTTCACCGATAATACCGTGAATAGTTCCCTGCTTGATTTGCAGATTGATATCGCGGTTCGCTTTAACGGGGCCAAAGCTCTTATTAATGCCGGCCAGTTCGATTGCATATTCTGCCATACAACACACTCAAAATTTGATCAGTTGGTCAAAGCCTAGCAGGTCCAGCTTGATAATCTAGCCCTGCACATAAGCTGTAGCCGAACAAAATCAGTGATATCAACTTAAAATCGCAAGAGACAGTGCGCATTAGAAAGTGTTATGCTCTTAAGAACAAACTTTATGCAGAGGATTTATGATGGATCGGGCTGAAACCACACGTCTTGATGATTTGGAAATTTTGGCCGCGCATCAAGCTCAGATGCTTGATGATCTGAACGGCGTGGTTGTTGAACAAGGCAAAATTATCGCTGATTTACGCCGCCGTGTTGAAGCGCTAACTGGCCGTATCGTAGAATTTGAGTCTGATGCGAGTGCTGCCGCGCCAACGCAAAAGCCGCCGCATTGGTAATCAGGGCGTCGCAAAGGTCATATTGGCCCATAGCGTTTCCCAGACAGCATTTTTTTCCTGCGCGAGCGCATTTGCGGGTTGCCGAATAACAACTGCATCAAGTTGGTATATGTGGTCCGGCTTTACCGCGATTGTCGCGATGCCGTCATCATTGGTTCTTGTCGTGAACACCCGCACATCGTCTTCGGCATCCGCAGTCTTCTCAAAAACTTCGACCTGAGCATTTTTGCGCGGGCTTCCCTGATAAAGAACCTTCACATCAAACCCATCATCTAGCTTATCTGTGTAAGGGTTTTCCAGCGCAACGATTTCAGTTTCTAGTCCGTAAGAGCGATCAGCGCCCCTCGCATTGCCGACACCAATAAGGCTCTTGGCATAACGCGAATAAACTTCTCGAAATTTATCTTTTGGAAAACCGCGTTGTTCATGTTCAGCAAGCGTGTTTTCAAAGGCCTTATGCGTGACAAAAGACGCAAATTTATCAAACTCCGTATATGTGACGATCATATCGTTTGACTGATATAGGAGAATGTTCAATCCTTCGCCCAATGCATTAATATCAACAGTTGGACGATTGCCAAGGCGCCCTTCTACAGGTTTAAGCTGATCGGCTAGCGCTATGTCAAAGCGTTGAAAACTGTCTGGAAAAAAAGAGTAGGTACTGCCTTTGAAGTTTTGTCCCACTTTAAGATTGCTGACGATTTTCTCATCCACATCTATTTCATAGTTCACACCTTCCAGCCACATTTCGTGTGCGCTGGCAGGAGCGCTGAATAAGCAGGCAACAGACGCAAATATTCTAAGGCGATTAATCCACATGTTCCGTAACCTTTATAGTTCCATGCTTCCCAATGTGTCCTTCACTGGGTTTAAGTCAAGTTTGCTGATGATCGCGCTCTTGTTTGCTGCAACGTTACCAGCGGCATATGCGCATGAAACGCGGCCAGCAATTGGTGACCTTATTATTGATGATAAGGAAATGGTGCTTAGCGTTGATGTTAATCTGGAAGCATTTGTTGCCGGGGTGAATTTAAGTGAAGTTGAAGACACCAACTTGACTGAACAGGCCGCAGATTATGATAGCCTGCGCGCATTATCGCCCGATGAAATGGAGCAGAAGTTCCGTGCGTTCTGGCCGCAGATGCAGTCTGGCTTCAAAATCATGGCGGGTGAAACAAAAATAATACCGGTGCTTGATCGTGTGGAAATTTCAGACGAGCTGAATGTGGAATTATTACGTGATTCCAAGCTCACATTGCGCGCAGAACTCCCCGAAGATGATACCTCAGTTACCATTGGCTGGGAGCGCAAGTTTGGCCCTTTGGTGCTGCGCCAACAGGAGGGTGGACCAGAAGCTTACACGGCGTTTTTGCGTGACGGGGAAGTTTCCGCTGCAATTCCGCGTACAGGCGGGGTCGATGAAAGTGCTTGGTCTGTATTCAAGCGTTATATTGTCGCCGGCTTCGAGCACATTTTACCGCTTGGGCTAGACCATATTCTTTTTGTACTCGGTCTGTTTTTCCTATCGCCTAAACTAAAGCCGCTGCTTTTGCAGGTAACGACGTTCACTTTGGCCCATACATTGACCTTGGCTTTGGGGATATTGGGAATTGTTAATATTGCGCCTGAAATTGTTGAGCCTCTTATTGCCGCGTCGATTGTCTATGTCGCTGTTGAGAATCTGATGACCAGTGAAATGAAACCGTGGCGCCTCATTGTCGTGCTGCTTTTTGGCTTATTGCATGGATTGGGCTTTGCATCGGTTCTTGGCGAATTTGGTCTTGATGGCAGCCGCTTTGTTACCAGCTTGATTGGATTTAATATCGGTGTGGAGCTGGGTCAGCTAACGGTTATTGCCATGGCCTATCTCGCGGTTGGTCTGTGGTTTAGCCACAAACCTTTCTACCGCACTTATATTTCTAACCCTGCCTCCATCTTAATTGGACTTGTTGGTGCTTATTGGTTTGTCGAGCGGGTTTTTCTTTAATGCGTTGAAGAAAGTTGGAACCAAAGCTGGGCTGCTTCGTTGTTTGGGCAAGTAAGATCAACAACGAATATTGGAGGCCCACATGGCAGCGGCAACAAAAACGAGCGCAGCATCGCGCGCTAAAGAAGTTTTAAACGGCGCTAACAATGCAAATAACGTTGAAGCGCAGCTTGAGGCGTTAAAAGCAGATGTGAGCAAGCTCACACAGGCGCTAACTGAGGCTGGAAACGAGCGATTTAAAGAAGCAAAAAGCAGCGCAATTGAAGCGTCGGAATATGCTTCCGAAAACGCTCAGCAAACCATCGCGCGTCTGCGTGGTGAGCTTGAAACGCTCGATCAAAAAGTATCAGAGCAAATCCGAGAGCGGCCATATCAGGCACTTGGCATAGCGGCAGGTGTTGGCGTTTTAGCTGCGCTGCTCTTGCGTAAGTAAAGCCAATGAATGCTTTTCTGCCACTCCTCATTGGAGCAATGAAGTCCGATGTCGCGACGACGGTTAAGCGAACAAAACGACAAGTGATCCTATATTCGATCCTTTGCCTGTTCGCATTAACGACTTACGTCCTCGCGATTGTTGCGGCCATTACATACGCTGCAACTTATCTTGGAACTTTCGAGGCTATTTTAATTGCAGCGGCAATTTCTGCAGCAACCAGTCTGCTGGTCGTCGCTGTCTTAGCGATCTTGAATTACCGCGATAAGAAAGCGCGCCGCCGTATGGCTTATAATACGGTTGCGGTGGCTCAAATGGGTGCAAGTTCTGTGTCGTCTGTGACAGGCGCTATGAATTTAAAGAAGTTGCTCATGGTGGCTGCAGCAGCATTTGCGGCGACGAAATTATCACAAACACGCAAGTAATTCATTTCAGGGAATGCTGCACTGTCTGTAGGCGCCCAAAGATAATGAAAGGGTTTTATCGTGCCAAAAACCGTAAAATCAGAAGTGGAAGCCAAGCAGGGCAGGAAAGGCATTCCAGTGCTCAATGTGCTGCTTATAGCGATCGGCTTGGCATTTGTCGTCTGGTTCGGCGTGGAGCTTTTCTTTAGCGATACGCAATCTGGCGGCATGGTTCCCAACGAAAATGTTCAAAGCGAAACACAATAATTGAAGGAGTTTATATCATGGCGAAGGTCACAGCTTTAAATCCTAAAACACGTAAAACGACACCTGAAATTGGGCTTGAAGAAAGCTATCTCGAAGAGGCCTCTAAAGGGCTTTCAGAAGTTCTTGCGTCTACGTACAAATTGATGATCAAAACGCAGGTTTACCACTGGAATGTTGTTGGACCGCTCTTTGGCCCGATTCACGAATTGACCGAAGCACATTATAATACGCTGTTTGAGGCAATCGATATTATTGCTGAGCGTGTGCGCGCATTGGGACATATTGCACCTGTTAATTTTGGTGACATGAAAAACTTTGCACCAACAGGCCACAGTGTCGATAATTCCAGTGCCCACGACATGGTAGCTGATCTGATTAAAGATCATGAAGCTGCTGCACGCACAATCCGTGAGGTTGGATCTAAAGCAGGCGAAGCAGGCGATATGGTAACCGAAGATATGCTAACCGCACGTCTCACTTTCCATGAAAAAGCCCTGTGGATGCTTAAAGCAATTGTATCCGATTGATAGTTGAAGAATATAAAGTATGAGGACGCGTCGGTTTTGCCGGCGCGTTCTTTTTTATGGGGCTTTTAAATAAATGGCCGGCGTTTTTCGTCTGTATGTTCCCATCCGGCAAGTTCTGATAAGCGCGCCTCATCAAGAACAAGGCAGCCGCCATCACGCCATTCGATAAGTTTTTTCTCGCGGAGCTTTTTCAGTGTTTTGTTCGTATGGACAATTGAAAGCCCCAATGTATCCGCGACATGCTGCTGTGTAATTGGAATGACATTGTTCTTGGTTGTAAATATGCCCGAGTTACGCGCGCGTCGATTTAAAAACGCTAATAAATATGCTGAACGTTCCAAGGCCGAGCGCCGTCCTATTGATAATAGGTGCTCATCCAAAATGCGCTCTTCGCGCGCTGCGATCCACGTTATATCATATGCAAGGCTTGGGTGTTTTGAGAATAGATCGGTCACCTTATCACGTTCAAAAACACAAAGCGTTAGAGGGCTAAGGGCTTCAATGGTGTGTTGCATTTCGCCTGTTATGCTGCCCTGCAATCCCAGCAGATCGCCAGGCACAGCATAGTTTAAAATCTGCCGACGCCCGTCTTCGAGTATTTTGTAGCGAAAAGCCCAGCCTGAAAGTAAAGTATAAAGATGCGCATTATGTGCGCCATCAACGATAATGGTTGTGCCTGCATCGGCCGTGAGTTCGCCCGTTTTAAACTTTTCAACATAAGCGAGTTCATCGCCTTCAAAACGGCGAAAGGCCTCTAGTTTACTTAAGGGGCAATGTGCGCATTCCGTGCGGTTCGGGGCGCGAGACTTACCATTTTTCATGTTTTTCCATTCAACTCTGATGGCATCAGAGTATAAATAATTTCGCTTTATATGTCTTATTTAAATGACAGACCCAATTGGCCCTGCGAGTTGCGGTGTTTTCGGAGCTGGAAATGTCAATTGGTTCTGTTCAACTTATTGCAATCGTCGAACGTGAATATCTCATCTCAATAGATATAGAACGCATTATAGCTGATCACTTTAACTGTGAAATCCATGTAATAATGCCAGACGATGCTCAAGAAAAACTATCGGCGATCAACTATGATGTCCTAATCATTGATGCTGATATGCCGAGCGAGATCATAAGCGGCCTTGTGTCTGTAATCGCGCGTTCAAACCCCAAAGTCGCCTTGCTCACGGTCAGCGATGTTGATCCTGAAACCTATATTCCGTTCCCTTATCGTGCAGCAATAGCCAAGCCGTTTACGGATGAGCAGGTTGTTAACACGCTCACCTCATTACTGTTGGCCAAGGTGGTTTAGATTTAGGGCACTCATTTTGTTGGGAAAGAGCCTATTATCTGGAATAGGCGCGTGATCCGATTGAGGCTGCATTTGCATCCATCACATAATCTGATGCGCCTTTAACATCGAGAATTTCAGCAAGGCGTAACCGTGCTCTACTGACGCGGCTTTTAATCGTACCAACGGCGCAGTCACAAATTTCAGCAGCTTCTTCATAGGAAAAACCCGAAGCGCCGATTAAAACAATGGCTTCGCGTTGATCTTCTGGCAGTTGATCGAGCGCTTTTTTAAAGTCTTGCATATCAAGCGCACTGTCTTGGCCTGGATGAACAGCTAAGCTGTCTGTAAATGTGCCTTCAGTATCCTGCACTTCACGGCCTTTTTTGCGCATCTGGCTGTAGAACTCATTACGCAAAATCGTAAAAAGCCAAGCTTTCATGTTCGTTCCCATCTGGAAACTTTCATTTTTCGCCCAAGCTTTAAGCACTGTATCTTGAACAAGATCATCAGCTTTGTCTGCGGCACCAGTTAAGGAATACGCAAATGCGCGCAAGCTCGGCAAGCTGCCAAGCAGTTCCTTTTTAAAACCTGGCGCTAGTTCTTTCTCAGCAGTACTCATTTATGGCCGCCTTTGGTGTGGTTACTTTCAGCGGCGTCCAACTGTTCCAACAGATCAAGGAAGCGATCTGGAATAGTCTGGTCTTCAACTGATTTATAAAGGGCCTGAAGTTTAGTGGAAATTTGAGTGCTAACTTCGCTAGCGGAGTTGTTGCTGTCCGCTCCTTCTTGCTTTAATTTTTTATTTTGTGAATACGTCATTGAAATCTCGATAATTGATCTAGCCATATTAAACGCGCTAACGAAAAAAAAGTTCCGCGCATTGGGAACTTTTTTTGATACGCTTCATTTAGCTTACGACGAAGATCTTCAAAGGAATACAAATAATGACTTTATCTACGCGTATTGCAGGGCATTTACCACTTTTACGTCGGTATGCACGCGCTGTAACAGGTTCGCAGACGTCGGGTGATGCTTATGTGGCGGCAACGCTCGAAGCGCTTATTGCAGATGTGGGTGCGTTTCCAACCGCTTCAAGCGATCGTATTGCTTTGTTCAAGATGTTTGCAGGTATTTTTGCGTCATCAGATGTGAAAATCCCAGAAATCAATTCACCATTTGCTTGGGAAAAGAAAGCTGCTCAGAATTTATCAAATGTGGGCACAGCAGCACGGCAGGCTTTTTTGCTGGCATCACTAGAAAATTTCACAGCAGAGGAAATTGGTGAAGTGCTCGACCGTGAGAAAAATGAAGTCGGAGACTTGCTGGACGAAGCGTCTTCGCAAATCGCCGAGCAAGTTACGACCGAGATTATGATTATCGAAGATGAGCCGCTCATCGCTATGGATATTGAGGCTATGGTTGAGGACTTGGGCCATACTGTGTCAGGCATAGCGCGCACGCACTCAGAGGCTGTAGAGCTATTTAACCGCACAAGCCCTAAAATGGTGCTCGCCGATATTCAATTGGCCGATGGCAGCTCTGGTATTGATGCGGTCAATGATATTCTAAAGACCGCTGACATCCCTGTGATTTTCATTACAGCTTTCCCTGAAAAATTGCTGACGGGCGAACGGCCTGAACCTGCATTTCTTGTCACAAAGCCTTTTGATCCACAGATGGTAAAGGCCTTAATCAGTCAGGCACTCTTCTTCAATGAATCTGAAAGTGAAGTTGCTTAATTTGGAACAGAATCAGCAGTTGAGCGTTTAGTTCTCAGAGAATAAATAGGAGAGAACAATGCTACATTATGCACTTATATTCCTCGTTGTTGCGTTAGTTGCAGGCCTACTGGGCTTTAGCGGTATTGCAGGAGCGTCAGTTGGAATCGCGCAAATTCTGTTTTATGCATTCTTGGCTTTTCTGCTGATTTCAGCAGTCTTGACGCTGGTGCGTAGATAATAAAATAACATCAGGTGTTGCTCTAGCGGCACCTGATGTGGCGTAATTAGAGTAATTAAAGGGCTAGACTGTGAAAAGAAACCTGACGTGGCACCGCAAGGACTATAGGGAAGATCGCTTTCGTGATGGCCTCATCCTTGCGCTGGTACACTCAGGTGTTTGTGTATGCGCGCAGGCCGAAAGCGGCGAATATCTATTCGTTGCGAATATGCACAAGCCTTGGCATTTTGATCAAGATACTGATCCTGTTGATACGGAAATCTTCGGCGAGGACTTAGGGCAAAAATTGAAGCTTGCTAAAAGCCGAGTCATGGAGAGCCGCGAAACAGAAGAATTTGAAGTTCATCTGCCGGATAGCGGCTTTTATCAAATCATCATTGATTTCGTTGCAAGCCCCTATGGTGCACCCCTCATTCTAACAATGATTAAAGACATATCTGAAGAGCGGCATCGTGAGCAGGTTTTGAAAAACCTTTTGCGCGAGCTTAGCCATCGCTCAAAGAACCTTCTTGCGATCGTTTTAAGTTTGGCTTCGCAGACCGCGCGCGGGCACTCTGATCTTGGTGGGTTTTTGAAAATCTTTCGCGGGCGCATTTTTTCTTTGTCCGCATCGCAGGACTTGGTCACCGATATGAGTTGGTCGGGCGCTGGTTTTCATGATTTAGTTGAAAATCAGGTCAAAAAATACTTCCCCGAAGATGTTTCAAGAATCAAAGTTAAGGGCGCTGACCCTGTTTTAACGCCCAATGCAGCCACCCATGTTGGTTTAGCGCTTCACGAGCTTATCGTTAATTTGGCAAGCCGCGACGCCCAAAATGAGGGCGCTGTCTCAGCGGTCATTGATTGCTGGGTACTGCCCAATGAAGCGGGTATTGATGAAACTCATATTACTTGGCGTGAGAGCGCCGATTCAGGTGCTGTCCAACCCGAATTTACGAATGTTTTCAGTGAGCCGATGTTACAGCGTATCATACCGACTTCTGTGAGTGGTTCTGCCGAAATAGAAGTGGATGGGGGGACTGTAAGCTATTCATTGGTATTCCCATCAGCAGAGAACCGGCATAGCTAAGTCATGAAGACGCGACCTCAGGTTGCGCCAAACATGCGTGCTCTATGCATTTATTATATTGTAAAAACCCTGCTTGGCGTTAAATGTCTTCGTATAACATGGAGATATGATGCGTAACCGCCTTCCAACAATTCTGTTTTCGGTGACGATGCTTCTCGGGCTCGTTGCTGCCTATGCGGTATTCAACTCCACACGCCAAGCTGAACGTGCAAGCTTTGATATTGTTGCCGATGATATTATCGACAATCTGGAAGAGGGTGTGAAGCAGCACGTCGCTCTTCTTTCAGCGACACGCTCCTTGGTCAATACAGTCGACATTGATGATAAAGGCAGCGGTTTTAAAGAGTTTGTCGCTGATCTTGGTTTGGTTGAGAATTATCGCGGCATTCAAGGGCTTGGTCTTGCGCCGATTTTTGTGGCGGGTAATGAGCTTGCTGCAGAGAATGAAATCAAGCGCAATTATAACCTTGAAAGAAAATTATACCCAGAATCAGACGAAAGCTTTCGCGTTCCGGTTTTGCTGCTTGAGCCAAATGATGAGCGCAATCAAAAGGCATTGGGCTATGATATGTTTGCCGAAACTAATCGCCGTGATGCGATGATTGCGGCTGCACGAGACCGTCGCCCAAGTGCAACAGCGCCTGTTCGTCTGGTTCAAGAGATTGATAGTGATCAGCAGCTTGGGTTTTTGATTTACGCACCGATTAAGCAAAAAAACATTGATGTTGTTCGCATTGCTAATAACTACCAACCGCTAACAGGTTTTGTTTTTGCAGCGTTTCGCATTGGCGACCTTCACAATGCTGCATTGTCCCGAACATTGTCTTCTGCCTTGGGTCTATATGTCCAAACGAAAGACAAGACAGACAATAGCGAAACGGTGGTTTTTCAAAGTAAAAATTATGATAACTATGCTGATAAAAGTGGGTTGAGATCAGTAAAGACGATTAACATGGCGGGCCGTGCATGGGAAGTTGAAGTGATCAAACCTGCGAGCGGCTCACTTGATAACAGTCTATTATATGCGCTTATGACCGGCCTTTTATCATTTTTGTTTGCCGGTGCGTTGGCATCATCTTCCAAACTCCAGTTGAGTTCATTGCGCAATTCTGAAGAACTGCGTCTTTATTCTGAAAAAGCTGCACAGGATAAGGATTTAATGCTTCAAGAGATGAAGCATCGGATCAAAAATTCGATTGCACGTATTAATTCAATCGCGCGCCAAACGGCCCGTAGCTCGAACGATTTGCCTGAATTTACCAAATCCTTTTCAGAGCGGCTTCAGGCCATGGCGACAGCACAGGATGTGTTGGCGCGGTCAAAGTGGCAACGCGCAAGTTTTGGTGATCTTTTGAAAAGTGAGCTTGAGCAAGTATTCGGCAAAAATGCGAATGAAGTTAAGTTAAGCGGTCCTGAAGTGTCTTTGGATGAAAAATATAGCCAAGCCTTCGGTTTGGTCCTTCATGAATTAGCGACCAACTCGTTAAAATATGGCGGTATGTCAGGCACTGAAAACGCCATGCAAATCAATTGGAAGATCAAAAAGCTACCTAAACGCAAGCGCGGACTTTCTATTGTTTGGCGAGAGAATTTCACTGGCGAAAAAACAGAAACTGTTAGCGCAGGCGGCGGTTTTGGTACAAAATTGATAAATGCCAATATTGTAGGCGAACTTGGCGGTTCTTTTGACCGCAGTTTTGACGAAAAAGGTATGATTGTAAAAATTGACGTCCCGTTGACGCAATAATTTACAGATCGGCGGTTTGGGCGGAACCTTTCCGCTGGCGTTGTATTGTTATCCAAGGGGGACAATACAATTGATGCAAAATGCCGATGATATTTATGAAAAAAAAGCTGCAAATGCGATAGAAAAAAACCTGCAGATCGCCGCGAATGTTTCAGTGGTTGTGATCGGCTTGTTTGCCTGTCTTGTGGCGCTGCATTTGGGAAAGACAATAATTGCGCCCATCGCGCTTGCCATAGTCATTGGCATTATGTTCGGCCCAATTGCTGACCGGATCGAAAAGAGTAAAATTCGCCCTTCTGTTTCGGCTATGCTTGTCGTTGCATTATTTGCGGGTTTGATACTCGCAAGCTTTGCAGCCTTCGCAGTGCCAATGTCGAGCTGGATGGACCGGGTGCCAAGAATATGGAACCAATTCCAGATAAGTTTGGCCGACTGGAAAGGCGTGTTTGAAACCGTTGGGTCATTTCAGCAAGAACTGCAAAAAATGGCTGGCGGCGAAGCGACTGCAATGAAAGTGGAAGTAGACGAGAGCGGCCCGTTTGAAGAGGCGGCATTTCTAGCGCCTATTATTCTTGGCCAAATCGCAATATTTTTAGCAAGCTTTTATTTCTTTGTTGCGACGCGCCACGACTTGCGCCTCCTCATACTTAAATTATGTGTTCGGCGGAAAACACGTTGGCATGTGGCGCGCATATTCAAAGACGTTGAAGACAGCGTATCAGGTTACCTGATTTCCATAACCTATATCAATTTAGGCATGGGAATAACGGTGTCTTTGTTGTTTTGGCTGATCGGTGTGCCGTCGCCTTTTCTGTGGGGCATGCTGGCAGGCGTTTTAAACTATGTCGTTTATATTGGCCCTGCGGTTATGAGTGTGATTTTGATCGGTGTCGGGCTGGCAACACATACAGAAACATTGGCGATTCTAACGCCTGCTGCCGTTTTCTTAGGAGTTAACTTCCTTGAAGCACAGTTCATAACGCCCACAATTATCGGAAGACGCACGACAATGAATCCGTTCTTTGTCTTTTTAAGCTTGGTCTTTTGGATATGGCTTTGGGGGCCAGCTGGCGGCTTTATTGCAATTCCATCATTACTAATAATAAACGTCATTTATCTGCATATGTTTGTCGCACCACAACAACGTCGGCAAAGGGCACGGTTTTAAAAAATTAGCACAAGCGGAACTATTTTTCAGGTTGAGCGTTCAGGTAATGAAAACACACCCTCAGTTTTCGTCCAGCGGCTCAACCCTCCCCACCACAGGGCCGCAAATAAAGGAGAGAGCATTATGTGCTCTCTCCTTTCGAATTTATAGGGCCACAATATGTGTCTGCGAAAGCAGTACTCAGCTAATTCCCTAATTGCCTGCAGTTTTGAAATATAGTTAAGAATATGCTTAGCTATTGAGTGACAAATCATTGTAAATGGAAAGTTATATTCACCTCCTATTGACTTATTTTGTCCATCATAGCGTGTTATGAGGTCATCTTGTTTTTCGAGTCTGGGTACATCGCTATTGTGAGAAAACATAAGTTGCAGTTGTTATATGCTGCGGGGCTTGCGCTTTTGTGCAGCGCTGCACCGTTGTCGCACGCCCATGCTCTGGAGCTTTTTGGCCGCTGCATCCTTGGAAAATGTACTTCCGATGAAGAAAAAGACAATGCTGATCTGATTGATCCCAAACGTTATGATGTTAATTTTTCAGTTGTTAATGATGAAGACGTCGTGGGTGATGCGATAAAATCAGCCTCTCAACTTTGGCAAGGTAAAGACCGCGCTGTGGGCGGTTCTGCGGGCGTGATTGCACGTGCTAAAGGTGATTATCGACGCATCTTAGCTTCTCTTTACAATGAAGGCCGTTATGGCGGCACAATCTCGATCAAAATCAACGGTACAGAAGCTGCAAGTGTGCCGGTTGGAACGGAATTTAACTCAGGCGACACCATTGTTGTCGAGGTGAATCCAGGGCCGGTTTATCTATTCGGTAATGCGCAAGTTGAAGGTGCGCCGCCTGCGCCAACCATGCGCGGGGATGAACTGCCAAGCTTGGAAGATGTTGGGTTTAGCGCTGGTGCAGAAGCTAAGGCAGGTTCTGTCGGCAAAGCATCAAAACTTTTAAAAGATAAATGGCGCCAACAAGGTTATGCGACCGCTAAGGTCACCGATAGGGCTGTTACGGCCAACCATCCTACGCAAGAGCTCAATGTTGTGCTTACCGTCGAGAGCGGTCCACCCGCGGTTTACGGCGATGTTGATGTGCAAGGCACTGATCGTATGGACCCAGCTTTTGTTGCGCGTCAAACTGGTTTGGTGGCTGGTAATGAGTTTGATCCTGATGATTTGGTAAAAGCTAAAAAGCGCTTAGACCGCCTTGGTGTTTTTTCAACGCAAAAAATCGAAGAAGGCAAAGCTGTTTCTGAAGATGGAACACTGCCGATAGGGCTGATCGTCAAAGAACGAAAATTACGGCGCATCGGATTGGGTGCAACCGTGTCCAGCCTCGATGGCGTCGGGTTGGAGAGTTACTGGCTTCACCGCAACCTGTTTGGTAAGGCTGAACGGTTGCGACTTGATGCGAAAGTGGGCGGACTTGGCTCAACCTTTGATTATCAAAAGTTTGATTACGAACTTGGCGCAGCATTCACAAAACCTGGTGTTTTCACGCCTGATACAGATTTAAATTTCAATCTTTATGCGCGCCGCGAGTACAATGATAGTTTCATAGAAACATCTGCTGGCAGTAATATTGGTCTTACGCATTATTATTCCGATGCATTGATTTTCAATGGCGGCGTCTTTGTCGAAGCTGCAAAGTTCGAAAGCAAGCTTGGAGATCGGGACTTTATCACAGCAGGCTTGGATTTTTCAGCGGTTTACGATTCACGTGACAGCAAACTTGATGCGAGCGAGGGTTTTTATCTGAGCGGCGCAGTAAAGCCGTTCTACGAGTTTAATTATCAAAATTTTGGTGCGGCAGTTAAGGCCGAAGCACGCAGTTATTTGTCCTTTGGTGAAGATGACCGCATTGTGCTTGCAGGCCGTGCATTGGCCGCGTCAATTGTTGGTCCTGATCGCAGCGAAACGCCTGACAATTTTCTTTATTTTGCCGGTGGCGGCGGATCGGTGCGCGGCTATAACTTTAACGGGATAGGCGTTGAGGATACCGACGGTGATATAACGGGTGGTAAATCCAAATTAGAGGCCTCTGCGGAATTACGTTTTAAGGCGTGGGGAAACTTTGGCGGCGCAGTGTTTATTGATGCAGGCACAGTGTCTGCGGATACGCTGCCAAGCTTTGATCAGGATGTACGTTTAGGCGCAGGCTTTGGCGTGCGTTATTTCACTGGCCTTGGTCCCATACGTGTAGACTTTGCTATGCCGCTTAATCGGCGTGATCGCGATCCGCATTATGGCATCTATGCGGGAATTGGGCAGGCATTTTAATGATCCGCATTGCAAAATTTTTCGCCCTTATTTGTTTATTTGTAAGCTCAATGCTCCATCAGGGCTTGGCGCAAGAGGCCGAGCAGCGCTCTACACTTATAACTTTCGTTGAAGAAACATTATCGGCTGATAACCGTCAAATCAGATTGAACGGTATCAAGGGCACACTTTCTTCAAATGTATCTTTCGATAGCATTACAATTGCAGACGAAGATGGTGTTTGGCTAACGATTGTAGAACCGCAATTGATTTGGAGCCGAACAGCGCTTTTGCTTGGTCGGTTAGAAATCGAAAAACTGACAGCCAAAAGCATTGATATGCCGCGCGGACCAAAGGCCGATGACAGCGCCCCATCGGCAGAAGCCATGGACTTCACGCTACCTGACTTGCCGGTTTCTATAAAATTGGAAGAGCTCGATGTTCCTTCTATCACTTTTGGACAAACCGTTTTTGGGCTTGAATCAGAATTAGCCGTTAAAGGCGCGATATCGCTGATAGACGGCTCTCTGACGACAGATTTAGATATTGTTCGCTTGGATGGCCCTGGCGGCTCTTTGGTGCTCAATGTTGTTTATAATGATGTTGATAAGACCGTTAAACTTGATGTGGTTTTGCAAGAGCCAAACGATGGCATCATCGCAAATCTTTTGGATTTAGAAGGCAAGCCACCTGTCGCACTGACAGTTAAAGGTGATGCACCACTTAACGAGTTGCGTGTTGATCTTGGGCTTGATGTTGATAGCAAACGTATTTTGAACGGCAACGTCAATGTTAACGACATTGAGGATGGGCGGCAAATCTTTGCAAGGCTTGGCGGCCCTTTGTCCAGCATTATGCCAGCGCAATACCAAACGCTTTTGGGCAATGCGAGCCGGCTTGAGGCGCAAATTTTATTATCGAATGCAGGGTATACTCAACTTGATCGTTTAACGCTGAATAGTGGTGCGATCCGCCTTGATGTGAGCGCGCGTATTTTAGTCGATGGCTTTCTAAGCCAATTAAACCTGAACACTGAAATTGTTGACGCTGATGGTAATCGCATTGTGCTGCCAGACGAGAATAGTGCAACACCAACGACCTTTGAGCGTGCAGACTTTAATATTGCTTATGATGCAGCCAATGATGATGGTTTCGAGCAAACACTCTCATTGACAGGGCTGAAAACGGCCGAGGCGTCTGTCGCGCAAATTAGCCTTAAAACAGAAGGCACGATTTCTAATTTTACGGTGCCTGAAAGCCGCGCGATTGAATTTATAACGCGTGGCACAGTTGATGGAATTGCGCTTGTAGATAAGGCTCTTAGTCAAGCAATTGGCGACGCTGTACAGATTGCAGGTTCAGGCTCATGGCGCACCAGCGAAGCATTACAACTTTCTCAATTTGATGTTGAAGGTCGCGATTATGCGCTGCGCACAAATGGTGCTCTAACGACCGGAAATTTTGATGGACAAATTGGTTTTCAAGCAAGCAATCTGTCCTCATTCAGTGACGTGTTGGAGCGCGAATTGGCCGGCACACTCGCACTGGTGGCGACGGGCAATATTAAATATATTCTAGGGGCTTTTAACCTTGATCTGAACGGTGTTGCGAACGGTATTCTTACCGGCGATGAAACGACAGATAAGCTACTTGCTGGCGGAACCAAACTGTCGGGCAATGTTACGCGTAACAAAGACGGGCTTTCTTTTGACCGCTTACGGATTTTGAACAATCAAGCAGATATTCTTCTCACCGGTAATTATGCGTCTGAGAATACAAGCTTAACGGCCACCGCAGATTTGCGCGATATTGCTGATATTTCTGACGCGGGCCAAGGCGCTGTATCGCTCGTTGGAACTGTCAAAGGCGTAAAGCTGCCCTATGATACGGATATTGTAATCAGCATTGAAAATGGCACTTTGTCGGGAAAACCAGTGAGCGGACTAAAGGCTGCTTATCGCGGTGTCGCAGGGCCTGAGCTTGTTGAAGGCGCGCTTTCCGGTAATGGCTTTATCGATGGTCAGCCACTTTCATTGGCGGGTAAGATTAAACGCACTGAACTTGAACTGATCTTAAACAGCATTGCTGCAAAGATTGGCGGGGCAGATATTCAGCTTGATTTAACGCGGCAAAACGCATCTGGCCTTATGGATGGTCGCGCCGTTGTAAAAGCTACGGATATTTCCTCAATGGCAGCGCTTGCTTTGCAAAAAGCTTCCGGCAGTTTGAATGCCGATGTTAAGCTGATCACAGAAGATAATTCACAGTCTGCTGAGATTACCGCTACCGCAAACAACATTATCTACGCCGACAACAAGGTGGGCAGTGCGGATATTGATGCGCAAATCAAAACACTTTTAAAGTCGCCCGTTGTTAATGCCAAAGTGTCAGCACGCAACATTTCTGCTGGCGGTGTTGAGGTTAAAACAGTTTCAGGAAAAGTAGATACGAACGGAACGATCACAGATTTCGATCTTGAAGCTATTATGGTTCAAGAAAATGCGCGTCTTGTAACTGCGGGTCGATTTGAGCAAACCGCAAGTGAGCAACGCGTCACGGTGAACACGCTGACACTGCGTTCTGACAAGGGTGATGCTGCACTGGTTAATCCAGCCAAAATTGTCATCCGCGATGGAAAAACAACAATTTCTGATGCACGTTTGAATGTTGATGGTGGCATGATCAATATTGCCGGTAGTGTGAGCGAGACGATCAACATCACGGCAAATATCTCCAATCTTCCGCTGCGTGTTGCCAATGCTTTCAGCCCCGGACTTGAAGCTGGTGGAGCGCTAAGCGGGCGGATTGTTGCCACTGGTACACCTGCGTCGCCAAAAGTAAATTTCAACTTTGACGGAAACGGCATTACAGCGAACGCCCTTCAAAGCAATGGCGTTACGCCGCTTGCGATTGCGATAAGCGGTGATTTTAATGGCGCTAATCAAAATGTGTCGCTTGAGCGTTTGAAAGTTTCAAACGCTCAAGACATTCAAATTAACGGCTCAGGACAAATCCCATTACAAGGAAACGGCCTTAATGTTTCTTTGGAAGGCACAGCACCGCTTAGTGTTGCCGAACGTTTTCTGGCTGGTCGTGGCACGCGCATTGGTGGACAGGCACGTTTTAATGTGACGGCAACTGGAAGCCTGAGTGCGCCTAAAGCCGAGGGCATATTGTCAGTTGCTGGCGGCACGGTCAGCGATCCATTATCAAACCTTAGCCTTGATAATATCGGCCTTCTTGCGGGACTGCGCGGCGATGCAATCGTTATTCAACGCTTTAACGCACAGCTTGCGCGTGGTGGCGCTGTATCTGGTTCAGGCAGCGTCGGCATTACCGGTGATTTGCCTGCAGATTTAGCAATTCAAATCAATGATGCTGCTTACAGCGATGGCCAGACATTTTCCACGCGTGCGGGCGGCAATTTAACACTGACAGGCAATTTGCTGCGCGATCCAACTTTGGCAGGTCAGATTGACTTAGGTAAAACCGAGATCACCGTGCCTGAAACATTTGGCGGCGATATCGAGTTGCTCGATGTTAAAAATGTTAATCCTGATGCAGATGTTCAACGCACATTGGATCGTTTGGCGAAGGCAACGCCGCTACCCACACCATCCAGCCGGCCGAGCATTATCCAGTTAAATTTGACGATCAATGCACCGTCTCAGATTTTTGTGCGCGGACGTGGATTGGATGCTGAATTGGGCGGTCGAATCACAATTCAGGGCCCTATTACCAATGTAAATCCAAGCGGTCGTTTTGATTTGCGCAGAGGTCGTTTGAGCATTATCGGAAAGCGTTTTGACTTAACTGAAGGTTCAGTCACTCTGTCCGGCGATCTTGATCCGACATTACGCTTTGTGGCAACGACACAATCAGGTGATGTAACTGCCTCTATAATACTCAGTGGCCGGGTATCTGATCTTAATGTCTCGTTCTCCTCTTCGCCTGAATTGCCCGAAGATGAAGTTCTTGCTGCTATTATTTTTGATCGCAATATAGGTGAATTGACCGCGACACAGATCGCGCGTCTTGCAGCAATTGCAATCGAGCTAACGGGCGGCAAAAGTCCAGGATTGGTCGATGGTCTTCGAGATGGTCTAGGTTTTGATGATCTTGATATTGTTCAAGATAGCGATGGAAACGCGGCCGTTAAAGCTGGCAAATATATATCGGATAATGTTTATCTTGGCGTGCAAGCTGGCCAAAAAACAGAAGCAACGATCAATTTGGATATTACCGAGAGCCTAACGGCGCGTGGAGCCGTAGATTCAAACGGTGATACTAGCCTTGGGGTTTTCTTCGAGCGGGATTATTGATTTTCAAGCCTTGCACTTTACCCAACGATAATTATTACTTCCGCCTATTCGGCGCATGTTGCGCATAGTTGAAAAGGCAGTTTCAAATGATCTCGTTCGAAAACGTAAAAGACATACGATGCGCTGGTGAAGCGATGGTAGAGTTAAGCGTCGATGCCGATGGTCATTCCGCCCGAATAGGCATTGCGGGCGATGTCTTAAACTCAGCGATTTATTTAAAGCGCACAATCGCTGATAAAGCTAATGTGTCTTTCGTCTCCCGCGTGGGGGATGACAAGTTTTCAATGCGCTTGAAGTCCGTTGTTGAAGCCAGAAATATCAACGCCAATCTGATCGGCACTGATAAGACGCGCACGGTTGGTCTTTACGCCATTAACACAGATGCGCAGGGTGAACGCACTTTCCAATATTGGAGAAGCCAGTCCGCTGCGCGCATCATGTTCGGCACGGACGATGCGCCAGACTTTTCATCATTTGATGGTGCAGATCTGATCTATCTATCAGCAATTACGGTTGCGATTTTAACGCCGACTATTCGTAGCGCTTTATTACAGCGGCTTGCAGAGTTGCGCAGCAACGGTGTTTTGGTCGGGTTTGATTCCAATTTTCGCCCTGCACTTTGGGAGTCTCCAGAAGTGGCACGCGCTGTCGTATCGGATTTTTGGAAACTCACAGATATTGGATTTCCTTCAATCGATGATGAGATGGCGCTGTTTGATGAAGATGCAGCAACAACCACAAAGCGGCTAACATCTTATAATATGCCCATTTGTATTCTGAAGCGCGGCGATAAGGGACCGATTGTAATCAGCGGCGCTGAAGCTTTGGGTGACGCCAATTTCATGCCTGCGGAAAACGTTGTCGATACGACGGGTGCCGGTGACAGTTTTAATGGTACTTTTCTCGGTGCATTACTAAGCGGTTGTTCCATCCACGAAGCCTGCCACAAAGCACATGCAATGGCTTCTCGTGTTGTTGGTTTTCGCGGCGCTATCATTGATTAAGTGCTGGAATATCACAGCACTCTAACCAGTATGAATTTGCGTATATTATCTAAAATGAAGTTTTAATTTAAGAAAAACTGCTCAAATTTCGAAGATCAAATTTTAAAACAAAGACACGTAAAAGCTTCGCATATAAATAATTAGGAGCTAATTATATGCTTGGTGGTCTTATAAATATTGTTACACCTCTCATTCCAAAGCCTGTTGTGAATCCAAACCCGCAAACTCAGCCAGAAACTGAAGAGCAGGTCGAAGCACAGGCGCCAACTTCGCAAAACAATCCTACTGATACCCAAAATTCAGGCTCGACCAGTTCGACCCAAGCACCGTCAGCTACAAGCGGCCAATCAAGCGCAACGCTGCACACCCATACGGCCAAGGCGTCAATGGAAAATGTTGTACTTGAAGAAGATGAAGGCACATCTTCGTTTAATGAAGCTGCCTATATGCGGCGTGTGGCTGAACGTGTTCAGGCTGAAATGGCTTTGAACTCTATCTTCAATATAAAAGATGAATCTAATGTAGTGCCAAGCTTGTTTACTTCTGCGGCGCAAGAAAGTGAACCAAGCAATAAAGCAGCACTTAAGGAATATATGAAAAACAGTGAACCTGCTTAATTCTATGAGCTAGAAGGTTCTGTTATGCCAATATGCCGAAGCGCATTTTTATCGCTTCGGCATTTGTTTAACTGGCTTACTTGCTTGCGTTCGGAAAGAACAATTGCTGGCCGCCAATCTCATATTTTCGAATTTCATCTTGGCCTTCAAGTGACGTTAGCCAGTCGATAAAAAGCTGGCCTTCTTCAGTTTTCACATTTGGGCAATTCTGCGGATTAACAAGAATAACGCCGTACTGATTAAACATGGCGTCATCGCCTTCGACATCAATTGCATAATCGCCTTTATTGCCAAAACTTATCCAAGTCGCACGGTCTGTCATGACATAAGCGCCCATGCCTATTCCAGTGTTGAGCGTCGCGCCCATGCCTGAACCCGTGGATCTGTACCAAGTACCCGTTGGCTCAATCTGAGCTGTTTTCCATAGGGACTGTTCTTTTTTGTGCGTGCCAGAATCATCGCCCCTTGATGCAAAGAGCGCTTGTGCATCAGCAATCTGTTTGAGCGCAGCCTTGACATCTTTCATTCCGGAGACTTTAGCGGGATCACTGTCAGGCCCGACGATGACAAAGTCATTATACATCAGATCAAACCGCTGAACGCCAAACCCGTCTTTGACAAATTGTTCCTCTGCTGCTTTTGCGTGAACAAGCAAAACATCCGCATCGCAATTTTGTGCATTCTTGATGGCTTGGCCGGTGCCTACTGCAACGACATTGACCCTGATGCCGGTTTTCTTTTCAAACACTGGAAGTAGATGGTCATAAAGCCCCGAATTTGCAGTCGATGTGGTGGATTGTACAAGAATAGATGCTTCTTGCGCCAAGCCAGAAGAGGGTAAGGCAGCAAGCGTTAGTATTGATAATACAGCAAACTTTTCAGATATTTGTTTCAATACAATTCTCCTTAAATAACGGGAAGCCCGCCATCCAAATAGGTTTGGGCGATCCTTGTTTCGGGTTTTGTGAAAAATGACGCAGCACCAGTTTGTTCACTAATGCGCCCGTGATTGATAAAAATCACTTCGCTCGCTAACCGCTTGATCTGGCCAATATCGTGCGACGCAAAAATGACTTTCGTTCCTTTTAGACATTCCTCATGGAGAATGTTCTCAATGATTGCGATGGAAGTCGGGTCAAGGCTGGATGTTGCCTCATCCAAAAACAGAATTTCAGGCTTTGTCGCAAGGCCGCGCGCTAGCGCAAGGCGTTGCTGTTCCCCGCCTGACAAAAGACGTGCAGCGCGCGACGAAACATTCTCAAGCCCTACTTTTTCAAGCAAAGAAAATGCAATGTTTGGATCATTCGAGCCACGGCTTTTAAGAACAAACAGAAGATTATCTAAAACGCTACGCCGCAAAAGAACGGGCTTTTGGAAAACCATAGATTGGCGCTTGCGGTTATCATGCGTTACGGGCGTATTATCCCATAAAACGGTTCCAGAGTCTGGTTGGATTACACCGTGTAAAAGCCTGAGAAGAAGGCTTTTGCCTGCGCCATTAAAACCCATTATTGCTGACATGCCGTGTGCCGAAAAATTCAGGCTTATATCTTTTATCAGCACATTCGAATTGGCAGAAAAGCATAATCCACGGCAGCTTAAAAACGGGCTAGCTTGAGCGTCCTGTGTAGCGCGCTTGGGTTTTGCGGTCTGTGTGTGGGAAGGTGTTATATTAAGCATAGCCAAGCCGTGTGGCGGTCAGCCTTAGGCTGGACACAAGAATGTTAATCGATAAGGAAATACACAACAATACCAGCCCCAATGCCATTGCCATTTGCAGATTTCCTTTTGACGTTTCAAGCGCAATGGCGGTCGTCATAACGCGGGTTAAATGCTCAATATTACCGCCGACAATAATCACCGCGCCAACCTCAGCGTTGGAACGCCCAAAACCTGCCAGTGCGACCGTGATTAGAGAGTACCTACCATCCCACAATATCGCACCTGTGCGCATCGACTTTGTTAAAGACAGGGACTCAAATTGCTCGCGGTACTCTTCATAAATGTCTTCCAAAATCTGTCTGGAAAGCGCGGCAACGATCGGTGTGATCAAAATAGTTTGCGCAATGATCATCGCTGTTGGCGTGTATAAAAATCCAAGCCAGCCAAAAGGGCCGGACCGTGACAAATTGAGATATACAAAAAGCCCGACAACAACTGGCGGCAAGCCCATGAGGGAATTCATCACAATGATCACAAGGCTTCGCCCACTAAAACGGCTGACCGCGATGGTCGCGCCAATAATCAAACCGATCAGACATGAAAGCAGTGTTGCTGATAGGCTGACACGCAGCGAGAGAAGGACAATTTCAACCAAGTCAGGATTGAAAGTCACAATGTGGGTCAATGCCGTCCAGAGGCTGTCTGTCATATCATTCATGATTGTTCAATCTAACCACAAACGATGAAGGACACAAAGAATAGTGTCGACATTTTAAGCCGCAATTAGGTTGTTACTTCGCTGGCTCTAGCTTGTACGCTTTTCGGCAAGTCGCCTATGCGGGGGAGAAAATCGCGGTGGTTGGATCACACTTATAAGAGGCCTCATGTTGCCCCGCGCTATCAGCCAATTCCAAGACTGCATTGAGAATCGTTTCTATCTCAACATCCGTAGCCAGAAAGCTAAAATTCAAGCGGACGAATCCTGGTTTTTCAACTTCATGCCCAGCAAGGATAGCCGTGCGCATTTTATCCGAACTATCCGCATCAATGCCCAGCACGCGGTGCACATAAGGGCCTGCACATGCGCAGCCGCCACGTGCTTGAATGCCGTAGCAATCTGATAGAAGGCGCGTGACAAGTTGCTGATGAACATAACCACCAGCCCCGTTGCGCAGTCGGAATGAGAAAATCGGAAGCCGCTTGCAATCGGTATTTCCAAGGATTTCAATATTGGGGTGAATTTCCCATGCTTGCATGGCACGCGAGCAATTCTCATTGTTGCGCTTGGTGATGTAATCTTGACCGATTGTTGATTTGACAAGTAGACACAGCGCTGCACGCAAATCGCCGATGACATTCGGCGTGCCAGCCTCTTCACGCGCCTCAACATTGCCCGAATAATCATGATTTGTCGGTGACACAAACCGCACAGTGCCGCCGCCGGGTAATGTGGGTTTTTGAGCGCGTACCGCATCATGGCGCAGGATTAAAACGCCAGATGCCTGAGGTCCGCCAACGAATTTATGGGGTGATAAAACAACCGCATCAATTAAAGCGTCGGGTGCAGGACAAAGATCAATCGAAAGATAAGGCGCGCCGCCTGCATAATCCCAGACAATCGTTGCGCCTGCTTGTTTCAGAACGCGGCTGACAGCGATAACATCCGTGATAATGCCTGTAACATTGGATGCTGCAGAAAACGCACCGATAATGGGCCGCCCGCGAACACTTGCCAGTGTTTCGGCAAGCGCTGTCATGCAAGGCCCGCCATTTTCTGCTTCAGGGACTTCAATGACTTCCGCGCCACTTTCGCGCCAAGGCAAGATGTTGGAATGGTGCTCATAAGGGCCGATGAGAACCACAGGCGACTTGCCTTGAAGGGCCATATCACGCAGGCCCAAAAGGTGTACCAGCCTGTTAATCCCCGTTGTCGCGCCTGAACCGGCGAATATTACAGCGTGCTCTTTAGACGCATTATATTCGCGGCGAATAATATCACGCGCTTGGCGGCGCAGGCGGGTCATCATGCCGCCAACATATGATGCCTCGGTGTGGCTATTGGCATAAAATGGCAGCAGCTCTTCCATCACAAAATTTTCGATCTGCTTCAAGGAGCGCCCTGAAGCGACATAATCAGCATAGATCAAAGGCTTCTGACCAAATGGGCCGTCAATCACGGCGTGATGCCCGATCAGGCCTTCTGTGAGATCATGCACAATGGTGTCTGTTTGAATGCTGGCTTGAAAGCGCTCAAATAGATTTTGTCCTGCTGTTTGGTTCATTTTGGAGCTCCCTAGATCGATGAGCTATATTTAACTCACCGCGAAGTAAATTATTATACTTGTTTATGGGTAATTTGTATGAATATTGGGTCATATGATCGAATATGATAGAATAGACCGTAAAATCATCACCGTCCTTCAAAGAGACTGCACATTGTCGCAGCGCGACGTTGCTGCGGAAGTTGGCTTGTCACAAAATGCCTGTTGGCGGCGCATGCGGCGTCTGGCTGAAAGCGGCATCATTGAAGGGTATCATGCGCGTATTTCACCGGAAGCGGTTGGTCTGGATTTAACTGTTTTCATGATGATCCGTACCCGTAAGCATAGCGAAGTATGGTCGCAGGCCTTTCGCAAACATGCTGCAACTATTCCTGAGATTGTTGATGTGTACCGTATTGGGGGCGATTGGGATTATCTGATTAAGGTCGTGACAACATCCATGGCAGGTTATGACGCGGTTTATCAGAAATTGACTGCGAAAGTTGAGCTGGAAACCATTACAGGGCTGTTTGCGATGGAAGCGATATTGGAAAATCGTCCCCTGTCATTGCCGTAAGGTCTTAGGTGAGTGCCGAGCCAATGACGGCCACATGTTCTTTCTGCGACCATGCACAGATGTTTCTGCATTTAATAGATGTGGTTGCAGTCATTCCCGCTGAGTCGTAAAACGTCTTGCGCAACCAGATTATAGATTTGGTTTGCGTGACAAGTATCCCGCAAATATCAAGAAGCTATCGGTAACCCCAATGATCCGCCATATTTGTTACGCCATTAGAAAAATGACGCAGTGCTCATGCCATGCTCACGGCAATGTGCACTAACTGGAATGCCGACCTAAGTTTGGCGAAGGATCGCCATAATCTGCGCTTCTCTAAATCGGGTCGTTTTCATTCAAAATCTCCACGTTCATCATGCCGAAAAAATTCTACTTTTGAATGCTATAGATTCAGGTGTTGCAGTGTACGCCTGAATCTCTCACCCTTATATTACGGGGGGATTACCCACCCAAATGTGAAACTAAATAAATATTAATTAAAACTCAGCATCATAAAAAAGCCGATATAAGACGAATTGACGGGGCAGAAAACCCGCGGCGTTTAGTTAAACTTTATAGATATGAGGCGCAACTTCCACACTTGACGCTAATCACAGAGATATTAATGACGTACGAATGGAATAAGAGAAGGACGAACTTTGCAGGTGATGCCAGTAGCTTCTATCATTTGAGTTGCTGATCGCAATCTTGCATCCATACGCGGGTTAGGACCAACAATTACAGCTTCAACGCAATCCAGAATAGGCAACTTCGCAGGGTCAGTAGATTTATATGGAACAATAAGCCCATTTCGATTAAAGTACTTCACGTTAGTAGAGCTAGAATTCGAAGAAATAAATTCGGCTTGGGTTAATCTAAACTCCTTCTCCTCACTGAAGTGCTTATTTTTTGTATGTGTCAGATACTCAAGTAAAGTCTCGAAGGCTCTGCCTTTAATATGCGTTAGTGGGTTTGGTATTAAACTCTGATCTAATGATCCAGTAACATTGACGGTGCTTTCTAAGTAATCTTTATAAGCATTCCTAAACACCTCTACATTCTTTAAAAATTCAATCTGTAAAGGATTTTGCTGAGTATAATGCACCTCTTGAAGATCATAGTCCGCTGTATTTACGTTATTCGCAGCAGCGATCTTTTCAACGAGCTTCTTTCTACTAAATTGGATGGCATAACCACCATCTGAACCATAACCCCGCCACTGACTAAGGAGACCATGATTGAGTTCATCACTATTGTTTGGCTTGCAGAAACAAGCGATATATACACATAGCTTCCTGAAGATCAGACCGACAATTAAGTTAGTAAATCCATCCGCATAATCATAAGGGTTACCACCTCTAGAGGCGATAATCGACATCATTGGGTCTTTTTCATTTATAAGCTTATTGGTGAAAGAATTAAATTCGTGGGTTAGCAGCTCTTCACCTGTAGCTAATTCGGTCTCATCATTGCTGCAATAAGAAGCCGTACACCAAATTTCATTGCTCTTGAAAATACCCATCAGGCCATTCGCGTTGGTGTAATGAAATAATTTATCATCAATATCCTCCTGAGAATAATTTGGTAGACTATGCCCATGGTAGTACTTCATCCGCTTACTCACTTCAGATGGAATATTAGTGAACCAATAAAGCCTCAGCAGAGGTGAAACTTACAGGCACTATTGATTAAAATTTAATTTTAAAAAACTCTCTAACGTATAAATAGGACGAGCATAAACAAACTCTAATAGGGTTAAAAGTAGGGTGGGCTTGTGTAGAGTAAAATAACTGTATATATTACAATGAGTTAAAAAGGTAAATGGCGGACAGACAGTCAATCGTACTTTTGGTTTTGACAATGTTTGATTGTATGAAATTCCTTATATATTGGGTGTTTTTGGCTTATGGTTGCTTCCATCGTCCTTGATTGTTTGTTACTATCCAGCGCAGAAAGTGGGAACTGTCCCCACTTTTTTCACCTGTTCCCACTTTGGAAATTTCATGGCGCGCGCAATACACAAGCTTACAGATCGCGGTATTCAAGCTTTAAAGGGAGTTGACGCTGGTCGTCACAGCGACGGTGGTGGATTGTACCTACTTGTTAAATCAAGCGGTGCTAAATCTTGGGTCTTTATGGCAAAGCCCAAAGGGTACAAAGCTCGCATTGAAATGGGCTTGGGTCCCTACCCCGAAATCAGTTTGTCTTCGGTTCGCCAGAATGCAGCAGAATATCGCGCCGTAATTGCTCAAGGAGGAAACCCTATTCGAGAAAGGCAGGCTGCCAAAGAAAAGAAGATCTTTACTTTTGGAGATGTTGCTGCCGAATATATCGAAATTCATAAATCAAAGTGGAGCAACTCAAAGCATATTGCGCAATGGGAAATGACATTATTGGGGCGGGGCGATAAGGGTCACGTGGACTATTGTAAGTCTATCCGCGAATTACGCATTGAGGAATTAACAAGACGTGACGTGCTAACTGTGCTCCGACCAATTTGGACGGAGCGACCAGAAACAGCATCGAGAATTCGGGGCAGAATTGAGCGCGTCCTAGGATTCGCGATTGCTGAAGGCTTGCGCGATGGAGACAACCCCGCGACTTGGAAGAACAACTTGGACAACAGTCTGCCCAGTCACGCAAAGCGGAAGGTTCAGCATCACGCAGCAATGCCATATGCCGACGTTCCACAATTCCTTCAAGCGTTGCGCGAACGTCAAGCTATGGCCGCACGCGCATTAGAATTTGCGATTTTAACTGCATCCCGTTCAGGCGAAGTGTATTACGCCTCTTGGGATGAAGTAGACATTGAAGGTGCTGTATGGATGATCCCTGCAAGCAGAATGAAAACACGGGTTGCGCATCGAGTACCTTTATCCGATGCCGCGTTGGCAGTCTTGGCACCTCTAAAAGAAATCTACGGTGAAGGTTTCATTTTCCCCGGTCAGAAAAGAGATAGCGCATTATCTAACATGGCAATGAAGGTATTGATGCGCAGAATGAATGTTGGGCAATATACGCCACATGGTTTTAGGAGCGCGTTTAGAGATTGGGCAGGCAATGAAACGTTAGTCGCACGCGAGGTTGCTGAGGCCTGCTTAGCGCACCAAATTGGAAACGCGGTCGAACGTGCTTATCGCCGAAATGATGCCTTAGAAAAACGCCGCCAGCTTCTAAATATGTGGTCAGACTATTGTTTTGAAAATCAACCAGAGAATGTTTTGCAATTCGCAAAATGATATGTCGCCGATTGTAAGTGACCATCAAATCTTGTGACTAGTTTGTATTTCTGCTTGTTTGCATGAAGATATAGAGACGAGGTTTCGATGGACAATTTCGATAGCAAAAAATGGGTTTATTTGTACCCACTTATCAGGGTCATTATCGAGCAAATAACCCGCAGCCCTGAGCCCAAACAGAAATTTGGCCTTTACCGTCACACAAGTGATTTGGCGCAAAATCTGTATTACCTCTCGATGCCAGATAGAGACGCCCTACTAAGGAAGCTGGCTTCCCCCGATCAAGAGCAACAAGCGGCAGAAGAAAATGAAGCGATCGCGAAGCTGGAAAAATATGCTGCCAGCCGAGGCATCAAGACTTCTGATAATGCTTGGATGATAATAGCAGCACTAGCTGCTGCTACGGAATTCATCGAACTTGAGATGGGCGGCGAATTAAACAAGCCTGGCTCGGGTCGCAAGAAAAAGCCTTTAGGATCGGAATATCTGAGCTTATTAAAATTCATGCACTGCATTACCGAATTATGGACTTTTATGGAGCTCTCAATAGGGAAAAAACTTAAGCAAGCTGACGTAGCTAGAGAAATGGCACGACGGCAATTAGCAACAAAAAATGGCCAGCAAATATCTGATTTTAAGTGGGATGGAAGCAACGAAGAGCATGTTCGTCGCTTTGAAGCTTGCACACGGCAAATTAGAGCGAAAAAACGTCGCTATCTAAAAGTTCTAGAAGATGGTGGGCCCACGGCATTAAAACAGGAGATTAGAAAAAAGATTAATTTCCATAGAAATAGAAAGCCTACGAAGTATGACTGGAGCTGTTCAGAAACGGAAAAGAGGGAACTTCCAAAATGGAACAGCAAGTATCGAGAAATCAAAGAGGTGTTTTGGAGTCGAGACAAAAGGCGCTGACTATTGCCCAAGCCTGCCAAACATCTGGCCTATCACGCAGCTTTATTTATAAAAAATTCGCCTCAGGTGAGTTGCCGCGTTTGAAAGCCGGTAAGCGTGTTTTAATCCTTAGAGAGGACTTGGAAGCTTATCTGCTCTCAATCCGGGAGTGCGCATAATGGATGGCTCCGTTTTATATCCAGATGATTCTCAATCAGTCGATACGACATCGACAGCAAGTGAAGTCAAACCGCCTGATAAACCGAAAAAAAATGCTGCCCCTGCTACGAACAGAGACAGCATAGATATCAAATCACCTAACAAGCGATATGACTTCAAACTTAGCACGATCACAGGTGTAAATCTAGTAGAGCTGCGGTCTAGATTGGGCCACGGTTCGGCAATTTCGGACACATCTCTTTTTGTGCACCTGCGCCTCTGCTGGTTAGAGGCTATTGCCAACAATCGAAGCATTACGAATGGGGCTACAAATCTTGCTATCTGTTTGAACGGCTCTTTTAATGGAAAAACTGCGCAGTGCTACAAGTCAGTTTCAACACTCGCCAAAGAGCTCGGCGTTAGTATCGAAACTATAAGACGTTATCTACGAGCGCTTGAAGCGGCCGGCTATCTGCACACACTTTCGCGCGCTGGCAACTACCGGCAGAACATTTACTATCCTGATTTCAGGTTAACTACCCCCCACAAAGAGTTGGGTACGACCCCCACATTATTGTGTAATGACCTCCCACAAACTCGTGGGAGAATCTCTAAGAACAATCCATATAAAAATACCAAAGCAAAAAGCAACGAAACTGAACAGAGTTCCACTGAAGATTTCATGAACTACGCCGAGGAATGGAGATAGAAATGACGAATATGAGTTTATACCCCAACACTGATCAATCAGAATCTCTACGAAAAGATTTGAATACATATTGGGAGGCAATGCAGCCCAGCATCTGGTTTGCAAGTCCATGTTCACGCCATTCCAGAGATGCTGACCAGATTCCGAACTTGGAAAATTACAAAGGGGAAGAGCGTGACCGTATGGCTAAGCAATGGTATTTCAAATTGGCAGACGACAAATCTATTCAGAAGCTCGACCACTTGTTGAAAACTGTATCAGAAATCAAACCAGGGCCGGAAATAGTCGCCACTTGTTTGCAGAAGATTTTCGGGTCCCTGCGTAACAGTGCAAGGTTTGACAGAAAGGTGTACTTCAATGGAATGATGGAAGCGCTTTCTCGTGAACCGCATTGTTCGGCTTACGCTTTGTTAGAAGCGACAACAAAGTTCATGGAAACTGAAACATATGTGCCTTCGATCGCGGATTTTCTGTCCAAAGTCAGAGCGCACCACTGTGGACTGCATTACATGACTAGTAAGTTGAACGCTTTGAAAGCACTAAAACATGAAGTCGAGATTCATCTAAAATCCATTCGCGAAAAAGAACAACAGGCAGAACTTCTATTGGCTTAGGCATTGCTGATAGGTGAGCGTGTATGCTCGCGCTCACCTAAAAAACGCTGAATTTGAACAATTAAAAAGTTTCTAGCTATAGCAGGCTCATGGGGTCTTACAAAAAGATAACAATTGTTAACATCAAAATCACTTTTAACTACCGCGGCGCGAGAACTTACGGGGAAGAATAGATGCACGATCAATCGCCAATTTTCGAACATTGTCCCTACATTCAACCAGAAAAAACAATTCTAAATATGCTTTGCAACCTCTGCGAGGTAAAACCATGCATCGAGCTACACAAGCTAGCATCTGACGCACTTGCAGCGGAAAAAAAGTTACCCGTGCGCGCTGAGTGCAGCGCTAAGACGCGTGCTGGAACACCTTGTAAGTTGAAAGCTCTACTAGGTAAAAACCGATGTCGATTGCATGGCGGTCTCTCAACTGGCCCTAAAACACCAGAAGGAAAAATGCGAATTTCTGAAGCGCAGAAGCGCCGGTGGAAAAAGCTGTAAGGCAACGAAATACTGTTGATGTATTTTGCATTCTCTACGCCCACCGACATTGACAACCAGCACTCGCATCCGTCTATATCAATGCTGCATTATGACTGGGGAGCCGCACTGTGATTACCGGAAAATTGAAAAGCCAGGTCGATACGCTGTGGAATGCGTTTTGGTCGGGCGGCATCGCCAACCCGCTCGAAGTCATTGAACAAATTACATATCTGCTTTTCCTGCGCGGGCTCGATCAAGAGCAGACATTGGCCGAACGCAAGGCCAACACCACTGGCCAGCCAATTGAACGCCGCATCTTTCCTGAAGGACGTGACAATATTCCAATCCTTGACGATGACGGAGAGGTCATTGCAAAGGGCCTGGACTATTCAAAGATGCGTTGGAAATATCTATCCGGCACCAATCCTGATGAGCAATATATGATTATGGACGGCCATGTGTTTCCGTTCCTGCGCACGCTGGGCGGTGAAACATCCTCGCTGGCGGTTCACATGAAATCGGCGCGGTTTACCATCCCGACACCCGGCTTGTTGTCCAAAGTGATTGATCTCATAGCTGAAATTCCAATGGACAGCCGCGACACCAAGGGCGACCTTTACGAATATATGCTGTCAAAAATCGCGAGTGCTGGCCAAAATGGCCAGTTCCGCACGCCGCGCCATATTATTGAACTTATGGTGGCGATGGTTGCGCCAACACGCGATGATGTGATTTGCGATCCGGCCTGCGGTACATGCGGTTTTCTGGTTGCGGCCAGCGAATATTTGCGCGACCACGACAAGGGTTTATTCACGGATGATCGCGCTAGAGAGCATTTCCATCACGGGATGTTCCATGGTCATGATTTTGACAATACGATGCTGCGCATCGGCTCGATGAACATGGCGCTGCACGGTGTTGAAGGCGCGGATGTCTCCTATAAGGATTCACTTTCGGAAAACGTGGCGGGTGACGGGGCAGCCTATAGCCTTATCCTTGCCAACCCGCCCTTTGCGGGATCACTCGACAAGGAAACAACCGCCAAGGATTTGCTGCAGGTTGTCGATACCAAAAAGACTGAGCTATTGTTCATGGCACTGTTTTTACGCCAGCTTAAGATCGGCGGCAGAGCTGCGGTGATTGTGCCGGACGGTGTGCTGTTCGGTTCGTCAAAGGCCCATAAATCTGTCCGCAAAATGCTGGTCGAAGATCAGCAACTGGAAGGCATCGTTAAATTGCCGTCCGGTGTATTCAAACCCTATGCGGGTGTTTCAACCGCGATTTTATTTTTCAAACGAACGGATTCGGGCGGCACGGATAATGTTTGGTTTTATGATCTGCAAGCCGATGGTTTGAGCCTTGATGATAAGCGCTCAATTTTGCTGGATGCTGAAAAGTTTGGACCTAACGCGACTGGGTTGAGCGAAGAAGAACACGCTAAAAACAATCTGCCCGATGTGCTGGCGCGCTGGCAAAACCGTGATGCGGATGAGATAAACCGAGAACGTATCGCGCAGAGCTTCTGTGTGCCGAAGGCAGAGATTGCATCGTCCGGTTATGATTTATCGATCAACCGCTACAAGCAGGTGGTTCATGAGGAGATCGAGCACCGCGCACCCAAGGATATTATTGCCGAACTCAAAGATATGGAAGCCGATATTGCGCAAGGCTTGACCGAACTGGAGGCCTTGCTGTGAGCAAATGGCCGATAGTGGCGTTAGGCGAGGTATGCGGCTTACAAAACGGTTTTGCATTTAAAAGTAAGTTGTTTTGCAGCGCTGGAACGCCAATCTTACGCATCTCTAATATTCAATCTGGCGGGATCAAAGATACGAACCTTGTCTTCGCAAACCCCGCTGATTACCGAGAAGATTTATCCCGTTTTAAAATCGAATTCGGCGATTTACTAATTGCTATGTCCGGAGCAACCACTGGGAAGATAGGATTCAATCAGCAGAAAAAGACGTTCCTATTGAATCAACGTGTGGGCAAATTTGAGCCAACGGCTAACCTAGATAAAAAGTACTTGTATCATTTTCTTGAAACAAAAGTTGCAGACAACTTAGAGATTTCATCCGGTGTTGCCCAGCCGAATTTAAGTGCAGATCAAATTCGAAAAATGCAAATCCCGCTCCCGCCGCTCGACGAGCAAAAGCGGATTGCGGCGATATTGGACAAGGCGGACGCCTTGCGGCGCAAACGCCGCGACGCCCTCGCCCTCCTAGACACACTGACCCAATCGATTTTTATCGATATGTTTGGTGATCCGATTACCAATCCTAAAAAACTTGTGCGCCGTCCACTATCTGAACTTATTAGAGTTAGCAGTGGCGAGGGGCTCACATCAAATGAGATGCTTGGTGGTAAATTCCCCGTTTATGGAGGTAATGGTATCAATGGCTGGCATAATCAGGGCGAACATCCGGCAGGTACGGTCGTTATCGGGAGGGTGGGTGTCTATTGCGGGGCTGTGCATGTTACGGATCGCAAATCGTGGATAACTGACAATGCATTAGTGGTGAAAAAGAAGCAGGATATCGAAACCGAGTACTTGGCTGACGCACTAAAATTGGCAAACTTGAACCAATATGCTGGACGTGCCGCTCAACCACTTGTTTCAGGTAATAGAATTTATCCGGTTGAAATTTTAGTCCCTGATGAAGCTGAACAAAGAAAATACTCGGAGCTCAAAAAAAACTTAAAAAGTCGATCCCAGAAAATCGTTCATCATCTCACTCAACTCGACACCCTCTTTGCCTCCTTGCAATCGCGCGCATTTTCCGGTGAACTCTGACCATGTCCAATTTCGCTTTCCTCCGTTCAGATTTTCCAAACGTTTATGACGCTGCGGTTTCTGCGGAAAAATTAGGAGAGAGCGATCCGACCGGCGCGGCATTTTTTGCTGGAAAGACTATGGAGCTGGCGGTCAAATGGGCTTTTGCTCATGATCCCAAACTCACCCCGCCTTATCAGGACAATATCTCGACGCTGATCCACGACCACACTTTTGTTCAAATCGCAGGACAGGTGGTTCAGCTTAAAGCCAAATATATCAACCGCATCCGCAACCGCGCAGTGCATGAAGAAAAAAAGATTGTGGGCGGCGAGGCTTTGGCATCGCTGAACGCGCTGTTCCATTTCTGCTACTGGTTTGGCCGCACCTATGGGCGCAAAGATAAGCCTGCAGAAACACTTGAATTTGATGCCTCTTATCTGAAAGCCGGATCAGCCAAAGCCGTTGAAGGCCTGCGTGTTGCATTCTCCAAATTACAGGCGCAGCAGGCAGCGCTGGAAGAGCGCGACAAACAGTTGGAAGACTTGCGTTCTGGCAGAGCAGCACTCGATGCGGAAGTCGTCGCTCTGCGCAAACAGGTTGCACAGGCGCGCGCAGAAGCAGAAGCCCGTATCGACATTCATGATTATAATGAGGCTGAAACCCGCGATAAGATGATCGATCTTTATCTTCGCGAGGCAGGTTGGACGAGCTTTATTGACGGCCGCGACGTGGAATATGAAGTCACGCCGATGCCCAATGCGAAAAATACCGGTTATGCGGATTATGTGCTTTGGGGCGAAGACGGCAAGCCGCTGGCCGTTGTAGAGGTTAAACGCACACGCCATGATGCGCGCAAGGGCCAACAGCAGGCCAAGCTTTACGCCGACGCGTTGGAAGCCATGCATGGGCGTCGTCCGGTAATATTCTTCACCAATGGTCAAGACACATGGGTTTGGGATGATGCGCCGCGCGCTAACGGTTCTGGCAAACCGCCACGGCGTCTTGGCGGGTTTTATAACCGTGCCGAGTTGGAATTGATGATCCAGCGCCGCGTGACCGCCGGCAGAATTTCCGATGTGAAAATCAACCAGGAAATTGCAGGCAGACCCTATCAGCTCAAAGCAATTGGCCGCATTGCCGAGGAGTTTGACAAGGGCCGCCACAAAGCGTTGCTCGTTATGGCCACCGGAACAGGCAAAACCCGAACAGTCGTCGCGCTTGTTGATGCGATGATGAAAGCCGGACTGGTCAAGCGCGCTTTGTTTCTTGCGGACCGGACGAGTCTTGTCAAACAAGCTGTTAGTGCGTTCAAAGCACATTTGCCATCGTCCAACCCCGTCAATCTTGTTACCGACCGCGACAATACGGGCCGAGTTTATGCGTCGACCTATCCCACCATGATGGGGCTGATTGATGGTAAAGATAAAAAAGGCCGTGTATTCGGCCCCGGCGCTTTTGATCTCGTCATCATCGATGAAGCGCACCGCTCGGTCTATCAGCGCTACAAGGCGATTTTTGATTATTTTGACAGCTATCTGGTTGGCCTCACGGCAACGCCGCGCGATGAGGTGGACCGTGACACCTATGAGCTGTTCGATCTTGAGACGGGTGTGCCGACAGATTCTTATGATCTGGAAACCGCCATTGCGCAGAACTATCTGGTCAAACCTGATCCTGTGTCCGTACCGACAAAGTTCACACGCGGCGGCATTAAATATGCGGAGCTTTCACAGGACGAAAAAGATCAGTGGGACACACTGGAATGGGATGACGGTGAGGTGCCGGATGAGGTTTCGGCTGACGAGCTGAACAAATTCTTGTTCAACAAAGACACTATCGACAAAGTGCTCGGCCATTTGATGACCAATGGCATTCACGTCAAAGGCGGTGACCGCCTAGGCAAAACCATCATCTTTGCCAAAAGCCAAAAACATGCCGAGTTCATTGAAGAGCGCTTCAACGCCAATTGGCCCGATTTGGGTACGGCGGGCTTTGCACGGATTATTACACACCAAAGCGACTACGCACAGGATCTGATCGACAAGTTCTCAATTAAAGATAAGGAGCCGCATATCGCCATATCGGTCGATATGCTCGACACCGGTATTGATGTGCCTGAGATTGTAAATCTGGTTTTCTTTAAGCTGGTGCGTTCCAAAACCAAGTTTTGGCAGATGGTCGGGCGCGGTACGCGGCTTTGCCCGGATCTTTTCGGCCCAGGCGAGGACAAGGATAGTTTTCGTATTTTCGACTTCTGCCAGAACCTGGAGTATTTTGGCCAAGACCCCGCCACCAAAGAAGCCCCGAAATCAAAGTCGCTGACGGAACGGTTGTTTTTTGCGCGGCTGTCTCTCGTCAAAACGCTTGAAAGCGAAAACGATCGCGGCGGAATGAGTGCATCGGAAGAGGACTATGAAGATCATCCCGATGCAACGCCGACGGTCAGTGAAATTATTCGGCAAGCCCGTGCTGAAGCACAGGGACTTATCCGCTCGATGAGCCTTGATAATTTCGTTGTGAGATCAAAGCGGTTCCTCGTTGAAAAATATCAAAAGCCGGAGAGTTGGATCGCACTTTCCGACGATGCGATAGAAGAGCTTGGTGAGATCGCTGGATTACCGAACAACCTTGCGTTTGAAGGCGAAGAAGCCAAGCGGTTTGATCTGCTGATGTATTCTCTTCAGGTAGGATTGCTGCGTGGCGAAAAGCGTTATGAAAAATTACAGAAACAACTCATCGAGATAGCAGAAGCCCTCGAAGTACTTTCCAGCGTTCCCGCCGTTAAACAACATATGGTTTTGATCGAAGACATTCAGCGGGCCAATTGGTGGGAAGGGATGACGGTTTCCGTTCTTGAGTTCGTCAGGCGCCGTCTGCGATCGCTTGTGCATTTGGTCGAGCGCGACAAGCGCAAAATTCTATACTCGAACTTTGAGGACGAGTTTGGCCAAGGATCTTCCGTTACTCTGCCGAAAACAAGCGGTGTTGATCTGGAGAGCTTCAAGAAAAAAGCGCGGGCGTTTCTGAGAAGTCAAAATGAAAACATCGCGCTCGCGAAAGTCAAAAATGCAAAGCCACTGACTTCAACTGACCTTGCAGATTTAGAAACGATGCTAGTTGACGCTGGTATCGGTACACACGACGATATTGATCGCGCGTCAAAAACCGCTGAGGGGCTACCAAATTTTATCCGTTCGCTGGTCGGTTTAGATAAGGGGACTGCATCAGCCGCATTTGCCCAATTTTTGGATAGTGATGCGACGGCAGACCAAATCGAGTTTGTGCAGTTAATCATAGACTATCTGACCGAGAACGGCACAATGTCGCCAGCTATGATTTATGAAAGTCCGTTCAAAGAAATTGCCCCGCAAGGCCCGGAGGAATTGTTTCCAGAAGACAAGGTGGTTTCTCTTGTGAGCGCTATTCGGCGCGCTGGGCATGCTCAGGCCAGTAACAGTGCCGAAAGCTTCGGGTGACGACTGAGATTAGCTAGATATTTTCAGATAATCGAGCCAGTCGCGATAGTGCGCTTCGCGTGAGCCTGTAAAATTTTCCATGCCGGGTTCGGTGAGTGTGCCCTTCGGCGTTACGTAACTTTTTTAGTGCGTCCGGGAGCCACATGCCATGAGATGTTGAAAGCACCGAGCTTTGGAAAGAAATAGAGGTCTGTCGGCGGCAAATTGTCGTGTATCCACCAAGCCATTGCCTGCCAGTCTCCTGACTTTTCATAATAGTCTATGAAGCTATTGACGACGACCGTTGCCGTTGCCCCACAATGACCGTCCGCATCACGCACATCAAAAATATGCCCGGCATAGTTCGCCTCGTTACTTGCGCAGTTGAGGCCGTTCTCGTTGCCGAATTGATTGACCGTAGGCGAACGATAAGCTGAACGAATGCTTATCCGGCCAAATGCTTCCTGCAACGGCTCCAAAAGGTTTTCGCAAAGGTTTCGGGCTGAGTGAACCGCAAGATCCGGATCAACGGGAATGTTCGGAATGCCGTAAAAATTGGATATTTCGGAATAGAGCATGTCACGCATGAAAAATGACTTGGATAGGCGTATGCGTCCAAGGTCTTCCAACGATTTTACTGATTTTGGTGCTTGCATGCGGAAGCTCAAACATTTGACTGAGTTATCCAAACTATTGAGGTTTAGACGATTGTTTTCAAGGCACTTTTATACACAGTCATGTGGTTGATAGAACCCAATTGAGCGATCTAACAGATTGGTACTTAGGTCTATGTTTATTGTCCCGCAATCGGATATTTCACATCGCTGTGAAGGAAAACTAGCATGCTGCCAGCCTCTCTTTCATATTGCTCGGCTTGCAATGCTGCGGGTACTTTTATTGTCCAAACTTCCTTTCAAGCACACATCAATATTCATCTCTGTCAACTTTGTTGAAAGCCGGCGTGTGGCTGCGAAAATTGGAATTTCGCACATAGGTACTGGAGCGCCCACGCTGAATTGGCTCCTGATCGAAAGAGCCAATATTTTGAACAAGGAGATCTTGAGCAGCGTGTTTGCTTCAGTTTTTATTACTGAAAAAGATCTGCGTCGGAGCGACAAACAGCATCATAGATGGGCTGAAAGTGCATCCATGCCATATAAGGTGTAGCCAGATGGTCGCGAGAATGAATCGCAGCCTTGGGCGGTATGACTTTGAGCGGGTGACCAGTAGATTCCGCTTTGATCTGAATCTCACATGCTTTCTCCGCGGCGATGAACCACCAAGCCGCTTCGTCAACGCTTTCGCGGCCGACGCTGAACAAACCATGATTTTGGTGGATCGCGATTTTTGCGTCACCAAATGCTGATGCCACGTTTCCACCTGCACTTCGCTCGACGACAACTGCACCAGCTTCATCGGTAATGAGTGCCTGGTCCTCGAAAAAACCGGCCGAGGTTTGGCTTATTGGGTCGAGGGGGCGTCCCAGAGCAGCCCACGACATGCCGTAGGTTGTGTGAGCATGGCAAGAAGCGAGCACATGAGGATTGGCCTCATGTATGGCGGCGTGAAGCACGAAACCGGCGCGATTGACCGCCCAGCTGCCCTCCAGCACCTTGCCGTCATGGTCGACTAAAAGGAGGTCAGAAACCTTGACCCTTCCGAAATCCATTGCAAAAGGATTTGTCCAGTAGAGATCCGGGTGTTCAGGGTCGCGAACAGTTATGTGCCCAGCAAAGCCATATTCATATCCATACCGCGCAAATACCCGGCATGCTGCCGCGAGCCGCTGTTTGCGGTGCAAGCGTTCCTCTGCAATTGATTCAAATTTTGGCATGCGTGGAAAGTAAAGACCTTCTTGGTCTGGTTCATAAATAGATTTTGTTGGTTTCCCGGCCATCGGATTTCCTTTTCCTGATCAATTAAGATTTTTTTCCGCGAAAACGCGGCGATTGGCTCGCTGAAAATGAAGGATATCAGCCCTATTGACAAGTGATATATTTACAGTACGGTAATTATTGTATGAATAAATTCACTAGGTGAATATAATGGCGTCCGGCGATATACAATTGTTGACAAGAGCGATGACGGTTCTTCGTGCTATTGCGGCAGGTCCGGATGGCGGGATGCGAGCCAGTGATCTATCCGCCAAGACAGGATTACCTCAGCCGACCATGCACCGTTTGCTCGGCGCCCTTGTTAAAGAAGGTTTGGTTCGAAAGAAGTCCGGCCGGCTTTTTTCTCTTGGAGCGGAGGCCCTTTCACTTGGCAACGCGGCGTCCAGAATGTTTGACATCAAGGGAATGTCGCGGGATGCGCTGGAGCGCCTTGCGGATGATCCGGGTGACGTTTCTTTTCTTCAAGTCCGCTCCGGTCCTTTTGCAATTTGTATCGACCGGGCGGACGGAACCTACCCGGTCCGTCCTATGACATTACAGCCTGGTGAGCGCCGCCCGCTGGGTGTCGGAGCCGGCAGTCTCGCTCTTCTCAGTTTTCTCGACGAGGTGGACCGTGAACAGGTCATCGACGCCGAAGAGAAGCGCCTCGCGGACTATCCGGGGTTTACCACACACAGTTTGCGAGAAGCTGTACAAAGAACACGTGATGCCGGCTTCTCTTGGGTCGAAGGCGATGTGGTCGCCGAAATGTGCGCTGTCGGTATGCCTGTATTCGACCAAGACGATAGGCCGATCGCATCTCTGAGTATCGCAGCTATCCGCACACGCCTTGATCAGGCTCGACAAGAATCTGCGCTGGCGCGCCTTAAACACGAAGTCTCGTTGCTCTCCTCGGAATACGGCGGAGGAGAGCGCTAGAGGAGACAGCAGGAATCCCATTTAAAGCTGAAAGTTGACTGAAAATATTAACAAGGAAGGTAATGTTATGAAATTTCGCAAACTCGTGGCGGCAACGCTATTTACTGTACTGTCGTCTGCGACAGCCTACCCGGCTTTGGCTCAAGAGCAGGTCAAACTGCGCTATGCCAGCCTCTATTCATCTACTGATTTTTACGAAGTCGCCGCAAAATATTTCATTGATGAAGTGACCCGTCGCACGAATGGCAATGTGACTTTTGAAACGTACTATGGCGGTAGTCTTTTGAAGGCGCGTGAGCTTTCTCCGGGCGTAACAGCAGGCGCAACAGACATCGCAGTCACTGTGCCGGGCGCTTTTGAACCCGAGCAGTTTCCGCTGACGGGAGTGCTTCTGCCGTATGTGACAAGCAACCCCTACGCCACAACCTCTGCTTTCAAAGAAATGTATGAGAACGGGGACGAATTGAAGGCCGAGTTCGATAAATACAATCAACATCTACTGTTTGCCATGGGGTCAGGCGAGAACACCCTTTGGACAAATAAGGAAGTCCGCACTCCTGCCGACCTCAAAGGACAGCGCATCCGTGTTACGCTTGGTGTGGCTGATGCGCTCGCCGCTCTTGGCGCTACTCCGGTTGGAATTCCGTGGTCTGAAGCACTCGATCTCATTCAGCGCGGCGGCGTTGACGGCGTGAGCGCAACCCCGTTTGACCAGGCTGTAAAGACCGGCCTGGCTGACATCATTCCCTATGTTTCCGATGCCGGCGGTTCGGGCAGTTACGCGGTTGTCACCGTTGTGATGAACAAGCAGAAGTGGGAAGCGCTGGATGAAAATACCCGCGCTGTGATGGAAGAAGTCGCTGATGAAATGGCCGGTCACTATGTCGATGAACTCGACAAGGAAGTCGAAACAATGGTCGAAAAGCTGTCATCCTCACCCGAGGTTACAGTCGTTGAGATTTCAGACGAAGAAGCCGAAGCATGGAGCGGACCGGGCTTTGAAGCGGCATATGATGTCTGGAAGGGCCGGGCGGCGGGCTCCGTCGACGATCCGGATGCATTCTTTGAACGCTACCGCGATATCGTAGAGCAGAAAGCGACTGAGCGGCCTTATGTTTCCGGCATTGAGCGCTACGTCGCCAAACAGGGCAAGTAGGGGGTAACGCGTGGAAAACGCAATACGCGAAAGAACCAAAAAGGCGCTCGACATTGTCGAGTGCTTTAACCTCGGCGCCGGCGCCTTATCGGGTATTGGAATTATCCTGTTTATCGTGACAATCGTGCCCGATGCGCTGACACGTTCCTATGCGTCATATGCGATGCAGGGAATTCCCGAGTTTAATATATTGACACTTGTGGTTCTTGTTTTCCTTGCGCAGGCAGGCGCCCAGTGTCGCAAGGAGCATTTTCAAGTGCGTGTTCTTTTGGACAATTTGCCAGAAGGTCTCGTCCCGGCAAGCCGGTTTCTGATTTATACAGCGCAGCTGATCGTCGCTGGAACGTTTGCGTGGTTGACCACAACTCGGGCAATTATGGCTTATTCGATCAATGAATCTACGTTCTCGGTGATTTCTTTCCCCGTCTGGCCAGCCCGTATCGTAATTGCTTTGGGTTTTTGGATGTTAACCGTACAGCTTCTCATCGACTTGTTCAGAGTTGTCGCGCCGGATTGGGCGCCGTCGCCTAAACGCGGCCCTGAAGATATATCCGAATATACAGCCGAAATTTAGGACTTATAAAATGGATCCGTTTACCGTCGGCCTTATAATAATTGCAGGCTTGATTACACTCTTGGTACTGGGCGTGCCAATTGCGTTTGCTCTTCTGCTCATGGGTGGTGCCGGGGTGCTTTTGACCAGCGGCATTGCTGGTGCAACATTTATCCTGTCAGGACTGCCATATTCGTCAATTGGCGAGCTCAGCCTTATCACTATCCCGCTGTTTTTATTTATGGGCCATATGGCCTTTGCCGCCGGAATTACCGGCCGTGCCTTTGATACGGCAAAAGCTTGGTTCGGTCATGTATCGGGCGGTCTGCCAATTGCCACTGTTTTTGCCTGCGCGGGTTTTGCCGCCGTAAGCGGCTCAAGTATTGCCACTGCAGCGACGATGGCAAAAATCACAGTGCCTGAAATGCTGAAGAGTGGATACAGTGCGAAAATGGCGGGCGCAACTGTCGCAACCGCCGGAACGCTTGGCGTACTGATCCCGCCCAGCAGTATTCTTGTGATTTATTCTATCGCCACACAGGCACCCATTGCCGACCTGTTTCTGGCTGCAATTATTCCTGGCGTCTTCTCGGCATTTGCCTATGCGGGGACCATTTGGCTGATGGTCCGGATGAGTCCTAAAACCCGCTCTGCAACTGCATTACCCAAGGCCCCGCTGCGCCGGCGCTTTACGACACTTCTGAGTTCTTGGGAGATTGTTTTACTTTTCGCCTTAGTAATGGTTCCGCTCTATTTCGGGATTGCGACTGCAACAGAAACTGCCGCCTTCGGTGCCGGTGCAGCGCTTCTGATTACAATGTTCCGCGGTTCGGAACGACTGAAGTCTCTCAAGGACGGGCTTTTGAACAGTGGATCGGCAACCGCAACAATCATGTTGCTCATTGCCGGTTCTGCTCTTTTCAGTACGGCCTTGGCTACGTCCCAAATTCCGCAACTGGTTGCGTCTTGGGCGGGCAGTCTCGACCTCGGACCGACCCAGATGACGATTTTGCTCTTGATTCCATTTCTGATTCTGGGCTGCTTCATCGATGGTATTTCGACGATCTTCCTGACAATGCCAATCGTTTTCCCAATCGTACTGCAGTCCGATATCAACCCCGTACTGTTTGGCATACTTGTCACCAAGACGATTGAGATTGGTGCTGTTACCCCGCCCATCGGAGTAAATGCCTTCGTCGTTGCAGGGACCGTCAAAGGGATCTCGGTGAAGGACGTATTCATCGGTTCGATCCCTTTTATATTGGCCGATTTGGCTCTTATCGCGGTTTTGATAGCCGCCCCGTCTATCGCGCTCGGAGTGCTTAAATAAATGAATAAAACGAACTTCAACGCAAAGCTGAGGGACGGCATTCCAATGCTGGTCGTCAATGTTGACCATCCGTCACCGGGGTTGGTGAACTATCTTTGTGCCATCGGTTGCGACGCTGTCTTCTTTGACTGCGAACAAGGCAGCCCTGACATTGAGAGCGTCGAAAATATGGCGAGAGCGGCCCGGCTTGGAAACGTGACTTCACTGGTCAGGCTATGGTCGCGCGAGCCATGGATGATCGAGCGCATGATGCTGCGCGGGGTCGACGGCATCGTCGCACCACGTGTAGACACAGCGGAGACTGCCGAGCAAATCGTTGATACCGTGCGCTATGTATTCCCGAAAAACTACGAGCAAAAGACTGTCGTTGTACAGGTCGAGAGCCTTGAAGCTATCGATTCCCTCGACGACATGCTGGCGGTTGATGGCATTGATGCCTTCTTCATTGGCCCTGTCGATTTGTCAAAGAGCCTCGGCCATGGTGGACGGTTGGATGTCCCGGAAGTCGCAGAACTCGTCGAGCGCACTACTTCGCGTATTGTTTCTGCCGGAAAATCTGCTGGAATGTTGGTTACAGAGAAGAATGTACGAGCGATTCAAAAAACCGGAGCGACCTTCCTTTACTGCCATGCAAACGATTTTCTGCGCATTGGAATGGCCGAATTTAAGGCGAGGATGGCAATATGACGCAAACCTTGTCAGAAGCAGCCGTCGTGTTCGGAGCAGGATCACGCGGAGGGCGAGAAGGGATTGGCCGCGCTATAGCGCTTGAGTTGGCGCGGCGCGGCAAGAATGTCTTATGCATTGATGCCAGCCTCGATAACGCCCGTGAAACCGCAGACGCTATTATACAGGAAGGTTTTTCTGGGCGTGCTGCCCAAGCGGATGTCACTGATGCCAACGCAGTTAAGGCCGCAGTAGATGCTTTCGCCACAGAGGCCGGTCCTATTACCATCGGTGTATTCAATGTCGGCATACAAACGATGGGCGATATTGAGGACCTGACGCCCGAAGCATTGAACAGCACAATGCAGGCAAACCTTGGCGGTGCGGTTGGCTGCACCCAAGCGCTGCTTCCCGGAATGAAGAAGGAAGAGCGTGGATCAATCGTTTTTATTTCGTCGATAGCCAGTATTGTAAGCTCTGCGACACCTAACGTTGCCTACGGCACATCGAAGGCCGCTCTTAACCTTTTTTCACGTTCGCTCGCGGTTTCGCATGCCAAATATGGAATACGTTCGAATGTCGTAATGCCCGGTCTCATCGACAGTCCGATGGTCAGATCTGCCTTCGCCGATGATCCGGCTGGCGTCGAGGAGGTAATGAAACGGCGTTCCCAACGTTGTCCGTCGGGCAGGATGGGTACAGCGCAGGAAGTTGCAAAGGTAGCCGCATTTCTAGCTTCCGATGATGCTTCCTACGTTTCAGGCGCTCTGCTTTCCGTCGATGGCGCACTCAGTTGCAAGATGGCCTGAAGGAATAAACATGACGAAATACGGTATAAAAGACAGCTTTGATCTGTGGGAAGCGGCTGCTCGGATCAAAGACGGACGTCTTTCTTCAGCGGAACTCACGCAGAATTGCTTAAGTCAGATTTCGCTTCACGGAGCCAAGCTGGGCGCGTTTTCTGAGGTGTTCGCGGCAAAGGCGATGGCTGTCGCTCAAGCGCGTGATGCCGAAGCCAAAGCAGGCAGTTTTGTAGGGCCACTTCATGGGGTTCCTGTGGCAGTCAAGGACCTGCTGGATATTGAAGGACATGTCACTGCGGCAGGCTCGTTGACCCGCTCTAGCCGCGCAGCTGCTGACTCAACTGCGACAGTCGTGCGGCGTTTGGTGGGTGCAGGGGCTGTTATAATTGGTAAGGCTAGTCTGGTCGAATTCGCTTTTGGCGGCTGGGGCACAAACCAGGGATGGGGAACGCCATGGAACCCGTGGGATCTAGACGTGCATCGCTCACCGGGCGGGTCCAGTAGCGGTTCGGCTGTGGCCGTTGCAGCTGGAATGGCAATGGGCGCTATCGGGACAGACACGGGAGGGTCGATCAGAATTCCCTCTGCCTTTTGCGGCTTGACGGGCCTAAAAGTTACAGAAGGCCGCGTTAGCAATTCAGGTATGTCATTTGTGAGCCGCACACTTGATACTGTGGGACCGATGGCATGGAGTGCCCGCGATCTTGCTCTACTTTTAGACGCCATCCATGGCCCTGATCCACATGATCCCAAGACATTGCGGGTTCTGCCCGAAAATTTCACCTCCGCCATAAATGATTTTCCGCAGAACCTCAGAATCGCTGTTCCGCGTAGTGAAGATCTTGGCGACACAGATGCAGATGTGATGCCTGCATTTTGGAAAGCTTTGGATGTTCTGTCCCGGCTTAGAGCGTCTACCTTCGAGATGGGTGAGAGTATGGACTTTGCGGCTGAGCAGGAGGCGACCGGGACGATCATTGCGAGTGAGGCTTACGCAGAATGCGGCCGCGATGCCGAAAGTGACATAGCCGGTGATCCGGCGTCCAGAGGGCGAGTCCTGAAAGGCGCATCGATCCCCGCTCACCGATACGCCGCCGCACTTGCCGAGCGGCGCGTGCGTCGAGCCAGTTTTCATCGCCGTTTCGAGGCATTTGACCTCATCGCTATGCCTACTCTGCCTATATCGGCGCGTCCGGTGGACGCGCTCGACGAGAACGATTTATCGCCTAGCAGACTGACCCGTTTTGCGAGCTATTTCGGACTTTGCGCCATTGCGGTTCCGTGTGGTTTTGATGCCGCAGGGCTTCCGCTTTCTATTCAGTTGGTGGCTGCACCTTATCGGGAGCGCCTGCTTATATCGGTTGCGCACGCCATTCAACTGCAAACGGACTGGCACCTTGCCCGTCCTTCGGGCCTTGCGTGAATGCGACAGGTCCCAATTTAAAACAAGGGAAATCAATATGACAAAGATCGAGATAAGCGGCGGTGAAGCGCTGGCCAGAATGCTGCAGGCATTTGATGGCGGCCCCATGTTCGGCATGGGCGGCTTTCAATTGTTGCCATTTTATGATGCCGCGCGCCGGCTAGGATTAAAACATCATCTCATTAATGACGAGCGTGCCGCAGTATTCGCAGCAGATGCTTACGCAAAGGTAACAGGGCGAGTCGGCCTTTCAGATGCAACTTTGGGACCCGGAGCGACGAACCTTGTCACCGGTCTGGTGGAGGCACTCAATGCTGGCACCCCAATGGTACTTCTCGCCGGTGATACGCACCGTGAGCATTCCTGGAAGAATATGACGCAAGAAAGTCGCCAGGTGGAGATTTTACGTCCAGCATGCAAAGAGATTATTCGTGTAGAAGTGATTTCGCGGATACCGGAGCTTATGCGCAGAGCTTTTGCCGTTGCGACGTCCGGCAGGCCAGGTCCAGTCGTTGTGGATGTCCCAGAGGATATTGCACATGATACGTATGCATTCGATGAGGCGGAATTTTATGGCAACCCGCGTCACCGCGGCGTACCTGCGCTGCGTTGCCGTCCTGATGAAGACGATATCATCCGGGCGGCCGATCTCATTACTGCGGCCGAACGTCCAGTTATTTTGGCAGGTGGCGGTGTGCACCTCAGCGGCGCTGCTGAAGAGCTCACCCGCTTCGCACGTTCGTTGAATATACCAGTCGCGCACACGCTGACCGGTAAAGGCTCAATTCCTTGTGTTGAAGAGTTAAGTCTTGGCCTGTTTGGCCGCTACGACCGTATCGCCAACGAGTTCATCGAAAAATCTGATCTTGTCATTTCCCTTGGCTGCAAACTCGGCGAAATCGCCACGAAACGGTACTCAGTTCCGCCGCAAGGCAAAACGCTCATCCATGTCGATTTGGTCGCAGAAGAGTTCGGGCGCACGATCGAACCCGATCTATGCCTGTGGGGAGATATATCCGTGACCTTGAAAGACTTGGCGAAAACAGTTGGCGGGCGTACTGAATCAACCCACCAGCGCCTGAAGTCTTATGTTGAAGAGGTGCCCAAAAAAATGACGAAATGGCGCGAGAGCGTGCGCGCAAACCTTGAATCGGAAGAAACGCCGGTTTCGATGGCGCGTCTGCTGACCGAGATCAACAAAACGCTCCCAAGCGACGGTATTCTGGTGGCCGACGGTGGCTTCGCCGCTCACTGGGCCGGTCTTCTTTTCGATACAAAGGAGGTGGGACGACGCTTCGTACCAGATAGGGGCTTTGCATCAATCGGTTATGGACTGCCCGGAGCCATGGGGGCTGCACTTGGCGCGGAAGGGCGCAATGTATTGGCGCTGACGGGTGACGGCGGCTTTAATATGATGCTGGGTGAGATGGAAACCGCGCGGAGGTTGAAGCTGGACCTGACCGTAATCGTCGTGAACAATGCCGCTTCGGGTTATGTCAAAGCGCTTCAGCATCTAGTCTACGGCGAGGGTAATTATCACGCATCGGATCTGGTGGAAACCGATTATGCGGCGGTCGCTAAAGCGATGGGATGCCATGCCATCCGTGTTGAAAAGCCGGAAGATATTGAGGCAGCCCTTAAGGAGGCTTTGTCCACTTCAGGCCCGTCAGTGCTTGACATCATCGTAACGCGGGATCCCGCAAAAATGTTGCCCGGCGTAGATAACCGGACAGTTAAAGTGAAAAAAGGTGATCGGATAGCTTGATCCAATTTTCACTCGCTTGCGCGGTCTAAATTACCGCGCAAGTTTGATCTATATTGATTTCAACCACTGTCTGGACAGACGCACGCCCCGAAAGGCACTTATTTAAAGCAAGGCGACGACGGCGTGCCAGTAGCGAAAATATGTAGAATTAGTTTTAGTAACGGCTTTCCGCCACAATAAATAGTCCTCTATCATTGCCGCAAACAACGGGATGCTGTCACCAGCAGACTTTGAAAAACAACAAAAATTGAACCAGCAGGGTGTCTAGGAAACGCGGGGCTATTCAGATGTCCAATTTGTGCACTTTAAGAGATGACCCCAACTATGTGACAGTTGGGAGTTTGAACCTGCATTTTGCTCGAGTTCTTATCCAGCGGCGGCTTCGGCGCAATCGCCAAGGATTTGTGAAGAGGGGCGAAGTTCTGGATGATTGGCTGGAAACTGTCGAGGATTTTTCATTGGGTACATTTTGAAAAAAACTTTGTTTAAGCTAATTTGATCATCCATATGATTTGACTTTCCCCATCATCTTTATCGATCATTTTGGTTATTGCTGCGCTCCTGATAGTGGGAATCAAATTGCCAGACGCCTAAAAGATATCCTTAGTGGGAATAGAAGTGGGAGCGTCCAGCATGAAAAAGGATAAAAGACAAATACAACAATAACTTAGTTGATGGAAATGGCGGACAGACAGGGATTCGAACCCTGGAGACGGTCACCCGCCCACACGCGTTCCAGGCGTGCGCCTTCAACCACTCGGCCACCTGTCCATTCCATTTTTCGCTCGTCGGTTAATTCGAGCGGGTTGAAGCTATATGTAACAGCCACAACGTGAGCGGACGTGTAGCGCGTGCTTTTTCTCGCTGCAAGAGCTAAGTGAAGGCTAATTTAGATAAATCATTTGATTGTGTTGATTGAACTTTTCCCTAGGTCACTCTATTGACGGTAATCCTAATTCGTTAATTTGCATCATCAGGTAGGCATGTTCCGTTTTATACTTCGTTTTATCGCCGTGCTATGTTTGGCCATTGCAGTCATGTTTATCGTGCTGGATGCAACACGCTCGCTGGGTATTTCCAAACTGGTTTTAACGCCGCTTGAAATAAGTTGGCGGGAGTTTTTCCCAGATACACTTGAGGCGTTTTCATCGTGGCTCACGCAGTCTGTTCACCCATTTTTGAACGACCCTATTCTTGTAACTTTTCTAACCTTGCCCACATTTGCTGTATTCTCAGTTTTGTCGGCGCTTTTTTACGTCTTGGCGTATAAAAGAAAACGACATGCCGCAGGATTTGTAAAAAGATAAACCAACACTAAGCCGGTCACGCAGAAGGGCGCAAAACTATGCTTTTAAATGATATGTTTCGCAATAAATCGGACATGATTGGTGCCAATGAGGCGCTGCCTGGCCGCGATGAACCTTTGCCACTGTCGCCAAACCATTTCGTCAATGGGGAAAATATGCGCGGGCCACACCCTGATAATATGGAAACTATCTATTTAGGGATGGGCTGTTTTTGGGGCGCTGAGCGTATTTTTTGGCAAATGCACAATGTGTTTGTGACGGCGGTTGGTTATGCAGGCGGCTTCACAAAAAATCCAACCTATGAAGAAACCTGCACGGGTAAAACCGGCCATGTTGAAGTGGTCAAAGTTGTTTTTGATCCTGCCAAATTAAGCCTTGATGCTATTTTGAAGCAATTCTGGGAGCAGCATGACCCGACACAAGGCATGCGCCAAGGTAATGATATCGGCACAACCTATCGTTCTGCTATTTACACAGCAAACGATGCGCAACTTGAACATGTGCGAAAAAGCAAAATCCAGTTTCAACAAGCCCTAAAGGCGAGTGGACACCAGGGTGCGATTACAACTGAAATTGAACCTTTGGACGTGTTTTACTTTGCTGAAGACTATCATCAGCAATATTTAGCTAAAAATCCGGATGGTTATTGCGGCATACGTGGAACAGGCGTGAGCTGCCCAATACCAGGTTGATATTTTGCTGAACTGGCAAGCGTTTAAGATAATTCTTAAGGCTGAGGCAGCGCTTGCATTTTTTGCGTGATTTTACCGCAATGCCGTGCCAAGCTCTTTTCCAAGGTGGAAAACCACCGCGAGGTTTCGCGCTTTCACTTATAGTGATGTGCGGGGAGAGTAACAAACGTTTACAGGGTGATTTAGTATGAAGCGCATAGCTTTAGGTCTTTTGGCCGCAACAGCACTAACATTTTCAGCAAATGCCGAGCCGGCACTTATTTATGATTTGGGCGGCAAGTTCGACAAATCGTTCAATGAAGCTGCTTATAATGGCGCTGAAAAATACAAAGAAGAAACCGGTGTCGCTTACCGCGAATTTGAAATTCAGAACGATGCACAGCGTGAGCAGGCTCTGCTTAAATTTGCTGAAGATGGCAATTCTCCAATTGTTGTTGCTGGTTTTTCATGGGCGCAAGCACTTGAGCAAGTGGCAAAAGAATTCCCGGATACAAAATTTGCGATCATCGACATGGTCGTCGATCAGCCAAATGTACGCTCGGTTGTTTTCAAAGAACAAGAAGGTTCATACCTTGCAGGTGTAATGGCTGCGACAGCATCTGAAACAGGCACAGTTAGCTTTGTTGGCGGCATGGGTATTCCGCTGATTTCTCGCTTTGCTTGCGGTTATGCTGGCGGTGCAAAATCCGTTAATGCTGACGCGAAAGTTATTGAAAACATGACCGGTGATACACCGGCAGCTTGGAACGATCCTGTTAAAGGCGGCGAGATCACTAAAGCGCAGATCGCACAGGGATCAGACGTTGTTTTCCATGCAGCTGGCGGTACAGGCGTTGGCGTAATTCAGGCTGCAGCTGATGCAGGCAAACTTGCTATCGGCGTTGACTCAAACCAGAACGGTTTGCAGCCGGGCAAAGTTCTAACGTCAATGGTCAAAAAAGTGGACGTTGCTGTTTATGATGCGTTCATAAATGGCTCAGAAGGCGGAACTTGGGAATCTGGCATCAATGTTCTTGGTCTTAAAGAAGGCGGTGTTGACGTTGCTATGGACGACAACAACAAAGAACTTGTGACAGAAGACATGATGAAAGCCGTGGAAGATGCACGCGCTAAAATCGTATCTGGCGAAGTCGTTGTTCACGACTTCATGAGCGATAATAACTGCCCTTACTAATTTAGAAACGGTAGTTGACGATCTTAGCCGCCAGAGCTTTTGTTCTGGCGGCTTTTTTATAAGGCCCAGCCAATGAAACTTTCTCCAAACTATAAATCAAAAATACGTGTCGCATCCGTACAAATGGCGTTGATGCAGACATCTTCATTTCGGGATCTGTTTGATCGTGTGCGTGCTTTTGCTGAAGATGCAGCGCAGCAAGATGCAGACTTTATTTGTTTTCCGGAACATTTCACGCTTCAGCTTTTATCAGCCGCTGAGCAAAAATTATCGCCGGAAGCATCTATCGATAAGCTGACACAGGCAACGGCTCAAATCGTCGCTGAGTTTACAGGTTTAGCAAAAGAGCTAAACATCAATATTGTTTGCGGTAGCCATGCAACGCGCACAGATGCTGGAAAAACAGAAAATATTGCATTTCTAGCGCGGCGTGATGGCACAATAGCGAGCCAGTCAAAACTACACCCAACACCTGACGAATGGGACGTTTGGGGCATTAAAGGTGGCGATAGCTTAGAGCCGATAGAAACCGATTGCGGTCCTGTTGGTATCCAAATTTGTTATGATAGCGAATTTCCGGAGCTGGGCCGCCGCCATGCCGATCAAGCTGTAGGGCTAGTTTTCGTGCCCTATTGTACGGAGGCAAGAAGCGGCCATTTGCGTGTGCGCTATTGTTGCCACGCCCGTACCGTGGAAAATCAATGCTATATCGTTACATCAGGGCTGGTGGGCACGATTGAAAATGTTGAAAATTGCGATGAAGCCTATGCACAATCTGCAATATTAACACCGTCTGATGCAGGTTTTCCGCCGGATGGAATCTTGGCGCAAGCAGCCATAAATGAAGAAGGCCTCATCATCGCTGATCTTGATATGACGATGTTGGAAAAAGCACGCACCCTTGGCTCGGTGCGTAATTTAGCCAACAGACGCAATGATCTTTATGACGTTAAGTGGAGCGTATAAAGTAATCGCCTGCTGGCATTTTTGCTGGCAGGCGAATGGCGCAGGTCATTAAAGGTTCTTCCGGCTTTGCAGCCTTATTTTTTCAAGTTCTTGGGCTGCGTTAATTTGGATAGGGAGTCTGGATGCCCAGTCAACATCACCTTCATGAATGCCCATGTCCTCATATAGCCAGTTTTCTTTGCCGACGAGGCTCATAAAAGCTGCGCGATCTCGCTTTTGCTGGGCACGCAAAGCATATGCGGCCAACAAGGCTGTTGCACGGTCAGAAATAATTTTCCAACCGCGTTGAAGGCTATTTGTGCGGTCACTTCTAACTTCAAAATTGTTGTTATCAATGCAGGTCATGTCCTTGTCTCCTTTTGCCTAGCTAGACAATGCGCATGAATCGTGCTTCAATCAAACGAATAGATGTGTACTTATCTTTCAGTTTTATTGATGTTAGGAAAAGACATGAATGTACCCGATAAGCAATTTAACGCCGTCGCGCTGGCTGGTGTCGATATTGATATTTTGAAAACATTCATCGCGATTGCTGAAACGGGTAGTTTTTCCAAGGCAGCAAACAGAGTGTTCCGCACGCCCTCTGCCGTGTCGATGCAAATCAAAAAGCTAGAAGATGTGCTGGGCGCATCCGTATTGCAGCGTGACAGCCGATCAGTTGAACTGACGCAAGACGGTGAAATGCTTTTGTCCTATGCGCGGCGCATTATAGCGCTGTCCAATGAGATGATGGCGCGTTTCTTAATGCCGGATATTGAAGGCTCGGTCGTGCTTGGAGCGCCGGATGATTACGGCAATAAATTGCTGCCAGCTGTACTAAAGCGGTTTGCTGAAACGCACCCCAATGTTTGCGTCGATGTCGTTATGGATAGTTCGGCAAATTTGAGGGAACGCTTTGAGCGCGGCGAGTTGGACGTGGTGGTTTATACCTCATCAGACAAGCATGTGATGGAAGACGGTGCGCATGTCGTATTAGAAGAAGATCTCGTTTGGGCGGGCCTAAAGGGTGGCTGCGCCTATGAGAAAGATCCATTGCCCGTTTCAATGTGGGAAAGCGGATGTGCGTGGCGTGCTGGTGCGGTGGAAGCGCTGGACAAGATCGGACGTTCTTATCGCCTTGCTTATAAAAGCGCGCAGGTCGTTGCACAGCGCGCAGCAGTTTCTGCTGACCTTGCCGTTGCGCCCATGCCAGCCTCTTTTATTGAGCCGCCATTGATTGAATTAACACTGAAAAAACATGGCCTACCGCCTTTGACAAAATATCAAATACGCATGCGCTTAAAGTCAAATGCAGGGTGCTGTTCGCAAGCTGTGGCTGATCACGTCATTGCCTGCTTTGATGAACTTTGAGAATGAGGCGCGCTTAATGCGCCTCATCCCAATTGTCTGCGGCCTGTGCTTCAACCGCGAGCGGAACCGCCATATCGATGGCAGGCATAGCAGCATTTTCCATCACGTCTTTGACGCAAGTGATCGTCGCATCGACTTCATCTTCTGGCACTTCAAAAATCAATTCGTCATGAACTTGTAGAAGCATTTGGCCGGAGAGCTTTGCAGCCTCCATAGCAGGTTCTATCCGCACCATTGCGCGGCGAATCACATCAGCGGCTGACCCTTGAATCGGTGCGTTGATTGCTGCGCGCTCATTAAAGGCACGCACCTGCGGATTGCTCGATTTGATTTCTGGATAGTGGATGCGGCGGCCAAAGATCGTTTCGACATAGCCTTGTGCACGCGCCGTGGCTTTAATCTCATCCATATAATCTTTGATGCCCGGAAAGCGTTCAAAATATTTTTTGATATAGTCCGAAGCTTCTGAACGGCTGATACCCAGATTGTTGGCCAGACCAAAAGCAGAGATGCCGTAGATAATACCGAAATTAATCGCCTTAGCGCTGCGGCGTATATCTGACGGCATACCTTCAACGGGCACGCCAAACATTTCAGAGGCGGTCATTGCATGAATATCGATACCATCGGCAAATGCTTGGGTCAGTTGAGGAATGTTTGCAACATGCGCCAGCACCCGAAGTTCGATCTGGCTGTAGTCGGCAGAAATCAGCTTTTTGCCTTTGTCGGCAATAAATGCTGTGCGGATGCGACGTCCTTCAACGGTACGAATCGGTATGTTCTGCAAGTTGGGTTCAGACGAAGACAATCGACCTGTTGTAGTCGCTGCTAGTGAATAGGAAGTGTGAACGCGTTTTGTTTCAGGATTAATGTAGCCTGGCAAGGCGTCTGTATAGGTTGATTTTAGCTTTGTGAGCTGGCGCCAATCGACAATTTTGCGCGGTAGTTCATGGCCCTCTGCTGCAAGATCTTCCAGTGCTTGCGCACCGGTCGCCCACTGGCCGGACTTTGTTTTCTTGCCGCCCGGAAGTCCCATTTTTCCAAAGAGGATCTCGCCTAATTGCTTAGGCGAGCCGACATTGAACTTCTCCCCAGAAAGACCATAAATCTCATCTTCGATTGCAGCGGCTTTTTGCGCAAATTCACCTGATAGTCGGCTAAGAATTTGCCGATCGACAGAAATACCTCGGCCTTCCATGCGTGCAAGAACGGCCATGAGAGGTCGTTCAAGTCGCTCATAAACCGATGTCAGCCCGTCTGCGATCAAGCGCGGTTTTAAAACCTGCCAAAGCCGAAGCGTAATATCGGCATCTTCTGCAGCATATCCAGTGGCAACATCAATCGCGATACGGTCAAAGGTGATTTGCTTTTTGCCAGTGCCTGCAATGTCTTTAAACGCGATTGGCTGATGGCCAAGCCAACGCTCGGATAGCGCGTCCATGCCATGCGTGCCGCGTCCTGCATCAATCACATAGGATAAAAGCATCGTGTCGTCATAGGACTGAATGGTAATGCCATACCGTTGCATGATGAGATAATCATATTTCAGATTTTGCCCGATAATTAGGATGGACGGATCTTCCAGCAGCGCTTTGAGCTTCTCCAGCGCCACGTTGAGATCAAGCTGGCCGTCAATGACGCCGCCTTCAGCAAGTAGGTCGTCTTCACCTTCGCGGTGTTGCAAAGGAATATAGGCAGCTTCTCCAGCTTTATGGCAAAGCGAAAAGCCGACAAGGTTTGCTTGATTGGCATCAAGCGAATCGGTTTCCGTGTCAAAGGCGACGATGCCTTCTTCAAACGCCTTTGAAATCCATTCATCCAGCGTAGCTGCATCGCGAATACAGACATATTTACTTGCGTCAAATTTTGCACCGGTAGCCTCTGCAGTCAGCTTATCAGCAAGCGCTTGCGGCGTATTCTCAACGCTTTGTGCAGCTTTTTGCGTGCTGGCTTTATCGTCGCTTGAAGCAGAGTTTTGCGATGTTGCCTTATCAAGATCGGGGCCGCGCGCGCGTCCAGCATTCTCAATGGGTACATCTGCGGCTTCAATTTCACCTGCTTCAACGCCAGTGGCTTCGGCGACGCGGCGCGTGAGTGTGGTGAGCTCCATTGCTTTTAAAAACGCAACGAGCTTCGGTCCATCTTGATCTTCTAAGACAAAATCATCAATGGAGGCCTCAACGGGCGTATCAACTTTGAGCGTAACAAGTTCGCGCGACAGGCGTGCTTGATCTGCAAATTCAATGAGATTTTCGCGTCGTTTGTTTTGTTTAATTTCACCGGCATGTTCGAGCAGCGTGTCCAGATCGCCATATTCGCTCAGTAATTGCGCAGCAGTCTTAGGCCCAATGCCCGGCACACCTGGAATATTATCCGTCGAATCACCCGTAAGTGCCTGCAGGTCGATCATCTTTTCGGGCTTAACACCGAATTTCTCGACAACTTCATCAATGCCGATTTGGCGGTCCTTCATCGAATCATACATCGAGACCTTTTCGGTCACGAGCTGCATTAAATCCTTATCCGATGAGATGATTGTCACCTCGCCGCCTGCAGCTTCGGCCTGTGCAGCATAGGCAGCGATAATATCGTCGGCCTCATAACCATCCATTTCAATGCAGGGCAGGTTGAAGGCGCGGGTTGCTTCGCGAATCAGGCCGAATTGCGGGCGCAAATCTTCTGGCGGCTCCGAACGGTTGGCTTTGTACTCAGCGTAAAGCGCATTGCGAAACGTTTTGGATGAATAGTCAAAAATGACTGCAAAATGGGTAGGCGTAACCCCAACATCGGTATTGCGCGAGTCCTGCAACAATTTCCAGAGCATGTTGCAATAGCCAGACACGGCACCAATGGGCGTCCCATCGGATTTACGTGTCAGCGGCGGAAGTGCGTGAAAAGCCCGAAAAATATATGCCGAGCCGTCAACGAGGAAGAGATGATCACCTTTTTTCATGCGTCGATATTTAGCGACAACCGCTAGGTCCGTCCATGAAAAACACTGTGTTTTACAAAAATCACAGCATGATTAGGCTGTGGCAAAAGCGTGACTCGCAAAATTTGATGTAAATCATCAAGACATTATTCACCAAGCGTCTGCTTTATAGACGGTAATAAATGCGTTAGATTGGTTTTATCGAACAAGCTTTGGAGAATAGAGTGACTTACAAGAAAATTGCGCAGGCATTGCTGGCTTCAGCTGTTGTAGTCACTGGCATGAGTTTCTCGGTTCCAGAGGCATCGGCAGTTCAATTGCATGAGCTTCTTTTCAACCGTGCAAAGCGCAAAGAACTGCGCCAGCGCCGTGCGCCAGAGCCTGTCATCCAGCAGCCAAAGAAAACCGTAACTGCAAAGCCGGCCAAACCGCGCAAAGCAATTAAGAAAATTTCAGGCCCGCAATATTATACTTATAAAGCAGCGCAAATGGCGACATTTACGCTGGCAGGTTTAACAACGGCTTCTGTTGGTCAATCCGGTGAACTTGGTTTGCCGACGATGGATTTCGAATCGCAGCGCTTTAAAGAAGCTGTTCGCTATTCGCCAACGCTTCAAATTGCTATTGAGGAAGACATCGCCAAGGCGGTGACAGATCACTATAGCAACAAACCGGCTTTCCTGTGGTCACGCGGTTCGAGTGTAACGACACAAGCCAAGGCCGTGGCTGCGATGCTCAACAGTGCAGACAAGCATGGCTTGGAAGCAAAAGACTACGCAGTCGATCTACCCTCTGATGCATTTTCAATCGACGATCCTAAAGCACGCGCAGCTGAATTGCTGGCATTTGAAACGAAATTGACCGCCTATGCCATTCGCTATGCGCAGGACATGAAAGATGGCGCGGTTAATCCGAATAAAATATCAGGCTATCATGACTTTACTAAAAACCGTTTGACCGCATCTGATGCACTTGCTGGCCTTGTTTCTGGCGACATGGAGCCAGCTGATTATTTGACAAGCCTTATGCCTAACCAGCATCATTACGCGATTTTGCAAGATGAGCTTGTTAAATTGCGTGGCAGTACAGAAAACGAGATAGTGCTGCCTGCTAATTTGTTAGTGAAACCTGGCAATACAGCTGAAGAAATGCCGCTTTTAATAAAAGCGATGGAACGCAAAATGCGCGATGAGACGCGCACAAAGCATCAGGGCCTTTTGGATGCTTATGCGGATGAAACGCTCTACGAAGGCGATTTGGTTGAACTGGTGCGCGATGTTCAGCGCGATCTTGGCTTGAACCCAGATGGTGTTGTGGGGCCCAAAACGGTTTCACGCCTTGGCGGCCAGAGCCTTGCTTCGAAAATCGACCGTGTAAAATTTGCGCTTGAACGTCTGCGCTGGCATCCGGAAAATTATGGCAAACGTCAGGTCGTCATAAACCAGCCAGAATACCGCGTTCGCTATATGGAAAATGGCGAGACGAAGCTTGCAATGCGCGCTGTTGTTGGTAAGCCATCCAATCAGACAAATTTCTTCCACGATGAAATTGAAACTGTTGTGTTCAACCCATATTGGGGTGTGCCGCAGTCAATTATTGTCAATGAAATGTTGCCTAAACTACACCGCGATCCAGGCTATCTTGATCGCGCAGGTTATGTCGTATCAACGCATGGCGGACAGCAGATTGCCTCATCCAATATTAATTGGTCTCAATATTCCGGTCCTGTACCCTACAGCGTTCGCCAAAAGCCAGGCCCAAGAAATTCGCTAGGCGAGTTGAAGATTTTGTTCCCAAACAGACATGCGATCTACATGCATGACACACCTGCAAAAAGCTTGTTCCAACGTGATAACCGCGCCTTTAGCCATGGCTGTGTGCGTTTAGAAGACCCACGCGCTATGGCAGCCGCAGTGCTTGGCAAGAGCCGTGACTATGTTGCATCACAATTGGGCGGCGGCGAAAAAGGCGAAAGGATTTCGGAAAAAATTCCGATTTTCATAGGCTATTTCACTGCTTGGCCAAATGATGAAGGCCAAGTTGAATATCACCCCGATGTTTATAAGCGCGATATGTATTTGGGCCGTGCTCTTGAAGCGGTAAACACCGCGCGTGACGCTTCAAGCTAAATTTAAGCATCTGAATTTTAAACCCGCCAGCATTTTTGTTGGCGGGTTTTGTTTGCGTAAATTTAAGAAATACGTTGGAAGCAGATCGGCGCATGGCCGCTTTTGATCATACCGATTTGGCTTGCTGCTGCCTTGGAAAGATCAACGATCCGGCCCTTAATAAATGGCCCACGATCATTAATGCGCACAATAACCGACTTCCCATTGTTACGGTTCGTGACTTTGAGCTTAGTGCCAAATGGAAGCGTTTTGTGGGCAGCCGTTAATTTCGCCGGGTTCATCATCTCGCCCGATGCGGTGCGGGAGTGGAGTGCATACCAAGATGCCTTGCCACATTGCGCCGCAGAAGCCTCTGCCTGATTGTTGGTGAAAACTGTTGTTGTAATAGTCAAAGCGATTACAGCTCCCGCGCTTGCGAGACTGAACATTTTATACATTTGATACACCCTATTTGGCGTTTAACGCCAATCGTCTTCGTCCCACATCTTCTTTAAAGATTGCCGGTAGTCCGAATATTGAAATTGAAAACCAGCCTCCTTCAACTTTGAGTTGGAGACGCGCTTGTTCTCCCCGTAAAAAGAGCGTGCCATGGGCGATAATGTGGCAGTTTCAAAATCAATTGGCTCAGGGGGATCAATTTTTGTTACCGATGCTGCGTATTCGACAACATCTTGTGGCGGCGAAGGCATATCATCCGTGACATTATAAATGCCGTTAGCGCGCATATTTGAAAGAAAGCGCAGGCTGCCTGCAATGTCTGAAACATGGATACGGTTAAACACTTGTTCAGCTTTAACCAGTCTGCGGGCCTTGCCTTCAACCATATTTTTCAAAGCGTTGCGCCCGGGTCCATAGATGCCCGATAGCCGCAATATTGCGAGTGGAAGCTCTTGTGTGGTTGCAAAGGTGCGCCATTCCAACTCAGCCTCCACGCGTTGCACAGATCGCTTGGAAACAGGTTTGCATGTGCTTTCTTCATTAACCCATTCGCCGTCATGATTGCCATAAACACCCACCGTCGAAAGATAGCCGATCCAAGAAAGATGTGGTGCCGATGACAGTGCGCTAGAGAGGGCTTTTAACGATGGGTCGCCAAATTCATTCGGCGCAATGGAAACCACCACATCGGTTGCTTGGTTTATAGCGTCTTGCAAAGCGGGCGTCAGTATTGAACCATCAAAGACTATGGGCTGGATGCCTGCCTTTTTAAGCCCAGGGATCTTGTCTTGCGAACGTGTCGTGCCAAAAACCTGCATGCCATCATTTGAGAGCAAAGCGCCATATTTTTGACCTGAAAATCCTGCGCCCAATATCAGCGTGGTTCGTTTATTACTCATTCCAGTTCCAAGCTTGTACTTTCAAGTGCAACCGTCCACTCACGGCGCACTGATGCAACATTTTCTTTTGGGTGCTGTGTTTCATAAAGCGCGTATAGATCGTCGCGGCTTAACTGTTGTGCCAATGCCCAAACCGCAGCACCCCGAACGACAGCGTCTGGGTCGCTTAAATGTGGTTTGATAGTTTGGACAATATTTTGATCGCTGCTGTTGCCAGCTGCAATCAAGCAATTACGAATAAAACGGTTTCGGCCAATTCGCTTGACTGGTGAGCCGGCAAACATTTTCCTGAACTCTGCATCATCAAGTTGAAGCAAGTTTGCAAGCGGCGGACTTTTTAAATCATCACGCGCCTGCAATTTGGCCTCACGTGCTTTAGTTGCAAATTTATTCCATGGACAGGCTGCGAGGCAATCATCACAACCATAAATGCGATTGCCCATGGGTTTGCGAAATTCGATATCTATTGGACCAGCATGTTCAATCGTCAGATAAGATATGCAGCGCCGCGCATCGAGGTGATAGGGCGATGGGAAAGCGTTTGTCGGGCAACTATCAAGGCATGATCTGCAAGAACCACAATGGTCTGTTTCAGCTTCATCAACTGGCAACGCCATATCTGTAAATATCGAGCCAATAAAAAACCAAGAACCAATTTCGCGGCTAACAAGATTAGTGTGCTTTCCCTGCCAGCCTAACCCTGCTTTTTGAGCAAGCGGTTTTTCCATCACAGGCGCTGTGTCGATAAACACTTTGACTTCGGCACCCGTTTTGGCAACGAACCGACCTGCAACCTGTTTAAGCTTGCCCTTTATAACGTCATGATAATCTCGGTTGTGCGCGTAACAAGAAATTGTACCGCGATCGTCGCGCTTTATAGCCTGCAATGGATTGTAATCATTATCCGGCGAATAAACCATTGCGGCGAGAACGACAGTCCTTGCGTCTTCCCATAGGTTTTTGGGCGCGCTGCGGCGCTCTTGTGTTTCTTTCATCCATTCCATTGAGCCGAAATAATCAGCGTCAATGAACTCAGAAAGCGCCTCGCCCATATTGCCAGTGTCTTCTGCATCCATCACACCGACCAGCTCAAACCCCTCAGATGATAAATCCTTGATAAGGGCTGATTTAGCTTTCTCGGGTGACAGAGCGGTCGACATGGATCACTGGTTCAAAAGTCTAGGTCTGCATAGTGCGAAACAGGGGTTAGCGCGCGAATCCGATCTTCTAAAATTGGCCTGAAGGCAGGGCGTGATTTGACCCGTTGATACCATTCTGCCGCCTGCGGTGAATCCGCCCATGGGATTTCGCCCATATAGTCTAAAACGGAAATGCTGGCGGCCGCTGCAATATCGGCAGCAGTGAGCGACTTTCCACTGAGACAATTGCGACTACCGGCAAGCCAGTTCAAATAACGCATATGTTGCTTAACATTACCGCGAGCAGCGCGCATGGCAGCTGAATCTGGCGCACCACCACCATTCGTGCGTGGCATATCCAACTTGAATACTCTTTCGCGTACAAGCGTCTTTGTTGCATCTTGGTCCAAACGGACGCAGAACCAGTCGATAAGCCTGCGCACCTCTGCGCGATCCAGTGGATAATCGGGCATTAAGCGGCGTTCGCGCATCATTGTTCCGCGGGTTTCATCAATATATTCGCAGATTGCATAGACGCCGCAGATGGCAACGCCGGATTCTGAAACCAATACAGGCAGTGTTCCTGCAGGATTGAGTTTCATGAATTCGGCTTCACGGTCCCATGGGTTTTGGTGAATCAAATCATATTCGACCCCATACTCGCCCAACAAAAGACGTATGAAACGTGAATTCGCAGACATGGGATGATGATAAAGCTGCATGCGTTGATCCTGTATGCCGAAACTGGAAGCCTATTGATAGGAAACCTTTAGAGGCTGTGCAACGTCATACAGTATTGTCTAACGTGCAAAAGCCTCAATCTGCGCAAGCGTTGGTAAATCTGCGCCGCGTCTTGTGCAAGTAAGTGCTGCTGCATCAATAGCAAATTTTACCAGCGCCTCAAGGTCCACTTTTTGAGCTTCACCTTTGCGCGTTAGCTGCGCTTGGCCTAAAAAATGCAAACTGGCTGCTTGAAACGTATCGCCAGCGCCAACTGTGTCGATGACATCAACGCTTCGGCCGGGAATATCAACGCTTTGGCCATTGGCGGATTTGGCAATCGCACCATCAGGACCGCGCGTCACACAAGCAACATCAACACCCTCTGCCATGCAGCGGTCAAGAAATGCTTCAATGGATTGTCCAGGATAAAGAAACTCTAGGTCTTCATCGCTTGCTTTAACAAAGTTGGAAACGGGCAGCATTTCATCCACCGTGGCGTGCCAAATATCACGCTCTGGGATTACTATTGGCCGCGCATTTGGATCAAAAGTGATAAATCTTTTACCGGCTTGCTGCTTGGCAAATTCTCGCAATACGCCGCCGCTTTCTGGAAGCGCCGTGGCGAAGGAACCAAAATGGATAACTTGGTCACGCTCATCGAGTTCAGCGGGAATATCAGACATTTCCATAGAGCAGTCAGCCGTGCCCTTAGTGTAGAGCGAGTAATCAGGCTGCCCATCAGGTTTGGTAAGAATCATTGCCAAAGTGGTTTGCTGATCTGTTGCCACACAGTAATCATCATGTACGTTCATATCCTGCATGAACGCACGGATATTACGGCCAAACATATCATTCGATAAGCGCGTAAAAAGACTTGCGCGGTTGCCCATACGCGACAAACCAAGGGCAACATTGAGCGGTGAGCCGCCAACAATGCCATCAAAACCGATCCCATGTGGCGTGCTGCTTGCTGAAGGCTGTGCAAAAATATCAAAGAGTGCTTCGCCGCAGGTGATAAACATCCGCTTTTCCCAAATAATTAAATCGATTTAGGTCTTTTAGCTTCTATTTTCTAATTGCACAACGGCACCCGTACGAATTGACTGCTCGGCGGCTGCACCAAGCGTAACAGCATGAGCCCCGTCGCGCAGTGTTACTTCGGGTACACCTGTTTGCGCTATGCACAATTCGTAGAACTTTAAGTGCTGAAAATAAGTGCTTCCGTGATGGTCGCCAGCGGCAAGAAGATTCTCGTCCACATGGACTTCAGATCGTGTTGGCGCACGTTCTGCACGCGGCGAAATGATGACTTCTGATGCGCGTTCAACGCCGCCCGGCCAAAAGCGCGATGGGCCAGGCACGAAAGCCTGAACTTTCCCAGTATCCCCAACAATAGAAACCTGTTCCTGCCAGTATGATCCTTCTGCAAACATGCATAAATCAAGTGATGCGCGCATGCCGTTTTCAAAATCCACAATGACAAAAGCATTGTCTAAAATGTCGGGCTGTTTGCCGTCATAACGCTCGTCAAAGAAATTGACATCCTGTGCGCCCGAGCCAAAGATGCGGATGGCTTCCGAACCTGTGACAAGACGCATAAGATCAAAAAAGTGGCAGCATTTTTCAACCATCGTGCCGCCGGTACGTGCATTAAACCTATTCCATGAGCCAATCTTATTCAAAAATGGGAACCGATGTTCCACGATCGAGATCATCTTGGTGTTGCCAATAGTGCCGTTACGCACTTCATCAATGATGCGCGCTACGGGCGGCATATAACGATATTCCATAGCAACCCAAACCGGAGCGGCACGTTTTTCAGCGCTATCTACTAGGCTCCATGCTTGATCAACGCTGGTAGCGCTAGGTTTTTCCAAGAGAACGGGCAGGTCGGTTAGGAGTAACTTCTGCATCATGTCGAAATGTGTGTCATTTGGGCTAACGACAACGACCGCATCAGCAATATTTGAGCTTAGTAGATCACTAATCTCTGTGTAGCGTTTAGGGGCTTGCATGCCAGTCTCAACAGCCATTTGCATGGTAAGGGCTGCCATTTCATCATCAGGTTCAACAATAGCGCTAACACAAGCATCCGGCATAAGAGCAATATTGCGCATATGTTCACGGCCCATCATGCCCGCCCCAATGATCGCGTAACGCAAAGTCATAATGTTTCTTTCCTATAAGAGAGCCGTGTGCCAGCTTCACATCTGTAAATACGCCTAGTACGTTGCGAAAATACGCGCAATTTAAATATAGTTCAATAGTGAATGAATTTTGTCTTTGGCGGCCTAAAATGAGGAAACAAATATGACGGATGTTGAGAAGGTTGTTCTGATTACTGGCGCTGCACGGGGCATTGGCCTTGAGGCCGCAAGGCGATTTTTAAAGGAGGGATGGCGTGTTGTGATGCTTGATCGGATGGCTGAAACTTTGCAAGCGGCGGCTCATTGGCTCAGTTCAAATCGAATATATCATATCGTTGCGGATGTTTCAGACCCTGAGCAGGTGGCCAATGCGGTTGAAGAGGCTGCGGCAAAGTTTGGGCGCTTGGATGCATTGGTCAACAATGCTGGCATCGCAGATTTTGCACCTGCGATGGATCATGACTATGTACTTTGGCGCCAAGTCATGGCGACTAATCTTGATGGACCATTTTTAATGACGCAGGCCATTGTGCCCCACCTCATCGAGGCTGGCGGCGGCGCGATTGTCAATATTACGTCTATCTCTGGCTTGCGTGCTTCTACGATGCGGGTTGCCTATGGCACATCCAAGGCTGCCCTTGCGCATTTGACTAAGCAATATGCCGCTGAGCTTGGTGAGCATAATATACGTGTTAATGCCGTTGCGCCTGGACCTGTGGAAACAGATATGGCCAAAAAGGTCCATAGCGACGATATTCGCCGTGCCTATTATGATGTGATGCCAATTCCAAGGCACGCAGAAGAACGTGAGCTTGCCAATGCGATCTGGTTTCTGACCTCATCAGAAGCAAGCTACATTACAGGTCACGTGTTGGCGGTCGATGGTGGGTTTGATGCGGTTGGCATCGGTATCGACAAGCTAAGACAGTAAACGCCATGAAAAAAGCCGCCCAGATTTCTCAAGACGGCTTTTAATGTTTGCTAATAAATTGCTTTAGCTTGCTTTGAGCTCAAGGCGGCGGCGGTGAAGCACAGGCTCTGTATATCCAGAAGGCTGCGCGCTGCCATCAAGCACAAGTTCTAACGCTGCTTGGAAAGCAATAGATCCATCAAAATCATCCGCCATTGGGCTATAGGCAGGATCGTCAGCATTTTGTTTATCAACGACTTTGGCCATTTTCTTCATGGTCGCAACGATTTGCTCTTTCGTTGCAACATTGTGATGCAACCAATTGGCCATGTGCTGTGACGAGATACGGCACGTCGCGCGATCTTCCATCAAGCCAACATCATTGATGTCTGGAACCTTTGAACAGCCAACACCCTGATCGACCCAGCGCACAACATAGCCAAGAATACCCTGCGCATTGTTATCCAGTTCGTGCTGAATGTCTTCCGGCGTCCAGTTTGGCCGCGTGACAACCGGAATAGATAGAAGGTCATCAAGCTTCGCCCGCCCGCGCTGAGCAAGGGTTGCCTGCACATCATGAACATCAACCTCATGATAATGTGTTGCGTGAAGCGTTGCTGCTGTTGGTGAAGGCACCCATGCGCAGTTTGCGCCGGCTTTAGGGTGGCCGATCTTTTGCTCAAGCATAGCATGCATCAAATCGGGCATTGCCCACATGCCTTTGCCAATTTGTGCATGGCCAGCAAGGCCGCATTCAAGGCCGATATCAACATTCCAGTCTTCATAAGCGCTGATCCATGTCGCTTGCTTCATGTCGCCTTTGCGCATCATTGGACCAGCTTCCATGGATGTGTGCATTTCATCGCCAGTACGATCAAGGAAGCCGGTGTTGATAAAGACAACACGGTGCTTGGCGGCACGGATACATTCTTTCAGGTTCACCGTTGTACGGCGCTCCTCATCCATAATACCCATTTTGATCGTGTTTGGTTTCATGCCAATTGCCGCTTCGACGCGATCAAATATTTCAACCGCAAAGGCAACTTCTTCGGGGCCATGCATTTTCGGTTTCACGACATACATTGAGCCTTCTGCCGAATTGGCACGGCGCCCATTTTCGCCAACATCATAGAGTGCAATCAGCGCCGTAAACATTGCGTCCATGATGCCTTCAGGTACTTCATTGCCATCACAGTCATGGATCGCTGGGTTGGTCATCAAATGTCCGACATTGCGGATAAGCATCAATGAACGGCCTTTGAGCGATGTTTCGTTCCCATCAGGGGCGGTAAAATCTAAATCTGGATGCAACTCACGCGTGATGGTTTTGCCGCCTTTTTCAAAACTTTCTTTTAGATCGCCGCGCATCAGGCCAAGCCAGTTGCGATAGACCAGCGTTTTATCTGCGGCATCAACGGCGGCAACAGAATCTTCACAATCCATGATCGCGGTCAGCGCAGATTCAAGCCATACGTCAGAGATATGTGCAGGGTCCGTTTTACCGATCTGGTGGTCTGCATTGATATGAATGCCCACATGCATGCCGTTTTTGACAAACATCAATGCGCGCGGGGCGTTTGCGTCCCCTTTGTAGCCAGTAAATTGGGCTGCGTCTTCAAGGCCGGTATCGCCTTTGCTGCTCGTGATCAGCAAAGCGCCATCTTCAATCTTAAAGCCAGTAACATTGGCCCATTGTTCGCCTTTTAAAGGCACAGAACTGTCGAGAAAGTCCTTGGCCCATTTAATGACGCGTGCGCCGCGGGCTTCATCATAGCCTTTGCCTTCAGGTAGATCGCCAATTGCGTCCGTGCCATAAAGTGCATCATAGAGTGAGCCCCAACGTGCATTGGCCGCGTTAAGCGCAAAACGCGCATTCATAATCGGTACAACGAGTTGCGGCCCAGCGACTTTTGCGATTTCTGGATCGACATTGCGCGTATCAACTGAAAACTTTTCGCCTTCAGGCACAAGATAGCCAATTTCGCTCAAAAAGCCTTTATAGGCTTCCATGTCAGAAGGCGCACCGTTCTGCTTGTACCAATTATCAAGCTTTGTTTGCAGCTCTTCGCGTTTTGCCAGCAATGCGCGGTTTTTAGGTCCAAGATCATGAACAATATCGGAAAAAGATTGCCAAAATTGATCAGAGCCGACACCTGTGCCTGAAAGCGCCTCATTCTCGAGAAAATCATGAAGGGTAGGCGATACTTTAAGGCCGAATTTATCGATCAGTGCAGTCATAATATTCTCCCGTATAAAACGTTTTCGCGCGTGTTACCTGTTAAGTAGGGGAGCGCTGATTATGCGTCAATCGCGCAAGAATGCTAAAGATCTTATCTAAATAGGCAATAATGCATTTAAGCGGCAGGTCTACCGCTGGCTGTTGCAACAATTGTTGCAGATATGAACTGACGCTTTCCGTCCAGATCCGTTGCACTAACACCATCATTGACGACAACAACAACATTATGCGCCCCAGCGCGTTGAGCCTTATCATGGGCTGCACGTTCGCAGGCAGATTTTGCGACCGCCAAAGCTTCTTCTTCTTTTGCAAACAGGTTTACTGTGAGCTCTAGCTCGGAACCTGTGACTGCAAATTGCATATTTTCGTTCTGAACAACTTCAGCGCTTACCTGCACCCGAACTTGTCCCACGACAGCGCCGATGGCATTTGCTACATCCGCATCGTCGGGCACGATACATTGAAGTCCAAGTGTATCAGCCGCTACCGGATAATAAGCCGCCGCACCTGCTCCAAGCCCGATAAGTGGTCTATCAAGAAACAGCGCCATGCGCGCGATGCCCGCTGTTCGGTCAAGGGCACGTTCAATGAGCGGTGATTTTATCGCCAAAGCGCCGTCTAGCCCGTCCTCATAAAAAACGCTTTCCAAAATATGCTCTGCGGACAGCCGAGTTAGCCGGTTAATGACGAGTTCGCAGAGTGCCTCTGGGGTGTCGCATATCGGTTTACCGTTGCCATCGCGCTTTTTAGCAAAAAGTTCGGCAGCAAGAGCAGCAGCTTCGCCGTTCCAATGATTAAACGCGCCGCAAACATGATTGGCATCAGATGGTGTAAAGCCAGCGATTAAGACAAGCCCGCGTGATGCAAGCCCGTCCAATGTGACGACTTCTGCTGTTCCTCTTAATAGTCTATCAAGCGGTTGCGGCGTGGTTGTAATACGCGCCAAAAGGGCTGCCTGAGTCTTTGAAAGTCCTGCTGCCATATTTTCTGGCATGCCCGTCAGAAATGCAAAGCGTCCATCAAGCCTGGTCGGGATTTGCTGATTAAGCTGGCGCTTGAGCGCGGATATAATAATGTCTGGATAGGAGGCGGCGACCAGTGAAATTGGAGCAAGCCTGCGCGGCCCTAGTTGAATGGTCGCATGAAGATTTTTGTCATTGAGCTTTACTTCGCTGTCACCGCCAAGCCCGTGCGTGCGCATGGCAACCGCGTCCACCATTGTGTGATAACCACCAACGCTTGCGCCGGTCTCATCTATGCGTGGGCGGCCTTGGTCGAGTATAGCAATGTCCGTCGTCGTGCCGCCAATATCAGCAATGATTGCATCATCGACGCCTGTTAGAAAATGCGCGCCGACCATTGATGCTGCAGGGCCAGACAAGATTGTTTCGATTGGCCTGTGCAGTGCAAATTCAGAGGAGATCAAAGAGCCATCACCGCGCACAACCATCAGTGGCGCTTCAATGGCGTGTTCATCCAAAAAGCTCTGTGTCGCGTTGATCAACCGTGCGATCATATCAATGAGCCGCGCATTAAGGAGAGTTGTTAAAGCGCGTTTGGGACCATCAAGTTTTGACGATAATTCATGGCTGCAGGTCACAGGACGTTGTGTCCGGTCAAGGATCAACGCGCGCACCGCATTTTCATGCTCTGGGTTACGCACGGCAAAGTAGCCAGCAACGGCAAAGGCGGAAACCTGCTCGGCAAGATCATCAAGTACAGCGTCCAATGCGCTTAAATCAAGGGTCTTTGAATTGCCGAATGTGTCGTGGCCGCCAGGCAAAAATATTATCGGATCGTCGCGCAAAGCGTTCTTCAATCCTGCCCGTTCGATATCCTTTTCGCTAAAGCCGATCATAATGAGCGCAATGCGCCCACCTTGACCTTCAACCAGCGCGTTCGTCGCAAGTGTGGTTGATATGGATACAAGAGAAATATCGCGGGCAGTAACGCCGCTGAGCTCTAAAACTTGGGCCGCAGCACCAGCAATGCCAATTGCTAAATTATGGCGCGTTGTGAGCGATTTTGCCTTAGCAGTGACAATGTTCTGCGTGTTATCAAAAACAACTGCGTCAGTATAAGTTCCGCCTGTATCAAGGCCTAATGAAAATGACATGAAAATTCCGGCTCTAATTGCAGCTCAGGTCTAAGTTACTTTGTCAAAAATGAAAAGCCGACTTATGAGCGCAGGCTAACCTGCATTGGCAAACCGTTTTGCGGCTGAACAGTAAGTTTTTGAACAGGCCAAGGCGACAGTGATGGTGTTGCGTCAAACCAGAACTCATTAAGCAAGAGCGCTAGAGCGATCACAGCTTCTTGCAATGCGAATGTTGCGCCGATGCAGATGCGCGGTCCTGCCCCAAACGGTAAATATTGATATTTGTCGATTTTATCGCGGTTTTCAGGCCAGAAACGTGACGGAATGAATGCGTTTGGGTTTTCCCATAGCAATCGATTGCGATGAAGAGTCCAAGGCATCACCAATGCGGTCGTGCCTTTTTCAATTTTAACGCTCTCGCCAGATTTAAACGTAAAAGTTTCAGGCTCGACGGCTTCTCGGTTGATCGACGGCGCTGGCGGATAAAGGCGCATTGCCTCTTCAAACACGGCGCGAGTTTTTGGCATTAGTTCTAACCAGTCAACGGGATCGGGATTACCAGATAAAACCCTTCTGATCTCATCTTCCACGATTGTGCGTTCTTCTGGTGCTTTAGAAAGCAAATAAAGCGTCCAGCCAAGCGCACGGGCGGTTGTTTCGTGTCCGGCACCAATGAATGTGATCAGATTATCTTCGATCTCATTAGCGCTCAGCCCATCAGGCCCTTCTGCATTTAACAGCAGCGTTAGAAAGTCGTTTTGAACATTATCCGGCGCACTTTTAATTTTCTCTCGCCGTGCATCCATGGTGCTGCGCACCACATTGCGGAATTTTTCTAAAACCTTTCGCCCACGCAAACGCCTAAAGCGCGGTAACCATTCAGGGGCTTTTAAAAGGTCTAAGGGATCAACAGCCCCCATCGTCGACAGTAACTCATCGACATCGCTCGCAAAATCAACGCCTTCGGTAACAACCTCATCAGAGAATAATGTTAAGGCCAATATCTCGAATGTTAATTCTGTCATATCATGACTGATATCATGAATGCCCAGATTGTTACGGTAGCGTTCTAAAAAGCTTTGTGTGCGATCGCGCATCATATTGGCAAAGCCATGAATATGACGGGGCGTAAAAACAGGTGCCATTGCCTTACGTGAACGTTTCCAAGTGTCACCTTCGGCAGTTAGCAATCCTTCACGCAATATTGGCTTCAGAATAAGTTGCCTGATACGTGCCATCTGATAGTTTTTAGCATTGTCTACCAAGACATGTTTGATCAATTCAGGATGGTTGATGATCAGTGTTTTCTCATTGAGAAATTTTGCCGTGATATACGGCTCGCGATAAGAAACCTCACCCCAAAGCTCTAAGGGGTTACGCATAACGGTGCGGATAACTTCGAAGCGGCTTGGCGGTTCAGTGCGCGGGGAAGGGTGCGGCGGAATAAACGGTGCTGTTTTAATATCCATGACATATCCTTTGCACCTATGTGGTGATTAGCCGCCAAATATCAAAGGCTCATCGCCTGTTTTCCAAGGCGTATGCTTACGCATAATGTAGTCAAAACGATCAGAACTCAAAAAATGATCAAGCCATTGATGCAAATGGCTCCAAGGCTGTGCATCAAACCATGCGCGATCAACATATGCACATTGCCGTACGAATGGAAAAATCGCGTTGTCAGCAAGCGAAGACTTGTCGCCTAAGAGAAAATTCTGGTGCTTGAGTCGATTTTCATAATCTTCAAAAGTTGCCGCACAAATATCGCGCTGTCCGTTGCGGTTAATTGTTTCGTCAGCGTATCGATTTGGGTATTTATAGCGATCAAGCGCAGCTTTAAACGGTCCGTCATTATGCGCGACAAGTTTCAAAGCTTCTTCAGATAGCCAGTGCTCGGGATCATTTTGGCCAAGCGCCCAAAGCATGACATCAAGGCTTTCATCCACAATTGTACCATCTGTTGCAATGAGTACGGGAACGGTTGCTTTAGGCGAAGCGCTAAGCATTTCAGCGGGTTTGTCTTTGAGCAAAACTTCACGCAATTCGACTTGAATACCGGAGGATACAATCCCCATGCGCGCGCGCATCGCGTAAGGGCATCTGCGAAAAGAATACAAAATGGGTAGCGGTTCGCTCATTCGTGACATATCTCCTGATGCATAAAGATATATGAGGATAAAGATGAAATACAATCAGCTAGGCCGCACTGATATTAAAGTGAGCGAAATCTGTCTTGGGACAATGACTTGGGGTGAGCAGAATACTGAAAGTGAAGGCCATGAACAAATGGACTACGCTGTCAGTGAAGGTGTCAATTTTTTCGATACTGCCGAGCTTTATCCTGTCGTTCCAATTCGTGCAGAGACGCATGGCGATACAGAGCGCGTTATTGGTAATTGGTTTAAAAAGCGCGGCAAGCGCGACGACATTATCTTGGCAAGCAAGGTTGGTGGCCCGGGCCAAGAACATTTGATCAATGGCGCGGGTTTTTCTCATGACGGAATTAAGAAAGCTTGCGAACAGAGCCTTCTACGTTTGAAGACTGATTATATCGACCTTTATCAAGTCCATTGGCCGAACCGTGGATCATATCACTTCCGCCAAAGCTGGAGCTTTTCACCAGACCAAGAAAATAGCCAGCAATGCAAAGATGATATTGTCATGATCTTGGGCGCATTGGGCGAGCTTGTTGATGAAGGAAAAATTAGGCAGGTCGGTCTTTCAAATGAATCCACTTGGGGAACGGCGCAATATATTCGCCTGTCAGAAGAGCTAAATCTGCCACGTGTCGTGACGGTGCAAAACGAATATAATTTGATGAACCGCATCTATGATTTGGATATGGCAGAACTGTCTGCCCACGAAGATGTGGGCTGTATGTGCTTTTCTCCGCTTGCAGCAAGCATGCTGTCGGGAAAATATCAAAATGGTGCTTTGCCAGAAGGCTCACGCCGCACAGTTCAAGAAGATTTAAGTGGCCGCTATATACCGCGCGCGATGCCTGCATTGCAGGCTTATCTTGATATTGCACAGCGCCATGGGCTTAACGCTGCGCAAATGTCCATCGCATTTTGTATTAGCCGTCCTTTCATGACATCTACAATCATTGGCGCAACCAATATGGAGCAGCTGAAGTGTGACATCGCCGCCAAGGATGTGACCTTATCTGATGCGGTTATGCAGGATATTTTTGATACCTATCAGAAGTGGCCAATTCCGATGTAACGCAGGCCGTTAGGAAAGAGCTTGCTCATCGGCGGGATTAATTTCCGGCGATGGGCCATCATAGCCAATGGCATGCGCGACTTGACTGCTTGGAATTTTATGGCCGTCTTTGAGAAATAACGTCTTAACAATGCCGCGTGCGTAAAGAACATCGCCCACGACGAATTCTTGTTCGAGGTAAATCCACTTTTCATCCCACCCATGAACGCGTGTTTTTAATTCATAACGCTGAAATGGAGAGAGGGATCTTTTATATGATATTTTGGCTGATCCCACGACAGGATACCATTTTTGCTCACGCAATTGCTTGGCCATGCCGCTGCGAATGATGAAGTCCACGCGGCCAAGATCCATGATTGTGAGATATCTGCCATTATTCATATGAATATTGGTATCAAGGTCATTGGGCATAACACGCAATGTGATGACGCTCTCCTCCATCATGCCGAGTTTTGAACGTCTAAAAGCGGTGATGACAACCCAAAGCAGGCGAAAAACGAGGTTCATAAAACGACAAATGCTCCATTGAATTTACCAATCTACCTATAGCAATAAACTGCCTTTTACGTAAACGGCAAAAAGGACAGTTTATAAGTGTTGATCAGATTTGGTGTTTGAGGCCAAAAAGCCTATATATTTAAGGGATTAAGATGTGTGATTCGCAAAGCGGTTACATATCATGTGAAGGCGCGTGTGGGGCGCGGACCTGAAAAGAGATTTTACTATATGAACGACATACCTGAAACCACAGAATCAGCAGCCGGCGCCGCCTATGGTGCTGATTCTATTAAAGTTCTCAAAGGGTTGGATGCCGTGCGTAAACGGCCCGGCATGTATATCGGTGATACGGACGACGGCTCTGGTCTGCATCACATGGTCTACGAAGTTGTCGATAACGCGATTGATGAAGCTTTGGCGGGGCATGCTGATCTTGTCACTGTGACGCTGAATGCCGACGGATCTGTCACTGTGACAGACAACGGACGCGGTATTCCTGTTGATATCCACAGCGAAGAAGGCATTTCTGCCGCTGAAGTGATTATGACACAGCTTCATGCGGGCGGTAAGTTTGACCAGAACTCCTATAAAGTATCTGGCGGTTTGCACGGTGTGGGTGTTTCGGTGGTGAATGCGCTGTCAGTCATGCTGAAATTGCGCATCGGGCGCAAAGGCAAATTCCATGAAATGACGTTCACACATGGTGTTGCAGATGCACCGCTTAAAGTCGTTGGCGAGGCCGGTGATTATACCGGTACAGAAGTCACCTTTTTGCCAAGCCAGGAAACCTTCACAAATGTCGAGTTTAAGTTCGACACGTTGGAGCATCGCCTGCGCGAACTGGCGTTTTTGAACTCGGGCGTTCGCATTCTTTTATCTGATAAGCGCCACGCCGATGTGAAAGAGGTTGAGCTGGTTTATGAAGGTGGACTGAAAGAGTTTGTTCGCTACATCGATCGCACACGCAAATCCCTCATTGAAGAGCCAGTTTATATCATTGGCGAGAAGGACGGTATCACAGCAGAGGTCGCTCTATGGTGGAATGATTCCTATACGGAGAATGTTTTCTGTTTCACAAACAACATTCCGCAGCGCGATGGTGGCACGCATATGGCTGGCTTTCGTGGTGCCTTGACCCGTCAGGTCACAGGCTATGCGGATCGCTCTGGTATTTTGAAAAAAGAAAAAGTCAGCCTTACAGGCGATGATTGCCGCGAAGGCTTAACATGCGTCTTGTCCGTTAAGGTGCCAGACCCGAAATTCTCATCGCAGACAAAAGACAAGCTTGTTTCGTCCGAAGTGCGCCCCGTTGTGGAGAGCCTTGTAAACGAGACATTGTCGGAATGGCTAGAAGAGCATCCCAATGAAGCCAAGGTATTGGTGTCTAAAGTTGTTGAAGCGGCCGCTGCGCGAGAAGCAGCGCGTAAAGCACGTGAACTGACACGCCGCAAAGGCGCGCTTGATATCACGTCGCTCCCTGGCAAGCTTGCTGACTGCCAAGAAAAAGACCCTGCATTGTCAGAAATCTTCATCGTGGAGGGTGATTCTGCTGGTGGTTCTGCCAAGTCAGGCCGTAGCCGTAAAAACCAAGCGATCTTGCCGTTGCGCGGTAAAATTCTAAATGTTGAGCGCGCACGCTTTGACCGCATGCTTGGTTCCGATCAGGTTGGAACGCTTATCACGGCGCTAGGTACAGGCATTGGTAAGGACGAGTTTAACGCTGACAAATTGCGCTATCACAAAATCATCATCATGACTGATGCGGATGTTGACGGCGCTCACATCAGAACGCTTTTGCTGACCTTCTTCTTCCGCCAGATGCCGGAGTTGATTGAACGGGGGCATTTGTATATTGCGCAGCCGCCTCTGTACAAAGTTTCGCGCGGCAAATCTTCTCAATATCTCCATGATGAAAAAGCGCTGGAGGAATATCTCATTAGTGTTGGCCTTGAAGAGGCAACCCTTGAAATGGGCAACGGCGAAGTGCGTACTGGCAACGATATCAAGCCGGTCATCGATGTTGCTCTTCAAATGCGCACCTTACTTGCTGGTCTTCACTCCCGTTACGATCATGCGATTGTCGAACAGGCTGTTATCGGCGGTGTCATGGATGCTTCCATATTGGACGATTTGTCAGCGACAGAAGCGGTTGCCGCTAAAACCGCTGAACGTCTTGATATGATCTCAGAGGAGACCGAGCGCGGTTGGACAGGGCGTTTGAATACGTCGAACGAAGGCGCTGGCGGTTATATTTTTGAGCGTACAGTGCGCGGCGTTAAAGAGGTTCAGGTTCTCGATGCCAGCCTGATACAATCATCAGATGCACGAGCACTTAACCGTTTAGCACCGCAATTAACGGAAGTATTCGATCAGGTGCCGACACTTCGCCGCAAAGATCGCGGCGATAGGCTGACAGGACCAACGATGTTTATCGACATGTTGTTTGCAACTGGCCGCAAAGGCTTGTCACTGCAGCGCTATAAAGGTCTTGGCGAAATGAATGCAGAGCAACTTTGGGAGACAACACTTGATCCCGATGAGCGCTCATTGCTCCAGGTGCGTGTAAACAATGCCATTGATGCGGACGATTTGTTTAGCCGTCTCATGGGCGATGAAGTCGAACCACGCCGTCTTTTCATTCAAGAAAATGCACTGAATGTGGCCAATCTGGACGCATAATGGAGTATTGTGCAGTAACCCATAAGTTTAGCGGTTCTGTAGCAAATAATGAGAACCTGTTGCGTTTATTGCGCAATCTAAGCCGGTTCAATTTGGTGTCTATAAGCCCGCGGAGACATTCCATAGTGTTCTGAAAACTTGCGACTAAAATATTGGCTCGACCCAAAACCTGTTTCAAACCCAATATCTGTTATCGCTTTTGTTTTCGTTTCTTTGAGTTGTTTCGCTGCGCTTTCAAGCCGAAGTTCATTTAAATATTCGATTGGTGATTTATTCGTTACTTCTTTAAAAAGTGCACTAAACTGCGACCGAGACATTGCGCATTGTTTCGCCATGTCTTCAAGTCGCCAATCGTGTGACAGATGCTGCTGTAGCCCTTTCGCAAAGACGTCGATGGTCATATGCTTTTCATCTAAATTCAGATCGGAATCGGATTGGAAATCAAGCACTTCCGAGAGCCCTTTGAACACAAGATTGACATACACAGCCATTGCTGATGCATTTTTTTCAATCTCCCCCTTAGTCAGCAGCTCATAAATTTGTTCCATAGCAAAAATCATTTCGGGTGTTCCGAGCCGGACAGGCGAATGATTATGCAAGATCTGTTGCGCCAAAGTTTGTTTTTCAACGTCGGATGCCAAAATCCAATCGGGCCATACCCAAGTGCTGTTCGGCCTTCGAACCCCAACATCCAAGATTATAAAAACCGTTCGACTTGCAGAAACGTATGGGCCGCCAAGCGAGTGTTCATGCCAAGGACTTGTTAGAGCAAGCCGTCCTCTCGTCAAAGTTTCTGCCTTCCCCCCTGTTTCGAAGCCAACGGTACCATTCAACGCCATGGTTATTTCAATGCCTTCATTGAAATGGGATTTTACAAACCAATCTTGGTTGCGATCGCAGTCCCAATATCCAATGGCGCAAATCCCATCCAATAGATTGTTATCTAATGATTTTCCAGGATATTGTCCCCGTGCCCATGCGCCACCTCGAAGGTCTCCATTTTCAATCGCGCTTCTATAATCTTCGCATGCATCAGCAGTATGCTCACTCCCATCAGCCTGAAAAATGGCTGGATTTTGATCTTCCATGGCACTCTCCTCCTCCCAGAGAATACTTGTACTATCATCCAAAATTAAATCCGACAAGACAGCGAAATAGACATGAAGCATCCTGTCTCCCATCAGTTTGATTTTTTTTAAGGTTTGGGAGGATCTTATGGAGATTGAGAAGTTTTCTCTTTTCGCACCGTCGACACCTCAGTGTGACCAGAAGATGGAAGCATCACATGGTTGATACGCCCATCCTTATTTTGCGTAACATCGTCAAACACTTTGGAGCTAACAAAGCGCTTGATGGTATCAGTTTCCACTTAAATGCCGGGGAGGTTCTTGCGCTATGTGGAGAAAACGGCGCGGGCAAATCAACACTTGTTAAAACAATGTCAGGAGCGCATGCGCCAGACAGCGGCCAGATCGTTTTGAACGGGGTTACTTACCCCGAACTCACTCCGAGGCTGGCACTCGAATATGGCATTTCAACTATCTACCAAGAAAATATCCTATTTCAGCATTTGAAGGTCTATGAAAACCTTTTTGTCGGGCGTGAGCTACGTACGAAGCATGGGTTGATCGACCGTCCACTTATGATGGAACGAGCCCGCGACATAATGAAGATGTTGGGCGCGGATGTTCCAATTGATGCTGTCGTCAGTGAGCTTGGGGGAGCGCAACAAAAGATAGTAGAAACTGCGCGCGCGGTAAATTCAGACGCTAAGATCCTGATCATGGATGAACCCTCTGCTAGTTTTGGCAAGCATGAGGTCGAGCTTCTTTTTAAAGTTGTTGAGCGATTGAGGGATAGTGGCGTTGGTATAATCTTTATTTCTCACCACTTAGAAGAAGTACGCCGTATAGCGAACCGTGTGGTTGTTTTGCGAGATGGTAAAACGATATCCGACAAGCAAATCAATGACGTTGAAGAGCAGGCTCTGATCAAGGATATGATCGGCCGTACAGTTGAAGAGGTCTGCCACCACGTCTGCAGTACAACCAGCGAAATCGCTCTGGAAATCGAAAATATTGTTGCCCCGGGGGTTAACGACGTAAGCTTGACGCTGAACCGAGGGGAAATACTTGGTCTTGCTGGCCTTGTCGGTGCCGGTCGAACTGAACTCTTGAGCGCTATTTTTGGTAGCAAGCCGATCACCAGCGGAATGTTACGTGTTCAGGGCAAAGTCCAAAAGTTCAAAAGCCCCAAAGATGCTATTGATGCTGGCATTTGCCTTATCACAGAAGATCGCAAAATTGACGGCTTATTCCTTAATCAATCCTGTCTCGCAAACATTCACATTCCATATGAAACCAAGCGTAAGGGACAACTAGTCAATTGGCCCAAAGCTCGCTCTATGGCCAAAGAAATGGTGACGAAGTTACGGATCAAGGTTGGTTCCATCGAGCACTCCGTCAAAAATCTTTCCGGCGGTAATCAGCAAAAAGTCATTTTGGCGAAATGGATGGCGACACATCCTCAGATTTATCTTTTTGATGAGCCAACCCGTGGCATTGATATCGGCGCAAAACAAGAAGTTTACCGCGAAATTCAAACCCTCATCGAAGCTGGTTGCGCTGTTCTTATGGCATCCTCTGAGTTGTCAGAAGTGGTCGGCCTATGTGATCGAGTCGCCGTTATGAAAAACGGGCAAATTACATGCGAATTAGCCGGCGCTGATATCAGCGAACACAATATCATTTCAGCTGCACTCTAGGAGGCCAAACATTGCCTGACCTTAGCCACACAACGACCAACGCCCAGGCGCAAAACGCTCAATCAGCTCTGCGTCTTCTTTGGAACAAGTTTATAGATAATCGCAGCGGTCCACTTTTGATCGCGTTAATAGCCTATATAGTGATAATCGCGCTGATTGAGCCAAGGTTTTTATCGCTTTACAACATTCGAAACGTGATGCTGCAGGTTTCTGTCGCAGGCATCGTGACCATCGGTATGACGTTGATGATTATCGCACGGCAGATCGATTTATCTGTTGGTTTCCTTGTATCATTAGCGGCTTGTGTGATGGCCACTTTATTAAATTTAGACATGCCTATCGCTGTGATTGTGCTTGCTGGATTAACATTGTGTGTCTCTCTTCAAGCGCTTTCGGGTTATGTGATCTCGAAGCTAAAGCTCGAACCGTTCATTGTAACGCTTGGTCTTATGGCGATTTATCGTGGCATTGCATTGTTAATGACTAACGGTGCAGAAATTCCTCTAGACCGCAAATTTCAGGCTCTTGGGCGTGGTCGCTGGTTAGAAATTCCCATTCCAGTTTTCATCTTTCTTGGAGTTTGCATCATTGCATGGCTCATTCTACGTCACACAGTTTTCGGACGGCAGCTTTATGCTGTGGGTGAAAACAATGAAGCTGCACATTTAGCGGGCATCAACGTCTTGAAATTCAAAGTGCAGGTCTATGCTCTACACGGACTGCTCGTAGGTCTTGCTGCTATGATTTTGATGTCACGCATCGGCGTTGGCAGTCCCAATATGGCTGCCGGATTGGAGCTGGAAACAATCGCAGCAACAGTTGTTGGCGGGGCAGCACTAGCTGGAGGACGCGGGACAGTCTTTGGAAGTTTTCTCGGCGTCTTATTCCTCGGCATAATCTCGAACTCAATGAACATCATCGGTGTCTCGACATTCTGGCAATACATCATGCTGGGCGTGGTCGTCATCGGAGCGGTTATCGCAGGTAGCCGTACCAAAGATAAATCTTAAACCAACTATCAACTAGGAGGAAGTAGCATGTCTATCAAAACAAAAACAAACGCATTGAAATGGGGAGTGATTGCCGCGGGGCTTTTGACAGCAGTGTCAGGGCAAGCAGTTCAGGCTGAAGAAATCGGCTTTGTTCTTGCTGGACCAGATATTTATTACCGGACCGAAGCGGAAATGTTCACCAAACTCGCCGAATCTGCCGGTCACGAAGTCACAGTCGCCAACTCGGAATACAGCCCTTCCAAAGAGCTGGCTAATGTCGAAGACTTTATCGCCCGAGGAGTCGATATAATCGTTTTGCTATCCGGCAATGCTGAAAGCGGGACGCAAGCTGCAGAACGCGCAACCGAAGCTGGTATACCAATTTTCTTCGTTGCGGCCCTTCCGTCGCCTGCGGGCTATCACATTCCAACAGGCATGGTCAGTGGCGACTGGATAGGGATGGGGCACACCATAGGCACAGCAATCGGTGCTGCGCATCCCGGGGAAAACATCGCATTGATCGAAGGCGTCTACGGTCAAGGTATTGCTGAAATGATCCATCAAGGGTTCGAAGCTGGAGTAGCAGAATCTGGAGGCAACAATACCATTGTTCTCGAAAGCTCTGGCGGCTGGAGCCGCAATGGCGGTCTAGAAGTTACGCAAGATTATCTTGCCTCTGGTAAAGACTTTAGTGTGATCTATGCGATGAACGAAGAAATGATGGCTGGTGCCATCCAAGCTCTCGACGAGGCGGGGCGAGCAGGTGAAATATCACTTTACTCCAGCAACGGTAAAGAAATCGGTTGGGATTGGATGAAAGAAGGCACCATGCTTGGTACCGTCGCCAACCCACCAACCCTTGAAGCCGATTTAGTTTTCCAAATGGTTGAACGTCACATCGCCGGTGAGGACTTTCCGCGGCATGTTTACAACGTTCAACCTATGCTGACAGCAGAAAATATTGCATCGGCTGTGCCGTGGGAGATCGATAGCTACATTGCCAAACGCGATGCCGGTGAATTGGACAATGATCTTATGTCCCAACCCGAAATCACGTCGATGGCCACTTGGTCACCCAAGGATTGATCACCTCCGTTTGATTGCCGGTGTGAACCATCAGCTGACCCACAAACATTTTTGAAAGGATTGGAAAATGAACAGTGAGCCACAGTTGATGGTTTTACATGGGCTCGGAGCGACGTGTGACCAATTTCATGGCATGTTTGACGCGTATTTCTCTGATAAGCAGATCGCGATGAACATGCCAGGCCACGGCGATCGTCCCCGTGAAAACGGTAGGGCAAGCTTTGAAAGGTTTGCCGCCCTTGCTCTCGACGCTCTCGACCAACGTAAGGTCGAGAGCGTCACACTGGCCGGTATTTCCATGGGAGCCGGTATCGCTATAAAAATGGCTTTAAAGCGCCCTGATCTCGTGAATGGCTTAATCTTGCTTAGGCCAGCTTGGATGGATAAAACTCATCCAAAAAACTTGAAAATTATCCATGAAATTGGCGTTTGGCTATCTCAAGGGCCTGAACAAGACGCTATTGATCGTCTAAATAAAGATCCATTTTTTTTCAATTTAACTCGCACGAACCCAGCTGCTGCTAAATCAATCTTGGGTGCAATCAATCGCCCAAACTCTCGTAACAATGCCCCTGTTCTCACTCAAATCATTGAAGACACGCCATTAGCTTCGCTTGGTGATCTTAAAGCCATCGCTGCGAAGACACTGGTCGTCGCAACGCCGAACGATCCCTTGCACCCACTTGATATAGCGCGAGCTTGGGCGAGTGAAATTCCATCAGCTACGCTTTGCGAACTGCCTTCAAAATACGTCGCGCCTGCAGCTTTCCAATCGGGTTTGAACACGGCCCTCGATACATTTCTACGCCCATAAGGCACACAACTCTCGGAGTAAGTTATGATTACCAAACGGATTTCATCAGAGACAATTCGCTCAAACCTGCGTCGCAAGGTAGAAGCGAAAAATCCAATCATGATAGCCAGCGCAGGCAGTGGCCTCGTCGCTAAAATTCTTGAAAGAGAAGGCATTGATTGCATCAATACCTTCTCGGGCGCACGTTTGCGGTCAAACGGGATGGGCACGATGTCAATGATGTGGCCCATTTTGGACTCGAACAAGCAAACACTGGATTACACCCGTGAAGACGTCATGCCAGCCCTGTCTGGTAAGGCCTTTGTCTGTGCCTGTTTGAACGCGAACGACCCCTTAAAAGACATGCGCATGATTCTTGAAGACTGCATGCGCATGGGGGTAAATGCGGTATCGAACATTGGTCCTTCCATTAGTTATGTCGATAAAGACAGTGAAATATTCCAAGTACTTACAAGCGCAGGTATAACGCTCCAAAATGAGATTGATATGCTCGTTTTGGCTCGGGAAATGGGCATGGTCACCGTGGGATTGGCCTTCACCAAAGAAGACGGCATAGCGCTGGCCGAACAGGCGCAACCGGACATATTTTGCTATCATGCGGGCACCACCAAAGGTGGTCTCACCGGTTACGATAACGGTACAACTATCCAAGAAACCGCTGCAGAAAGCGAAGACGTCTATCAAGCTATTCGCAAGGTATCACCCGACAGTATTCTTGTTGGGCATGGTGCTGCTATGGAAACGCCCGAAGACGCGCAATACATGCTTGAGCACACTAGCGGACATGGTTTTTGGACAGGTTCTTCCACCGAGCGTCTACCGATTGAACGCGCTGTAACCGCTGCAGCATCAGAGTTTAGATCACTAGGCTTTCAAAAGGTGGTCAAAAATGACTAAAACCATTGCCATACTCGCAACGCTGGATACAAAATCTGACGAATGTGCATTCCTAGCTGAGGAAATTAGCCGGCTCGGCGCGAAGCCTTTTTTAATTGATATCGGAGTGGTTGGCGTTTCAAAACTTGCGGCCGATATTCCCGCAAATGAAATTGCTGAGTTAGGTGGTACCTCTCTTGTCGATTTGCGCGCCAATCCTAGCCGAGAAACCGCATCCAAAGTTATGGTCGACGGGGCCACACGAAGGATATTGGATCTGTTAACGTCAGGGGAAATTCACGGCATTATTGGCCTTGGCGGCACTCAGGGCACTGCCAATTGCACCCAAGTCATGCAAGCTTTGCCCTATGGGTTTCCCAAAGTAATGCTGTCAACAATGGCCTCGGGAGACACATCTGGCTATGTCGGAATTAAAGACATTACCATGATGTTTTCGGTTGCTGATATCCTGGGCCTCAACCCGTTGTTCCGCGCAATAGTATCGAATGCCGCTGGTGCTGTAGTTGGCATGGCAAATGCCTATCAACCAATTTCATTCGATCCTAGCAAACCTGTCATAGGCATCACAAACCTTGGGGTTTTGACCCAAGGTACTATGAAAGCTATGGAAAAATTTGCCGAACAAGGGTTTGAAACAATTGTGTTCCATGCGGTGGGGTCCGGTGGGCGCGCGATGGAACAACTGATGCGGGACGGCCTTATTCAAGCTGTGTTCGACTATGCTTTGGGTGATATCGTCGATGACATAGGCGGCGGCATTAGAGCCGCTGATGAGAGTCGGTTGACAGTTGCTGCCGCGCTTGGGCTGCCACAAGTTGTTGTGCCAGGCGGTACGGATCATCTTGGTATTTTGCTTGACACTCCCAATAGTCTCCCAAGCGCATACGCAGATCGAGCCTATACCTATCACAATCCGGTCATCCTCGTTCCGCGCACAAGTGTTGATGAAATGATCAAACTAGCCTCAATTGTGGCTGAGCGCACGAACGTTGCGACAGGTCCCACGCATATCCTAGTGCCCAATCGCGGATTGTCGAGTTATTCGGTTCCAGGCGGCCCACTCGAAGACTCGGCAGCTGATACGGCACTGGCGCAAGGCCTCGTGGCACAATGTAGCAACCCAGTCACAATCGTAGATGCAAACGCTGAAGATGAGGATTTTATCAATCTTGCGGTTGCGACACTTGTTGACCTCATGACACAAAGACATGGAGAGTAACGTGAAATCCCTTTGGAACGATCCTGATGCAGCAGCATGCACGACAGATGTCGAACTGCGAGCCTATACCTCAAAATTGATAGGAGTTGAGCCGAAGATGGTGTTGCACGGCGGGGGGAATACCTCCGTTAAGTCCACTCACACGGATCAATTTGGTGACGTTCACGATATTATCTGGGTGAAGGCGAGCGGCTTTGATCTCGCTAAAATGGGCACCGAAGGGTTTACGGCCCTAGAAATGAAACCATTGTTGAAATTGGCGGGTCTAGACAGCTTAAGCGACCCTGATATGGTCAACGAATGTTTGCGTGCTCGCCTAGATGCATCCGCTGCCGCGGCTTCAATCGAGGCGATTGTGCATGCACTTGTTCCGTTCAAATATGTCGATCATTCCCACGCGGACGCGATTTTGACCATTTCAAACAGCCCAAATGGTTCGAATAAATTTCGCGATTTATATGGTTCTCGCGTTCTCGTGTTGCCTTACGTGAAGCCTGGCTTTGACCTCGCTAAACAGTTCAAAGCCGCATTGGAAGAGTATGACTTTGGCCAATTCGAGGCAATCATCCTCGAAAACCACGGCATATTTACCTACGATGAAGATGCGAAGCAAGCTTACGAACGTATGGTCAGTATTGTGGATGAAGCCGAGCAATGGTTGATCAAAACCAACGGTGATCTTGCGCTTTCCGACCCGCCTGCACAAGATCCTCTACTGGTCGCAAAACTGAGAAAAGGCGTTTCAGACTTGGCGGCTAAAGCTGTTATTTCACGTCCGTCAGGGGCAATCCCATCTGAGCTCACCGATGAAATTGGGAAGCTGCTGCGAAACGGGACATTGACCCCCGAGCATGTGATCCACAATAAGCCCTTCCCTGCTATGGTTGACGAAGACGGTGTGGGGCTTGATGCGTTCGCAGAGGAATATCTTGCCTATTTCAAACGTGCCAATGATGACACGCTAACGATGCTTCCATCGCATCCGCATTGGGCTATTTTTGCCGACGGCAATGCACGCAGTTTTGGTGTTAATCTCAAACGGTCTGCTATCTCTGCAGATGTAGGCGCGACTACCTTGCGAGCGATGCTACACGCTCATAAACTTGGTGGATGGCAGGGTTTGAGTGAACAAGATCTGCGGGATCTCGAATATTGGGAGTTGGAACAAGCCAAGTTACGACGTCAAAAACCTGACGCCCGCCTCGCCGGAAAAGTGTCCGTTGTGTCAGGTGCCGCTTCAGGTATCGGGGCCGCGTCAGCGATGGCACTGGCCGAGGCCGGCGCCGTCGTAATTGGATTAGATCTTGACCCAAAGGTAGGCGAGAAAATGAACCGCTTGGGGTTCGAGGGCAAGGTGCTTGATCTCAATGATGAGGCTGCAGTCGCAGAAGCTCTTAAGAATATCGTTTTAGAATATGGCGGAATCGACCACCTTGTGCTGAACGCGGGCATCTTCAAAAGCGGTCAATGGATCGAGAAATTAGATGATGCAACGTGGGATCAAAGTCTTGCTATTAATTTAACCGCCCACCGGAAAACTTTAAAACAAGCGGTTCCTTATCTGCGACATGGTGTTGACCCTGCAGTAGTATTTATGGCCTCACGTAATGTGACAGCCCCGGGCCCAGGAGCTGCGGCCTACTCTGTAGCGAAGGCGGGGCTCACTCAGTTGATGCGTGTGGCCGCATTAGAATTGGCCCCCGAAGGCATTCGCGTCAATGCGCTACATCCAGATGCAGTTTTTGACACTGGAATCTGGACTGAAGATGCACTTAAAAGGTCTGCCAAACGGTATGGCATGACAGTTGAGGAGTACAAAACGCGCAACCTTTTAGGATGCGAAATAGGCTCGGTTGATGTTGCCAATGCTGTCGTTACATTTTGCGATACGGTGTTACGCGCAACAACAGGTGCGCAAATCTCGGTGGATGGTGGAAATGATAGAGTCATTTAAGAAAGTCAGAAGATTGTTCTTAGTGGTGCGGGGTAAGCATATTATATTGGATAATAACAGACACACTCGATCTCATGATTGCAGGATGTGCCTCTAAATCATTGCATCTAGAAATGATGCTTTAGTTCAGGACGACATTTTCACTTTAAATGCTGAAAGTTTAAAAGGGTGGGCATCGATTTAATTCACGAAATCATTTGATTATGATGGAGCAGGATTTGTTCGATGTCCGCATTGATGTGTCAGTTGTAACAACGCCAGAACACATAGAAATCAATTATACTGTCCTCTTGTGCAACGTAGCCACATAAGAATATGGGGTCAAAATTACAAAACATCCCCTTTAAACCGTTAAAAAGCTAAAGGTCCCTGATAGCAGAACAAGCACGGTAAAATAAATCTTGACATAGCTGTAGTTACAAGATTACGCTATTTTAACGTTAAAATTACGATGGGCGATACAAATTGAAACGGAAAGTTACCCTTGCAGAAGTTGCCCGCTCCGCTGGGGTGTCGCATCAGACAGTCTCAAATGTTCTCAACAACCGATCGGTAGTTCGTGAAGAAACCCGTAAGCTTGTTCTCCAGCATCTGGAGAAAATGGGGTATCGCCGAAATGCCATGGCGCGCAGCTTGAAAACAAACAAGTTTAGTCTGATCGGCCTTGTAGTGCCTAGTATGACCAACTCTATGTATGCTGAAGTTGCGCAGGCAGTCGTGCGTGAAGCAGAGCGGCAAGGATACACGGTGATGATGGCTGTGACAGAGCGTGATGTTAATGTTGAACTTAGTGTCGTCAACACGATTATTGAGCACAGCGTGGCTGGTATTTTGATTTCACCTTCTGACACAGAAGAGATGGAGGGCGCCGCAAGTCGCGTGATCACTAAGTTAGATGTACCTGTTGTGGAAATTTTGAATCGCAGCTCCAAGAGCGTTTGTGACGTTTTCGAAGCTGACAATCGGGAGGGGGGTCGCTTAGCGACCGAGCATCTTATCGATTGTGGTCATCGCAGTATCGGATTTATAGCGGGCGTCAATAATTCGACTGCGAGGAGCCGGTATCAAGGATTTGTTGACGGGATAGACAAGGCCGGACTGGCGGTAATTCCGGAACTAGTTGTACGTGGGAATTATACTAGAGAAGGTGGGCGTGCGGCTTGTCAACTGATGCTGGATAGCGGTTTTCCTTTTACCGCAATTTTCTGTGCAAGTGATATTATGGCTTACGGCGCGATGGACGAGTTGGCTGCGAGAGGACTTAAAATTCCGCAAGATGTTGCGATTGTCGGTTTTGATGACATGGAAATGTCATCGTTACCAGGAGTTAGCCTTTCCAGTATCTCTTTCCATCCTGCGAGTCTTGCCCGCCAGGCAATTGAACGCTTGATAAAAAAGATTGAAAAACCTGAATCGGCAGGGTCAAGCATACACGAACTCCAGTCATGTTCACTTGTTGTGCGAAACAGTACTGTTGGGCCATTTTTACAGGGCTCTTCCACATGAAGATCATTGATCCGCATTTTCATCTCTGGGATTTGGACGAGTTGTCTTATCCATGGTTAACGACAGAAACGTCCGAAGGTGTCTTTGGAGACAATAGCTCCATTCGCAAAACTTATAAGCTTGATGATTACCTTTCTGAGAGCGGTAAGTTCGAGATTGTGAAATCAGTACATATCGAGGCGGCTGTTGATGCTGGTCTTGATGTCGACGAAACAGTTTGGCTTGAGAATATCGCCGAAAAGGGCGGGCAGCCAGACGCGATTGTAGCTTATTGCGATCTCTCGATCGACTCAGTTGTGGAGAAGCTAGACGCACAAAAGAAAAACAATCGCGTACGCGGAATCCGTCAAATCCTAAACACCCACGTGGATGAGCGATTGAATTTCGCGCCTCAAGAATTTATGGAAAACCCACGTTGGATCGAGGGATTTGAAATGCTTGGTGCGCTTGGCCTATCTTTTGACCTTCAGATTTATCCGGCTCAAATGACTGCCGCTACGAGACTGGCACAGCAGAATGCCGGCACCTCTATAATTCTCAATCATACGGGTATGCCCACTGGTCATGATGCCGAGTCGTTGGAATGTTGGCGCACCGGAATGTCAGAACTTGCGCAATACGAAAACGTATCAGTCAAAATTTCAGGCCTTGGTATGATGTTTCATACATGGACCGAAAAAATGATCCGCCCTATTGTTCTCGAAACAATCAACTTATTTGGTTCAGAGCGATGCATGTTCGCGAGTAATTTCCCCGTGGACCGAATGTATTCATCGTTCGATGTTCTATGGTCGGCTTATTGCAATATTACTTCTGGTTTGAGTTCTACAGAGCGGGACAATTTATTTGGTCAATCCGCAGAAAGAATTTATCGCATTTGAGCAGATCTTTTTTTTAAAGAAAAAATTTTAACGTTAAAATTGAGAATTCTAAAGAGGTATTGAATTATGGAAGGTAAGAATTGTTTGGTTACCGCCGCAGGACAGGGTATCGGACGCGCAATCGTTGATGGCTTGCTGGCTGCGGGCCATAAAGTGATAGCTACTGATCGGGATGCAGCTTTGCTTGATGATTATCAAGGCAAAAGCAATGTTGAGACATTCGCGCTCGACGTTACCGATCCCTCGGCAATTGATTTACTTAAAGATTATACCAGTTCTACTGACGTCCTTTGCCATTGTGCGGGATATGTCGACAGTGGGACAATACTGGATGTCACTGGCGCCCAATATGACTTCAACTTTGACCTAAACGTCCGTTCTGCCATGCACATGGCACAGGCTGTTCTGCCCGGAATGATCTCTCGTGACGGCGGATCGTTGATATTCATTTCCTCTGTCGCAAGCGCCATCAAAGGCGTTCCAAATAGAGCTATTTATGGAACCACTAAGGCAGCATTACTTGGTCTTTCTAAGTCGATTGCTGCGGATTTTGTCGGGCAGGGTATCCGTTCAAACTGCATATGTCCTGGCACGGTTGAAACTCCCTCTTTAGCTGAACGTATCGCAGAAAGCGGCCCTGACATCGAAACACAGCGAAATGCGTTTGTCGCACGTCAACCCATGGGGCGACTTGGACGAGCAGATGAAATTGCAGCGCTGGCCGTTTATCTAGCCGATCCAAAGGCCGGCTTCATGACGGGCCAAGCACTAGCAATAGACGGCGGTTGGACAATCTAGTCGCTTATTACTCATGACTTAATCAAAACTCTGGAGGAGAACTATGATGAGGATATCAAAACTAAAAGGCTTAATAGCTGCTGGAACAATTTTGGCAATGGGATCAGCAGCGTCTGCAGAAGACGTGAAAATCGGATATTCGGTTTTCTGGGGAACAAATCCTTTTCTTGTAACGATGGTGAATGGAGCAGAGGCAGCTGCCGCGGAATGGAAAGATAAAGGTTATGATGTCGAAGTCATTGTAACCAATGGTGGTGACGACGACAAAACGCGACAAGTTAATGATCTTGAAGATCTTTTTGCACAAGGCGTCAGTGGTCTACTTATCTTCCCTGGTGACAGTGTCATGGTTGGTGAACCGATTGCCAACCTTTACAACGCGCAAAATTTGCCGGTGGTAGTCACTGACATTGGTGTGCGAAAAGGAGAAATTACTTCACTTGTGATCACGGACAACCTCGCTGGGGGCAAGCTTGCAGCGGAGCAGATGGCAAAAATCGTTCCTGCTGGTGCGAAGGTCGTCACGCTCGACTATGCTCCAACGAACGATAACGCACAATTACGTCAGAAGGGATTTGAAGATCGCGCCAAAGAACTTGGTCTAACGGTCTTGCCAGAAGCTGCGATGCCGCCAGCAATGACGCTTGATAATGGTCGTAACGTGATGGAAGACCTTCTTGTTTCCGTACCCGATTTGGCGGGTGTCTTTTCCTTTAATCAGGTTGTTATGCAAGGGGCATACGCAGCGCTTGAGGGTGCAGGTCGTGTTGGTGAAGTCAAGCTAGTTGGCTTTGATCTTGATCCAGTATCTTGGCAGATGGTTCGAGACGGTAAAATTGACGGCCTTGTCGTGCAGGATCCTTACGCAATGGGCTATACTGGTCTGAACCAAGTGATGGCAGCTATCACAGGTGGTGAAACTCAGGAGTTCATTGGTCTTGAAACACGCCTTTTGATTGCCGAAAATGCTGAAGAGTTTGCTAACGACCCACAAGTGACAGGCAAATGAATTTGTCAGCTAAAATGGACGGGCGGGGGGGAATTGGGCTTCCCCCCCAGACCAAAACTCATTCCGGTATGCTTAGAGCGCACAATATAAGTAAGTCCTTCGGAGCGACTCAGGCGCTTGATGACGTTTCGATCACATTAGAACCCGGTGAAATCCACGGGTTGATCGGCGAAAACGGTGCAGGGAAATCTACTTTGGTTAAAACCCTTTGTGGCGTTTATCGTCCCGACTCTGGTGAAATTGAAATTAGCGGTTCTCCGATTACAGGGTGGTCGCCAGAAGTTGCAATTGCATCTGGGCTCATCACTGTACATCAAGACGTGAACTTAATTGAAAGCATGACAGTGGTAGAGAATATCTTCCTGAATGCTGAGATCATGCGCGGACCATTACTTGATCAGAAGGCAATGGAAGCTGAAGCACGCACACTGCTAGATAAGCTTCACCTCGAAATTTCGCCAAAAGCTGTGCTTGGATCCTTGCCAACCGATTTACGTAAGATGGTACAACTGGCGCGCGCTATGCGTCAAAAACCACGCGTTCTGCTATTGGACGAGCCGACATCCTCACTGACCGCGGATGAAGTGGATGTACTGATCACGCAGGTGAAGGGCATAGCGGCGACTGGTGTAAGTGTTCTCTATATTTCGCACTATTTGAATGAAGTATTCAATTACACTCAACGACTCACAGTTTTGCGTGATGGTAAAACAGCATGGCAGGGATCAACTGACAACATTACCATGTCGGAAGCAATTCGCACGATGATTGGAGGCACATTGCGGACCTCCATGAAGCGCAGTGCAGAAAATCAAATTACTAGTGCCCCCGTTTTAGAGTTGCGAAACCTTTCGCTTGGCCATCGTCTTAATGAAATAAGCTTTGACATTAAGCCCGGAGAAATTCTTGGAATTGGTGGATTGATTGGCGCAGGCCTAGGTGATCTAGCACGCACTATTTTCGCTGATCCAGACTACCGCGCCACGGGTGGAGAAATCGTGATGGACGAGAAAATTGTCCAATGGGACAGTCCAGCTGACGCTATGAATGCGGGTGTTGGGCTTGTCACAAATGACCGCCATCGTACAGGTGCAATTGTTGATTTTTCAATTTCTGATAATATCGGTTTACCGTCCCTTGACCGTTTCTCGTCACGCTTTGGTGTCCTCAATTCGGAGGCGCTGAAAACTGAGGTGGAAAGTCAAATGAAGCTGCTTTCTGTCAAGGCTTCGGGTCCATTGGCAGCGCTTTCAACGTTGTCTGGTGGCAACCAACAAAAAGTGATGCTCGCCAAATGGTTCATGACAAACCCACGTGTGCTGATCCTCGATGAACCGACAATTGGGGTCGATATTGGCGCTAAACAATCCATCAAAGACCTTATTTTGAAAAAAGCAGCGGAAGGATGCGCCGTTATCATTCTAACCAGTGAAATGGAAGAACTGGCGGATATCGCTGATCGTGCGCTTGTCCTTTTCCGTGGTCGTATCGTCGCACGTCTAGATAAACCCGGATTTTCTCAGGAGGAATTAACAGCCGCCGCTAACGCTTCGTTTGAAGCAATTTCCTCAACGCAAACGTCTGATACATCAGTGGAGATGATACTTTGAATTACCTCATATCTTTTGGCCGCAGGAATCTGAATATAATACAATTGATTTTGGTTTTACTCATTCTCTCCGGCACTATTTACGGCATGAACCCTAGGTTTTTATCTGCTGTGAATATTTCAAACCTGTTGGGTCAAATGGTTACTTTACTAATTGTAGCCCTTGGCATGACCATCATAATTATAAACGGAGAGTTTGATATTTCAGTCGGTTCGTTGGTAGGGCTGACGGGGGCTGTTATGGGATGGGTTTTAGTCGTCATGCCAGCAGCTTACGCGAGCCCTTTTTGGGAAGCTCATCCGATCCTTCTAATTGTAGTTGGGATTGGTGGCGGGCTCGTCGTTGGACCTGCGCTTGCGATACTAAGTGGGCTTCTCGTAACGCAATTCTTAATACCAAGCTTTATCGTAACCTTGGGAATGCTGATGATAGCAAGATCGTTGACTCTTGTCGTTACAGGCGGTCAACCCATCGCTGGTATTCCCGAAGGATTGAAAGCTTTTGGAGTTTCCCGCCCAGTTGAAATTCCAATTCCCTTTGTGGACGCTGGATTACGTTTGCCAGCAGTATTCTTGGTCGCTGTGTTAATCTATATCGCTGGCTGGTTTCTGATGAATCGAATGGCTTTCGGGCGCAAGGTCTATTCCGTTGGTGCGAATCCAACTGTTGCTAGACTGGCAGGGATTAACACCACACGCGTCAAGCTCAAGTGCTTTGCAATTGTTGGCCTTTGCGCGTCTATAGCTGGTGTACTGAATGTTATGCGTATTGGCGCAGTTTCACCCAACTCGGGCCAAGGGCTTGAATTTGAAGTCATTGCAGCCGTTGTTATAGGTGGCACGTCCCTGATGGGTGGTCGTGGAACAGTTCTCGGCACTGTTCTGGGTGTCGTCATCATTGTTTTGATCCGAAACTTTCTCAATCTTGCTCGTATCGATATCTTTTGGCAAGATTTTGCAACTGGGGCGATTATTATGATGGCGGTAATTCTCAATGCGCTGCAACGCCGCGTATCCGGTGCATCATCGTGATAAAACCTAGTACGGAAAAACGCAGACTGGGTAAGACAGACCTTACTCTTTCGGCACTTGGTCTTGGCACAGCAGGATTAGGAGAGCTGTTTGAGCCTGTAGATGATGTCGTCGCTCAGTCAGTTCTACAAAGTGCGTGGGATGGTGGGTGTCGATACTTCGACACCTCACCCTTCTATGGTCACGGACAAGCTGAAATACGCATTGGTCGAGCTCTTTATCGCCGTGAACGAGATAATTTTATCTTATCGACCAAAGTTGGCCGGCTGTTACGTCGACCCAAAAAACCTGCCAGTTTTGTTGCAGACCAGTGGGTTGGAGCACTGCCATTCGAGATCACTTTTGACTATTCATATGATGGAATCATGCGATCAGTTGAAGATAGTTATTTAAGATTGGGTATGAACCATATCGACATACTGTTGATTCATGATTTGGATAGTTGGTTCCATCCGGATGCAGACACTCTTAAAATGCATAGAAAAGTGCTTCTCACAAGTGGTTGGAAAGCATTGGAAGAACTGAAACGGTCCGGCGTTATTGGTGCATTTGGTGCAGGATTAAATGATCGAGAAACAATGCGATGGTATCTTGACCATCTTGATGTTGACTGCTTCCTGCTTGCACTACGTTATTCTTTGCTAGAGCACGAAGTTCTGCACAATGAGTTTCCACTATGCGAGGCCGCGGGTATCGGCATCATTGCCGGGGGCGTCTATAATTCTGGCATCCTTGCCAGCGGGGCCATTCCAGAAGCAAAATTTAACTACGAGCCAGCTACGCCTTTTATTCTCTCTAAAGTCCGCAAAATCGAAGAAATCTGTAAGCGACATCAAACAGCGCTGGCTGATGCCGCTTTACAATTCGCCGGCGCACATCCTTTGGTAGCAAGCGTAGTGGTTGGCGCCCTCCAACGTGAGCATGTCGTTAATAATATTGCGTCTTTTGACAGAAATATTCCCGCTGATCTTTGGGCCGAACTCAAGGCTAACGGTCTCTTGCCGCAAAATGCACCAGTTCCCGCCTAAACAAATAGAAATATAGGAATTTACATGAAACTTCGGTCACAAAAATGGTTCGACAACCCTGAGAATCCAGGGATGACAGCGATGTACCTTGAGCGATATCTAAACTACGGCCTGACACGAGAAGAACTGCAATCCGGCAAACCTATCATTGGGATCGCACAAACCGGAAGTGATCTAACTCCCTGCAACCGTCACCACGTGGAACTTGCAAAACGAGTGCGCGATGGCATTACAGCGGCGGGTGGCATTTGTTTTGAATTCCCAGTTCACCCAATTCAAGAAACCGGTAAGCGTCCTACAGCAGGGCTTGACCGTAATCTTGCATATCTTGGTCTGGTCGAAACGCTTTACGGTTATCCGCTTGACGGGGTTGTGTTAACAATCGGGTGTGACAAAACCACTCCCGCGTTACTTATGGCAGCTGCCACAGTCAACATTCCAGCTTTGGCTCTTTCCGTTGGACCAATGCTAAACGGATGGGAAGGCGAAAAGCGCATGGGGTCAGGCACTGTGATCTGGGATGCTCGAAAAGATTTGGCCGTAGGCGTAATTGATGAAGAAATGTTTATGCAGAAAGTTTCCGACGCTGCACCATCTGTGGGCTACTGCAATTCGATGGGCACTGCGAGTACTATGAATTGCCTTGCTGAAGCTTTGGGAATGCAGTTGCCTGGAGCTGGTGCGATACCTGCTCCCTATCGTGAGCGTGGCCAGATGGCATATCGGACAGGCAAACGGATCGTCGAAATGGTCAACGAAGATCTTAAGCCGTCGGACATAATGACACGGGGTGCGTTCGAAAATGCGATAGTCGTAAATTCTGCCATCGGTGGTTCCACGAACGCACCAATTCACCTTAATGCCGTCGCTGCACACATGGGGGTTGACCTTGATAATAGTGATTGGGAGCGGCTTGGACACACCATTCCGTTATTGGTCGATATGCAACCTTCAGGCAAATATTTGGCTGAGGATTTTCATCGAGCCGGTGGACTTGCTGCAGTTATATCTGTTCTTTTGGCCAACGATGCTCTCCCAGATGGAAAAGCTCTTTCGGCCGACGGTCGAACAATGGGAGAGGTCTATGCAGACATCCCGATCACAAATTTGGATGTTATTCGACCTTTTGAAAAGCCACTTAAGTTACAAGCTGGGTTTCTGAATCTAAGTGGTAATCTGTGGGATAGCGCAATTATGAAGACTTCAGTTATCTCAAAAGGGTTCCGTGATCGTTATCTTTCAAATCCTGATGATCTTGAGGCTTTCGAAGGGCGTGCAATCGTCTTTGATGGACCTGAACATTATCACGCAACTCTAGATGATCCGGGACTTGAAATCGACGAAAATTGTATTCTTGTAATGCGTGGAGCGGGCCCGATTGGCTACCCTGGGGGTGCAGAGGTCGTGAATATGCAACCACCCGCGGCGATGATTGCACGGGGCATTTCAGAACTCCCCTGTATTGGCGATGGAAGACAATCTGGCACATCTGGCTCGCCCTCCATATTAAATGTTGCGCCTGAAGCCGCCGCGATGGGGGGGCTAGCCATTTTGGAAACCAATGACTTACTGCGTATAGACTTGGCTAAAAGACGAGTGGATGTCTTATTGAGTAACGAAGTACTCGCCAGCCGCCGAGAAAAGTTAGTTGCTTCAGGTAACTTTAAATATCCGCCTGATCAAACACCTTGGCAACAAATTCAGCGTAGCCTTATCAATCAATTCGATAAGGGGGCGGTATTAGAAAATGCGCCGGACTTTCAACGCATTGCCCAGAATAGCGGAATTCCTCGCGACAACCACTGAGACAGAATAAGGATACGGTACTATGAAGTTTCTACGATACGGCGACGTTGGCAAAGAAAAGCCGGCGTTTGTCGACCCTGATAATAATATAAGATGCCTGAGTGAGCATTGCGACGATCTTGGCGGAGTCGCGCTGACAGAGCTGGAAAAGTTTTCGCAAATCGATTGGAGAAATCTACCGATTGTTGCACCTGATTCTCGCATTGGCGCTTGTGTTTCAGGTGTTGGAAAGTTCATTTGTATTGGCTTAAATTATGCCGATCATGCTGCCGAAAGTGGTATGGCCATCCCTACTGAACCGGTCATGTTCATGAAGGCCACTAGCGCCATCTGCGGCCCAAATGATGGTGTCGTCATTCCCCGTGGTTCACAAAAAACGGATTGGGAGGTCGAGCTCGGTGTTGTGATCGGGAAGCCAGCAAAATACGTGACCGAAGCTGAAGCGCTGGACCATGTGGCGGGGTATTGCGTGATCAATGATCTGTCAGAGCGAGCATACCAAATCGAGCGTCAGGGGCAGTGGACCAAAGGTAAATCCTGCGATGGTTTTGGACCAATTGGTCCTTACCTTGTGACGCGAGATGAGGTTCCCGATCCGCAGGCACTTTCTATGTGGCTTGATGTCAATGGGGAACGCGTACAGGATGGATCAACGGCGACGATGGTTTACAATGTCAAGCATCTTGTGAGCTATTTGAGCCAATTTATGACACTGTATCCTGGCGATGTCATCTCAACGGGTACTCCTCCAGGTGTAGGGATGGGCTTTAATCCGCCTCGCTATCTGAAGGCTGGGGATGAAATCCGTCTTGGTATAGAAGGCCTTGGGGAGCAAACTCAAATCTGTGTTTGCGAATAATCAACTGGATTTATAGACGTTTTAGGCCTGTTTATCACTTTTCGTCATCAAGGGTTTACGGACAGATAGTAGCTTAATTTAAGCGAGAGTTTGGCTCATCTGTCGGTTGATATTATGCGGCCTGCTTGCGGTATTGCAAGCGCCGCTCGTTGATGGTGTATTGCTTGGTCCTTTCTCTTTGCTGTAGGATTTTCTCGCGGTGGCCGAAGTAGACATCAGCGGGTGTCAGGTTTTACAAGCTCTCATGATAGCGATGGTGATTGCAGTGATCGATGAACTTGTCGATTTGTGCCTCTAAATCATTGCATCTAGAAATGATGCTTTAATTCAGGACGAAATTTTCACTTCAAATGTTGAAAGTTTTGAAAGCGTGGACATCGAGCTAATTCACGAAATCGTTTGACTATGATGGAGCAAGATTTGTTCGATGTTCGCATTGAAGTGTCAGGCATAAAAACGCCAGCGTACATAGAAGCCACACACACGGCTTACCCCCCCCCCCCTTTTTTTAGTGTAGTGATGGACTTTAATCGGTCACGTTATCTCTACAAGCTGGGGACGAAATCCTTCCTAGTTTGTAGATCTTGATGAGCTGCCCAAAGCTGGAGGGGATTTGTCTCGGGTCTATGTAGGTACTTTGAGGAGAATTCCCTTTTACGTCGCCGACTTAGCTCTGTCACTTGAGGAGCTGTAAAATAATATGACCTTGCATTCAGATAGAGCGTAACTCTGTGCATTCAAATGCATTTTACACATTACAAGAGTTTGTGCGTGCAAAGGTCCACTAAGAAAAACGCTTTCTCAAGCGTAAGCAGTAAAAGACCTAATAATAGTAAATTTCGTCTAGGTGCGTTTGTGCTAAGACACCTTGATTTTACGTTGTAATTTCGTTTTTTTTGGCAAACTTATGGGTAAATCTTGTAGGGTAAGTTATTGATTTATATAGAGTGTCTCGACCAACTTATGGGTAACTGCACAGGAGCCGCCAAGCCAAAAGCGCGATTGAGAACGCACAAGCAGACTTTGTCGCGCAGCAGAAGAAATGATCATCATCCTTTCAATGTCGCGGGAGGATGAGGCGTCAGGCTGAGATGGCCATGGGCGCCCAATGATCTGTGATGGCGCCATCTTCAAACACGGCAATGTCACCAAATTGCAGCAATACGGCTTCTGATTGGGTGGGACGTAGAAAGACAAAATCGTCAGCGACCAGCGGCACATGCGCACCTCCAACCAGCAATTCCTGATTGGAGGAACGGCCATAGGTCTTGTGATTAGACAAGCCAGGTGGATCAACGGGCATCGCTTTCCAATAACCACCATGAATGAACACCCGTGTCGACAGGTTCGGATTCAGGGCGTTTTTGATCAGGTCCAGTTTTTCAATCACAGGGGTTTGCATCGGGCCAATCACCTTGAGTGCAGGTGTCGCAATAAACAGGGCAGGCGCATAGAGCTTTAACAAATCTGTGTCGAAGTCTGTGGGCCGCACCAACGCCGAACCGACAGAAACCTCATTCAAAATCTCTGTATCTTTGTGCAATTTGAAGGTTGGGCTTCCTGCGCCATTGCGGATCATCTTTTGCACATGATCGGGGCCAAAAAGCGCGCTGGCCTGTGCCAATGCCGCACGATATGTGCTAAGCGCTTTCGTCAATGCTCCGCGGCGCATACCAAAGGCTTTGGGTGCTTTGGCAACATGCGCGTCATACCCCATAAACCCATGTAAATTCAGATGCGCAGATTGATGAATGGTCGCCAATGCGCGGTCCAATTCGTCACCAGGCACAAACCCGCCGCGATGAAGACCAACATCAAGCTCAAGTGAAATTTCCAGCGTCAGGCTGCGCGCTGCGGCGAGTTCAGCATATTCCGCCAGCCGCGCATTGGTGTCGATCAGCCATCCAATTCGTCCCCGAGGCACACCGCCACTTTGGTTTGAATAGAATTTCGCCGCCGCCTGAACGGGGAAGGGTTTGCCCAGTAATTGATCTGCATCTGGAAAGGCTTCTGACACAGCTTCCAACATCGGGGCGTTGAATGTCATGAAGTGGTTGGTTTTCATTTCCGTCGCTACTTCCTTGAGAAGCGGAATAGACGGTAGCGATTTAGCCACAATTCTAAGTGCCATATTCGGCGCTAGATCTTGCTTTAGTTGCTCAAGGTTTTGCGACAACCGGTTGCGGTCCACGACCAAGATTGGCAGGGTCTGTCCCGCTGCTTTCAATGCCGATTGCAGGCGTAGAAAATACGCATCTCTTGGGCCGCTTTTGTCGTGTGGCAACATTGCTAACTTTCTCTTCTTACGGTGATCGCAGCAGGCGTGCTTCAAGCCAACGTGACATCAAAGACTTTTGCCAGATGTTCGTTAATCAAACGGCTCTTAGGGTCAAGTTCGCTACGCAATTTTTGGAAATCACCAAAACGTGGATAAAGCTCTTTGAGGTCGCTTGCACCCAGACTATGTAGCTTGCCCCAATGAGGGCGGCCTTGATGGCGGCGGAAAATAGGTTCGACATGTTTAAAGAACCAATCATATTGTTCCGTGTGGTAGGCATGAACCGCAATCGAAATCCGCGGCGCACCCTCAAACGGGCTGAGCCAACCGGTGTCAGCCGCTGTTTTACGCACCTCGATGGGGAAAAAGACATCCGCTCGTTCACGTTCAATCACAGCGATCACTTCTGCCAGCGCGTCGATCCCGTGTTGAACAGGCATGTGGTATTCCATCTCGTTAAAGATAGTGTTGCGCACATTAGCCAACAACTCAAAACTTGTTCCAATCTCGACTTCGGTTTTATTGTTTTTCACGAACCCGTTCAGCAGTTTCCTGCGCAAACGCGGGAACCTTTTGGTCGCATTACGCAGCCATCTAAGTTGCCTGAGGGCCGCCTCATCGTCACTGCTGCCTTCACAAATGTTGGGCTTTGTTGTTTCCTCATGGGTCAGCGAAAGGGCATAATCACAAAACGGCAATACGAAGAACTCAAAGTTACGGTGGGTGTTCCAGAGGTTATGGGCGTCGGCCATTAAGTCTTTGAGCTTGGCCGTCTGCGCCGCACGGTGCAATTTGAACGCTGGCCGAACTGACATTTCGGCCTCTGTCAAAATGCCCAGTACTCCCATAGAAACACGCGCCGCATCCAGCAGATCAGTATCAGGTCCTGTTACAATCACATCGCCCTGTGCCGTGATCAATTTCGCCTGGCGCATTTCTCCTGCCAAGCATGGAAAGTTCTGACCTGTGCCATGGGTCGCTGTCATCGTCGCGCCTGCGAGCGATTGAACGTCAATGTCACCAAGGTTCTTGAATGCGAGGCCGTGTTTTTGCAAACCTTTGGACAGTTGATTTAGGGAAGCTCCTGCTTGCAGCCGCACAATATCTTCTTCGCCGGACGTGCGATGACCAAGAACGCGCCCCTCCATTTCATCCAGTGAAATCAGAGTTTCATCGGTTGCGCAAAGTGCCGTGAACGAATGTCCGCTGCCTCTAATTCTTAGCCGGCCAGTGCTTTGTGCGAGCGCCGATGACAGGGCTGCTTCGCTTTTCGGCTTTAGTATTTGTTCCGGTTTGGTGACAACGGAGCCTGACCAATTTGTCCAAGTCATTTTTGTCTCCTAATATAGAATAGTGATAATAACTAAGATCAAATGGCTGAAGTATTCTGCTTGCGAGATTTCCTAAACAATTTTCTTGAGCATAATGGCTGCGCAATTGATTTTAAACAATAGTAAGAGAAGTATTTTCAATTTATATTGTTGCTGTGATTGAGTGAATGTTGCCAGATTGTATTTTGTACTAGCGTTACAGCATCAGCAGTTCTTGTGCGCAGAGTGAAGCAATTTGGCGCAGCTTTTAAATAGCTTAATCACGAGCAAAGCAGCTTAGGCGCATTGTGTTGAACGCATTAGGTGCGTTTTACCCAAGGCAAATGCGTCATGGGTAAAACAGTTTTAAAGGTGCAAGCAACCGATCGCTCGTATCGGTTAACTTGCAGAGAATAACGTTTTAAGCGGCAACCGTTTTTTGGGTTTGAGTGCCCAGTCCTTCGATGCCTAGTGTCATTGTGTCGCCAGCTTTCAGGTAAATCGGATCAGGTTTTTGTCCCATGCCGACACCAGGCGGTGTGCCTGTCGAGATAATGTCACCTGGGTGCAGGCTCATGAATTGAGACAAATAGGCAATTACATGGGCAACTCCGTAAACCATTGTTGCCGTAGAGCCGTCCTGCATGCGTTTTCCGTTTACATCCAAATACATGTTGAGTGCTTGCGGATCTGGCACTTCATCACGCGTAACCAGCCATGGGCCAATCGGGCCAAAAGTATCGGCAGATTTACCTTTAACCCACTGCCCTGACCGTTTGATTTGAAAATCACGCTCTGAAAGATCATTGATAACGCAGTAACCTGCCACATGCTCAAGTGCGTCTTCTTCCTTGATGTATTTAGCATGCTTGCCAATCACGACACCCATTTCAACTTCCCAGTCGGTCGCAGTAGAGGTGCGCGGAATTTCGACATCATCATTTGGCCCACAAATAGCTGATGTTGCCTTAAAAAAGATGACGGGTTCTGGTGGTACATCCATGCCGGATTCAGCCGCGTGATCCGAATAGTTAAGACCAATGCAAATGAACTTGCCTACATTGCCAACGCATGGGCCGATGCGCGGCGCGCCATTGGCCGTTGAGACCAGTGGAAGAGTATCGACATCAAGCGCTGCCAGCGTTTTTAGGTTCTCATCGCTTAATGCAGCGCCAGCAATATCATCAATGTGATTTGATAAATCGCGCAGATTCCCATCAGCATCCAGCATTCCTGGTTTTTCGTGGCCACTATCGCCATAACGTATTAGTTTCATTTTTCCCTACCCGTTAGTTGGACCAACCACCGTCAATGATGTGTGTTTGTCCCGTTGTAAATGCGCTGGCATCGCTTGCTAGATAAAGGGCAAGAGATGCAATTTCTTCTGGTTTGCCTACCCTGCCAATCGGTTGGCGGGCTATAAAATCTTTCATGGCCTGTTCATAGTTGCCTGTCGAGCGCAGTCGCTCGTGCAAAGAAGGGCTTTCAACAGTTCCTGGGCAAATAGCGTTGCAGCGAATGCCCTTTGTAATAAAATCAGCAGCAATTGCTTTTGTAAGTCCGATAACGGCAGCTTTCGTTGCGCAATAGGCAAAACGGTTTGGAACACCTTTAATCGACGACGCAACTGACGACATGTTGATGATCGAGCCGCCACCGTTCTCAATCATATTCGGCAGAACATGTCGGCAAAGGCGGTACATCGATTTCGTGTTCAAATTAAATGAGAAGTCCCAATCATCTTCGCTGCAATCGAGTATCGTGCCTGCGTGAACAAACCCTGCGCAATTAAACAGCACATCAAGAGTACCGATTTTTGCCATTGCATCATCAACGGCGCGCTTGTCCGTCACATCCAAATTAAGAGCCGTGACATTGTCTAATGCAGATAACTCCTCAAGCAATTGCGAGTTAATGTCGGCAGCAATAACTGTAGCTCCCGCGCGGCTAAAGGCCTCCACTGTTGCGCGGCCAATTCCTTGACCCGCAGCTGTGATTAAGCAGGTTTTTCCATCAAGTTCGTTTTTGTTTGTCATGGTATATTTCCACCTATTAGCTTCGTATCAATTGGCGCGATACATGTTTTGAAATCTCAGATAGCATGCAGCCAATTTCCGTAATTGTGCATTCGCAAGTTGCATTGTTTGTATAAGGAACGGTGAGCGCGCCGATCACTTGTCCAGATTTTGATACAAGAGGAGCGGAAACATCAATGACGCTATCCATTAACCGGCTATTGAATTTCAGATAGCCATGAATTTGTAAGTCGCTTCGATACGTGCTGAGTTCATCTTGCGAAAAGGATGGATTTCTCTTTTGAATCTCATCTGAAGTTCTGCTCAATTCTTCCGCACTCATTGAACACAGCATCGCAATACCAGAAGCTGTAACCTCCAAATCGCGCCGTGAGCCAACGGGAACTGAAATAGACAAGCGGTCCTTCGGTTCCCACCGCCTGATGACAATCATTTCGTCGCGGCTAGCAAAGACAAGTTGGCAAGGCACGCCAGTTGTTTTGGTCAAATTATCAGCAAGAGGTGAAACGACTTCGAAAATATCATTTATCTGAGGTTCTTTCAGCCCCAACTCAAGCAGTCGGCCTGAAATCACATATCCTTGCGGTGTTCCTGCTTTCAGTAGGTACCCTTCCATCTCCAAAACAGCGATTACGCGGAATATTTCATTGCGCGTGACATTGAGTTCTTTTGCAATTTCTTGGGTTGTGGATGGCCCGCCGCAATCACTCAAATATTCCAGCACACGCAGACCTTTGCTCAAGGCCGGTGCAGAATATTGGGCGCTGTCTTTTGGAGCAGACGCTTGCTGAGGATTGTGTGTTAAATTCATATTTAACACACTGCTTCATATTTGGGTAAATCGCAAGAGCATTAAGTTTGTGATTGGTGCCGAGGCTAGAGCGCTTTATCGCTATTGCGTTGAGGACAGGTAATAGGTTGAAAAGCCTACTATAATCATGATTTCTACGATGACGATAATATCCAAATAAGTGGAAAATGGTTGTTTGACTGTTTTGTGGCGAAGCAAATGGCGCGCTAAAAGTGCTGCTGGCCACCCGCCAAACAGTGATAATTGTAGCAATGTTCGCTCTGGAATGCGCCGTGCGTTTTGATTGCGCGAGCGTTCTTTATCGAGCCAGAAAGTAAAAAATGTAATCAGCCAAATACAGATTAAATAATGAGCCGTAGCGCTGGCGATAAGCGGTAAAGGTAGGTCTATCATTTGCTTTTCACGCAGAAGCACGACCTAATGTCTTGCTATTGTTATGTCAGCTTTCTATTTCATAAATATCAGAAAGCAAAAACAGTGATTTTTCACGGAGGAACTAAAATGGGTCTATTTGATTTTGTAAAGAGTGCTGGCAAAAAGCTGGGCTTTGGCGATGACGATGCTGATAATGCACAAGAGTTGAAAAAAGAACTCGATTCACACAAGCTCGGCACAGACGCTGTTCAGATTGAAATGAAGGGCGATACTGCGATCATTCGCGGTGCGGTTGAAGATCAATCAATCTTTGAAAAAGCAGTGGTCGCAATCGGCAATACGCTCGGTGTGTCTAAAGTTGAAGCTTCCGAGCTGAAAGTTAGCATTCCATCAAGCGGAATGAAACTCGACAGCAGCGTCGATATCAATAGTGTAATTGCTTCTGCTGAACCTGCAAAAACGCCTCGTTTTCACACCGTTGAAAAAGGCGATACTTTGTCGGCTGTTTCGAAAAAAATGTACGGCACTGCAAATAAGTATCAGATAATTTTCGAAGCAAACAAGCCAATGCTTTCTCACCCAGATAAAATTTATCCAGGTCAGGTGCTTCGCATTCCAGAAATTGACGCAGCTTAATTTCTAAAAACATTGAAAACCGGCGAGAATTATCATTCTCGCCGGTTTTTTTATAAATACTTGTCATTGAAAATCGACTTTGTGCTTCAAATCCTAGACAATCTTCATTAGACAGCATTAACTGGTTTAATCCGGTGGCTTTATGCCGCGTTTTCGGAGAATAAAATGTCAAACTCATCCCGCAGCCCTAAAATCATCACCGTCTTTGGTGCTTCTGGCTTTCTTGGTCGTCATGTAACGCGCGCGCTAGCAAAGCGTGGATATCGCGTACGCGCCGCCGTGCGCAGGCCAGACCTTGCTGGGCACCTTCAGCCCCTTGGTGATGTTGGACAGATTGCAGCCGTGCAAGCAAACTTGCGTCATCGCTGGTCGGTTGAGCGCGCGCTTGATGGTGCAGATGCGGCTGTAAACCTTGTTGGTATTTTGTTTGAAAGCGGCAAGCAAAACTTTAATGCTGTGCAGGAGTTTGGCGCAAAGGCAGTCGCGCAAAGCTGTGCTCAGCGTGATATTCCGCTCGTACACATCTCGGCTATTGGTGCCGATGAGAACAGCAATGCTGATTATGCCCGCACCAAGGCACGCGGCGAAAAAGCTGTGATGGATGCACTGGGCGACAAGGCGATCATTATGCGCCCATCAATCATTTTTGGCCCAGAAGATAATTTCTTCAACCAATTTGCAAATCTCGCACGCTATTCACCTGTTCTGCCTCTCATTGGCGGCGGCCATACGAAATTCCAGCCGGTCTATGTGATCGACGTGGCCGAAGCGATTGCTAAGGCCATTGACGGCGAATTGAAGGGCGGCCAGATTTATGAACTGGGTGGCCCAGAAGTGATGAGCTTCAAACAATGCATGGAAGAAGTGCTTAAAGTCGTCGAGCGCAAGCGTATTTTGGCGACTGTGCCATGGGCTATTGCACGCCTCAAGGGTGCAATTCTCGGCATGTTGCCAAACCCACTTCTAACAAAAGATCAGGTTATCTTGCTTGAAACGGATAATGTCGTATCGGCTGACGCTAAAGCGCAAGAGCGCACGCTAGAAGCAATGGGTATCAAGCCATCAAGTGTTGATGCGATTTTGCCAACCTATCTTTGGCGCTTTCGCGAGACAGGCCAATTCCGCAATCCTAATGCGATATCCAAAGATAGCTAAAATTGGTGGCTGCCAACATGCAGCTACCTGAACTAGCTCATCTGATACCGGATAGTCTAAGCATAGCGTCCGCTGTGCTTTTGATTACAGCAAGCTTTTTTACATCAGCAATTACCGCCGCCTTTGGCGTCGGTGGCGGCGTTGCCATGTTAGCGCTCATGGGCACTTTGATGCCGGTTACGTCCCTTATTCCTGTGCACGGCCTTGTTCAATTGGGATCAAATACGGGGCGCATGTGGCGTATGCGCATGTTCTTAAATAAGCGTGTTCTGCTGTTCTTTATGCTAGGCGCTGTGCTTGGCGCATTGTTGGGCGGCTCATTGGTTTTCGCTATACCCGAAGCCGTGCTCAAACTAATGCTGGGGGCCTTCATCCTGCTCGTGACGTGGGCGACATTGCCCAAATCAATCAGTAGCTCGATAACCACGATTGGTATTGGCGGCTTTATCACAACAATATTGACGATGTTTCTTGGCGCAAGCGGTCCTCTGGTTGTTGCGCTATTGGCTAAGACTTTTGATGAACGCAAACAATTGATCGCCAACTCAGCTGCGGCGATGACCATTCAGCATGCGTTAAAGGTCGCAGCGTTCGGTTTCTTTGGCTTTGCCTTCGCACAATGGCTGCCTTTGATCATGACGATGATGCTCACCGGTTATCTGGGCACAATCAGTGGCGGCAAGCTTTTAGGCGTCATGGAGGAAGGTCTGTTTCGTACCATTTTCAAAATCGGCGTTACGCTCTTGGCGCTTGATATGATCCGTCGTGGTCTTGGATTTTAGCCGACCAGCCAAAGTCCGATAAGGCCTGCAGTTCCGATAAATATACGCCACCATGCAAAAAGAGCAAAACCGTGCTTGGATACATAGTCGAGCAAATAGCGCACAACAATCACAGCAGAAATAAAGGCGGTAATAAAGCCCGCAACAATCAAGGTTATGTCATCGGCAGTTAGCAAATCATAGTTTTTATAAAGATCAAGCGCGAAGGCACCAGCCATTGTCGGCATGGCAAGAAAGAAAGAAAATTCTGCCGCCGATCGCTTGTCGGTCCCCATCAGCAATGCACCTGCAATTGTTGCGCCAGAGCGTGATGTGCCCGGAATCATAGCAAGACACTGGCAAAGGCCGATTTTAAAGCAAAGCGAAGGCGGGTATTCCATGATGTTATTATATTTTGGTTTGAGCGGTAGCTTATCGATCCAAAGCAAAATCACACCGCCAACAAGCAGTGCGATACAAATCGTCATTGGAGATTCAAACAAAATTGTCTTGATAAATCCATGCGCCAACCCGCCGATAACAGCTGCTGGTAAAAAGGCGAGCAAAATTCCGGCGACAAAGCGCTGCGTTTTAGTATCGGATGGAAGGTCCGTTGTTATTTTCCATAGCCGCGCGGCATAGACCGATAATATTGCTAGAATAGCGCCGACTTGAATGAGAACTTCGAACGTCTTGCCTGTTGAATCAAAACCTAAAAAGTGGCCTGCTAACAGAATATGTCCGGTAGAAGAGACAGGTATAAACTCTGTGAGCCCTTCTAAAACACCTAAGAGCAGCGCTTGAACTATTGTCTGATCGGCCATGATCTAATCCCAAATTTAGCTTTGCTTGCATCCAATAGACGGCAAGTTCTAAATAAGCGACTAATATTTCCAATGGTCATTGGTTCGAGAGCGTTTTTGCTCAATCCTACAGTCGCTTTTTAAGAAATGTCGTCGTAATGACCTATTATGAAAAATATAAACAATTATGACGTGATTGTACTGGGCGGCGGTGCAGCTGGATTGATGTGCGCGATCGAAGCGGGCAAACGCGGACGCCGTGTTCTCGTCGTAGATCATGCTAAAGCACCGGCTGAAAAAATCCGTATTTCAGGCGGTGGCAGGTGCAACTTTACTAATCTTCATTCCAGCCCGAAGAACTTTCTTTCTCAGAACCCGCATTTTTGCAAATCTGCATTGAGCAATTATTCAAGTGCCGATTTCATTGCGCTTGTTAAGCGTCACAAGATAGCATTTCATGAGAAAACACTTGGTCAGCTATTCTGCGATAATTCAGCTAAAGATATTATCAAGATGTTGCTTGTGGAAATGGCCGCAGCCAAGGCCGAGCTTTGGCTGGAAACAAGTATTGAGCACATTTCCAAAACCGAAGACGGTTTTAGTGTTGAAACAAGTGAAGGTGTTTTGAATGGGCAAAGCCTAGTTGTCGCAACTGGCGGCAGGTCCATTCCCAAAATGGGAGCGACAGGCCTTGGCTATGACATCGCGGCACAGTTTGGGCTGGATATCGTTGTACCGCGTCCTGCGCTCGTTCCTTTCACCTATACATCAGACATTGCAGAAGCATGGAGTAAACTGTCTGGCGTTGCGATGGATGTACGGGTGACGGTTGCAAAAACCCGTTTTGAAGAAGCAATGCTTATCACCCATCGCGGGTTAAGCGGGCCTGCAATATTGCAGATTTCATCCTTTTGGCGCGAAGGCGGCACAGTTGAAATCAATATGTTGCCAAAGATAAATGTCGCGGAGGAACTTACAAAAGCACGCCATGAAAGACCAAAGGCGACAATTGCAAACCTGTTGTCAGATTTCTTGCCGAAAAGATTTTCGCAGCACATTGTCGAGCATCTCGGCATGCGCGAACAAAAGCTGGCCGACCTATCTAAAAAGACCATTCAGATTTGTGAAGATTATATCCATAGACATCCCTTTATGCCCGGCGGCACAGAGGGCTACCGCACTGCGGAAGTGACACTGGGAGGCGTTTCGACCGCTGAATTGTCGCAAAAAACGATGGAGGCAAAGTCGGTGTCAGGGCTATATTTCATCGGTGAAGTTGTCGATGTTACAGGACACCTTGGCGGGCATAATTTCCAATGGGCATGGTCATCGGGTTACGCGGCGGGCCAATCTGTCTAACAATTGGCGGTGGGTGTTCTATGGTGATGTGCAGCAAATCAAGTTCAACGTAAAGCGATAGTCTTAATGGTTTAAACGCGAAAGTGCAGCAATGGCGAAACGAAAATCTGGAACGAAGCTACCTTCACCATATTTGAAGAAGTTGACGCTCATGCGCGAGAAGCTGGTTGGAAAGTCCGGTTATCCATTTAATTTGCCTTGGCTCGAAAATCAGAATTTTGAACTCGAATTCACGACGCCGATCACGATTATTGTTGGTGAAAATGGAACTGGAAAATCAACGCTCATTGAAGCGATTGCAGCAATATGCGGCTATGATGAAGCTGGCGGTGGCAAGGGATACATGCCCGTAGATCACTCGAATGCACTAGACAAAAGTGGCTCCGAACTTGCCACAATATTGCGCGCTGCATGGTTGCCAAGAGTAACAAATGGTTGGTTCTTCAAAGCTGAGTCGTTCTTTTCTGTCGCTCGATATCTCGATGATGCTGCAAGAGAAGACCCCGGCGGCGGGCCTCCGCCTGACTTTCTTTCTTCCAGCCACGGCGAGGGATTCATGCGCTTTTTTGAAGAACGCATGTCACGCCAAGGCATATACTTTATGGATGAGCCAGAAAGCGCATTGTCGCCGAGTAGGCAAGTCGAACTATTGCGTATTTTAACCAGAATACATCATGGCGCCAATGCGCAAATTATCATGGCAACCCACTCGCCCATTTTGATGGCGCTACCCAATGCGCGTCTATTGGAAATTGGTAGGTTGGGACTACGCGAAACGCGCCTCATGGATACGTCACATTTTAAACTTTATCAGTCTTTGACGGCTGATCCGGAACAATTTATTTTAGATGAATTACATCGCGGTGATAGCTAAGCTGTTGATGTGAAATGCAATTTAATGCGCAATAAAGTGAACTTTCGTTTGCGAAGCTGCACGAACTGCGAAATCGCACTCACTTCAAAACTCGTGCGAATCACCTGTTTAAATAAATATCAAGGTTCATGTGGTTAGATTTAGTTTAAATCGGAAACGATGGTGAGCTTTTTACTTCATCGTTGCCCCTAAAAGCTAAGGTCCATGAATGGCTTACCCATATCCGACAAACGAGTTGGAACGACTTGAGGCGCTAAGAGCGACCGGTATCATGAATACGGGTACAGCGCCGGAGTTTGATGCAATTGCTGAACTTGCAAGTTCAATATTTGCTACTCCTATGTCGGTGGTTGCCTTCATTGAGGATGATTTTCAATGGTTCAAAGCACATCTCGGGCTTGATATTGAGCATACCAGCCGTGAAGTCTCCTTTTGTAAATACACTATCCTTCAAGATGAAGTTTTGGTTGTTAATGATGCAACCAAGGATGAGCGATTCAAAGATAATCCTCTCGTCATTGGTGAGCCAAATGTGCGCTTTTATGCAGGTGCGCCCATTTCACTGGATGGGGAAACTAATATTGCCGCGATTTGCGTTATTGATACGCAGCCGCGTATTGCCAACGCAGAACAGATTGCTCAGCTTAAAAAACTAGCCAATATCGCTGCTGCTTTAGTGCGGGCTCACCAATCTGAGAACGAAGCCAAAACACTCGAAATGAAAGCGCGCCAACGCGGTAAGCTTCTTTCTCAAACAGCGCGAATATCCAAAATTGGCGCGTGGTCTTTAGACACAAATACATTGATAGCGGAATGGTCATCTGAGACATATGCAATACATGAACTAACGACGAACGAACCGCCCAGCTTAGATGATGCTATTTCCTTCTATCCGGAATATGAACGTCCAGGGCTCGTCAAAAAAATAGTAAAATGTGTTGATCACGGTGTTCCTTTCGAAATTGACTGTGATTTCATCACGGCACTTGGGAACAAGCGCCGTGTTCGTTGTTTTGGAGAAATTGAATATAGCGAAGATGGAACGCGGTGTCTGATCGGCATCATAAAAGATATCACTGATGAGCACGAAAATGCCAAGAGGCTATGGGATGCTGCACATATTGATACTTTGACCGGTATCGCCAATCGTTTCGCGTTCCAGCATAAACTTGATAGTTTGGCTGAAAGATCAAGCGATGACGACGACTGCAATTTCAAAATGCTTTTGATCGATCTCGATGGGTTCAAAGATATCAATGATAGCTTTGGTCATTTGGCGGGTGACAAGATCCTCTGTTCAATCGCCAAGCGTATTGAAGATACCATTCCTGAGAATGCATTCTGCGCACGCCTTGGCGGGGATGAATTTGCAGTCCTTATGGGTGTGCAAAATGAAATGCTGAAACCTGAAGATTTGGCTTCTGAATTGATTGAAGTGATCAATTTACCCGTGCCCTATGAGGGGCATGAGATTAGTGTTGGTGCGTCGATCGGCATTTCTCTAACATACCAAGAAACGCAATCCTGCGAAGAATTTCAGCAGCAGGCCGATCTGGCATTATATCATGCAAAACAGACTGGCCGCGGTGTTTGCGAAACCTATAATCCAAGCTTAACCGAAGCTTTTGAAGAAAAACGACAAGCATTTGAATTGGTGAAAGAGGCAATTCATGAGGGAAGATTGCTTCCGCATTATCAGCCAATATTCGATTTAAGCTCGCAGCGAATAAAAGGCGTAGAGGCGCTTGCCCGCATTCAAAATAAGGATGGTTCAATCGTTGGCCCAGCAAAATTTTGGCATGCTCTGTTTGAGCCCAAAAGCGCTTTAGCTGTCGATGAAACTATTTTGGATATTGCGCTCCGTGATTTTGCAGAATGGAAAAGTAAAGGGCTCGATATTGATTTTATAAGCATCAATGCCTCCTCTTTATGTATTCAATCGATGGATTATGTTGAGCGTGTTTTAGAAGCATTGGCGCACAACAATTTGCAGCCACATCATTTGAAAATAGAAGTCGTAGAGAACATATTTTTAGACGATGCGGATTCTAAGATAACGCACGTGTTGGAGCGCCTTTCAGAGGCTGGTGTCATCATTGCGCTTGATGATTTTGG
>NZ_KB894530.1:281178-494887 GCF_000374465.1 Ahrensia kielensis DSM 5890 | reverse complement strand
CGATTTTTTATAACTTATGAGGACTAAAATGCAGATTTCCGAAACGCGCTATGCGATTGATCCACCAACGGCCAAAACCCTCGACACAGATGGCTTGCGCAAGCACTTCCATGTTGATGGACTGTTTGCTGCTGGCGAGATTAAACTTGTTTACAGTCACTATGATCGCATGATCGTTGGCAGTGCTGTGCCAAATGGCAAAACACTTACGCTTGACCATGATGATGCAACAGGAACAGCGGGTTTTCTTGATCGCCGTGAGCTCGGCATTTTAAACATTGGCGAAGATGCAGACATATCCGTGCAAGGCACGACCTACCGTGTTGCCAAGGGCGAGGTGCTCTATGTTGGCAAGGGTGCTGGCCCTGTTGAGATGAGCGGTAATGGTCGCTTCTATCTACTTTCGACACCTGCACATCACGAACACCCCACCAAGCTTATTACGCTCAAAGATGCGCGCCGCGTAGAAATGGGCTCACGCGAAACTGCCAATGAACGCGTTATCATCCAGTTCCTGCATCCAGAAGTTCACGAAACTTGTCAGCTATTGATGGGCTATACGCAATTTTCAGCCGGTTCCGTGTGGAACACAATGCCCGCCCATGTTCATGATCGCCGCATGGAAGCCTATCTCTATTATGATCTTGATGCGGATCAACGCGTTTTCCATTTTATGGGTAAACCCGATGAAACCCGTCATATTGTTATGGCCAATGAAGAGGCCGTCATTTCACCGCCTTGGTCAATTCACAGCGGCGTAGGCACAGGTTCATACACGTTCTGTTGGGCGATGGCCGGTGACAATGTCGACTTCACCGACATGGATATGGTTGCAATGGAGGCCTTGCGGTGAGCCCGTTTGCGCAGATTCTAAGCGTCAAAATTAGACTAATGACGCAGTGATTTAAAACGCCAGATGTATCTAGAGTAATTGGTTGCCAAATTAAATGTGGTTTTTCGAATAAAACACTCCGTAACGTAAGTTTTAACTTGTAAATTGTTGTAAATTCAATTTAGTATATTTTTACAAATATAAACGACTAGGAGGATCGAATGTTTGTAACAAAATCAAAATTTATTAAAGCTGCCACACTGGCTGTAGGTCTTACGCTGCCAGCATTAGCGGCTCATGCAGTTGAGCTGCGGGGATGGAATATCCACGTTGAGGACTATCCCGTGTCCATCGCTATGGAATCTTTCATGAAGGAGGTCAGCGAAAAGACAAATGGCGAGATTACTGGCAAAACTTACCACAACGGCCTTTTAGGAAGTCAGCCGGACGCGATTGAACAGATACGTCTTGGTGCGATTGACTTTGGTGAATTCAGCCTTGGTCCGATGGGGCAGGCTATTCCTGAAACCAATGTTGTGTCTTTGCCATTTATCTTCAAAAGCATTCCGCAAATGTACGAACTTATGGATGGTGCTGCGGGCGAAGCAATCGGTAAAGGTATGGAAGCCAAGGGCATTGTTCCACTGGGCTGGTATGATGCTGGTGCACGTTCTTTTTACAACTCCATTCGGCCAATTACGTCGACTGAAGACGTGAAGGGAATGAAAGTTCGTGTCATGAGCAACGATCTATTCGTTGGTATGGTTGAAGCTATGGGCGGTAACGCAACACCAATGGCATTTGCTGAAGTGTTTCAATCACTCAAAACAAGCGTCATTGATGGAGCAGAAAACAACCCGCCATCATACGAATCCACCAATCACTACGAAGTGGCAAAATACTACTCTTTAACAGAGCATTTGATCATTCCAGAATGTCTGTGCATGTCTAAAAAGACTTGGGACAAGTTGACACCTGAACAGCAGAAAATCGTCAAAGAAGCTGGTCGCACCAGCGCTGATTTGCAGCGCAGCCTATGGTCCGAGCGTGAAAAGGCGAGCATGGAAATACTTAAAGCTGGCGGTGTTGAAGTGAACGAAATTGCTGATAAAGCACCGTTCCAAGATGCAATGGCTCCAGTTTATGAGCAGTTCCTAGAAGCTAACCCTGATCTTACAGAGCTTGTCGATTTAATCCGCAACGCTGATTAATATCGACCATTATGCCCGATCTTTTCCTTTCAAAGGTCGGGCGTTTCTAATTTGTAACATTATTGAAAGTTCAAGAAATGGCTGATCGTGCTTTGATCATTGCTCGAGCCGAGAGTGTGCTCGCTAAAATTAGTTTTGGCTGCATCGTGGTTGCATCGTGTGCCTTGGTCGTTTTGATCGTAACATTCGGGTGGCTCGTATTTGGCCGCTATGTTCTCAATGTAACACCAACATGGGTTGAACAGCTTGCTCTTGTTCTTATCGGTTACATCGCTTTTCTCGGTGCAGCTGCAGGCATCCACGATGATAGCCATCTTGGCGTCACCATGTTTCGAGATGCATTCGGTGAGCGCATCCGTACCGTGGGTGTGATTATCGTAGACATTATCCTCGCGATTTTTAGCGTCGTTATGTTTCTGGCGGGGATCGAGCTGATGCAGTTTGGTTGGGATACACGTTTGCCGATGCTTAACGTGCCAGAAAGTGTGCGCACGTTCTCAATGGTTTGCTGCGGCGGACTTATGGCCGTGTTTCTGATCGCGCGTATTATCATTCGTATTTTCAAATTTACATTACCGGCTCAAGCCGAACTTGAAGAAGGGCGCTGATCATGGGCCTCGCTATACTCTTGGGTGTTTTTGCCATTGGCGTTGTGATGGGCATGCCCGTTGCTTTCGCTATGGGCATTGCTGCTGCTTCTGCCTTCTGGTTTGAAGGCTTTCCAATGTTAATCACTTTCCAGCGCGCAATGGCTGGTGTCACGGTCTTTTCGCTGCTTGCGATTCCATTTTTCATCTTCGCAGGTGAAATCATGTTGCATGGCGGTATCGCGCAACGCCTCGTTCGTTTTGCCTCAGCATTGGTCGGCCATATCAAAGGCGGATTGGCGATGGTAAACATCTTTTCCAGTATGCTGTTTGGCGGTATCTCCGGATCTGCAATCGCTGACATTTCTTCGCTTGGCTCACTGTTGATCCCTGTGATGAAAGAGCGCGGTTATAGCCCTGCATATGCCGTCAATGTTACCGTGACATCGTCGATCGCAGGAATCGTAATTCCGCCAAGTCATAATATGATCATTTTCGCGGTGGCCGCCGGCGGGGGTATATCTGTTTCCAAGTTATTCTTGGCAGGTGTTTTGCCTGGTATTTTGATGTGTGTGTGTTTGGCGATTGCGGCTTATATTCTTGCTGTAAAACACAAATATCCAGCAGAACCATATCCAGGTCACGCGCAAGTTGCGCGCACTGCACTGGATGCCGTGCCAGGCCTCATAACGGCTGTCATCATTGTGGGCGGCACTTTGTCGGGCGTATTTACGGTCACTGAATCTGGTGCATTTGGTGCAATATACGCTCTGCTTTTGACTAAGTTTTATTACCGTAGCCTTTCCTTACAGGGGTTTATTATTGCGGTAACGTCGTCTGTTCGCACAACAGCGATGGTTATGATTTTAATCGCATTCGCGAGTTCTTTTGCCTATTTGCTCGCCCTTTATCAGGTGCCAGCATTACTCAGTAATTTATTGGTCTCAATATCGGATAATCCGATTGTTATCCTTCTCATGATCAATGTCATTTTGCTTTTGCTTGGCATGATTATGGATATGGCTGCATTGATTTTAATTTGTACGCCAATCTTCCTGCCTATTACCAAAAGTCTTGGCATGGCACCTGAACACTTTGGCATAATGCTCTTAATCAATCTTGGGCTTGGTCTATGTACGCCGCCTGTTGGCACTTGTTTGTTCGTTGGCTGTGCGGTTGGTAAAATTCGCATTGAAGATGCCGTTCGTACGATCTGGCCCTTCTACCTTGCAATCCTAGCGGCGCTACTTCTCGTAACGTATGTTCCAGGATTTTCTATGTGGCTTCCGGGGTTGTTTTAAGATGGGAAAATCTATGCTTAAGCAAAGCCATTATGATGTGAGTAATGCCGTTCGTCAGGATAGTTATGCGCTATTGAAGAAGGTGAGCACTGCGACTTTAACAACAGTCCTCTTCAAACACGGTTTGAAAAATGTGTTTCTTCAAGGCCCGCGAAGATTGGCATATGGTGAAAACATGGTCGGCTTTGCATTTACGCTGCGCTACATTCCAGCAAGAGAAGACATAGACGTGCTGGCTTCGTTTGAAGACCGTAACAACCTGCAACGCAAAGGCGTTGAGGAATGTCCTAAAGGAGCGATTTTTGTTATTGATGCTCGCGGTGACGCAAGCGCGGCATCTGCAGGCTGTATCCTTGCCACGAGATTACAGGCGCGCGGATGCGCAGGTATCGTAACAGATGGCGGCTTTCGAGATTCGCCGGAGTTAGCAGAATTGGATATACCTGCTTATCACACACGGCCTAGCGCGCCGACAAATTTGACCAAACACCATGCAATTGGCCTCAATGAAGCCATTGCATGTGGCGGCGTATCCGTGTTTCCTGGCGATACAATTGTTGGTGATAATGAAGGTGTCGTTTGCATCCCGTCACATCTTACGGAACAAGTGGCAGTACAGGCTGCAGAAATGACAGTGTTTGAAGATTATGTAATGGAAATGATAAAAAATGGTGCTTCCACTTTTGGGCTATATCCACCTACCGACCAACAAACAGTAGAAAACTTTGCGGCATGGCGACAAACACACAATCGGTAGAACGTATAATGGTTGGCAGTAGCAATAGCGCCGAGCGCATCGTTCAGGATGGAACGTTAGCAGACAGGGCTTATGAACGTATTTTGACCATGATACTTGATGGCGATATTCCTGTTGGTGAAAAAATGCCTCCGGAAAATCAGCTATGCAAAGAGCTTGATGTGTCTCGTCCGGTCCTGCGTCAGGCGCTCAAACAATTGCGCAGTGATGAGGTAATCGTATCACGCCAAGGGTCCGGCTCTTATGTCATACGCAAACCTGAAAAGGCGGCTCTTGATTTTGCGCCGGTTGGCTCTATCGCAGATATTCAGCGCACTTTTGAGTTTCGTGCTGCGATTGAAGGTGAAGCAGCTTATCTGGCTGCGCTCCGCCGCACCGATGCAGACCTTGCTCGCTTAAAATCAATTTTGCAGGAGTTGGATCGCTGCATTGAACAAGCTGAACTTGGCGTGGTTGCTGACGAAGAATTTCACATGGCAGTTTGTGAAATTTCGACCAATCCTTATTTTACAGCGGCGCGTTCCTCTATGGAAAACAATATTCTGACGGGTATGAACCTAACGCGGAACCTGTCTTTGACAAAACCGCGCGAACGCCTTGCGCTTGTTCAGGACGAACATTACGCAATATTCAAAGCCATCAAAAACAAAGATGCAGCCGCAGCACGAACAGCAATGCGCGCCCATGTTGAAAATGCGCGTAAACGCGTTTTCGAAGGTGGGGTTTAAACTGCTGGGCTGAAATATCGCTAATATTATTTCTTTTGCAAAAGTAGCGAAGCCAAGCCCAAGATTGCTGATCCCACAATTAGTAGAAGTGAAACAGCATTTAGCACTGGTGTTGAACCAAGCTTTAGGCGGTCAAACATTGTAATTGTCAGTGGTGCATCAGAGCCAACGAGCATGAGTGTTGTGTTGAAATTCTCAAAGCTCATCAAGATAGCAACAACAGCTGCCGCTGCCATGGCGGGAAACAAAAATGGCAAAGTGACAGCGCGTATCGCGCCCCATTGTGTTGCGCCAAGATTAAGCGCTGCTTCTTCAAGACTGCTATCAAACTTTTGCAATCGCGCAGAAATTACCAGCGTTGCAAATGTGGTAATGAACGAGAACTGGCCAAGAACAACTAAAATAATACCTGGCCGTAGCCCATCAAACCAAAGCCCTGTTGCGTCTTCGAGCGTGTTGGCAACATTTGATGTGAATACCAATATTGAGATGCCTAAAATAATGCCGGGAATGATCAACGGCAAAAGCATCAAAATATATAAGAACGCTTTGCCGCGAAACTCATGACGTACAAATAAAAACGCATTGCACGTGCCGACAAAGACCGAGAGGGTTGCAACCCAAAACGCGACAACGCCTGAGGTCACGACAGAGCGCAGGATAGGGCGCTCATGAAACACCCCTATATAAGGCGCTTGATCGCCAAAGAACCAAGCCCATGTGAAACCTTCCCAAGGCAGAGAAGGAAAGACGCTGTCGTTGAATGCAAAGACGCAAACGGTCGCTAATGGTAGTGCCAAGTAAATAAAGAACAGCGTGACATAAAGTCGGTACGACCATTTGAATGCTGAATTTTGCGGGATCGTTGTAATCATATCAGCGGGCCATCGTCTTGCTTAGAGATTGTCCTGAAAGCTTTAGGCCAAGGAACACGATCAGTGATGAAAGTCCCAGCAGCAGGAAGCCAAATGCGGAGCCAAGTTCCCAATTAAAGCGGGTGATAAACTGACTGTAAATTAGGCCTGTGAACCAAAGACTGTCTTTACCGCCCAGCAAAATAGGCGTGAGATAATTGCCAAGCGATAGCATGAAAACAACGATGCACCCTGATACAATGCCGGGCATGGCATGAGGAATGACAATCTCGCGCAATATAGAAAAGCTTGTTCCGCCAAGATCGTAGCCCGCCTCGATCAAACTATCATCAAGACTGTCGAGTGTTGTGACCAATGGCACGACCATGAAGAGCATGGACGTATAGACCAGTCCGGTCATGATCGCGGCATCATTATAAAGCATTTCAATTGGCCCATCGACCAGCCCTGCATATTGCAACAATTGCGAGACGACACCGGTTTCACGAAGCAGGATCATCCAGCCAAATGTGCGTACAAGCTCACTTACCCAAAATGGAATGAGGCACATTAAAAACAGCGTTGTTTTTGTGCGGCCGCGTGTCAGCTTGGCAATGTAATAGGCAATGGGGAAGCCGATGAACAAGGTCAGCAGTGTTGCAGCAATCGACATATAAGCGGTGCGTGCAAAAGTGTTCCAATAAAGCGGTTCATTGAAGAAAACAGCGTAATTGGCAAAGCTGGTTTCATATTCGCGTATGCCAACTTTCTCGCGAAGTGAAACCAAAAACATCCCGACATGCGGCAGAACAATCAGTGTTGCCAGCCAGATGACCAAGGGGGATAACAGCAACCAGAATGTGAGCTTGGATTTATCAGACTTCATATCAATTGCCTTGATGCGCGAAACAACGGGTTTGCTCCGGCGCCCATCCAAAGTGCACTGTATCGCCAACGGCAAGGTCGCGGAATTCTCCAGTTTGCGGCAGCGCCACATTCATGGATGCAGCATTGGTAGCATCACGCAAAATAAGCTGGCTGTTGGCACCGTTAAACAATACGTTTTCGACGATACCTGTTCCTGTGTTTCCCATTTTCGCCACGTCTTTTGCGATGCGCGATAAACGCACAGCTTCAGGGCGCACGAAAACATCTACCTTGTTGCCATTGGCAAGGCCTTGTCCTAAATCAAGGCTGCTGAGGCTTTTGCCTTCAGGTGTTTTTAAGTTGAGAACACCGTCTTTTACTGTGTTCACAGTCGCATGGAAGCGGTTTGCTTCGCCGACAAATCCAGCAACGAAAGCTGTTTGTGGCTCGTAATAAAGTTCTTTCGCAGTGCCGACTTGTTCAAACACACCATGGTTCATTACCGCGATTTGATCGCTCATGACCAATGCTTCGGACTGGTCATGGGTAATGTAAACAAAGGTGGTGTTGAACTCAGATTGCAGTTGCTTCAATTCGATTTTCATATGCTCGCGTAATTTCAGATCAAGCGCGCCAAGCGGCTCATCCAATAAGAGCACATCAGGCTCCAGCACCATGCAGCGTGCAATTGCAACACGTTGCTTTTGGCCGCCCGAAAGAGAGCTGACAGCGCGATCACTCGTGCCGCCGAGACCAACACGTTCTAAGACTTGCTCCACTTGCTTTTTGATGTCTGACTTATTCACGCCGCGTTGGCGCAGGCCGAAGCCAACATTAGCGCCAATGCTCATCATCGGAAACAAAGCGAGATGCTGGAAGACCATTGAGACAGGACGTTTGTTTGGTGCGACGTTGAGCATAGATTTGCCCTTGATCAATAGGTCACCGCTAGAAGGTTCCTGAAAGCCGGCAATCATGCGTAGGAGCGTGGTTTTACCACAGCCCGATGGACCAAGAATGGAGAAAAAAGTGCCTTGTGGCACACTAAAACTTATGTCTCGAACAGCTTTAAAGTCTTTGAAACTTTTTGAGATCGCACGACATTCGAGGTCCGGTGTGGAAGGCATGTGTATTTAAGCTTTCAAAAAAGAGAAGCGCGGCAACCGCGCTTCTTTATATTATGCAAGATAAAAGCAGGACGCAATTATTGAGCAGCGTTAATGCGGTCCAAAGCAGCACCTTCCAGTACTTCCAGTCCAGCAGGAACAACTGGATACCATTTCACATTGTCAATCGCCTCTTGCGGGAAGCTTGCTTGATAACGTTGTTTCAAGGCATCGTTTACATTGGCATCGCCGCCCTGTGAGGCAGTGAAGTTGCCTGCAGATTCTGTGATCATTGCCGCAATTTCCGGCTTCATCACAAAATTGATCCAAGCATATGCAGCTTCATCGGCACGGCCGCGTGCAGGAATTGCAAATGTGTCAATCCAACCCAAAGCACCTGAGGTTGGGGCAACATAGTTGATGTCCGCATTGTCTTCGTTTAGCTGCCAGCCGCCTGTGTCCCAAGCCATAGCCGCAACAACTTCACCGGAACGTAGCAGGTTTTTAATCTCATCACCGCCATCCCAGTAAGCTTTCACATTGCTTTTACATTCAATGAGCTTTGCTTCGACCTTATCAAGAATGTCTTTGTAAGCCGCTTCATCGCCATAGGCTGCAAATGGGTCCATGCCCATTGCAAAGGCAAAACCAGTTAGCGTTGCGCGCTTGAGACGATAAGAAACTTTGCCAGATACTGAATCATTACACAGGTCTGTGTAATCCTTGATGTCAGCGGCTGTTGATGAATTAACGATCAAGCCGCTGGTGCCCCAAATATGCGGAACGCCATAGACGTCGCCTTCATAAGTGGTGTTGCCTTTAGTTGCTTCCAACATAGACGGAATGAAAAGGGCTGTTTCAATTTTTGAAAGGTCCAAAGGCTTGTAGATGCCGAATTCTGCCTGTGGGCCCGCAATACGGTCTTGGCTTGGCTGTGCAAGATCAAAGCCGCCGCCATTGGTCGCACGAAGTTTAGCGATCATTTCTTCATTGTTGGATTTTGTGACTTCAACCTTGTGGCCAGTTTCCGCTTCAAATTTGGCAACAACATCGTCCGGTGCGTAGCCGCCCCATGTCAATAACCGCAATGTTTCTGCTTGAGCGGTTGTTGAAAGCGCTACAATAGCAACTGTCGATAACATTATTTTTAGGTTCATTACTCTCTCCATTTTTTGTCAATTCTAACAGGGTAAACAATTGTAAATCAGTGTTTATTTCTTCGTTTACGCGTGTTCCGACTATTCCTGCTGTATGACGGTCGCATGACACCGGTCATCCTGAGAAAGGATACTACACAGTTCTTTCAATGGCACAATGTTGCACAAGCAGGGCACTATTTTAGGAGGTGGGGTTATTCGCTTTTCAAAACGCAAGACGTAATTGTTGAAGTGGTATTGTCAGAATAACTTGTCAGATTGGCCTGTATATCCGTGTATAGTCTTCTGACTAAGCTATCAGCATGGGTGATAATCGCTGTTGAATTCGTCTGTGGACAATCTCTTCTGGTTTGAGTTTAAACCGAAACAGCATCCAGCATTTCAGCTTTGCTTACGGTCTTCTTATCGCCGCTCATCGTCACTTCGCCTCGGCGAAGAACATAGAATTGGTCTGCAAGATTGTAAGCAAAGTCAAAATATTGTTCGACAAGGATAATCGCCATATCGCCTTGGTCGCGCAGATATTCGATCACACGGCCAATCTGTTGGATGATGTTGGGCTGAATACCTTCGGTTGGTTCATCCAGCAGTAATAGCTTCGGCTTTGTAATAAGCGCACGACCAATTGATAATTGCTGTTGCTGCCCGCCAGATAAATCGCCGCCGCGTCGATTTTCCATCTCTTTGAGCACGGGAAAGAGTTCAAATATCTCGTCAGGAATTTTATTCCCGCCGCTCGGAAGGCACGAGAATCCAGTCTCCAAATTCTCGCGCACGGTCAATAACGGGAAGATATCGCGTCCCTGCGGCACATAGCCAATGCCTTTCATAGCGAGTTTGTAAGACGGGACTTTAGCAATTTCTTCGCCGTCCAAAAACACCTGACCGCTTGAGCGATGATGCACGCCAGAAATGGCTTTTAGTAGACTTGTCTTACCAACACCATTGGTGCCCATGACGCAGGTTACCTGTCCAACAGAAGCAGACATTGATACCGCATTTAAGATTTTTGATTGACCATAATGAAGGTCTAAATTTTCAATGCTCAGCATTTTTATCGCCCCAAATATACATCAATAACCGCTTGATCCTGCGTCACGTGATCAATGCTGCCTTCGGCCAATACCGCGCCTTCATGCAGCACGGTGACGCGGCAATCTAAACGGCGCACAAATTCCATGTCGTGTTCAACAACGACAACCGCCCGCGTTTCAGCAGCTTTGCGCAATATGTCGGTCGTCTTTTCACGCTCTTCGGGTGTCATGCCAGCAGCAGGTTCATCAACAAGCAAAAGCTGCGGGTCTTGCGCCAGCAACATACCGATCTCTAACCACTGTTTTTGCCCATGCGATAATTCACCAGACAAACGCTGCAATTGATCTGCAAGGCCGATTTCGGCTGCGAGCTTTTCTACCTTCGAAACATCGCTGTCATCACGGCGGTAGAAAACAACATCCAATGGTGAACGGCTTTTCTTGAGCGCCATTATTAAATTATCGAAAACAGTTTGGCTTTCGAAAACGCTGGGCCTTTGAAATTTGCGACCAATACCGACGCGCGCAATTGCACTTTCATTCATTTTTAAAAGGTTCTTGCCTGGCCGCCCATAAGTTACTTTTCCAGTATCTGGTCGTGTCTTGCCGGTGATGATATCCATCATCGTGGTTTTGCCAGCACCATTTGGCCCGATGACGGCACGCAGTTCTGCGCTTCCAATTTGAAAGCTCAAATTGTTGATCGCGCGAAACCCATCAAAAGTAACAGAGACGCCGGAGACTTCCAGTAATGTTGGGTTTTTGCTCATGCGTCTTGCCTCCGCACCAAACGATCAAATAAGCCGCCAAGACCTTTGGGTGCATATAAAGTGACCAAGACAAAACCAAAGCCAAGCAGCACCAACCACCAGTCGACCCATTTGACGGTGTAAAATCCAAGCGGCACATCCGGCACTTGGCCAGATGTGAACCAGCTTGAAATAAGCGAGACGAAAGCTGCGCCTATGATGGCGCCATAGAGGCGGCCTCGGCCACCAATCGCCACCCATACAGCCAAGTAAATTGAAGCAATCGGTGCGATTTCAGCAGGGTTGATAATGCCTGCCTGCGGGTAGTAAAGCGCACCTGCTATGGCCGCAATAACGGCCGTGATAACAAATACCACAAGCTTATAGGCTTCTACTGAATAGCCAAGATAACGCACCCGCGTTTCGTCATCGCGAATGGCACGGATAACGCTGCCAAATTTTCCAGATACCAACCATGCTGCAAAAAGATATCCAAGCCCAAGTGCGAGCGCAGAAGCCCAAAGAAACCAGATAGAGATAGTATCTTGCGAAACGTTAGAAGCGCCAGGAATATTTTGAAGGCCGGAAAGACCATTGTTCCCGCGCAAGCCACTGTCATTTTGGAACAGATAAAGCGCTAAAGCGAGCGTCATAGCTTGTGTCAAAATTGAAAGATAAACACCTGTCACGCGGCTGCGAAATGCTAACCAGCCGAAGACAAGAGCCAGCAACCCCGGCACAAGTACGACCAGCGTTAATTGTATCGGGAACGAATGGGCAAATGTCCATATAGTGGGAATTTCGCTTCCCCCCACAACGCCGAAAATCTGGGAGCCGATAGCATCTCTAATCTCGCCGGATGTTGGTGGCAGTGGGGCATTGGCAAGCGAATTGATGACAATCTGTTCGGTGCGCGCATACATCAGCCACATGCCGATCATATAGCCGCCAAGTCCGAAGAATGCGAAATGTCCAAGCGATAAAATACCGCAATATCCCCATACCAAATCCATCGCCAAAGCTATGAGGCAAAGACATAGCGTCTTGCCAAGCGTCTTGATAAAGCTTGTTGATATTAGCCCGAGGCCAAAGCCTTCCGACAGGATGGTGGCACCGATGGTGAAGAGCGCCAAGAGGCCAATGAATATCAGCACCGACGGTTGGCGAATGAGAAAGCTACGCTCCATAGTTCTTAGTCTCCCGCCGCGCGACCTTTAAGGGCGATAATCCCTTTAGGTCTGAACTGAATGAAAATGATGATGAAGATAATCATGAAGGTCTGCGCCGCCAATGTGTTAGACGGGTTGAAGAACTCGATGATTTTTTGCAGGCCGCCGATCATGCTCGCGCCAGCCAACGTGCCCCAAATATTGCCAACGCCGCCAACAACAACCGTCATAAAACTTTGCACGATGTAGTTAGACCCAAGCTCTGACGTGACCTGACCGAATAGGCCAATAGCAACGCCTGCAATGCCTGCAATACCCGAACCAAGGCCAAAAGTGAGCATATTTATCTTATCAGGATTGATGCCCATTGATGAAGCCATGCGCGGGTTTTGTGTAACCGCTCGCACTTCGAGGCCAAGCCGTGTGCGGTTCAAAATGAAGAGCAAAAGAGCGAAGAACAATAAGGCCAACACAAAAATCGCGATGCGAATGTAACTGATTGACACGATGTCGTTGTATACCCATGCCCCATCAAGCCATGCGGGAGATGTCAGCGGACGGGCTTGTGTGCCGAAAATGTTTTTTGCCAATTGTTGAAGCGCGATGGAAATACCAAAGGTTGCCAAAAGCGTTTCCAATGGGCGATGCATAAGATGACGGATAACCAGCCGTTCCAGCGCAACGCCAGCCCCAAACGCGACCACAAAGGCGAGAGGCAGCGCGACAATTAGCGATAGCGTGTAATCGGGTATCAATTGCTGCGCGACATATCCTGTGTAAGCGCCGATCATGATGAATTCGCCGTGTGCCATATTGATGACACCCATCACGCCGAAGGTTATCGCAAGGCCAATGGCTGCTAGAAAATAAATTGATGCGAGCGAAAGCGCATCAAGCCCCAAATCAGCAACCTGAAACGCGCCAACGCGTGTATTGATAGAACGTACCGTATTGCGTGCAGCATCGGTTACGGCACTGTCTTGCTCTATATATGCGTCGTAAAAGACATGGGCATCAAGGGCAGCCTGAGCCGCTTCTTCTGTAATGAATGGCGGAACGCTCTCTTTACTTGCAAGCGCCTGATAGGCTTCGATCCGGCGCGCTTCTGTGTTCAAACTCGCCACATCAAAACCACCAATTTTACCGTCAGCAATATTGGCGACTAGCGCAGCATCACGCGCCTTTGTTGTGATGCGTTGTGGCGCAAGATTATTATCGACCAAAAGCTGATAAGCTGCATCGTGTGTTATGCCATTGCCAACAGAAAGCCGCTGCGCGACATTTTCAGTTTCAGGAATTTCTTTTGCTGTTTTGATCTGCGTTGCCAAAATAGGATTGAGCACAGCTCTAACGTCAATATTGGTGTCACCAGCAAAGTGAGTGATCGCATCAACGCGCGCAGTACTATCCTTATCAAAGCGGATAGTCAGTAATCGCTCTAAGCGTTCCATACGCGTTTTAATGGCGGTGACTGGTTCATCGGCTATTGTGCCGCGTAGAACGTCTAAATGACTTTCATCGGGGTCGCGCTCAATCGCTGTCAAAGCGTTCGTGCGTTGAATTTGGTCTTCATCAATGAGTTGAAAGCGAACAAGCGTGGAAGCCATGACGGCGCGCACACCGCTATTGGGGCGCAGCTCTTTGAGATCTGATTTATCTGCAGTGCCTGCAACCTCATTGGATTCAATATCAATCAGTTCAATGGGGTCAGCATCGCTATTTTCCACAAAGAAAAACAGACCATCGCTTTTTCGCATCCAAAGCTTTTTACTCTGCCAGTTTTCCAGCAATGTGGAGATGTTCGTGCTTTCACTTTCCAAGAGTGCGTCAAGAATTGGCGAAATGGTCGTGCGCGATGATCGCTCCACCGCTTTGCTATTCTCTTGCAGAATTGTTTGTAGATCAGCCGATTGCGCGGAGACTGAAAGTGCTGTGATGAAAAGCATCACGGTTGCTATCAAAATGCGAAACATAGATTTTATCCGGTGATCAGGGAAAGCAGAGCCGCACGAATGCGGCCCTGCTGGTTCAGTCTGGGAGGACTGTTAGTAGTTCGATTTGATCTGAACACATGTGCTGGTTTCGGTGTTGTACATACCGCAACCAAGGGTCGCCCAATCCGATTTCAAAACAGCGGACTCAGGCAAAAAGTCGGTCCATGCATCGCCCGGTACAGGTTCTGTCTGGCTGATGATGTCAAACTGTCCGTCGGCTTGAATCTCACCCATAAGAACTGGCTTTGACAAATGGTGATTTGGAAGCATCTCTGCTGTTCCGCCGGTCAAGTTCGGGAACTTCTGGCCGTACATCGCAGTGCGAACCGCATCGACATCTGTTGTGCCAGCTGCCGTTACTGCGTTCACCCACATATTAAAGCCAATATAATGAGCTTCCATCGGATCGTTGGTCACACGCTTTTCGCCCATGCGCGCTTTCCACGTTTTGATGAACTCTGCATTGGCTGGGGCATCAGCAGATTGGAAATAATTCCAAGCAGCCAAATGTCCAACTAGGTTGGATGTATCAAGGCCAGACAATTCTTCTTCGCCGACGGAGAATGCGACAACAGGAATGTCCTCGGCAGAGACACCAGCGGCAGCTAACTCTTTATAGAAGCCAACATTAGCATCACCATTGATCGTGGAAATCACGCCAACTTTTTTACCGTCAGCACCAAGTGCGATCACATCGGCCACAATTTTCGACCAGTCGGAATGGCCAAAGGGCGTGTAGTTGACAAAGATGTCTTCTGCCGCAATGCCTTTACCTTTGAGGTATGATTCAAGAATGTTGTTCGTTGTGCGGGGGTAAACATAGTCGGTGCCGAGTAACGCAAATTTTTCAACGCCAAGCTCCTCTAAAAAATAATCGGTAGCTGGAATAGCTTGCTGGTTAGGTGCTGCACCCGTGTAAAACACGTTTTTAGAAGATTCTTCTCCCTCATATTGAACTGGATAGAACATCAAACCATTGAGCTCTTCAAGAACCGGAAGTGCCGATTTGCGGCTCACCGATGTCCATGATCCAAAAATCACATCAACATTTGAAACCGTTAAAAGCTCGCGCGCTTTTTCAGCAAAGAGCGGCCAGTCAGATGCCGGATCAACGACAACGGCTTCAAGTTGCTTGCCCAGCAGACCACCTTTTTCATTTTGTTGATCAACCAGCATTTCAATCGTGTCTTTAAGTGTCGTTTCTGAAATCGCCATTGTTCCAGATAGTGAATGCAGAACACCTATCTTGATTGTCTCTTCCTGTGCTGATGCTGAAAACAGCATTGAAACAGATATAAGTGTAGTTGCACCGGCCAGTGCGAAGCGGCGTGTCACCTTGTTCAATTGCATAACTCCAAAGCTCGTTAATATCGCTTTGTGTATTGCAACATGCGTGCCAGTTTCGCGGCTCGTGATTTAATCATTTATTAACAAATACTTAACGATTTAAGTTGGCGCGCATTTAAAATCGCGACCAAAATACTTAAGTGAACATGCACTCTTTTTAGGCGGCGATAGTCTTCTGAGTAAAAATTAGGCGGCAGGTTAAACGGGCTTCGATAGGCCGCCATGGTTTTCGAGAAATGATACAATCTCTTCGACGCCGCTTCCGCGCGATAGATCGCTCAATTGAACAGGTCTCTGGCCTCGGGCGCGTTTTGCATCCGCATCCATCTGTTCAAGATTTGCACCCACATAAGGCGCAAGATCGGTTTTATTGATGATGAGCAAGTCAGATCGCGTGATCGCTGCGCCGCCTTTGCGCGGTATATCGCCGCCCTGACAAACCGAGATCACATAGAGCGTCAAATCTGCTAAATCTGGTGAAAATGTAGCCGCCAGATTATCACCGCCAGACTCAATGAAAATAATATCAAGATCAGAATGGCGTGCATTGAGTTCATCAATCGCTTGCAAATTGATCGACGCATCTTCGCGGATAGCCGTATGCGGACAGCCGCCGGTTTCAACACCGATGATGCGATCTGATGATAGTGCTTGCGAGCGCACCAATGCGTCAGCATCTTCGCGCGTGTAAATATCATTTGTGACAACGGCCACGGAATATTTGCTCGACATTGCTTTGCATAGCTTTTCAGTCAGCGTTGTTTTTCCGGTGCCAACTGGCCCGCCAATACCAACACGCAATGGTCCATTATTTGATTGGTTCACGACCGGAACATCCTTCCATTCAAATGCTCATGGCGCATCGACATGATTTCTGCGTTCATCGCAGCACTGCCAACATCATCCATATCGCTCTGCGCCGCAAATTCTGCCAATGCTATAATATCTGGCTCAAGCGCGGCCATAATGTTTGAAGCGCCTTTTTGACCTGTGACCGACAAGCGAATTGCTGCCTGCGCTTGGTTCGTAATGGCGCTGTGCAGATAGGCTGACAAAGCAATCGTTAGATCAATCTTACTGGCGCCTCCCGCTGCACCAACCGCAACACAAAGCGGGCAAGGCGAAGGGAAGCGAACATCATCCGCATCTGGCCAGTTTATAACAGCTTTAATAAAAGCATCGCCTTGCGCGGTCATTTCTAAGTAGCGCTCTGCGCTGCCAGCAAGTGCAAGTGCCATTTCTGCGATTTTAGTTAGTTCTTTAGGGGCGTTGCTCATTCGCCAAGCGGCGGCAAATAGAACGGCATCGTTGTGCAATGCGCCATTGCTGAGTGCTGTTTTAAGCCAATCTCGCAAGTCATTGGCGTCAACGACAAGGCCGCTTTGGACGGCAGTTTCAAGGCCCGATGAATAAGCAAATCCGCCTGTGGGAAACACAGGCGAGAGCCAAGACATGAGTTTTAATAGTGATGCACTATCATTCATTTTTCTGAATTTCTGCGCTGCCATTCATTAATCGCATCACCCATTGTTGCGCCATGGTTATCGATCATCCACGCCATAAAACTTCTATCAAACTTGAAGTGCTCTCCAATATGCGCTTTGAAAAAACGTCGCACATTTTGCGTATTTTTATAGGTGTCGTTGATCACACTATTGAGCATGATCTCGTCACTATGCCAGTCAAACTTTTTAGTCATGGTGATGATGTCCCTTATGAACATCGCCATAAGCCCCGCCTTCGGGATCAAACGGCGCACGAATTTCTACGACGGTGGCACCAAGGCCAATCAGCATCTCTTTTATCACATGATCTTGACGGATAAATATGCGGTCGCTTTCAATTTGTGCTGCCAAATGTCGATTGCCAATTTGCCAACCAAGCGCAAGTAAATGCCGCGTATCTCGCCCACGCACTTCCAGTAAGTTCTCTGGTTCAGCGCGCACTTCAATCACACGCCCGTCATCCAAGACCAGTCCCTCGCCATGGTGCAATAATTTAGCCTCTGGCAAATCCAGCAGGAACTCAATGCCATTGTCTGATGTCATTTTAACGCGTCTGCGATGCCGCGCAGTTTCATCCAGCGTGATCGTGTCAGCTGGTGAGTGGGTATGAGAAATCGTTGTCGTGGCTTTAATCAAAACAGAAAATACCTCTGTGCCATAGGCAGTACGCTGGCTGGTTCACATGTTAACAATATGCCATCTGCACGCACTTCATATGTCTCAGGATCAACCTCCATATGCGGTGTCGCATTGTTCAAAATCAGCGATGATTTGGAAATGCCGCCACGTGTATTATTCACCGCCACCATCTGTTTTTCAGTTCCAAGCTTATGGGCGAGACCGTCGTCAATCGCCGCTTGGCTCACAAAAGTCACAGAAGAATTGGTGAGCGCTTTGCCAAACGCACCAAACATAGGACGCATATGAACCGGCTGCGGTGTCGGGATGGAGGCATTGGGATCGCCCATCGGTGCAGCAATGATTGTGCCGCCTATTAAAACCATCGCTGGCTTCACGCCAAAAAACGCCGTATCCCACAGCACCAAGTCTGCGCGTTTGCCTTCTTCAATCGAGCCGATCTCATGGCTAATACCGTGCGCAATTGCGGGATTAATGGTGTATTTTGCAATATAGCGACGCACACGAAAATTATCGTTATCGCCTGTCTCTTCTTTGAGCGGGCCGCGCTGCTTCTTCATCTTATCGGCCGTCTGCCAAGTGCGAATGAGAACTTCGCCCACACGCCCCATCGCTTGACTATCAGATGCAATAATCGAGAACGCGCCCATATCGTGCAGAATATCTTCAGCAGCAATTGTTTCGCGCCGAATACGGCTTTCGGCGAATGCGATGTCTTCTGGAATAGAGCTGTCGAGGTGATGGCAAACCATCAACATATCCAGATGCTCTTCCAGCGTGTTGATCGTGTAAGGCCGTGTCGGATTGGTGGAGGAGGGCAGCACGTTCTGCAAGCCGCAAATTTTAATAATGTCCGGTGCATGCCCGCCGCCAGCACCCTCGGTGTGAAATGCGTGGATGGTGCGGCCCTTAAATGCGTCGACCGTATTTTCTACGAAACCAGATTCGTTCAATGTGTCGGTGTGGATCATCACTTGCACATCGAATTCATCGGCAACATTTAGGCAGTTATCGATAGCTGCAGGCGTGGTGCCCCAATCTTCATGCAGCTTGAGCGCACATGCGCCTCCCAGCACCATTTCGTGCAATGCGCCGGGCAATGATGCATTGCCTTTTCCTGCAAATGCTAGGTTCATTGGAAGGGCATCAGCGCTTTGTATCATGCGGCCTAAGTGCCAAGGGCCCGGCGTACATGTCGTTGCAAGCGTGCCATGAGCTGGTCCAGTGCCGCCGCCGAGCATTGTGGTGACGCCCGAATAAAGCGCATCGTCAATCTGCTGCGGGCAAATATAATGGATATGGCTGTCGAACCCACCAGCGGTGAGAATTTTTCCTTCGCCAGCAATCGCCTCTGTGCCAGGTCCAACGATGATGTTCACACCTGGTTGTGTGTCAGGGTTGCCCGCTTTACCGATCTTGCAAATACGCCCATCTTTTAGGCCGACATCGGCTTTATAGATGCCGGAATGATCGACGATCAGCGCATTGGTGATAACCGTATCAACAGCGCCGTCTGCGCGTGTCGTTTGTGCTTGGCCCATGCCATCGCGGATGACTTTGCCGCCGCCAAATTTCACCTCTTCGCCGTAAGTTGTAAGATCGCGTTCGACCTCAATAATCAAATCCGTATCGGCAAGCCGCACTTTGTCGCCAGTCGTGGGGCCGTACATAGCAGCATATTCTGAGCGGGGGAGTTTTGTAGGCATTATAGATCTCCCATTATTTTGGCATTGAAGCCATATATTTTGCGTGCGCCAGAAACAGGAATAAGCGTTACGTCACGCTCTTGGCCCGGTTCAAACCGAACAGCAGTTCCAGCCGCAATATCAAGTCGCATGCCACGCGCAGCATCGCGGTCAAATGTCAGCGCCGCATTGGTTTCATAAAAATGATAATGGCTGCCCACTTGCACCGGACGGTCGCCCGTATTGGCCACTTTTAAAGTGATAGATTCAGCGCCCTCATTGAGCGTGATGTCGCCTTTAGCGGTTATAATTTCACCGGGGATCATAGACGTTCTCCTATCTAATCGGCTCATGCACGGTCACGAGTTTTGTGCCATCGGGAAAAGTGGCTTCGACCTGAATATCGTGGATCATTTCAGGGATGCCTTCCATCACTTGCGCGCGGGTGATCACATGCGCGCCTGCTTCCATGAGGTCGGCAACGCTGCGCCCGTCGCGCGCGCCTTCAACGACAAAATCTGTGATTAGCGCAATGGCTTCTGGGTGATTCAGCTTCACGCCGCGCTCAAGGCGCTTACGCGCGACGACTGCCGCCATTGAAATCAGCAATTTATCTTTTTCTCTCGGGGTCAGTTGCATATCGTCTCCATCTAAAGCGTCCAGCATTTCGGCAGTTTTTGTCCGCCTGATAGACATTGGATCACAGGAATTAGGGTGCGGCGTAAATCATAACTATCCATAGCTAAAATGCGCAAAAGCAACTTGCCATTCCAGCAAGACACCGCGCCGTTCTCACCAATTATATTATTGAGCTGCGCCATGGACTGCTCAGCGTTAGGCGACACAAAAAGCACCGTCGCTATGGCCTTGTTGCCCGCAGCAATTGCCTTGTTTGATAATTGCTCATCGATCGGGCCAGTTATCCATAATTCTTCCGCATGGATGAGAGCGCCATCTTGTTGCACGCGCCAGCGGTCGCGGATCGTCGCTTCTTTTACAATTTCGCCCATCGCTTTACGGCCAAACACCAACGCCTCGACAATGAGCGCTGAGGCGTTATCGGATAGATCAATATTTACTTTGCGCAGTAAATTTGCACGATCAAATATAATGGTTTCTTGCGGCAACCAGTTTATGCGCGATCCGCTAGAGGCGTTTAACGCAATATCGGCGACGGCTTGTCCTGAGCTAGATTTATAGATTTTTTCGCAGGCCTGCGATGTCAAAGTAAGTTCGGCATTGTCATGAGCGCTGAAATCCCAATCAAGCGTGTCGCCGCCCGTCATGCCACCAGCGATGTTGATCATAACCGCTTCAAGCGGACCAGATTCATAACGTTCAGGAATACGAAGTTTGGCATTGCCCGACTGATATAAGTTTTCAAGCATGGTGTTACCACTCACGCCTGTCACACTAAGCCGTGCGCTGCCCGTATTGCGCTGCATCGGTTGGATAGTCGGGATGATATTCATCGCGTTTCAAACAGTTTCAATCGTGCTTGCCTATAATGATTCTCGAGTTGTCAGCGCCTTCTATTCCATGGCTTTCTAGATGGTGCGCCGACAAAAAGATGAGCCCGTCGAGCCAGCTATTGAAAGCGCATGAGCCGTAAAAATACTTCGGAATTTTGCGCTGATGCGTAAATATTAAGCAAGGCTAGGGGTGCCTATAAAGCGGGCAATACAAGCTGATTATTTAGGCGTAAGTCCTATTATTTACTCATTTGGCGATGTTGTCAGGGAAATTTGTTATTTCCCAAGGCTGCGACAATTTCCAGTCATCGCATACTTGTTCGCCGTCAATAAAATCATTGCAGCAGCAAGCGCTGGTGCAAATATGATTAGCCAAATGATGGAAAAGCACCATCTACTTCGTAATCAGTGGGGTGCCTGATTGTTCTTTTGCTATGAGTGCGTCAGGGTCTATGCCGCGCTCCTTTGCGCTGTTGCGAATGGCTTGTTGAATGGCAGGGCTACGCGCAAGAAGGCGGCGGAAGCGATCAGCGTCAAGCGCGAGTAATGTCGAAGGAGCGATTGCCCGTACTTGCGTGCGAACCGCTTTCTTCGTCAGGATTGCAATTTGCCCAAACATCTCGCCGCCGCCGCGCCGCCATGTTTGGCCAGCGCTCTCAAGCTCGACCGCACCGGAGGCGATAAAGTAAACACTCGTCGCTGGATCATCCTTATCAATGATCAACTCACCTGAGTTAACGTAAACAGTTTTGAGCGAACGTCCCAGTTTTTTGAGCGCAGAATCATCCATTCCAACAAACAAAGGAAAACGCTGGACGAGTTCTAAACGTTGAATGGCAACATCGAGCGAAGGACGTTTCTCAGTGGCGGCACGTTTCACATTCAAATCTTGCATCAATGCCGTATAAATTTCGGCCCCAATCAATCCATCTTCGCGCATGATGGAATATTCACGCTCTTCAAGGCGTAGTGCTGTACGCCGGATGAAGCGACGTTCGAGTTTTTCTGCGTATCCAGGATATTGCAGGCGCAGGCCTTCTAAAGCAGTCTCCAGCGCCTCCACACGGCGTGCGACTAACTCATGCAGCAATTCTGCGACCCGTCGTCCATGAATACGGCGAATACGTTTATCGATGAACGCATCAAGGTCGCGCAAAATAAGCCGCTGTGACAGTAAGAGCTCAAAGCGGTCAGCAGTCATACGGGCCAAAGGCCCAGACAAATGCAGGCGTCGTTGTAATGCCACGCCAATTTTGAAATCTAGGCCGTATGACACGGTTTTTCGCGCTGCGCGTTGATACCCATACCGTCCGCCAGATCTTGCGCCCTCAATCAGCCGGTCTGCGTCCGATAAGACCTGCTCTGCCATACGTTGGGAAATTGTCCGCTCTCGCATGCGGATAAGCACAGTGTCGCGCTCATGACCAGCAAGAGCAATCAACCCCAATGTAATTCGATCACGATCAAGAATTTCAGCACCGTCTTCTGCGGCTTGAACTGTGTCGTTCAATCGCTCACCGAATTTCTTTGCTTCAGAGCGTACAATTTCGCGATTTAATTCATAATTCTCGGTGGTGTTTTCCACATCCTCACGCACGGTTTGGAGCGCAACCGCAACGACCTGACGTGATAAAGCTTCGTCAATTGGTGATAATCGATCAAGCCCGAGCCATCTGATGACGCTCCGCAATGTCGTACCCTGCACAATGAGAGTGAAGAGCGTGAAACCTGTGGCCAGAATGCCAACCACACGCTTAACTTCAATGGGAACCCAAATGCTTTCAGTAACAGCCAAAGCCAGTGCAAGAGTGACCGCTCCGCGAAGTCCGCCCCATAGGATTGCTACGCGGTATGGCCGCTCAACGGCAGGAGAAAGGCGCAGCAATGTAAGTAGCGGTAACAGTCCAAACAGAATGAGCGCCCGTGCGATCACAGCGGCACAAATGACGACACTAACTAGAAAAAAGTCCTCGGCACGTACTTCTTCTAATAATCTTGGGATAAGAAGCGCAGCCAGAATAAAGATCAATGCGCCTGCCCAATGTGCGAGAAGGTCCCACACCTCACTGAGGTTTGACCAAGCTTGCGGCGACAAACGGTGGGGGCCTGTTAGGTTCATCGTTATGCCGGCTGTCACGACAGCGATTACGCCAGAGGCGCCGACAATCTGTTCCGCGCCGATATAAACGAGATAGGGAAGAGCAACTGACACAGAAATCTGCGCACGTTCATGGTGCACAAAAACCGACATGAGTAATACTGAAAGTCGTGCTGCAACCCAACCTACAATTGCGCCGCCGCCAATCAATACGGGAAACTGTCCAAGCGCATCCGTAAAGGTCGGGTCTGGCATGCCAAGCATCACAAAGCCCATGAACAGGCCAAAGAGCGCGATTGCTGCGGCATCGTTCAGCAGGCTTTCGCCCTCGATGATACGTGCCAGTCTGCGCGGTGCTGAAATGGAGCGAAAGATCGACACCACAGCCGAAGGATCTGTCGTAGATACGATGGCTCCGATCAGCAGGCAGGCAGCAAGTGGCAACGTACTCGTCCATGCCAGTGCATAGCCGACACTTAAAGTAGCGACGACCACAGCGACGACAGCGAGCACTAAAATAGGAACCCAATCGTCGAGCATACGGCGCAAGTTCATTCCCAGCGTTGCCTGAAATAACAGTGTTGGCAGGAATACATAGAGGAACACGTTTGAACGAATAGGCAAGCGCAGAATTGCTTCGGCAACCGGGTTTAATGCGTCGGTCAATTCAGTGCGCAGAAAGAAGATAGCGCCTGCACCGATAAGCATGCCAAGAACCGCCAAGATTACGCTGTATGGAAGACGTAGCCGTGCAGCCAGCGGTTCGGCTGCACCGATAATCAAAAAGAGCGACGCTATAAAGGCAGTTATTAAGATGATGTTCATGGGAAGGGAAATAGCAGAAAATTTGTTTGGAGAAAATCGGCGTAATGCAATAATCGATAAATTTTGCGACATTTAAAGCTAAATTTTTAAACTAAATATTCAAGAAATACAGTAAGGGAATATGCTTGTTTTAAATGTGACGCTGAAATCACGAGTTATATTAAATAAACAAAATTAATATTTTAATGTTGCAAGTTTAGCAGCTGTGAATTGTATTCAGTAGAGTTTTTTAAAAGGAATGCTAAAAAGCATTGCTACTCAGCAGCTTCAGCGCTTTGCGAAATCACATCAGGCTCATCAGCAGCGCCCGGTGCTGTTTCAGATGCGAGTTCAGGAATGCCTACAATACGTTTGCCAGACTGATCGGCATGAACAATGATTAAACCTTGTTCTTCGAAATAGCCTAAAAGTCTGCGTGCTCGCCGCGCTGAATGAGTGCCATAGGCGCGGGCAATACGAGCATCAGAAGGGCAAATGTCGCCTTTGATCGCAGCATAGGCGAGCATTAAAAATACGCCCTGCAAATCATCCGTCACCATCGTGCACATGGAGAGGGCGGTGGCCCAAGTCTCCGTGTCCTGCGTTTCTGCATCAACGCCAGAACGCGCAATGGCAACGCGGCGACGGAATTCACTGAGCGACATTGGTGAGCCGGACAGGCGGCGCATGCGAAGCCGCACCAAAAAGTCCTGATAAAGCGCTGAATCGGTGCGGTAGCCTGATTGTGGATCGGAGAGAATTTCCTCTAACACATTGGAGATGCTGGCTTCGCGCTCTTCTGCAGAAATCTCAGGAGTTACCGTCTTATCATTCGCCTTTGATAAGGGCGCATCGCTGAGCGGAGTAGCGCGAGAAAGCTCAGCCAAAATATCCGTTGTTGGCCGCGGTGCTGGCCGCGTGCGGCGTTGTGGCAGCTGGTTGAATTCCTCTGGGTCCGGCGTAAAAATCAGATCTTCAACATTTTCTGCAACGTCAGGCATGGGCATCAATTTAGGACTAGATGAGCGCGCCTGTGTTTCCACTGCGCCAATAGCAATCGGAATGGGCCTCCGAGAAAGGGCAGGGCCAAGCCCCACAAAATTACCGCGTTTTAGATCGCGGAACATCTCTGCCTGACGTCGGTCCATACCCAAAAGGTCAGCGGCGCGTGCCATATCAATGTCAAGAAACGTGCGCCCCATAAGAAAATTAGAGGCTTCCGCCGCTACGTTTTTGGCAAGTTTAGCCAAGCGCTGCGTTGCGATGACGCCCGCCAAGCCGCGTTTGCGGCCCCTGCACATCAAGTTGGTCATCGCACCCAGCGACATTTTTCGAGTGCCCTCAGATACTTCGCCGCCAACTGCTGGCGCAAACAATTGTGCCTCATCCACCACGACCAAAATTGGATACCAAAACTCATGATCAGCATCGAATAGCGCATTGAGAAATGTCGCTGCAGCGCGCATTTGCTCTTCAACGTCTAGCCCTTCAAGTGAAAGAACGCAGGATACACGGTGCCGCCGAATGCGGCTGGCAATACCGGCAAGTTCGCCCTCGGTTCGATCTCCTTCAACAACCAAATGACCGTATTTTTCTGACAATGTCACGAAGTCGCCTTCGGGATCGATAATCACCTGTTGAACCCATTGCGAGGATTGCTCGAGCAGACGGCGCAGTAGATGCGATTTTCCTGAGCCGGAATTACCTTGCACCAAAAGACGGGTCGCCAGCAGCTCTTCAATGTCAAGATTGGCGGGGGCTCCCCCTGTCAAACTTCCCATTTCAACTGCGACCTGCACCTTTGCTAAACTCCGTAAATGAACTTAAAAACATTACACCCGATATATGCGGGACAGACCTCATCTATATCAAGGTCATGCCATTGCCGCTGCCTGTGATTGGCGAAATACACAGATTTAAAATGATCATGACAGAGGCGCTTTCCGCTCAGTATAAGTCATGTGGCAAATGTTCTGTATGAGCGTGGTATCGATGTTTGAGGAATAATTGTGCTCTTTAGACCGATATATTTGTACTGCTCAATGTTGCGCTGCCTTTAGCTTTTGTTCGGCTTCAAACTGCGAGAGAAAAACTTCGCCACTCATTTCCTTCAGAAACGATTGTGCTTTCAATCGATCCATTACCGGTCCTTTGACTTCAGATAAGTGAAGCGTGACACCCATTGCTTTCAATCGTTCGTTTATCGCCTCAAGCGACTCAAGCGCACTTAAGTCGATTTCATTGATTGCAGAGCACTGCAAAATCACGTGCCGGACATTCTTGTCATCAGCGACACGATTTTGGATTTTATCTTCAAGATAACGAGCATTTGCAAAGTACAAGCTTTCATCAACACGCAGTGTCACAATGGAAGAATCTGTTAAAACATCATGGCGCAGAATATTGCGATAATGTTCAGTGCCAGGGACTTGGCCAACTTCGGCGATATGTGGCTTAGATGATTTATATAGATGCAGTAAGATTGATAGCCCTACACCTGCCGACACACCTGCCTCTACTCCCAGTCCAAGGGTCACAAGGATTGTGGTCAACACAGCACAAAAGTCTGCTTTGGAGTAATTCCAACTGCGTTTGAGTATCGAAAAATCAACAAGGCTGAGCACGGCGACGATGATAGTTGCCGCCAAAGTCGCCTTGGGCAAAAAGTAGATCAACGGTGTCAGGGCGAGTGCCGCTATAGCCAGCCCGACTGCGGTGAATGCTCCGGCAGCTGGGGTTTCGGCACCTGCATCAAAATTGACGACTGATCGCGAAAAGCCACCTGTAACCGGAAATCCACCTGTAAGTGATGCACCGATATTAGCGGCGCCAAGTCCAATAAGTTCTTGGTCTGGATCGATACGCTGCCGCCTTTTAGCCGCGAGAGTTTGGGCAACTGAAATTGATTCCACAAAGCCAATAATGGAAATCAAGAATGCAGGAAGGAGTAGCTGGCCCAATAAATCAGGTGAGAAAGACGGTAGTGTCAGAGGAGGCAAGCTTTGCGGTACCTCTCCGACGATTTTAACACCCTTATCTGCAAGGTTAAAACCCCATACGGCAAGAGTAGTCACGACGACGACAGCCACTGGGCCAGTTTTCACAAGAACGCCAGTTATGCCAGAAGACAAGCCCATTTTTTGTAATACTGGTTTGAGGCCTTTGCGCACCCAGAAAAGAAACCCCGTTGCGAGAATACCAATAATTGCGGTAATCCAGTTGGTTTCTGATAAATGACGGCCCAGTGAAATAACCAACTCTAGAAGGTTATGGCCATCCGCATTAACGCCAAGAATATGTTTGATTTGGCTTGCTGCTATAATGATGCCAGAGGCTGTGATAAATCCTGAGATAACGGGATGAGATAAGAAATTAGCAACAAAACCTAAACGAAAAAGTCCCATTCCTAATAAGATCAAGCCCGATAATGCAGCCAGCGACAATGCCGCAACTGCATAGCCCATTGTACCTTGCTCAACGATGTGGCTCAATGCGGCTGCGGTCATCAGTGAGACAACAGCAACGGGGCCTACAGCCAAAGCACGGCTCGTCCCAAATATGGCGTATAGCAAGATCGGTGCAATCGAGGCATAAAGGCCAGCCTCAGGTGGCAATCCCGCCAATAACGCGTATGCCAATGATTGCGGAATCAACATGATTGTCACGATTAACGCAGCCACAAGGTCATTTGAGAGTGCGGAGCGGTTGTACTCTCGCCCCCATTTCAAAATAGGTAAGAAGCGCGTCAGATCAGTTTTCATGTTATTCTCAGATATGTGAGGGCCCACTGCAAAAGGTGGGGTGGGTCAAAGTCAGTTCACTTAACAATTATATGTTCAGGCTTGGCCAACCATTCGCGCCCCTTCAACATGCCTTTCCAATAAATCGGTGGCAGTATCTTCTCTTTTAGAAACCAAGCCGCGCGACTGGGTTTCGTACCGTCGATGAGGGCTTTAGGGAAGCTGGGCAGCAAGACGCCGCCATATCCGAATTCAGCCAAAACAATTTTGCCACGCTCCACTGTTAGAGGACAGGAGCCGTAACCATTATAATGAGCCACCGGCGAAGATCCACGAATGTCCGCAATAATATTTTCGGCCACAACTGGCGCCTGAATACGTGCTGCTGCCATGGTTTTAGCGTTCGGGGCGTTCATAACATCACCCAGTGACCAGACATTGTCATAGCTTTTGTGACGCAATGTGGCCTGATCAACGTCAACCCAACCAGAGGCATCTGCAAGGGCGAAACACGAATGAAATCAGGAGCCGTTTGTGGAGGGCAGACATGCATCATGTCAAATTCCATTTCGATCCGCTCAATAGGCGTATCTGGCTTGGACACATCAAACCAGGCTTTCTTAGCTGGTCCGTCGACGGCCACAAGGTTGTGGGAGAAATTGAGCTTGGCGTTATACTTTTCCACATACTTCATCAAAGCAGGAACATAATCTTTGACGCCAAATAATACGCCACCTGCATTATTAAATTGTATGTCAATGTTCTTAAGAACACTCCGGCGGTGCCAAGCGTCGCCTGACAAGTACATCGCCTTTTGCGGTGCGCCTGCACATTTAATCGGCATCGGTGGTTGCGTAAAGATCGCGCGGCCTTGCTGCATAGCTTCAACAAGTTCCCACGTATAAGGAGCAAGGTCATAGCGGTAATTGGAGGTTACTCCATTTTGACCAAGCGTATCTACCAAACCGTCAACCTTGTTCCAATCCAACTTAATGCCAGGGCAAACGATTAGGCGTTTGTATTTCACAACACGGCATCCGTCTAAGATTACTGCGTTGTTTTCAGGTTCGAAAGCAGCCACAGCAGCTTTAATCCAGCGCACACCATTGGGGATCAATGAGCCCATCGTGCGTGATGTCTGTTCGGCTCTAAAAATACCACCACCGACCATTGTCCAACCAGGTTGATAATAGTGAATATCAGCTGGATCGACGATAGCAATTTCCAGGTCAGGTTTGCGGGCTTTAAGACTTGCTGCCGTAGCAATACCCCCTGCACCAGCCCCAGCTATGACTATCTCAAAGTTGAAATCACCTTTTTCTGTTGGGGTTTTGCCACCATTAGTAATCCGGCGCACAACGCCAGCCATATCGTAGCCAGCCGCTTTGGTTGCCATAAGTATATCGGGAAGGCTTCTGTGAATTGCTTGACTAAGTGACCATAGGGTTGTTGAACGTGTCCCAGTCCGACAATAGGCAAGCACAGGGCCAGGTAATTCATTTAAAATTTTGTCGAAAGCTGCAGCGTCTTCGTCTGAAACTTTACCAGAAACGATCGGCAAGTATGACGTTTCAATGCCTGCTTTTTTTGCGGCCTTATCAATTTCGTTGAACGTTGGTTGATCTACACCTTCACCGTCGGGACGATTGCAGATAATGGCACGAAACCCTGCATCTTTGATTGCCTGAATATCTGTTTCGTGGATTTGGCCTGACACGCTGAACGTTTCATCGATACGACTGAGAGTCATGACATGTCCTTCCTTAAAATATTGATGCACGTAAATGATGTAGAGCAGCTCTGTGCCGAGCAGTGTTACTCATCGCTGTCGCGAATTGGGGTAAAGGACACAAGTTTTGCGCAGTAAGCTTGTTCACCAAGGCGATCAATTAACTCTAGCTGCAGTTCAAGCCACGCTTTGTGGCCTTCTTCATCCATTGCTATCTGTTCGAATAGTGCTCGGGAACCAACATCGTTAGCCTCATAAGCTTGTTTTGCTGCTTTGATATAGAAGTCAATCGCTTCTTCTTCGTCTGCAAGATCGGCGTTAAACATTTCCTTTAAGGTTTCAGCCCGCTTTGGCGTTTTCGCAAATGAGATTTCCGGTGTACCTTTGAGGAACATTATACGCTCAATAAATAGATCAGAGTGCCCCAATTCTTCAGCTTGTTCTTCCCGCATTTTATCAGCAAGGATATTCAAACCCCAATCATCAAGCACATGGGCGTGAAGTTGATATTGATGAGCTGCGCTCATTTCCATTTGAAGTGCTTTGTTGAGATTGTCGACAATCGTGTTGTTAGACATGGTGGTCTCCTTTGAGAAAAATTGATGTGGTTAGACTTATCAGAGGCGATTAATCGGTGTTTTCAACATCGGGTTGCCATCCTTGTCAGTTGGCACTTCACCTCCACGCATATTCACCTGCAATGATGGTATAATAAGCTTAGGCATACTTAGTTGCGCGTCACGTGCTGTGCGGAATTTTATGAACTCTTCACGGGTTTTACCGTGGCCAACATGAATGTTATTAGCCTTTTGTTCGGCCACAGTGGTCTCCCATTGGATTGCGCGGCCATTTGGACCGTAGTCATGGCACATGAGCAGACGCATCTCGTCAGGCAATGAAAGTACCTTCATGATGCTTTCATAGAGTTCACCAGCATCACCACCAAGAAAGTCTGCGCGTGCAGATCCGCCATCCGGCATAAACAATGTATCACCAACAAATGCTGCATCGCCAATGACGTGAACCATACAAGCAGGGGTGTGACCGGGCGTGTACATTGCAAACGCCTGCATAGTACCTATCAAGTAAGTATCACCGTCCTTAAATAGTGCGTCAAACTGCGACCCATCACGCTGAAACTCTGTCCCTTCATTGAATACTTTGCCGAATGTCTCTTGAACGACCATGATCTTTTCACCGACGCCAATTTTTCCGCCTAGTTTACCTTGAATATAAGGGGCAGCACTCAGATGATCGGCATGAACATGGGTTTCTATTATCCAATCCAAAATTAAGCCGCGATCTTTAATTTCTTCAATCAGTTTGTCCGCGGCATCATAGGTAATCCGGCCGGCCGCATAGTCGATATCCATAACGCTATCAATAATAGCGCAGTGGTTACTGTCAGGGTCTTTGACAATATAGGTTATTGTATTTGTCGCTTCGTCAAAATGAGCAGAAAGATCAGGTTTGACGGACTTGTTAATAGGATAGCTCATTTGAATTCCCCTCCAATTTATACTTGGGCTAAAGATCGAGTTGAGAATATCGATTTTAAAATTTTAACGACGACAATACCTGAAATTAATGCTGTGACGAATATAAGTACTTCAATTCGACCAGTGCCCAAAGCTGGCAGTGCACCTCCAGGGCAAAAGCCAGCCATTCCCCAGCCGATACCGAAAAAGGCAGAACCACCGATTAATTGCAGGTCAAGATCACGTCGCGTGGGGAGTTGAAAGTTGCTCGCCATTAATGGAGAAGGTTGTTTTAGAACAAGTCGATAGCCTATAAATGTGACGACAAGAGCACTGCCCATAACAAAGGCAAGACTCGGGTCCCATGCACCAGCAACATCAAAAAAATTCAATACTCTAGCGGGGTTGGCCATGCCAGAAATTGATATGCCGACACCGAAGATCAAACCTATGAAGTATAAAATTATCAGCCGCATGTGTCAGACTCCTATTACATGACGGATTAGGTAAACAGTGATTGCCGTGGTTATCATAAAGGTGAGCGTTGCAACGATTGAGCGCGGAGATAGACGTGCCATGCCACATACGCCATGGCCAGAAGTGCATCCTGAACTAAAAGTTACGCCGACCCCGACAATGAAACCGCCGATAACAAGCATGATGGTTGAAACCGGCACCTGCACAGCAGGCAATTGCCCTGTTATCAACAGCACAGCGCCTGGACCCGAGATCATGCCCAGCAAAACCACCGCGCGCCACGACCAGTCAGGCAGGCTTGTAGGTTGTAATATCCCCGCCAATATACCTGTTGCGCCCATGATGCGACCTGTTGTGAGCATCAGGAGGACCGCGGCAAGACCAATCAAGGCTCCACCAGCAAGAGAATAAAAAGGGGTAAAAGCTGTTTCGAGCATCATAGATTACAAGTTCTGATGCCAAAGATACGATAAATTGGGCAAAACCGAATTACAGAAGTGGTCAACATTACAACACCAGCAACGGCCGCTATAACTGTCACTGCAATTGAGTCAAAAATCGCCAAGTTGCTGATAATCGGAACTACCAGAAGTATGATCCCTACAAGAGCACGCAATAAGCGGTCGAGGGTGCCAAGGTTTGCGGTCATTTTGTTGTCTCCTATTTAAAGTTATCTTCTGGATAGCTCTTTGAGAGACCAACTTCTGTGACATTGTCACCAAGGTGAAAACTATTGGTTTAGTAGTTTTGGTTTGCTAGCTGCTCCAGCCGTGCGCGGTTGAGCAGACTGATACTTCCGCGCCTTTGTTCAATCCAACCACGTCTATGAAATTCCTGTAATTGGCGAGAGATGACCTCGCGGGCTGTTCCAAGTTCAACAGAAAGTTTTTGATGTGTTGTTGAAATTTCGTTATTGCCGTTCGCGAGCTTAATTAACCTGTCAGCAAGCCGCACATCTAGTTTTTGAAAAGCAACTTCATTGATAATAAGAAACAAGTCGGTGATCCGTTTGGAGAATGCTGCAAAAACTAAGTCGCGAAACATCTTGGATTGGGACACCAAATCATCAAAGACTTCACGTGGAATTGCTGCAGCTTGCATAGGAGTCTCTGCAATACCTTCTGCCGAGTAGTCTTCATACGCAAGTAGGCAGGCTGTTGTCAGAACGCAGCTTTGTCCCGATTCAATGCGATAAAGCACTATTTCGTGACCGTCGTCGGACACCTGCTGTACTCTGACCGTTCCGTCGAGCAAAAACAGCATGTTTTCTGGTGACTTTCCTGGGCCGAAAATCGTTGCTCCTTTTGGAGCATTTACAATGGTGCTGCATGACAAAATAAGTTCTTTTACGGAAGGCTCAAGTCGCGACAGCCCTGGAAACCGCTCTACCCATTTAACAATATTGACCATTAGATTACCTTGCACACAACCGAGAATTCATATGATACAATACGATACATGCTTTGGTTGCGATGTGCAGTAAAAGTCAGATCACACAAACTATTTTTTTATGCGTAAAATAAATATATCAAAAAAATCAATATATTAGAGGTGATATATGGCATTCGGTTATGCGCAGTTTGCGGTAAGTTGAATACCTCCTCGTTGAGTAAAGTATCATCAATTCATTCGCGACATTTTGTAAGCCGCCTCAAGTTTAAGTGTTTTCGTGGTGTGCCGCTAAATGGTTGGTAATCTTTGTGGTGTATTACCTTAATTGCCTTTAATTCACAGGGGCGAAATTTAGTGATGATTTATGTCCAAGTTTATGTCGCTGGAATGATTTCCGAGAGCCTATTTGGGTTGTGCAGTGAGCATTTTTATCAGCATTATCATTATCGCACGTGCTCGTTTTGCCATTAATCGTACAACTTGTGGAAGAGCCGTTACGTTTTGAAGTTCCTCCGTCGAGCACGCAGTTTTGAAATATTTGCCCACCGTCATACGTTATCTCGGGTGGCTCTGAGTCCTTAGCATTGCTGCTGGTCGCAATGAATATTCCAATTACCGCAATACTAATCGCGTTGATGATGTTATTTTTAGACATAGTTTCACTCCTCATAAATACCTGAATTCCAATGTTGAATAGACTTAATGAGTGGGTACAGGGCCCATGTAACGAAGCTGCATTGTGCCTGAATAAGCGTGCATGCTCGCTTGCCAAATGGCAGCGTCTTTGTGCGCAATGTATTTGTATTTTGCACCGGTACAATTGAACATGACGATGTGCTTGTAGCCAATACGGCGCAAGTTTTCATCTCCTAGGCGGCAGTCTTTGCGAGATACTTTTACGACTTCATTTTTGCGCAATGAGTGATGATCGCGCACTGTTTTCTCAACGACTTTCCGGTGATCGCGAACATTGTCGCTGTATCACTGGCAAAGGCTGATGCTTGTGAACCTAAGGTGACCGCGAGAGCAGTCGCAATCGTAAGGGGTGTTTTTCTAAACATAGTTACATTCCTTTTCTGGTCAGGTGCGTTCACCTAAGTTGATGAACATTCGATTTATTCACCTTAGGGAAGGGGGAGTGAATGCGTTCTGAAAGGACTGTAAATCTACGGTTCATGTTGGGCGTCACCGCATTAGGACTACAAAGCAAAGCTATGTTCTTCGGATTTTGAGAGCTGTATATCGTCTGCAGAAGATCTAATTATTATCGAATACAATACAAAAACCACACAGGGATGCTTCAGAAAATAAAAAGAGATTACATATTACACAGCCATCTGTAGCGCTTTCGGAGACATCGAAACTTCAAACATCGTTGAGATCAGTCTGTAGTCGAAGTCACATTTGTTGCGCGTGTTAATGTTAGTATGCTTGGCATTGCATTTGAATAAAGCCGATTAGAATAATGGCCTAAGACTTTGCCCAATAAAATAATAACTTAAAAACAATTAGTTGGAGGGTTTTAAGTAGTCTTGGTGCAGAGTGCGCTTGACAATTTTTTAGCTTTAGAGTTGTTTAAAGTTACATTTGTGTCTTTATGTCACAAATGCTGGTTTGCAAATGAGGCCAGCTTTTTAAACTTTGGGAGGAGAAATTATGTTTACCCGTCGTTCTGCTATGAAACATTTTGCTGCTGGTGTATCAGCGCTTGCACTTGGATTTGCGGTGGCTTCACCGGCACTTGCTGAAGGTTTGAAAATTGGTTTCAGCCAAGTCACACTTCAGTCCCCATTTTACGTACAGCTTAAAGATGGCGCAGAAGCTGCTGCTAAAGCTGGCGGAGATACTCTTATCTTCCTTGATGCCAATGGTGATGTGTCTAAACAAAACAATGATATTCAGGATCTGATTACGCAGGGCGTAAGCGCTATCATTATTAATCCGGTAAATCCGGATGCCGTTATCCCCTCTGTTGAAGCAGCAGCTGCTGCTGGTATCCCTGTGATCACAGTCGACCGCTCTGTAAATGACGGTGAAGTCGTGGCGCATATTGGCCGTGATAACAAAGCTATGGGCAAATTGGTTGGCGAGGCTGTTCTTGCACGTCTAAAAGCTGATGGTGTTGAAGGTGCTAAAATCATCGAAATTCAAGGTGATGCCGGCGGCGCTGTGATGATGGATCGCCGTGATGGTTTCCATTCTGCAATTGAAGGCTCAAGTCATACAATTGTCGAAGGCCCTTATGCTGAATATATCCGCGCAAATGCGGTAACAGCGATGCAGGATCTTCTTCAGGCGCATCCAGATGTTAAAGTAATCTACGCACATAATGACGACATGGCTTTGGGTGCCGCGCAGGTGCTTGCAGAAAGCGGTCGTGATGATGTTCTGATTTCCGGTGTTGATGGACTTTCAGAAGCACTTGAAATGATGGCTGCTGGCGGCAACTATGTTGCTACAGCACTTAACGATCCGAAATATTTGGGCGATGTAACCATTCAGGTCGCACGCGAAGCTGCCGCTGGTAACGAAGTCTCCAAGTTCGTTGATGCGGGTTCAAAAGCTGTGACAGCTGATAATGCTGCAGACTTCCCACGTGAAGGTTTGTTTGCAGAATATCGTCTGGAAGTTTTGTCTAAATAACCTCCCTGCGGGCCGGATGGACTTTAAGTCCGGCCCACTTTTTTAGTTTCCAATATATTTTAACTCATTGTAACGACAAGGTTCACCTATGCGCGCAGCTGTTATGTATAAGCCCGGCGATATCCGTCTTGAGGACGTTGCCAAACCGGTTCCAGGTGCTGGTGAAGTTTTGCTTCGCGTTGATGCGGTCGGTGTATGTGGGTCAGATATTCCTCGTATGTTGATTAAAGGCGCACATAAGATGCCGATCATTTGCGGCCATGAGTTTTGTGGCCGTATCGAAGAGCTCGGAGACGGTGTTGAAGGCTTTGCGATAGGCGAATTATGTACCGTTCCGCCGATGCTTCCTTGCGGTAAATGCGATCAATGCGCGACAGGCAATTTCTCTCGATGCCGCGATTATGATTATTTCGGTTCGCGCCGAGATGGTGCTTACGCAGAATGGGTTGCCGTACCAACTTCAAACTTGATGAAAGTTCCTGAAGGTACAGACCCACGCGCTGCGGCCATGGTTGACCCTGCTTCAATTGCTTTGCATTCTATCTGGAAAGCAGGCGGCGTGCAGGCTGGTTCAAGAGGCGCGGTTATTGGCTGTGGGCCAATCGGTTTGTTCGCGATCCAATGGATGCTCTCAATGGGCGCACGTGAAGTTGTGGCTGTTGATGTTTCTGAAAAGAAACTTGAACAAGCACGTGAAGCTGGAGCTGCGCATTGTTTTCTAGCCGGACAGGAAATTCCAAAAGAACTATTATCTGATATCACGGTTGAGGCAGCTGGCCATCCAACCTCTATTAATAGCGCTGTAAGTCTTGCTGCGCCGGGCGGTCATGTCGTCTTTATCGGCATTCCCGTCGCTGATGTATCGCTTGATAACAAGACGTTCCAGCATTTCTTGCGCCAAGAAGTTTCTCTTCACGGTTCGTGGAACTCGTTTGGTGCGCCTTACCCTGGCCCACAATGGACAGTGACGCTTGATGCACTTGCGACAGGTAAATTGCGCTGGGACTTTATGATCACGCATGAGCTAACGCTTGAAGAACTGCCGGAATTGTTTGCAACTTTGCAAAACGATAGAAGTTTGTTCTTCTCCAAAATCATGTTTCGTCCTTAATGTGACAATTAAGGTCTAGGGAGGAGCGTCTTAGTGCATTTACTGAGTTTTGATTTTGGAACCGGCGGCGTTCGGGCGGGCGTATTTGATCTTGAAACAAGATCAATGATCGCAATGGAAGAAGCCAAATATGATACGGTTTATCCACGCGCGGGCTGGGCTGAGCAGGATCCACTTCAATGGAGTTCTGCCCTACGCCAGGCTGGCAGAGCTGCCATTAAAGCGGCAGGCGTTAAGCGCATTGATGCGGTTTGTGCCGCCACGACAGCATCCACGGTTGCGGTATGCAAACGTGATGGCACGCCTATCCGTCCTGCTCTTTTGTGGATGGATTGTCGTGCTGAAAGCGAAAGCCGTGAGACGGCAAATGTCAAAAATCCTGTCATGCGTTTCTGTGGTGGTTCTGATGCCGTAGAATGGCTCGTTCCCAAAGCTATGTGGCTCAAGAGAAATCAGCCAGAAATTTGGCAAGATGCAGACGTCATTTGCGAAGCGCTTGACTATGTGAATTTTGACCTGACTGGCAAATGGGTTGCATCGCGTATGAACGCTGCATGTAAGTGGAATTACGACAGTGATGCTCATAATTTTGTACCGGAAATATATGCAGAATTTGGCATATCGGACCTCACAGAACGATTGCCGCAAGAGGTTATCGCTGTGGGCGGTGCCATTGGTGAAATGTCTGCGGAAATGGCGGCCGACCTAGGTTTGGAAAATCGTCCATTGGTCGCACAAGGCGGTATCGATGCGCATATTGGCATGCTGGGCGCTGATGTAGTCTCTCCAGGTGGCATGTTGTTCATCGGTGGAACTTCCGTCGTTCAGCTCACTCAACTTGCGCAAGAAACCGATGTGTCGGGTTTTTGGGGCCCATATCCCAATGCTCTTAGTGATGGCGATTGGCTTGTCGAATGCGGGCAGGTGTCTGCTGGATCAATACTAAACTGGTTGGCCCATACGATTTTTGGGCTTGATGAAAAGGGACATGCCGAGCTCATACAGGAAGTTGTTGAGACACCATCTCGCGCTGAAGGTCTGCTCGCGCTCGATTATTGGATGGGAAACAGAACACCCATTCGCGATGGTGCGCTGCGTGGTACAATGACAGGACTAACACTTGGCCATGGGCGCAGCGATCTTTATGCTGCATGTGTTGACTCAATTGCACTTGGTTCTGCCAATGTATTACGCGTGCTTGCAGAGTGCGGAGTAGAAATTGACCGCGTCGTTATGGCGGGCGGTATTGTAAAGAACGCAGCTTGGATGCAGGCCACAGTCGATGCTATAGGCCGCCCCGTTGATGTTGCTGAACAAGATAATCTATCGCTTGTTGGCGCTTGTGTATGTGCAGCTACTGCGCTGGGTGTATTTGATAATTTGAAAGAGGCTGCAAAGCATTGTGCGTCACCGACACGGCAAATTTTGCCGAATGCTGAGCGCACCAATTGGTACAATAAGACCCTTCCTCTCTATTGCGAAGCGACTGAAGCTCTGACACCAGTGATGCATCATTTGGCAAAAGTGCAGTCAGGAAATGCAGTATGAGACCTCGTAATCCATATAATTCGCGCCTTCCGATGGATCAAAACCGCGAACACTTAATGGTTCAAGTTGCTAAATTATATTATGATTTGGAAAAGACCCAAGCCGAGATTGCCAAAGAACTGGGCTTAACGCGCTGGCAGATAAGTAAGCTACTTTCCGAGGCGAAAGCTGAGGGCGTGGTGAAAATTGAAATCATCCCGCGCTCTAACAGAAAGACCAGCTTGGAAGTTACACTTCAAAAGCGTTTCGGGCTTTCTGATGCTATTGTTGTGCCAATGGGAAACATTACAGATTTGTCTTTGATGACAGATGCTGTTGCTTCAGCTGCGGCCAACTACATTGTAAATCTTAGCCCCAAATCTCCATTAATTGGCGTGAGCTGGGGGCGAACAATGTCTGCTGTTGCGCGCGCGCTCCCTTCTGGTTGGAACCCGGGGACGAATATCGTTCTTGTAAATGGTGCAACCGCATTGCAGCAAACTTCTGCGCGCACGTCAGCTGTAGCCGAAGAGTTTGCTCAATCCGCTGGCGGCACAGCAACGCTGCTTCCTGTTCCAGCCATTGTTGGCCGCCGCTCAACACGTGTTGCGCTTGAGAAAGATCCCATCGTCGAGCGTGTGCTCGAACTTGCCAAAAAAGCATCTGTTATTTGCTTTGGTATGGGCGGCTTGTCTGAAGATTCAGTGCTGCTGAGCTCGGGATATCTTGAACCTGATGATACGAAAAGGCTCAAAGAAGCTGGCGCTGTTGGCGATATATTGGGCCGGTTCGTCGATGAAAATGGTGAGATTGTTGACACCGAACTTGATGATCGCACGGTTGGCTTAAGGCTGGACCAATTACGCAAAAAAGAGCGCGCAATAGGCGTTGTTTCGGGCGCTGAAAAACACGGCATTGCTCTGGCTGCGTTAAGAGCTGGCTATGTCTCTGTTTTGGTGACCGATGAAGCCACCGCTGAAATTTTAATGGAGGCTCCATGACCTTAGCGTCGCAAGTGAAAGATCGTCTTGAGCAAGAGCCCAACATCCTTTCTATCTCAAATATTTCAAAGCACTTTCCTCCCAATATTATAGCGCTTGCAGATGCAGGTCTTGATGTGCGCAAGGGTGAGGTACATTGCTTATTGGGTGCCAATGGTGCTGGTAAATCGACGTTCTTGAAACTTGTCGCTGGCGCAATGATGCCGACTTCTGGTGAAATACGTGTTGATGGTAAAGCGGTTAAGTTTCGCAGCCCTGCAGAAGCAACTGCGGTTGGCATTTCAATGATTTATCAGGAACTAGATTTGGTTCCTCAACTGACTGTCGCTCAAAATCTATTTCTAGGACATCCCCCGAATAATCGCGGTATTTTGGACACAAAAACGCGCCGGATCGAAGCTGAAAAAGCGCTGAAACGCGTTGGCGCCAGATTTGGACCGGATGCTAAAGTAGAAAGCCTGTCGATTGCTAATCAACAGCTCACGGCCATTGCTCGTTCACTCACGCGCGAAGCTAAGGTCATCATAATGGATGAACCTTCTGCCGCTTTAAATGAGAACGAATTGGAAGCCGTTTTTCAGGTTATCCGCGAGCTCACCGCTCAAGGCGTAGCGATTGTCTATGTCAGTCATCGATTAGGTGAACTGCGAGAAATTGGCGATCGTGTAACCGTCTTGCGCGGCGGCCGAACGATTGAAACTTTTGATGTTGAAGGCACACCAGACAGCGCTTTGATTGAAGCGATCATGGGCAAAGACCGCCAGCTGATTGAGCGCAAAGAACGTCAACCAGTTACTGGCGATGTCGTTCTGGATGTCAAACGATTACAAGGTGCACAGGGCCTCGATATTCGCGATTTCCTATTGCGCCGTGGTGAAATAATAGGCCTAACCGGATTAAATGGATCAGGCAGAACGTCTTTTCTAATGTCACTGTTTGGTGCGCGCAGCCATGAAGCGGATATGACGCTTGATGGCGTGCCATATGCACCCAAAAATCCGCGTGCAGCAATTCGCAACGGTTTTGGCTTGGTGCCAGAAGATCGCAAGACCGAAGGGCTCATCCTCCAGTCACCGATTTACAAAAATGCCACCTTGCCGTCGATGCAGGGACAGTTTTGGGGGCGTCATAGCTACCAGAAAAAACGAACCATTCCGGTGCTGGATCAATTGGCTACGAAATATGGTCGTCCAGAACAAAATGTTGTTCAACTATCCGGCGGAAACCAACAAAAAGTGGTTCTCGCAAAATGGATCATAAAAGGGTCGCAACTACTCCTGCTGGATGAGCCGTCACGCGGCCTCGACATCAGCGCAAAAGCCGATCTTTACAAGCTGGTTGATGGACTGGCACGCGATGGTGCAGCCGTAATCGTTGCATCCTCTGAACTAGAAGAACTTTATGCCGCCTGCGATTCAATATGGGTGTTTCATGAGGGGCGAAATATCGCCCGTTACAACCCGTCTGAAACAGATCAGGACACAATTCTAAAATGCCAGATTCTTGGCGAGCATTCAGGAGTGAATACTGATGGCTGACATCATGAACCAATTAGAGCAAAAACCATCTGCTATGCGCCGCCTTGTTAATCTTGCAATCGAATATAATTTCATTGTTATATTTCTGTTCGTGGTGACTATTGCTTCGCTTCTGTCAGAGAATTTTTTGACACCAACAAATATCTCCAATCTTTTCCAACAGGCAGCTGTTGTCGGCGTTGTTGCCATAGGTATGACTTTCGTCATTCTTACCGGCAATATTGACTTGTCAGTGGGCAGTGTCGTGGCGCTTTGTGGAATGATCGCCGCCATAATGTTGGCCAGCGGCATGCCAATCGTTCTTGCCATCGGAATAACAATTTGTGCCGGTGCTGCTTGCGGTGCATTTATGGGTGCGATTAGCGCTTATGCACAGGTGCCCAGTTTCATCGTGACATTGGCCGGATTGGTATCGTTTCGCGGGCTTACATATTTGTCGACCGAAGGCGTGCCAGTTTCAGGCTTGCCGAGCGCATTTGCTGCTTTCTCTTCAACAATGGTGCCTATTTTCCCAGGTTTTCAATTGAGTTCCATGGGGCTTATATTCACTGTATTGTGTGTGTTGGCAGGCCTGTTGTTAAGCAAAACTGTTTTTGGTGAAAACATATATGCAACGGGCGGTAACCCAGAAGCAGCCCGGTTGTCGGGCATTCCAACACGCCGCATTATTGTTTCTGTTTTTGCGGTCTCTGGCATTATGAGCGCGCTGGGCGGTCTTTTGTTGACTTCTCGTTTGCGGATAGGACAGCCAACAGCAGCGCAAGGGCTAGAGTTAGATGCTATTGCCGCCGTTGTGTTGGGAGGAACCTCTCTTTTTGGCGGACGCGGCAGCATTCTAGGCACAGCTTTTGCCGTCATGTTGCTTCAAGTACTACGCAACATTTTCAATTTGCTGGGCCTTGGTTCATTCTATCAAATGACCGTTACGGGCATTATTATTATCGCGGCGATTCTTCTTAATCGCTTCATCGACATTCGCCGCGGACGCGGGTGACAGGTAAAGGATACTATTTTCGATGACACATGACTTTCCCCGAATGACGGGTACAGCATTTACGCCTGAATGGATTGACGGAAAAATTGTCAATTTTAGCGCTGCTGAACGCCGTGCCTCATCACTGTCTGGCCGCAGGTCGGTTAAAAAAGAATGGCAAGCTGCATGGCTTCTCAAAGCGATCACATGCATGGATTTAACGACACTGGCTGGTGATGATACGCCAGGCCGCGTGCGCCGACTTTGTGCAAAAGCACGGCGTCCTGTTCGCGGCGATATTCTCGAAGCCTTGGGCGTTGAGGGTATTACCACCGGTGCTGTGTGTGTGTATCCCACGATGGTAAGCCATGCGGTAAAGGCGTTGGAAGGCAGCAATATTCCTGTTGCTTCGGTTGCGACAGGCTTCCCCGCTGGTCTGACACCATTGCCCACCCGACTTGCTGAAATTCGCTATGCTGTAGAGCAGGGCGCGCGCGAGATTGATATCGTTATCACCCGCGAACATGTTTTGACGGGTAATTGGCAGGCGCTTTATGATGAAATTTGCGCCATGCGTGAAGCATGCGGCGAGGCACATTTAAAAGCTATTCTTGCCACTGGTGATCTTCAAACATTGACCAATGTTTACAAGGCATCGATGATTGCAATGCAGGCTGGTTCTGATTTTATCAAAACCTCGACAGGCAAGGAAAGCGTTAATGCGACATTGCCCGTATCGCTTACAATGCTGCGAGCACTGCGCGATTTTAAGGATCTGTCTGGCCAGATCGTTGGGTTTAAACCGGCAGGCGGCATTTCAACAGCCAAGAACGCAATTGCTTGGCAAGTTCTGATTAAAGAGGAGCTTGGCTCGCGCTGGCTTCATAACGATCTGTTCCGCATTGGTGCCAGCTCACTGCTTGGCGATATTGAACGCCAGTTAGAACATCACATTACCGGCCGTTACTCGGCCTCCAACCGCCACGCTATGGCTTGAGGACGAAACATGCCTTCTATCAAGGAAATTATGGAAACAATGGAATATGGTCCTGCTCCCGAAAGCAACACTGATGTGAAACGCTGGTTGGATAGTCATTCAGGCGGCATAAGCCATTTTATCAACGGTAAATTCGTGGCGCCAACAGGGCCAATGACCGACGTGATCAACCCTGCTGATGACAGCGTGATCGCGACATTGGCAAAAGGAACGCAAGACGATGTTGATGCTGCGGTCAAAGCAGCACGCGCAGCATTTTCAAAATGGTCTGCATTGCCAGGTTATGAGCGTGCCAAATATCTTTATGCCATTGCCCGCCATGTTCAAAAGCGGGAGCGGTTTTTATCTGTTCTTGAAACGATGGATAATGGTAAGACAATTCGTGAAACCCGCGATATTGATATTCCGCTTGTTGCCCGTCACTTCTATCACCATGCAGGTTGGGCCGAGCTGCTTGAAAGCGAATATCCAGGCTTTCAGCCGGTTGGTGTTTGCGGGCAGGTTATTCCTTGGAACTTCCCACTCTTAATGCTTGCGTGGAAAATTGCTCCAGCCCTTGCTGCGGGTAATACAGTTGTTCTGAAACCAGCTGACCTTACACCTTTGACCGCGCAGGCTTTCGCCGAAATCTGCGTCGATGTTGGTTTGCCTGCAGGTGTTGTCAATCTGGTGCATGGCGATGGGGAAACCGGATCGCTCATCACGGGTCATGACGATGTTGATAAGGTTGCCTTTACAGGCTCAACGGCGGTTGGCCGTATGATCCGCAAACAGATTGCAGGTTCTGGCAAAAAGCTTTCGCTAGAGCTCGGCGGCAAATCACCCTTTATCGTTTTTGAAGATGCTGATCTGGATGCTGCCATTGAAGGCGTTGTTGATGCCGTATGGTTCAACCAAGGAGAAGTGTGCTGCGCCGGAACACGGCTTATCGTGCAGGAAGGTGTTGCAGAACAATTCTTTGGAAAGCTTGATGCGCGTTTGCAAAAACTCCGCATTGGTGATCCGCTCGATAAGACAATGGATGTTGGTGCGGTTGTATCCCACACCCAGTTGAAGCGAATTAATGCGCTGGTCAAAAAGGGTGAAGAGGAAGGTGCGGTCCTCCACCAATGGGCAGCAGAGCTTCCGAAAAAAGGTAGCTTTTGCGCACCGGCATTTTTCACCGGAACAGAGCCTGCACATACGGTCAATGAAACTGAAATATTCGGTCCTATTGCCTGCACGATGACGTTTCGCACACCGTCAGAAGCGTTAGAAATCGCCAACCATAGTCGTTATGGATTGTCAGCTTCTATCTGGAGCCAGAATATTGACCGCGCGATTGAAGCAGGCGCAAAGGTCAAGGCTGGTATCGTATGGATTAATGCAACAAATCTGTTTGATGCTGGTGCTGCTTTTGGCGGATACCGCGAAAGCGGCTTCGGGCGTGAAGGCGCACGCGAAGGGCTGCATGAATATCTGGTTGCCACTTCTGGCAAAAAAGGGAAACCGCGCTCTGCGACACCATTGGAAGCTTCTGTTTCGCCGAACTTAGGCAAAGGCGAGCTACCAGAGATCGATATAACCGCAAAAATGTATATCGGCGGCAAGCAGGCACGCGCTGATGGTGGTCAAAGCTACAATGTTATGGGCAAATCCGGTGTCATCGGACAGGCGGCTTTGGGCAATCGTAAGGATGTGCGTAATGCTGTGGAAGCTGCGGCTAAGGCTGGCGGCTGGTCGGGTGTGACAGCGCATAATCGCGCGCAGATTTTATATTATCTGGCCGAAAACATGTCCCAGCGCCGCGATGAATTTGCAGCACTTTTATCAGCCAGCAATGGATCATCAACAAAGGCTGCAACAGCTGAAGTCGAACAGACAATCCGTCGCTGTTTCTGGTATGCGGCACAAGCTGATAAATTCGATGGAGCTGTGCACGCAACGAAGTCTAAACATGTCACACTCGCAATGCCAGAAGCTTGGGGTGTCATGGGTATCGTATGCCCGGATGAAGTGCCGCTGCTTTCGATGATGTCATTGATTTTGCCGTCAGTCGCAATGGGTAACAGAGCTGTCGTGATTGCTTCACAAGCTCATCCGCTTTTGGCATCGCGCCTGTATCAAGTCTTGGAGACATCAGACGTACCGGCCGGTGTGATCAATTTGATTACGGGTGAAAGAGACGTGCTTGCCAAAACACTTGCCGAGCATGATGAGGTCGCCGCCCTTTGGTATTGTGGCAGCAACGAGAACGTCAAAATGGTGGAAGAGGCTTCTATCGGCAATTTGAAAGCTGTGTGGACCGATGGCGGATTTGAACGCGATTGGCGTGATGATAGCCAAGGGCAGGGCCGTGAGTTTCTGCGCCGTGCAACACAAATCAAAACGATCTGGCTTCCTTATGGTGAATGACAAAACGGGTGCTGCTGAACAGGCAGCACCCAGACTTGTAATCTTCGATTTTGATGGTGTGCTTGCCGATAGCGAGCGTATTGCACTTGAAGAACTCGTTGCGGAAATGACTGTGCGTGGTGCGGTTGCTGATTATGACACTGCACGTGCGTTGTTTTTGGGTGCGTCAACCCGTGATCACATGGCTTTTGTTAGCGAGCAAACGGGAAAACCTTGCGGCGAGGATTTCCCAGATGTTTGGCATGAGCGGCTTTTCGTGCGTTTTGCCAAAGAGCTAAAGCCGGTTGCAGGTGCTAAAAGCACGCTTGACCAACTGAACGATGCCAATATTCCCTATTGCATTGCTTCAGGCGGTGCGCCCCATCGTATTGCCTTCGCACTTGAGTGCCTCGGGTTTACAAACCTCTTTAATGATAATGTTTTCAGTGCAGAAATGGTGGCACGCGGTAAGCCTGCGCCAGATTTATTCCTGTATGCTGCGCAGCAAATGAAAGTACGCCCGCAAGATTGTATTGTGATCGAAGATGCGGTGGCTGGTGTGAAGGCGGCGAACGCTGCGCAAATGCGATGCATCGGCTTTTTGGGCGGCGAGCATCTTCCCCATAACGAAACTGAATATGGTGAAAAGCTAAGGCAGTTTGGTGCAAATCAACTTGTTTTCAGTCACCAAGAATTACAGGCGTTGCTTAAAGGAATGGTCTAGTTAGAACTGACGATACATCGTCATTTAAATCAATTTAGATTGGAGTAATTGAGTGATGCTAACAGGAGAGGTTGAGTGAAAACGATGCTGAATGTTGGGATTTTATTTTATGTCGGTAAAGATGAGCCGAAATTCCCTTTAAGCAATTGCTATGTTGTGAATGTAACAGCACCTTACAGTCACCATGGGCGATCCATCAGGTGTGGGCGCTGAAGTTGCAGTAAAAGCTTTGGCTGAGTCTAGTGCTGAGAACCGCGCCCGCTCTATAATCATCGGTGATCGTCCGACGATAGAGCTTGCGGCGTCTATATGTGGTGTTACGCTTCCGATTATTGGGCCTGATGAGGCTGGCGACGGCATTTGTGTTGAGCATATTGAGATTGCCAATCTTCCACGCCAGTTTGGTATTCTTGATAAGGCGTGCGGCGAAGCGAGTTTCCGCTACATTGAACGCGCGGTTGAGATAACCAGCGTGTTACCTGGCAGTTGTATCGTGACTGCGCCAATCAACAAAGAAGCACTGAATGCTGCTGGTCACCACTATGACGGTCATACAGGCATGCTGGCGCATCTAACAAAATCAAAATCATCATGGATGCTTTTGGAATCCGAGAAGCTTTCAGTGGTGCATGTTTCCACCCATGTATCGTTGCGCGATGCGATTGAACGCGCGACAATTGAGCGTGTTTTGGAAACAATCCGCACGGGCCATAAACACTTAATACGTATGGGAATTGAAAACCCGCGCATCGCTGTGGCTGGCATCAATCCGCATTGTGGTGAGAATGGTCTGTTTGGTTCGGATGATGATGAAAGGTTGCATCCTGCAGTAGAGGCTGCACAAGCCGAAGGCATCAATGTTGTTGGGCCTATTTCTGCCGATACTTTGTATTACCGTGCATATCAGGGTGCGTTTGATTTGGTTGTTGCACAATATCACGATCAGGGTCACATCCCGATCAAACTCGTCGCTTTTGATACTGCTGTGAATGTCTCGCTCGGCCTGCCGATTGACCGCTGTTCTGTTGACCATGGCACGGCTTTTGACATAGCAGGAAAAAACATCGTTAATCACACAAATATGCTGTCTGCGCTCAGTTATGCATCAAAAATGGTAACAGCCAAACGAAGCTGAAACTGTTACTGTTCATTTCATGATTATGTGTTTGGTTGGGTAAGTGCTTTTGTAATTTCGCGTAACTTTACTGCGCGATGAGATCCATAAAGCGAGCCATAAAAAGAGTACATGAATTTTACAACGCGGATGAGTGCACAGGTTTCGCGTGTCTTTTTCGCTCTCGGGAAAGTATGCCGTCGGCATCTAGTGAGCCAATCGGCGTGTTAATGTCCCGAGGTATTTCGCCAGCGAGTTGCAAAGACAAATATCGGCTACAACACACCCTTAAGAAAGACGTAAAGTTCTCGATGTCATGTCCTTCTTCAATAGACTCATTGTAAAGGCGTGAAATTAAGCGTCCGAGGGACAAGCCATCCCGTCGCGCAATGTCTGCCAAAGTGCCCCAAAAAAAACTCTCTAAGCGAACCGAAGTCACAAATCCATCAATGCGAATAGATCGTGTGTTTGGCTGCCATAAATCGGAGTCGGCCCCAATAAATAACTTGCACATCACTGCTCCTCCCATATCGAAATTGAGTTTATGTGGCGCCAGTTTATATGCATATTGCACACTAGCGCCACATATTGAAGCAGTGGTGTCAATTGTGGGTAATTGTCGTGCCCAAAACAGCTAAGAATTGTGCCATCCACGCAGGGTGTGCTGGCCACGCAGGAGCCGAAACGAGGTTTCCATCTGTGTGTGCTTCTGTGACAGGGATATCTACAAAAGTGCCACCCGCTAGCTTTACCTCAGGTGCACATGCAGGATATGCAGAACATGTTCGCCCCGATAGAACATCGGCTGCGGCAAGAATTTGCGCGCCGTGGCAGACCGCTGCAACAGGCTTATTGTCGTCGAAGAAGTGTTTTACCATGGCAATTAGTGTGTCATTTAAACGCAAGTATTCTGGTGCGCGCCCACCGGGGATTACCAACGCATCGTAATCGGCAACGTTAATGTCAGAAAATGTTGCGTTTAATGCGAAGTTATGGCCACGCTTTTCGGTGTAAGTCTGATCGCCTTCAAAGTCATGGATAGACGTTGCTATGGTATCTCCGGCTTTTTTGTCTGGGCAAACAGCGTCAACGTGATGCCCCACAGCCAAAAGCGTTTGAAAAGGCACCATGGTTTCATAATCTTCACCAAAGTCGCCGCACAGCATAAGAATTTTTTTGCCGCTCATATTTTCCTCCCAGAAATTGTTTCTTAGAGGATTTTTACATCGTTAGCATATTCTTTGGTGCTAGAGGAATACTACGCTTTGTGTATTATTTAGGAGTTATGGGCTGAACTATCAAAACAAATCGTTCGCATAAGCTTATCCATATTTCTACATTTTCATCTTTCTCAGCTACAGGGGGATGTCGACCTAGAAGAAAAACTTGATAAATGGGAGCGCTTTTTACAACTTCCATCGACCCATAGCATATTCAATGGAACATCACTTACGAAGCAGTTAGGTAAAAGCTATAGTCAACCAATTAAATGTCTTGCGTCGCTTTATTCAGTTTCATTTGCTTAAATAGTTTCTGAAGTCGTTCAGGGAGGCGACGCATTCTTCTTGGTGTGTGGATTTAAGACTCTGTCGTAAGGCAGGGCAAAAAACACTAAGCGCTTTTGCCAAAGCCTCTATCGGAATAAGTTCGCCCTTCGCGCCACCTTGGGTGGTCAGTCATGGAGTGTAATTAATATGGTTTTAAGAGAATTTGAACGAAACATGTGTAGATAAACTTGCAAAGATCGCGTTACTACGATCTCGAATAGTTCACTCTTTTTTGCTCCACACGTGTAGGCTCAGCTGGCTTGCGTAGTTCATTAGTTCGTTCGCTTTTCATGACTGCTTTTTCTAGAACTATCGGTTTAGCGAAGTAATATCCTTGGGCAAGCCGAATGCGGGTAGAGGCTTGTAGGTAAAGAAGCTCTTCGAATGTCTCCACGCCCTCAACAATAATTGACATATCGAGCGCGTCGGCAAGTGACTCTATTGCCTTTAAAACACTCTGGCTTCGCGGCCGTAAATGGATGTCAGTTATAAAAGAACGATCCACCTTAATTTCGTCTGCGGTGATATCAGCCAATGCTGAAAGGGAGGAATATCCGGTTCCAAAGTCGTCGATAGAAACGCGCGCGCCAATGTTTCGGATCATGGGCAAAACTTCCGCTTGAAATTTGCTTTTTTGCAGAAATGCTTCTTCGGTTACTTCAATGATAAATCGTTTTGCCATGCCGGTGGCAACAATTGCTTCAAGAAAACTGCGCATGAAATCAGGCTTGTCTGCTTGCCGAGCAGCAACGTTGATTGAAATGCTAACCTCGGGGCCAAATGCTTCATCAATCGAGTTTCTTGCAGCTGCAATTTCACTTAAAACAAGAAGTGTGATCTCGTCCATCAACCCCAACTCAACAGCCAAGGTTACAAAGTCGCCAGGAGGTTGGATGTCTCCATATTCGTCTCGCCACCGCAAAAGCACTTCTATGCCGACTATTTCATCAGATCTAAAATCTACTTTAGCTTGGTAAGCGCAGCAGAGTCGCTGATCGCGAACGGCCAGCCGTAGCCTTTGCTCCAGTTTCATTCGCTCATTGGAGGCTTTATCCGTATTGGAGTCAAAGAGTTGTGCGCTTCCTCTGGCTCCATTCTTGACATCGTACATGGCCTGATCGGCCTTGGAGTAGAGCTCTTCGAAAGACGCACCATTATCAGGATAAATACTTACTCCAATTGACGCAGATGTTAGGATTTCATAGCCGTCAATAAAAAATGGTTGCTTTAGGCGTGAACTAAATTTCTGAACCAAAAGAGCTATTTCATCTGCGTTTGTAGCAGGAGAGAGCAACAGGACAAATTCGTCTCCGCCTACACGCGCGAGCATATCAGATGGCCTTAGCTCGGCAGAGAGCCTATCAGCTATTTTGGTTAAGAGCTGGTCTGCAATTGTATGGCCGTAATAGTCATTGACGTCTTTGAAGTGGTCCAAGTCAATAAAAGCAAGCGCGAAGCTTGCATTCTCAGCGCCGGTCACTGCAGCGACTGTACGCTCGATCATGCTGCGGTTGGGAAGCCCTGTTAGCTCATCGAAATAAGCTCTCCGGTAGAGGTCATCTTCTAGCTGACGTTGCTCTGTTATGTCGTAGGATAACTTTACATGGCACTCATCTGCACCGATAGGCACTGTCACTTGCGCAATTTGAAGGACGCGCCCCTCCAGCTCAACAATCTCTTGATCGGCAGGCAAACCAGAGTGAACCACTCCGGCTTTGTTGGTGTAATTAAACAGGCCTGACGTCGAGACAGCTGTAATTCCGATAGGAAGCTCATCGACTAACGTGTGGAGTTCGTCATTTACGTGACGCTCCACATTGTGGTTGTTGTTGGTCATGAGGTTGCCGTTACCGTTTGAGAATTTGGCGGCGAGCATCGTTTAGCAAAGACGAAATGTCTTCGCCAGTTGAAGCTTGACTGGTCCTAGAGGAAGACAATCCAGCTCTATTCTCGCCAATGTTGTCGGCCTCTTTTGTCGTGCCGCGCCATCTATCGACAACAGATTTGACAAAATCTCTATCCAATAAGGTATTTACGGGCTTTGAAGAAGAAGGACCGTTGGATTCGCTTCGCGGTAACATGTCTGGTGCAAGGTTCGTAAACGTTAGCCGAGCTGGTACGGGCATCCCTTCACCAAATCCGACAACTTCGCCTGTTCCAAGTGAGGGTATGAAGTCTAAGAGATCGACGCCGGAATCTCCCACGGCTGACCGCAAAAGAGCTTGATCGAGATCATTAGCCATGCGCATCGCGAAGAGTGTATTACACTGAGAAATGATCGTAGGGTCAAGTTCCGCTGGGCGTTGTGATACAAGGCCAAGAAAGACGCCGTATTTTCGGCCTTCCTTTGCAATTCGAGCGAGTGCGTGCCGCGTTGGTCCAAATCCGGACGAAGGGTTGGCCGCCGCGTAGCGGTGGGCTTCTTCACACACGAATAGTAACGGCATTGCCCCGTCGCTCCAAAGACCGAAACCGAATGCAAGGCGGCACAACACACAGACAACGGCATCAGCAACTTCCACCGGAAGACCTGCCATCTGCATGATAGAGATAGGGCGGCCATCTGGCTCAAGTCTGAAAAGCTGGGTCAGAAGATCAACCATTGTGTCTCCACCGACACTGGCATTCTCAAACATAAAACCGTAACGCGGATCATTGGAAATGGTCTCGATGCGCATCAGCAATCGGTGGTAGTTCATTCTTGAGGAACGGTTCTCAAGCTTGCCCATTCTATCATCGATGAGTGATAATAGATCCTGAAGAAGATATGGGACCGGCGTATCAACCGTGAACCCTGAACGTTTTGCATCGATTTTTTTGATGCCAACGCCGCTAGAGCTCGATTTATAATTGAGGTATGTAGTCTTTGCGATCGGAATGAGTTCAGCAAGTATCTCAACTTCCTCTGGCACGGCCGGGCGGCCGCCAAAGATCACGTCTGTCAATTCCTCGAAATTGAAAATCCAGAATGGAAGCTTAAAGTTCTTCCGGTCAATGACGTGGGCCTTTTCTCCGAAGCAACCACTATACTCATTATGACCATCCAAAAGAAAGATGCGAACATCGGGGCGGGCTCGAAGAATTTCGGAAAGAATTACAGCAACACCGCTGGACTTACCGACACCTGTCGACCCCAATATAGCGAAGTGTTTTGAAATTAGGCTATCCACGTCGATATGCGCATCAATCGAGAGGTCGTGGTTTAGTTTTCCAATATTGATCGTACGCTGATCGTCAGGGCTGTAGATGAGCCTTAACTGTTCACCAGTCACCAAATTAGCTTTATCGCCTATCGCGGGATATTCAGAAACGCCGCGCTTGAAATGCAGCTTGCCCTCATTATCGGATATGATCTCGCCTTTTAAAGCAATCTTCGCAACAGCCTTGATGTTCAAGTTCTCGCGGCGCTCAGAACTGCGCGCTGAAACTTCAGTAATCATACCGATTAATTCAACATTGCCCAATTTGATCGACACAAATTTACCAACGGTTGCTCTATCATCACCATCTGGCCAAGGCGCAGGTAGGCCGATTTCCGCTTCGGAACCGCGCGCAGATAAAATATCACCAATTGGAGTGCCATTTTGATGTTCGCGCAATGCTGGTTGTGTAAAAGACATGGTCAGCTGTAGCTCCTATAAAATCTGTAAGGATATAAGTACCACTCAAAAGGTTATATAAATGTTAGTTTATTCATTAGCATTCGAGAGCTGGGCCAAATTTCATCGCTTTTTCCAAATATACGTGAAGTAACATTCAAGATTTGATAGCGGGTGACTTCAAGGTGACTGCTTGTTTGAAATCACGCTGTGTAGGGAACCAATTATCCCTGATTGCGTTTGTAATGTAAGTAACATCACAAAGGAGAGTTCAATGCGTTCAATTCTTTTATGGGCAATCGGAATTCCAATTCCTGTAATTATCCTAATCTACTTTCTGTTCTGATCGTGGGACAGGCTGAGCTTGACCGTCTAACTGGATCAAAACATTGTCTCAGATTACTTAATATGAGTATGGGTGTTCTGGTTCAATAAAGTCCGATTTGGCGACCGATTTTCGGCACTTTATTTGTAGATATCTCGTTACTCGCAGGACATTTCCGTTAAATTCTCTAAACTGGGAAAAAGGAGATGTATATGAACAAGGATCAACGCGAAGTTCATCGCAAATTACGCATTCTTCAGCATGCTGAGGAGATAGGCAGCGTTGTCAAAACATGTAGATATTTCGGTATCAGCCGCTCAGGCTTTTACAGATGGTGCGACGCTTACGCTAAGAATGGCGAAGCTGGCACAATCAACCGCCCATCCATTCCCAAGCAACATTACAATAGGACACCAGTTGAAATCGAAGAAAAGGTTCTTCACCTGCGTCGTAAATATCATCTGGGCCAATTCGTATCGTCTGGTATATGGAACGATATCACGACATTAATATTGCCAATGCGACCGTCTCCAGAATTCTAAAGCGCAATGGAATGAGCAGGCTTCCCAGAGGAATTCGGATTCGCAAAGTTCATACAAAGCGCTACAATAAACAGGTCCCTGGCCATCATATCCAGATGGACGTTAAGTTCCTGACATTCAAAGGGAAAAGAGGTCAGAGAGTTCGGCGCTTTCAATATACGGCTATTGATGATGCTACCCGCGTAATGGCCTTAAAAATTTATGAGAAGCACACTCAGGTAAACGCCATAGACTTCGTCGGTCATATCATCGAAAAATTCCGTTCCGTATCAAGGAAATCAGAACTGACAACGGCCATGAGTTCCAAGCTAAGTTCCATTGACATGTCGAAGATCTGGGTATTCGCCACGCATATATCAAACGCGCAACGCCGCAACTTAATGGCAAAGTTGAGCGATCGCATCGATCAGATGAACAAGAGTTCTATCAGCTTCTCAGCTACAAAGGTGACGTTGATCTCGAAGCCAGACTTGATGAATGGGAAAAGTTTTACAACTTCCATCGGCTGCATGGAGCATTCAATGGAAAAACCCCTTACGAAGCGCTCAGAGAGAAGCTACAATGATCAAATAAAATGTCCTGAGGGTTACAGCACCTTACAGGTAGTAATCGGTGAATTTATTGCCGCGTTTCTGCGTAGCCGTATTTTATAATATCAATGATAGGCACTGACGCACATAACGCATTCAGTGCCTATATATCGGTACGTGATCGCTTGCCGTTTGCAGAATTTCCGACGTCATGGGTGCAAGCGAAAACATTAGAAACAATTGTTGAGCCTTATGATGTCATAATGCTCGATGCTTATGGTGTTTTGAATGTGGGGGAAGTCGCCATTGAAGGCGCAGCATCACGCATTGCCGCACTACGTGAATGTGGCAAAAAGGTAATGGTCGTATCAAATTCGGCCGCATACCCAAAGCCGCGCATGATGGAGCGATATGCGCGACTTGGTTTTGATTTCACACCATCTGAAGTCGTCACAAGCCGTGAGGCTTTGGTGCAATATATTGAGCAATTTAACTCTATGAAATGGGGCATGATGCTGAATGCCTCGCATGGTATCAGCGATCTAGATAGCGTGAATGCAGAATGTTTAATGGATGAGCCGTCCACCTATGATGCGGTTGATGGATTTTTATTGTTCGGTGCAGATGCATGGAGTGATGAACGCCAAGAAATGTTAGAGGGATCGTTACGCAAAAACCCGCGCCCTGTTATCGTCGGTAATCCAGATATGGTTGCTCCGCGGGAAGGGGGGCTGTCACGTGAACCGGGCTATTTCGCGCACCGATTAGCCGATAAGACCAGCGTCAAGCCGCGTTTCATCGGAAAACCATTTAAAGAGATTTATGATTTGGCTCTCTCAAGGCAATCACTGAAACTGGAGCCATCACGGGTGCTGATGGTAGGCGATACATTGCATACTGATATCCTTGGTGGCAGCCAGATGGGGTTTGATACCGCGCTCGTAATGAAACACGGCTTGCTCTCAGGATTTGATGCAGACAAAGCAATCAAGCGTTCTGGCATTGTCCCTAACTTTGTGATCGACGAGATATAATCTTACTGACTTTGGGACGGAGCGTGTACCTGCGAAGGGCTATTCGGCTAGTTCTGGCTGCACGCGCGTTGCAGAAGTGTTGTTACTGGAGCTTTTCGTTTCTAAAGAGCTACGATAATATCTTTTTACGATAACGAAAAATCCTTTGAAACATTTCAGAACTTCGCCAGAAAACACTTGCCCAGACAGTACTGCTGCATCAGAAATCTGTTCGTCGTCAGACACGGAACAAAACCGTGACAAGTCCAGTTATTTTTCTTTGTGCAATTCATTCGGTGCAGGGCCAGTCGACCGTCCAACCGTAAGCTTTGCTTCCAGTAGAGTTTCTGGAGGTGTAGCGTCAGGGTTTGCAATAATGTCTAAAAGCATAGTTGCCAACTTCCTGCCTGCTTCCCGTACGGATGATTGTGTTGTGGTAAATATCGGCACCGTTTCATTGTTTCGGAAATAGGAAAGGCAGTCATCATGGGTAATAATCGACATATCACGACCAACAATTTTGCCGGCTTCTTGAATTGCTCTCAAAGCACCAAAAGCAGTTAGAATTGAAGAGGTTAGAAGAGCTGTCGGTGGATTTTTTAGCCGCATTAGCTTCATGGTCCTATTGAAGCCATCGTGTTCTGTCATTGCGCTTGCAGATACGAGATATGGGTCCAACGTGATGTTACGTGACCGCAGAGAGTTTTCGTATCCTTCTCTTCGCCTGTGGGCAAAGTCCATGTGCTCCAACCCGTTCAATAAGGCTATTCGTCTATGGCCGAGGTCATGCAGAAAATCGGTTGCTCTTTTAAACGCCGACCGATTGTTAACATCCAGCCAAGCATAAGGTGTATCACACTCGGTAGAGCGACCATGAACAATGAACGGCAAACCTAAATCCTTCAGAAATGGAATGCGGCCATCGTTAACAGTTGGGCTTTGAATAACCACTGCGTCAACGAGACTTTGCGCCTTCATATCCCTATAAACCTGATATTCATCCTCGTGAGGTGGTACAATGGATAATATCATCTTGTAACCGTTGGCAGAATATATTTCACCCACGCCTGCTACAAAGTCCCCAAAAACAGGGTTGAGCATTTCATTTTGATTTGATGTCGATATGACATGGCCAATATTAAAGGTCTGTCCTGTTGCCAGGCCACGCGCAGATTTATTCGGGGCATAATTATGTTGGCTAGCATATTTTTGAACACGTTCGCGCGTGCGCTCAGAAACCTCTGGAAAACCGTTGAGCGCACGGCTGACAGTTGTCTGGCTTAGTCCTAGGAGTTCAGAGAGTTCTTTCAGGTTCATTTAAGTGTTGTATTCAAAGCGCTTCAAAAAAACAATAAAGATATTGTTTCTTATGTCGGTGGTTAACACCTATTACAAGATAGGCATTGATTTAAATTACTGTATTTGTTTGCTAATAATTCGCACTTGACAGGATGCCGTAGTTCTCTGTTAGATTAAAGAATCCAAAGCGCTTTGAATAAGTTTAATGCTTGCATTGCTAAGTGGTTGGCAGTGTGTAAATGGGAGGAAAATTATGAATATGGTTATAAAACGTATATTGCTTACCGGTGTCGCATCAATGGCACTAGGCTCAATTGCTCACGCAGAGCAGCTCACTGTATTTGGTCCTTGGCTTGGGCCGGACCAAAAGAACATCGAGACGGTTCTTGCAGATTTCGCAGAAAAATCCGGTCACGATGTTCGATATGTTGGCTCCGATAGCTTTGAACAGCAGATCGTAATTGATGCCGAGGCTGGCTCAGCGCCAAATGTCGCTGTTTTCCCGCAGCCGGGTTTGGCTTCAGGTATGGCTGAGCGAGGGTTCTTGGCCCCGTTGAAAGAAGGCACGAGTGACTGGATTAAAGAAAACTACGCCGCCGGCCAGTCCTGGGTTGATCTTGGAACGTTCAAGAATAAAGATGGTGCCGATGAATTGTTTGGTTTCTTCTACAAAGTAGATGTGAAGTCTTTGGTATGGTACAGCCCTGAAAATTTTGAAGATGCAGGCTATGAAATTCCTGAGACAATGGAAGAGTTGAAAGCTCTGAGTGACCAGATCGTTGCTGACGGCGGAACACCTTGGTGCATTGGCTTGGGTTCAGGCGGTGCAACCGGTTGGCCGGCAACTGACTGGGTTGAAGATATGATGCTTCGCACGCAAGCCCCAGACGTTTACGATAAATGGGTATCTAACGAAATTAAGTTCGACGATCCTGCGGTTGTTGCGGCAATCGAGGAATTCGGTGCATTTGCACGCAACGACGAATATGTTACCGGTGGCAGCGGTGCGGTTGCATCAACAGATTTCCGTGACAGCCCGAAGGGTATGTTCTCTTCACCGCCGCAATGTTATATGCACAGGCAGGCATCGTTCATACCTGCCTTCTTCCCAGAAGGAACTGAAGTTGGCGAAGATGCAGACTTCTTTTACTTCCCTGCCTATGCGGACAAAGATCTGGGAGCTCCAGTTTTGGGTGCCGGCACTTTGTGGACAATTACAAACGAAAATCAGGCGGCTCATGATCTGATCGAGTATTTGCAAACCGTGCCTGCCCACGAAATATTCATGGGTCTTGGTGGGTTTTTGACACCACTCAAAGGTGTTGATTTGGCCAAATTCTCAAGTGAATCAGCAGCAAAGATGAACGAAATCCTTCTTGGAGCAACAACCTTCAGGTTCGATGCCTCTGATCTTATGCCGGGTGCTGTTGGCGCTGGTTCGTTCTGGACAGGAATGGTGGACTACGCAGGTGGTAAAGATGCCCAGACTGTAGCTTCAGATATTCAGAAAAGCTGGGACGCTATTAAGTAGGCTTAGAATATGTGGCAGCCCATTTATTTGGGCTGCTGCGATCCCACCTTTTGGAAACGGTGTTTTACATTATTGCTCGGGGAGGGGCGTAAAATGGAAGCGGCTTATAAGGGAGTACTAACAATATTTTTAGGTGTCGGAGGATGCCTTCTATATTATTACCTGTCGAACCAGTTCCTGGACAAAGTTTTGTACCCTGCAAAGGGAGATAATGCAGGACGAAATATCAACCGTGCAAATATGATCCGTCCCTGGTTGTTTTTAATGCCAGCTATGGTCGCTTTGGGGCTCTATCTTGCATATCCTGTCGTCGCGACCTTGTGGTATTCGGTAACGGATAGAAATCAGGGCGGGGCATTTATCGGTCTGGCAAACTACCAGCAGATGATGAATGAACCGAAGTTTTGGGAAGCAATGCGCAACAATATGTTATGGCTCATCATTGTGCCTGCTGCCTCCACTGCATTCGGCCTGATGGCTGCTCAACTGACTGATCGCATCAGATGGGGATCGATCGCCAAGTCGCTGATTTTCATGCCCATGGCAATTTCATTTGTTGGTGCTGCTGTTATTTTCAAATTAATTTATGACACGCGTCCTGCCGATCAAGCGCAGATTGGTATTATGAACGCCGTTTGGTTGCAATTTGAGGGCGGTGTCGGATCTTGGTTGATCTTGCGCCTGCTGCCTGCTCTTCTCATGCTTTGTGGCGCAGCCATATCTGTTTACACGGCTTATGGCCTATTTAACGCCATGCATAAAAAAGGCGGCGTGATCTTGCGCAGTATCGGTATTCTGGTGCTCGCGTTGATTGCTATTGCGTTTCTTTCACTCGGGGTTGGGGCCCTCACGTCCGTTCATCCTTATGGCGAACCGCAAACATGGTTGACGACACCGGGTTGGAATTCCTTCTTGTTGATGGTTGTTCTCATCTGGATACAAACAGGCTTTGCAATGGTTATTATTTCCGCAGCTTTGCGTGGAATTCCAGAAGAAACAATTGAAGCTTCCATTGTTGATGGCGCTAATCCTTTTCAGGTTTTCTTCAAGATTAAGTTGCCGCAAATCACAGGTACAATCGTGGTTGTTTGGACAACTATCACTTTAGTGGTGCTGAAGGTCTTTGATATTGTTTTCGCCATGACAAATGGCCAGTGGGAGACACAGGTTTTGGCCAATTACATGTTCGATAAATTGTTCCGTGCAAACGACTGGGGTGTGGGGTCCGCTTCCGCGATGATTATCATGCTTTTAGTGAGCCCGATCCTAATTTGGAATGTTTATAATGCGCGCAAGGAGATGAAGTGATGGCTACGATTGCTGGATCAAAATCGAGTCTGACTTGGGCAGTACATATTTCTGTAACAGCGCTTGTTCTTTTATGGCTTTTCCCGACGATGGGGTTGCTTGTCTCCTCGTTTCGAACTTCCGATCAAATTTCTGAGTCCGGATGGTGGCGTGCATTGTTTCCTACAGAACAGAACTTAACTTTGCGTACGGCTGACCCGGACGATGAAGGGGTGCAAGTGCAGACCAATGGAGTTTACGTTATAGACGGAAATCTGTTTGAAGCTGGCAGTGAGGCTACAATCAGCGTGTGGGGAACATCATCGCGCGAAATTGATATTTATAAAGCAGGCGATACCGCAGAACTTAATGACGGTGAGACAATTACTGTTCAAGAAAATGGCGACTATGTTTGGTCTGCTCCTACGGAAATATCAGGGCGCGGGCAGCGTGTATTCGCAACAGCAACGACGCCGCCTGAATTTACGCTTGATAATTATAAAAATGTGCTTTTTAGCGGTGACAGTACGGACAGTATGGCCAAGGCATTTTTTAACACGCTTACGGTTACAATTCCGGCCACGATCATTCCTATCGTCATTGCGGCCTTTGCAGCCTATGCCTTGGCTTGGATGAATTTTCCTGGTCGGGCAATCCTGGTTGCGATTGTAGTTGGACTCTTGGTTGTACCTTTACAGCTTGCATTAATTCCACTTCTACGTCTGCATTTAGGCATTGGAATTGGTAAAGGTTATTTGGGTGTGTGGCTTGCTCACACCGGCTTTGGTCTACCTCTCGCCATCTATCTTTTGCGAAATTATATGGTTGGCTTGCCAAGAGACATTATCGAAAATGCTAGAGTTGACGGTGCCAGCGATTTTGAAATTTTCACAAAAATCATCCTGCCACTTTCATTTCCGGCTTTGGCATCTTTCGCCATCTTCCAGTTTTTATGGACTTGGAATGATCTGCTAGTCGCGAAAGTTTTCCTTATTGACGCGACAGGAGAGACAACGGTCATGACCAATCAGATCGTTGAGTTACTTGGAACACGAGGGGGCAATTGGGAGATTTTGGCTACCGCTGCTTTTGTCTCTATCGCAGTCCCACTACTCGTATTCTTTATGATGCAAAAATATCTGGTACGCGGTCTGCTGGCCGGTTCCGTAAAATAGAAATTAGAAAAAGAATTATGACAATTGCTACAGCACAACGATTAGACAATGCAGCAAACTTGGATTGGTGGCGTGGTGCCACCATCTATCAGATTTATCCGCGAAGCTATCAGGATAGCAACGGCGATGGCATCGGCGACTTGGCGGGGATCGTAAACCGCATGCCATATATTGCCTCATTGGGGGTGGATGCGATTTGGATATCACCGTTCTTTGTTTCTCCGATGAAAGACTTTGGCTATGACGTCAGTGATTACTGCGACGTTGACCCGATGTTTGGTTCACTTGCAGATTTTGATGCTGTCGTTGATGCCGCTCATCGCTCCGGTATTCGGGTGATGATCGATCTTGTGCTCAGCCACACTAGTAAAGAACATAACTGGTTCAAAGAAAGCAGCCGCGACAGAACAAACAACAAAGCTGATTGGTATGTTTGGGTTGATCCAAAACCAGATGGCACACCGCCGACAAATTGGCTTTCTATATTTGGCGGTTCAGCGTGGCAGTGGGATGCTAGCCGTGAGCAATATTACCTGCATAATTTTTTAACGTCGCAACCGGACTTGAATTTTCATAATATGGAAGTGCAAGACGAGCTACTAGATGTTGCAACATTTTGGCTCAATCGAGGTGTCGATGGTTTCCGCTTGGATACAATTAACTTCTATTTTCATGATGCGGAACTAAGAGATAATCCACCGTTGCCAATTGAAGAGCGAAACGCATCAATTGCGCCTTCGGTAAATCCCTATAATCATCAGGCTCACTTGTACGATAAGAACCGCCCGGAAAATCTGGAATTCTTGCGCCGTTTGCGAGCTGTTATGGAGCCTTTTGGCGCTGCCGCCGTCGGCGAGGTTGGGGATGCGCAATTTGGTTTGGAAATTCTAGGTCAATACACCGCTGGCGATGATCTGATGCACATGTGTTATGCCTTTGAATTTCTTGCAAAGGATCAGCCGACCGCCGAACGCATTGTGAGTGTTTTACGCAAAGTAGATGAGGTGGCAAAAGACGGGTGGCCGTGCTGGGCATTCTCAAACCATGATGTTGAACGACACTCGTCACGCTGGAACCTTCCACCATCTGCGCAGCGTATGTTTGCAACTTTAATTATGTGCTTGCGGGGTTCGGTTTGCCTTTATCAGGGCGAAGAGCTTGGTCTGCCTGAAGCATTCGTTGGATTTGATGATTTGCAAGACCCTTATGGCATTGAGTTTTGGCCAGAATACGTAGGACGCGATGGTTGCCGCACGCCCATGGTATGGGTTTCAGACAATCAAAATGGCGGTTTTTCCGAAGGGCGGCCTTGGTTGCCGGTAGCCTCTGAACAGTTGGCAATGTCAGTTGAGGCGCAGGAAAATGACCCTAGTTCGATTCTGCATCATTACCGTAAAGCAATTCAATTCAGACACGCTCACCCTGCGCTAGAGATTGGCGGACACGACAAGTTAAAAAACGATGGTGATGTAGTTTCGTTTGAACGCCATTTGGACAATCAGGTAATTCTATGTGCATTCAATGTGAGCGAAACACCATCTGATTTTGCGCTGCCTAGCGGGGACTGGCAGCCAATAGGCATGGAATTGGGAAGTGCTCAAATCTCTGAAGACGGATTGATACATCTCGGACCTTGGCAGATTTGCCTTAGGGTTAAGCAATAAAATTGGCAACTGGAGGGTAGAGCTATGGCAAATGTAAAACTACAAAATGTAGGGAAGACCTACGGTGGGTCAGTTGTCGTTTTGAAAGATATCAATCTCGATATTCAACAGGGCGAGCTAATTGTTTTTGTCGGTCCGTCAGGATGCGGAAAATCAACATTATTGAGAATGATTGCAGGTCTTGAAAGCATCACCGAAGGCACGCTTGAGATTGGCGGAATGGTTGTCAATGACATCCCTCCCGCTCAGCGTGGCATTGCAATGGTCTTCCAATCCTATGCTCTTTACCCACATATGACTGTGCGTGATAACATGGCCTTTGCGCTTAAACTGGCTAAAAAGTCCAATTCAGAAATTGATGAAGTCATTGCCCGCGTCGCCAAAAGCTTGCAGTTGGAGGAATATCTCGATCGCTTGCCGAAAGCGCTATCAGGTGGACAAAGACAGCGTGTCGCGATTGGCCGGTCGATTGTTCGTGATCCGAAAGTATATTTATTTGATGAACCATTATCCAATTTGGATGCAGCTTTGCGCGTCGCAACTCGCATTGAGATTGCCCAATTAAAAGAGGCGATGCCGGAACGGACAATGATTTATGTGACACACGATCAGGTGGAAGCCATGACTTTGGCATCCAGAATTGTTGTGCTGGCAAATAAAGGCATTGCCCAGATAGGCACGCCTCTGGAACTTTATGAACGCCCGGAAAATGAATTCGTTGCGCAATTTATCGGCTCCCCCGCCATGAACCTTTTGTCGGGTGAGATTACAAAAACCGGCAAGGAAACAACCATCAAATTGGACGGCGGTGGTACGGCAGTTTCTTCAGTTCCAACAAAGGCTGATGACAAAGGGCTTAAAGTAAATATCGGCGTTCGCCCTGAAGATTTGATCGAGACTAAAGGCAATTTTATTCACGAAGGCAAAGTGAAATTTCAAGAAGCGTTGGGGGAGGTAACTCTTTTGTATTTTGAAAAGTCTGGCAATGATGACGGTCTGATTGGCAAATTGCCAGGAATCCGCAGCGGCTTAAGGGACAAAAAAATACGGGTTACTGCCCCGCCGGAAAAAGTACAAATTTTTCATAACGGACAATCACTATACTATCGCTAATTTGTAATGTTTACACGTGGTCTATCGTTAAAGTTAAATGGTTCTTTTGCATTTTTTGCCCATTATACTTAAAGCTCAAGCATGCAACCTCACTTCGTTGCAGCCCAATTGGCATAAGGTTCACGCGGCTGTAGACGCCAAAGGAAGGCCCTTGAGGTTAGCTATCTTCGGAGGATAATACGGACGAAAATCGTCATCCATTGCATGTGCGGCAATGTCCGATGAACGGATACTGCCAAGCAGTTTTCCTTAAGGGCATCCTGTCAATTTCAGCCGATACGTTTGCGTCGCCATATGAACCACGCCAGAAAATTTATCACGAGCAAACTGCTAAATGATGGCACAATTGCCGCCATTCCTGCATCTTGACCAATGGTAACGCTGACAATAACTTTTAGGAGTGTTCCGGCGTTAATAAGTGCTACCCCATACCAAAGATTTCGTTGCCAGAACGCGTAAAACAACAGTCCTAAAAATACAAAAACACCAAAAATCAATACGATTAAGGGCAGCTTATTGTTGTTCGTAAAGAAGAACTGCTTTTCCCATTGCAGATATTCACGGACAGAAGGGGAAACCGTATTGGGTGCATCAAACCAGAATAGGCTAGTAGCCAGAAGAGCCATGAATCCTATGACATGCCACACCTTGCGACGGTAAGCAAAATAGGCTGCCGGGATTATGAAAAGCGGGCGCGAATACCATGAAAATTGGTTCTGATGTCGTCCCCAAACCCACGCACCCATGTCAGCACCTGAGAAATATGCAGCAAAAAAGATAGTAGCCGAATATAACAGGATCAGTCCTATAAACCACAGAACGAGATGATCTAGCGTTTGACGGCCATCTGTATATGACATGTGTTTGTTTCCAAACGAGTATAATTTTTGGTCGGAAATAGCATAGGTTGGCCCACCTAGTCCCACAACCGTTTACTACGTTGCAAAAACGCTTCTTTTGGGAATGGTCATAAACGGCCCAACTCTCGGCTCCCACAAATAACGTTCATAACCTAAGCAATTAATGACAAATTTGGCACTAGCATCATAGCAGACATTAGCTCCATCGCAGGAATATGATAAAGATGGATCTAAACAGAAGTATGATGCAACGCGACATACAAAAAACTGGCTGCGCTTTCGACCCATCGCTGCTTTTCAGTCGGCTTTTACCGTACCTCCAAGCTAGCAACAAATGTAAGGAGTGGTGTTCGATAATGGAGATCAGCGAGCTTGAGGCGCAGCCGCGAGGCATATGATCTAGCCGAGACTGGAAAGCACTGAAAGATTCGTATAAATGAGTCGCATGTCAACGAACATCATTAAACAGGCTGCAGAGCTGCGCCGCGCTATCGGCGCCTTGTCGCTGCGTTTCAAAAGCGCCGAAGCTGAGGTCGGGTCGGGAAAACTCCTCAACCCGTTGGATATGCAGATTCTGTTGTTCGTGTCCGACCACCCGGCCTGCAAGGCCGCCGAAGTGGCGCGCCATCTATTGGTTGCGGCGACGACGATATCCTCAGCGACTGACCGTTTGACACGTCAGGGGCTCCTTTCGCGTGAACGTCCTGAAAAAAACCGCCGGGTGATTTCTTTGTCGCTGACTGTTGCGGGTCAGGCGTATGTATCTGCGCTTTTACAGGTACAGACGGATCACTGCCTGTCCATGCTTGAGAAGCTTTCGCCAGATGAACAGGATCTGTTCATCCAGCTGTTTAGAAAAATTTCACAAAACGATTATTGAACTATCCGAATTTCGTACTATATTCTCTCTATGCAATAGCCAGAGAGATCAAACCATGCCGTCAATACACATTATCACCGGAGCGACATCCGGTCTGGGACTCGCAGTCGCTCGCCTGCTTTCCAATAAAACAGGTGATCTTATCATCGCAGGCGCAAGACGCCCAGAGAACGCGACAGACCTGAGGCTCGCCGTTAAGGCTGACAAGATTGAGGTCCTAGCGCTTGATACGTCGTCGCTGGCATCTGTTCGGGCTTTCGTGTCACAGGTCGTAGAACGCATCGGAAATGAACGGATCGCTTCAGTGATATGTGCCGCAGGACTTCAACCACTCGGGCCAAGACGTATTACGCCCGACGGCTTTGACGAGGTGTTTAGTACCAATGTTCTTGGCCATATCGCACTTGTCGATGGTCTTCGTGATCATCTGGCCCCAAAGGCCGCGATCATCACCATCGGAAGCGGCACCCACGATCCCGCCAACAAGCTGGCGGCAAGGGCCGGATTTCTTGGCGCTGACTTCACGGATGCGAGGGCTGCGGCGACAGGCCAAAGTAGCCGCCAAGATCGGGATGAGCGAGGAAAGGCACTGGACCGCTATGCCACCTCCAAGCTTTGCGCGATCTATCACGCGACAGCCGCCGCAACTGAACACAGCTTCGCGGATGCTCGTATCTACTGCTTTGACCCCGGGCTTATGCCGGGCACTTCGCTCGCCCGCGAACAAAGTGCCGTAGTCCAATTCGTCTGGAAACGGGTGATGCCGGTCTTGCGCTATTTCGTTGAAGGCGTGAGTTCGCCCGAGAAATCTGCTCGGGTCATTGTGGATGATCTCATTCTTAAAAAAGGGCAATTCCCGTCGGGATGCCATGTCGAGTTCACCGGAAGGATTGCCCCAGCCAGCCAGCAAGCAAGTGATCTGGAGGCGGCGAAGCGGTTTCTCAAGGATACGCGTGCTCTCTTGGTTCCTTCGGCCTGACAATGGGGGCGGCATCTGCACGGCTGTTATGTCGACCGCGACGAATTTTTCTCGCGACTTCGTCTTTTGAACGACATCGTTACTGTATAATAATCGCACATAAATGAAGGCAGGCTTTACTATAGGGGATTGCCTGTCTTTGGCTTTCCGATTTAGTCGATGATGCTTTGCATGAACGCGGATTTGACATTTTTTCATGAAAATTTGCGTTCTTGGTGGAAGCCATTTGGCTCAATTATACCAAAAATTTCGTCTATTCATGCTGCCGTTTTCAACCAATTTAGCCATGAATGACATTTTCTAAGTCGTTATAAAATTAAATATTTCCACGACCAGTCGCTAAGCGAATGGCGTGTTCTGTGCGCAGCACAATGATTTCTTTTGAGGCTCTTTGCACCGGACTTAAGTTCCTCTGGCAAGACCAAAGTGACGCTGATCATCTCCTTCAATCAAAAGGTATTCCGTGTCTCTCATCGTAGTCTTTTGATTACCTTTATGTTGGCAATAATTGAATTTTTTTAGAAATCTTATCCATCGCCATTTTATATAAATTGAAATGAACCAGAAATTTTCTCTGTTCAATTTTTCAATTTGATGGCAGGTGGTGAGTTTGAACACTTATGACGACATACTCATCATACCTGTTGACATTATGATGAATTGATCGAATACTGTAATCCGTTCTGGATCAAATTTCTAACCAGCGAGTTGGGGGAAATAATTAAAATCGTCTCGTGGTGAGGGAAATCTAGTCTAGGACTTTGGAAAAATGCTCAGGGAGGAGTATGCAAATGAAGGTAGGATTATTCGCAGCCAGTATTCTGGCGACCACAATGTCTGTAGTGATATCAGCCCAAGCGGAGCCATTAAAGATCGGTTATGCGCCTTCGACGTGGGATCCATCAGATTTCCACGGAATGATGGGGTCTGGTGTTGAAGCTGCGCTCGACAAAGCCGGTGTGGATTATGAGTTCCTTATTCGTGCGCCTTCTGTTGAGACCGCGCAAACAGAGCAACTCGGCATCGTCGAAGATTTTATTGCTCAGGGCATCGACTATATTTTGATTAATCCCGCAGACGCAAAAGTGCAGCGCGTTACATATGAAAAAGTTCTGGAGGCTGGTTTGCCGCTGATTGTGGGCAATTACTCAACTCCATTCCCCGAAGAATGGGGATTTCAGCCAACTATGCTTTCTGGGTACAGCCATAAAGACGCTGGCGTCATTTTAGCCAATTACCTTGTTGAGAAACATGGGGCCGGAACTAAAATAGCGATTATTCACGGTATCCCCGGGCAAATCACTGATGACCGTGCAAATGAAGAGCTATTAACCAGCCTTGGTCTTGATATTGTCTACAAGGATCACGCCGATTTTGATCGGATCAAGGCGTATGATAAGATGGAACGCATATTGTCCGTCCATCCCGATGTTGAGGTGGTTATTGCAACGTCAAGTTCAATGGCAGTTGGAGCTGTAGAGGCAACATTGGCAAATGGCGTAGAAGGCAAATACGCGATCTATGGTGCCGGAGGCACCTTGGAAGAGCTACGTTACATTGAGGATGGCCTGCTCACAGCAGCCTGGATTCGTGATCCTGTTGCGATGGGCGAAGCCGTGGGTGAGATGATCATTGCCCATTCCGCTGATCCAAACGCTGAAATTGAGCCGATATTTAATTCGCCGATCCACATGATTGACTCGGTTGAAAAAATCAACACGCACGTCAACCCGGTTATTTACACCTCAATGGACCTGGAATTCCCCCGCCCTGTGAAATAGCTCCGCAGGACAACTTCTCGGTGGCGCAAGAATTTGCGCTGCCGAATTTTTGAAATTTTTAGGGAGGGGACGTATTTGTTTATCGAAACAACTGTGCAAGCGTCGCAGGGGGGTGCTCCTGCTTTAGAAGCACGAAATATTTGCAAAAATTTTGGTGGAATCAAAGCCCTTGATGATGTCAGCTTCCAGTTGAACAAGGGCGAAATTCTAGGAATTGTCGGTGACAATGGTGCTGGAAAATCCACCCTCATCAAGAGTGTGACAGGTGCCTATCGCAAAAGTAGCGGTGATGTACTTCTGAATGGAAACTCTGTCGAGATCGAAAACACGCGCAAAGCGCGCGAGTTGGGAATTGAGACTGTGTATCAGGCGTCTGGTTTGGTCGAAGTAATGGATGCCCCGTCCAATCTATTTCTTGGGCGCGAAAAGATACAGTCGGGCTGGCTTGGTCAGGCTTTTGGTTTCATAAATCGGCGGAAAATGCGGAGCGAAACCGTTGATCTGTTGAAAACTGTTAATATCAAAGTGCGCAATTTGTCAGCCCCAATTCGTAACCTGTCGGGCGGGCAACAACAGTCAGTTGCGGTTGGGCGCGCTGCCTATTGGCAAGGAGAGATCATTATTCTCGACGAGCCAGCCAATAATATCGGCGTTGATCAGCAGCGGGCGGTTCTAGCATTGATCGAGCGGATTCGTGAAACACATGGTGTTTCCTTCATCATGATCTCGCATAACATGGACCACATTTTCAAAGTTGCTGACCGCGTGATCATTATGCGCGGTGGCCGCAAGGTCGGCGACCTTCGCATAGAAGACACAACTCGGGAAGAAGTGGTTGGATTAATCACTGGGGCGAGTCTCGCATGATTGAGCAAGCAATGATTAAGGTTCCCGTTGCATTGCGCAAACGACTAGATGCCGCCCCCGATGCCCCGCTGTTGATAGCAACCTTTGGTCTACTGTTGCTGATGATTTTGGTATTTTCGTTCACAGCGGAGAATTTTTTCAGCCTATCCGTTCTGCGCAACATACTGACACAAACATCGATCTATATCATTCTTGGGGTGGGGTTAACCATTGTGCTTACAGTTGGGGAAATCGACATTTCCATGGGCTCCATAATCGGACTTGCCGCTACGGTGCTAGGTATGACCGTGATAACATGGGGCTACCCGATTGGCGTCGGACTTTTGGCGACGTTTATAGTCGGTGTCTTTTGCGGTTTTATGAATGGTTTCCTAACCGCAGTAGTGCGGGTGCCTTCGATCATCGTGACACTAGGTACGTTGACTTTCTTTCGAGGGCTGGCCTACCTCTTGGGCGGTTCAACTGTAATGGTCGAATTTCCGCCATTTCTAGTTTGGATCGGATCTGGCTCGCTGGTTGGAATTCCGGTCCCGATTTGGATCGCCTTTATTGCTGTGCTTTGGGGGTACCTGTTTCTGAAACATACCAGAATTGGCCAGCATCTTACGGCTGTGGGTGGGAATGGCGAAGCCGCACGACTGGCCGGCATTAATACGCGCATCTGTAAAATTATAGCTTTTCTCATCATGGGAGTCATGAGCGCACTGGCTACGATTATTATTGTGGCACGAATGGATGCGTCCCAATCCGTGATGGGCAAGGGGATTGAGCTGCAGGTTCTGGCGGCTGTCGTTCTTGGCGGCACATCACTTTTTGGCGGACGCGGTGTAATCCTTGGCTCCCTTTTAGGAGCGTTGATTCTGAGTATCCTTCAAACGGGACTATTGTTATCCGGCGTTGTTCATTTCTGGCAACTGATCGCAGTAGGTGGGTTGTTGATTGCGGTTGTCGCTGTCCGCATTTCAAGAGAACCGGCGGAGGGAAAAACATGAGTTTTTCATCTAAACACGCCGAACCTGATCAACCACGCAGCGTGATGCAAAAGCTGCTCGATTGGAAAGAAGCTTATCCAGACGCAGCTTCGACAACCGCCACCGCGTTCATATTGCTTGCCCTTCTGGCCATCTTTTATGGGGTGAATGAGCGCTTTATCAGCCTGCTAAATATCAGTATTATACTCAATCAAACTGCAGCCTATATTATTTTAGGCGTTGGTATGACGTTGGTGATTGCCATTAAAGGGATAGATTTGTCCATCGGTTCGATTGTGGCGGTAAGCGGCATGATGTTGGGTTTGCTTCTCGTGAACAACGATTTCCCTGTCTGGTTTGCGCTAATTGCAGCAGTCGCAGCAGGCAGTCTCTGCGGTGTTGCAAACGGCTATTGCGTAGCGAATTTACGCGTTCCAGCGCTTATTGTGACCTTGGGTACTATGATTGTGTTTCGAGGAGTGGCACTTATCGTTCTCGGGCATGACATTCTATTTCGCTATCCTGACGCGCTTTTGTGGATCGCTCGTGGACGAATTTTAGGTCTAGCACCATCAGTCTATTTGGCTGCACTTGTTGTTATCCTCGGCTTCGTAATGCTCAACTACACAAGTTTCGGCAAACGTGTGATCGCTGTCGGCGGAAATGAGGAAGCAGCACGACTGTCAGGTATTAACATTCGCCGAGTGAAATTCACAGTTTACGTATTGATGGGAGCGCTTAGTGGAGTGGCGGCGATCGTCTGGGTTGCGCGACTAAATTCCACTCAAGCATCCGTTGCTACAGGTATTGAGTTTCATGTCATTGCACTTGTTGTGTTGGGTGGAACTTCGCTGTTTGGTGGAAGAGGGCTCATCATAGGCTCTCTGCTTGGCGCTTTAATTCTAGGGATTTTAGAAAATGGCTTGGGAGTCACTGGGTTTTCATCATTCATGCAGCAGACAGTATTAGGCCTTATTTTCATAGGAGTTGTCGCATTGCGGAGCTGGCAAGCACGTCGGGCTGACCCCTGAGCTTGTAAGTCACTTTAATTCGAGATTATGACATTCGGGGTAATGCATTATGGTATTTCGGCGCTAGTCGGTCTTCTAGCATTATCCTAACTAATCACGAGCTTAAGAGTCGTATAATGCAATTGCCAGAGGCTGAGCGATTGAACTACAGGCGTATTGTTGTTGGGGTAGTGAGCTGCTCCCCAACTCTGGACCACATGGTTGGAGTATTTCCGAGGTTAGTACTCAAGCGTTAATTGGTTCGTTTGAGCGATATCGGCGCCTCATTTCCGATTGCGCTGTCTGGCCGAATATTATTGTAGTCTACACACCAAGTCTCCATTTGCGCCGGCATCGTCAAGATCCATAAACCAATGCGTGTTCAGGCATTATTCTTTGCAAGAGGTTGTATTCGAACGCCTGTGAGTAAGAGTTACCTAAAATCCAATTAAGACTAAATAACTTTAGTGTAGTTCTGTTGTTTCTTTTAGTGACTGCGTTGTCCCTAGAGTTGTAGATATCTTGTATTCTGTAAATGAGACAATGGGACAGTAATGGGCAAGCCGGACGTCTAAAGAGAGGGCCACTTAAGATATTAGCAGCATTCTCGATTTGTATTTTGACTTCGAAACATAACTTAAGTAAACGAAATATATTCTCAGGGCGGGGTGAAACTCCCCACCGGCGGTTATAGCCCGCGAGCGCTGCCTTTCGGGGCAGGTCAGCAGACACCGGTGAAAATCCGGGGCCGACGGTCATAGTCCGGATGGTAGAGAATGGAGCGTGCGGGCTATTGAGCCGTGCGTTCTGACGCTCTGGGATTCTGTCATGTGGAAAGGATCTAGAGCTATGACAAAATCCCCCAAATTTGCCTTTATAAAAGCACGCTGGCACGCCGACATTGTCGACCAAGCGTTGGAAGGTTTTCAACAAAGACTTAATGAACTCGAGGTAGAGGCACATATTGATATCTTCGATGTGCCCGGCGCGTTTGAAATGCCTTTGATCGCGCAAAAGTTAGCGCAAACGGGTGAATATACGGCTATCGCGGCTGCTGCGCTCGTGGTTGATGGCGGAATATACCGACATGATTTCGTGGCCCAAGCCGTCGTTTCAGGCTTGATGGAGGTGGGACTAAAAACCGGCGTTCCGGTCTTGTCCGTATCTCTGACGCCGCATCACTTCCAGTCTTCTGATGAACATCAATCCTTCTTTGGCGGGCACTTCATAAAAAAGGGGCGAGAGGCGGCAGACGCTGCTTTCGAAGTCACGAAGCTTCATGCTGGAATAAAGGCTGCCTAGCCGCTCTCTTTGTAAAAACATGCCGGGCGGTATATCGCCCGGCAAACGGTTACGACATGATCAAACCGCCATCCACATTGATGGTTTGGCCGGTAATATAGTCAGCGTCGTTGCTGGCTAGAAAGGAGACAAGTCCTGCCACGTCGCGACCTTCACCCGCACGCTTCATCGGAATATTCTGAACCCAACTTTCCATCAATTCACCGGGACCGAAGTCACCGAGCATTTTGCCCCAGACACGGTCATTATAGTCCCACATATCCGTTTTGATAATACCTGGGCAAATCGCATTAACAGTGATCCCGTCCAGTGCAACTTCCTTGGCAAGACTTTGGGTCAATCCCATAACTCCAAACTTGGATGCAGCATAGTGCGGTGTGTAGATGAACCCATCGCGGGCTTGTCCGGATGCCATATTGATCAGCTTGCCGCCATTACCGCGCATGTGGCGTATAGCTTCCTGACAGCACAGGAATACACCTTTGGTGTTCACATTCATCGTTGCATCCCATTCCTTTTCAGTCAGGTCTTCAACTTTTGCGATGGTAATAATACCTGCATTCTGAACAGATATATTTACGCTGCCGAATTCTTTAGCTGCAAATTCATACAGCTCTTTAACCTGCGAAATGTTGGTTACATCACACACAAATCCCTTAGCCTTCGCGCCGGTTGCAACCAAAGCATCGGCTGCTTCATAAACGTGCTCTTCAATAGAGGCGATGACTACGTTCGCATCCTCTGAAGCAAAGCGTTCAGCCATTGCGTAACCGATACCTCTGTTACCACCGGTGATAACGACGGTTTTTCCTGAAAAACGGGACATGCAATTTACTCCTCAAATGCATTGTTGTTATGTTGAAACGAGACGTTCCGCTGTGAATTTATCGGTTACAAGAAGATCAATAGCGCCGGTTTGAAGTGCGCCTCGGATAGCCTCGGTTTTTGATTGCCCGCCTGCCAATGCAATAACACGGTCGATTTTAGCAAGTTCGTCCAGTGTCATACCGATTACCCGGTCGTCGAGCGGTGTTTTCACCGGTCGACCTTCAGCATCAAAGAAACGTAAGCTTATGTCGCCGACACCGCCGGCCTCTTCGACCTCTGCCAATTCACGAGCGGTAAACACATTTCCGCTGCGGGCCAGCATGCCAGAAGGTTCGATAGCGCCGATTCCGACAATTCCAAGACTAATCTTGCCAAATAAGTCCATTGTTTCGCGCACATAAGTATCGCTCAGGAGGACCAATTTAGCCTCCCGCGATTGTGCCACACCTGGTGCGCTCAAAAGGTGAGCATCTGCTCCGGTTAGCTTAGCCAGTCGTGTGGTCAGCTGGTTGGCATGAATTTGGACTGTCGGATCCCCCATGCCACCGAGTGTTTGGACCACATATTTTGCCATATTGTTCTTCATAGGGTGGATGTTATCCACCATTTTGAGAATAGTTTCTGACCAACTGGAAACGCCGATCACTTCGCCCGGCTGAAGTGTCGCCTCAATGAAATGGGCTGCAGCCTCTCCAATGCGTGCCATGATCGCGCCTTCGCGGTCTTCGGAACATTCCACAACGATGGCCTCGTCGATCGCGAATTTTGCGCGTAGCTCGGTCTCTAGTTCGGCATATGTGCCGGATGGTGAAGAGACTGTCGTACGCACAATGCCTTCTTCCAATGCACGTTTGAGCATGCGTGATATTGTTGCTTGCGATATGCGAAGATGCTTTGCGATGTCAGACTGACGTTGATGTTCAACGTGATACATTTGCGCTACGCGGGCGATCATTCGAAGTTCATTTAGACGGGACATGAGGTTAACTTTCCGATATGCACGAATAAATATTCACTATACGCGAAGCACAGTGCGTGCAACGGCCTCTCGCCATGCCGTTCGTTGTGAAAGCAGCTTTTCTGCAGGCATCTTCGGTTTATAAGGTGTTCCATGTGATGCAAGGCTTGCCACCGCTTCGAGGTTTGGCCAAAATCCTGTGCTCAGTCCTGCAAGATGTGCCGCACCAAGAGCGGAAGCTTCGGTATTGCGGCAAGGGATAATGCTGTGCGAAATGCTGTTTGCCACACACTGCATCAGAAACTTGTTATTACTCGGGCCACCATCGATAAAAAGACGTCCGATACATCTTTCAGTATGCTTTATAACTTCAAGAACATCGGCGACCTGATGGGCCACACTATCTGTTGCCGCACGTGCCATATGAGCTGGTTTTGAGTTGAATGACAGGCCTGAAACCAATCCGCGTGCCTGCGATGCCCAATGGGGTGAACCAAGGCCCACATGTGCAGGGACGAGGCAAACACTGTCTGAGTCTTCAACTGTTTGAGCTAAATCAATCAACTCCTCTACACCGGAAAGGCCCAGCATGTCGGCCGCCCATGGAAAAATGGCTGCACTTACAAGAATGTTACCTTCGAATGCATAGGTCGAACGACCGTTCAATGACCAAGCGATGGTTGTTGTTATTCCGTCTGGCGGTGTTATGAATTCAGGAAGCGTCGTCATGACGGAAGATCCTGTTCCGAATGTGATCTTACCGTCACCGTCATGAAAAGCTCCATGCCCGAACAGCGCTGCATGGGAGTCGCCAATTGCTGAGGCGATCGGAATGCCGTCGGGCAAAACGCCTGTGGCGTGCGTTTCACCGAAGATATGCGATGAATCATAAACGGCGGGCAGAGTGTCTATATCAATACCGAATAAAGCGCAAAGTTCTTTGTCCCACTGGCCGTCGGCAAGATTGAAAAGCTGAGTACGTGCGGCGTTTGAACGATCACTCGCATGTGTTTTTCCGCCGGAGAGCTTCCATATGAGCCAACTGTCCACGGTTCCAACGCATATATCGGCCGTGTCCTTGCCGTGATTTTCCAGTAGCCACGCAACCTTTGTCGGTGGGAACATTGGATCAAGTGGTAATCCGGTCTTGGCGATTACATTCGGTTCATAGCCGTCTTGCCTTAATGCATCACATTTAGCGGCCGTACGTCGGCATTGCCAACTAATGATTGGGCCAAGTGGTGTGCCAGTTTTACGATCCCAGATAAGTATGGATTCGCGTTGGTTCGATATGCCCAATCCCACGATTTCAATATCGTTCGCTTTGGCAAGGCAGCTCTTTATCGCAAGCTTAGTCGCGGACCATATCTCGTTGGCGTCCTGCTGAACCCAACCGGATTTTGGATGTTCAATTGGCACCGGTGCTGCACCGCTTGCAATGATTTCTCCCATCGCATTGACCAGCACGACCTTTGAGTTGGTTGTGCCTTCATCAATCGCCAGGATAGCTTTTGTTGCCACGATTATTTCTTCCGCATTATCAATTTGGTAGCGCTGTCCGCTATGCCGCTCGGCGACATACCAAATTCCTCAATAAGGAAATTCGCAGAACCTGTTGGCGCAAATATGCCCGGAACGCCGAGACGTTTCATCGGTACAGGACTTTCATCAACAACAACCTCTGCGACAGCACTGCCAAGGCCACCGAATATCGTATGTTCTTCACAGGTGATAATTGCGCCGGTTGCCTGTGCAGCTTCCACAATAGCTTGAGTATCGATTGGGCGCACAGAGGCCATATTGATAACGCGTGCCGATATACCTTGCTTATCCAGAATTGCAGCCGCCATCATTGCTCGATATGTCAAAGTGCCGTTGGCAATGATCGTCACATCAGAACCATCACGCAGTATGTTTGCGCAGCCAAGCTCAAAAACATGATTCTCGGGCAGAAGATCGGGAACGCCGACACGGCTCAAACGGAGGAAGCACCCACCTTGATGTTCTGCTGCCCATTTTATCACGGACGCAGTCTCAATCCTGTCTGCAGGAGCAATAACTGGTACATTCGGCAGTGCACGAATCCAAGCAAAATCCTCAATTGAATGGTGCGTCGCGCCAAGTTCCCCATAAGCCATTCCTGAACTGATGCCGACCAATTTAACATTGGTCTCAGAGTAAGCGATGTCTGCCTTGATTTGCTCCAGAGCGCGCCCTGTTAAAAACGGTGACGCTGCACATACGAACGGTATTTTGCCGGCATTGGCCAGCCCAGCTGCGACGCCAACCATATTTTGTTCCGCGATACCAACATTGATCAGACGCTCTGGAAACTTTTCACGAAAACCTGCTAATTTGGACGATCCAACGGAATCATTACATACAGCAACAATAGACTCATTCGCGGCGGCAAGATCTTCTAACGTGGCGACAAAAGCATCGCGACAGTCATAGAGGCTGGAGGTTTCTAATGGTGCGTTCATTGTGAAGCCTCCTCAAGCTCGGCCATGGCCTGCTTGTATTGCTGCTCGTTTGGCACTTTGTGATGCCATGCCACATCATCGGACATGAATGAAATGCCTTGGCCTTTGTTGGTATGTGCGACAATGCATTTGGGTTTACCCTTAACTACTTTATCAGCGGCAAGGACCGAACATATTTCGTCCATGTTATGGCCGTTGATTTCCTCAACAGCCCAGCCAAATGCCTCTAGTTTAGGTCGTAGCGGAGCCACGTCATTCGTGTCTACTAAACGCGCGCCTTGTTGCAGTCGGTTGTGATCAATAATGAGTGTCAGATTGTCGAGTTTGAATTGTGAAGCTGCCATTATGGCCTCCCAATTGGATCCCTCCTGCATTTCGCCGTCTCCAGTTATGACGAAAGTACGCCAAGGTTCGTCGTTCATTTGCGCCGCCTTGGCCATGCCGACGGCGATAGGCAATCCATGACCAAGAGGCCCCGTATTCGTTTCCACGCCAGGTACTTTGGTGCGGTTTGGGTGGCCGTTTAGGCGAGAGTGTGGTTTGAGAAAGGTGGAGATTTCATCTTTCGCAATAAACCCTTTTTCAGACAGGACGATATACAAGGCGAGGGCTGTATGCCCTTTGCTCAAAACAAGTCGATCACGTTTCGGATCGTTGGGGTTGTCTGGGTTCACGGACATAATATCGAAGTAGAGCGCGGTAAGGAGGTCGATGACAGACATCTCTCCGCCAATATGCCCAGCCCCTGCTTCAAACACGGCTTGCACATCTCGGCGCCTGATTTTGTTGGCCATAAGACGAAGGTCGTGGGAATTCATGATCACTCCTGTATAAAAATTCACGCTTAATAAAACATGCAGAAAGAAGTTAGTCAAGGTGTTCAATTTGGGTGTTTATATGTGGAGAGGCTCTGCAGCCCAGCTTTATCCAAGGTTTTCTGATGTTGACAGATGCCTTTCAATAAAGTAAGCATTAAATATCGTAAGTGAATAAATATGCGAGGGGGAGGAAATGGTAAGTACTACGGCATCTGAGTCTCAGTTGATGGAGAGGTTCTCGAAGTTTTTCTCGCTTAGCGGGGCTGTTGGGCCTTTGATTGGACTTTTGCTGCTCTGCGCATTTTTGTCTTTCGCAACTGATTCATTCTTGTCGTTTCGCAATTTTTTGAACATTGCAGATCAGATTACAGTGCTTGGGATAATGGCCGTTGGGATGACCTTCGTTATACTCATCGGAGGTATCGACCTGTCTGTCGGATCCGTATTGGCGCTCTCCATGATGGTGCTTGGTTATTTAAATGTTGTAGCTGAATTGCCTATGGCTGTTGCAATTGCTGGGGCTTTGATTGCTGCAGCATTTTGTGGTGCATTATCTGGACTGCTTATAACAGAGTTCAAGGTACCTGCCTTTATTGCGACACTGGCTATGATGTCTATTGCGCGCGGTGTGGCTAATATGATTACAAACGGTTCGCAGATCATTGGCTTTCCGGCCTGGTTCAATCTTGGCGCAATAATCCGTCATTTCGGCTTCTTGACTATGACAGTGGCAGTTATGCTCGTTGTATTCGTTGTAGCCATGCTGTTTTTGCGATTGCGCAAAGAGGGTCGGTCTCTATATGCGATCGGCGGCAATCCTGAGGTGGCGCGCCTTGCAGGTATCAATGTGAAACTTGCTACAGTGCTTGTGTATGTTGTCTGCGCATTGCTGTCAGGTTTGGCTGGCATTTTGCTTGCCGCACGGCTGGACTCTGTGCAACCGAGTTCAGGTGTTGCTTATGAGCTTGATGCCATTGCCGCGGTTGTCATTGGGGGAACAAGTTTGTCTGGCGGCACCGGTGGTATTGTCGGAACGCTGATTGGCGTTCTCATCATTGGTGTGCTGCGCAATGGACTTAACCTACTTAGCGTTTCACCATTTCTGCAGGCCGTCATTATTGGCATGGTTATTGTACTGGCAGTTGCAGCGGAAACTTTCAAACAGAGACGTTAAAGATATCGGCGCATGTCATGCTTACTTGCGCCGCCGAATTGGTTCGTATGTTCGGGCCGCACTAGGTTCCGAGATATTTTATCGGGCCAACAAACAAGGAGGAGAATACCATGAAATCCACTATAAAAGCACTGCTCGCAGCGACAGCGGTCGTTGGGCTTGCATCATCCGCTACGGCTGAAGGTGTCGGCGGCATCAAAAAAATCGGACTCGCTGTCCCAAACCTGCAAGCTGACTTTTTTAACCAGATCAAACTTGGCGTCGAAGGTTATGCCGGCAAACTGGGCATCGAGGTTATTGTTGTAGATGCGAAAAATGATACCGCTACGCAGGTTAGCCAAGTTCAAGATTTAATGACGCAAGGCATAGACGCCTTTATTTATATTCCTGCTGGAGCTGCCGCTGCTGCTGTGCCCACCCGCTTAGCCCGTGCGGAAGAAATTCCGGTAATCAATGTTGATCGTGAGCCTGAAGGCGCCCCAGGAGATACCTTCATTGCTGGTGAAAGTATCAACTCGGCATATGAGGTCTGCAATCACATCATAGGCTTGGCAGAAGGTAAGGGCAAAATGGCCATCATTCACGGCCAGAAAGGCACAACACCTGAAGTGTTGCGCTTTGAAGGTTGTAAGCGCGCAATAGACGAGAATCCAGGTGTCGAACTTGTTGCACAGCAATGGAGCCAGCAATGGTCACCGGACGAAGGTTTCCAGATTGCTCAGAATATGCTTCAGGCCAATCCTGATATCAATATTATCTTTGGTCAGGCTGATGGTCTAGCAATGGGGGCGGCTAAAGCTGTTGAAGTTGCCGGAATGTCCGATCAAGTTACGATCGGTGGTTATGACGGTGATGGAGCAGCATTGGAATCACTCGTTGCGTGCGACACGCCATTTGTTGTTACGGCAACTCAGAGCACTCAGGCGATGGGTGTTTTGGCGGTCAACTCAGCAATTGCTATTGCAAATGGGGCATCTGTGCCAGCGCGTCAAATTCCAAATGCGGTCTTAACCACATGTAGTGACGCTGCGAAATTCGTCGAAAAACATCCGTAACAAGCATACTATCGGCACTGTGACACGAAAGGCAAAGTTATGATTTCGGACAGCGAAGGTACAATTCTATCCTTGCGGAATATCAAAAAGTCCTACGGACCGATTGAAGTTCTTCATGGGATAGATTTGGATGTTAAAGCTGGAGAAGTTGTCGCTTTGCTGGGTGAAAACGGTGCCGGTAAATCTACGGTTTCTAATGTTATCTCTGGTACGGTTCTCCCGACATCCGGTGAAATGATGTGGAGAGGAGCACCTTACGCTCCCTTCAATCCTCGTGAAGCCATTGATGCGGGCGTGGGTATGATTCATCAGGAATTACTGCTTCTGCCGCATCTTTCTATTGCGGAAAACATCTTCGTCGGTCGGTATCCTACCAAAGCGGGAGCTGTGGACCGGAAGGCCATGGATGAACGCGCCGAGGAAAGCTTGCGGCGCTTGGGACTTAATGTTTCGCCCCGTAGATTGGTCGAAGGACTTTCCACGGCAAACCAGCAGTTGATCGAAATTGCTAAGGCGTTGACGCTGAATGCACGGCTTTTGATCTTGGATGAGCCGACGGCAGCGCTTGGCGGTGAGGAGACCACGAAACTCTTTGAGCAGATTGAAAGCCTCAAGGCTGATGGGGTCGGCATAATTTATATTTCGCATCGGTTGGAAGAAATCAAACGGATCGCCGATCGCATTGTGGTTATGCGTGACGGTGTGAAAGTTCAGGAATTTGCTAGCGCTGATGTACCTGTACGCACGATCGTAGAGGCAATGGTCGGACGCAGCCTTGAACGCATGTTTCCTGTCATTCCAATGCCGAAAGATGAAACTGTTTTGGAGGTGCGAAAACTGAAATCGCCTTCTGGTAGTTTTTCCGACATTAACTTCAAAGTGGCCAAAGGCGAAATTTTTGGAATCGCCGGACTTGTCGGGGCGGGACGAACCGAATTGGTGCGTGCAATTGTCGGCGTTGATCCGATTTCTGAGGGCTCGATACTTTTGAACGGTAAGGAAATTAAGCTCCGGACACCGCAAGATGCTATCCGAAACGGCATGGTGCTTGTTCCTGAAGATCGCAAGTTACAGGGGCTTGTACTACCCCACACGATTGCTGAGAATATTGCCTATGCAAATATGAATACTGTTGCGGCCAATGGCTGGATGACCGCAGGCAGAATTAAAGACTTTGCCGATGTAAGTATTACAAAATTCGGTGTCAAAGGTAGCGGTCATCAGAGTGCAGACGAATTGTCCGGCGGAAACCAGCAAAAAGTTGTTATTGCAAAATGGCTTGCGCGCAATCCGCAAGTGGTGGTTCTGGATGAGCCTACAAGAGGTATTGATGTCGGTGCACGGTCCGCAATTTATGACATTATAGTTGCTCTCGCCCATGAAGGCGTGTCGGTGATTGTGGTGAGCTCTGATCTTGAAGAAGTACTTGGCGTGTCAAACCGCATCATGGTTATGGCGCAGGGAAAACAATCAGGAATCCTTAACCGCGATGCGGCGAACGATGTTTCCATAATAGAGCTGGCGACGCTCTAATTTTCAGATGATTCCTACTTCAGGAGATACCTATGACTGAAATGTTTTTGAACGCACCGGCACTCTTTGATTTGTCAGGCCGCGTTGCATTGGTGACTGGTGCGGGCAGTGGAATAGGGCAGAGGATCGCAATCGGTCTCGCGCAATGCGGTGCCGATGTGGCACTGCTCGATAGGCGTGAAGATAACGGCTTGGCTGAAACCGAAAAATCTATAGAAGCAGCAGGACGCAAATCCATACAGATTGCAGCTGATGTGACATCTGGTTCAGATTTGGCCGAAGCCGTAAGCCGTACCGAAGCTAAGCTTGGCCCGTTGAAACTCGCAGTTAATGCTGCGGGGATAGCAAACGCCAATCCTTGCGAGGAGATGAAGGAAGACCAGTACCAGACCTTGATGGATATCAATATGAAAGGCATTTGGTTGTCTTGTCGAGCCCAGGCGCGCGCCATGATCGCACATGGGCAAGGTGGCTCCATTGTGAATATCGCTTCAATGTCCGGCATTATCGTCAATAAAGGTTTGAGCCAAGTGCACTACAATGCCTCCAAAGCGGGGGTTATTCATATGTCTAAATCCATGGCAATGGAGTGGGTGGATCGTGGAATAAGAGTTAATTCTATTTCGCCTGGCTATACCGCAACGCCGATGAATACGCGCCCTGAGATGGTTCATCAGACGAAGGAGTTCGAGAGCCAGACGCCGATGCAGCGCATGGCAAATGTCAATGAAATGGTAGGCCCAGCGGTATTTTTGCTTTCCGATGCCGCATCGTATTGCACCGGCGTTGATTTATTGGTTGATGGCGGTTTTTGTTGTTGGTGAATACCGTGAGAATGTATGGATGATGGTCAAAATACGAAGCTTGCGACGTGTAGGTAACTGATCATGGACAAAGTCATCGCCCAAACCTGATTGGTATGTGCCGGATCAACTCGATCTTCCTTTAGCTTCGCTTTCACGCATCGCTTTGGCGTCGGTGTTGTCAGAGGAGCTTGCCTTGATTTGAAATGCACGATAATTTTCAGCCGTGACAACGAGAAATCCACTCAAGTATTTTAAAACTTCGCCCGAAATTTTTAAGCTAGCGGTAATCTATTAGGTCCGATTTCCGCTCAGTTTGCGGCAAGTCGAAGATATTTTGCACGAGCGTGGAAACGACATTTGTCATGAAACAGTGCGATCTTGGTAAAACCGTTTTGGTTCTTTTTTGCCAAAGAAGCTCGGGAACATCTGGCAGGGATCCACTCAAACTGGCGCTGGCACATTGATGAAGCCTTAGTCAAAATCAACAGCGAGAGACTGTATCTTTGGCGCGACATTGATCACAAAGGCACTGTGTTGGAAAGCTATGTTTCAAAACGTCGAGATCGCCGCGCTGCACTGAAAGTACTAAGAAAACTGCTTTCCAAATACGGTTCTCCCGTTGAAATAGTCACGGATAAACTTGGCTCTTGCGGCGCTGCCATGCAAGACCTTGGCATTCGTCATGGCTACGAAACAGGAAAATATAAGAATAACCATGTTGAGAGTTCGCACTTATATTTTTAACAACGAGAACGTGCAATGGGCCGCTTTCGGTCAATGGAAAGTTTGTAAAAGTTCTCGTCTATTTATGCCACCATTTTCAACCAATTTAACCATCAACGCCATTTCGTGAGCCGGCCAAATTTTAAACAATTACGCGATCAGTCGTTAAACGACTAGCGCATTTTGTGCGCGGCATAATGATTGCTTGAGTGGTCTTTTACTCCCGTTTTAGTTTCCCTTGACAACACCCTCAGCAATAGGAGGAATATCACCGGCAGACTTCGAACGAAAAATGGTCTAAACGAGAACTGGATGCGGAATTAAAATGGGACAAGTCCAGCGATCATAATGAATAAATGCAATCAAGTCGACCATCGGACCCACAGCCAGCTCGTCTACAATGAGGCGCTTGAAACAGCGATGACTGATCGCGACATGCTGCCAGATGCATTGCTGACACATGATAGCCTTCAATCCGACACTCCCCACGAGTTTGCTGCAGTCTATGACAGGTATTCTTGGGCGGCACATTCACTCAAGGCTCGTTCCTGGCTACAGGCAGCTCTTGTCTTTAATATCCTTCTGATATCTTTCGATTACCTCGTAAGTCCCACGCTCTTGGTCGCATCACTCATTGTCCGCGGCCTCATAGGCACCTCTGTCTTATTAGGCGCTTACATTCTCTGGGGAAGGCAGCAAGCGCGGTGGGTCCAAGGGATGACAATGATTGTGGTCTCAGTGACCATAATGCTGGAGGCAGGTTTTCTTGGCGCGATGGGCGGTGTATTCCTATTTGAACGCTATCTCACGGCGGGTCTATTTACTGTGGCAACAGCCGTGCTGTTTTTTCCAATCGAGTTCAAGTGGACGATTGTCGCAGTGACAGTAGCGGCTGCTCTTCAATTGTTAATGCTCGCTATCGGCCCAGTCTCTGAGCCGCTAACAGCAATTATTGTTAGCTGTTTCTATTGCAGCGCAATTGCATCCTTTGCCACAACACGAAGGGCGACTATCAGGAGCCAGTGGAAAAGCTTCAAATCCAAAATTCGGGAACTTCGTGATCAAGAGGCACTTGCTCAACTCAATGCCGAATTGAAGTTGGTTGCTAATCTTGATCCTTTGACTGGACTTCAAAACCGGCGCTCAGCACACGATGATATGGAGAAGATATGGAGCGAAGCCACCGACAAAAATACGTCAATTGCTTTCCTTATGCTAGACATTGATGATTTTAAGAAGATTAACGACACTTGCGGCCATGCTGTCGGCGATGAATGCATCAAGAATGTAGCCAGCAGGATCAGTGACATTGTGCGCGACGACGATATCGTCTCGCGCCATGGGGGCGAGGAGTTCTTGGTTGTTCTTACCAAGACCAACGTAACCAATGCTATCACCGTCGCCGAACGCATTCGCGAATGCATAGAAGCAATAAGGTTGGTAACCCAAGGGGATGACACTGTACTTCGAGTGACAGTCAGCATTGGTTTGGCTTTCAGGGTCGGAGCTGAGACGCCGCAGATGCTGATAAATCGAGCCGACGAAGCTCTTTACCTAGCGAAACATAAAGGCAAGAACCAAACGGTGGTCTCTCCATCGTCAGACAGTACTGGTCCTGTCTCTTAACTGACTGCAAGCCAAAAACATTAATGTCACTAGGCTTTGCTCGGGCTTAGACAATATCCCTCTGAGGAAATGAGACACTCAGATATTGAACTCTTTGGAAGACAGCCAACCGAAGTCTGTATGGGCGGAAAGAGGAAGTTCCGAATATCAAATTACTACTTACATGAATACTCAATAGCAGTCATTGGCACCGATAAAGTGTCAGGCCTAGAAGTTTCCCGATTTGTAAGGTGCTGTAACCCTCAGGACATTTTATTTGATCATTGTAGCTTCTCTCTGAGCGCTTCGTAAGGGGTTTTTCCATTGAATGCTCCATGCAGCCGATGGAAGTTGTAAAACTTTTCCCATTCATGAAGTCTGGCTTCGAGATCAAGATCACCTTTGTAGCTGAGAAGCTGATAGAACTCTTGTTCATCTGATCGATGCGATCGCTCGACTTTGCCATTAAGTTGCGGCGTTACGCGTTTGATATATGCGTGGCGTATACCCAGATCTTCGACATGCCAATGGAACTTAGCTTGGAACTCATGGCCGTAGTCAGTTCTGATTTCCTTGATACAGAACGGGAATTTTTCGATGATACGATCGACGAAGTCTATGGCGTTTGCCTGAGTGTGTCTCTCATAAATTTTTAAGGCCCTTACACGGGTAGCATCATCAATTGCCGTATATTGAAAGCGCCGAACTTTCTGACCTTTTTCCCTTTGAATGTCAGGAACTTAACATCCATCTGGATATGATGGCCAGGGACCTGTTTATTGTAGCGCTTTGTATGAACTTTGCGAAGCCAGAGTTCCTCTGGGAAGCCTGCTCATTCCATTGCGCTTTAGAATTCTGGAGACGGTTGCACTGGCAATATTGATGTCGTGATATCGTTGCATGTACCAGACGATACGAATTGGCCCCAGATGATATTTACGACGTAGATGAAGAACCTTTTCTTCGATTTCAACTGGTGTCCTATTGTAATGTTGCTTGGGAATGGATGGGCGGTTGATTAGGCCAGCTTCGCCATTCTTCGCGTAAGCGTCGCGCCATCTGTAAAAGCCTGAGCGGCTGATACCGAAATATCTACATGTTTTGACAACGCTGCCAATCTCCTCAGCATGCTGAAGAATGCGTAATTTACGCTGAACTTCACGTTGATCCTTGTTCATAAACATCTCCTCTTTCCCAGATTTGGTAATTTAACGGAAATGTCCTGAGGGTAACGAGATATCTACAGTTACGTTTTTGATTGCATCTGATGGATGTCTGGTTGGCGTGATTGATCAAAATCTAGCCTATCTTGGTTCAGGCCGTTTTCTACAATTCGGTAATTTTCCAGGCATTCCTGTTTCTCTAGCGTTACTTATTGCCGTCGCATTTATTGGTCATTTTGTGCTCAAATCGACAGTTTTTGGACGCAGTCTTTATGCCATGGGCGGCAATCCTGCCGCTGCGCGTTTGGCAGGGATCAACCTTAATCGCATGCGCTACTATATCTACGCAATTTCTGGTGCGCTTTCGGGATTGGCTGGTGTTCTAGTGACTGCGCGAACCAGTTCGGGGCAACCTGCATCGGGAACTCAAGGTCTGGAGTTAGAGGCCATCACCGCCGTGTTCTCGGTGGTGCTTTAATGGCAGGCGGTAAGGGGACCGTTGTTGGAACGATGCTTGCCGTTTTGCTTTTGGCTACATTGTCAAATGGCATGAATCTCTTAGGTATACCAACTTTCTGTCAATTAGTTGCCAAAGGTCTTTTGCTCATCATTGCAGTGGCCGTCGGACAATGGCGTATGGCGCAATCTGAAAAAGCGGCCGCCCGCCTTACCGCTTAAACAGCAGGGCAATTATGATTGGCACGGGAGGCGGCATATCAATCTGTTCAGAGTCTCTTCAAGTTGATGCGGTTTGTTATACTACAATCAAGCTGGAGATTTTTACGATTATCTGTCACCGCAAACAAAAATTAGCGTCAAAAATGGCTTCCTTCCAATTCCACAAGGGCCGGGTCTTGGAGTTGAGATCAATGAAGAGGTTGTTGTCTAACGCGCTAAACAAGGCTACCGCTGTCGCGCTCCCACCTGGCGTTATCAATACGGTTCTATCGCATAGTGGTAAGCATGAGTCTTCCAAAGCCGCTACCAGTCCAACTGCGTCTGGTTCAAACCAAGGGTATAAAGGCAAAATTCAAGTGGGAGGGAGCAATCGTCTCGCGGCTTGGGTTTCTTGTGCCGATTTCAATAGCACGGTTTACGACATTAACGGGCTGTCCTAATGCTTCCTGTAGACCGGTGGCGATCATACGTCCCACAACATCCGTTCCTCCGCCTGCTGACCATGGTACAAGTAGTGTAATTGGACGTTCTGGATATTCGGCAAAAGCAGGCATGGTGCCTACTGCGATGACACTGGCCAGCGCGGCAGATATTATTTGGATACGACGTTTCATAGTTCTTCCTCCTGTTGAAATTTAAATTTTGATTGCACTAATCGTGACTGTCTGTGCTTTGGTCTTGCCCAAGCATGGTTCTTGTATCTTTGCGGTTTCGCTTGATCAGATCTTCCATGAATTGATGCGCAGCTTTTTCATCATGTCGGGCAATGGCTTCAGCAACGTGGCCGTGGTTTTCGAGGTTGCCGTGGTAATGTTTCGTGTCACGGTTGAGTGCTCGAAAGTTGGCACGCATCGCATGAATTATGGTGCGGGTAATGGAGATTAAAAAGCGGTTGTTAGACCCCTCAGCAACGGCAAAATGAAAAGCCACATCAACATCAACACGGCGTTTGTATACTTCTTCATTTCTGAGCGATTCACCTGCTTGCTCTTCCATGGCTTTATAGGCAGCCATAATGTTTGCGACCTGTTCTGGACGGGCACATGTCGCCGCATCAAATGCTGCGGCAGGTTCGACGAGGTAACGAATACGAGCTAGCTCGTTCATTAAGCTCCGGTCGCTTTCAACTTTCGGCCCGCTCCAGTTGAGGACATCCTCATCCAAGACGTTCCACTGCTCTTTTGATAAAACGACTGTGCCGCGGCGCGGCGCGACTTCAACCAAGGATTTTGCGGCGAGTAATTTAATAGCTTCGCGAAGCGTGTTGCGAGAGACGCTTAGGCTTGCAGCCAGATCGGCTTCTAATGGTAGGCGCTCACCTTCACGGTAGTCACCGCTAAGAATTGCTGTGCCAATAGTTTCTGCGGCGTAAGCAGCCCCAGAGCGCCATGAACCAATCTTATCTTTCAAAACCAGCCTCCCAAATGTGTCTTCTTACCAATGGCGCTTTTCAGAATTTCCCATTGGTAGGACGAATCAATTTCTATTGATCCTACCAATGAATATCAAGCCAGAGTTACAGCCCGCATTTCTGGCGCTGGCTTTATGTGTCGTTATTAGAGCAGGGGCTGTTGGGTAAGGTCTTGATTCTGATGAGCTTAAGTTGCGCCGGACTTGATCTCTCCGTCAGCTGGGTGGCAGTTAAATGTGTATGTTTGGAGTGAGGTGCCGCCGAGAAGTTTTTATGGGCAGTAGGCCATTTGGTGCTAAATCAAGACCAAATGCATTTTAAACTTCGTGCGAATTTACGCGCATCAGTTGTGTGAACGCATTCTTGGGAGTGCGTTTCACAGCGACGCACTAAGGCTGATGCAGAAAACTTTGAGGAGGTGCGCAGATTGCATATTGAAGGTAAACCAGCTGTCGTGCACCGAATGATTGAACGGCAGCCAGGCCTATTGCCATCTAGTAGACTGCCGAGTGCTCGTGAGCTTGCCGATCCGATGACCGACGCTACGAGGGCAACATAGAGGCCCGAGTTGCGGCTATATTTGTAAGGCGCTTTCAATCAACGAGGGGCGCTTGCAAAAGCGCCAATAGATCACATAATAAATCGCAAGAAATGAGTCGGCCTCTCACTTGAGTAAAGCTGCTTTCTGTTCATCAATCTTGATGATGAGCATTTCATGAACAGCAATCAATTATCATGATCGGAAATACTATGAATGCCTTTGGCTTAATTTCGCTCGATAGCGAGCATCTCCATGTGGTAGTTATGCCGTTCGGTGCCACGTTGGTTGATATGCGTATTAAAGGTATAGATGCACCTCTCATTCATGGATGGAACAATCCTAAAGATTATGCTGTGCACTCTGGTGTTTTTGCTGGGGCAGTTGTTGGTCGATATGCGAACCGAATTGCTCTTGGTAAGACGCAAGTCGATGGGCAGAACTTAACGCTAGAAACCAATAGCGCTCCTCATCATTCACATGGCGGGAGCAACGGCTTTTCATCTCAAAGCTGGAGGGTCGGCAACAAAAGCGCTTCATCCGTCGAATTTTTATTGCAAAGCCCTGATGGTGCAGGCGGATATCCTGGCGAGCTCAATGTGAGCGCAACCTATGAGATCGTTGATGAGCATATTCTACGGCTCACTTTCACAGCTACAACAAGTAAAACCACCTTGTTAAACATGTGCCATCATCCGTATTTCAATCTGAAAGGGCATGGTGATACAAATGACCATACTCTTGAAATCGCAGCGGATCATTATTTGCCGCATGATGGGTCGGTGTTGCCAACGGGTGAAATTTCTCCTGTTGCGAGCACGCCGTTTGATTTTATGCATCCACGTCAAATTGCAGATGCCAAGCAATCTTCACCCTACCTGTATAATCATACCTATGCCTTGGCACGTAAAAGCCGAGAAACGCCGCATTTCGCGGCTCGGCTGTCGGCGCCAGATAGCCCCACTATGGAAGTATGGACTACGCAAACCGGATTGCATTTCTACAATGGATATAAAATCCCAACTGTTGGCGGTGGCCTTGATGGTCAGTCCTATGGCCCGTGTTCGGGGCTTTGTTTAGAAGCGCAAAATTGGCCTGATGCGCCTAATAACGTTAGTTTCCCAAGCGCGAAACTTACCCCCGATATGTCTTATAAAGAAATAACGGAATACAAATTCTATTGATATAACAATGACTTGATTGGAATTTGAATGTGGATTCCTAATGGGGGGTTTACACGATGTTTTATGTAATATATTACATAAAACATGAAAACAGATATCACCAATACAAGTTCCCTTGCCGATAAGGCCTATAACGTTCTGCGCCGCGCAGTGCTGACGAATGTTCTCGTCTCTGAATCGCTTTGGTCTGATCGCGAGTTATGTGAGAAGTTCGATCTCAGCCGAACGCCTGTTCGCGAAGCAATTTTGCGTTTGCAGTTGGAACAGCTTGTTCAGATCGTTCCACGTAAAGGCATGAGAGTTATGCCGCTACGCTTGGAAGATGTTCGCGATATTCACCAAGTTACCAAAGCTTTGGAACTGGAGGCGGCTCTGCTGATCGCCAAGAGTGAAAACCGTGATGAGGTTTTGGCTATCATAAAAGGCGCCGTCGAAGAGATGGAGCGCGCGATGCAAGCTAAAGATCGCGATGCTTGGGTGCTTGCTGATACGCGATGTCACTTTGCTGTCGTTGATAAATGCGGGAATAAGCGCTTGGCCGATATGTATCATGCGCAGCGGGGGCTAACGGACCGGGCACGTTATTTCGTGCTGCATATCCGCGATTTACCTATGCAATCCACAGTAGAGCACCGGCAGATGTACGAAGCTCTGCTCAATCGAGATTCTCAAGCGTTGGAGAGATTATATCGCCAGCACTGGGATAGGACCACAGAGGAAATGCTCGCCATTATTGAGCACCATACAAGTGGTCTCGCGAATACGACGCTCAAAATGAGCGCTGGGATATGAGCCAATAATTCGTATCCAAATTTCAATTTAACGGGAGGAAGTCGATATGAAACTCAAGATATTTAGTGTTGCGTTACTCGCAGCAACTGCAATGGCAGGACCAGCATTCGCTGCAGAATTGGTCATGAAGATCGGTACTGTTTCGCCGGGGGATCACCCTGAAAATGTTGGTGCACGAGAAATTAAGCGCCTTGTTGAAGAGCGTTCTAACGGTGACATTGAAGTGCGCGTTTTTACCGATAGCCAGCTGGGAAACCAGCGCGAAATGGTTGAGCAGTTGCGCTCTGGTACGTTGGAAATGACTTGGGTTACGACCGGATTTTTCGGCTCTTGGGTGCCTGAAATGGGTGCGCTTGAAATTGGTTATCTTTTTAAGGACCGCGAGCATTCATTCCGCGCGTTTGCTGGAGAACTTGGAGAAGAGGTTGCGGCCAAGGTTGGAGAACATGGCGTTGAGTTGCTCGGCTATTTTGAAGCTGGTATGCGCCACCTAACAAATTCAAAGACTGCCATTAATGGTCCTGACGATCTTCAAGGTCTTAAAATTCGAACACCTAAATCCACCTATCATTTGCGTACCCTAGAAATGATGGGCGCCAATGCGACGCCAATGGCGTTCAACGAATTATATACGGCAATGGAGCAGGGTGTTGTTGATGGACAAGAAAACCCACTTTCCAATATCTACAATGCCAAATTTTCGGAAGTAAATGAACATCTGGCTTTGACAGGTCATCTTCACCTAACGCACATGGTTCTTTATTCTGAGGACCTATGGGAGAAGGTGAAACCTGAATATCAAGATATTATTCGCCAAGCCGTTCTTGATGCTGCTGTGGTGCAGCGTGCAAAAGTTGCTGCCGACGATGCCTCTCTGCTTTCTGAATTAGAAAAAGAAGGTATGAAAGTTACACGGCCTGACCGCGATGCTTTTGCTGCTAAAGTTGCACCATTGCGGGAAGATGCAATCAAAGAGTTTGGTGATGGCGCAAAGCGCTGGATGGAACTTATTGATGCCGTTCGCGATGATGGCTAACGGCAATGGTTTCTTTAAATAAGAACAAATTCTTCGGCGCGCTCGTGCGCGTCGAAGAAGCGATCATCTCCTGTATGAAATGGTCTATCATTCTAGGAATGGCGGGAATGGTGTTGGTCGTTTTTCTACAGATCACATCCCGCTATATATTTTCATTCTCATTGGGCTGGTCTGAGGAAGTCGCAAGATTACTGTTTATCTGCATTGTCTTTTTAGGAGCTGCTATTTTAGCGCGCCGCGAACAGCATCTAACTGTAACAATATTTACGGAGATGCTTCAGGGGCGGCTGCAGCATGTTGCTGCGGTTCTTGCCTCCTTGGTTGGCTTGATTTGTAGCTACTATTTGATGCGAGGCGGATACGCTACTCTAATAAGAGAATGGGATCAGCGCACGCCTAGCTTACAATTTCCTATGGGCGTCGTTTTTGGAATTATTCTCATTTCCGTAACGCTCATGATGATCTGGCTATTCGTTGTCATGATTAAGCATACCCGCCAAGCCATTATAGGTGATGAATCATGAGCTCTTTAGTTCTACTTTTTGGCGTCTTTTTTGTTCTTTTACTTCTCGGAACACCAATTATATTCAGTCTTGGTGCTGCAGCCATGGTGGTTCTTGCATCTATCGATTTGTTGTCTCCACAATTGGTTATGCAGCGCGTCTATGCAGGCTTAGACAGCTTTCCAATGCTGGCTATCCCTTTCTTTATGGCGGCTGGAGCGTTGATGGAACATGGCGGTATTTCGCGGCGGCTTGTCAATTTTTCATCCTACCTTGTGGGCTGGATTTCCGGCGGGCTTGGTCATGTTGCTGTGATCGCATCAACGATATTTGCAGGGATATCAGGTTCTGCAGTTGCCGATACAACGGCCATTGGCTCAACGATGATCCCTATGATGAAGCGCCGTGGATACGACGCATCATTTTCTGCCGCAGTCGTAGCCGCATCAGGTGTGATTGGGCCGATCATTCCGCCATCCATTCCTTTGGTGCTGTATGGTGTCGTGTCCGGCGTGTCGATTGGCGCGCTCTTCATGGGGGGGATTATTCCTGGCCTTATGATGACAATCGGCTTGATGGTGTTGATTTATACAAAAGCAAAAAGAAGCAACTGGGACATAGAAGCTGAACCATTTACTTACGCTGGTTTATGGAAGTCTTTTATTGCTGCTGCTGGCGCACTTGTGATGCCTATCATCATCGTTGGTGGTATCTTAGGCGGTGTTTTCACAGCTACAGAAGCTGCTGTGGTGGCAACAGTATATGCACTGCTCGTTGGCCTCTTCTGGTACCGTGAATTGAGCTTTAGCCAATTGCCTGAACTGTTTTATTCTGCAGGGCTTAACACGGCAGTGGTAATGGTAATTGTCGGTGTAGCGAACCTCGTAGGGTACGTGCTGACAATTGAGCAACTTCCACTTCTTTTGTCTGATTGGTTTTCAGATCACATTACCAATGTTCTCATTTTATTGCTCGTTATTAACATTCTGTTGCTTATAGCAGGCTGCTTTTTAGATGGTGGTTCAGCAATTATCGTTTTCACACCGGTGCTGTTACCAGTGGTTACGTCATTCGGTATCGATCCAGTCTTCTTCGGTGTGATGATGACTGTGAACTTGATGATTGGCACCGTCACGCCGCCTGTAGGGCTCTCTTTATACATTGCAAGCGGGATCGCTGATATATCGATCACTCAGATCTGCAAGGCAATTTTCCCGTTTCTCTTGGTTCAGTTGGTTGTGCTGACGCTCATCACTCTGTTCCCTGAAATTGTCCTGTTCATTCCCAAACAATTTTATAATTTCTGACATCTAAAGGATTATTATGTCTTATAAAAACTCAATACTTCTCGGCACAATTGGTGGTTATCGTGATCGCTTCCACCAATTTCAGGTAGACCGCACTTTCGAAGAGCGTCTGTCTATCGCTAAATCAATTCCACGTACTCATGGTGTTGAACCGGTTTACCCGCAAGATTTGGGGCATGACGGTTCTGGTGCCAAAGCAATGAAGGAAAGCGGTTTGGCTGTATCTGCAGTCAATGTAAACGTGAAGACAGAAGACAAATTCCGCGATGGTTCCTTCACAAATCCTGATGCCGCTATTCGCCAAGAAGCAACACAATATTTGATCACAGCTATGGATTTGGCTGCAGACCTTGGTGCTGAAATGATCACAGTGTGCCCGCTTATTGATGGCTGGGATTATGCATTCCAAGTTGATCATATCAAACAATGGCGTTGGATGATTGAGTGCTTTCAACAAGCTGCAGCGCATCGCGATGACATTAAAATTTGCATCGAGTACAAAGCGTATGAATCTAAGAACCATATTATCTTGCCGTCTATGGGCCGCACTCTGCATTTCTGTGACCGGGTTGGCGCCAAGCACGTTGGCGTAACGATGGATGTCGGCCATGCACTAATTGCTGGTGAAAGCCCTGGTGCAGAAATTGCAGTGGCGAATGAAGCTGGCCGCCTTTTCTACATTCACTTTAATGACAATGATCGCGGTGCCGATTGGGATATGCTTCCTGCATCCGTGCACCTTTGGGAAACGCTAGAAACTCTGCATTACATGCGTGAAATTGGCTATGATGGCTGGGTTGCGTATGATGTATTCACGCGTTCGGGTGATAATGTTGAGGCAATTGCGTCAACATTTGAGATCATGGAAGATCTCGATTCTCTTCTTGATAAAATTGGTAAGGACAAGATCCAGCAACTTATTAAAGGTGGCCGTCCTCAGAACACTTATCGTGATTTGATCAAGGCGTTACTATGAAAATAGGACTTGGAACTTATTGCTTCCGTTGGTCAATCGGGCACAAAGATCGTGTGCCCGAAAAACCAATGACAGCGATGGATGTTTTAGATTTTGGTATTTCTGAAGGTTGCGCTGTTGTGCAATATGCGGACAATCTGCCGTTAGATAAACTATCCATTGAAGAAATTGATGCGCTGGCTGAAAAGGCGCGTCAACACAATGTGATTTTGGAGCTGGGCACACAGTCTTTTGATGCGGAACAAGTTCGTGTGTATTTGGATATTGCCAAACGGATTAACGCTCCCATTTTACGCATAGCGCTGGACGGTGAAGATGCCGCGACTTCTATAGAGGATTTGGCGGCTGCATTTCGGCCACTGCTTGCTACTGCGCGGGAAATTGGTTGCAAGATCGCTATTGAAAACCACTTTAACTATCCATCCCAACGGATGGTGACATTACTTGAAGCGGTCAATGACGATTGCCTTGGGGTCTGCCTCGATGTTGCAAATTCGATTTGCGCAAAAGAGTGGCCAGAAGAGACGATCAAGCTTCTGGCTCCATTCACGATCAATCTTCATTTAAAAGATTACGATATAATTCCGGATTTTTATGGTGCTGGATTTACCATTTCTGGACGTCCGCTTGGGCAAGGCCGTACGGATATAGGTTTTGTGTTTGATGCTTTAAAAGATCAACTGTCCGATATGAGCCTCATCGTAGAGCATTGGTTACCTTATGAGGGTAGTCCAAAAGAAGTTTATGATCGTGAAATCGAATGGACACGCGAAAATTTAAGAGTTGCGAGAAATTCGATCTCATAACGGGATTAAAGATAAGTTATTGATATAACTAATAATTCTCTCAAGCGGAACATTTTTCGCTTGAGCCTTAACCACGAAGGATATTCCAGAGACCCAATATTGGGAAGCACAGGAGTTGTGCTGCGCGAAGCCGGCCGCAACGTTATGCGGCCTGCCTGTGATAAAGCACTCTTTAGCTTTAATATTCTCGGATAAAGTCGTCGATGAAGATCGGTGCCAGCTTAGCGCCAGCACCGAATTTAGACTAAAAAAGTTACAGTAACGGTCAGGCAGCTTTCATATCGATGACGATTTTACCGACGGCATGGCCCTCAGCCAATTTATCATAGGCCTTCGCTGCGTCGGTAAACGCATAGGTGCTGTCAATAACCGGTTTCAGCGTGCCCTTAGTGGTCATGTCTGCCAGCTTAGTTAGCTGGTCGCCATTGGGCTCCATAAAGAACCAATCAAAAGACACGCCATATTTGGTTGCTAAATCATCCGTATCTTGCCCCTTGATTGACACAAGATGTCCGCCCTTTTTGAGCACCTTGAATGAGTTTTCCATGACTTCGCCGCCAGACATGTCAAATACTACATCATAATCTGCGATGACCTCGGTAAAGTCCTGTTCCTTGTAGTCGATCACGACATCAGCACCCAATGAGCTTACCAATTTTGAATTGCGCGCGCTAACAGTTGTCGCAACAAGCGCTCCTAAGTATTTAGCGATCTGAATAGCCAGTGTGCCAACGCCGCCCGATCCTGCGTGGATCAGCACCTTCTGGCCATGTTTGAGATCTGCCTTGTCGATCAATGCCTGCCAAGCGGTCAGACCTGCCAGCGGAATTGACGCAGCCTCTAAGTGGCTAAGGTTAGCAGGTTTGAGTGCTAGTGCGCTGGCTTTGACACGTGCAACTTCGGCAAGTGCACCTGCATCTTCTTGGTGGGCGCGCGCGAAGACTGCATCGCCAGTCTTGAAACCCGTTACATCAGTGCCAACAGCAGTGATAACACCGCTAACATCGTAGCTCATCACATGGGGAAACGTCAGCGGGATCATATCCTTTAGGTAACCTTCACGTAAAATATTATCGATCGGGTTTATACTAGCGGCATGTACATCGATCAAAACTGAGTCCGCGGCAAGTTCAGGGACCGGCACATCAATTATCTCGACTGGGCCTGTATATGTATTAAAAACAGCGGCTTTCATATTCTAAATCCTTTGTGCATTAAGCAGCAGATCGCATTGCCCGCCGCTTCCTCGTTGCAAATGGGCATTAGAGCTTCAAATACAATCCCTCATCTGCCTACTAGGTGTTGATTGTCGGGTGAGATTGATCCAGTTTGCCGTTACGTCCTGATCCACCTTCAATGCGAAAAGCTTTTTACCCGTAGCTAGTTGCACCTGCTTAGGTGGGACAGGTTCAAATGAAAAAATGGGTCAAAATCTGCTGAAAATCAACAGTATATGGCTCCAACATAAATAACTGTGACTACGGATGCGCCCTTCGTGTATTTGTTCATTCATCCTCCAGCTGAAAGCCTATGCTCAGAAAAGCGCTGCTATTATTGTCAGTATCAGCCCGGCCTCCAGCGCAACAATCTACGGGTTCTGCAAAACGTTCATCAGTTTGGAAAGTGCTGTTCCACTGCCTGGAGGCTCTGATATATACTGTTTAGTGACGTCTTCACCCGTATAGATAAGGTCTTCATCTTTATATCCGTAACCCATTAAAAGAAAATAGGCACTCTTCGATTCGCTGTTCAGCCGATCAATGGATTCATTGCTAGAGTTTTGAAGTTGATGCAAGCTAGTTTCTTTGTCGTTTTCAGTCTTCACAATATAAATATAATGGATATCTGAAAACGCAAAAAGTTTATTTCCAGAAATTATTGTCGAATTCTTTGCATAAGGACGCAGGAAGCAACTTTTTAATTCTCTTATCGATAGATCACTAAATAAACAAATTGCCCTAGTTTTATCAGACTTCAAGGTAATAACGACGTGGAAGTATTCACTCATACGTTTGTTTCTCTTCATGCGAAAATTTGACCAAACGTAATGCTTTAATTCGATCTGGCAAGCTTTGGCTTAGCACACACTGAATTTCGATCTATTCTATGTCGCGTATATGTCGCATGGATTTGCGGGGACTGATTGAAAATCCTTGAAAACCAAGGGGAGCCAGTTGCAACATAATGTAACATGCAGGCGCCCAAAAGGCATCTTTATAAAGTCACTATGTGATTGATTTTGTTGCTTTAATTTGTTGGCTGGGGAACCTGGATTCGAACCAGGACTAACAGAGTCAGAGTCTGCGGGTCTACCGTTAACCTATTCCCCAAGAGCATGAGTAATCAGATGCTCAACGCCGCGTGATATAGTCATCTTAATATCGAAATGCAAATATCTTATTTGTAAATTTCATATTGGCGATTCACGCCTTGGCTGTTACCCTCTTATCAACTTGAACATTAAACGTGTGTTGCGCCTATGGCTGCACCGCGTGAGAGGTATGAACGTGACTAATACTGGCAAATCGGGGTCTATCCCCGATATGTCAGCCTCGTCATCGGGATCAGTATCTGAAAATTTCAGTGCTGATCGACAAGCTCGGCGTCCCGAAGCTGTTGCAGGTAAGAGCCAAGTGGCCTCTTCTGCAGATGGCTCGGGTCAGGCAAAAGAGGTGCGTTCTCACAATGAGAGGCCTGCACCTAGTTTGCCAGATACCGGCAGTGACGTGTCTGACGGACAAAAGTCAAAGAAGCGGAGACGCAAACGTCGCAGAAGACGTGGTGGCGCTAACGTAGGTCATCAACCTTCGCAATCATCCAATGGTGCCGTTGAAAGTGGAGCAAGCATTGGTGGTGCAAAGCTTGGTAATGGGGCAGCTGACCTTCATAATGGTAAAGCACATCCAAACGCAGCGCGTCCTATCGTCCATCATTCAAATGACGCTTATGCGGCACTTGATCTGGGCACAAATAATTGCCGCTTGTTGATTGCTGTTCCAACCAAGCCGGGCAGTTTTCGCGTGATTGATGCATTCTCGCGCATTGTACGCTTGGGCGAGGGATTTGGCGCAACGGGCCGCTTGTCTGATGCGGCAATGGATAGAGCCATTGAAGCTTTAAAGGTCTGCCGCGACAAGCTTTATGCACGGCCAATTCAAAAGGCGCGATTGATCGCAACGGAGGCTTGCCGATCTGCGGTCAATGGCGGTGATTTTCTTTTGCGCGTCGAACAGGAAACAGGCTTAAAGCTTGAAGTCGTCGATCGGGAAACGGAAGCGCGCCTAGCCGTATCGGGTTGTTCGTCGCTGGTTGACCGAAGCGCAAAATCTATCATCCTGTTTGATATTGGTGGCGGTTCTTCTGAGATAGCACTGGTCAACGCTGAAAATCACCGTGGTGGCCGCCTTGCCAATCATATCCGTGCGTGGACATCGCTGCCCGTTGGCGTGGTCACGATGGCGGAAAAATTTGGCGGTGAAAATGTCACCCACGCCAAGTTTGATGATATGGTCGACTATGCATTGAACCTGCTCCATGAGCATGGCGATGCCGATCTCATGGCAAGTAGCTCATTTGGCGCAAGAAGTGTTATTGACGACGATTTTCACCTTATTGGCACATCAGGAACCGTAACCACTTTGGCGGGTATTCATCTTGATTTACCGCGCTATGATCGCCGCCGTGTTGATGGATTGTGGATGTCATCGAACCAGGTGGATGCGATTAATCATAAACTTCTCAATTGGACTTTTGCGGAACGTTCGGCCAATGCTTGTATAGGTTCAGACCGCGCAGATTTGGTCTTGGCGGGCTGTGCAATTTTAGAAGCAATTCGCAAAGCTTGGCCTTCAGAGCGCTTGCGCGTTGCAGATCGTGGGTTACGCGAAGGTATATTGACCGAGATGATGGCATCAGATGGCGCTTGGCGCAGACGCAATCGGGGTTATAACCGCAATTGGAAATCAAAGAATAGGCAGGGGCCAAACCGATGAAAAAGAAGTCTGGAAGCGAGCGCCGTGCGGCGTCAATTAGCGGTCGGTCTATCAATGCTCATGTCAAAAGAGGGCAGAAGCTTAAACCTTCGTCACGTCGTTGGATTGAGCGCCAGCTGAATGACCCTTATGTTCAACGCGCCAAAGCAGAAGGCATGCGCTCTCGTGCGGCCTATAAGCTGATTGAGATTGACGACAAACATAAGATTTTGAAAAAAGGCTCTAAGATTATCGATCTGGGTGCTGCTCCGGGTGGTTGGTGCCAAGTGGCGGTTAATAGATGTGGCTCGTCAGATGAGAATAAATCTATTGTTGCTATCGATTTTCTTGAAATGGACCAAATGCCAGGTGTCCACGTTTTTCAAAAAGACTTTTTGGATGATGATGCACCGGACGCGCTGATAGAAGCGCTCGGCGCTGCACCTGATATCGTATTGTCTGACATGGCAGCGCCAACAGTTGGGCACAGAAATACCGACCATATGCGCACAATGTATCTTGTTGAAGTTGCCGCAGACTTTGCAATCAAAGTGTTAAAGCCGGGTGGGCATTTCTTGGCAAAAACCTTTCAGGGCGGCACCGAGAAAGCGCTGCTTGATTTGCTGAAAGCCAACTTCAAAACCGTTGCCCATATTAAGCCGCCATCGAGCCGGTCTGAAAGTGTTGAGCTCTATCTATTGGCAAAAGATTTTAAGGCGAAACCGCAAGAGTCTTAAAATATAAAGCGATAAGCTCTCGAAGAGTTGAACTGGGTCGCGTTGTCTTTTCAAAGAGCTGCGCCATATCATCAAGATCAACACCAAAGGGAGCTCTTCATGTCCATTTCAAGACGTCAGTTCATTCACCGTAGCGCTGCAATGACAGCGGCGGTGACATTTTTGCCCTATGCTGCCCGTGCCGCTGGCCATGCAAGCGATGTGTTTAACTCGAACGCCGGCGATATTATCGTCCATCCCGTTGCGCACGCATCTTTCGTTATGGAAACGCCAGTTGGCACGATCTATGTCGATGCGGTTGATGACGCTTCAGCCTATGCTGATTTTCCATCGCCAGATTTGATTTTGATTACCCATGAACATGGCGATCATTATAATGCTGAAACACTTAGCGCGTTGGCGACCGACAAAACGAAACTGATCACCAATCCCGCTGTGTTGGATATGTTGCCTGATGATTTGAAATCAAAAGCATCTGCTATCGCAAATGGCGAGGATACAGAGTTTAACGGTCTCAAAATTTCAGCGATACCAGCCTATAATACGACTGAAGAGCGGCTTCAATTTCACCCAAAGGGCCGCGACAATGGTTATGTACTCAGATTTGATGGTTTTACGATCTATATTTCCGGCGACACCGAAGACACGCCAGAAATGCGCGCGCTAGAAAATATTGACCTAGCATTTGTGTGTATGAACCTGCCATTCACAATGGATGTGAAAGCAGCAGCCTCTGCTGTTTCTGAATTCAAACCGACATATGTTTATCCATATCATTATCGCGGCCGTGACAATGGCACTCAAGATCCTGCAGAATTCGCAGAACTGCTTGAAGGTGAAATCGAAACCAAAATGGGTGGTTGGTACAACTAAGAGCTCACAATTGGTTTGCTCTCTTAAAATTAGAGGGCAAACTTTTGTTAAAGCGACACAAGGGTCTTTTATAAATTGTAAAGCCGTGGTAGCAGCCAGTGTCAACGCATCAATCGGCAATCGCAAGTTTGCCCCAAAGACGGATGACACCCATGTCCAAAATTCTTATGACGCCCACAGGTGAGCAAGCGCTAACCTTCGATGATGTTTTGTTGCAACCTGCACACTCTGAAGTGATGCCAGGTCAAACCAATATATCGACGACAATTGCTGATGGTATTGAATTGTCATTACCAATTATGTCAGCGGCGATGGACACGGTTACAGAGAGCAAGCTCGCAATTGCTATGGCGCAAGCGGGCGGTATTGGTATTGTGCACCGAAACCTTGATCCTGCAGCGCAGGCTGAAGAAGTTTACCAGGTCAAAAAATTCGAAAGCGGCATGGTTGTTAATCCGGTGACGATTGGACCGGATGCAACATTGGCCGATGCGCTTGGTTTGATGAAGCGCTATAATATTTCAGGTATTCCTGTCGTTGAAAGCTCAGGAGCTGGAAGTCAGAAACCTGGTAAACTGGTCGGCATTTTGACCAACCGCGATGTGCGTTTTGCATCTAATCCAGATCAAAAAATTTCCGAACTGATGACGCATGAAAATCTCATCACGGTGAGCGAAAATGTCAGTCAAGATGAAGCAAAACGCTTGCTTCATCACCACCGCATTGAAAAATTGCTGGTCACAGATAATCGCGGTTATTGCGTTGGACTAATCACAGTTAAAGACATTGAGAAATCTCAGCTCAACCCAAATGCTGCCAAAGACGGGCAGGGGCGGTTGCGTGTCGGTGCTGCGGTTTCAGTTGGGGATGACGCCATTGAGCGTGCTGAAAGACTGATTGCTGCAGGTGTTGATTTGATCGTTGTCGATACTGCGCACGGCCATTCACAGCGCGTATTGGATGCAGTGACGCAAGTTAAAAAAATGTCCAATGCAGTGCGCATTATGGCAGGTAATATTGCAACGGCAGATGGTGCAAAGGCGCTGGTAGATGCTGGCGCAGATGCGATTAAAGTCGGCATTGGGCCTGGCTCTATCTGCACAACGCGCGTTGTTGCGGGTGTCGGTGTTCCTCAGCTAAGCGCGATTATGTCAGCGGCAGAAGAGGCATCAAAAGCTGGTATTCCTGTAATCGCCGATGGCGGCATAAAGCTTTCTGGCGATATGGCAAAAGCACTCGCTGCTGGTGCACATGCCGTGATGGTTGGTTCAATGCTTGCAGGCACAGACGAAAGCCCGGGCGAAGTATATCTATACCAAGGCCGCTCATTTAAATCATACCGTGGCATGGGCTCTGTCGGTGCGATGGCGCGTGGTTCAGCGGACCGTTATTTCCAAGGCGAAGTACGTGATACATTAAAACTCGTACCAGAAGGCATTGAAGGACAGGTGCCATATAAAGGCCCAGTTGGCGCAGTATTGCATCAATTAGCAGGTGGTTTGCGCGCTGCAATGGGTTACACAGGATGTCCTGATTTGGAAACATTCCGTGAAAAATCACGCTTCGTGCGTATTACCAATGCCGGTCTTCGTGAAAGCCATACACATGACGTAACGATTACACGTGAAAGCCCGAATTATCCAAACGCAGGCTAGGTAAAAACCATGAACCAGAACCTCATCTTTTGGCCGCTTATTATTCAGGCTTTAGTCTCGCTCTATTTGTATTTGCCAATGGGGCGGGCAAGGATTGGTTCAATAAAAAGTGGTCAGGCAAAAGCGCATGACTACAAATTGCCTAAGCAAAATGAGCCGCCAGAAATTGCAAAGTTTGGCAATGCGGTTTCCAACCAGTTTGAATTGCCAGTGCTCTTTTTTGCAATAACACTGGCGTTTCACTCTGCAGGCTTGGTGGATATGGTAGCGCTGGCCTTGGCGTGGATATTTGTCACCCTTAAAACGGTGCACAGCTTTGTCTACATCACGGCCAACAAGCTGAAATGGCGTTTCCAAATATTTCTTGCGTCATTGTCTGTGTGCACTCTTTACTGCATCTGGTTCGCTATCCGTTTGGTTCTAGCTTAAGCAAGCGCCCTTCGGGGCCGTCTTCAAGCACATAAACTTCGCCATTTGTGCCTTGCTCGACTTCGCGCACGCGGCTGCCCCATTCAAAGCGCTCATTTTCTGTTGCTGATGTGCCGTTGATATCAACATGGATAAGCGCCTGACTAGCAAGGCCGCCAATCAGAGCATCGCCACTCCAGTCAGCAAATTGATCTCCATTATAAATGACGAGGCCTGATGGTGCGATCGTTGGCACCCAAAATGCTTCCGGTGCATTGAATTTTGGATCGCTCTCATGGTCTGGAATTGGAATGCCTGAATAATTGTCACCATTTGAGACAAGCGGCCATCCGTAGTTTTCGCCTTTTTCAATCAGGTTTAATTCATCGCCGTGACGCGGGCCCATTTCATGCGTCCACAATTTTCCATCTGCGCCAAAAGCAATGCCGAGTAAGTTGCGATGACCCATTGTCCAAAATGTTTTGGCAATTTCGCCATCGCTTTGAAATGGATTATCTTCCGGCACCGAACCATCAAGATTAAGCCTTATGACCTTACCAAGGTTCACACTCATATCTTGTGCTGGTTTTTGCATCTGTCTGTCACCGGACGTGATGTAGAGCTTGCTATCAGGGCCGATGGCCAGCTTATGGGAGTAATGGCCTTGACGGCCTTGTTTGTCTTGCTCCCAAATGCGCGCAATATCTGCCAGTTGAAGTTTGCCGTTTTCGGCGCTCTCCAGCTTGGCTTTAACAACCACGGCCCCAACATTGTCGGCATCTTGTTCAACATAGGAGAGGTAAACTTCATCTTCGGCATCACCAGCAAAGATGACATCGCCCAACCCGCCTTGTCCGCCATAAAAGACTTCTGGAACGCCCTTAATTTCCGTTTTTACACCATCTTTTGATAGGTGAAATAATTGGCCTGATTTTTCAGTGATTAGCGCGATGCCGCTTTGGCCCATGACCATCGCCCATGGTTCGTTGAAAATGGCAATCTCTGTCGCTTCAATTGCAGTGCCATTCGTGCCTGTAATCTCAAAGGCTTGAGCAGAAAAGGCCGTAAAACCAAGTGCTATTGCGGAAAGCAAGGCGGTGTGAATTCTCATGGCAATCTCCTGATTTAAAGCATCATACATACATACGAATGTGACGGTGTTTGGATCATGTCGGCGAAACACACTTTATTGTTATCGCGCTCGGGTCGTGAGGCGATTTAACAATGTTTAGCGCTGTATTTTGATCTATGGCGGTATGGCGTCTTCAAACACATCATGATTGGCAGTCAGTGTCAGTGATTGGTTATGCGCGATCTGCATCACATTGGTTTTCATCGCTATAACACGCGCATGCGCAGCAACGTACCTGCCTAAACAACGTGCAATCATATGAAGGTTGTGCAGCAGCTTTTGAAGCGCTCTTAACCGCATGATGATGCCCGCGATGGTGTGCCCGCTTCGCGGGATTGCACTATGAAAAGTGACCCGTTTCATAGTCTCTTTTTCAAATGCAAACGCGGTGCATTTTGAGAATTGCGCATTACAAAAAGCCGCGATTATTAAATAGGCCGTGGCTTTTTCGGCTTTAGATATGAGGTCTTCAACCAAGCGGGCTAACCGCGGCGGCAATAATCTATCTCTGCACGCATTGACTAACATAGCTGCGTTCAGCCAGCAAAACACCATGCGCAAAAGCGCAATTCTGTTTTTCTCTATAGCAGCTGCGATGCCGGATTTGTTGTTCATTAAAACAGTGTGCAGCGGATTTGAAGTTGTTGGATAAAATACCGTAAGAGGTCAACATAACGTGTCAACGCTGGTTAGAAGCGCGGCACCTTTAGCCCGATAGAAATGCGACACATTGAGGGTGTCAATCGCTCAATGAACAGCCCCTGACAGGTTGGCTGGTCGGGTTGCAATGCCCGACAGGGGGCGGGTTAAACTTTCCTCAGCGGTTTGCCGCGCGGCAAATGACCAGAAGGAGCCAATCACGACTTTCCTGCGTTGCAAAGAATTGGTTAGTTCGGCTCAGAGCGGACGTTAGCGCTCGGTGCAGCGAATGACCGCTTTGAGCCCAGACTCACCGATGCTGCACGTGGGATGAGTGTCTGCTAAGTTAAGATATGTGGGCTTGGTTCTTCGCCACACAAGAACGATTTCAGGCTGTTTTTGAAGAAGTGGTTCCAGCCATCAAGGCAAATCCCCCAACAGTTCAGTGTCGGCGTCAATCCATCATGTGTCATCTTAATCTCGGTCTTGTCTCCAACCGCTTTGAATTCCCAAATGATCTTTGTTCCTAGCCATTCTTGATCGATCTCTTCTGGTTGGCCTTCGATTTTATGATGCGCATCTGTGCAAATCATCTCGATTCGTCCAGGTCTTTCGAAAGACGTGGCCTCAAAAGTCCAATACCCGTAATCGGGCGGGAAGCGCGCAGTCACTTTGTCACCAACGCCGCCTAGGCCACCTTCGACAGATCGGGTCCACCACTTGCCCATCTGTGTCGCAACAGCTTGAAAACAGGCTTCTTGAGGTGCAGATACTTGAATGATTTCTTCATAGTTTTTTGACGGTTCGACCATGCTAAGCTCCATTTTTCTGGTTTAATCTAGAATTACTCATCACACTCGGTTTGAATAGTAGGCAGTATTTTGATACTTAAGTATCAAAAAGATACTAATGGAGCTTCAATTGCACGAAAAATCCAGTTCGAACCTTTGTCCCGCACCACTTGTCTTCGCGATGATCGGTGGAAAATGGAAGCTGTCGATACTGCAGATACTCATCTTTGATGGGACAAAGAGGTTTGGAGAGCTTCGGAAAGCGATTCCTGAAATCACACAGACGATGCTTACAAAGCAACTACGGGATCTTGAGCGCGATGGTCTTGTTAAAAGAAAAGTCTATGCCGAGGTGCCGCCAAAAGTAGAATATAGCGCCACCGAAGACGGCGTCGGACTAATGCCCGCATTCAAGGAAATGCACTCATGGTGGGAAACACGAGAGCGTTAACCAAAGATCCCCAAAATGCAGCAACATCGCTACGAAATATGGTCGGAAATTGAAGACGCCCGACCGAAAGCAGACGTTGCCGAAGCAATCCTAAATGGCGGCTTTGTCCGCTTTGCCGTCATTCGGCTGCCGTTCTTTGTGCTAATGCCTTCTTGCGTTTTGCGTTGATTACCGCGTCAGCCACTCCCACCGTGTGCAATTACTCTTGCCAAATTTACATGCCAGCATTTGCGCCTTATTAGAATCGCATATTCCTTGCGCTTTTCAGCCGATAGGCTTACTGACGGCAAACAACTTAAAGACGGGATCACCGACATGCGCCTAGGCGGACGAATTCAAGCAGCGATAGAAGTTTTACAAGATATGGAGAGCCGTAATCGGCCCGTATCCGTGGCCCTTAAAGATTGGGGCAACAACCATCGGTTTGCTGGCTCTGGGGACCGTAATGCCATTGGCAATTTGGTCTATGATGCCCTGCGTAAACGCGCATCGACTGGCTATATGTTTGGCGGGGAAGATGCCGAAGCGCTGATCTTTGGCACTTTGCTACGTCAATGGGGTATGAGCCTTGCTCAGATTCAAGAAGCGCTGGCCGATGATAAGTTTGCGCCGGAAATTCCTGTTGCACGCATTGAAGCTGCATCGCAAAAAGATTTGGCTTTCATGCCATCTGAGGTTGAGGCGGATGTGCCTGCATGGGTAAGCGATCACCTTGAAGAAGCATTCGGTGATGAATGGGTAGAAGAAGCAAAAGCGCTTGCAGAACGCCCGCCACTTGATATGCGCGTCAACACTCTTAAAGCAGAGCGCGAAAAAGTTTTGAAGCAACTTTCAAAACAAGGTGCAAAGCCTTCTAAAATTGCGCGCCAAGGTATGCGCATTTCAGCCAAAGGTGGCGCAAGCCGCATGCCGAATGTGACTGCAGAACCAGCATTTCAAAAAGGCTGGTTTGAAGTTCAAGACGAGGGAAGCCAAATCGTTGCTGACCTTGTTTTTGCACAAGGCGGCGAGCAAGTTTTCGATTATTGCGCAGGTGCTGGCGGCAAAACTTTGGCGCTGGCCGCTACGATGGACAATAAAGGTCAGGTACATGCTTATGATGCTGACAAGCAGCGTTTGGCACCGATATTTGATCGTTTAAAACGGGCAGGGACACGCAATGTGCAGGTTCATGCCGCTGATGCAGAGATAGATCATTTACATGGTAGCTTTGACCGCGTGGTTGTTGATGCACCTTGTACAGGCTCAGGCACATGGCGCCGCCACCCTGATGCTAAATGGAAGTTGACGGAAGATCAGCTGGAAAGCCGTAAGCTGGAGCAGGCAGCTATTCTCGATACAGCGCGCAACTTCGTAAAGCCGGGCGGCTACCTATGTTACATTACTTGTTCCATTTTTCAGGACGAGAATGAGGATCAAATCTACGCTTTTGGTGACCGGCATGACGATTTCGATTTGTTAGGCGCAGGCGAAGTTTGGGAGGAGTTGTTTGGTACGGATGCACCAAAGCCGTGGACCACGGATTTTAATTGTGTAACCTTAACACCGCGAACAACGGGCACAGACGGCTTCTTTTTTGCCGTACTTCAACGCTTGAAATGATGTTGTGATTTTGTGTAACTGTCATTTAAAAGTTACACAAAAGCCATAGGCCTTCGGTTTAATGCAAACACCGAAGGAAATGTTAAATGCGTAAATTAATCACCTCGATTCTTGCTGCTACCACTGTTCTATTAAGCGCAGGCTTTGCGCACGCCATTGATGGAACATTGACGCTTTATACAAGCCAGCCGAATGACGATGCTCAAAAAACTATCGATGCATTCAAAGAAAAACATCCCGATGTCGATATATCTTTTGTGCGTGATGGTACGACGAAAATCATGGCTAAGTTACGCGCTGAATTGCAAGCAGGCGCAACACCAGCAGATGTGTTGTTGATTGCAGATAGCGTAACAATGGAGAGCTTGGCAGCAGATGACTTGCTAATGGCGCATGAAGGCGCTGATATTTCTGCATATGCATCAGGTATTCATGATGAAGAAAAGATGTGGTTCGCCACTAAGCTGATAACTACGGGCATTATCTATAATACTGCGGCACCGGTTACACCTAAATCATGGAATGATTTACTGGGTGAAGCTGCCAAAGGTCAGGTTGCTATGCCATCCCCATTAACATCTGGCGCAGCGCTCATTCACACTGCCACGCTCATCAACAATTTAGATGCTGGTTGGGGTTATTACGAAAATCTTGCCGCAAATGGCGCGCAGGCATCCGGTGGTAATGGCGGTGTTTTAAAAGCCGTCGCAGGTGGTGAAAAGCTTTATGGCATGGTCGTTGATTTTCTACCGATCCGTGAAAAAGCAAAAGGCGCACCTGTTGATTTCGTTTTCCCAGAGGAAGGCGTTTCTGCAATTTCTGAACCGGTCGCGATTTTGGCAGGTACTAAAAATCCAGAAGCAGCAAAAGCATTTATTGATTTCTTAGTTTCAAAAGAAGGTCAGGAACTGGCTGCATCACAAGGCTATATGCCTGCGCATCCTGATGTGGCTGCACCTGAAGGGTTTCCAGCACTGAATGATATTAAGATTATGTCATTTGATGCGGCAGCTGCACTGAATTCAGCAGAAAGCGATAAAGCCAAATTTGCAGAAATTTTCAGCCAGTAAGCATCGTTTGAGATAATCATCGAAATGATTAACACACTATCGCGTCGGCGGATTATTAACACGCGAACATCTGCCGGCGATTGGACGTTGCATGAGGGCGGTCCACTTGCCATATGCGCCCTTTTTGTCGTTTTGGTCATCTGCGGTGTGCCAATTTTGCAGTTGGTCCTAGCTGCAACTGGTTCATTTTCTGCAGGCGTTGAAACGACGCTAAAAACTTTTTTCTCGGCTCAAATACTGACGGCTACTTCTAATACAATTTCAGTCGCTCTCGCCTCTACCATTATCGCGGCAACGATAGGCATTTCACTCACTTTAATTTTAATGACTGTGCAGTTGCGCGCGCGGCGGTTGTTGGCGTTTGTATTTATACTGTCGTTGATGATCTCGCCGCAGATATCAGCTCTTGCATTCAAAACACTGGCTGGCCCAGCATCTCCATTGTTAAAAGCGTTTGGACTTGCCCCGCCGCCAGGTACACCCAATCCGATGCTGGGCTTTGGCGGGATTGTGCTGGTTATGGGACTTCAACATGCCCCTCTTGTTGCTATTACTTTGGCAGCAGGTCTTTCGCGTGTGCCGCATTCTATCATTGAAGCTGCGCTTTTGGATGGAGCAAAACCGCTCGCAATTTTCTCGCGCATATTGCTTCCCTTGGTGCGTCCACATGTGGCGTCTGCATTGTTGCTCGCATTTGTGGCAGGTGTCGGCAACTTTGGTATTCCTGCACTGTTAGGGCTTCCTGTTGGTTATATGACGTTACCGACATTGATCTTTCAAAAATTGGCGAGTTTCGGCACCAACACAATTGCCGAAGCAGCATTAATCTCAATGCTCATCGGCATAATAGCCAGCATCGGCGTTATTGCTTCTGCAAGGTTGTTATCACGCAACAATGTTCGGTTGCAGGGTGGCGATAGGTTGGCCGTATTCATCAATGCAGGCCGCTGGCGTGTTTGGATCGAATATGGACTTTGGTCGTTTTTTATATTGACCATTTTCATTCCCATGATGTCACTATTGGCGACATCAATTGTTCCAGCTTACGGCATGCTATTACGCTTTGATACTTTAACGCTTGATCAGTATGTTGAGGTGTTGTGGCGACAAGATATTACGCGCCGTGCATTCTCAAATTCCATGATTTATGCCTCATTTGCCGCTATTATATTGTCAATATTCTGTATGCTACTGGCCTATGTGCTGGACCGCCGCCTAACGCGCATAAGGTCCACAATATTAGCGCTTGTTGAGATGCCCTATGCTTTGCCAGGTGTGGTCGTGGGCATTGCTTGTATACTCTTGTTCGCTCGTCCAATACCTATTATCGGCGTGTCTATCTACGCAACAAAGTGGGTTATATTGTTTGCTTATTGCGCGAGCTTCATGGCGATTGCGCTTAAACCTATTTTTGCAGCAATTACCTCACTGGACCGCGATATAGAAGAGGCCGCACTTTTGGATGGCGCTGGTCTTCGCCAAAGATTACTATCGATTATTATGCCCTTGATCCTTCCCTCACTTCTGGCTGGAGCGCTCATGGTGTTTCTTATTGCTTTTAATGAGTTGACTGTTTCTGCGCTGCTTTGGTCGGCTGGTACTGAAACGATAGGCGTCGTTTTACTTAATTTAGAAGATGCAGGTTTGCCCACACAAGCAGCAGCTATGGCTGTGGTGTCAACGATGGTTGTTGCTATTTTAATGTTGGTATTAGAAGTTGTTGGCGATATGTTTCCAGAAAATACACTGCCTTGGCGGCAGTTAAGTGCCGCTCAGAGACACAAATAAATTAGTCGGAGTAAGATGTAGATATGCCTGCAAAATATATATCGCTTATCGCATTTCTTATTCTTTGTGTTGGCGGCGGGGCGCTCATCGGAACGCAGAACCTGCCCGGTGAATGGTATGACGGCTTAACGAAACCGTTTTTTAATCCACCATCATGGCTTTTTGGTCCAGTTTGGACTGTTCTTTATGCAATGATTGCTGTTGCGGGTTGGCGCACTTGGATACGCAATGCCAATGGCACTTTGATGAAGATTTGGTTCGCCCAGATTGCACTGAATTTCACCTGGTCACCGGTGTTTTTCACCTATCACTGGACGCTCTTTGCTGCGCTAATCGTCTTGGCAATGATCGTGCTGACTGCAATTTTTATTGGCAGCGTATGGAACAAAGACCGCGTGGCTGGTTGGTTGATGATACCATATTTGTGCTGGATAGGCTTTGCTTCGCTCTTAAATATTTCCTTGTGGTGGCTCAATTTTGCTTAAGAAAATCGGTTCAAAATCCATCCTCTATGTTATGGCCGCTAATCCTGAATATGGCGACCATCTCAAACAGCGCATTAGGCCGCTCATGTGTGGCATCGGGCCTGTTGAAAGCGCCGTTGCGGTAACCAAAGCACTTGGCAACATTAAGCCAGACCTTTTGGTGTCGCTGGGCTCTGGTGGTTCAAGAACCTTAAAACAGGGCGCTGTCTATCAAGCGTCCTCTGTGAGTTACCGCGATATGGACGCTTCGCCATTGGGGTTTGAAAAGGGGCAGACACCATTGATAGATTTGCCAATTGAAATTCCTATGGCTGTCCAAATTGACGGCATTGAATCTGCGCGTTTATCAACAGGTGCAAATATCGTGTCTGGCGCTGATTATGATGAAATCGACGCGGACATGGTGGATATGGAAACCTTTGCAATTTTGCGCGCCTGTATGGCATTTGACGTGCCGATGATTGGCCTGCGCGGTATTTCAGATGGCAACGAAGCGCTTTCTAAACTGAGCGACTGGACGCAATATTTGCATGTCGTCGATCACAATCTTGCCCATGCCGTCGATTTGCTGGAAGCTCAGCTGACGCGTTAACAACAGCGGTTATGCACTTTGATCGGTGCTATCATGATTGCGATACGAGCTATTTTGTAGGCTTCACTCAATCATATAGCTGCGAAAGTTCCTTTTTTGATACAAATTGGGGAAAAATCACTTAACTATTTTGCTGTAAGTGATTTCTCTTTCGCTAAACGATTGAATATTTATCTGACTCGCCGTAAAGGCTTTTCATGACAGATATCACCTCCCATTCCGATAATATTCTCATCATTGACTTTGGCAGTCAGGTTACACAGCTGATTGCGCGCCGTGTCCGTGAGGCTGGCGTTTATTGTGAGATCGTTCCTTTTCAACTCGCTAGTGATGCGTATCATCGCCTCAAGCCTAAAGCGGTCATTCTTTCTGGCAGCCCGGCCTCGGTGCATGATGAAAATGCGCCGCTCGCTCCGCAAGAAATTTTCGAAGCTGATATTCCGGTTTTAGGCATATGCTATGGCCAGCAGGTAACGGCACATCAATTGGGCGGAAAAGTCGAAGGCGGCCATCACCGTGAGTTCGGCCGTGCACGCATTACCATCCACAAAGAAAGCCCGCTTTTTGAAGGCGTTTGGGAAGTTGGCAAAGACTACCCTGTATGGATGAGCCACGGCGACCGCGTAACAGAACTACCAGAAGGGTTTGAAGTTATAGCGACATCGCCCAATGCGCCGCTTGCTATCGCTGCGAATGAAGAGCGTCGTTATTACACAACACAGTTCCACCCCGAAGTGGTGCATACACCAGACGGTGCCAAACTCTTGTCGAACTTTGTTCACAAGATTGCTGGACTTAAATCTGATTGGTCGATGGCTGCATACCGCGAGCAGGCCGTTCAAGCCATTCGCGATCAGGTTGGACCAGAGGGGCGCGTTATTTGTGCATTGTCAGGCGGCGTTGATTCGTCTGTTGCCGCGCTGCTTATCAATGAAGCGATCGGCGATCGCTTGTCATGTATTCTTGTTGATCATGGCTTGATGCGCATGGGCGAAGCGGAACAAGTTGTTGAAATGTTCACCGAGCATTACAATCTTGATCTTAAATGTATCGATGCTTCAGACGAATTTATTTCTGCGCTGGAAGGCGAAAGCGATCCAGAGATCAAGCGTAAAACAATCGGCCGCCTGTTCATTGAGGTGTTTGAGCGCGAAGCTAAGGAACTTGCGGAGCAAGGCAAAGATGCGCAATTCTTAGCGCAAGGCACGCTCTATCCAGATGTGATCGAAAGCGTGAGCTTTACGGGCGGTCCAAGCGTGACAATCAAATCGCACCATAATGTGGGCGGTTTGCCTGAACGTATGAACATGCAGTTGGTTGAACCCCTGCGTGAGCTGTTCAAAGATGAAGTGCGCCTGCTTGGTAAAGAACTTGGTTTGCCAGAAAGCTTTATCGGTCGTCACCCATTCCCAGGGCCTGGTCTTGCGATCCGTTGTCCGGGCGGTATCAGCCGTGAAAAATTGGAAATACTGCGTAAAGCCGATGCGATTTACCTAGATGAGATTCGCAAAGCTGGCCTTTACGACGAAATCTGGCAGGCTTTTGCCGTGCTTCTACCTGTTCAAACCGTTGGTGTGATGGGCGATGGACGCACCTATGAATTTGTGTGCGCGCTGCGTGCGGTGACATCTGTCGATGGCATGACCGCTGATTTTTATCATTACGATATGAATTTCCTCGGCAATGCGGCGACCCGTATCATCAATGAAGTGCGCGGCATCAACCGCGTCGTCTATGATGTAACGTCTAAGCCACCGGGCACGATTGAGTGGGAGTAAGCTCTTAAATTGAGCTTACTTCATCACCGATTTTGATGTCACCGCCGACCAAAACTTCTGCATAAATGCCCATATCGCGGTGGCCAAAATGCTCCTCAATGAGCGCGGGTACATCCATGTCTCGCTCCGCTGTTTGAAGGTTCACCTGTGTTGCCGGACAACGCACTATTCTTTTTAGAACACGCAATTTCACGCCATTGATTTCAATGTCACGGCCGAGCATTTTGAGTTCGCTAAACGGTTCCCATCCATCAATGAGCAAATTGCCGCGAAAACGGTGCGGGTCGACATCACGGCCAACCGCATCAGACAATGCGCGAACCGATGCCAGATTAATAATGGAAATTGCGTGCATATATTGCGGTGAGGTCACGCAAACATCGGTAAAGCGCAAATCGCCGCCATTAATAAAGTTGGGTGTTTTGTCCGCCTCAAGGCCAACGACTGTCGATAGGAATTGAGATGCTTCACTCATGCCTTGATCGGTAGAGCAGTCAAATACGTGCTCTTCTTTTCCATCCTGAATGAAAAGCGCTTTTGTTTCGGTATCAAAACGCGTGTTTAGCCGCGCAAGCGCAGCATCGCGCGCAAGCACCAAAAACTTGCTCTTTGGCATTGGTCTTGGGCTGGCAGGGTCCATGCCGCTGTCATGGCGAGCAAAAGCAAAAGCGCGATCAAGTAGAAAGCCGCGCGATTGTTCCAACGCAACCACCTCAAGCGATTGTCCTGAAAGGCCTTTAATCGGGTAGGTGATCATTTCTTTAATGACAGCGTTCATCAGGCTACTTTCTCAAATTCTCCAACGATAATATCAGCTATCAAAACAACTGGTAATGCCAACAGAATTTTTGTCACCGAACCATTTTAGTTAAGCGTCGCCCGATAAGCACATCAGCCAAAGAGGGCCCATATGCCGTGCACGAATAGTCCGGCAAACAGAACCAGCATTGAAATCAAGGCAACGCCAAAGCCAATCATTCTGGTTTTGAAAGGAGCATCTTCCATAATAAAGTGATGGGCATGAATGGCACGGCCAATTGTAAAGACTATTCCCAAAAAATGGATTGCAATTAAAGGCATGCCGATTAGTGCGCCCACAGTCAGTCCGATCAAGAAAATAGGGATGTTTTCGGCGGCATTAGCATGACCGCGCATAATGCGCTCTAAATGTTGGTTGCCACCATTACCAATCGAAATTTTAAGCTTTCGGCGTAATGTGCCTGTTGAGTTTGCAATCCAAACAAGAATGAAAAAGTTAAGCGCGACATAAATGCCGACTGCGCCAAGATTTGCCTGAATATGTTCCATATGATGATCTGCCTTAAAGGGTTTGTTTTTGCACGATAACGTGATGCGCGGGGTGTTTAGAATTTTTTCCTGTTCATTTATGTACAATGCCATAAAAACTACAATGTCGTTCGTCACGTCAGATAATTATAAACATAATAATTGAGAGTACTTCATTCCGTGTTCAAATCGTTCTTCCCGTCGCCGAAGTTGTTTTTTTCATCTTTTATAGTGTGGTGCGCAGTATCAGTTTTGGCTTGGTACGGAGGGGGAGCAGAACTTGGTGCTGGTATATTTGGTGCGAGCGACCCTGAAGCTGCTCCGGTCATCGGGCTTGGGCATTTTATTACACCTGAATTCCTTTGGTTTTATATATTCTTTATCGTGTTTGCGGGCATTTTTATCGCCTTTTGGCATTTTAAAGAGAAACATCCTTGGGAAATCTGGTCTGTAACAGGCTCGGCGGTGTTGTTATTTGTGACTTACTTCAATGTTCAAGTTTCAGTCGCAATTAACAATTGGCGTAGACCGTTCTTTGATGCTGTTCAAAATGCATTGAGTGATAGTTCGACAACCACTGCTTCGGATTTGTTCACCTATATTTGGATCTTCGTGCAACTGGCTTTCTTATTCATCTCCGTAATCGTTGTGTTCAGGTTTTTCGTCAGCCATTGGATTTTCCGTTGGCGTACAGCGATGAACAACTATTATCTTGAGCGTTGGAAGCAGGTTCGTCACATTGAGGGCGCATCACAGCGTGTTCAAGAAGATACAATGCGCTTTGCCTCGATTATGGAGGGGCTTGGTGTTTCTGCGGTTGATGCCGTCATGACGTTGATTGCCTTCTTGCCTATCCTTTGGGGGTTGTCTGAATACGTACCGGAAATTCCATTCTTTGGTGCCGTGCCTCAAGCGCTTGTTTGGGCGGCAATCCTATGGTCCATTTTTGGTACTGTTCTACTTGCTGTTACGGGCATTCGCTTGCCGGGACTTGAATTTAAAAATCAACGCGTTGAAGCAGCTTTCCGTAAAGAACTAGTCTATGGCGAAGACGACTTTGATCGTGCAGAGCTGCCGAAAATGATTGATTTATTTAATGATGTTCGCCGGAATTATTTTAGGCTTTATCTTGAATATATGTATTTCAACGTATTCCGTTTTGCTTATATTCAAGCCGATAATATCTTCGCCATGTTGCTACTTATTCCAAGTATTATCGCTGGCGCAGCTATTGGCTTCACCTTCGGTGTTATGCAGCAGGTTTTGACTGCATTTAGTCAGGTTTCAAGTTCATTCCAATATTTGGTGAATTCATGGCCAACAGTCGTCGACCTGCTTTCTATTCATAAGCGGTTGAAAGCATTTGAAGCCGCCATTGATAATGAAGATCTGCCAGATATCGATAAAGAATGGCTACAGAAAAATAGCGAAGCTGATAACGCCGTTTAACGCCCAATAGGTTCGTAAATCACTGCCCGAGCTATTAATATTAGCTTGGGCAGTCGCTTTTAACCTTATAGAAGGTGTTCAAAATCGCTTTATTCACGCTTGAAAGCGATACCCCCTTACATTTCGACGCATTTATCGCTAAACGCAGGCGATATTATTCAAAGGTGTACTGATGTCTGACGACAGTTTTATTCGCGAAGTCGAGGAAGAGCTACGCTCTGATCGCCTCAAATCATTTTGGGATCGTTTTGGCACATTCATCATTGGTGCCGCTGTTTTGCTTGTTGTAGCAACGGCAGCTACGCGGTTTTATGATTATTACACATCAAGCAAGGCAAATGAGTCTGGAGACCGTTTTCTGGTCGCGCTTAATCTTGCCAATGACGGAAAATCCGAAGAGGCACTAACTGCACTTCAGGGCTTGGAAAAGGATGGCTTTGGTCAATATCCTGTTCTTGCTCGTATGCGTGCTGCCACTGTTCTTGCCAATGATGGTAAGGTCGATGAAGCTGTTGGCATGTTCGATGCTGTTGCCGCAGATAGTTCGGTGCCGGTTGCCATTCGCGATATTGCAAAACTGCGAGCAGGCTACGCACTTGTTGATACTGCTGAATATGAAGAGGTTGCAAAGCGCGTTGAAGTGCTTTCGTCAACCGAGAACACATTGCGTCATGCAGCGCGTGAAGCAATGGGGCTTGCAGCATGGCGTGCAGAGAAATTTGCAGACGCCCAAACATTTTTCAGCGACATAATAAACGATGAGCAATCGCCAAGCGGCGTTGCACAGCGTGCTCGCATAATGCTCGAACTTATCACCGCGAGCGGCAAGGTTGTAGAAGGATGAGTTTCGCCGTTGCCATTGTCGGGCGCCCCAATGTCGGCAAATCGACTTTATTCAACCGTCTTGTTGGCCAAAAAATTGCCATCGTGGATGATCAACCGGGTGTAACGCGTGACCGCAGACGTCATGATGCGCGCCTGTATGATTTGAAATTTGAAGTCATTGATACGGCAGGCCTTGAAGAAGGTGCTGCCGAGACAATGTCGGGCCGGATGAGAATCCAAACACTGACGGCAGTTGAAGAAGCCGACATGGTGCTCTTTTTGGTCGATGCCAAATGGGGCCTAACTTCAGACGATAAAACTTTTGCCGATATTTTGCGCCGTGCAAACAAGCCGGTCGTGCTGGTCGCGAATAAATCTGAATCGAAGGATTCGGATGCGGGTTATTATGAAGCGTTTCGTCTTGGTTTAGGCGAGCCTGTTCCGATTTCTGCTGAGCACGGCGAAGGCATGACTGATCTGCGTCAAGCAATCGTTGAAGCTGTTGGCGAGGATGTTGCCTATGCTGAAGGGGGCAAGACCTTCGAAGCACGCGTTAACGTCACTGTTCATGATGATGAATTTGAAGACGATGAGACTGAGCCAGAATATGATGATAGCAAACCAATGCAAATCGCTATTGTTGGTCGTCCGAATGCTGGCAAGTCGACACTCATCAATCAGATGGTGCAAGAAGAGCGCCTTCTAACAGGTCCAGAAGCGGGTATTACCCGTGATAGTATTTCTGTTGACTGGGAGTGGGAAGGGCGAAAAATTCGTCTATTCGACACGGCCGGTATGCGCCGTAAGGCGAGAGTTCAGGAAAAGCTGGAAAAAATGTCCGTCGGTGACGGGCTGCGTGCAATTCGCTTTGCGGAAGTTGTCGTGATCGTTTTTGATGCGACCATTCCCTTTGAAAAACAAGATTTGCAGATTGTTGATCTTATTGCGCGTGAGGGCAGGGCACCGGTAATCGCATTTAACAAATGGGATTTGATCGAGAACCGACAGGAAGTGCTGGCAGACTTGCGCGAGAAAACAACGCGCCTTCTACCACAGATACGCGGCCTTCGCGCGGTGCCTATCTCTGGTCAAACGGGTGCGGGCCTCGATATCTTGATGAAAGAGATTGTGGCAACCCACAAAACTTGGAACAAGCGCATTCCTACAGCGAAGCTCAATCGTTGGCTTGAAATGGTGATTGCTCACCATCCACCGCCAGCGGTGCGCGGGCGCCGTTTGAAGTTAAAATATATGACACAGGCCAAAACCCGCCCGCCGGGCTTTGTAATCTCTTGTACGCGTCCAGACGCGGTGCCAGAAAGTTATCAGCGTTATATGGTCAATGCGCTGCGCGAGGATTTTGATATGCCCGGCGTGCCAATCCGCATGATGTTGCGCGGCGGCGATAACCCATTTGCGCATAAAGCAAAACGCAAAAACTAAGCAGTTTATCTCAATTAAATCCCCAGCCCTAGCGTTGGGGATTTTCGTTTCTGCTGTGTATTTTACCGATTTAGGTGCGATGATTAACAAATCCTCACCGCGTCATTAACCGGACATCAAGGTTAATGCTTCATTCTCCAATATAGTTAACAGCGTTTTGAGTTTCTGTCTGGAGTATGAGTGTTGCGTAATTTGCGTTTGAATGCCGGTCGCCGAGTTGTGACACGGCTTGCCGCACCGGTGTTTTTTGCCACAGCTTTTTTTATAGCTAATCCAAGTCCAATTGCCTTGCAGGATATGTCGAGTTTGATCTCGGGAGGCGAATCTTCTGTTGATCGCTGGAAGGTCACAATGCTGCGCTCATCATCAGGTTCAACCCATCAGGCTGAGATGCCGTTCGGGGTTGATCCTACGGTAACGGGATCTGTCGGTGTACGTACTAAAAATCTCGGGCATATAACTCTCAACGCTGCCAAAACGGTTTTGCCAGATACTCCAGATGAAATGCGTATCAACTCAAAAGGTAAATCAGGGCGGGTTGCTGCCGTTACGCCTGTCGCACCGCCAAAAGATTTCTCTGCCGGATCAGTTTTTCAACGCCAAAGCAATCTTTTGCGTCCTGCGGTTGATGGCACAGTTAAAATGACTTTTGCTAAGCCTGACATTAAGGGTGAAGAAATAAAGATAGCTAAGACATTTTTTAAAACCCAGCCCAAAGTGGCGGACCCTGGTGTTCCTAAAATGCTTGCAAGCCTCGTTACAAACGATAATGCAGATATTTTAGCGACAGCCTACGCGCCCGCAAAGCCGGATTTCTCTGCACAATCACCGTTTGATAGCTTGCTCAATAGTGACAAAGAGAAGCGGGGCCGTTTTATCCCGCCAATCGGTAAAAATGATCATGCTTGGGCAAGGCAGGCTTTGCCTGCATATGCTTTTTCTAAAAAAGAGCAGACGTGCCTTGCGGAGGGCATTTATTTTGAAGCGCGCGGCGAGCCTGTTTCTGGTCAAGCAGCCGTAGCACAGGTTATTCTAAACCGCGTGCGTAACCCTGCATATCCAAAGACAATTTGCGGCGTTGTTTATCAAAACAAAACTTGGCGCAACCGTTGCCAGTTCTCTTTTGCATGCGACGGCATCCGCGATCGCATCAATTCACCGACTTCATGGAAGACAGCACAAGACGTTGCAATTGCTGTTTCAGCTGGAAAAATTTGGTTTAAAGAAGTTGGCTCATCCACGCATTATCACGCAACTTACGTAAACCCACGTTGGGCGCGCCACATGAAACGAGTCGGTAAGATTGGCTTGCACATCTTCTATCGCACCTATGGTGGTGGTTGGAGCTAATATAGGCGGAATCAGCCAAACCTAGTTGTGATCGCATAAACTTCATCTGCGACCTTTTGCTAAGAGCCTTATAAGTCTTTGTATTTAAAGTCTTATAAGGCTTTTTCTATTCCTCTTAAACTGCCTTGACTAGCAGGGGGTGCGAAACTATGTTGCCGCCAAATTCAAAAGGGCTTTCTAGCAACGAATGAACATACACCACACAGCAGCGAGCAATGTGTTATGCTGCGTGATAATGAGGTTTGTGAGGTGCAATGACTGGCTCTGATGATAACAATCTGAACGATAGGCGCGCCAATCTGGATGCTGCCCTTGCCAAAAAAGTTGGTGAGAAAAAAGGTCAGGTTGATACGGACAATGAACGTGATAGTGCCGGTTGGGGCGCAGCTGTTAAAATCTCGAGTGAATTCATCAGCGGGGTTTTGGTTGGTGCCGGAATCGGTTACTTGATCGACAAAATTGCAGGAACAAGTCCTTGGGGACTTATCGTGTTCTTGTTACTTGGCTTTGCAGCCGGGACTTTTAATGTAATGCGGGCTTCTGGCAACTTTGCCGAGCCTGAAAGCCGGATGCCCGACAAGGTGTCTGATAAAGATAAACCAGATGCCGATAGGCAATAAAATTTAGGGTGACTGAAGTGGCAAACGATCCGACCGCACAGTTCGTGACGAATAAAATCATACCGTTGGAGAATGTTGGCGGTCTTGATCTATCGTTCACAAATTCATCTCTGGCCATGGTTGGTACTGTCGCACTTGCATCTTCATTTCTATATTTTGCGACAGCAAAACGTGGTCTAATTCCTTCACGCGGGCAATCAATTGCTGAATCGGCTTATGAGTTTGTCGCCTCTATGTTGCGCGATGCTGCTGGAACTGAAGGCATGCGGTTCTTCCCGTTTGTTTTCTCACTGTTCATGTTCATTCTGGTCGCCAATCTTTTGGGCATGTTCCCATATTTCTTCACGGTCACAGCTCAAATCATTGTAACATTCGCCTTGTCGATGCTCGTGATGGGCACAGTGGTTGTTTATGGTGTTGCTAAACACGGTGTGAAATTTTTGGGCTTATTCGTGCCAGATGGCATTCCTGGCATATTGATACCGCTTGTTGCCGCTATTGAAGTCATCTCATTCTTGTCACGCCCGATATCACTTTCCATTCGACTGTTTGCGAATATGCTCGCAGGTCACATCACACTCAAAGTGTTCGCTGGCTTTATCGTTTCGATGTCTAGCCTTGGCGCATTTGGTATCGGTGGCGCAATACTGCCATTAGTTATGGTCGTCGCTTTGACCGGTCTGGAATTCCTTGTGTCATTCTTGCAAGCATATGTGTTTGCAGTTCTAACATGCATGTATCTCAATGATGCATTGCATCCGTCACACTAATCGAGGATAGCGGGGCAACCCGTTTAACTGAACTACTAATCTGCATTTACAATCCAAAGGAGCTTAAAATGGAAGCGGAAGCAGCAAAATACATCGGCGCAGGTATCGCATGTCTCGGCATGGCGGGCGCTGCTATGGGTCTTGGTACAATTTTCAGTAGTTTTCTGTCAGGTGCATTGCGCAACCCGTCAGCAGCTGATGGTCAGTTCGGCCGTCTTATTTTCGGCTTTGCGGTAACAGAAGCTTTGGGCATTTTCTCATTGCTTATCGCATTCCTTATCCTCTTCTCGTAATAATACGATAAGAATTGTCTTTGGATTGACTGTCGCTGCACTGTGGCGGCAGTCGTCTTGACAAAAGCGCGGTGACTTTCTTCGCCGAGATTGTGGGCATTCGTCGTGCAATCATCTAATTTTAAGATCTGGGATCGATAGCAATGTTTATCACCGAAGCAATGGCAGCAGGAACGGAAGCTGTAGGAGAGCATGCCGAAAGCGGTATATTCCCGCCATTCGACACTTCTACATTTGCATCGCAGCTTTTTTGGCTTGCGATCACATTCGGCTTTTTCCTCTGGTTCATGTCAAAAGTCATTGTTCCACGTATTGGGAACATTCTTGAAACCCGCCAAGACCGCATTGCGCAGGATTTGGACAAAGCGCGCGAGTTTCGTGATGATGCCGATGCATCTATCGCAGCTTATGAGCAAGAGCTTGCTGAGGCAAAAGCCAAAGCAAATGAAATTGGTCAAATAGCGCGCGAAAAAGCAAACACTGAAGCCAATGCAGAGCGTGCAAAAGTAGAGGCCGAGCTAGGCACTAAACTTTCAGCTGCTGAAGCCCGCATTGCTGACATTCGCGAAAAAGCAATGTCTGAAGTTGGTGGTATCGCTGAAGAAGCAGCATCAGAAATTTTCACACAGCTTATCGGTGGCACTGTCACCAAAGCTGATCTTGCTAAAGCCGTAGCGGCTTCTGGCAAGTAAAGGAGACAGACATGGACGCAACATTTTGGGCACTCGTCGGTCTTATCATCTTTTTTGCTGTTATAGCCTACTTCAAAGTACCGGCTATGATCGCAAAGGGTCTTGATGGTCGTGCGGACAAAATTCGCAATGAACTGGAAGAAGCACGCAAGCTTCGTGAAGAAGCTGAAGGTGTACTCGCAGAATATAAGCGCAAAAGTATTGAAGCTGAAAAAGAAGCAGAAAACGTTGTTGCTGCTGCTAAACGTGAAGCTGACGCAATTGCATCAGAAGCACGCGCTAAGACAGAAGAATATGTTGAGCGCCGTACTCAAATGGCAGAGCAAAAAATCGCTCAGGCTGAAACAGATGCGATCAATGCTGTTCGTTCAACGGCTGTTGATGTTGCGGTTGCTGCAACTGAAAAACTTCTAGCTGAGAAGATGACAGCGAAGTCATCGGGTGATTTGTTCAAGCAATCTATCGCACAGGTTAAATCTGGCTTGAACTAATCAAGCTTTGATAAGAATTTGAAAGCCGCGTTCAGGAAACTGAGCGCGGTTTTTGCATTTTAAGAGAATGAAGATCACGAAAAAACGTCCTTGCGTAATGGCCTAAATGAAAAGCGGTGTATGCGCGTGATACCGCCCTTATTCCCGATCTTAGCCCTGTGCTGGGCTGAACCGTACCCCATATGCTTTTCTAAGCCGTAACCTTCGTTCTCCAGCCCAATCTGCGCCATCATACGGTCACGTGTTACCTTCGCAACAATAGCAGCGGCAGCAATCGTCATGCTGCGACCATCGCCTTTGACGAGTGCTTTGGCTTGCATGTGTGAGGGGAAGTTCGGCGGTATATCGCGCCCATCTGCCAGAACAAAGTCCGGCGCGATGCCCAGCCTCATAATGGAGCGGCGCATTGCCTCTAGGCTTGCTTTGCGAATGTCGGTGCGATCAATTGTTTCGGCAGATATTGATGTGACAGCAACTGAAAGCGCGACATCCATGACGACATCAAAAAGAATGTTACGTTTTGCGATGCTGAGTTTCTTGGAATCATTCAGCCCCTCAATTTGAGCACCAAGAGGCAGAATGACTGCCGCAGCAACGACAGGGCCAGCAAGCGGTCCGCGGCCCGCTTCATCTGTCCCAGCGATAGAATTAAATCCCTGGGCGTGAAGATAGTTTTCGAACTGAAAATCCGGAACAGATTTAGCATCAAATGGAAAATCTGGAAAAGGCGCATTTGCACCTTGTGGTGTTTGGAAAAGGGGCAGAGAGCCGGCATCGCGTTTATTCATCGTCATGATGATTTGGCATGACAACCAGCTCTCTGCAAGTGTTCAGTCAATGTAATCACTTGAAACCAGTGGATTGGGATAATCAAGCATCGGCGACGAGGTGGGGGCATCGCAGATAACGAAGACTGAACAACGACCACACAGCACTCTCCATGGGGAGAAAAATGCTGTGAAGGGTATAAGTCTACAAAAGCTCCAATTGCTCTTGGTCTGGCTTTGGATTGATAAAAAGGTCGGCGTTTAGCTTAAGACGATTTGTATTCATACCAAGGCGCTTGCAAGTCATCTCAACACGCCTCGATATTTGCCAAGCATAAGGTCCCGTACCGCGCATACGTTTGCTCCAGTCAGCGTCATAATCTTTTCCGCCGCGCATAGAGCGAATAAGCGACATCACATGGCGATAACGTTCAGGGTAATGGCGCAGAAGCCATTCCTTAAAGACCGGCGCAACTTCCAAAGGTAGGCGCAGCAAGACATAACCTGCTTCACGCGCACCAGCAGCAAAAGCGCTGTCCAAAATCCGCTCTAATTCATAGTCATTAAGACCTGGAATAATGGGCGCAACCATCACAGATGTCGGAATACCCGCATCTGTTAATTGCTTGATTGCTTCAAGGCGCTTGGATGGCGTCGAACAGCGCGGCTCCATTGTGCGTGCCAAAGTTCGATCAAGCGTGGTGATGGATAAAGCAACTTTAGCAAGTCCCTTCTTTGCCATCCGAGCCAGAATATCGATATCCCGTGTCACAAGTGCAGACTTGGTAACAATGCCGACGGGATGATTATATTTCTCTAACACTTCCAAAATGGAGCGCATGATCAGCCAATCACGTTCAATGGGCTGATAAGGATCTGTGTTCGTGCCGATGGCTATTGGTTTAACCTTATAACCAGGGCGGGTAATTTCGCGTTCAAGCAATTTAGCCGCGTCAGGCTTGGCAAATAGTTTGCTTTCAAAGTCGAGCCCCGCAGACAAGCCTTGATAGGCATGTGTTGGCCGAGAAAAACAATACACACAGCCGTGCTCGCATCCTCGATAAGGATTGATCGACTTATCAAAGGAAATATCAGGCGATGTGTTTTTGGTAATAATGGTGCGCGCGCGCTCAACAGTCACTTCTGTTTTAAAGGGCGGTAGCTCATCAATTGTCTGCCAGCCATCATCAATCTCTGTGCGGGTAAAAGCTTCGAAACGCCCTGTTGGGTTCATCGCAGAACCACGCCCGCGTGAGCGACGCTCATGAACGCGTAAGCTTGCTTCCGCAATCAAGCCATTGGCAAGATTCGTGCCTGCTTCTCCTGCACGGCTAAAAGCGGCATTATCTGCTGATTTGATAGAATCCAGTATTGTGTACTTCATGATTTTTCCAATCGTGAAAGCGATTCTGCTTGTTGATGACTATATTCCTATCACATAAAGAGAACAGAGCAAGAACAAAATGCATTTTGCGTTGCAGCGAAACATGGCTTAAGAAATGCATATGATTACGGTAATTGTGACAGTTGAAGAGAACGGCACCCAGCAACTCGCCAAAACGTTAGAGAACCTTATCTCCTATGCGTTGGAAGGCTTTGTGCAGGAGGTTGTTGTGCTGCATGACGCGCTTGATGATATGACACGTCATTTGGCTGAAGAAGCTGGTTGCAATCTTGTAGAGAACAAGAACTTCCAAGCGGTTTGTTCAGATGCACGCGGTGATTGGCTATTGTTCATGGAGGCCGGAGCAGTGCTTGCGGCTGGCTGGGCCGATATTGTCAGCGCACATGCGAATGCCGACGGTGGTGCGGCATCATTTCAACTTACAGTAAGCAATGCCCGTCCATTTTGGCAAAGATTATTCAAGCCGCGCGTTTTTAAAAGCCCGCTTGCACGTGGTTTATTAATATCGAAGCGGCAAGCACGTGCCAATTTCAAATCTCAGGCAACGGCCGTTGAACTGATGCGCGGTCTTGCGGTCAAACGGTTACGCGCCAAAATAATACGAGCCTAATTTATGCGGATTTATTGCCGCCCCGTTTAAGGTGTTCATCTAAGCGTGGCATGATCTCTACGAAGTTACACGGCATATGCCTGTAGTCGAGTTGCCGGTTCAAAATGCCGTCCCAAGCATCTTTACAAGCGCCGGGGGAGCCGGGCAAAACAAACACGAAGGTTTGGTTGATTAAGCCAGCTGTAGCGCGTGACTGAATGGTCGATGTGCCAATTTTTTCCGCTGATAATTGGTGAAAAAGAACAGAAAATCCATCCATGCGTTTTTCAAATAATGGCTCAAGCGATTCAGGCGTAACATCACGGCCCGTAAAGCCTGTGCCGCCGGTTGTTATCACCACATCAATGTCTGCGCGTTTGGACCATTCGGTAACCTGCTTGGCAATGTCACTGGGTTCATCGCGGCAGATAGCGCGGGCAGCTAATTTGTGGCCTGCTTTTTCAATACGCAAGCTTAGTGTATTGCCAGATTTGTCTTCTTCGATAAGTCGCGTATCAGAAACCGTGAGAACAGCGATGCTGACCGGAATAAACGGGCGGGTCTCATCAATTCTGCTCATGTCAATTTCCTATGATGAAGAAGTCGTTCGTGTTGCTTTAACCCACCATTTAGGTTCGGCATCATTGATTGCTTGAGCGGCAGTTCTTGCAGCAGGTGCACTATCGAAAATACCGAAGCAAGTCGCGCCTGAACCGCTCATGCGCGCTAGAATTGCGCCTTGGCTGTAAAGAAGGTGGAGCGATTTTTGAATATCGGGGCATAGATCGATAGCTGCTTCTTCAAGGTCATTGCGTGTGCGATCTTTTAAAAATGGCACGATTTCTTCTGCATTGTCTGGAAGGTCAAAGATTGCTGGATTATCTTTTGTTTTCAGAGCAGAAAAAACGTCTGGGGTCGATATTTGTTGCCCACAATTGACCAGAACCAGATTGAGTTTTGGAAAGTTTTTCAAAATAGAAACTTTCTCGCCAATGCCTGTGACATGCACTGGTTTTTTTAGCATGCACATCGGAACATCAGCACCCAATTTCTTGGATAGAGCAGCCGGTCCACTATGATCGGGATCAAATGGAACCTTCCAATGCTTGTGCAAAAGCGTAAGGGCAGCCGCAGCATCAGATGAACCACCGCCAAGGCCAGAGGCAATGGGAAGACGTTTTTCAAGGCTAATGTGGACCGCAGGGACCGAAACACCTGCTTTAATGGCACCAAGGCGCACATGGTCACGCGCATTGATAACTAAATTTTCGCCATTAACATCATCTGTAAGATCATGAGCAAAAGGACCACTTACACCAAAACCATCAACAATTGACGTGCTGACGTGGACTGTATCGCAGGCATCAACAGTGCCAGCAAACACAACAAGTGAATCGATCAGATGGTAACCATCTTCACGTTGGCCCGTTACATGCAATGCGAGATTAATCTTCGCGGGTGCATTGAGTAATTGCATGGTTTTTAACCACCATCGGTGGCGCTTGAAGCTTCATTCTTATTGTCCGTTGCAGCTTCAGCATCTTTGGCTAAGCCGTCATCAATACTTTCGGCCACAAACTTTGAAGCATCGCCTTGATGCGCAGCATTAATCTTCTCGATCACGCGCTTCTGGTCGATATCTTCGCCATCCATGCTCAGCACTTGGCTCCATTGATAAACCGCTTCCAGTTTTCGCCCAACACGCCAATAGGCATCGCCTAAATGATCGTTGATAGTTGCATCTCTTGAACGCAAATCAGTCGCCCGTTCCAAAGCCTCAACAGCTTTTTCAAAATCACCAAGACGATAATAGGCCCAACCAAGTGAGTCTGTAATATAGCCATCGCGCGGACGCATCTCGACGGCTTTTTGGATCATTTCCAGGCCTTCATCGAGTTTGATATTCATATCAACCCAAGAATAACCAAGATAATTCAGCACATCGGCTTGATTAGGCGATAGCTCAAGCGCGTGAAGAAAAGTCTTCTCTGCCTCTGGCCATTGCTTCGTGCGTTCAAAGGAAATGCCCAGACGGTAATGCAGCGGCCAAAAACGCGGATCATCAGCATCAAGGTTAGTGAGAGCTTGTTGATAGACTTCAATCGCTTCGTCATATTTCTTTTCTGTCGAAAGAACGCCGCCGAGAGCCATGTAACCGGCATAGTCTAACGGGTTTTCTTTGACCAAGGCTTGGAGTTTCGAGATCGCTTCATCGTTGCGTTTGAGCATTGATAAAGCAAGGCCTTGTTGAAGAGAGGCGGGTCTAAACAGTGCCGAATTCTCTGGTACAGCAGCGTAAAGCGCGATTGCTTTCTCAGTCAGGCTGAGACGTTCTGCAATATCGCCAAGTTCAAAGAATATCTGAGGTTCATTGGGTGTCGCAACGCGTGCCAACTCAAGATAGATCGTTGCAAAAGTCTCTGCGCCCTCTCTGTTGATTGCAGAACCAAGGTTGAGCAGAACTTCTCCAACACCATCAATTGGCGTAGCAACAGATATTGTTTTTGGATTATCTGCGATCGTTTCTTTTAACTGCAGCAATGGCGGATTGTTCGGCGCGATTGCTAAGCCTCGTTCAATCGTGGCACGCGCGCCATCAATATTGCCCTTTGTTGCCTGTTTAACAGCGTAGACTTGTGCAATGCGAAGGTAAGTGAGCGGAGAGGCACTGCCGCCCGTTGCATCATTCATTGCCTCTTCAAAGCGCTTCATCGCGTCATCATCGCGGCCAGCAGCATTTGCAATCAGAGCGCCGTGATACGTTTTGAAAATGTCAAACCAGTCAGGCCCAGCTAGGCCATCGACGGTTTTAAGTGCTGCATCCGTATTGCCTGAACCTTGGGATGCCCATGCGCTCATAATGCCTGTCATAAGGCGCTCAATGTCATTGGCCTGTTTCAAAATCAGCAATGGTTGCGCGTCAGTATAGCGCCCATCGCGAATTGCCTGAATGCCTAAAACGAGACGGGCAATACGTTCTACTTCGATTTGATCTTTAAGTTTTTCAGCAAGCGGAATGGCCTGATCAAATTTACCTGTGTTGATGAGAGCGATCATTAATTCGCGCTGCAAATCAACATTTTCAGGGTCATAATTTAGTGCATCGGCATAGTAGAACGCGGCGGCATCGAAATCATAATTTTGTAACGCTGCACCACCTGCCAAAAATGCTCCGGCAAAAGTAGATGCCGATTTGAGTTCAAGCTCCAAGTTTTCCTGCGCATGCGCAGAGCCAACCAAAAGAGTTGCGCTAAGAAGAGAAGCGGCAAGAGAACTACGCATTGAAAATTGAGCCATTAAACTACCTGATCTGAATCGTTTTTACGAATATAACACGCACAATGGCCAATTTAAGATAAACCCGCAATGGCGCGCATCTTGGCTTAACTAACGCGCGATATGCAAAATTCAACGACGTCTAGCATTGCATTCTTCATAGGCGACTTTTTGAACGGCCCAAGCGCATCACGCGCTATCGCACCAAAGTGCTTGGCGCGTGTAATTGTGTCGGTTAAGGCAGCATGCTTGACCATCAAGGCGCGAGCATGATCTAGGCGCTCATCTGTGTTATTGTCGCCCTCTAGGCTTTCACGCCAGAAATCGCGTTCTTCATCGTTTCCGCGGCGATATGCGAGAAGAACGGGCAGGGTGATTTTGCCTTCTCGAAAATCATCGCCGACATTTTTGCCAAGATCTTTAGCATTGCCGCCATAATCCAAAACATCATCAACAAGCTGAAATGCAAGGCCAAGATTGGTGCCGTAGGATTTAAGTGCAGCGCGCTCGTCTTTTGGTGAGCCAGCAATAATGGGCCCAACTTCGGCAGCAGCCGAGAACAAAGCGGCTGTTTTGGCATTGATAACCGCCAGATATTCATCTTCGGTCGTGCTGAGGTTCTTGGCGGCAGCAAGCTGCATCACTTCGCCTTCAGCAATAATTGACGCAGCAGATGAAAGCACATCCAGCGCTTCCATTGAGCCAACTTCAACCATCATCTTAAAGGCTTGGCCAAGTAGAAAATCACCGACAAGAACAGAGGCTTGGTTGCCCCAGATCATGCGGGCTGTTGGTTTAGAGCGGCGGCGATCACTCTCATCCACCACATCATCATGCAGCAATGTTGCGGTGTGCATGAATTCAACGCTGGTTGCCAGCTTAACATCGCCGTCGCCTTGATAACCGCATAATTCAGCAGCAGCCAAAGTCAGCATAGGGCGCAGACGTTTGCCGCCAGAAGAGATCAAATGGCGCGCCACTTCTGGGATCATTTCGACATCGGAACCAGCCTTTGAAAGGATCAATGCGTTGACGTTATTCATACCGTCTGCGCAAAGCTCCGTTAGGGCTGTGATGCCATTGTCTTTACGTGACTCATTGAGTGATACGACAACGCCCAACATACTTCTCCTTTGTTGCATAAACACTTTAAAAACTTGCAGGCTTTGGGGCAAGTGGCGAATTGGCGCGGAAGGCATTTGGTTGGACACAAATTATCAGTAATCTGTGATGAGGAGTGTTTTGCAGTTGGGTAAAAAGACGCGTATATGATTCCGATGGAAGAATTACTGCGATCTAACAATTTAATCACCCTATCATTCGTTCAATCGCTCATGCGCGATGCTGAAATCGAATGTTTGTGGGCTGATCAAAATATGAGCACTTTGGAAGGATCTGTGGGGGCAATCCCGCAGCGCATACTTGTGGAAACTGCTAAATTACAAGAAGCGCGTCAGATCATCTTTGAAGTGGGGTTGGAAAAAGAGTTGCGGGATAATGGTTGATGCCTGTGACTGAATTCACAACGGACACTTTTCATCGCGGAAAATTTACACTGGTACAGCCGCAAAAAGGCGGTCATCGTGCAGGTATAGACGCCATGTTACTGGCCGCATGTGTTGCGGATGGCTTTGATGGAGAGCTTGCGGACCTTGGGGCCGGCGCAGGTGCAGCCGGATTGGCTGTGTTGAGCCGCTGCCAGCAAGCACGTGCTTCTCTGTTTGAAATGTCCGATACCATGATCGACTGCGCTCAGCGAACATTGGCGCACAGCGATAATGAAAATTTTGCGGCGCGCACCAAGATATTTAAGGCCGATATAACCGCGAGCGGAGAAATACGTTCACGCTGCGGGCTTGTTCAAAACAGTTTTGATTGGGTCATCGCAAATCCACCATTTAACGAGAGCGATGATCGCCGTTCCCCACATAGTGAGCGCTCTTTCGCACATGTGATGGACGGCAAAACGATTGAGCTATGGTCGCGAACAGCTGCATCAATCGCCAAGCCGAGCGGCTATTTTTCAATAATTGTGCGTCCGCAGTCCATCGGCGAGATTTTGGCCGGTTTTATGGGACGTTTCGGAGCGCTGCGCATAACGCCTGTTCATCCTCGTATGCATGAAGATGCGATTCGTATTTTGGTGACAGGCAAAAAGGGCTCCAAGAAAAAGCTGGAGATGACCGCGCCGCTTATCTTGCATAACGAGGAAGGCCGCGATTTCACGCCGCGTGCTGATGCATTGATAAATGGAGAGCAAACACTTTTTTGATATTTAATATCAGCCAAGCAAACTCTCCTGACAGACGTTGTCAATTAGCCTGTGTTAAGCGGCGCTGTTCGTTTCAACATATGGAGATTTTACAGTGCTCACCCTTTATCATTCACCCAGAACCCGTTCGACCCGCGTGGTCGCTTTGCTTAAAGAACTTAATGCGTTAGACGCGGTAAACATTGAGGTTGTTACGATACCGCGCCAAGATGGAAGCGGCGAACGTGATCCTAAAAATCCACACCATGATGGCAAAGTGCCGTTTCTCATCCATGACGGCGTTGAGATTTGGGAGAGCAGTGCGATCATGCTGTATCTGGCGGATTTGTTTCCTGATGCAGGCTTGAATATCCCGCAGGGCGATGCAAAACGCGGCTCTTATTTGAGTTGGTTTGCTTGGTATTCAGGTGTCATGGAGCCGGTAATGGTATTGGAGGCAGCAAATCTTACGCATCCCTTTATCGAGGCGACATTTCGCGGCGGCATAGAGATGAAAGAACAGCTGATAAAACATCTGACAGACCAGCCGTTTTTAACAGGCAATGAATATACGGCAGCTGATCTGCTCGTCCATTCGCCTTATAGCTGGTTTGGCAAGCCGGGCGATCCTGTCATTGATGCTTGGTTAGACCGCTGTATGGCGCGTCCTGCATCCATTTACGCCACTGAATTTGACAATAAATTGATGTCACAATGACATGATTGATAATCGGGCGATGCGGATACATCGCCCGTATTTTAAAGTGCGCGCCAGCCGATATCGCTACGGTAAAAGCCTTCCGGCCAATTAACAGCTTTAACGCCTTCATAGGCCTTGCTTTGAGCTTCTTTAACCGTGCTGCCAGAGCCACAAACAGCCAGAACACGCCCGCCATTTGCGATCAAAGCGCCGTCTTTTAGAGCTGTGCCTGCATGAAAAATTTTCACGCTGCTGATTGCGCTTACTGTTTCAAGATCAATTTTTGATCCCTTTTGCGGCGTAGCAGGATAATTAGGTGCACACATAACAACAGTAAGAGTCGTATCATCGCTCCATTTAAGTTTAGCATCGGTCAGATCATTATCCGCAGATGCTTTGAGCAATGGTAAGAGATCGCTTTGAAGACGAAGCATTAAAACTTCACATTCCGGATCACCAAAGCGGACATTATATTCGATGAGTTTTGGACCATCCTTTGTCACCATAATGCCGCAGAACAACACACCTGAGAATGGATTACCCATTTCAGCCATGCCGTGCATCGTTGGCTCGATGATCCGTTTCATCACATCAGCTTGCATTTCAGCATCAAACAGCGGAGCAGGGGAATAAGCGCCCATTCCGCCAGTGTTTGGCCCTGTATCACCTTCACCGACGCGCTTGTGGTCCTGCGCTGATGTCATCGGAACTGCAAGTTTTCCATCACAAAGGCAGAAAAAGCTAATTTCCGGCCCTTCTAAATATTCTTCAACAACAACTTCAGCGCCCGCTTCACCAAATGCGCCTTCAAAGCAATCGTCGATAGCATCCATGGCCTCAGCCATCGTCATCGCAACGGTTACGCCTTTGCCAGCCGCTAAACCGTCCGCTTTAATAACAATCGGTGCGCCCTGTGCTCGAATATAGGCTTTTGCCTTTGGTGCATTATTAAAGCGCTGATAGGCCGCTGTCGGAATATTGTATTTTTCGCAAAGATCTTTGGTGAAACCTTTGGAGCCTTCTAATTGTGAGGCTGCTTGTGACGGGCCAAACACTGAAATATTGGCCGCGCGCAAACTATCAGCGATGCCGTCAACCAACGGTGCTTCCGGCCCAACAATGACGAGTGAAATGCTCTGCAGTCGGCAGAAATCAATAACAGCCTGATGATTGCTTATATCAAGAGCAACATTGGTTGCCTCATCATCAATGCCGGGATTGCCCGGTGCGCAGAACAGTGTTCCAAGTAGGGGAGATTGTGCGAGTTTCCATGCCAAGGCATGTTCACGCCCGCCAGAACCGATCAAAAGCACATTCATCATCACTCTCCTGTGTTTAAAAGTCTGGCTAAGCGCTGCAGTGCCGCAGGTCAATATCTCAGGCGCCACTTGACCTTTTGTCCACGCCTTGTAACTCAATAATATGGATTCGATTCAATCACATGATGCGCAAGGGCGTGTAGCAGACGCGCCTTCGGGACACTGGACCTATAAATTGCTGCCACGCAGTGCGTGGCCGTTTGCTCAGCTTGCCAGATGGGACCGCCCGATCGGGTGGTGGTTGCTGCTTTGGCCGTGTTGGTGGTCCGCAGCATTGGCACCGCTTGCGATTGGTATGAGTGAAACGGCAATTCTGCCAAACATTTGGCATCTGGTTTTGTTTCTCATTGGCGCAGTAGCCATGCGCGGCGCTGGCTGCACATATAATGACCTCATAGATCAGAAAATTGACGATCAAGTTGCACGTACACGCTCGCGGCCTTTACCTTCTGGCCAAGTATCGCGCTTACAGGCGAAAACATTTCTGGTGGGGCAAGCTCTGGTCGGACTGTTAGTCCTGCTGCAATTTAATAATTACGCGATAATTGTTGGTTTTTGTTCACTCGGCGCGGTTGCTATTTATCCCTTTATGAAACGCGTGACCGATTGGCCGCAGCTGTTTCTTGGATTTGCGTTCTCATGGGGCGCATTTATGGGGTGGGCTGCTTATTTTGGAGCGCTAACGATAACGCCGTTTCTTCTATATATCGGCTGCATCTTTTGGACGATTGGCTATGACACGATTTATGCCCATCAAGATAAAGAAGATGACGCATTGGTTGGCGTTCGCTCAACAGCACGTCTGTTCGGAGAGAAAACCAAACGTGCACTTGTCATTCTTTATTCATTGATGCTGATATTTTTCGCAGCCGCTTTTTATACCGCAGGCGCATCGTGGATCGCTTATATCGGTCTTGTTGCGGCGGCGATTCATCTCGCGCGTCAGATCATTGTGATTGACATTGATAATGGGGATCAGTGTTTAGCCTTGTTTAAATCCAACACCATTGTCGGTTGGATCATCTTTGCAGGCTTGATAGCGGCAGGTATTTCTGCCGCCATCTGATTGATACATTAGTTGCGGGCAATAATTTCTTTGCCGTCAACCATGAGACGCACACCCAGATTGCCAAGACGGCGACGCGCAGTATAGCGCGGACGATCTTCAGCAAACATCGCATTGTGGCCGTGCCCATTGGGATCATTGATTACTGCGTTAGCAGCGCTTTCTTCGAGTGTACGTGCAACACCGTCTGCATCAATAATCATCATTGGAAGCTTCAACAGCTCCGCCCATAGCTGCCAGTCGGTTGCAATATCTGCAAGCTCATGGCCAACCCGCAACGGAACGCACAGCGCTTCATCTTCGTGCAGTAGCTCAAGGGTTACGAGAGCTGTATCCGGCCCTGTTTCCGTTGCGCGTGCTGCAACACCGCGAAATGAGTTGTTCGGCAATGCGATATTGAAATCAGCAAGATCGGTTTCGCTGCTGTGCTTCAATACGGCACCGCGTTTATTGACCGTAATCTCAACCGCTTTACCACTTATGCGTGATGCATAAGACACCTGCTGTGGTAGCCGTGTTGGATCAAGTCTAAATTCTTGGCCGGCCCAAACCGGTTGCGCAACTGTTGACATGTTTGACATCTCGCCTGTCTTCTTCAAGAGCGCGGGCTTTTGCCTCTTTGCTCTTCTCACTAAAAAGTCCCTGTAAACGGATGGTCTTTGCCATCTCGTCAAAAACCAAATTAGTGGAAAGACGACAAAATGGACCTAACAGACAGAGTTAAGAAAATACTGCTTTTAGAGATGGTTACCGCTTTTCTACCAGCTGTAACGAAATGGTAGGAGAAGTATCGAATAGGTTAAATTACGTATCCGATACGTCTCAACAGGGGTAGAACTGTGCCGTTATATGACTTTATTCGGATTCATAATGCCTGCCGGATCGAAGTTTGCTTTGATGCGGCGCATGAGATCGAGAGCGACAGGGTCTTTTACTTCGGCTAACTCGTCCCGTTTCATCTGGCCGATACCGTGCTCGGCAGAAATTGAACCATTATAGTTTAACACAAGCGCATGAACCGCAGGCGTGATGACCGCGTCCATAGCCAGAAATTCCTGTTTGTCCGCTCCGACAGGTTGGGAAATATTATAATGCAGGTTTCCATCACCCAAATGACCAAAGGCGCAAATGCGTGCATTGGGCTCAATCGCCAGAACAGCTTTTTCTGCATCTTGCATGAAGGATGGGATTGCATGAACCGGCACAGAAATGTCGTGCTTGATGGAACCGCCTTCTGGTTTCTGGCTTTCCGACATCGCTTCACGCAAATGCCAAAACTCTTTTGATTGTGAAACAGAGGCTGCAACAGCACCATCAATAACGATACCGGCTTCCATTTGGTTTTCTAGCAAGTTCTCAAGCAATGATTGCGCATGTGCTTCGCTCTCGCCAGATGAAACTTCAATCAACACATACCAAGGGTAGGGCTCAGTCAGCGGATCGCGAACGCCGTCTACATGTTTGCTGGTAAATTCCACACCAAGGCGCGGCATCAATTCAAAAGCTGTAAGTGACTGGCCAGCAAAATCGCGTGCTGCTTGAAAAAGCTCCAATGCAGCTGCAGGCGTTTCCAAAGCCAAAAATGCAGTAACCTGACCTTTAGGCTTAGGGAACAATTTTAAGACGGCCGCGGTGATGATGCCGAGTGTGCCTTCAGCGCCAATAAAGAGATGCCGCAGATTATAACCGGTATTGTCTTTTTTCAGTGCATTCAAATCGTTCAAGATTTCGCCGGTGGGTAAGACGACTTCCAATCCCAAAACCAAATCGCGCGCAACACCATAAGCAAGCGCACCAGTGCCACCTGCATTAGAGGATAGATTGCCGCCAATTTGGCATGAGCCTTGAGCGCCAAGTGAAAGCGGGAAAAGCCTTCCAGCATCATCGGCAGCTTCTTGAACGGATTGCAAAATGCAGCCAGCTTCAACAGTAATCGTGTTGCCTGCGGTGTCTATATTGCGCACCTTGTTCATGCGGCCAGTCGCTAAAATAATCGCGTCGCCGCTCATATCCGGCATGCCGCCGCCAACAAGTCCAGTGTGGCCACCCTGCGGTACAACCGGTGTTTTTGTTGCTGTTGCCAGTGCGAGAATTTGGCTAACTTCTTGCGTGTTCGCAGGCAGTAAAACGAGGTCGCTTTTACCTTCCCAGCGGTCGCGCCATTCGTGCAAATAAGGGGCAATATCATCTTGGCTTACGCGGGCATTTTTTGCGCCTACAATTGCGATAAATTTTTCGCGTAAATTCTCATTCATGGTCACTATCCCTTGGCGCTGCTGCGCGCTTTAGTCTGTCATTAATGGCAACGCCAATACCACTCATTGTGATTGGCTCAACGGCTATTTTTGCGATGCCTGAATTGTCCAATTCAGACATCATTGAAAACAGGTTTGCCGCAGCTTCAATCAAATCACCAGAAGGAGATAGATTTAACATTGTCACAGCTTTATCAGCGCCGTTAATACGGTGAGGGCCAAATGCTAGAAGAGCCTCGTCTTCAAGTAATTTCTCAGCATTTAAGCGCATCAGCGCGTTGGGAGCATAGTGCGATGCCATCATGCCGGGCGCTTGAATCGATGCATTGGCTTCTGCTTCTAACAGATTCAAATGACTCATCTTTTGAAGGTCACTTAAAGTAATGCCTCCGGGGCGCAAAATCGTGGCGGTGCCAGCGAACACTTTAACAATTGTGCTTTCAAGTCCAACAGCACATGGACCGTCATCGAGTATTAAATCAACTTTATTACCCAAACTTTGATAGACAGCGAGCGCCGTTGTCGGGCTGATTTTACCGGATGAGTTGGCGCTTGGTGCTGCAAGCGGCTTGCCATATTGCGCGATCAATTCTGCCGTTAATCCCTTGGGAAAACGCAGACCAATTGTATCTAATCCGGCTGTCACTAAGGGGTGAATTTTTGTGTCTTTTTTAAGCGGCAGAACCAAGGTCAATGGCCCTGGCCAAAACGCTTTTGCAAGGGCCAAAGAAGCCGCGTCAAAAACAGCATATTCTTGTGCCATCTCAAGGCTCGAAACATGGCAGATAAGCGGGTTAAATTGCGGCCTGCCTTTGGCTGAAAATATGCCTGCAACAGCTTCGCCATTGGTGGCATCAGCGGCAAGGCCGTAAACGGTTTCTGTTGGCACAGCGACAAGCCCGCCATTGCCAAGAATAGCTAGTGCGCGCGCCATCGCTTCACTTGTGGCGGGTAAAATTCTATCGCTGTTTTCGTGTTTCATAACGGCGTTCTAACGCGCAAATGACAACACAGCAACGCTCGTTTTTTAAGGTCAGATTAACCAGCTTTTCAAACCGGACGTACACAGGTTTTTGTTATTGTTGCGTCAAATGTAAATACGGGGAACTGATATGAACACATTATATAAGACATTGTTCGCGGCTTCTGCGCTAACAACTGCAAGTGCAATTCCAGCTTCGGCTGACTATTCTTTGATGGAAGATACGTCGCTACCATCTGTCATCTTTGTTGAGTTTAGCGGCGATGCTGCAGAGCCAGTCGTGATTAAAGCACCATCAAACAGCGCGTCAATTATGGACCCAGCGCTGCCAGTGGTAACGAGTGAACCGGCTCGTTCGCAAGGCAATACACAGGCGACGCTTGGAGGCCCTGCAAAGAAATCTAAATCTGTTGATGAGCGCGTCGAAGATGCAATCGCTGATTTAGAAAAGAAAAGCGACAAAGATTTTGAAGACGAGATCATCAAAGACGCTGTTGAAGAAAAAATATTTGAAGGCGCAGCACTGCGCTAAAATCAGCCGAGCTTAGACGAGCTTAAAAGAAAACCCGCACTGCGAAAGCGATGCGGGTTTTTTGTCGTTTAGATTAAGAGATTATCCAGCGATTTTTGAAAAGTCCGCCAGCTTCTGCGTCGTGGCGCGTAGCGATGCCAGAAGCCGCAAACGGTTGATGCGCACAGCTGCATCGTCTGCATTGACCATCACACCATCAAAGAAGGCATCAACACTTGGGCGAAGCTGCGCCAAAATTGCAAATGCACCTTCATAATCTTCTGCTTTGATACAGTGGTCAACATCGTCGCGAACGGCAAGAATTGTATCTGATAAATCTTTCTCAGCTTGGTCAGTCAACAGGGCTTGATCGATGTCTTGATCAAATGTGCCTTCGCCGTCTTTCTTCTCTTCAGCGCTAAGAATATTGAGCGCACGCTTTATGCCAGCCAGCATGTTCGCGCCATCTTCGCTTGTCAGCAGTTTGCCCAGCGCTTCAACACGGCGCACAACAAGCAGCAGATCATCGTCGCCTTCAGAAAGCACCGCATCAATCAGATCATGCCGCGCACCCTTGTCACGCAAATAGACTTTGAGGCGGTCGTGGAAGAAGGAGAGGAGCTCGTCGCAAGCTGTAAGAAGATCATATGGAAATGATGAAGGCTCTGTTGGTGTCTCGCTAAGCATGAACTCTATTTTTTGTCTTTTCGACATATGCTTCATCGACTTCTCACGCATTAATGCATGAGAGGAACGCTCTTGCATATTCTTCTCATCAAAGCGATCAACTAATAACTTGGTTATAGGAAGCATAGTGTCAGCAATTACTTTAACTAGCTCTAATCGAATACCATTCTCAATCAATATCCGTATAACACCCAGTGCCGCACGGCGTAGCGCATAGGGGTCTTTTGAACCTGTCGGCTTCTCATCAATCGCCCAGAACGCGACCAATGTGTCCAGCTTATCAGCCAGCGCGACGGCAATCGCCACCGGATCACTTGGCACGGCATCAGACGGGCCTTGCGGCTTGTAGTGATCTTCAATTGCAGCAGATACAGCTTTGCTTTCGCCTTGCAATTCAGCGTAGCGGCGACCCATTGCGCCCTGCAATTCAGGAAATTCGCCAACAGCTTCTGTCGGCAGGTCAGCTTTAGCCAAATGCGCGGCGCGTTTAGCCTCTTGAGGGTCTGCACCAACGATGGGTGCAAGTTCTTCAGCCAATGCTGCAATACGCGCAACACGTTCGCCTTGCGTGCCGATTTTGGCATGGAATGTCACGCCAAGATTATCAAGCTTAGCCATGCGCTGGTCGAGCGGCTTTTTAAGATCAAGGCCAAACTTTTCAGCCGAAGCTTTAAGCTGCGCGAGGTCTGGCAGGTCACCTTGGTCTGTTTTCCAGAAATGCAATGCATCGGAAAGACGCGCACGCACTACCTTGCCATTACCGTGTGAAATTTCCGCGCCGCCATCTTTGGCTGCAATGTTCGAAACCAGAATGAACTTGTTGGTCAGCTTGTCAGAGCCTTGAGCGCGGCAAACAAAGCATTTCTGGTTTGTTTTAATCGTCAGGCGCGTCACATCATCGGGAATTTGCAAGAAATCTTCTTCAAACTCACCCATGAGCACGACAGGCCATTCAACAAGGCCGGAAACTTCATCCAGTAGGCCTTCATCTTCTACAAGATCAATGCCATTGGCGAAGGCGAGATTTTTCGCATCATTAGCGATAATTTCTTTGCGGCGCTCGCCATCCAATATCACAAAGCTCTTCTCAAGCTTTGCAACATAATCATCAAAACGGCGCACGGTGAATTCTTCGCCTGCGTGAAACCTATGTCCGCGTGTGGTGTTGCCGGATTTAATGCCTGCAACTTCAAAGTCGATCACTTCCGGCTCTTCGGTTTCTGGCCCGAATGTACATAGGATTGATTGTAGCGGGCGAACCCAGCGCAAGGAACCAGGGGTTGCCGACTGTGCGCCCCAACGCATTGATTTTGGCCAAGGGAAATCACGGATAATGCCGGGCATAATCTCCGCGATAATTTCTTGGGCGTTGCGTCCTTCTTTTTTGATGATCGCAACATAGAAATCACCCTTTTTAGGGTCGTTCTTGATTGTTGCTTCTTCAATAGAAGAAAGGCCTGCACCGCGCAAAAAGCCTTCAATTGCTTTTTCTGGCGCGTCTGTGCGTGGGCCTTTACGCTCTTCTGAAATATCCGCTGATCGTGCCGTTAGACCGCGCAGGTCGAGGGTCAGGCGGCGCGGGGTCCAATATTCTTTTGCACCCTCATAGGTAAGCCCTGCGTCCACCAATGCGTTGGTGACGCGCGCACGCAAATCGCCAGCGGCTTTGCGCTGCATACGGGCAGGAATTTCTTCTGAAAACAGTTCAAGCAATAAATCAGGCATTATCAGTCCAGATAGTTTGGGCCTTTAGTTCAAATCTTGACCAAAGGCGATGTCATGCCCGTCGAGGTCTTGAATACCGAACTCCAAAACTCCGTAAGGCTTTTCATGCAGCGTGTAGTCTATCTTGGCGCCGTTGGCTATAAACTCTTGATAAATTGATTGCACATCGTCCACCCAAAAATAGCTATTCCAAATGCCGCCGCCAACTTCCCAATTGGGCTTGTTGGTATGATCAGGGGCGTGGGAGAGCATGATGCGAATATTATCGCGCTCCATAATCGCAAAATTTGGCGGCTCGCCCCATATGTGAGCCGTAAATCCGAGGCAATTTTCCCAGTAATCGACGCTTTTTTTAAAGTCGCGCACAAGCAAAACACATGCTGTGCCAAGCATTTTTGCTTTGTCAGGCATTACCAGCCGCCACCACCGCCGCCACCACCACCGCCGCCGGATGAGCCGCCACCACCAGAAAAGCCTGATGATGAACTTTTAGGCGCAGGCAGAGAGGACGTCATCGTGTTCGACATGTCGTCGCCGATTTTACCAAACGTGTCACTGATGCGGTCTGTGGAAAAGTCTGTACCATTATACCAGCCCGGACCACGGTTGCTATAAGCAACAGCCGCCGCAGCACCAGCTGCAACAGCCGCCGCAAGCCAGCCTTGAAATGCTTTTGACCATGGTTTTTCAACACCCAATGCCACGGCATAAGGCAGCAATGTTTCATAATGCTGAGGAGACATTTCTGGTGAGTTGAGCATATTCATGCGATCTTCTTCGGCCACGGACAAATAATGTTTTAACCCCTCGATCTCGCCAGCGTGTTTTTGGCCAATTTGCGTTGGAGCGCCCAATAGGTGGAAAAACAAGATATTGACCATGATGATCGTTACAAGCGCCAAGATCAAAGACATCGGCAGGCTTATAAAGTCCCACTGGCTGATGAGAACGCCGCCAATATTGCCCACGATGGCGACAATAAAGAACAGGGTGAAAACCTTGCGCACTTTGCTCCATAGGCCGCTGCCTGATGATTTGGTCAGGCTAACAATAAGCGATGTTGTTACCGTGCCAATCATAATTGCAGGAACAAGAACAACGATAACTTCTTCATCAAAGCCGCCAAGCGCCAATGCGAGAATGAAAACACAAATGGAAAGAAAAATTCCAAGAACAGCATAACCTAAGTTTTGCTTGAAGAATTTACCGCGGTGTTCGCTTTCCATGCCGCTTCGAAACGCGGAAGCCATTTTTTGGACCGCTGGCCCGTTACTTTTGTTGATTTTAAATGTGCCGCCAGCCATTTTAATGCGCGATAATAAAAGCGCTTCACCAACCGGAAGCTTATCGCTCGCATTTTTACCCGTTTGGGTAATCGTCAATGTGTCGTTGGCATTATCCAGTGTCACAATGCCTTTTACGGCAAGAGACAAGGCGGCCGCAGATAAGGCAGTAAAGCCCTGCTTCTTGAGGCTATGGTGATGAATGTAGTGGGATAAAGCCGGCGATATTTCTTTTGGCAGGTCCCACCGTGGAACGATTGTTCCTTTGGCTGGATCACGCCCAACACGCAGCCACATCAACATGTAATATAGAAAGATTACAGCAAGCCCGACAAAGGCAATGATCTCGCTGATATAATCTTGCAAGAAAAACCGCATTTCTTGCTGCTGTGTTAGTTCTGGGATCAGACCTTTTTGAAACTTGATAGCAGCTGTAAGGCCTTCGCGTGGCCTCAAGGGTTGTGTTGTTTCAAAACGTGCAGAGCGGCCGTTTGATGTGATTACCGCACGAGCGTTTTTACCTTGTTCACCGAACGAGCCAGTGAAGAAAATACTATCTGCGATTTTACCGCCTTCAGGCAGGGTAATCGTAGCGCGCGCTTTATCGATGGGGAATGCCCACTGTGTACCCGTGGCATTCCAATAGACTTCATCATGAGTTTCAAAACGCCTTAATTGACGTGTTGTCCTATATTTTATCTCATAGGTGTGGCGACCATGCGGCAGAAAATGATCTGCATTGCCAATGCGTATATTTAAGGCGCGCGATCCTTTTTCGACGGTTGAGGGCTCCGGATTGCCGTTTCGGGTAACAGATATAAGCTCAAACCCGACCTTATGTTCGCGGTCATTGTCATCTGCGAACACCGTTGGAAAATCTCGAAAAATCCCGCGCCTTATTTGATTGCCTTCTGCATTCACAGTGATGGTTTCTGTTACTAAAAACGCACCATCTTTCTCGACGATGATATCCGAGTTGTAGCTAAGAATGCGTTCAGAAGCGCTTGCTGGAAGTGCAGCACCCAGCAAAGCAATGAAGCTCAGGACGAGAAAACGGCGCATTAGAAAACCTATTTGCTAAAATCAACAGTCGGCACGGCGCGGTCGCTGGCATCTTCCAACTCGAAATAAGCAGCTTGGGTGAAGCCGAAATTATTTGCGACCAGATTTGACGGGAAGCTTTCGACCTTAATGTTAAGATCACGCGCAGAGCCGTTGTAATAGCGCCGCGACATCTGGATTTCACGTTCAATTGTCTCAAGCGTGTCCTGCAGATCTTTGAAATTTTCATTGGCTTTCAGATCAGGATAGGCTTCTGCAACAGCAAACAGTTTGCCAAGTGCTTGGCTCAGCATGCCTTCGGCCGCGGCTCTGCCCGCGATATCGCCAGCAGGAACTGCTTGGGCGCGAGTACGCATTTCAGTTACTTCGCGCAGTGTGTCTTGTTCGTGGTCTGCGTAACCTTTTACCGTGTTGAGAAGATTGGGAATAAGATCTGCACGGCGCTTGAGCTGCACGTCAATGCCACTCCATGCTTCTTGCACCATCTGGCGCAAACGAACGAGACCATTATAAATAATGATCGCATAAGCTACTAAGGCTACAACGATAATAAGCGTAATTGTGCCACCACTAAACATGACTTTCCCCTCGAATTTTAACAATACAAGGAAAGTAAACAGCTAAGCACGCGATGTCACGTGCTTTCAGCTGTTGCGTGTATAACTGCACAGCGCTTTCATGGGCATAAATATGAACACCCCGCACTGGTCGTTTTGCGCGGGGTGTCCCGCCCTTCAAACCGGCGAGGGGATGCCAGCTTTCGGGGCATGCCTCGGTAACGACTAATGCGCCTATTGGTGATTAGACATTAGAGGGTGCACCATGTGAACGCGCAAACGCCCAAATGTTTCCATGGCCTTCAAACACAATAAGTTGATGGGGTTGATGCACTGGCGATTAAGCGTTGTTTGTCTATGCCGCGCACCTTGTGGGGTAGCGCAGCACGATAAGATAAAAGCGCTATACTTTTATAGCGTTGCGCCGCCAGCGTCTGTTTTGAGAAATGCTTCGCCGCAGGCTTTTGACAGGTCGCGTACTTTTAAAATGTAGCTCTGGCGCTCAGTAACCGAAATAACGCCGCGCGCATCAAGCAGGTTAAAGACATGAGATGCTTTGATACATTGGTCATAGGCAGGGAACACGCATTTATGTAGCGCAGCATCAGAGCCTTCTGCAGGTGCACCAGCTGCGAGCAACGCCACACATTCTTTCTCTGCATCTTTAAAATGTTGAAGCAAAATTTCTGTGTTGGCGTATTCAAAGTTGTGGCGAGAATATTCTTGCTCTGCCTGCAGAAACACGTCGCCATAGGTGATTTTTTCATCACCTTCCATGCCGTTGAAGTTCAAGTCATAGACATTGTCCACGCCTTGAACATACATCGCAAGACGTTCCAAGCCATATGTCAATTCACCGGCGACAGGTGAACATTCAACGCCGCAAACCTGTTGGAAATAGGTGAACTGCGATACTTCCATGCCATCGCACCAACATTCCCAGCCCAAGCCCCAAGCACCAAGCGTTGGGCTTTCCCAGTCATCTTCCACAAAACGAATATCATGGAGGAGGGGATCAATGCCGATTGCCTTGAGAGAGCCAAGGTAAAGCTCCTGCAGATTAGGCGGTGATGGCTTCAAAATAACTTGGTATTGATAGTAATGCTGCAAACGGTTTGGGTTTTCGCCGTAACGACCATCTGTCGGACGCCGCGAAGGCTGCACATAAGCAGCTTTCCAAGGTTTAGGTCCTAATGAGCGCAAAGTTGTTGCTGGGTGAAACGTACCAGCGCCGACTTCCATATCGTAGGGTTGAAGAATCGCACACCCATATTGGGCCCAATAATTATGGAGCGTTAATATCAATCCCTGAAATGAACGGGATGGATGAGTAGGGTCAATTTTTGTATGCGCGGTCATTTTGTTCTGCCGTTGGCCTGATTTTTAACCGAAGTCGCATGCGACACGCCAAGCGTCAAGATGCGAAGCGTCTGCTAGGTTATTTCTGAAGCTCATCTTCACGCATAGGACGGTATTCACCCGTCTCAGGATCTTCGATCAATGTGCCATGCGCTTGGTTGGCCTGTTCCTTTTCTGCACGCCTGACGCTTTTTGAAACGCGCTCAGCTTCATTCAGAAACTTTTTATAGCCCCAAATGCCGACGGCAGCAGCCGCTGCTAGGAGTAAAAGTTGAGGCATTTTTGGTCTCCCAATCTAAAGGCCGAGCCTGCTCCAATAACCACGCTCATCAAGCTTATGCATAGCGCCTTCTAGCATATCTGCTGAGAGTTGCGCAGTATTAACACCTGAAAAAAGTGACGCTGTTGCAGAAGGTTGACGACGGCCGAAAAGACCGCGCTGTGGTGTAATGAGTTTTAGTTCAGTTTTAGGGCCAAAGCGTGCTTTCAAGAATGAACGCATATCGCCGATTTCGTCGACAAGGCCAAGCTCTTTTGCTTTTTGGCCAGCCCAAAAGCGGCCAGTAAAAATGTCCGGATTGTCGCTCAATTTGTCTGCTCTGCGGCTTTTGACAAGGTCAATAAAGACATCATGGATTTCAAGCTGAAGCTCTTTGATACGCTCAATGTCTTCTTTTTTAGCAGGCTGAAACGGGTCGAGTGTCGATTTGTTTTGCCCAGCGGTATAAACGCGGCGCTCAATGCCGAGCTTGTCAATTGCTTCTACAAAGCCAAAACCAGATGAAATAACGCCGATCGAGCCAATGATAGATGAAGGATCAGCGATAATTTCATCGCCAGCAACCGCAATCATATAGCCGCCAGATGCCGCCGCATCCTCAGTGAAAACGAGAACTTTCTTATTATGTTCTTCGGCAAGATCGCGGATACGGCGGAAAATCAAACGCGACTGTACGGGCGAGCCACCTGGTGAGTTAACCGAGATCGCAACGGCTGGCGCTTCTTTGTTCTTGAAAGCCTTTTCCAGCATCTCTGCGCAGCTCGCAAGCGATAGGGCAGGATTAAACGCATTACCACCTGCGGATATCACGCCTTTTAACCGAACCACTGGAACAACAGGGTTTGTTTTACGAAATTTCGCTGGAATAAGCTTTTTAAGCACTTTTTTCACGTTTTATAGCCTCTTGGGTTGCTCTCACTCACATGTAAGCAGCAATCAAGGCAACGCAATAGTCGGGACGTAGAAATCGATATCTACGCCCGAAATATGAACTCAATAGAGGTCGTTAATGGGCGCAGGCTTAGTAGACGCTGTCACTGTATTATCAACGTTAAGAGGTGGAACTTCTGCTCCACGTGCTTTAGCCAGCTCGCGATGGGCCAAATAAAGCTTTTGATCATTTGAAGACGATGCGGCGATGTTTTCTTCGGCTTTTGAGGAGCTCTCTGCTGGCAGCGAAGCCATGAATGGTTCTTCTGCGCTATCTGGCTCTATAACTTCTTTGAGTTGATCCATTGGCCATGCTGCATGCAGCTCTTCCACTGTCATATCGACGACATTAATGTCGATATCATCATTTGTACCATTTACGCGGTAAGGACATTTTTTCGCCGAGCAATTTATTTGCGCTTGAAACTGCCAGATGTCGTATTTTTCCCAATGCCCTTTTGGAAAATGAGTGCCGATATCTGGCTTATAACGCGCATACCAAAGCGGTAGACGTGATAAAATTTCGTACTTTTCACGGTTGTTGGCAATATATTGCGCTGTGCTTCCATTGGTATAAAGCATCGGCCATCGGCCAAGTCTGCGATAAATGTAACGTGCAAAAATTTCAGCATCGTCAAGAGACATCCATTTTTCTGGATCATTATCCTCGATATCGATGACAATAGCTTCGTCTTCAGTCGGTTCGGCGTAATCCAAGAAATGACGGGCCTGATCGAGCGGATTGCCTGATCGTGCCAAATGATATGCACCCCATTTCAGGCCTGATTTTTTAGCTAGAGCGCGGCGCGTGTGATAAAGTTCCCGCGCGATTGAATAACGACGCCATTTCTCGACACAAAGGCTTTTAACCGCCTTGTCGCCCGTGCATCGATAAGGTGCGGGCAAGCCGTCAGAGGCTTTGTGAATAAAAGCTGCAACCCGTTTGTTGGTCGCTATTTGCTTTATGTTGATTTGGTTGAACTCATAACCATCTAAAATAAGCGCACGGTTTTTGTTGCGCCACGCTTGGTTAAATTCAGAAGCGAAAACAGAGGCTGCACTAAACGTCATGATTGCAGCGACAAAACTACCGCAGATAAAATTTGAAAGACCCAATGCTTCTGCTCCAACAATAGCTTTAATCCTTCATGGTGGCGATTTATAGTTAACAAACATATAATGCTAGGGGTTTATCGAATGCTGCTAAAGCCACACTTTGTTGAACTCGACTGAATTCTTAGATGAGAACACTTGGATAAAATTTTGTAATATGCGATTGGATAATTGACGTTTACGTAAAAAGCAGTTAGCGAATTCTGAGTGGAGGAAAAAGCCAATGTATCGTGCACCCGTTGATGAAATAGCGCATGCGATTAAACATGTTGCAGGTCTGTCCAATGCGATTGAAAGCGGACAAGCTGGTGAGCTTAGCGAAGATCTTGTTGATGCTATTCTAGAAGAAGCTGGAAAGTTCGCGACCGATCAGATCGCACCATTATTGATGGTTGGTGACCAGCATGGCTCTAAGTTGGCTAATGACGCTGTTACCACGCCGCCAGGTTGGAAAGAACTGTACCAGAGCTGGATAGCCGGTGGCTGGAACGCGCTTTCTGGCCCAGAGGAATATGGTGGGCAAAATCTGCCGTCCACACTTGCAATGGCTGCAACTGAAATGTGGAACTCCGGTTCCATGGCTTTTGGTCTTTGTCCAATGTTGACGATGGGGGCAATCGAGGCTTTTGAAGCGCATGCGAGCGATGAATTAAAAGCTGTTTATTTTGAAAAGCTGATATCGGGTGAGTGGACAGGGTCAATGAACCTGACAGAGCCGCAAGCAGGATCAGATCTTGCAGCGCTTAAATCACGTGCAGAGCCGCAAGGTGATGGTACTTACCGGATATTTGGGCAAAAAATATTCATCACCTATGGTGAGCACGATATGACAGATAATATCGTGCATCTTGTTTTGGCGCGTCTGCCCGATGCGCCTGCTGGAACGCGCGGTATCTCGCTCTTTGCCGTGCCTAAGTTCTTGGTCAATGACGATGGCTCTTTAGGCGAACGCAATGACGCATTTTGCAGTGGCCTTGAACATAAATTAGGTGTTCATGCCTCGCCAACATGCACAATGATTTATGGTGATGGCAAATTTGGCGACAAGCCCGGTGCTATAGGCTGGCTGATCGGTGAGGAAAATCGCGGCTTAAATTGCATGTTCACAATGATGAACAATGCGCGCCTTGCTGTTGGCGTGCAGGGTGTTGCGATTGCAGAGGCGGCTACGCAAAAGGCGATAGCTTTTGCCAATGAGCGCAAGCAAGGTAAAGCACCATCATGGGATGGTGAAGGCATGGCGCCAATCGTTTTACATCCTGATATTCAGCGCAATCTTTTGACCATGAAAGCGCTGACGCAAGCCGCGCGCGCCATTTGCTATTCGTGTGCACATGCGCTTGATTTGGCAAAAATTGGCTCAGATGAAGATAAGAAATTTTGGTCAGAACGCGCAAGTTTATTGACGCCGATTGCCAAAGCATATTCGACGGATATTGGCTCAGAGGTCGCGTCAATAGGCGTACAGGTGCATGGCGGCATGGGCTTTATCGAAGAAACTGGCGCTGCAATCTTCATGCGTGATGCACGTATTGCGCAAATTTATGAAGGCACGAACGGCATTCAAGCGATTGACCTTGTTCAGCGAAAATTGCCTCTTTCTGAAGGGCAATGCGTTTCAGCATATTTTGACGAACTTGATGGAATTTTAGAACAGCTACGCGCGTCTAATGAACCTGCCTTTGGTAATTCTAGCGCTGTTTTGTCAGAAGCAATGGAAGCGCTAAAGTCTGCAACAAATTGGTTAAACACAAAGTCTAAAGCTGGTGAAACCCAGCATGTTTTAGCGGCCGCGACACCCTATCAAACATTGTTTGGTTTGGTTGCAGGCGGCATCTATCTTGCTAAATCGGCGCTTGCAGTGCCAGATGCAAAAGATCGCGCAGCGCTTTGTCGGTTCTTTGCGGAAAACCATGCAAATGGTGCTGCCGCACTTAAAAACCGCGTAGAGCAGGGCGCTGACAGTTTTGAAGCAGCTGCTGCTTCACTTGTAGATTGAGGATTATTATGAGCGACCACATATTAGTATCGACACAAGGTGCGGTGCAGACAATTCGCTTTAATCGGCCAGACAAAAAGAACGCCATTACCCGCGACATGTATGCGCAAATGACGGCTGCTTTATCAGTTGGTGAAGCTGATGATGCGATACGGTGCCATGTTATATTGGGAACACCCGGCGCTTTTTCTTCTGGTAATGATCTGCAAGACTTTATGGCATTTGCTGCATCGGGCGATATGGGAACAGAAGTTTTCGACTTTCTGAATTGCATGGCAAGCTTGAAAAAACCGTTTGTTTCCGGTGTCGATGGACTGGCGATTGGCATTGGCACGACAATCCATATGCATTGCGATTTGACATTTGCGACGCCGCAATCGGTTTTCAAAACACCCTTCGTGGATTTGGGACTGGTGCCTGAGGCGGCCTCCAGCCTGCTTGCGCCTGTCATTATGGGGCATCAACGTGCCTACGCATTATTGGCTATGGGCGAAGCGCTTAAAGCGCAACAAGCGCTGGATGCTGGCTTGATTTATAAAGTTGTTGAGGCCGATGTTTTAGAAAGCATGGTTGCGGAAACAGCTGAGAAGCTTGCCGCGCGTGCACCGCAAGCCATGGCTCATGCCAAACGGCTTATGCGTCCAGACGTTGAAACCGTCAAAGCGCGGATATTAGAAGAAGGCAAACTGTTTGCTGCGCAGCTTAAATCACAAGAAGCGCAAGCTGCTTTCATGGCTTTCATGACCCGCAAAAAGTAGTTTTTTTGTCGAAATTAGTGTGCGGTTGTGTTTGAAAAAACATTGAGCACAATCACACCGATTACGATGAGACTAATGCCAATTATTCCGGCTATATCGAGCTTTTGACCAAAGGCAACAAGGCCAATAAGCGCAATAATTGCGACACCAGCACCGGACCAAATCGCATAGGCAATACCGACGGGAATAGTCTTTAATACAAGCGCAAGAAAATAAAATGCGACACCATAGCCAATCACGGCGATAACGCTCGACCCTAGATTGGTAAATCCGTTTGAAGCTTTCAGCGCAGTTGTGCCGATAATCTCTCCCGTGATCGCTATCGCCAAAAAAAGCCAGTGCATGAATTATCCTTTTCCGCGAACAAGCAGAGCAACTGCCTCAACATGCGGAGACCATAAAAACTGATCCAGCGGTGTGACAGATTGCAAAGTGTAGCCGCCATCAATTAAGATGCGAAGATCGCGTGCCAGCGTCGTCGGATTACATGAGACAGCCGCGATGCGCTTAACTTTTGATTTGGCCAGTTCTTTGGCTTGCATTTCAGCGCCAGCCCGCGGCGGGTCAAACACAGCGCCTTGCGTTTTCATCAATTCCAATTCTTTGGCCATGAATGGACGGTGATGCAGGTCGCGCTTTTCTGTTTTGAGTGGCTTTAAACCTTTGCCTGCAGCCTCGCGCCATGCGCGATCAAGCGCATTAAGTGCTGCTGCTTCTCCTTCTGCCGCAACGACAGAGCCGATGCGCGCCAGCGGAAGTGTGAATGTGCCACTACCGGAAAAGATGTCTGCAATGCGTTTGCACTTCGCTAAATGGTCACAGACGAGCTGAACCATAACATCTTCAATTGTTTGTACAGCTTGCACAAATCCGCCCGCTGGTGGTGCAACATCAAACCCTGAAAGGCTCAGCATCGGCCGGTTATTTTCAATGATTGTTTCACCATTGACTGTAACGCGTGCTAATTTTGTTTTTACAGCGAATGCACTAATGGCACGGCGATCATTGTCTTTCAGTTTGTAATCGCCCGAAACGCTCACATCAAAGCCCGTTCTGGTATCAAGAACAGTAAAGCTTGCTGTTTTGCCGCGTGGCTGAAAGGTTTTTGCCAGTTGGCCAATGGTTTGGGTTGCGCCCGCCAAACGTTCTGTAATGACGTGGCATTCTTCGATCGCAACGACATGGTTTGACCCAGCGCGCTGAAATCCAACATCAACACCTTCATCTTTCACGACTACTGAAAAAACAGCGCGGCGACGAGAATTTGGTTCGCAAGTGACCATTGGCTGAAGGTCAATATGAATGCCTTCCTGTGAGAGCGCATCTGAAACCAAAGATGCTTTCCACGCGCTATAGGCAGCCATATCCAAGTGCTGCATCTTGCAGCCACCACAGTCGCCAAAATGCTTGCAGACTGGTGTGACATGCAAATCGCTTTTGATCTGCCATGTGCGAACAGAGGCGCGACCTTTTTCAACATTGGCTTCGACCACGTCGCCCGGCAATGCACCCGGTACAAAAACACCATTGGCAGCGATACCGTCGCCAAGCGCTCCAAGCGATTTTACTTCAAGTGTCTGACTAGCCATCTTTTCGTCCTGTCAAAAGATATTCCTGATTGCCATCGCCGCCAGCGATCGGCGATGCGATGATGCCGGTGGTGCGCCAACCTTGTAGCGAACCAAGCCAAGCTTCCAAATCCTTAGATGCTGTTTCGCCCAGTTCAGGCGTAACAATGCCGCCTTTGCCAACATTTTCGCGCCCAACCTCAAATTGCGGTTTGACCAAAAGAATACAGAGCGCACCAGTCGCTGCCAATTCAAGGGCAGGCGGTAAAGCAAGTTTGAGTGAGATAAAGCTCACATCTGAAACGATGATGTCTGGTAAATGATCGCCAAGATGTTGTTCTTCAAGATCACGGGCATTGAGGCCTTCAAAAACAGTGACGCGCTCATCAGCTCTTAAAGTCTCATCCAATTGATCATGGCCGACATCAAGCGCAATCACGTGCGCAGCGCCACGTTCGAGCAATACTTGCGTAAATCCACCGGTCGATGCGCCAACATCAAGACAATTCTTGTCTGCCGGATCAATTTTAAAGTGATCTAATGCTGCAACCAGTTTCAAAGCTGCGCGCGATACATAATGTTGGGCTGGATCATCAATACGAATGTCAGCCTTTGGGTGAACGAGCACCGAGGCTTTTTTCGCGAGCTTTCCATCAACAAAGATGGTGCCGCGTTTAATTGCATCAAGCGCGCGACTACGACTTGTGAAGTGTTTCAATTCGACAAGCAGGTTGTCGAGCCGGATATGATCTGTGGTGTCTGTATATGCCATAAGCGACTAGTGGCAGACGCCGCTAGTCGATGGCAAGTAAATTACGCTCAGTTTTGAATTATGATACCATCATAAACGATACGCACGGAACGTGGCTCATAGCTGGCATAAACAAAATCACCGTTTTTTGGTTGCTCGGGAAGAAAGCTAACCGGCTTGATTAGCTTCATGCCTTCTTGTTCAAGCGTGTCAGTGATACGTTTTTGCTTGATATCTTGTGATGTCACAAACATAGGCGTTTCATGTGGCTCAAATCCAGAGCGCAATTCGCCTAGCTTTTCAGCGACATGTGTCGCAATTTTTCGTGCGAGCGTTTCGTCATATTTAGGTTCAGCCTTGGCTGCTGTGCTAGATAGTACAGCAATCGTCAAAGCGCCCCAAATTGACAATCCGACGCTTTTAGTAGCGTTCTTGAAAGTCATTATACCAATCCCCTTACTCGAGGATTGGTCTACATGGCTCAGGTTATTTTCACGCAAAGAAACGGGGCTAAAAAAATCTGAAAACTTTCGGTTATCAGAAGCCTAACAGCGCCCGTGAATAAACATTTTAGCCGTCAAGAGGTTCGGTGCCATTGGCTTGTCCGTCGCGGCCAGCTTTAATCTTTTCGATTTTCATTTCAGCAGACTTGAGAAGCGCATCACAGCGGTTGCGCAAAGCTTCGCCGCGCTCATAAATCGTAATGCTTTCTTCGAGTTCCACATCGCCGCGTTCTAAGCGGTCAACAATGCCTTCAAGCTCTTTCAGTGCACGTTCAAAGGAAAGTGTATAAGGGTCTATAGTTTGTTGTTGTTGGTCGCTCATTTAGCCTCGCATCATTCTGTGTATGTGGGCAGCGCCAGAAACAGCTAACCCTTCTAAATCATATCCGCCTTCCAGAACACTGATAAGGCGATTGGAGCAAAATCGGTCGGCGAGCTCCATCATACGCCCTGTTGCCCAATCAAAGTCTTCATCGTCAAGATTAAGCTGCGCAAGTGGATCACGGTAATGGGCATCAAAGCCTGCGGAAATGATAATGAGATCCGGCTCAAAATTTTGTACCGCAGGCATAACGCGATCTTTGAAAGCCGCTCGAAACTTATCACCGCCATCGCCAGCATTAAGTGGCGCATTACAAATTGTGTTCTTTGAGCCGGTTTCGCCTTTTGCACCAGTGCCGGGATAGAGCGGCATTTGGTGGGTAGAGCAGTAAAGAACTGTCGGGTCATCCCAGAATATATCTTGTGTACCGTTGCCGTGGTGAACATCCCAATCAATGATCGCTACACGTTCTACGTCGTGCTTTTTCTGAGCGTGACGTGCGGCAATAGCAACATTGTTAAACAGACAAAAACCCATAGCGGTGTTTTTCTCTGCATGGTGGCCAGGTGGGCGCGATGCAACAAACACATTGTCAGCAGCGCCAGAAAAAACATCATCTACGGCGGCCATAGACGCACCAACACCATGCATTGCAGCGTTTAGGCTTTGAGGGCAAACAACGGTATCGGCATCGATGCGGGCAATACCTTCTTCAGGTATCTGAGCTTTTACACGAAGCAAAAATTCTTCAGGGTGCGCCAGAAGTATTGCACTTTCATCAGCAATGGGCGCTTGTTGGCGATCTAATGTGTCGAATTGTTCGGCCGTTAGTGCCGTTTCAAGCGCACGCAAACGATCCACGCGCTCGGGGTGACCGGGCGGCGTGACGTGTTCTTTGAAAATGTCGTGCTCATAATAACGCGTAACCATAATTGCTACATAGCGTATTTTTAGCGCGAGGGAACCAGTTCGTTAAACTCTTTCCACCGCTCTCTACTAAGCAATCACGCATCACTCTCATTCTGTTAAAATGATCGATGCGTAGCAGACGTCACTAGCTATCCATGATTTCTGTAGAAGAAATTTCAATGCCAAAACCTTCAAGGCCGATATAGCGGCGCTCGCGTGATGAATAGAGCTTGATAGAGGTGACACCTAAATCCTTGAGGATTTGAGCACCCAAACCGATTTCACGCCATTCGCTTTCACGCTCTTGGGCTTCTGCATGGTCTTCGCCATGTGGACGTCCGCCGCCTTTTGCAACGCCAACGGAGCCTTCACGTAGATAGACAATGACACCGCGTCCATATTTCTCAACCATGGACTGAAGCTGTTCAATCGGTTCGCGCTTTTTGCCAAAAACATCATCGACAACGCTTTCAAGGTGCAAGCGGACCGGAATGTCATGACCGTCACGAATATCACCTGCAACAATGGCAAGGTGCTGCATCGGGTCCCAAGGCAATCTATAGGTGCGCGCAACGGCTTTGCCAGCAGCGGTTTCGACAATTTCTTCTTCAATATGTTCGATAAGGGTTTCTTTGCGCTGACGATAGGCAATCAGATCAGCAACGGAAACTTCCAAGAAGCCATGCTCTTTAGCAAAGGCAGAAACCTGTGGCCCGCGCATAACGCTGCCATCATCATTTACCAGCTCCGAAATCACGCCAACAGTTGGCAATCCTGCAAGTTTACACAGATCAACAGCAGCTTCCGTATGGCCTGAACGCATCAACACGCCGCCTTCGCGGGCAACGAGCGGGAACACATGGCCGGGCCTGCTAAAATCATCCGCGCCAGCATTTGGGTTGGCAAGATTGCGAACACTAAGCGTTCTATCGTCGGCAGAAATGCCTGTTGTCGTGCCATGTTTATAGTCTACAGATACGGTGAAGGCGGTGCCTTTCGCATCAGTGTTTTCAGCCACCATCGGTTGAAGGTTTAGCCGTTTAGCATCTTGAACTGTCATTGGGGCACAGATAATGCCGGATGTGTGACGCACCATAAGCGCCATGAGTTCCGGCGTTGTATGAACTGCTGCGCAGATCAAATCACCTTCATTTTCGCGGCCATCATCATCCATGACAACAACCGCTTCACCGCGTTCGAAAGCGCGAATAGCTTCGACAACTTTTGCTTGATCATATGGCATTGATTGATTCCTAAATTCGACCGGTTTGACCGCGGTGACGTAAATAATGATCTGCTATCGCACAGGCAACCATTGCTTCGCCAATTGGCACAGCACGAATCCCAACGCATGGGTCATGGCGACCTTTGGTGACAACGTCGACTTCTTCGCCGTCGGCGTTAATAGATTTAGTTGGCGTGAGCATGGATGATGTCGGCTTAATTGCAAAGCGCGACACAACAGCTTCACCCGTTGAAATGCCGCCTAGAATGCCGCCTGCATGGTTCGACAAGAACACAGGCTTGCCGTCTTTGCCTATGCGCATTTCATCGGCGTTTTCAGGGCCCGTGATACGCGCGGCTTCAAAACCGTTGCCAATTTCAACGCCCTTAACAGCATTTATGCTCATCAAATATGACGCTATATCTTGATCCAGTTTGGAGTAGACAGGCGCACCCAAACCTGCAGGAACACCTTCCGCAATAATCTCGATCACAGCACCAACGGAAGAGCCTTGCTTGCGGATACCATCGAGATAATCTGCAAAACGGTCCACTGAACTTGCATCGGGCGAGAAAAACGGGTTCTGATCAATTTGATCCCAATCCCAATTATCGCGGTTGATTTCTTCGGTGCCCATAGCAACCATTGCGCCGCGCACAATCATGCCCGGTACGACTTTACGTGCAATCGCGCCAGCAGCAACGCGGGCAGCCGTTTCCCGCGCAGATGAACGCCCTCCACCGCGATAATCACGAATGCCGTATTTTACGTCATAGGTGTAATCGGCATGGCCGGGCCGATAGCGCTTGGCAATGTCTGAATAGTCTTTGGAGCGCTGATCGGTATTCTCGATCATCATAGAAATCGGAGTTCCAGTCGTAACAAGAGTTACGCCATCATCTTTTGGCAAGACGCCTGACAAAACTTTTACTTCGTCAGCTTCACGGCGCTGCGTGGTAAATTTTGATTGCCCAGGCTTACGCTTATCAAGATAGGCCTGAACTTCGGCCACGGTAAACTCTATCCCCGGAGGGCAGCCATCAATGACACACCCAAGCGCTGGGCCGTGGCTTTCGCCCCAAGTTGTAACGCGGAATAGATGGCCAAAACTATTATGTGACATGATTTAAGCCTCTGCTCCATCGTCTTTATCAAGCCAGCCACCTTCATCGCCATCATAAAAATATAGCTGGTCCTGTGGTGTGGCGCCGTGCGCGGTATCATCAGGATTTGTGCCTTCAATATAAACCCGCATTCCGCGAATGATGCCGCCATGTGTAACAATAACAGATGGTTGCTTGAGGTTTTCAAGAACGGGGCGCATGCGCTCGGCAGCTGCGCGATATGACTCGCCATTTGGCGGCACATATTCCCATTTATTTTCTTGGCGAAGCTTTGCTTGCTCAGGCCATTTCGCATCAATATCGACTAATGTATGCTTTTCCCAATCACCAAATGTCACTTCAATAAGCCGCTCATCGATAGTATAGCCTTCGCGGGGCAGGCCCATATTTTCTCTGATAAGCTCCATTGTCTCGCGTGTGCGAGACATAGGGCTACAAATGAACGCCCATTGGGACGGATCAATAAGGGCAGCCAGTGCTTTGCCATTGCCAGCCGCTTGGCTGCGGCCAAGTTCATTGAGGTCAATATCAACTTGGCCTTGGAAGCGGCCTTCGCGGTTCCAATCCGTTTCGCCATGTCTAATCATGAAGAACGGATGTGGTGGGATTAACATGAGGAATGGCCTTATAAGTTCTAAGCGTTATGTTTTTTCAATGTCCGGTGCATCAACAGCTTTCATGCCAACAACATGATAGCCGCTATCAACATGGTGACATTCGCCGGTCACTGCGCGCGAAAGATCTGAAAGCAAATAGAGCGTTGAATCGCCAACTTCGTCAATCGTCACTGTACGGCGTAGCGGAGAATTATATTCGTTCCATTTCAAAATATAACGGAAATCACCGATACCAGATGCGGCAAGTGTTTTTACTGGACCAGCAGAAACTGCATTGACGCGAATGTTTTTAGGGCCAAGATCAACAGCAAGATAGCGAACACTCGCTTCAAGTGCTGCCTTTGCAACGCCCATTACATTATAGTGAGGCATCACGCGCTCTGAGCCATAATAGGTCAATGTGACAACAGAACCGCCATTGCTCATCAATGGCTCAGCGCGTTTAACGAGACGTGTAAGCGAATAGACGGAAATATCCATCGTCATCATGAAATTGCTATGTGACGTGTCTACATAGCGGCCTGTAAGTTCGTTCTTGTCGGAAAAACCAACGGCATGAACCAAAAAGTCCAAACGGCCCCAAGTTTTTTCCAAATGGCTAAAGACAGCCTCAACACTATCAACATCGGTCACATCAAGATGGCCAGCGAGCATCGCGCCGAGCTCTTCAGCTAGCGGCTCTACACGTTTCTTGATTGCGTCGCCTTGATAGGTCAGAGCAAGTTCAGCGCCTTGGTCGGCGCAAGCTTTCGCTATGCCCCATGCCATTGAACGGTTGTTCGCAAGGCCAATAATAAGGCCGCGCTTGCCTTTCATGATACCCGAGCCGATAGACATGCGGTTCTCCTGCTATGTCAATTGTTTAAGAATTGAGGAGCATATCGCATAGAGATTCCAAAGCATCAAGCAGGTTCAAGTATTTACGTTAAGGTTCCACCGTTTCATTGCGTCTATCGAATATAGTTTCGAGCGCTGTGCGGTCATTATCATCCATCAGGATGCGCAAAATTGCGATCAAATCACCGTTTCCATTGGCTTTTTTAGGCAAACCACGCCCTTTAAGGCGCATTGCAGTGCCAGAATTGGACCAAGGAGCAACTTTTAAGGCAATTTTGCCCTGAGGCGTTGCAACAGTGACTTTTCCACCCATTACTGCTGTTGCAAGAGGAACATCAACATCCATCACAACATGAGGGCCTTCAATTCGAACGCCATTTTCCGTTTTGAAAGCAACTTTTGCTAAAATGTCGCCGCGGTGCCCCGTTGGTGAAGCATGTCCTTGACCTTTCAAGCGGATGACTTGACCATTTTCAACGCCAACGGGAATAGTCACAGCAACAGTGCGACCGTCCGGCAGTTTGAGCTTCGCTTTTCCGTCATTTAGAATGTCGCTGGCAGTGACAGGAAGCGAAACTTCAATGTCTTTGCCTTTTTGTGGTTGGGCCTGGCGTTGACGTGGGCGTGCGCTACCAAATGGATCTGCGCCGCCAAAACCACCACGCGCAGAGCCGCCGCCAAACATAGTTTTCAAAATATCTTCGGGGTCAAACCCAGCGCCGCCAGATCCGCCGCGTTGACGGAACCCGCCAAAAGGATCGCCGCCACCGCCAAAGCCGTGGGTTTCTCTGCCGTCACTATCTATTTCACCGCGATCAAACTGCTTGCGTTTGCTTTCATCGCCTAGAATTTCATAGGCCGAAGAGATTTCGCTAAAACGCTCTTTTGCTTTTGGGTCATCTTTATTGGCATCTGGATGGTATTTTTTCGCAAGCGTACGGAAGGCGGATTTGATCTCGCCAGCTGTTGCGCTTTTTGACACACCTAGAACTGCGTATGGATCACGCATCGACAATTACTCGCTTTTTTGTAAACACTTCACATTCTATATGGAGGTAGTCCGCATAAAATTCCAGTGCATCTTACAAATCCAACTAACTAAGCGGTGCGAGTGAACGCGTCCACCAGCCCGATTTTTTGTCAAGACAAACGGCACCTCGGTATAATGTTACCCCATCATAAGAGGTGCGCGTTGCATTAAAGCTGCGACAAGTTTGGCCAGATTCTTCGCGCTGTGCAATATTCGTAATGTTGCCAGAAGACCCTGTCGCTTCATTGGCCCAAGATAGTCCTTCGGTTTTCACCTTCGACATGTCTGCAGCTGTCACAGCTAAACGTATTGTATCTTCATCCAGCAATTTATCGGATGTTGCGGCATCTGTTTGAGAGTCGATTTTGCTGAACGGATCGTTTGAAATGGTGGGCGTGCTGTCTGCGATGGAAATGGAGGACGTTGTAAGCGCATCGTCAATCGCATTGGTGCCAATAGCGCATCCCGAGAGCATGCTCACAACGCACAATATTGCCGCAGGTACAATCGAAACCTTGACCTTCGCCGACAATAGATCACATGTATGTGTGGATAGCATTACTCGCAATAACCCATAATAAGTCCAAGGTTAAGTATGACTGATACTAAGTTAACAAGTCGTGACATTTCAGAGGCAACCGATCCTTTTGTGACATTTCAAGAATGGTTGTCTGAGGCTGAAAAGTCTGAACCAAATGATCCAAATGCGACCGCACTTGCAAGTGTTGATGCCGATGGTTTGCCGAATGTGCGTATGGTTCTGCTCAAAGGGTTCGATGAGCGCGGTTTCGTTTTCTATACCAACTTTGAAAGCCAAAAGGGCGAAGAAATCATTGGTCAGAAAAAGGCAGCGATGTGCTTTCATTGGAAAAGCTTGCGCAGGCAGGTGAGGGTGCGCGGCGAAATTGAAATCGTTACGGACCAGGAGGCCGACGATTATTATAAGTCGCGTGCGCGCGGCAGCCGCATCGGTGCATGGGCATCCAAGCAGTCACGTCCACTGGAGAGCCGATTTGCTCTTGAAAAAGAAGTCGCCAAATACACCGCCAAATTCGCCATTGGCGAAATTCCCCGTCCAGAACATTGGAGCGGCATTCGTATTATTCCGACCTATATTGAGTTTTGGAAAGACGGCATGTTCAGGCTTCATGACCGAATTATCTTTAGCCGTCAGGATGCAAATGCAGTTTGGGATAAAACGCGTTTTTATCCATAATTCAACGTTCATCAAAGCCATGGTTAACGCTTCATAAACCCCACTATCTTAAGTTGACGATGAGCCTCTGAAGAGAAGCATGATGCGTGCTCATAACCGCTAAGCCTAACAATATGCGGTATGTTAAATAATCGACATTGATTTTGTCAGTCGGCCATCGTGCCGCACTGTCTGGGGAATCGTAGATGACCGCGAATAAAAAAGCAGAAACTGTAACGAAAGATGAAAAGAAAAAGGGTGGGCTGGGACCACTGCTTCATAAAGTTTTCAGCGTATCATCTGTCTTGAGCGCAACTGTTTTGTTTGCGGCAACTTTTGATGTCGGCCATATGGGCTTGGCACCGATGCTCGGATCACTCACCGCTATTCCGGTTGCAACCTTTGCAATCTTTTCTATCGCAGCCATTTTCACAATGCCTAAGGCTGGAGCCAGCGCATCTATTGGAAACAGTGAAGATGCTATCGCGGCATTTACACAGTTTCAGAGCAAGACCGCATCACGTTTTGCCTCGCTTGAAAATACAATCGACATGATGAGCGGTAACGATAAAGAATCTCTCATCGAAGAGAACAAAAAACTCAAAGCTGAGCTTGATGCAATCCATCAGGCAGAACGTGATAAAGTTGATAGTGAAGTTGAAGAACTTCGCAAACATAACGAGCAGCTTGAAGAAGAAATCAAGCAGTGGGCACGAAAGGCCGTTGAAAACGCGGTCAACGGCCAAGCGCAAGCAGCTTAACTTTTGATACGGTAACCGGTTTTGAATATCCAATAGACTATACCGGCACACAGGCTCAGGAATACTAAAATCATTGCGATTGAAATTCCTGGGCTCACATCTGAAATCTCATAAAAGCTCCACCGGAAACCGGAAACAAGATAAAGCACGGGATTGGCAAGCGTTACAGTTTGCCAAAACTCCGGCAACATTTTGATGGAATAAAAGCTTCCGCCCAGAAATGTCAGTGGCGTAATGATTAAAAGCGGCACGATTTGCAATTGATCAAAGCCATCAGCCCAGATTCCGATTATAAAGCCGAGCAGCGAAAATGTAGTTGCTGTAAGCACGAGGAAAAACAGCATCCAAAATGGATGTGCGATTTTCAAGTCCACGAATAATGTTGCTGTCAGCATGATGATTACGCCAAGGATCAGCGACTTGGTTGCTGCGGCGCCAACATAGCCGATGACAATTTCCAATGCTGAAACCGGCGCTGAAAGTATTTCATAGATCGTGCCGGTGAATTTCGGAAAATAGATGCCGAATGCTGCATTCGATACGGATTGTGTCAGCAAGGAGAGCATGACTAAGCCCGGCACGAGGAATGCACCATAAGAAATGCCATCAATTTCGCCCATCTGACGGCCAATAGCAGCCCCAAATACAATGAAGTACAGTGATGTTGATATAACTGGCGAAACAATGGATTGGCCCATCGTGCGCCACATGCGGTTCATTTCAAATCTGTAAATTGAAGATATCGCGTGAATGTTCATGCTGCGTCCCTCACCAAGTTGACGAAAATATCTTCAAGCGAACTTTGCTTCGTTGATATGTCGGTTGTACGTATGTCTGCATCGATGAGAGCCTTGAGCAGGCGTGTAATCCCTGGATGCTCTTGGTTGGCGTTGTAAGAATAAGTAATAAATTTGCGATCATCAGACAAAGTCAAATCAAATGCTTGAAGCGAAGCAGGTAGCGTATCCAGCGGTTCGCTAATCTCAACGATCATTTCCTTATGACCAAGTTTGCGCATGAGTTCTGAGGTTTGCTCCACCAGCAATATACGCCCTTTGGAAATAACGCCGATACGGTCCGCCATTTCTTCTGCTTCTTCAATATAGTGGGTGGTCAAAATGATGGTGACGCCGGTTTTTGAAAGCGCACGCATAACGTTCCACATATCTTTACGCAGCTCGACGTCAACACCTGCTGTTGGCTCATCAAGGAATAAAATGTCTGGTTCGTGCGACAAAGCTTTGGCAATCAAAACGCGGCGCTTCATGCCGCCAGATAATTCGCGCAGCTTGTTGTCTTTTTTGTCCCAAAGAGAAAGATCTTTCAGTATTTTCTCAATGATTGAATTATCACGCGGCTTGCCAAAAAGACCGCGCGTGAATGACACAGTATCAAACACAGTTTCAAAAGCATCGGTCGTTAGTTCTTGCGGAACAAGGCCAATCATTTTGCGTGTGTCGCGGTAATCTTTTAATGTATCAAAACCACCCACACTAATGCTACCGGATGTCGGTGTTATAATGCCGCAAATGGTAGAAATAAGCGTTGTCTTACCCGCACCATTTGGGCCGAGAAGGGCAATGATTTCGCCCTTCTTAATTTGCAGGCTCACATCATCCAGCGCTGTGAAGCCGTTGTCATATTTCTTTGTAATATTTTTGATGTCGATCAGAATATCAGCGTTATTGTTCATGCGTGTCCCCTTAGAGCTGCTTATTTAGGTGCTTAAGGCCACAAAACAATTACACGTTATATAAAAGCGGCAATTCTACTGACATTTTAAAATATTATGATGCATTGCAGAGAAAGCGCGGGCTTAGCACCATTGTCTTGTATTTGAGTGGTTCTCTTAAACGTTCATCAACTATAGTATTCTTTATCCGGCCCTTTTGAGTGCCATCTGTGCACAGTTTAGAAGAACTTGCGTCCGTTTTTAACATTGAATTTACTAGAAACACTCCACAGCACACGAAACAAAGCGGTGGATTTATGCAAAAACTTTTCAACTGTGTCGTATACCTTCATGATCCAATTTTATTGGCGTGTGCAGTCGTTATCCTATTGATTGGATCGATTGTGACTGTACGCCTGTTTGAACGGGCACGAGATACCAGAAATGAAATCCAGCGGCTTTGGTTGATATTGGCCGGCATGATTGGTGGCGGCACCATTTGGAGTACGCATTTCGTTGCCATGCTGGCCTATAAGAGTGATCTTATTCTCGGCTATGATCTGACGCTCACAATTGCCTCTTTGATTATTGTCGTTTGCACAACAATGCTTGGTTTTGCGATTGCATCACGAAAATCAAATTCTGTGCTTATTGAACTTGGCGGTGCTGTCTTAGGCTTAGGTGTTAGTGTGATGCACTATACAGGTATGTCCGCAATGAAGATCCAAGGCGGCATACAATGGGACACTGCCACTGTGATCGCTTCGATTGTGCTTGGTGTATTTGTCGGCGTAGCTTGCGTATCCATAACGGCTAGAAAAATCACAAAACACTACAATTACTGGAGCGCAGCCGCCTTTGTTGTTGCTGTTGCTTCGATGCATTTTACGAGTATGAGCGGTTTAACGCTCATACCTGCCAATATGAACATTGAAGTTGAAAAGCTCGTTTCTGATGCTGCGCTTGGTTCAGGTATTATCGTTCTAATGGGATGTTTGTACCTAACGACATTCATTACCAGCATGATTGATATGAAGAATGAAAGCGCAACATCTGAGCATTATAAATACCTTGCGCTACATGATCCTTTGACGGGCATTCCAAACCGCCACGGATGCGAAAAATACCTGAAAGATTTTATCTTGGCGCCATTGCCAGAAAATCATGGCGTTGCAGTGGTAGGTATTGATTTGGACCGCTTTAAGAGCATCAATGATGTTCATGGCCATGCCGCAGGCGACCACTTACTTAAAACTATCAGCACGAATGTCTCACAAAATCTTCAGCCCGGTGAAATGATTGGTCGCTTTGGCGGTGATGAGTTTGTTGCACTCAAGTCGGGCGTCTCTGACAAAAATGATGCTTCCGAATTTGCAGAACGTATTTTGAGGGCGATACGTCAGCCCATTATGTGGAATGATGCCGATATTTCAACAAAAGCCAGCCTCGGCTTTTCAATGTTCCCTTGGGATAGTGAAAACCCGATCAAATTGCTCGAGCAGGCTGATTTGGCGATGTATCACGCCAAGAGCAGCGGTAAAGATTGTGTTGTTGGGTATAACAAAGCTATGGATAGCGCCAATAGAGAGCGTGCAACCTTGGCGACAGCGCTTGCCTCTGCAATCGAGAATGAAGAGCTAACGGTTCATTATCAGCTTCAAAATGACGCTAAAACACGTAAAATTACCGGTGTTGAAGCGCTGCTGCGTTGGCATAACCCTGCGCGCGGCAACGTTACGCCCGATGTGTTCATTCCAATTGCGGAAGAAACAGGTTTCATCAATGAGCTTGGCACTTGGGTGCTAAGAGAAGCGTGTACTGTTGCCTCAAAATGGAGTGTGCCGATTAAAGTCGCGGTCAATGTTGCAGCCAAACAACTTGCCGATCCTTCATTCGCAGATATCGTAAAGGACGTTCTGGACGAAACAGGCTTGGAGCCATCACGTCTTGAACTAGAAGTGACAGAAAGCGGTATTATTGGAGATGCTTCACAAGCACTAAAAATCATCAAGAAATTGAAGGCACTCGGCGTGCTGATTGCTATGGATGATTATGGTACTGGCTATTCCACACTGGCTACATTGCACAATTTTCCATTCGATAAGATCAAGATTGACCGCGAGTTTATCAAAGACATTGATCATAACGAACATTCTGCAGCGATTTTGAAATCAACAATGATTTTGGGCAACAGCTTGAAAATACCTGTGCTTGCCGAAGGTGTTGAAACAGAGGCGCATTTGTCTGCTTTGAGCAATGAAGGCTGTCAGTTGGTTCAAGGGTTCCTGTTTGGAAAGCCAATGCCAAACAATATGTTTGTAGACCTTTTAGCGCAGCAAATTCGTGATGGCCTTTGGACTGACTATTTCGAGGAAGCAGCAAAAACGAATGTGGTGACACTTAAAGCCATCGCTTGATGCGGCTTTGTTCGCCAAGTGAATGCTGAAACAAATAATGGCCGCTCTTATGCGGCCATTTTCTATTGGGCTAGCGCTGTAGTGTTGACCTATTTGACCAAGAACTGAACTTCTCCAACGCCCTCTACGCCGCCTTGCAATATATCACCGCTCACCACAGGCCCAACGCCAGCAGGTGTTCCGGTCATAATAAGATCGCCAGGGAACAACTCAAACAAAGTCGACAGATAGGCAATTGCATCGCGCACAGACCAGATCATCTGATCGAGTGTGCCTGTCTGTACGCGTTCGCCGTTTCTATCGAGCCAGATTTTTGCGTTTGCAATATCATTAGGATTGTCGATGCAGGTAAGTGCGGAGCAGGGCGCAGAATAATCAAAAGATTTTGCGACCGCCCATGGGCGTCCTTGCTTCTTGGCTTCCGCTTGAAGATCGCGGCGGGTGAGATCAACGCCAACCGCATAACCAAAGATCGCTTTATCGGCTTCTTCTGCACTCAAATCTTTTCCGCCTGCTTTTAAAGCAACAACAAGCTCGATCTCATGGTGAACATCTTGTGTCGCAGAAGGGTATGGAAAAATCAGTTGGCCTTCACCTGTAAGCAGGCAAGAGGGGTGTTTTTCAAAGAAAAATGGTGGGGCCTTATCAGGGTCATGGCCCATTTCGCGCGCATGTTCGGCATAGTTGCGGCCGATACAATAAATGCGTCTGGCTGGAAACAGATCATCTGAACCGTTGATCACAAGAGTTGGTTGGCTTGGAGCCGGTATAGCATAGGTCATGGTTGAGCATCACTTTGAAACAGATATGTCGAATTACATATATTTTTCTTCGCCGCAATTCCTCCATATTTGAGGCAACGACAGGGTGTAAGCTCTCGCGTGCCCGATCCGGGTGTTTTTTAAAGGAATATTGCCATGGCCAAAGGTCAAATACGCGGCAACAAAGAAGCTCGAAAGCCTAAAAAGGAAAAAGTGACTGCTGCGGCAGCACCTGTAAGCGGCGGTTTGAAGATAGGCGCTGCATCCCCGATGAATGCACAGCCGAAAAAGAAGTAGATAATTAGGTCGCGCGTCCGTTCGTCGGGCGTGCACTATCTCACTTTATAGATGCTATGTTTGAGTACGTTATAGCAAATCGCTAAAATCACCCCATAAGGGGCTGAATAAATGTGAGGAAAATTTGCATTTGAATAGGCGAGTGTTAATAACGGCTCGATAGGAGAGCCGTTTGACAACCACACTCATTATTCTTGCTCATCCAGAAGTCACATCCTTTAATGCCAATTGGGCCGCAGCATCTGCTAGCGCTGCTCAGGCACTTGGTGATGAAGTTCTATGGTCGGATTTATACCGCATGGGATTTGATCCTGCGGAGCGAGCTGATTTTTACATTGATCACGATGGCCCTTTTGATCCGCTAAAAGCGCAGGAGCAAGCTGCAGCACAAAACAAATTGCGACCGCAAATTGCTGCTGAGATTGAAAAAATCAAAAAAGCCGATCGCCTCATTTTCCATTTCCCAATGTGGTGGTTCGGGCCGCCTGCAATTCTAAAGGGGTGGTTTGATAGAGTTTTGGCACATGGCGCGCTTCATAATGTCCAAGAGCGTTTCGACAATGGCATGTGTCTTGGCAAGAAAGCGCTGTTCTGCGTGACCACCGGATCAAGTGAACTTGAAAGCGCTCCGCATGGCAAAGAGGCTGATGCCAATATGTTGCTTTGGCCATCGGCATATACGCTGCGCTATTGTGGTTTTGATGTTTTGAAACCGGTCTTTGCGCATCGGGTACATGGGTATAACCGCGGCGACCGTCTCGTTGAGCTTGAAACTCGATTGCAGAAAACACTTAAAGCTCAAGCTGAGTTAGTCACCAATTTCGATACGCTTCCAATGATTACGTTTAACGCAGACGATGATTTTGATGAGAATGGCCAGCTAAAAGAAGGCGCAAAAAGCTCAACGCCTTTTATACGTCGCTAGGTAAGCCGCTCTTATCAAATGTGTGGTCCAAGGCTTAAGCCTCGGTGCCACCAATCGTCATCTGGTCCATGCGCAAATGTGGCTGGCCAATGCCAACGGGAACACCTTGTCCAGCTTTACCACAAGTGCCAACGCCATTATCGAGTGCAAGATCATTGCCGACCATTGAAACGCGGTGCATGGCATCAGGACCGTTACCAATCATCATCGCACCTTTGACCGGATAAGTGATTTTACCATCCTCGATCATATAGGCTTCGGTAGCGCCGAAGACGAATTTACCAGATGTGATATCCACCTGTCCGCCTCCAAATGACACAGCATATAAGCCGCGCTTTACCGATGAGATGATCTCTTCAGAAGTTTTGTCGCCAGCAAGCATGTAAGTATTAGTCATGCGCGGCATTGGCACATGAGCATAAGATTGACGGCGGCCATTGCCCGTCGGTTTCATGCCCATTAGGCGGGCATTTTGCCTGTCTTGCATATAGCCAACAAGTTTGCCGTCCTCAATCAGGACATTATAACCAGATGGAGTGCCTTCATCATCAATGGATAATGAGCCGCGACGATTATCAATCGTGCCATCATCTACCACTGTCACGCCTTTAGCGGCAACTTGCTGCCCCATAAGACCTGCAAAAGCAGATGTGCCTTTGCGATTGAAATCACCTTCAAGTCCATGGCCCACAGCTTCATGCAGCATCACACCTGGCCACCCATTGGCCAGCACCACATCCATTGTACCAGCTGGAGCAGGGCGCGCTTCAAGATTAACCAGCGCTTGGCGCAGCGCATTATCTGATGCTTGTTGCCATGTATCGGTTGCGATAAAATCACCGAATAATTGCCGCCCGCCCATACCATGCGAACCGGTTTCTTGCCGGTCACCTTCACCAACAATAACTGACACATTAACGCGCACCATTGGGCGTATGTCTTTTGCCAAATGCCCATCGGCGCGCAGAATTTCGATAACCTGCCAAGAGGCGGCAAGCGATGCAGAAACCTGCCGTACACGTTCGTCTTTGCCGCGAACATAAGCATCAATGTCTTGTAGCAGCTTTACTTTGGTTTCGAATGAAGGCTCACCAATTGGGTTGCCATCAACATAAAGCTTTTTGTTTGTGCGCTGCGGAGCGTCGGAATAAGTGCCTGAATGATTGGCTGTAACAGCGCTTACAGCATCTGCGGCACGCAGAAGGGCACCTTCTGAAAAATTATCACTTTCAGCATAACCGACAGCCTCACCAGCGACAGTGCGCAGCCCGAAGCCGGACGATGTGTTGAATGAGCCGGTTTTTAAACGCCCATTATCAAAGCCAAGCACTTCTCCTTCGGAATATTCCATAAAGAGTTCGCCGTCATCAGCTTTGGTAAGTGCGTTAGAGACCAGTGCTCTTACGCGTTCTTCTGAAATATCAAACTGATCGAGCAGGTTAGGTACGGCTGACATGAAGCACTCCGGCTAGTTGTATAATATAAACGTACATAGGCCGGATGAATGTTAATTTCGAGTGGCCAGTAGAACCTTTGGTTTGTATGCAGAAGGGCGTGGGGCAGAATTTTCCAAGCGCTTTGTCACTCGCATTGAAAGCCTATTACCCCAGAGCTGGCGAGAAAACGAAGGCTGATAAATAGATCAGCCAAGGTTTTGTCACTTTAAGGCAGCGCATTAAAGCCTTCTGTAAACCCGGACAGGTCCACAGGTATGCCGATGCCTTCTTCAGGTGTTTGGAACACGATGAATGTAGCGCCTGTTCCGCCTTGGAAATTGCTGAGAAGTGAATCTTCCAAGATGACTTCCGCGTAACATCCATCTGCAAAACAGCGTACAAAATATGCACGTCCGATGTCTTTGCCATCAATGTTGAGGCCAAGGCCGTTTGGAAGCAAAACCCCTAATGGCGCTAGAACGCGCAAGATGCGGGCTTTCTTATCGGCGGTTTTGACAACGATGACAGATAGGCCAAGCTCTGGACGATCTTCCGCGATGACATTTTGCATCAATACGCATTGTTCGCTTGAAGCACCTGCCGGTGTATCGCAAATGATTGACCAAGCGCCATGTGTAGAGCGAACAATACCTTGTTGAGCGCTAGCACTTTGAGGTGCCAATGCAGTCATTAAAATGACAGCACTTGCTGCAAAAGCCGTGAGGGAAGATTTGAAACTGGTAAGCGATTTTATCATTAAGCGAATAAACCATCTAATGTGTTGGTATTGACCAATAGGCAATCGTCACGAATCGCCACGGTTATTTTTACGACGACAGGCGATTAAAAGAAACCGCAAGTTGATAGCGTCTTCAATTGATCCCCCCGATGGCGTTGTTATGCGGTCCTGAGCACGGCAAAAAGATGGCGTAAAGCGTTAAAAAGTGATTGTTGCCGCATTTGTGTGGGCGGTTATAGTGTGACTCTGTGGGAAAACTGGTGCGTAGCGATCAAATGACGCACAATTTGGCCACACATATGGTTGCGATTGGATTGCTTTAGAGTGTAAAGACCTACCATAAATCGAGTAAACGTGGCCGGAATCCGATTCCGTCCAATTCGGGAGAATAAAGCGTGTTCAATTCTACGACTCGCCGTGCCGCACTGGCACTTACATCTTTAACAGGGCTTTTTGCGCCTGTTGCGGCCTATGCCGATCAGCCAACTCCTTGGCAGTATCGTTTTCAGGAGCCTGCGACAGACATTATGCGTGAAATCATTTGGTTTGAAGAATACACATTGTGGTTCATCATTCCGATCACCTTGTTGGTATTGGCACTTCTGATCTATGTAATCGTGAAGTTTAGCGCCAAAGCTAATCCAATTCCATCACGTACAAGCCACCATACAATGATTGAGGTCGTCTGGACTGTTGCGCCAGTTATCATTCTCTTGTTCTTGGCTGTTCCATCATTTCAGCTTCTTGAGCGTCAGTTCACGCCGCCAAGTGAAGCCGAGCTGACCATCAAAGCAACCGGATACCAGTGGTATTGGGGCTATGAGTACCAGATTGGCGAAACAGAAGAAGATGCGATCTCTTTTGACGCACTTCTGTTGCCAGAAGATGGTCGCCCTGCAGGTAAAGAAGACCTTTCTGTATATCCGCGCTTGCTAGCTGTTGATAACGAAGTTGTCGTGCCTGTTAATACAACCGTTCGTATTCTCGTGACTGCTGGTGATGTTTTGCATAACTGGGCAATGCCTTCTTTTGGCATTAAAATGGACGCGGTTCCTGGCCGTTTGAACGAGACTTGGTTTAACGTGGAAAAAGAAGGCCTTTATTATGGCCAGTGTTCAGAGCTTTGCGGCAAAGACCACGCGTTTATGCCAATCGCCGTTCGTGCTGTTTCAAAAGCGGATTATGAAGCTTGGGCAGGTACAGCAAAGGCAAGCCTTGATGAGGCAAATAAAAACCTCATGGCTTCGCTCGAAGCAAAAAATAAGCTCGCAAGCGCTGAATAAGATTAGTTTTAAAGACCTTTTAGGAGCACAATTACATGGCTGACGCAGTAGCACATGGTGCACATGACGATCACAAACCACAGGGCTTTATTCGCCGCTGGGTATTCTCGACAAACCATAAAGATATCGGCACGCTCTATTTGATCTTCGCGATCTGTGCAGGCGTATTCGGTGGTTTCCTTTCCGTTATGATGCGCTGGGAACTCGCTGAACCGGGCATTCAGATCTTCCATGGTCTTGCTTCAATGGTTTATGGTGTAGAGGGCGATGCTGCACTCGATGCCGGTAAGCACATGTATAATGTGTTCACCACCGGCCATGGTCTGGTCATGATCTTCTTCATGGTTATGCCAGCGCTTATTGGTGGTTTTGCTAACTGGATGGTGCCGATCATGATCGGTGCGCCGGACATGGCATTCCCTCGCATGAACAATATCTCGTTCTGGTTGTTGCCTCCGGCATTCATCTTGCTTCTGATTTCAATGTTTATGCCTTCTGCACCTGGTGCCTTTGGTGTTGGCGGTGGCTGGACAATGTATCCGCCGCTTTCAACGTCAGGTCAGCCTGGTCCTGCGGTCGATTTTGCTATCCTGTCGCTTCATATCGCTGGTGCATCATCTATCCTTGGTGCAATCAACTTCATTACGACAATCTTCAACATGCGTGCGCCGGGCATGACCCTGCACAAAATGCCGTTGTTTGCATGGTCTGTATTGATCACAGCTTTCTTGCTTCTTCTTTCGTTGCCGGTACTTGCTGGCGCGATCACAATGCTTTTGACAGACCGTAACTTTGGTACAGCATTCTTTGCACCAGATGGCGGTGGTGATCCGATCTTGTTCCAGCACTTGTTCTGGTTCTTTGGTCACCCTGAAGTGTATATTTTGATTTTGCCTGCATTCGGTATTGTCAGCCACATCGTTTCAACATTCTCTAAGAAGCCAGTATTTGGCTATTTGGGCATGGCTTACGCGATGGTTGCTATCGGTGTTGTCGGCTTCATCGTGTGGGCGCACCACATGTACACAGTTGGCCTTTCACTCGATACTCAGCGTTACTTCGTATTCGCAACAATGGTTATTGCCGTGCCAACAGGCGTGAAAATCTTCTCTTGGATCGCCACAATGTGGGGCGGCTCTATTGAGATGCGTTCACCAATGCTTTGGGCAATCGGCTTCATCTTCCTGTTCACCGTTGGTGGTGTAACGGGCGTGCAGCTTGCCAATGCTGGTCTCGATCGCTCGCTTCATGACACATACTACGTGGTTGCTCACTTCCACTATGTTCTGTCACTGGGCGCTGTGTTCGCTATCTTTGCCGCATGGTACTACTGGTTCCCTAAAATGACTGGTTACATGTACTCATCAATGATCGCCCGTATTCACTTCTGGGTTACGTTCATTGGCGTGAACTTGTTGTTCTTCCCGCAGCACTTCCTTGGTCTTGCAGGCATGCCTCGCCGTTATATCGATTATCCTGACGCCTTTGCTGGCTGGAACCTCGTGTCATCATATGGTTCTTATCTGTCTGCCTTTGGTGTCTTGATCTTCCTTTGGGGTGTGTTTGAGGCATTTGCCCGCAAACGTGAAGCTGGCGCAAACCCATGGGGCGAGGGTGCAACAACACTCGAATGGCAGTTGCCTTCACCGCCGCCGTTCCACCAGTGGGAACAATTGCCGCGCATTAAATAAGCAAATTGGCAATTTAAAACTTTCCACTGCCCGGATCATGCAAATGGTTCGGGCAGTAGCAAAAGAAACAAGATATTTTTTAAAAGAGCAAAGCTAAATGGCAATGGTTGAAGACATAGTTTTAAATGATGCGCGTGTGTCTGAAGCGACACCTGCGGATTATTTTGAGCTGCTTAAACCAAGAGTCATGCGCCTTGTTGTTTTTACCGCGCTCGTTGGCATGCTCGCAGCGCCCGGCGCAATCAACCCATTCCTCGCCGTCTTCTCTGTTTTGGCAATTGCTGTTGGTGCAGGCGCATCTGGCGCTTTAAACATGTGGTATGATTCCGACATTGATGGCGTCATGACCCGTACTGTTAAACGCCCCGTTCCTTCGGGCCGTGTTACGCCAACAGAAGCGCTGATCTTCGGTGTGATTCTATCGGTTCTATCTGTGCTAACACTTGGCCTTGTGGCCAATTGGGTCGCTGGCGGACTGCTTGCCTTTACAATCTTCTTCTATGCCGTGATCTATACCGTCTGGCTAAAACGTTCGACGCCGCAAAATATAGTTATTGGCGGCGCTGCTGGTGCTTTTCCGCCGATGATCGGTTGGGCTTGCGTGACTGGCACGTTGACTATCGATAGTGCGGTACTCTTCGCGATCATCTTCCTTTGGACCCCGCCGCATTTCTGGGCGCTAGCACTATGGAAAATGCGTGACTACGATAATGCCGGTGTGCCGATGTTGCCGAATGTTGTTGGCGAAAAGAAAACGCGCGATCAGATGCTCATTTATGCAGCGCTATTGTTGCCTGTAACAGTTGCGCCTGCATTTCTTGGATTTGGCGGCGTTACCTATGCCGTCATTTCAACGCTGCTCGCGGGCACCTTTCTGTGGCTGACTTATAAGGTCTGGGCGATTGCTGGTGCCGATGAAAGTTTGAAAGCTGAAAAATATCTGTTCGGCTTCTCCATATTCTTTTTGTTCGCTGTGTTTGCCACATTGCTCGTTGAAGCAGTTGTGTTTCGCACTTTTGGTCTTGCCTTCACTCTAGGAGATATTTTCTAATGGCCGAAGCACGTCACAAAGAGGGTGAAATAATCGAGCTTGTGAGCTTGACCGACAAGCAAGTTAAATCACGCAAAGCGCGAAACATTGCGATCGCGCTATGTTTAGTAGCTTTTGTTGGTGTATTTTATGTGGCCACTGTCGTAAAATTTGGTCCAGCAATTATGCAAAATCGAGGCTTTAACCAGCAATGAGCGAGACAGTTCAAAAGACAGTTTCAGACCAAAGCAGCAAGCATAAAAATGCGCGCCTTGCTTTTTCATGCTTCGCATTTTTTACGGGCATGATTTGTTTGGCCTATGCTTCTGTTCCGCTTTACAGCCTGTTCTGCAAGGTGACAGGCTATGGTGGAACAACGCAGCGTACTGAAGCAGCTTCACAGACGATTCTTGATAAAACGATCAATGTTCGCTTTGATTCGAACATTGGTGACAGTGCTCTTGGTTGGAAGTTCAAACCATTGCAGCGCGAAGTTACGATTAAAATCGGCGAGCAAACGAAAATTGCTTATAGCGCGCAAAATATGCTTTCAGTGCCAACCACAGGCACAGCAACCTTTAATGTAACGCCGCAAGCCGCAGGCGCCTATTTTAACAAGATGGAATGTTTTTGTTTTACTGAAACAACATTGCAGCCAGGCGAAAGCATGGAAATGCCTGTTGTGTTCTTTGTTGATCCAGAAATCGTCAACGCTATAGAAACAAAAAACATTGGCACCATCACTCTGTCATACACTTTTTATGAAGCCGATGCGCCTGCACAAATAAGCGCGGTAAGCGGCAACAAAATTCAATCTGTTGAAACACTTGCACCAACAGAAAAATTGAGTACAAAAACACCAAAGCTTGGCGATGAAAAATCTGACATCGCTGGAAACCGGGGGTAGTCTTTATGGCTGACGCACACGCAAAAAATCACGATTATCACATCATCGACCCAAGCCCTTGGCCATTTCTCGGCTCATTCGGCGCATTGGTAATGATGATTGGCGCAGTTGGCTGGATGCAAGCAGGAAAGGGCAACGACTTCTCTTTGCTCGGCTTACCGCTTGCAAATCCGTGGCTGTTCTTTATTGGCCTCGCAATTGTGCTTTATACAATGTTTGGCTGGTGGTCTGACACCGTCAAAGAAGCACATGAAGGTCATCATACACGTGTTGTGTCCATACATCTTCGTTATGGCATGATCATGTTTATTGCATCAGAAGTTATGTTCTTTGTGGCATGGTTCTGGGCTGTTTTTGATGCCAGCATTTTCTATGATGAAGCAATTCAAGTAAGCCGTATGAGCTACACAGGCGGTCAGTGGCCACCTGCAGGCATGGAGGTTCTCGACCCTCTACATTTGCCGCTTTATAACACTTTGCTTTTGCTACTATCTGGCACAACAATCACTTGGGCGCACCACGCACTGCTTCACAATGATCGCTCTGGTCTCAAATGGGGCCTCGCGCTAACTATTGGTCTCGGCGTCGTGTTTACCGGTGTTCAGGCTTATGAATATGCGCATGCGCCATATTCATTCTCTGATTCACTTTATGGCGCGACATTCTTCATGGCGACAGGCTTCCATGGCTTCCATGTTCTCGTCGGTACAATCTTCCTGATCGTTTGTTTGCTACGTGCCATGGCTGGTCATTTCACAGCTAAACAGCATTTTGGTTTTGAAGCCGCTGCTTGGTACTGGCATTTTGTTGACGTTGTATGGCTCTTCCTGTTCTTCGTGATTTACATCTGGGGATCATGGGGCGCGCCGATTTACCACGGCTAATTATGATCTGAATATTGCTAAGCGGGCGGGCATGGAAACATGGTCGCCCGTTTGCATTTAAGGCTACAAAAATGACAGCAGAAACAGCTTCACCTACCAATAAAAAGAAATGGCTCTTGCTGGCTTTATTCTTTGGTACAATTACGCTGGCCGTTCTGGTGTCGCTCGGCACTTGGCAAGTGAAGCGGCTTATATGGAAAGAAGAACTTTTAGCGACAATTGAAGCGCGTACTGCGGACGAACCAATTGCGTTAGCTGATTTGCTGAAGCGTTTTGAATCCGGTGATGATATCGAATATGTGCCCGTTAAAACGCAGGGCTATTTCGACCACGATAATGAACAGCATTTCTTTGCAACTTTTGACGGCTTGTCAGGCTATTATATTTATACGCCGCTCAACCTTGAGAAAGACCGCTATGTTTTCGTCAATCGTGGGTTTGTGCCTTATGCGCTAAAGGATGCCAAAGCACGTCCTGAAACGCTGGTCTCGTTCGCCCAAGATGTCACAGGTTTAGCGCGTAAAGCTCCTGAAAAAAAAGCGGGTTGGGTTGTTCCAGAAAACGATATTGAGAAAAATGTTTTCCACTGGAAAGACATGGACGCAATGATTGCGCGCACCGGTAAACCTGCTGATCAATTTCTGCCGTTCTTTATTGACCAAAACCGCAATTCTAATCGTTCACTCTTGCCTTTTGGCGGCGTGACAATGATCAACTTGCCCAATAATCATTTGCAATATGCGATTACATGGTTTGGTTTAGCGCTGACACTTCTTGGTGTCTTGGGTTACTATTTGATAAGATACCGCAGAGGTTCTTAGGTCTTTACAACACTAGCTTGCCAAGGCAGTAAACTCTAATGGCTCAATCCTCTAAAACACCTTTGACTATACGCCTGTGTGCCCCTCGCGGTTTTTGCGCAGGCGTCGACCGTGCAATCCAGATCGTCGTTTTAGCGCTTAAAAAATACGGCACGCCAGTCTATGTCCGTCATGAAATTGTCCATAACAAATTTGTCGTTGATGGGCTGAAGGATAGGGGCGCAATTTTTGTTAAAGAGCTAGATGATATCCCTGCTGAACATAAAGATCGTCCGGTTGTGTTCTCAGCGCATGGCGTGCCGCAATCTGTTCCTGAAGACGCAGCAGCGCGCAATTTCTTCTATTTGGATGCAACATGCCCCTTGGTTTCAAAAGTTCATAAGCAAGCCATGCGGCATCAGCGGCTCGGCCGTCATGTGCTGCTTATTGGCCATGCAGGTCATCCCGAAGTCATCGGCACGATGGGCCAGCTTGAACCGCAAGATGTAACGCTCGTGGAGACACCAGAGCAGGTGGCTGAATTGAAAGTGCCAGATGAAAACAATGTTGGCTATGTAACGCAGACCACTTTGTCTGTTGATGATACGGCCGATGTGGTCGCAGCGCTGGAAGCACGATTTAAGAATCTCACGGCACCGTCATCTGAGAGCATTTGTTATGCAACCACAAACCGCCAAGAGGCGGTAAAACATGCTGCCGTTGGAACGGATATGTTTATCATCGTAGGCGCGCCGAACTCATCCAATTCGATGCGTCTCGTTGAGGTTGCCAAGCGCCATGGGGCAAAAGGCTCCATGCTAGTACAGCGCGCATCAGAGCTCGATTTTAACCTTTTAAAAGACGTGCGCACCTTAGGCATGTCTGCAGGCGCATCGGCCCCTGAAATCGTTGTTGATGAAATCATTGATGCTTTTCGCCAACACTTCGATGTGACAATTGAAATAGCACTGACGGCTGAGGAAAATGAGAATTTTCCTGTAATGCGGGATCTGCGTGAAACCGAACTTTTGCCATCTGATATGGCGTTTTTAAATGGACCGGGTGCATAATTGGCCGTCTACACTGATATTACTGAAGCCGAACTAACCGCTTTTATTGCGCAGTATGATGTTGGAGATTTGCTCTCCTATAAAGGCATTGCGGAAGGTGTTGAGAACACAAATTTCCTCGTCCATTGCGAGAAGGCTAACTTCATTCTGACGCTTTACGAAAAACGCGTGAACCCTGATGATCTACCGTTTTTCTTGAACTTGATGGAACATTTAGCGCAAAGCGGCATCAACTGTCCTCTGCCGGTTGTGCGCAAGGATGGAAACGTGCTTGGGCAGCTCGCTGGCCGTCCGGCAGCAATGATCACCTTTCTTGAAGGTGTGTGGATGCGTGAGCCAACGGTAGAGCACTGTAAAGCTTTGGGCACGACGCTTGCAAAAATGCACGAAGCCGGAAAAGGCTTTAACATGCAGCGCAAAAATTCACTGACTGTGAGCGACTGGCGTCCACTTTGGAATAAATGCGTGGAAGCCCATCCTAATATGGAAGATACGCTGCGTGTTGCGGTTGAAGCAGCGCTCAATAAGTTCGAAGCCAATTGGCCTGAAAAGCTAGAGCGCGGTATCATTCATGCGGATTTGTTCCCCGATAATGTGTTTTTCCTTGGCGGTGAGCTTTCCGGTATCATCGACTTTTATTTCGCCTGCAGTGATGCGCTGGCTTACGACATTGCTGTTTGCATCAATGCATGGTGCTTTGAGGCTGATCATAGTTTCAATGCTGCTAAAGGGGCGGCGTTGCTGGAAGCATATAATGCTTCGCGCAAGCTATCTGATGAAGAACGCCAAGCCATGCCAATGCTTTGTGAAGGGGCAGCGCTGCGTTTCATGCTGACGCGCCTATATGATTGGGTCACGACACCGGAAGGCTCTCTCGTCGTTAAAAAAGACCCAGAAGAGTATATTACAAAAATGCGGTTCCATGCACAGGTAAGCGACATTTCAATTTATGGATTAACGCACTGATGGCTAACGTATCGATTTTTACAGACGGTGCCTGTTCTGGCAATCCGGGGCCTGGCGGTTGGGGTGCAATCCTTAAAGCCAGTGATAATGAAAAAGAACTTAAGGGCGGCGAAGCCGACACAACCAATAATCGAATGGAGCTTATGGCTGCTATCAGTGCTCTTAACGCACTTAAAGGTGGGCCTCACGATGTCGCGCTTTATACGGACTCGTCCTATGTGAAAGACGGCATTTCCAGCTGGATACATGGCTGGAAGAAAAACGGATGGAAGACGGCTGCGAAAAAACCGGTCAAGAATGCGGAATTATGGCAAGCGCTTGATGCAGCAACCAAATTACACAAAGTGACATGGCACTGGGTTAAAGGTCACGCCGGTCATCCGGAAAATGAACGTGCCGATGAGCTCGCGCGTGCGGGCATGGAGCCTTACAAGAAAAAATAATGCCGATCATTGTTTAAATAACCGGCACTAAGAGCGTTGGCTTAATTTAATTACAAAATTTCAAGCATTTTCGCTGCGCCTGACAATGTTGCTTCACCCGGTGAATCTTCAACATTTAGCGCTGTCACGACACCGTTGTCGACGACCATAGAAAAACGCTTTGAGCGTTGGCCAAGGCCAGCGGCAGAAAGATCTGTCTCCATACCAAGAGCTTTGGTAAAGCCTGCATCCCAATCAGATAGGAATGTGACTTTTCCTTTGGCGTTCGCCTGATCTGCCCAAGCTTTGGTTACAAATGGGTCGTTTACGGCAATCACAGCAATATCATCAACGCCCTTGGCTTTGATCGCTTCTGCATTTTCCACATAACCAGGCAAGTGATTGAGCGTGCAGGTTGGTGTAAATGCGCCAGGTACAGCAAACAGAACCACTTTTTTACCGTCGAAAATTTCCGACGAGGCTTGTTTTGCAGGGCCGTCACTCGTCATAACCATCAGGTCCATAGAAGGTAGTTTATCGCCAGTCGAAATCATGAAATTCTCCGAATAATATATGTATGTTTATATCGTTAGATAAGCACATTAAGGCAAATAAGAAGGGCGGTTAAGGCAACAATCTTCCAATAATCACTGGAATCTATTGCCCGCTAATTTCAAATGAGCCTCGAGGCGTTGTTCCGGTAATGATGAGGTCGACACTCACGTCTTGATCAAGCGCATGCAACGGCTCAATGCGGTAGGTTTTTTGATCATTTGTCTCGCTTAACAAGAGCGGTTTTTTAAATTGAATTCCGTTTTTGCTCGAAACGAATAATTGGAGCTGATCAAGGTTTCCATTGAGTTGCAGATCATATGTACCAACGTCGCTTAGCTGTTCTAGATTAACTGCAACACCAAGGTCGGCAGCCGTTTTGGGCAGGGCAGAGAAGGCATTCATAACAATCGCGCTATCGCGTGTAGAGCCGGTCGCTTTTTCAAGTTTAATTGAGAAGTTATCAAAGGCCGGTATGCAAATTTCAGCACAGATACCGACCATCAAGCGCGCATTCACAGTCGTTTCTTTTGCGGGGCTAGATAGCGCTAGTGTGAATGGGATTTGGATTGGCTGTTTATAGCCAGCAAAATCGCCATAGTTGCTTTTCACCCATGTAGGCGCAGGGAAATGTATATCGGCCGCATTTACGAGCGTCGTATTTGAAAAATCAAAACTCGGTGGAATTCCGCCAGCACCAGGATCGCGCCAATAGGTTTTCCAACCATCCAATAGGTCAATGTCAATGACGCCGCGTATTTCACTTGCACCTTGCATATAAGGCTCTGTGATAATGCGAATATTACCACCTTCAGTTTTGAGCCAACCGGTTTGGGCTGCCAAAGAAACTTGGCTGCTCAACCAGAGTGATGATGCTGTAAAAATCGCTATTTTCGTAAATAATCTCATATTTTCTTATTCGCATGCGGTGTGAAAATCGCAAATCACCATCTTTAAAAATCAATCATTTCTTCGTGAAAATACACATTTGCATTTTCTTGGAGCCATCGGTGCGAAAGTCCTCTTCCAGTTTAAGGCTATCAATTTCTTGGCAGAATGTTACGATTTTCGAATGAGCATATATGGCATGGACAATTTGGTGAGTGATAATGGGGAGGAAACAGGCCAATTCGAAGGCAAGTTTCTGCTCGCTATGCCCACGCTTGAGGCGTCCATATTTGATCGGTCAATCATCTATATGTGCGCCCATTCACATGATGGCGCTATGGGATTTCAGGTCAATAAGCCGTGCGATATGACAATTAAAGAGTTGATCAGCAAGACAGATATTGGCCAAGAAACAAAGTCTATCTCTAAAAGCTCGGCCGTAACGTCGAATTTGGTACGCTATGGCGGGCCTGTCGATGAGCACCGCGGCTTTGTTTTACATTCAGGTGATTACCACTGCGATACAACAATCCCGATTTGTGAACATGTCTACCTGACTTCAAATGTCGAAATTCTACGCTCTATTATACATGGAGAAGGGCCATCGCGTTTAGCTGTGTCGCTTGGTTATGCTGGATGGGGCCCTGGGCAATTGGAGCAAGAGGTCGCCGATAATGCATGGCTGACTTTAGATGCAGATATTGATGTCGTGTTTGACCCACGGCACGAAGGAAAATATGAACGCATGCTCGTTGCAATGGGTATAACGCCTGCGCATTTTATTGCTCAAGCCGGAAGTGCCTGAGCGCTAAAATCTATTCAGCCGCAGCGTCCGTTATAATGAGCGGGTTTTGACGAATAACAATTTCAGCTGCATCCGTTGAACTCATTGCTGCACCAGCGACAAATCCCTGTATGTAGTCAACACCCAGACCACGCAGCAATGTCACCTCTTCATCGTCCTCAACACCTTCACACACAACATCCAGATTGAGCGAGTGAGCCATATCGACAATTGAACGCAGCATCACATCGCGGTTCGTTGGTTGGCTTCTCATAAACGACTGATCAATTTTCAGCGTATCAAACGGAAAGCGTGTCAGATAGGAAAGCGACGAATATCCAGTGCCAAAATCATCAATAGCAAGCTTAATGCCTGACTTCTTGATGTTTTCCAGAACGCGGCAGTTCTGTTCCGGATTCTGCATTAATGTCGTTTCAGTAATCTCTAATCTCAAAGTGTGATTACGCACAGGATAACGGGCCAAAATACCGTCGACCATATTCACAAAATCGCGTTGGCCGACCTGTTGTGCAGATACATTCACTGACACGAAGATGGGCGTGTCAGCCATAATTGCATCCCAGTCCATCAACTGCATGGCTGCGAGCTCTAGTGCATAACGACCCAAATCACTTATGAGGCCATTCTTTTCTGCCAAGGGTACAAATTCAGATGGTGATACTTCGCCGCGGCGCGGGTGGTTCCAACGAAGCAGTGCTTCAAAGCCAGATACGTGACCTGTTGCCGCTTTTACGATCGGTTGATAGGCCAGTGTGAGTTCAGAGCGTTCAATCGCACGTCTTAAATCAGCAACAAGCTGCACTTCGTTTCCAGCAGTATCACGAAAAGCTGGACGGAAAGGCTCTACACGGTCACCACCAAAACGTTTGGCTTGGTGTAGCGCGAGTTCTGCATCCTTAAACAAATCATCGCCTTGCACGCGTGATGGTGCCCAAGTTGCCAAACCAACTGATGGTGTAATGACGAATTCACGCTCGGCAAAAGAAATAGGGGCCTTGATTGTCTTTTTAAGCTGATCAGCAAGGTTGGCGATTTCTGTTGGGTCTGTTTCTGACAGAAGCAAAATGCCAAATACATCGCCGCCAATTCGGGCCAATGTGTCGTGCGGACGCAGTAAACGGCGAAGGCGGCGCGCAACAGTTATGAGCAGCGTATCACCAGCCGAAATGCCAACGTTATCATTGATTTCTTTGAAGCGGTCCAAATCTACAATGAAAACAGTTGGGCGAATTTCAGTATCGACTGCTGATAATGCCATCACACTACGAATGCGGTCAAAGAACAATTCTCGGTTAGGCAGACCGGTCAGATTATCGTGTACGGCATCATGCAAAAGGCGCTCTTCTGCACGCTTTTGGCCGCTGACATCACTGGCCGTACCAATACAGCGTATAACTTCACCATTGGCACCAGCGACAGGGCGCGCTTTGATTTTGTACCAAGTAAAATGGTTCTCTTGCGTCATAAGGCGTATATCGAGATTGATTTTTCCTCGGCGCTGCTCGACCACGGCATCAAGGGCAGTGCGGAAACTATCACGGTCATCGGAATGAATATGCTTTAGCCAGTTTTTTGCTGGGCCTTGTAGCGCGCCAACGCCAATGCCTAATTTTCGGCCCAAGTCTGGTGTTGTGGTCAAGCGATCTCGGCCAACATCCCAGTCCCAAACAATGCCTCCAGAGCCGGTGACCGCAAGCGCTTGTAACTCGACATTGGAGAACAGGTTTTGTTGGAATGTACCGCCAGAAAACGCATGCTGCATAACGGTAAAGCCGATAAGCAAAACGATCAGAACCAACCCGCCCGCTAAAGCCGGCTGAATGATATCGTTGTCCACTTGGCCGGTGACGGTCATCCATCCACCAAAAATCCAAGCCATTAACAAAGCCCAAGCTGGTATGAGCATAATAGCGCGGTCAAAACCGCGAAGGCTGAGAACGATGATCAATGCAAAGCCAAACGCAGCGGTTAAGGCCATCGCCAAGCGCGCAATGCCTGCAGCAATAGTCGCATCATAAAGCACGATGCTTGAGAGCAGAACGATGGCGATAACCCATGCGATGGCTCCATAGTGAAGCGAGTCATTCCACCTGTTGAGGCTTAAATGGGTGAACAAAAACAGTGCTAGCGTTGCACTAATCGCCACTTCTGAAAGCGCGCGCCATGTGCGTAGATCGTCGTTAGATAGTGGAATAAGTTGTTCGATAAAGCCGAAATCAATGGTGATATAGGCAAGAACAGCCCAAGCAAGAGCCGCCGCTGCCGGAAAAGTGGAGGTGCCCCGAACCACGAATAAAATAGTGAGAAACAAGGCTAAAAGCCCTGAAATGCCCAGTACAATACCGCGATAGAATGTGTAGGAGTTCTCGATTTCCTTATAGGCACTTTCTTCCCACAAATAAACTTGCGGCAAGTGGGGCGAGGAAAGCTCTGCGACAAGAGTAACAACGGAACCTGGGTTCAGCGTGATCGAAAAGATATCTGCATCATTATTGTCAAGGCGATCAAGAGAGAAACCAGAGCTCGGCGTCATCGCAACAATGCGGTCTGACCCCAAATCAGGCCATAGGAGCCCAGAGCCTGCCATTCTAAAATGTGGTGCAACAATCAGGCGGTCAATCTGTTGATCGGTTGTATTGGCCAACACCATCACAGCCCAATCGCCAGCTGTTTCGCGATTGCTTGCTTGCACTTCAATCGTGCGCACAATGCCTTCAGAATCAGGCGCCGTGGAAACCTGAAAGGTTTCGCCTCGATCTCTAAATATTGAAATCGCCTTCGTCAGATCAAGCGCAGTATCATCGCGGTTGATGGAAATTGTTTCTGCACTGAAGGCGCTGAGCGCAGATAAAAGCAATGCACTGCAAACAAGCAGCATGTGCATACACGTTTTCAAGCAATGGGTTCTATGAAAAGCCATTTCACGCTTCCCTTTTGTCAGTTCGCGAGCCAAAGTCCGCGCCATGAAATGGGTTAATACGTGAATACAAAATATGGTCCTGCCAGTTGCCGTTAATTTTTAAGTATGACCTTAAGTGTCCTTCACGCTCGAATCCGGCTTTTTCAAGGAGTCCAATTGAACGCTCATTAGAGGGGACGCAGGCGGCCTCCAAACGATGAAGATTTAAACTGGAAAATGCAAAGTTGCATAATAATTCCAGTCCTTCACGCATATGTCCTTGGCCTGCAAAATCCTTGCCAATCCAATAGCCTATTTGACCCGATTGGGAAACACCGCGCCGGACATGTCCCAGACTTATCCCACCCAAAAGTGCTTTGTCAGACCGCCGCTCTATAAAAAAAGGAAAGCCGGTTTGAGCCTTAATTTCTTGATTATAACGCTTAAGTCGCTTGCGATAGGAGTCGCGCGTCAAATCATCGCTTGGCCAACGCGGCTCCCAAGGCTGTAAAAATTCAGAACTTGCAGCGCGAAGGCGTGCCCATGCTGCGTAATCCGAAGCATGGGGAAAGCGCAGTTGGACAGTTTTTCCTCTAGTAACCGGATCAGCTGTCGCGCCTGATATTATCGAAAAAATCACGCCGACCCCATTTTGCAGTATTATTCTGCAGCAGAAGGAGCGCGATGATGTACCGTTCCTTGATCGCCAAACTGAGCGAGTTTTTCTGTAATCTCACGCATGTCCAACAAATTTTCGACTGGCCCAACAGCTGAAATTGTAGGCTTGGAGGCTGTAAACAAGCGGTTTGCAAGATCGTTGATACGCCCTTTATCCAAATTGTCGAGACGCGATAAAAGTTCAGCGTTTGGAATAGGACGCCCAAATAAGAGAATTTGCCGCGCGATTTGCCCTGCACGCGCAGGTGCGCTTTCGCCAGACATCAACAATGATGCACGGAATTGTGCTCGTGCACGGTGCAACTCAATATCGCTAATATCTTGAGATGCGCGTTTGAGTTCGCGTAAAATCAACTCAACAAGCTCGGGTAGATCGCCAGGCTCAGTGGCAGCATGAACGCCAAAAATACCAGTGTCAGAAAATCCCCAATGGAACGCATAAATGGAGTAGCACAGCCCGCGTTTTTCTCTGATTTCTTGGAACAGGCGTGAAGACATGCCGCCGCCAAGCAGCATCGCAAGGACTTGGCTCGCGTAATAATCACGCACATGGTAGGCGCGTCCTTCAAACCCTAGAACCAGCTGCGTGTCTTCCAAAGCACGCGGTTCGCGGTAATCACCGCCCACATAATGGGCAACGGGTGATGTCGAATAATTAGATTTTTTCTGAATGGTAGAAAAACGAGATTCAACCAGCTTTACAATTTCATCATGATCGACAGCACCTGTTGCTGCGAAAACCATGCGCTCGCCTGAATATTCGCGGTCAATATAACCGCGTATCATATCCGGAGTGAAAGATTTAAGTGTTTCGCGGGTGCCTAAGATAGAGCGTCCCAATGTCTGATGGCGGTATGCTGCTTCTGTAAAGCGATCAAATACACAATCATCAGGCGTATCATTTGCAGCGCCTAATTCTTGAAGAATAACGTGTTTCTCACGGGCAAGTTCACCTTCATCAAATTTTGCGTTTTGCAAAATATCAGCAAGAATATCGACACCAAGTTCTGTGTCTTCTTTGAGCATCCGCAGATAATAGGATGTGGTTTCTACGCTCGTTGCGGCATTGATATCGCCGCCTACATTCTCCACCGACTCCACAAGCTTTTGAGCCGTTCGATTTGTTGTGCCTTTAAAAGCCATATGCTCGAGCAAATGAGCAATGCCATGCTCATCAATCAACTCGTTGCGGGAGCCAGCTTTTACCCACATGCCAAGAGAAATACTTTCGACATGTACAAAATGTTGAGTGGCAACGGTAATTCCGTTTGCCAATACGGTTGTCTCCACCGTCATCAATATGCTCCCGTGCCGGTCATGTTAGTTTCAGAAACGCCGACTTGTTATTATTTTAAGCACGTGTGTGCTTTGAAATGTAATCTTCTATTATTTTTAGGTCAGATGAAAGGGGGGTAAAGTTTTCTTTACGAGACATAAGATCTCCCAACCATGCAGGCAGGTCAGGTTCAACGCCTGTCGCCTGCTTGACAGCATCTGGAAATTTGGCCGGATGTGCCGTTCCAAGAACAATCATAGGCACGCCATCGCGCTTGTGATTGCGCGCCACATGAACGCCGATGGCGCTATGTGGGTCAAGCGTATAGCTGCACTGCTCGGCAACATCTTTGATTGTTTGTTTAGCTTGCCCAACATCCGCCCGACCCGCTAAAAAATCTGAACGGATTGCTTTGAGTGTTTCCGGTTTGATTGTGAACTCACCAGATTGTTTGAGCGTTCCCATATAGGCTGTAACTTCACGGTCATCATCATCAGAAGCCTTATAAAGAAGGCGTTCAAAATTTGATGAAATCTGAATGTCCATAGAAGGAGATGTTGTTTCAACAACGCCGGACATGGAATATGAGCCGGTTTCCAATGTGCGCGCCAAAATATCATTGTCATTTGTTGCAATGATCAATTTGTCGATGGGAAGGCCCATTTGTTTTGCAGCATAGCCTGCAAATATATCGCCAAAATTGCCTGTCGGTACGCAGAACGAAACGGTGCGGTGTGGTGCACCCAATGAGACAGCGCTTGTGAAATAATAAACGATTTGGGCCATGATCCGTGCCCAGTTGATCGAATTGATGCCTGAAAGACTAACACTATTGCGGAAGTCAGCATGGTTAAACATTGATTTTACATGCGCTTGGCAGTCGTCAAAATTACCGTCAATCGCTAATGCGTGAACGTTTATGGCCGTTGATGATGTCATCTGGCGCTGCTGAACAGGCGAAACACGCCCTTCTGGAAACAGGATAAACATGTCCGTGCGATCACGGCCAGCAAAGGCGTCAATTGCCGCGCCGCCAGTATCACCTGACGTTGCACCAACAATCGTCGCACGTTGGTCACGCTCTGTTAGAACGTGGTCCATTAAACGGCCGATAAGCTGCATTGCGACATCTTTGAAAGCCAACGTTGGCCCATGAAAAAGCTCTAGTAGAAACTCGTTGTCGCCCGTTTGGACCAAAGGGCAAACGGCGTCATGCCTAAATGTCGCATAGCTTTCGCGAACAATGCTTTCAAAAGCTGCGCGTTCTATCTCGCCTTCAACAAAAGGCCACATGATTTCAATAGCCACATCAGAATATGATTTTCCAGCCAGTTTGGCGATTTCATCATGGGAGAATTGCGGCCAGCTTTCAGGAACAAAAAGCCCACCATCAGAGGCAAGACCTGCCAGCATCGTGTCTCGGAAACTAAGGGCCGTGGCTTGTCCACGTGTCGAAACATATTTCACTGCTCTAAAAAACCTTTAAGATATGAGGAAGCATAATTATGCTTTCGCTTTAAAGTCTGCCGCTCATTAGCGTAATTTCTTTGCGCTGCAAAGGATTGCACGTAAAAATAAGACGGAAATGCCTTGTGGCTATAAATAGATCAAGAGTTGACCTATTGCTGCCCAATTGCGCATAGAAGAGAAATGTGAATTCATATCCGCTGAAAAGCGTTGCGAGTGTAGGCAAAGGGTGAAAAATGGCATTGTTAGCAAGTGATAAGAGCTTGGATTTAGGTAAGTTCGTTCGTGCTGGTGTATTGGCTATCTCGGCAATAGCTTTGGCTTCTTGCCAAACAGCAACAACGCAAGACACATTGGATGTGGCTGAGGACAAGGTCACGGAAGATGATCTGCGAGCTTATTGTCCGCGGGTGACCCTCAATGATGGCACCGCTTATTTCAGAACCTATACAAAAGGTAATGACGGTAACGCCGATGAGGTTATTTATCAGGCGCTGATTTCAGATGTCACGCGCACTTGTAAATATCGCAACGGGCAGCTCTTCATCACTGTTGCGGCAGCTGGCCGTGTTGTGAATGGTCCAAAAGGCACGGGCGGCAATATTAATATGCCAATTCGTGTGGCGGTTAAATCAGGCGAAGGCTTGCCTTATTCGCGCCTTGGCAAATTCGATGTTACGGTGACGCCAGGTGCTGGTGCATCTCAGTTCATTTATAAAGATGACCAGATTGTCTTGCCGGAACCAAGTGTGCGTAATTTGCAAATCTTGGTTGGTTTTGACGAAGGCCCATACGGTACGCCGTAATTAACGCTTAGACTTCTTTATCTGCACTAACGGCAGAAAGAATATCCGGTAAAATATCAGGATCTGCAGATTGGACACGGCTCCAATTTGGAATGAAGGGTGTTTCCATCGGGTTCTCAAGGAAGGTGTGGCCAGCCTCGACGATGTTGGCCGCAAATAGCTCCACCGCTTCTTCTTCCGTATGGCGATCAACGTGCAATCCGTTGAATATCGCATCGTTGTAGTACATTTCAATCAAATCGAGAGCGGTGCGGTAATACGTTGCCTTTAAAGTGCGGAATCGTTCATTGCTAAATGTAACGCCGTCGGTGGCGAGCTTGCGAAAGAGTGCCTTTGCAATATCTGCTGACATGCGCGACAGGCCCTTATTCGCATCTTCTTTTGAAAGCGGTTGGTGTTTGTGGTCGTAAGCATCTGAAATGTCGACTTGGCAGACCGAGTTGCGGTTCAAGTTGCGCCACGCTTCAGAAAGAACACCAACCTCTAAACCCCAATCGGATGGAATACGCATATTGGGTAAGATCGATGTACGCATAGCGAATTCGCCAGCAAGCGGATATCTAAAGCCTTGTAAATATTCGACATAGTCACTGTGGCCACATGTTTTTTGTAATGCGAGCAGCAAGGGCGTGACGAGAAGGCGGGTTACGCGTCCATTCAACTTACCATCAGCGATACGGGGATAATAACCTTTGCAAAACTGATAAGGGAAGTTGGGATTTGTAACAGGATAGACAAGCCGCGCCAGCATCTCGCGTTTATAGGTTACAATATCGCAGTCATGCAGTGCGACCACGTCTGAATTTTGTGAGGCAAGTGTATACCCAATGCAATACCAGACATTGCGGCCTTTGCCAACTTCTTTAGGGGCGATATCTGCGTATGCTAAGCGGTTATGAATTGCACGTAAGCGCGGCCCATCATTCCATAAAATATCGTGATTTTGAGGCAAAATAGAAAAGTACTGTTTTGCAAACTTGAACTCTTCTTCATTCGCTTGGTCCAACCCAATAACGATATTACTGATATAGTCTGCACTACATAATTCATCGACGATACCTGCTAGCGCAGGCGTTTGTAGTTCTGAAAAGAGCGATGGTAATATGAGTGTAATCTTCCGGTTTTGTGCAAATGAACGTAGTTGGTTTTCAATGTCGCCAACAGGCATTTTTGACAGATTATGAAGTGTCGCAACACTTCCATTCTGGTGGAAGTCACCCATTCTCTAATCCTTATTTTTAGTTAATTCTAAAGCGCTATGATCTTCAACGAGTTTGAGTACGTTTAGGTTCCAACCTTCAGGACCTTTTTTGAACGCGCGTATGATTTTCCCATTATCTTCCCCGGCAAGGTGCTTAATTTTATCATGTGCTGGGTTCGGAATAATGATCCCAATATCTGCCGCCTCAAGCATAGCAATGTCGTTGGGTGCATCGCCAAGCGCTATTGAGAATGTTTCATTGTTTTGTTTTGCTAGAATTGCTTGCATCTGTTCGGCTTTGTCGCCGCCGAATGAAAATGTCAGAAAGCGGCCGCCTTGTTTGGCAATTAATCCTGCGCCTTTTGCAGCTTTCAAAAACATTTCTCGTTGTTGCGAAGTACCATGAAAGATGCCGGGTTCAGAAAACTGCCGGTTTTTGGCAAGTTGCGAGGCTTCGCGTGTTAGGCCTGTCATAGCAATAACATCCTCAACGCTCATTTGCGAAAAACCTGTAAATTGCGAGCGCAGTTCATCGGGTAGCGTATTGAGGGCTGATTGAATTTTCGCGTAATCTCCAGATGCTTCACCCGCCTGTATATGGGGGGCCAAAAGCCCTGCGCCATTTTCAACAATTGCAGGACAATGTGAAAACCCTAACTCGGCACGAAGAGGCGCTATTTCAGCAGCAGTTTTGGAGGATGCCAGCACAAGTCCGATGTCTAGCTGCCGTAGCCTCTCAATAGCTGGGAGTGCCGCTTCATAGCTATAAGTTTCATGGTCCAGTAAAGTGCCATCAAGATCAGTAAAGATGAGAAGTTTACGGCCTGCCATTAATTGGCCATCCGGTTCGTGATCCACATGGTTTGGTATGGAGCAAGCGTTAAATCTCCCTCAAGAGATTGGATGGAAGCGCCGGTCAACAAGTCCATCCAGTCATTGCCATCAATGAGATTGAGTGAAACAGCTGGTAGAGAAATTTCATCTTTTGTAAGGTTTGAAATGGCGAAAATAGATTGCGCCCGATCAAGGCTTTGCCGCCAAAATCCGAAAATTTCGTCGCCAAGATGCAATGTAAATTGAGTTGCATTTGGGTGGAATGCTGGCTGTTTACTGCGGATTCTTATTCTGCGCTTAAGTTCATTAAATACAATAGCTTGAGGGTTTTGCGGGTTGCTTAATTCGGCCCGTAGATCAGAATAATCAAAGCGTGCGCGGTTGATTGCGCGGTTATACCCTAGACGCTCAACGCCTTCGCTATCGTTGCCTGCAGCCACAAGCGAATGGAAGTAGAAAGCTGGTATGCCTTCTAAGCCCATAGCGATTGTTTGACTGCAAATAAATCTCTCTTCTTGGTACTCGTCAACGCCATCCACAGTGCCTTTAAACGCATCGAAAAGCGCAACATTAAGCTCATATGGTTTAGGCCCGTCTTTCGTCTCGCGCATTGAAACGCGCGCACCGAAACTTTGCACAGTGTTAAGCATTTCCGTGAGTTGATCGTTTGGAATAATGCCCTCTGCTGGGCGCAATCCTATGCCGTCATGAGAGGCGGTAAAATTGAAATAGGTACATCCAAGTTGGGCGGGCGGCATACTCATTTGCCATGCTTTTAAATATTTTGACGTCCCTTTAAGAAGCGCGTGAAGCACCAATGGCGGTAATGAAAAATTATAAACCATATGTGCTTCATTGCGATTGCCGAAATAACTAAGATTTTCAGCGCGCGGTACATTGGTCTCGGTAATCAATATGACGCGTTCTTCGCAGTAATCGCAAAGCAGGCGCATTATTTTCACGATATCATGTGTTTGCTTTAAATGAATGCTGCTTGTACCTGCTTGTTTCCAAAGAAAAGCAACAGCATCAAGGCGCACGGTGCGCACGCCCATATCGATATGAAATCGTAGAATTTCTAGAAATTCTAACAACACATCGGGGTTGCGAAAATCGAAGTCCACTTGGTCGTGACTAAATGTACACCACACATGCTTGGTGCCATTGGCTGTTTCAACTTCGCGCAGAAGAGGGTGCGCTCTTGGGCGAACAACGTCGCTCAAATCATCGTCAGGTGATGCTTCGAAAAAATATTTATCATAGGGTGCGTGCCCTTGCAGATAGTCGTTAAACCATACGCTTTGGCTTGAGCCATGGTTCAAAACAAGATCCGACATTAGGCGAAAATGCTCGCTAATTCTTGTAATGTCTTCCCAAGCACCAAGCTCGCTATTGACCTGTCGGTAGTCTGTTACAGCAAAGCCATCATCGGAAGTAAAAGGGAAAAACGGTAAAATGTGGATCCCGTTTATCGTGCCTTCCAAGTGCTGTTCTGCAAAGTCACGCAATAGATCAAGCGGCTTGTGTTCGCCATCAATAATCGTATTGCCATAGGCGATCAGATAATTGTCTTTTTCGCTCCATTGCGCATTTCCAGCAACGCGTCCGCGCATGCGGGGCCGTTTGCCATTTTGCCAGAAGCGATCAATCACATTTTGGCTGAGCGTATCGGTATCATGTTCTGGGTAAACGGCCGCAATGAGCTGAGCCAGATTGTTCATTAAACGCTGGGATACTTTTTCAGATTGCGTTTTTAGCACGAACAACTCCGTCACTGAATCTATCAAATATGTATTTGGGGGCAGAGGTCGCAAACTGTCCAGCCATTGCGCTGCACAAATGTTTTCATGTCTGCTTAAATTTTAGGCACTGAGCGACAAGTCATTGAAGTTCAAGGGCATATGTAAATTCAAATTAACACAATTTAATTGTCATTAACCATAAACGTTCACCAGACGTTTACCCTGATCAGTAACCATAGGCACATAGAGTAATTTTGTAATCAGGTGCTTCATGTCTCGCGTACACCTGGCCAGATCGGCCAAAACAACTGTCACAGCAGTCCCATCATATGTGAATACCATTATGAAAGGGGACTGCGTGGCAGCAATGGATAAATTGCCGGATAACTCCGTCGATATGATCTTTGCCGACCCACCCTATAACCTACAACTTCAGGGCGACCTCCAGCGCCCTGACCAATCAAAAGTCGATGCGGTTGATGATCATTGGGATCAGTTTGATTCATTTCAAGCTTACGATGATTTCACCCGTGCTTGGCTTTTAGCGGCGCGCCGTGTTTTGAAACCAAATGGTACGATCTGGGTCATTGGCTCATATCATAACATTTTCCGCGTTGGCGCGAAGATGCAAGATTTGGGCTTTTGGATTTTGAACGATGTTATTTGGCGCAAAACCAATCCAATGCCAAACTTTCGTGGCCGTCGTTTTGCCAATGCGCATGAAACAATGATTTGGGCATCGAAAGATCAAAAAGGCAAAGGTTACACCTTCAATTATGAATCGATGAAAGCAGCGAATGATGATGTTCAAATGCGTTCCGATTGGTTGTTTCCAATCTGTAATGGCGGCGAACGTCTCAAAGGCGAAGACGGCAATAAGGTTCACCCAACGCAGAAACCGGAAGCATTGCTCGCTCGCGTTCTCATGAGTGCGTCTAAGCCGGGTGACGTGATCCTTGATCCATTCTTTGGCACAGGTACAACCGGTGCCGTTGCAAAGCGTTTGGGCCGCAATTTTATCGGCATTGAACGTGAACAGGATTATATTGATGCAGCAACTGCACGTATTGATGCTGTTGAAGAACTGCCAGCGCATGACTTGAAGATTGTAACAAGCAAACGCGCCGAACCGCGTGTCGCATTTTCCGCTTTGATTGACGCCGGGCTCATCAATTCAGGCATGGAATTAACCGATACAAAACGCCGCTGGACAGCAACTGTGCAGGCCGATGGCTCATTGTCACGCGACGGTGTTCAAGCCTCAATTCATAAAATGGGCGCGACAGTTCAAGAACTCGATGCCTGTAATGGTTGGACGTTCTGGCATTTTGAGTGCTCGAAAACCAAAAAGCTTTTGCCGATTGATAGCTTGCGCCAGATTGTGCGCGATCAAATGTCAAAAGCAGGCGCTTAAAAGAATATAGAACTTAGCTTGGCCTCCAGTATCTCGTACCAAGCCTACTGAGAGAACGCTCCGTCAGAAATGCCGGAGCGTTTTCAGTTTTAAAGACCGAGTTTGTGAAGCTCAGGGGCAAGGTCCATATCTGGTGTTAGATGAATGCCATGCCAGCCTAGTGCGCGGCAGGCTTCAATGTTGGGCAGGCTATCATCAATGAACAGTGTTTTTGATGGTTCAAGATCAAATGTTTCTACATGTAGTTCATAAATGGCTGGGTCAGGTTTGATGAGTTTGACATCACCAGAAACCGTAACGCCGCGCCCTGTTTTCAAGAATGGATACATTTCTTGCGCTTGGCGAAAAGTGTCGGATGCAAAATTGGTAAGCAGCGTTACATCATGGCCTTCGTCTTGAAGGCGCAATAAATGGCCGACACGCTCATCCAAAGCGTGGGAAACCATTTCGTGCCAATGCTTGCGAAAAGCGCGAATTTCAGTTTCCCAATCAGGGTATTCTGCAATCAACAACGCTTCAGCCTCTGGCCATGTGCGGCCACGATCTTGCTCAATATTCCATGCGCTCGTACATATTTTGTCAAAGAAAAATTGACGCTTTTCTTCATCTGGAATGAGGTTTGAGAAAGGAATATTCGGATCATAATGGATCAGGATTTGTCCAATATCGAAAACGATGTGTTTTATCTCAGTCATTATTACTCAATCATTGTTTTAAAAGAGGTCAGGTATGGCACATGAAATTACTTTTTTCATGACAGTGGGCAGCGCTTCATCAGGCAAATTTTCGCGCGTTGACCACCAATAGTTTTCACCGTCAGAATGTACATTTTCCGCATGCCATACAATGAGTTCGAGTTCAAAATGCGTAAAAACATGGCGGATTGTGCCGCGATGTTTCCAGTCAGCAGAAAATGGTGCGCCATTGATGTCTGTCACACCGTCTTGTCGTGAGTTCCACTCGGTTGTTGGCACCTGTGCCATGGACGCTAAAAGTCCGCTTGAAGGGCGCTGCTCCAATAAAACATCACCAGATGGCGAAACGGCAACAAAGGCTGCCCCTTTGCGTTTGGGCTTTTCTTTCTTGGCAAGCTTATAAGGAAATAATTCCGGATCAAAATCAGCCAGCGCGCGGCAATTATCACGGATAGGGCAGTGCGTGCAGGCTGGTTTCTTAGGGGTGCAGATCGTTGCGCCTAAATCCATCGTCGCTTGAGCAAAATCACCAGCCCTCTTTGAGCACAAAGCATCTTCAACCTTGATCTTAATAAGCGATTTTGCTGCAGGCAGAGGCGTATCAATGGCGAAAAGGCGTGAAAAAACACGCTCCACATTACCATCCACAACAGGCGCTGGAATATCGAAGGCAATGGATGCGATGGCTGCGGCGGTATAATCGCCAATACCGGGCAAGGCTTTCAGCGCCTTAACATCTGCAGGGAAATTGCCACCATGTTCGGCAACCACCATATCGGCGCATTTCTTTAAATTGCGTGCCCGTGAATAGTAACCAAGACCAGCCCAAGCGCGTAGAACATCATCTTCGCTGGCTTTTGATAAAGCTTCAACATTTGGCCATTTCGCCGTGAACTTTAAAAAATAGTCCTTCACGGTGGCGACAGTTGTTTGCTGCAGCATGATTTCAGACATCCAAACACGATAGGGATCTGGCAAAACACCGCGTGCACGATCTTGCGGCGATATGCGCCAAGGCAATTCGCGTGCGTGTACATCGTACCAGTCAAGCAGTTTCGCGCTTATGTTATGAGTGTCATCCATGCTGCGGTGTATCGAAAGCGTTGGACAAAGATCAACTCTAATTTGCGCAATTGCTGCTTGAGGGCTATTGAAAAGGCCAAATCAAAGGAAATCACGATGTCGAAATCGGCAGCCGGATATATCAATAAAATTCTTGATCCTTTGTTGGCCAAGCGGGCAGGGGTATCAACAGCGTTGATTACCGCTTGGAGTGAAATCGTAGGCCGTGATTTGGCTGACATGTCGATGCCGATCAAAGTGCGTTGGCCAAGCCGAGCAAGCGAGGACGATGCCTTTCAGCCCGGCACACTTCTCGTCGCTGCAGAAGGCATGGCCGCATTGCACATTCAGCACCAGACAGGTGAAGTCATAGACCGCGTGAACGCTTTCATGGGATATCGTGCAATCGGACGCATTAAGCTCATGCAAAAACCTATCGAAAAGAAAAAACCGAAAAAGCGCTTGAAACCCATCACTGAGGGTGAGAAACGCAAGATAGATAGACTGGCAGACGGGATTGAGGACGAAGCCTTAAAAGAATCTCTCAAGCGGTTTGGACAAAGCGTCATGCGCGATAAGAAGTAATCGCATCACCCACTAAAAAAACTGAGCAAATAAAGTGACTGTAGAGAAACCTTACTGGGAAGAAAAAACACTGGCTGAAATGACGGCTGGCGAGTGGGAAGCCCTATGCGATGGCTGTGGTAAATGCTGCATGTCTAAACTTATCGATGATGATACCGATGAGATTTATTACACGACGGTTGCTTGCCGCTTGTTTGATGCAGATAGTTGCCGCTGCTCAGATTATGAAAACCGTCAACAAAAAGTCTCTGATTGCGTGAAATTGACACCGCAAAATGTTGGTGAAATTGCTTGGTTGCCAACCACTTGTGCCTATCGTTTGCTCAATGAGGGGAAACCTCTTTTTGATTGGCACCCTTTGATTAGTGGCGATGCAAGCAGTGTTCATAAAGCCGATATTTCTATGCAACGCGCGGTGACAGCCTTTGAGCAAGATATGACCCATGACGGAGAATATTTGGAACACTTGGTCGATGGTTCGCTTTAAGCTTGCATGATCACCTCGCGCAGGATTTAACTTTGCGCACAACACAGCTTAGCGGATTGGACATTTCATGAGCCAGAACACAACCCACGAAATTATTTCAAAATACTTCGCAGCCTTCAATGACAGCGATAGCGAAGCTATGCTTGCGCTGCTGCATGATGATGTCGCGCATGACATCAATCAGGGTGAACGCCAGATTGGCAAAGATAAATTCCGTTGGTTCAATGGCGAGATGGCATGCCATTACAAAGAAGAGCTCACAGATATCGCTATTATGGTTGATGAAGGCGGCGTGCGCGCCGCTGCTGAATTTACCGTGCATGGCAAATATATTTCAACAGCAGAAGGCTTGCCGGCAGCCAATGGTCAAACTTATGATCTACCTGCGGGTATATTCTTTGAGGTTGATGACGGATTAATTACCCGCGTTACGACCTATTATAATTTGAACGATTGGATCGCACAGGTTTCTTGATCTGGTGGACGCGAAACTAGAAATTCGTCCGATAACACATTCGGATTTTCATCATTACATTGATGATCTTGCATATTTGCGCATGAGAGTGTTTCGCGAATGGCCATATTTATATGATGGCGATATGGATTATGAGCGCAGCTATTTGCGCTCATATGTGGACAATGAGCGCACTTTCATGGTCGGCGCTTTTAATGCCGGCGATATTGTTGGTGCTTCAACAGCAATGCCGCTTGCCGATCATGATGAGGCCTTTGCAGCGCCCTTGCAATTGGCTGGTTATGATGTCTCTCAAATTTTCTATCTTGCAGAATCGGTTCTTCTGCCTGACTTTCGAGGCCTAGGCGCAGGCAGACAGTTTTTCGATTTAAGGGAAGCAGAGGCCGCGCGGCAAGGGTTTCATCAGACTGTGTTCAGCGCGGTTATCAGGAATGCTGACGCACCGGAAAAGCCTCAAGACTATGTGCCACTTGACGCATTTTGGCAGCGTATAGGGTATGGGCAACTTGCTGATATCAAAGCCAGTTTTCCGTGGAAAGACCTTGGCGATATAGAAGAAACAGAAAAGTCGATGGCTTTCTGGGTGAAAAACCTACGGTAGGCTCACATAAAATTGAGGTGTCGGCAAAAGCTGTGTTTTGATTTTTCGATACTTATTGATCATGCTTGCGACAATGAAACGAATGGAGCTGATTTATGAAAAATTATAAAAACAAACTCTGCCGCCGTTCGTTTTTCTCAGTAATGCTCGGGGCAGGTGCTCTGATGGCACAATCAGCAAAAGCTGCGAAAATAAATCTTTCAAATGGCGTTGCCATTCAAGGTTATGACCCTGTTGCGTACTTCACACAGAATATGGCTGTAAAAGGTGATGCTTCGATTTCAGTAGAGTTCACTGGTTCAACATACCTGTTTTCAAATGCGGAAAATCGCGATTTATTTCTCGCTAACCCATCCAAATATATGCCGCAATATGGTGGTTATTGTGCTTTTGCCGTCGCCAACGGTGCGTTGGCTCCAATTGATCCAGAAGCATTTACGGTGGTGAACAACAGGCTATATCTCAACCTGTCGAAAGATATTCGCAATCGCTGGCTACGTGATACCAGCGGCAATATCGTCGCTGGTGATCGCAATTGGCCTTCGCTTTCACAATAGAATTATTGTGCGATTTCGAATGTAATATTGACGGTTACATCATAGCTATTTTCGCCTGCAGCGATAGGCACTGGCGCACTCGATGCCACCATTTCCATGCTGCGCATTTTAGCCATCGGGCGCGGCGCATCGTTTTGAGCTTGCTCGCTGATTGTTTTAATCGCTCCAAGCTCCACACCTGCAGCTTCTGCCAAAGTCTTGGCTTTAGCGATGGCGTCTTTCACAGCGTTTGAGCGTGCTTGCTTGATGACTTCGTCAGGATTGTCATTGGTGAAAACAAGATTACCGCCATCATTAACGCCAAGCGAGACCGATGCATCCAAGACATCGCCAACTTTTTCAAGGTCGCGCACCCGCACACTCAAGCTGTTGCGAACAACATAGCCGGTAATACGAGGCTTTTGCTCATCATTGCTGTTATTTGGGTAAACATATTGCGGCTGAATGGAAAAATCAGATGTCTGAAGATCGCGGGCTTCAATACCTGCACTTTGCATTTCTTCGAGCACTTTTTTCATAGCCTCGGTATTCGCGTTCAATGCTTCGCGGGCCGTTTCGGCTTCTTTGGTCACGCCCATTGAGATGATGGCCATATCTGGCGCAACATTGGCGGTTCCGTTGCCAGTAACAGAGATCGTCGGTTTTTGTGATTCATCGGCCATGGCTGGCAAAGACATAACACTGGCTCCAAGTACCGCTAGACTAGCAATTGCGGGTGTCATCAAAAATTTCATAGTAAATTCGCCTCTAAAGTTTCATCCCTGAAAAAGCTTATCTATTGGATATGTGCTAGGATTGTGACGAGAATAAAATATTTCCAAGATATAAATTGGGCGCTTGTCGTAGCAAAAAGAATAGGCTAACCAACCGCAATAGCATTGAACCTTTTCGCAAGTTGGGTGCTTTTCTTTTTAAGATAAGTATTGACTAAAATGTTTGAGGGAATATGCAGCACACTTCAAGGTGGGGCCTGTAGCTCAGTTGGTTAGAGCCGGCGGCTCATAACCGCTTGGTCGGGGGTTCGAGTCCCTCCGGGCCCACCATTCCCCCTTGTTTGCATTGATTTTATTGCGTTATTTGAAGCTTTAATCCCACTTTCGAGATTTCGTAAATTTAGGTGGGACATTTTTGTTCACTTTATGTCACTTCTTTTGCCATTAGTTTGGCAAACGCACTATCTGACAGGCGGTCATTATCAGCCTGTTTTATATAATAGTGCGCAGTCTTTGAATCGCTCCAACCAAAGGCCGCCATGAGTTCTCTCTCGCTTACTCCTGCATAAGCAAGGCGTATGGCCGCGGATTTTCTTAGCCCATGCGTTGAACAATGGGGTAGCTCAGCTTCATCGCACCACTTTCGCATACGGTTTCCAAACCCGTTGCCAGTAAAGCCGCGATTATACTCGTTCAAAAGGAACGTCAGTCCCTTTTGACGTGTGGCTTCAATCGCCATAAATGTGCTCCTAAACATTGGATTAGTAACTTTATTCTGGCTCGAACTATTTGTGCTCTTGCTAGGGGTATAGGTAATTTTATCCACAACCAAATTCTTCGGACCTAAGTTTATTAAATCTTCCCTTCGCGCACCCGTATTTAATGCCAGCTCTAAGGCTGCACGAGCCATTGTGCCGATCGGATGAACCGATCTGAATTTTTCAATTTCCTCCATACTCCAAGCATGGTGGCCTTGAGTCTTATTTATCTTTTCGATGCCGATAGCCGGATTCTTTTCAGCCAAGTCCTCTATAATTGCCCAGTTAAAAACTGCCTTTAGGTATTTTATCAGTTTGTCTGCTGCTGCTGGTGTATCAGCCCGCTTCGATACGCTCATTTGCAAGTGCTTACGCGTGAAACCTCGATAGGGACGATGACCGTGCTCAGCGGCGTACTTTTCCAAAACACTACGTTTGTCTCTTTGAGTAACCGCTTTCTGCTTACGGAATTTTTGCGAAGCAAAATACTGCTTCAGTAAAAAGTTTAGACTATATTTATCATCTGCGGGCACTTCCTCCACACCATTTGAAATGATAGCGTTGGTGAACGCTGCATCATACTCCTGAAGGAATTCTGTGCGTATTTGACCATCTTCGTTGAACGGTAGTTCCTTGAAACGATGTTTAGGACGGCCTCGTAGGCGCAGATACCAACGCAAATTACCATGCCGGTCTTTGTCACAAATTACATATTTACGACCAATTTTAGCCTTCAAAGTCTTCAAAAGCTGCTCCATGATCAAGGTGTTCGTTCTTGTTGCTCAAGCCTTCAATAAGATCATCCACGGCGGCTTCGAGTTCGCTAATTCGCCACATCCTTAACCCTCCAATCTTTTGGCCTTTGGGTACCAAGCCTTGTTCAACCCATAGATCGAACGTGGCTGGTGATATGTCGAGCGCAGCCGCAGCGCTGATGCGCTTGTATAGAATCGGTCGAACATTTGGCCGTTTGTGCTGCACTTTAGAACCTGTACTTTTTCCTTCAGGTCTAAAATGGCTGTCGATGATGCAAAAATATTTTGTATTTTTGGAAAACTGGCTGGGGATTTTCAACTTTTTTGAATTTGACATTTGCAGGGTTATCGAGTCCTGCGATATCGGCCCCGAAAAAGTCAGTTCACTTGGCTTGCTAACCATCTTCACTATTCCTTCGGCCTTCCCAAGAAGCTATGCCTCAACAAGCTAATCAATTTATTAATTGGGCGCTTCATGCGCCGATATGCCTTGATGATGTTGGGGCGGCCATAAATCTCCCAGAGCAACCACCGAATGATTTTGCAGCGCGATATTCTGTAGGCATAGGGCGACACTCTGGATTTAGAAAAGCGAAGCTCAGCGCGCGCGAGAATATCGCATATGCGGGTATGTGCAGGTGGAACGAAGCAGCCGATTAAATAGCCCGAGCCAAAGTTCTTGACGTAATCCCTGCGCACTAAGTCGGGGGCACAGGTCGGCGTTAGTACGATTATGTCTTCGATCGTGCTGATCACAGTAATAAGCTTCATGATGCAGCCCTCCAATGACATGGAAGACGACGGATAGTAATCGTATTACAATAACCTAATTGTTGGGTTGGAAGGATGTTTTGGCAAATGCCAGTATTGACCGACGTGCGTCGATCGTTATTGCTGAACGCAACCATATTTAGCTCCACGCGATTGGAGTTGATGTTGGCCAGGTGCCCTTGGATTGCCGTCCGAGGTGCACCGCTTTTAGCGGTGCTGCGCCTAGATGCTGACGTGAAATCGCCAGCCACCTTAAAATGACCAGCGATTCTAAAAAATCAATCCACGCTTTATAAACACGGTTAACAAGCTATGCAGTCTCTATCGGGGCTACTCTTGAAGCATGGGCTAGTTGGGCTATAGAGCGTGCCAGATTGCCAGTGGGTAAGTTCGACCATTTGGCGGGCATCTCAATGGCGCATGAATCAAGAACAGCAAGCAAACGGGCCGCATTTTTGATGACTGAGATCTCGTGTGCGACAAGCCGTAAAGCATCATTGATGCTGTCGTGTTTATGGTTGTCGAATATTTTGTGAGCACGATCAATCTCTGCCTCACTCAGCTCAGTGCCCAGATTCTTGTCTAAGACGGCTGTTAGCAGGGCATTAAGAGTTCGAGGGTCGAGATTGATCATGAGCTTGATATCTTTCCTAAACTCTTCAAGTTGCTCTTTCATCTGAGACAAATCGCTTAGCTCCTCGCGTAGTAAGCGAATGAGACGTGCAAATGTCGGGGCGGGCATATCAGGCTGTGCTTGTGGCTCAGCGAGAAAATCATCTTCTAGATGTTCGAGATCAAAGTTCGGCATAGTGGGCTCCAATATTTTTTTATGAGACCCGTCCTATCAATGACATAAGTATGAAAATTCCAAATTGTTTTTTTGGCGTGCAGTAATAGCGCAAACACAATTTGATATTTTCAGCCTTCTTTGAGATGATCATTTTGACGACGATTTTATCTTAGCCAGCCGTGCAGCGCGGTACCCGCGCAGCAGCTGGGCAGGGGATTTCATCCCCGTGCACCCCAGAGAAGTTTTTTTGATGCCGAACGAAAATGAGAAGAAAATAGAGGCAAATCGCAGCGGTAGTGAAACGCGGCAAATGGCGGAGCAGCTCAAACTCCGGCTACCTTCAAGCTTGAATCAAAGACTTGTAAGAATGGCTGGCGGCCAAAAACAACGTTCTCAATATGTGCGCGGTTTGATTGAGGATGATCTGAACCAGCGCGGCACCGGCACGAAAAAGATTAAAATAGACGCGTCGTCGAATAATAAAACCATCAGATGGAGCGCAAGCGATCTGGATATTCTGAAGGTTTTGCACCGCGATATGTACGGCCTTAACGGCAGGCAGGTAGCGCTATGCCGAGATCTGCGCACATCTGGTGCTGATAGCGAAACGCGCAAACAGACCGAGCAGCTGCTGGCTGATTTACGCAAAGTCTTGAGCCATGCCAAATCTCTGGTTGAGCTAAAGATAGAGGAAATCTGCCAATCAACGGATCAGTCGCCATGATCATAAATATGAAACGGCATACGGGCAGCAAATGGCTTGCCACTCATTTACTGCGCACTGATGTCAATGAGTGGATCAAGATCAGCGCCCCTGCGCTTATGGCAAGCGATATGCATTCCGCCTTTGATGAGCTGAATGATCTGGTTTTTGATACGCAAACAGAAAAACCGTTTGTGCATGTCATCATGAACCCTTCGATGAACTATACCGAGGATGAGTGGCATGATGCTTGGTATGAATATGAAAAAGAGTTCGGCATTGAAGGCCAGCCTTTTGTCTCTGCACGGCATATGAAACGTGGCAATGGGGGCCGTTTGGCTGCCCATGAGCACCGCCTTTATCTTTGGATAGATTTAGACGGCAAAGTGATACGGGATGATTATTGTGCCATTCGTGCGCAAAAGGTTGCTCGTATCTGCGAATATCAAACATCTGAGCCAATGGTTAGCGGAAGCCATAATCGCGCCATACATGACCAACTAAATAAGACCGGCTACAGCGCAGTCGCTGCTCAGATGCAGCGACTTGGATTATTAGAGAGCAGACGGCCAGAAGCTGTCTCATCAAATGATAGGCAAAAGACAGAACGGGCCAATGATATTGCAGCGGACGAAGTAGGGCGTCTTGCTTTTGAAGCGTGGCAATTGGTTCAAAACGGAACAGCTTTTGAAGAAAGGCTGAAAGAGCGGGGATTACACCTGTGCACTGGAACCAAGGTAATTGGTGTCATAACCGAACGGGGCGTCTTTCATGACCTTCGCCGCATGATGTCATTGGTCGCTAGAGCCAGAAGCGCGAAGGCTCCAAAGAAGGCTGATATCGTCAAAATGATTGGTGATATGACGCTGCCGTCTCACACTGAAGTTCTCGCTGGCCTCAATGTTCAAACAGAACCAACAAATAGCGCAGCAAAGGCCACTGGCCTTACCCGTCTTGAGCGGGCCCTAAAAGCTGAGAAAACCCCAATTATTGCCAATGCCAATAAACCAAACATACCAAGTCCTGCTCAAAGATTAGAGCGGAAGAGGGTGCCCACTAATAAAGGGACGATCAGCAAGCCAAGAGAACCAGCCATCAAGCTGGATGATGGCGCACGGCAGATGCTGAATGCAGCCTTTGATGCAGGTATGCAGGAGATTGGGAACGAAGCGCTTGAACAGCTCGAATATTTAGAGCCACAGCTGAGTTCTAATGCGTTACCAACAAGAGCACATGAAGTGCCGCGCTCTACTACCCCGCATCAAATGCTATCCGAACCAGAAATTGTGCTGGATGAGGGCGCAAGACAGATGCTGAACGCAGCCTTTGATGCAGGTATGCAAGAGATTGGAAACGAAGCTCTTGAACAGCTCGAACATTTAGAGTCGCAGTTGAGTACAAACTTATCACAGCTATCTGCCGAGCCAGCCATAGCCCTAGATGCTCATACGCGCCGGATGCTCAGACAAGCTTTCGATGAAGGTATGAAAGAGATTGGCAATAACGCGCTCGAACACTTAATGGATACACCAATTCCGACCCCTGAAGAGGTGGCAGGATTAGAAGCAAATGAAGCAGTGTTGACAGCAAAGCGGGCAGTTCAGAAACCCAAAGATCAGTATTTATCGACCTCTGAGGTCCAAGAAATAGAGGCGGAAGCGCCCGATATCTCGATTGATGTACCCACCAGCAAAGACACTTACAAAGCAATGCTTGCCAATGTTGACAGGCATTATGGCAGCGACATTCACTTTGTTCATAAGGTCTCCGTAGACAAAAAGATCATTGAACTGAAAGATCGCTCAAAGATCAGAGTAAGTCGCGCAAGCATCAAATGTGCCAATCCAACGGCAAAAGCTGTCGAAATCGCCATTGCAGCAGCCGTAAGCTCTGGCGCCACAGTGTTTGCAATCCGTGCTCATGAAAACTGGATATACGAATTAGCGTATGAGCTTGCAGAGGCGCATGGCATCACGCTCGTTAATAAGGATTGGGACCATTGGTGCTTGATGAGAGATTCAGAGCCAATTCATCCATCTGAAGCGTCTGATCCCCAATCCAATGATGAAGTCATAGATTCGCCTGCGCCAAGATTTTGATTCCGTACCAAACCAGAAAGACTGGGGGCGCTGCCCCCAACGCCGCTGCAAGTAGCAATCGACCAGCCGTGGCTCATCGCTGAAGCTCTTGCGCCCGCACCACCTGGTCAATACCAAATTGCAGCTTTGCCCCCCGCGTTCGCCACGTGGCAGAGCCGTAAATGGGATTTTCGGCTTTAAATGAATGTGAGCTTGTTTGAGATGCCGGTTTGATAGAAAATTGCGCTATTTAATGACTACATTGCGAAGGTGAAGCGAAAAGGTAGGACAACTTATATTGTTCAGTTGAAAAATTATCCACATCATATTTGTGTAGTGGTGGACAGTTTACTTATTGGTAATGTACTCAGCAAGTTAATAGCAATCCGACGTATAATTAGAAGGTTCATATCCGCCCATGGCCATAAAAATTGCCATTCCAGGTGCAAGTGGTTTTGTTGGCAGGCAGATAGTGCCTCTATTGGAGGCTAAAGGATATGAACTGGTCCTTATCGGTCGCCATAAAGCCAGACTTGCGGCAGTATTCCCTAATCGGCGCGTCTTTGATTATGACGATTTAGATGTCGCTTTTAGCGGTGTAGATGCGATTCTCCACCTTGCGGTACTCAATAATAATGTTGTTGCGACAGCGGAAGAATTTGAAATTGCCAATATTGATTTGCTGAAAAATATTATTTTAAAAGCAAAAACCGCAAAAGTAGACAAGATTATTTATACAGCTACAATTCATCAACAAGCTGATAAATCCAATTATGCACACTCGAAAAATGAAGCTGAACGTTTTTTGAATGATTTAAATGTGATGCGTGTCACAATTATACGTTTGCCAATAGTGCACGGCGAGAGGTTCGCGGGCAAGCTAAGCCTCTTGAATGCGTTGCCGTATCCCTTAGCCCGCTATATCGTCTCCGTTTTAGCTAGTTTTAAGGTAACGCTTCACATTACCAAATTGGCTAATTGTATCGATGCTGAATTAAACTCAAAAGCCTCTAATGAGATTTTGCTGACAGATCAGCAGGATGGAAATTTGTTTTACGCAATTGTATGTCGCTTCGTTGATGTTGGGTTTTCTATTAGTATTATCGTTGTTTTCTGGTGGTTATTGATAGTCGTCTGGCTAGCGGTCAAGCTAACCTCTGAGGGAACGGGAATATTTGTACAGCAGCGCGTTGGTCGTTGCGGTAAAGTTTTTTCACTTTATAAATTTCGAACGATGGTCAAGGGCACAAAACAAGTTGGCTCACACGAAATTAATGGTTCCTCGCTGACTAAGATTGGCAAATTTCTACGTAAAACTAAAATTGACGAGCTTCCGCAAATATTTAATATTTTGCGCGGAAATATGAGTTTAATTGGACCAAGGCCATGCTTAATGGTTCAACAGGAGCTTGTAAGTGCTCGTTGGAAGCGTGGCGTTTTTGATGTTCTTCCAGGAATTACAGGCTACGCACAGGTACAGAATATTGATATGTCAAATCCAGAGCTACTAGCCAAAGTAGATGAAGAGTACATTAAATTACGTACACTCCCGTTAGATTTCAGAATTCTGGTGTCCACTATTTTAGGATGGAAAGATAATCGTGATTTGTCTCCACCTAATCGAACCATTTAAAGCTACATATTTTTATTTATAATCGCCGCTTAGCGAGATAGAGAATTCTATGAGCGCATCGAAGTCTTCAGAAGCGCAAATCGCATTTATTTTGAAGCGGGCTGGATGGAATGCTTTTGTTAACGACGCACGCAAAAAACTAGAGACTTGGCGTGCAGGCCCCAGAAATGTTCGGCCATACTGTCTAATCGGCGATATAACGTCGATTTCGCTTATAAATCGCTCAAACGAACCAATTCACGCTTGAGCACTAACCCCGGAAAATACTCCAGCCGGGAGGTCCAAAGTTGGGGGCAGCTCATTTCTCTATTGAAGTTCAAAAGACAATATGACATCACGCCTCATCTTGTATATGTTATTCGCTCACATATTGTAATTTTTTGTAAGGTTCTACTAAATTGGAAGATGTGGCTATTGAACGAGAGACTACAGATGATGTTTCTTTGGTTGTTATACTTGGTTATTATGAAGGATCAGATTTTATATCAGACCAAGTTAAGTCAATAGTTAAACAAAAATATAAAAATATTAAGTTGCATATTTTCGATGATAGCTCAAGAAATCCTCTAGTCATTGATGATTTAGATTTGACGAGGGATCAAATGCAAATGTTAAAGATCCACAATAGACAATCAAATGTTGGTTTCTCTCAAAATTTTCTTCGCGCACTCCGCAGGAAATACCATGGCGTCAAATATTTTGCGTTTAGTGATCAAGATGACATATGGGATGAGGATAAACTTGCTAAAGCAGTTGAAGTAATCGAAACGTTCCAATCGGATATTCCTGTGCTTTATTGTTCACGTACGGAAAGTGTGGATAGTGCCGGTAATAATATGAATGTCTTATCTCCTCTTTATAAAAAAAGTCCAAGTTTTTCTAATGCGTTGGTGCAGAGTATAAGCGGTGGCAATACGATGGTTTTTAATAGGGCTGCTCGTGATTTGATTGTTACTTTTTCGGAAGGGCACAAAATTGTTTCACACGATTGGTGGTGCTATCAAGTTATTAGCGGAGCTGGCGGCATTGTTTATTATGATTCAACCTCACACGTGAAATATAGGCAGCATGAAAAAAATATAGTTGGTAGTAATGTTGGCGTGCGCGCAGGCATTCAGCGTGCTTTCGCTGTCTTCCGTGGACGCTTTAAGCTGTGGAATGATGTTAATTTAAAAGCCTTGGAGTGCAATCAAGCGTACTTGACTGAAGTGAACCAAACGCGACTGTTAGATTTTATTGAGGCTCGCCGCTCCATGTTTTTTAAACGGCTATTCTTAGCAAAAAGAGCTGGTATTCACCGGCAGAGTTTTCTAGGGAATTGTGGTCTTTTATTCGCGTTATTATTTAATAAATTATAAGTAGGCACTTAAGGGGAAAAAATGACCGTATTAATAACAGGTGGGGCTGGTTTCATTGGATCAAATTTCGCTATAAATTGGCTAGACCAATCAGACGAGACGATCGTTAATCTTGATAAATTAACCTATGCTGGCAATATGGGTAATATCTCTGCTCTGCAAGATGATGGTCGTCATATATTTATACATGGTGATATTGAAGACCAATCACTGTTGCAAAAGATATTTCTTGAACACGCACCACGTGCAGTTATTAATTTTGCAGCCGAATCGCATGTTGATCGTTCTATAGATGGGCCCGAAGTGTTCATGCAGACGAACGTAATTGGTACTTTGCGTTTGTTAGAGGCCTCGCGAAACCACTGGAAAAATTTAGCCGAACAAGAAAAAGACAAGTTTCGATTTCTTCATGTTTCAACGGATGAGGTTTATGGCTCTTTAACGCCTAATGCGCCGCCATTTGTAGAGACAAGTCGTTACGAACCCAATAGTCCTTATAGCGCAAGTAAAGCCTCCTCTGATCATTTAGTGCGTGCATACCATCATACTTATGGATTGCCCGTTTTGACAACAAATTGCTCAAATAATTATGGTCCTTATCAGTTCCCAGAAAAGCTAATACCGCTGGTCATACACAACGCGCTGAGGCATCAACCGTTGCCAATTTACGGTGACGGTTTGCAGATTCGCGACTGGTTATATGTAAAAGATCATTGTAGTGCGATATGTTCTGTTTTGGATAAAGGAAGACTTGGGGAAGTTTACAATATTGGTGGGCTTAATGAAAAATCTAACATAGATATCGTTCATTCTCTGTGCGGTATTCTGGACGAATTAGTCCCCTGCGCTGCGGACACTCCCCTAAAGAGCTATAAAGATCTTATCAAATTTGTAAAAGATAGGCCTGGTCACGATCGCCGTTATGCCATTGATGCAAGTAAAATTGAACATGAATTAGGGTGGAGGCCATCAGAAACGTTTGAAAGCGGGATTCTAAAGACAGTGAAATGGTATATCAGCAATCAAGAGTGGGTTGAAGATATTAGAAGTGGAGAATACCAAAGCTGGATCCAGAAGCAGTACAAATGAGAATTCTTCTGCTCGGCGCAAATGGACAACTTGGCTGTACACTAAAGCGTAAGTTGCTTTGTGTGGGTGATGTCAAAGCATGCGCACGCGCTGAGGTGGATTTATCCGATAATGCCTCAATCAAGCAAGCTATTGAAGTTTATAATCCGGACTGTATTGTAAATGCGGCGGCCTATACAGACGTTGATAAAGCTGAGAATGAGCAGGATCTTGCTTTTGCAGTGAATGCAGAAGCAGTTTCTACTATATCACAAGAAGCTAGGCGACTGGACGCATTGTATATCCATTTTTCGACGGATTATGTCTTTGATGGTAGGAAAAAGGTACCATATACAGAAATAGATTTTAGAAACCCTATAAATGTTTATGGGCGATCCAAATTAGCCGGAGAAAACACCATATTAGCTAGTGGTTGCAGGCACTTCATTTTTCGCACATCATGGGTTATTGGTCCGGATGGTGGAAACTTCGCTAGAACAATTTTACGATTAGCAAGAGAACGCGAAACGCTTAATGTTATTAATGATCAATATGGTGTTCCAACAAGCACCGATTTGATCTCGAAAGTAACCGTTGAGGCCATAAAGTCGACAAACAAAAATGCTTGGCCTTCAGGTATTTATCATTTAGTTCCTAAAGGACAAACTACTTGGTATGGGATCGCTATAAAACTTATTCAGATTGCGAGCGCAGAAAATATAACATTGGCGACTAATGAAAATTCAGTGTATCCGATCCTGACTTCTCAATACCCCATGCTAGCTGCGCGTCCTGCAAACTCTTTGCTCAATACATCAAAATTAGATCGAGCGCTTAGCTTCGATCTGCCTCAATGGTCGGATGACTTTTATGATGTAGCCAACCAAATTATAAGGAGTTTTAAATCGACATGAAGCGTAAAGGTATTATACTTGCCGGTGGGTCCGGCACTCGATTGTATCCTGCGACACAAGCAGTTTCAAAACAGCTGCTCCCAGTGTTTGATAAGCCTATGATTTATTATCCAATTTCAACTTTGATGCTTGCAGGCATACGTGAAATCTTAGTGATTTCTACTCCTAGAGACACACCTATGTTTAAAGATTTATTAGGTGATGGTACTAATTGGGGTCTTAACATTCAATATGCTGTTCAGCCATCACCAGATGGACTTGCTCAAGCATTGATAATTGGGGAAAGTTTTTTAGGCGGATCTCCATCCACACTTATCCTAGGCGATAATGTTTATTACGGTGACAGATTACCTGACAGGCTCGCTGCCGCTAGTAACCAAAAGAGTGGGGCAACGATTTTTGCCTACCGTGTCCTCGATCCCGAACGCTATGGCGTTGTGGATTTCAATAAAATGGGTCAAGCTATCAGCTTAGAAGAGAAGCCTGAAGAGCCCAAGTCAAATTATGCTATTACCGGTCTTTATTTTTATGACGAACATGCGCCTGAATATGCAAAGCGTGTTAAGCCTTCATCCCGAGGGGAGCTCGAAATAACTGACCTTAACAGAATATACCTTGATCAAGGACAGCTATCAGTCGAGCAGATGAGTCGTGGTTATGCTTGGCTTGATACTGGTACCCATGAAAGCCTACTCGAAGCATCGCAATTCGTGCAAACAATAGAGCATCGTCAAGGTTTAAAAATAGCTTGTCCCGAGGAAATCGCATTTAAGCAAGGTTGGATCACCTCGGCTCAATTGGAGAAATTAGCTCAGCCGATGCTTAAAAACGCTTATGGAAAATATCTCTTGCGAGTTGTCGAGGAGTTTCAACGTGAGATTCACTAATTCTGAGTTGGCAGGTGTGAAGATTATTGAACCTAGTGTATATGGCGATGAGCGAGGCTTTTTTTTTGAAAGCTTTAACCAACAAAATTTTGAATCGGCTGTGGGTGGCTCTGTTCGCTTCGTACAAGATAATCACTCAAAGTCGACAAAAGGCGTTTTAAGGGGGCTTCATTATCAGCTCGGTCCCAAAGCGCAGGGCAAACTTGTCCGTGTTATTCAAGGCGAGGTTTACGATGTTGTAGTAGACATCAGAAAATTTTCACCTACTTTTGGCAGTTGGTTTGGCCAAATATTGTCAAGTGAAAACAAAAAACAAGTTTGGATACCAGAGGGTTTCGCGCATGGATTTTTAACGCTTTCGGATACAGCGGAGTTTTTATACAAAACTACAAATTATTACGCTCCCGAATTTGAACGTACAATTAGATGGGATGACCCTACAATTCAAATTAACTGGCCATCCGATTTAGCGCCCATTGTTTCCAGGAAAGACCATATGGCAAAAGATTTCCAAAGTGCCGATGTTTTTACAGAAGATCCAGATAGGTTGAAGTAAGCGGTTTGATGCCGGCAAGGAGGATTAGATGTAGATTTTCAGCAGTAGGATCGCATCATGATAAAAATCCCACACGAATCATGTTCTGTTGATTTTTCATAATCCATTTGGAAGGGAAGATTAGTATTGAAAATACAGCCTTCTATCGAGGGGTAATAAAAATGAATTTATACTTTTTTTGAGGAGTTTTGCGAGAAGGGTGTGTAGGAAATTTTAATGAAATTCAGTATGCGGACAATTTATGAAAATAGCAATAAACGATATAAGTGATGCTTTAAAAAAAATAGACATTGCGCTGGTTTTCGGTTGGCAAGATGTATCGCAAAGGTACAGGCGATCGCGTATAGGTGCTTTTTGGATTACTATAAATATGGCGGTGATGATCGTAGCTCTTGGCATCATTTTTGGAACTTTGTTTCGAATGCCGATGGAGGAGTTTCTCCCGCAGGTTGCTGCTGGTTTAATTGTTTGGACCTTTTTTATGAGTGTTATCATGGAGGGAGGGGCGAGCTACATAGAGGCTAGTGCAACGATTTTGCAAGTTAAAATGCCATTTAGCACTCATATCATTCGTGTATTATGGCGTAACCTCATCATTATGGCTCACAATATAATTATTATCCCATTCATTTTAATCTTCTTTATGAAACCAATGACAATGTCTGTTTTTCTACTTCCGCTAGGAATGATAATAGGTATCGTAAATGTTTTATGGATGGCGATCTTCTTGTCGATAGTTTGCACTCGTTTTCGCGATGTGCCAATGATCGTCCAGAATGTGATGCAAATCTGTTTTTACGCCACACCTATAATGTGGGCGCCTTCCATATTACCAGACGGTATGCCTCAACTGCTTATACAATTCAATCCGTTTTATCATCTGCTTCAAGTAGTACGCATGCCAATGCTAAGTGAGACACCGGATATGGTGAACTGGATTGTATGTATATCTATGGCCTTTTTCGGTTGGATTCTCGCTCTCGTGTTTTTTGACCGTTATCAACAACGTATAACCTACTGGCTTTAAGGGAGGTGCAATGCCCCATATCGAACTCAATGCTGCGAGCGTCCAATTTCCTATATATAATGCGAAAACTCGCTCACTAAAAAATAAATTTCTGCAAGCAACAACTGGCGGCTTCATAAATGAGGAGCAGGATGGACGTTTAGTTATTAATGGTTTGAATAACATAACGTTGTCGATACATGATGGGGAGAGAGTTGGGCTGATCGGACATAATGGATCAGGTAAGACCACTTTGCTTCGCGTTTTATCGGGTATATATATACCTAATAGCGGTTTAGCGACTATATCGGGCGAATGTGTCTCTTTGATTAACATATCACTAGGTATTGATCAAGAAGCGACCGGCAGAGATAACATAAGGCTTCGCGCTGCCATGATGGGCGTTAGTCGGCATCAATTAGAGCAAGAATATGACAATATTGCTGAGTTTTCTGGTCTTGGTGAGTTTCTCGATATGCCGTTCAGAACTTATTCCAGCGGCATGCAAATGCGCTTGGCATTTTCGGTTTCAACTTCCATAAAACCGGAAATTCTTATTATGGATGAATGGTTATCTACTGGAGATGAAGACTTTAAAGCCAAAGCTGAACAGAGAATGTCTGAACTCGTAAGCAATGCTCATATTCTTATACTTGCTAGCCACTCTCGTGATCTACTATTAAATAATTGCGAGCGTTTGATCTGGCTTGAGCATGGTTCAATTCGGATGGACGGCCCTGCTGAAGAGGTCGCTACTGCTTATTTCGATTGATCTAAATATTTATATGCATGGGAAATGCTCAACCATTTACTGCTTAGAACGCTGCCTTTGGGGAGGTTTGTCACATAATTCAAGAATGTACTTGCATAATTTCGACCAATTAGAATAACTATAAATTCGAAATTGTAATAAACTGTTGGACTCGTGTTTTGAAAGTATTATAAATCTGTTGTCTTGAATGATAAAGTAAAATTCCTCTAAATTGAATGCCGACCTTGCGATTGCTAATTACATCAAGACAATTCCCCCCTATGGATATGGCAGTTGCTCTTTTGTTTTTGAGGTCGGTTTAGAATTTCATTTTTAACGAATCGTGAATTTACAATGGGACAATCTGAAATGTCATCTATGCCATCAGTCAAGATATATGTTGTTGGCTTCGACCGTTTTGGGGCTCCACCATCTGATATTTTTGTACCAATCCAAGCCGGTAAGAGTAAAAGTTTGGACCAGTTCGAGGTACTTGGTGATAACACTGGCGACAATATCTCTGATCTCAATGCGATATACGCTGAAATGACCGCTATGTATTGGGTGTGGAAGAACGCTCAAAAAACAGACTATGTCGGATTCTTTCACTATCGCAGATATTTGGATTTCAGTGGGAGGCCGCCCATTGGAAACTCAGATTATTCTTTCTCTGATGCTAATTTGGTTACTCGGGTCCGTTATGGTTGGTTGGATGAAAATATTCGATCCTCTGTAGCCAAGCATGATATAATTGCGCCGCCTTTAGATGAAATTGGTAATCCACAAGATGGCTATAAGTCGAGCACCAGTCTCTACGAGCAATACCTTTGTTACCATGTAGGTCGTGATATTGACCTAGTGTTAGAAGAAACAAAAAAGAAATCGGATAACCCAAGAGAAATTGACGAAGCATTCCAGAGCCATTACGCGACCTTTAATCATATGTACGTTATGAAGTGGGACCTATTCGAAGAGTATATGGAGTGGGCATTTAGTATACTTGAAGCGGTCAGACCCCAAATTGCACTTTCAGAACCAATATACGGTAAGGGCCAATTACAATCGCGCGCACTTGGATTTCTCGGCGAGCGTCTATTTAACGTATTTTTAACAATCAAAAAGAAGCAAGGTGTGGACGTTGCTCATGTTTCTCGTGTATTTGGTTATGCGGCAGTATCCACGAAGAAGAAGCTCAATCTACGGCTCGCGGTTTCGAAGTTTTTCACGCGCCTCTTTGAATATAAGAAAATTCGCCGCGGCGTCTATGTGAAGGCCTTTGGTATATCTTTCACATACTACAAGCCTTATTGAGGATTTCATGATTGATATAACAGTTGGCATTTCGGCATACAACTCAGCCGAATTTATTGAGCAAGCAGTAGAGAGCGTTCTTTCACAGGAAGGTCGCTCCTTCGAAGTAATAGTTATCGACGATGGTTCGAAAGATAACACTGCTGAACTTGTTGAAGCCATAGCGAAACGAGACGATCGTGTTAGGCTTTATCAAAAACTGAATAGTGGGCTTGGCGCATCGCGAAACGATGTTATTGATCAAGCGAGAGGCCGATTTATCCATTTTATGGACGGCGACGATTATATGGGGCCAAACTTCCTTGATGCTATGGTGTCTCGCGCTTATGCCTTGAATGCAGATGTAATAATTAGCACGTATTATGAGGTTTCTGCTAATGATCTGGTTAAGGCCGAACGCGGCCTTCCAAGAGAGCTTGCTGAATATACAAAAGGGTTTCACTGGACCAAGAAGCCAATTGTTCTTCTTTCTAGAACCCCTGTGTGGGATAAAATTTACAGTAAAGAATTCCTTATTAAAAATGCTATTCGTTTTATTGAGACTGGCGCTGAAGACATTCCTTTCAGTTGGAACACTTTGGTGCAGGCACAAAAGATAGGAACTGTTTGGACGCCTTATTTCTATTACCGAGTTCGAAAAGCCTCACTCACTGGTAGTCTTTCTCTCGTAGACGACGTTTTTACGGCTGTAGATGCAGCCGAAGAAATTTTGAAGTCACATCCTAGGTGGAGAAGGATAAAGCCGTATTTTGTTGCACGGTCCATATGTGAAATTGGATATCTTCTTGTTAAGGCCCGTGAAAGCTTCTTAAGTAATAATACTGCACGTGATATTTACTTTGGACGGATGATTGAGAAATTTAAGAAGTTTGACGTCGATCTGAAACCTAAAGTCTATGAGCAGATCGATCCAATTTATTATGAAATCTATCTCGCTGTTCAAAACGGCCTTTCGGCAAAGGAACTTGGTGATTGGTTTTCGACGAACGTTTCTCCATATGCGCAGGAAACCACAAAGAGCTATGTTATTCTGTTAGACGCCACTCAATTCAAGGCTGTAGTCAGAGTTTTGATCAACAAATTGCGCCAAAGATCTTTTTGAGTCTGACCTGAGACCCGTTTCCCCTCCAATTTATTGGAGAATCCGTCGGTTTGTCTTAGACCTTAAGCGGCCTGTTTTTGCAATGTCACTTTCGTTGCGTATTCTTGAGGCGTGAGATTGCCCAGTGATGAGCGTGGTCTGTTCCGGTTGTAATCCTCCTTCCATTCGGTGATGAGATGACGGGCATGGCTGAGCGATGAAAACAATGTCTCATTGAGACACTCGTCGCGGAAGCTGCCATTGAAGCTTTCGACCAAGCCGTTCTGCATTGGCTTGCCAGGCTGGATGTAATGCCATTCGACATTTGTTTCCTGAGACCATTTGAGGATAGCCATACTGGTGAACTCCGTGCCGTTGTCGCTGACAATGGTATTTGGTCTGTAAGACTGCATGTCTTTTTTCGGCGGCGTGATGCTGTATTGATTTATGCTGGCTTTGAGAGGGATTGGCATCCTGCTGCCCTTCAACTTGGAGGCATGGTATGGAAGACAAATCAAAAGTAGTTTTCGTTGGGCTTGATGCGTCAAAGGATACGCTGGCGGTTTCAGTTGCAGATGAAGGCCGGAACGGTGAAGTACGCGATTGGGGGACTGTTTCAACTGCACCCCATGCTGTTGATAAGCTGCTCAAAAAGCTAGCCGCGCAATACCACCGAGTTGAGATGTGCTATGAGGCAGGGCCAACAGGTTATGGACTGTATCGGCAGATTACGGCGTTTGGGTTTTCCTGTTGCGTGGTTGCCCCGTCCCTGATCCCGATGCGTTCAGGTGAACGGATAAAAACTGACAGGCGTGATGCGATGCGTCTGGCGCGCCTTCTAAGGGCGGGGGAATTAACACCAGTTTGGGTACCCGATGAGACCCACGAGGCCATGCGAGATTTGGTGCGGGCACGCGAAAGTGCCGCTGAAGATCAGCGCCACAAACGCCAGTTGATTTCGGCCTTTCTCCTGCGCCATGGTCGAATTTATCACCGACCCAAGACATGGACAATGCGTTATCGCCGGTGGCTACAACAACAGTCCTTTGATCACCCTGCGCAACAGATCGCTTTACAGGAAATGATTATGGCCGAGCGTCACGCTGTCGAACGTGTTGCCCGACTAACCGACGGTATCGAACAGTTAATTCCAAATTGGCAATTGGGACCGGTTGTTGATGCATTACAAGCACTGCGCGGTGTTGCGCTGATCAGTGCTGTTACATTTATGGCTGAGATTGGCGATGTTCGCCGATTTGAAAATCCGCGCAAGTTGATGGCCTATTTGGGCTTGGTACCCAGTGAGTATTCCACGGGTCAGACGACCAAACGTGGCGGGATCACCAAAGCTGGCAATTCTAGGGTCCGGCGCACGCTGGTGGAGGGAGCTTGGACATATCGGTTTCCAGCGCGAGTCGGCGAAAGGAAGCTCTACGTCCTGCAAAAACTACCGCCTGAGATACAGGACATCGCTTGGAAGGCACAATCAAGGCTGACAGCGCGATATCGGCGGCTTAGCCAGCGCGGTAAGAAGAAGACAGTGATAACAACGGCAATCGCCCGAGAAATGTCAGCATTCATGTGGGATATTGCCCGAAGGACAATGCCAGTGCCTTAGCCGGTCCAACCTTTCACGCCTATTGGCGGGAACGAGATCACGGCAGGGGAATATCCGACATCGCTTTGTGGCCAACATAAGTTGACGCCCGATGTAAGACAGGAATAGCCCCGAGACGCACATGCGGTCATGCGGTATCCAATCCGCGTATCAGAGTTTGTTAACCGACGTCTTCAGATCTCGTTCCCACCAATGTGCGCCACAGTAACGTTGAAACCCGCCAGCGGGTGCTTTGACGCGCATAAATCATTGACAAAAGACATCAGAGCGATATGCCCAACATTCCATTTTGTTTGGTAGCTAAGCCAGCGCCGCAAATCTGCATCCGTCATGGGTGTTAGCGGGTGATTGCGCATACCGC
>NZ_KB894530.1:2500-279263 GCF_000374465.1 Ahrensia kielensis DSM 5890 | reverse complement strand
CCAAAATCATCAAGCGCAATGATGACACCAGCCTCTGAAAGGCGCTCCAACACGTGCGTTATCTTAGAATCCGCATCGTCTAAAAATATGTTCTCTACGACTTCTATTTTCAAATGATGTGGCTGCAAATTGTTGTGCGCCAATGCTTCTAAAACACGCTCAACATAATCCATCGATTGAATACATAAAGAGGAGGCATTGATGCTTATAAAATCAATATCGAGCCCTTTACTTTTCCATTCTGCAAAATCACGGAGCGCAATATCCAAAATAGTTTCATCGACAGCTAAAGCGCTTTTGGGCTCAAACAGAGCATGCCAAAATTTTGCTGGGCCAACGATTGAACCATCCTTATTTTGAATGCGGGCAAGCGCCTCTACGCCTTTTATTCGCTGCGAGCTTAAATCGAATATTGGCTGATAATGCGGAAGCAATCTTCCCTCATGAATTGCCTCTTTCACCAATTCAAATGCTTGTCGTTTTTCTTCAAAAGCTTCGGTTAAGCTTGGATTATAGGTTTCGCAAACACCGCGGCCAGTCTGTTTTGCATGATATAATGCCAGATCGGCCTGCTGCTGAAATTCTTCGCAGGATTGCGTTTCTTGGTATGTTAGAGAAATGCCGATCGACGCACCAACACTAATCTCATGCCCCTCATAGGGCACGGGTAAATTGATCACTTCAATCAATTCAGAAGCCAAATCTTCAGGTTTCAGCATTTCATTTTGCACACCCATAAGGACTGCAAATTCATCCCCGCCAAGGCGTGCGCAGAATGCATTCTCAGGAATGGTATCTTCAATACGCTTGGCGATTGAACAGAGGATCTTGTCACCCGCCAAATGACCAAAGCTATCATTGATATCTTTGAACCCATCGAGATCGATCAAAAGCATTTTGAAATTGCAGTCGACGTCATCGCTTGATCTTTCAGCCAAACTATCAAGTTTATGCTGGAACGCGAAACGATTGGCGATACCGGTCAAAGTATCAATATGCGCAGCATCCCATAGCCTCTTGGCATTTTCATGCTCGTCAGTGATATCCTTTATTGTGCCTATCAGACACCGATCACCGGCTTCACTATGTTCAAGCTCCGCCATCATTAATACGCGGCGTTTATTCCCAAGTGCCGTGATGAAATCACATTCTAATTCGTAAGGTATGCCATCATTAAGGCAGTCATTGAATTTTTTGTGTATGCGTTCGTGTTCATACGAGGGATTAAATGACAATACCCTCTCCAAGCTGATGGATTCTGTTGGTGACAATTGATGTATTTCATAGGTTTGTGGCGACCACTTTATTTCCTGTGTTCTGGTATCAAATGCCCAAGCACCAATTTTAGATATACGTTCCGTTTGAGAAAGAAGCTTACCGCGTTGACGAGCATCCATTTCGAGCTTTTTTGCTTCATTCGCGGCTTGATGGGCGCGCACTAGCGCAGCAGCGATATTGGCTAGTTTTTTAAGCTGAGTAATCTGTGCGTCGCTGGCAGTGCGCGGTTTTGTATCAGTAACGCCTATCGCCGCAATATTGGTTTTACCGTCCAATGAAATGGGCACACCTGCGTAAAATCGAATATGGGGTTCACCAGTAACAAGAGGATTCTCATTGAATCGCTCATCCTTAGTTGTGTCATTAACAACCAAAACCTCATTTTGAAGAATTGTATACTTACTAAAAGAGGATTCACGACGCATTTGATCTATATCTAATCCAAGACGCGCTTTAAACCATTGAAAATCATCCCCAATAAAGGCAACCACTGACATAGGAGCATTAAAGATAGAGGATGCGAGTTCAGTAATTGCATCAAACTCGGGAGTCGAACCCGTATTCATGATACCGGTCGCTTTCAGCGCTTCAAGTCGCTTTAACTCATTCGTCGGGTATGGATAAGCCATTTATGGACCTTAGCTATCTAGGTTTAACGATAAAGCAAAAAGCCGACCACCGTTTTTCGATTTAGATTTATCCTAAAAGCAGGAACCTTGATATTTGTTTAAATTGTAATTTTGCCGGTGTTGACATCGAACACCGCTAGGTAAGGTGTTCATGTTTAGCAGCACAATTTGAAGTTTATCCTATAGTTCTTTTAACCAAGCATATGCTTGATGAACAATATTAGGGCGTGTCACTCGAACATTAGCCGCAGTTGGAAAAAGGGAAGGTTCTTCAAACTCCACGCGTGCTAATTGGCGCGTTTGATCTGGCCTAAATGCCTGCTGAAATTCTGGCGGGACAGACTGCGAAACAGGCAATATTTCAGATATGTAGCCAACGGCACTTTGACGACCGTTTGCAATTTCCACCTTCATCCCCGCATCAAGTTGAAACCAGTAATTCGTTGGTAAATATACCAGCACATATGCGTCACCAGATATGACCGATAGCATTGAATCGCCCGCGCGAAAGACTTCACCAACGGAGGGCACAATTTCGCCAACCTGCCCAGATTTTGACGCACTAACAATGCCGTTAGCATAATACTCTTCAAGGTTGCTCAATGCCTCCAATGAATGTGCGCGCGCCTGTGCTATAGCTTCAATTTCTGCCACTAAGCTTTCCTTCTCTGAGCTTAGGCGAACAAATTCAGTTTGAGCTGTATAGGCAACCGCTGTCACCTCTTCCAAGCGTTGTGAAGAGACAATACTTTTTGCTTTAAGATCTTGAAGCTCTTGAACCATGCGCGACGTTTCATTCATTCGCTTGTCAGCCAATGGCAGAATCTCGCCCACAATATTAGCGCGGGAGCGCAATGCAGCTTCCCGCTCAACCAGTTCAGCATTGCGCGAGGCATAATCCGCAATACGCTCAAGAATTTCAATAGACCCGACCTTCAAAAGCGTTTGTCCAGCGCTAACACCTTGTCCGCGACGCACAGCAACTTCTTCCACTCTGATGGTGGATGTCGCCTCTACGAGCGCCCTCTCCCTTAGGACGAGTCCGTCAGCGCGCAGAAACAACATGTCCCCCCAGATGTAATTACCAAGTGCCACGGCAAGAAGTGCCAAGAGCACTAAATAAACTCGCCGTCCCATCGTACCTGCAGCGCGGCGGGGTTGATTTACCGAGGTGTCCGATCTCGGGCGTTGTCTTAATTTGCGCATGTCTATTTATCCCCGTACATCGTGTACTTTATCGGGCACATAAGTGTCCCGATATGACGCCCTGAAAATCCATTCCTGTAGATATGCTAACAGTCGAACAAACCGCATATATACGCCATTGAAAACCGTATATCCGACCAGAAATGGAATAAGCTCGTAACTGCGATTTTTCGGTGTTGCGTAAGCCGCCATTAAGAATGTAGCTACATCAAGGACCAGCAGTCCAAGCTGAGCTGAGAGCAAAATCACAAACGCAAAGCTGCCATAAAGTGAGAACATCCAAAGAATGTAAAAAGGCAACATAGCGGCCGATATCACATTAAAGAATAAAAATTCCAATTCATGGACCAGCTCTTTAATAGAGAAATATGGGCTAAACGGATTGAGAAAATAGCGGTGCTTGCGATAGCGCAAACGCACCGCATCACGCTCCCAGCGAAAACGCTGTTTTACAAAACTATTTAAGGTCTCGGGAACATCCGTGTAGCAGATCGCGTCTTCGACAAAGCGAATACGCCCGCCATTACGGCGAAGCCGAAGGGTGAGATCCAAGTCTTCCCCACCCCCTGCATCAAGCCCGCCAACGGCTTGATAAGCGTCGTTACGAAAAGCACCAAAAGCGCCGGAAACGCATGATACTTGATTCAAACGATCAGCAGCTTGTTTGCCAAGTGATATCGTAACGAGATATTCTATTGCTTGAAATGTGCTGACGAGCGACGCACGTTCGTTGCGTACCAAAATATTACCGGAGACAGCTACCACTTCAGGGTCAGCAAACGGTTTAATAACATTCAGAATTGCATCGCGATCAAAAGAGCAATCACAATCAATATTGATGACGATATCGCCGCTTGCCCATCGAGCAGCCATGTTCGAGCCAGCTGACTTGCCAGATCGTAGATCCGTGCTGTGCGCCTGCGTGATAAGCCCACGGCGTAATAAATCGCCCAATTTAGACGCCATCTTATCGGTAGAGCCATCGCTTACCACAATGATTTCATCTGGAATGCGGCTTTGCTCATACAATCCCATGACGCAACGCTCAATCGCAGTTTCCTCACTGTGACCCGCAATAATTATGCTGACCTTACCGGGGAACGGTTTGCCGTCGCGCTCATCTTGAGACTTTTCGCGTGGTACCAAAATAACGACTAAAAACGCCAAAAAATAGCGCGGCACCTCAAAGATGAATACAAACCAATATAATGCCAGCAAACTGGCAAAACTTTGAGCCGTTAAATAATCCAGCGCTTCACCAAAATAGCTGGTCATGCAGAAAAGTCCGCAGGTCCAAACAACTGATACTCCGGCGCCAAATCAATTTTGATCGCGCCTTCTGCAAATCTTGATGCCTCTTCCAGTAGTAATTTTGCTTTATCAGGTTCCAAATTGCCGACCAGAACAAAATCATACGTCGAACCACGGAACGTTTTCTTGTCAATCGATATGGCTTGACCTAACGCCTCGAAGAAAACGCGGCGCGCTTGTGAAACATGGCGTGTGCCATGCTCGGTAATAACCGATGCCTCATTTTTATAAGTTATATAACAAAGGCTAAATGGAACTTTATGTTCATTATAGGCGCGTGCCAACTTGTTCAAATAGATCACGAGTTCAAGCGGCAGGTCTGCAAAACGTAAGGCCTTTTCGCTGATGCCGATTTGGGTAGTACCCGCTCGAAGATAACGTTCGCCTGCTTCAGTCAGCGTCGCTGAAAAAACATCTACTGTTTCAATAGTGTCACCATCAGTTCGATGACTACAATCGCAACATACAAATCCTACAAATGGCTCAGATGTAGCGGATTTACAGCCGCCACAAACCACCATTTGGCCTGGCCGATCATAATCCCGTCCGAAATGCTTCAAAGTGTGTCGGCACTTTGGGCAAACCAAATCCTGCCCTTGAGTGAAATCACTTTCAGGCCCCTGATAAGCGCACTGAAAGTGGTGGATGTATGACTCATCATTCAGCTGTGTTGATTGGCAACTCGGGCACTCTTCGCGAACATTGAAACGAGATGATAAACATTGAGCGCATTCATGAAACCTATCAAAAAAGGTAGGTGACAAATGAGCGTTTGCTGATATTTGCTTTATAAGCCCCATCAATTCTCGGGTTTCAATTGGCACCGGAAAATCAACCAGACTTTTATCGGCTCCTGAGTAAACCGGCGTAAGTGTTTTGCCAGTGACCCACATTCGCCCAAGCAATTTATCGGCAAAATCTGACGACTGAGCAACATCACTGTACATTTGCATTCGGCGCTCAAAAAAGCTCTGTACGATGTCTGATACTCGCTTAACGTCGCTCATGCGTAATGCTGTGCCATCAATGTCTGCGCAGGAACCTAATGAACCAGTGGCATCAATAACCGGCAGAAGATGAGCACCTGGCACAGTCCAAACTTGCGAAAAACTTGAGGCATCTGTCACAAGTAATGCATCGTAATCATCCACTTTGACTGAGGCGGATGAACGTAAATCTTCCGGCCAACGCAAAAAGCGCATATTCAGGCTTTCCAATGTGGCAATTAGAAAATCTGGAATTTGTGTCAGCTCGACTCGGGACGTGTCATCCGCATTACTTTTTTTAGCTTCATCTACTTCAGCAGTTTCAACGAGCGTACAAACGGCATCAATATCTAACGGCTTTGGCATCAACCGGTCAAAAACAGTGGTAACGGATCGGTCTCTCAATAAGGACTTCATGTCGCCCGTTATCGCGACAAAGTACGGCCGTGCACCGTCAGACACTTTTTGAGTATATTGTGTAACGAGCTCGATACCCGTCATATCAGGCAGGTGATAATCCACGAGCGCAACGTCATATTTATTGGTTTTTAACGCTTCAAGAGCCGCTTTGCCCTCAGAAAAAATATCAACACTATGTCCGCCTTGGCTTAGCACCAATTGGATGAGATCTTGCGTGACCGAACTGTCTTCGACCAGCAGGACGCGCTTGGCCGCTATTAGTTCCGGACTAAAATCAATCGCAAAGTTACTCATTACACAGACCTGCTACGCTTTGGTTTCTAACGGCACATGGATGTTCCGAAAGCTTCACACAGCGTCCGACAATAAGTTAAAATTTCCCTTAACGATTATGCGATTTCTTACACTCTCTAAAATAATCTTTTTCTTAAACTTTTTCATACACACTGCTCGCATGCAGCAAAAAGATGACCTCAAAGCAAAACTGTTTTTATTAGTAGAGAAACATTGTGCGACAATTAGATCGGAAGCACAGGCAATAAATTCGCTTATGCACTCAGCGGAAAATGGCCAGAATTCTGATAGTTTTCAAAAAATATTCTTTTTAACGCATAAGTTAAAAGGGAGCAGCGGCACGATGGGCTTTATGCAAGTAAGCCATATTGCTGAGCAGCTAGAAGATCAATTAAAGGGTTATATTGACGCTAAAAAATTACCTTTAGCGCAAGAATATGCACGGCTTCAGTCACTCAACCATGAACTGCAAAAAAGCGTCGCCTGCACTCACCCAAATCAATCAGCCCTGCTCGATCGCTATCGATAAATTAAACACTCAACAGTGCATCTAAATTAACAAGGGCAATTCATGCCAAAAAAGATCATCTCTGAACGTGCCCTGCCCAGACTTTTGCTGCGCATGCTTGCCATTATGATAATACCGGCATCACTGACATACTATGCTTGGCATGTGGCAACCGAAAACCTAGCTCAAGCATCTCAAGCAAAATTTGAAACAATGGCGTTGGAAAGCGAAAGAGCACTGCGCCATAGAATGGATTCCTACCATCAGGCACTGTTGGGGGGGCGCGGCTTAGTCGAAAGTGCTGGCAGCGTGAGCCATGATGAGTGGAAAGCTTACGTAAATGCGCTGGATGTGGCGACTAACTTTCCGGGTATCAACGGTATCGGCATAATTGAAGATGTTCAAAAAGACAGCATAAAAGAATACATACAAAAAGAATTATTAAATAATAACAGACGCTTAAACATTCACCCTGACGTTTCTCACAACAATTACTACATCATCCGATACATTGAGCCGGAAAGTATAAACCTACCTGCGATCGGACTTAACATCGCATTTGAAAAAAATCGCACGGAAGCAGCTGACAGAGCAAGAGACAGCGGCAAAGCTGCCATCACCAAACGTATTTTATTGGTACAGGACGCTCAACAGACGCCCGGTTTTTTACTACTGGCACCCATATACAACCCTTCCATGCCCATAAATACAGCTGAGCAACGCCAAAAGGCTTTTTTAAGTTGGGTTTATGCCCCCTTTATTGGCAAAAACTTTATGAATGATCTTACTGAAAGTCAGGGCACCACACTCAATTTGGAAGTACATGATGGCGCTGATGACTCTGAAGATAGCTTAATTTATAAAAACAGCACCGATAGTGCAGCTTCCACCCCGCTCTTTACCATCACAAAAGAGCTGCAAATTATGCAGCGAACTTGGTTGATCAAATGGTCAAGCACAGCGTCTTTTGAATCACAAACAAGCAATAATGAACCATTACTCATCGCAGTCACTGGCTCTTTCTTTACGCTACTTTGCGGTATTTTTGTCGTAACGAGTTCTATTCGAAATCAGGGTGAGGTAGTCCTACATCGCAACCGTTTTTTACCTGCGATTGGCTTTTGCTTTATATCGGTTGCGACTCTTTTTGTTTACAACATCATTCTCCAAACAGAAAATGAATTGATATCTAAAGACGTAAAGCGAGAAGCAGAGGTATTCAGACAAGTAATCAGCTCAAACGTTAACAATCGAATTGAAGCGCTATCCCGTATGGCGGATCGATGGACAACTGCTGAGGGCTCTAAGAGGCAATACTGGCAACGCGATGCTCAAAACTTAATTACAGATCACCCTGGTCTCAAAGTGGTCGAATGGGTAGATCCTAATTATCAAGTTCAATGGGTGGAGCCTTTATTAGGCAACGAGCGCGTAGTTGGATTAAATATTCTATTCAATGAAGAGCGCCAGAAAGCATTGGAAGGAGCCGCAGCGCACGATAAAGTGACGCTGACGCCACCGCTAGATTTAGTCCAAGGTTACAAAGCTTTCATCTCATATTTCCCCGTGAGAAAAAATGGTGAATTTGATGGTTTCATTGCAGGTATATTGAGCATCGAGGAGTTAATGCGTGATGTGCTGCAAGGAAGTAACACTTCACAATTCGCAATCACTCTCTCATACGATGGAGCCCCCTTTTATCATTCCAATAAAACTGGCTCCACTGAAACAAAATTGTTTTTTTCAGAGATCATAGAGTTACATGACAAACAGTGGTCTTTATCTGTAACACCTAGCGCAAGCTACTTAAGCCAAACGCAATTTATCTTGCCTGAAACGACGCTTATTATTGGATTTGTTTTATCGTTGCTAATTGCACAGCTTATTTTCACAACGCAGACGGCTCAGCAAAAAACCGCACTCGTTCAAGAAAAAGAAAATTTACTAGCAACCTTCGTTCGCCACACCCCTGCTGCGGTTGCCATGTTTGATACCGATGTGCGCTATTTGGCTATGAGCAGTCGATGGCAGAAAGACTACGGTCTGCAGGACAAAAATGTAATTGGAAAAAGTCACTATGAGGTTTTTCCAGAAATTCCTATCCACCAATCCCATTGGCTCGTTCTTCATAAGCGAGCTATTCTGGGTGAAGTCATCATATCTGAAGAAGAGCCATTTTTACGAGAAGATGGTGCCATAGATTGGATTCGGTATGAACTTCATCCATGGAGTCAGGGTGACGGTTCCCCCGGTGGACTAATCATGTTTACCGAAAATATTACTGAACGAAAAAAGATGGATTCTATGAAAGACGAATTTATCTCTACCGTTAATCACGAGCTGCGCACCCCTATCACGTCCATCATGGGCGCTCTAGGTTTGTTGCGTGCCAAAAATCATAAACAATTGGACCCCAAAAGTGAAAAATTGCTTGGCCTTGCTTATGAAAACAGTGAGCGGCTCTCCTATCTTGTCAACGATATTCTCGATACAGAAAAAATCGCAGCCGGAAAGATGAATTACGATCTCAAGGAAACAGAAATGGTTTCTCTTGTCGTTGATATTGTCGAACAAAACAGCAGTTATGCAGAGCGTCACAGCGTAAAATTTGTGACCAAAAATTTGGTCTCAGCAGCCTATTGTAACGTAGATGCACACCGCTTCAATCAAGCTCTAACAAACCTTCTATCTAATGCGGCAAAATTCTCTCCCACAGGAGAAGACGTTGAAATAAGGATTGAGATAACTGCAGAGGATATGTTGCATATTTCTGTGACAGATAATGGGCCAGGGATAAGCAAAACATTCCACAGCAAAATATTTGACAAGTTTTCCCAAGAAGACGGGTCATCGACCCGCACAAAGGGGGGGACTGGCCTTGGTCTCAACATCACCAAAACCATCATCGAGGCTTTTGCTGGTGAGGTTAGCTTCGTTAGCACTGTTGGAAAAGGCAGTACATTTAGCTTTCACATACCAACAATTAGGGTCGATCGAATAAAGGACATCGCATGAGTAATACATTGCAAAAAATCCTATATGTAGAAGACGATGAAAGCATAGCCGAAATCGTGAAGATGTCGTTGGAAGATATTGGTGACTTTGAAGTTCTCCATTGCTTTTCAGGTATTACCGCTTTGAAAGAAGTAGAAAACTTTTCCCCTCAGCTTGTGTTGATGGATGTTATGATGCCTGACATGGATGGGCCAGAAACGATGCTGCGAATGAAAGCTATGCCTAGCGTTGCGGACATACCCATAATTTTTATGACAGCTCGCGCCCAAGTGCAGGAACAAAAACAATATATGGATCTCGGCGCCATCGGAGTGATTGTGAAACCTTTTGACCCCATCACCCTTTGCGATCGGATAAGAGACATGTGGGAAAAAAGCTAAATCAGCAAATCCATCAAGATAAGAATATTGCCATCACATTGACGAATTCTTTCATGCCAAAGCCACCATGTTCTTGAGTTGCTCCCCAACTTTGGACCACCCGGATGGAGTACTTTCCAGGGTTAGTGCTCAAGCGTGAATTGGTTCGTTTGAGCGATTTATAAGCGATATCGGCGGCTTATTGCCGATTGCGCTGTGTGGCCGAACATTATTGTAGTCTACACGCCAAGTCTCCAGTTTTTCGCGGGCGTCGTCAAGGCTCATAAGCCAGTGCGTATTCAGGCACTCCTCCCTGAAGCTGCCGTTGAATGACTCGATATACGCGTTATCAGTCGGTTTTCCTCCCTCTCAGCGGCGCTTCGCTTGCCTGCTGGGCAACAGGTCTTGAGAAGTCGAGGGTTACGTCGTTGTGATACACCCAAAGCAAAAGAAGATGATTACTTTAGGCGCTAAGTATTTTATCTAAGCGAGGTTTGATGAAAATCGTCATCGCGGTGCTCATCAGGACAGCCACAGGCAATGCGGCTAAAAGAACGCTTGCCCAATACGCGCCAAACCCGTCTGCCCAACCATGTAATTGGAAAGTTGTAACGCTAGCCATCACGCTTTCCATAACCAAAGCCATAATTGCCCCTAGTAGAATTTTCTGTGTTCCTGCCGTTATATTCGGTAACAGCAAGTTGATTATTTTGCTGATGAGATACATCAGTGCAAAGCCGCAAGGTGCGACCACTAACGCTGCTTGCATCCAAACAGGCAACCAAGCATCCATAAAACGTTGTCCATCAGGCAGTCCAGCATAAGTCATAACGGCAGTCATAAGACCTGACATCGCAATGATTATCGCAGCTAATAAGGCTATTTTGGTGATCGTTTTGTTCATCTTGTTTATTCGCCTACACTCATTTAGGTTGATTTAGTCAACTAAAATATAAGGTAGACAAAGTCAACTAAATAATAGGTCAAAAGAATGGACACGACTTCAGAACTCTCGCAATTGATGAATCATTTTGTGCGTCGCATGAAAATTGGTATGCAACAGCGAGTTAAAGAGATTGCCCCTGAAGGTTTTGGGCCGCAGGGAGCCATGGTCCTTAAAATTATCTCCGATGCGCAGCCACTACCAATAAACGCTTTGGTTAGCGAACTAGCCCGCGACAAATCTCAAGTGACGCGGATGGTATCCGAACTTGAACGTCACGGCTTAATCGTTCGGAGCCTTGATGCAAATGATGCGCGGGTGCGCTTGTTAAGCTTAACCGAAGATGGACAAAAATTGACGACATCGCTTACCGCCGCCATGGCAGATGTGATTGGCGATATTCTTGCCCCATTGTCGACAGGTGAACAGACACAACTTGCCACGCTAATGCGTAAGATTTGAGCCGCAGCGGTTACTTACTGAATTACAACAGAAGCTCGGATCGGTGTTCAACAAAATGCTCGATCAGTCGGCGGGTCAGCGCTTTTTGCGGACCTATGTCAGGCCATACTGCGTAAACGCCCAATATTGGCAGGCTCCATTTTGGCAAAACATGCACCAATTGACCTTGTGCTAATTCTTTCTTAATCTCGCCAAGCGGCAAGTACAAAAGCAGAACCCGTGATTGGCCTTTCATAGACCGAAGAGTGCGCAAAAAACTCGGGATCAACACGCTTCTCTTTGTGTTTAGCACGGCTCACCAACAGCGGATGTTAGACGCAGTTATGAGATGCGCTCAGCTGCTCTCACATTCGAGCCTTATCCAAAGTTATTAAACGCACTGGATAACTAAACTTAAACTTGAGTTTTTTTATCATGTATGCGACTTGCGGCCTCAAGGAAGCCAGACCCACACCGGTCAAGCCACCAGTTTAATCAAAATTTGGGGGCTACATGTCTAAATCAATTCTGTTTCTGGCCAGTACTGTCAGTATTTTTTCACTTGTTTCCTACGCGCAGGCACAAGACGCTGTTGAACTAAACCGGATCGTCATTGGCACAGAAGCGAATGACGACAATAGCGTTGAGGTCACCGATGAAGACATCGTGCGCATCAACCCTACAGACCTTCAGGATTTATTTGCTGCCGAACCAACAATTGCAGTAGGCAGCTCCCTACCCGTCTCACAGAAATTATACGTCAACGGCGTTGAGGAAACCAATCTATCCGTTTCAATTGACGGAAGCCGTCAGAACAATAAAATTTTCCACCACAATGCAACAACACTGATTGACCCATCGCTGCTAAAAGCAGTGAGCATTGATCCAGGTGTTGCGCCTGCCGACGCTGGCCCTGGCGCACTTGCAGGCTCTATTCAATATGAAACAAAAGATGTGGATGATCTTTTGCCGGATGGTAAAATGTTCGGCGGCTTTACCATTGGTGAGTACAGCACCAATGGCGATGTGTTCACAACCAGCAACGCACTTTACGCACGTAAAGACGGTTTTGAAGCGCTCGGTTTCATCAAATACGCCAAAGGCGATTGGCAGCAAGACGGCGACGGCAATGAGATTTTAGGTTCTGGAACGAAGTTGCTAAGCGGCCTTGGTAAAATCGCTTATCAATCAGAAATCGGCCACCGAATTGAATTGTCTTATGAGCGCGTGGGCGATGATGAAGCGCGTCCTTATCGCGCCAATATTGGTTTTGTAGCGCCACCACCGCCACCTCGCCCAGCGCCGCCACTAACACGCAACTATGATCTCACACGTCAGAATGTGGCTCTAACATATACCAATGAAAATCCGGTCGGCTTGTGGGATCCAACAATCCAGTTAGCTTACAGCATTACTAATCTGGCAGCTATAGATGACAATACAGCAGGTTTCGGTCAGACAGATAGTTTTAACGGCAAAGTGGAAAATAGATTTGGACTAGATAATGGCTCGATAACTGCCGGCGTGGACTTCTTTGCTGATAGTGCAAATCTGACCTATGAAAACTTCTCCAACAGCGCACTCAATGTAGACGGCAAAGAAAAAGCTTCCAACATCGGTATATATGCGCAAGCTCGGCTTGATATTACAGATCGCTTTCGCACCTCATTCGGCGCACGTGCAGATTTTCAACGTATCGAAGGCGTAACTGGATTTACCGATAACACTTCAGGCCTATCTGCCAATTTATCGGGTGAGTTCGATGTCACAGATTATTTGACAGCAAGCGCTGGCGCTTCACATGTGTTCGGCGGCATTCCACTTGCAGAGAATTTCATATTGAACCCGACATGGGATTATTCAAGCGGCTTTAAAGCCGTCACATCCAACAATGTTTTTGCTGGATTGAATGCCCGTTTTGGCAACTTTAATGTCAGCGGAAAGGTTTTCCATACTGCAATCAATGACGCGCGAACACCGAATTATTATGGTGGCCCCGCATTGACAAAAGATATGACGTCGACCGGCTTCGAAGTAGGACTGGGTTATGATTGGGGCAATGGTTTTGCGCGTGTTGGCTACGCCAATATTGATACTAAAATTGATGGCGATCCATCTGACTCTTACACTGGCAACTACCTAACAACACCTATCGGCCAAATCTTCACACTTGAGACAGCCCACACATTTGCTGATTACGGTGTTACGATTGGTGGCAGTGGACAAATTGTGCTGGAAGAAACCGACAACTTTGGCGGTAGCACAACGGAAACGACCTTGGCTGGCTACGAGGTATTCAACGCCTTTGTTGAATACACGCCGCTCAATTATGAAAACCTGACACTTCGCGCTGCAGTCAACAATATCTTTGATGAAACCTATGCTTCTCGCGCCACTTATGGCCAGGAATTCCTAGGCGAAGTTACACCGCTCAATGAGCCAGGCCGTTCATTTAAATTATCACTTAAAGCCAAGTTCTAAACCAAGCCATTGAAAGGACGGCATCTGCGAGCAGAGCCGGAGATAGCTATATGAAAAAAATACTCAACCTATTCGCCCTCGTTGGTTTATCACTAACAGCGACATGCTTGCCTGCCTTGAGTGCAGAAATTCAAACTGCAGCCGGTCCACAATCAATCGAGACAACACCAAGTAAAGTTGCGGTATTTGATATCGCAGCGATTGATACATTGGACGCACTTGGTATCAAAATTGACGGTGTGCCGAACAATCTTTACCTCGACAGTTTGAAGGGAAAATTCACATCAGCGCAGCAAGTTGGCACTCTTTTTGAACCTGATCTTGAAGCGCTCAATGCACTTGCCCCTGAATTGATTATCGTTGGCGGTCGGTCTTCGACACAGATCGATCAAACAGGTCGTATCGCGCCATCAATTGACATGACGATCTGGGGCGATGATCTCATCAATCAAGCGCGTCAACGCATCGTGGATTACGGCACAATCTTTGGCGTGAATGATAAGGCGCAAGCGCTTGTTGCAGAATTTGATGCTAAAATAAAAACTGCAAAAGATGCAGCCAACGGCAAAGGCAATGCGCTGATAGTCATGACCAACGGGCCAAAAATTTCCGTCTACGGGCCAAAATCACGCTTTGGCTGGGTTCACACCACGCTAGCTATTCCGGCAGCTGATGAGAACATTGATGCTGGCGATCACGGTGATGCAGTATCATTTGAGTTTATTGCTGATATTGACCCTGATTGGTTGATTGTGGTGGACCGCGCTGCGGCTATTGGTTCGAACGAACAGAACGCTAAAGCTACGCTTGATAATGAACTTATTCGCCAAACCAAGGCTTGGAAAAACGGAAACGTCATCTATGCACCATCAGCCAATGTTTACATTGCTGCCGGTGGCGCGCATGCGACAATGGATGTTTTTGATGCGCTTGCCGCAGGTTTTGCCAAAGACGAATGAGCTCGGTGCGCGCGCAAATAACGCTTGGCATTGCTGCCCTGCTCCTATTGAGCTTGTGTAGCCTTGCCGTTGGCGTAGGCGATATTTTCAGCGATAATAGTGCTGCCAATATCGAGCTTATGTTAAGCAGCCGTTTGCCGCGCACGCTTGCCGTATTGTTAACTGGGGCAAGCTTAGCAATCGCTGGGCTTGTTATGCAAAGCCTTGCACGCAACAGATTTGTCGACCCGATGATTGCAGGCACCGGACAAAGCGCTGCACTCGGCATTTTGCTGATTACAATACTCGCGCCTCAATCAACGATCATGGTGAAGGTTCTGGTTGCCAGCTTCACCGCTTTTTTAGGCACAGCACTATTTTTGACCTTGGCACGAAAAGTGTCGTCCAAAGATCCTTATATGATTGCACTATTTGCGATTATTTATGGCGGCATCGTCGGTGCATTGGCAGTGGCAATCGCATGGCATTATGACCTTTTACAATTTTTAGATGTTTGGATGAGTGGTGAGTTTTCTGGCGTCATGCGTGGACGCTATGAGACTTTGTGGTTTATCGGCGTCGTCATGCTTGCTGCTTGGTGGGTCGCAGACCGCTTGACTATTCTCGCGCTCGGCCGCGACACATCAATCGGCCTTGGCCTTGATTATAAATCCACCCTACAAATTGGATTGGTCATCGTTTCGGTTATCTCCGGCTTGACCGTTGCAACCGTCGGCGCATTACCTTTCATAGGTTTGATTGTTCCAGCAGCCGTATCACGCCTGATCGGCGATGATGTACGCCGCGCTATTCCAATGGTTGCTTTAGGCGGCGCACTTCTGGTGCTTGTGTCAGATTTAATAGGACGCCTCATCCGCTTCCCTTATGAAATTCCAGCAGGAACAATCATGGGCGTTGTCGGTGCGGCCGCGTTTTTGATGCTTATTTTTAGTCGGTCATTTCGCCATGCTTGATCGACGCCTTACTCTTCTAGCTCTCACTGCGATTGCGACAATCATTCTATTCATGACAATCAATGTGCGCGGCAATTGGCAATTCGCCATGGAGTTGCGCTTGGAGCGCCTGCTCAGCTTATTGCAAGTATCTGTCTCAGTAGCGCTGTCAACTTTGGTGTTTCAAACAATTACGGCCAACCGCATTTTAACGCCATCGATCATGGGAATGGATGCGCTCTATGTCTTGCTACAAACAGCGCTTGTTTTTGTATTGGGCGGATTTGGATATGCAGCTTTAAATCCGGTGGGCAAATTCACTATAGAAGTTGTTATGATGGCCGGTCTTGCCTGCCTGCTCTTTTTGCCTTTGCTGCGTTACAGCAATGCACTCGTGCTGATGCTTCTTGGCGGTATTGTCATCGGTGTTTTATTTCGAAGCCTATCTTCCCTACTTTCCCGATTAATAGACCCAAATGATTTCGCAATTGTGCAAAGCGTAAGCTACGCTGATTTCAACACAGTCAATGCCGATCTGTTGCTGCCTTGCTTTGTGCTCACAATTATCGCTGCGGCAATATGCTGGCGGGCGCGTCACGTTCTCGATGTTATTCTTCTGGGCAAACCAACCGCTATAGGACTTGGCGTTAACTGGCGTGGTTATTCAGTTGTCCTCTTGCTTCTTGTTGGCATGCTTGTGGCGATTTCTACAGCGCTGGCAGGCCCCATAACATTCTTAGGATTGTTGGTTGTTGCTCTTGGCCAAAGACTGGCTGGAACCAGCAAACATAGCCAAACCATTATCACTAGTATTCTTGTCGCCATTATTCTTCTGGTGGGAGGACAAACTGTTCTTAGTCATGCGTTTAGCAACGCTTTGCCCCTTGGCGTACTGATCGAGTTCATTGGCGGCATTACTTTTCTGTTCATTCTTTTTTATAGAGGGCAATCATGATCAAGCTTACTAATGTGGCTGTATCGCTCTCGGGCACGCCCATTCTCAGCGATATAAGTTTGGAACTACCAAGCGGCGGTATTACGGCTCTCATCGGTCCTAATGGAGCGGGAAAATCGACCTTGATTTCCGCCATGGCGCGGCTTGTGCCGGTCACATCAGGTGAGATCATTGTGGATGGCATGAACGTTGCGAATACAGCCTCCCGAACGCTCGCGCAGCGCCTATCAGTAATGCCGCAAGATAACGCCGTTGCGGGACGCTTGCGCGTCGGCGAACTCGTTCAGTTCGGACGCTTTCCCCATCATCAAGGCAGACCAACGCAAGCGGACTTCGAGGCAGTAGACGAAGCGCTTAGCATATTTGATCTGTTCGAAATCAAAGATAAATTCGTTGACACATTATCTGGCGGCCAAAGGCAAAGAGCGCGCGCAGCAATGTGTTTTGCACAAGGCACAGATTACATTCTTCTGGATGAGCCGCTCAACAATTTAGATATTTTCTACGCACGTGAACTGATGCGCACTTTACGCCATGTGGCTGATACAAAGCAGCGCAGCATCATTATTGTTCTTCATGATCTCAATCACGCAGCCGTTCATGCGGACCGGATTATCGCGATGCGTGATGGGAAAATAATTGCCGATGACAGACCTGAAAAGGTCATGCATCCGGATGTATTACAATCGGTTTTCGGTTTTCAGATCAATGTCGAAACGATTGCTGGAAAACCCATTAGCTTGCATTTCTTGTGAGGAATTAAGGTGAGAGAAAAGCGCCCATAGTCGTTCTTACGACAAGGAGCATCTAAATCCTGTTGTTCAAGTCTAGCGGTCAGCATGAGACGATACATCGTCGGGCGCCCGAGTGTTTTTAAACCAACCAAACCCTAAACCGCAGATTAATCCAGCGCAGATAGGTAAGATCGCAAACATGCCGACGATCACCCATCCAATGCCCGCCCATCCTGCACCTTCGGCGGCATAAAACAAATATGCGAGGAGAAAGGCTATGCATACAATAATGCTCACAGGTAGCCGCCATTGATACTTGCGCATCGCGTAACCTATGGAAACCGAGATCAAAAATATCCCGATAGAACCGAGTGGAATAACTATCTCTCTCATTACAGATCAACCTTATACAATGCGATACGCGGAGAGTATCAGCTATTCTGCGTCATGAGAATTATCTACATGACACTGCCACAAATCCAAAGACGCTAATGCGAGGCGGCGCTCGATTTGAGGGCCCCATGCTTTCAATCGTTCGAAAAGGGTTGGCGTGTCACCAACTTTTGCCTCACTTGGCGCAAAGCGAAACACTGGTCATCGTATAAATCTATGCCTTTACTTGAAGACGAACTTAGCTTGATACCGCGCCCTGTAAATGTAATCGCAAAAACGCCCAAAATCTGCAATGATGTGCGGGCCATTTGTAAGAGTTGAGATAGTAACCGAATGCCTGACCCGTTGCTGTATGACGATGAAATAGCTGCTCTACCCGCGTTTCGTACGCTTGCCTATTTGGACGGCGCGCCGGATGATCCACGGATCGCTTTGACTGTCGGAGCGATGTTCGACGCATTTGTTGCGCGGTTTGGCGGCGATCTGGGGCTATTGTCGATGCGTCTCGTGGGACGTTCGGGCAAACCGTCTAAGGTCACGCCAAAAGCACTGAAAAACTTGCGCAGCTGGATCTCAGCACCGGATCGGTTGGCATCTGGCGCAGGGGTGCGCCTTGGCGCGATCAATACCGATGAACTGCCCCCCGCAATGCCGTGGTTCCGACTTGAGCAGCGCTATGATGATCAAACGATGGTGGAAATCTCTGTCTCCCCTGATGCGCCTGATCTACTCAGCTTTGCCGATGAGATCGCATCCGCTTTGGCCACAGCCCCGATGATCTGTGCGGCGCAGGGTTTTGGGTTCTTTTTGCCCACGGCCTATGACAGCCTCAATTGGCTGCTGCCGCGCCTAGCGGGGCGCTACAAGGCAGTACTGTTGCACACCCTTGATATGCCATCCTGCGGATTGCGTCGCACTCATTCAGCGATGCCCTATGTGGGTGATATGCAGCCTGGAATTGCAGACATCGGCTGGCGTACTTTCATCGGGCCGGAATATCTTGATCGCCTACCAAAAGCCTTTGATCTACCCAGCGATGTAAGTGTTGAAGCATGCAATAAAATGCTAATTTTAACGGCAGGCAAAGCGCCGATTTGGGGAGATAGTCAACAGGCTGAAAATATCGAAAATTACCGCGCCGTAGCCGCTGCACTCGCACCTGTGCGATATCCATATGCGATTGCTCTAAATCAAAATTTCGGCGGTGATACGGCGGCGGCAGATCAAGCGGAACTGATTGAAGCGCATTATCATAGATTAGATTAATTCATGTCAAAGCGCTTAGACATTGCTCCCTTACGAGAACAGATAATCTTCAACATCGTCAACGGCCAGTGAACTAATCTTAGTATCATCGCTCGCAACAGATTTCGCCACTATACGATCTCGGCCCTGCTCTTTTGCCTCATATAGCAGATCATCAGAAAATTTTATCATTTCATCGACATCTGAGAATGCCGAACTAACGGCTGTTACGCCAAAACTGGCTGTAACTTTGATCATGCCGCTGTCGTTGAAAAGCTCGATTGCACGGATCGCATTTGATAATTTTTCACAGACACGAATTGCATCACTCAGTTCTGTATTGGGAAGAATGAGTGCGAACTCCTCTCCGCCAATGCGAGCCAGAAAATCGTAAGCCCTAACATTCGCCCGCAGTGCTTTGGCGAACTCGACAAGAACCATATCGCCTGCGCTATGACCGTGCGTGTCGTTAATCTTCTTAAAAAAATCTATGTCTAATATTGCGATTGAAAAATTGAACTTGTGACGTTTAAAACGACTATATTCAGCCAGCATCGCATTTTCATAAGCGCGTCTATTGAACAGTCCAGTCAGTGAATCCGTGATCGCAAGCTTATCGAGCTTTTGGCAAATCATCTGTAGGTCTGCGATACCGATGACCGTTATAATCTTGCCATTATCCACAACGGGCATGTGCCTAATATTGAGAGATTGCATCTCATTGAGCACACTTGAAATACTATCGGTTGATTTGCATGAAACAATTTTTGTGCTCATTATATCGCGAGCAATCAGATCAGGGATTTCTTGATAAACGCTACCAACAGCTGTAACCACATCTCTTTCAGTGATTAACCCAATCATCGCTCCTTGCTCATCCGTCACGACCAAGGACTCGACTCTCTTCTTGGCAAGCAACGAAGCCAATTCAAGAAACGTCGCCTCTGGAGCAACATAGTCGATCTCAGTCGATATCTTTTGGCATATTAATTCATGTATGAGCATTGATATCGCCAGTTAAACAAAGAACCAGCTTCAATACTCGCGCAAATTTATTAAAATTTGCAAAACGTGCTGTTAACAGGCGTTTGACTTACCTTAGAGCACCTGCAAAGGATAAATATACACAGGCAATATAGAACTTGTCACACCTTTAGCTGCTCCTTTTGTACAGATGCCAGTCAAATCATTAATTCAGATCGGCATTCAACCAAATGGTCAATCAGTCGGCGGGTCAGCGCTTTTTGCGGACCTATGTCAGGCCATACTGCGTAAACGCCCAATATTGGCAGGCTCCATTTTGGCAAAACATGCACCAATTGACCTTGTGCTAATTCTTTCTCAATTTCGCCAAGCGGCAAATGCCAAATACCCAGACCTGCAAGCACTGCCGCTTTCGCAGCGTTCACTGTATTGACCTCCACGCGTATATTTTTAGGCTCGAAACGAACCATCTGTTCGGCGTATTCCAACGTCATCATCGATGGAATTTGAACGACGGAGATGAAGTCATTTGCCTCAAGGTCCTGCGGACTTTTTATTGGGTCGTGCGCTGCCAGATAATCAGGTGACGCGACCAGCAGACGTTTGAAGTCTGCAATACGGCGACTTTTCAGATTGCTATTGCTCAATACCCCCAATCGGATTGCCAAATCAAAACCATCTTTGACCAAATCCGTCGGCGTATCGCTGCAGTGAAGCGATATCGCAACCATCGGGTGCTGCTTTGCAAATTCCCAAAGGGTTTTGTGAAGTTTGCTTTGCTCACCAAAGGCCGGCATCGCGATATGCAATGCGCCCACAGGTTCCTCGTTACCTGCCGTGATCGCATCCAGCGCTTCCTCGCCTGCATTGACCATCCGGCGAGCCGGTTCAAGAGCTATTTGTCCTTCAGGCGTGAGAGACATAGACCGCGTTGAACGAAAAAATAATGTCACGCCTTGGCGTTCTTCCAGCCGAGAAAGGTGATGGCTTATGACCGATGTCGATAGCTTTAATCTGCGCCCAGCGGCACTCAGACTGCCCGTATCCGCAATGGCAGCAAAGACAGCAAGGCTGCGGTAATCTTCGATCATCTTTCTACTTTCTGTAAAAGTGATTTCTCAACAATTGGGATAATCGAAACGATGATATTTGTCTAATTACAAGTTCAACAGAAAGGAGACAGCAATGTTCACAAGTACCGCCCAAATCACTACCGAACGCGCCGATGGCTACTTACAGCAACTTTGCAAACACTTTGGACACAAAGTCGAGGTGCAGTTCGACCCTAAATCAGGTTTGATCAAACTCCCTTTCGGCACATGCGCGCTAAACGCAGATCAGAATATTTTGGACATGACGGTCAGCGCTGAAACCCAAGCCGAACTTACCAAAGTACGCCGTGTTATCGCCAGCCATCTTGAACGCTTTGCGTTTCGCGAAAACCCAAAAATCGTGTGGCGTGAGCTCGCCGCACCATCATCCGTAACCAATCCCTAACCCAACCTAAAAACAAACAGGAAAATACCATGTCACTTAAAAACCTTATCGCTTCTGTCACACTGGCAACTGTCACAACTTTCGCAACCGGCGCATTGGCCGACGACAAGTCCACAGTGACAACATTCTACGACTTGCTCAGCAACCCAGGTACGCAAGAGCAAATTACTGCTTTCCAAGCTGCAACGACTGAAGACTGGGTCAGCATGGGTGATTATACGGGTGCTAATAAATCCCGCGAAGCCTTTCTTGGTCAAATGGGCGGCTTTGCTCAACTCATTCCCGATCTTAACTGGGCCATCCAAGACATCCATCAGGATGGAAATACTTTCGTTGTGCGCAGCCGTGCCACAGGCACTCCAGTTGCCCCATTCTTTGGCGTTGACGGTCAAGGCCGTAGCTTCGACATCATGACCATCGACATTCATGAGCTGGAAGACGGCAAAATCGCACGGACATACCACGTCGAAGATTGGTCCACGGCTCTACAACAGCTTGCTGGCAAATAACTCACACCTGAACTGCGGCTCGCAAAAACCAGAGCCAAAGGGAGCGCAAAATGAATCGAAGAACTTTACTTAAAACATCGCTGGGCACCACGCTGGCGATTATCGTTGGAACAAAAGCAGGAGCACAAAACATGGACGCGACAGCACAAGCAAGCTTTGATACCGTTATGGCTTTCATGGGCGCAATGGGTAGCGGCGATATGGAAAAAATGTCAGCATTGATGGCTGACGATATGGTCTGGCACAGCGAGGGCGACACAACTTTGCCTTGGATAGGCGAAACTGTTGGTAAAGAAGCAATTTTCAAATTCCTCGCTGTATTCTCAGAAAATTTACAAACTACAAAATGGGAAAACACCGACGCCTTCGCCTCTGTCGATACTGTTGCCGTGTTTGGCCGTATGAATGGCGTCACAACGCATAGCGGCAAAGAAATCGGCGAATTCACATTTGCACTACGCGCCAAAGTTCGCGGCGGTCAGGTCGTACTTTGGAACTGGTTTGAAGACAGCTTTGCGATTAGCCAAGCCTACCACGGTTAAGAATTCAATCAGACGGGCGCATCCTGCGCCCGTCTGCCGCAATGAAGGAGCCCCAAAATGACAATCGCAATTACAGCCGTATCAGGCCAACTTGGCGGAGCAATTGCCCGCAATTTGATCAAAACCGCAGATGGTGAGACCATCATCGGACTTGCCCGCACCCCTGCAAACGCAAAAGACCTTGGTATTGAAATTCGCGCTGGCGATTACGGGCAACCGGATCAATTAAGAGCGTCTTTAGTCGGTGTTGATACCTTGTTGCTGGTGTCCGGCATGGACGCTCCTGATGCACGCATTGGGCAACATCGCAATGTGATAGATGCTGCAAAATCAGCTGGCGTTCGCAAGATTGTTTACACCAGCATTCAAGGCATGGAAGAAGGCACAGCGTTTTCTCCAGTTGTGCAAAGCAACCGCCAAACAGAGGCCGATATACGTGCCAGCGGTCTTGATTATGCGATTGGCAGAAACGGAATTTATATAGAGCCCGATATTGAGTATATCGACAGCTACAAATCAAAGGGCGAGATCGCCAATAGCGCTGGCGCAGGCAAATGCGGATATACAACAAGGTCTGAACTGGCCCACGCATATGCCCATCTTTTGACCAATGATGACCACAACGGCAAAACTGTAACCCTGTACGGCACACCAATCACACAAGCCGAACTTGTATCCTATCTGAACGACGCATTTGGAACGTCATTGACTTACCATGAGATGACATCTGCAGAATTTATCGCAGACCGCACGGCTGAACTGGGCGCATTTATTGGTCCCATTATCGGTGGCATTTATGAAGGCATAAGACTTGGCATTTATGAAGAGCCCAGCGATTTTGAAGCTGTTGCTGGCATGCCACATCAAAGCTGGAAAGACTATTTTGCATCACTCGCACGATAGAGCTTTGACCGCACAACAATAGAATTCCATCAGGCACAAAAGCTGTTGTCATGATGGAATTTATTGCGGCATACAAATTACACAAAGTCCTTTGCTTTGTTTAAGTCGATCCACGTTTGACAATATCGCCGCGCAATTCAACATCCTCAAAGACGAGGCTTTCCGCCATGATAGCCGCCACAGCTGCTGACGCGATCTCAGCTATAGGCTGCCGTAGCGTCGTTAGCCGTGGCACAACTAATGAAGCAAGATTAATATCGTCAAAGCCTGTCACTGAAAGTTGGTCAGGTATCGCGATCTCTAAATCCCGCGCCGCACGCATCACTCCGATGGCGATTTGGTCGCTGGCAGCAGCAATCGCAGTTGGCCGCTTATCTGGATATTCAGATAAAATACGCCGCGCAATATCTTCGCCAGACTGATAATCAAAATGCCCTTCATAAAAGCTCAACGACACATCTGAAACACCTTCTAATTCCCGAGCAAAATACTCTTCAAACCCTATTTTACGAGCGCGTCCAACGCGGGTATTTAAAGGTCCTGAAATATAGGCAATGTTCTTATGCCCTAAATCAATCAGGTGTTTTGCTAACTGCGCTGAACCTTCGGCATGGTTAGTCGAAATCAATGGGTAATTCTGAAACCGCCGGTCCACTGATACAATGGGAACATCCGTCGAATATTCCAATTTGCCGTTGTCTGATGACGCAACAATAATCACACCACGCGGAGCGCGATCAATAAGTGTAGACAGTTGCCGCCGTTCAGTTTCCTCATCATCGTGTGAGTTGGCCAAAGTCACCGTGTGATGTCGTTCAGCAGCCTCAATCTCGATACATTTGGCAAGCTGAGCAAAAAAAGGGTTCGTAATATCTGGAACGACAAGACCTATCACGTCCAATCGGTTCATACGCAATGCACGAGCCATGTGATTAGGCCGATATTTCAACTCTTCAATCGCTGCGGCGACCCTTTCGCGTAACACGGTTTTTACAGTTGGGTCCTGCGATATGACCTTCGATACAGTACCTACCGATACTTTCGCAAGTTTTGCCACATCTTTGATCGTCGCCATATTCGGCCTTTATTTTCATTTTTAATTATCTACCGAATGTCATACCCTTGCATTGTTTAAGCTTTCAATAGCTACGGGCTTAAAAGCGTCAACTTGGGCCCGTGTTGGAATAGATATCTGCGCGCCTTTTCGGCTAGCAGTTATAGATGCAGCCTTAACAGCAAATTCTATGGCTAAAGGAAATTCCACATTTTGCGTCAGCTCTGCAGCTAGAGCCCCATTAAAACAATCTCCAGCAGCAACAGTATCAATCGCATCAACTGGGACCGCAGGAAGATATCCAGACAATCCATCTATATGCCAGACCACGCCTTCACCGCCCATAGTAATAATCGCGCCGCGGCGAGCAAAAGCCGAGAGATCGCTTACAGCTAACATAGCCTCATCCAAACCTTCTATTTTGCGCTGCAAAATGCGTTCAGCTTCGGTGATGTTCGGCGTTAAAAGGTCGAAAGCTGAAAAGATTCCCCTATCCCAAACCTGTTCAGGCATAGGCGCTGGATCCATAATCACAAGAGCGCCAGCGCTTCGCCCAAGGCGTGCTGCCTCCAACGAAGCCTCCAATGGAATCTCGTTTTGCAACAATAATACACTGGCCTCGCTTATGGTAGAAGCATGCGCTGCAATGTCCTCAACACACAGCGCAGCATTTGCCCCATGTGCGAGCCGAATAATATTGTCGCCTTCAGGCCCAACGTCGATGCAAGCAATTCCGGTTGCAGTGCCTTCGACTGTCTTTAAACCTAGGATGACATTTTCGCGCTCTAGTGTCTCTATCGCTTGTAGGCCATATCCATCATTACCGATGGCGCCTATCATGACAGACTTAGCGCTCAATCGTGTGGCGGCAATGCACTGGTTGGCTCCTTTTCCGCCCAGAGATGATGCACTCTCGCGTGCTGTTACTGTCTCGCCAACCTTCGGCCAACGGTCCAAATACATCGTCAGATCAAAATTGATACTTCCCACGACAACGACGGTCAAAACACGACCCCACTGACCAAAATTATATTAGCAAATGGCGTTGTTTCCCCACTGCGAATGATAGCGCGAGCATGCGCGCAGCGAGCTTTTATTCTGCCGTGTGACTGCCTACTGAGAATAACTTTACCCTCCCAATCATCCAGCTCTTTGACCACAACAGCGGTCAGTTCAGGAGAAGCCTCTTCGGCAAGCACCGCTTCTTGAATACATAACTCATGACGCAGCGCACTAAGCACCTCCAAAAAACTTGGGGTTCCCGCGACAAGAGCCAGATCAATGACGGGCACTCCTGCCGGGACCGGCAATCCTGCATCGGCGATCACAATCTCATCAAGATGGCCAAGCGTTGCAATCAAAGCGCTGAGGTGACGGTTTAATAAGGGCGTGCGCTTCATGATGCTGAATATTTGGCACGGTAATAATCAAGAATGACGGCCACGATAATGACCACGCCTGTGATCATCTGGCGCATAAAATCATTCAGCCCGATCAAGATGAGCCCATTGGCGAGCACCCCGATGATGAAAGCACCGAGCAGTGTGCCGATGACTGATCCTCGGCCGCCTGCGAGGCTGGTACCACCAATGATGACTGCAGCAATAGCGTTTAGCTCAAATCCAATACCGGCGATTGGGCTCGAAATACTCAGCCTAGCCATATAAATCACAGCTGCAATACCCGCCGTTGCCCCACAAATGGTGAAGGCTGCAACTTTAAGCCAAAACACTTGATGGCCCGCAAGTCGCACAGCTTCTTCGTTGTTTCCAATGCCATATAGAAGGCGGCCAAAAACCGTCCAATTTAACACAAACCAAGCGATGAGCGTGATCAACAAAGCGACCAAAAACACGACCGGCACCCCGTAAATTAGCGCAGAACCAAAATTCTCAAATGCGGAAGGGAAAGAATAAATCGTCTTTGCATCTGACACGTGCAACGCTGCACCGCGTGCAATGTTCAGCATGCCCAATGTGATAATAAAAGATGGCAATCCCCAAAAAGCGCTTATTACGCCATTGAGTAACCCGCAGATTAATCCGGTCATCACCCCCGCTAGGCAAGCCAGTAAAACCAGTTCTGTAATACCCATATCAGGGAGCGTAATGGCTTTACCCGCAACAACAGCAGCAAAAGCCATGACTGATCCAACAGATAGATCAATGCCGCCAATAAGAATGACAAAAGTCATGCCAACGGCCAAAATCAAATTGATCGTAATCTGAGTAAGGATGTTCGTAATGTTATTGGATGTCAGGAAAAACTCTGACGTCAGCGAAAAGAATAAGATCAACGCCAGCAGCGCCAATCCGATCCCAGCATTATTGATGATCGCGCGAAACGAGAGCGCGCGGCGCGGCGTGGGTTCTAGCGGGCGGTTATCCGACGTCATGCGTTTGTTCCTTCTTCAATTCCATTTTGGCCGTAAGCCATCTTTAATATTCGTTCTTCTGTGAAATCGGCCCGCGCAACGCTACCAACAATCTTGTGGTTAGCCATGACGAGAATGCGATCACACAAAGTCATGAGCTCCGGTAATTCTGATGATACGACCAGCAGCGCAGTGCCCTCGCGAGCCAAATTCCGCAAAATCCCATAAATCTCGGCCTTAGCACCCACATCAACGCCGCGGGTGGGCTCATCAAGAATTAGCACTTGTGGAGAGCAGGCCAGCCACTTGGCCAAAACAACTTTTTGCTGATTGCCACCGGACAAACTATTCGCCGCATCTTTGACGCTTCCGCATTTAATATGCAGCTTTTCCTCATAGGATTTTGCCCTGCGTCGCTCAGTACCAAAGCGCATCAAACCTGCGCCCGATACGGCCTCCATATTGGCAAGGGAGACATTGGCCGCAATTGGCATGTCGAGGATCAAGCCCTCTTCTTTGCGGTCCTCTGTAACAAAGGCTATGCCTGCCGAAATAGCATCACGCGGACTGCGAAAACGCACCGGCGAACCATCCCGTTCAACGTGACCGGAAACAATCGGATCAACCGCACTTATTCCGCGTAAAAACTCCGTTCTTCCAGCCCCAACAAGACCTGCAATGCCTACGATTTCACCATAGTGTACATCCATATCTAAACCGTCTTGATGCGGATTAAATGCAACCTTTAATTTACGAGTAGAGAGCGCCACGTCACCGGCTGTGCCGATACTACGGCTATTGCTACGCTCTGCTTCCAGCTCGCGACCCACCATATGCCGCACAACATTTTCAGGTGTGGTATCTGCGATTAATTCGGTTGCAATGGTCTCCCCATTGCGAAAAATTGTGACGCGGTCACATATAGCAAAAACTTCATCCAGATGGTGCGTTACAAAGACCACCGTGACACCCTTTTCTTTAATGTCAGCAATGATCTCAAATAGGCGTTTTGTTTCGCGCTCTGTCAATGTTGCGGTAGGCTCATCAAGAATCAAAATCGAGCTATCGGATTGAAGTGAACGAGCAATTTCAATCAATTGCCTATGTGCTATTCCTAAGGACTGAACGCTCGTGCGAACGTCAATTTCTCCCAATCCAATCGCGTTAAGTGAGGCCTGAGCACGGCGGTTCATTTCGGCGCGATCAAGAATACCAAACCTATTGCGCGGCATAGCCTCGATGGAAATATTTTCGGCCACACTAAGGTGGTTAAGCAGGTTAAATTCCTGATGCACGACCTGTACGCCGCGGGCTTTTGCCTCGTGCGGAGTGCTTGGACGGTAGGATACACCATCCAAAACTATATCACCGGAATCAAAAGGAAATGCTCCAGATAGAGTCTTAATAAGTGTAGATTTGCCCGCTCCGTTTTCACCAACCAGCGCATGCGTTTCGCCGCGCGCTAGTGAAAAGCTGACCCCATCAAGTGCGCGCACGCCGCCAAAATGTTTTTTGAGGTTGCTAACGGCCAAAATGGTGTTTGGCAAAGTTTCCTGTGGCGCTAAATTCATATCACGCATCGCTTCGTTGATTTTGGGTGCAAACATAGAAGGGGCCGCAATGAGCGGCCCCAATTAAGTTATTTTTATTCTGCTGTTACAAGTTTAATGTTGGTCTTGACCCAGCCCTCTAGAGCAGGCCCACCAGCAACAACTTCAAGCGCCAAGTCAATCGCGTCCGCAGCCATTTTCTGACCAAACTGATCAACAGTAGCAAGCATACGGCCGTCTTCGATCATTGGGCCAACAGCAGGAACATTATCAAAACCGACAACGAGAATGTCACTACGGCCTGCATTTTCCAGCGCTTTAACCACACCGATTGCCATTGAATCATTGGCAGCAAGAACACCTTGCACATCAGGATGAGCAGTCAGCATCGTTGAGAATACCTGATTGGCTTCTTCAGTTTCCCAATGCGCAGTACGGCTATCCAGCAAGTCTAGTTTGTATTCAGCCACTGAATCTTCAAACCCAAGTCGGCGCTGTGTTGCATTATCTGCACCCGGATTACCTTCAACGATAACGACCTTGGCACCTTCGCCAAGTTTTTTACCAAGCGCATCACCAGCCATCTTTGCTCCGCCGCGATTGTCCGGGCCAACAAAAGCGAGCTCAAGTCCCTGCTCTTTCTTCGCGTCTTCATCCAATGCAACATCAAAGTTCACAACCGTGATACCAGCGGCAATCGCTTTTTTGATTGGGCGAACCATTGCCTTGGAATCTGCTGGTGCAATGACAATTGCATCGACACCTTGCGTGATGAAGTTTTCAACAGCATTGATCTGACTTTCAAAGTCAGTTTCATTCTGCATACCCACAGCACGCAACTCATAGTCACCGCGTTCTACGGCATGGGCCTCGGCCCCTTCCAACATGTTTTGGAAAAACTCATTTGCCAGTGACTTCATGACCAGTCCAACGACTGGCTTATCCTGCGCAAACGCAGGCGTTACAAGCAAAGCAATAGCGGTCGCAGCCGTGGCTACGGTTTTAAAAATTCTCATTGGAACCTCCCAGATTCATCAAGCTTTCTTGCGGGAGCATCCCACATTGAAAGCATGGTAAAAGTAATCACGGCATTTTAAAACTGTCAATATGAAACGTTTCATTTTCTAAGAGAAACTCCAAATAAAAACCTAACACATTGATTAAATTATATATTTAAGATTTACTTTTGTATACACTTAGGAAGTAGCGAGCAGACGGCGAGACGAAAAACGAGCCGTGTTTACGAAACGGATCGGAGATTTTTTAAATGTGCTTGACCACCTCCGAAGCTGCCAACTTCGGTCTGGTTGTCTTACGCAAAGAGCCAACAGAACAAAGATAAATCTACAACGTTGAGGGATGAAAGGCACAAGCATAGGTGCGGCGATGCTCAGCGCTTATGATAACGCGATTGCTAAACTTAACCGCGTAAAAAGCGAGCAAGAAATAGACTGCATACAAAGCAATCACTTAATATCAAATGCCGATAACTGGCATGAAACAGTCCGAAATATGAAGCGCAAACCTCTACAACTTTACCTGATTGATGCCAAAGAGGATCGCTCAGACAAGAGGCGCTCCTCCAAGATCGTCGGCTAGAAACAACAACACACCTAACAGAGCAAGTATTATTCCTATCACAAGGTTAAAAGCTTTTTGATGCCGCAGCACCCATGAGCGTATTTGAGGAGCTGACATGAAGTAAGATATAGCTGCAAACCATATAAAGTGCGAAGCTGAAATGAATGCGCCCCATAGGAGTTGCACAGGAATGGGAGTTTGCGCCCCGATGACCTGGCTGTAAAGACTGATTACAAAAATAGATGTCTTAGGATTGAGACTATTGGTTAACACCCCAGTCCCATAGTGTCTCCAGTTTGTTACAACTAAAATGTGAGAGTTGGGCACATCAGAAATTGGCTTTGCCAGTGCTGTCGATATGCCAATGTAAATGAGGTAGGCCGCTCCTGCAGTTTGAATATATGTAAACAAGTCAGGAAAAAACTCGATAATAAGTGCGAGGCCAAAAATTGCATAAGCAACATGGATCCAACATCCAGAAGCAATACCCGCAGAGGATGCCAGCCCTGCACTGCGGCCATGAACGGAACTGTTCCTAGAAACTACGGCAAAATCTGCACCAGGGCTAATCACAGCAAGCCAAGTAATAGATATGATAACGATGATATGTTCAAAACTCATAGTCGACCCATTTTTTATAATTATGAGAGGGGGATCGGCGCAGCTTTGCCACGCCGGCTTGAGATCAAAACATCATTTGCGCTTGAAAGTAACCACGAGCATGTCTCGATACCCACTTACACCAACCTTTGCCGGAAGGATCGGCGTGACGCCATGAGCAACCCTGCGATCATTAACTAAAACTGTTTCCATCGGCTTTGTTAGCGTAAATCGAGCGACCTCATTCCCGTTCAGATCATGCACGCGAGTCTCCCCGTCGATAACGCTTTCACGGGAGATCAGACTCATCATAACGAAATCAACACCATCTTGGTGAACGCCCTCCGGCGTTGGTTTTCCGGCGTTTTCTTTTGCTAAAATACGAAACTGATGCAACTCGATATGCCAATCGTTGAGCGGCGACAAACTCCCAAAGGTTCGGGAACAAAATGTCAAAATTGCCTTAAGCGCAAGATTCTCAACTGTTTCATGCTTAACGGGTGCAAAATGACGCTTCACACCACCATTTAAGGAATTGTAGTTAGTTGTTTGATAATGTGGTTGGTGTTGTTCTAACTGTACGGGTCCTCCCGAGCGAGCCGCAGAGAACGTCGCATGACGCCGTAGACGATAGTCACCGCCATCCGCCATATATGTATCTGATGAGAGATCATTCCAGCTGTTTATGAATGAGGCCAACTCCTCTTCGGGGACATCCAAATTAGGAATTAATGTATCACTAGGAATCCGTACGAAGCCCGACTTTGCAAGCTTCACGCTATGAAGTGATGGTATCGAGTTTACTTCGGCGGCGTAAGGAGTTATCTATGTCGTGTGCATCATGCGCTCCTGAAAAATGGATCGATAGGAGGATCATCCTCACTCAAACATCTACCCAGAGACCGTGATTTTGAAAAATGAATTAACCTCAGGCTGCACTGTGAGAAAAAATCATGCGTCAAAGTCAGGACCCAAGCAAAAAGCGCCATTTAAGTCTCAAGGCACTGAAAGTATTTGAAAGTTGCGCGAGGCATGGCAGTTTTACATCTGCAGCCGATGAGCTTTTTATAACACAGAGCGCAGTCAGTAAACAGATTCGAAAACTTGAGGATGGTATTGGATTTTCTCTCTTTATTAGAGACGCAAAGTCTAACAGGCTTTCACCAGCAGGTCAGATTTTAGCAGCACATCTAATTGACCTATTTGCCGACCTGGAAACTCTAATTGATCGCATCGCAGGTGGTTCTGTCGATGCTCCTCTGATTGTATCATGCGAGCCTACTGTTTGCCTCAAACTGCTTATACCTTCTCTCCCTCAAATTCTTTCCGAGGCAATGGTCGAAGTTCGTGTCCTATCTGGAGGTGGAGCGATCGACTTTCGAAGAGACCATGTTGATATTGCTATACGTAGGAACGACTTTCCTATTGATGATAGACTTCACATCCAAACTCTAGGATCTGAACAAGTTGGCCCAGTGATTTCTCCCAGTCTTGATTTTTGCAAAGGGTCTAAACCGGAAAGTTTTGTACGAATACACGCTAATACGCGTCCTGATGCGTGGCTAAATTGGCAAGAACAAGCCAACCATAATAGCTTCAAGAAGGATCTGTATTACGAGCATCATTTTCTGGCTTTAGAAGCCGCAGAATCTGGACAAGGAGCCGCTTTGATGTCCTTGCACATGGTCGCACAATCATTGGAGCAAGGGCGGTTGGTTGCTCCAGTTGGATTTATCAAAGACGGATCGAAATATGTCTGCCTTTCTGCTTCACCTATAGAACTTGATGATCGAAAAATTCGATTTATAAATTGGTTTAAAGCGAAACTATCTGAAAATACAAATATTTGCGGCGGCTTATTTTCTTCTGAAATTTAGTTAAAGCGAGCGTTATTGAAGTTCGGATTTGCTGAGAGCAACAGCTTTGATGGTCACGGCCGCCTATTACGGCGCGAAGGCGTCCGTCATCATGCGCTGAATGATGCTGTCAGCCGTGTGATTTGATCCGTTGTCAGCCCACGAACGCTTTGCCCTCTTGTTTCAATGGCAAGTCGCGCTGCTGCTTCAAGTTCTTCCATCGCGTAAATTGTTGAGGCAATGTCACTGCCCGCAACAACGGGTCCGTGATTGGCAAGCATAACGGCCGAATGCGCGCCAGCAAGATCGCGTATAGCCTCGCCCATAGCCGCATCGCCCGGCGCAAAAAATGGCAACAGCTTGACCTTTCCCAACTTCATAATTGGATAAGGCGTGAGCGGTGGTAGAAAATCATCCTTGTCAGTGTCTTCAAACAAAGAGAGAGCAACGCTGTGGTGAGAATGCAAGTGCACGACGGCGCCTGCTTTTGCACCGCGCGTCTCGTAAAACGCTTGATGCAGTGACATTTCCTTCGTCGGTTTATCGCCGCCTATAAGCTGACCCTTCGCATCAAAATGCGAAAGCTTTGCGGGGTCGAGAAAGCCAAAACTAGAATTGGTTGGCGTCACCAAAAGGCCGCCATCATCTAAACGTGCAGAAATGTTGCCCGTCGAACCATGTGCCAAACCACGGTCATATAAGCTCTTTGCCATGAGACAAATTTGTTCACGTAGCTGAACCTCACGCATGTTCAAGCACCTCCAAAGCATGTTTGAAAAAGTCTTTTTGGCCAAAATTGCCGGACTTTAATGCGATAACCAAATCGCGGCCTGTAACCCGCATAGCAGGTACGCCAGCGGCTATTTCAGGGCCAATTTCCAACGCATCGATATTCAATGCCAATACAACTGCGCCCGATGTTTCGCCGCCTGCTGTGATGATGCGGGAAACGCCGTCATTTGCAAGTTGGTTAGCGAGCTGCCCGAAGAAACTTTCAATAGCGGAAGCTGATTTTTCACGGCCATATTTATCCTGAGCAGCATGAACAATTTGAGGGTCTGCTGACGTAAAAATTAACGGTACTTGTGTTTGCTCAAGCGCCCAAGCTGCAATCTCGGCGGCGCTGGTTGTACCCTCAATGATTTCTGCGGCTGTTACTTCGCGCGCAGGACCGCATGTTTTATATTGCGCAACCTGTTCGCGTGTCGCGATAGAGCATGAGCCAGATAGGATAACCGCTTTGCCACTTTCGCCGTGCCATGGATTACTCGACGTTTTGATCAAACCTTCGTGGCGGAAATTATCAGGTAAACCGATCGCAAGACCAGAACCACCGGTGAGCAATTTACGGGTTTTACACGCCGTACCAATATCGCGAAGATGCTGATCATTAATCGCATCTGTGACAATCATGCTTTTAGGCGCTGCAGCCATTAATTGTTCGATATGATCAGGGCCGCTTTCAATATCTGCATAAGACTGCATGTCTTTTTTCGGCGGCGTGATGCTGTATTGATTTATGCTGGCTTTGAGAGGGATTGGCATCCTGCTGCCCTTCAACTTGGAGGCATGGTATGGAAGACAAATCAAAAGTAGTTTTCGTTGGGCTTGATGCGTCAAAGGATACGCTGGCGGTTTCAGTTGCAGATGAAGGCCGGAACGGTGAAGTACGCGATTGGGGGACTGTTTCAACTGCACCCCATGCTGTTGATAAGCTGCTCAAAAAGCTAGCCGCGCAATACCACCGAGTTGAGATGTGCTATGAGGCAGGGCCAACAGGTTATGGACTGTATCGGCAGATTACGGCGTTTGGGTTTTCCTGTTGCGTGGTTGCCCCGTCCCTGATCCCGATGCGTTCAGGTGAACGGATAAAAACTGACAGGCGTGATGCGATGCGTCTGGCGCGCCTTCTAAGGGCGGGGGAATTAACACCAGTTTGGGTACCCGATGAGACCCACGAGGCCATGCGAGATTTGGTGCGGGCACGCGAAAGTGCCGCTGAAGATCAGCGCCACAAACGCCAGTTGATTTCGGCCTTTCTCCTGCGCCATGGTCGAATTTATCACCGACCCAAGACATGGACAATGCGTTATCGCCGGTGGCTACAACAACAGTCCTTTGATCACCCTGCGCAACAGATCGCTTTACAGGAAATGATTATGGCCGAGCGTCACGCTGTCGAACGTGTTGCCCGACTAACCGACGGTATCGAACAGTTAATTCCAAATTGGCAATTGGGACCGGTTGTTGATGCATTACAAGCACTGCGCGGTGTTGCGCTGATCAGTGCTGTTACATTTATGGCTGAGATTGGCGATGTTCGCCGATTTGAAAATCCGCGCAAGTTGATGGCCTATTTGGGCTTGGTACCCAGTGAGTATTCCACGGGTCAGACGACCAAACGTGGCGGGATCACCAAAGCTGGCAATTCTAGGGTCCGGCGCACGCTGGTGGAGGGAGCTTGGACATATCGGTTTCCAGCGCGAGTCGGCGAAAGGAAGCTCTACGTCCTGCAAAAACTACCGCCTGAGATACAGGACATCGCTTGGAAGGCACAATCAAGGCTGACAGCGCGATATCGGCGGCTTAGCCAGCGCGGTAAGAAGAAGACAGTGATAACAACGGCAATCGCCCGAGAAATGTCAGCATTCATGTGGGATATTGCCCGAAGGACAATGCCAGTGCCTTAGCCGGTCCAACCTTTCACGCCTATTGGCGGGAACGAGATCACGGCAGGGGAATATCCGACATCGCTTTGTGGCCAACATAAGTTGACGCCCGATGTAAGACAGGAATAGCCCCGAGACGCACATGCGGTCATGCGGTATCCAATCCGCGTATCAGAGTTTGTTAACCGACGTCTTCAGATCTCGTTCCCACCAATGTGCGCCACAGTAACGTTGAAACCCGCCAGCGGGTGCTTTGACGCGCATAAATCATTGACAAAAGACATCAGAGCGATATGCCCAACATTCCATTTTGTTTGGTAGCTAAGCCAGCGCCGCAAATCTGCATCCGTCATGGGTGTTAGCGGGTGATTGCGCATACCGCTATCACTCAACAATTGATCACCAACAAACAAATGCCCTTGAAAAATCGTGCGCCCTGCTGTTGGAAATGCCGGACACATAACGATCTTATCTTCGCCCAATAGGTCAGCCAAAGCCTCCGTTACGGGGCCAATATTGCCTTCTTTGGTTGAATCAAACGTAGAGCAATATTTGAAAAATATCTGCTGGCATCCTTGCTGTAGCAACCAATTGGCTGCCTCAACAGATTGTGCAACGGCCTCTTCAACGGGAATGGTACGTGTTTTAAGCGATACAACGCCAGCCTCTACTGCAGCATCTGCGTTTTGTTCAGGTATGCCGCTATATTGCGTAACGCTCATGCCCTGCTTTGATAAAGTGTTGGCAATGTCGCTTGACCCAGTAAAGTCGTCGCCGATTACACCCAGTAACATCACACATCCTCTATTGCTTGGTTCGGTCCCTTATCAAGACGCCAGACAAATCCTGATTGCCCTTCGCTGCCAAATCGTTTTGTCACGAGCGGATCATGCCCCGGAATAACCAATGATTTGTGACTTGCGAGTTTTTGGATTTTAGAAAAACCAGTGAACATGTCTTCCATGTCAACGACGATGGGAAACGGCTTTCCTTTTTCAAAATTCTCATAATAGTGAGCCGCATCCGAAGCGAGGCACAAATAGCCACTTTCAGTTTTCACCCGAACCGCTTGAAGGCCGCGAGAGTGGCCGCCAATCCGGTGGACTGTCACGCCATCTGCCACCACACCATCTTCGTCATGAAAGACAACGCGGCCTGAATAAACACGCTGCACCATCTGGCACACATGATCAGCCGTAAATGGCATTTTAAGCGTTCCGCTGCACATGCAGGGGCCCGTTGCATAGGCCATCTCTTTTTCTTGCAGATGAAAAACGGCATTGGGAAACTGCTGCAAGCCACCCGCATGATCATAATGCAGATGCGTAATGATCACCGTATCGACGTGAGCAGCATCAACGCCAATGGCTTCCAGCGCTTTGGCTGGATTACGCAATATCGGGCGATCGCGCCTGCTGGCTTCATCGCTATCATAGCCCGTATCAACAACAATATTGCGCTTACCATTGCTCAGCACCCAGATGAAATAGTCCATATCGTGTTGACTTGCATGGTCATCGTCAAACAGAAAACTATCCGCACGGGTGCGCGCATTGCGTTCAGCATATTTAAGCGCGTGAACTTTCCAGATCGTTTCACTCATGATTGATTTACTTCGGCTTTAATGTGTCTGCCATCCAGCAGGTAACGCGGGTCAAAATGACCAGCCGCTGCCATTTGGCCGGGGTTACATAGGCTAGAGTAATAGTCTTCATCAGCCATTGTGTAATCTGCGCTTAAAGAATTTATGTAGCTTTGCATCTGGCCAGATGTACGCGGTCCAGCAAGCACTGCGCTGATCGCATTATTGGCCAGAACCCACTGAACAGCCATATCGGCAAGTTTCTTTGATCCCTTTTCAGCAAAGGCTAGCGCAAGATCAGCTTTAGCCAATGTTTCAGGATGCATTTCAGTCTCGGTAATGCGTTGATCGCCGCGTGCACCGCGTGATCCTTCAGGTGCAGCGCCGCCCTTATATTTGCCCGTTAAAACACCGCGCGCAAGCGGTGAGTAACTGACGACTTTAATACCGAAATGTCGGCAAGCAGGCAGAAAATCAGCTTCGGCAGTTCGGTTGAGCATATGATAATAAGGCTGCGCATAAGCTGGACGCTTGATGCCCATCTCATCGCTCAACCGCACAAGCTCCGCTATTTTCCATGCTCTGTAATTTGAAAAACCCCAATCACGAATTTTGCCACTAGCCAGCAATTCACCTATAGCTTCCACTGTTTCAGCCAGCGGTGTTTCGTTCTTTTCGAGGTGCAAATAATAAAGGTCGATATAATCGGTATTCAGCCGGCTCAATGAGCCGTCAATGGCTTCATTGATCCAGCCCTTGGTTAGGCCGCCTGATTTTTCCACACTGTTAAAGTGGTTGCCAACCTTTGTTGCGACCTTAAACTTGCTGCGCTCCGCTTTAATCAGTTCGCCAACAAAACGTTCGCTTTGCGTATCCGTATATGAGTCAGCCGTATCAATGAAACGTCCGCCAGCATCGGTGAACATATCAAAAATTTTCTGAGCTTCGTCTTTATCTGTTGGGCCGCCAAACATCATTGTGCCAAGGCATAAATTATCAATAGTCGTTGCCATGTGGGATTAGTCCAGTTCTATTTTGCGGTTAAGTAAAGTGACGTCTTTATGCGCAATCATCGGCGCAACGATTTGATCGAACTCTTTAAAGTGCGCACTCTCAAGATGCGTCTTAAAGGCGTCTGCATCATCGTAAACTTCATACAGCTTTACCGTGTTCTCGTCGTCAGTGTGTTGCCAAATCTCAAAGACATGGCACGCAGGTTCTAACTCAAGAGACGTTTTAGCTTGCTTCACCATAAGAGGCATAAATGCAGCCATATCTGCGCTGTGTATTTTAAATGTAACGATCACTGCAAAGCTCATTTAAGCACCTACTTTTTTGAATTTGCCTGTTAGCTTGGAAAACATTCTTTTGATCAACGGTATTTGGCTCATGACCAGAAGAATGTTGAGCGTCAAAAGAATGGCCGCGCCAGGACGTGAGAAAAACACGGTCATATCGCCATCAGAAATCAGCAGAGATCGACGGAACGTTTCATCAAACAAACCGCCAAGAATGACGCCGATCACAAGCGGTGCGATTGGATATTGCATCTTGTTCATAGCATAGGCGACAAGACCAACACCGATCATCAAAAACAAATCGTTGATGCCGCCGCCAACAGAAAATGACCCAATGGTTGTTAGAACCATCACGACTGGCAGAAACATGGTTTGCGGAATACGCAAGATTTTGATGAAGATTTTTGCCGTCAACAAGCCCATGATTAGCATCGTTAACGATGCCAGCACAAGAATTGCGACAATGTGCAAAATCAGAGCCGGATCAATTGTTGGGCCCGGAATAACATTGTTAATTTTGAGCGCACCAAGAAGCGCCGCAGCTGGCGGAGAGCCTGGAATACCAAGCACAAGCAATGGAATGAGCGCGCCGCCAATGGCAGCATTGTTTGCAGCTTCTGCAGAGATAAGCCCATCTTTTGAGCCTTTGCCGAACTGATCACCTTCCTTAGAAACTGATTTTCCAACGCCGTAGGAAACCCATCCAGCAACATCCTCGCCCACGCCCGGCAAAGCTCCCACGCCCGTACCGATCGCACCTGAGCGCAATATTGTGGGCATGTGCTTCATCACCTCGCCCATTTCAGGGCGTATGCGTCCCACATTGGGCACTTTCATCAATTTAATTGCTTCGCGCATACCATCCATAATTTGAGGTATTGCAAACGCACCCATCAAAACCGGAACAACTTGAAAACCTGAAAGAAGATAAGACCATTCAAACACATAGCGTGGTTCTGACAAAAGCGGATCAAGACCAACCATTGCCATAGCCAGCCCAAGCAAGCCTGCTATCCATCCCTTAATGACAAGGTCTTCTGACATCAAAGTCCCAGATAAAAGAATACCGAAAAGGGCAAGCAATGCTTTTTCAGGCGACGCAATGTTTTTAGACACAATGAGCAAAAGCCAAACAAAAATTAGCAGGCAAAATGTACCAAACAAAGTGCCAATAAAAGAGGCCGTTGTCGTCAATCCTAACGCCTGACCACCAAGCCCTTTTTGTGTCATGGGATAGCCATCCATGGCCGTTGCAGCAGAAGCAGCAGTGCCTGGAATATTGAGAAGAATTGAAGGGTAAGAGCCACCATAAATGGCCCCCACATAAGAACCAATCAGCGCAATTAGAGCTTGGTCCAGTGGAAACTTATTGCCGAAAAATCCGGTTAGAATCGTAACAGCAAGTGTTGCAGTCAGGCCCGGCAGAGCGCCAAAAACAATACCAAGAAAAACGGCAGGGATCAGATAGACATAAGTTATCGGATCAATGACAAGAATATATAGGGCGCTCGAAAAGCCAACTAATTGTGCGAGAACAAACTCAATCATTTTTTACCCTGCCAAAGCGGTCTGAGGTTTACATAATAATTATATTCTATCTGGCTAAAGAGCAGGCCGGTGCGGTTCGGGACATTTTGCCTAAAGCCAAAAGCCATCGCCAAGACGAGAATGAGCGGACATAACACCGCAACTATTGGTGTTGCTTTGACCACGCGGTCCACATTTTTTGCGCGGATTTCAGTAGCGAACATTGTCGCTGTGAGTGCGAGAAATGAGATCAAGGTGATCCAGTCATCATCATGGGGTTTGCCCCATTCTGACTGCGGAAAATTTGCGATGAGCGCATAAAGTGCTGGCACGATAACAGCTGCACTAGCGATATATGTGGCGGGACGCACCCCCCGATGGAAACCCCAAATTAAAGCGGTGATCATGAGCGCGGAACAGATGATAAAATCAACGCGTGGCACGAGGCCGAAAATATAGGCTGAGAGAATAATTGAAATGCTGAATAGACGTTTGATTTCGCTGATGTCGATATCAAGTCCGACAGCCGAGAGCGCTACTTTTGCGCCGCCATCTTTAATAGAGATCACAAACAAAACGATCGAAAGGGCAAGCAAAATTCCAAAGACACCGAAAGGAACAAGCGCAGCAGAATCATACCATTGCGCGCTATCAACGCCAGCCGAAGCACTGTTGAAAAAGGGAATTTTAGACGTTCGATATAAGAAGAAGAGACTGACGAAGAACAGGACTATCGCCGTCCAAAAGTCACGTGCCCGCAGAATTGTTTTTTCGTCCATGAACTTTCTCTCTTAAAAGACCATTCAGGCCGGAAACACACCGGCCTGAAAAAGTAATATATGCCTTTGGGAGGATTAGGAATGTTATGGCTTCGCGATACCAAGAGTAGACGGGTCCACCTCAGCTGCACCCAGCTCCCATAATGTCCAAGCAAATGTGCTTTCCAAGTTTGCAAATACAGCACTTGCCTCATCACCAGACTTGCCAGAAACATCATAATTGTTTGCCGCAGCCCATTCAGCAACAACATCTGACGCAACCGCTTTATCAAAAGCTGCAGTCAATGTAGCCTTAACATCGTCAGATGCAGAAGCATGAACAGCAAAGCCAATAGCCTGTTTCAACGGCAGGTACTTATCCAAGCCATCATAAATTGAAAATGCAGAAGGAATTTCTTTATCTTCAAAAGTCACAGCATCTGGTGTGAGCATTGCAAGTGGCTTGAGCTGACCGCCAGAGATCAAAGGCGCTTGTTCTGCGAGCGATGTAATAACCAAGGCAACTTCGCCTGCCATTGCAGCTTCTTGTCCTGGACCAGAGCCTTTGTAAGGAACAAACTTGAATTTGGCATCTGCACCATTTTCAATCGCCAATAGATTGAGGTGGTGAATTGAGCCAGAGCCCGAAGCCGCCGCAGGAATTGTACCTGGCGCTTCTTTTGCTGCATCAATAAGTTCTTGAAGTGAATTGTAAGGTGAATCCGCAGGCACTGAAATGAGGTCAGGTGAGCCGCCAACAATAAACGGATACCAGAAATCAAACTTCTTATCCCAGCCGCCTTGAACGGCAGCCGTCACGTTTGATTCAGAAATGCCAGCCAATGTGTAACCGTCATCCGGCTGGTTCATGACATAGACCATGCCGTTCGAGCCAGCAACGCCGCCCGTCTGGTTGGTAACGCTAATGCTTACAGGCAAGTGCTTTTCCATCTCAGCCATAATCATACGATTGATGCTGTCAGTACCGCCGCCAGCACCCCAAACGACAGCATTCGTTATGTCACGAAACGGGTATTCTTGCGCACTGGCCATTGAGCCAAACGATAAAACCACAGCGGTCGCTGCGGCTAATTTCAATAAATTGCGTCTCATCGGTTTCCTCCTAAAGATGAATTGCAAAATTAACGTATGCATTAATAAATGCATTGTCAAATTATTTAATTGCGTTATTAATGTATGCATCGTTGTGCGAGTTTCTAAATTTTAAGGTACCAATATGTCAGACAATTATAATATCGCGGTTTTCGAAGGTGATGGAATTGGGCCGGAGATTATGGCGCCAACCACCGCCCTTTTGGAAAAATTGGCCAATAAAGCCAAGTCCTATTCGCTTTCATTCAACGTTTTGCAAGCAGGCGCTGCTTATTATGCCAAAACTGGTGAATCATTACCGCAAGAGTCTTTAAAGGGTGCACGCGCCGCAGACGCAATTTTGCTGTCAGCAATGGGCTTGCCATCAGTGCGCTATCCAGATGGCACAGAAATATCTCCGCAAATTGAACTGCGCAAAGAAATGAACCTTTATGCAGGCGTTCGTCCCGTCACTGTATTGCCGGGTCAAGATTCGCCGATAAAGATTCCAGAGGGACAAACAATTGACTTCGTGTTGATCCGAGAAAGCACAGAAGGGCTTTTTTATTCACAAGGCAAAGGCGAAGTAACGGAGAATGAAGCCCGCGAGACTTTAGTTATTACCCGCGAGACCAGCGAAAAGCTCTTTAACTTTTCGTTCGAACTCGCGCGTCGCCGAAAAAAATCACATAATACGCGCGGCCAAGTTACTTGTGTTGATAAAGCCAACGTGTTCCGCGCTTTCGCATTTTTCCGTGATATTTTCGACAAAATTGCCAAAGGCCATAGCGACATTGAAACATCCCACGCTTACGTGGATGCAACGGCACTATGGATGGTTCAAAAACCATGGAGCTTTGATGTTCTTGTAACTGAAAATATGTTCGGTGACATATTGTCAGATCTTGGCGCAGGCATTATGGGCGGACTTGGTCTTGCTCCTTCTGCTGACATTGGTGACAATAACGCAGTGTTTCAGCCATGCCATGGTTCTGCACCCGATATTGCTGGCCAAGGCGTAGCAAACCCTGCCGCGATGATCCTGTCGGCTGCAATGATGCTAGAATGGTTAGGCCATGAGCGCGATAATTCAGAGATGCTGGCCCATGCAGATATCTTGCGAAAAGCGGTTTATGACGTCGTGATTGAAGGCAAAATCCTGACACGCGATCTTGGAGGCACAGCAACAACAGCTGAGTTCTCAGATGAAGTTAGCAACAGGTTGTCATAGGAAGGTAGAGCAATGCTTAAGGTCGCTTGTACAGGTTCAGGGTATTTCAGCCAGTTTCACTATGATGCTTGGTCACGTATTGAAGATGTTACAGTCGTTGGCGCAATGTCGCGGTCAAAAGAATCTGCAGCTGAAACAGGCTGCACGCCCTTTGATGATCTTGGCGAGATGCTTTCGGCGACCAATCCTGATTTGCTCGATATCATTACACCGCCGCCAACCCATCTTGAATTTATTAAGGTGGCGCTGGCGCACGGGATAAAGACAATCATTTGCCAAAAACCGTTCTGCAATAATATTGAAGAAGCGTCTAAGGCCGTAGCCCTCGCCAAACAAAACGGTGCGGAAATTATCGTTCATGAAAATTTCCGTTTCCAGCCTTGGTATCGCGCTATCAAAAAAGCGATTGATGAAGGACAGATTGGCGACCTTCATCAAATTACATTTCGGCTTCGCACAGGCGACGGGCAAGGCCCAAAGGCATATTTGGACAGGCAACCCTATTTCCAAGAAATGCCGCGTCTTCTAATCCATGAAACAGGTGTTCATTTCATTGATACATTCTGTTACCTAATGGGCGATCCGTCAGGTATTTATGCTGACTTGCGAAAAATGAACCCAATTATTGCTGGTGAAGATGCGGGCTATTTGATTATGGATTTCGCAGACGGTAGGCGAGCAATCTTTGATGGAAATCGCCATCTAGATCACTGTGCTGAAAACCACCGCGTAACACTCGGTGAATGCCTTGTTGAGGGGACAGAAGGTTCCCTAACGTTAGATGGAAACGGCGCCGTTTCACTCCGAAAATTTGGCTCTACAAGTATAAAAATAGTATTTCCAAATAAAAAATGGCCCGGATTCGGTGGAGATTGCGTATTTTTATTGCAGAGCCATGTTGTGAATGCCATTAAAGTAGGGACACCACTAGAAAATACCGCACAAGAATATATGCGTGTTCTAGAGTTAGAAAAAGCCGCTTATATGTCGCACGAAGAACAACGTAGAATAGAAGTAAAGAGTAAAGAATATGAACTTTGAAAAGGATAGCATATATGAACCTTGAAGATGCCAAAATGTCGGCTCGCTCGAAATCAAATACTGAAATTGCTATCGAAACGATTAAAAGATTAATCGTTGAAAATGAGCTGCAACCTGGCTCAAATCATTTAGAAAGTGAACTCTCGCTAAAATTGGGTATGTCACGCACACCTGTGCGCGAAGCAACTCTAATTTTGGAAGCTCAAGGGCTTTTAGAAATCGTTCCGAGGCATGGCGTTAAAATCCTGCCGGTCTCTATTAGCGATATGCGCGAAGTCTATCAGGTGCTAACCGCACTGGAAGGCACCGCCGCAGAATTGGCCGCTCAAAAGTCACTTAATGCAGAAGCCTTTGTTGAAGCTGAAAAAGCAATATTGATGATGGATGAGGCATTGGCCACCGATGATCGCGAGACATGGGCAATCGCCGATGAAAAGTTTCACAATGAACTGATCAGACTGGCCGATAACTCTCGCATAAAAAGCATCGTCAATGTTTTCAACGATCAAGTGCGCCGTGCGCGCGCATTAACGCTTTATCTGCGCCCATCACCGACGAAATCGAACGAAGATCATCGCCTCCTATTGGATGCAATAAAGGCAGGTGATGCTCTTACAGCAAAAACAATCCACACAGAGCACCGCGTGCGTGCAGGTGCAATGCTGATCTCAATATTGGAAAAGCACAAGCTTATTATGGTTTAGTTTCACTTGGCATAAAATGTCGCTTTGATCGATCAGTAAGCATTAATACTGGCGGTGGCTCGCGAAGGCGTAAGATTAAAGACTTGCCGAACACTATCACACTCCGTGAGACCACCACTTTCAAGGCGCACAACATTATGCCCCTTGTTTGCCAAATCAAGCATCGCTAGCTCTTCGTCAGTGCGGCCCCCTCGCCCTCCGAGCTTTCCGACAATAACGCGCTTTGCCTCGCGGCGTGCCAATTCCAGCACCTCATTAGAAATATTAGCGTCAAAGAAGATAATATCGGCCGCTTGCAAAGCACGAATTGCTTTTAAGGTGAGAAGTTCCGCCTCTCCTGCCCCTGCATCAATATAAGTGATTTTCCCATTCGACGTATGAGCGCTTTGCGCAATCTGTTTGCTTTGGGCGATGAGTTCATCAATCGTGGCAAGCGTAGGTGCAGGTCCAAAAGCGCGGTCCACAAAACTCTCCCAAAATGCACGTCTTTGCGACCCCGTTTGCAAGCTTGCATTGATTTGACTGCGGATATTTTTTGCCAATTTTGCCCATTCATTCATAGAAGGACCAACCACGGCTTCAATGCGGCGACGCAAAGCCTGCCCCAAAATAGGAGCAGCCCCATCTGTTGAAATGGAGATCACCACGGGCGAACGATTGACAATCGAACCGAACTGAAATTCGCAATAATCAGGCTTATCGATGACATTTACAGCTACGCCTGCACTCCGCGCTGCATCAAAGAACGCTTGTGCTTCTGCATCCGTTTCAGCATCTGCAATAGCAATCGTTGCGTCTGCGAAAGCAGCTGGCGACCAAGATTGTCTATGCCATATATAGCTACCGCAGACAGACGGTTCGCAAACAAGTTGCGCAAAAACCGCGCTTAGTTTTTCAGCGTAAATGTGAATATTCGCTCCTGTTGCAGCCAAAAGTTCGGCTTTCCATGCCGCAGCATCCGACCCGCCAGCCACGATGACCTTTTTGCCATTCAATTTGTAAAATACTGGCAGAGTGGCAAGCGGGCCAATACGCTCACGCGATCCATTCACTTTGCCATGTTTATTCTGCCGCAATGATAGTGTGTCCATCGATAATAACCTTGATTTCTGCTTTGCACGAACCGCAATTGGTGCCCGCGCATGTCACTTTAGCGATACTCGCGACCGTGTGATTTCCAGCTCGCAAAGCATCTGTGATTTCATTGATACCGACATTCATGCAGGCGCAAATAATCGCGCCCTTGTCGGGCATATTGGCGCTAGGGCGTCCGGCGACGATACGCCAGCGCGAAGCCAGATCAGTAAAGCTGTCACCAAGACGTTCAGCCACCCAGTTGCGCGAGACGGCAACAGGCTCGGTGCCAATAAAGAGCGCGCCGATAAGCTTTTCACCGTCAAATGCTGCTGCACGGATAAGGCCGCTATGATGGTCCTTAAATAGGAGCAATGGATAGCCAGATGGCAATCCTAGCAATCGGGTAGCAAAATCTTCAATGTCGTCAATCTGCTGGTCTGTAGATAATTCCGTGCGCCACCCATCTTGCGCGCGCGCCACTGTCCAATAGGGCAGATCTGCGACATTGGGCTTTTGGGCGCTGACAACAAATCCAAAATGGCGAGCAGGAAATTTCTCCAGCATAACCGTGCTGGACTTCAAAGCTGGCTGACCGGAAATAGGGTCCGTCAATGGTGCAACAAGCTGGTCCACGCGCGCATTGGCAGATATTTGATCGGTAAAGTGCATCGGAACAAAGACCTGTCCGGCTTTCACCCGCTCGGTGATGAGTCCGCGTACAATGATCGATCCGCGCGCGTTATAAACCCTCACAATATCCGCATTTTGAATATTCAACGCCGCAGCATCAGCGCCGTTTATTTCAACAAACGGTTCGCCAATATGCGAAGAAAGCCGCGGACTTTTGGCTGTGCGTGTCATCGTATGCCATTGATCGCGAATACGACCTGTATTGAGAATGAATGGATATTCGGCAGTTTTTGCAACCTGCTTGGGAGCGTGAACCGCAACAAAATTTGCCTTTCTATCAGGCGTATAAAAACCGCCCTTGGCAAAAAAACGCTTATCTTTTTTTTCAGCCATTTGCCCTTTCGCCTGCGGCCACTGAAAGGCAGATAATTGCGAATATTCCCTATCGGAAATATTAGCGTAGGCTCCAATATCTAGATCGCGGGTGCCGTTGTTTTCAAATGCGGTTTGCGCTGCATATTCGCGAAATACAGCAGCTGCATTTGCAAAATTAAAGCCCGATGAAAAACCCATGCGTTTGGCAACTTCAGCCATTTGCCACCAGTCGGCTTTTGCTAGATTGGGCGCGGGCAAAAATGCCCTTTGCCGTGAAATGCGTCTCTCAGAATTTGTGACAGTTCCATCTTTTTCGCCCCACCCCAAAGACGGAAGCTTCACATCGGCATGACGGGTAGTGTCCGTGTGTGACATAATATCTGAAACGACAACGAAGGGGCACGCTTTAAGTGCATTTTCAACCGCACTGGCATCGGGCATCGTTGCCACTGGATTTGTGGCCATAATCCAGATGGCTTTGATACGTCCATCGGCCACAGCATCCAACATATCGACCGCCTTCAGCCCAGGCCTGTTTGCTATTTTAGGCGAGCCCCAAAACCGCTGAACCACATCGCGATGATGGGGATTTTCCAACTCCATATGCGCAGCCAACATATTGGCAAGACCGCCGACTTCGCGTCCCCCCATCGCATTTGGCTGACCAGTAATGGAAAACGGCCCTGCCCCCTGCTTGCCAATCCTTCCAGTCGCCAAATGGCAATTGATAATGGCATTTACCTTATCAGTGCCGCAATGGGATTGATTTACGCCTTGGCTAAAAAGTGTAACAACTTTTTCTGTTCCCGCCCATAAACGGTAGAAAATATTCAACTCAGATAAAGATAATCCTGTGCGCTGAGCAACCGCTTCACTGTCCAGTTCTCGCGCACTATCCAGTGCAGCAGCAAAATCATTCGTGTATTTATTGATATAATCATGATCAATCGCACCGTGCTGGCAAAGGTGGGAAAACAAACCATTGAAAAGTTCAACATCTGCATCGGGGGCAATTGCGAGATGCAGATCTGCAATGTCGGCAGTCATTGTCCGGCGCGGATCAATGAGTACGATTTTCATCTCCGGCCGCTTGTTTTTAGCAGCAACAATCCGTTGATAGAGCACGGGGTGACACCAAGCCAAATTTGAGCCAACCAGAACGAGAACGTCCGCAAGCTCAAGATCCTCATAAGTCCCTGGCACTGTATCTGAACCAAAAGCCCGCCGATGCCCTGCAACAGACGACGCCATGCAGAGCCTCGAATTCGTGTCGATATTGGCCGAACCGATGAAGCCCTTCATCAACTTATTGGCGACATAATAATCCTCCGTCAGGATTTGACCGGAAACATAAAAAGCAACGCTGTCCGGCCCATGCTCGGCAATCGTTTTGTTGAAAGTATCAGCAACAACATTCAGCGCATTGTCCCAATCGCTCGCAACACCATTGATCTGCGGTGCGAGCAATCGCCCTTCAAGATCGAGCGTTTCGCCAAGCGCGGACCCTTTTGAACAAAGGGCACCAAAATTGGCCGGATGTTCTGGATCACCCTTGATTGATATGCTGCCATCTGGTTGCGGTGCCGCGATGATGCCGCAACCAACGCCGCAATAGGGGCATGTGGTTTTGATTTGATCTTGCATCAGAGGCACAACAACACTTTGTCACCATCCAGCTTAACTGGATATGAGACCGCTGCTCCCTCATCGGCGCCTTGCGCTGCGCCTGTCTCAAGTGAAATCACCCAATTATGCAACGGGCACGTTACGCACCCATCATGCACGATACCTTGGCTAAGCGGCCCGTTTTTATGGGGGCATTTGTCCTCCAATGCGAACACACGGTCGTCGGCAGTGCGAAAGACAGCAATCTTCGTCTCGCCATTTTCAATACACCGTGCGCCAAGCCGCGGGATGTCTTCTAGTGCTCCAACAACTACCCAATTTTGTGTCATCGCGTTCATTCTGCTGCCTCCGGTAAAAGCGTTGCCATTAGCTTGAACTCATGCTTGTCCTTGCCGGAAACCCGCTCTGACCACGGATCAACTTGCGCAAATTTTTGGCTGAAAACGAAGCGCTCGTAATAGGATTGACGCATCTTTGGATCGTCCATAATTTGCTTGCGAATTTCATCCAAGCCGATGCGCTTGGCCCATTTGTAAATGCGTTCAAGATACCAGCCCTGCTCACGGTACATCTGCGCCAATGCGACGACATGCACCATCACCTCTTCTTCACTTCCAACAGAGCCCAATATTTCTGTGCCCTTGATGTCGAGCCCCGCAGCTCCAGCAAAATGAATTTCAAAACCGCTATCAACGCAAATAATGCCAATGTCTTTGCACGTCGCTTCGGCGCAATTGCGCGGGCAACCCGACACGGCCATTTTGAGCTTTGCAGGCGTCCATGAGCCCCACATAAATTTTTCCAGTTTGATACCAAGACCTGTGGAATCTTGCGTGCCAAAGCGGCACCAATTCGTGCCGACGCAAGTTTTAACCGTGCGCAAACCTTTGGCGTAGGCTTGGCCAGACACAAAGCCCGCCTCACCCAAATCTTTCCAAACAGCGGGCAAATCTTCTTTCTTGATACCGAGCATATCAATGCGCTGACCGCCGGTGACTTTCACCGCAGGAATATCAAATTTATCGACAACATCAGCAATCGCCCGAAGCTCTGTCGAGCTCGTCATGCCCCCCCACATGCGTGGCACGACAGAATAAGTACCGTCCTTTTGTATGTTGGCGTGAACGCGTTCATTGATGAAGCGTGATTGATAATCATCCGCATATTCATCTGGCCAATCACAAACGAGATAATAGTTCAGAGCCGGACGACATTTGGCGCAGCCACACGATGTTTTCCATTCCAATTCCTGCATAACAGCCGGAATGGTTTTGAGTTCTTTTGCTTTAATAAGACGCCTGACATCGGCATGGCTAAGATCAGTGCAAGAACACATCGCCGCCACAGCCGATGGATTGTAAGCATCACCCAATGTGAGGCCAAGCAATTGCTCAACGAGGCCTGTACACGTTCCGCACGATGCAGAAGCTTTGGTGTGGGCGCGCACATCATCAAGTCCGGTAAGACCTTTTGCTTTAATCGCACTGGTGATGGCCCCTTTGCATACGCCGTTACAGCCGCAGATTTCCGCATCATCTGGCAAGGCTGCAACGGCCGCTGAGGGGTCCAGCGCCGCTCCTCCCTGATAGGCTTGACCGAAGATCAAGCTCTCCCGCATTTCAGAAACATCAGTTTCTTTTTTCAGCATATCAAAGAACCAAGGACCATCGGCCGTATCGCCGTAAAGTACCGTTCCGATGATCTTGTTGTCTTTGAGAACCAGCCGTTTGTAGATACCGGCAGTGGCATCGCGTAGCACAATTTCTTCGCGGTCTTCTGCTTCAGCAAAATCACCTGCCGAATAAAGATTGATGCCTGTCACTTTGAGTTTGGTGGCTGTCGATGTTTCCACAAATCGCTTATCGGCATCCCCGCTTAAATGGCACGCTGCAACTTCTGCCATTTGATAAAGTGGCGCAACAAGACCGTAGACATTGCCATTAAGTTCAACACATTCACCCAGCGAAAAAACGTCAGGATCGCTTGTTTGCATGCTATCAGAAACGACGATACCGCGATTAACCGAGAGACCTGCATCTTTTGCCAATGCACCATTTGGCCGAATACCGACAGCCATAACAACCAGCGTTGCTGGGATCACAGTCCCGTCTTCAAGTTCAATACTTTCAACCCGCGTTTCACCGCAAATGCGCTTGGTACTGGCTTTTGTGATAATCTTTATGCCGCGTCTTTCAAGTTCCTGCTCAAGCAGATATCCGGCAGCAGGATCAAGCTGGCGCTCCATCAAAGTCGGCATAAGATGAATGACCGTAACGTCCATTCCTCTTTCTTTAAGGCCCGCCGCAGCTTCAAGCCCAAGCAATCCGCCACCAATGACGACCGCTTTGCCGCGTGCTTGTGCAGCAAGTAGCATCGCATCCACATCATCAAGATCGCGATACGTCAGAACGCCGGGCAGATCATGACCAGGTACGGGAATGATAAAAGGAGCCGAACCGGTGGCGATAACCAACTTGTCATAAGTGGCAACTTCACCATGCTCCGATGTAACGGTTTTGGCTTTCCTATCAATGTCGACCACCTTGTGGCCTTTATAAAGCATCACACCATGTTCGATGTACCAACCATCACCATGAATAATAATGTCTTCAAAACTCTTTTCGCCCGACAGAACCGGCGACAGCATGATGCGGTCATAATTGACACGCGGCTCGGCGTTGAAAATCGTTACGTCATAAGCGTCTGGTGCTTTTTCAAACAGATGTTCGAGCATTCTGCCCGGTGCCATTCCGTTACCAATTACAACCAGTTTTTGTTTTTTTGTCATGGTTTTACTCCGCTGCCGACAGGCTGATTGCTGATTTTTTCTGCCTAGAAATACGCGTGGACCGTTTTTGTGAAATGGATTTGAGTTGCTCCTCGCTCGGGTTTGCACCGCCCTCATAAGCTTCCAGAAACTCAAACAATTCTTCGCGGTAGGCGTAATAATCAGGATGATTGAGGAGAGCTTTGCGCGAACGCGGCCGCTCCAAATCGACGTCCATGATGTTGCCTATTTTGGCGTTCGGTCCGTTCGACATCATCACCACGCGGTCAGCCAGAAGTATCGCTTCATCGACATCATGGGTCACACAGACCGCTGTTACTTGTGTCTGTTTCCAAACATCCATCAAGACGTCCTGAAGCTCCCAGCGGGTAAGGCTATCGAGCATGCCGAAGGGCTCATCAAGCAACAAAAGTTTGGGTGAAAGCGCGAACGCACGCGCAATGCCGACACGTTGCTTCATACCGTTGGACAGGTCCGATGCGGAACGATCCTTTGCATCAATCAGCCCAACGCGCTGCAAGTAATATTCAACAACATCGTTGCGTTCGGCTTTGGTGGCATTCGGATAAACACGGTCAACACCAAGCGCGACATTCTCATAAGCCGTCAACCACGGCATGAGCGATGGCGCTTGAAATACGACTGCGCGGTCAGGCCCAGCTTCGGTAATATGATGACCATCCAGAATGATGGCACCCTCGCTCAAAGGGTTAAGGCCAGCGACCATCGAAAGCACGGTTGATTTACCACAACCAGAGTGGCCAATCAGTGTGGTGAATTCACCCTTTTTCATGGTGAGGTCAAACCCATCAACAACTGTAAGCGGCCCTTTTGGTGTCGGATAGACTTTCTTGATTTGACTAAACTGCAGAAAACGCTCCTCATGCAGAGAAGTGGCAGCGTCTGCATAAGCCTTCGGCAGTTTTGCTTTTTGTGTTGAGATCGGCACAATTTTGGGCAGACTAATATCGCGCTCGGTTTCAGCGCCGCGTTTGGCGCCAGCCTCCATAAGATAGCTGGTGATCTGGCTGCGCAGTTGAATGAAACCCTCGTCCGAGTTCATGTCAGCACGGTCGCGTGGGCGCGCAATATCGACCTTGAAATCAGGCCCAAGCGTTGCCCTTGGTCCCGGTGTTAACGGAAAAATCCGGTCAGCAAGCAAAATCGCTTCATCCACATCATTGGTGATGAGGATAATCGTCTTTTTTTCTTTCTCGCAAATATCCGCGAACTCATCTTGCAGTTTTGAACGGGTCAGCGCGTCGAGAGCAGAAAGCGGTTCATCCAACAAAAGCACTTCGGGCTGCATCGCAAGTGCGCGGGCAACGGCGACACGCTGGCGCATACCGCCAGAAAGTTCAGATGGCTTTCTATCCTTGGCATGGCTCAAACCCACCATGTCGATATATTTATCAACAATGGCTTTGCGTTCAGCCTTGGGCTTTTTATGAAAGACGCTATCAACAGCAAGGCTCACATTACCGCCAACCGTCATCCAGGGCATGAGTGAATAAGATTGAAACACGACACCGCGTTCTGGCCCCGGCCCCTTGATTTCAGTGCCTTTGAAAATCACGCCGCCTTCGTCTGGCGCAATCAGGCCTGCAAGCGCAGAGATCAATGTTGTTTTGCCTGATCCTGAAAATCCGACAATCGCGATGAACTCACCTTCATCGACTTTCAGATTGATATTGCTCAGCACCTCAGTGCGGTTTTCATCCTCGCCATAGGATTTTGATAGAGCGGATATTTCGAGAAAACTCATCATACGCTCCTATCGATTTGCAGAAAATGTAAAGGCGCGTTGCAAGGCAAACATCAGCCTGTCCAACATGAAGCCGATAATGCCGATGGTCAGAACAGCCACCATAATTTTGGCAAGCGATTGAGAAGAACCATTTTGAAACTCGTCCCAGACAAATTTACCCAAGCCTGGATTCTGCGCGAGCATTTCAGCGGCGATCAACACCATCCAGCCCACACCTAACGACAGCCGAAGGCCTGTAAAGATGAGCGGCAATGAAGACGGCAGAACAACTTGCGTAATTGTTTTATGCGTCGGCAATTGCAGCACGCGACCAACATTCATGAGATCTTTATCAACCGAAGCCACGCCCAATGCGGTGTTAATCAGCGTTGGCCACATGGAACAGAGCGTCACCGTAACCGCTGATATTAGCAGAGACTTAGGCATCCACTCATAGGGCGTTGCATAGGTCGCAGAAACAATCATCGTCACAATCGGTAGCCAAGCCAGCGGTGAAACAGGTTTGAAAATTTGAATAAGCGGATTAATTGCGCCATTGAAATTTCGCGATAGACCAGAGGCAATCCCAAGCGGCACGGCAATAGCAGTGGCAATCACAAAGCCAAGACCAACGGTAAAGAGCGACGTTATAATTTGATCTAAATAAGTTTGCTTTCCGGTGTAATCGCGGAACTTTGGCTCTTTGCCTGCGGCCCGTAATTTTTCATTGCGCGTATCCTGCCGCGCATAAAAAGCAGACGCCTTTTCACGTTCGCGCACATGATCGCCCCACAAATTTTGGGCCTGCTCCCAAACTTGAACAGGGCCCGGCACAGCACCAAGCGATGTTTGGACTTTCGGTGCAAGAACGGCCCAAGCCATTAAAAATGCCAGAATGCCCAAAAGCGGAATAAGCAACACACTGCGCAGTTCGCGCATTTGGTCCCGCGGGCTGTCACCTGCAATCATACGCAGAATTGGAACAAGCCAAGAAAAACCCAGCGCGTCGAGCCAACCACTGGCTTTCGTAATTGCAGAAAATATTTTCTCGCGTCCGTTGCTGCTATTTGGCGCGATGTCTGTGGCGTTTGCCATCTTTCAAATACCTTTGATCAAAATTCTAATGAGGATGCAAAGCGCATGAATGCGCTTTGCTTGGATTAAGCGCGTTAGCCGCCAGCGGCTTCATCGCCTTTAAGACCAATTGTCAGCGTATCGAGATATGCGTTGGGCGCTTTGCCATCGTAAGAAACACCGTCGATGATATTTTCTGCAGGCGTGGGTGCGCGGTAGCCGTCACTATCCCAAGGAAAGTCCGCTTCATCTGCATTGCCGTCTTCAACGACCATGCGTGCAGCTTGCAAATAGATGTCCGGTAGATAGACCGACTTGGCCGTTTCGGCATACCAGTCATCGCTTTTTGCCTGCGTAATTTGTCCCCAACGACGCATTTGGCTCAAATACCAAATAGCATCTGAATAGTAAGGATAGGTCGCATAATAGCGGTAAAATACATTGAAGTCCGGCACATCGCGCTTGTCACCTTTTTCATATTCAAAGGTGCCCGTCATCGAGTTTGCAATCACTTCTGCATCCGCACCGACATATTCAGAACGAGACAAAATTTCGACGGCTTCCATGCGGTTAGCATTGTCATTTTCATCAAGCCATTTCGATGCACGGATAAGCGCTTTGGTAAGCGCAAGCGTTGTGTTCGGATTTTGCTCGGTAAACTCTTTCGACAGACCGAATACTTTTTCAGGATTGTTTTTCCATATCTCATAATCGGTGATGACCGGCACACCGATACCTTTGAACACAGCGGCTTGGTTCCAAGGTTCGCCCACGCAATAGCCATCAATCGTGCCTGCTTCGAGCGTGGATGGCATTTGCGGCGGCGGCGTTACAGATAAAAGCGCATCCGCACCGATCTGTCCCGACACATCATTTTCAGAATAAAATCCCGGATGAATACCGCCCGATGCCAACCAGTAACGCAGTTCATAATTATGCGTCGACACGGGGAAAACCATTCCCATGTTGAAAGACCGCCCTTCAGCCTTAAACGCATCAATAACTTTTTTAAGCGCATCAGCTTTAATCGGATGGACAGGTTTGCCTTCAGCATCCATTTCCAAATGCGGTTTCATGAGTTCCCAAACCTCGTTGGAAACAGTAATGCCGTTGCCATTAAGGTCCATCGAGAACGGCGTGACGATATGCGCTTTAGTGCCAAAGCCTATCGTGGCTGCCAAAGGTTGGCCTGCCAACATATGCGCACCGTCAAGCTCGCCCGTGATGACACGGTCCAGCAGCACTTTCCAATTCGCTTGCGCTTCAAGCGTAACGAAAAGCCCCTCATCTTCAAAATATCCTTTCTCATAGGCAATCGCTAAGGGTGCCATATCAGTCAATTTAATGAAGCCGAGTTTCAACTCGTCCTTTTCCACCTCAAGCATCTCTGCTTGCACAGGTGAAAGCGCCACTGTCGATGCGAGCGTCAGTGCGGTAATTGCCGTTCTGCGCGTGATCCGAAATGTCATCAATTCTCTCCTTGCGGATTTTCCGCATAAAAAAACCGCCAAACCAAAAGCACCGCGGGAGGATTGCGGTGAAATCTGGTTTGGCGGCGTTGCCTGTTGAAGACCCGTCATTGGATCTTAAAAATCAGCTCTGAATAGCTATCAACACTTATGCATGAGGCGTGCCAGTTTGCGACAACGTTTGAAAAAGCATTAGTTTCAGCAACTTAAAGATAATGAGAGAAATATCGGCGTTAGGCGTCTGAATAAGCATTGTGCACTGCGATACATATTTAAGCCTAATAAATATGCAAAACAGAAAATGCTCTATTTTTGTGCGGCGATGTAATCATCCATTTTATCAGGGTCAAAAACAGTTCCGTCAAAGAAACCATCTGGACCTAAAAATAGCGATTGGGCACTCACGCCCACTGCCGTGGTCTCCAGCAATCCGCCTTCGACTTTGGAGTTTGCGGCTGGCACCGCTACCCCTAAGGGCGTGAGCGCAGCGCGGTAAATGTCAGGCCTAAAACTATCGTGCACAATTTGTTTGTTGCTGCTGTCATGAGCAACATGACCGGCGCGAACCATCTGACTATAAATCCATAGCGCTTGGCTGCGCCAAGGAAAGGTTGCGGCTTGTGCATGAGGTTCGAAAAATGCCAATCCAGAATTTAAAGATGCACCATTGAGAATTGAGCCCGTCAACGCTGGTTCAATAATATCCGCACTCTGGTTCAGATATTCCGGCTTGGCCAATATATGGCAAAGCGCACTCACATTGGCCTTATCTGCACACCATAAAGACGCTTTATAAAGAGCGCGCACAAGACACGTGACTGTTTGCTCATTTTCAGCTGCCCAATTCGCTCTCATCGCCAAAACTTTTTCAGGGCTGGAAGCCCAGATTGCCGCTTTAACGGTCGCGATTTTGCCTACCCCACGCGAAACCGCAATGGTGTTCCAAGGCTCACCAACGCAATAACCGTCAATCTGCCCTGCTGCCAGCGCATCTGCCATTAATTGCGGCGGCAAAACCACAATCTCAATATCGGCGTCCGGATGAATGCCACAACCAGCCAACCAATAACGCAGTTCATAATTGTGCACCGAATGCGGATGAACCACGGCAAAGTGCAGCGTTTTTTTGGCCCCATGTTTCAACTGTTCAACGACAAGCCGAAGCGCGCCGCCAGCCGCCGCCGCATCGGATACCGAAAATTGGGCCTTACTGGACATCGCTTCATACAGGCTATTGCTGACCGTGATTGCATTTCCGCCAGAACCCAGCGCCATCGGGGCAATCAGTTTAGTGTCAAACGGCGTCAGCCCTAAATTGGCCGCCAGCGGCATCGGGGCCAGCGCATGGGCTATATCAAAATGGCCAATAGCAAGTCGGTCACGCATATTGGCCCAAGAATTTTCGCGTACAAGCTCAAGCGTAATTCCCTCTTCTTCGGCGAACCCTTTTTCTTTCGCAGCGAGCAATATTGCACTATCCGTGAGCGGCATAAAACCAGCAGTCAGTTCAATCATCGTTACCACCTCCTGCGCCAAGAAGATCGGCAGACATGACTAAACTTTCGGCGACCTCCACTATTTTGCGGTTTTGATTCATGGCTGTTGAGCGCAGCAATTTATAGGCTGCATCCTCATCCACACCGCGGCTTTTCATAATCATGTGCTTGGCTTGCTCTACGATTTTACGACCCTGTAGTGCACCGCGCGCTTCTTCGAGCTCGCGCTCTAGCCTAGAAAATGCGTTGAAGCGACTAATCGCCATATCCAGAATATTCTTAACCCGCTCTTGCCGTAGTCCATCAACCACATAGGCTGAAACCCCCGCATCAATGGCCGCCTGCATTGTTTCATTATCAGAGCGATCAACAAACATCGCGATCGGCCGCTTGACCGCACGCGATAATTGAAATGCGTTCTCCAACATATCGCGATTTGAATTTTCAATATCAATAACAATCACGTCGGGCGCGAGCGCTGCTATTTTTGCAGCAATCCCATTCATGTCATCAATGATCGTGACGCGGTTGTGCCCAGCTAATTTCAACCCAGCTTCAATTATTGAAGCACGGGTAGCGTTTTCATCAATGATAAGAACTGAAGGAAGCGGGCCTGACATATTGTCTATTCTGCTTAAAATAAAAAATTGTGCAATGCACAAAATTCATCTCGAATAAACTTTGTTATCCTCAGCGCAAAAGCCGCTTACATTAAACGAAATGGAATTCCGCTCAGAATCGCCGCAACATAGCGTCGCTTTTGGTAGAAACCATTGAGCGAAACCCGTGGTAATAACATCCACTCGTCTTGGCTATAATTTGTTAAAACACCGGGCTGTGTTGTCACGCCAATTCTAAGTCCGGCTCTGCGTGCAGCCTTTGCTTCGCGCGGCCCACAAGCACGCTTCCAACCATATGGATAGGCAATCGATGCAGGAAGCCTTTGCGTCCATTCTTTTATCGCCTCAATACAGTCAGCCATTTCGCGGTCCAAGTGCGCAGCATCGATACGGGTTAAACAACAATGCGAAACCGTATGTGCGCCAAAGCTTGCAAGAGGGTCTTTGGCAAGTTCTCGCAGTTCATCGGCATTCATGACTTCATCTTTGACAATCTTCATTGGATCAACACCGTGTGCGATCGCCGCTTCGTTCAGCCGGTTAACAGCAGTGTCTTCATCCACAGATTCAATCAATTGCGCTATGCGTAAGAACACCGCATGTTTTTGCTGGTGAGTTGAGCAAATGACATCTTCAACACCATCGCCAAAATCGAATTGAAATTGATCAACGGCGCGTGTCAAAACCTCAGCGGTTTCCCACCACATTGTATGCGTTCGTTCCACAAAGCCCTTTGTAATGTACAAAGTGTATGGCACGCCATATTTTCTAAATACCGGCGCTGCAAATTCAGCATTGTCACGGCAACCGTCATCCAGTGTGAACGCGACATAACGCTTATTATTGTCACCTTTGGCAAGCAATTCTGGCAAATCAGTCAGCGCAACCGGCGTGTACCCTTTTAAGATCGCCTCTTGGATTGCCTGTTCGAGAAAGTCCGGCGTAATTGATAGAAGCGCATTAGGCTCATACGGTCTATTCATTGCAGGGCGCACATGATGAAGCGTGAATATGACACCGCGTCCAGCGGCCTGCGGCATCAATCGCCCTAACTGGCTTAGAGCGATAATTTCAAGACCGGCAGTAATAACCATTTTCTTAAAAATTGGCTTCATATCACTTCTCTAATTCAGATCAGGCAAGTCGATGAATTGAAATGGGGATAAACCCAATTTCTTTTTCTTCGGCGAGAATCTCTCATTTGAAGCAACACTGATGTAGGTATTGACTTTGAAAGTAAAGTGGCACCAAGAATAAAAGAATATATCTTTCTTCTATCAGTATAAATATAAACAGGATGTTACCAGGTGCCGTGCAGCACAAAACTTTAGGCATATACGTTGCATATACCCATTTATCGCGCTCTATTTGCGCGCATATCATCGCTAAATCGCCTTCAGATCAGCTGTAATATCAAAACTCAAGCTTATTAATGATGATGTCCTTGAACTGAACTAAAGCACCGCGCCTATTTGCCAAGGCACAAATTCAACACCGCCAAAGCCAAGCGATTCGCTTTTTGTCTTTGTGCCGCTCGCCACATCAATCAGCATTTCGAAAATTTCCGCGCCCTTGTCAGCAAGGGAATGCCCTTCGGCAATCTCACCGCAATTGATGTCCATGTCGCCGCTCATGCGCGCATACATATCGGAGTTTGATGCAAGCTTGATACATGGTGTTGGCATATAGCCAGATACAGATCCTCGCCCTGTTGTGAAGGCGATCAAATTTGCGCCCGATGCAACCTGCCCCGTGACCGAACATGGATCATATCCTGGACTATCCATGAACACGAAACCTTTCTGCGTAATCGGTGCAGCATAATCATACACACCTGCAAGCGGTGCCTGTCCGCTTTTTGATACAGCGCCCAACGACTTTTCAAGAATTGTCGTCAGACCGCCACGTTTATTGCCAGGGCTTGGATTGTTGTCCATTTTTGCGCCATGCCGTGCGCAATATTCTTCCCACCATGTCAATTTATCAACAAGCGCTTGGCCGACCTCGGCTGTTACAGCGCGGCGTGTTAAAAGATGTTCAGCGCCATAAATTTCAGATGTTTCAGATAAAATCGATGTGCCACCATGCGCGACCAAAAGATCAGATGCAACACCCAGAGCTGGATTGGCCGTAAAGCCAGAATAGCCATCAGAGCCACCGCATTGCATACCCAGCATAAGTTCAGATATTGGCGCAGGTGCACGTTCCGCCTGATTAGCATAGGCTGCAAGTGACGTTAGTTCCTCAAGCCCTTTTTCAATCGTGCGCTGTGTTCCACCCATTTGCTGAATGGTCATATAGCGCATCGGGCCATCAGCTGTAATTTTGCGCTCACCAACCAGCGTTGCAAGCTGCAAAACCTCACAGCCAAGCCCCACAAGCAAAATACCGCCAAAATTAGGATGCTTCGAATATCCCGCCAAAGTGCGCAGTAAAATATCGTAACCTTCGCCGCGGTTCGCCATGCCGCAGCCACTGCCATGCACGATGGGCACAATCCCATCGACATTGGGAAACGCATCCAGAATGCCAGACTTTTCCGCCGCCTCAACGATGAACCGTGCAACCGAACCCGAGCAATTGACCGAGGTTAAAACACCCAAATAATTGCGTGTGCCAACACGCCCATCGGCGCGGTGATACCCTTGGAAAGTGCGCTCAATTGCAGGCGCAGGCAGTGGATTTACCGCAGATGAAAAAGCGTAATCAACTTTGTGACCGCTCATTTCCATATTGTGCTCATGCACATGAGAACCCGCCGGTATCATGACGGTCGCCTTGCCAATAATCTGGCCATAGCGCAGCACGTTCTCTCCCTCAGCAATGTCAACCAAAGCCACTTTGTGAGACTTGAGGATAGCCTCAATTGCTACGCTTTCACCAGCTTTAAGCGGCGCAAGTGCAATCGCGACATTATCATCATCGTGAAGCTTCAAAATATCTGGAGCGCTCATATCAATCCTCAAGGCTCACGATTACTTTAATCAGTTCTGCACGGTCCGCAGCCAAATCGCTGAACTGAGATGACAACTCTTCAAGCGACAAAATGCTAGAGCAAAGTTTGTCCGCATCAATCAAATTATTTTTAAATGAATCCATGACCCAATCAAAATCTTGTTTGAGCGCATTGCGGCTGCCAATCAAACGCATTTCTCTTTTGTGAAATTCCGGATCATGAAAAGTGATATCATCTTTGACAACGCTGACCAGAACATAAGAGCCGCCATGCGCGACAGTTTTAAATCCAGCCTCTATCGCGCCGCTATGGCCTGTGGCATCAAAAACAACGTCATAGCCGGCACCATTAGTATGCCGTAACGCGGCATCAATTGACGTAAAGCCTTGCTTGAAATCAAATTTCTCTGCTGCTGCGTTTAGACGTGTATCGCTCAGATCAAGCAGCGATACATTGGCACCTTTAAGCCGTGCAAAAAGCGCCGCACCAATGCCGATAGGGCCAACACCGGTCACAAGCACATTATCCCCCGCCGCCACTTCAGAGCGGCGAACAGCATGGGCACCAATGGCCAAAAATTCGACCATTGCGGCCTGTATTGAGCTAAGCCCCTCGGCTGAATAAAGATTACCAGATGGCACAGCGAGTTGCGTCGCAAGCCCGCCATCGCGGTGAACGCCAAGCACTTCGATTTTATAACAGCAGTTGGGTTTACCGCGCTCACATGCACGGCAAGAACCGCAGGACAAATAAGGATTAACGACCACGAGATCGCCTGCATTCCAGCCATTGCTATCATGCGTAACACGGCCGCTCAGTTCATGACCGATCACACGTGGATAGGCCAAAAACGGATGTTTGCCTTCCAAAATATGATAATCCGTGCCGCAAACACCAACCGCGCAAATATCAATCAGTACCCAACCTTCTGGTACTTCGCTCACAGATGGGCGTTGCTCAATGGCAAATTTTCCAGGCTCAACAACCACACCAACTTGCATCATCTGTCCGCTCATTGAACCTGCCCTCGCGGTGTCCAGTCGTCAGGCAATGCGCCTTTAATAATCAGGCTCAAAATATCATCCTTGTTCACATCACCGATGGCGAACGTGCCAACATTGCGGCCCTTGTTCATAACCATCACTCTGTCGCATAAATCGAACACGTCATGCATGTCGTGGCTAATCAGAAAAATGCCGATACCTTCGGCTTTGAGGCGGCGCGTCAAATCTGCAACCATCGCCGTTTCAGATGGTCCAAGCGCTGCCGTTGGTTCGTCCATAATCAGCACTTTGGCTTGAAAATAAATGGCGCGCGCAATTGCGATCACTTGGCGTTGCCCGCCCGATAAATTCGATACCGCATCACGCAAATTCTTAAAATTAGGATTGAGTTGGCGCAGCGCCTTTTCAGCTTCAGAAAACATCCGCGCATCATCAAGATTGCCAAAGCGGGTCTTTAACTCGCGCCCAAGGAAAAGATTGGCCGCCGCATCCAAATGATTGGCCAGCGCCAAAGTCTGATAGATCGTTTCAATACCATTGTGACGCGCATCTTGCGGCGTATCAATAACAGCCTCTTGGCCATTGATAAGGATTTTACCTTCACTGGGATTCATCGCACCGGACAAAATGCGCATAAGGCAAGATTTACCCGCGCCGTTGTGGCCCAACACGCCAACGACCTCGCCAGCATGAAGACTAACCGACACATCTTCGACCGCATGCAATCCACCAAATCTTTTGTGGATTTTCGACATCTCGACCAAAGGAGTTTTATCTGTTGCTGTGTTTAGCATAGTTGATTTCGCCGCTTATAGGGTGAACAGCTGGCGCAAGTTGCGCCAGCTGCTGCACAATCAGTAAAGTACGTTTTGTGCTTCAGGAGAATCGATGTTCTCTTTTGTGACCATCACAACACCAGTGTCGATGAAATCAGTCACCTTCTCACCAGCAAGAAGATCGATCACAGCGTTGACGCCAAGTTCGCCCATCTGGAACGAGCCCTGCACAGCAGTCGCAAGCAACGTGCCGCTTTTCACCATGTCTTGAAGGTCTGCATTACCATCAAAGCCAATGGCTGTGAGTTGACCAGCTTTACCAGCTTGCTCAATCGCACGGCCCATGCCGATTGCTGTTGGTTCATTGGCACCAAAGATACCAATAAGATCGCCATTGGCTGCAAGCGTATCCGTTGTCTGGTTAAGCGCTGTCGCCATTTGTGATTGCGAATAAAGCGGCCCAACAATTTCGATGTCAGAATTGTCTTCAATATATTTTGTGAAGCAACCAACGCGGCCGATTTCAGAACCAACACCAGCAACATAAGACATCACAGCAACCTTGCCGGAGCTTCCTGCAGTGTCGATCATCAATTTGGCAGCCTGCTCACCAGCAGCACAGTTATCTGTTGAAAGGAATGTCTGATAGTATTTCTCATTACCTTCAGCCAAACCGCTATCAATGATAGCAACCGGAATACCGGCTTCAAAAGCACGCTTAACGGCAGGCGCAAGCGCTTCTGGATCAGATGGTGCAAGAACAATCGCAGAAACACCGCGGTTGATTGCATTTTCAACAAGTGAGACCTGATCGGCAACAGCGGATTCCGTAGCTGGGCCATTGAATGACATTGTGTGTTCGCTCTGCTCGCCAATAGCAGCAGTCGCACCTTTGTTCACATTTTGCCAAAAGTTAGAGCTTGTCGTTTTAACGATAACGGCAATTTCTCCCGCCGATACAGTCGATGTAGCCAAAGCCAGCACACTTGTTGCAAGCATAGTTTTCAGTAGGTTCTTCATGGTTTCCTCCCTAGATGAAGATTTTAGTTAAAGACGACTGATCAGTTTCGATTACGCATCTGGTCTATGAACACAGCCCCGATAACGACGATCCCGATAATGATTTGTTGAATGAATGCGGATGTTCCGGCCATGTTGAGACCATTGCGCAGAACACCAATGATAAAGGCACCAATCATGCTGCCTGAAATACTGCCGACACCGCCCATCAAAGACGCGCCACCAATGACCGATGCTGCAATGGCATCAAGCTCATACATAACGCCTTCATTGGGCTGAATAGTCACAAGACGCGACATTAAAACCATGCCTGCAAGTCCAGCCAATGCACCCGATGCAGTGTAAGCCCAGATCTTAGTGCGCGTGACATTTACCCCTGAAAGTCGCGCCGCTTCCTCATTTGAGCCAACAGAAAAAATATGTCTGCCGATCTGGCGACGCTGCAATAAAAATGCACCAAGCACAGCCATAACAAGCAGCAGAACCGCAGGGTAAGGAATACCCGGGAAAATCACCTTCGGAAAACCATTTGCCTGCATTTCAACAACACGGAAAAACGAGCCATTGCCAAGCGCGCCAAATGTATCGCCAAGTCGGCTGATGGGCGCTGCGCCTGTTAATTGCAGCGCAACACCGCGCGCAATCATCATCATACCGAGCGTTGCAACAAAGGGCGTAATCCGCATCTTGGTAATCACCAAACCATTAATAAACCCGCACAAGCCGCCCGCAATAACGCCAAGCACCATGGCAGGAATAACAGGCACGCCCGCCTTGATCGTAAGACCCGTCACCACGCCGGAAAGCGCTAAAACCGATCCAACGCTCAGATCAATACCGCCCGTGATAATAACCATCGTCATACCAATGGCCAAAAGGCCGATCACTGCTGTTTGCAGCAAAACGGTAAGACCATTGTTCAGCGACAAAAAGGCAGGGCTTGTAAATGAGAACGCCAGAACAAGGAGAAGCAGCGTTAGTAAAGCTGAAACTTTATGTAGCGCTGAACCAGACGGTAAAAACCGCATTTTTGATTTGGTCTGTACTTCAGACAAGATCACTCCTCCCAGAGCCACATTCTGATTTTAATAATAATAAACCGTATAGTCGTAAAATGGCATCGTCAAATGTTTTTAATTTTTTTTGAACAATTGCAAAAAACAGTTATTATATATCTGAATGAACTGGAGCGAAGTACCTTATGGCCCGCACGAATGAACGCTTTATTGTTGCTCACAAGCAGATGTTGTCGCTTTGCGATGGCATGGCTATCGGCGAGGTTTTGCCGTCTGAAAATATTTTATCATCTAAATTAGGTGTTAGCCGAACGGTTATTCGCAGTGTCCTCAGCAAGCTTGATGAACAATCCATCATCGCTTTGAATGGCCGTGAAAAGCTCATCAAGCGGCGCTCTAAGAAATCCGATCACATGGAATTGCCCGCAACGCTTATAACGATTGAAGAACTCGAACGCCGATTTTTAGATTGGGTTTTGCGCATGGATGTGCCGCCCGGAACCGCGCTCAACGTTGCACAATTATCGAAATATTTTTCTGTTGCGCCACACACATTACAAGAATTTTTCTCATCACTTAGCCGTTTCGGCATCGTTGTTCGGCGTCCGCGCGGCGGATGGGTACTTAACGGTTTTACCGCAGATTACGCGATTGAACTGTCTGATTTTCGCGTTGTTCTTGAACTTAACTCGGTGCGCCATCTTGTGGCTTTGCCGCAGGACCATGCCATTTGGGCACGGCTTGACGTTTTAGAACAAGAGCATTTGGCGCTTTTGGAGAGAATTGATAAGGACTATCATGACTTTTCAAAACTGGATGAAGCATTTCACACGGCAATCAACAGCGTGGTCAGCAATCGCTTTATAAAAGAGTTTCAGAAAATCATCTCATTGATTTTCCACTACCATTTTCAATGGAATAAAACGGACGAACGCAAACGCAATGAAGGCGCTATCAAAGAGCACTTAATTTACATAAATGCCTTGAGAAGCCGCGACTTCAAAAAAGCAGAAGCAGCAGCCCTTACCCATCTAGCAACATCAAAAGAAACCTTACTAGGTTCACTAGAAGCACACAGTCACACACCTTAGCGCGTTACAAATTCACGCGCTGCTTCAGATAGTTTAATTTGCGCCGCATCGAGATTGCGTTGCAGCGATTTAACCTTGCCAGTGCCCAGTAAAACCGAGCAAGCAGCAGGATGATGAAGCCCAAATTGCAATGCGGCCTCGGCTAAAGTTAGATCAACCTTCTGCGCATTATCTTGCAAAATTTTGACACGGTCTATAATTTCGTCAGATGCGGGGCTGTAATCAAACCATGCGCCCGCAACTGGCCCAGTCGCCAATATGCCGGAGTTAAAAATACCGCCAAGAACAAGACTTGTTCCTTGCGCTTTGCATAGATCAAGCAGCGCGTCTTCTGCTTCTCTGTCCAGCAATGTTAAGCGTCCTGCTAGAAGAATAACATCAAGCGGCGTCTCTTTCATAACGTCAATACAAACCTGAGACTCATTGACCCCTAAGCCAATAGCACCGATGCGGCCTGATTGTTTAAGGTCATGCAACGCGCCCATGCCAGAACCCAGCAAGTCGCTCATATGGCGCTGACCTTCTTTGGCACCATGCGTTACATCACCAATGTCATGAACATAAATTATATCGACACGCGATGTGCCCAAGCGTTCGCAGCTCGCCTCAAAGCTTTCAAGAATACCTTCTGCAGAATAATCATAACGAACGGCATTGGGTAAGGGCTGAATGAAACCATCAGCCTCTTCCATTGGTTCTCCAGCAGATAAAACGCGCCCCACTTTTGTGGAAATCACGTAATCATCACGGTTTTTGCCTGCAAAGAACGCGCCCATGCGTTGCTCAGATAATCCGCGCCCATAATGAGGCGCAGTGTCAAAATAGCGGATACCCGCCTGCCAAGCATAATCCAGCACTGCCGCCGCATCTGCATCGCGCACGACACCGCCTAAATTGCCGATACTCGCACCACCAAAAGAAAGCGATGTCACGGAAACGTCGGTTTTACCAACCTGTCGTTTATCAAAATGCATCATGCAGTCTCCGTGTTTCGGTCAACAATTTCTTGTAGAATAGGTTTGTCAGATTGATCGCCCTTGGCTATCGCCCAATCAAGCATAGCCTTTATCCGGCGCTCAACTTTTTGCTGATGATTTTGCGCGATATCCGCAATTTTGTGCTCCAAAAAAGGATTGGCAAAACGGTCCAAAGTCACACGAACATAAGCGTCAAATTCATGCTCTAGCTTAGCTGCAACAAAGGCTGGCCTTACCTCGTCAGAATATACTTTTTTCAAAGCGGCAAGCTCGTCCTCATCCTCCATCAACTGGCGCATCATCACATCTGTGCTGCCCTTGCGAACAAGCCAGCGATCCGCAAAAAAGCTATGGCCAAGATTTAAGACAAACAGTTTAAGCGCTTCGATTTCATCTAATGACGCAACAGTTTTAATGCTCTCATGTTCACAAGGCAGCTGCAATTTTGGCTGATCTTCAATCGCCCACAGCGCATAGGGCTCAGCCACCGCTCCTGCTGGTTCAAGTGGTTCAGAAACAATTCTATCCACGAGCGAATTAACCCAAACGACACCCTCATCCAAATAACGCTTAAAGTCGGCACTGTCATTTTGCGCAATTTCCAGCACACGTTTTTTCAGCACGGCACCGTTTTCAACAATTAATTCCATCGGCATAATCTGAATAGGCTTGCCATTCGCTTCAAACCGCAAACGCAAAAGCTGGGTGAGCTTGGCAGGATAAGACATCGCTTGATCAAACCCGGCATCCATATCACATGGCTGCGGCGCAAATCCTTTATCGCCAGTATTCGACAAGACAATGCTGACTTCCTCAACAAAGATGCGCGTAATTTCCGGCCAGTCGGTCGCTGTTGTTAAGGCGCGCACGATGCTACGCACCGCAATTGTTTCTTGAACCTTCCGGCCCTCATTAAGTCCTTCCACACGCACAGGGTAAGCACCGACCAAGCCATCAAGTCGTTTTGCGCGTGCGCTATCGCCAGAGCTTTGCACAATCGTAATTGGCCCTGCCGCTTGCCCTCGATCCATCGCTTGCGAAACAAACAGATCAATATGCGCTTGAAGAAAACGACTCGTTCCGAACTGTAAAATTGGCGTGGATTGCATCTCGCAATACTCCTTCTAGCCTATTGACGGCTCGTTGCGTTAGTTGCATTGTTTTTAATTATACAAAACATTTTATGTCAAGTAGTCATCAACCGCTGGAAAAACCGATGCCGCAAATTGCAAAAATCGACGCCCATCAACACTTTTGGCAAATCTCACGCGGCGACTACACTTGGATGACGGATGATATTGCCGATATTCGCCACGATATTCTGCCCAAAGATTTGGAACCCATATTAGCGCGTCACGCGATTACAGGCACAGTGGTTGTTCAGGCTGCCGCAACGATTGCCGAAACCGAATTTCTTATCGGATTAGCCGCCCAAAACAGCTTTATTAAAGGCGTCGTGGGCTGGGTAGATCTTGACGATGAAAATGCACCGGACGTAATGAAGCAATTGTCACAAGCGCCAATTCTCAAAGGCGTGCGTCCGATGTTACAGGACATCCCCGACACCAACTGGATTAAGCGTCCGCAAGTTATCAAAAATCTTCACGCTCTCGCAAACCAAGGCTTGCGGCTAGATGCATTGGTTGTTCCCCGTCACTTGGATGTACTCGCAGATATTGCTCAGCAAATACCGAACCTGCCGATCGTCATTGATCATTGCGCAAAACCAGTGATCGCCAACGGTGCTGATGCAGGTAATGCTTGGCGTGACGGGATGGCAAAACTTGCTCTTTTGCCAAATGTTTTCTGCAAGATTTCCGGCCTAGCCAACGAGGCTGGCCCCCACTGGAATGCAGCCCAATTGCAACCGATTATTGATCACGTGATCAGTCATTTTAGCGCAAAGCGTGTGATGTGGGGCAGCGATTGGCCAGTGCTCAATTTGGCCGGTGATTATGATCAATGGCGCAGCGTGTCGGATCAATTACTGAGCAATGTGAGCCAAACTGATCGCGATGAAATTTATGGCAGAACTGCCGCACGCTTTTACGCATTGGAGCAAACATCATGACTTCTAAAGCCGTAGACACGCCAAAGAAAAAAAAGCCCAAAACACAACGCATGGGCATGGTCATCGGTTTAAAGCCTCAATATCTCGAAATGTATAAATGGCTTCACGCAGATGTATGGCCAGCAGTGCTACAGCGCTTGCGCGATTCAAACATCACCAATTATTCTATTTATCTCAAACAGCCTGAAAACCTGATGTTTGCCTATTGGGAATATACGGGCAAAAATTTTGAAGCCGATAATGCGGCCATAGCCAACGATCCTGTAACACAGGAATGGTGGGCACTATGCGGACCTATGCAACAACCACTGGAGACCCGCGCAGAGGGCGAATGGTGGGCTTCAATGGAAGAAGTTTTTCACTTGGATTAGCATATACATTCAGCTGCCAAGTAAATTGAAATATTACATCCAAACATACGATAAACGGCTACAGCAGTCACTGCGAGCACCATTAGAAATAACACGCGACAGCATTATGTAAGATTTCTATACAGAAAAAACAGAAACAAGATCAGTACAGGAAATTCATTAACCAAAATAAAAGGTAGTATAAATATTAAACATTACATTTACCAGCACACGCTATCGATAAAGATATACTTGGGAAATGTGATTTATGTTAAAAACCGCTATAGTTGTGGCATTTATAGAAGCAGTCGGCATCATGGCGCTGACAGCTGTAGCGTTCGGGATTATTATCCGCGCTAAATTCACACCATTGCAAAAATCGCTCATAACTGGAGTATTGTTTTCCTTCGCGGCTATTTTCTCAATGATTACCCCTGTTGAATTTGCACCCGGTATTATTATCGATGGCCGTGCAATTATGGTTGGGCTTGGTGCCGCATTTGGCGGGCTGCCAGCCGCAATTGTTGTTTCCATCGCAACCAGTGCCGCAAGATTTTATATCGGTGGTGAAGGCGCTCTTTCCGGAGTTGTCGGCATTATACTTGCAGCAATCCTCGGATATTCTTGGATTAAAATATGTAAATGCAAGGGGCGACCAAAGTTCCACCATCTTGTCATTGGTGGCACAATGATTTCATTGCAGCTTGTCGGCCTTTATATTTTGCCTTGGGAATTAGCCAATAAAATAATATGGAATGTTTACCCATTTTTACTGCCCACCTCTATTATTTCTACCGTTATTCTTGGCACGCTCATTGAGCGCGAACACGCGCTTTTTGAAGCAACGATTAACCTGGAAGCGGCTGCAAACACAGATGTACTGACAGGGCTTATGAACAGGCGCGGGCTTGAAATTTCGATTGAAAACAACACCGAAGAATCTGGAAATGTCGATTCTGTTGTCGTATTCGATCTTGATTATTTTAAAGCGGTCAATGATAAATATGGACATGACGGCGGCGACAAAGCACTGGTTTCCTTTGCCAAAATCCTGAAATTAAATGCCAGAGATTCCGATTTGGCTGTGCGTATTGGCGGTGAAGAATTCGCTTTATTTCTTCGTGACACGACTGCAGAGCAAGCAGAAACAATCACACAGCGTATCTTGCAAAATGTAAGATCCACGCCCATTCACTTCAACGGGCGAAGTTTTCCCATTACTGTCAGCGCCGGCATATCTGAATACTTCGCGCAAAAAACCAAATACTCGCAAGCCATGCATGAAGCAGATAAAGCGCTCTATCAAGCCAAAAACAATGGCCGCGATCAGATGGTACAGGCAAGCAATTTAGCTGCTGCGTAACCAGCAGCATCACAGCTAATAAGCGCTATGCTATCTTGCGAATGATCGACCTCTGCTGATGCACATTCCCAGGTGGAAAGCTGTGTGTAGACCAGCAGATCAATTGCAAAGCTTAAGGCGCAATTTTACAAAAGAACCATCACGCAATTCAGCATGAAGTTCTTACCCTATGACCAGCTTTCCAAAACTACGTGCCTATATTGATCAGCTCACAAATAGCGATCATGTCGACCAAGTCATCATCGATGAATATATGCACATTGAAGCACCGCACGGCGCTAAGGGCGCAGCCTTTGCTGCCGCAGCCGAAGAAGTAAAATCATGGATTTTCCCCCTACGCGTCTCGGCTGAATTTGGCGATCAATTTGCATTAGACCGCGCAAAGCTCACCATCAACACGGCGATTGATGAGCTACATATGGTATGTGCAACCACGCCCCGAGCAGGCCTGCAATAATATTATCAGCTTCAAGCAGAACTGTTTAACGCAGCACTCATCTGTTTAATCGCATCGCCAATTTTTGCGCCATAGCGTAGCAGCGAACCACCGACCAAATACACGCAATCATCGCCATAAGTGTCGTACATTTCCGGCAAGCGCTCAATGCTCATGCCGCCGCCCGGACTTGGCAAAATTGCCTTGCCGATACCCGTATCAGATTTACACGCACTCACGATTTCAAGACACTGTTCTTTGCTGAAACCAAAGCGGCCGCCATAGTTCGGGAAAACGCTAATATCAGCACCCGCCAAACGCATCAGATCGCCCAAATAACAGCCGTGTGAGTAGCCCGTATCTTCTGATAAAACGAAAGGGCCCGCAAAGGATGGATGCGCCATGATAGGCAACCCAAAACCGTCATTGCGCGCCAGACGTTGCATCGCGTCAAAGCCAAACAGTCCCGGAATGAGCAACAATCCTTGTGCACCATGCTCCTTGGCATAAAAGGCCAGATCTTCAACTTCATCGCCGTGCCCGCCAATATTCGGCAGATAGATCGCCTGACTGCTATCACCATTCGCCCTGCGCTGCGCATTGGCTTTAGCAACCGCTTCCGCACATAGTGGAATCCGGTCTTTGAAAAGCGCGTTTTTCTGGTTCGAAAGGCCGTGATCTTCTTTGATAATATCAGCGCCAGCCAGCGCAGTTTGATAGCAAAGCTCGGCAAGCTCTTCTGCGCTTGAACCTTGTGGCTTGATAACCGGACAAACAAAGCCGCCAGATTTTTTGCCGATCAATTGGCGCAAACCCGCCGCACCAAATCGTGCACCGGGGAAGAGCGATCGCACATCATCATTGAACGAAAATTCGACGAGTTTAACACCCTTCAAAATCGAAGCGTTGCCAAACATCACATTGAGAAGCTGCGGCAATTCTGCGCCCGCAGCATCGATGTGATAGCTGATACGTGCGAGCCAAGTTTTATCTGCTTCCGTTTCAACAGATTCCACTTTGCCCAGCACGACATCTTCAATGTAACCACTTGGCACAACATCGCGCGGAATTTCCACGGTGTTTTCCAAAGCAATTGCTGTGGCAAAATCACTTGCCTCAGTTTCAGTGTCTGCAAACAGACGGTACGTTACATTGAAGCGGTCCATTATAGCGCCTCAGCTTTAACGAGTGAGTGAACATCATCAACGCGGGCAGCTTCCATATCTTCTTCGGTGATACCGAATTTCTGCCCCATAATGTCTTCAATACCGCCAACAAGCGCCAGCGCATCCAAGCCATAATAGCGCATAAGATAGGCACGTGATCCGCCATGCGCATAGGTGTCTTTAAGGCCCAAACGCACAAGACGTTTGCCCACACCCGCATCAGCCATTGTTTCAGCAACGAGCGAGCCAACACCGCCTTCAGTGACATGGTTTTCAATTGTCACAACACCATGTTTGACCGAACCAATATGATCGAGCAATTGCTTGTGATCGAACGGCTTGATTGTGTGCAGGTGAATATGGCGGATGGATAGACCAGCCTCTTTTAGCGCTGAGCGTGCACGCATTGCTTCTTCTGTTGTGATGCCCGATGTGACAACCAGAATATCATCGCCTTCTGACAGCACGCGCATTTCACCAACTTTAATCGGCGTATCAAACAGACGCGGCACAGAACCGCGCAACACGCGGCACCAAACCGGACCATCAATTGAATCGGCCGCTTCGCAGATGCTTTCAACTTCGGTTGCATCGCCGGTTTCCAAGATTGTCATATTGGGAATGGAACGCATCACCGAAATATCTTCAATCGATTGGTGCGTCATGCCACCAGGTGTCGTAATGCCAGGCAAAAAGCCCATCAAACGCACTTTGCGTCTTGGATAGGCAATCGATGCCATAAGCTGGTCATAAGGGCGCCGATACATAAACACACCAAATGTGTGAATGAATGGGCGAAAGCCAGCCAAACCAAGGCCGCCTGCAAAACTCATCATATTTTGCTCGGCCATGCCAAGTGACAAGAATTGATCTGGGTGACGATCGCGAAAACCGTCGACTTCACACGATGATGTTAGATCGGCTGAAAGACATAAAATTTCTGGTTTGCCGACTGCGAACTTTTCAAAAGCGGACGCATAAGGGCGTGATACCATTTCTACCATAATAGGCTCCATTTTGCGCGTGACCCAAATGGGGTCGCACACGCATCAGTAAAATCAGTGACTGTAATCGACCGGCTCAACACCCAGATCTTTTGCAATTGAAACATTCATGCGTGCGCGTTCATCTTCAGATTTGAAGCGCACATAATGAAGACGCGGAAAGCGTTCTTCCAAAATCGGCATCGAATGAAACGGGTTGGTATTGGCCAAAATGATAAGCGGCTTGCCATCATGGGGTTCATTAACCGCATCGCGCATGGCGTTGATATCGTGACCGTCAATGTCGACACATACGGCACCAAAATTCTGGAACTTGGCTTTAAGATCGCCAACCTCCATCACGCTATCCATCGCACCATCACATTGCTGCTGGTTAACATCCATAATCGCATAAAGATTATCAATGCCGTGGAAACTCGCTGCTTGCACCGCTTCCCATGTCTGGCCTTCTTGCACTTCACCATCCGACATATAAACCCATGTGCGGCCCGGCTCGCCTTTCAGCTTGCGGCCATAAGCAAGACCAGCGCCCGTTGAAAGACCTATACCCAGCGTGCCGTTGTGCACTTCCATACCCGGCGAATGTTCAGCGCCAATCATCTCAACCGACGATCCGTCTTTGTTGAACATTTCTAACCCTTCAGGCGCCATACGACCCACTTCAATGAGCGTTGCATAGGCAACCAAAGCATAGTGCGCAGGCGCGATGAACAAACGGTCATATTGCGGCTCAAACGGACCATTATAACCAGCGCCTGTGTGATAGTTTGGATTATCAGCCGAAGGCACACCTTCAAACGGTTTTGGTATCATTGGCAGCGTTGGGTCGCCCAATTTTAGCTCTTCATTATAAAGCCAAGCCAATTGCTCGCCTGCTGAACAAGCTTGAGACAAATATCCGCCATTGTTACGCATTGAATGCTCAAACACGCGGCGTCTAATGCCCAGTGCAACCTCTTCTGATGTCTTTTTATTGCGCATAGTTCAGCCCTCTTCTAGCAATTCGGTGAGCCGAATTACGTGGATATAAATTCATGATTATTTTGACCATCGACTTAAAAGATCACGCCCTTGCGCAGCAGAAAGCATCCATAGGGACGCGTCTCGCCAGTGCGAATAACAGCAAATGCTGACTTTGATCTTTCGTAAAATTCTTGTCGCTCAATCGAGCCAAATTTGTCTTCGTTGCCTGCAATTTTATTCAGAACAACAGATGCATCTTCATGCACAGGACCAAGCTCATCTGGCGCATTATCAATTTCCATGCGCAGCGCAGAATGTTCAACAAAAGAGTCGAGCGGCATAATGCCAGCGATCAACTCAATGCACTCCACAGCATTGATACCAAGCAGATCAATCGGCTCGCCTATTTGGCAATATGCGGCAGTCGAACTTGCCGGAAAATTTGAATCCACAATAGCGATTTCATCACCATGCCCCATGCTTGATAAAACAAAAAGCAGTTGCGGCGATATGCGTCCGTCTATGCCAATCAACATTGTCCAGTTTCCGTTTTTGTGACCAAGGCCATAAGCGGCCTTGGTTCGTTATTGTTATTTAGTCCAACGCGCCATTAGCGCTTTGGAAGTGGAATCCAGTCCGCTACAGAAACATCTGCATGTTGGAACTGAGGCATTTTTGATCCCAGATCATCCATGTTTTTGATGTCGTTTTCGTTCAGGAATTTCTGTGTGATCAGTGTCGGAGGAACGATCACTGAAGCACCTGGATTTTCGCCAGCAAGCATCAATGCCAATGTGCGTACAGACACTTCACCAACAACTGATGGGTTTGTTGCAACGGTTGCAACCCATGCAGAACCTGGTTCACGCATTGCCGAAATATCAGCTGTCGAAACGTCTGCTGAATAGATGTCGATGTCATCTGTTAGACCAGCTTCATCAACCGCAATTTTCACGCCTTTAGCAAATTCGTCGTAAGGTGCAAAAACAACATTGATAGTTGGGTTAGCCTGCAAAACAGAGCGGGCTTGGTTGGCAACCGAGTTTGCAATCGGGTTGTCCATCGTACCAAACATTGCAGCTTCTGTGATGCCTGGATTGGCTTCTTTGGCTTCTTTCCAAGCAACATCGCGGCGGTCAAGCGGCGCAATACCTGGCACGTAAACATAGCCAGCAGTGAAATCATTACCATTATCTATAATGGCTTGATCGAGCGCCAATTTACCAAGCTGGTAATCTGACTGTTCGATTTGCGGAATAGCTTCGTTTTCCACATTCACATCGAATGCAACAACTTTGATGCCTGCATCAACAGCGCGCTGCGCTGCTTCTTTCATGGACTCTGTCAAACCATGCTGAATGATGATGCCGTCCACACCAAGCGAAATCGCCTGATCAACCATATCCGCCTGAAGAGCAGCATCTTGGCGGCTATCAAGCACACGCAAATCTACACCAAGTGCAGCAGCCTGTGTTTCAACACCAGACAAATATGACTGGAAAAAGTCACCTGTAGACAGATAGCGCACCAATGCGATTTTAACGTCGCCCGGCTTGTCGAATGGTGCAGGCATGTCAGCGGCAAACGCCGATGCTCCGATAGCAAGTACCGATACTCCGGCACCAATAATTTTCAACATTTGTCTTCTCAGCATATTTAATCCTCCCATGGGTTTATCTGAGTGTTCCTAAACTTTACGAGCCGCCGAACTTTTCGACGAAAGATAGAAAGTGAATACGAGCGCGCAAACAAGGACCGCGCCTTTAACGAAATCTTGAGTGTAATAAGGGGCGTTCATCATCGTCATGCCCTGCAAAAGGATGCCGACGAATAGTGCGCCCATAGCCGTGCCAAATGCGTTTGGACGTGCAGCGCCCAGAACAGCAAAACCGATAAGCGCTGCAGCAACACTATCGAGCAACAGATTGTTACCCGACGCGATATCACCGCGGCCCAAACGTGCAGCAAGCAATATGCCGCCAATCGATGCTGTAACGCCAGAAATGACATAGGCCATGATTTTGTAGCGCTGAACATTCGCGCCAACCAATTCGGCTGCACGCTGGTTTGAGCCAATGGCATACATTAAACGTCCATGACGGGTATATTCAAGGAAAATCCAAACAGCCAAAGCAACCAGCAAGAAGATCACGACAGGCACAGGAACAAGGCGCTCCAAAACCAGATCAAAGCGGTGCCGCCCAAGCCAAAGAAAAGCTGCAGAGAAAGTGCCCTCTGCAGTGCTGCCATCGCCAAGGCTCATACCGGTTGCAATTGAATTACCTTGCGTTGGAATACGCTGCAAACCGATGAGCAAAAACATCATGCCAAGCGTTGCAAGCAGATCAGGCACTTTCATTTTCACAATCAGCAGCCCGTTCACCAGACCAACAAAAGCACCCATCGCCAAACATAAAAGAACAGCCACATAGGCAGGTTGTTCAAGCACCACCATCGAGTAAGCCGACAGCATTAGCGCGGAGGTCGCAACAGAACCGATGGATAGATCAAAACCATCGACAACCAAGGTGCAGGTAACACCCAGCGCCAAAATGCCTGTAATCGCAACCGACTGGAAAACGAACACAGCCGAGCGCGCGCTAAAAAAGCCAGACGCTTCGAGGCTGAAGTAAACCGATAGGCCTACCAATAAAATGATAAAGCCATATCGTATGGCAAATGACCGCAAGTCTTCATTGCGCATTAGTGTAGTTCCTCATGCAGCTTTTTCGCCAGTGATTTGTGCAACCAAGGCGCCCAGATTTAAATTTTCATTGGTGTGCTCACCAACAAGATTGCCTTCATTGAGCACAATTATTCTGTCAGCAATTTCAATTGCTTCATCAATTTCAGCAACAAAGACAATCGTCGCACGATTGCCAGCTGTGTCTCGGATATGGCGGCCAATATCGCGGCGCGCACCAATATCAACACCTTGAAACGGCTCATCAAGCAGCAATACACGGCTTGGCTTTAACAGCCAGCGACCAATCATAACTTTTTGCTGGTTGCCGCCTGAAAGTGTGCCAATTGAATCATCTTCAGATTGGCAAACAACGCCGATTTGGCTGATCATTTCTGTCGTCGCGCGGCGCTGTCGGCGGCCGCTAATAAAAGAAAAATTGCTAAAAGCGCGCAGGAACGGCAGGCTCATATTGTCCGAAATATTGAACGCACCCACCACCGCATTATTGCCGCGGTCTTTTGGCGACATAAAGACACCCGATGCAATCGCATCGCTCGCACTTGAAGGCGTATAAAGCCGCCCATCAATTTTCATTGTGCCGCTTGCGGGTTTTCTCAAGCCGAAAATAATATCCGCCATTTGGCTTTTGCCACTGCCGAGCAAACCAGTCACGGCAATGACTTCGCCCTCATTGGCGGTTAAGTTAAACGCAGGCCAGTTTTTCTTAAGCGATAGATTTTCAATTTCCAAAACAGGCGCATAAGATATTTTCGGCACGATATTCACTTCGGTCATTTTATGACCGAGCATCGCTGTAACAGCGCCTTCATAATCAAGATTATCTTGTTCAAAGACGCCTGAAACCTGCCCGTCGCGCATTGAGATAATACGGTTGGCAATGCGCCTGATATCCGACATACGGTGCGAGATATAAAGAACAGCAACACCTTGATCGCGCAAGCGGTCAATCAATGCGAAAAGCCGGTCCGCTTCAGATGCAGAAAGCGACGATGTCGGCTCATCAAGAACTAAAACTTTCGGAGAACGCGCCATAGCGCGCGCAATTGCAATCATCTGACGGTCTGCAACGCCAAGATCGCTCACACGCATCCGCACGTCCATTTTAAGGCCCATGGATTTGGCAACTTCTGTTGCCTGTTCGCGCATCATTCTATCGCGAACAAAAGTCTTCGCACCCGGCTTCGTCAGTTGATCCAACATCAAATTTGTCGCAACATCCAGATCAGGAATAACACCATCATCAATGCTTTGGTGAACAGCCACAACGCCAAGAGAAAGAGCATCGGCCGCTGTGGCCGGTGCATAAGGCGCATCGCCAATCTGCATGTTGCCGCTATCAACCGAATGAATGCCGCAGATCGCTTTAACCAAAGTGGATTTACCTGCACCGTTAGCGCCCATAAGAACCGTTACGGTTCCAGCGTTCAATGTAAGGTCGATGCCCTTCAAAACTTCGTTTCTACCGAAGCTTTTGCAAACGCCTTCAATTGTTAAAACGGTTGATGTCATGGCCCCTCCCAGAGCACCCAATGGTGTATGTCTCATCACTATCGTGGCTTTTATTTATTCTTATGTCAACACCCTTGACAATTGACTATTTTTATTTTCTTTAAAGATCAGGAGGTACCCATGGAAAAGGCAAGCAATTACCAAGAGCTGTCGGTTGACACTATTGCATCAAGGCTCAAAACCATTGACGCAGTGACCAGCCGTATCGGCACTGACACGTCAAAATGGCAAGTAAAAGAGGTCGGTGACGGCAACTTAAACTTGGTGTTTATCGTGGAGGCGCCAGACGCAACCCTCATCGTAAAACAGGCTTTGCCATATGTTCGCCTTGTCGGAGATTCATGGCCACTGCCGCTTTACCGCGCTTATTATGAGCACGAAGCATTGGTGCGCCAACAGCAGCGCGCACCCGGCACAGTGCCAGAAATTTATTACTTCAACAATGAGCAAGCGCTTATTATTATGGAGTTTTTGCAACCCCACATCATTTTACGCGGCAAATTAATTGCCGGCGAAAAGGTTGCTAATCTATCAGAAACAATGGGTAAATTCTGCGCGCGCACAGCCTTTCGCGGCTCTGAACTTTCCATGAAAAGCGCCGACAAAAAAGCCGATGTTGGCCTGTTTTCTGGCAATGTAGAAATTCCGGCAATCACAGAATCTTTGGTCTTTACCGATCCTTATTATGATGCGGAAATGAACCATCACACGCCGGAACTTGAAGGCATCATTAAGAACATTCGCAGCAATACTGCTCTTAAGAACCGTGTTCAAAAAATGATGATGAAATTTGCCTCCAACACCGAGACTATGGTGCATGGCGATTTACATTCTGGCTCAATCATGTCGACCGATAATGATAGCCGCATCATCGACCCTGAGTTCGCACAATATGGCCCAATGGGCTTTGACATCGGCATGCTAACGGCAAACTTTTTGATGGCTTATTTCAGCCAGCCAGGGCACCGCAGCCAAGCCGATTTAAGCGATTACCAAGGCTGGATACTCGCAACCATTAAAGAAACATTTGAGCATTTCTATGTCGAGTTCCGCCATCTGTGGAACACAGAACGCACAGGCATGCTTTACCCTGCTTCATTGTTTGAAGACCAAGGCCAATCATCTGCGGCTGCATGCGACGACGTTCTTGATCACATTCTACAAGACGCAATATCAATTTGCGGCATTGAGATGCACCGACGCGTGCTCTCACTGGCACACAATGCAGATTTCGAGAGCATTGAAGACACGTCCATCAGAGCGCCGCTTGAAGCACGCAACATCATGATGGGCGCAGAGCTCATCCTCAATGCTGAAAACATCAAAGACATTTCTTCCCTCACCTCAATGGCCGAGCGGTTTAATACAGGAGAATACCTATGAAGGTAAACGGCAAGCACTACCGGTCGCTCTGGTGGAATTCAGAAAAAAACGTTTTAGAGATCATTGATCAGCGCTGGCTGCCCCATGACTTTAGAACGCAGACCGTCGGCACGATGGAAGAATTTGCTGATGCGATCGTGGAGATGCGCGTGCGCGGCGCGCCGCTCATCGGCGCAACCGCTGCCTATGCCATGGCACTGGCGATGAAAATTGATCCATCCAATGCCTATTTAGAAAAAGCGTGGAAATATTTTAACGAAACGCGCCCAACGGCTGTTAATCTGCGATGGGCATTGAACCGTTGCAAAGATGCATTACTGCCACTGCCTGAAGATCAACGCGCAGATGCAGCCCTTAAACTTGCGCATGAAATTGCCGATGAAGATGTTGAAATCAACGCGCAAATTGGCAAGCACGGTTTGGCGATCATTCAAGGAATCGCAATAAACAAAAAGCCCGGCGAGACAATCAACATTCTAACCCACTGTAACGCAGGCTGGCTTGCAACCGTTGATTGGGGCACAGCCACGAGCCCAATGTATCATGCCCATAATGCCGGCATTCCTATCCATGTTTGGGTCGATGAAACACGCCCGCGCAACCAAGGTGCATTGACATCATGGGAGCTGGGCAGCCACGGCGTACCGCACACATATATCGTTGATAATGCAGGCGGCCACCTTATGCAGCATGGTAAAGTTGACCTTGTGATCGTTGGCACCGACAGAACAACAAGGCGCGGCGATGTGTGCAACAAAATCGGCACATACCTCAAGGCGCTGGCAGCACACGCAAACAATGTACCGTTCTATGTCGCGCTACCTTCTCCGACCATTGACTGGACAATTGCCAACGGTGTTGCTGATATTCCAATTGAAGAACGCAGCGCACGAGAAACAACGCACGTACAAGGCATCATGCCAGACGGCAGCATTGGGATGGTTCAAGTAACACCAGAAGGAACGCCAGGCGGCAATCCAGCTTTTGATGTGACACCAAACCATCTTGTAACCGGTTTGATCACAGAGCGCGGCGTCACGCCCGCCACGGCCGAAGGTTTGCAAGCAATGTTTCCTGAATTTGCAAATGTGAAACCAGCGGCTAAAAACAAAAAGACAGGGTCCTAACATTGCCAGATAACAAGCCCCGCGCAAATGATGACATACGCCTTGATCGCCAAGAACGCGCGATCTTGGATGCGACATGGTGTTATTATCACGAGGGGCTTAATCAAAACGAGATAGCAAACAAACTCGATATCTCCAGAGCCTCCGTGGTCAATTATCTTTCGGAGGCTCGCAAGCGCGGCTACATTCGCATTTCGCTTGATCCTAACATCTTCACCGAACACGAGTTGGCGCGCACCGTGGCCAATACATTTGGCCTCAAAGAGGTCAGCATTGCGCCCTCCTCAAATGGATCAACCGCAGCACGCGTTGCAAAAATGGCAGCCGATTGGCTGCCGCATCTTCTAACCAAGGGTGACCGTTTGGGCGTTGCTTGGGGCGAGACTATTTTTCAGGTGTCAGAATCAGCATCCAGCCAAACGATTGAAGATTTAGAGATCGTCCAGCTCGTCGGCTCGCGCCCTGCCTCAAAAGGCTTTGCAGCCGAAATTTGCTCGGCCATGCTGGCAAGACAATTTGGTGCGCACTGCGTCAATCTTCATGTGCCGCTTTTGCTCTCGGACAAAAAACTGGTGCAGCAGCTTTTGGCCGAACCTGTCATTGTTGAGCAAATGGCGGCGGTGACCAATTGCAACAAAACAATTTTCGCCTGCGGCACCTGCAATGAAGATAGCCATATTTTGAAAACCGGCCTCATGGATTTCACACTGCTTGAAGAATACAAAAAGCGCGGTGCAACAGGTGTGATTTGTGGTCGCCTAATTGATGCTCACGGCAATCACATGCCAACCGATGTTGAAGAGCGCATGATCGGTGTCACGCTCGATAAGATGAAGAACAAAGAGATGGGCTTGCTCGTCGGGTCCGGACAAAAACGCGTGGAACCTATGCTGGCCGCCATTCGCGGTGGCTATGCAACACACCTGGCAACCTGTGATGAAACGGCGATGTTGCTTCTTAAAAAAGCCAATTCAGAAGCCTGACGCAAACATTTTAAACATGCACGTGCAGTTTGCTTAAAGCGCATGACAATTTGAATTTAATGAAAGAAGAAAATGCAGAATAATTGGATTGATAGCGACGCAGCAGCCCTCGTTGAAGAACTTGCAAAACAAGGCGTCAACGAAGACTTGGCCCTTAGGGTTTACACGACAAGATTACTGGGCCGCGTGCCTCAACTTGTTCTGCATGGCGGCGGCAATACATCGGTTAAAACCACGGCCAAAGATATTGGCGGGCAAGAATGGGATGTTCTTTGCGTTAAAGGCAGCGGCTGGGACATGGGCGTTATTGAGCCTGAAGGTCTGCCTGCAGTTAAGATCGAACCTCTGTTACGCACGCGCAACTTTGAGTCCCTTTCCGATGAAATGATGGTTGAGTTACAGCGCTCAAATCTCATTCATTCTAGCTCGCCCAACCCTTCGGTTGAAGCGCTACTTCACGCATTTATTCCGCATAAATTCGTAGACCACACGCACTCAACAGGCGTGTTAGCGATCATCGATCAGGAAAATTCTTTCGAATTGTCGCAAGAAATTTTCGGCGATCGCTTTGGCTTTGTGCCTTACATCATGCCGGGTTTTGACTTGGCCAAAAAAGCCGCTGAAGTTTATGAGCAGAACCCTGATGTTGATGGTTTGATCCTCGACAAGCACGGCATTTTCACTTTCGCCAATGATGCAAAAACGGCCTATGATTTGATGATCGATGCTGTCACTGCGGCAGAGGATTATGTTGCTAAAAACAGGAAATTCACTTCTTTCTCAAAAGCCGATTTACCTGCAAATATTGAAGCGCCTGAAAATGTGCTGCCGATCATTCGCGGCGCGGTTGCTCACGCTCTTGGCGGTGGCGAATATGCACGCTTTATTTGCGATTATCGTACAAATGATAAGGTCAGAGATTTCGTTGATGCTGCCGATCTTGCAGATTTTGCAACCAGAGGCATGCCAACCCCTGACCTATCCATCCGCATTAAAAACAAGCCTGTGATTTTACCTGCGCCTGAAGCAGGCAAAATGGACGCGTTTAAACAAGCTGTTCAGCAGGCGGTCGATCAGTTCGTTAAAGACTACACGTCATATTTCAATGAGCACGATGCCAAGGACGATATCGCCCGCACAATGCTCGACCCGATGCCGCGCCTTGCGCTTGTTCCAGGCTTTGGCCTTATTGGCTTTGGCCGCACCTACAAGGATGCGAAGATTGCAGGCGATGTCGGCGAGATCTTCATTGAAACGGTTGCAGGCGCGCAGGCGCACGGCGCATTCAAGCCCGTTGAAATGGGCGAATTGTTCAAGCTTGAATATTGGTCACTTGAACAAGCCAAACTTGCAACCGCAAAGAAAAGACCGCTCGACGGTCAGATTGTGCTTGTAACAGGCGGCGCTGGCGCAATTGGCGCAGCAACATGCCAAGTCTTTGCCGAGCAAGGCGCTCAAATTGTTGTTGCTGATCTTGAACTCGATAAAGCCAAACATGTCGCAGCATCCCTTGGCGCAGGTCATTTAGGCCTTGCCTGTGATGTCACGGATGCAGCATCTGTTGCGCAGGCATTCGACGCAGCAATCAAGCAATATGGCGGCCTAGACATTATCGTTTCAAACGCCGGTGCAGCTTGGGAAGGCGCAATTGGCGAATTGGATGATGCAACGCTGCGCAAGAGTTTTGAGCTAAACTTCTTTAGCCACCAGACCGTATCACAAGCTGCGATTGCCGTGTTCAAAGCACAAAGCACAGGCGGCTGCTTGCTTTACAACACATCCAAACAAGCCATTAATCCGGGTGCAAACTTTGGTGCCTACGGCCTGCCAAAAGCAGCAACTCTGTTTTTATCGCGCCAATACGCTTTGGAATATGGCTCCATTGGTGTGCGCTCAAACGCAGTCAATGCAGACCGTATACGCTCCGGCCTCTTGGACAATGATATGATTGCAAACCGATCATCGGCCAGAGGTGTCAGCGTTGACGACTATATGGCAGGCAATCTTTTGCAGCAGGAAGTCACGGCCCGCGATGTGGCTGAAGTGTTCTTGTCTCAAGCGCTTGCAAGCAAAACAACGGGCAATGTTGCAACGGTAGACGGCGGAAATATCGCCGCCATTTTGCGCTAATCATATCTTGCTAAAACGCGCTTTGCTCATTGATTTGAGCAGAGCGCGACTTCACACAAAGCGTTTTGCACCTGCAACACAGCCAACCACCAGCACAGCGACGGCGATCATCGACAGGTCCACGGTTTCGCTCAGCAACATCGCTGATAAAAACAGTCCGAAAAATGGTTGCAGCAATTGCAATTGGCCAACACCTGCAATGCCGCCTAGCGCCAAGCCGCGATACCAAAAAACAAAGCCAATCATCATGCTGAACAGGGAAACATAGCCCAAGCCCATCCACGCGGGCACACTGATATTTTGCCATGTCACAGGCAGCGTTGCGGCTGCCATTACAAGCATAATGGGCAAAGATAAAACCAACGCCCACGATATGACCTGCCAGCCGCCAAGTCGCCGTGAAAGGCTGGCCCCTTCCGCATAACCAAGACCGCACACAATGATTGCCGCGGTCATAAACAAATCCCCTTTTAAAGAGCCAGCGCTGCCTTGTGAAAAAGCAAAACCGGCAACCAAAAGGCTCCCTGTGACGGAGAAAATCCAAAATGCAGGCTTGGGTCGTTCGCCGCCGCGTATAACGCCAAAGATTGCAGTCGATAGCGGCAAGAGCCCGATAAAGATAACCGAATGCGCCGAGGTGACATGTTGCAGCGCTATCGCTGTCAGCAAGGGAAATCCAACAACAACGCCAATAGCCACAATCATCATGGAGCCAAGATCGCTGCTTGTTGGGCGCTTTTGGCGCAGCAGCCAAAGCAATGCAGCCCCCAACAACCCCGCAATCACCGCCCGTGCAGATGTTAAAAAAAACGGGTCAAATCCATCAACAGCCATGCGTGTTGCAGGCAAAGAACCACTAAAAATAATAACGCCGAGCAGACCGCTGCCCCACCCTGCTGTCGATGATTGCATAATTTAATCCCTGATATAAACGCTCAGCGCTAAACAAAAACCACTGGTGCAAACAGTTACAAAGCAATACAATATTGCAAAACTGTATGGATACATAAATCCATACACTTGGCGAGCAAGACGGGAGTAGAGCATATGACAGGCACGCGCACCAACGATGTTATGGCGGCGATCCGCAGCAGAATTGCTAGTCGCGCCCTCGCGCCCGACGAAAAACTACCCTCTATTCGCAGCTTTGCAAAGCGCATGAATGTGTCACCTTCTACGGTTGTCGATGCCTATGATCGTTTGGCAGCAGAAGGCATTATTCGTTCGCGGCGCGGTTCAGGTTTTTATGTATGCAGCCCATTGGCACCGCTTGATCTGGCAACAATCGGCCCCAAGCTTGACCGTGAGATCGACCCCTTTTGGGTATCACGCCAATCACTCGATGCTGAAACAGATATGCTCAAACCGGGCTGCGGATGGTTGCCGCCGGATTGGATGCCCAATGATGGTATTCGCAAAGCAATCCGCAAACTCGCACGCGCGAGCGATGCTTTATTGTCTGAATATGGCAGCACACGCGGATCAAAAAACCTGCGACATTTTCTGGGCCGTCAGCTCGCTGATGAGGGAATAAATGCGCGGCCTGAACAGATCATGTTATCCATTTCAGGAACGCAGGCCATCGATTTAATTTGCCGATTTTTGCTGCGCCCCGGCGATAGCGTCATCGTAGATGATCCTTGCTATTTTAATTTTCAAGCATTGCTCAAAGCCCATGAAATTAACGTGGTGAGCGTTCCCTACACAGCATCAGGCCCCGATATGGAGCGCTTTGCGGAAGCGCTGATCGCCCACAAACCGCGTCTCTATATAACCAATTCTGCGCTGCATAATCCAACCGGTGCAACCATATCCCCGCAGACAGCGCATCAACTTTTAACACTTGCCGCAAAGCATGATCTAACGATTGTCGAAGATGATATTTTTTCAGCCTTTGAACCTTCCGCCTCGCCGCGCCTTGCAAGCCTAGACGGTTTGGAGCGCGTCATCCGCATCGGCAGTTTTTCCAAAACTCTTTCTGCATCCATTCGCTGTGGCTATATCGCGGCCAGAGCCGATTGGATTGAAGCATTGATCGATTTGCAAGTCGCAACCAATTTCGGCGGCCCCAGCCCTTTAACGTCAGAAATGCTATTCCACATTTTAAGCGATGGCAGTTATCGCAAGCACATGGAGGACGTACGCCAAAAACTATCGAAGAAACGTCTGAGCGTTGCAAAAGAACTATCCGCATTGGGCATTGAGCCTTGGCTCATGCCGCGCGGTGGATTTTATCTTTGGTGCACTTTGCCAGAGGGCTTGGATTCGGCCCATATTGCCCGCGAAGCGCTGAAACATAATTTGGTTTTAGCACCGGGAAATGTATTCAGCCCATCACAAACAATGGCGCACTATATGCGTTTTAATGTGAGCCAAATATCAGATCCCAAAACGCTCACGGTCTTAAAAAATGTCATCGCATCGAGCAGGAATTAAGCAGGCTTACACTGATCCGGGTGGGCTGCTTGAAACGCTGGAATTTCGCCAAGCCGTGCAGCAATATCAATCATGCGCGGACAGTTCGAATAATCAGCGCCCCAGCGCTGCGCATTGTAGAGCTGCGGCATAAGGCAAATATCCGCAAGGCCGACCGCCGACCCCGTGCAATATGCGGCTTGTTCAAACGCACCCAATTGTACTTCAAAAGCAGCAAGGCCGGGCTCAATAAAGCGTTTCATCCAGTCGCTACGCGCAGGCTCTTCGCCCTTGGTTGCATAGCCAACAACCGACAGATTGCATACGGGATGAATATCGACGGCAATCGCATGGGCTAATGCCAGCGCTTTGGCACGCTGAGCAGGTTCCTTCGGCAGCAGTTCCAAATTTTGCGTTTCATTCAGATAATCTAAAATCGCCAGCGACTGCGTGAACGACTGTCCATCAATTTCCAACACGGGCACAAGCCCTTGCGGGTGACGGGCCAAATGCTCCGGCGATTTATGATCCTTTTTGAGCAAATCAACATTGACGCTCTCATAGGCAATGCCAGCCATATTGAGCGCAATGCGTACGCGGTAGCTCGCCGATGAGCGCCAATAGTCATAAAGAACAACACTCATTTCGCGGCCTCCAATGCAGCGGCTAAAACAGCGCGATCACCAATATGATTGGCAAGAATAAGCACCAAACGCGCATTGAACGCATCGCTTTCTTGCTTAGACAAAGTGCTGTGAGCAGCAATCAATTCATCGTAAAAACCATCGGGATCGGCAATGTTCGGCTCTAGATTAAGTTCACGCATCTAATGTCTCCCACAAGCATGGTTGAGCGCCGCTATCACTTTTGCTGCGTCATAGGCGGGCCAACGCGCACATATATGTTGATCCGGCCGGATCAGATAAATTGCTGATTTTTGATCGCCGAGATACCGCGCCGCAAGCGCATCATGAGGACGATCAATCATGATAATGTTTGCAGCAATACCATCAACCTCAAGCGAAGTTGGTGCCTCCGCATTAATTGCCAAAAGAGTAAAATCCCCCTTCAGCAGATCAAGCAAATAGCCTTCACCATGCGGCGCATCAGGACACGATGCTCCCACACGGCTAATGTGCGGTCCGCCGAACTCATCATCGGCATTTAAGCTCAAACCATCATAGACGCATGGTACGGACAACCGACCCGAATTGACCATCGTGCGTGCAAAACCATATTTTCCTGCAAGGTTTAAAACCGCATTGCGGAAAATCTTACTCATGTCGGATTTTGGCGTTAGAAAATCCGTTGCCCGCGTCGAGTTGAGAATGTTCTCATCCGCACCATGTTCGCGCTCTTCGCCGTAGCTATCAAGCAGCGATTGCGGCGCCAAACCCTTGACCACAAGATCAAGTTTCCACGCCAAATTGTCCGCATCCTGCACACCGGAATTAGCACCGCGCGCACCGAACGGCGAAACCTGGTGTGCGCTGTCACCAGCAAACAAAACAGGTCCATGGCAAAACTTTTCCATACGGCGACATTGGAACGTATAAATACTTGTCCATTCCAATTCATATTGGGCATTAGGCCCAAGCATCGCATCGACACGCGCACGAATTTTTGCAGGCTCTAATTCTACCTTGCGGTCAATGTCCCAGCCAAGCTGAAAATCGATACGCCAAATATCGTCTGGCTGTTTGTGCAGCAATGCCGATTGGCCTGCGCCCTCAAAAGATGGTTCAAACCAGAACCAGCGTTCGGGCGGAAAATCCGCCTTCATCTTAACATCAGCAATCAGAAAATTGTCTTCAAATACACGGCCCTCAAACGACAGGCCCAGCATCTCGCGCACAGGTGAGCGTGCACCGTCGCAGGCGATCAGCCAGTCCGCTTCAAGTTCGTAAGGACCATCAGGCGTATCAACCCGCAGACGCACAAAATCGCCCTTGTCCTCAACACTCACCACCTCGTTGCATCCGCGAATTTCAATCGGTGCGCCTGCTGCCTGTTCTTTGCGAATTTGCTCAACGGCAAACTTCTCGAAAAAAGGTTGCTGCAAATTGATAAAGGCAGGTGCCTTGTAACCTGCCTCCGGCGACAGATTAAACTCAAACACTTTGTCAGCGCCGTAAAACACTTTGCCAACGTCCCAGCGCACACCTTTTCCGCGCAGCACATCGCCAAAGCCCAAACGGTCCGCAATCTCCAGCGTGCGCCGCGCAAAACAAATCGCGCGGCTGCCAAGCCCAACACCGTCATGGTCATCCAGCACTAAAACCGGTGTGCCGCGCTGACAAAGATCAAGCGCCAGCGTCATGCCGATAGGGCCGCCGCCAACAATGACAACCGGATGGCGCACGACATGCTTATTGTCCTGCGCCGCCACCTTTTCATATGGATAAAGCTTAAAGGCTGTCTGATAGCGGCTTGCCATTACCCCTACCCTTGAAGCGCTTCCCACATTTCCAGATCGCGCTGCGCGGTCCAGATCCGTGGATGTTCGATACCGCGCGCTTCATCATAAGCACGTGCCACATTGAACGGCAGGCAATGCTCGTAAATCGCGTAATCCTTGAACTTCGGATCACAAGAAGCACGCACGGCATCCCATGCATCTTTAAGCGAACCACCGCGCGCCGCAATGCGCTCAACAGGCGCATAAGTGCTATCAACAAAATCGCGTGTGCTCTCGATTGCGCGCTCAACAGCTTGTTTGCCGACCAATGCGCCGCCGCGCCCCGGTGCAATCGCATCAACATCAAACGCCGCAATATTATCCAGCGTGTTGCCCCATTCATGGAAGTGGCCATCACCGCAATAACAAGCAGATTGATCTTCCACGATATCGCCCGTAAACATGACGTTTTCATCAGCCACATGAATAACAATGTCGCCCGCCGTATGCGCACGGCCAAGATGCATCAAATCAACACGGCGGTTGCCGAGATATACCGTCATATTATCGCTGAACGTCGTTGTCGGATATGTCAGGCCCGGAATGCTTTCATGGCCTTCAAACAAACGCGGAAAACGCTGGAACTCAGAATCCCAATCTTCCTGACCACGCTCAACAACCATGCCGCGCGCAGCTTCACCCATGATAATCTGGTCAGCGCCGTAAGCAGAAGCACCCAGAACACGCACCGCATGATAATGCGTGAGCACCACATGGCTGATCGGTTTATCAGTGATAGAGCGAACCTTTTCGATCACCTTATTAGCAAGGCGCGGGGTTGCCTGCGCCTCGATAATCATAACGCTATCATCGCCAATAATCACGCCAGAATTCGGATCACCTTCAGCGGTAAACGCCCAAAGGTCTTTGCCGATTTCATCAAAGGTGATCTTCTTTTCGCTCATGTCGCCTTGAGAGGCGAATGCCTTAGCCATTATATTTTTCCACTGTCTGTTCAATTGCACCAAAGATGGATTTGCCATCTTGGTCTTTCATTTCAATGCGCACCTTGTCGCCAAATTTCATGAATTCAGTTGAAGGCTTGCCATTATTGATCGTTTCGATCATGCGAATTTCTGCGATACAGGAATAGCCTGCCCCGCCTTCTGAAATCGCTTTGCCCGGCTCTCCGTCCAGCTTGTTGGAAACTGTGCCAGAGCCGATAATTGCACCAGCACCAAGCGCCCGTGTTTTAGCAGCATGGGCAACCAGCGTGCCAAAATCGAACGTCATATCGACACCCGCATTCGCGCGGCCAAAAGCTTTACCATTATAATCAACACAGAGCGGCAAATGTAGTTTGCCGTCTTTCCAAGCATCGCCCACCGTGTCTGGTGTCACTGCCACAGGCGAAAATGCCGATGATGGTTTTGAATGGAAAAAGCCAAAGCCTTTGCCAAGTTCAGCTGGAATAAGGCCGCGCAGCGACACATCATTAACCAGCATGACCAAGCGAATAGCGCTAAGCGCTTCTTCGCGTGTTGCGCCCATTGGCACATCATCAACAACAACGGCAACTTCGCCTTCCATATCGATGCCGTAAGCTTCATCTGCCATGACAATCGGTGCACGCGGCGAAAGAAAAGTATCCGAACCACCCTGATACATAAGCGGATCAGTCCAGAAGCTTTCTGGCATTTCCGCATTGCGCGCTTTGCGCACCAATTCTACATGGTTCACATAGGCCGAGCCATCGGCCCATTGATAGGCACGCGGCAAAGGCGACAACGCCTCGCTTTCATGAAAACGCTGAACCGGCTCTGCGCCAACGCCCAACATTTCAGCCACACGCTCAAGACGCGGCGCAACACTTGCCCAATTGTCGAGCGCTGCCTGCATAGTCGGCGCAATATGACCCACCGCCGTACATTGTGTCAGATCATTGGAAACTACCACCAGCACACCGTCGCGTGTGCCATTATTGAGCGTTGCTAATTTCATGTATTTATCCCTTTATGCGGCGTTATTTTACGCCTGGTGAGCCGTCAAACTTCTTCTCTAGGTCGCCCCAGCAGTCGATATAATCATCCTGCAATGGCGCTTCGCTTGCTGCAAACTTTGTCAGATGTTGAGGAAAGCGCGTTTCGAACATAAATGACATAGTGTTTTCGAGTTTAACTGCTTTTAAGTCGGCATTTGATGCGCCTTCAAAGGCGTTGCGGTCAGGCCCATGGGGCAACATCATATTATGCAGGCTCATGCCGCCGGGCACAAAGCCTTGCGGTTTGGCATCATATTGGCCGTAAATATTGCCCATAAGTTCGGACATGACGTTCTTATGATACCACGGCGGGCGGAATGTGTTTTCCGCCACCATCCAGCGTTCGCGGAACAAGACAAAATCAATATTCGCTGTTCCCTCAACACCGCTTGGTGCTGTCAGCACTGTAAAAATCGACGGATCAGGATGATCGAACAAAATTGCACCGACAGGGCAATAGGTTTTCAAATCATATTTTACCGGCGCGTAATTGCCATGCCATGCAACAACATCAAGCGGGCTATGCCCAATTTTAGTCTGATGGAATTGCCCGCACCATTTTACAGTGACAGTGCTCGGCACTTCCTTATCTTCATAAGCGGCTATCGGTGTTTTAAAATCACGGCGGTTCGCCATGCAATTTGCACCAATTGGGCCACGGCTTGGTAGGTCGAATTTCTGGCCATAATTCTCGCACACAAAGCCGCGCGCCGGACCGTCGATCAATTCAACACGGTAAACCAAACCACGCGGTATGATCGCAATTTCTTGCGGCTCCAAATCAATCACACCAAGCTCGGTGCAAAAACGTAACTTGCCTTCTTGCGGCACGATCAACAGTTCACTATCGGCTGAATAAAAATACGCATCCTGCATGGACTCAGTCACAAGATAAATATGGCTAGCCATACCAACCTGCGTGTTCACATCGCCGGCCGTTGTCATCGTACGCATCCCGCTCAGCCAATCAAGCTTTTCAGATGAATGCGGCACAGCATCCCAGCGATATTGACCTAGGCTTACAACATCTGGATCAACATGCGGCGCGCTTTTCCAATAAGGTAGATCGATTTTCTCAAATCGGTGCGTGTGCTTGACCGATGGGCGAATACGGTAACACCATGTGCGCTCGTTCTGATGGCTTGGCGCAGTAAAAGCCGTGCCGGACAATTGCTCGCCATAAAGACCATAATTACATTTTTGCGGACTGTTCATGCCTTGCGGCAGCGCGCCTGGCAGAGCCTCTGTCTCAAAATCATTACCAAAGCCGGGCATATAACCGGCATGTGGATCAATATGCTCTGCGCTATCTTTGAGCGCATCGGCAGATGTTTGCTTGTTCATGATTGTCTCTCCATGAAAACGAGCGTATTAGTTGAAAATGTAACTAACAACAGTTTCAGTAGATAAAATGACAAAAGATGACACGTTTTATTCAACCGAATTTTTGCCCTATCTGCTCAATCAGGCAGCCGAGGCTGCAAGCCTTGGGTTTCGGCAATATTATAAAGAGCGTTACGGGATGCTGCGCACAGAATGGCGCGTACTTTTTCACTTAGGTCAATTCGGGGACATGACCGCCAAAGACATTTGCACCCGCGCTAATATTCATAAAACGAAAATCAGCCGTGCCGTTTCAGCGCTTGAACAAAAGCGATTTATCGCCCGCCGGACAATGGACACTGACCGCAGGCTTGAGGAGTTGTTTTTAACAAAGTCGGGAAAGCACGTTTTGGAAGATTTGCAACGCCGCGCCAAGGCATTTGACCGTTCATTGATGGAACGGCTTGGAGAGGAGAACGCCAGATCACTAAAACGCAATCTGGCGATACTCGCTGGTCTTAAAAGCTAATTAAATAAGTGGCGTAACTATTCAGCAGCTTCTGATGGCAATTCGCCATTACGCATCTGTTCCATCTCAATGCTTTCAAACAATGCGCGGAAGTTGCCTTCGCCAAAGCCTTCATCGCCTTTGCGCTGAATGAATTCAAAAAAGATCGGGCCGATAACCGTTTTAGAGAAAATCTGAAGAAGAATTTTCGTCATGCGGTCGCCATTGGCATCATCAAAAACACCTTCACCATCAATCAAAATGCCGTGCTTTTTCATGCGCTCGATCGGCTCTGAGTGACCGTTCACACGTTCCTGCGACAATTCATAATATGTTTCAGGCGGGCCCGGCATAAATTTTAGGCCATTATCTGCCAGCTTATCGGTCGCATCATAAATCGCGTCAGAACCAACAGCGATGTGCTGAATGCCCTCGCCCTTATATTTTTGCAAATATGTTTCGATCTGGCTTTTATCATCAGTCGATTCATTCAGCGGAATACGGATTTTACCGCATGCCGATGTAATTGCACGGCTAACAAGGCCTGTCATTTTGCCTTCAATGTCGAAGAAATGGATCTGCGTGAAACCAAATAGCTCGCGGTAAAACGCCCACCATTTATCCATGCTGCCGCGATAAACATTATGCGTCAAATGATCGAGGTAATAAAAACCAATACCTTCTGGCTTTGGATCAGCTTCGCCAATCCAGTTAAACTCAGCCTCATAGGCAGAGCCTTTCTCGCCATATTTCTCAACGAAATACAAAATCGAACCGCCAATGCCCACGATAGCCGGAACGTCTAATGTGCGGTCATCTTCAAGATAAGGTGTCGCCCCTTTAGAAACAGCGTGTTCAAATGCATGCTGCGCATCAACAACGCGCCACGCCATAGACGGCGCACAAGGGCCGTGCTCATCAACAAATTTCATCGCATGGCTGTTTGGTTCAGCATTGACGATGTAATTGATATCGCCCTGACGCCATACGGTAATCGCTTTTGTCTTATGTTTAGCAACCGGCGTGTAGCCCATTATTTGAAACAGCTCTTCAAGCTTTTCAGGCTCTGCATGGGCAAATTCAACAAATTCAAACCCGTCAGTGCCCGCAGGATTCTTCTCGGTAATTTGCGCCTTTGGCGCATCGTGTGGAAATGGACCCATAATGTTTCTCCTCTTTTCACAATTATAGCTGAAATCCCATGCAAGGTGCTTGCATAGTGATCATCAAATTGCGAAAATACGCATTAATTATGCTCTCAATGATAATTTTCCGCACGGAACAAGCACATGGACAAAACAGACCGGACTATTCTTGCAGCATTGCAAAATGACGCAAGACTCACCAATAACGAGCTTGCCGACATTGTTGGCCTGTCTGCATCGCAGTGCTCACGCCGGCGCACGCAACTTGAAAAAGACGGTATTATTGTCGGCTATCATGCAAAGCTGGACCGTGAAAAAACCGGCTTCGGCCTAACCACAATTATCTCTGTGACCTTGGCCACACATAATTCGGAAAATTCCAAACTTATACGGGAGCTGTTCGATAGCCTGCCGGAAGTCATCGAAGCGCATGCAATGACTGGCGAGATGGATTATTATATCAAGATCGCGACAAAAGATTTGAAATCCTTGTCATCATTCATCAATGACAAATTGCTTGCACACGAAGCCGTTCAGCACGTTAAAACAGCGATATCATTAGAGACTTTGAAAGACACACAAAACATCCCAATCGGGCAATAGCCTAGCGTGTATTGATGATCGCAAGTCCAGTGTCAAAATCATCCAGCGTATCAATCACCGTACCAGCGCCCAATCGGCATGGCTCAATAGTCGTATAGCCACCGCGCACCGCAATGGACCGCATCGAGGCATTATTCGCCGAGTCTATATCAGCCGGACTGTCACCAACCATGATTGTATCACTGACCGTCACACCAAGCTGTTCACAGGCATATTTAAGCATCATGGGTGATGGCTTGCGCTCGGCACATGTGTCACCGCCAACAACAACATCAACCAGATCGGCCCAACCAAAGTGAGCGACGATTTTGCGAGATGGATCTTCTGGCTTGTTGGTAACCACAGCCACCCTACATCCATTATCTTTGCACGCACGCAGCAATGCATCAGCGCCCGGCATCGCCACTGTAAGCGTTACTAGATCACGGCCATAAATTTCGACCATCTGATCGGCGCGCGTATCGAGTGCATCTTTATCAAGTTGAATATCGCGTGCGGCAAAAGCACGCTCAACCAATTTCCTGACGCCATTACCAACCATTGAGCGTACCTGAAGCAGCGTCAGCGGCTCCAAATCACATTCTTTCAGCAAAACATTAATTGCCGCCGCAAGGTCATAAACAGAATCAACAAGTGTTCCATCAAGATCGAACAGAATAGCTTTTGGCCACACAAGGTCATCAGTTTTCATTGTCAATCTCTTCAATGAACAGCGGTTAAACTCTAGTGAATAAAGCTGATAGGAAGAATACCCAGCTTAATTGCTTTTGCTGTTGCTTGCGCGCGGTTCGTAGCATGAAGTTTGCGGCAAACATTAGCGAGGTAATGGTTTACGGTATGCTCTGAAAGGTCAAGTATTTTTGAAATTTCATAGCTTGTTTTTCCGTTCGCACACCAGGACAAAACGTTCCTTTCGCTCTCGGTTAAAATTGACGTTAAGTCAACCCTACGAAGCTCGATAACCTTATCTAAAACCAACAAAGCATGGTGGTGAAACGCAGCCATTTGCAACATAGCAACCGCCTTTGTAGTTTCCACCACAAAACCTATCAGTTCACCAACACTATCCAATGAGAAAATGCCGAGTATCACCGGCTTATCATTTTTAAGCACATCGATAGAGCGCAAACGTATCCATTTATTTTGACTGGCATCCCAATAATGCGGAAACATAGAAGCCCGCTGTTCAGCAACAGCTTGAAGAATTGCCTTAAGAGAACTGCGCACATGACCATCAATTGGGCGCGTATTGGAGCGTGCATTACACACAACAACACTGGCAGGTTCCGCGCTCATGAACTGGATATCGACTGGCGCAAAGAAAAGTCCAACATTGTTGAACCCAAACGTATCAAAGATCGACGAAAGAGCAGCTGAAGCTTTTTCAAGTTCGAAGCTGTCACCAAAAAAATCACTTAACGCATCATGCTTTAGCACTTTATCTCCCGCCCAGAGAATTGCTCGCCGAAGGAACAACCATGCTCACCAATGGTATATTCGCCAGCACTCAAACTTTAGCAAATCCTGCCACAACAAGAAACCAGCTTCATGCGTTTCAATCGCTTTTGAACAACTATAAACAGCAATCGCATTCAGCGTTGAACAGATGCACCAATATCAGACAGGGTGATTTTTGTGCGGCCGATTATGCTCTGCGAAATCCTCATATATAAGGCAGGACAAAGAACCTGGATCGTGGCCCTGCATCAATTTAAGCGCATAATCAGCAAGCACACGCCCCGTTTCTGGCACATCTTCAAAAAACACATTAATTGCAGGGCGAAAGCGCTCCAAAATTCGTGTCGACTGCTTGGAGACAAGCTGCACGTCTCGCCCCACTTCCAAGCCTGCACGCTCAATGCCTGAGGTAATCGCAATCGAAGCAGATCCCGCAGCGCTCAAAATACCATCTGGGCGATTAGGTGAGCGCATCAGTTTTGCAACACCCTCTTCAATTTCATTCATCGTGTTTTCAAGAACTATGTCCCGCAATCGCCGTTCGGTCATATCAAACTCTGCCAAGCCTTTTTCAAACCCGCTCTGCAAATCACGCCAATAGGTAAGATGAGGAACAGGAAAAACCGTAGAAACACTTTTGCATCCCAAAAGATTAAGCCGCTCCATTCCTTTGTAGGCAAAGCGTTCATTGTCGTAATCAACCCACGCATGGGGCAAATTGGAAAGCGTTCGTCCATGGGTAACGAACGGCATGTTCTTTTCTATCAGATAACGCACACGAATGTCGTCAGGCTCCATTCTGGAAATGATAACGACATCCGCAGACCCCGTTTCCACGACATATTTAACCGGCTCAAGCGGATCATCACTATCCGAGTAAGGTGTGACGACCAGATGATAATTACTCCCTTTTAATTGCGCAGAAATACCGCTAACCATTTGCGAGGTCAGGCTCATGATTTTTTCATCAACGTTCAAAATCAGGCAGATCACCTGCGTCTTCCCAGTGCGCAATCTTAGCCCAGCACGGCTCGGCCTGTAGCCAATTTGCTTGGCGACCAAACGAACGCGCTCTTTTGTTTGCGCGCTAATATCTGGGGCATCCTTCAATGCCCTTGAAACCGCAGTAACGCTAAAGCCGGTCATGTAAGCGATCGTTTTTAAAGTCGGCGGCCGATTTACCTTTTCCATGTCGATTATCAGACCCCTTACCCAGCGAAAGTTCTTTTCCGTTATCGATAAAGTTAAATGCTGCGTAAAAACGAAGCAATGTTTTTCTACAAAAAACACTTATCCACACACAGATTACTCCCCTAAACAACTGATATCGATATAAAATTTGCAAAATTCGCTTCATTTCTTACTTTTGATAAATTTTTCAAAGCCCATCTTGCTTTCTCAATCATAATCCGATTATCTATTTACTGTAACGATACAGTAGGGAGGAAACTATGTATCTCAAACGGATCATGGCCGCATTAGCGGTCTCCGCAGCGCTACCAATGGCAGCGTCTCATGCAACAGATTTAGAAGTCACACACTGGTGGACATCCGGCGGCGAAGCAGCAGCCGTGTCCGAACTTGCCAAAGCGTTCGACGCTTCGGGTGACAAATGGGTCGACGGGGCGATTGCAGGCGGTGGAGGCACTGCGCGCCCAGTCATTATTTCACGTATTTTGGGCGGCGACCCGATGGGTGCCACACAGCTTAACCATGGCCGTCAGGCAGAAGAGCTCATCGAAGCCGGTCTGTTGACCGACCTTACAGAGATAGCAGAAAAAGAAGGTTGGAAAGACATCGTCAATCCGCCATCACTTTTGGAATCATGCACATTGGATGGCCGCATCTATTGCGCGCCAATTAACATTCATTCGTGGCAATGGATTTGGCTTAGCAATGCAGCCTATGAACAAGCAGGCGTGCCTGTACCAACAAATTGGGAAGAGTTTGTTGCCGCAGCACCTAATCTTAAAGAAGCTGGTATTGTTCCACTCGCTATGGGCAAACAAGGTTGGCAGCAAAATGGTGCCTTCGGCGTGATGGTCGTCGCAATTGCAGGCGTAGATGCTTGGAAAAAAGTGAACGTTGAGAAAGACGCAGAAACAGCACGCGGCCCAGAATATGCAAAAGTATTCGAAGCAGCGGTTAAAGCACGTGAATTTGCAGCAGACTCCAATGTTCAAGACTGGAACCAAGCGACTAATATGGTGATTACCGGCAAAGCTGGTGGCCAGATCATGGGTGACTGGGCACAGGGCGAGTTTCAGGTTGCTGGAAAAGTAGCTGGCAAGGATTACACATGCCTGCCTGGCCTCGGCAACAATCAAATCCTTGATACTGCCGGTGACGCATTCTACTTCCCAAAAGTGGACAACGCCGAGACAACAGAAGCACAGATGCGCTTGGCATCACTGCTAATATCCAAAGAAGTACAGGTCGCATTTAACCTGAAAAAAGGCTCGCTTCCTATTCGCGGCGATGTTGATCTTTCAGCGGCCAATGACTGTATGCAAAAAGGTCTCAAGATTTTGGCGGACGGTGGCATTATGCCATCAGGCGACCAGAACCTTACACCGGACACCACAACTCAGATCGAAGATCTCATGGCTGAGTTCTGGTCTGGGGATATGAGTGCTGCAGACGCACAATCGCGTTATGCAGAAATCATCGAGAGCGCTGAATAAACGCAAGCTCAATATGCATCCGGCGTTCCCGAGGCGCCGGATGCTTCCCCTTCACCCAATGGAGTAGGATATGTCTGTAACGACAGAACCCTCTGCCGCGCGCGATCATGCGCCTGTCGGCAAACCCAACCCACTGTTCAAGAATCTTAGCGCCAAGCTAGCTTCTATTCCTATGATTATCACGGCGCTGGTTGTCTTCGTTGGCGGCACGACATGGACAGTGGTTTATTCATTTACGAATTCAAAGCTTTTGCCGCGTGCCAACTTTGTCGGCCTTGACCAATATGAGCGCCTATGGAGTACGCGGCGCTGGATGGTGTCCATTGAAAATTTGGCGATCTACGGCATCTGTTCAATGATCTTAACATTGATCATCGGCTTTACATTAGCTGCATTGCTAGACCGGAAAATTCGTTTTGAAAATACATTCAGAACCATTTTCCTCTATCCTTTTGCGCTTTCATTCATCGTTACTGGCTTAACATGGCAGTGGATACTAAATCCCGATTTCGGCCTTCAAAATGTCGTACGGAACTGGGGCTGGGAGAGCTTTGCGTTTAACCCACTTAATGATCCAAATACTGTCATTTTCGGCATTCTTATCGCCGGCATATGGCAGGGTTCAGGCCTGATTATGTGCATCATGCTCGCTGGATTGCGCGGCATAGACGAAGACATTTGGAAAGCGGCCCGTGTTGATGGCATCGGCACCGTAAAAACTTACCTGCGCATTATATTGCCCATGATGCGTCCAGTGATCATAACATCACTCGTCTTGATCGCATCGGGCATTATCAAACTTTATGATCTGGTCGTTGCCCAAACCAATGGCGGTCCGGGCATCGCCTCAGAAGTTCCCGCGAAATACGTCATCAATTATATGTTCCGTGCTCAGAATCTGGGTCAAGGCTTTGCAGCCTCTACGATGATGCTTGTGTCTGTGATTATCATTTTAATCCCGTGGGCTTATCTCGAATTTGGAGGGCGCAAACGTGGTTGATTCAGCTCTAAATAACGCCGCAGAACCGCGTGGCCCTAAACCAAAACGTGCTTTTAGCCGTGCCAATATATTCATCTATGGAACGCTGCTGCTTGTTTCAATTTATTACCTATTGCCGCTCTATGTGATGATTGTCACATCGCTAAAAGGCATGCCGGAAATCCGCCTTGGCAATGTGTTTGGCCCACCTTTAGAGCCAACATTCCAGCCGTGGATTAAAGCATGGGCAGAGGCATGTACTGGCATTAATTGCGATGGTCTTTCGCGCGGTTTCTGGAATTCGGTAAAAATCCTTATTCCGTCGATCGTTTTATCGATCCTCATCGCCAGCGTAAACGGCTACGCACTTGCCAATTGGAAGTTCAAAGGGTCAGAAACCTTTTTCACCATTTTGATTATCGGTGCGTTCATTCCCTATCAGACGATGCTTTATCCAATCGTGATCATGCTGCGTGAGATCAAACTCATGGGTTCGATATGGGGCTTGGTACTCGTACACACAGTGTTCGGCATGCCGATCTTGACCCTACTTTTCCGCAATTACTTCACCTCAATACCGGAAGAATTATTTAAGGCGGCTCGTGTGGATGGGGCAGGTTTTTGGGGCATCTATTTCAAGATCATGCTGCCAATGTCTTTGCCAATTTTCGTGGTTGCAATCATCTTGCAGGTAACCGGCATTTGGAACGACTTCCTGTTTGGCGTGATTTACACCAAGCCGGACACCTATCCGATGACTGTGCAGCTCAACAATATTGTGAACTCGGTACAGGGCGTCAAAGAGTACAACGTCAACATGGCGGCAACGCTTTTGACCGGACTTGTGCCGCTCGTCATCTATTTCATCTCAGGCAAACTATTCGTGCGCGGCATCGCAGCCGGCGCTGTGAAAGGGTAAATCATGGCCACCGTTTCGGTCAAAGACCTCGTTCTAAATTTCGGCAGCGTTAAAGTACTGCGCGATCTCAACCTCAATATCCCAACAGGAGAGTTTCTGGTCCTCCTAGGTGCATCAGGCTCCGGCAAATCAACTTTATTAAACTGCATTGCCGGACTGCTTGATGTTACCGACGGACAGATCTTTATCGACGATAAAAACGTCACATGGTCAGAACCCAAAGACCGAGGCATCGGCATGGTGTTTCAATCCTATGCGCTCTATCCGCAAATGACCGTGAAAGGTAACCTTTCTTTCGGTTTGAAAAATGCAGGCCTGCCCAAAGCAGAAATCGAAAAGCGCATTGAGCGTGCTGCCAGCGTTTTGCAGATCGAGCCTTTGCTGGACCGCAAACCATCTGCATTATCGGGCGGACAACGCCAGCGCGTTGCGATTGGCCGTGCACTTGTGCGCGATGTGGATGTGTTCCTGTTTGACGAGCCATTGTCTAACCTTGATGCGAAATTGCGTGCAGACTTGCGTGTCGAAATTAAACGCCTGCACCAAAAGCTCAAAAACACCATGATCTATGTGACCCATGATCAGGTGGAAGCAATGACACTGGCAGACCGAATTGCGGTAATGAGCCAAGGCATCATTTTGCAGCTTGATACACCAACCACGATCTATAATCGGCCTGCAAATAAATATGTGGCTGGCTTTATCGGCTCGCCTGAAATGAATTTTCTAAATGGCGAATTGTCTGGCGCAAAAGCAAATGTTTTTGAGACATCGGACAAAAAAATAAAACTCACTAGCTATGAGTTTTCAGATGAAGAACGCAACAACGGGCAACAAGCAATTCTTGGTGTTCGCCCCGAGCAAGTAGCTGTCGCAGATCAAGCTACCGCCATGCCCGTCACAGAAACCGTCGAAGTTGAGCTGGTCGAGCCTATGGGTGCGGACACTCTTGTTTGGTCCACTTATGCCGGCCAGCCGTTCCGCTTCCGTATGGAAGGCACAGCAAATGTTAGCCCTGGTGACAAAGTCAAAATCGGCTTCGACCCTACAAAAGCGAGCCTTTTTGATACCAATTCAGAATTACGACTTTAAGTTTTCAAAGGAATTCCCATGACTGCCATCTCATATCAATTATATTCTTCCCGCAATTTTGGGCCAATCAGCAAGACATTAGAGTTGCTTGCAAGCAATGGTTACAAACATGTGGAAGGCTATGGCGCATTATTTACCGATAGTCAGGCTGCGGCCGCACTAAAAGCTGACTTAGAGAAAAACGGCCTCACAATGCCAACCGCCCATATGGGCCTTGCCAATTTAGAGGACAGTTCATCAGAATGTGTGGCTATGGCAAAATTGCTCGATCTCAAAGCTGCATTCGTACCGCATATTGAGGCCGATTTACGCCCCACTGATCTGGCCGGTTGGCAAGCCTTTGGCAAACGTGTGCAAGCAGCCCTCGCCCCGCTTAAAGATGCAGGCCTTATAGTTGGCTGGCACAATCATGATTTTGAAATGCAAGATCTTGGCGGCGGCACAACAGCGCTCGACGCAATTTTAGAAGGCGGGCCTGACTTGCAAGCCGAGTTGGATTTAGCGTGGGTCATCAAAGGCGGTAAAGACCCTATCGCATTCTTAGAAAAATATTCTAGCCGCATCGCAGCTGTGCATATCAAAGACATTGCACCGCAAGGCGAATGCGCAGACGAAGACGGCTGGGCCGATGTTGGCCAGGGCACCGTGGAGTGGGCTCCCATCCGCGATGCCATCAATAAAACATCCAACCAATATGTCGTCGCCGAGCACGACAATCCAAATGATGACAAGCGGTTTGCAAGCCGCTCTATCGCGACAATCAATACACTCTGGAAAGCATAATTTATGACAAAAATAGGAATCGGCATTATAGGCTGCGGCAATATTTCAGCTGCCTATCTAAGACTTGCACCTTTGTTCAAGTCGCTCGAAATGCGTGCCATTGCAGACATTGATCATGCGGCAGCTTTAGCGCGCGCTGAAGAGTTTGACGTTGGCAGTTCATCAATCGAAGATCTGCTTGCTGCAGAAGACATAGACATTGTTGTGAACCTTACAATTCCTGACGCGCACTATGCTGTCACCAAGTCTATTCTTGAGGCAGGCAAACACGCTTATTCGGAAAAACCAGTCGTACTGACCTTTGAACAGGGCAAAGAACTATCTGAACTTGCCAAGCAAAAAGGTCTACGCATTGGCTCTGCTCCCGATACATTTCTAGGCGGTGCACACCAACAGGTTCGCGCGCTAATTGATGACGGTGCAGTTGGAAGAATTATTGCAGGCACATGCCACGTTATGAGCCACGGCATGGAACATTGGCACCCAAATCCGGACTTCTTTTTCCAGCCAGGTGCTGGTCCGGTTCTTGATATTGGACCTTATTACATCACCAACCTCATTCAGTTGATTGGTTCGGTAAAGCGCGTTGTGGCCCTTACCACCACAACTTTCAACGAGCGTACAATTACCAATGGTGCACGTAATGGCGAAAAGGTGCCCGTAGATACGCCGACCAATATTCATGCTTTGCTAGAGTTTGAAAACGGCGCAACCATTACCTTGTCCACCAGCTGGGACATCTGGGCACATCGCCATGCCAACATGGAACTCTACGGTACGGATGGCTCTCTTTTCATCCCTGACCCTAATTTCTTTGGCGGCAAAATCGAAATGGCTGGCACAGATCAAGAGATCAAAACCGTTACGCCTAGCGACCATCCATTCGGCATCGCCAATGAAGGTGATAATGCAAATTACCGCGGCGCGGGTCTTGCCGATATGGCGTCTGCCATTGTCGAAAACCGTCCGCATCGCTGTTCAATGGAATTAGCGCTCCACGCGGTCGATGTCATGACAGGTATTTTGAAATCCGGTGAGACGGGCGGCTTCGTTGACATGACGACACGTTGCGACCGTCCAGAGGCTTTAGACAGCCAAGCTGCCAAAGCACTTATGGCTTAGAAAAAGCCCCATACTAAAACGAAAAACGCCGCTCAAAAGCGGCGTTTTTTATGAGTATTATGTGTGTGCAATTAGCTTGGTGTAAGACCGCGTAAGCGCTCAGAGCGTCTGCGTAAAAGTTCAAGCGTCGTGAGCAGCAAGATAGACAGTGCCACCATGATGGTCGCCACCGCGAGAATTGTCGGTGAAATCTGCTCGCGCAATCCGATAAACATCTGCCATGGCAGTGTTTTTTGTGACGCAGTACCAAGAAACAGCACAACAACCACTTCATCAAACGATGTGATGAAAGCAAACAATGCACCTGAAATCACACCGGGCAAAATAAGCGGCATCTGCACTTTGAAGAAAGTGGTAACAGGGTTCGCACCCATAGATGCAGCAGCCCGTGTTAATGACCGATCAAAGCCCACCATCGTCGCTGTTACGGTGATGATCACAAAAGGCGTGCCAAGGGCCGCATGGGCCAGAACGATCTTGGCAAAGTTCACCGCATCAAGCGGCAAGCCAACATCATTGACGAGAAAATTGCCAACCCGTGAATAGAAGAAATACATGCCCGTTGCCGAAATGATCAGCGGCACAATCATCGGCGAAATTAGTATCGCCATAATCACTGATTTAAACGGCACATGGCTTTGGCTTAAACCAATCGCCGCCAGCGTGCCCAATACCGTAGCTAAAATCGTCGCCAATGGTGCAATCGTCAGCGAATTCCACATAGCGTTTTGCCATGCTTCGCTCGTGAAGAAATCTTGGTAATGCTTGAGCGAATAACCATCCGGCGACAAGCGCAGCATTTCTGGTGTGAAGGTGAAAAAGTTTTCCGCATTAAAAGAAAGCGGAATAATCACCATGATCGGAAAGACCAAAAAGAAGAAGATCAAAGCGCAAATCGTGCGAAAACCGTAATACCATGCGATCTGTGCGTTGGATGAATATGGAGGAAGAGCTGCCATGTTGATCACCCTAGTTTCACATTGTCGATACCGACAATTTTATCATAAACATAAAAGAGCAATAGAACGAGAACCAAGAGTATGGCTCCCAATGCGGCGGCTAAGCCCCAGTTTAAGCTCGTCGAAATATGGAACGCGATACGGTTCGAGATGAAGATACCGCTCGTTCCACCCACCAATGCTGGCGTGATATAGTAGCCAATTGCCAAAATGAACACGAGGATCGCCCCTGCACCAATGCCCGGCACAGATTGCGGAAAGTAAACCTTCCAGAACGAAGTCCAGTCATTAGCGCCCATGCTTTTTGCAGCACGAACATAGGTTGGCGAAATAGTTTTCATCACCGAGTAAAGCGGCAAAATCATAAATGGCAGCAATATATGTGTCATCGCGATAATGGTGCCGGTTTGGTTGTTGATCAGAACCAGACGGTCCGCATCATCCACAAAGCCAACCCACACCAATAAATCATTGATAACGCCCTGCCCTTGAAGCAACACTTTCCAGGCGGATGTACGCACCAGCAGCGATGTCCAGAATGGCAAGAGAACAAGGATCATCAACATGTTGGATGTGCGCGCTGGCAAATGCGCAAGCAGATAAGCTACAGGATAACCAAGCAGCAAACACATGAATGTAATGGCAAGCGACATCCACATCGTGCGAATAAACAACTGAATGTATATTCGCTCATTCTCCGCCTTCATCTGCACACCATCAACAGTGTTTTCTGCGTCAACAGCGTTTAGAAAATAGCCCGCCGTATAAGGTGCTTTGAAGCTGTCCAGAACAACCCACGTTTGCAGCTTACCCCAGTCCTCATCGGCTTTAATAAACTGCTCTTTATACGGGCCTTCTTCCATTTTGCGCACAGCACGCCCTGTCGAGCGGAAAAGACCGGAAAAACCGGACTGTTCATAATTCAGCCTGCTGCCCAAGCGGGTGTGAATACGTTCTTTGACCGCAATTTTGAGGTCAGTCGCCAATGCCGCAAATGTCGCTTCGTCGGGCAATTCCTCAGACGCTGGATCCCACCGTTCGAGTTCCTGAACGACCGTCGGCAACGTATTTTGAACGATCTTGTTTTCAACCGAGCGCAACAGCATGTCGCCAATCGGCATCAAAAAGCTTAAAACAATAAAAAGTAGAAGCGGCGAAATCATCAAAAACGAACGCAGCTTTTCGCGGCGCAATGCTTTTGCCAGTCGAGCCTTCAAAGGTGTTCCATCAGCAGCCCGTACAATACCGTCCTCAGTTTGGCCTGCGGCCAGCTGTTCTTCGACACTCATGGTTTCTGAGCTGCTCATGGAATACCTTATTTTAGATTACGTTGGTGTTTAGGATGCGGCGCAAGCGCCGCATCCCTCAATGTTAAGTCAGCTTACTGTGCAAGCCACGATTGGAATTTTGCATCCAAATCGTCACGGTTGTCAGCCCACCATGTGTAGTCATAGTTGTGGACGTTACCTGCGTTTGCCGGATCAGTTGGCATATGCGGCGCCATGTCGATGCCCAGTGCCTCATGCTTGCCAACGAGCGGTGCAGAAGATTTACGTGCTGGGCCGTAAGAAATGTACTTCGCCTGATCTGCAAGACGCTGTGTGTCTGTCGCAAATTTGAGGAAGTGTTTCGCACGTTTCATGCGGGCTTCATCAAGACCGGCAGGAAGAATCCAACCATCAAGGTCAAATGACTGCATGTCCCACATCATGTCGATTGGCTGATCTTGCTCAACGATTGCAGAGAAAAGACGGCCGTTAAATGTTGAACCCATCACAACTTCGCCATCAGCAAGAAGCTGCGGTGTTTCCGCACCAGCTGTCCACCAAACAACATCATCCTTGATTGTTGAAAGCTTGTCGAAAGCAGCCTGAACGCCTTCTTCTGTGCTCAACACTTCATAGATTTTGTCTTTAGCTGTACCGTTACAGTAAGTTGCCCACTCAAGGTTATCGATTGGACGTTTCTGAAGGGCACGTTTGCCAGGGAATTTTGTTGTATCGAAGATATCGCAAATTTCAGTTGGTGGCGTGTCGCCAACTTTATCTGTGCGGTAACCGATTGTTGTTGAGTAAACGATCTGCGGTACAAAACATTCGTTCACACGAAGATTGCCGAAATCGTCTTCAGCAGATGTGCCGTCTGGCGCATTTGCCAAATCAGTTGCTGGATCAAGTTCAGCCGCAAGACCTTCATCGCAAAGACGGATCGCATCAGATGCAACAACATCCACAACGTCCCAAGTCACATTGCCAGCTTCATTCATCGCACGCAATTTTGCAGTCGCTTCAGCTGAAGATTCATCAAAAGAGACTTTAACGCCAGTCGCGGCAACATATGGCTCTACATATGCTTTAAGCTGTGATTCTTGGTAGGCACCGCCCCAAGAAACAATTGTCATTTCTTCCGCACAACCTTCACATGGTGCGGCAGCTAGATCTTCGTTTTGTGCAATCGCTGTCGTTGAAAACAGTGCTGTTGAAGCAGCAGCTGCAAGTAGTAATGATTTATGTTTCATCAAATTCTCCCAAAGTTTCTTTCGTTTGAAATTATACCTGTAGATTATTGATTGCGGCAATCTTGCCGCAAACAGGTTTTGTTTGGCCTTAGATTGCTTCGTCTAGGGCTTTTGCGTCGGCGGCATCCCAGCCAACCTTCACAACATCGCCTGCTGAGATCGGCCGTTTGTCACGGCGGTTTCTCACTTTGACGATGAATTCATTATTGCCAGCAACATTCATGCGCACACGAATGTGGTCGCCGAGATAGATCATCTCTTCAATTTTACCGTCAACGAGGTTGTCCGGAGAATTATCCGGCGCAACTTCAATGCGCTCAGGGCGCAATGATACAGATGTTCTATCGCCAACATTATGCACATTAACAGGATCGGCCTGAACTATGGTTCCGTCGTCAAGTTTTACCGTGCAAACGCCTTTTCCAATCTCCACAACGGAGCCAGCAAGTTTGTTATTCTCACCAATGAACTGCGCAACAAAAGAATTGTCCGGGCTTTCATAAAGAACATCCGGCGGTGATAATTGCTGAATGATGCCATCATTAAACACGGCCACACGGTCAGACATGGTCAGGGCTTCTGTTTGGTCATGCGTAACATAAACAACAGTCACACCCAGATTGTCATGAATATGCTTGATTTCATACTGCATTTGTTCACGCAACTGCTTATCAAGCGCACCCAAAGGCTCATCCATCAACACCAATTCAGGGTCAAAAACCAATGCGCGGGCTACAGCAACACGTTGCTGCTGACCGCCTGACAATTGTGCCGGACGGCGTGAGCCAAAAGCACCAAGCTCAACCATATCAAGCGCACGGTTGATACGCTCTTCGCTTTCAGCTTTGCCCATGCCGCGCACTTTAAGCGGAAACGCCAAGTTCTCGGCAACAGACATATGCGGAAAGAGCGCATAATTTTGGAAAACCATACCAATGCCACGCTTATGCGGCGGTACATTATTAATCGGGTTTCCATTGAGATAGATTTCGCCGTGGGTGGCAGGTTCGAACCCTGCGAGCATCATCAGGCAGGTCGTTTTGCCGGAACCTGATGGCCCTAGCATCGTAAGGAATTCGCCATGGGCGATATCAAGATTAAGATTTTTTACGACGAGATTTTCGCCGTCATAACTTTTTTGGACGCCGTCAAAGACAACTGACGCACCTCGAGTGTTTGACATTCTTCTCCATTCCCGCAGTAAAAACTCTTACTGCCTTTGTGGGATTTTTTTGTTATCCACAAAATCGATAGAAGCATAGAAACCAAACGGCCCACGCATTCTCTCGCCCTCACGGACAACGTAGAGCATGAATTTCAGATGTCTAGTGGAGATTTAATTTTCCACGGGCAGAACCTGAAAACTTGTCAAAAAACAGTATTTTTGCGCCATTTCCAGCTGTTTTACCGTAAATAACGATGTTTTCGCCATCGACATCCACGCTCTCTACGACGAAAGTTTCAGGTAAATTGATGTCGGCTTCAATCATTCTTTTGGTATCAGGTGCATTATTCATCTTGTAAATAATTGCAGACAGCACGGCAAAAACCGCAATGAACAATGTGCCGATGGAAATAGCCATCAGACGCACCATTTTGCGCCGCAACCGTTCGGCCGCTGGATCAAGTGGTTTTTCTTCTTCTTTGTCCAATTTAATTTCAGCCATAGCCCTATGTCACTTTTTCGATATAACAACGCTGACTTAACAGGGTTGGAATAAAATGGAAGAGTTCATCGCCGAAGATATACATAATGGCTTGCGGCTGGATCAGTGGCTTTCGGCTGTGACCCATGAGGATATCTCACGCAACCGCATCAAAGCTATTATTGAAGACGGTCACGTCCAGCTTAACGGCGAGACCATCAAGCAGCCAAAAAAGAAAATTACGGTGGGCGACAAAGCGCTTTTCGTTGTTCCAGAAGCAGGTGATCCTGATCCTGAGGCAGAAGATATTCCGCTTGATGTCCTCTATGAGGACGAAGATCTGATTGTCATCGACAAGCCCGCAGGCTTGGTTGTGCACCCAGGTGCAGGCAATCTCAACGGCACATTGGTCAACGCGCTTATTCACCATTGCGGCGATACGCTGTCTGGCATTGGCGGCGTCAAACGGCCAGGTATCGTTCACCGCCTTGATAAGCAAACCAGCGGTGTCATGGTCGTTGCCAAAAATGATTTCGCGCACCGCCACCTATCATCACAATTTGCAGATCATGGACGCACAGGCGCCATGCGCCGTGTTTACACAGCGATTATCTGGGGCGCGCCGCAGCAGCAAAAGCTGCGCATCGAGAATTTTCTAGGTCGCGGCGATGGTGACCGCACCAAGCAAGCTGTGGTCAATGAAAAAAGGCCCGGTGCACGCCATGCCGTCACCCATGTTCAAGTCATAGAGCGCTACGGTCCCAATGACGGCACGGACCAAGTTGCAAGCCTTGTTAATTGCGAGCTGGAAACTGGCCGAACACACCAAATTCGTGTCCACATGGCTCATATCGGCTATCCGCTGATCGGCGATGATGTCTATGGAGCAGGCTTTCGCACCAAGGCGAATATTTTACCTGAACCCGCCCAATCTGCCGCAAATAAATTCCGCAGACAGTCCCTTCACGCGCGACTTTTAGCCTTCAAACACCCAAAAACAGGTGAAATACTGACACTTGAAAGCGAACCGCCGCAAGACATGCAGGAAGTCATGAAAGCATTTTCAAACAGTTGGAACTAAACAGTTCACAGAATGTTGAAACAGTGTTCACGAGATATTACATCTCAAAATGAACAAAATGTGGTTATAAACATTTTGCAGGTTCAGCGGGCTTTGACAGACGCAACGAACCGACGCTTGCCGCAATTGGGCGGAAGCAGAAGAGAAGAAAAGGGGTGCTGCAATGGCCCAACAAAACACTTTACCCAGCCTTTCAGGCGGCGCAGACGGCTTGTCCCGTTATATGGAGGAAATCCGCAGATTTCCTATGCTGCAGCCAGACGAAGAATATATGCTGGCAAAACGATATCATGAACATGACGACACAGAAGCCGCGCACCGCATGGTGACGAGCCATTTGCGCTTGGTTGCCAAGATCGCGATGGGTTATCGCGGCTATGGTTTGCCAATCGGCGAAGTTGTGTCCGAAGGCAATGTCGGCCTTATGCAGGCTGTGAAAAAATTCGACCCAGAACGCGGGTTTAGACTTGCCACTTATGCAATGTGGTGGATCAAAGCCTCTATTCAGGAATATGTGCTGCGCTCTTGGAGCCTTGTGAAAATGGGCACAACCGCCAATCAAAAGCGGCTGTTCTTTAATCTACGCAAAGCGAAAAACCGTATTCAGGCACTTGGCGAGCATGATCTGAACGAAGAACAAGTTCAGAAAATCGCGACAGATCTGAAAGTGTCCGAAGCAGAAGTGCTGTCCATGAACCAGCGCCTTTCTGGCGATGCATCGCTCAACGCGCCTATCCGCAATGCGGATGGCGAGAGCGGTCAATGGCAGGACTGGTTAGTTGATGAATCAGACAGCGCAGAAACAATGCTTGTCGAAGAAGATGAACTCGATCACCGCCGTTCAATGCTCAACGATTCTATCGAAGTGCTGAACGAACGTGAGCAGCGCATTTTCCGTGCACGCCGCCTGTCGGAAGACCCGATGACACTTGAAGATTTGAGCCAAGAGTTCAACATTTCACGCGAACGGGTTCGCCAGATCGAGGTACGCGCTTTTGAAAAAGTTCAAGAAGCAATGGTTGCCGCAGCAGCAGAATTAGCAGCGCCGCAAAAGCAACTTGAAGCACATTAAAACCTACCTCTAAACAAATCAAAGCCCTGCTGATTTACATCATGCGGGGCTTTTTTGTATTTGGAACAAGCAGCCATATTGATTTCGATATATGAATCGTATACGTTTCATATATCGACCAATCTGCAAATATGATAGGCTAAGTGACTTATGGGCATTGTAAAAATAGACGACGAACTGCACGAACAAATACGATGCGCCAGCACGGTCATGTGCCGCTCAATCAACGCACAGGCCGAATTTTGGATGAAAATCGGTATGTTAGCCGAAGCCAATCCAGCCTTATCGTTTAATGACATTGTCAAAATGCAGCTGGAAGCAGCCAGTCGTCCTTCTTCAGATTTAGCAGCCGCTTAAATGGTCAAAACACCCGATGAACTTGCGCTGATGCGCGTGTCAGGCAAATTACTGGCATCTGTTTTTGATATGCTGGACATGCAGCAAATGGTCGGCATGTCGACATTGCAGGTCAATGATCTTGTCGAAGACTTCATAACGAAGGATTTAAGTGCCAGACCGGCAAGCAAAGGCCAATATGGCTATGCTTTCGTTCTTAACAGTTCAATCAACCATGTAGTCTGTCACGGCATACCAAGCGCCGATGAAATTATCCGCGATGGTGATATTATCAATCTTGATATCACGCTGGAAAAGAACGGCTTTATCGCAGATTCCAGCAAAACCTATATCATCGGTAACGCTGCGCCTGCCGCAAGAAAATTGGTGCGCACGGCTGAAGCCGCCATGTGGCAAGGCATTAAGCAGGTGCGCCCCGGTGCCCATGTCGGCGATATAGGCTTTGCAATCGAGCGCTTTGCTAAGAAAAACGGCTATTCTGTCGTGCGTGAATATTGCGGCCACGGCATAGGCAGAGATATGCACGAAGACCCACAAGTGATGAATTTCGGGCGGCGCGGCACAGGCGCAAAACTGCGTGAAGGCATGGTCTTTACTGTCGAGCCTATGCTCAATCAGGGCACACGCAATGTGTCCACACAAAGCGATGGTTGGAAAGTCACCACCAATGATAACAAACTATCAGCGCAGTTTGAACATACCGTCGCGGTCACAGCAAAAGGCGTTGAGGTTCTAACACTTCGCAAAAACGAACAATTAGCGCTCTAATTCGCATGGAGGCCGCCGACTTGCGGCGGCAATCCCCAAGCTTAATTATTAATCGGCGCGGCATCCCAAGCGGCAAACACATCTTTAAAGACACGCTCGCCCGGAATACCTTTTTCCAGCGTAATCAATGCGCGGCGACCATTGGTGTACTGCATTGGAATATCAATCCAGTTTTCCCGTGTCATTAATTGCACATTGGTTTCTACCGCTGTTTTTGCATCGGTTAGCGCAATCAGGAAGATGTTTTGATCCAGCGGCGCAGGCACAGCAATCAGTGCGTTACCTGCGTCTTGCTCATTGGTTTTGAAGGTCACGCGCTGAACATCAGCAATGCCGCGCCCATCAAAGTTCTCCGGCACGCGGAAGAAAAGTTCAATAATGTGACTTGCCGGAAACGTACTATCGCCATTGCGGCGGATCGTCATTTCCATCTTCAACCCAAGTTCAGGGATCGATGTTTCTGCGCGAATGGCAGGCTCTACAGGCAGTTCACCGCCCGGTGATTCATTCACCACGGTCCAAACCGTTGCACCTGTCAGCGCAGTGCCGTCTTGTGTGCCTGTGCGCTCTTCATAAAAGATTGCGCGTTGGCCAACGAGCGTTGCTGGCGTTTCCGCAGTCGCATCGCCTGTATCGGCAGCAGCTGTATCTTCTGCGGTCTGTGGCTCATCATTGCGCGTGCCAGCAGTTTGAGGTGAAACAGAACTTCCCTCATTCGCGCCAGCATCAGCCCCTTCAATCGGGCCTTCATCAATTTCGGTTCCGTCTTCATTCAGACGCTGCGTAAATTTATTGGGTGCTTCTTCAGCATTGCTGACATCTTCAACCAATGAAGGCGTCACTTCATTTTCAGCAGCAGCAACCTCTTCCTCAGATGCTTGATCATCATTGGTAACGGACGTGCTTGTCACAGTGCGAACTGGAACACCGCCCTCTTCACTGACAACCGTATCGCCGCCCGTTAAACCTTGCCACCAAGGCACTGCTGTTTCGCTATAAAACGCGCCTAACTGGTCTTTCTTTTCATAAGCAGCATATGCACCACCGCCCAGCAAGGCCAGCACTGCAACAGCAATAATTGCTTTCTTAGCGCCGCCGCCACTTTTTGTTTCTTCATCAGAAGAAACCAATGGCGGAATACCGACGGAACTATCACGGCGTTCACCTTCAACAGCGCCAATATCAGCGCCCACTGATGCTGGAACAGCCTCAATACCCGAAGTCACATCATCCAAAACATCATCAGCTTTTTCAGCTGTTGAAACTTCAAAATTCTGCTCACGCTCAGCAAGATTGCTTTCTTGCTCTTTTAAGAAATCAGCTAGCGGGTCATTGTTTGCCGCTGGCATCTCTGCCGCAGGTTCATTGTCTTTGTCACCAAACAGTTCACCAATTGTTTTATTGATATCATCAATCGAAGGCTCATCATCGACAGAAGCGTCAACAGATGGCGTTTCGACATATGAGACAGCGTCAGAAAATGATGCTTCAATCGGTGCAGATGACGCATCATCATTTGCTTTTTCTGCGCTCAGCGCACCATCAGCAACAATTATCCCGTCAGAAACATCATCAACGGCTTCAACAGCATCTACAGGCTGTTCAAACTTTGGTGGCTCAACGGCAATATCTTCAACCGGCGTCGGCTCAGCGACGGGTTCATCCAAAACATCAGCTGCAACAGGCGCCGAAGAAACCTGATTATCTGCCTCGTCCACGTCCAAACTTGCAGGCAAAGGCGCATCGACATCACTATCCGGTGCAGGATCGAAAGGCGGCGTTACCTCAGGCTCTGGCTCAGCCGGTTTTGGCAATTCTGGCTCAGGGGCAATTGGCGCAGGCTCTGGTACGCTTGGCACCTCTGGCTCGGGCTCGGCCGGAATTTCTGGCGCAGGCACAACAGGCACATCTGGTACTTCTGGCTGCGTTGGAGCAGGTTTCGGTAATTCTGGTTCAGGCTCTGCTGGCGCAGGTTCTGGAGCACTTGGCACTTCTGGTGCTTCTGGCGCAGCAGGCACTTCAGGCTCTGGCGGCGGCGCAACAGGTGCCGCTACCTCAGGCGTACTGACCGGCTCGGCAGAATATTCTACCTCAACAGAATTAATCGCATCTTCAAGCTTGGCAAATTGGCGGTCAATCGCGGCTTGCGGAGGTCTATTCTCCATCGCATCGATTTGTTTTTTGACCGTCGCGCGCGCTTTGTCATAGACTTTTGCACGCAATTCAGGTGTCGCCTCACTCATATTGCTGAGTGTTTTTCTGATTACTGCTGCAAAATCTGCCATAAATTCAATCCGGTATATTTACGTTCACAAGGAGAACTTAATCCTGAAACGGGTCCGTAACAAGTATTGTGTCGTCGCGTTCTGGGCTAGTTGACAACAAAGCGACCGGCGCACCGATTAATTCTTCGATGTGACGCACATATTTAACCGCTTGCGCAGGTAAATCGTTCCATGAACGCGCACCAGCCGTCGTACCGCTCCAGCCTTCCAGCGTTTCATAAATCGGCACAACACGCGCCTGTGCGCCTTGGCTGGCTGGTAGATAGTCAATGCGTTCGCCGTCAAGCTCATAACCAACACAGACTTTAATTTCGTCCATACCATCAAGAACATCAAGTTTGGTCAGCGCAATGCCTGTTATGCCATTGACCGCACATGCCTGACGCACAAGCACCGCATCAAACCAGCCACAGCGACGCTTGCGTGCTGTAACCGTGCCCCATTCGTGGCCCTTAGTGCCAAGATGCTCGCCAACGTCGTTCAGCTGCTCTGTTGGGAAAGGCCCCTCGCCCACACGGGTCGTATAGGCTTTTGTAATACCAAGCACATAGTTGATTGCACCTGGCCCCATGCCAGAACCAGCAGCGGCCTGACCAGCAACAACATTCGATGATGTAACAAATGGGTAAGTACCATGATCAACATCAAGCAATGTGCCCTGTGCACCTTCAAACAATATGCGTTTTCCTGCGCGGCGCTTATCGTCAAGCACCTTCCAGACCTTATCCATATAAGGCAAAATCTGGTCAGCAATAGATGTCAGCTCTTCTAAAATCGTTTCATGCGTCACTTCAGGATGACCAAGACCACGGCGCAGCGCATTGTGGTGCGTCAACAGACGATCCACTTTGGCAGGCAATGTGTCCTGATTGGCAAGGTCCATCACGCGGATCGCACGGCGGCCAACCTTATCTTCATAAGCAGGGCCAATGCCTCGGCGCGTTGTACCAATTTTCGTGCCCGAATTTGACGCAGCATCTTCGCGGAAACCATCCAGCTCGCGGTGCAGTGACAAAATGAGCGGTGTGTTTTCGGCAATCTTCAAGACCTCAGGTGTGATCTTGACGCCCTGCTCAGACAAACGCGTTACTTCGGCCACAAAGGCATGCGGGTCAAAAACCACACCATTGCCAATTACGGATAATTTTCCGCGCACAACACCAGAAGGCAAGAGTGAGAGCTTATAGACGTTGCCATTCACAACAAGAGTATGGCCGGCATTATGACCACCTTGAAAACGCACCACAACATCGGCACGTTCAGAAAGCCAATCGACGATCTTGCCTTTGCCTTCATCACCCCATTGGGAGCCAACCACTACAACATTTGCCATCAAAAACTCCGGCGTAAGAATTCTAGTAAAAAAGCTTAACGCGCGGTCTATAGCTTTCATTGACGCAAAGCGTAAGACCAATGCGCACGTTCTGTCACTTTCAACACTGTTTTTTCTGGCAAAAACAGGCATAAACAACATTTAATTCGCTTACAGCCCCCAATTCACCCAAGGTCGCACCGTGCAGAACAACAAAAACGCTTATATTTTCCTGTTTTTGACAACACTATTTTGGGGCGGCAATGCCGTTGCGGGCAAACTGGCTGTGGGTCATGTGTCCCCTATGATGCTCACATCCATACGCTGGGGTGTCGCTGTCTCTTTATTATTGTTGATTGGCGGCAAGCAATTTTGGCAAGACCGCGCGATTATCAAGCCGCATTTGCCCCTGCTTTTCATTTATGGCGGTTTAGGTTTTGCGGTGTTTAACGTGACGATGTATTCCGCACTCAATCATACCTCAGCCATCAATGTCGCCATTGAGCAGGCTGCGGTGCCTGCGGTCATTTTTATCGGTAATTTTATCCTGTTTCGTATGCGCGTAAGCGCACTGCAAATCTTTGGCTTTTCGCTATCGCTCATTGGCGTTGCTGTCGTTGCTTCTCACGGCAGTTTAGAACGCCTTGCAGCGCTTGAAATAAACAAGGGCGACATGTTCATGGGCATTGGCGTTTTGGCCTATGCCGCCTATTCCGTCATCTTGCGTTACAAACCCGATCTACATTGGAAATCGCTCATGACCACAATGGCGATCGCGGCTTTCATCGTGTCCTTGCCCTTTGCCTATTTCGAACTCAAAGGCCCAAATGCTATATTGCCGGACGCGCAAGGCTGGGCGATTGGTTTTTATACAGCAATTTTCCCCGCCATTATCGCGCAAGTGCTTTGGATAAAAGGCATTGATCTTATCGGCGCAAACCGCGCAGGCGTGTTCATCAATCTCGTTCCTATTATCGGAACAATATTAGCTGTTATCATTCTTGGTGAAGTCTTTGGCCTTTACCATGGCATCGCAATGGCCTTGGTCGTTGGCGGCATTTGGATTGCTGAAAGCAGTGGGCGCAAAGCACATAGAAATGCGCCGGATGTACCGCGGTAATTTGTGAAAGTAACAGATGTAATGCAGCGTTAAGCGCAGTCATTATTTCATGAAGCTAGAGCTTGGCGGCTGACGTCAGACCGCAAACTGAGGTAGTATATTATGCCCATTTTATTTTGCGTCCGGGCAACCACCAAGCACATTAAACATAGCATAAAAAAGGCGCCCCTAACATAGGAGCGCCGATCACTTTTTTGCTGCAGTGCGAAGTCAGCAGCGTTTAAATATCAAATTGCAATGCTTTTGCAGATGTAATCTGGTCATGTGAGCGCACTTCATCGAGCACGGCTTCTGGAACAGGACCATCCACATAGAGCAATGCAATGGCATCGCCGCCTTGATCTTTACGGCCAAGCTGGAAGTTGGCGATGTTGACGCCATTTTTACCAAACACCGTGCCGAGCATACCGATGGTACCCGGTGTGTCCTTGTTGGTTAAATAGATCATGTGACGGCCAATTTCAGCATCGAGGTTGATGTCCTTGATCTGGATAAAGCGCGGTTTACCGTCGACAAAACATGTTCCAGCAACTGAACGCGTTTGGTTCGCGGTTTTAACAGTCAGCTTGATATAACCATCAAAAACGCCGGATTTATCACGCTTGACTTCAGATACCTGAATACCACGCTCTTTGACCATGATCGGTGCTGACACCATGTTCACATCGGCAACCTGCGGACGGATCAAGCCAGCCAATGTTGCGCTGATAAGTGCGCGTGTGTTCATCTCGGAAACCGAACCATCAAACAGGATTTCAACTTCCTGAATCGCGCTTTCAGTCGCCTGCCCAACAAATGCACCAAGCATTTCAGCCAGTTTAACAAATGGCTTGAGAACCGGCGCTTCTTCAGCAGTAATCGACGGCATGTTGATCGCGTTAGATACCGCACCTTTCAGCAGATAGTCAGACATTTGTTCTGCAACTTGCACGGCAACATTTTCTTGAGCCTCAGAAGTTGAAGCGCCCAAATGCGGCGTACAAACAACGTTCGGCATGTCAAAGAGTGGGTTTTCTGTTGCTGGTTCTGTTTCAAACACGTCAATGCCTGCACCAGCGACTTTGCCTGATTTCAAAGCTTCAACCAAATCAGCCTCAACGATCAAACCGCCACGTGCACAGTTAACAATGCGAACGCCAGTTTTCATTTTAGCAAAGGCTGCGGCATTGATAATGCCGCGTGTTTTGTCGGTCATTGGCGTATGCAAAGTAATAAAATCAGCACGGGCCAGAAGCGTGTCCAGATCAACTTTTTCAACGCCAAGCTTTACAGCGCGTTCTTCAGAAAGGAACGGATCGAAAGCAACGACATTCATTTTAAGACCGATAGCGCGGCTTGCAACAACAGCACCGATGTTGCCACAGCCAATAACGCCAAGCGTTTTGCCGGTGATCTCAACACCCATAAATTTGGATTTTTCCCATTTACCAGCACGCGTTGATGTATCGGCAGCAGGCAGTTCACGCGCAACCGCAAAAATCAGCGCAATCGCATGTTCAGCAGTCGTGATTGAGTTGCCGAACGGCGTATTCATCACGATAATACCTTTGCGTGATGCAGCCGGAATATCGACATTATCAACACCGATACCAGCACGGCCGATGACTTTAAGCTTCGCTGCAGCTTCAATCAGCTTTTCAGTTGCTTTTGTCGCCGAACGGATTGCCAAACCATCATACTGATCGATAATGCTCAGTAGCTTTTCTTTGTCTTTGCCAAGCTCTGGCATAAAATCAACATCAATTCCGCGATCACGGAAAATCTGGACGGCAGTTTCAGACAATTTGTCAGATACGAGTACTTTAGGTGCAGCCATTGTTTTGGCCTCCATTACAAAATTAATCTTGGGAGAAAAACGGCGGCCTCTCAGCCACCGCAGTAATTACAAAGCTTAAGCAAGCTGGGCTTTTTGAGCTTCAAACGCATAACCAATCCATGGCATCAACGCTTCAAGGTCAGCGGTTTCTACCGTTGCACCAGCCCAAATACGAAGACCCGAAGGCGCATCGCGGTAAGCACCGATGTCATAGGCAACGCCTTCTTTATCCAGCGCAGAAACAATTGCTTTGGCAAAAGCTGCCTGTTCATCGGCAGGAAGTGCCTGAACCGCAGGATCAGTAATTTTCAAACAGACTGATGTGTTCGAGCGCGTTGCAGGATCAACCGCAAGATTTTCGAGCCAATAGACATTGTCGACATAGTTTTGGATAGCGGCAAAATTTGCATCTGCGCGGCCCATCATGCCTTTAAGGCCACCAATGGACTTTGCCCATTCAAGCGCGTCAATCGCGTCTTCCACGGCCAGCATAGAAGGTGTGTTGATGGTCTCGCCTTTGAAGATACCTTCAATTAGCTTACCGCCTTTCGTCATGCGGAAGATTTTAGGCAGCGGCCATGCAGGTGTATAATTTTCAAGCCGTTCAACAGCGCGCGGTGACAAGATTAGCACGCCATGCGCACCCTCGCCGCCAAGCGCTTTTTGCCAAGAAAATGTGATAACGTCGAGCTTATCAAAAGCTAGATCCTGCGCAAATGCAGCAGACGTTGCATCGCAAATCGTCAAGCCTTTGCGGTCAGCAGGAATGAAATCTGCGTTGGGAACACGCACGCCAGACGTTGTGCCGTTCCAAGTAAACACCACATCATTGTCAAAATTAATTTGGCTAAGGTCCGGCAATTCGCCGTAACCAGCTTCAATCTTGCGGCAATTATCAAGCTTTAGCTGTTTAACAACATCGGTTACCCAGCCAGAACCAAAGCTTTCCCACGCAACCATATCAACGCCGCGTTCGCCGAGCATTGACCACATGGCCATTTCAACAGCACCTGTATCAGATGCTGGAACGATGCCGATGCGATAATCATCAGGTACTTGCAAAACCTCGCGCGTCAGATCGATGGCCTGAGCGAGCTTTGTCTTACCAATTTTAGAGCGGTGGGATCTTCCAAGGGCCTGCGCATCAAGTTCTGCAGCTGACCAACCAGGACGCTTAGAGCACGGTCCTGAAGAAAAATTAGGGTTAGCCGGACGGATGTCCGGTGTCGTCGTATTTGTCATCTTCTATCCTTCCAGATAGTAAGCCTCTCGTTAGGGAGAGGTGGCCTGCCCTTGCGATACTGCGAAAACACAAGCGCCGTCAAGATGACTTTTTGAATTATTCAGAAAAGATTTTGTCGCATGCATAAAACGAAAAAAGCCAGCCCATGAGGCCGGCTTTCCACGTCAAACAGTAACGTTATTATTTGTAAATCGGCGCAGGCTGATAATCCGGAATCGGCTCTTGGTAGCTAGAGCCACCAAATTTATAGCGAAGACCGGCACGAACCTGATGCTGTTCAAAGCCATGATCGTAGCCAGGGCCTGTGCTATTAGCGAAAGCAAACTGGCCGCCACCTGCAGTCCGCTTATAGCGATAACCAAGATCGAGAGCGAGTTTATGTGAGATGTCATATGAGAAACCGGCCATCAAAGCATAAGCAAACCGCCAATTTGATCGGCCATCATGCGTGACGGTTGGATCACAAATTGCAGAATTGGCTACATCACATTGCGTGTTGTTTAAAGATTTCCACTTTACATGAGCGCCACCGATACCGGCACCAACATAAGGGGTAAAGCCTGCATATGTACCAAGGTCAACATAAGCGTTAGCCATGACAGTTAAAGCTGAAAAGCTAGATGAATCTGTTGATACACAGGCACCAGAACCAATACCGCATGGCCCACGTGTTACACCTGTAAAATCAGAGTCAAAATCATAATCGAGCGTTACATCAGTACGTAAGAAGTTGTTGATCTGGTAACCAAGACCACCGCCAACGAAGAATGCTTCATCAACATCGCCAAACAGTTTGTTAGTTCCGCCTGGTGTGCCATAGATCGCACCACGATACTCACTCCATGAATAGCCAACATCACCGCGAATGTACCAACCGGATACGGCTGCAGGCACACTTTCTGGCACTTGGTAAACCGGTGTTTCAATAACTTGCGGCTCATAAAGGTCCGCTGCAAATGCAGAAGCTGTCATAACCATTGCAATGGCTGAGCCTGCGGTCAGTAATTTTACTGCGTTTTTCATAATCAATTCCTCAAAAGCCCTAAACTCTACAAATGGGCAAATAGCTGCGCTTGAGGCTATAATGATGGGGAATGGTTAAAACGCACTTAACCGTGTTTTTTTACCGTATATCTTCACCACGTTTGTTTTCTATTTATAATCCAATATCAATTTTTTCCTGTAATTACAGGAACTTGAAAAAAGAAAAACAAGCGTTTGATAGAGGCAGAAAACTGAAAAATTGAACGAACAGCACCCAAAACTCATGCTGCGCAATGTTAAACGCACCATCAGTCTCGATTTAGAACAGAGAAAAATTAGGTCGCTAACTTAAGATTCACCGATTAAATCGGCCAAATCCGTGACAACTTTATTGACCAAAGAACGGTTATCACCTTCCGCCATAACACGGATCAGCGGCTCTGTTCCCGATGCTCTGATGACCAATCGGCCAGAATTACCCAGTTCAGATTTGGCAGTTTCAATCGCATCCATGACCACTTTATCTTCAAGTGGCTTACCACCATTAAAGCGCACGCTCTTGAGAAGTTGTGGCACCGGTTCGAATTTTCGGAAAGCTTCGCTTGCTGGCTTATCGGAATTTTTTAAACAGGCCAGCATCTGCAACCCAGCAATAAGGCCGTCACCGGTCGTCGCATAATCCGTTAGAACGATATGGCCAGACTGCTCGCCGCCAACATTATAGCCGTTCTCACGCATATGGCTAACCACGAAGCGGTCGCCCACTTTGGTGCGCGCAAGGCTCATGCCTTCGTCTTTCAAGAAACGCTCTAGACCAAGATTAGACATGACAGTCGCCACAATGCCGCCGCCTTGAAGTCGGTCGGCTTTATGCCAGCTTTGGCCGATCGTGGCCATAACCTGATCACCGTCAATAACAGCACCCTTTTCATCAACCAGAACAAGGCGGTCCGCATCGCCGTCAAGCGCGATACCAAGATCGGCACGAACTTCTGTCACCTTGCGCGAAAGAGCTGCTGGTTTTGTGGAGCCGCAATCCTCATTGATGTTAACACCATTCGGCGTAACGCCAATCGACACAACTTCTGCGCCCAGCTCCCATAGTGCAGCAGGTGCCGCCTTATAAGCAGCACCATTGGCACAGTCGATAACAACGCGCATGCCAGCGAGTGTCATTTTGCGCGGGAATGTGCGCTTGGCAAATTCAATATAACGGTAAAGGTCACCCTCAACGCGTTGCGCACGGCCAATATCGCCGCACTCTTTCATTTGGCTAGAAAGATCATCATCAAGCAATTGCTCGATTTTTAACTCCAACTCATCCGAGAGTTTATAGCCGTCAGGACCAAAAAGCTTGATACCATTGTCTTCATAGGAATTGTGAGAAGCTGAAATCATCACGCCAATGTCTGCACGCAGGCTTCGCGTTAGCATCGCAACAGCCGGTGTCGGCACAGGCCCGAGCAGAAAAACATCCATGCCTGCTGCGGTAAAACCAGCAACCAAAGCATTCTCGATCATATAGCCGGAACGGCGCGTATCTTTACCGATAACAACACGGTGGCGGTATTTGCCGCGCTGAAAAGCAACGCCAGCGGCCATACCGACCTTCATCGCAACTTCAGCAGTCATGGGAAAAGTATTGGCCCTGCCACGAATACCATCCGTACCAAAATATTTGCGCGACATATACATCCCCAAAGTGCTTTTAAGTTTTTGCTATACGAGAGATCGCACCAAAAAATCAAGTTCGGTCAGTATATATGAAAAAGGCCGCTTTCGCGGCCTAATTCAATCAACAAGGTAAACATCAATTACAATATGTAATCATTCTTAGCTTTGCGGCTGTGGCTCAAGGCCTGCATCAGGCTCATCACCTTTGCGGCGGCCCTTACCAGCTTTAGGAACAGCAGACCCGCGCGACGGTGGTGAATCATCACCTTGGTCACGTGAAGGCTTTTCACCAGCCATGATTTGCTTAATCTCAGCACCGGTTAGCGTTTCATACTCAAGCAGACCTTCGGCAATCGCGATCCACTCATCTTTATGATCAGTGAGAATCCGGCGCGCTTCTGCATAAGCATCATCCACAAGGCGGCGCACTTCACTATCAATAATCTGAGCCGTTGATTCAGACACATTTTTAGTTTGTGCAACAGAATGGCCCAAGAACACTTCCTGCTGGTTTTCGCCGTAAGCAACTTGACCCAGCTGGTCAGAAAAGCCCCATTGCGTAACCATGGCACGCGCAAGTTTGGTTGCCTGCTCGATATCTGATGATGCGCCAGATGTAATATTCTCTTTGCCGAATTTAATTTCTTCAGCAACACGGCCACCCATCAAAATGATCAAACGTGAGATCATATATTTGTAGCTCATCGAATATTTATCGCCTTCAGGCAATTGCATCACCATGCCGAGCGCACGGCCGCGCGGAATGATTGTTGCTTTGTGCAGCGGATCAGCAGACGGCACTTTTACTGCCGTAATCGCATGACCAGCTTCATGATAAGCTGTGAGTGTTTTTTCTTCTTCTGTCATCGCGTTGGAGCGGCGTTCCGCACCCATCATGATCTTATCTTTAGCGTCCTCAAATTCCTGCATTGTCACAAGACGCTTGTTACGGCGCGCTGCAAGCAAAGCAGATTCATTGACGAGGTTCATCAGATCAGCACCCGAAAAGCCCGGGGTGCCACGTGCAATCACTTTCAAATCAACATTCGGCGCAAGCGGCACATTGCGTACATGCACTTTCAAGATTTTCTCGCGGCCTTCAACATCTGGATTAGGCACAACAACCTGACGGTCAAAACGGCCCGGACGCATAAGCGCAGGGTCAAGAACGTCTGGACGGTTAGTCGCAGCAATCAGAATAACCGATTCATTGGCTTCAAAACCATCCATCTCAACAAGCAATTGGTTGAGCGTTTGTTCACGCTCATCATTACCACCGCCAAGACCGGCACCACGATGACGGCCAACCGCATCAATCTCATCGATGAAAATGATACATGGCGCATTCTTTTTGGCTTGTTCAAACATGTCACGCACGCGGCTTGCACCAACGCCGACAAACATTTCAACAAAGTCAGAACCTGAAATCGTAAAGAACGGCACTTCCGCCTCACCGGCAACAGAACGTGCAAGCAAAGTTTTACCAGTACCTGGAGGGCCAACGAGCAAACAGCCACGTGGGATTTTACCGCCAAGGCGCTGGAACTTTTGCGGATCGCGCAAAAATTCTACAATTTCCTCAAGGTCCTGCTTGGCTTCATCAACACCAGCAACATCAGCAAATGTGATGCGGCCATGCGCTTCGGTTAGCAATTTGGCCTTAGATTTACCAAAGCCCATCGCTTTTGAACCGCCGCCTTGCATCTGGCGCATGAAGAAAATCCAAACACCTAGGATGACAATCATCGGCAACCAAGACAATAGGATGCTTGTGAATGAGCCCGAACCATCGTTCTCAGGCCGCGCACGTATTTCTACGCCGCGATCTTCCAAACGCTGCACAAGGCCCGTATCGCCAGGCGAATAGGTCTGGAAAGTAATATTGGTATCGCCGTAAGTACCAACGATACGCTCGCCGGTAATCGTCACAGATTTCACGCGACCCGTAGAAACATCTTCCAAAAATTGGGTGTAGGAGACGTCACGTGTTGCAGTCGTCTCACTAGGCGATTGGAACATGTTAAACAGGGCGATCAGCATAATTGCGATTACGGCCCATAATGCAAAATTACGGTAGTTGGGGTTCATTGCTTTTCCAGACTTGCACGCACGCGCGCACTTGAACTTCATTGTTTACATCAAGATAGGAGCCAGAAGCCGCTTTGCCAAGCGTTGAGACCACAAAATACACGATATTGGTCAACGCGTCGCAGGAAAACGGCTCAATGGTTAGCGCATTGGTAAAGGCGGCAGGAGCGATAATCCGCGGCGCTCACGCAAAACCGATGCGATTTTATAGTTATAACTTGGCAAAATATGATCAAAACCAAACCGGTTTTCGCCACGATTACGTTGTTCTGGTTCGATAATTACGCCATCCTTGTTCTTCGTAAGTAAGCACCCGTTTAAGGTGAATTTACGGCCATTATCCGTAAACTGATAAAGATTGCTCAGCGCTTCATGCACAGCACTTGGAGAGGGCAGATAAGCAGTTGCACCAACCATAGCCAATAAAACGCGCAGCGCTTCATGATACACCGCATCGCGCGGGCCAGCATTATGTATGATCGCACCCCCGCCATTCTCAAAAATAGAAACATTATCCGCATCAGCCAGAAACACAGCGACCGCATGTTCTGACGTTAAATCTGCCTCTGTTTCTACCGCGCGGGACGCCGCCTCGCTTAAATCTTGGCGTGTGCGCACACGCTCAAAACGGCGATCCTTATTGGATGGGTCTTCAACCCATGTCACCGCATTGGCTTGCAAAAACGCTTGAAGCTGAGACTTCTCTAAACTTAAAAAAGGCCGCGCAAACCACGTGCGACAATCATAAAGCGTGGCCTCGCTGATACCATGCGCGGTCCCGCCGTGTCGTTGAGCGCGCATTGTTTTGGTCTCAATGTCATCGCCTTTATTATGGGCGATAAGCACCAATGACGTATTATGGCGCTGTGCCGCTTCGCTCAGCAATCGGTAGCGCGCTTCGCGTGCCTTCTGCTGGATGCCTGTCTTGGGTTTTTCGTCCTCCCAACGGGCAATCTCATGGGCAATGCCGTAAGTCTTGCAAATTTGCCCGACATGCTGCGCTTCTTGGTGGGATTCTGCGCGCAAACCATGATCGACAGTCACCGCAATCAGTTCGCACTGGGGGTAATGTTCATCCAAGTAAGAATGTGCTGCCAGCGTTAGTGCAAGGCTGTCACTGCCGCCCGAAAGCCCAACAATAATTTTCTTAAAATCGGCAAACCGAAAACGCTCAAACTGGGCATAAAGTGCATCCAGATGTTTCATGCTCTCTTGTTGCGCACGCGCCTCTAACACTTGATCACCAGCACTTGGCCTCTAACATTTGGCCTTCGCGCGTTCCTCATCGATCTTGTTGCGCAATGGCTGTGACATATCTGTATGCGTTTGAAGTGCATCGGTAAATGTCACACAGGCAACTTCGCGGTTACCCAAAGCGGCCATGATCGTGCCGATCTTATACATCGTTTCGGGTGCTTTGGAGGCATTGGGATAAAGCGAGCGCACTTCGATAAATTCATCCGCCGCATCTTCATATTTACCTTGCGCAAGCAGGCTTTCGCCAAGCCAGAACCGAGCATCGGCAATCAATGGGTCATTTGGATACGTACTTGAAAATGTCGAAAACACGCCTTCTGCCAGCTTATAATCGCCCGACAAGATATAGCCGTAACCTGCTTTATAAAGGTCTTCGGCATTCATCTCACCTGAAACGCTGGCAACCTGAGTCCCGTCAACTGATCTTTCGACACTCTTTGCCGAAAAATCAATGGACGTACCCACCACATTGCCGCTCTCATCAAGCGTAATCGCGCCTAAATTGCGTGGCGGCGCACCAGCATCCGCAACCGAAGAACCGCCAAGGCGCGGTTCTGTGTTCGTTGTAAGTGTTGGCTGAGTAGTCTGAGCAGCCTGCGCAACATCTGTGGTTTTTTCATCAGCAGAAGGCTGTACAGAACCCTGCTTTTGATCTTCAAGATCCTGAATACGGAATTCCATATCTTCCTGTTGCTTGCGCACATTTTCCTGCATTTGCAAAATCTGGAAGTTAAGTTCTTCAATCTGCCCGTTCAATTGACGAATTTGCTCTTGAAGTTCAGTGACACGCGGGTCACCCATCTGTGCAAGTGATGGCCCACTTGCAAACAATGTTGCGAACATTGTCAATTTTAGAATTAAAAAAACGCGATACATTAAATACTAACCCTCAATTTCATCCCTTAACTGACGTTCGAAAGTGAACGCCGCTACCACGGCAAAACTATGTCATTTTTTCCGTCAGCATAAATAAAAAAAGCGGCCTAAGCCGCTTTTTCGATAATTTTTGATAATTAAGTTCCGCTTGGGCCACCCAAATTGGTAACCGCTCGTCTATTCTGTGACCAGCAGGAGATGTCATCACACACGGCAACTGGACGTTCCTTACCGAAGGAAAGCGTTTTGATGCGGTTGCGTGCAACACCTTGCGATACAAGATAATCACGCGTAGCAGCAGCGCGGCGTGCGCCCAATGCCAAGTTGTATTCGCGTGTGCCGCGTTCATCGGCATGGCCTTCAACTGTGATCTGGTAGTTAGGGTAACGACCGAGCCACTGTGCCTGACGCGCCAATGTTTGCTGTGCATCACCGCGAATAGACGATGAATCCGTGTCAAAGAAAATGCGGTCGCCAACATTCACGGTGAAATCTTGTGTCGTGCCCGGCTGTGCGCCACCATTAGCACCAAGACCAAGATCGCCAGCATTGTTTGGCAAAGTGTTTTTCTTTGCACAGCCAGCAAGAGCGAGTGTTGTCATAAGAACCAGTGCCATTGTGCGCACTGCAGATGATGTCGAGAATTGTTGTGTCTGGGTCAGGCGCATGGCCTTTTCCTCTTCAATCTTATTGGTTTGGGTTATCTTTTGATAACCTTATTTGCGTTAACGGCCACTCAAGAGAGATGGTTACCGAGAAATTAAGTAAATCAGCCAAGAACCGCTGTTGCCGCATGCCCCTGTGCGAGAAATGCGGCAAATTAACGGCACAAGGCAAATTTTTGCCTCAATCAAGTAAAGGCGACCATGCCGGATCAGAGCCGTAATTCGGTGTTTCGATCTTCTGTTCATTACGGCCAGTCAGATCAATTGAATAAAGCTGCGGCCCTGCAGAGCCCGAACCTTGGCGGAAGAACATCAACACACGGCCATTGGGTGCCCATGTCGGTCCCTCATTGTGAAAGCCAGTTGTCAAAATGCGCTCACCTGAACCATCAGGACGCATAACCCCGATAGAAAACTGGCCGCCGGACTGTTTGGTAAAGGCAATCAGATCGCCGCGCGGTGACCATACTGGTGTGGAATAAGAACCATTACCAAACGATATGCGCGTTGCACCGCCGCCCCCGCCTGCGCCCATAACATAGAGCTGCTGACGGCCGCCACGGTCAGATTCAAACACAATCTGGCTACCATCTGGCGAATAAGAAGGTGATGTATCAATCGATGGTGAGTTCGTCAGACGCGTTGTATTGCGCGAGCCCAAATCCATGGAATAGATATTCGCGTTACCATCTTCCTGCTGCAAGCTCATTATTACTTTTGAACCATCAGGAGAAAACCGCGGGCTAAATGTCATGCCTGGAAAATCACCCACAAGCTCGCGCTGGCCGGTTTCCAATTGCAACAAATAAACTTTAGGCTGACCACCAGCAAAATCCATATAGGTGATTTCTTGGCGTGATGGTGAAAAGCGCGGTGTTAAAACAAGATCGCCGCCATTGGTCAGATTGCGCACATTGGCACCATCTTGATCCATAATAGCCAATTTTTTAACGCGGTTGGTTTTCGGGCCAGATTCGCTAACGAACACAACACGCGAGTCAAAATAACCTTTTTCCCCCGTTAGCCGTTCATAAATCGCATCTGCAATAATATGGGCCACACGGCGCCAGTTTTCACCGGTTGTAAAAAACTGCTCGCCTGCCATTTGTTCACCAACAAATGTATCCCAAAGGCGGAATTCCGCTTTCAAACGGCCCCCTTCATCGGTCACACGGCCAGTAACAAGCGCCTGCGCATTGATAACTTTCCAGTCTTCAAAGCGTGGCGCAGCATCAGGATTGCTGACTTTTTCAATAAAAGCCGCCTTATCAATCGGTGCAAAAAGCCCCGAACGCCGAAGGTCGGCTTCTACCACTTGGCTAATCTTTGCGCCAATACCATCACCAGAAATAAAATCGGTAATCGCTATCGGTAGCGGTTCGATATTACCCTTATTGATGTCGATCTCGACCAGCGCGCGTGCTGGGAGCGTAAGCATAATGATCGCGGCGATGGTCATAACCATCGGGCGTAGCAAACGGATCGATGCTGTCTTCAACATTAAACTATTCCTCTTTAGACCAAGCGTTTTATCACGCATTTTGATTTTTGTAGCGGTCAATTGTGTCATCTAAACATCTCGGATGGGTCAAAGTTCACGACCACATCGCGCCAGCTGTCATATTTATCGCTAGGCAACTGAAAACCTTTACTACCACAACGTGCCACAGCGCGCACGGCACTGTCATCAAGTTGGCGGTTGCCAGATGATGTCGTCACCCGTGGTTTGCCTTCAAGTTGCGCTGATTGGTTAAGTTGGAACTGAACGGAAACTTTCAAGCCCACTTCGCCCTGCGCACTGGCTGGAATGCTCCAGCATGATTGAATCTGACCGCGCAGAGAATCCATCTCGCTTTGCGTCAACGTATTGCCGCTTGTGGTTTTCTTGCCGCCAGCAGAAGCTTTTTGATTATTGGCTTTCGAACCACCGCCTGAACCTTTTTCACGGTTCAAGAGTGATGCCACTTCATCAGACTTTTCTTCTGTTTTTTCTTTTGTTGTCGAAGATTGCGCTTGTTGCGTTTCTTCTTTTTTGCGCTCGGGTGTTTTAGCTGTTTGCGCTTGCGGTTTTTCTGGACGAGCAGCCGGTGTTGGCAATTGATCTGGCAATTGCACGCTTTTCGGCGCTTCATCTGGCACAGGCTGCGGTTCAGCTTTCGCGATTAATTCTTCAACCGCGTCTTCGACCACTTCTTCTTTTGGTTCAGGTTTTGGTGCAACTTCAGTGGCAGGTGTCGCCACCGGCTCAGGTTTTTCTTCAACAACCGGCTTTGGTTCTTCGCGCGGTGCAGGACGCGGCACAGGAACCTGCGACGGGTCTGGCAAACGCGCCTCTTCGACTTCCACTGCTTTTTGCGTTTCAGTTTCAGGCGTTGACTGATCTTTTTCCTGATTGCCCGTATTCACAGCATCAGGGTCAGGTTTTGGCGGTTCAGTTGGCGCAAGCGAAGCTGGCCCATCTTTAGGCGCATCCTGCGCACCTTCCTGAATCTGCGTTAATTCCTGAATCGTAACCAGTTCAATCGGCAATGCTTCAACATCATCTACTTCAAATGATGCAGGCGCACTGAGGCTGACCAGCCCCCATCCAAGAACCAGTACGTGTAGTGTAACCGATGAGGCTAGACCCGCGCGCATCTTATTACCCGTCGCTTTCCTGAAGCGTCACAAGGCCAATATTTTTGTACCCTGCTTGATTAATACGGCCCATAACTTTCATGATCGTGCCATAGTCAGCTGATTGATCACCGCGAATATAAATACGCTCATCATAACCGGTTTCAGCAATCGCTTCGAGTTTGGGCACAACTTCCTCAATCGCAATCGCTGTTTCTTGTAGAAAGATTTCGCCGCTTTGATTAACCGAAATTGTAATCGGCTGTGTGTCAGAATTAAGTGCTTTTGCCTGTGTTTCAGGCAAATCAATAGGCACGCCAACAGTTAGCAAAGGTGCAGCCACCATAAAGATGATAAGCAGCACCAGCATAACGTCCACGAAAGGCGTTACGTTAATTTCCGCAATCGGGCGCGCGCCTGCTGAGCGGCGGTTGCGTTTGCGGCGAGATACGTATCCGGCAGAACCAGCCATAAAAATTACTCCGCAGCTGTTCGCTGTGATGCACGCTCATCAATCTGGCGTGATAAGATGCCTGAAAATTCATCGGCAAAAGCTTCTAAGCGCGAACCGATCTTACCGGCATCAGTTGTCAGCTTGTTATAAGCAAGCAGTGCTGGAATAGCGGCCAACAGACCAATAGCCGTTGCCAATAGCGCTTCTGCGATACCAGGTGCCACGACAGCAAGGTTGGTTGAATCAGAACCCGCAATCGCTTGGAACGATGTCATAATACCGATAACCGTACCGAAAAGACCGACATACACAGCAATCGAGCCAACAGAAGCCAAAAAGCCAAGGCGTGCCTCAAGCTTGTCCATCTCGCGCATCAATGCGACATCCATTGCGCGGTCAATACGGCTTTGCAGGCTAATCGGCGAACGTGCGCCGCGCTCATAGGATTTTTTCCATTCGCGCATTGCAGCAACAAATAAAGACCCCATGCCCGACGTTTTACGGTCCGCAAGTGTGCGGTAAAGCTCTTCCAGTGATTGACCAGACCAAAAGGTTTCCTCAAAGCGGTTGAGCTGTGAGCGCATACGCTTAAAGGCTATCGATTTATCAATAACAATCGCCCAGGTCCAAATAGAGGCCCCCAGCAAACCGATCATCACCATCTTCACGATCAAGCCAGCCTGTAGAAATAGGCCTAGAATCGAGACGTCGTGTTCCATTTCAAAGTCCTTCGAATCGAAACGCCCGGCGTTTAACGTCACCGGGCGGCAAATTGCGCGCTGTGTGAAGTAAGTCGCCTAAGCTTTATTATGAGCAGGCACTTCGAGCACAAATTAGGTGAAACAATGGCACAAGCGTGACACAGCCTCATTCAGGCGCATTAATAACTCATTATCCTTAAAAGAGTCTTAGGATTCTAACTTATTCAATCAGAATCACTCACCACAAGCGCGCCAAAGGTTTCTTTCCAGTCTTGCGGAAAACGCCGTGGCTTGCCCTCATTATTAATCAGAGCGGCGGTTACTTCAGCCTCAATCAGCACATCATCACCGCGCAAAATCTTTTGCGACATCATACAGCGCGCACCGCCAACAAATGTCAGCTGCGTTTCAATCTGCAAAATATCGTCGATGGAAGCGCTTGCTTTAAAATCAAGCTCCATGCGCCGCACGACCCAAAACAAAGCGCCCTCATCATTGTTCAACAGATCGCTGTGATGCACACCAATGCAGCGCAAAAAATCAGAACGCCCCCGCTCCAGAAACTCAAGATATCGCCCGTGATACACTGCGCCTGAAAAATCTGTGTCGGCAAAATATACCCGCGCGATCAGCCGATGCGTTTTTTCGTCGATGATGCCGCAAAGCGAGACAGCTTCGCCGCGTTCACCATTTTGAGAGTTTGTCATGTCAGCATCCAGTTTCGCGTGGTATTTACCCGTCATGATTGACTTTAAACAGATATTAATTGCAAGATTTATTGCTGCGGTGCTCGCTGTAACATTGATATTCAATGTCACACCGACTTATGCAGCCACCTTTAAGGCTGGCCGCGGCATTAGCATGGATCAATGGGTTACATGGCCCAATGAAAGCCGCTGGAACGATGACGATGTTCTCACAAACTTCCCCGAATGGCAGCAATTTGTCTCTGACGAGGCGATACAAACGCTCCGTAGCGATGGCCTATCAACAATTCGCATGCCCATCGACCCAGCAATTTTCTTGCATGATGAAGATCAAAACCGGCGCGAAACGCTGCTCAAAAACATGCACCGCGCTATTGATCGTATCTTAGATGCTGACCTCAAAGTCATCGTCGATCTACACACCATCACTTATGGGCCGGACGTAGAGATAATTGGCCTGAGTAAAATTTTGAATGACGACCTAATTTTTGTGAAATACAAAGAACTGGTTGCCTCAATCGCTGAAACCTTATCTGATTATGACGCGGAAAAAGTCGCGCTCGAAATCATCAATGAACCGCAATATGATTGTGGTTCATCAGACGACATGAAAATTTGGCAGGCCCAAGCAACTCAGCTTCATGATGCTGCGCGCAAAGCCAACGACACAATTACCTTGGTCGTTCCCGGTGCCTGTTATGCCTCTGCCCAAGGGCTGATCAATCTTGACCCTAAAGCGTTTGGCGATAAAAACATCATCTGGACTTTTCATTCCTATGATCCGTTTATCTTAACCCACCAAAGCGCAGGCTGGGTCAGCAAACCGGTCAGTGCATTTAAAAACCTGCCCTATCCACCTTCACAGCTTAGCTCTCCGGCCATTCGCACATTGCCAGATGACAATGATCGCTACATCGACAGCACATTGAGCGGTGATGAGCGCAGTAATGCTGGCTGGTATATCCGCAATGAATTAGAAGAATGGGGCAGCGACGAAGACCTCGTCGAATTGCTCGAAGAACCATTTGAGAAAGTTGCCACATGGGCTGCCCGTCATGACATTGCGCCAGACGAAATATTCCTAGGCGAGTTTGGTTTTATCGCGCAGGAATATGGCAAGGATTTCAAAATCCCGTCTGAATGGCGCATTGCCTATCTAAAAGACATGATCGCATTGGCAGACAAATATGAATTTGGCTGGTCAATGTGGTCGTTTGGCGGTGCCTTCGGCATGGTACAAACCTTTGGCGGGCAGACCATGCCGGGCGATCTTATAAAAGAACTCGATTTACCTAAAAACAATTAGTCCAGCGTGATAATTTCACCGCGCGCAGGATAGTTCTTATTAACAATGAAATCGATCGTATTGAGGAATGGTTCAAGCGCCGGACGACCCCATGGTGCACTTTGCACACTGGAATAGAACAATGTGTTGTCCGGCTTAATCAGGAAAAATCCCGGTTCAGCAAATTTAATCGGCTCTTCAACATTCACAGATGTCAAACCGCGGCTTGTCGAAATGAATAAGCCCCACTGGCGCGCTTGTTCCAATGTCAAACCATAGGCAAGCTTCAACTTATCAAGCTTGGCGGAGGCGTGCATTTCCTTGGCGCGGTCTTCTCCATCAACCGAAATCGCAGTTAGCTTTGCGCCCTTTTGCTCGAATTGTTCAACCAGCGCTTCGGCTTCTTCAAGCTGTTTGCGGCAAACAGGACAGTGCCATCCGCGATAAAAAATCAAAATTGAAAATGTATCAGGCGCTTCATTCGTAAGGCTCCACTCACCGCCTCCAACAAGCGGCAATGTAAGATCCGGAACCGGTTGGCGCGGAATCAGCGTTTGAATATCGTTCTGCATGGCTTTCTCCTTTGCCCAAGCTAACTCTCTTTTGCGGAAATTGATCCACAAGAGCCAATCACAAAAACTTGTGTTCGCAAATGATGCTGATTACGCATCACCATCATCAAACAAGCCCGTCTGCACTGCCGCCATATCAGACGGCGCTTTCAGCCCCATATGGTCCCAAGCGCGCGGTGTCATAACGCGGCCGCGCGGCGTGCGCTGAATAAAGCCCTGCTGAATAAGATAAGGCTCGATAATATCTTCAATCGCATCACGCGGTTCTGAAAGCGCAGCGGCAATCGTTTCAATACCAACCGGACCGCCGCCAAAATTGCGAGCGATCTGATTGAGATAGCGTCGGTCAAGCGAATCCAGCCCAATCGTATCAACTTCGAGCCGTGAAAGCGCCTTATCGGCAATATCTTTGGTCACAACGCCGGATTTAGCAACATCGGCAAAATCGCGCACACGGCGCAGCAAGCGCCCAGCAATACGCGGTGTGCCTCGCGAGCGCTTGGCAATTTCCATCGCGCCCTCATCATCAATATTGAGGCCCATAATCCGCGCGCCGCGCCGCACGATTTTCTCAAGCTCTTGGGCGGTATAAAATTCAAGCCGCACAGGTATGCCGAAACGATCGCGCAAAGGCGTGGTTAAAAGCCCAAGCCGTGTTGTTGCCGCAACAAGTGTAAATTTCGATAGATCAATTTTGACTGAACGCGCCGCAGGCCCCTCGCCGATAATCAGATCAAGTTGATAATCTTCCATCGCTGGATAGAGAATTTCTTCAACCGCTGGATTAAGCCGGTGTATCTCATCAATGAACAAGACATCGCGCTCTTCAAGGTTTGTCAAAAGCGCAGCAAGGTCGCCCGCCTTGGCAATCACCGGACCAGATGTGGAGCGGAAATTGACACCCAATTCCTTGGCCATAATTTGCGCAAGCGTTGTTTTGCCAAGCCCAGGAGGGCCAACAAAAAGCACATGGTCTAGCGCTTCGCCGCGGTTCTTGGCCGCTTCGATAAATACTTTTAGATTTTCGCGCGCAGCTTTCTGACCTGTAAAATCATCAAGCGTTTGCGGCCGTAGCGAAGTGTCAAAATCTTCGCCCTTTTTCTCGGCATCGATAATACGGTCAGCGTCGTTCATCAAAGTCCCTTTAATCCGAACATGCCACGGCTACACCATAGGATAAACGCTGTCACGGCACCCAAGCTGCTAATCATCAGTGTTCCTGACCAGAAAGCTTCCGGCAAAACCAAGCCGACAATAAGTACTGCGGGTATAAAACCACCTAAAAAGCCACTGATAACGGCTCTTATAACGTCCATTGAACCCGAGCGCCTGCGCCATTCAACCATAATAAATCCACCGATTAATCCACTTGGCACAAACCACACGGCTAAATAGATGAGCGATAAAAAGTACACAAAATGAAACGCGATAAAGTCAACATAGATGACGTTATATATAAAAGTGCCAATAAGCGGACCTAAAAAGCCCGCGACCAGAACGCATCTAACTTTTTCTGAAAATGTCATCATTTTACGATAGCTGAAAAAACAATCACCGCGCCAATTCCTTCAAGCCAAGCCTAATAAGCTTTGCGCTATCAGCATCTTCACCTGCATCACGCAACGCTGCGCCAACAGCATTGGCTGCCTGCTCGCGTGAATAACCAAGATTGGAAAGCGCCGACACCGCATCAGTTACAGCGCTGGAAGCGACACCTTCGCCAAGGTCTTGTTTTAAACCCATCGTGCCAGCCGCTTCGCCAGAAAAAGCAGGAGCCTTGTTTTTAAGCTCGGTGACAATGCGCTGCGCAACCTTTGGTCCAATGCCGGGCGCACGTGCCACCATGACTTTGTCTTGCAGCGCGATGGCGTTTGCCAGATCAGATGGCGTCAGCGTCGACAAAATAGCCAGCGCCACCTTTGCGCCAACGCCTTGCACAGATTGCAACAAGCGAAACCAATCGCGCTCCAAAACCGTTGAAAAGCCAAAAAGCTTGAGCTGATCTTCGCGCACATAGGTTTCTATGTGCAACACCGCCGCTTCGCCCGCCGTCATTTTTGAGAGCGTGCGCGCTGAACAAAATGCGACATAACCAACGCCGTGCACATCTAAAATAATGTGGTCTTCGTCAATTTCATCAACCGTGCCTTTGAGTTTTCCGATCATGCCGATGCAAACCTTTTTTCCAAACGTCGTGCTTTACGCATATGCGCATGACATATTGCAATCGCCAATGCGTCGGCAGCATCTTCGGTTGAAAACTGCGCGCGCGGCATCAATACTTTCACCATCATAGCAATCTGCTTTTTATCGCCGTGGCCGACACCAATAACCGATTTTTTGACTTGGTTCGGTGCATATTCCTCAACCGGCAACCCCGATAATGCTGGCACCAGCATCGCAATGCCCCGTGCTTGGCCAAGCTTCAACGTGGATGCTGGATTGGCATTCGAAAATGTGTTTTCCACCGCCGCCTCTTGCGGCATATTGGTGTGAATGACTTCAACCAACCCATCGTGCAATTCGCGCAAACGCGAGGCCAAATCGAACTTTGCGGTCGAAGTAACAGTTCCAGAATCGATAAACTTCAATGAATTGCCAAGAGATTCAATAATCCCCCAACCGGTGCGCTGAAGCCCGGGGTCAATGCCGATAATGCGAATCGCTTCTGTCATGCTCAAACCTGTTTTATTCTCTTTACCGCAATAATCGGCAAAAGTGAACAAACCAGAAACATTTTACAGACTTACACAAGACACCCAGCGCATGGGCATTCGCATAATCAAGTCAACCGATGCAGACCACGGCTTCTATGCTTGAAGATTTTTATAATCTGGCACCAAACAACAGTGGCATATTGTTTAAAGATCATATCATAATCTTCAAAAATGGCAGCGGCGCGTATCTCAATATCATGATTGCCGACAGAATTTGGAAAGCAATGATTTGATCGAACTGATTTATGCGCACCTAAACAATCCCGCTAGCCAGATTGTTCTATGTGTTGTGTTCATAACGGGCATTGTGCGCGGCTTTTCAGGTTTTGGAACTGGCATGCTTGTCGGCCCTGTCACAGCCGCACTCTTCACGCCTAAAATTGCACTAGCGCTTATCGCGATCATTGATAGCGTGCCAGCAATAGCGCTTGCTTGGTCAGCGCGCCACAAAACACAATGGCGCGAAGTGCTGCCACTGGTTCTTGGTTACTTGGTTTTGATGCCGCTCGGCATTTACGTGTTAAAAACAGCCGAACCAATCGCAATGCGCTGGTTCATTTGTATTTCCATAATGCTGGCTGTTACTCTTTTGTGGGGCGGTTTTAAATATCGCGGTCCACGCAGCAAATCGGTGTCCGTTAGCGTTGGTGCAACCAGTGGTTTTATGGGGGCTGCCGCAGGACTACCCGGCCCACCTGCCCTGCTCTATTGGATGGCGGGCGATAACAAAGCGGCACAAGTGCGCGCCAATATGATTTTCTATCTGTTCCTGACAGATATCATTATTTTGATCGGTTATTACTTCGGACAAATCTTCACAGCTGAAGCGATAGCGCTTGGCATATTGGCCATGCTACCTTATTTTATCGGCCTTCATATTGGCGCAAAATTTTTTATTGGCGCCAGCGAAGTGTTGTATAAGCGCGTTGCTTTTTCTCTGATTTTAGCCGCTTCCATTTTGGCATTGCCATTGCTCGACAATGTTCTGCGCTAACAAACTTGTTTTTAGCGCTTAGTTCGCAATCTTGCATCCCACTCTAATCGCGCCCCAATGCCTGCCTTGAACAAAGATCGGTGCGGACAAATCTTTCATAAGTGAAAAAACACCGCCCCCCATATCGCGGCGATAGGTCTGCATTAGAAACGGCTTTGTATTGCGTCCCGCTGCCAGTCCGGTTCGATCATTAAATATGCGCCGATTTCGGCAATTGGCAGCATTCCAAATCGGATCGTTCGATTGTGGCTTGGAATAAATATTATTATGCGTTGGCAGATAACCGTTACGGTCAATCGCAGCGCAAAACGCAATACGCGTATCAAGTTCTAAAAACGGCTCTTGAATATCTGGCATCACACGGTCGGTAAAATCAGTGAACTGCGTGCGGACTTGTTGCGGATTACTATTCGGGATCGGTTGATAATTTTCATCAAACAGCGCGGAGATACTCATTGTCCCCGCCGCTACAGCTTGTTCAAATAGCGCAGCTGTTCGCTCTGCTGCATCAACACAGTGGCGTATGATCTGCGAATCTTCGGTTTCTACACCGCTTTGCTCAATCAACAAGATCATTTCTTCGGTAAAGCTAACCAATGTGTCGAACTTGTTGGATGTATCGCTCAGCGCCGCGCTATTGACCTTTACTTCACCATTGAGCGTGCCCATCGTATCAATGATACGGCCACAAAGCTCTGAATTGCGGTCCACGGGACCAACAATCTCGCCAATTGAAGCCGTCAATGTATCAACCTGATCGCCAAACTCTCGAAACCGTCCAAATTCTGCGTCAATTTTCTCAGAACGCACCATGGCTTCGGCGGCCAGTTTGCGGCTGGTTTCACCATGTTTCACAAGTTCGCTAACGGTCGCTTCAAGCGCGTTCAAACGGGCCGTAATGTTTTTTGAAACTTCCGATGTTTGCACCGCCAATTCGCGCACGGAACTCGCAATAATCGAAAACCCTTTGCCCGCATCACCGGCTCTGGTGGCAATAATGCCTGCATTGATCGCAAGCATTTGTGTTTCGCTTGCAATTTTCTGAATTGATTCTGAGTAATTATAGACTTCTGAAATTTTCTCTTTAACGCCAGAAAACTCGTTCGTGACCGTATCGGCCGATTGAGCCATCGCTGTGATATCACTTGAAGCGGCGGTGAAAATCTCTTCGACTGACTCTGTCGTTGTTTTTAAACCCTGCTGCACACCATCAGCAATACTCGTAGCTTGGCTCAAAACGTCAGACAATTGAACATTGGCAACGGCAATTTCTTCGGCGGAGGAATAAACATCAGCAAAAGCATCGGATTGCTTGGCCATTGCACTGGCAACATCGCCCACAATACCGGAAGTATCGGCAATATTCACCGCCAAAGTGCTGATCTGCCCGCCAACATGGGCAATCACATCGGCCATACCTTCGGGATTTAGATTTTCAGCAAGCTGTTCAGCATCCAAATCGAGGTAAGCGTCCTCCGCTTCCTCGGCCTTCAGCATTGGTTCAATCATCGCAATTGCCTCCCCGCAACGTCGCATAAGTTAGAAACTATATGCGAACGATTGCGTGAGGCTTGCCATATGACGTAGCGGAACATTGTACTTTAGTAGTACAATGTTCGAAATCACACTGTAAGGCGTGAAACCTATGCGTCGAGTTTTGCCAGAACGTCTTCAGCAATATCTTCGTTTGAGAAAACATTCTGAACATCATCATCTTCATCAAGAACATCAAGCAGACGCATCAATGTCGCGGCTTTCTCTTCATCAACAGGCGTTTGGTTTTGCGGACGCCAGATAATGTTGACAGATTCTGCTTCGCCAAGCGCTGCTTCAAGCGCCTTTGAAACTGAACCCAGATCCTCAAAGGCACATGTAATCGTGTGGCCTTCTTCTTCAGAAACAACGTCTTCGGCGCCAGCTTCGATGGCAGCTTCCATCACAGCATCAACATCGCCAGCTTCTGGCTTATAGGTGATTTCGCCAACACGGTCGAACATGAACGAAACAGAACCTGTCTCGCCAAGTGCACCACCGTTTTTAGCAAAAGCTGAGCGAATGTTAGAGGCTGAACGATTGATATTGTCTGTGAGCGCTTCAACAACAATGGCAACACCGCCCGGGCCATAGCCCTCATAGCGCATTTCTTTATAGTCCTCAGCATCGCCGCCAGAACCCTTGTTGATCGCACGGGCGATATTGTCCTTGGGCATGGATTGGCCCTTGGCGTTCTGGATAGCCAGACGCAAACGTGGGTTCATATCCGGATCGACAGTACCGCCGCCCATTTTCACAGCAACCGTGATTTCCTTGGAAAGACGCGAGAAAATCTTAGAGCGCAGTTTATCCTGACGGCCCTTACGGTGTTGAATATTTTTAAATTTCGAATGACCAGCCATAAAAGTCTCTTATTTTAGCGATTGGTTTTGATGCTTGCTTGTAGAAAAGAACAAGCGAAACGTCCAGCGTCCAAACGAGGATTTTAAAGTGAGCCTTTTTATAAAGGTATGAGACTGCCAATGTGGCGCGGTGTGTCACGCGTTCAAAAAACAGCTTTAGTAGCATCTTGGATAAAACCTGCTGGTCATATATGGATCAAATCCAAGCAAGATTGGGTTGTTCTGCCGCAAGGCGATTTGACCTATGAAGGCCAGCCTGAAAATTATGATGCGCTCATTTGCGCCTACCAGCGGACTTAAATTATGCTTTCAAAAATCGCCCTAACAATAATTGTTATCGGCATCTGCATCTGGTGGTTTTTAAAAGAAAACACCCGCCGCGGCCATATCACTATACGCGGTTATATTTTTCTGACCGCTTTGGAGAGCGGAAAAACCAAAGATGAAGCCAATCATGCTTCCAGTGCACCGTTTGACCAGATTCCACCGGTGATCATTCATAGCACAATGGATTATCTTGATAAAAACTATGGCGGCAAGCAGATGAAGCTCATTGCAGCAGCGCGTAAAAAAGGCATGAAACATTAGTTTCTGCACATCGTTGCGCCCAGCCTTTGCATAACATTATTTCGCCTCAAAAACGCGGCTTTATGCAGCATGGATTGAGGAGGTTGATAATGAGTAACACGATAAGCCGTATAGCACTCACAATAACGGCGTTGGCATTAACGACGCCTGCATTTGCAATTGAGCGCGTCGACACGCCCCAAACGACATGTGCGAATATTCAAAACATTCTAAACCGTGATGGTGCAGCTATTCTGCGCTATCCGTCAAAACGCGTTGCAAATTATACGCTCTATGATCGCTATGTTTCGGGCGATCGATTTTGCAAAAGGGACGAAAGAGCTGAACCTGCTCTCGTGCCGTCAAAGGATCGCGCCAACTGCCACGTCCGACTTTGTAAAACCTATGAACCGATCATCGACTTCTTTGATTAAGTAGCAAATAATTTACCTTATTGATTAAACTGATATTCAAGACCTTACGTTACGTTCACTCTAAAGAGGGTGAATGATGTTTAGTCTTACAAAACAAATGCTTCTCGTTATGGGATGGGCAGTAGTCGGTGCACAGGTCGTCACCTATGCTATTGTTCAGGCACTTATGCCGCACATGTTAGAACCCGCAATTATGCTTGCCCCAATCATATCTACGATTGTTGCTATCCCTCTTGGATTTGTATTTTTCAAGCAAAATGAACGGCTGAACAACGCAAATCTCCAACTATTATCGACCAATGAAAACTTAGAACGCGAGACTGCAATCGCCCGCTATGAGGCTTCAATTGACCCGATGACACGTGTCCTCAACCGTGTGCATTTCGTTCGCAATGTCGAATCTTGCCGCCAAGAAGAAGTGCAGGAAGGCTATTTTCTGATGTTGGATGCAGACAATTTCAAGAAAATAAACGACACATATGGCCATGATATTGGCGACGCCGCGCTAATGACGATCACCAATGTTATTCGCGACACGATTAGAGAAGATGACTTCGTTGGCCGATTGGGCGGCGAAGAATTTGGTATTTACCTGCGCCTGCTCAACAAAAGACAGGCCTATGAAATTGCAGAGCGCATTCGCGAAAAAGTTGCTAAATCACCGATTGATGTGGGTGCCGATAAACCTTTTAACTTCACCGTGTCTATTGGTGCAGTGTTTGCTGCCAAAGAGCAAAATGTTTCAGAGATCATGAAACACGCAGACAAAAATCTTTATCATGCCAAACACAGAGGCCGTAACCGCGTTGTATTTGATGCCATAACGCGGTCAGGCAAAAGAGCTGTCAAACTTATTGCATTAAGCGCCTAAATTCACCGCGCCACACGCAATACACCCTTCCCTTTACCACCATTCTGGCATTGTCTCGCTTAAACGCGGTCCAATCCGCAGTGGCGCAATTTTTTCTGCCAAGCCCGTGCGGTCTGATGTTTCCACACAGACACCGCATAGCGTTGCAGGCCCATCAGCAGCCTCAAACCGGCCTTTTGGCACTTTCGTCAAAAACCGATTAAGCGGCTCTTCTTTGTCCATGCCGAGCGACGAATTATAATCGCCGCACATGCCAGCATCACTCATATAGGCCGTGCCACCTTCCATAATATGGTGGTCAGCCGTTGGCATATGTGTGTGCGTGCCAACAACTAGGCTCGCCTGCCCATCGACAAAATGTCCAAAACACATCTTTTCAGATGTGGCTTCTGCATGAAAATCAAACACCACCGCATCAAAAACTGAGCCCAATGCACCGCCTTCAAGCTGCGCCGAAGCACACGCAAAGGGATCATCAAGATCAGGATGCATGAACACGCGGCCCATGATGTTGGACACCATAACGCGTGCGCCATTGCGCGCTTCATAAACGCCCATACCGCGCCCCGGCGTGCCAGGTGGGTAGTTTCCAGGGCGCAGAAAACGGTCTTCACGCGCCGCAACACCCAAAGCTTCCTTCTGGTCCCACACATGATTGCCGGTCGTCACCACATCGGCACCAGCATCAATCGTTGCCTGAAAAATAGCACCGGTAATACCAAACCCTGCGGCGGCGTTTTCACCGTTCACAATCACAAAATCGAGTTTATGGTCCGAAATCAAACCAGGAAGCTGATCAAAAACCGCTGTGCGGCCAGATCGGCCAACCATATCGCCTAGAAATAAAATACGCATTTGAGCGTTCTACTTGGCAGTGCTGATAACTTGCAACCCATTTTCTGTCAGCACAGCATGCAGCGCAATATCATGGGCTTCAGCGTCAATCTTGACGACACGCTGGCTTTCAAACGCAACACCAATCAGTTTGGGCGTTTTGCCTTTAATGTGCAGCTTTTCAATGGCGCGGTCATAATATCCCCCGCCATAGCCAATCCGGTTGCCCTGACGATCAACCGCCGCTAGCGGGATCAGCAAAACATCAGGATCAAGCACGTCTGCTTCTTCGCTTGGCCCATAGGTTCCAAAACCCGTCGGCACCAATTCAGCACCGTGCAAATAATGGCGAAATTCTATCGTCTGTTGATCAATCACAACAGGAAGACAAAGCTTGGCGTTAAACCTTGTCGCCAACTCAGCCATTAAAGGGCGAATATCAATCTCTGATCGTATAGGAAAAAAGCCAGAAACAATCTGGCCAGCTTCAATGCCCAGCGCATCGCTATAGATTGTGAGCGCTAACCCGGCTTCAATGCGTTCAGCATTAAGCATTGCATCACGCGCAGCTAAGGCCGCTTTTCGCATTTCATTTTTGGTAAGTGGTTGATTGACTGCCACCTTAGAACGCCCTGATAATATGGTTAGAATAAGCACAGATACTGCACCCATACCGGACGAAAATGCCAACCACAACAATCGGTGAAGAGATGCATCCCGGTGAACCTAACTGTGTAGGTGGGTGCCAGTTGAAAAAGCCCACGAGCCTAATCAGCGCCAGCTCCCTTAGAATGCGTAAGGTCCCGAGAATTTTGTCTTCTGCCGCAAAGCGCAGTCAGCGTAACAGATATAGGGATATTTGTGGCCTTATGAAAGAGCAAACAGGCGACAAATGAACGAATTTATGATGCTATCAAATCCACAGGATTAAAGACACGATATTTAGGCTTAATCGCTAGTGCCCAAAATAGATTTAATAAATCGATGGGCGGCCTGAAAAGCCGGATCGTGTTTTATAAATGAACCAACAAATTACGGCAGCACAAGAAAGATATAAAAACCCAATCAAAATGGTCAAAACGGGAATTGAACCTTTGAAAAAAACACCGATAAATTCGGTTTGTACAATACAGAGCGCTGCAATAGTAACAATGAGAACAGCCGCGAAAATATAAGTCGTTGAGTTTGCAATTTTCATAATCATCTCACAATCACAGTTCAAACAATTAAAATATGCAACGAGAGTTAAATTTTACACAACATATATTCATGGATAACGATTAATATACTTCAAATAAAAATTTAATAAAGAACAATAATTCGAGAAGTAAAAGTAAAAATGTACTTTAAAAAAACAACGCTTATTGCTTTATCATTACTCTTATCAGCCTGTCAGGAGGTCGCAAATCCGTCATCAGGCAGCGCTGCGCTTGAAAGTGGAGATTATTGCTACCGCAACATTTTCACCAATGGCGACACCACCGATATGGAAGAATTGCTGATTTCAATCGACGGCAAAGCGGCAAAAGGCAGCTATAATTGGCTTCCGCAATTTAAAGATCAACGCAAAGGAAGCATCGAAGGCACCGTTTCTGAGCAAACAATCACAGCCACCTACAATTTCAATCAAGAAGGCCAAAGCCAATCGGTTGATCTCACCATTGCCCTTACGGATAAGGATGCAACGGTTAAAGGCGGTGCACCAGAGCTGGGCTTGAACAGAACGCTCAACAAGGTTGAATGCTAATGCGTATGCCTTTGGAAAAATCCGTACCAGCCATGACGGCAATAGTCGTCTGGTTTTGCCTCGGCGTACAGCTTGTTCTGATTATCAATCAAATGACTGGCGAAGGTGCCACTGTTCTTGAAGCCGTTTGGCGATATTTCGGATTTTTCACCATCCTAACCAATATTGCTGTCGCACTTGTTGCCACTGCCATGGTGTTTTCAAAGCCTTCCTTTTTAAACAATGCACGCGCCAGAATGATCACCGCCGCTTCAATCGCATTGGTCGGCTTTGTCTATTCGGTCGCCTTGCGCTCGGTCTGGTCACCCACCGGATGGCAGTTGGTTGTAGACCGCGGCTTGCATGATGTATCCCCCATCATGTTCTTATTGGCGTGGTATCTTAGCCATCATGGAAAACTTGTTTGGCGTGATGCAATTTTGGCTGTCGCAGCCCCAATGGCTTATCTTTTATATGCGGTAACGCGCGGCGCGCTCGACGGATGGTATGCCTATTGGTTCTTGGATTTAACCCAGCTTTCGACCTTCGAATTCATCCGCAACACGCTACTCATCGCATTTGCTTTTTGCCTGTTTGCACTTGCACTCATTGCCTTGGACAAATGGTTGGCGCGGCGGCAATCACTCGATCAGCGCGGATAAATCATTGAGCAAGCCGGCTTTCGCACGTGTTGAAGGCGTTTCCTTCTGGCGTTTTTCATCTTGAAGCAATCGTGCAAACACAACTCGCCTGCCATCCTTTTCGGCCCAGCCGACGTACCAGCCAAAACCGCGTGAGCGGTTAAAGCTGCGATCTGCATTACGCGGAAAGGCAAGGCCTGTCTTGCCGTGAACTGTCCAGCCACTCTGCGCCTGATCGATCTGCACAATGCTTTTCGTCAGTTCCACAGCCTTGGCGCTCACCGGTAATTCATGGTTCAGCATGCGCGATAAATAGTGCACTTGTTCGCGCGGTGAAATCTCAAGCGACGAGGCAATCCATGCCCGCTCTAAACCATTGTTAAAGCCCTTATCGCCTGAAAAATTGGCATTGCCGAAGCCGATATTCTGCAAATAATCACTTATACGTTGAGCGCCCAAAGCATTGGTAATCTGCTGTGAATACCAAACAACTGAATAGCGCATCCAACGCTCCGGCGTCGTATCCTGCTGCCATGCCTTAACGCCCCAATCCGCATAGCCTTCTTTAAATGGCAAAACGGGTGATTGCGCAGATTTCAAATAGTCTGCATCAAAACCAATCAAGGCAAGAGCAACTTTGAATGTTGAAGCAGGCGTAGCGCGGGTGTCGCATTTGCCTTCTTCATGCAAAACATCAGATGAAGCAGCATCGATCACAATGGTGCAAATCGTCTTTGCGCTTGCTGTATGTGGCACAGCCGCAAAAATGATGACTGTAAAAAGAAGCGCTAACCTGCTCATTATTTGCCCTTAAAATTGGGAAGTTCTTTGTTCTCATCGCGGCACGTAAAAGGCGGAAACGTGCTTGCCGTTCCCGCATTCATGGAGGCGACAACCATCGCATTGGCAACTTCTAAATCATAATCTGACACCGGACAAACGCGAATATCATGGTCGCAATTCGCTTTAATGAAGCGCTCATGTTCGGCTACAAAATCCGCACTCATTTTGTCTTTATCGTAAAGCGTAATCGCCTTGTCCCACGCATCCGAATAACGCACGCACTTTTCTTGCTTCCAAGAAAGTGCCTGCCCATGAGCAAGCGGCGGGGAAATTAGCGGAAAAATCGACGCTAAGACAACAAGCCCCGCGAAGGGCTTCACAAATTTAATGGCAGATAAAACACGCATAAAGCTGCGCTAAACAGAACTTATGTCGGAATTATGTAATCGCCCTTTTTCACTTTGCTGCTTGTAATACACCTGTCACACAATTTGCTTAGGCGATTGACAACATCAAGAATGCCGTGCCCAACTTGCACCAGCAAAACACTCATCAGGAGAACACTATGTCCCAAATCATGCTCATGAAACGTCGCCAGTTTTTAGGCGGCGCTGCTGCCGTGACAGCGCTTGCCGTGTTGCACCCGTTTTCCGCCAAAGCTTCAGCAAATCAGGTGCATTTGCGCTTTATGGAAACAACCGATCTTCACGTCCATGTTTTCCCGTATGATTATTATAGCGACATGCCAACAGACACCGTTGGCCTTGCGCGCACCGCTTCCATCATCAAGGAAATTCGCGCCGAATCCACCAACTCAATGCTGGTCGATAATGGCGATTTTCTGCAAGGCAATCCGATGGGGGACTACATCGCCTATGAGCGCGGTATGAAAGAAGGCGACATGCATCCGGTCATTCAGGCCATGAACACGCTTGGCTATGAAGCCTCAACGCTTGGCAATCATGAGTTCAACTATGGCCTCGACTTTTTGATGAAAGCGCTGGCTGGTGCCAATTTCCCTGTTGTGTCGGCCAATATCGCCAAGGAAATGGGCGCTAATCCACGCGCCGACAAAACGCTGCTTAAGCCCTATGTAATCCTCGACAAAATGGTCAAAGACGGCGCGGGCAATGAGCACGCCATTAAAATCGGCCTTATCGGTTTTGTGCCGCCGCAAGTGATGAACTGGGACCGCAAACATTTAGAAGGCAAAGTTCAGGCCCGCGACATTGTGGAATCAGCTGAAGCCTATGTGCCAGAGATGAAAGAAGCTGGCGCAGACATTATCATCGCGCTTTCGCACTCTGGTATTGGCGATGCAAAACACACCGACGGCATGGAAAACGCCTCTGTTCCACTGGCAGAAGTCAAAGGCATTGACGCGCTGATGACGGGCCATAACCACCTCGTATTCCCGAGCGAAAAGTTCAGCGACTTTGCTGGTGTGGACGTTGCCAAAGGCACCATTCACGGCAAGCCTGCCGCGATGGGCGGCTTCTGGGGTTCGCACCTTGGCCTGATTGATCTGATGTTAGAGAAAGACGGCAATGAGTGGAAAGTCGTCACCAGCACCACCGAAGCGCGCCCAATCTCCATGCGCGGCGATGATCGCAAAGTAACAGCCCTCGTTGAAAGCCAAGAAGATGTGCTCGCCAGCGTGCAAAAAGAACATGACGAGACACTGAGTTATGTGCGCCGCTCTGTCGGCAAAACCGATGCGCCGCTCTATTCTTACTTTGCGCTGGTTGCCGATGATCCATCGGTGCAAATCGTCAGCCAAGCACAGCAATGGTATATTGCTGAAATGATGCAAGGCACCAAATGGGAAGGCCTGCCAATTCTATCGGCAGCAGCACCGTTTAAAGCCGGAGGCCGCGGCGGCGCTGATTATTATACCGATGTTGCTAAAGGCGATGTGGCGATTAAAAACGTGGCCGACCTTTATCTTTATCCAAACACGGTTCGCGCGGTCGAAGTTTCTGGCGCTGAGGTCAAAGACTGGCTGGAGCGTTCAGCAGGCATGTTCAATCAGGTAGAACTTGGCAAAGCAGATCAAGAACTGCTCAACCCTGAATTCCCATCTTATAATTTCGATGTGATGGACGGCGTGACCTATAAGATCGATCTGTCACAACCATCAAAATTTGATGGTGATGGCGTTGCGGTTAATCCAGATGCAAACCGCATTGTCGATTTGCAATTTGACGGTAAGCCGATTGATCCAGAAGCGCGCTTTGTGGTGGCAACCAACAATTACCGTGCCAGCGGCGGCGGCCAGTTTCCAGGCGCATTGGGCGATACAATCATCTTTGAAGGCCCAGACACCAACCGCGATGTGATCGTGCGCTATATTGTCGAGCAAGGCACGATCAGCCCAAGCGCAGACGGCAATTGGACATTCAAAGAACTGGAAGGCACATCGGTTGTGTTCGATACAGGCCCGAAAGCCAAACAATATGCCGCCAATGTCAAAGGCGTGAAAATCGAAGAAGCAGGCGATGGCGCAGACGGTTTCGCCCGCTTCCGCATCAACCTTTAAAACAAAAAGCGGGGTCAGCAATGGCCCCGCTAAAAACATCCCATAAACACCCTCGCAAAATTCTGCGGGGGTGTTTTATTTTTGCAGCACACGCTTGTCACCGCCGCACAGCTTTACAAAGCCTATCGCGGAGTTCTAACACTTTGCTGATAGAAATTGAAAAGGCCACGTAATGCTAATCAGCGTTGGTGATGAACGAACCGCGAGTGTTGACCTGCTTTTAGCAGGCCTTCTTTCCTCCATTGCAGGCGCGCTAAACGCGGTAGGTTTCATGGTTGCCGGATCATTCACGGCAAATATGACAGGCAACATATCTGCCTTTGCAGACTATCTCGCACATGGCTCGGTCATGATTGCGCTGTCTTTTGCAGGATTAACATTAGCCTTCATTTGCGGCGCAGGCATAACCGCGCTTGCCATACAAACGGGCGAGCGTTCCCAGCTCAAATCTATATTCGCCTTAGCGATTGCGGCCGAGGCTATTATTCTTTTGGGCTTGAGCGCTATCTTCATCTTGCTGGCAGACAAAACACCGGAAATGTTTCTGCTCATCATTTTGAGCTTTGTGATGGGCCTTCAAAACGCAGTCACCACGATGATAACGCAGGCACGCGTGCGAACGACCCACGTATCAGGAATGGCAACCGATATCGGCATCGAACTCGCCGCGCTCGCAGGAAGCGACCAGTTAAAACGCGAGGCCGTGCCAAAGCTCAAACTACACAGCTTAACCCTCGCCTGCTTTACCATTGGCGGTATTTGCGGCGTGCTTCTGTTCGGCCTTATTGACTATTGGCTGTTTGTCATCGCCGCAATGATGCTGCTGTTCATCGCATTACCCGAAGCAATACGTGCCCGCCGCAATAGGCGGTGAGTGGATGCGTTGAATAGGCGCAATAACTATCTACATCAAATATCCAGCGGGCCATTGACTGCAATTTTCGGATTGCGAAATCCCATTGCGACCCAAGCAGACAGTAGCTTGCCCATAAATCCCAGCGTATGCGTTTTGGGGTTTGGCACATCATCGGGCGGCGTTACACCAACGGCATCTTTTGTCATCGTGCGCATTTCTATCGCCGGGCGGTTTTCATTATTCCACAAATTAGCATAAATGCTCACCCAATGCCCCTGCTCAAACTCTAAGAACATTGGCGTATTGCAGCATGTCGCAACCACACGGCGGGTCTTAGCATCAGGCGAAAGGCGAAACTCTTTCAGGTTTTCAGCACCTGCAACGCAAGAAAAACGATCTTTGCGATACAACACAAAATGTGTTCCACCCAGTTTGGTCACAATGGATTGAGCGCCCCTTAATGTCTCGAATTTGGAAGCTGCCTTTGAGCAACTATCGCACAGACATTCCACGCTCATAATGGGCTCTTTGGTTACTTCAAGCGCTGTCGTTCCACATTTGCATAGAATTTTCGTCATCGAATTAGCTCCCTTTTGAAGGGTTGAAAATAAGGCGGATATATCGATCAAGATGGTCGAGGCTTTCAGTCGCTAAGGAAGGGTCATTACCCGCCTTGGCTAAAACAAAAGCACCCTGAATAACGGTTTGTGTGTGCCGTGCCAAACTTTCAGCTGTCCAGACACTATCCAACTTGTGCACTTTCATGGCATCGGCAATATCAGCTTCAAGCGTGTGAGCATGACCAAAAATACTATTCGCGCACGCATCGCGAATGGCTGGTGATATCGCATAAACTTCCTGCACCATCGTGCCGACCAAACAAGTAAATTCAGAAATATCACCATCGATAATGGCTTTGCGAAAAGCTACATAGGCAAGTATACGTTCAAGCGGATCATCATGCTGGTGATAAGGTGCATCGGCAAAAAACGCACCGGTGTTTTCAGCCCAAAAATTTGCTGCAGCCACACCAAGCGCTTCTTTGTTTTCAAAACAATGAAAGAACGCGCCTTTCGTAACACCTGCTTCTTCGCACAGATCAGCCACCGATGTGGCTGAATAACCTTTCGATCGGATAAGCAAAAGCGCCGCCTCTAATAAGCGTGTTTTCGCCTCACCTCGTTCCGGCTGATATTTGGTTGGTCTTGACATGAAGTTTACATACCGATCGACAGGTATGTATGTCAAGAAATTTTAGAAGGCATGCAAATGCATGCCCTTCACACTATTATTGACTATTCCTTGTTATGGTCGCATCGATGGTGCTGCTTGCATTACCCGAAGCAATACGTGCCCGCCGCAGATGGCAGTGAGTGGGTGGAACTGTTCCGCCTATCTACGTATAATCTCTAAAAATTCAAAACGAGGTGAGAAATTTCATATACGCCGATATCTCCAGCGCTTTAGAAGTCCATTATTCCCAAGTTCACTTATCTTGACTTCATATTTTAGCGGTTGCTCATGAAATTCAGCGTACTCAGATTTAACTTCCATGTGAAAGAAAGCTTTATATGTTTTGGGGCAAATACTTAGAAGGCCCGAATCAAACAATAAATGCACGTCAGCACGCATCAGAAGACCATTACCAACCTCAACTTCTTGAGCTCTATCGTAGGGGTCGATGTGTGCAGCTTGTATAACACAGCCAACTGTTGAGCCTGTTATACAGCATTGGTTACCATAAGCACCTAACAAACCTGCTCTAAACTTACTCTGCCCATGACGTGGCGGCGGAACCTTCTTCCAAAACTCGTTGATTTCAGTAGCATCCACTCGTTTTTTATTATCAGCACTTTCGTTAGATAATGAAATAAAATCAGCTACAGAAAAGAACTGCGTTTTTTTCAAGGAACTCTTCAATTCATTGGATGTGGCATAAAAGTCAGAATATAGACGCCGCTCACTTTGATCTCTCTCTCGATAAATCTGTATAGTGCGCTTACAGATTGCCTTCAGGGGAAATAGACCCTCACCAATTTTAAGAAATTCAGATTTAGCAGGCAATGATTCTGTTATTTTATAAAGCCATTTCTCGCCTTTGTTCTCTGTCTCACTGACAGCTTTTCTAAAATCCTCCATTGAGCAGTTTTCAAGGTCTTTTTGCTGCTGTTTTGTATGAAGTCTTTTTTCAGCTTCAGCTACATCTAAGCCACTACTGGTTGTTGAAGTTGACAATCCCAAATATCTAAAAGCTCCGTTTTTGTCATCAGAAAATGACGAATAATTCTTCCACTCACATTTATATGCACCATTTAGAAAGGCTGGCCTGTCTCGATTATTCTTCGTTCCATCGCTGGCAGCTGGCAACCATTCAAACTTACCTTTAAGAACAATATTTTCTGAAATCCTGAAGTCTCGATCAAACCGGTGTGAAAAATCCCTATCTGGAACTTTCCAATATCTGTCATCATTCGTTAGAATAATAGCCCAACCAACGGTCTGTTCTACCTCGTTTATTAATTGTTCCATGCTAGCTAGATCGGAAACGAAGTCATAGCGCCCATGATCTAATGCATTATGATCTTTTAACTCGATACCTTCGTCATCCAGCTCAAACTTGCTGGTCTTGTATCGAAAATTAATTGCAATCTTTGTTGCGCCATCACGAATAAAAAAATGTACTTTTGGGCCGGCCGTTTCAGGCCCCTTGTAATCTTCTTCCAATGTTGCTGATGGCCAAATAGCCTTTATTGTTTCGGCAACATGCTTCTTGTGACCACGGGAAATAAATACAGGGTGGCGCTTTGCTAGAGAAGACATAAATTCATCAATTGACAACATAGCGATCTCTCCAAATTTCACTCAACCACTTGAGTGAACCACTCTAAAACGCGTCAGACATTCAAGGGGAAAGCTCAAGACCACCGCCAGCCCCCCTAAACCAACTTGCCCGCAATCTCGTCGATTTTATCGGCGGCAGTTGTTAGGCGCTCAACGAGCGTTTCATCGCGTTTGTCAGCTTTGCTCAGCGCATCGTCGCGGGTGCGGCGCAGCGATTCCATTTCGGTTTCAATGCCTTTAACGCGCTTTTGCAGTTCGGTGAGTTCATCCATCACCATAATGCCCGCCATAACGGTGAGCCGTTGGTCGCCAATTTCGCCAAAGGATGATTTTAAATGGCCGACATATTTGTCGAACTTGGCCGCCAGCGCTTCAAGATGCTCTTCTTGCCCCGGATCGCAGGCCATTCGGTAGCTTTTGCCATCAATGGTAACATTAACCTGTGCCATTATTTATCCAATACCGCGCGGATTGTTTCCATCGCCGTAACCAGACGGCGCGACACTTCCTTATTGACTTCTTCAAGGCGCTCGCCTCGGCCCTCTGATATATCAAGCTCGCCAGCCAAGCGTGCACGGTCGGAATTCAGACGTTGCACTTCTTCTTCTGCGTCCTTGAATTCAGCGCGCACTTCGACATTGCGGTCTACCGCATCTTCTAATTTAGCCAGAGCTTTGTCCAAGCGGTTGAGCGCTTGGGTTAATGTTTGAGGCGCAGCCATTGTCGAACGATCATATCCCTTCGGCGTAACGTCAGCAGATAGTCGGTGCTGGGCATCCATGTTTCTTGAATGGCAATAAGGCCTTAGCATGGTCCCATAACACAGAACTTCAACTAGCCTTTGATCGACGCAAATTTCAAGCTATCATTGGCTTGATCAACAATTTTTGTGGTTTTATAAATCAATACTATATGAAGACTTCACAGCCAATATGATGCGTCGCAACACGCATTTGTTGACTCAAACACCCCACCTGCTATGTCTCGCACGAAATTTGAGTAGGCAGCCTTAAACTTGCCGCCCCCACTGAAAATGGACCTAAAAAATGACACGTGAAAAACATGACCGGATGGCCAATGCAATCCGCTTTTTGTCTATGGATGCTGTACAGGCAGCAAACTCTGGGCACCCAGGATTGCCGATGGGCGCAGCCGACGTTGCGACTGTCCTTTTCTCCAAGTTTTTAAAATTTGACCCAACCAACCCAAAATGGGCAGACCGCGACCGTTTCGTGCTTTCTGCGGGTCACGGCTCAATGCTGCTTTATTCCCTGCTCTATCTGACAGGCTATGAAGACATCACGATTGATGAGATCAAGAATTTCCGCCAACTCGGCGCAAAAACAGCCGGCCACCCTGAATATGGCCACGCTGCTGGTATTGAAACAACAACTGGCCCGCTTGGCCAAGGCGTTGCCAATGCTGTGGGCATGGCGATTGCAGAGCGCAAGCTTGCCGATGAGTTCACCGGCGACCTTGTTGACCATTACACATATGCATTGGTGGGCGATGGCTGCCTTATGGAAGGTATCAGCCAAGAGGCGATTTCCCTTGCAGGACACCTCAAGCTCAACAAATTGATCGTTTTATGGGACGACAACAAAATCACCATCGACGGTGCTGTTTCATTGTCAGATTCAACCGATCAGCGCGCGCGCTTTGAAGCCTCTGGCTGGGCAACCGAAGCTGTTGATGGTCACGACCCTGATGCGATTGCTGCGGCAATTGAAAAGGCAAAATCATCGGACAAGCCAACAATGATTGCTTGCGCCACGACAATCGGTTTTGGTGCCCCAACCAAAGCTGGCACATCTGGCGCACACGGCTCGCCGCTCGGCCCTGATGAAATCGCAGGCACACGCGCAGCGCTTGGCTGGTCAGCAGAACCGTTTGAAGTACCGTCAGAAATTCTTGATGATTGGCGCTTGGTTGGCCTTAACGCTGCCAAAGAACGTGTCACTTGGGAAAAACGCCTTGCTGGCTCAAGCCAAAAGGCTGAATTTGAACGCCGTATGCGCGGTGAATTACCAACTGGTTTTGTCTCTGCGATTGCAGATTACAAAAAGCAGCTTGTTAAAGATTTGCCAAAAGTGGCGACACGTAAAGCTTCTGAAATGGCGCTTAATGTCATCAATGCAGCCTTGCCAGAAACCATTGGCGGCTCTGCCGATTTGACAGGCTCTAACAACACCAAAACACCGCAAATGACGCCAATCACGCCGGACGATTTCTCCGGTCGCTATATCTATTACGGTATTCGCGAACATGGCATGGCAGCGGCAATGAACGGCATGTCATTGCATGGCGGCATCATTCCTTATGGCGGCGCATTCTTGATCTTCTCAGATTATTGCCGCCCGTCTATGCGCCTCGCATCCTTGATGGAAATCCGCAATATTTTCGTCATGACACATGATTCAATTGGTCTTGGCGAAGATGGCCCAACCCACCAGCCGGTGGAGCAATTGGCGTCGCTACGCGCTATTCCAAACCACAATGTGTTCCGCCCTGCCGATGTAACTGAAACAGCTGAATGCTGGCAGATTGCATTGGAAAGCGAAAAGACACCGTCCACATTGGCGCTCACACGTCAGGGCCTTCCAGCGGTTCGCAAAGAATACAATGAAGAAAACATGTGTGCTTATGGCGCTTATGAATTGGCAACAGCATCTGATGATGCGGTTGTGACATTGTTTGCCTCTGGTTCAGAAGTCGAAATCGTCTTGGCTGCCCGCGAAAAGCTTGAAGCAATGGGTCATCCAACACGGGTTATCTCTGTGCCATGTATGGAACTGTTTGAAAAACAGTCTGCTGATTACCAAAAAGCGATTATCGGGCAAGCGCAGGTTCGCATCGCGGTTGAAGCGGCTATCCGCCAAAGCTGGGATCGCTTTATCGGCTGGGACGGTGATTTCATCGGCATGAACTCATTCGGCGCATCTGCCCCGATTGATGATCTCTATAATCACTTCGGCATCACAGCAGACGCAGTTGTGGCGGCAGCTGAAGCAAAGCTTCATAAAAAAGAAGCATAATTTCGACTAATACATTGATCGGGGGACAAGATAATTCTCCCCCGACAGTTGGCTTTTTCTGCGACTAAGTTTACTAATCGATTGAATTCCTAAAATGGTGGTTTCGCCACCATGCGTGACTCCCACACTTATGGAGGCTTTATGTCTAAGAAACTTCGAATTGCCATTAACGGTTTTGGCCGCATCGGGCGCAATGTCGCGCGTGCCATTTATGAATCAGGCCGCACAGACATCGATATCGTTGCGATCAACGATCTTGGTCCTGTTGAGACAAACGCTCATTTGATGCGTTATGATTCAGTCCATGGCCGCTTCCCGGGCGTCATCACAGTTGAAGGCGACACCATCAAAGTCGGCGATGATAGCTTTAAAGTTCTTGCCGAACGTGATCCGAAAAACCTCCCATGGAAGGAATTGGACATTGATGTTGTTATGGAATGTACCGGCATTTTCACATCAAAAGAAAAAGCCTCATTCCATTTAGAAGCTGGTGCAAAGCGCGTTCTTGTTTCAGCGCCAGCATCAGGTGCAGACAAAACCATCGTTTATGGTGTGAACCATGATACGTTGACCAAAGACGATCTCATCGTTTCAAACGCATCATGTACAACAAACTGCCTGTCACCAGTTGCCTATGTTCTCAACAATGAGATCGGCATCGAAAAAGGCATGATGACAACCATTCACTCTTATACGGGTGACCAGCCAACGCTCGATACAATGCACAATGATTTGTATCGTGGCCGCGCAGCAGCGCTTTCCATGATCCCAACATCAACAGGCGCAGCCAAAGCTGTTGGCCTTGTTTTGCCAGAACTAAACGGCAAGCTGGACGGCATTTCAATCCGCGTACCAACACCAAACGTTTCTTTGGTTGACCTCAAGTTCATCGCTAAGCGCGACACGACAGCCGAAGAAGTCAACGCGGTTATCAAGAAAGCATCTGAAGGCGCGCTCAAAGGTATTTTGGGCTATACGGATGAAAAGCTTGTGTCTTCCGACTTCAACCATGATCCGCATTCATCGATTTTCCATGCGGAAAAAACATCTGTAATGGATGGCAATATGGTGTCTATCTTGACTTGGTATGACAATGAATGGGGCTTCTCAAACCGCATGGGCGACACTGCCATTGCAATGGGCAAGTTGATTTAAACAACCAAGCAATTCCAGCAAGTTGAGCGGAAAAGGAAACCATCCGGCGAATGGTTTCCCTGCGAAACGGGAAGCGGTTTTGCGTCCGGAATTGCGACAATAAATAATTCAAAAAGCCGCTTGAGCAATCAGGCGGCTTTTTTGTTGATGTGCGTCGATCCACTCACCTGCTAACGCTCTAGGCAGCACAAACACCAAGTATTGAGCTGTTCAGTTTACGTTCAGCACAGCCAAATTAAAACGAACGTATCAAATACGAAATATTTTATATCATGGGGAAATCACAATGTTCAAAAAAGTAAAAACGATCGCCACTGCGATTATCGTTGCGGGTCTATTTCTACCAACGCAAGTTTTAGCCGATCAAAAAGCGACCAAAGAAAGCGCCTCTATCGAAAAGCAGAAAGCGGGCAAACGCGATGGATTTACGCCAGTTGCGGGCGCTGCACTTGGGGTTAAAGATCCGGCTAAAAAACCTTGCGCTGCCAGTGATAAAAATTGCTTGAACAGTAAGACTGGTGAAAAACTTAAAAACACGGACCCAAGTGCCAATCGTTATGATTTTTAAAGTGAATGATAGATAGCTGAACTCTGACCGAAGATCGCCCATGGCGTGAAAACTGAAGCCTATCCGCCTTTATGATCGCTCGCACAACTTGGCAAAACCAGTTTGCGAGCGTTTCAATGGAATTTCTCTGGTTGCATATGCCAGCAGTCCGGTTATGCGACTTTGACTGTAAATAGTCGCAAGGAGTCCAAATTGACCATTGCTGAGAAGTGCGCAAAGGTCCGCTTTAGGGAGCGTGGTCAAATCGACTTTCTTGCAAGTGGTGTTACACATTGAGCAGATTTACATGGGAACGCGGGCCGTTCACACGATGCGCCAAGTGCGGTCAAACGACAATGGGCATACTTTCTTCCGGCGGGCAATTGTTGACCAAACGCTGCACCAACTGCCGAAGGACGGTGCAACTAGCTCTACCCGAATTAAGCAAAAAGGCGATCTATCTGGACCAGTTCATGTTCAGCATGATCTACAACGTCAAGAACGAAGGGAACCTGCCAAAGGGACATGAAGCCTTTGCAAAAGAAGTTTACGCCCTGCTAAGACGGTGCGTTCTTCTACAGCAAGTCTTCTTGCCTCACTCCGACATCCACCACGATGAGACGACGGTCTTCCACAGTTCTAAAGAACTGCGCGGCTTATATGAGTTCTTCGGTGGTGATGTTTCCGTAATGGATTCTCACGATGTGGAGCTTTTGCAGGACATCCAGTTTGCAAAGGCATACTTTGATGGCAAAGAGCCTGAGGTTTCTCTTGATGTAGATGAGATTACGGACAGCCGAAGAAATGAATGGCTGCCCGATATGCACGTTGACGTGCAGGCTGACTACAGCCAATTCGCAGATCACATTCGAACCGTGAGAGGCGAAGTGCATAATGCATTGAAACAACTCGCGGACACGTGGCTTAAGAAGAAGGCATCTTTCGCGGGTGTTCTCGAAAGTGAGTTTTCAGCAATTGGGCCAACAAAGAAGCAGGCCTTTGCGAAGTGGTTTGAGGAAGTCTCAAATCCTGATCCAAATGACCCTCTGGCATTATTAGAGAGTTCTGGCAGGCCTATATATCGTGAGTATAAAGAGCTTTGCCACCTTCTTGATGATCGGGGAGTTGATGAAGATAAGCAGGCGATTGAAATCATGAAGTTTTGGCATTGGGAACAGCAAAGGGAAATACCACATCAAAGGATTTCATCATACTTATTTGCCGCTGTTGCTAGGCGTGTCGTAATGGGCGAGAAGAGAATAGTTGATCGTGGACTTATGAAAGATGTGAGGACAATCTCGACGTACGCGCCTTACGTGGATGCGCTCTTCATCGACAAGCGCTGCGCTGCGCTATTGAAGGAAGAGCCACTTGGGACTGAGTTGGAGTACAAGGCCCGTATATTCTCTCTGAGTGACCCCGACGAATTCTTGGGATATTTACGGGAAATAGAAGACCAGACACCAGATGAGGTTCGCGAGTATGCGGCAATGATATACGGTATTGACTAGATGTGGTTGAGGTTAAAGCAGAATAGAAAGCAAGCGCGGCGAAGTATCGCCTCGCCCACATTGCCGCCATTCATTTTACCGCTGCAAAAACCACACCTGTTGCCGCGCTTTCCATTTGCCCCTCACCTCTTCCCACACTATCCTCAACCCCATGCAAAATGGCCCTCTTCTTTTTATTATAATTGCGATCGCACTTGCGGTTGCTATGTTGCTTATATCGTGGCTTGTGCGAAAGGCAGCAAGGCGGCAAATGCCCGGCTCGCATGAACGCGGCACACATTGGATCGGCCAAGCTAATCGGCGCGATGATGATTTTGATGGAGATGGACTATGAGACCTGAAGACATTGCAACGAATTCAGACGCGCAAGCGCTTCTTGATTTCTGGTTCAAAGAACATGATGGCAAAGACTGGTTCGGTGGCAAGGCGGAATTTGATGCGGAAGTCTCCAGCCGTTTCATGCTCACCTTGAAAAAGGCCGAACGCTGCGAATTGTTTGAATGGCGCGACACGCCGCAGGGCCGCTTGGCTGAAATTATCGCGCTCGACCAGTTTTCACGCCAGCTATACCGCGGCCATGCCGATGCCTTTAAAAACGATTCTTTGGCCCTCGCACTGGCGCAAGAAACGATCTCGCAGGGCCTCGACATGAAGCTGAATGAAAAAGAGCAGCAATTCCTCTACATGCCCTATATGCATGCCGAAAGCCTTGCCATTCAAAATGAAGGGCTCAATCTTTTCCGCAAGCTTAGTGATGACCTTTATGAGTTTCAGCTAAACCATACCAAAGTCATCGAACGTTTTGGCCGCTTTCCTAAGCGCAACGCCGCCCTTGGCCGTGCATCAACACCCGATGAAGTGGCCTATATGAATGAACGCGGCGACTCGATGTTTTAATTGCAAGCAACAGCGATTCCATTTAGGTCAATATAGCTGACCTTTTAGGAATCGCTGCCATGCTTGAACTTTTCACTGTTATCTCAATCACCATAATCGTTGCCATTGTGCCGGGCCCAGACTTTGTGGTTGTGGTGCGCAACGCGCTGATGGGCGGGCGCCTTTCTGGCATTATGACAGCACTGGGCATCGCACTGGCCCTTGGCGTACATGTCACTTATGCCTTGGCAGGCATTGGCCTGCTCGTGTCTCAATCTATCTTTTTGTTCAACACACTTAAGCTCATTGGTGCTGCCTATTTAATATTCTTAGGCATCACCATGTATCGCACCGCCTCGTCTAAAATGGACGATGTTGAAACAAAAGCTGCCATTTCGCCCTGGCGCGCTTTGCGCTGGGGGTTTTTAACAAATGTAACCAATCCCAAAGCGACAATGTTTGCGCTGTCGGTTTTTGTGCAGGTCACATCGCCCGCCACTCCGCTCCTCACACAAGTCGGTTATGGCTTCATCATGGCAGGCGGCGTGTTTTTATGGTTCGTTCTGGTCACGATGTTTTTTACGTTCACACCAATACGCGAAGCTTTTCTTAAAATTAAAAAGTCACTTGAACAAAGCCTCGGTGTGTTGCTGGCAGCCTTTGGTATCGGTATAGCATTGACAACAAGTTCAACGCGCTAACGAGAGCTTTTCGCGTTTAACATGGTACAAAAAGAATCATTTAACGCGAAACGCTTTAACGGACACAACATGACCTTCAAAACGCTAGACGATCTTCCAAACGATATTGCCGGAAAACGCGCCCTCGTCCGCGTCGATTTGAATGTGCCCATCGTCGACGGTGCGGTTTCTGATAGAACCCGCCTTCAGCGCATTGCGCCAACAATTGAAGAACTGTCACGCAAAGGCGTCAAAGTTGTTCTTCTTGCCCATTTTGGCCGTCCAAAGGGCAAAGTGGTTGAAGAGATGAGCCTTCGCCCCATCGCGCAAGCGCTGGAAGAAGTGCTGGACCACCGTGTTGATTTTGCTCACAATTGCATTGGCGCAGAAGCTGCCAAAGAAGTTGGCGAAATGACAGGCGGCGATATTGTTCTGTTAGAGAACACACGCTTCCACGATGGCGAAGAAAAAAACGATGCGGCATTTGCCAAAGCATTGGCTGAAAACGGCGATATCTATATCAATGATGCCTTTTCTGCAGCACACCGCGCCCATGCCTCAACCGAAGGCCTTGCCCATTTGCTACCGGCCTTTGCTGGCCGCACAATGGAAGCCGAACTTAACGCACTGAACAAAGCCCTTGGCGATCCAAAGCGTCCGCTTGGTGCCGTTGTTGGCGGCGCAAAGGTTTCAACCAAGATCGACCTTTTAGAAAACCTCGTCGGCAAGCTGGATGTGCTCATCATCGGCGGCGGCATGGCCAACACTTTCATCGCTGCGAATGGCGCTGAAATGGGTGCCTCGCTGCAAGAGGCCGATATGCATGACAAAGCCAAAGCGATCATGGCCGCAGCAGAAAAAAGCGGCTGCCGCATCGTGCTGCCCGTTGATGGCCGCGTAACAACAGAATTCGCGCCCAATGCACCAACGGAAAGCATCACCTTTGATAGCGAAACAAAACTGCGCGACGACCAAATGTCACTTGATGCAGGCGACGAAGCGGTCAAAAACGTAATCGCTGAATTCGACAAGCTCAACACGCTCATCTGGAATGGCCCGTTTGGCGTGTTTGAAATGCCGCCTTTCGACACAGCAACAATGGCAACGGCGAAAGCTGCGGCCGCATTAACAAAGTCCGGCCGTTTGATTTCCGTTGCTGGTGGCGGCGATACCGTGTCCGCACTCAATCAGGCTGGCGTTGCAGGCGACTTTACCTACATCTCCACCGCAGGCGGTGCGTTTCTTGAATGGATGGAAGGCAAAGAATTGCCAGGCGTTAAAGCGCTCGGCTAAGCCCTACTCAGTTTTACCAATTTTGCGGCCATCATGGATTTGTCATTCATGGTGGCCGTTTCGATTCGGCAATAAGCTGCATCGATGCACAGAATTTCTGTGGACATATCCAAGCCTTCTTAACCTTACTTGAAAAATTCTAAGCACTTAAAACGATTGAATAAAATTTAATCGTTTTAAGTATTTTAAAGCCTGTTTAAATTTTTGAAATCCACTGTTATGGCGTTCCAACAGCTCATTTTGAGCAACACTAATGTTGATGTCACGATAGGGAAAATCGCATGTCTGATAATTTGATGGCTCAAAAAATCGCCAAGAATGATGGTTTTATTGCTGCGCTTGACCAGTCAGGCGGCTCAACGCCCAAAGCGCTCAAGCTTTACGGCATTGAAGAAAACGCCTACCGCGATGAAAACGAAATGTTCGCGCTCATTCACCAAATGCGCAGCCGCATTGTGAAATCTCCTGCCTTTAACGGCGACAAAGTTATTGGCGCGATCCTTTTTGAGCGCACAATGGACGGCGATGTCGACGGCAAACCTACAGCCGATTACCTTTGGCAAGATTGTAATGTCGTGCCATTCCTGAAAGTCGACAAAGGCTTGATGGCTGAAGAAAACGGCGTTCAGCTGATGAAGCCGATGGATGATTTAGGCACGCTTCTTAAACGCGCTGCGTCTAAAAATGTTTTCGGCACAAAAATGCGCTCGGTCATTAATGGGGCCAATGAAACAGGCATCGCGGCCAATGTCGCCCAGCAGTTTGAAGTTGGCCGTCAAATCCTTGACCATGGTCTTGTGCCAATCATTGAGCCAGAAATCACAATCTCGATTGCTGACAAAGCCCAAGCTGAAGAAATCCTGCTTGAGCAAATCGCCAAGCAACTTGATAGCGTGCCGCTTGGCCAACAAGTTATGCTAAAGCTCTCATTGCCAACAAAAGCCAATATTTACCGCCCTTTGATCAATGATCCACGCGTCATGCGCGTTGTCGCACTTTCCGGCGGCTATTCACGCAACGAGGCCAACAGCCTTCTGAGCCTCAATGTGGGCATGATCGCCAGCTTCTCACGCGCATTGACAGAAGGTCTGTCCGCCCATCAGCCTGACCCTGATTTTGATGGCGCACTGGCTGAAACAATCGACAGCATTTTTTCAGCTTCTAAAGCTGCATAAGTGTAACTGACAAAATTGTGACAAAAGGCCCGTAGCATTGCTGCGGGCTTTTTGCTTTATGGGCATTTATCTACAAGCAACCTGTCGGAACTCCCATGTCGAACACCAGATCATCACTTCTCAGCTGGCTCATGTTTCCGGTCTATGCTTGGCAGGGCATTCAATTGCGCAGGCGCATCGAGCGCTTGCTGCCGGCTTTTCTGCCCCATAGCGGTCAATTGGGCGACGGTGATCCAGCGTTCAAAATCCTCACCCTTGGCGACAGCACCGTTGCCAGTGTCGGCATGGAAGAGCTGGAACACACCCTCACCTTCAACATTGCAAAAGCGGTTCATGACAAGACTGGAAAAAGCGTCGCTTGGCGCTCGGCTGGCGGCAATTCTGCAACCGCAGATCTGGTGCGCGATTATATTTTGCCGCATATTGAAGAGCGTGATTTCACCCATGTGATTATCGCCGTTGGCACCAACGATATGAAGAATTTCCACGCCATACCGACCTTCAAGAAAAGCTTTGGCACATTGCTCTATGCCGTGCGCACGCGCTTTCCGCAGGCGCAAATCATCTGGACGCCCGTTGCCGACATGACGAAATTTCCCTCGCTACCAAGCGGCCTTGCAAAAGTGCTGAGCTACCGCGCAGCGCTGATTAACGCCAAGGGCAAACAATTATGCGAGGAGCGAGGCGCGCTCTATTCAGAGCCTATCCCGATTGAAGATGTAAGCGGCTTTGCCCGTGATGGCTTTCATGCTGGCCCCGATGGTTATCGCATCTGGGGCGAGCATTTAAGCCGCTATATTGTAAAAGACTAGCCAGCCGCAACGCGCGTCAACGCGCCATCAACCGCATGAATAATCTCGTCAATATCTGACTTGGTGGCAATCAGCGCCGGTGAGAAACACAGCGTATTGTTAAAGCCTTTGAGCGAACGGTTCGTCGCGCCAATGATAACCGCATTTTCCTTCATGCAATCAGCAACAACGGCCTGCGCCACGCTTTCCGGCACGGGTTCTTTGGTGTCGCGGTCGCTCACAAGTTCGGCGCCAACAAACAGCCCCTTGCCGCGCACATCACCGATCAGCACATGCTTGGCTTTCAGCTCTTCGAGCCTTTCCAGCATATATTCGCCCATCTTGGTGGTGTTTTCCAAAAGGTTCTCGTCTTCCAGAATACGCATATTTTCAATCGCCGCCGCAGGGCCAGCCGTACAGCCGCCAAAGGTGGAAATATCGCGGAAATAGTTCAGCGGATCAGCAGCATCAGACTTAAACTCGTTAAACACTTCTTCGGTTGTCACGGTACAAGAAATCGCCGCATAGCCAGAAGCAACCCCCTTCGCCATCGTCACAATGTCAGGCTTCACACCATAGTGCTGATAGCCAAACCATGTGCCCGTGCGGCCCATGCCGCAAACCACTTCGTCGATGATCAGCAGCACATCATATTTCTTGCAGATTTCCTGCACACGGTCCCAATAGCCTTGCGGTGGCACAATCACGCCGCCGCCCGCTGTCACTGGCTCAAGAATAAGCCCGCCCACAGTGTCCGCGCCTTCGCGCAAGATCACTTCTTCAATCGCATTGGCGGCGCGAATGCCATAATCGTCCACATCGCCCCACTGCGAGCGATATTCAAGACAATGCGGCACAGGCACAAAACCTGGCGTGTAAGGGCCGTAAAGGTCGCGGCGCTCGTCCTGCCCGCCCGATGATAGCGCGGTAATGGTCGTGCCGTGATAATCGCGCTCGCGATAAAGAATCTTATGCTTTTTGCCGCCATATTTTTGATGCGCGATTTGGCGCACAAATTTATAGGCTTTCTCATTGGCTTCAGAACCAGAGTTTGAATAATAAACGCGGCTCATGCCCGGCATTTTGGCAATCAGCATTTCAGCAAAATTCGCCCCCGGAATAGAGCCGGTTGTGCCGCCAAAGAAATTCATTTTAACAAGCTGGTCGCGCACCGCATCGGCAATGGTTTCGCGGCCATAGCCCACATTCACGGTCCACACGCCGCCCGATACGGCATCAAGGTGCTCGCGCCCCGCTTGGTTCCACACCCGCAGGCCCTTGCCCTCAATAATCATCAGCGGGTCAACGGTTTCAAACTTCTTGTGCTGGCTAAGGTGATGCCAGATATGGGCTTTGTCAGCCTCAACGACAGATGTGTAATCGTTGATATTGGTTGGCTTATTCATTGTGATCTCCCGATTACGCGGCCCTGCGCTCGCGACTTAAATTGATACTGAAGCATCACGTTAAAACAAGCAAAAGGTTTAGGTCCAGATATTTTATGAATAGGGACCAGATGGGGGGAGTAAGCTGTTAGTAATCAATTCACACCTAGAAAATCTATGATTTAAGTATAAAGTGAAGAAAGGACGGAGCGATTTTTTCGCTAGCTGATTAAAAATTCGGCTCAACTTAGAAAATCGGTTTATCTGAGGTTTATCTTATCTTCTTCGGAGGAAATAATGCTATTGAAATTATACGTCCGGTCTTCAAAATGAGCGATTTCCAAAAAGATAAAATTCTCACTAGGATTTGGTGGACTTCTAAGATCAGAATGCAATCTGAAAAAAGACTGAGATCGTACGATAGGCTTGCTCACATCAGCGTGGCATTGGTGTCAGTGCTTTTAATTGGGCTAACTTTATATAATGATACCTTTTCCGACAATTTACACCGGGATGAACATTTAATCACCTTATCAGTGCTCATCACTGTGCTCTCGTTAGTTTTACTTAACTTTAAGTTCGGAGAAAAGGCCGTATTACATCGAGAGTGTTATTTAAAACTACAAGCTATAGCTGACTCCAATATCGAAACCCCATTATTAGTTTCAAAATATCACGAAATATTAGCGTCATATCCAAACCACGCTTCATCAGATCGAACAAGTTTAATAATATATACAACACTGTTTGGTAGCGGGAAACTGACTGATACAAATGACAATGACGTGAAGTGGAACTTTGCATATCTTTTTATGTTCTTGGTGAACCTATTATTGCCGTGGCTGGCAATTATAATTGTAGTTGGCTTTGCTCTATTTGGACCATTTCTTATAAGGGCTGCCATTGGATAAAGTGTCGAGCCCAACAAAATTATTTCAGACACATTTAAACAAAGGTTTTTTGTTTGAAGTTTTTGAACTCTATATTGATGGAAAAGCAGGGCCTGGAGTAGACGGTCAATCCACGAAAGCATTTAAAACTAATCTTGATTGGGAGGCAACCACCCTTATCAGGAAATTGAAAATTGGAACTTTTCAATTTTCGCCTTATCGAGAAAAACTGCTTTCTAAAGGCGTAAACAAGCTCCCTCGTCAAATATCAATTCCAACGGTTCGTGATAAGCTAGTTTTGAAATTGCTATCATTAGTCTTAGCAAAAATTTTTCCTAATCACAGCTCGATCCCTCCTCATTCAATTATTAAAAAGGTACATGTAGCATCAGAGAACTCACCCGAAACTTCAGTTTATATTCGCTTAGATATCAAAGACTTTTATCCAAGTGTAGATCACGACATCTTATCCAAAATACTCGCTAAAAAATGTCGGTCAAAGGCAATTGTTGGGTTAATCAATAGAGCAATTAAAAACCCTACTGGAGCAAACAAAAAAAGCGAAATCATAAACAAAAAAGGCATTCCGCAAGGTTTAAGCATAGCAAATATACTGGCTTCGATTTACTTAGAAGATCTCGATGACGATTTTGGGAGCAATCCAGATTATAGCTATTTTAGATTTGTTGATGACATCCTAATTGTATGCTCACCGGAAAAAGCAGATAAAATAGCCTCGTCTATATCTAATGCTTTGCTCATTAATCGTAAACTACAGATTCATGAAATTGGTACCGCCGGCAAAAGCGAGATTGTGCCAATCATCGAGGGAGTAGAGTATTTAGGTTATAAATTCAAACGCACAGAAATAAGCGTACGCAATGAATCTTTCAAAAAGATGTTTCGTATACTTATAGGCGTCTTCACAAAATTGAAAAATAGCCAAAATAAAACGAGAGTGATCTGGTCGATAAATTTAAAAATAACGGGCTGTATATATAATGGAAGACGTATTGGTTGGTTATTCTATTTTTCGCAAACTCAGAATTGGCAGCAGCTAAACCAGCTAGATGCTTTCGTACTCAAGCAAAGTATAAACTCTAAAATTGCAAGCCCAGACCCTCGCATTAAGACTTTTAAAAAAAGCTATAGAGAAATTCGTTTTAATTCCGCGACGTCCAATTACTTTCCAAATTTTGACCAATTTGACGACGAGCAGATGAAATCTGAGTTAGCAATTTTAAAACCCAATTTTTATACAAATGAATATTTAGATGCTTTAACATCTGAAGAATTAAAACGACAATTTGATAAAACAATTGCGTATGAAATTCGCGATCTGGAGCGTGACATGTTTGAATCATTCTCATAAAAAATCTGTCTGTCCATGCAAGATTCTTCACCTTCACGGAATGGATCCTTCGACGTCGCTACGCAAACCCCTCTCTTATGAATTCTAAGGCTTGCTGTGCTGCGCCAAGAATTCATTTTCTCTCCCCTTGCGGGAGAGAACGCAAATTAAGCGTCTTAGATGAGCAGCGCGAAATCTAAGTGCTAGAATGTGCAAGAGAGGGGAAAGTCCCTAAGCAACTTATCTCCCCCTCATCCGACCTCACTGCGCTCGGCCACCTTCTCCCGCAAGCGGGAGAAGGAAGATCAGAGGCCACTCCCCACCCCACAACCACTTATACAAAGCAAACAGGATGACGACGATGGGCCGAACACGCACCTCTCTCCCACTTTCTAAGGGGACAGAGTGGGGGTTATTCAAACAAACTGCATTCCACCCCCACCAGCTCTGGGCCGCAAGCGACCCAATCGCTTGCCTCCCCCATAAATGGGAGGAGGCGGTTAGCACCTTCCCTTCTCCCGCTCGCGGGAGAAGGTGGATACGAGCGATAGCGAGTAGACGGATGAGGGGCCGCATCCAATTCCCCTCACCCAGTTGCGGCTAACGCGCAAATGCGCGAAGCCTCACATCCCTCTCCCGCTGGCGGGAGAGGAAAAGGTACGCCAACTTATCCACCGCCACACACCCGCCCCCATAATGCGACCCAAACAATGAGGGCGGTATGAACTGGCAGGCGGCAATCAATCTTAATCGTGATGCATTGCTGCGTGTGCTGGCCGCGCTGGTGGCAATCGCCGCGCCGCACCTATCGCGCCAAAGCCGCAATGCTATTTTGCGCGTGCTGCGTCCGGCAGAAAGCGCCGCGCGGCGGCTCATCGTCATCGCGGCACGGTTTTGCAACGCCAAGGTCAAAGCCAGCACAGGCACCCTGCCCAATTTTGCACAATTTCAACCAAACACCGCGCAGCACACGCCGCGCTTTAAACTGTTCGATCCCCGCAAACGGTTTGCCGCGCGCCACCCGCAAGCGTTCAAACTGCCGAACAAATCACTGCCACGCATAAGCGTGATCGGCGTGTCCATTCCGGCTTTTGCACCGCGACCACAAAATCATTCGCTTAACGCAGCAGCCCTCACCGCGCGGCTCAAAGCCCTGCAAGATGTGCTGAGCGATTTACCCAAACAGGCAAAGCGTTTGGCGCGGCAACTCGATAAACGAAAGACTGCCCCCGCTGGGCCAAGGCGCGTGCCGCCGCTACGGCCCGGCCTGCCGCCTGGATATAGGTCAAACCCCGCTCATGAAGTCGATAGAATTTTAAAAGAATGTCACGCACTGGCGCTTCAAGCGCCGGCAGCGCCGCCATAAATGTTGGATAATTTTCCGCAAACGCAACCTGCTCTTATCGGGCAGGAACGCACACGCATGTCCATAATGTGAGACAAAATCCACCTTAATATAAACATTGCCGCCGCCCTTCCATCCACCGCCACATTCCCTTAGTTTCACAGCCAGTAATAAGGGAAATTAAAATGGCACTTGATGGTAAAATCGCAATCGTAACCGGCGGGGCGCAAGGCATCGGCTATGCCATTACAAAGCGCTTGCTTTTGGATGGCGCAAAAGTCGCCATCGCCGATATCGACAAACAGGCAGGCCGCAAAGCTGTCGATGAATTATCCGCGCTCGGGCCTGTGCATTTCATCCACACCGATGTTGGCAATCGGCTTGATGTGCATAATTTGATCGCTGCCGTTGTCGAGCAATTCGGGGACATTGATATTCTGGTCAACAATGCGGGCGTTGTTCATGGCGAAGATTTTCTGACGGTTTCCGAAGACGATTTCGACCGCGTCATGCGCGTCAATATCAAGGGTGGATTTTTATGCGGCCAAGGCGTTGCAAAATTCATGGTCGACAAAGTGAAAAATGGTGGTCCAGCTGGCGCAATCGTCAACATGTCATCGATCAATGGACACTTCGCGCTCGCCGATCAGGTACCTTATTCAATCTCCAAAGGCGCGGTCAATCAGCTAACAAAAGTCATGGCGCTTTCGCTTGCCCCCCATGGCATCAGGGTAAACGCCGTTGGGCCAGGCTCAATCATGACCAAGATGCTTTCATCGGTAAACAATGATCCTGAAGCGCGCGGCCGCATCTTATCGCGCACACCTTTGGGCCGTATCGGCAAAGCATCGGAAGTCGCTTCTGTGGTCGCATTTTTAGCCTCAAACGAGGCATCCTATATGACCGGAGAAATTGTGCATGTGGACGGCGGGCGCATGGCGCTCAACTATACCGTGCCAATTCCCGATGATGATGCCGCCGCAGATGACGACGAGGATTAAAAATATTTCCCAACCCTCCTGACATGATGTTGTCAGGAGCCCTGTGCCAATGTGCGTTCATCATCAACCAAAAAGGAAATGAACATGAGCGCCCCAACTGACACAAAGAGTAAATCTGGCGAAGCTTGCTGGTTTGAAATCCCATCCACGGATTTAGACCGCAGCCAGAAATTTTATGAAGCTGTTCTCGGCATTAAAATGCTCAAGACAGAGAAAAGCGACGATCAACCAAACGATGTTGTTTGGTTCAAAAGCTTTGATTCCGAAGGCGTATTTGGTCATATTTACCCAGGAAAACCTGCCAAAGAAGGCGAAGGCAACACAATCCATTTAACCAGCGTAGACACATTGGAAGATGCAATGCCGCGCGTTGAAAAAGCTGGCGGCAAAGTCGTTTCACCCATCATCCCAATTCCGGCGGGCCGGTTCGTGTACATCACAGATCCAGACGGTAATTCTATCGGCCTGTTCAACGTGAATTAAGAGAGTACTGACATGCGCCGCGCAGATCGCCTATTTCAAATCGTACAGCACCTGCGCGGTGGCAGACTTGTCACTGCTGCCAAACTGGCGAACCGATTGGAAGTTTCCGAACGCACAATCTACCGCGATATTGCCGACCTGCAATCAACCGGCGTGCCAATCGATGGCGAGGCCGGCGTTGGCTATATTATGCGCGAAGGTTTTGATCTGCCGCCGCTAATGTTCACGCGCGATGAAGTCGTGGCGCTTGTCGCGGGCGCACGCATGACCAGAGCTTGGGGCGGCGCGGCGATGGCGCGTGCGGCAGAAGAAGCACTTATCAAAATTGAATCAGTTCTGCCGATAGACCGCCGCAACAATTTGAACGCCGTCGAAATTCATGCGCCGACACACCGCATGAAGCAAAATGATCGCGAAATGATTGACGCGCTGGAAAGAGCCGCCGACAAGCGGCAACGCATCCAGATTATTTATACTGATGCAAATAATCAGGAGACAACCCGTCCCGTGCGCCCCCTTGGGCTTTGGTTTTGGGGCGGCGGCTGGACATTTGTTGGTTGGTGCGAATTGCGCGAGGATTTTCGTATGTTTCGTATCGACAGAATTTCAAACTTCATCGACACTGGAAGCATATTCAAAATAGAACGCGGCAAAACGCTGCGCGACTTTTATAGCAAGATGGAGGCTTGCGGCGATATTCCGCCAGATCAAGGAAAGCTTTAGACAACAAAAAAGCCGGGCGTTTATCCACCCGGCTTTTAAATATTCTATACTGACGATTTAGTCTTCTGATGAATCATCGTCGCTGGATTTTAGCGCGTTCAGTTTTGCAAAAACTGCATCGGCATCAATTTCATCTTCTTCTGGTTTCGCAGGTTTGTAGTTGCGAGATTCATCTTCAAGAGCCATGCCTTCCGTATGTGAAGCAGGCAACAATGCATCGCCAGCAACTTCAACATCAAGCTCAGCCGGACGGTTTTTAGCAGCTTTATTGACTTCAAAATCAAGATCGATCTGCGATGAAAGACCAAGAGCAACCGGATCAATCGGCTGAAGGTTCGATGAGTTCCAGTGCGTACGCTCACGAATTTGCTGGATCGTATTCTTGGTTGTGCCAACAAGACGAGAAATCTGTGAGTCTTTCAATTCTGGGTGGTTACGAACCAGCCACAAAATTGCGTTTGGGCGGTCCTGACGTTTTGAAACCGGCGTATAACGCGGGCCTTTTTTCTTGAGCACAGGAACGCGCACTTTTGATTCCTGCATTTTCAAAACGTGGTCAGGATTTTCTTCTGCCCGAGCAATCTCATCACGCGTCAACTGGCCGGTATTGATAGGATCAAGACCTTTAATGCCCTGCGCTGATTCGCCATCGGCAATCGCTTTGACTTCAAGCGGGTGCAACGTACAGAACGTCGCAATCTGATTGAATGTCAGTGCAGTGTTATCGACCAACCATACGGCTGTCGCTTTTGGCATTAGCAAAGTTGCCATGAGATATACCTTTCCTGTTCGTCCGCGCCGGTGCCGCGGGCGTGGTTTAAACCACTAATGTCCGGAATATGCCTTCCGCATATCAAAACCGCGCGCCGAGCGCAACCAATTTACGCATTTGCGGACCGTCATCAAACTGTCATTGGAGTGTCATGCAACATTCACCGATTTGCGGCAGAGCCTTGGCAACAATGAGGGCTAGGAGATAAACATGCCAAAACTAGGAAAATTATTAAGCAGCGTTGCCATTATTGCGGTCGCAAGCGCCGCCGCAACAACTGTTAATGCTGAAGAAACGAGCGCAAAAGTTTTTAACCGCATCGCTTCATTTCCGGTAAACACGAATATTCCTGAGAATATGGAACAGACTTCTGAGAGCTCTGCCGAAATTATCGACGTGAGCGAAGACGGCATGATGCTTGTTTATTCCGACAGCCCTCTGGGCGGCATTGGCATGGTTGATATTGCCGACCCTAAAGCGCCAAAGCCAGCAGGCTTTATTGCCACCGATGGCGAGCCAACATCAGTTGCCGTTCAAGGCGGCAACGCACTTGTCGCGGTTAATACATCTGAGAACTTTACGCAGCCAAGCGGCAAATTATTAAGCATCAATCTTGCCGATCAATCGATCGCGCAAAGCTGCGATCTTGGCGGGCAGCCAGATTCAGTTGCCATATCGCCAGATGGTTCTTTGATCGCCGTTGCGATTGAAAACGAGCGCGACGAAGATTTGAACGATGGCATTATCCCGCAAATGCCAGCGGGTTTCGTTTTGACGTATAAATTGAACAATGGCGCGGTCGATTGCGACAGTAAAGTCATGGCCGATATGACCGGTCTGGCAGAAATTGCACCGACCGATCCTGAACCAGAATTTGTAACCATCAATGACGCCAATGAAGTGGCAGTCACATTGCAGGAGAATAACCATGTGGTGGTATTCAATGGATCTACCGGCGACATCATTTCCCACTTTTCAGCGGGCACTGTCGACCTTGAAAACGTGGACACAGACGAAGAAGGCGCGCTGACTTTCGACGGCACATTAAAAGATGTTCCCCGTGAGCCAGATGCAATGAAATGGCTTGATAATAATCGCCTCGTTATGGCCAATGAAGGCGACTATAAAGGCGGCTCGCGCGGCTTCACAATCATGAGCAAAACGGGCGAAATTCTTTTCGACAGCGGCCTTTCGCTCGAATATGAAATTGCAATGGCTGGCCATTATCCTGAAAAACGCTCAGGCAATAAGGGCGCAGAACCAGAAGGTTTGGAAGTCGGCACTTTTGACGGCCAGCAATTTATTTTCATTCTGTCTGAACGCGGATCAATCGTCGGCGCGTACAAAGATATGGGCGAAGGCAAAGCCCCTGAATTAGCGCAGCTTTTGCCAACGGCGCTTGCACCAGAAGGCGCTGTCGCGATCAAAGGTCGCAATCTTTTGGCCATCGCCAATGAAGCAGATTTAATCGAAGATGGCGGCGTGCGCAGCCATGTTACACTGTATGAATATGCTGAAGGCGAAGCATCCTATCCGATGATCGTATCAGGCATGGATGATACAGGCAGACCAATCGGTTGGGGCGCTCTATCAGGCCTAACCGCAGACCTTGAAAAACCAGGCATTTTATACGCAGTCAATGACAGCTTCTATGCGATGCAGCCGACAATTTTCACAATTGATGCCAATCAGAAACCGGCAAAAATCACCAAAGCAACGCGTGTCACGCGCGGTGGTGCAAATGCTCAATTGCTTGATTTAGAAGGCATCACAACAGACGGTGAAGGCGGTTTCTGGCTCGCATCAGAAGGACGCACTGACCGTATGATCCCGCACGGTCTTTACCATGTAAACGCTGATGGCGAGATTAAAGAGCAAGTTGTATTCCCAGCTGAATTGCTGGCTGTGGAAAAACGTTTTGGCGCAGAAGGCGTGACCAAAATTGGCGACACATTATGGGTGGCCATACAGCGCGAATGGCAGGACGACAAAGCCGGTTTTGTTAAGTTGGTAGCCTATAACACTGCCGATAAAACATGGGGCGCTGTCAGCTATCCATTGGATGAAAAAGGTGCTGGCTGGGTTGGCCTTTCTGAGATCACAGCATATGGTGATCACGTTTATATCGTCGAGCGTGACAACCAAATCGGCGAAGCTGCCAAACTCAAGAAACTCTACAGCGTTTCTATTGATCAGCTAAATCCAGCCAAACTTGGCGAAGAACTTCCTGTTATGGAAAAGACATTGGTGCGTGACTTCCTGCCCGATCTTAAATCAACAGGCGGTTATGTCGTGGACAAGATTGAAGGTTTTGCAATCGACAAAAATGGCAACGCATTTGCAGTGACCGACAATGACGGCATCGATGATTCCAATGGCGAAACATTGTTCCTTAATTTAGGCCCACTGGAAGTTTCCACAAACTGATTACACCATACGAACTTAAAGGCGGGGCTTATGCTCCGCCTTTTATGATAGGTCTATGTAACGTCCAAAACGATTTTACCGATATGCGATCCTTCTTCCATTCGGTCATGGGCGCGCCACGCTTCTGCCAGCGGAAAAATCATATCCATCACAGGTGCAATCTGGCCGTTTTCAATCAAAGGCCACACATGTTCTTCAAGTTGCTTGGCAAGCAAAGCTTTAACTTCAAGCGGACGAGCACGCAAAGTTGAACCCGTATGGATCAATCTCTTCATCATCAGTTTTGAGAAGTCGGCTTCTGTTTTAGCACCGCTTAAAAATGCGATTTGAACAATACGGCCATCCATAGCAGCACAAGAATAGTTGCGGTTGATGTAATCGCCACCAACCATGTCCAAAATAACATCGGCGCCGCGCCCGTCCGTTACCTGTTTGACGACAGACACAAAATCTTCGTCGCGGTATGAAATGACATGATCAGCACCAAGTTTTTTGCATGCTTCTGCTTTTTCAGCCGAGCCAACAGTCGTGATGACGATCGCGCCAATCGCTTTGGCCAGTTGGATAGCGGTCGTGCCGATGCCAGAGGTTCCACCATGCACAAGAAAGACCTCGCCTTTGCGCAAACCGCCACGCTCGAAAACATTGTGCCAAACGGTAAAGAAGGTTTCAGGCAGAGCAGCGGCCTGCGTCATTGTTAAACCCGCAGGCACAGGCAAAACGCTACCCTCATCCACGCTGACATATTGAGCATAGCCGCCACCGGCAGTGAGCGCGCAAACCGAATCACCCACACGAAAGCGCGTAACATCCTCGCCAACCGCTTCAACAATACCTGCGACCTCTAGGCCCGGAAGGTCTGATGCGCCCTTTGGCGGCGGATAAGCCCCCATACGTTGCAACACGTCAGGCCGGTTCACGCCTGCGGCCCTCACCTCAATCAATATTTCATGAGATGCAGGCTGCGGTTTATCGCGTTTGCAAACACTCAGCGCTTTTGGACCACCCGGCTCAGTGATTTCTACTGCCGTCATCTTTTTTGTATTGGTCATCGCATCTTCCTTTTAGTCACATGCTTATTCACTTGGCACCGCATTGTGGCGAGTTTAATCTTACGACAGTTTTTAAAAGTGAGGATAACATCATGTTTGACGACGAAAACGAACCTAAGAGAAAAAAGCCTTATCAGCTGGGCCAAAAGATTGATGAGCTTTCCGTCGGCGATTTGAAAGAACTCATCGGCGATCTAAAAGCAGAAATTACTCGTCTTGAAAATGAAGCAGATGCAAAAAATAAAAGTTTGGGTGCAGCAGAGGCTCTGTTCAAAAGCTGAACGGGCCTAAATAAAAATGATTGCCTGCGCTAACGCCATATTAACCCTTATAAGATATTAACCATTTTGTTCGGATTTATTCGAACTCAATCAAGGCTTTGGCTTTGTTTGACGCCTCCCCTGTATATCTTCAAGAGCCGCTTTTGCGGCTCTCTTTTTTTGCGCTGTTTATTCCTGTTAAAATACAGACATTAAAACGCAAATCCCCTTAAAGCAGCCATTTTCACGCTGAACACTGTTTATCAGGCATGCGGCCGTTAACCTTGCATTAAGTATGTTGTTGCGCGATCCTGTGGGAATATGGAATGTGGTCGTGCAACACGCGCAGCGAAGCGCTATTGAGCAACTGCAAGTATTCTAAGGGTAGGTAATGAACAACAACGCAGACCAAAAGAACACCATCCAATTTTCGAGCCGCAAGGCTGCGTCACCTGCCTTCACAAAACTTTATTCTGAAGGAATGGCGCTTGTTGAAGAAACTGCCGCCTATTTGGAAACTGAAGGCCGTGAAGAGGCCAAAAAACTTAGCCGCGTTGCCGCTACGCTTTATGCTGCAGAATCAATGCGGTTGACGACGCGCCTCATGCAACTTGCCTCATGGCTGTTATTGCAACGCGCACTGAACTCAGGCGAAATGTCTGAAGACCAAGTCAGGTCCGAGAAGGATAAAATCCGTCTCGACACAAATTCAAGCAATAAAGACGTGACCGCTTGGAATGAACTACCGGAAAAGTTTACTGATTTGGTGCGCCGTTCGCTGAGGCTCCAAGCGCGCGTGCGCACAATGGACGACGGCAAGGATGTATCCGAAGATCCAAGCTACAGCCAAGACAATCCGGTTCTAAATCAGGTGAACCTGCTTAAAACTGCATTCGGGTCTAATTAGACCCGAATTTCGCTTAAAAGCGCGACTATTTAATCGAAATCATTAGAACAAACAAAAACCCCGCTGATTGCTCAACGGGGTTTTAATGTCTTTAAAGCTGTAAAAGCTTAGAGGCCAAGACCATCGAAACGCTTCTTGAACTTAGAAACGCGGCCACCACGGTCCAGCATAGACTGGTTACCACCGGTCCAAGCCGGGTGTGATGATGGATCAATATCAAGGTTCATAGTATCGCCTTCAGAACCCCACGTTGAATAAGTCGTGTATTCTGAACCGTCAGTCATGACCACTTTGATCATGTGGTAGTCAGGATGGATATCTGCTTTCATGTCGAAAACTCCAATATTTAATAGTGCTATTGCGGACATTTCGTCGCGCACCCACCAAAGTTTCAAAGGAAAAGCCGCGAACTCAACGCCCACGGCTTTGAAAATTGTTGAGGTGCCTATACATCAGGGATAATTCTGACACAAGACTGTTGGCAGCGATTCATAACAATGAATTTAAATTGTCTATAGAGCAAACAAGCGAGTGACTATGAGTAACGATGTTAAACGCGGCCAACGTGCCAAATCGAAATCTGTTCGCCCTCTTGCTGCTCTACTGCCATATCTGACCCGCTACAAAAAATTGGTCGCTGGTGCGATTATTTCATTGTTCATGGCAGCCATTACCACATTGGCATTGCCGACAGCTGTGCGCCGCGTGATTGATCACGGTTTTAGCGGTGAAGACGCAGCCCTCGTCAACAGCTATTTTACCATGCTGCTTGCTATTGCGATGCTTTTAGCTGCCGCAAGCGCATGTCGCTATTTCTTTGTGATCACGCTTGGCGAGCGCGTTGTTTCTGATGTGCGCCGCGATGTCTTTCAAAATGTGATGACGCTTTCATCCACTTTTTATGACACAGCCCAGTCTGGCGAAATTGTCTCGCGCCTGACCGCGGACACCACACAGATCAAATCCGCCGTTGGTGCAACAGCATCGCTTGCTCTGCGCAATACTATTTTGGGCGTTGGCGCATTGATTATGATGGTTATCACAAGCCCGTCACTGGCTGGTATCGTCGTTGGTGTTATTCCTCTTATCGTGCTGCCGCTTATCGCCTTTGGACGGCGCGTACGTACCAAGAGCCGAACAGCGCAGGACACTTTGGCCAACGCTTCGGCCTATGCATCCGAAGCAATTGGCGCTGTGCGCAGCTTTCAGGCATTTACCAATGAAACCGCGGCCTCAAATCAATATTCAGATGCCGTTGATACAGCTTTTAGAGCCGCACGTTCTGCCATTGGCGCACGATCAATCCTCACCGCCTTTGCCATTTTCATGGTCTTCTCATCCGTGGTCGCCGTTTTGTGGATTGGTGCAAACCGCGTGCTTTCTGATGAAATGACGCCCGGAACCCTTGGCCAGTTTTTGCTTTATGCCATTTTTGCAGCAGGTGCATTGGGCGCATTGTCTGAAATATGGGGCGAAATGCAATTGGCTGCGGGCGCAGCAGAGCGCTTGAGCGAATTGCTTGTTGAACAGAGCGACATCAAAAGCCCCGAAATTCCATTGCCATTACCGCAACCTGCGCTTGGCACTGTCGGCTTTGAAAATGTAACCTTCGCCTACCCAACACGGCCGCAAGATAGAACGCTAAAAGGCTTATCATTTGATATTAAATCCGGCGAAAGCGTTGCAATTGTTGGTGCGTCGGGCGCAGGTAAAAGCACGCTTTTCGGCCTTTTAATGCGCCAATATGATCCGCAAACAGGTACCATTAAAATTGATGGACTTGATGTGCGTGACCTCGATCTAAAACAAGCCCGTGAACATATGGCGATTGTGCCGCAAGATGTGACAATTCTATCAGGAACGGTGGCGGAAAATATCGCCTTTGGTAAGCCGAATGCCACGGCAGAAGAAATCAAAGCAGCAGCCATCGCAGCACAGGCCCAAGGCTTCATTGAAGCCCTGCCTGAGGGATATGACACGCAAGTTGGTGAACGCGGCGTAACGCTTTCTGGCGGCCAAAGACAGCGCCTTGCCATTGCACGCGCTATCCTGCGCGATGCGCCTATCCTTCTGCTCGATGAAGCAACATCAGCGCTGGACGCTGAAAATGAAACGCTAGTTCAAAAGGCGCTGGAAAAACTGATGGAAGGGCGGACAACTTTGGTCATCGCCCACCGTTTGGCAACAATTCTAAAGGCAGACCGTATTCTTGTCATGGATGATGGCCAAATTGTTGAAACCGGCAATCACGAAACGCTGTCCGCCAAGGAAAATGGCGTTTATGCGCGTTTAGCACAGTTACAATTTAACGCTGGCAAAGCTGCATGATGAAAAACCGGAGCGCGGATATATAATCGACTGATCGGCGATGGCCCCAAACGTTCAAATAGAATACTGCCTTGTCGCTAACTCATCGCTCGGTGAGTTTAAGCTCAATGCGGCGGTTACGACTGCGAACGCTATCCGTATCACCCTCAACAAGCGGCTGAAACTCGCCAAACCCAGCCGCAACCAAGCGGCGCGGAGTCACACCTTGCGTAATCAAGAATTTGACAACAGATGTCGCACGCGCCGATGAAAGCTCCCAGTTATCGCGGTAACGCCCATTGCCCGATAACGGCACATCATCGGTGTGACCATCAACACGCAGAACCCAATTAATCTCTTCGGGAATTTCGGTCTCTAGCTGTTTGATAGCATCGGCCAGCTTTGCCATTTCTGTGCGGCCTGCATCATTGATTTCAGCGCCACCTGAAGAGAAAAGCACTTCGGATTGGAAAACAAAACGGTCGCCAACAATGCGAATATTTTCGCGGTCTGACAAAATTTCGCGCAGCCGTCCAAAAAAGTCTGAACGATAACGGTTAAGCTCCTGCACCCGCTGGGCCAGAGCAACGTTCAAACGCTTGCCAAGATCGGCAATTTTGGCGTTCGCGGCATCATCACGTTTCTCAGAAATATCAAGCGCACTTTCCAGCGCAGAAATCTGTTTGCGCAAGGCAGAAATTTGCTGATTGAGAAGCTCAACTTGACTAAGCGCACGCTGGCTAATTTGTTTCTCGTCATCCAGCTCTTCTGATAGCAACCCGGCGCGTTCATTGGCTTCTTGTGCTGCACCTGCACCGCCAGCCAATAATTGCTGTAGGCGCGAGCGCTCTGCTTCATTGGTTTGCAAAGAACTTTGCAAGCTGAGCAATTGATCTTCAACATCCTGACGATCAGATCGCTCAAGCGCTAATAAGCTGGTCAATTCATTGATTTGGGCGTTTAGCCGGTTAAGAACAGCATCTTTTCCGGTAATTTCCTGGCTGAGTAAAAATTGCGCCAGCACAAAAACAGACAGAAGAAACATGATCGCAAGCAGCAATGTGGATAAAGCATCCACAAAGCCTGGCCAATAATCGACCTGAGAGTTACCGCGTCTTCTGCGTGCCAAAGCCATCTATTTGTCCTTTGACAGCTTCTGAATTGCTTGAGATAATTCAGTCAATGTTTCGCGAATTGCTTTTTGCTCTTTTGCTTGTGCATCAGCCCAATCACGCATCATTTGCTGTTCACTGCGCATCGACTTAACCAGCCCCTGTATGCCCTCTGCAAGCGAACCAAGTGCTGCATTCTGGCGTTGGTTTCCACCGCCGCTTTCACTTTGCATTGCAGTCAAACGGTCAGTAATCGCTTTCAAGTTTGAGGTATCACCACCTGCAACAGCAAGAGCTGCACCTGAATCGGGGTCCGTGACAGAAGAAAGCCAGTTTTCAAGCTCTATGTAGAAACGGTTTTGTGCGCGTCCTGCTTGCAGATCAAGAAAGCCAAGAACCAAAGAGCCGGACAGACCAAACAAGGATGAAGAAAACGCTGTGCCCATGCCCTCTAAAGGCGAAGCAAGACCAGCTTTCAGCGCATCCAAAATATCATTGGCATCGCCAGAGCCAGGATCAAGCGACTGAATGGTTGCACCAATCGAACCAATGGTCTGCAATAGCCCCCAAAACGTGCCCAGAAGGCCGAGGAACACGAGCAAGCCAATGAGATAGCGTGAGGTATCGCGGCTTTCATCAAGGCGCGTACCGATGGAATCCAAAATGGAACGCATCGAAACCGTGCTGATGGACACCGATTGCTGACGGCTCAGCAACGAACGCATAGGCGCTAAGAGCACAGGCTCTTTGCGTGCCGCATTGACCGTATCGCCAGATTTGAAAGAATTGACCCAGCCAACCTCACGGAAAAGCCTGACAACTTGAAGAAATGCGAGAACCACACCAACGAAAAGAACACCAAGAATAAGGCCGTTCAAGCCGGGATTGGTAACAAAGGCTGTCGATATTTGGCGATATAAAATAGCAGCTAAAAAGCCAACAATAACGAGGAATATCACCATCGAAAGCAGGAATACCTGCGGATTTGAAAGCCTATACGGATCGAATTTACGGCGCGTATCTGCCGCCACCTGATCGTCAGGACCATTGATCGCCATCGATCATCGTCTCCCACTCTTAGAGGTGCCGAAGCACCTGCACCAAATTCACAAACCAACCATAGTAGAAACTATGGCTAAATTGAAAGCGTCAATGGCAAGAGAAGTCGATAATTACTATTTTGCTGTTTTGAGCGGCTTACGAACAGTTTCACCAAGCTGCTTGTGAATATATTCATTGCCTGCAAGAATATTGCCTGCATCCAGCATCGTTTGCCCACCATTGACGTCAGAGACGAAACCACCGGCTTCACGCACCAGAATAATACCTGCAGCAATATCCCAAGCACTTAAATGGTTTTCCCAATAGCCATCATAACGGCCAGCAGCAACATAAGCCAAATCAAGTGAAGCTGCACCGCCGCGACGCACACCAACACAATTGTTCATAACATTGCGTAGCTCAATCAAGAATTTTCCGTGATCGCCGCGTCCAAGATGCGGCAAGCCGCAAGCAACAACGCAATCTGTTAGTTCACGTCGTGCGGCAACGCGAAGACGGCGGTCATTCAAAAATGCCCCGCCCCCACGTTCAGCGGTATACATTTCGTCAGTAACGGGATTGTAGATAAGGCCAGCTGTAATAACGCCGTGCCGCTCTAGCGCAATGGAAATCGCAAAATGCGGAATACCATGCAAAAAGTTAGTGGTGCCATCGAGCGGGTCAATGATCCAACGGCTTTGAGGATCGGTGCCTTCTTTAACACCGCCCTCTTCCATAAGAAAACCAAATGCAGGACGTGCTTTTTCTAATTCTTCAAAAAGAATTTTCTCAGCGCGTGTATCCGCCTGACTAACAAAATCGCCCGGTCCCTTCACGGACACTTGCAAATTTTGCACTTCGCCGAAGTCGCGTGACAGTCCGCGGCCAGCTTTCACAGCGGCCTGGACCATTACATTCATCAGGGCAGAACGAGCCATTTTATATTCCTAAAACGTTTTTTAAGTAAGTGGACACCGAGTAACCGGCATAAAGATATCAGCAGGCAAGCTTAACTTTCAGCACGCTTTACATAAGTAACATCCGTCGTATCCACGATAATTCTTTCGCCAGCAGTAATGAATGGCGGCACCATAACACGCACACCATTTTCCAGCACTGCAGGCTTATATGATGAAGACACTGTCTGACCTTTAACAACAGGATCAGCCTCAGTGATTTCAAGCGTCACTTGACCCGGCAATTGAATACCAATTGGCTTTTCTTCGTGGCTTTCAACCGTAACAATCATGCCGTCTTGCAAAAATGCTGCGCGGTCACCAACGAAATCACGTTGAAGTTCAAGCTGTTCATAGGTTTCAGAATCCATGAAAACCAGTGCACCATCCTGCTCATAAAGAAACTGATAGTCTTTTTGCTCAAGGCGAACTTTTTCAACTGTTTCACTAGAGCGAAAACGTTCATTGAGTTTTGAGCCATCGATCAGGTTTTTCAATTCAACCTGATTGAACGCGCCGCCTTTGCCCGGTTTCACCGCATTGGTTTTAACCGCGACCCACAGGCTTTTATTGTGCTCAATAACATTGCCCGGCTTAATTTCGTTGCCGTTAATCTTCATAGCTCATCTCGTTTATGATTAGCAGAGTGACGCTGCGCACTCTTACGTTAAATTGGTCAATGGTGCTTCAGCACATCATTTTGCGGTTCATGACCATAAAAGCCGCAAATATGCAAGATGGGCACGCATTTTTGGGTTGCCTGAATTTATCGCAAACGGTTCGCCCGTTCGATAGAAGCCTGCTGAACCTCGCCCGATATGCCTTCCCAAAAATCATCCAACACACGGTCGCGCATGCCAGCGCGGCGCGCAAGAACATACCATGCTGCTGCTTCTTTTGAATCAGCCTCAACACCAATGCCGGCCCAATATAGTTTCGCCAACGCAACCTGCGCAGCGACATTTCCGGTCACAGCAGCACGTTTTATCCAGCCAAAACCAGCTTTCAAGTCCCGTTCACCGCCAATGCCGCTCAGCAGCATGTTACCCAGTTCTAATTGTGCAGAATCGAAATTGTGAACGGCTGCGCGTGCCAACCATTTGCGTGCTTCGGTAAGATCGACCTGCACATCACCCGTTCCAGCTGTATAATATTGAGCAACCGCATATTGTGCATCAGGCACATTGCGCTCTGCAGCACGGCGGTAATATTTAAACGCATCAACCTGCCCCTTAAAGCCAGGGCTGTGCGCAATAATAAGCTGGGCATAATTGAATTGCGCCATCGCATTACCAGCATCAGCCGCAGCTTTCATCAGGCGCACCGCTTCTTCACGCGGTACTGAATCTGCATCGCCGCGTTCCAACAATAAAAGAGCATATTGAAATTGCGCTTCGGGCACACCTTGAGCCGCCGCTTTTTCATACCACTCTCCGGCCAATTCTGGATCACGTGGAATACCAAGACCGCGCGAATAAATCTCCGCAAGAAGTGTCTGTGCAGCAGCATCGCCTTTTTCAGCGCGCGGAAGCGCAAGATTGCGCGCTGTTATATAATATCCGCGCTGAAAAGCGCCGTAGGCTTCATCCGCAGGTTTTTCACCAAACCGCGATAACGCCGGTTCATTGCCCTTAGGATTCTCAACGCCCACAGGTGCAGGTTCAAAAGGGTTTTCGGCAGCAAAAGATGGCTGCGCGACAAGGCACAAAGCCACAAGATACAAACGAACCTTTGGAACCAATTTGATCATTAATCCTCACCGTCAGCAAAAACAAATGTCTGTAAAACTTCATTAGCTTGCGCACATGCCGCCTTGGCATCAATGCCATCGCCAAGAATGGCTGCCGAAAGCGCAACGAAATCCGTACCTGTTTGCGCAGCCGTTTCAAGCGACGCCAAATCATTGCCGCCCATAAGAATACACGGCACTTCAACGACCGAAGACCACCATGTCGCCAATTCCAAATTGCGCTTATGCGGTTCGCTATGTGTATCCTGCCCAAATCGGCCAAAGAAAACATAATCGGGATTTTCTTCACCCATCATCAAAGCGGCATGCTTGGTTTCAGCCCCGCCTGAACCAACAATCCACTTATGGCCAAACTCCTTAAGCGCTGTGCGCACTTCTGAATATCCACCAACAACATGCGTACCATCAACTTCGCAGCGGCCCGCAATGCGCGTGTCACCAGCAGAAACAACAGCAACGCCTTCCGCTTGGCCATCGCGCACGATCGCGCTGAGCAAATTTTGGTAGCGGTCTTCATCAAGCTCATATTGAGGCACGATAATTGAAGCGACATCACCGCCCGATAAAGCTGCCTGAATTTGTGTAATTAATACATCATCGCCAATATCTGACGGTGTAATTAACACCAGACGTGGGCGGTTTTCGATGCTGTCTGTCATAGTCAATCTCACAATTTGTTACGCAATATTTTGCAGGTCAATCTCGACCGCAATGCGGCGCGATGACGTTTTGCTCAAATTTAGAGCTTTGGCAACGTTAGAATGATGGACTGTAACCACTGGCACGGCCAATCAGCTTCATTTTATGGATGAATTAAGCCGCCACGGTGTGGTTTGGGGTGATATTTGAAGGATTGGCGATTTATGCCCAGCGGGTTCAGCGCTTAAAATTTGAGACCCTGCTTGATCTATAAATCTAAAGAGAAACAGCCGCATATATGAAATCATTGATCTCAGATATATGCAGCTGCATGTTATTTGTGACCTAGTTCGGTCTACATGTTTTAGGAATTAGTGTTTCGTTTCATCCATTTGTGATGATTTTAGTTTTTCGATTTGCTCTTTCAAATGGAGTTTTTTCACTTTCAGTGCACTGACCCGCGTTTGGTCCGGTAAAGGACTCGCGCTAATGTCTGCAATCTCCGCTTCCAATGCCCCGTGTTTACGCTGCAATGAATCAAGATGGCCTGATATAGACATATAAATACCTCCAATTGTGACGTTGATAACATTAAAATGTTGTCAGATAATCCGCACTTTGTCGAACCCTTCTTAGTAGGATTTTCTATTCTCTAATTCTATGATAAAGGGACGCTTAACAGTTATTGAATCACAGCAAGCCAAGCAGGAAAACAACCATGTCAGATCAGGATGAAGCTGAGCTGCGCTTGTCTCATGCACGTCTCAAAACAGAACACGCTGACTTTGATGCTGCTATCACCGCCATGGTGGCTGCAGGCTGTAATCCACTACAAATCCAACGCATGAAGAAGAAAAAACTTGCCATAAAGGACAAGCTTAAGCAGTTGGAAGACCAAATCCTGCCAGATATCATCGCTTAAAACCAGAAAGACCGCCTCTTATGACTGAACACAAAGTCGCGATCATTATGGGCAGCCAATCTGATTGGCCAACCATGGAACATGCCGCCAATATGTTGGACGATTTGGATGTTGCTTATGAAGCACGCATCATTTCAGCCCATCGCACACCTGAGCGCATGTATGAATTCGCCAAAACAGCCAAAGAAGAAGGTTTTTCGGTTATTATTGCTGGTGCAGGCGGCGCTGCGCATTTGCCGGGCATGACAGCTGCGCTCACAACGCTTCCTGTGTTTGGCGTTCCTATTCAAAGTAAAGCACTATCGGGCCAAGATTCGCTCCTCTCTATCGTTCAAATGCCGGCCGGCATTCCGGTTGGAACACTGGCAATCGGCAAAGCTGGCGCTATTAATGCAGCATTATTAGCAACTGCCGTTCTTGCGATCACGGATGATGAACTGGCTGACCGCCTGAATGATTGGCGCGCCGCAAATACTGCCCGTGTTTCACAATATCCATCAAACGAAAGCTAGATCATGACAAAGCCCCTCCCCGCCGGTTCAACAATCGGTATTATTGGCGGCGGTCAATTGGCACGTATGCTGGCACTAGCAGCAGCACGCCTTGGATTTAAGACAGTTGTGCTCGAGCCGCAGCAAGATTGCCCCGCTTCACAAGTCACAAACACCCATATCCAAGCTACTTATGATGATGCAGATGGTTTAGCACGTCTTGCTGAAATGAGCGACGTAGTCACTTATGAGTTTGAAAATATCGACGTTGCCGCTGTCGAAGCTCTTGCGAAAAACATTGCAGTTTATCCAGCAGCACGCGCATTACGCATTTCCCAAGACCGTCTGGTTGAAAAAGAATTTCTACAACAATCAGGTCTTAAAACAGCACCTTATCGTGACATTGAAAACGCAGATGCACTTGAAGCTGCACTGTTAGAGTTTGGTGGACGCGGTATCTTGAAAACTCGCCGTTTCGGCTATGATGGCAAAGGCCAGATCCGCTTTTCAAGTGAGAAAAGCGATTTATCACCCGCCCAAGCGATCGAAGACTTCAAAGACGCACCGGCGATCCTTGAAGGTTTTGTTGATTTTACCAGCGAAATTTCTGTCATTGCGAGCCGTGGTCGTGATGGCAGCGTGACGTGTTTTGAACCGGCAGAAAACATCCACAAGAATGGTATTCTGTTTTCGTCCACCGTTCCCGCCTCCGTATCAGAAGCCACAAAGAATGAGGCAATCGGTGAAGCAACGCGCCTGATAAACGCGCTCGATTATGTCGGCACGCTGGGACTAGAATTCTTCGTCATGGCCGATGGCAGCTTGATTGCGAACGAATTTGCACCGCGCGTGCATAATTCCGGCCACTGGACGGAGGCTGCCTGTAGCGTTTCCCAATTTGAGCAACACATTCGCTGCTGTATCGGCTGGCCGCTGGCAAAACAGCACCGCCATAGCGATTGCGTCATGGAAAATTTACTTGGCAACGACATTGAAAAATTGATCACATTGGCCAACGAATCGAACGTTGTTTTGCACAATTATGGCAAGGCTGAAGCACGTGATGGCCGCAAAATGGGTCATTTCACACGGCTGCTGACTCATAAATAGCGGTAAATTCAGCTATATTTTCAGCGATACCGGTTGACATGTGCCATCAAATATATGTATCCACCAGCAACTTAATTCTGCGCGCCAATGGCGCGTTTTTGTTTGGCTTGACTCAAGTCAACTAAACCAAGACAGAGCAAAGAAAATGAAAATTACAAATTCGCTCAAAGCGTTAAAAGGCCGTGACCGCAACAACCGTCTGGTTCGTCGTAAAGGTCGCGTTTACATCATCAACAAGCAAAACCCGCGCTTTAAAGCACGCCAGGGCTAATTTGTTATTTTAATTGCCGCAAAGTACCAACTTTTGCGGCGATCACAAATATTTGCATTTGACGAAGCGCATCTAAACCATAGATTGGTTTTATGCGCTTTTTTGCTTTGCCATTTTCGATTTGCTTTTTATCACTGGTTTCAACCACCGGCAGCCCTGTCTATGCGCAAGCGCTAGATGATGAGCTAACCCTGCCATTTGATGAACCGTTAGAATCGGTTCAGCCACCCGATGATTCGATCATACCGCAGGTTGACGACGTTCCCCTTGCTAGCGAAGCGGTAAAATCAGAGCGCGAAAAGCGCATAGATGATTTTTTTACCCAATTGAAAAAGACGCGTACACCGGGCGCAGCAAATCGTTTGGCCAGCAATATTTGGTCAGAATGGTTTCGCTCTGGCAGCGCCAGCATTGATCTTCTGATGCAGTGGTCAGATGAGGCAACCAAGCGCAAGGACTTCAACATTGCGCTCGACCTCCTTGACCAAGTTATAACGCGCCAACCCGACTATGCAGAAGGCTGGAACAGGCGCGCAACGCTGCACTATGCGATGTCAAACTACAATAAATCGATGGCTGACATACAAAAAGTGCTGGCGTTGGAACCACGCCATTTCGGCGCCCTGTCAGGCATGGCTAATATTCTTGAGCAATCAGGCAACAAACAAGCCGCGCTTGATGCTTGGCAGCGTGTGCTTGATATATACCCAGCCATGCGTCCCGGCCAAAATGCCGTTATCCGCCTTTATGATGAACTGAGCGGCGATCCAGCTTAACCTGATAAAGAAACTATTTGGCAGCGCTAAGCGTAACCACTGTGCCCTTACATAAAATAAGTGACTGATATGAATATTATATACGCCCTCGCATTCTTCCTTGCGGCGCTTTTGTTTTTGGCTGCAGGCATAACGCGATTTGGCGTTTGGCAGATCGAACGCGCTAACCCGCCCATCGGCAGGTTCAAAACCGTCAACAACACGAAGCTGCATTATGTTCACATCAAAAACGATGCGGGTACAGATATGCCGCCTATTGTTTTTCTCCACGGCGCCAGCGGCAATTTACGCGACCAAATGTCTATCTATGGCGACACTCTTAAAGACCGCGCCGAGATGCTCTTTATAGATCGCCCCGGCCACGGCTACTCAAAGCGTGGCCCCTCAACCAATGACCGCCCTGACGGACAAGCTGCCACCATTGCAGCATTACTGGATAGCCTTGGGATTGAAAAGGCGATAATAGCCGGTCATTCTTTTGGCAGCATTGTCACGCTCAGCTTTGCGCTTAATCATCCAGACAAGACAATTGGCACATTGTTGATGTCACCTGTCAGCCATCCATGGCCAGGCGGCGTAAGCTGGTATTATAATTTAACAGCAATGCCGATCATCGGGCATATATTTAGCGAAACACTGGCCCTGCCTGCCGGACGACGCCAATTGGCAGGCGGCACGGCCTGTGTGTTTGCGCCAAATGAGCCAACGCCAGATTATACCAACAAGACTGCCGTGCGGCTCGTTTTACGGCCCTATCATTTCCGCAATAACGCGGCCGATGTCGCAGGGCTTTATGATTATGTCAGCGAAATTTCACCGCGCTACAAAGAGATTAAAACACCGTCTATCATTGTCACAGGGAACAGAGACGCAATCGTATTACCTGAAATTCATTCACGCGGACTGGATGCTGACATTGAAAACTCAACATTGGTTTGGATTAAAAATGTCGGGCACAAATCAGACTACATAGCCTCTGACATCATGGTCGCTGCATTGGAAAATCTGGCTGGTGCATCAAATGACCTATTTGCCATGCGCGATGCACTGGAGCTCAAAGTTGCCAATGATGCATTTGGCCCTGTCGAAAATTGTCTCGACAATGAAGAGTTCCGCGACAAAGTCCGTATGGAACTCGAACAAAAAACGGTCACAGACAGTTAGTCTGCGACCGTTATTATATTAAATCTTCAAATTAAATACCGGACAATCCATCAGAGCCGATATAGGCAATGCGAAGCATATTGGTTGAACCCGGTGTTCCAAGCGGCACGCCCGCAGAAATGATAATGCGGTCACCCGGTTTGGCAAATTCCTCATCATAAGCAATGCGGCATGCAAGGTCGACCATATCATCCAAGTCTGTCGCATCACGTGTCACCACACAATAAAGACCCCAAGTCAAAGCAAGGCGGCGAGCAGTCTCAACGATTGGCGATAGCGCAATGATAGGCACTGATGGACGTTCACGCGCAGCGCGAAGTCCAGTCGTACCCGATGAAGTGAAACAAAGAATTGCACTTAAATCGAGCGTTTCAGCAATTTGGCGAGATGCAGCAGAAATCGCATCAGAACCGGTTGCCTCTGGTGCAGCGCGCTGGCCGTTTAGAATACCTGGATAAGTCGGGTCTTTTTCAACTTTTGAAGCGATTTGCGACATCATCGTCACAGCTTCAACAGGATAATCACCAGCTGCAGATTCCGCAGAAAGCATCACAGCATCGGCCCCTTCAAAAACAGCCGTTGCAACATCAGACACTTCGGCACGTGTTGGCACTGGCGCAGAAATCATTGATTCCAGCATCTGCGTTGCAACAACAACAGGCTTGCCTGCGGCACGGGCTTTACGTGTAATCTGTTTTTGAATACCCGGAACAGCTTCCAACGGCAGTTCAACACCAAGGTCGCCGCGCGCTACCATAACAGCATCCGAAAGCTCGATGATCTCATCAATGCGTTCAACAGCTTGCGGCTTTTCGATTTTAGAAAGAAGCCCTACTTGGCCTTTAGAAATCTTGCGAACTTCTGCCAAATCTTCAGGACGCTGAATGAACGATAGCGCAACCCAGTCGACAGGCTCTTTAAGCACCGCTTCAAGGTCGGCATGATCTTTTTCAGTCAACGCACCTGTTGCAAGTGTCGTATCAGGAAGGCTGACACCTTTTTTGTTTGATATTTTTGTGCCGGAAACAACTTTACAAGTGATGGATTTTCCATCTGAACTTTCCGCGATAAGGCTCAAGCGGCCATCATCAACCAACAGACGGTGACCAGGCTGCACAGCTTCCAGAATTTCAGGGTGCGGCAGGTGAACGCGGGTATTATCGCCTTCAGCTGGATTGTCATCCATTGTGAATATCTGGCCCGGCTTAAGTTCTACTGAGCCGTCTTTGAACATGCCAACACGCAATTTAGGACCCTGCAAGTCTGCAAGGATAGCAATTGGCCGTTTAACTTTTTTCTCTACATTCCGAATCTTCTGAACCAAGTCCCGCATCATATCATGGCTGGAGTGGCTCATATTGATGCGGAAAACGTCCGCACCTGCCGTGTAGAGCTTCTCGATCATCTCTTCGGTGTTCGAAGCAGGCCCGAGAGTGGCAAGTATTTTGACTTTGCGACCACGTTTCAATGGGATTCCCCTTAAAGGTTATTGTGTGTTTGTATTCGTGTCGCTGGATTGCGCTTCATCAATAAGCTGCACCATCCAGCTTTGCTGATTACCGGTATCATATTCGCGAAAACCGGATTTTTGAAAACCACGCGCATAACAATCGTTCACGCCAGTTATTTTAAATTCTCGTTCGGCAACGCACATATTAACTGGACCATCCCAGCGTCCACCGCGCAAAGCATCTTCCGCATAAAGGTAATAATAGCGTGACGCGAGCGGTCCCTCAATCAGGGTTTTGCATTTTGTAGGTTCCACATGCCACCAGCCTTCTGTAATCCAGCCAGTTCGCGCTCTGTAACCGATAGAGACACCGACCAGCTCTTGCGTTGCATTACAAACGCGAAAATCTGCATGAGCAATGGTCGTTGCACCGACGGTAAAACCGACGGTTAAACCAGCCAGCACCACCGAAGTGGCCAGTGCATTGCGTATTAAACTATGGAATCGTCCAAACAAGTCGTACATTACCCAATTTATACCGACAAAATTTCAAAATTCTACCGGTTCGACATCGTATTTGTTTTTGGCATGGCTGTATGACAAGTCAATGCAATTTTAGCAATTCAGTGCCTTCGCTCACTGAATTCCCACTTTAGAATCTTAACATCACCTTGAATGAGCACCCAAAGACGTCGATATAGTACGCAGCAAGCAAAAAGGCATTGATTATGGCTGACCTATCAAAAGAGCAACAAACCGAACTTGAAGCAGCAGCTTTTCGCCGTTTAACGTCTCACCTGCGCACCCGCACAGATGTGCAAAATATCGATATGATGAATCTTGCGGGATTTTGCCGTAACTGCCTATCCAATTGGTATAAGGATGCGGCCGAAGAGCAAGGCATCGAACTGGGCAAGATGGAAGCGCGTGAGATTGTTTACGGAATGCCTTACGATGAATGGCGCGGTAAATATCAAACAGAAGCAACGGCAGAGCAAAAAACGGCCTTTTCACAAAGCGCGCCAAAGCACGATTAACCGTCGTCGCTCCATTTAAATTCATCAACACGGCCTGGCTGTGAAGGCGGTGGCACGCCGTCTTCAATCAATCTCTGGCGCACCGATTTGGCAATCAATGGGTTGTCCACAACAGGCTCGCGAATCTGCAAAACGTCCCCAAGCAAAATGCTCCCCCCATCAAAATCAGGGTCATCCATAGAAATCGGATTGGTGCGCTCTAAATCTGCCTCATTTTGCAAAGGCGGCAGCGTCAACATGGGCACATTGTCTGTTGCAAGCGAGGTCAAAAGCGGAGATGCAGCATCGCCAAGCAATTGCTTGAGTTGGCGCTCGACATAAAATGCCATTTTACGCTTGCCTGCCGCAGTAAAATTGATTCCATCACTGGCGCGTAGCCTTACTTGCTGGCCTTTGATGTCTGAACCAGTTGCAATGAAGTTTCCTGCTTCATCAACAAAGCCATCCCAAATATCAACGAAATACCCGCCAGCTGCTTCAACAGCTTTACGGTATATTTCATTAAACAACAAAATATCAGCAGACATCGCCCGAAACCTGAAAGGCGGGCTACCGACCCACATGACGGGCGTATTGGTTGCACGAATTGTACCAATCAAAGAGTTCACACGCGAAACATATTCAGCTTCCCACTCAGGTAGACCAACCTTCACAGACTTATTATCAATGCGCATGATTTGCCGGTCATTCGAGCCAAGCATAACAATAACGATTACCGGTTTTATTTCCTCAATAATGGCCGGTATCTCTTTGGGCCAATTGTAAAAGTCGTCGCGCACAAGGCCAGATGAGCCATTGGTGCGTGTTTCAACAACGACATTGGCAACGCCTTCAAAAGCATCTTTCAGGCCATCACTCATACCATCAGCCGTGAAATCGCCGATCACCAGAACGCGGCGCGCATTTTCGGCCTTCTCAACTTGCGGCGTCGATACCGCACGCGCACTCGCAGTTGCTTTTTGCGCGCTGCTGCGCACTGCTTTTTTCTGACGCGGCACGGCGGCTTTGCGTGGCGCAGCTTTTCTTTTACTTGCCTTGGGAGCTGTTTGAATACGCTTGTCTGGCTTATCTCGCCGCTTAAACAATAGGTCTAAAAGTGTTTTCGGGCGCTCTTGCGCTTGTGCTTGCTGAACAAAACTGGTCGCAACAAATGCAGGTACAGGAGCAATTGCTTGCGCAAACGGCATCAATGCCACGGCGCAAACAAACACACATAATAATTTTGCCATATGCCGTATGCTCAACGCTAACGACTTCATCAATTGAACCAATGAACCAGCACTCGCTAAGTTAGATAACGCCGCTATCTGCGACGTAATGCACTTAGCACTTCCATTGATGGATATCCATCCTGCGCCAATCCATAACGCGATTGAAACGCTTTAATCGCTGTACGGGTCTGCGGCCCAGGCTTGCCATCAATCGCACCGTCATAAAAACCGCTGCGCTTCAATCTTTGTTGCAGTTCTTCAGCCTCAGCGACAGAAATGCGCGTATAAGGTCGCTTCCAATCTTTGCTAGGCTCACCAAAACCGGCAATTTGATCGGCCAAAAGCCCAACGCCCAGCGCATATTTATCCGCATTGTTGTAGCGCTTGATGACGAAGAAATTCTTTGTCATCAAAAAGGCTGGTCCATCGCGCCCTTGCAAAACTTTGAGTTCGGCATTGCGTGAAGGCGCAGGAAACCCTTTGCCGTTTGGACGTCGAAGGCCCATTTGTTCCCATTGAGAAAGGCTGACCGAACCGCCCGGGAATTTGCGTCCTGAAGGAAGAGAAACCTCATATCCCCATGTCTCACCTGACCGCCAACCGTTTTTACGAAGCAAGTTCGCCGCGGTATAAAGAGCATCAGGAATCGAGTTCCAGATATCTTTGCGGCCATCACCATCGCCATCCATTGAAAAAGCTTGATAGCTGGTTGGAATAAACTGGGTATGGCCCATCGCACCTGCCCATGATCCGGTCAGGCCATTGAGTGAAACATCGCCATTCTGCACAATCTTCAATGCGCTAATAAGCTGTGAGCGTGCAAATTTCGCGCGTCTGCGGTCCGCATAACCAAGCGTTGCCAATGCACGGGGCACATAATGCAAACGCTCAGGGTCCTTAAGGGCCTCGCCGTAGCTGGATTCCATCGACCAAATCGCCAGCACAATATAACGGCTAACGCCCATGCGGCTTTCGATTTGATCGAGCAAACGCTTATATTTACGCGCCATCTCTTGGCCAGTAGCAACGGTGCGCTCATTCACGCGGCTATCAATATATTGCCACGCTTCGTCTTTAAACTCTGGCTGAAAGCGCGCTTTGCGTAAAACTTCCTCATCGGGCGTTTTCACATTTGCAAAGGCGCGATCATAGATCTTTGTTGAAACACCATTTTTAGCAGCGACACCGCGAAAATCACGTATCCATTGCTGAAAGCCTGCATCTGCAAAGGCAGGAGTTGAAACCATAGTGCCCGCGCTAATGAGTGTCGCGGCTGCACCGATCATCAAATTACGGCGATTTAACATTTTCTTGCTCCCGGATATATCAAACATATATCTCAACTCGATTTTACGCACATTAGTGGACAAATTTTGGCAGCGAATTATCGCTGCAATCTCAAACCAACAAAACCACTGGTCGTGTTTCCGCGTGCCGTGGCATCTGAACTGAATGTCTCTTCATGCCGCACACGGCCTGTAAGAGCGACATAACGGTTCAGATTATAGACCAACCCAACTTGGCCGCTCAGTGTATTTTCGTCGGCCTGCGCACCCGTAAAGGTTTCATAACTTGCACCCAATGCGGCTGTTGCAGTCAAATTAGATAAAATACGGTGCTGTAGACCAAGCTCAGTTGCATAGAGTATTGACCCTGCAACATTTTCGTCGCCGCTTGTCTGGTACGATGTGTTGGTCGCCCAAGTTACATCTGTGCCGCGAAGCGGAGACCAAGTAAATTCTGTGCCAACGGTTGCACCGGCAATGGCATCAAAGCGCGGATCAGCAAGCTTTTCCAAGCCATAACCAACCGAGACTTCACCTTGGAGCTTTTCGCCCATATCAACTTCAGCGCCAACACGTAAACCGTAACGCACGGCATTGCGATCAACACCAGCGCTATCAAGGTCTTCATCCATAATTCTTTGCCCGTAATTAACCTCGGCAAATGGTGATATAATCCCGGACAGTGCATAACCGCCGCGCAATGCAATATCATAATTGGTCGCATTGAGGTCAGACTGCGAGATCGTTCTGCCATCGCTCAAACGTGCAGCACTATATTCCAAACGCTGTATAGCAGCAGTCAATGCAGCGGTCACGCCGCCAAAATCATGCGCTAAAGCAGCAGAACCGCCATATGCCGTGGTCTGCGGATCGTTAACACCAACAACTCCTGGAAAAAGCACAGGATCTGTCGCCGTGAAGTATCCAGCAGACTGCGGATCATCGCGTGATACGTTAATTTGTCCGCCAAGCGTCAATGTCGTTGAATTCGTCAGATCAAGACGCAAACTACCATTGGCATCATAAACAGGGTCCTGTTCCTCGCCTGTAAGCTGCTTGGGAAACGATCCGCCCATATTCAGCTGTAGCGCGTGGCGGCTCCAATCAGAATTAATAAGCATCCGAAGCGAGCTTTCAACCGAACTCTGAGTACTGGTCGACGTGCCAATGGTGCCGCCCGCATCAAAGCTGGAAACTGTTCTAGTCGCCGAATAACCGATTTCAACAGAAGGTCGGAATGTGAAATTCCCAAGCCGTATGCCCTGCGCGGCATAAGGATCGCCTTCATCAATCATTGTGCCTTGATCGACACCGCCAACAGCCGCAATGCGCCCTGTTGTATCAACCGGCTCAGCAAGCACATCCTCGGCACTTCCATCATCTTCAATTAGCGTACCGATTTCACCGGCATCACCAATGACCAGCGTATCTTCCTCGGCTTCAATTTCTTGAGCGACAGCTGGAATCACCGCAGTTGAACACAGCATACAGAGCAACAAAACACGCAGGGCATTGCGCCCACGCATTCCATAACCGATATTTTCACTGTATTTCGCAGACATGATGACGTGCACAACCTCGCTTTGCTTAATTAGAAGTAAACAAGAGCGGTTAATGAACTGTTGATAAAGGTGCCAAACGGCACCAAATTTACGTAAAATCTGAAGAATTTCGTCTGTCACAGCTTGCCGCATGGACAAATTATTCTGTGTAACGTAGCCCTCTCAAAAACGGGAAAGCAAAATCATGGCTCATTCATCCGAAAAAACCGGCGTCGCTTCAGCACTACGTACGCTGAATATCGAAAAAGCGGGATTGGATGCTGTCAAAAATGCACTCGAAAACGGCCTTGGTGAACCTTTTTCAAAAGCAATTGAATTGCTCAAAAACATCAAAGGCCGCGTGATTATTTCAGGCGTAGGCAAAAGCGGTCATATCGGCTCAAAAATTGCAGCAACGCTCGCATCAACCGGCACGCCTGCTTATTTCGTTCATCCTGCTGAAGCCAACCACGGCGATTTGGGTATGATTGCTAGAGGTGATGCGATTATTGCCATGTCATGGTCAGGCGAGTCGCGCGAACTGGGCGGCATTTTGCATTATTCACGGCGCTTTGAAATTCCGCTGATCGCCGTCACATCCGGCATTAATTCAACCTTGGCCAAAGAAGCCGATATCATATTGGCACTGCCTAAAAGCGAAGAAGCCTGCCCGCATGGATTGGCACCAACGACGTCCACAATCATGCAAATGGCGCTCGGTGATGCGGTAGCGGTTGCACTTTTGGAAGAGCGCGGCTTTACAGCAACCGACTTTGAAAAATTCCACCCCGGCGGACAGCTTGGCGCAAATTTGAAGCGGGTTGCAGAAATTATGCACACAGGCAACGAATTGCCGCTGGTGGCTGCAGGCACGCATATGCGTGAAGCAATCATCACAATCAGTCAAAAAGGCTTTGGCTGCGCTGGCGTTGTTGCAAAAGACGGTAGCTTGTCAGGCATTATCACCGATGGTGATTTACGCCGTCACATCGAAGGCGACCTGCTGTCCATGTGCGTTGATGATGTAATGACCGTCAGCCCAAAGACGATCACACCCGATCATTTGGCCGCCACCGCACTGACCATCGTCAATGAATCAGGCATCACAACCTTGATGGTGGTGGACGGCAAAAAACCTGTCGGCATTCTTCATCTGCATGATTTACTGCGTATCGGCGTTGCTTGATCAGATCCAGCCCTGTAACTCGCGCCGAACCATCGCTTCAATAACGCTCATACCGCCCTCGCTATCGTTTAAGCACGGTATATGCGTGTAATGATGGCCGCCATTTTCTTCGAAGATTTCTGCGCCCTCTACGGCGATCTCTTCCAATGTTTCAAGACAGTCTGAAACAAACCCCGGATTGATCGTCGCGATTTTCGTAATGCCTTGTTTTGGCAATGCTTCTACCGTTTTATCGAAGTAGGGTTGCAACCATTCTTCTGGGCCAAAACGCGACTGAAAAGTCGTCATTAATTTACCCTTTTCCCAGCCAAGACGTTCCTCAAGAAGGCGCGATGTTTTCAAGCACTGGCAATGATAGGGATCGCCTTTTTTGAAATAGCTCATCGGAATGCCGTGATACGAAGCAATGAGGCGTTCAGGCTCCCAATCAAGACCAGCCAAATGTTCTTCAATAGAACGCGCGATTGCCTCAATGAAAATTGGCTCATCATGATACGAAGGCACGGTACGCAAAGCTGGCATGAACCGCGTTTTCATCAATGATTCAAAAACTTTGTCATTGACCGTGGCAGTCGTCGCAGCCGCATAATGCGGATAAAGTGGAAAAGCGACAATCCGGTCACAGCCCTGATCTCGCAAAGCCGTGATTTTCTCATCAATCGATGGCTTGCCGTAACGCATTGCCCAATCAACGATGACATTTTCATGCGATTTTAAAGCAGCTGACAATTTGTCAGATTGCGACCGCGTATAGGTGCGCAAATAGCTTTCATCCAGTTCTTTATTCCAGATCGTCTCATAAGCCTTGCCGACTTTACCGGGCCGCGTATTGAGCACAATACCATATAAAATTGGATACCAGAGCGCTTTTGGCCACTCAATGACGCGCTTATCGGTAAGGAACTCCTGCAAATAGCGGCGCATCGACTTAAAGTCTGTACCATCTGGCGTGCCCAGATTGACGAGCAGCACACCCACCTTGTGGATTTTAACACTCGGGTGATCCGCAGGGAGCGGACCGACGGCTTTAGCCAAATCAGGATCAATCATAATAGACATTTCATTTCAGTGCAGCTTCAGGTCAGACGGTAAATAGACCTCGGGACCAATGTTTCAATGCGTCAAAATGGTCCGCGTGATAAATAAAATCCCCGCCAAGCTTAAGCCTGACGGGGATGCAACAAGTAAGAAAGAGAACTTACTTCGGTACGTTCAATGTTGCGCCAATTTCCAAGTCGCCTGCTTTAAACTGTGGGTTTGCTTCTTGAAGTTTGGTGTACATTTGACCTTTGCCATAGAATTCTTTGGCCAAATCCCACAAAGTATCACCAGCTGCGATTGTATGGGTTTTCATCTCCATAGCCTCTTCAGCCACTTCCTCTTTCTTCATTTCTTCGCCTTCAGCCATTTCAGCTTTTGGCGCTTCAACTTCAATTTTGGGGCTACTAGTTGAAAGATCACCGGCACCCAGCGTTGTTTCAGGAACGGCAACGTCTACTTCAGCGTCTTTGACCATATCAACCGGTGGCGCAATTTCAATTACCGGACTCGAAACTGACAAATCACCAGCACCCAAAGTTGTTTCAGGAACCGTCACTTCAACTTCTGCCTTCATTTCTGTTTCGGCAGCAGCTTCTTCAGCAGGCTTTTCCATTTCAGCTTTTTCCATAGAAGAAGCTTCTGAAATACGCCCGTCCGTATAAGGCGTGTACGGGTTATTTTTGGCTAGATAATCAGCAAGAACTTGCTCCAAGCCCGGACCAAAATCATAGGCATTGGCAGCATCAACAAACATACTGTATCCGTCACCGCCATTACGCACATAATTATTGGTTGCAGCCAAATATGTCGCGTCAGGGTCAAGTGCAGAGAAATTACCTTCTGCGTCAGCAACCATAACTTCGGTGATACGGCTACCCGGTTCAGCACTCTTATCGAAGGTGTATTTCATGCCCGCAACTTGCGGGAAACGTCCAGCACCCTCCTCGATCTGACCAACACCATTTTCAAGCGCAGCCAGAAGATTAGCCCCTGTTGTCTCAAATGTTGCAAGTGTGTTCTGGAAAGGAAGCACAGATAGCGCTTCGCCCATTGTCACTTCACCAGCATCAATTGACGAGCGAAGACCGCCGCCATTTGTGATGGCAAGAACAACGCCTTGGTCTTTGGTGCGATCAAGCAGAGCGTCCGCAACGAGCGTGCCCATTGAACATTCACCCGCACGGCAAACATCGCGGCTACCGTCGATCACATCAGTGCTTTCACCGATAACCTGAACTTTAAGCTCTTCAATTGGGCCACCAAGCTCTTTAACACGTGCAAGAACATCGGCATTTGGCTCAACGGACGCATCCAAGAGATGCGGATCGCCGCTAGCAGAAGTAACATTGCCCTCATCATCGAAAACAACTTTCAGCTCGCCCAAATATTTTGAATAGGCATAAGCCTGAACAATCGGCACATCTTTGCCAGATGGGTTTTTAACATTCAGCGGATAGGTGCCCGCTGCATTTTCATCCGTGTTGGACAAAAGTGTGTGGCTGTGGCCACCAACGATCACATCAATGCCGTCCACGGCTGCAGCAATCTCTTTATCGCGCGTCAAACCAACGTGAGAAAGCAACACAATTTTGTTAATGCCTTCCGCTTCAAGTGCAGCAACAGCGCCTTTCAAATAGCGCACTTCATCAAGGAAAAGAACATCTTTACCAGGGGAAGATGTTTCATCGGTATCAGTTGCCAAAACAGACAAAATACCGACCTTCTCGCCGCCAAGTTCCTTAATCACGTAAGGCGTAATACCGCCCTCAATGCCTGTGCTTAGGCCAGCCATTGTATTGCCAGAAATCACTGGAAAATTGACATTGCCTAGAAACTTTTTCAAACCTTCTGGACCATCATCAAATTCATGATTGCCAACAGCCATCGCATCAAAGCCCATGCCACTCATGAATTCAGCAGCAGCATCACCCTTATAAGTGGTGTAGTACAAAGAGCCTTGGAATTGATCGCCAGCATCAAGAAGAAGAACGTTCTTTTCTTCGCTCTTCAAAGCGGCGCGTCGCTCATCAATTTTAGTTTGCACACGGGCAACACCGCCAAAGCAAGCGCCTTCGGCTTCATCTTCAGCGCCGCAGGTAGAATCATATTTGTTGATCGATTCAATACGCGAATGCAGATCGTTAATATGCAAAATGTTTAATTCATAATCAGCAGCCGCGAAGCTTGTGCTCAGCGCCAATGCTGAAACACTCATCGCAGCGATTGCAGCAATCTTCTTCATGATAGTCTCCCTTAAGCCTATTAAATATCGCGGCGCCTTATCTTGGCAGCGCGATAGACAAATACCGTAAATCAATGTGGCAATGAATCAGCACGCTCGTCAACGAAGAAACGCCATCCAAACACACAAAATCCCGCATACTCGCCGTATACGGGATAATGAAATCAAACTGTTACAATTTGAGACAGTTAGGAGCGTTCTTATGCGCGTGTGAGCGAGAAGTTCAGTCCTGAGTCATTTGTGCAATTCATCAACGTGCCGCCAGCTACAAGCAGGCAATTCGCGACAATCGTTTTTTGCTGAACGCTTGAATAAGACGAAATCTGGATCGTATTATTGTTGACATAGCGATAGGTTCCGTCAGCAACTTTATTGCCGGTATCAGCAGCTGTTCCAACGAAGCTACCGTTGCCGAAAACATATGACGCCAAGCCACCCTGATTCCAGTTACCTTCAGCAAATGTCGGCCCTGGTGCAGGGCGCTGTGATGGGCCAGAAGGCCCTGTCGCGACACAGCCACTCAACACAATGCCAGCAACCGCAATGGCCACAGTCGATTTCATCATCCGCATCTTTTCTACCTTCTAGAACTTTCTTTGTGGCTACTCTTTTAAATCAATTTAAACTAAATCAACAGCAAAATTTACGAAACATAAGTTTATATTTAACGTATGCACGTCGATTTTCGCCTGATATTATAGCGTATTATGTGAGCGACACTAAAGCGCCGCCCCACTTTTCACCTAGAATGTAAGCGCGCGATCACCATCCGCATCTTTAATGCGTGTCGGCAAGCCGATCTCATTAAGAAGGTTCAAAAACGGCTTCGGATCAAGGTCTTCCACATTGGCCATTTCGCCCACATCCCATGTACCATTGGCGATCAACATCGCAGCAGCAACAGGTGGAACGCCAGCCGTATAGGAAATACCCTGACTGCCAACTTCGTTATAAGCTTCTTTATGGTCGGAAATATTATAGATGAAAACTTCCGCAGGTTTGCCGTCTTTCGTGCCTTTAACAATATCGCCAATACAGGTTTTACCCGTGTAATCCGGCGCAAGGCTTGAAGGATCAGGAAGAACAGCTTTGACCACTTTCAGCGGAATAACTTCCAGCCCTTCGGCCGTTTTAACCGGTTGCTCCGACAAAAGGCCAAGGTTTTTCAGCACCGTAAATACATTGATATAATGATCGCCAAACCCCATCCAGAAGCGTACATCAGCTTCAGGGTAGCGATTTGAAAGTGAGTGAACCTCATCGTGGCCCGTCATATAGGCCTTTTGTTTGCCAACAACTGGCAGGTCATATTCTTGGCCCACTTCAAACATTTTGTTCGATTGCCAAGCGCCTTTTTGCCAGCTGTAAACAGTACCCGTAAATTCACGGAAATTGATTTCCGGATCAAAGTTTGTCGAGAACCATCTGCCGTGCGATCCTGCATTAATATCAACAATATCAATGCTTTCAACAACATCAAGGTAATCATCGGCAGCCAAACGCGCGTAAGAGTTCACAACACCTGGATCAAAACCAACGCCAAGAATTGCGGTCACATTGGCGCTTTTACAAGCATCGCGGCGCTTCCATTCATAATTGCCATACCAAGGCGGCGTTTCGCAGATTTTATCCTGCTCTTCATGGATAGCCGTATCCATATAGGCAACGCCCGTGTCGATACACGCTTGCAAGACGGTCATATTCACGAAGGGAGAGCCAACATTGATAACGATCTCGCAGCCCGTTTGTTTAATCAGCGCGGCAACCGCTGCTGTATCGGTTGCATCCAGCGCATGGGCTTTGAACACGCCATCAACTTTCATTGCTGATTTTTCGTGAACAGATGCAATGATTTCATCGCATTTGGACACCGTGCGGCTGGCAATATGCAAATCGCCAAGCACATCATTGTTCTGCGCACATTTATGCGCCACAACCTGTGCAACACCGCCCGCACCGACAATCAAACAGTTCTTTTTCAACGCTCAAATACTCCTTTTGAGGATTACAACCGACCTTTAGGGGCCTTTGTAATCAGGTTGAACCGCAAAGCGGCTCTAAAAATTATTGCCGCAAGATTTTTGCGAAAAACCAGTTCCCGCTTTTTCGCATCTTGCTCTAACCGTGGCTGCTTTCAAATTCGTCGTAGCCAAATTCACGGCACAAAGTCAAAGAACCATCTAGTTCCTTGATGACGATGGACGGCATTTTTACGCCGTTAAACCAGTTCTTTTTAACCAGTGTATAGCCAGCAGCATCGCCAATCGACAGCCGGTCGCCAATTTTAAGCGGCTCTTTAAATGAGCGCTCTCCAAACACATCACCTGCTAAGCATGATTTGCCGCAGATCATATAGGCGTGCTCGCCTTCGCTCTCCATGCGCGCGCTTTCGCGGTAAATCAGCAAGTCCAGCATATGCGCTTCAACCGAACTATCAACGATCGCCAGTTTCTTTTCATTCTCCAAAAGATCAAGAACCGTGACTTCTAAGCTTGCCGTTCCGGTGATCGCCGCTTCGCCTGGCTCAAGATAGACTTGCACACCAAACTTTTCGGCAAATGCTTTGAGGCGCGCCGCCAGCTTGTCGAGCGGATAATTCTCGCCCGTAAAATGAATACCGCCGCCAAGGCTTACCCACTCAAGCTTTTGCAGGAACGAACCAAATTCATTCTCAATACGCTCCAATTGCTTGGAAAACTTATCAAAATCATCGTTTTCGCAATTATAGTGGATCATCACACCGGAAATGCGATCAGCATAAAGATGCAATTTTTCAACGTCCCATTCACCCAAACGGCTGAACTTGCGCGATGGGTCTGCCAAATCAAAACCAGAGGTCGAAAACCCCGGATTCAAACGCAAGCCGCGCTTGATATTTGCGGTTTTATTATCAAACCGCTCAAGCTGGTTGGCTGAATTAAAGATGATCTTATCGGCGTAAGAAACCGCTTCATCAATTTCATGATCGGCCCACGCGACAGAATAGGCATGGGTTTCTTTGCCGAATTTCTCACGGCCAAGCTTTAGCTCATAAAGGCTGCTCGACGTTGTGCCATCCATATGATCGCGCATCGTATCGAAAACAGGCCATGTGGCAAAACATTTCAATGCAAGCAAGCATTTGGCGCCAGAAGCTTCGCGCAAATAGTCCATCTTTGCCATATTAGCAGCCAGCTTGGACCGGTCGATCAAATAGTAAGGTGTTTCCATCAGGTTCCTGTTTGCCCTTGGCTTTACGCCAGCATAGAGGCGATCAATGATACAATCTTATGACAAATGGGCTTTTAGGTCAGCCCATCGAATTAAGATGTCCATGTAGGCGATCGCGCACGCCGCGCAACCCCTTATAATCAAGTTGTTCCCCATTAAGGGCCATCAACTGCATGTTTAAATCGCCAATGAGTTCAGAGTTACGCCGCAAAACGTCAAGCGGATCGACATAAACGCCAATGGTAAAAAGAATATCAGACCCGGAAGGTAGCTTGGTCAGTGTTTGCACCTCACCGCGAAAAAACAAACGCGCCAGATCGTCCATATCCAGATAGTCGCCGTCTTCTGGTTCAGGCAAATGCAAATCATCAACCGAATGAAGTGACCAGTTGTAGCGCTCAACAGTTGCGCCAATTTGCAAAGCATCAAACATCCGCTCAATGATTGTTGCTTTTCGCGAGCCTTGTGCGAAGTCTGGTACAGGCGCATGAACATCCGACATTATTTTGCCGATTTTTTGCCTGACATTCCAAGCTGACGGGAAACAAACACAGCCGCAAGCAAGCTGCCAACCATCATTACTTTTGCGCATGATAACGAGATCATCAGCAAGAAGCTTGGATGCCGTTACAAGCGGCGCTTCAGCCGTTTTAATCGGCACATTAAATTGTGCCCCATCGACCGTGACAACTATGTCATCGCCCGCCGCCAGATATGTTTCTGGAAACTGCTTCAGCAAATGCTCGCTAACCAGCTCCAGTACCTGTCTCTGGCCATCATCTGTGCCGCCAATATCGGCGAACACCAGATCAAAATCGCATGCCAGCAAGCGCGATTTTTCAGTCAGATAAGTTCCCATACCCTCGAAAGGTCGCAACCATTGAGCATCGCGCGTTGTCGGCGCGACACCAATTTCAAATGCTTTAGGCAAAGCTTCCAATTGTGAGGAACGATCACGCATGACGAAGGCTGAGCCTACTCTTCCATCGCTTCAAGCTCATCAATGATCTCTTCAATAACGCTTAAACCCTTTTTCCAAAATTCAGGACCTGAGGCATCAAGGCCAAACGGAGCAAGCAATTCTGAATGATGTTTAGTGCCGCCCGCGCGCAACATATCCATATATTTATCTTGAAATCCGCTCTCGGCATTTTGATAAACCGCATAGAGCGAGTTCACCAAACAATCACCAAATGCATAGGCATAAACATAAAACGGCGAATGGATGAAATGTGGGATATAGGCCCAGAAATTTTCATAGCCCTCATTGAGTTCTACCGCAGGGCCCAAGCTTTCCGCCTGCACTTCCATCCAGAACTGCCCAAGCTGTTCAGAGGTAATTTCCCCTTCACGCCGCGCTTCATGGACTTTACGTTCAAACATGTAAAATGCGATTTGGCGCACGACCGTATTGATCATGTCTTCGGCTTTTTGCGCCAGCATTGCTTTTCGTTCACGCCGATCTTCAACCTTTGACAGCATGTAGCGGAATGTCAGCATCTCGCCGAACACAGAAGCCGTTTCAGCCAATGTAAGCGGTGTCGATGCCATCAACGCACCTTGGTCACCGGCTAGCACCTGATGCACGCCATGTCCAAGCTCATGCGCCATCACCATCACATCGCGCGGCTTGCCCAAATAATTGAGCAATACATAGGGGTGAACCGACGGCACGCATGGGTGAGAAAAAGCACCCGATGCCTTGCCTTCGCGAACAGGTGCATCAATCCAATTATTATCGAAGAACAATTGCGCGATATCCGCCATTTCAGGCAAAAATCCATTATAGGCAGCAAGGACGGTCTCTTTCGCATCGTCCCACGCAACAACAGCATTGGGCGTTTCAGGCAGCGGTGCATTACGGTCCCATGAATTGAGCTTTTCCATGCCCAGCCATTTTGCTTTCATCGCATAATAGCGGTGCGAAATACGCGGGAAGCTCTCACGCACGGCTGTAACCAATGCGTCCACAACCTCGCGCTCAACGCGGTTATCTAGATGGCGGCTGTCGGCCACATCTTCAAAGCCGCGCCAACGGTCAGAAATTTCCTTGTCTTTCGCCAGCGTGTTCGTGATCAAAGTGAAAAGGCGAATGTCCTTGCCGAACTTATTCGCAATCGCTTCAAACGCTTTTTTGCGGATTTCACCATCCGGTTCTTGAAGCAAATTGAACACACGCTCGGAAGGCAGTTCCTTGCCATCGACCTCAAAGCGCATCGCATTAGACGTTTCGTCAAAAAGACGGTTAAACGCCCCGCGGCTGGTTAAGGATTTTTCATGGAAGAGTTGCTCAATGCGATCTTCCAGCTGGTAAGGCTTATCTTTCCGCAAATCTTCAAGCCACGGCTTGTAATGCGCCGCCAACTCATCTTCTGAAATTGCTTTTTGCAATTGCTCATCTTCAAGCAAATTTAGCTCAAGGCCAAAAAACAAGAGATGCGAGCCAGCATCGGTCAATTTTTGCTGTGCATCGCCATAAAATTTCGCGCGCGCTGGATCAGACGTATCACCAGCATAGAGCAAACCAGCATAAGAGCCGATGCGACCTGCGATTTCTTGAATTTCTTCAAATTGCTTGACCGCCTGGCCTAACTTTCCATTGGCAACAGCAACAGCCAACTTGCCTTTCCATGCCTCTTCAAACTCGGCACTGCCCGCTTTCACCTTGTCAAAATCGTCAGCCAATTCTTTTGAATCCAGCGACGGATACAAATCTTCCAACTTCCATTTTGGCAAGCGCGTTTCATCTAATGTGTGAGCACCGCTTTCAGTGACTGCTGCCCAATTTTGAGGCTTCATTATTTCAATCACATCTTTAGTCATTGGAGACATACCATTTCCCATTTTGCGGACTTTAGCAGACAGATAGCTGCAATTTTACCGTTTAAGTTAGGGCCGTATTTAGCCGTTTGTGCCAGTTTGTTGCTGAACTTGAAATTCAACTTCGTTATTAAGCTTAAGGACAGAATTTGTCAGCGCAAGTCAACAAATCTACGATTTTAATTGTCGACGATGATCCGGTGCAACGCCGCATCTTGCAAGCGGCAATTGAAAATATGGGCTATAAGACTTGGTGCTGCGAAAATGGCGAAGCAGCAATTGATGCGCTTTCCGGCAATCACTCCTGTGATATCGACGCAATGGTTTTGGATTTGATGATGCCAGGCATTGATGGTCACGGCGTTCTAAAGTTCATGCGCGAGCACGGGATCAACAAGCCAACGATCGTTCAAACGGCACAAGGCGGCATGGAAACAGCGGTCAAAGCAATGCGTGCAGGCGCGTTTGATTTCGTTATTAAACCCGTATCGCCTGATCGGCTGAAATCCTCACTGTGCGACGCCCTTAAAATTGAAGCTGTTAAAAGCACACCAAAGAAGCAGCACATCGAAGCAACATTCAACCGTGCCAATACGCAAAAAATGATTGCGTCGACAGACACCATGAACCGTGTCGCGGAGCTGGTGAAACGTGCTGCAAACAGCGATATCCCTGTCCTGATTGAAGGCGAATCCGGCACCGGAAAAGAATTAATCGCAAAATCCATTCAAGCCAGCAGTGACAGAGCAAACAAACCACTGGTCATTGTTAACTGTGGCGCAATCCCAGAAAATTTGGTCGAGAGCATTTTGTTCGGCCATGAAAAGGGAGCCTTTACCGGCGCAACAGAAAAACACACGGGCAAATTTGTCGAAGCCAATGGCGGCACGTTGTTTCTTGATGAAATCGGTGAATTGCCACTTAGCACGCAAGTTAAAATACTGCGCGCCATTCAAGAAGGCGAAGTCGAACCGGTTGGCTCAAGCACCAGCCGCAAAGTCAATATCAGGCTTATTTCTGCGACCAACCGCGATCTTATTGCAGCAGTGCGCGAAAACCGTTTCCGCGAAGATCTTTATTACCGCCTCAATGTATTTCCAATCTTGGTGCCACCGCTGCGCAACCGCCGCGGCGACATTAGAGGCTTGGCCGAGCATTTTATCGCGCGCCATAATGCCAGTCAGCAAGGCTTCGCAGCACAGGCCATTTCTGATGCAGCCATCCACTTGCTTGAGCGCTATGATTGGCCGGGCAACATACGCCAACTAGAAAACACGATTTTCCGTGCAATGGTATTATGTGATCGTCTCACGCTCGACCTGCAAGACTTTCAACATATCGCAGCGCAAGTCGATTTACCGGCAGCAACACAGCAGCACAGCCAAATTCAGGCCGTGAATGCGCCCGAACTTGCACCCAACTATCCAGTCGGGCGAAGCGATGTTGATATAGCGCCATCAGATTTTGATACTGAGCTTTCAAGCATAGACAATTTAATGCTCGAAAATGATGGCCATATACGCCCTCTTGTAGAGATTGAGAGACTCGCCATAAAACATGCAATCACCCATTATAACGGGCAAATGAGTGAAGTTGCACGGCGTTTGGGCATTGGTCGCTCGACACTTTATCGCAAACTCAAGGAATTTGGGATCGAACCAGAAACACTGGTCGAATAGCTATCCAACGTTAAGCATCTGCTAACCATAAACCGAATACGGCCCCCAATAGCCCTTTTCGTCATTGTTCCACCGCATTTTGCGTTGATTACATTGATTGAAATGGACTGTTGATGGTGGACTTTGGCCACAGGCTCTCTATGTAAGTTAAGGCGTTTGCAATTGAAAACTCACAATGGCACAACGCTAAGAGCCGGTTAACCATAATGATGTATTCAGTTCTGGTTTATAACAACTAAGAGCAGCGTGCCTTGATTTTTGATAATAAATTTAAAAACCAAATATCGTGTAATTCTGGCAGAAGCTTTCTAGCCAGATTTATTGCCGTGTTCACCATTTCGGTTCTCGCAAGCGTCAGTTTTGCGGTCGAAGCATCGGCTGAAACCCGCTCGCTCAAGCTTTATTACATCCATACAAAAGAAAAAGAAAACATCGTTTTCAAAAAGAACGGACGATATGTTTCTAGCGGCCTGACAAAAATCAATCGCTTTCTGCGTGATTGGCGCCGTAATGAACCAACCAAAATGGATCCTGCGCTTTTAGATCTCGTCTGGGAAGCATATCGTGCATCCGGTTCGCGTGAATATATTCACGTTGTTTCAGCCTACCGTTCACCTGCAACCAACGCGATGTTGCGTAAAACGCGCGGCGGACAAGCGACCAAAAGCCAGCACATGCTTGGCAAAGCGATGGATTTTTATATCCCCGGCGTACCAGTAAAAAAACTACGTGAAATTGGCTTTAAACTCGGCGGCGGCGGCGTTGGCTATTACCCGCGTTCAGGCGTGCCATTCGTTCATTTAGATACAGGCAATGTGCGTGCTTGGCCGCGCATGAGCCGCAGCGAATTAACAAGGCTCTTCCCGCGCGGTGGTACTTTGCATTTACCACCCGATGGCAAACCTTTGCCTGGATACAACAAAGCCCTTGCTGATTACAAAGCAGGTAAACGCAATGGCGGCGGACCTGTTATTGAAGATAAAAAGCGTAGTGGTGGCAATCTTTTGACTGCTCTCTTCGGTGGACGTGACGAAGAAGAAGACAATGAAGAAACAACAGTCGCCGCGCCACAAGCTCCGGCTCGTGCAAAAGCAACGCCAAGACCAGCAGACACGCCAGGAACGCTTCTTGCGTCATTGCCAACCCGTTCTTTGCCAGTCCCGTCTTCTGCCCCTAGAAACCGGGCAACTGAGAGCGCTGTACCTGTCGCAATTTCTGCGCCGGTTGCTGCACCTATTCCAGCACCTGCGCCAACTCCTGTTCCACAAGTTGAAATTGCCAGCGCGCCGGAACTACCAACATATCAAATTCCCGTTCCATCAAGCCGTCCTACCGTTTTGATCGCGCGTGCCGAGCCGCCTGTTGATAGGCAATCCGCGCAAGATTTAGAAAACGCTTTAGCGCGTGCAAACCAAGCGCCGCAGGCCCAGCCACAAGCACCTGATGGCAATGTTGCAATTGCTGCTGCAATCAACAGCAATGTAGAAGCAACGCCAGAGCAAGAACAAACAGAGCTTGCTTATGCAATTCCGATCCCGACACCAGCGCCGCAGCGTGCAGTGCGTGAAACAGTTGAACTTGCCAGCTTGCCAACGCCAAAACCATTAGAGCGCGCGACAAGCAATGAGACGAGCCCTACTGAAACGATTGCAGCTTATGCACCGCCAGACAGAGGCATCACAATCCCGACAGCGACCGTGCCTCAAACGCCTGTAGCAGCAAGCCCTGCTCCAACGAAACCCGCAGCTGAGCCTGTTGCAACTAAACCTGTCGAAACATTAGTGGCATCGCTTAATGTTTCCGATCAAACATCTTCAACAGCCAAAGGTTCACGCCCGACAGCAAAAGACATTGCTAGCACGGCTGCACCAGCGGCAAAGATTATTCCCGTTGAAGAGATTGATAAGTCACGCTTTGGATCATGGACCACAGCAAGCGCATCGATAACGCAAGAAGGACGCGCAAGCGAACGCCCTGATTTCATTCAAAATGCAACCCGCGCTGTGCCAAATGTGGTTTACACATCTGGCTTCTCTAAAGACCCGCCGCCGAATACAAATTCGTTCAGCGGCAATGCAGTAACATTTCTTGCTGTTGCAAAGTTCGAAGGTAATGGCGGTGAAGGACGCGGTGAACCGCTTCAAATTCGCGTACCGAACTAATTAAAATCTAAGCAATAAAAAAGGCTGCCAATTGGCAGCCTTTTTTTGGTTCGGGTAAAAACCTTATTCGTCAGAAGGCGTCGTATCTGCTGGCGCCATACCAAGCGCATGTAGATAGAGGTCAAGAACCGCCTCATGCTCCAAACGCTCATTCATGTCTTGCTTACGAAGCGCTACAACTTTGCGAAGAACTTTGACGTCAAAGCCATTGCCTTTAGCTTCCGCATAAATTTCTTTTATGTCGTCTGCGATCGTTTTCTTTTCTTCTTCAAGACGTTCGATCCGCTCGACAAACGCACGAAGCTGATCACTTGCTACACCCTGAACATCAGACATTTTGAAAACTCCACTGGAATGATTGAAGGCTTCAATTGCCGTAGCGAATCGAACGGGTCAAGCAAAAACAAAAGAAATATTTAGCTGAATTGAAACGCAACGCAAAATAAAGGGCAGCGCGAAGCTGCCCTTCAATTTAGCCAAGCTGTTAGCGTGGTAGGATGGATGATCCCATCAGGAATTCGTCCACAGCACGCGCTGCTTGGCGTCCTTCGCGAATAGCCCAAACAACCAAGGATTGGCCGCGGCGCACATCCCCAGCAACAAAAACCTTATCGACAGATGTTTTATAATCTTTGTCATTGGCTTTGACAGAACGGTTACCACGGCGGTCCGTGTTCATTTCAATGGCATCACCAAGTTCACTCACAACGCCGCTATCTTCCAGCGGGCCAGCAAAGCCAATCGCGATGAAAGCGAGGTCGGCACGAATATAAAACTCAGAACCTGCAACAGGCTCGCGCTTTTCATCAACTTCGCAGCACTTAACATGCGTTAGCTGACCTTCTTCGCCGATGAATTCGAGTGTCGCCACCTGAAACTCACGCGTTGCGCCTTCGGCCTGCGAAGAAGATGTACGCATCTTTGTTGCCCAATAAGGCCAAACTGTAAGCTTATCTTCTTTTTCCGGTGGCTGCGGGCGAATATCAAGCTGCGTTACTTTCACAGCACCCTGACGGAATGCCGTGCCAACGCAGTCAGATGCAGTATCACCGCCGCCCACAACAACAACATGTTTGCCGGATGCTAAAATAGGCTCTGAACGCCAAGCAACGCTTTCAATTGACGTTTCTTTGCCCACGCGTTTGTTTTGCTGAACAAGATAGTTCATCGCCGGATGAACACCGAACAAATCATCGCCCGGAATACCCGCTTCACGCGGCACTTCAGAACCACCGCAATAAATGATTGCATCAAATTCGGCTTGTAATTCTTCAATGGTCTTATCGACACCAATATTCACGTTGGTGTGGAAGGTTACGCCCTCGCCTTCCATCTGTTTAGCGCGGCGATCAATATGGTGTTTTTCCATTTTGAAGTCTGGAATACCATATCGCAGCAAGCCGCCGATACGTGCTTCACGTTCAAAAAGATGAACATCATGACCAACACGCGAAAGCTGCTGAGCTGCTGCCAGACCCGCAGGACCGGAGCCAATAATCGCAACTTTTTTGCCTGTTTTTTCTTCCGCAATCTGCGGCTCGAAGAAACCATATTCTTCTGACTTGTCAGCCAGCGTTTGTTCAATCGTCTTGATTGTTACCGGCGCATTTTCAAGGTTAAGCGTACAGGCTTCTTCACATGGCGCTGGACAAATACGACCCGTAAATTCTGGGAAGTTGTTCGTCGAAAGCAAATTGCGAACAGCTTCTTTCCAGTTTTTATTATAAACCAGATCATTCCAATCGGGAATTTGGTTGTGAATTGGACAGCCGGTCGGTCCATGACAATAAGGCACGCCGCAATCCATGCAGCGCGTTGCTTGTTTGACAACTTCGCTATCATTGAGCGGAATTGTAAATTCTTTAAAGTGGCGGATACGGTCCGAGGCCGGCGCATATTTGGCCGTCTGACGGTCGATTTCCAAAAAGCCTGTCACTTTACCCATATCATAAATCCTTAGCTAGCCAGCACAACGGCTGTACCGGTTGCGGACACCATCAACATGGAACCGCTATCACCCGCTGTTATATTCTCATAATCTATATCCACACCAATGACCGCGTTAGCACCCAAATTGTGTGCTTCAGCTTGCATCTCGGATATAGCGATTTCGCGCGCTTCACGTAGCGCCTTTTCATAGGCGCCAGATCGGCCCCCGACGATATTGCGAATACCAGCAAAAAAATCACGGAAGATGTTGGTGCCCAGAATTGCTTCCCCAGTCACAACGCCTTTGTAATCAGTAATACGCGCGCCTTCTATAGAGTTTGTCGTTGATATAATCATGACTTACTCCGCCGCGACCATGCCGCGCATTGCTTCCATTTCTTCCAAAGCACGACGATATTCTACCGGCATCACTTTGCGGAACTTAGGACGATACTCTTCCCAATTATCCAGAATCTGCGCTGCATGTAGTGAGCCACTGTACATTTTGTGGTTCGTGATCAGCTGCAAAAGACGCTCTTCATCGTGGCGTGTCATGTCGCCCGTAACATCAACACGGCCTTTATGCGCCAAGTCGCCGCCATGGTGATGAAGCTGCTCAAGAATATCATCTTCTTCCGGCACTGGCTCAAGTTCAACCATCGCCATGTTACAGCGTTTTTCAAACGTGCCATCTTCATCAAGCACATAAGCAACGCCGCCAGACATACCTGCCGCAAAGTTACGGCCCGTATTGCCAAGAACAACAACCACACCGCCTGTCATATATTCACAGCCATGGTCGCCGCAGCCTTCAACAACAGTCACTGCGCCTGAGTTACGAACAGCAAAGCGCTCGCCTGCCACACCGCGGAAATAGGCTTCACCTTGGATCGCACCGTATAAAACAGTGTTACCCACAATGATGCTATCTTTCGCAACGATGTTTGAATTTTCTGGCGGACGCACAACAATCCGGCCACCACATAGGCCTTTGCCCACATAGTCATTGCCATCGCCAACAAGGTCAAACGTCACACCACTCATCAAGAATGCTGCAAAACTCTGTCCCGCTGTACCCGTTAGTGTCACATGAATTGTGTCGTCAGGCAGCCCCTTATGACCAAATGCTTTCGCAACAGCACCCGACAACATTGCCCCTGCAGAACGGTCAACATTGTGGATCGGTGTTTCGATTTGCACAGCTTGCCTGTTTTCAAGCGCAGGCTTTGCTTGCTCGATCAGCTTGCGATCAAGGATTTTGTCAATCGGATGCTTTTGGCGCTGCGTCCAATAAGTCTCTGATTTTTCAGCATCTGGCTTGAAGAACAATTTTGTGAAATCAAGACCCTTGGCTTTCCAATGCTCAATCAATTGCGCTTGGCTTAGCATTTCGCTTTGACCAATAATGTCATCAAGCTTGCGGTAGCCCATTGCAGCCAGCCATTCACGCACTTCTTCAGCAACATAGAAGAAGTAATTGATCACATGCTCTGGTGCACCTTTAAAGCGCTTGCGCAATTCAGGGTCCTGCGTTGCAACACCAACCGGACATGTATTCAGATGACATTTACGCATCATGATACAGCCAGCAGCGATAAGCGGCGCTGTTGAGAAACCAAATTCATCAGCCCCAAGAAGAGCGCCGATAATAACGTCGCGGCCTGTTTTCAAACCACCATCAACCTGAAGTGCGATGCGCGAACGAAGTCCGTTCATCACAAGTGTCTGATGTGTTTCAGCAAGCCCCATTTCCCATGGAGAACCAGCATGTTTAAGCGATGTAAGCGGTGACGCGCCCGTGCCGCCATCATAACCGGAAATTGTAACGTGGTCGGCACGTGCTTTAGCAACACCAGCAGCAACCGTGCCAACACCAACTTCTGATACCAGTTTGACAGAAATATCAGCCGCAGGGTTCACATTTTTCAAATCATAGATCAGCTGTGCCAAGTCTTCGATTGAATAAATATCGTGGTGCGGCGGCGGTGAAATCAAACCAACGCCCGGTGTTGAATAGCGGGTTTTAGCAATTGTCGCGTCAACTTTGTGACCCGGCAACTGGCCGCCTTCACCTGGCTTTGCACCCTGTGCAACCTTGATTTGAATCATGTCCGCATTGACAAGATATTCTGTCGTTACACCAAAACGGCCCGATGCAACCTGCTTGATCGCAGAGCGCTCAGGGTTTGCTTTCCCATCCGGTGTCGGCATGAAACGGTCTGGCTCTTCGCCGCCCTCACCCGTGTTTGACTTACCGCCAATGGCGTTCATCGCACGTGCAAGTGTTGTGTGGGCTTCACGCGAGATTGAGCCAAAGCTCATCGCACCAGTTGAGAAGCGCTTAACAATATCGGCTGCCGATTCTACTTCATCAATTGAAATAGGATTATCAGACGTCTTAATGTCAAACAGGCCGCGAATGGTGTTCGCACGCTCGGTCTTAGCGTTCACTTCAGCTGCAAATTCCTTATAGGTGCTATAGGAATCTTTACGCACAGCATGCTGCAAATTCGCAACCGCATCCGGCGACCAAGTGTGGTTTTCACCGCGCATACGGAAAGCATATTCACCGCCAACATCCAGCGCATTGCGCAAGACAGGGTCATTTGAAAATGCGAGCTCATGGCGGCGTAAAGTCTCTTCTGCAATCTCAGCAAGACCAACACCTTCAATCGTTGTTGCTGTGCCAAAGAAGAAGCGATCAACAAATGATTGGCGAAGGCCAACCGCATCAAAAATTTGCGCGCCGCAATAGGATTGATAAGTCGAGATGCCCATTTTGGACATAACTTTCAAAATACCCTTGCCGATAGATTTTATATAGCGCGTGACAACTTCATACGCATCAACCTCTGGCGGGAACTCGCCCTTCTCATGCATATCAAGCAAAGTGTCGAAAGCCAGATATGGGTTGATTGCTTCTGCGCCATAACCAGCAAGCAAGCAGAAATGATGCACCTCACGCGGTTCACCTGTCTCAATCACAAGACCAACAGATGTGCGAAGCCCTTTGCGGATAAGGTGATGATGCACGGCAGCCGTTGCCAAAAGCGCAGGGATTGCAATGCGGTCCGCAGCGATTTTACGGTCTGAAAGAACGATAATATTATAGCCGCTATGAACCGCCTTTTCAGCGCGTTCACACAATTGATCGATTGCAGCTTCCATGCCATCGGCACCGTTTGCCGCCGGATAGGTATAATCAATCGTTTTGGTGTCAAACAGATCTTCCGTATGACCGATTGAACGAATTTTCTCCAAATCACCATTGGTGAGGATCGGCTGGCGAACCTCTAGGCGCTTGTGAGAAGACGCACCTTGCAAATCCAAAAGATTAGGACGCGGACCGATGAATGAAACAAGGCTCATCACCAGTTCTTCGCGGATTGGATCAATCGGCGGGTTCGTAACCTGCGCAAAGTTCTGCTTGAAATACGTGTAGAGCATTTTTGACTTGTCGCTCATCGCAGAAATTGGCGTGTCGGTTCCCATAGAACCAATGGCTTCCTGACCCGTGGTTGCCATCGGCGACATCAGGATTTTTGTATCTTCCTGCGTATAGCCAAAGGCTTGCTGACGATCGAGCAAAGACGCATCGGTGTTAGGCTCACGCGCAGCAACCGGCTTTAAGTCTTCCAAAATAAGCTGCGTGTCCTGCAACCATTTTTGGTACGGATTAGCATCGGCCATCTGCTGCTTGATTTCAGCATCAGAAACAATTTTGCCAAGCTCCATATCAATGAGCAGCATTTTACCAGGCTGCAAACGCCATTTGGTAACGATACGCTCTTCTGGAACTTCAATGACACCGGCTTCAGACGCCATGATAACAAGATCATCTTTGGTCACGATATAACGCGCTGGTCGCAGACCATTACGGTCTAGCGTCGCACCGATTTGGCGGCCATCTGTAAAGGCAACCGCAGCTGGCCCATCCCAAGGCTCCATCAATGCAGCGTGATATTCGTAGAAAGCTTTGCGGCCTTCATCCATTGAATCATTGTTCGACCATGCTTCTGGAATAAGCATCATGACAGCGTGGGTTAGTGAATAACCACCCTGAACAAGAAATTCTAATGCATTGTCGAAACATGCAGTATCAGACTGGCCTTCATAAGAAATCGGCCAAAGCTTTGCGATCTCATCACCAAAAAGCGGCGAGGAAACAGAAGCCTGACGTGCAGCCATCCAGTTGACGTTACCGCGCAACGTGTTGATCTCACCATTATGCGCAACCATGCGATAAGGGTGTGCGAGCTTCCAGCTTGGAAATGTATTTGTTGAAAAGCGCTGGTGCACCAATGCGACCGCTGTTTCAAAACGCGGATCGGTTAAGTCTGTATAATAAGGCCCAACCTGATCGGCCAGAAACATGCCTTTGTAAACAATTGTGCGGCACGACATTGAAACAATGTAGAAGCCATTGTCGCGGCCTTGCGTTTCTTGGAAAATCCGGTTCGAAATCACTTTGCGCAAGACATAAAGACGGCGTTCAAATGCATCTTCGTCCAAGCCCTCAGGACAAGCAAAGAAAACCTGAATGTGCCAAGGCTCACTGGCTGCAATTTCCGGCGCTTTAGAAAGCATGCCATTGTTAACAGGCACATCGCGTACAGTGATCAGATCAACATTTTCGGCCATCGCACATTCGGTAATAATACCCATGCAATGCGCACGCAGATCTTCTTCTTGCGGCATAAATATATGTGCAACAGCATAAGCGCCCGCTTCAGGAAGCGAGACATCATCTTCTGCTAAAACTTCGCGGAAAAACGTATCTGGAATTTGCACCAGCATGCCAGCGCCGTCACCCATAAGTGGGTCTGCGCCAACCGCACCGCGGTGCTCAAGATTTTCCAGCATTGCCAGACCTTGAGAGACAATCTCGTGAGACTTTTTGCCTTTCATATTGGCAATAAAGCCAACACCGCAGGCATCATGCTCATTGCGCGGATCATAAAGACCCTGCGCTGCAGGCATACCGCGATTGATCGTATCCTTATGTGCCGTGGCCGTGCGTTTGTCCGCAGAAAAATCGCGTTCAGTTGCATTCAAAGATGGCGTCAATTTCGTCATCATAACCCTCCGGCATTTACAAAGATGGTCCAGCTTGGACCGTTCGACATATTCTGCTTTAGAAAAACAGAAACACCCACACTTATATATGACAATGCGGCGTAACCTGTCTCGTCACTGGAAATATCCAGCGGCGTCCTCAAGTCAATCGCCTTGTTGGAGTTTGTATGCCCAAATTTTAGGCACTAAAACGTGCAATCATCGAAGACAATCACACGAATTCCAAATTAGGACAGCATTGCTGACCTGATCTATGGCAGACTTCTAAAAAAAAACAAGGCGACACAACTGGATTGATAGCTACTTTTTTGCGGTGCAATCGAAAAAAATCCAATTAAGTGCAGATATAAGCAGTTTTAGCGTGTCTTAATAGCGTTATTATGGGAGTACCGAATAGATAATCACCATATTCAAGGTCAGGTTTTATGTTCTTCGCATCGGATAATTGGGCAGGCGCCCATGAGAAAATTGCAAACGCAACAGCTAAGCAGGCTGGCAGTTTTCAACCATCTTACGGCAATAGCGAAGTCGATAACAAAGTGAACGCTAGGTTCAATCAACTGTTTGAGCGCGACGTAAATGTTTATTTCGTCGCCACAGGCACAGCGGCCAATTCACTGGCGCTTGCATCTGTGAACAAAACGGGCGGCATATCATTTAGCCACCGCGAAGCCCATATTATGGAAGATGAATGCGGCGCACCTGAATTTTTCACAAATGGTGCACGCCTTCGCGCGGTTGATGGTCCACTTGGCAAAATCGATCCGGCGAATTTGGCAAAGGCTTTGGAGCAGTTTCCCCAAGGCTCACTAAATGCCGGACAGCTCATGGCGATTACGATTACGCAGGCCACCGAAGTCGGCGCGCTCTATACATTGGCTGAAATTAAAGAGATTTCAAAAATAGCCAAACAATATGGCCTGCCGCTGCATATGGATGGTGCACGCTTTGCCAATGCAATTGCAGCGCTTGGCTGCACACCAGCACAAATGACGTGGGAAAGCGGCGTTGATATTTTGTCGTTTGGCGGAACGAAAAATGGTTGTTGGTGCGCAGAAGCACTCATTTATATGGACCAAACCTACACAAGCGACGTGCCATATCTACAAAAGCGTTCGGCGCAATTGTTTTCTAAAACACGTTTCATAGCCTCACAATTTGATGCTTATTTAGAAGACAATCTGTGGTTAGAGCTTGCGGGTCACGCCAATAAAATGGCCGCCCTATTGGCACACAAAATAGATAGTAGCACCACAATGCGCATGGCATGGCCATGTCAGGCCAATGAAGTGTTTGCCATTATGAAGAAAGACCATGCTGATAAAGCCAAAGCGGCGGGCGCGCAATTTTATGATTGGCCAGCGCCCTATGGCATGGATAACCTTGTTAAAGACGATGAATATCTCGTGCGCTTGGTGACCAGCTTTGCAACAACACCGGCACAAATTGAGCAATTCGCAGCGCTAATGTAGCTTTTTCACACAATTACGATCGATAAGCTCACCATTTCGTGAGGATGACGTGCGGGATTCTCGCATCCTCTTCATTTCCTTTTGATTACGTTTTTTGAAACTCTGTTGAAGACCGGCGCGGAGGCTACGGTCCACGAAACAGCAATTATAAAACGATAAAAGGAAGTTACTCATGTCTAATGCAGTTAAATCTACCGTATCAGCAGCCGTAATGGCTTCTGCCGTTGCAGCAGCAATTGCAGGTGTAAACCTTGGCACAATCAACGACGCGCACGCAGCAAAAGAAAAATGCTTTGGCGTTTCACTTGCAGGCCAGAACGATTGTGCAGCAGGCCCAGGCACAACATGCCAAGGCACATCAACAATCGATTATCAGGGCAATGCCTGGAAATATGTTGAAGCTGGTTCATGCGAAACAATGAGCGTTGGCGACAACAAAGCTGGCTCTTTGACAGCGCTCACACGCGATGTTCCTGCTTAAGCAGATCGCGAATAACTTGTTGCAAACCGGAGAACACACAATGACATCTTGTCCCCCCCTGCGTCATCGTGATGAAGTTTCAGCAGCATCGTCTGATGCTTCACACTCACGGTTTGCAGCAAGACCAAACAACAAACTGGCATCGGCATCAGCCGGTGTCGGCTTCAAGCACGATCACCTTGAGGCTATTCTCAATGATCCAGGCGATGTTGGCTTTCTGGAAGTTCACGCAGAAAACTATATGGGCGATGGCGGCTATCCGCACCGCACATTAGAACGCGTAAGACAAGATTTTCCAATCTCATTACATGGTGTTTGCATGTCAATCGGTGGTCCCGAGCCGCTAAGCCAAGATCATTTGCAACGCTTTAAAATGCTCGTTGATCGCTATGAACCTGCCATGATCTCTGAACATTTGGCATGGTCCACCCATGAGGATGTTTTCCTCAACGATTTACTCCCATTGCCATACACCGCACAAACGCTTGACCATGTTTCGCAGCATGTCAGCCAAATGCAGGATGTCATGGGGCGTCAAATATTTCTTGAAAATCCTGCGACCTATGTTCTCTTTGAAAACTCGACCATGAGCGAAACCGATTTCATGCGCGAGATCGTAAAACGTACTGGCTGCGGCCTGTTGCTCGACATCAATAATGTTTTTGTATCCGCAACCAACCATAAATTTTCCGCTCTTGAATATCTGGACGCATTTCCGCTTGAGCATGTCGGCGAAATTCATTTGGCAGGCCATACCGAGCAAGAAGATGATGAAGGCCAAACGCTTCTAATTGATAGTCACAACCGCCCTGTCTCTGATCCCGTATGGTCGCTCTATGAAGACGTTATAGAGACTGCCGGATGTATTCCAACGCTTGTGGAATGGGATTCTGAATTACCCGAATGGCCCATTTTGCGCGCTGAAGCTGGTAGTGCAAACGCAATTTTAAAACGCGCGCAGCGAATGCACGATATGGCACCGCTTGGAAAACGCCATGCTAGTTCGGTTTAACGCTATGGCTGATAATTCATATGAAACGAAGGCTTTTGCAGCCGGTATGCTCAACCCTGCTGCGCCAAAGCCCGATGAAATCATCGGCCCAAACGGTAAAGCAGCAGACAAACGCTACAATGTTTACCGCAACAATGTGACTGTAAGCCTTATCAATGCGGTTGCAGATATTTATCCAGCCGTACAGAAAATTGTCGGCGAAGAATATTTCCGTGCCATGGCCCGTGAATATGTGCGGGCACATCCACCAAAGTCCCCCCTGCTCTTTTTATATGGCCAAAATTTTGGCGATTTTATTGATCGTTTCGAGCCTGCAAAAACGCTTCCCTATCTTGGTGATATTGCCCGTATCGAACGGGCTTGGCTAACCGCCTATCACGCCGCAGATTTAGCACCGCTTGATCCTGCCCGCCTTGGCATGGTTGATCCGCAAAGATTGGCGGACATAAGCTTCACCCCGCATCCGGCAAGCTACATCATCAATTCTGATTTTCCGGTTCATGATATTTTTCTCATGAACCGCGGTTTCATGGAACTTGCCAAAGTCGACATGAGCAACCCGCAAGCGCTTATGTTGACGCGGCCCCAAACAGACACGCGGCTTATACTTCTGAGCGTGGGCGAGCATGTTTTCATGGATGCAATTCTCAAAGGCAAAACTTTGGGTGATGCATCCGCTTTAGCAACCGAAACTGACATCAGTTTCGATCTTAATCACAATTTGCAAATGCTTCTGGCATCCGGAGCAACCATCCAAATAAATTTGGACGGCCAAGCGATATAATGGAGGGATAGAATAATGACCACAATTTCTGCTCATGAAGAAAAATCAGCCGCTATGGACAATGCCACACCAGCAGGCATCATCGGAAAAGCATCGAACCTGATCCAAACCATCGCGCAAAAAGATATAACGCAACTGGTGCTGCGTGTGGCCGTTGCTGTTCCATTTTGGAAATCCGGCGATTTGAAGTGGGATGGCTTTTTGCAGCTTTCAGAAATTGCACCGCTCCTGTTTGAAAATGAGTTTCAGCTGCACATTTTAGGCAGCACATATCCATTCCCGTTCCCTTATGCCGTTGCATTTGGTGCCGGCCTTGGAGAGATTATTCTACCCGTTTTGCTCGTGCTTGGCATATTCACGCGCTTTGCAGCCCTTGGCATTTTAGCAATGACTGTCATCATTCAGCTGACAGTTCCAACCGGCTGGCCGGTGCACCTCACATGGGCCGCAATCGCATTGGCACTTATGGCATGGGGTCCAGGCCGTATTGCTGTCGATAGTTTTCTGCAGCGCCTATACCGCTAAGGCCGCAGAACTCCGCACAAAAAAGCCGCCGGAATTCCGGCGGCTCTCATCAGTTTAGCATGATACGATTAACTTCGATTAGTTGGTCGTTTTTGCTTCAATCTGTTTCGTGCTGTCGGCGCTACCTTTAGTGATCTCAATTTTGCGCGGTTTCATTGCTTCTGGCACTTCGCGTGCAAGATCAATGTGGAGCAAGCCGTTTTTCAGCTTTGCACCCTTAACCTCAACATAATCGGCAAGTTGGAAGCGACGTTCGAAAGCGCGAGACGCGATACCACGATGCAGCATTTCATGCTTTTCGCCATCTTCATCCGGCGTTTGTGCCGCAGCAATCTTCAAAACATTCGGGCGCGCTTCGATGGTAATATCATCTTCGCCAAAACCTGCGACTGCCATTGTGATGCGGTAAGCATTTTCACTAATGCGTTCGATATTATAAGGCGGATAGGTTTGCCCGCTTTCAGGTTGCGCGAGTGTATCGAGCATTGAAAATAAACGGTCAAAACCAACAGTTGAACGGTTTAATGGTGTAAAATCTACGTGACGCATGAGGTGTCCTCCTTTGAGCGACATTACGACTATACCTGCCGGTACAGCCTTCTTCGTTTGCGATATTTGACCTGAAACACCCATAATTGGCGTGTCTCTTGCGGCCAGCAGACCCATAATTGGCGTCTGCCTCCATAATTTGGTGATGGCAAAAACAGGTTTCAAGTCCCGATTGAAAAACCAAACAAAACACGTCGATTTTTTATGAACTGAAAATGAACAGCACCTTCCGTCTGAGTTCAGGGTCAAAATGTTTAATTGGCTTTATCAACGGAACTGGCCAAACAAATCAAAGGCTGGCTCCACTAAAAAGGAGACGACTGATGAAAAAGTTTATTATCGCAACTGCATTTTTGGCCATGGGCGCAACAAGTTTTATCGCACCTGCACAAGCGGCACCACTGCGTGCTGAAACCGCACTCACAACAACCTTGGATGTGACCAAGGTGCACTCCACGAGCCGCAAACATTTACATAACCGCGCTGACCGTAAACGCATTCTTTCGCCGCGTCAGATTTCACGCAAACTCAGCAACCAAGGTTTTCGCAATGTCAGAAACATTCGTTTCAACCATGGTCGCTACTCCGCGGTTGCCAAAACTCGTCACGGTCTGGTTCATCTTACCGTAAGCGCTAGAAACGGAAAAGTTATCAGCCGTGAGCGCATCCGCAACCACCGCCAAAACAGCGGACACCGCCGTGGCAACGGGTTTAGTTTCTCTTATAGCTTTCGCTAAAACCATTTGAAATTAGCTGGACTGTCCTGTCCCTTCCTGTCCAGTTATATAGCCGGAGACAAGCAATTGTCTCCGGTTTTTCTTTGACCTTTGAACGCGTTAAACCTATCACTAGAGCACCTGAAACCGAGCTTCCTGCCTGCCATGACCAGCCTTTTGAAAATTGCGAATAATACTGGCCCTGATCCAGATGTTCTGGACATGCTTGAAACGGATGACGGTTATAAAATCCGGTTTGCATTGTTTAAATCAACCAACAAACCAAACAATGGCACCATCATATTGCTGCATGGTCGCAATGAAGCCATTGAGAAATATCTTGAAACAATCGGCCAACTTTTAGAACGTGGCTTTGATGTGGTCACCTTTGATTGGCGGGGCCAAGGCGGATCTTCTAGGTTCTTCTCAGATCATCGCCGCGGCCATATCGACACTTATGAACAATACAGCGCTGATTTAGAACTTGTGTTCAAGGATGTTGTTCTGCCCGAATGCCGCGCACCATTCTACATCGTTGCTCACTCAACCGGTTCTTTGATCGCTCTTTACACCGCCCCGCGCCTGAACAACCGTATTCGCCGCATGCTGCTTGGCTCACCGTTTTTAGGCGTTGGCGATGAAACACTCAGCGAAAACCAAGTCAATTTTCTATCAAACATTTTTACGTTTCTTGGCCTTGGCGCAATGCATATGGGGGGCAGCCGCAATGGTATTGCCGCCACGCCATTTGAGAAAAACCGCGTAACAAACGATCCCGTGCGTTATGCCCGCAATCAAGATTTGATGGACCCAAAACGTGGGTTAGGGCTTGGCAGCGCAACGGCTTCATGGCTGCGCGCATCAATGAAAGCCGTTCAATGCGTATGCCATAGCGAGCACATGACGCAAATCCACATACCCGTTTTGCTGATTAATGCAGGCGCTGATCAGGTGGTTTCGCGGCCAGCCATTGAGGACTATGCACACCGCTTGCGCTCCGGTTCATTGATTACAATCGACGGAGCGCGGCACGAATTGATGCAAGAGATAGATGACTACCGCGAGCAATTCTTTGCAGCTCTTGATGCATTCATTCCAGGCTCACCTGACTAACAAAAGTCAGGCTCTGCCCCAATATGCTTGCAATGCTTCTGCGTGCAGTTCTCTAGAACCTGCAGCCAGAATAGTACCGCCCTTTTCTGCACGCTCCCCATCAACCGTCGTTATAACGCCGCCCGCCTGCTCAATAATCGGAATAAGTGCAACGATGTCATAGGACTGAAGGCCAGCCTCAATAAAAATGTCTGCATGGCCGGATGCCACCATCACAGCGCCGTAACAATCTGTGCCATAGCGCGCTAATTTTGCACGGCTTTCAAGCCTCTTATAGCCTTCTGCTTCAGCACCCTGATATAGCGCAGGCGATGTTGTGAACATAATCGCATCTTGCAATTTTGCGCTTTGTCGCGATGTAAGCTTTTGAGGCTCGCCGCCCTTTTCGATCAGCCATGATTGCGTACCATCAGCGATATAGAGTTCATCCGTATAGGGTTGATGCATAAAGCCTTGTTTGGCGACACCATCTTCCATCAAGCCAACGAGCGTGCCCCAAACAGGCAGACCTGAGATAAACGCGCGCGTACCGTCAATCGGATCAATGACCCAAACATAGCGTGCATCAAGGTTCTTGGCACCGAACTCTTCGCCCAATATGCCGTGATCCGGGAAATCAGCATCCAATATTTGGCGAATAGCTGCTTCGGCTTCACGGTCGCCAGCGGTGACGGGGTCAAATCCAACCTCATACTTGTTATCCACATTTAAGTTGGACCTAAAATATTTTAGCGTCTGAACAGAGGCTGCATCAGCTAAACGCTTCAAATCATTTATATTCGTCATAGAGATAACCGATCACTTGAATTGGAGGATTGGACTGCCGAACCCAGAACTAAGGTATGCGGCTTGACTTTAGTAGTACAAGGAAGAAAATTATTAGACGGCGAGGCTATTTGCTACGCACTAGACGTTACTTTCCTCCCAACGACTGGCCGCATCTTAGGGTGCGGTCTTTTTTTACTTAATATAGACTATCTATAGTTTGGATTTAAAATTTATTCAGCAGCAATACTAAAATCACTCAGCTGCGCACCATCCAATACACTCAACTGCGCCATAAATCGCGTTAAATCATCGCGCAATGCATCAAATCCTGGCCGTTTTTCCATTGTCTTTTCGTTGACATAAAGACTGCGATTGATCTCAATCTGCAACGCGTGCAAGCCGCGTGCGGGACGCCCATAATGCTCCGTAATGAACCCGCCAGCATAAGGCTTATTGCTTGTCACCAAATATCCCATATCGCGCAAAATATCGACGGCAGCTTCGCTAAGCACCTGGGCTGCGCTGGTGCCAAACCGATCACCAATGATAAAATCTGGCCGCGCACCCTCTGCCCCCAAGTGAACAGAGGCAGGCATGGAATGGCAATCGATAAGTACAGCATGGCCAAAATGGCCATAGGTACGACTTAAAAGTGCACGTAACTCGGCATGGTACGGCTTATAGAGTTGCTCAACGCGCATCATCGCCTCATCAAGGCCGATACGGGTCTTATAAATATTCAAGCCTTCACACACGATGCGCGGTATCGTGCCAAGCCCAGCGGCCACGCGCAGCGAATTCCTATTCGTATAAGGTGGCAGTTTGTCGATAAACATACGCGGGTCCAGCTCATAGGGCTCGCGATTTACATCCAAATAAGCGCGCGGAAAATGCGCTTTGAGCATAGGAATGCCAATTTGGACAGCATCGGAAAACAATTCGTCGACAAAATAGTCTTCTGATCGGCGAATCGCATGGATGTCGAGATTGCTCATTTCAAGAAAACGCTTTGGATAATAGCGTCCACTATGCGGCGAGTTCATAACAAACGGTACGTTGTGAAAATCCGGTTCACAAACCTCAAAGGCTTCCATATCAATGAAATCTGGTGAAACGTGCATAAACCCAAATTTTCCAGCAATAATCGTATCTTGGCTTTAGTTTTGACAGTCTCAATGAGCTTTGTCTAGGGTTACGCGTTAAGGGTAAATCCAAGACAATCGGCAGATCACAAGATTTTAATTGAACAAAATTATAATTTTGCACTACATCATGTTTCACAAGAGCTCGACCTTGAGAGCGAAGTTCAGTTTCAAACCGTCGTTACGAGTGTGCGGCTTTATATATGAAGCCAAACAGCGCAGATGGTGTAAACCTGAAATTTACCTTGATCGGGCTAAGAGCATGGCTAGCTTGCTTTAAGCATAGGCAACAAGAGAAGCGGGAATTAAAATGCATCGCATACTATTGGCAGAAGATGATAACGATATGCGCCGGTTTCTGGTCAAAGCGCTTGAAAAAGCCGGCTATCAAGTCGTTGACTTTGATAATGGCGCAAGCGCTTACGAGCGCCTTCGCGAAGAACCATTCTCTCTGCTTTTAACAGATATTGTTATGCCTGAGATGGATGGTATTGAACTTGCGCGCCGCGCAACCGAGCTTGATCCTGACCTTAAAGTCATGTTCATCACTGGTTTTGCAGCTGTTGCACTCAACCCTGAAAGCGACGCGCCAAAAGACGCAAAAGTCCTTTCAAAGCCGTTCCACTTGCGTGAGCTTGTTGATGAAGTAGAAAAACTTATCGCAGCAGCTTAATCAATCGCGGAATTTATCGTCAAAGCTATTGACGGCAAACGGTTTTATGTGGTGTATCGCGCCACGGATGGGCGATTAGCTCAGCGGGAGAGCACTTCGTTGACATCGAAGGGGTCACTGGTTCAATCCCAGTATCGCCCACCATCCTTTTCTCTTTTAGCTTCAATACATCAGCTGATTACAGCCTTAGCACCCTTTGGCTTGATTTCTGTTGCTGTCACACTGTGGTCACAGCAATTGGTTTTCCTGTCAGCAGGATTTTTCACTATAGATACAAAAATCTGATAGGCATCGCGCTGTCAAAGGCACCAAAACTTATCCCAGAGAAGAGCCAACGAATTCAGATTATTTTTACGCAAATCATTTTCATGATTTGCGATATGTGTAAAACCCTCTCAAATATAACATCTTTTCAAAGCAGCCCTATGAAAACGGGTTTAACTACGAAATAGTCGGTTTGAAAAAAGTGGAGAACGAACGGCCAATGTCTGACCTAAATAAGCCATGTATCATTTGTGTTGCGATTACCGGATCACTACCGCGCAAAGCGAATAATCCAGCCGTACCAATCACCATCACTGAACAGGTCGAATCCACGCACGCCGCATTTGAAGCCGGCGCTAGCATTGTCCATGCCCATGTGCGCAATGACGATGAAACACCAACATCCGATCCCGATAAATTTGCCAAGCTACAAGAAGGCTTGCTGAAACATTGCCCCGGCATGATCATTCAATTTTCGACAGGCGGCCGTTCCGGTGCGGGCAAAGAACGCGGCGCTATGCTTTCATTAAAGCCGGACATGGCTTCACTATCGGTTGGCTCGAACAACTTCCCGACACGGATTTATGAAAACGCGCCTGATCTGGTTGATTGGTTAGCGCGTGAAATGATCACTCATAATGTCAAACCAGAGATCGAAGCATTTGATCTATCGCACATCCATCAAGCAGCCTTAATGCACAAAGACGGCCGCATAAAAGACACGCCTTACATTCAGTTTGTCATGGGTGTTAAAAATGCGATGCCTGCCGATAAAGACGTGTTTGACTACTATGTCAAAACAGTAAAACGCCTTTCGCCCAACAGTCAGTGGTGCGCAGCTGGTATCGGTCCAAACCAGATTATCCTCAATGAATGGTCTGTTGCCGCAGGCGGTCACGCCCGCACAGGATTGGAAGATAATGTGCGCATAGACAAAGATACGCTTGCGCCATCCAATGCAGCACTTGTTAAACGCGTAACCGACTTATGTGAAAAATATGAGCGGCCTGTCGCAAACTGGCGTGAAGCGCGAACCATGCTTGGCTTAGATTAAATTTCTTGTTTTCGCCTTAGCCACATACCGCTTTAATCAGGGGTACATTGGGGTGCAATATTCCCCTTTCAGAACATAGTATTGCGCCATATAACAGCGCCATCTTATGACTTGGCGAAGGCGAAACATGGCGAACGGCATTAAATTAGAAACCGTTGCGCCAGCATTGTTTGTGCTACTTTGGTCAACCGGTTGGATCGTTGCAAAATACGCCAATGATTATGCAGGGCCGCTAACATTTTTAACTTGGCGCTTTGCAATCGCAGCCCTTGCTTTCGCAGTCATCGCCGTCATCATGTCTGCCAAATGGCCGACAACACGCGCGGGCTGGCTACATGCCATCATCTCCGGCCTATTTCTCCACGCGATATATCTTGGCGGTGTTTGGTGGGCAATTAAACAAGGCGTTCCGGCATCCATCTCTGGCTTACTGGCAGCATTGCAGCCGTTAATGACCGCCATGATTGCATTCTGGATCATTAAAGAGCGCCTGACCATGCGCCAACGTATGGGCATCGCCGTCGGTCTGTTTGGCTTGCTCATTGCAATCGGGCCACGATTATTATCGCTTGATACCGATGCATTGCTGACCGCCAGCCTGCCGCTCATTATCAATGTCATTGCGATGGCCAGCGTTACCTTTGGCACGATCTATCAAAAACGGTTCTTACAAGAAGGTGATTTGATACCAGTCGCCACGCTGCAATATGTCGGCGCGTTTATCTTTATTGCGCCAGCTGCCATGATTTTAGAACCATCGCTCGTATTTGATCTCAATATTCATTCCATATTGGCGATGATCTGGTCTGTATTTGGCCTTTCACTTGGCGCAATTCTTTTGCTGCTTTACTTGATACGCCGCGGACAAGTCAGCCGTGCAGCATCGCTCATATATCTTGTACCGCCAGCCGTTGGCATAGAGGCGTGGATATTGTTCGGTGAAACGCCAACCATACCATTCATCATCGGCACTTTGATCGTTGTCGCAGGTGTCTGGCTGGTCAATCATAAAAGGCCCGTGCAAAAATCTACTTGATTGCACATTGCCAGACTGCCAAAACGCCAATTATGACCAAACGCACAATCACACTCGAAGATATTCCAAACGCAATCGGCACTATTGTCGGCACATCCGATTGGCGTGTTATCACGCAAGAGATGATCGATAAATTCGCAGATGCCACTGATGATCATCAGTGGATTCACTGCGACCCTGAACGGGCGGAAAAAGAAACACCCTTCGCTTCAACCATCGCGCACGGCTTTCTAACGCTCTCAATGCTTTCAACACTGACCTATGAAGCACTGCCCGCGCTGGAAGGTGCCACGATGGGCATCAATTATGGATTTGATAAAATCCGTTTCATGGCACCTGTGCGTTCTGGCGCAAAAGTGCGTGCGGTGTTCAAACTTCAAGATGCCGATATAAGGCCATCGGGCCGCGTTCTATCGACCTATGACGTCACGCTCGAGATCGACGGCAGCTTAAAGCCAGCGTTCACCGCAACCTGGCTAACGCTCGCCGTTATTGAACAGCAGGATTAAGTCCGGTGCGGCGCGATTAACGCGCCGCCAAAGCACTTTGTTCTTTTGCAGCTGTGCTTAAAAACTCGAATACATAAGGCGAAAAAGAACGCCAGCATTCCACATGGAATATGTCGGCTTTCGTGCGGCACAAAACAATTTCGACCTTGCCTAAGATTGTGCGCGAACATGCGCCCACCGGAAATACTTCCAATGACAAATCCTGCGGACAACCAGCGTTAATCACGCCAGCGGCCAAAGAACCGCTGACCTCTATGGCCGTATTTCGGTGCGATACATCAACGCCAGCACACGCCACATCGACATTTTTTAGGTCATCAATGGGATTGTTTTTTGAATCATAGATCGACCATTCATCCGGCCCAAGCCACATAGCTATTCTGCTGGCTGATCGCGCAGACGTCTTGGGTGTTTGCGGCAGGTCAACGCCAAGCGCTTGCGATAGTGCCGCAACATCATCTGCTCCAACCCGCAGGCTGCAACGATACCCCGCCCCCATCGACGTAACGCTTACGCCAGAAGCGCCAAACGCTTTCTCTGCAAGCGGAAGCGAGCGCCGCAATTTCACTGAATTATCCATGCAAACGGCCTCCTTCTTCGTCCACAAAGACAGCTTTGCAAACTTCAACTTCGATCACTTCATTGGCCATTGGCACATAAAGTTTTTTGCCCATCAAATTAAAACCATCTTCAATCAGCGCCATCGCAATAGGCTTTTGCGCATTTTCCGACCAATAGCTTGATGATACCCAGCCGATCATTTTCATCGGCACTGGCTGGTTCGGATCTTCGACGATTTGCGCGCCCTCTTCCAGTACACTGCGCCCATCAATTGACTTTAAGCCAACCAATTGGCGGCGCCCGCTAGCGACCAGATCAGGTCGCTTCAAGCCGCGAATACCAACAAAGTCGGTTTTCTTTTTGCCAACAGCCCAGTCAAGCCCCGCATCATGCGGGGTTACCGTGCCGTCGGTGTCTTGGCCAACAATGATGTAGCCTTTTTCAGCGCGCAGAACATGCATGCTTTCCGTGCCATAGGCACAACCATCGGCAGCCTCAACAGCTTCATAAAGCGTATCCCAAACCGCACGGCCATAATCAGCAGGAACATTGATCTCAAAGCCCATCTCACCGGTAAATGACATGCGCATCAAACGCGTTGGCACTCCGCAAATTGTACCTTCCGCCATAGACATATGTGGCAGGGCTTCCGCCGAAAGATCAATTCCATCAACAAAGGGCGCAATAATATCGCGTGATTTTGGCCCTTGAACCGCAATGACAGCCCACTGCTCGGATGTTGATGTCAGCCAGACCTTCATATGCGGAAACTCTGTCTGCAAATAATCTTCCATCATGTTGAGCACACGCGGCGCACCGCCAGTTGTGGTCGTCACATGGAAACGGTCTTCGGCAATACGTGCGACAACACCATCATCATAGATAAAGCCATCTTCGCGGCACATAATGCCATAACGCAATTTACCAACACCGAGCTTCAAGAATGGGTTGGTATAGATAAGGTTCAAAAACTCGGCGGCATCGGGCCCAACAACTTCAATCTTGCCAAGCGTTGAGGCATCAAACATGCCGACATTTGTGCGTGTTGTTTTGCATTCGCGATTAACCGCAGCATGCATATCTTCGCCGCCCTTAGGATAATACCAAGCGCGTTTCCAATTACCCACATCTTCAAACACAGCACCGATTGCAACTTCGCTTTCGTGCATTGGCGTTTTGCGGGTAGGCTCAAACAAAGCGCCCTTTGAGTGAGAAACAAGCGCACCAAATGTGATCGGCGTGTAAGGCGCACGGAATGTGGTGAGGCCCACTTCCGGCAGCTCCTTGCCAAGCGCTTCGGCCGCAATGGCCAAGCCATGCATATTGGACAATTTGCCTTGGTCCGTCGCCATGCCATTGGTTGTGAAACGCTTGACATGCTCAATAGACTGAAACCCTTCTTGCACAGCAAGACGGATATCTTTTGCAGTCACATCGTTTTGGAAATCAACGAACGCTTTAACAACCTTGCCAGCTTCTGCGCCAGGGGCAGCGCCGATTAAAGTGCCTTCCCAAGCATTGCCGCCATTGGCCTCTATCGATATTGAAACTTGGCTGGTGTTTGGCCGCACATAAGTTGCAGCCTCTTCGCCCGCTTTAATCGCTTCATCAATTATTGCGCTCAAATCATCGGTGCCATTGCAAGAACCAACGCTGACACAGTCCTGCGCATAGACGCCCGGTACAAAGCGGCTTTTGGCAGCATCATAGGCAACCTTGCCGCGTGACTGCGAGAACATATGCACAGACGGTGTCCAGCCGCCGCTCATGATGATGCTGTCGATAGGAATAACTTCGCGCGCACCGCCGTTTACAGGCGCAACAGACATGGATGAAACACGCAACTTGCCGCCAGCGGCCATAACCCCATGGCCTGTCAAAACGCGAATACCAAGCGCCTTTGCTTTTGCCACTAATTCAGCGTTCGGGTGCTCACGTATATCAACAATCGCAGGAATGTTGATGCCAGCTTCTTTCAGATCAAAAGCTGCCGCATAAGCACTGTCATTGGCCGTATAGACACCGACATTTTTACCAACAGCAACACCGTAATGATTAAGGTAAGTGCGTGCAGACGACGCGAGCAAAATGCCCGGCCTATCATTATTGGCAAACACCATATGACGTTCAATGGAGCCGGTTGCGATGATGACTTTCTTCGCACGAACTTCCCAAAGCCGTTCGCGTGGCAAATCGGCGCTAGGCGCGGATAAATGCTCGCTAACACGCTCTATGAGCCCCACATAATTTTGCGCGTAATAACCAAAGGCCGTTGTTCGGGTGAGCACACGAACATTGTCCATTGCGGCAAGTTTTGCCATGGCCTGCTGCGCCCAGCTAAAGCCGTCCATACCGTCAATAACAATATCGGTATCAAAGTGCAGCGCACCGCCAAATGTCGGTTGCTCATCACAAATGATAACACGCGCACCGTTTTTCGCCGCCGCTAAAGCCGCAGAAAGACCGGCAACACCGCCGCCCAATATCAACACATCGCAATGTTCATGCTGCGATGAATAACGGTCTGGATCTTTATGGACAGGCGCTTTACCAAGCCCAGCCGCATTGCGGATAAATGGCTCATAAACTTTGTCCCACGCTTTGCGCGGCCACATAAATGTCTTGTAATAAAAGCCCGCAGATAAAAGCGGTGACACAACATCATTGATTTCGCCAATATCATATTTCAGTGACGGCCAACGGTTCTGGCTGGTTGCCTCCAAACCATCGTAAACTTCTTGAACCGTAGCGCGAATATTGGGCGTATGACGCGCAACATCGCGCTGAATACCAAGCAGCGCATTTGGCTCTTCTGGTCCAGCGGACACGATACCGCGCGGACGGTGATATTTAAATGAGCGACCAACGAGATGAATATCATTGGCAATCAAGGCAGAGGCAACGGTGTCGCCTTTAAGCGCGGGCAATGTTTTACCATCAAATGTGAAGCGCATTGGATCGGCAACGCTTAAACGTCCCTTGCCTGCAATGCGGTTCGGCTGAATTAAAACAGGTGCGTTCATGATTTTGCTCCTGCATTTGTTTGGTCGTCAACTAGTTTTGAAAGATCGGGCTTTGGTTCGCCAGCTTTGTAAGTCGTCAAAAACTTGTCAGACACGGTGTCCCGCGCCGCATTGAAATAACGTCCGCAGCCATGAATATGCCGCCAGCGCTCAAATGTAGTGCCTTTGGTATTGTCGCGGTAGAAAAAGAATTTTGAAAATCCCTCATCGGTCAGCGCATTCATTTCTGTCGAGCGCTCAATATGAGCTTCACCTGCATGGGCAAATTCTGTTTCAGGGCGTTCTTCAGCGCAATAGGGGCAATGTATTAGAAGCATTATTTAAAACCTGATTCTTGTCGCATTTTGTCGCAAATTTATAACAAACCAGCCAATGGCTTAGTGTGATACGGCGGCGGCGGCGGCCTCATCAATCAAACGCCCTGTGGTAAAGCGTTCCATTGTGTAACCTTCATTGATTTTGTGTGGTGCAGCCTTGGCAATGGTGTGAGCAAACACATGTCCAGAGCCCGGCGTGGCCTTAAAGCCGCCCGTACCCCAACCGCAATTTACATAAAGCCCCGGCACCGGCGTTTGCGCGATAATAGGCGAGCGGTCCGGTGTCACATCAACAATACCGCCCCATGAGCGCAGCATTTTCATGCGGCTAAAGATGGGGAAAATTTCGCAAATCGCGTCCAGCGTATGCTGAATAACATGCAAGCCACCGGTCTGCGAATAGGATGTATATTGGTCTGTACCTGCACCAATTACCAATTCGCCCTTATCAGATTGTGATATATAGGCATGAACAGTGTTCGACATCACAACGCATGGAAAGCACGGCTTAACAGGCTCAGAAACCAACGCTTGTAACGGGAAGCTTTCAAGCGGCATCTGAACATCGGCCATCTGCATAACATGAGACGTATTACCCGCAGCAACAACGCCCACTTTCTTTGCGCCAATAAAGCCGCGCGACGTTTCAACGCCCGTTACTTCGCCGCCTTGGCCACGCTTAATGCCTGTTACTTCACAGTTTTGAATGATGTGCACACCGCGCGCCGCCGCAGCACGGGCATAACCCCACGCAACCGCATCATGACGCGCCGTTCCGCCTTTGCGTTGAAGCGCAGCGCCCATCACAGGGTATCGTGCAGATTTGGAAATATCGAGCGGCGGGCAATAGGCTTTAGCCTGCTCCGGCGTCAGCCATTCATTATCAACACCGTTCAAACGGTTGGCATGAACATGGCGCTTAAACACTTGTACGTCGTGCACATTATGCGCCATCATCATAACGCCGCGCTGGGAGAACATGACGTTATAATTAAGGTCTTGGCTCAGCCCTTCCCATAAATTCACAGCGTGATTGTAAAGACCGGCAGATTCATCGAACAAATAGTTTGAACGGATAATCGTCGTGTTACGGCCCGTATTACCACCGCCCAGCCAGCCTTTTTCAAGCACAGCCACATTGGTAATACCGTGCTCTTTCGCCAAATAATAAGCCGTTGCCAGCCCGTGCCCACCAGCGCCAATGATAATGACGTCATAGCTCGATTTCGGCTCTGGGTTATCCCATTGTTGGCCCCACCCCTTGTGAGCACGCATCGCTTCACGAGCAACAGCAAATCCAGAAAATCGGCGCATAGAAACCTACCCAAACAGAACAAAATCACATTCACGCGCAAAATTTGCATAAGTCACAGTCAAGAACCAGTCATTTTGCGACGGAGATCGACGTTAATTTATACCTCAAGCCCTCAAACGTTCTGTTGTGCACGCACTATTTCTCTCCTTGAAACGCTGGACTTCTAGACTCAAAGCTGGTATTCCCACCCCAACCGCTCGGCCTACGGCTTTGCGAGCAATACCGTTTATCCATTTGAACACAACGCCATTCGCGGCTTTCGTTCGCAGGAAATAACATGTTTGCCCGCATTCTGGTCGACACATATTTGAATTTGAACCGTTAAGGAATGGGATCAACGTGCAAGTACTCGTACGCGACAACAATGTAGACCAAGCACTCCGCGTGCTGAAAAAGAAATTGCAACGCGAAGGCGTTTTCCGCGAAATGAAATTGCGCGGTCATTATGAAAAGCCTTCTGAAAAACGCGCACGCGAAAAAGCAGAAGCTGTACGCCGCACACGCAAACTAGCGCGTAAACGCGCACAGCGTGAAGGTCTTCTTGGCGGCCGCCCGACTCCTGCCGCACGCTAAGGCTTGACCAACGCATCTAACTGGATGCGTTGCCGCGTTTTCGACGCTTTTTGTTTTCATTAGTGGTGCGTTCTCAGAACGCGCCACTTTTCGTTTGTCGGAAATCCGATAAACTGCTGTAATGACAGCGGCTTATCTTAAGGGGATATTGAATGACTTCGGTGACAAAGCTGCCAACAATAAATGGCTCCGGCAAACCACGACTGATTTTGCTGGCTAGCTTGTTAGGCACTCTAACGGTTTCAGCCTGCACCTCGTCAACATCAATACCCTCTGAAATTGCCCGTATCGAAACCGAGCAAGGCAGCGCAGAAAATATCGGCTCATTAACGGCCGTCATCCGCTCAAACCCTAACGATCCTGTTGCCTATAATGTGCGCGGATCTGCTTTCGGAAAATCCGGTAGTTATAATGATGCGCTGCGCGATTTTGATAAAGCGATACAGCTGAACCCACGTTATTTTGAAGCCTATGCTAACCGCGCGCTTATCCATCGCATTAAAGGCGACCTAGCCGCTGCGGCTACGGACTATAATAATGCGCTTCAAATTAACCCACGCTATGACAAAGCCTATGTCGGTCGCGGTGAATTATATCGCCGTGCTGGTCGCACAAATGAAGCTTTCAATGATTTTCAAAAAGCTATTCAGCTTGATACAACCGATCCGCGCGCATATCACCGTCGCGGCCTGATTTATCAAAGCCGTAAACAACATGACTTTGCACTGGATGACTTTGCAACGGCCATTTCATTAGCGCCAAATTCACCCGAGCCCTATAATGGCCGCGCCATTTCCTACATAGCCCTTGGCCAGATTGACAATGCTTTTGACGCCGTCAACTTTGCCATAAGCCTTGATGACAAGAACGCTGAGAGCTGGGCAAACCAAGCTCTGCTTTGGGAACAAAAAGGCGAAATTGATAAAGCGCGTAAATCATACCGCCGCGCCCTTCAGCTCAACGCAAATTTCGAGCCTGCAAGAAATGGCCTAAACCGCATCGGCGGCTAACAAATTCAAAGCATAAAAAAGCCGCCGATATTCATTCGGCGGCTTTGTCATATCAAAAATTATGTTGAAAATTTTAGGCTAGGAATTTTGCAAGAACGACGCAAATAATCGCGACCAAAGTTCCACCAATAAGTCCTGCGCCTGCAAAAAAGCCAAAGGCCATGCCAATAAGGATTGCACAGGAAACAATCGTCACCCATTTAGCGCCAATAAGGAACATGCTGTAGGTGCGATCATGCTCTGCATAATCCATGATGTTTTCGTTGTTCGACGTTTTGGTGTCAGCCATTTTAGAAGCTCCAAAGGCAAAAATTATTTGATTCATGTTTACCTAAAACATGAGCGCGCCGCAATGGTCACATGGTCACACAAGCAACTGAATTCAAAGATTAGATAATCTTACGCCGCCTTAACAGCATAGCGCGCCGTTGGCCGCACGCAGAACGGCACTTGTTCGCGTTTATAGTCACCAAACAACATACGTGCTTCAGAAGCCTTAAAGTTGAAAACCGGATAACGCGCGAACAAATCTTCGCGCTGATTAACGGAGCCCCCCAGCAAAACGGCATCCACATTCATGCCCGGCGGATTGTAGGGCCCTGCCAAAAGTGTGGACTTGAAAATGCGAAGGTAAAAAGCACGGTGTTCTTTTTTAACGGCGGACAAACAGTAATTTGAGTTAAAATATGCCGTTGCGATAATTGGCAAGCGAAGTGTCAGGATGGGCAGGCCCGGAATAAGCTTGGTGAACTGCGTTTCAATGGCCAGCCTACTCGGATCAATGAATGTCATGCCTTGGTCAAGCAAAGGGTTCAACACATCCCCAAAAATATAAGTTGCTGGTGTATTACGCTTTGTTGCTGTCAACTTCGAAACGCGAATTGTGGATACAAGCTCGTGTTGAAAATACACACCAAAGACAAATGATTCAGGATCATAATCAAGATCCTCAATAACGCTCTCGCCAAACTTGCGTTCATAAATATCACGCGCATCAAAGGCACGTTGCCGCAAGCGTCCAATCGCTTCAAAGTCTTCCGGTGTGACAGCCCGCCTGTATTCCAGCAAATCCAAACTATCGAACATATCTTTCGATAGCTGTGTTGCTGGGTCCAGTACACCAATCTTCGAAGGAGTTAATCCAGTCAACGCTACAATCCTCTGTATTCGCTGAATGTAAAAATCTCAGCTAAGAAAGTAAACGTAGTATTAATTTAACCTATAATTAAGGTTAATAAATGCGTAGACTGTGTGGATAAGAATAGCGCGCTATTAATCAGCACGAAAAGAACAATGAATTACTTTAAAGAAAACAACGACATATCAGCACTAAGCTGATGCATATTCCTGTGACTTGGCTGTTGGGAGTCTTCCCATTTTTGCCAAAGTGAGAATACCGCTTGATGGCAAACCTGGTCCGTAGACATAGCCCTGAATTCGGTCGACTTTACCTTCACTAATGACCAGCGCAAGCTGCTCTTCGGTCTCAACACCCTCAACAGTAACATCAAGGCCAAGCGTACGGCAAAGTTCCGTTACACCATGCAGAAGGGCGATTGGGGTCTCCCCCGTATCAATGCCGACAACAAATGAGCGGTCAATCTTGACTTTATGCAGCGGCAAACGGTGCAAATAACTCAAAGATGAATGGCCTGTGCCAAAATCATCCAAGGCAATACGCACACCCAAATCACGAATCGCACGCAATTTACCGATCATTTCGCGTTCATTGGAAATAACGGCCGTCTCCGTGATTTCAATTTCCAACCGATGCGCCGGTAGCTTTGAAGCAGACAGAGCATGCTTAATGACAGATACAATTTCCCCAGTTCTAAAATCAACGGGTGAAAGGTTTACAGAGACAGAGACGTTGTCGGGCCACTTGGCACATTCCATTGTGGCTTTGCGCAACATTTGCCCACTAATTTGAGTAACAATACCCATCTCTTCAGCAAGCGGGATATATTCTGCCGGAGAAACATTGCCATATTCATCATCATGCCAACGCGACAAAGCTTCACAAGAAACAAGACGTCCAGAATGCGCGTCCACAAGTGGTTGATATACAATACTCAGGCTGTCAGCTTGAACAGCCTTGGCAAGATGGTTCTTAATACGTTGCCGACGCTGATACTCGTCGTCCATGATTTTTTCAAATTCACGCCACGTACCTTTGCCATCATCTTTTGCAGCATAAAGTGCCAAATCTGCACGCACAATCGCATCATCATGATTATATTCATTGGCCTTCATCGTTACATAGCCAATGCTGCAGCTCACATATACCTGCTCAGATTTCAAATCATGGATCCGGCACAAGTCACGGTTAAGAGCAGCAACGGTCATATCCATGTGCTGAGGTTCTTTGACACCGCATATAAAAAACAAAAATTCATCGCCGCCTAAACGGCAAGCTAAATGCTTATAGCTATTGCTTTTCAACGATAACAGCGAGGCGATACTACGCAATAATGCATCGCCTTGCGCATGGCCAACAGCATCATTTACATGTTTAAAATCATCAACGTCCACGACCAATAGTGCGCAATATTCATCAGGTTTCGCAGCAGCTGCAATATCTGCGATCATAGTCTCAAAATACTGACGATTAGGAAGATTTGTCAGGCTATCATACTGCGCCATACGCTCAATTTTTCGTGCCGACTGAACGCGATCACTAATGTCTTCAAAAGTAAGAACCGTGCCACCGTCAGACCGCTCGCTTACTGCTAGCTCCAAATAACGACCATCATCGAGTAAAACCTGTCGCCTGTCAGCAACACGCCCAAGCAGCGCGTTAAACGCAATATCCAAATTTTTAATATTACGTTCAGCCAGACCATCAAAACGCCGAGCAAAACGCATCAGCACAGAAAAATGTCGCCCGACGATATCGAGGTGATCTGGAAAATCGAAAAGCTTACGCGCCTGCTCATTGGCAATTAATATTCGATTGTTATCATCAAACATCATGAGGCCGTGCGCCATATTCTTAAGTGCTACATCAAAGCGTCGACCAATCTCAATTTTGTCCGCATTTCCTTCAACAGCGCTAACAACTGTACCTCGCACCGCTTTGACCATGCTTAAAACAAGTACAATGTACGGAAGGCAAAGAAGCGCCAACAGGATGTGCAACAAGCTACCATCAACCATAAAGCCCAAAATTATAGGACCAAAAAGACCAAATAGCATGAAGCTTGCGAGCTTCATTGACCCATACAAACGCCCAACGATTGTAGGAACTGGTGCAAACAGCAAACAGTAAACAGCTCCAATCGAAACACCGCCTTCAGCTGCTTGAAATCCAAAATAGCAAAAAAGCCCAATATTAATCGCTGTCAGAGTGCCAGGAACGACATATTTGTGTTCCCATTGCCGCGTCATGGCAAGCTGCACACTGATGGGCCGTGATTTCACCTCATCATAGGCAACCTGATACAATTGCCCCAAACGCGCGCGCCACAAGGCAAAGCCAATAGCACCAACAATAAAGATGCTAAAATAATAGACGCCGGTTGTAAGTAAAAAGAAAAATATAGTCGTAGCTTGAAGCAAGCCACCCACAAGAAGACCCCGTGTATCGCCAAACAACGAATTCACGAACTCTACATAGGCCTCATCTTCAATACGCTGGCTTTTCGCCTGAACTAAAATATTTCTCATAACAACCTCAGTACCCACACTAACATTGAGGTCTTAAAATTATATGTATGGTTTAGACTAAAAAAGTTTAGCTTTAATTAAGCGTGACTGAGTAGGCGCACAGTCAACTTTTCAGGTTTCGCGAGCCACAAAAATTGATTTAAAATCAGATATATATCGAGATTATACCGTTAGCTGATTAAGCTATAGCCACCATCAACAGTCAAAGTCGTTCCGGTCATATATCTTGACGCGTCACTCGCAAGTAAAAGGCAAGCTCCATCCAAATCAGAAGCCTCCCCTAATCTTGCCATTGGAACACGTGCTTTAAGCACCTGTCCGAGCCCTTTATTAAAATATTCATCGGTCATTGCCGATGGAAACCATCCAGGCGACAAATTATTGACGCGCACGCCTGAACGCGCCCATTCAATAGCCATAGACTTCGTCAACTGGCTAAGCGCTGCTTTTGAAGCCGAATAAGCAGCAAGCCCTGTCATGGATGAATCAGACATCACAGATGTGATATTAATAATTGAGCCCGCGACTTTATTTTTGCGCATCTGGGCTGATGCGCGTGTCGCAATATTTGTTGCCGCATAGACATTGAGATCGAAAATTTTCTGCAATTCATGCGTTGCTATTTTATCGAGGCGCTGGACCTGCGATATGCCTGCATTGTTCACAACAACATCAACATTGCCATGAACATCACTCACATGCGCAAATAGCTTTTCAACAGCACTCGCATCGGTAACATCACCAATAAAATGTTCGAAACTATCAGCATATGTACTGACATCCCATCGCGGCTCTTCGCGCGATATGCCTATAATTTTCGCGCCATGTGAAAGGTAAAGTTGCGCAATATGCGCACCCAATCCCCTCGAAACACCGGTCACAAGGCAAACCTTGCCTTTTATCGAAAACAGCTCTTTGCTCATAGGCTATAGACAGCATCGCTATAAATAACGTCAAGCCGCAATGAATATTTGGATTAAATACACACCGATTTTCAACACTTGCCGCAGAAAACACAGGCTGGTCAAAAATATTGACCACCGAATTGAATCTCGTTCTTTATGATGATAGCAAAACTGTACGCTTTGAAATAACACATGATAAGCATTGGCATTTATGGGATAAAAGCCAGTCATTAGGCGCAAGGGGAGGAATATGACGGCACTTTTAAGGCTCTCATCAGCAATCGATGCAGTGACAGCATTCATCGGTAGATCGGTATCATGGCTAATTCTCGTCGCGGTACTGGTAAGCGCTGGAAATGCGATCATACGAAAATTATTTGATGCATCTTCGAATGCTTGGCTAGAACTTCAATGGTACTTATATGGCGCCGTGTTTCTTTTGGCCGCTGCCTACACATTGCAACGCAATGAACATGTACGCATCGACATAGCGACATCTGGCCTATCCAAAAAGACCAGAGATTGGATCGACCTGCTCGGACATATCTTCTTCCTTCTACCTTTCTGTTTCTTGATGGTCTACTTAGGCTGGCCCTTCTTTTGGAACGCCTTTCAAAATGGCGAAACATCGCTAAACGCTGGAGGCCTAACCATATGGCCCGCAAAACTGCTGATTTTGGTTAGTTTCATACTTTTGACCGCGCAAGGGTTCTCAGAAATCATCAAGCGTTGGGCAGTCATCAAGGGCCTGATTGAAGACCCAACAATTCCAAAAGATTTACCGCCAGTCGTCCAGGAACTCGAAGCAGTTTCAGGCTTATCAAATCGGGTGGAAAAATAATGATTCAACTTATCGCCCACAACCTAGCGCCAATCATGTTTATATCTGTGATGGCCATGCTTCTCATTGGCTATCCGGTCGCTTTTACCCTTGCAGCTGGCGGCTTGATCTTTTTCTTTATCGGCGTCGAGCTTTCACAATATTCCAGTGAAATTCGCCTCTTTTACCCGCTGATACAGTCGCTGGCGAACCGCACATTTGATATCATGCGTAATGATACATTGCTCGCCATTCCATTCTTTACATTCATGGGGCTTATTCTCGAACGGTCCCGAATGGCAGAAGATCTACTCGATACGATTGGTCAGCTGTTCGGCCCGTTACGCGGCGGATTAGCGATTGCCGTGATTATCGTTGGCGGACTTCTTGGCGCGACGACAGGGGTTGTTGCTGCATCCGTGATTGCAATGGGACTTATCTCTTTGCCCATCATGATGCGTTATGGATATGATCGCTCTGTTGCAAGCGGCACAATTGCCGCCTCAGGCACTTTGGCGCAAATTGTGCCGCCATCACTCGTCCTCATCGTCATGTCTGACCAACTGGGGCGCTCTGTGGGTGACATGTATGTTGCAGCGCTCTATCCAGCGCTCATGATTATGGGAATGTACTGCTTGTACATTTTCTTACTCACGATCATTAGTCCTAAAAAAGTGCCTGCCTTACCCATTGAAGCACGCACGCTCGGCGGCGGCGTTACATCGCTGCTTGTTATGATCGCCTTGGCGGTCGGCCTTCATTACGCACTTTACAACTTTGTCTTCGCCGATCTTCGGTATGAGACACGTTTTGTCTGGTCTGCTACGATCGCGACTTTAACCGCGCTTGGCGTTTCATTGCTCAATCGTCACTTGAAACTCGGCATCATTTCACGGCTTGCCGAACAAGTTATTATTGTTCTGATACCGCCGCTCGCACTAATCTTCTTGGTGCTAGGTACAATCTTCCTTGGTATTGCAACACCAACCGAAGGCGGCGCGATGGGCGCAACTGGTGCCTTGATACTGGCAATGTTCAAACGTCGCCTTGGCATCAAAACACTCAAAGAAGCGCTTGATTCAACGACCAAACTGACAGCATTTGTCATGTTTATCTTGATTGGCGCACGCGTGTTCGGCCTGACATTTTATGGTATTAATGGCCATATTTGGATTGAGGAGCTTCTTCTAGCGCTACCTGGCGGCGAAACTGGTTTCCTTTTCGTCGTTACAGTGATCGTCTTTGTATTGGGATGTTTCCTCGACTTCTTTGAAATTGCTTTCATCGTGGTCCCACTATTGGTTGGTCCGGCAGAATCGCTCGGCATTGACCTAATTTGGCTCGGCATCATCCTTGGCATCAACTTGCAAACATCGTTCCTGACACCGCCATTTGGCTTTGCCCTGTTTTACCTGCGATCAATTTCGCCGACACAGGATTGGGATGATGAGGTTACTGGTGAGCGCATTGCAGGCATCAAGACAACACAAATATACAAAGGTGTTTTGCCTTATATCGTGATCCAATTTATCGCGATCATGGTTGTGATTTTCTACCCGCGTCTTGTAACCCACTACAAAGATGATGAAGTAAAATACAACATTGAAGATGTTCAAATTAATCTGCCAGGTATGGGCAGTGGATTGCCAGGACTTGGCGGCAACGGAATGCCCGGCTTGAGCCTGCCCGCCCAAACAGGCGGTAATGGCGGCGGATTAAGTTTGCCAGGTGGCCTTAATCTTAACGGCAGCCCTCCTTCTGGCTTGCCGGGCCAAACCAATAATACGGAGCCGGCACAGAGCGGCGGCTCCACTGGCAATAATGGTCAGCTTGGTTTGCCGGGGCAATTAAACCTCAATAGCCAACCGCTTAATCTTGGCAACGAACCACCAAAAGTAAATTAAAGCAGATGAGTTGATTTTAGAACGCCGGGCATATTGTCCGGCGTTTTTTGTTAGCCGCAGAATATTGATATTATAGTTCGACGTTACAATTTCTCCCGACTACGGCCAGAAAATTGGGAGGCAGAAATACGCGATTCTAAAAAAGCCTTACGCGATATTATAATTCACACGCGCCAAATAGTGGTGACAATCGCGCATTCCGCGAAAAAAATTTTAAGCTTTTCAATTACGCGCCGCTCGTCACTTTTGCAGGTGTAACCGCGCCACTGAGCACAGGCGTAGAACACGTCATAGCACCTCACCATATAAAATCTCGCGTTAAAGTTGCACCTGATATCAGCTTTCAATTTCTATAGTAATTTCAATTATTTGTACAAAGTATAAATTCGAGAGAATTTCAAGTTGAGCCAATATCAATCATGATAAATGGCATCCGGATTCTGCTAACGCAGGCACATTAAATTCCAAATAATTTAAAACTGCACCCCCTCGCGTCATATGCAGCTTTTAATAAAAATGAAATTAAATCCCAAAACAGAGCTTTTTAAATTAAAAAAAGCGCAGTGTATTTTCAAACCACAACTTATTGGTGCAAACATAAGGAGAGAATATTATGGGACTTTTAAGCAATGCGAATGGTATCCTAGGGAACCTCGCTGAGGACACTGCTGAGATCGTTGATAACGACGTTCTTGGCGAGAACGGCCTTGTGATTAGCGCAGCTCAAAGGGCAGCTGAACTTGCTGAGCAACTTGATGGTGATGATGAGGTTGTTGAAGAAGTTGGGCTTCTCGGAATGGTGGCCGATCTTCCCAGAATTGCCGACATCGTAGACGAGATAATCTAAAATTCGATCTGATTAAGACTGAGAACCCATGTGCGCAGGTGACCAGAGTGCTGCTTGCGCATATGGAGCTAACCTCAAAAAGCCAAATTACCAGCATCAAGCTGTATATGCTGGACCAATCCCTACCCTTCTTGAGCAATGCTTAGCTTCATAGAAGCACATGAAATTAGCCCTAAAAGCAGCAAGGATAGTTCAGTGAAGATCGAAGCCAACGATTCCCCCATCTCAATAAGAATGATCGCACCACAGCTGCTGCTCATGGCTTTTTTTTCCTTATTTATAAATGTGCTCTACTTAAGCTCCCCATTATACTTAATTCAAATATACAACAGAGTGCTTGTCGGCGGGAACGAAACCACACTCATATTACTTTCTTTCATTCTGTTTTTAGCAGTAAGTGTTATGTTTGTTCTGGACTTTATCAGGGCAAAAATGCTGGTTCGATGTTCAATCGCTATTGATAGAAAACTTTCCGGCCGTATTTTTAAATCAACCGCAGAACGGTCTTGGAGCAAGGGAGTATCTTTGGGTACGCGCGCCCTACGCGATTTTGATGAATTTCGAAATTTCATAACCGGATCAGGCGCTTACTTTGCTTTCGATGCTCCATGGGCTCCATTATATCTGATCATATTATACATGATTAATCCCATTTTGGGCTATATCGGCACCTTTGGCTTTGTCCTTTTGGGCTGCCTTGCATTCCTCAATGAATTCATAACGAGGGTCCCTCTGAACAAAGGACAAGAGGAGACAAAACGATCTTTTATTGTCGCAAATAATGTCATGCACAACTCGGATGTCGTTCGCGCAATGGGAATGCTCACCCCCATAGAACACCACTGGCAAGAAAGGCGCGCACAGATGCTTTTCTCCCAAGCTATAGCAAGTGACCGCAGCGCTGTGATGACTGCAGGGGTTCGCTCGTCAAGGCTCTTGCTGCAATCCATGATGCTTGGCGTCGGTGCTTGGCTTGCCCTAGAGCAGGTAATTATGCCCGCGACAATTTTTGCCTCGTCGATCATCATGACTAGAGCGCTCGCTCCCATAGAACGTATGGTTGCAACTTGGCGCCAAGCCCGCTCGGCGCTCGCAAGTTATAAACGCATAAAATCGATGCTGGACGCCCCTTCAATTGAGGCATCTAAGCGCGTTGGAAATTCAAACAATGCTGTATTGGAAGGCAAAGACGTTTCCTATTCAGCACCTACAAAAACCAAACCCCTCTTTGAAAATATCTCGTTCAAGGTCGGCGAAGGCGAAGTCTTGGGAATTGCTGGCCCCAGCGGCTCAGGCAAAAGCTCCCTGTTAAAAATGGTTATCGGCACGCGGCAACCAACGAACGGATCGCTACAATTTGGCGGACTGGCCATCCAAGATTGGGATGCAGCTGAGTTGGGCCGCATGACGGGATATTTGCCGCAAAACACCGGATTATTTAACGGCACTATTCGAGAAAACATAGCCAGATTTGGCACATCTTCGATGGATGAGATCATAGAAGCTGCCGAAATGGCAGGCATTCACAAAGCTATATTGGACCTTCCAGATCAATATGAAACCATTATTGGCATGGGCGGTGAAAAATTATCTGGAGGCGAAATGCAACAATTAGCATTGGCGCGCGCACTTCTTTGCAAGCCAAAATTATTGGTACTTGATGAGCCCAGCTTAAAGCTTGATGAGGCAGGAAAATTATTCCTTCGCAACGCTCTGATCTCGATGAAGAAGAACGGATCAATCATTGTCTTAGTCACACAAATGGCGGAGCTTATCGAGTTTTCCGATAAAATTATTACGCTGCACAACGAAAAATCAACGGTCGACCATCAGCTCAGCGCGCTCCAAAATCCGCCTGAAAAGCGAATAGTGGCGCTACAATGAGTGAACTATATAGCAAGAAATTAGACAAATATCGCAACCCACTTGAACCAGCGATCACCAGCATATCAGCCTTTTTGCTTTTCATCGCAGTCTTGGTAGTTTGGGGCAATATCGCGCCACTGTCCACCGCTGCAATTGCTCAGGGCAACCTTCAAGTTAAAACCCAAAGACAATCAATTCAGCATCCTTACGGCGGTATTATTGCACGGGTACTCGTATCTGAAGGCGATAGAGTTGCGCGCGATCAGCCCGTGATTGAGTTGAACCGTACTGAGGTACAAGCAAAGCGAGATATTGCGACGGCAGAAGTCGTCACCCTGTTGGCACGCCAAGCAAGATTGACCTGCGAACGCGATGACCGAAAACCCGATTGTTTGTTGTCCTATGACAGATCAAAGTGGCCTTATGCTGAACTTGAACAAGCGATTTCCAATGAACATGCAGTCATGGTTGCACAGCGCCAACAATATGATGCACAGATTGCGCTCCTAAAATCTCAAACCATGCAAAACATAGAGAAGATTGTCGGCCTAAGAGCGCAATCGAAAGGCTTATCCGAACAAAGCCGCATCCTTGAGGAAGAGCTTCAAGGCGCTCGTAAATTATATTTGAAAGGATATACGCCCAAAACGCGGATATTGGCGCTAGAACGCACAGCTGCAAGCTTGCTAACCGAAACGGAAGTCAAAAACTCTGAGATTACTAAAACCGAGCAAGCCGTTGATGAAACAAGACTTGCGATCTCGCAAATGCAATCTCAACGTATGAGCGACATTGTGGATGAGCTGCGCATCACACAAACCGCACTTACCAAGGCCCTACCCGCACTCGTATTGGCAGATGATGCTCTTGATCGCACAATTATCAAAGCGCCGGCGAGTGGATCGATTGTCGGTCTTTCAGTGTTCACTGTTGGCGGCGTCGTACAAAGCGGCGAAAGACTGATGGATATCGTACCGGACGATAATCCAATCATCGTTGAGGGCCGCCTACGGCTTTCTGACGTGACCACAGTTCAGAGCGGCGCGATTGCTGATATCGTATTGACGGGTGTGCCGCGTGGCAAACGCCCTTCTTTAAGTGGTAAAATTATCAGCATATCGGCTGACAAACTCACCGATACGAAATCGGGTGCCAGTTTTTTCTCAATACGCGTTGAAGTTGACCCCGAAGATATTCAAAGCGCTGGAATACAGCTCCAACCGGGAATGCCAGCGGAAGTGATTATTTCCAATGGAACAAGAACACTTGTGGGCTATCTGTTTGAGCCGATGCTTGACGAAATCACACATGCATTTCGCGAGCAATAAGCAAATGGCTTGATCTTAAAGCCCTAGCATTTTGTCCGACACACTTGTCAGACGCAAAAATATTCATTCAATATTGCACTATACCATGCGCAACCCCATCTGACGTCTACCAACAACTGGGAGACATATATGTTCGACGCTAAAAAGCTTTTAAATGACCTTTTAAATTCACCTGTACCAGGCAGCAATGACAATGCCACAGTGCGCGATAAAGCCTCTCAAGTTGGCCAATTAGCCAAAGACAATCCGCTTGCCACCGGCGCACTCGCTGCCGTGTTGCTGGGTACTGGGGCTGGACGCTCCATTACAGGATCAGCTTTGAAAATCGGCGGCGTTGCAGCCGTTGCAGGCCTCGCATACAAAGCCTATCAAAATTATCAAAACGGCCAAAAGCCTGAAGCGACAAGCGATGAGCAAGTTGTTTTGGCGCCGCCTAAAGATAGCGATTTTGCAACAGAATCCGCACCACAAGGGGCTGATGAATTCACCCTATCGCTGGTTAAAGCGATGATTGCAGCAGCACGCGCCGATGGTCATATTGATGACGAAGAACGAGGCCGTATTGCTGACAAACTGTCCATGGGCGGTTATGATGAAGATGCACAGAGCTTTATCCGCGCCGAACTTTCCAAGCCCGTTGACCTCGATATGATTGTTGCTTCGGCTAAGACAGAAGCACAGCGCATTGAATTATACACAGCTTCACGCCTTGCGATTGACCCAACATCGCGTGCTGAACGCGGCTATTTAGATATGCTTGCTGGCCGTCTATCCTTGCCAGATCAGCTCGTCGATCACATCGAAGCGACAATCAAACAGGCAACAGCATAGTTGGTTCAAAGACCGCATATGATTAATGAAAGTTAACCGTTAACTATTTATTAGGAAATTTGCGACATTATGGAACTAGAGATTACACGGGCTTGAGGTCTCCTCCCAACTTGGGTCCGCGCACTCGGGCGATCTACATCAGGTCGCCCGTTTTTTTATGCGCCTAATCTCTATCTCCCACTCAAACGCGCAACACGCCGCTGCCACAACACAATCAATGGTGTAATGATCAGCTCCATAACCAACGCTAATTGATGGGGCATCGTGCCAAAACCGGTCAGCAGGCCTTCATATAAACGCGCCAGCCCGCCAATAAATACGATCACACCAAGGATTAAAAACCGATCCTTGTGCTTTTCGACATTAGGAACAGAAATCGCGAAGATCAGCCCAATGGCGAGCAAAAGGCCTGATAAATAGCCCACATGGCTTATCAGATCGACCGAATAGCTGCGCGCGCCAAAAGTCCAAGGACCGATTATAATGCCAGCCAACCCTGCCCCAATCGGCACGATAGAGGCGATGAGCACGGCAATTTGTAAAACGCGTTTTTCTAACATCGCAGGTCTTTCATAATCGAGCCATCTTCATTGAGATCGGCATTGAAACCATGACAAGTTTTTCGTCCCTTTAGCAACTTTCCAATGGGTGAAAGATGCTTGATGTCTTATGGCAAGAGATATTTTGCAACAATATGGATGATATGATGCAAGAAGATTTACAAAACTGGCAAGGTTGCAAAGCCCCAAAACCAGACATTCTTGATGGCAACCATATAAGACTTGAAGCCTATCAGCCAAAAATGGCAGCAGAACTCTGGGATGCGTTTGGCGGCACAGCGTTCAACAAGCTGGCCTATTATTTCCCAAATCCAAATTTTGAAAACGCTGCTGAATTTGGCGCTTGGTTGGATGGCAATCAAAGTAGCTATCACACAATGGTGTTTCGTGATCCATCAACGCAAAAATTGCTCGGCATGGCATCATATATGCGCATGGACCCTGCCAATGGCGTAGTGGAAGTCGGGGCGGTTTGCCACGCCCCTACCCTTCAGCGCTCCATTGCAGCAACAGAAGTGCATTACCTTATGGCAAAACATGTATTTGATGCGCTTGGTTATCGTCGCTACGAATGGAAACTTCACAATGAAAACGAACCATCGCACCGCGCGGCCAAAAGGTTTGGCTTCAAATTTGAAGGCATATTTCGCAATCACATTGTCTCTAAAGGCAAAAACCGTGATACCGCTTGGTATGCAATGACCAATCAGGACTGGCCTATTATCAAAGCCGCTTTTAAAGCATGGCTAGAGCCGTCAAACTTTGATAGTCAGGGCAATCAAAAAGCATCACTTGAAGAAATTCGAAATGCACTGACATAAAGAGCAGCTCGTTTACGGCTGTAACGGCCATATCAATAATAAAGGGCAAGCACCTTGAACACGCCAGATAAAAATCAGAACTACGACCGCAAAACGATTATTACCGCTGCCGGTATTTTCATCGGGTTTTGTGCGGTGACATATTTTCTACCAACCATCATGACTGCGGTTGGAACGAGCAATCAATATTTGACAGGCGCAATAATCGCCGCTTTCTTGGTTCTGCCCTTTGTTGGCCTATGGCTGCGTGGCCGCAACAAATCGAAACACAAAGACTAAATCGCCATTGTTCCCGCGAGCAACAAACTACCCAAGACGATCAGCAAAAGAGCGCCAAAAACCTCTATGCCCAAATGCAAACGGCTGTTCATCAAGGCCGAATTGGACATAGCCAAAGCCGCGTTTTTTGCCGTTACCGATAAGATCGCCAGCGCTGATACGGTTATCGCTGTGCCAAGCGCCATCGCGAAAACGGAAACAATGCCGCCCAAATAAAGACCGTTGAGCAAGGCAAAGCTAAACACAATAACCGCCCCCGAACAGGGCCTTATGCCAACGGCAAAAATAGCGGCTCCCGCCGAGCGCCAATCGAGCGGACGGTCCAGTTGATCTGGGCTAGGCATATGCGCATGGCCGCAGCTTGAACAGACTTCAGCTTCGCCGTGGTGATGATGCGCATCGTGATTATGGTGGTGGTGGTCGTCGTGACTGTGATCATGGGCGTGGGAATGATCGTGATTATGGGCGTGGGCGTGATCATGCGCATCATGTTTATGCGCATGCGTGTCATGCTTACGGGGATAAAACCCCTTTATTTTGCGCCACAAAAGCCAAATGCCGAACATTATAATTAGAATATAACTGGCAATTTCCAACCATTTTGAAGCATCGGTCATCGAAACCGATGTTCCGCGCAACAGCAAAAAGCCCGCCCCAACCAACACAATCGCTGAAAACGCTTGAAGAATAGATGATGCAAGCGCCAGCACAATGCCGCGTCGCAAAGCTGTTTCATTCGCAACCATATAAGAGGAGATCACAACCTTGCCGTGCCCTGGGCCAGCGGCATGCAACACACCATAAAGAAACGAAAGACCAACCAGCAGCCAAACCGCTGAGCCATCTTCACGCATCGCTTTTAAAGCATTTGTCATTGAGCGATAAAACGCGCGCTGTTCGGTTCCAATCCATGTAAAAAAAGACCCAAAAAGACCGCCGCTCGGCGTAATCGGTTGTTCAGCACCGCCAATACCAAGCGAAGACTGCGCATAAACGCTGCTACAAGCACCAATTAAAAGCACAGCCGCGACAATGAAACGGCGCTTCATGAGCATGAGACTTCCATGCGGGTCGCAAGAATTTTGCTCATATCATTCTCGGTCGTTGTATCATAAAATGCTTCGGTCAGATTTTGCTCATTTTGTGCGAGCGCTTCATCAGGATCTGGCACGACCATTTTGCGAGAGCAGCTTTTTGGCGCATCGATTAAAACCATGTCATCTTCGCTGTAAAATTCGATTGCGGTATAAAAAGTCGGGTCAAAAACACCAATTTTAGGCGCATCTTTAAGAGCCACTTCTTCAGCGGGAACAGTCGCAAACAAAATCAACAACTGCCCATCTTCAATAGAGATCGCCATCTCTGTTACTTTCTTAAAGCCGACATCTCGGCCATTCACATCAATATTTTGAAAGTAATTAAAATCAGCGATTGAGGAAGAAACCGTATTGGCAACCTCATCCAGCTCTTTATCGTTCAAATCACCGCTTTCATCCATGTCGAATTCGATCATGACAGTTGCAGTGAACAATTCGTCAAACCGCCAAACATGGCGCAGTTCTTCTATCGTGCCCTGCGGTGTCGATTTGAGCTCCAGCCGCGCTTGAGCAAACACATGCGGATGTGCAATTGCAACGGCAGGTAGGATTGCAGCAAACGCTGCGCCGGAAAATAATGTAGTAATTTTTTTGAACATATTTTGGGTCTGTTTTCTGAAATTGTTTTACAACAGCCAAAATCGGCTCTTTTATGGCAAGTCTGTTCTTAATTAAGAACGAATAGTCGCATCGTACTTTTTAAACCAATCTGCCAGAAAATCGACAAGAGCACGAATTTTTGCCGGCAAATAGCGACGATGCGGAAATACCGCATAAATACCACTTTCGATTTTCAGATAATCTTCCAAAACAGGAACCAGCAAGCCCTGCTCGACCTCATCGCGCACCACAAATTCTGGACACATGGCAAATCCAAGACCTGCTAAAGCGGCTGACTTCGTTGCCAATGGAGAATTAACAAACATCGCGCTTTTTACCTGCAAGGGCTTGGAATTACCCTCACCGTCGTGAAACGGAATGACATCGCGTCGCCGTGCATTGGTATCAACCACCCAGGGCAAATTCACAGCATCTTCAGGCAGTTTCGGCATGCCGTATTTTTTTATTGTTGCAGGCGAAGCGTAAGCTGCAACCCTAAATGCGGAAACCCGCTTTGCAATCAACGATGAATCATCGAGCGTCGACATTCGAATGGCTAAATCAAAGCCTTCTTCAACAAGGTCAACGAAACGGTCATCCAGTTCAATATCAAGCTGAACTTCGGGATTTTGCTTGCAAAAATCTATCAAACTTTGGCCAAGCGACGTATCGGCAAATGTGCGCGGGGCCGAAAGACGAACCTTACCGCTAAGTCCAGCGCGCGCCTCGCGCATCATATCTTGCAGTTCATCGAACTCACGAAGCAAGGCAACAGCACGTGCATAATATGTGTGACCAGCCTCGGTCAGCGAAAATTGTCGTGTCGTGCGATTAAGCAGAAGTGAGCTAACCTCATCCTCCAATTCCCGCACATATTTGGACAATAACGCTTTTGATCTGCCCATTGCTCGGGCCGCAGAAGAATAGCCCTCATGATCAACAACGGCCACAAAGGCACGCATCCGCGTTAGTGTATCCATCGACAAAACACCCTGTTTAAGGCCCGTATGTAGTTATCTAAGTTCAATATTCCAGAGACGATATTGTATAAAATTCATTCGTTACATAACACAGCGCATTTCAAGCAATCATAAACTGCCTAGATTCTACTGAAACGCTTTAGAAGCTTGCCCATGATCTGCACGCAGTTTGGCCAAATCAACACCGACGGGATTAGCATCCTCAACAGTCCATTTTCCGGCAACCATAACACGGTCTGCGGTATGAGCGCCGCACAAAACTAACGCTGCAAGTGGGTCATGCGCACCAGAAAAACGCAAATCATCAAGTGTGAACATCGCAATATCGGCTTGCTTGCCCACATTCAAAGTACCCAGATCTTGGCGCCCAAGACATTGAGCGGAGCCTTGAGTGGCCCAGCGAAAAGCATCCATATGGCTGATTGTCGCGTCATACGTTAAGCGGTTAATCATCAAAGCGTGGCGCACACCCTCCATCAGATTTGAAGAATCGCTGGAGGCAGATCCATCAACACCAAGCCCAACTTTTACACCGGCGGTTTCCAATTCGCGGGTTCGGCAATGCCCCGATGCGAGAACCATATTGGATGTTGGGCAATGCGAAACACCTGTACCAGCTTTTCCAAGGCGCTTGATTTCATCATCGTTGAAATAAATGCCATGCGCGAGCCATGTTTTATCGGTGAGCCAACCTGTCTCTTCCAGATAATCAAGCGGCCTGCACCCCATCGTCTCCAAGCAAAAACTGTTCTCGTCTTCCGTTTCAGCCAAATGCGTGTGCAGCGCACATCCGCATTTCTTAGCAAGCACAGCCGTATCTTTCATCAATTGCTTTGTTACAGAAAACGGCGAGCACGGAGCAAGCGCGACCTGCAACATCGCCCCTTCATCGGAACAATGATATTTCGATATTACGCGTTCGCAATCGGCAAGAATTGTATCGGCGTCCTGAACAATATTATCAGGCGGCAATCCCCCATCTTTAACAGACATGTTCATGGAGCCACGGTTTAAAACCATACGCACGCCTAATTTGCGCGCGACTTCAGCCTGAATATCCATCGCATCGTCAAGGCCGTCGGGATAAACATAATGATGATCAGATGCACATGTGACGCCGCTCATCATCAGTTCCACGAGCGCTGCCTGTGTTGCCAATTCCAACGCATTAGGTGTTAGCCGCGTCCAAAGCGGATAAAGCGATTGAAGCCAAGGGAAAAGCTCTTTGTTGATAGCATCTGGATGTGCACGCGTTAGCGTTTGGTAGAAATGGTGGTGCGTGTTGATCAAACCTGGAATCACCACATGGCGAGAAGCATCAAAAACATCATACTCACCTTGAGGTGATTGCCCCGAAGCAATATGCGCGATGATTTTGCCACCAGCGACAAGCAATCCGCCACGCGCATCAATACCTTCTGGCACAAGTATCGCGAGCGGGTTTTTAATCCATAAAAGTCGATCAGACATCAAATTTCCCCTCATTTGAACAAGCGCTGATGACAGCTAACATTCTGGCAACCAACCCAATACTAGAGCTACAGCTTATTATTTCAGTGGTTTTGCGTTTCCTGATGCATCGAATGATAGAGCTGTTTCGGGCAAGTGATTTTCCAACAAATAAAATTCATCCATGTCTTCAATCGGCGTCGTTTTATAATAAGCAAGCACAGCCTGTGAAAAAACCAGAAGATTTGGAGCATTAATTGGGCGGTGTTCCCAGTCGTGATATACCGTAAGCAGCTGTCCTTTATTGCCAGTGTGAATACCAGCAGCGTCAACAACTATGTAGTCACCGCCGCCATTTTGAAATAGCGGTAACCATGCGGGATGCCACCAATTCTCCAATTCAAAGTCATAGCCGATCATGCTATCAAGATCGACTTTGGTTAAAAGCGCAGATTCCAAAGGCTGGAACTGCATATTCTCAACAAAGACACTAAATTTTTCAAGGTCTTGCCCGTCATGCCATTTATATAACATTCTGACTTGTGACGGTAAGCTCGTTTCATATTTGTGTTCTAACGCAACAATATCTTCCTCGGTCAGCGGTGGACGTAAAGTTGCCACTAAGTCTGGACGTTTTTTCTGCAATTGAACTTCTAGCGCAGCCAATAAGTCAGGCAGCGCTGGTTCAGCACTCGCCGAGGTGGTAAATAGTGCGGCAAAAAGCGAGACTATCTTTTTCATTATTCCGCCTTATTTAGCTCAGTGCTAGTCATGCTACCATACACCGCCTCAGTTCATCATGTCATTCAAATGACATGACGCAGGTTTAAAAAACAACAGCAAATTAAATTGTAAAAAGCAAAGCACCTCAGGCAATCGGTATTATGCGCCTATTTATTAGCGCGATTATTATAATATCAGCAACAATTGCATTTATTCATTCGCCGACTTAAAACATTTTTATGGCTAGATACTTTATTGAAACTCCAGACGACGAACATTCAGGAACTGTGCTTGGCGCGCTTCAAAATGCTGCGCGCTTTGCCCGCACGCATACAGCACGGCACCTGTTAGAAACAGGGCTTTATGCCGGCCAAGAAACCATCATTTCATTATTAGCCGAACATGAAACTCTCACGCCTAGCCAGATTGCCAAATATATTGGGGTACGCCCTCCAACGATCACAAAATCTATTGGCCGGCTAACAGAACAGGGATTTGTGACGAAATCCACAGGCCACACAGATGGGCGACATGTGCACGTTGAGTTGACCGAGGCAGGCCGCGATATCCTTAAAAAAGTTCGCAAAGCTGCCAAGAAAGCTGAAAAACAAGCTCTAAAGGGTTTCTCAGATTCACAGATAAAACAGTTCGAAATTGCCCTTAATCAATTATCGACTAATTTGGTCGAGCGCGATGAAAAAGCGCTGAAAAAAGCAGCCAAACGCGCTTCAAGCGACAGCTAATCCCTCTTTCGCATTTAAAGGCTTTTTAAAACACCTAAAATGTAATAAAACATTTTAAAATTTTGAATAGTATCTGTTCTGGGGAATAAAGCGTGGCACAAAAGGTCAAACTATCAACGATTGGCGAAAGCCTTGGTGTTTCAACGGCGACAGTGTCTCTGGCTTTACGCGATAGCCCGCTCGTTGCAGAAGCCACGCGCGAAAAGGTCAAAGCCCACGCGCTCGAAATGGGTTACATTTATAACCGACGTGCTGCCAGCTTGCGCACATCAAAATCAGGCATTCTAGGCGTCGTCGTGCATGACATTATGAACCCGTTTTATGGCGAAATCTTACGCGCCATCGAAATGGAACTGGACCGCTCTCGCCAGACATTTATTCTTTCCAATCATTATGACCGTGTCGAAAAGCAACGTGATTTTCTAGAGACCTTGATGCAGCTGGGTGCCGACGGTGTGATTATGTCACCGGCCATTGATACCCCTGCCAGCGACATGGAGCTGCTGCAGAAAAATGGACTTCCGACAGTGCTCATCGCCCGCTCAGTGCCAGAGGTAGACCTGCCAGTTTTTCGCGGTGACGACAAATTTGGCATCAGCCTTGCGACCAACCATCTGATCTCGCTTGGGCATAAGCGTATTGCGATGATTGGCGGCACAGACAAAACATCAACCGGCCGCGACCGTTATGAAGGCTATGTTGAGGCGATGCACAAAGCAGGACTTGAGGTCAAAGACGCGTGGCGCATTGTCGGTCCGCGCACCAAGGCTGCTGGATTTGAAGCCGCAGGACAATTCCTTGCATTGCCTGACAAACCAACAGCTGCTGTTTGCTGGAATGATCTGGCCGCAATCGGTTTGATGAGCGGTATTGCACGTGCGGGCCTGCGCCCCGGCATTGATATTTCAGTGACTGGCTATGACGATCTTGAAGAAGCATCAATTGCCACACCGGCACTGACAACAGTTCACAATGGGCAACCAGAAGTTGGACGTTTAGCTGCACGCGCAATGCTTGACCGAATTGAAGGCAAACATTCTGCACATGGCGAACTGACTTTGATAAAACCTGAATTGCATATTCGCCAATCAACCAGCAAAGTGGTTGAACGACTCTAGCGCCGAGAAATTTAATGTCTGTACTAAAATCTATCAAACTGCTCGCCGGAAATGGTGGTCATGCTGCAACACGTGCCCGCATCGAGGATATGTTTGATACCCTCATTTCAACGCCCGATGACGTTGCGCAAATGTCCGCTGATGACCGCGCCCAAATCCGCGCGATTGCATCGCTTTTTATTCCCGTTGACGCTGCACTGATTGACCTGCTTCCAAACCTTGAGATCATATCATCGTTTGGTGTTGGCTATGACCACGTTGATGCGCAGCATGCAGCCAAGAAAAATGTTATTGTCACGCACACGCCATCGGTGCTGGACGATGAAGTTGCTGACACGACGGTTGCTCTTTTGCTCAATACAGTGCGCGATTTGTTTCATGCTGAAACTTATTTGCGCGAAAACCGCTGGGAAGCAGAAGGCCCCTACGCTTTATCACCTCTATCAATGCGCAACCGCACAATTGGTATATTCGGGCTCGGACGCATCGGCCAAACCATCGCGAAAAGACTTTCAGGTTTTGATGTCGCGATCCATTATCATAGCCGCAAGCCCGTTGATGGTGTTGATTTCACATATCACAGCACATTGGCCCAGATGGCTGAAGCCGTAGATACGCTCATTTGTGTGGTTCCGGGCACGGCTGCCACCCATCATGCAATTAATGCAGATATCTTGAAGCTGCTTGGACCGCGCGGCGTGCTGATTAATGTTGGCCGCGGACCTGTGATTGACGAGCCTGCGCTCATTACCGCATTGCAAGACGGAACAATTGCTGCAGCCGGACTTGATGTATTCGAACATGAACCAAAAGTGCCGCAAGCGCTGCGCACCATGAAGAATGTCAGCCTTTTGCCGCATGTTGCTTCTGCTTCGCACGACACACGCAACGCAATGGGTGCGCTGGTGATTGATAATCTGGAAAGCTGGTTCAACAAAGGCCAAGCCATAACCCCGACACCAGAAACAGCGCATTTAAACAGCAAGACTAAATGACGTAAAACATCCGGCTAACGCACAAAGTTAATCAATCGTTAACCATAAAAGTCTCATAAACCCATAATGGAATATGAAGGGCTATCGGGCATGCGTTTTTCGGCTGTAACTATTATTAATTGCGTCACCGTAACGGGTGTCGCTTCCATGATGCTGGTGGGCGCCTACCAAAACAAAGATTACGTACCCGGTTCAGACGGTATCGACACAATATCGACAGCAAGCGTACAAGCCCATGTCGATACAAGACCCAAAGCGCTGGCTGACCGTTTTACCGTACGCAACCATGCCGATGGACGCTCATGTATCGTAAAATTGCACCGCGCCGATGGATATAATGTCCACCGTGTTGAGCCGAGTGAAAATTGCGGCGCAGTAACCGCTTCTCTAGCAACAGCCCGTGCATGGAGAGAAGGCAATGATGGTTTGGTCGCCATTACAGATCGCAGCGGTAAAAACCTAATGAAACTGGTCCCAAGCGACGGTTTTGCATGGGAAGTTATCGAGCCTAGAAATATTGCAATCTCACTGGAGGCTTTCTAACGAAAGCACTTAACTTTTAGCGGCGATGCGCTAGAGTTAAAATATGATCCTTAATATTGAAGCTTACCTTCACTACCATTTCGAACATCCCTCTGATCTCATTTTACAGATCGAAGCCAGCAAAACAAAAGACCAGAAGATATTGGCCGCAAATATTGCGTTCTCAAAAATCGAGAACTTTGTGCGTGCGCCAACAGAAGCTGGAATTGGTGACCGTTTGCTTTTGCAGACAACCGGCCACTTTAATTGCCGGTACACATCTAAAATTGAGGTAAAGCGGGAGGCAACGGATATTGCCGCTCTGCCAGCAACGCCTATTCATCTCCTACCGGGCGAAGCAATTCGCTATTTAATGCCATCACGTTATTGCCCGTCCGATGAGTTTCAAGCCTTCGTCGCATCCGATTTTGGACACCTTGAAGGTGGTGCGAGAATCGCTGAACTAAGCGATTGGATTTACAGCCGCTTTTCCTATGTAGCAGGCTCCAGCAATGCGCAGACTACAGCGCTAGACACTTTTGTGCAGCGGAAAGGCATATGCCGTGATTTTGCACATTTATTGGTAACGCTTGCCCGCGCTTCTGCTATTCCGGCCCGTTTTACAAGCGTCTTTGCACCCTTCGTGAGCCCGCCGGACTTCCACGCTGTTGCGGAAGTCTTTTTGGACGGGGCATGGCATCTGGTGGACCCAACTAAAATGGCCCGCCAAGAAGAGATCGCCGTAATCGGCGTTGGCATGGATGCCGCGGAAGTCGCCTTCATGACAAGTTATGGATTTGCCGATTTCCGCGAACAATCTGTTTCGGTCAGTGTTGAAGCTTGAGCGCTTTATTTAGCCTTAGCTGATGCATAAGCGCGAACAGCATCGCCAAATGCTTCAAATAATTTGCGCGAAGTGTCATCTGTCTTTGCCCAATATTCAGGGTGCCACTGAACACCAACGGCATAGCCTTTCGCGTCAATAACGGACACGGCTTCAACCGTTCCATCTTCTGCCGACGCTTCAACCTGTAATCGTGGTGCAATATTATCAATTGCTTGACGATGCAGCGAGTTAACCCGCGCCTCACCGCCGATGATCTTATTAATACAGCCATCAGCCTTTGTTTTCACACTATGGGTTAGCGCGAAGCGTTCCGCTTGATCAGATGATGTAGGCGCACGGTGGTCCATAACGCCTTCGGCTTCCTGAATTTCAGTGGCTAATGTTCCGCCAAGAGCAACATTGAGCTCTTGGATTCCGCGGCAAATCGCAAAAAGCGGCACACCCTTATCAATCGCTGCCCGAATCAACGGCAAGGATGTTGCATCGCGCCCCTCATCATAAGGCTCATATTTCTCATCAGGCTCAGCGCCAAAATTGGATGGATGTACATTGCTTTTAGAACCGGACAGCATCACGCCATCGACACGCTCCAACAGCGCATCAAAATCAATACCATCGCCAAAAGCGGGCACAAGTAAAGGCAAAACCCCAGAAACATTAAAGGCTGCCTTTACATATTGATCTGGCACACAATGCCAAGAGTAGTTTTCAAATTCACGAATATCGGCAACAACCGCAACAACAGGCTGCATTTTACGCTCCTTAAGATGATCTATATTGTCCTAAACCGATCCGCAGAAAAGCCAAGTCAAATAATGCGAGATGCCAAAGACAAGCCGCTCATATGTACTGGATCACCATTCTACTAAAGTGGACAATTTATTTTACCGGTTTGCCTGCCGCCTACTAGACTCGTGTTTCTAAAACTGTAAGTTACCTATGGGGCATCGGGGAGTCTGACTACTGTTTCCCCGATCAATATTATTATCCACGGGAGGATCTAATGGATCGACGTTCGTTTATTAAAAAAGCCGGAGTAACTGGTGCTGGTGCAGCTGCTGCATCAACTTTGGCAGCACCTGCCATTGCTCAAGAAACACCAAAAGTTACTTGGCGCTGCTCATCTGGCTTTCCAAAATCATTGCCAACAATTTACGGTGCCGCTGAAGTGTTTGCAGCAGCTGTTGCAGAAGCAACAGATGGCAATTTCGAAATTCAAACTTTTGGTGCAGGCGAAATCGTTGGCGCACTTGAAGGTGCAGATGCTGTTAAAAACGGCACAATCGAAATGGCTCACACAGCGTCTTACTACTTCACAGGTATCGACCCAACATATGCATTTGGTACAGGCGTTCCATTCGGCCTCAACCAGCGCATGACCAATGCTTGGATGTATGAAGGTGGCGGCCTTGAGCTCCTCAACAAGTTCTATGCAAAACAGAACATGATCTCATTCCCTGCTGGTAACACTGGCGCGCAGATGGGTGGTTGGTTCCGTAAAGAAATCAACTCACTTGAAGACATGAAGGGCTTGAAATTCCGCATCGGTGGTTTCGGTGGCCGTATCATGGAAAAAATCGGCGTTGTTCCACAAGGCTTGCCAGGTGGTGACATCTACCCAGCACTTGAAAAAGGCACAATCGACGCGGCTGAATTTGTTGGTCCATATGATGACCAGAAGCTTGGCTTCAATAAAGTGGCTCCATATTACTACTACCCAGGTTGGTGGGAAGGTGGCGTTACGCTGCTTAACATGATCAACCTCGATGCATGGAACTCTCTAACACCAGCATACCAAGGTATCGTAAAATCTGCATCAGCACTCGCAAACAGCGTGATGATGGCACGTTATGATATTTTGAACCCAACAGCATTGAAAGAACTTGCTGCTGCTGGCACGCAATTGCGTCCATACAGCCAAGACATTATGGAAGCATGCTTTGATGCTGCTACAGAAACATATGCTGAAATCAGCGCAGAAAATGCTGACTTTAAAGAAATCCATGACAGCTACATGGCTTACCGCAAAGAAGGCTACCTCTGGTTCCAGTTGTCAGAATACAACTTCGACACATTCCTCATGCTTCAACAGCGTGCAGGCAAACTCTAAGCTTACGCTTTGAGTTGAACGAATTAAGCCCGGGAGAAATCCCGGGCTTTTTGTTATGTAGAAAGTCAGTTTAATAGGTAGGCTTGCAGATTAGATTCCTGCCGCAGCTTTCGCCAGCGCCGTGATGCCATCCCAGTCACCTGAAGTGATCATGTCTTTTGGCGCAACCCATGAACCGCCAACACAAAGCACATTAGGCAAGCTCAAATAATCATTGGCATTTTTAACCGACACACCGCCTGTTGGGCAAAATTTCACCTGACCAAACACCGTTGAACAGCTTTTAAGATAGGCTGCACCACCGGCTTGTTCCGCTGGGAAAAACTTCAAATGTGTGTAACCTGCTTCTAAAGCACTCATAATTTCTGATGAGGTTACAGAGCCCGGCAAGAGCGGCACATCATGGCCATTAGCAGCAGACACAAGCTCTGGCGTAAGCCCCGGCGACACAATAAACTTCGAGCCAGCAGCAACAGCTTCGTCAAAATTTCGGCCATTGAGAATAGTGCCTGCGCCAACAATAGCTTCTGGCACTTCGGCGGCAACGCGCTTGATGCTTTCTAGCGCTGCAGCTGTGCGCAGGGTAATTTCTACTGCAGGCAAGCCGCCAGCAGCTAAAGCGCGCGCCAAAGGCACCGCATCATCGGCATTATCCAAAACAATAACCGGAATAACCTTCTGGCCAGTCATAACGGGGATCAGTGCATCGACATTTTGTGCCATTTGTATTTCCAAATCTAAGATACGTTAAAACTGCCTTTTGGTAAGCCACTTTATCGCATGATGTCCAGCGCTCCGAGAAAATATATTAATCGATTTAAACTAATGCATGAACCGAATGATGTTCATGAGCATCTGTAAAAGGCTGGGAAAACGCCCGAACCTTGGCAAAGCCTTCTCCAATGCAGCGCGGCTTTTCGCGCCATACACACCATCAACAATAAGCTTTTGCTGCATCTGGAACTGCCGCAACGCGCGGTCCGTTTCCACGCCAAAGACACCGTCACTTTGAACAGCATAGCCAGCTGCCGTCAGCATTTGCTGGAGTGAGCGCACCGCCTCAACATCATTTTCAAGCGAATAAGCCCGCAAATGAGATTTCTCACCGCCAAGCTTGAGCAGCTTTGAAACCGAACGTTTAAGCGTGCCATTGGAATGACGGGCATAAGCAGCAGCAAGACGCGTGTCATAGCTGTTTATCTTATAAGCAGGGCCATTATAGCGACGCGCAAAACCTGCCCAATCGCTTTTCTCAATATAGGTCACCAAATCATTTTGGCGGATAAAACGCATCATGAGCCGCACTTGCCCCGCAATCGACTCACGCGCTTCCTGAACCATAGCGTCGACTGAAGCATAACCAAGCGCTTTATAGTGCGAGCCCATAACCTGCCCAATGCCCCAAGAAACGGATTGCAGGGCCGCAGCCTTATCAATGCCCATCGCCTTTTCTAGCAAGCGCCAACGATCAACTTGTGAGCCTGGATTCTTGATCAACCCTGCTTTTGGCGACGAAAGACCCGCTTTGCGTGCTTTTTCGCGGTCCGCCGCACTCAACAAGCGGTCAAAATAATGCCCTTCGAAGCGAATAAGCGGCTCTTTTTTACCGCCTATATAAGCAAAGGCGCGGCCACCACTTTCCACTTCGGCAATCGCCAACAACGCGGCTGGGTCAATGCCTTCTTCGTGCGCCACTTTTTCTATCTCACCTATTGTCTCTTTGGAAAACATCGCATCTTGTCCATATGAAAAAGAGCCATTTTGCAATGATCAAACAGATGGTGGATAAATTGAGACAAAAAAGCCTATTCACTCATTTTAAAACACAGGCTAAAGAGCCGTTATGAATGAAACACCGCACATCGTCGTCGCCGCACTTTATCATTTTGCACGTTTTGAACGCTTCGCAGATCTGCAAGCGCCTTTGACGCAAATATGTGAAGCTAACGGCATTGTTGGCACATTGTTGTTGGCCTCCGAAGGTATAAACGGCACTATCGCTGGCACACGCGAAGGCATAGACAGCATATTGTCTTACATCCGCTCACAGCCCGAATTTGCCGAGTTGGAACATAAAGAAAGCTTTGCCGACAAGCTGCCATTTTACCGGCTCAAAGTTCGTCTTAAAAAAGAAATCGTTGCTATGGGCGTGCCTGAGACCGATCCAACAAAGATCGTGGGCACTTATGTCGAGCCAGAAGACTGGAATGATCTGATTGATGATCCAGATACGGTCGTCATCGACACCCGCAATGATTACGAAATTAAAGTTGGTACATTCAAAAATGCTATCAACCCTGAAACAGACGCATTTCGCGAGTTCCCTGATTGGGTAAAGCGCAATGAAAATCTGCTTAAAGGCAAAAAAATCGCCATGTTCTGTACCGGCGGTATTCGCTGCGAAAAATCAACCGCCTATGTAAAGTCGCTTGGCTATGATGATGTATTTCATCTCAAGGGCGGTATTTTAAAATATCTTGAAAATGTCCCGCAAGAAGAAAGCACTTGGGATGGCGAATGTTTTGTCTTTGATGAACGCGTCGCGGTAAAGCATGGGCTTGAGCTTGGCGATCATAAATTATGCCGCGCCTGCCGTCACCCGCTTTCACCAGAGGACTTGCGCTCTGATAAATTCATCGCCGGTATTTCTTGTCATAACTGCTATGATCAATATACCGACGAAGACCGTCAGCGCTTTGCAGAGCGGCAAAAACAAAGTGAGCTTGCAGCAAAGCGCGGCAAGCGTCACATCGGTGATGATACAGTCAAAAAGCTTCGTGCTTCAAAAAAGCAAGACAACGCTTAATCGCGAACACTTCCACGGCGATCGCCAAGCCGTTGCGCAAGTTTCAAACGCAAATCAGTGCCGAGTTCCTTGTTGCGCAGGCCAAGTGCAATATTAGCCTCAAGGAAGCCAAGCTTAGAGCCACAGTCAAAAGCTTCACCCTTAAAAGGCGTACCGTAGAACTTTTGCGTCTCCATGAGCTGGAGCATCGAGTCTGTAAGCTGAATTTCACCGCCAGCACCAGCTGCCTGCGTGCCAAGCAGCTTCATAATAGAGCCATCCAGAATATAGCGGCCATTGATATAATAATTTGACGGCGCAGTGCCTGGTTTAGGTTTTTCCACCATGCCATTGATCTCAAAATGGCTACCGAAATCTTCGCCTTTTGAAACGATACCGTAATTATGCGCTTCTTCTGGGGCACATTCAGAAAGCGAAACGATATTGCCGCCTGTCTCATTGTAGACGTCAACCATCTGCTTGAGAGCGCCCGGCTCTCCAGTCATCAACATATCTGGCAAAAGAACCGCAAACGGATCATCGCCAACAATATCACGTGCACACCAAACCGCATGGCCAAGGCCAAGTGGTGCCTGTTGGCGTGTAAACACAGCCTGACCAGCATCTGGCAATTCTTTGATGAGCTGCTCTAGCGTATCGCCTTTGTTGCGATCTTTGAGCGTTGTTTGCAATTCAAACGCCATATCAAAGTGATCTTCGATGACCCCTTTATTGCGTCCTGTCACAAAGATCAGTGTTTCAATACCCGCCGCACGCGCTTCATCAGCAGCGTATTGAATGACTGGACGGTCAACAACTGTGAGCATTTCTTTCGGAACAGCTTTTGTCGCGGGTAGAAACCGCGTTCCTAGACCAGCGACAGGAAATACAGCTTTACGAATCGGTTTTGGCACAATTTTCTCCATCAGGAACTAAAATCTTAATTGTACCTAGCGCGACACCAAAAAAGTGCAATGAAAACTTATGATTTATTGGTCTGTAGTATTCACACCTGACAAGCGTTCCAGAATGCCAGACTTAGTTATTCGCCCAATAATCTTCCCGTTTTCTTCAACACCAAGCGCTTTGTTCGAACTCGCAGCAAGCTCCATTACATTTTGAATAAGCTCGCTCGCACCAACATTTTCGGTCGGCATAGTACCATTGAGAGGCTCCATCACATCGCGCGCAGTGAGCACACCAAGCGGGTTCATATGGGCCACAAAATCTGCAACATATTCATTCACTGGATTAGAGAAAATGTCGCGCGGCGTACCGATTTGCACGATGCGCCCGCCCTCCATAATCGCAATGCGATCACCAAGTTTAAAAGCCTCGTCCAAATCATGGCTCACAAAGATAATTGTGCGCTTCAAATTCTGCTGAAGCTCTATGAGCTCATCCTGTAGGCGATTACGGATCAACGGATCAAGCGCGGAAAACGGCTCATCCATCAACAGCACAGGCGCTTCTGTTGCAAAAGCACGCGCAAGACCAACGCGCTGCTGCATACCGCCAGAAAGTTCTGATACTTTTTTGTCAGCCCACTCAGCAAGGCCAACCATCGCAAGTTGCCGTTCGATCTGCTCGTTGCGCTCGTCTTTCGCCATACCTGCAAGCTCTAGCCCCAAGCCAACATTTTCGCGCACACTGCGCCAAGGCAATAGGCCAAATTGCTGGAACACCATCGCCACACATTCGCGTCGCACACGGCGCAAATCTTCAGGCGAAGCATTGGTTACATCAGCGCTCCACTTTCCATCATGAATAGCTACACTACCGCGCACCACCGGATTAAGCCCATTAACCGCCCGTAGCAGCGTAGACTTGCCAGAACCGGACAATCCCATGAGCACAAGAATTTCACCTTGAGCAACTTCAAGCGAACAATTATGAACGCCTAAAATCTGGCCGGATTCGGTTTGCACTTCCGAACGAGTTTTATTCTCATCCATAAATGGCAGTGCCGATTGAGGATTGTCACCAAATACGATGGAGACGTTTTTAAATTCAACAGCGTTTGTCATGATCGGTCCACCCGCAAAATCCGGTCCAGCATAATAGCAACAACAACGATTATAATTCCGCTTTCAAAGCCAAGTGCCGTGTTCACTTGGTTAAGCGCACGCACAACAGGCACACCAAGCCCATCGGCACCAACAAGGGCAGCGATAACGACCATCGATAGGGACAACATAATTGTCTGGTTTAAACCCGCCATAATTTGCGGTAGGGCGTAAGGCATTTCGACTTTCCAAAGCGTCTGGCTTGGCGTTGCGCCAAAGGCTTGGGCCGCTTCCAAAAGCGGCTTGGGTGTCGTGCTAATGCCCAGATGGGTCAATCTGATCGGTGCAGGCACAACAAATATCACGGTCGCGATCAAGCCCGGCACCATACCGATGCCGAAAAACACAATAGCCGGAATAAGATACACGAAGGTTGGTAAAGTCTGCATTAAATCAAGTACAGGCCGCATCGCAGAAAACAGCCTTGGCCGGTGCGCTGTGGCAATGCCAATCGGCACGCCCACAGCCATACAAACAACACAGGCCGATAAAACGAGCGTCAGGCTTTCCGTTGTTTCTTCCCAATACCCCTGATTGAGAATGAACAAAAAGCCAAGAACAACAAACAGGCAGATCTTCCAGCTACGTTGCAAGTACCATGTTAGCGCCGTGACAATTGCGATAACAATAAATGGATGCGGCGTCTGAAACACCCATAGGATCGCATCAATCATATTTTCAAGCGCGACATCCAGCCCATCAAAGAACCACTCTCCATTTTCTTGTAACCACTCGAAAATAGTTTTCGCCGTTTTACCAACGGGAATTTTGGTCTCTGTTAGCCAATCCATATGTCCACCTGAAAATAATGAATGATGTTTGTGAACCCCCGCGGCATGCAGCCGCGGGGAGATATACTTAGATTAAAGGCCGAGTGATGTTTTAACCGCAGCCATAGCATCGCCGCCATCTTTGGTTGTTACACCCTCAAGCCATCCATCAAGCGCTGATGGATTTGCTTTTAGCCAGGCAGTTGCTGCATCGCTTGCTTCTTCACCATCGTTCAAAATAGCGCCCATGATTTCGTTTTCCATGGCAAGCGTGAACTCTAGATTTTGAAGCAACTTGCCAACATTGGGACACTCGGCAACATAGCCTGCACGTGTGTTTGTATGCACTGTTGCACCGCCAAGATTCGGCCCAAAGAAATCATCGCCGCCTTCAAGATAACCCATCTCGAAATTAGCATTCATTGGATGCGGCTCCCAACCAAGGAACACAATCGGCTCATCTTTTTTCGATGCGCGTTCAACCTGCGCCAACATGCCTTGCTCTGAGCTTTCAGCAACTTCGAAACCAGCAAGCTCGAAAGCACCTTTTTCGATCATGTCTTGGATAAGACGGTTACCGTCATTGCCAGGCTCGATGCCGTAGATTTTGCCTTCAAGCGCATCTTTGTGCTTAGCAATATCGGCAAATGTTTTAATGCCGAGCGCTGTACCCGCAGCATTTGTTGCCAGTGTATATTTTGCGCCTTCAAGATTAGTGCGCACAGTATCAACAGAACCATCTTCACGGTAAGCAGCAATGTCGCCTTCCATTGTTGGCATCCAATTGCCAAGGAAAACATCGATATCGCCTTCTTTCATTGACGCATATGTGACCGGCACGGACAGCACTTTAATATCTGTTTCATAGCCAAGCGCATCAAGCACAACAGTTGTCGCCGCTGTTGTGGCCGTAATATCGGTCCAACCAACATCGGAGAATGTCACAGCATCGCACTGCGCTGAAGCAACGCCCGCTGACATCAGCAATGCGAACGCTGTCGTAATTAGTTTCTTTTGCATCGGTATCTCCTTTTTGAAATCATTCAAATTATTATTGATTGACGAGTCAATTAAAAACATTTTTTATCTAATGGCAACGTCAAGAGGTTAAAAATGCCAAAAGTTGGAATAGAGCCTATGCGCAGAAGCGCATTAGTGGAAGCGACAATTTATGAAATCGGACGTGCAGGTTCACTGGATGTAACGGTCAGTCAGATAGCGAAAAAAGCGGGTGTTTCCAGTGCCTTGGCTCACCACTACTTCGGCAGCAAAGAACAGATATTTCTTGCCGCCATGCGCCATATCTTGACGGTTTTCGGTGCTGAAGTACGCGGCGCATTAATGATGGCTGATACACCGCGAGAGCGCCTTCAGGCGATCATAAAGGCGTGTTTTTCCCCGCAAAACTTCCGGCCGGAGATCGTTAGCGCTTGGCTAAGCTTCTATGTTCAGGCCCAAAACTCGCAAAATGCGCAGCGTCTTTTGCGCATTTATCAAAAACGTTTGATCTCTAACTTGATCTATAATTTACGCCCATTTGCGGGCGCAGAATCGCTTGAACTTGCTCATTCTATCGCAGCGCTGATTGACGGTCTTTATATCCGCCAAGCGCTGCGCGATGAGAAAGCAGATGGAAATTTCTGCGTCAAACTTGTCACCACGCATGTTGATAATGCTTTGAACGTGCTGGAAGAAAACCAACGCTTCCCAAGAGGTAAATAATGAACACGAAACCAACAGCCAGCCACTTCATTGGCGGTGCCTATGTCGAAGATAAAGATGGCACACCAATCAATGTCATCTATCCGGCAACGGGTGAAACTATCGCAACGGTCTATTCGGCAACACCTGCCATTATCGACCAAGCGATAAAAGCAGCGCAAGCAGCGCAAAAAATCTGGGCAGCGATGAGCGGCACCGAACGTGGACGCGTGTTGCGCAAAGCTGCCGATATTATCCGCGCGCGCAATCATGAATTGTCTGTTCTGGAAACATACGACACTGGCAAACCGCTACAAGAAACGCTGGTAGCCGACGCAACATCAGGCGCAGATAGTATTGAATATTTCGGCGGACTTGCCGGAACTCTGACAGGCGATCACATTCCGCTTGGACAAAGCTTTGCTTATACGGTGCGTGAACCGCTCGGCGTTTGTGTCGGCATCGGCGCATGGAATTACCCAACCCAGATCGCTTGTTGGAAGTCAGCACCGGCGCTTGCATGTGGCAACGCAATGATTTTCAAACCATCGGAAATGACACCGCTTTGCGCGCTTAAAATTGCAGAAATATACATGGAAGCTGGTGCTCCAGCAGGGCTTTTCAATGTGGTACAAGGTCTGGGCGATGTCGGCGCGAGCCTCGTCAATGATCCGCGTGTTGATAAAGTGTCGCTTACAGGCTCCGTGCCAACAGGCAAAAAAGTCTATGCGGCCGCAGCAAGCCAGATCAAACATGTAACGATGGAACTTGGCGGAAAATCCCCCCTCATCGTTTTTGATGATGCCAATATTGAAGACGCAATCAGCGGCGCTATCCTTGGAAACTTCTATTCTTCCGGTCAAATATGCTCAAACGGCACACGCGTATTTGTTCATAAATCGATCAAGGAGAAATTCCTTGCACGTCTTAAAGAGCGCACGCAAACAGCCATCATTGGCGATCCGATGGATGAGACAACAAATTTCGGCCCTATGGTTTCTAAAAACCAGATGGAAATTGCAGAGCGCTATGTTGCCAAAGGTCTCGAAGAAGGCGCAACACTCGTCTATGGCGGCAAGCGCATTGAGCGTGACGGCTTTTACTTTGAGCCAACAATCTTTGCCGACGTAAAAGACGATATGGCAATCGCCCGCGAAGAGATTTTTGGACCAGTCATGTGCGTTCTTGATTTTGAAAGCGATGACGAGGTTATCGCCCGTGCCAATGATACTGAATTTGGCTTGGCTGCGGGAATTTTCACCAATGACCTCACCCGCGCGCACCGTGTTATCGGCCAGCTGGAAGCCGGTTCCTGCTGGATTAATGCGTATAATTTAACACCTGTCGAAATCCCGTTCGGCGGCGTCAAGTCTTCCGGTGTGGGGCGTGAAAACTCAAAAGCGGCTGTTGAACATTATAGCCAGCTAAAAACCGTCTATGTTGAAATGGGCCACATGGAGAGCCAATTCTAATGCAAGCTGATTATGTTATCGTCGGCGCAGGGTCTGCTGGTTGCGCCCTAGCCTACCGCCTATCTGAATCCGGTGCCTCTGTACTCGTCATCGAGCATGGCGGCACAGATATCGGGCCGTTCATTCAAATGCCAGCAGCGCTGTCATATCCCATGGGGATGTCGCGCTATGATTGGGGCTTCCAATCTGAACCCGAACCACATTTAGGTGGTCGCCGTTTGGCAACGCCGCGCGGTAAAGTTATTGGCGGCTCGTCCTCAATCAACGGCATGGTTTATGTGCGCGGACACGCAGCAGATTTCAACACATGGTCAGACATGGGAGCAGACAGCTGGTCCTATGCAAATGTGCTGCCCTATTACAAACGCATGGAGAGCTGGGATAGCGGCGGGCATGGCGGCGATGCTGAATGGCGTGGCAAATCCGGGCCGCTGCATGTCACACGCGGCCCACGCGAAAACCCATTATTTCAAGCCTTTGTCGATGCAGGCAAACAGGCAGGCTATGCGCTTACAGATGATTATAATGGCCGCCAGCAGGAAGGCTTCGGCCCGATGGAGCAGACGGTCTATAAAGGCCGACGCTGGTCTGGTGCCAATGCTTATCTGAGGCCCGCAATCAAGCGTTATAAATGTGAGGTGATTAACGCCTTCGCTGAGAAAATAATTATCAAAGATGGCGAAGCCAAAGGCGTTCAAGTTTCGCGCGGTGGCAACACTGAAATAATCACAGCAAACCGTGAAGTCATCATTGCGGCCAGCTCTATCAACTCGCCCAAACTTCTCATGCTGTCTGGCATTGGCCCAGCAGCGCATTTGGCAGAACATGGAATTGATGTCGTTGCCGACCGCGCTGGCGTAGGGCAAAACCTGCAAGACCATTTGGAGCTTTATCTTCAAATGGCATCAAGCCAACCGATCACACTTTATAAGCATTGGAACATTCTTTCCAAGGCGCTGATCGGTGCGCAATGGTTGTTTACAAAAACAGGTCTTGGCGCATCCAATCAATTTGAAAGCGCTGCCTTTGTGCGGTCAAAAGCAGGCATTAAATATCCTGACATTCAATATCACTTCCTGCCAATGGCAATTCGCTATGATGGTAAAGCACCCGCTGAAGGTCATGGTTTTCAGGCTCATGTTGGCCCGATGCGCTCACCAAGCCGCGGCGAAATTACATTGCGTTCGAATGATCCGCGTGAAGCACCAAAAATCTTATTTAACTACATGGCGCATGAAAAAGACTGGGAAGACTTCCGCAATTGTATTCGCTTAACACGTGAAATCTTCGCGCAGGATGCCTTCAAGCCTTTCGTTAAACATGAAATTCAACCGGGCAGCGCGCTGCAATCCGATGATGAGCTTAATAGCTTTATCAAAGAACATGTTGAGAGCGCTTATCACCCTTGCGGATCATGCAAGATGGGTAGTGCGAACGATCCGATGGCCGTCGTCGACAAAGACACCAAAGTCATCGGCGTTGACCGTTTGCGCGTTGCCGATAGCTCGATCTTTCCGCAAATCACAAATGGTAATCTGAACGGTCCTTCCATCATGACAGGTGAGAAAGCCGCCGACCATATTTTGGGAAAAGATTTACTGCCCGCATCCAATGCCGAGCCGTGGATAAATCCTAATTGGGAAACAGCGCAGCGCTAAACGCTCCTGTTCAAAACTAGATACAAAAAAGGCGGCATCTCTGCCGCCTTTTTATTTATTATATTGAGCTTAGCTGATCTTCTGTAGCAACAAATCAAGCGACGCTTTCGCATCACCATAGAACATGCGCGTATTGTCTTTAAAGAACAGCGGGTTTTCGATACCCGAGTAACCCGTTCCCTGTCCGCGCTTAGATACGAAGACTTGCTTGGCTTTCCAGCACTCAAGAACAGGCATGCCTGCAATTGGAGAGTTTGGATCGTCCTGCGCCGCAGGGTTTACGATATCGTTTGAACCAATAACAATCGCCACATCTGTTTCAGGGAAATCGTCGTTGATTTCATCCATTTCCAAAACGATGTCATAAGGCACTTTTGCTTCTGCCAGCAAAACGTTCATGTGACCTGGCAAACGCCCTGCAACCGGATGGATCGCGAAACGAACATTCTTGCCTTTAGCACGCAAACGCTTGGTGAGTTCAGATACAGACTGCTGTGCCTGTGCAACCGCCATGCCGTAGCCCGGAATGATGATAACGCTGTCTGCATCATCAAGAGCCGCAGCAACGCCGTCTGCATCAATCGCAACTTGTTCACCTTCAACGGCCATTTGCGGTCCTGATGCACCACCAAATCCGCCAAGGATCACCGAAACGAATTTGCGGTTCATCGCCTTACACATGATGTAAGACAGGATGGCACCGGAAGAGCCCACAAGAGCGCCGACAACAATCAGCAAGTCATTGCCAAGTGTGAAGCCTATCGCCGCTGCTGCCCAACCTGAATAAGAGTTGAGCATGGACACCACAACCGGCATATCCGCGCCGCCAATACCCAAGATCAAATGCCAACCGATAAAGCCTGCAATCAAGGTTACAAGAACCATTGTCCAGATACCGGCACCGTTGAAGTACATGATGCCGAGGATCAATGCAGCAATTAGACATGCAAGGTTGAGCATATGGCCGCCCGGCAATTGCTTCGGCTTACCGTCAACTTTGCCAGCAAGCTTACCAAACGCAATCACAGAACCGGTAAATGTTACCGCGCCAATGAAAATGCCAAGAAACACTTCGACTTTAAGAATAGCGATTTCAACCGCATCTTTCACCGCCAGTTTTTTACCAAAGCCAGTCAACAAATCCTGATTACCGCCAGCGGCAATAAGATCATGCACAGATGAAAGCTCAATATCTGCATTCAAACCAATGAACACGGCTGCAAGGCCCACAAATGAGTGAAGCGCTGCCACGAGTTGCGGCATCTCCGTCATTTGGACTTTACCAGCCACATAGTAACCGGCAAAACCACCCGCCGCGATTGCGATCAGAATGAGGAAAACATTATAGACGCCCGGTCCAAACACTGTCGCAATAACAGCAATTGCCATACCTGCAATACCGTACCAGACAGCGCGTTTGGCGCTTTCCTGATTGCTCAGGCCGCCCAGTGATAGAATAAATAGAACAGATGCCGCGATGTAGGCGGCTGATGAAACACCAATAGAAAACATGTTTCAGCCCCCCTTAAGATTTTTGGAACATGGCAAGCATCCGGCGTGTAACCAGAAAACCACCAACGATATTGATTGACGCGATAAGCACCGAAATGAAGCTGAGTATTACAACGAGCCAGCTACCCGACCCGATTTGTAACAACGCCCCGATAATAACGATACCTGAAATAGCGTTCGTTACCGCCATCAAAGGCGTGTGAAGTGCATGCGACACATTCCAAATAACTTGGAAACCGACGAAACACGCAAGTGCAAACACGATAAAATGCTGCATGAAGCTTGCAGGAGCAAACATACCGATGAGCAGCATGATCGCGCCGCCAACAGCCAAAAGCGTAACTTGTTGTTTGGTTGCGGCCTTAAAGCTTGCTATTTCCTGTGCCTTCTTCTCTTCAGGAGTAAGTTCTTTGGCTTTCTCCTTCTTAGGCGCAGCAGCAATGGCTGCAATCTTAGGCGGTGGCGGCGGATAGGTAATCTCGCCCTTATAAGTCACCGTTGCACCACGAATGACATCATCTTCCATATTGTGATTGATCACACCGTCTTTGTCCGGTGTCAGATCACTCATCATATGACGGATATTGTTGGCATAAAGTGTCGATGATTGCGTTGCCATACGGCTTGGAAAATCAGTGTAGCCAACAATCGTAACGCCGTGTTCGGTAACAATCTTTTCGTCCATTTGCGTCAGCTTACAATTGCCGCCTTTTTCAGCAGCAAGATCGATGATCACAGAACCAGGCTTCATCGCCGCAACCATATCCGCAGTCCAAAGCTCTGGTGCTTCGCGGTTCGGAATCAATGCTGTACAGATAACAATATCAATATCGGGTGCTAATTCACGGAACTTTTCGAGTTGTTTTTCACGAAACTCAGGTGATGAAGGTGCCGCATAACCACCTGTTGCAGAACTATCTTGGCTCGACTCTTCAAAATCAAGGAACACAAATTCTGCGCCCATTGATTCAATTTGTTCAGCAACTTCAGGGCGCACATCAAATGCATAGGTAATGGCACCGAGCGACGTTGATGTTCCAATCGCTGCAAGACCAGCAACACCTGCACCAATAACCAAAACTTTCGCCGGAGGCACTTTACCAGCCGCCGTTACCTGTCCGGTAAAGAAGCGACCAAAATTATTGCCCGCCTCAATGACAGCGCGATATCCGGCAATATTTGCCATGGATGAAAGCGCATCCATTTTCTGAGCGCGCGAAATACGCGGCACCATATCAATGGCGATAAGCGTACTACCAGCCTTTTTAGATGCCTCTAACAATTTGTCAGATGCAGCAGGATTAACAAAACTAATAACGGTTTGATCCGTTTTAAACTTTTTCACTTCGGCAGTCGATGGCGCACGTACTTTGGCAACAACATCTGCTTCTTTCCAAAGAGCAGCAGCCGTGGCAACAATTTTTACGCCAGCATCCTTATAAGCATTATCAGAAAAGCCGGCAGCAGTGCCTGCCCCCTTCTCTATAATGCACTCATACCCGAGCTTTTGGAGATCTAGCGCTGATTGCGGTGTCATCGCGACGCGATTTTCTCCAGCGAAAGTCTCTTTGGGAGCACCAATGACGGTCATATATATTCTCTCTCGTTAATACTTGGCGGAAATAAAGTCGTCCGCCGCTCTATGTTTCAAAGCTTAAACAGCTTTGATGTATTCTGCATAATGGTATTGTACCAAATCCCAGAAAACCAAACAGATAATCAACGATAGTATTAAGAGTGCAAGCCCTTTAATCGCGTGGTTTGCTGTGAATTCAATATAAAATCGTTTGAAGAGTATTTTTGAGATAGATTTGGCTGTTATCTTCAGTGCTGATTTTTATTTTCAACACTTAGATGCCATATCGGCTCTAAAATTAGGTCATAAAAAAACCGCCAGACGATGTGTTTGACGGTTTAGTATTGGTTTGGGTATTGGTTTTGCCTCTGCGATCCCGTTGCTAAGGCAGGCAATTGCGCAGCAAATGCCGAGAGCAGTTCAGGTTATGAGCTTAATGCAAAAAAGCCCCTGATAAATCAGAGGCTTTAATGTTATTTTTGGTTGCGGGAGCAGGATTTGAACCTGCGACCTTCAGGTTATGAGCCTGACGAGCTACCGGGCTGCTCCATCCCGCGTCAATTGCTTACTTGAAGCGATTGACGCTACCCTGACAGGTAATTGCGAAGCAAATACCGAGAAGGGCCGCGTCATTACATCACCAATAAAGAACTGATGATGGTGTTCATCTTTGTTTATCAAAGTTGAACATACAAAAAAGCCGCTGACCTTACACCATAAGTGAGGTAAGCGGCCTTAAATGTAATGTTTATATTGTAATGAGAATACATATTGTCCTTTGCAGACCTGGCAGCGACCTACTCTCCCGTGCCTTAAGACAAAGTACCATCGGCGCTGGGGCATTTCACGGCCGTGTTCGGAATGGGAACGGGTGCAGCGACCCCGCCATAACCACCAGGTCAGCAAAGGACAATATGTAAGAAGCTGGTAAAGCAAATTTGGCGCAGCCAAAATGCGTTTAAGTCGGCAGTCAATTGCGTAGCAAATGACGAGAGACTTACTTTAAGTGTTGTTTTCACAAACGTGAATACAAGCAATGAGAATGATGAAGTCGATCGAGCTATTAGTAATGGTAAGCTTCATACCTTACGGTACTTCCACACCCATCCTATCAACGTGGTGGTCTTCCACGACTCTCAGGGAATACTCGTTTTTAGGCTGGTTTCCCGCTTAGATGCCTTCAGCGGTTATCCATTCCACACATAGCTACCCTGCAATGCTGCTGGCGCAACAACAGGTCCACCAGTGGTGTGTCCATCCCGGTCCTCTCGTACTAGGGACAGATCCTATCAATATTCCTACACCCACGGCAGATAGGGACCGAACTGTCTCACGACGTTCTGAACCCAACTCACGTACCGCTTTAAATGGCGAACAGCCATACCCTTGGGACCTGCTCCAGCCCCAGGATGCGATGAGTCGACATCGAGGTGCCAAACAACCCCGTCGATATGGACTCTTGGGGGTCATCAGCCTGTTATCCCCGGCGTACCTTTTATCCGTTGAGCGATGGCCCTTCCACTCGGGACCACCGGATCACTATGACCGACTTTCGTCTCTGCTCGACTTGTCAGTCTCGCAGTCAGGCGGGCTTATGCCATTGCACTCGACGAACGATTTCCGACCGTTCTGAGCCCACCATCGCGCGCCTCCGTTACTCTTTAGGAGGCGACCGCCCCAGTCAAACTACCCACCACACACTGTCCCGGATCCGGATAACGGACCGCGGTTAGATATCCACGAAGATAAGGGTGGTATTTCAAGGATGACTCCACGTGAGCTGGCGCCCACGCTTCAAAGTCTACCACCTATCCTACACATGTCTTGGCGAATACCAGTGTGAAGCTATAGTAAAGGTGCACGGGGTCTTTCCGTCTAACCGCAGGAACCCCGCATCTTCACGGGGAATTCAATTTCACTGAGTCTATGTTGGAGACAGCGGGGAAGTCGTTACGCCATTCGTGCAGGTCGGAACTTACCCGACAAGGAATTTCGCTACCTTAGGACCGTTATAGTTACGGCCGCCGTTTACTGGGGCTTCAATTCAGAGCTTGCACTCCTCCTCTTAACCTTCCAGCACCGGGCAGGCGTCAGACCCTATACGTCGCCTTACGGCTTCGCAGAGCCCTGTGTTTTTGATAAACAGTCGCTACCCCCTGGTCTGTGCCACCCTCATCTACTTGCGTAAATAAGGGTCACGCTTCTTCCGAAGTTACGCGTGCAATTTGCCGAGTTCCTTCAACATAGTTCTCTCAAGCGCCTTGGTATACTCTACCTGTCCACCTGTGTCGGTTTGGGGTACGGTTTATAATGGAGGAGCTATTTCCTGGAACCACTTCACCGCCAACTCAATCCGATAAGAATTGACGATACACGTGATCCGTCACTACCTCCAAGTACAGGAATATTAACCTGTTTCCCATCGACTACGCCTTTCGGCCTCGCCTTAGGGGCCGACTAACCCTGCTCAGATTAACTTTAAGCAGGAACCCTTGGACTTTCGGCGAGGGAGTCTCTCACTCCCTTTATCGTTACTCATGTCAACATTCGCACTTCTGATATCTCCAGGAGCCCTCACGGGTCTCCCTTCACAGACTTACAGAACGCTCTGCTACCGCTTACACTAATGTGTAAACCCGCGATTTCGGTGTGTAGTTTTAGCCCCGTTACATTTTCGGCGCAAAGACCCTTATTTAGACCAGTGAGCTGTTACGCTTTCTTTAAATGGTGGCTGCTTCTAAGCCAACATCCTGGTTGTTTTGGGATCTTCACTTCCTTTCCCACTTAACTACAACTTGGGGACCTTAATCGACGGTCAGGGTTGTTTCCCTCTCCACGACGGACGTTAGCACCCGCCGTGTGTCTGCCAGATATTACTTCCGGGTATTCGGAGTTTGGTTAGGATCAGTAAGACGGTGAGTCCCCATTACCCATCCAGTGCTCTACCCCCCGGAGTATTCGTCTGACGCACTACCTAAATAGTTTTCGCAGAGAACCAGCTATTTCCAAGTTTGATTGGCCTTTCACCCCTATCCACAAGTCATCCCGAGACATTGCAACGTCTATGGGTTCGGTCCTTCAGTTGGTGTTACCCAACCTTCAACCTGCTCATGGATAGATCACTTGGTTTCGGGTCTAATGCAACGAACTTGGCGCCCTATTCAGACTCGCTTTCGCTACGCCTACACCTATCGGCTTAAGCTTGCTCGTTACATTAAGTCGTTGACCCATTATACAAAAGGTACGCCGTCACCCTTGCGGGCTCCGACAGTTTGTAGGCATCCAGTTTCAGGTACTATTTCACTCCCCTTGTCGGGGTGCTTTTCACCTTTCCCTCACGGTACTTGTTCGCTATCGGTCATGCACGAGTACTTAGGCTTGGAGGGTGGTCCCCCCACGTTCGAACAGGATTTCACGTGTCCCGCCCTACTCTAGGACAAAGTTTCGTATTACGTGTACGGGGCTATCACCCACTATGGCCAAACTTTCCAGAATGTTCCACTTAACTTAACTTTGCCACTGGCCTGGTCCGCGTTCGCTCGCCGCTACTGACGGAGTCTCGGTTGATGTCCTTTCCTAAGGGTACTTAGATGTTTCAGTTCCCCTCGTTCCCTTCTTAACCCTATGTATTCAGGTTAAGATACCTTATAGCGATACTTAGAAATCAATTAAGCCCTAGAGCCAATGCGTGAAGCACCGAGCCTTGCGGCTCAATTGAATTTCTAAGTATCTAAGGTGGGTTTCCCCATTCGGACATCTATGGATCATAGCGTATTCGCAGCTCCCCATAGCTTTTCGCAGCGTATCACGTCCTTCATCGGCTGTGCATGCCAAGGCATCCACTAAATGCCCTTCTTATACTTAATCATTCTCATTGCTAATATGCACGGCTGTGTGCCAACCGCTTAAAAAAGCAATGCTTGCCAACATTTCCTGCGCTTGAATTCTAGGAAATGCCGGCGAAAAGACCAGCTTCTTGAGATTAATCCGAGGCTGCGGTTAAACAAGCCATCATAGTGCTGCACTTAGAGCAAGTAACAGCGACATAACATCAATGATGTTATCCGGATAAATCTTCTCTTTACAATATGGACATAACAGGCAGCGAACCATTGCGGTAAGCTGCAAACTTTTTATTTCTTCTGAA
>NZ_KB894529.1 GCF_000374465.1 Ahrensia kielensis DSM 5890 | reverse complement strand
CGACTGCAATTTCAAAATGCTTTTGATCGATCTCGATGGGTTCAAAGATATCAATGATAGCTTTGGTCATTTGGCGGGTGACAAGATCCTCTGTTCAATCGCCAAGCGTATTGAAGATACCATTCCTGAGAATGCATTCTGCGCACGCCTTGGCGGGGATGAATTTGCAGTCCTTATGGGTGTGCAAAATGAAATGCTGAAACCTGAAGATTTGGCTTCTGAATTGATTGAAGTGATCAATTTACCCGTGCCCTATGAGGGGCATGAGATTAGTGTTGGTGCGTCGATCGGCATTTCTCTAACATACCAAGAAACGCAATCCTGCGAAGAATTTCAGCAGCAGGCCGATCTGGCATTATATCATGCAAAACAGACTGGCCGCGGTGTTTGCGAAACCTATAATCCAAGCTTAACCGAAGCTTTTGAAGAAAAACGACAAGCATTTGAATTGGTGAAAGAGGCAATTCATGAGGGAAGATTGCTTCCGCATTATCAGCCAATATTCGATTTAAGCTCGCAGCGAATAAAAGGCGTAGAGGCGCTTGCCCGCATTCAAAATAAGGATGGTTCAATCGTTGGCCCAGCAAAATTTTGGCATGCTCTGTTTGAGCCCAAAAGCGCTTTAGCTGTCGATGAAACTATTTTGGATATTGCGCTCCGTGATTTTGCAGAATGGAAAAGTAAAGGGCTCGATATTGATTTTATAAGCATCAATGCCTCCTCTTTATGTATTCAATCGATGGATTATGTTGAGCGTGTTTTAGAAGCATTGGCGCACAACAATTTGCAGCCACATCATTTGAAAATAGAAGTCGTAGAGAACATATTTTTAGACGATGCGGATTCTAAGATAACGCACGTGTTGGAGCGCCTTTCAGAGGCTGGTGTCATCATTGCGCTTGATGATTTTGGTACTGGATACGCGTCGCTTAGCCATTTGCGAGACTATCCCGTTAATTGCATTAAGATTGATCAGTCTTTTGTATCAGGACTTGGGGAAAGTGCAGGCAATACGGCCATTGTTCAAGCGCTTGTAAGCTTGGGGAAATCCTTAAACTTGGATATTATTGCCGAAGGGATTGAAACCCAGGGTCAACTGGATTTCATGTCAGCCGTTGGGTGTACATTTGGTCAGGGTTATCTCTTTTCTAAACCAATATCCGCCCATCAAATGTCCGATTATTTGAAGCAGGCGAGTTTTCCTTTGCTCGGCGACACCAATCTGTCCGTTGCAGGTAAGTGCTGAAAGCTGCAAAAGGCCATCGTAGACGTGTAAGGTGCATCATCCACAGAGTGTAGGCCGGAGCTTGCCAGCTCCAACCCTTATTTGAGCATGTTGTTTACCCGTTCATGGTGCCAAAAGTTTCAGCGTAACGGTTCTCGACCTCGGCGTTGCGCAAAAAGTTGACGCGGTTCACCAAAACTTCGTCCGGAACTTCGCCGCGTGAGAGGATTTCCATTACTTCGTCAGTGAAGTCTTTAAGCGGCATTGCAGCAGCAATTTGTGACTGGCCAGGTGTCAAGTCCGTCGCAACCTGCGGCGGCACAATCTCATGCACAGACACCGAACTATCACGCAATTGATAACGCAGCGATTGTGTCCATGAATGAATGGCAGCTTTGGTTGCACAATAGGTCGGGTTCGCTGCCTTTGGCACGAATGCAAGACCAGAGGAAACCGTGATTATAGTAGCCTGCGAACGCGACTGCAGATGCGGTAGCAACGCTGCCGCAAGACGGATCGGCGCAACAAGGTTGGTGGCGATCGTACGTTCGGCGACGTCGAGGCTCACCGGATCAACAGTATAATCCTCGGCCTCCATAATGCCTGCGTTCAGGATAATTGTGTCAAGGTCTGGATGCTCGGTCAGTACTTTGGCGCAAAAGATCGCGACTGCGTCTTTGTTTGTGACATCGAGTGTATAGCCAGCCATCGCGGGGTTGCGCTTGAGCGTGGCCTGCAAACTATCCTGCTTGCGTCCCGTGATGATGATGCGGTTCCCTTTAGCTTGAAGGGCTTCCGCCAGTGCCTGTCCTATGCCGGAGTTGCCACCAGTGATAAGGATTGTGCGATTGATGAAGGTCATCTGATTTTTCCTTTGTTTGACTGGTTCAAACATGACCTCCATGCTAACGATATAAAAGAAGGCACCCAAAAGAATTATACTGACCAAAAAGAGAGTATGGGGAAGCATGGAAAACTCATTGAGAAAAGAGCTGCGCGATCTTCCACCATCTGATCCAGCAGTAGAGCGATTGGTTGAAGAAACCATCGGGCGCGTGGCAGACAAGTGGACAATGCTGCTGATCGAGATATTGACCGAAAATGAGTGTTGCCGCTTTGGTGAATTGGCGCGCGCCTGTACTGGGATTAGCCAGAAAATGTTGACGCAAACTTTACGCGCAATGGAGCGCGATGGGCTCGTGACCCGCACGGTCTATCCAGTTGTACCACCGAAGGTGGAGTACCGGTTGACGGACCTTGGCTTGGGGCTGAGTAAAGCGTTCTGTGGTGTGTGGCTGTGGGCGGAAGCAAACTTTGGTGCGATTGAACAGGCCCGCAAGGATTATGCTGAAAAGCAGAACCAAAAGTAGTTTTGCTTAAGGCCTCGTGGAAGCACTGCCTAAATTGGGCCTTACGCGTTTAAATCCATTTCTTAAATTCTTTCGATCGGACAGGTCAGGCACAAGCTATTCGAGAAACTATGCGGGGTATTCACGCATTGCGTGTTACGCAAAAATACCTGCGCGCAATGATGCACGCCTGTTCCCATACTGATTGGACCTAACATGCAACTTCCTGAATGGACGAAACCTGCGCTTCTTGGCGCGGGAGCTGGCGCAATCGCACTGGCCGTCATTGGATTCAACTGGGGTGGCTGGATGACAAACAGTTCGGCAGTAGAAATGTCAAATGAGCAATCCACTGCCGCAATGGTTGCCGCACTAACACCTTACTGCATTCAAATGTCTAAAGACGATCCAAAGTCTTTCAGCGTCCTTGCTGAGCTTAAAGAAGCAAGCAGCTACAAACGACGTGGTATTGTTGAGCAAGCCGGATGGGCAACACCTTTGGGCGCTGAAGAACCTGACCGTGATCTTGCAGAAGCTTGTCAAACAGCGCTCGAAATCGACGCCTGATAGACTTCTAAATACGCTTTACGTTCGTCAAATATAAGGCACGTAAAACACACACGCATTAAAGCCGGGCTAGCCAAATGGAGCTGGCCACGGCTATTAGAGTAGCACAATTTCGCCACATGTTTTTACAAATGAGCGCTGGTTAGTCGGCTTTTAGTATTTCAAAAATTATTTTGTTTACTCTTCTCGCAGTATTTCTTCTGCTTTCTAGATGAGCCTTGTTCTTACCAAAGATTAATTTGACTGAAGCTGCGCCTAAGTGTGATTACCACTTCCACTTCTTGAAAAAAAGCGCACCTGTAGGAAGAACCCAATCCAATTCATCTAAAGGAATAACTTAATGATCAAACCCTTCAAAGCTGCATTGATTGTCGGCACCCTTCTGGTTTCTAACGCTGCTCAAGCAGAAGATGTGGAAATTTATCTAGTGGATATGCTAGACAATACTCAAAATGGATACTGCCTTGATATTGCTGGCGGACGCGAGGCAGACGCAGATCCGGATGATGGTTTGCAAGGACACACATGTTATAGTCCTGGCGGTGCGCTTGGTGTTGATCAGACGTGGGATAGCGAAAAATTTTCTGACAAGACGCTCTATATGACTAAGTTCGATGTTTGTGCCGTTGTGCCGTCAAATAAAGCTGGCACCGCGATTACGCTTGCAGATTGCGACGGTAGCGAGGCACAAAATGTGGTGTTCACAGGCGAGGGAACAATTTCACCTGCGTCAGCACCAGAAATGTGTTTCACTGTCGGGGAAGACACGAGATCAGGGCGTAGCGATACTAACCAGATCAAAGTTCTGTCACTTGAGCCATGTGATGCAAATCAAGCAGCATACCAGACTTGGAGCGTGCGCACGGCTGGTTGATTCATAACCAGAAGATCCACACGTGCATCACGGAGCTTAGTTCAGCCGAAGAACCTACACGAACAGGGCTGTTTCTTTAGCCTTGTTTGTCTAAGGTCTGAGCGACTGATCCAATAAGCGCTGCGATCTTTTGAATTCTTTTGGGAAGGATACGGCCGCGTCGCGATACCAGCCAAAGGTCGTGATGTCTGCTTTTGGGTAATTTGCCCAATTGAAGCTGCGCCCGATTTGAATATGCATCAATTCCACTCTTCGGTAACAGCGTGTAGCCAAGACCATTTTCTACAGGCAAAGGTATTTGTCCGATTTGATTAATGAACGTTCGAACATGTAAATTCTCCACCCCTTTAAAATCATTTTGGAAATTTAAAGAGAACAGCTCTTCGGCATAAGTAAAGCCGTCCGGATGAGCTACAAAGCCTAATGCATCCAGAGATGAGAAGCTTACAGCAGCAGTTGAAAAATCAGGTGGTAAAACAAGGCATAATTCTTCTCGCCCAAGAAAACTTGCATCAAGTCGTGCATTACTAGGTTCTGAATCGGTGATGCCAAAATCAAATTTGCCATCTAGCACACCATAAGGAATATGGCTTTGGGGCGTAGCTTCAAGGTGAAAGCTGAGGCCAAGAAACTCAAGCATTAAAGATAAGAGTTTTGGATAGAGCAGAAGTGCAAAGCTACCCGAACAAGCCACGATTACATGTCCAACATCGGGATCGTCGCTATGAACATTTTCTAAGAGCTCTTTTTCCTCAGCACGACGCGCAATACCCATAGCATAAACTGCATCACCAGCAGGCGTTGTAACAAAACTTTTGCCTTGTTGTGAGATGAGCGGTTGACCAATTTGGTGCTCAAGTTTGCGCAGATGTTGAGAAACCCCCGGTTGTGTCATGCCTAGCCGCTCAGCCGCGCGCGTAAAATGGCCCGTCTCAATTAGAACTGTAAAGGTTTGCAGCCACTGAGCATTTAACATTAGCTATTACTAATTGTTATCATAATAAATTCAAATCATTATTTTTTGTATTGATGCTTGCTGTCTATGTTTGTGTCCAGATAACAAATCAGGAGCAAGACATGTTACCTATGCCCAGAACCTTTTCCCACATTGGTCTATCGGTCCCAAACTTAGAGGCCGCTGTAAAGTTTTATACCGAAGTTCTCGGCTTCTACACGATAATGGAGCCAACAGAAATCACAGAGGATGACAGTGATATTGGCCGAATGTGCACCGATGTTTTCGGTGCAGGGTGGGGTCGCATTAAAATCGCACACTTGGCGACTGCAGATAGGATCGGATTCGAATTGTTTGAATTTGACGGTAATCACAAGCCAGAAGATAATTTGACATTCCGTCAGCACGGCACGTTCCATTTTGCGATCCAAGATCCAGACCTCGAAGGCCTTTTGGCTAAAATTGTAGAAGCAGGTGGCAAACAAAGAATGCCTGTCAGAGAATACTTCCCAAACGAAAAGCCTTATCGGATGGTTTATGTTGAAGATCCTTTTGGCATCGTGTTCGAGATATATAGCCATAGCTATGAGTTGACTTATTCAGCTGGCGCTTACGCCTGATATATCCAAAGAGTAGCATCAACCGATGTGAGAAAGTGTGGCGTTGGTGCACTTTTACGGAGCGGTAACCTGGATCACGCGCCGCAAAAAAACATTTCATGTAATTTCTGCAATTGCAGCAAAGCTCAAGCTTTGCTAAGGCTCAAGCGTGCTGCGATATATTCGCACCTTGGCACCCGTAGCTCAGCTGGATAGAGCGCTGCCCTCCGAAGGCAGAGGTCTCGCGTTCGAATCGCGACGGGTGCACCATTTAGGTGCATATGCACGAACTTTTTCGAACGATCATCATCGCTCAGTAAAATCTCATCCATTAAGCTTGCTGAGTTTCCAATAATCTCTGCCCGATTCTTGTGAACTACGATGCTGCCGATCAGGGTTCTCAAATATCCCTTTTGAAAGTCGATATTATCTTCGTCAAATCGAGAAGTAAGATGGTTTGTGAACTTAAGGATCTGAGTGTCGTTAACAATAATATCATCCGCGAATTATTTCTAATACGTGAGACAGCATCACGTGCACGATCGCGTTTCTCACATAGTTCATCAATCATGCTGTAGCTGTTGATCTTGCTATGCCGAGTTGCTTGGCAGTCTGCTCGGTTGTCATTCCGACGACGACGAGGTTTGCAAAGCTAAGATTGTTTCAGCCCCTAGTCGATTAAATGACCAAGTGCTTTGATGACAAGGTAAGAAGATACAACGAACAACAAAAGTTGAATTACCAGGGTAAAGACCTGCTGGGGCAACCATTGCACCAGCCACCTGCCTAGAACTGCGCCCATCGATGCCACCACTGCCATCGCCAGCACAGTTGGGACATGAATCTTGGCAAACAGGCCGACAGCAGAGTAGGCGGGCAGCTTGAACAGGTTGATAGCCGCAAATACCAGCGTGTTAGTTCCGGCGTATTGCAAACTTGGCAGTTTTTGCGGCTGGACAAAACTCTGGAACGGCGGCGCGCCAGTATGGGAAATGAAGCTGGTAATCCCGGTTATTATGCCCCAGAGAACACCTTTGATTGGATCGAACGGCGCCACCGGATCCTGACCGCGCAGCTTCTTGTGCAGGGCATGTCCACAATAAAACAGCCCTATAAGTCCGGCCGCCAGTTCCGCATAGGTCGATGAGACATAGGGCGCCAGAAAGGTCGCCAGAATAACACCGCCCAGACCAGCAGGAATCAGCAGCAGCACATTCTTCCGCGAAAATTCTTTCCGATAGAGCCAGACGCCCATTGCGTCGCTGATGATAAAGATCGGAAGCAGCGCCCCCGCTGCCATCAGCGGATCCATCCAGATCGAAAGGATAGGCACTGCCAGCGCACCGGCCGAGGCCAGTCCGCCCTTAGATGCTCCGACGATCAGCGAGGCGAGTAGAAATAATCCGAGTGTTTCCATGTGCGGGCACCTTTACGCGTCATGCGCGATGAAGTTTCGAGTGTGTGAGGTGTTGTTTGGGCGCCTAGTCTGAAGGGGCGAGGGCGATGGATGTGCGGTCGACAGCCACACAAGCAAGTTGCCGGGTTTCCCATCCCTCTGACCAAATATTGATCCGATGGCTGAGAATATCCACCGTCTCTTGTACCATGGCCTCCAGAGGCTGGCGGATCGTCGACAATTGGTAAGAGGCCGCCGCAGCCAGATCAACGTCATCGAAACCAATAACCGACAACTCATCCGGCAAGGTCAGGCCGAATTCGTACCGGGCCACATCCATCAACGCCATGGCGAGCAGATCGTTGGCGCAAAAGATCGCGTTAGGCCTGTCCGGTCGACCGAGCAATTCGCGCGCGCTGTCGACCCCAGCGCTGTAGGAGTATTCGCGCGAGTGTGCCATCGAAATGACCGAACTCCCTGCTTCCTCAATTGCCGCGTAAAAGCCCTTCCCGCGTTCGATTGCGGTAGAGGCGTTGGCCGGGCCGGTTAAGAGGCCGAACCGCTTGTGTCTCGATTGCAGCAGTCGCGCTCCTGCCAACCTCCCTCCGGCGACACTGTCAGCACAGACCACATGCAAGTTGGCGCGGCGCGGGCGGCGGGCAAAAGCCACCAGCGGAATGCGCCGCTTGCAACATTGTTCGGTGATATGCGGAGAGATTGCGCCCGCCGAGACGACAAGCCCGTCAACGCTGTATTGCAGGACAAGCCGAGCCATCTCTTCCAGATCCTGACCGTCTGAGACGTTCAACAAAAGGGTCCGAAATCCGCGTGCCTGTAACGCACGGGTGAAATGATCGAGCACGGTCAGATAGACAGGGTTCTTGAAGTTGGCGAGGATCACACCGACGAGGTTTGTCCTCTGGGTCATTAGGCTGCGGGCCAGCACGTTGGGCTGATAGCCCAGCTTGTCTGCGGCATCCATCACTCGCACGCGCATCTTGGCCGACACGCTGGCGCCGGGGGTGAACACGCGCGAAACCGCTGACAGCGAAACGCCCGCCGCGCGGGCGACATTCTGTGCCGTGACGCGATTGGCGTTCCGTTCTGAGGCTGTGTCAGTAGTTTCTTTCATGATCCTCGACCATATAATGCATTTCACAGTCGGCGCAAACGGTTTCGGCTTAGTAAAGAGGTGACACTGCGTTCCATATCCCCGGCGCTGCGGCTAGGACCGATCGTTTGTTGGCTGAAGCCAACGTCTGGGCAAAGGCGTTGGTCTGTCCACCAGCCTCGCGCACCAACAGCATGCCAGCCAAATCATCCCAAGGCGACACCTTTGGCTCATAAGCCGCTAGAAGCCGTCCAGCCGCCACATAACAAAGCCCCAAAGCACAGGCGCCGGCGCGGATATACATGCCGCCATCGGCCACGAGTTTGCCGATGAAAGCCGCGGATTTGTGTGGATCACCATGCTCGTTCGCACCAACTGAGATTAGCCCAGCACCGATGGTTGTGGCATCGGTTACACGGATCGGAGTGTCATTCAGAAAGGCGCCGCCGCCTTTGGTGGCATGATATAGTTCATCCATGACCAGCGTTACGATGGCAGAGACTACCGGCTCTGCATACACCGTATAGGTCAGCACCACGCACCATTGCGGCAGACCCAGCATGAAACAGGTGGTGCCATCGATCGGGTCTATAATCCAAGCGGTATTGCCGCTGGAAGGATCGTGGGCGGTTTCCTCACCTACGATCACATCTGCCGGATAGGCCTGGCCCAATCGATTGCGAATTAGTGCTTCGACCTCCAGATCGACGTTAGTCACCCAGTCCTGGGTGCCTTTAGTTTGCACCGAAAGTCTGCCTCTGTCGCGAAAGGCCGCGAGGCAAGTCCCCCGGCCTCGCTTACGATTTCACAGGCGGTGCGGCACCGCGCTTCAAGCGTGTCTGCTATTGCGAGGGTCATTCGCTATCCTGTCTTTCGTTCATCGCGACGGCCTGCGCCAAAGCGGCTCGCAGGTTGCTACGCAGCGTGTCGAGATCGCCGTCGTTCTTAATTCGCACATCCGTCGAGGCGATAAGCTCTGCATTGTTCTGAAGTTTTCCGTCGGCACCATTCGACCGCATGTCATCTTTGCGAAAGTGATCCAATGCAGACGGGTCCCCGACTCGAGCCCGTCCTTGAACACGTTGAAAACGGCTTTCGGTGTCAAGTATGAGAGCGAGAAGAACCAGCTTCAAGCCCTTTTCTTCCGCGATTTTGCGCAAATGGTCGAGTTCATCGTGGTTTCGCAGGCCGTCGATGACGGCCTTGCGCTGCTCCATCAGGTCGGTGTTCTGGATCAGGACACTGGCATAATAGTGGTTGCCGTGCTTGAGCTGCTGGTTCTTGCCGTGCAACTGCGCCTGCTCGCGAGTGGGGGTGTCAATTGCGGCTTTGGCTTCGTCCCGCAGAAAAGCGGAAAGAGAATAGGGGGTAAACCCCTCTTCGCTAATAGGCTGGTCGTGGTCGATTTTCCAGCCCCAGAATCTCCACAGATTACGACAATCAATCCATCGCTCATAGTTGCTTCTGCTTGCAAGCCTTTGCATGTATTGTGAGATTGTATCTCTAACAATGTTATTTGCTGGTACTTTTAACAATACTCATTGCAATTTTTTGCAAGCCCTTGCAAGAACATTTATCTTCTTGTAGTCTCCGATCAATCAGGCCAGCGCTGGCCAGAAACTTCGGGAGGAAGATTTGCATGGGACATAAATTATCGGTACTTACTTTGATTGTGGCGCAGGTGGCGCTTGCCCCGAGCTCCGCTCTGGCTGCCCCGGCAGGGGAATTCGTGATTGCGGTTCATCAGGAGCCGCAGGATCTGGCGGCCCAGGGCGCCTACAAAGAAATCAACGCGCCCGGCCTGCGCAATGTGCTGGAGCCATTAATCGCGACCGACTCGAAAACCGGCGAATACATTCCGGTTCTGGCCGCTTCGTGGGGCCGTGTGGATGATAAGACTGTCCGCGTCACCCTGCGTGAAGGCGTCAAGTTTCACGATGGAACCGACATGACCGCCGAGGCCGTCGCAACCGCCGTCAGTTTTGTCTGGAACCCAGACAGCTCCTTCACCATTCAAGAATATGCCAGTCCCGGCGTGATGAGCGCCAAAGCAACCGGTCCGCTTGACGGCGTGGACTTCGACCGAACCGGACCCGATGCTGGAGTTTCGACTTACTCTCACCGGCATCTCCTCGGCCAAACAGATCGATGAGCGCCCAGCGGAGCATTTCAGCCATCCGATCGGTACTGGACCGTATTTCTTTGACGAATGGGTGCGCGGGCAATATTGGACTGCCAACGTCAACCCCGATTGGTGGGGTCTGGCCGCCGAGAATGCCTATGGAGAAGCTAAGCCCCAGTTCGAAAGCTTGCGCTTCATCTTTCACCCAGAAGGATCGGCCCGCAATGCGATGGTTCGCGCTGGCGAGGCGCATCTGGCCACCAATCCGTCGCCTGAGGACTGTTTAGCAGCCGAGAATAATGACGGCTATACTTGTGTCACAGGCCCTTCGGATGCTTATCTTTACGGACGGCTTGATCAATCCATGCACGCTCATCCCGCACTACAGGACATGCGGCTGCGCAGGGCGATCTTTCACGCGCTGGACTACGAAGGAATCGCGGATCTGATTGGTCTCGCCTCTGTTCCACAAGGCCAACTGGGTACGCCTGACATGCTGGGCTTTAATGAGGATCTGTCGCAATACGAATACAACCCCGACCTCGCTCTTCGGCTTGTGGAAGAGGCCCGCGCCGATGGACTGGTTGTGGAAGTCGTAAGACGCAGCAGCACGCCGCGAGTTGGCTCGATGACCGAGGCGATCGGCTTCTTTCTTGATCAGGTAGGCATCAAAACCGAAATCAACGTGCAGCTTCCGGACGTCTTCAACCCACGGGTCCGTATCAAGGGCTATGCCGAAGAAGCTCCCCGTGCTATGATGCAGGTGCATGTGAAGCAGAATGCCTCCGGCGAGTTAGGCAACTACGCGTGTCCTAACATCGACGATCCCTCGCGATCCTCGGTCCATTGCAACCCAGAGTTCGATATCAAACTGGCTACCGCGTTGACCTTGTCAGGTAACGAACGCGATGCGGCGCTTAAGGAACTTGTGGGCTTTCTCTACGAGCAATACCCGATCATCCCAATGGCACTACTCGACAAGGGATATCTGATCAGCGACCAGTACACCTACACCTTCGGGGTCGACCACAGGTTCCTCGCGGTGAATGTGACGCCAAAACAATAAGCCAGACACGTCCTGCGCGGACCGCCCCTTGCGTTCCGCGCCACACTGACTTCAACCAAGGTTTTGCCGATGCCATACCTGCTCAGACGTTTCATGCAGTCATTGACACTGCTATTTTTCTTGATCTCCTTCGTCTTCGTCTTCGTCTTCGTCTTCGTCTTCGTCGTCGGTCGTATCATTGGCGACCCAGCGCTTATTATGTTGGGAACTAGCGCCAGCGAAACCGCGCTTGACCAGTTGCGCGAAAATCTCGGACTGAACGAGCCTATCTGGCAGCAATACTTGGTTTTTTTGAGCGAATTGATGCACGGCGATTTCGGGGTTAGTTTCCGCTATGGCTTTTCGATGATGCCATCGGATGCCTTACGTTCAGAGGGCACACCAGTGCTGCCTATCGTACTGAGCCGCTTGCCCGCGACCTTTATGCTGGGGAAGCCTCCTTGGTATTTGCTTTTTCACTCGCCGTGGTGCTGGGTTGCCTTGCGGCGATGCATCCGCGGTCGTGGATAGATAACCTGGTCAATGTAATCTCGCTGGGCTCGGTCTCGCTGGTGCAGTTCTGGCTAGGCCTGATCCTGATCATCATTTTCAGCGTGCACTTAGGCCTTCTACCCACTGGCGGCTTTGGCACATGGCAACACTTTATTCTGCCAGCTTTGACACTGGCCGCGCGGCCTCTAGGACGGATTTCCCAAGTGGTACGCAGCGCTATGCTGGACGAGTTGTCAAAACCCTATATTTCCGCTGCACGTGCCAAGGGCGTACCAGAATGGCGCGTGGTCTTTGTGCATGCGCTCAAAAACGCCTCAATTCCGATCGCGACCTGCCGATGGTGCAGGCGGGTATCTGTGTGGTGGCCGCGCTGGTCATCTTCGTAAACCTGGCTGTGGACTTTGCCTATACGGTGTTGAACCCGCGTATCCAGATGGACAATCGAGGGGGACGAGCATGAGCGCCGTTCAAACAAACGAGGTCCCGCAGGGGGAAGATCGCGACCGTGCCGCTTCGATCACTGGGCGGGCCTATTTAAGCGCGCTAATACGCGACTGGGTGGCCTTTATTGCGGCGATATTCCTTGCGCTGTTGCTGATCGGCGTTGCCGGGCAGATTTCCTCGCACCATATGATCCTAACAGGGCTAACTTGGGCGCGCGGTTCATAGCACCATTTGGCACAGCGCGAGACGCCGGCTTTCACCTGCTGGGCACTGATGAGTTGGGGCGCGACCTGTATTCGCGGCTGATGCATGGCGCCCGCGTGTCGATGTCTATCGGCCTTTTGGGTGCATTTTGCTCTGGCGTTGTCGGCATCACGCTGGGGGTTCTCGCCGGGTTCTATCGTGGCTTGCTGGAAGACCTTTTGATGCGCGCGGTGGACGGCATGATGGCGCTGCCCTCGCTCTTGATCGCGCTGTTCATCCTGTTCGCGATCGGGCCCGGCTTTGGTAACCTGATCCTCATTTTCACGCTTCTGCACTGGATGGTCTTTGCCCGCATGGCGCGGTCGCTGACGCTGAACCACCAGCAGCACACCTATATCACCGCAGCTCGCGCCATTGGTGCCAGCGATACTCGGATCATCCTGACGCATCTGTTGCCCAACATGGTCTCCCCGCTGATCGTGCTCTTCACGCTGGAAATCGCGGTGTTGATCCTGTCGGAAGCGTCGCTTTCGTTCCACGGCTTCGGGGTGCAGGCGCCGCAATCCTCTTGGGGGTTGATGATCGCGCGGGGACGGGGATACATCAGTTCCGCTTGGTGGCTAGTGGTCATGCCAGGGGCTGCGATCTTCCTGACCGCTCTGGCGTTGAACCTCGTCGCTGCCTGGGCGCGGGCGATCACCGATCCAGTACAGCGCTGGCGCTGGCTAACCCCGCCACGCCACAAGAACCAGTCAATCGAAGACGATGAGTGAGCAGGAGAACATAATGCGTGCCATTCAACCATCCGAAGCACAAGGTGTGACTTCGGCCCCGCTGCTCGACGTCCGCGATCTGCGGGTGACTTTTGACACTCCCCACGGGCTTGTTCGAGCGGTTGGCGGGGTCAGTTGGACCCTCTCGCCTGGCGAGACGCTGGGTATCATCGGCGAAAGCGGCTCTGGCAAGAGCGTCGGTCTGGAAGCCATAATGGGGTTAATCAAGACGCCTCTGGGTCATGTGTCGGGCCAGGAGATTTTTGACGGACGAGACGTGCTGACTATGCCGGAAGGCGATCGCCGACAACTGCGCGGCGAAAAGATTGCGATGATTTTTCAGGACGCGATGAGTGCCTTGAACCCCAGTCTGACCGTCGGTACACAGATCTCCGAGGTCTATCGCCTGCGCCGTAAATGTAGTCATGCCGATGCCGAGCGCAAAGCTATCGAGCTAATGGACCGGGTTAAGATTCCCTCACCTAAGGCGCGGGTTGGCAATTACCCACATGAGTTTTCCGGTGGCATGTGCCAGAGGGTTATGATTGCCACGGCGTTGGCGCTGAACCCGCAGATTCTGATCGCTGATGAGCCAACAACCGCGCTGGATGTTACGGTGCAACGCCAGATCATGACATTACTGGCAGAGTTGCAGCGCGAAGATGGTATGGCGCTGGTGCTGATCACCCATGACCTCGGATTGGTGGCCGAAACGGTGGATCGGGCGATGGTTATGTATGCTGGGCGGTTAGTGGAAAGTGCGCCAGTGTCGGCCCTCTTCGAGGCCCCATCGCACCCCTACACTCGTGGATTGATCCAGTCGATGCCGCGGATCGACGGCGCCAGTGGTAAATTGCATGCAATCGGGGGAACGCCCCCCCCCGCCGCCGGACGGATGCCCAAGGGGTATTCCTTTCACCCGCGCTGTGAAATGCGCGCCGAGCGCTGTGGTATAGATCGTCCAAAGCTGCGGTCCGTCGCAAAAAACCACGCCGCTGCTTGTCAGCTAGCCGAGGAGATCCCCCATGACTGACACCCCGGTATTCGAGGTCCGCGACATTCGCCAGGAATATGTGCTTAGCAAACCTGGCTTTTTTGGGGGCAAGCTGCGCACATTGGCCGCGGTGCGCGATGTCAGCTTCACGTTGCGCCGCGGCGAAACTGTAGGTCTCGTTGGCGAATCTGGTTGCGGCAAATCGAGTCTCGCCCGCACCGTGTTGCGTCTCAATGAGCCGACTGGGGGGGGAAGTGCGCTATCATGGGCAGAATATCCTCGATCTGCCCAAAGCAGGAATGCAGAAGCTGCGCCGTCATATTCAGGTGGTGTTCCAAGATCCCTACAGTTCGCTCGACCCGCGTTTCACCGTACGCCGCATCCTGTCCGAACCATGGCAGGTCTTTCCTGAGATCGTATCCCCCGAGAAGCGCGAGGCGCGTGTAGCGGAACTGTTGTCTCTGGTCGGACTGAATCCCTCGGACGCCGATCGCTATCCGCATCAGTTTTCTGGCGGCCAGCGTCAGCGGATCGGAATCGCCCGCGCACTGGCGCTTGAGCCTGAAGTGATCGTCTGTGATGAAGCAGTCTCGGCGCTCGATGTTTCGGTGCAGGCGCAGGTGGTGAACCTGCTAAAGAATTTGCAGGACAAGCTGGGGCTAGCCTATCTTTTCATTGCACATGACCTGTCAGTGGTGCGACATATCTCAGATCGGGTGATCGTGATGTACCTAGGCCAGGTGGTCGAGGAGGGCCCGCCCGACGAAGTGTTTCGCAACCCCAAGCACCCTTATACCGTTGCCCTGCTCTCGGCCGTGCCCCTGCCCGACCCGAAACGGCGTAACCGCGAGGTGATTGTGCTGGAAGGCGAGGTGCTGAACCCGATCTTTCCTCCCTCTGGCTGTCCGTTCCATCCCCGCTGTTCCAATGCGCGCGACATCTGCCGGTCAACGCCGCCGCCGGTTCGCAAGATTGGTGAAATCAGCGCGCGATGTCATTTCGCAGGTGAAATGGACATGGTTGGAAAGTGCCGACGGTCGAACACGAAAGTTGAGCGCAAGCGCTTTGAATCACGAAGAGGTTGGCATCGGACAGGGAGTGTGCAAAATCTGGTGATCTCTGTTGCAAATTTTGCATTGGAAACCGATAGAAATCTATCGAGGTTATTACCACGTGTGGACGGCTTCCATTTAGCAAAGAGACCAGCGCATTGCCGCGCAACACCAACCGTGGCTTCGCATTGGTTGGCTATTCGCATGGGTTTGGCCAGAACAGCACTTTGTCCGGCGTTCTCAAAGTTGGGCAGGGCGATTTTGGCAATAAAGCCAAAGCATCTGTCAATGTCACATATGGCATGCGCTTCTAAGCCATAGATCGCTATAAAACAAAATGCCCCGGCGCTAAAAGCGCCGAGGCATAGCGGGTCTTGTCGCGTTTTTGATATGCTTTCGACTGCTGTGACGCTCATCATGGAAGCAGCAGCTGGCTTCCCATGGTGCGGCCGCTCTCCAAGTCCACATATTGACGGCGGTCTCTAGGGGGCAAAACAACTTAAACGTTGACCCCTTTCATGCCTTCAGCCGTATAACGTTCGCCATGCGCAGCACCAGACGGCACCAATCTGTCGAGCCGGTCAAGATCGGCAGTGGTTAGCGTGACATCAAGCGCGCGCGCGTTCTCTTCGAGATAGGGAATGCGCTTGGTGCCCGGAATAGGCACGATGTCTTTGCCTTGCGCTAAGACCCACGCGAGGGCGATCTGTGCAGCCGTGCAATCCTTTTCTTTGGCAAGCTGCTTTACATGGGTAACTATTGCGAGGTTGTTTTGGAAGTTCCCTTCCGCGAAGCGTGGATGCGCACGGCGGAAATCGTCATCGTCCAGATCATCCGTAGTCGTCATCTGCCCTGTTAGAAAACCGCGGCCTAAAGGAGAATATGGCACGAAACCTATGCCGAGTTCGCGGCACATCGCCAGCACACCATCCTCGGGATCGCGGGTCCATAGGGAATATTCGCTCTGCAATGCAGTGATAGGGTGAACGGCGTGGGCGCGGCGCAGCGTTTCAGTGCCGACTTCGCAGATGCCAATATGCAGTATTTTACCTTCAGCCACGAGCTTCGCCAATTCGCCCATTGGTTCTTCGATCGGGCGATTGGCTGCGACGCGGTGAATGTAGAATAGATCGATTCTGTCCGTTCCGAGCCGTTTGAGCGAGGCTTCGCAAGCAGAGCGTACATAGGCGGGATCATTGTTCAGATCACGGGCATATAAACCTTTTTCGCGCTGAATGCCAAACTTGGTGGCAATCGTCATCGCGTCGCGGCCACGCTCGGTGATTAGGCGGCTAATCAGCTCTTCATTATGTCCAAGACCGTAAGTGTCTGCTGTGTCCAGAAAACGGATGCCGAGGTCGAGCGCGCGATTAAGTGTCTCCATGGATTGTGTGTCATCGCGCGCACCATAGAATTCGCTCATACCCATGCAGCCGAGGCCAAGCGCAGATACCTGCAAACCACCATTAACGGAGCCTAGAGTGCGGCTAGGAAAAGATTGGGAAATAGGCATGTTTGGTTCCTCATTATTCATCATGAATGATACTTAGCATTGCGCTGAACGTTGTTGAACGTTCACTGGTGCACTGCTATCCTGCAAATATGCAAAACATGGATTGGAACCTTGTGCGCGATTTTCTTGCTGTTGCGCGAACAGGTAGCTTAAACAGAGCCGCGCAAAAGCTTGGCGTAAACGCGTCAACCGTTGGGCGGCGAATTGAGACGCTGGAGGGAACGTTGGGGGTTCATCTTTTCCAGCGCTCGCAGACCGGCTATGTGCTGACAGATGAAGGCGAAGGCCTCATCGCCCGTGCGGAGGCGTTTGAGGAAGCCAGCATAGCGTTTGAACGTCGGGCAGAAGCAAGCGGAAACGTGGAAGGGCGCGTATTATTGGCGACCACTGAGAACCTTGCAAATTTTTTGATCATACCCGCCTTGCCTGATTTTCGCGCACAGCACCCTAAACTCAGGCTCGAAATCTTAACCGACATTCGGGCCGTAAACTTGAACCGCCGCGAAGCCGATTTGGCGTTGCGAATGGTTCGGCCAACACAAGGCAATGTATCCATTCGTAGGCTCGGTACGATGCATAATGGCCTCTATGGATCAGTAGGTTACGTTGAGCGCAGGCAAGCCGAAAGCAAGGAAAAGGATAAGGGGCGTTTTGATGAAGATGAATTTATCTCATGGCCCGAACATTACGGCGACTTGCCCGCAGCGCAGTGGATTAATCGAGTGCTACAAGGACGAGCGCCTGCACTCGTGACATCGAGTTTGTACGCACAACTTGCTGCCGCACGAGCCGGATTGGGTTTAGCGGTTCTACCGTGTTTTATGGGAGATGCTGAACCTGTTTTGCGCAATGTTCCCAGTGATGCTGATGTAATCGTGCAGGAGTTTTGGCTCGCGATCCACACCGATCTTGTCAATTCAGCGCGCGTGCGCGTTGTCGCAAATTTTCTGACAGAACTTGTCCATAACAACTCAGCCAGGCTTTGAGCGTTGCAGGCCCCTAAAGAAACAAATCGTTTGCTTCATTAAGCGACTTCTTCGTCTGTGCGAAAATCAACATGGATGTGATTGCCATCGGGATCATACACATTGATTTGTACAATCTTGAAATCTGGCAACTCGCCACGGCGGTATTCTTCTCCGCGTGACTTGAGCTTTTCTTCAAATGCAGCAAGACCAGTTGCGCTGAGAGCAAAATGTTCAAGCTTGAGCAAGGTTTCCGAACCTGCACCGGCATCATTTTCAACGCCGATCAAATGTACCACAGCATTATCGCCTGCATAAATCCAAGCGCCAGGAAAAGGAAAGTCGGGCCTTGGCCCGCTTTTCATACCCAGAACATCGCAATACCACTTCACCATCACATCAAGCTGAGTGGTACGAATATTGACATGATCGAGCTTGGTAATATGCATTGGTGATTATCTTTCCGTGATATCTATTGGTTTATGCGCCGCAAGAAGCGCTGCAAACGCTCATCTTTGGGATCGCCAAACAATTGTTCAGGCGGCGCAGCTTCAACAATACGCCCTTCATCCATAAAGACCACGCGGTCAGCAATTTCTTTAGCAAATTGCATTTCATGTGTCACGATGAGCATGGTTTGTCTGCGCTCGGCAACACGGCGCATCAAGTCAAGCACTTCGCCAACCCATTCAGGGTCGAGCGCTGATGTTGGTTCATCAAACAACATGAGACTTGATTGCAAAGCCATCGCGCGGCCAATGCCAACACGTTGTTGTTGCCCGCCAGAGAGCGCCGATGGGTAGCTGTCTGCTTTATCTGTAAGCCCTGTTTCGGCAAGCACAGACATTGCGCGTTGTTCAGCCTCCGCTTCGGGCATTTTTTGCACCGTTACCAGTGCTTCCATAATGTTTTCTTTTGCCGTTTTGTTGGCAAAAAGAGCATAGTTTTGAAACACGAAAGCGGTACTGCGCTGTAACGCAAGAATATCTGATTTTGTGGCTTTCTTGGCATCGACTTGAAGATTGTCGATTTGAATTTGCCCGCTTTGTGGCCTGTCGAGAAAATTAATGCAGCGCAATAAGGTGGATTTACCCGTACCGGACGGGCCAATAATCACAACGCGTTCGCCATCTGCAATATCCAGATCAATTTCGTTCAGCACAGTTGTTTTATCAAAACGCTTTGTCAGCCCGCGAATGCTAATCATCGTGCATAAGCCTTGTTAAGAGAAATCTCCAACCGCTTTTGTCCTTGGCTTAAAACCTCGACCATAATCCAATAGATAACGGCAACCACGAGGAAGGCTTCGAAATATAAAAAGCTGCTGGCGGCCTCTTTTTGCGCAGCACCCATCATCTCTGTGACGCCCAATGTAAACGCGAGAGATGTGCTCTTAATCATATCAATAAAATAGTTGATCAGTGTCGGCGAGGCGACACGTGCTGCTTGCGGCAGAATAATCCGGCGCATCATCTGGGCTTGGGTCATGCCAACCGAATGAGCAGCTTCCCATTGGCTGCGGTCCACGCCGGTAATTGCAGCACGAATGCTTTCAGCCATATAGGCAGAAAAATGCAGCGTCAGGCCCAAAATTGCGGCTGTAACGCCGTTGATTTGCGTCAATACTGACAGCACTTGCGGCAAACCATAATAGAACAAAAACAATTGTACCAGCAGCGGTGTGCCGCGGAAAAAGCTGATGAAGAAAACAACAAACCAATCAAGAACCGGAACTTTGACCACACGCTCTACCGCCAACAAAATGGCCAAGGCAAGCGCGAGCACCATGCTGGCGGCGGCGATGCCGATAGTGATCGGCACATAGCCCAAAATCACCGGCACCAATTCGAACATGTAGTAAAGATCCAGTCCTTGCATATTTAGTCTACTCTTCTAGGCGGGTAATGTCTGTGCCAAACCATTTCATTGAAATTTCGGTCAACGTACCATTTTCGCTTAAGGTTGTCAGCGCAGCATCAACCTTATCGTGAAGTGCTTTGCCCTGTTCTGTTTTGGCAAAGGGAAGGGCGTTGCGCAATTCAGAAAATGGCTTGCCGGATAGGGCCAAAGGCAAAGGGCTTTCTTTGATAAGCTGTGCGGATGAGACACGGTCCATGACAAAGGCATCAACACGGCCAAGCGCTACGTCTTGAGCAATGTTAGATTCATAGGTGCGAATATTGATTTCATCTGCATAGGGCAGTTCTTTGAGCAGCTCTTCAAAGTTTGAGCCAAGATTTACCGCGACGGATTTACCGCGTAAGTCTTCGACACCTTTGATCGCATCATTGCCGCGCTTGACGACAACTTGTGCGCCATCAATCACATAGGCTTGGGTAAAGTCGAACTTGGCTTCGCGCTCTGGCGTAATGGTAATCTGGTTGGCGATTGTATCAATCCGGCCAACATCAAGCGCGCCAATAAGACCGGAAAATGACATTGTTTCAAACGCGATTTCTAATCCGGCTTCTTTGCCAACGGCGTTCATCACGTCCACTTCAAAACCTTGAAGCTCACCCTTTTGAACAAAGGTAAAAGGAAAATAGCCGCCGGACATGCCAACGCGTAGTGTTTTAGCATCATCAGCAAAAGCTGAGGTTGCCATTAAAACGGCAATCGCTGCCGCAGCTCCTAATTTCTTCAACATCGAATTATCCTTATGAGTAGAGGCCGCCCACAGTAAGGTCTGTTGTGCTGTGAAATGCCAGACTATGCGCAAGCTGTTTGTTTTAGTAGGGCGGCATATAGGTATTCGTTGCGGGCTGTAAAACCAGCTTAGAGAAGAAAATTAGATCATATATTCCGTTTGGGGATCTCAAGATGCCCAAACATAGCGAGCTTGAGACTTTCTGCAATGCGTTCTGCACGCTCCATGAAATAGCCGATTGCCTCATGTGATGGTGCTGTCTCTTCCAAGGTGCTGCGGAATAGCATGAGCCATCTGTCAAAATATTCCGGTGATATACCGCTCAATTTTTGATGCGCCGGAACGGGCCTGCCGGAATAGCTTCCGGAATTTAGTGCAACGGATGACCAGAATTGCTTCATCTTAGTTAGGTGTGGGCCCCAATCGCCTGTGATCTCGGCGGCAAATATAGGCCCCAATATTTCGTCTTTGCGAATGCGATTATAAAAGCTCTCCACAAGCAGTGAAATATAATCCTCATCGATGCCCAAAGAGCTGGCGCGCGCCTGAATCTCTGCGCGACGCTCTGCTGCCGTTTTGTGAACATAAGTTTGCATCAGGCAATCTCCTGAAAAAGTAGTTGCTTTAAATCATCATTGCCTTCGACGAGGTCTGCAATGTTGTGGTCATCAAGCACGGCTAGAAAAGCCAGTACCGCATTGTTGAGAACGTTCTTTAATTTGCAGGAGGGCGTAATAACGCATTTGTTGCATTTGCCGCCTTGGTGGCATTCAGCGACTGCGAAATCTGCTTCAATACTGCGCACGACATCACCAATGATAATTTGCTTAGCGGGCAGTTTTAGCTTTAGGCCGCCGGAGCGTCCGCGCACACTATGCACGAAGCCAGCTTTGCCAGTCAGATAGGCAACTTTGATCATGTGATTGTTGGATATTTCAAAATAATCGGCAATCTCGCGGATGGTGCAAAGCCGCTCACTATTAACGGCAAGATACATCAGCTGCCGCAAGGCGTAATCGGTTTGAACATTCAGTCGCATAATGTCACCCTATAAAGAAGTATATAATATATTGCTTTTAAAGTCGCTGCAAGCTATGACTGTGAAAATCTTCATGAAGTTCGTGAAAACCAATAGGTGGAACTGCGATGACAAAATTAGGCCAAATGCTACTTAATGCCTTTCTGTACCCAGGCGATCTCGTGCGACGTAAGGTTGGTATGACTGTCGAAGAAGACGGCGGTATGTTGAGATCAATTGTTAATATGATCGTGTGGGGCACATTGGTTTTGCTCGTCTGGTTTCAGTTCTTCGCATAATAGCAAACAACGTGCCATCTGCTTAAAAATCACTTGTCGCCAAACGGATATTCTGACAGAACTCTTTATATGGTTCTGCGTACCCTTAAACGGGCAGCAGATTAAAAGGGAACATGGTGAGGTGTAGCCAACAGGCGCTAAATCCATGACTGCCCCCGCAACTGTGAGCGGTGAGTAACCTTGAGTTTGACCACTGAAACAAATGTTTCGGGAAGGTTCAAGGGAGCTGAGACCCGCAAGTCAGGAGACCTGCCATGTCAGATCAATTCAACCTGGGCGGGGTGTCCCAGCAAGGAGCATGGACATGTATAACCGGTTCACCGGATCATCGTCAGTGATTACTTGCGCGCCTCCCGCTCATTGCGGAGGGCATCATGGCCCATTCAAAAAAATCAAATCATCGTATCACCGTTTGTGTCTCATGTAGACATAAAAATACAGATTGCCGGCCGGGCTACGAGCTAATTGAGCAATTGCGTAAAGCTATTGACGCTGCAGGCGATGCTGTATGTGAGGACTTTTCTGTTTCAGGCGTTGCCTGTATGGCGGGTTGTAGCCGCCCATGCACGGTCGCCTTTCACGGTTCGAAAAAAGCGACTTATCTTTTTGGCGATATAGATCCCAATGAAGATATCAACGATCTTATCGCATTCGCAAATCAATACGCACGTCTACAAGATGGATGGTGTTCTTCTACCGATAGGCCCGGAAAATTGCGCCATTCTACATTGGCACGTGTACCAGCGGCCATGATTGCGAATGAAGAGATGGAACAGGTTTTACAATGAGCGCAGCAAAGCTGAACGTTATCAACGCGTGCTGGAATACACGCCGCGGCGACCCAATTCTAAAGCCGCTCTCTTTAAGCTTGAATGCTGGGCGCGTTATGGGTGTTGTTGGCGCTAATGGCGCAGGTAAATCGACATTTCTGCGCTTGCTGTATCGCTATCAAAAACCGTCGCAAGGGCGCATTGAGATTGATGGACGCGACATCTGGGCATTGTCACCAAGGCTGGTTGCTCAAAACGTTGCCGCCGTATTGCAAGAGCAGCCGACAGACTTTGCGCTGACGGTAAGAGAAATCGTTGAATTGGGGCGCACGCCATACCGCAGCATATTATCAGCGAAGAACGAAAACGATTCTACCATTGTGGATTCGGCACTGCGTAAACTTGAACTTTCGGAATTCGCAAGTCGTCGCTTTGGCACTTTGTCGGGCGGCGAACGTCAACGCGCAATGGTGGCCAGAGCGCTCGCGCAAGAGCCAAATTTGCTTATCCTTGATGAGCCTACCAATCACCTCGACATTAGGCATCAGTTAGAAATCATAGAGCTCATTCGCGATCTGGATATGACCATTGTAACCAGTTTGCATGATTTGAATATGGCGGCAGGGGTCTGCGACGAGATTTTGCTTTTAAAGCAAGGTTCTGTGCTTGCATTCGGGCCGCCTGAAACGGTGCTGACCAATCAATCGGTTTCCTATGCTTTTAATGTTTCTGCACAATCCGAAAAGCTCATGCCTACCGATCGTCTTCATTTTACTTATACATTGATGGGAAGAACCTGACATGAATAAAGCTGTACTCAGCCTTGCTATATTGGCATTCACTTCAACGGCAGCGATTGCCGAAACGACCGTTCAAAGTTGTAACCGCACGGTTACTTTTGATGCGCCACCAAAGCGCGCAGTTTCACATGATGTCAATTTGACCGAAATGATGTTGGTGCTGGGCCTTGCAGATCGTATGGTCGGTTATTCAGGCATTTCCGGCTGGACAAAGTTGGATGAAGAAATGCGGGCTGGTGTTAAAGAATTGCCCGAGCTTGCAAAGAAATATCCAACAAAAGAGGTACTTATCGGCGCTGATGCGGACTTTCTTTTCGCTGGTTGGAATTATGGCATGAAGGTCGGCGGTGAAGTGACGCCAGACACGCTGGAGCCATTCGGCATCAAGGTCTACGAGTTGACAGAGAGCTGCATTCACATCGGTGAAAAACCGAAAGTATCTATGGATGACATGTATAATGACTTGCTCAATCTCGGTAAAATTTTCGAGGTTGAAGAGCGCGCACAAGAGCTTGTAGACGGCTATAAATCTGAACTTGAGGCAATTACCAAAACGTTGAAACAGGGTGCCACACCACCGCGCGTATTTGTATATGACAGCGGAGAAAGCACGCCGTTTACAGCGGGCCGATACGCCATGCCAACGGCAATGATAGAAGCCGCCGGCGGGGTCAATATTCTTGAAGACCTTGAAAAAAGTTGGACAACGATAGGCTGGGAAGCCGTTGTTGAGCGGAATCCAGAAATAATAGTGATCGTGAATTATGGCGATGTAACAGCCGAACAAAAGCACGAATTCATGATGTCAAATCCAGCCTTTGCCAATCTTGATGCTGTGAAAAACGACCGCTTTATTGTTCTGGAATATATTGAGGCAACGCCGGGACCACGCAATATTAAAGCAATTAAAAAGCTCGCTTCTGCTTTTGGGAATAATTAGGCTATGAGCCAAGCAAGCAGTATAAAATCTCTACATGCATTGCCTGTGGTCTGGATCGCAGGTTTTATCGTGTTGCTGATTTCGGTAACATTTGCAATCAACGTTGGTGCCGTTTCTATCGCATCATCAACTGTTTGGGGGGTATTGGCCAACAAACTCTATCCTGGTTTGATAGACGTAACATGGTCAGCAGGCCGCGAAGCGATTATTTGGGATCTTCGTTTTCCGCGAGCATTGTTAGCTGCAATGGTTGGCGCAGGGCTGGCATTGGTCGGTGCCAGTCTCCAAGCGGTCACACGCAATCCTTTGGCCGATCCTCACTTGCTTGGCATTTCATCGGGCGGTGCTTTCGGCGCTATTTTTGCGCTTCTGCATACGGGGTTGTTTTTGGGTTTGCTCACCGTGCCATTATTGGCGTTTGCCGGTTCTCTTGCCGCAACAGCGATTGTTCTTGGCGTGGCCCGCGTAGCAGACGCATCAACGGCAGACCGCTTGGTGTTAACAGGCGTTGCAGTCTCATTCATCGTTATGGCTCTTGCCAATGTTCTTATCTTCCTTGGCGACCCACGCGCGACGCATACCGTAGTTTTCTGGATGTTAGGTGGCCTTGGTCTCGCACAGTGGTCTCAGCTGGTTTATCCGGCAGTCGTACTTGCAACGTGCGGCTTCTGGCTCTGGGTTCGCGCAGCACAGCTCAATGCAATGACAATTGGCGACGAAACCGCATCAACGCTTGGTATATCCGTTGCGCGGTTTAGATTGGAAATTTTCGTGATCGGTGCCCTGATCACAGGCGTGATGGTCGCATTTTCTGGCGTGATTGGTTTTGTCGGCCTCATGGTGCCGCATGTTGTGCGCATGTTGGTCGGCGGCGATTATTACCGCGTTTTACCCATCAGCGCACTTGTCGGAGCGATCTTTCTTCTTTGGGCGGACATCATTGCGCGCACAATTATGGCACCAGAGGATATGCCCATCGGTATCGTTACAGGCCTGATCGGCGGGATATTCTTTGTCTGGTTGCTAAGACGCAATAGAATGTGAAGCAGCTTATGCTCAGTTAAACAGGTTTCCTTGCGACGATGAATACAGTCGCATCATCTTTTGGGTGCCATGTGCTTTCAATTGTAAAGCCATGAGCCATCATGTGTTCTGCCAATTCATCTGCTTTCAGCGGTAACACTTTTGGGATTAAGCCAAGAGCACCAAAGGGCGCTAATGCAAGGTGAATTAAGGCATTCATATCGCCGAGGCATACTGTTGATGAGAAAAAATATGCACCGGGCTTCATCAATTTGTGGACCTGCGCCAGCGCATCATCAAGATCGGGTAGCAAGTGAAGAATCGACATGCCGAGCACGGCATCATAACGAGACCCGTTTTGTGGCTGGGGCCAATCTTGCAAAGTGGAAACGAAAAATTTCACATTCTGAATTTCCTTGGCGCTTGCCTTTTCGGTTGCAATCGCAATCATTTCAGATGAAAAATCAATCGCGTCAATATGTGATACACGTGGTGCATGGATGAGTGACGTTGTGCCGCTTCCGCAGCCAAACTCAAAAACCGTATCTGTGGGCTGTAAATAGCTCGCTGTAATATCCAGTTTGTGCTGGTAGGATTTGGTATCTTTTACGGGGCGGCGTGCATAACCACGCGCCATAAAATTCCAAAACCGTGCAGGGCGAATAAGCATGTGAGTATCCTTTTAAACCACGCGTTTGCACTCGATCTATTCAGATCATAGGAAACACAAGGCCGTATGATAGTTGATTGAATCCATTTTGAACGCAGCGCTGTCAGGCGGCATCTTCAATATTGAACACTTCTTCTAAGGGCTTGCCAAAGACGCGTGAAATCAAAATTGCTAACTCAAGCGTAGGGGAATATTTGGCATTTTCGATAGCAACAATTGTTTGGCGCGTTACGCCCACTTTTTCAGCTAAATCTTTTTGTGTCATTTCATTGGCGTCAAAACGAAGACGCCTAAGATTATTGGTGATGGTTAATTTGGCCATGTTTTAATAACCCCGCCGATAACTAATAAATTTTACAAAATCGGCAGTGAGCGAACCGAGCGCCATAGAAAAATAAATAATGTTGAACCCAACAACGGCAGACCAGCCCAAAGCAAGGGCAAGAATGGATGCGACAAACCCCAGCCCAATCAGTATGACGATGGCCATGGTGCCGCGTTGTTCAAACATCTTGTCACGTTCATCGACCAGAAGACTTGGGTTTTCATTTCCAGTTATAATGCCGTAACCGATGTTAAATAAAATGGTGCCGATGATCGTACTAATGATCCCAATTGGAATCATCCAGACCACCATTTGCGCCCAAACATTAATGGCATCTGGTCCATCGAATTGGCCTGCGGCGTTCATCTCAAAAAGCCGGAAGATGATGTAACTATTTACAGTCAAGCCGACAATGATCGACACGATATTGTTGCGATCTTGATAGTTCATGTGAGCCTCAATTTAGAAAAGCATAATACAGAAGGGTCTTATATATTTGTCTTTGAGTATGAAATAAATGACATTCTGTCAAATATTTTTTACATTTAAAATTCCAACAGTAAACTACGAATGTGCGATATGTCTCTATGGACGAAATGTGGCGACGCATCTATCTTGCATCATTATGGAAAGAACAGATGAAATATTGACGCTATTGCCTGCGCGCTTGAAAGAGGCGCGCCGTGCAAAGGGGCTGTCGTTGGATGCTGTCACCAAGCTGTCGGGCGTGTCGCGTAGCATGGTGAGCCAAATCGAACGTGGTGAATCATCGCCGACAATATCGACACTGTGGAACCTGACGCGCGCGTTGCAGGTTGATTTTGCTGGATTGCTTACCGATAGCCAGGGTGATCGCATTGAGGTATTGCGCGGCGATGCCGTGCCAACGATTGAAAATCATGGCAATGGTTGCGCTATCCGTATTTTATCGCCGCCCGAAGAAGTTGGAAAGCATGAAGTTTATGAACTTCGCTTTGAGGCCGGCGGCGTGCTCGCCAGCCAGCCACATACTACCGGTACGCGTGAGCATTTAACTCTTATTGAAGGTAAGCTGACGGTTGCCAGTGGATTGGCGAGCGATCATCTGATCGCTGGTGATACGGCGCGTTATCCAGCTGACGTTGAGCACAGCATTTCGGCTGATGAACCTTCCAGAGCCTTTTTAGTTGTGCAACATGGATAGTGGCGTGATAACGGATTAATATCCGGTATATTGAAATTTCTGTTTCGCACGAATATCCATTGTGGTATTGGTGTGAAAACGGAGGTGAATATGAGCCAAGCATTTCTGAAACATATTAACGACACCCTTGCGCAAATTGATGCGGATGGGATGATGAAGCGCGAACGCATGATAACGTCGCCGCAGGGCGCAGAAATAAGCGTTGGCGGACGGCAGGTTATCAATCTTTGTGCCAATAATTATTTGGGCCTTGCCGACCATCCCGACCTTATCGCAGCAGCAAAAGCTGCAATGGATCATCAAGGCTTTGGCATGGCTTCTGTTCGCTTTATTTGCGGCACTCAAGATCTTCATAGGGAACTTGAAACGCAGCTGGCGCAATTTTTAAATCAAGATGACAGCATATTGTTTGCGGCATGTTTCGATGCCAATGGAGGGCTTTTTGAACCGCTCTTAGGACCAGAAGATGCCATTATTTCTGATGCGCTGAACCACGCCTCAATTATTGACGGTATTCGTTTGTGCAAAGCAAAGCGTTATCGCTATGCCAATTCCGATATGAATGATCTTGAAGACCAGCTTAAAGCTGCCAAGGCTGATGGTGCGCGTTTCATCATGATTGCAACCGATGGCGTGTTTTCGATGGATGGTTATCTGGCCAATCTTCCAGACATTAAAAAGCTAGCTGAAAAATACGGCGCTTTAGTTATGGTCGACGATTGCCATGCAACAGGTTTCATGGGGCCAAAAGGCGCTGGTATGCCAGCACATTTTGGTGTCGAAGTTGATATTGTAACGGGCACGCTCGGCAAAGCGCTTGGCGGCGCTGTTGGTGGCTATATTGCAGGCCCGCAGCCAATTATTGATTTATTGCGACAGCGCTCGCGTCCTTATTTGTTTTCCAACTCCTTGCCACCTGCCATTGTTGCTGCGGGAATAGAAGCGCTGCGTTTGGTGAGGGAGGGCGATGACCTTCGCGCTAAGCTTTTTGAAAATGCAGCCTATTGGCGGGCGGGTCTGACACGTCTTGGCTTTGATATTTTGCCGGGCGAACATCCGATTATTCCGGTGATGTTGGGCGATGCGCAGCGCACACAAAATATGGCACAGCGATTGTTTGAAGAAGGCGTCTATGTCAGCGGGTTCTTCTTTCCTGTTGTGCCGCGCGAGCAAGCGCGTATCCGCACGCAGATGAATGCAGCGCTAACACGCGGTGATCTTGATCGTGCGCTACATGCGTTTGAAGTTGCAGGCAAAGCAATTGGAGCGCTCGCATGACCAATGAAATGAAGGCGCTTGTCAAAGCAGAACCGCGCGAAGGACTTTGGTTGCAAACGGCACCTGTGCCAGAGATTGGTCCTGACGATGTTCTGATCAAAATAAACAAAACCGGAATTTGCGGCACCGATATTCATATTTGGAACTGGGATGAATGGGCGCAAAAAACCGTGCCTGTGCCGTTGATAACAGGGCATGAATTTGCCGGTGAGATCGTTGAAGTCGGCCGTGACGTCAAGGATATTCAGTTAGGGCAGCGCTGTAGCGGTGAAGGGCACTTGATCGGAAAGCACTCGCGGCAAAGCCGCGCTGGGAAATTCCATCTTGATCCTGAAACAAGAGGAATTGGCGTTAACGAGCAGGGCGCATTTGCGCAATATCTTCGCTTGCCTGCCTTTAATGTGGTGCCACTTCCCGATGAAATAAGCGATGATATTGGTGCAATCCTCGACCCGCTTGGCAATGCTGTTCATACGGCGTTGAGCTTTGATTTGGTGGGTGAGGATGTGCTGGTAACTGGTGCTGGCCCGATAGGCATAATGGCAGCAGCCGTTGCTCGCCATGCCGGTGCCCGTAATGTCGTGATTACAGATGTAAATGCGGAGCGTTTGGCATTGGCCGCCAAGGTTGCAGATGTGCATCCGGTCAATGTTGCAAAAGAAGATTTAAACGACATCAAAGCAAAATTAAAAATGAAGCAAGGATTTGATGTTGGGCTTGAAATGTCTGGCAATCAAATGGCACTTGATCAAATGGTTGAAGCGATGGTCATGGGCGGCCGCATTGCAATGCTTGGTATTCCGCCCGGTAAAAGTCCCGTGGATTGGAGCCGTATCGTTTTCAAAGCAATTACCATTAAGGGTGTTTATGGCCGTGAAATTTTTGAAACATGGTACAAAATGATCGCGATGCTGCAAAACGGTTTGGATGTATCAGGTGTAATTACGCACCGTTTCAAAGTGGATGATTTTGAACAAGGTTTTGCGGCAATGAAATCGGGGCAATCCGGTAAGGTGGTTTTGGATTGGCGTTAGCATTTGATTGAAGGAGTGCGAATTATCGCTGACGAGCAAAGTTAGATTTCTGTATGTATTCTGTAGCCCGGTGCAAAGACGAGCCGCACAGATGTAATCGCGCCTTCTGCTTTCCAAGTGCTTCTGTCGATTACGAATAGGCCTTCGCCTGTTTTGCAGGAAAGCATTTCTGCTTCAAAATCGCCCGCGCAAAGAGCAGAAAAAGCAATGTCGCCCGATGTGAAAGGAATGTTTTCGACAAGCCATTCATTGGGGCTTTGCTTGGAAAAATCGACATCGCGAACAGCTGGAACAACATTGGAGTTGATCCAGCGATTTTCAAATACATAGGGCTCACCATTGGCCATATGCAGGCCAACAATGTGTAATATTTTTTCATCTGGTTTAAGGCGCATACGGGCGGCCATGTCGCGCGGCGGAACGACTGTTTCGGTGCTGACAAGCGCATAACGATAAGCATAGCCCTTGCCTGTGATTTCCTTACGAATAATTGGAATATCAAGTGTTGCTTTGCGCACTGGATGGGTTGCAACACGCGTTCCAGCTTTGCGCCGCCGCTCCAGCAGGCCTGTGTCAGCAAGATTTTGTAATGCGCGGTTCACTGTCGCGCGCGCGCACCCAAATTCACTGGCAAGCTGGGCTTCATTCGGAATTAAATCGCCAGGCTTCCATAATTTGGAATTGATCCTATTGAGAACCTCTTGCTGAACCGATTGCCAGTTTTTGATTGCAGTTCCAGTCAAATTGCGTCTCCGAGTTGGCGCATAATTTCCTTGAAACGGTTTGTAATTTTCTCACGTTTCATATGTGCCCCATTGGTTACCACATGGCGGCCAGCAGACCAGACTTCTTTTACCATGCGGTCATCGCCAGCAAAAATATAAGTATCAAGAATGGTGTCACCGCTCTTTGCCGCCAGATCAACGCAGTCATAATCCAATGCGATCAAATCAGCCAGATAGTCCTTGGCAATGACGCCGCATTTTCTGCCTGCTGCAATCGCGCCGCCATGATTGGCAGCTTCAAATAGCCTGCGTCCAGTGGATAGGTTCGGTGTTGCTAATGCTGCACGCGTATTATCACGTAGGCGCTGGGAGTAATCCAAAGTGCGTAGTTCTTCGCTAAGCGAAATGCGGATATTTGAATCAGAGCCAATGGCAATTGCGCCATTTTCGTTAAACCACCTAACGCCGTCAAATGTACCATCGCCAAGACTGGACTCGGTTATAGGGCAAAGTCCGACAACGGCGCCCGACTGCGCTAATCCTGCGGTTTCATGTGGTTCCATTTGGGTGCAATGGATCAAGCACCAGTTTGGGCCGGGTTCACAGTTTTCTAAAAACCATTCGACAGGGCGTGCACCATAATGCGATTTTACTTCTTCGACCTCAGGGATTTGCTCTGCAAGATGCATATGGATTGGATGATTGCCAGCAAGTTCTAAAGCTTGTTTTATATCTTCTGGCGCGACAGCGCGAAGGCTGTGCGGCGCAAGACCAAGGGTGCAGTCATTTGGCATCGAGCCAATAATGCCGCGCGCCTGATCATGAAGTTTTGCGAAACGCTCAAAATCATTGCCAAATCGAATTTGGCCCGCGCCGAGCGGACGCTTGTCACAGCCGCCATATTGATAATGCACGGGCAGTAACGTTAGGCCAATACCGGTAAGCGATGCTGCGGCGGCAATACGCTCAGACATTTCAGCAAGGTTGGCATAGGGTGTGCCGCCAGCTTGGTGGTGCAGATAATGAAATTCAACATTGGTTGCATAGCCAGCTTCCAACATTTCCATCTGAACAAAGGCTGCAATGCCTTCCACATGATCGGGCGTTAGACGGTCCAAAAAGCGGAACATCAATTGACGCCATGTCCAAAATGAATCGGAAGGGTCAGGTCCACGCCGCTCGGTAAGTCCTGCCATAGCCCGCTGAAACGCATGGCTGTGCACGTTTGGTGGTGCGGGCAGAAGAACGCCCACTTCCGTGCCTTCTTCCGGTTGATCCTTTGTCGCCGAGATAATTTTACCATTCGTATCAAATTCCACTCGGACATCATTTGCCCAGCCATCTGCAAGCAGAGCTGTTTTGGCCCAAATCACGGTCATAAAATTCTTCCTTGACAGTTTATTATGTGCAGACATATAAATTATTGGAGCGCACTTAACAACGGTAAAATTTATGCTACTGACCAACGCTACACTTGCCACGATGCATCAAGACACCCCTTATGGGCTGCTCAAAAATGGTGCTGTTCTTGTTAAAGGGCGGATGATCGAGTGGGTTGGAGCGGGGGATGATCTTCCCGCTGAAGCAAGCGGTCATGAGAAAATTGATCTTGAAGGGCGGCTGATAACCCCCGGCTTAATCGACTGCCACACGCACATTGTTCATGGCGGCAACCGCGCCAATGAATTTGAAATGCTTTTAAATGGCGCGTCCTATGAAGAGGTCGCAAGAGCTGGCGGCGGCATTGTTTCAACCGTCACAGCAACCCGTCAAGCTGATGAGACGGCCTTGCTTGAAGACGCTTTAAAACGTGTTGATGCTTTGCTAGGTGAAGGTGTCACTACGATTGAAATAAAATCCGGTTATGGTTTGGATTTAGAGACCGAGTTTAAAATGTTGCGTGTGGCGCGTAGCATTGAAAAGCACCGTGAAATTACCGTGAAAACAAGTTTCCTTGGTGCGCATGCCGTGCCTGAAGAATATAGCGGAAACGCCGATGCTTATATTGATGAAGTTTGTATACCCGCACTTGAAGCTGCGCATGCAGAAGGATTGGTGGATGCGGTCGATGGCTTTTGCGAAGGCATTGCTTTTTCGCCAGATCAAATTCGCCGCGTATTTGAAAAAGCGAACGCCTTGGGCATTCGCGTAAAACTTCACGCTGAGCAATTGTCTAACCTTGGCGGCACACAGCTTGCGGCAGAATTCGGCGCGCTGTCTGCCGATCATTTGGAATATGCCAATGATGACGATGCTGCGGCAATGGCGAAAAGCGGTAGCGTTGCTGTCATTTTGCCCGGCGCATATTACACAATTCGTGAAACTCAAGCGCCGCCAATTGAAGCTTTTCGTAAGCACAAAGTTCCGATGGCATTAGCGACAGACTGCAACCCTGGATCATCGCCAATAACCTCGCTGTTATTGACCATGAATATGGCTTGCACATTGTTCAGAATGACACCGCAAGAAACCCTTGAAGGCATCACGCACAATGCGGCTCTAGCGCTGGGCATTGATGATGCTGGCCTCATCAAAGCTGGCACCAGAGCTGACCTTGCCATTTGGGATATCGAGCATCCTGCCGAGCTATCTTATCGCATTGGATTTAACCCGCTTTACAAACGTATGTTTGGAGGAAAACTATGAGCCTCGTTCTGACACCCGGATCAGCAACACTTTCTCAGTTGCGAGAAATCTGGATGAACAATCTATCGGTTACGCTTGATTCATCAGCGCAGCCCGCGATTGAGAAAGCCGCAGAGCTTGTTGCCAAATGCGCGGCCGGAACTGAAGCGGTTTATGGCGTGAATACCGGTTTTGGTAAACTCGCTAGCATGAAGATTAAACCTGAAGACACAGCACAGCTTCAGCGCAATCTTGTGCTTTCCCACTGCTGCGGCGTTGGTGAACCATTGGAAATTTCAACGACCCGTTTGATGATGGTTCTAAAATTACTTTCCTTAGGGCGCGGCGCATCAGGCGTATCATTGGAAACCATTTCCATGATCGAGAACATGCTTGAGAAAAGCGTAACACCAATTGTCCCAGTTCAAGGTTCTGTTGGTGCGTCTGGTGATCTTGCACCTCTTGCTCATATGGCGGCAGCGATGATTGGGGAGGGCGAAGCATATTTTCAAAATGAAAGAATGACGGCTGCCGAAGCGCTGAAAAAAGCAGGCATGGCACCGCATGTGCTTGGTCCCAAAGAAGGTCTTGGTCTGATAAACGGAACGCAGTTTTCAACAGCATGCGCCTTGGTTGGCTTGTTTGAAGCGCGCAATAATTTGCAGCAATGTCTTGTGTCCGCATCATTGTCGACTGACGCAATCATGGGGTCAACAGCGCCCTTGCTAGAAGAAATTCATGCGCTGCGCGGTCATCGTGGTCAAATCCGTGTTGCGGCAGCAATGCGCGAATTGATGGCTGGCTCAGAAATCAGAGAAAGCCACCGCGAAGGCGATACACGTGTGCAAGACCCTTATTGTATCCGTTGCCAGCCACAGGTATCGGGCGCAGCGCTTGATCTACTGGATTTTGCCGGACGCACATTAGAGATTGAAGCAAATGCTGTTTCAGATAACCCGCTGGTTTTGGTTGAAAGCGGTTTGATTGTTTCGGGCGGTAATTTCCATGCCGAGCCTGTGGCATTCGCAGCCGATCAAATTGCAATTGCAATCGCTGAAATTGGTGCCATTGCACAGCGCCGTGTCGCGTTGATGGTGGATCCGACACTCTCGCATGATTTGCCGCCGTTTTTGACACCTGAGCCGGGCCTTAACTCAGGCTTTATGATTGCGGAAGTGACAACTGCGGCACTGATGAGTGAAAACAAGCATTTGGCTAATCCATGCTCTACGGATTCAACACCGACATCAGCCAACCAAGAAGATCACGTTTCTATGGCAGCCCATGGCGCAAGGCGTTTGCTGCGCATGAATGCCAATCTGAATGTGATCATCGGGGTGGAGATGCTGTGTGCGGCCCAAGGAATTGAGTTCCGCGCCCCGCTCAAAACCAGCCCAGAATTGCAAAACGTAATTAAACGCATTCGCACGGATATTCCTGCGGTCAAAGATGATCGCTTTATGGCGAGCGATTTGAAGTCTGTAACAGAATTAGTACAGGCTGGTGCGTTGTCTCAAGCAGCCGGGTTAATAGCCTCGATTGATGAGGTGCCTGCATGAAGCCGGTAGACGTCAAACAAGGCAGCAGTCCTATCGTTTTAGGGCTTCCCCACACAGGCACATTTGTTCCAAAACCCATCTTTGATGAGCTGACGGATTTAGGCAAAACACTTGCTGATACCGACTGGCATATTGATCGCCTTTATGAGGGTCTGTCATCAGATGTCACATCAGTGCGCGCTTTGTTTCACCGCTATGTTGTTGATGCTAATCGTGATCCATCTGGCGTTAGTCTTTATCCAGGGCAGAACACCACCGGACTGGTTCCTTTGACGGATTTTGATGGTGAGCGCTTATGGCTCAACGACCCAACAAGTGCTGAAATTGAAGAGCGCAGATTAGAATGGCATGCTGTATATCATGCAGCGCTTGATGCAGAGTTGAAGCGCGTCCATGCGATACATGGTTTCGTGATCCTATATGACTGCCATTCTATTCGCTCAAACATCCCATTTCTTTTTGATGGAACACTTCCCGATTTCAATATTGGCACAAATGGTGGCTTAACCTGTGATCCAATCATTGAGAAAACAGTCGTAGATATTTGTAAAAATGCAGACGGTTTCACCAACGTTCTCAATGGCCGCTTCAAAGGTGGTTGGACCACGCGTCACTACGGAAAACCGGCTGAAGGCTTCCACGCTATTCAGATGGAATTGGCACAAGCCAATTATTTACAAACAGAGCAATTGCCCTTCGATTATGATGCGCACAAGGCCAAGCGCCTGCGTGTCCATCTTGATGATATTTTAAAACAACTCGAAAAATTTTCACCTGCACAGGGAGAAAGAGCATGAACACGCCGATCAATCCTAGACACAATCAACGCGATATATATCCGCCGACCGGAACTGAGATCACCTGTAAGAGCTGGTTGACCGAAGCGCCAATGCGCATGTTGATGAATAATCTACATCCAGATGTCGCAGAAAACCCACATGAACTGGTTGTTTATGGCGGCATTGGGCGCGCAGCGCGTACATGGAAGGATTTCGATCTTATCGTCGATAGCCTCAAAAAACTGAATGAAGATGAGACCTTGCTTGTTCAATCAGGTAAGCCCGTTGCTGTTGTTAAAACCCATGTGGATGCGCCACGCGTCTTGATCGCCAATTCGAACTTAGTGCCACATTGGGCCAATTGGGATCATTTTAATGAACTCGATAAAAAAGGTCTGGCGATGTATGGCCAGATGACTGCTGGATCATGGATTTACATCGGCAGTCAGGGCATCGTGCAAGGCACATATGAGACTTTCGCAGAGGCAGGCCGTCAGCATTATAATGGTGATTTGACTGGCAAGTGGATATTGACCGGCGGCCTTGGCGGCATGGGCGGCGCGCAACCATTGGCAGCTGTCATGGCGGGTGCCTGTTGTCTGGCGGTTGAGTGTAATCCCGACAGCATCGATTTCCGCCTTCGCACCCGATACATTGATGAAAAAACAGAAAGCCTTGATGAGGCGCTTGAATTGATTGAGCGCTGGACCAAAGCTGGTGAAGCAAAATCCGTTGCGCTATTGGGTAATGCTGCAGATATTTTCCCTGAACTATACAAGCGCGGTATCCGTCCTGATATCGTAACGGACCAGACCAGCGCGCACGATCCAATCAATGGATATTTGCCGCAAGGTTGGACAATGGCTGAGTGGCGCGAAAAACGTGAAAGCGCCCCCAAAGAAGTTGAAAAAGCTGCTCGCGCCAGCATGAAAATTCATGTCAAAGCAATGGTGGATTTCTGGAATGCTGGTGTCCCGACGCTCGATTATGGCAACAACATTCGTCAGGTCGCTTTGGATGAAGGCCTAGAAGATGCGTTTGCATTCCCCGGCTTCGTTCCAGCTTACATAAGACCTCTTTTCTGCCGCGGTATCGGTCCCTTCCGCTGGTGTGCCCTGTCTGGTGATCCAGAGGATATTTATAAAACCGACGCCAAGATGAAAGAGCTGTTTCCAGATAATGAGCATCTGCACAATTGGTTGGATATGGCGCGTGACCGGATTGCGTTTCAGGGCTTGCCAGCTCGTATTTGCTGGATCGGTTTGGGCGACAGGCACAAAGCCGGATTAGCGTTCAATGAAATGGTGGCATCTGGTGAATTGAAAGCGCCCGTTGTCATTGGCCGCGATCATCTTGATTCAGGCTCGGTTGCCTCTCCGAACCGTGAAACGGAAGCCATGAAAGATGGCTCTGATGCGGTGTCTGATTGGCCGCTTCTCAATGCATTGGTCAACACAGCTTCGGGTGCAACTTGGGTGTCCATCCACCATGGCGGCGGCGTTGGCATGGGCTTCTCACAACATTCAGGTGTCGTGATTTGTGCCGATGGTACTGAGGCTGCGGCTAAGCGGTTGGAAAGAGTTCTTTGGAATGATCCAGCGTCCGGTGTTTGGCGTCATGCAGACGCAGGATATGAGGAAGCCATTGAGTGCGCGCGTGAACATAACCTTAATCTTCCAGCTATTCTCTAATCGCGCTGGCGATAGACTTTCAGCAAGTTTGAGGGTTAGCTGAACGCATTAATGAAAAAAGGACATGACATGATCGAGCGGATTGAAACCAATGCAAGAGCGTCAAAAATAGTGAAGTATAATGGCGTTGCTTACCTCACCGGGCAGGTAGGGGAAGGCGCAACGATCCAAGATCAGACCAAAGAATGTCTATCACGTGTTGATGCGCTTTTAAGTCAAGCGGGATCGTCACGCGAAAAAATGCTTCGTGCCACGATCTGGCTTGCAGATATGAGCGATTTTAACGGATTAAACGAAGTTTGGAATGCATGGGTGCCAGAAGGATTCGCGCCAGCGCGTGCATGCGGTGAAGCAAAGCTTGCACGGCCAGAACTAAAAGTCGAAATTATTATCGACGCTGCATATGACTGAATAATAACTAAAACTGGAGGAGTAAAGTTATGAAAAGAAGACAATTTATCACAACAGGACTTGCAGGGGCAGCTGCCGCTTCAACAATGGGTCTGGCTGCGCCGGCAATCGCGCAAGATATACGTCAGTGGAAAATGGTAACGGCATGGCCGAAAAATTTACCTGGCCCAGGCGTTGCAGCGCAAATGCTTGCTGACCGTATCACGGCTCTTTCTGGTGGCCGAATTGAAGTGAAGCTATTTGCTGCTGGTGAACTGGTTCCAGGCAACGGCGTGTTTGATGCCGTTAGCGAAGGAACTGCTGAACTCTACCATGCTGTGCCTGCTTATTGGGGTTCAAAGTCAAAAGGTATTTTGATGTTTGGTTCCCAGCCATTTGGTTTGCGCGCTGACGAGCAAGTTGGCTGGCTTGCTCATGGCGGCGGCCAAGAACTCTATGATGAAATGTATGGCCGTTTTGACTTGAAACCATTTCTGTGTGGCAATTCTGGCCCGCAGTGGCAGGGTTGGTTTAAAAATGAGCTAAACTCGGTCGAAGATTTGAAGGGATTGAAATTCCGCACCACAGGCCTTGCTTCGGAGATGTGTTCAAAGCTTGGTATGGCTGTTCAAGCGATGGGTGGCCGCGATATGTTTCAGGCGCTTCAATCCGGCGCTCTTGATGCTGGTGAATTTATCGGACCTTGGTCTGATAGTGCGCTTGGCTTCCATCAAGTTGCCAAGAATTACTATTGGCCAGGTGTGGGTGAGCCTTCTTCTGCAGAAGAATGTGCTGTAAACGCGAAGGTTTATAATGAATTGCCAGATGATCTGAAAATGGCGGTTAGCCTTGCTTGTGAGAGCCTCTACAATCCGGTCTGGACTGAATACACAACCAAGCATGCGCTTGCGCTTAAAAAGCTGGTTGATGAAGAAGGTGTTCAGGTCAAAAAGCTGCCCGACGATATTATCGCCGCGATGGGCAAAGCGGGCGAAGAAGTAATCTCTGATTTGCGCGATGATGATGATGAGCTGGTCAAGCGTATTGCTGAAAGCTTCGTTGCTTACCGCGATTCAGTTGGCCGCTACATGGTCTATGCCGATAACGGTCAAATGAACGCACGTGCATCTGTGCTGAATTACTGATTATAAAATCACTGCCGGCGACGTCAAAGCCGCCGGCATTTTGCCTTGGGAGAAGCAATGCAGAAGTTGATTGGAAGATTGGACGCCATCAATCGTAATGTGGGATTGGTTGTGCGTTGGGCTGCGATCCTTATGGTTCTCATTCAGTTCGCCATTGTTCTGTTTCGCTACGTTTTTGGCTTCAGCAGCATTGCTGTCAATGAAAGCGTTTTATACCTTCACTCGACGCTATTTATGTTGGGTGCCGGATATACGCTTCTGGTCGACGACCATGTGCGTGTCGATATTTTCTACGCAAGTTCCGATATAAAACGAAAAGCCACCATTGATATATTCGGGCATCTCGTCTTGCTTATTCCTTCAATGGCCATTCTTGCTTATTGGTCGTGGCCTTCGGTCGCCAATTCATGGAAGATTTTGGAAGGCCCGATTTCGGTCGGTGGCATTCCTGCTTCCTTCTTGCTGAAATCGCTTATTCCAGCTTTTTGCGGCTTGCTCATTATACAATCCATATCATGCCTATTGGCAAATATTCTGCGTCGCAGAGGAGAAGCTTTGTGACCTTGCCACTAGACCTTCTTATGTTTGCAGCCCTTATCGGCTGTATCCTAATGGGCTTTCCCGTATCGTTCAGTATTTCAGGCATTGCGATCATTTTTGCCTTTCTTGGGTGGCTGACCGGTACAATGGATATCAGTCTTCTGGGCGCACTTGGGCAACGCGTGTTTGGTGTTCTAACCAATAGCGTTCTTATCGCCATTCCATTGTTTGTCTTCATGGGCGTTGTGCTTGAAAAAAGCCGGATCGCTGAGGAGTTGCTAGAAACGATGGGGCAATTGTTCGGCGGCCTGCGCGGCGGGCTTGGATTGTCTGTTGTTATTGTGGGCGCAATGCTTGCTGCCTCAACTGGCATTGTGGGTGCTACAGTTATCGCGATGGGATTGATCGCTTTGCCGACCATGTTGCGCAGTGGATATAATCCTAGATTAGCTTCTGGCATTGTGTGTACATCCGGCACATTAGGGCAAATCATTCCGCCATCAACATTGCTGATCATCCTGTCAGATGTGATGTCTAACTCGTTTCAGCAAGCGCAATATGCGCAAGGCAAATTTAATATTGAGACGATTTCAGTGGGGCAAATTTTTGCTGGTGCATTACTGCCAGGCTTTATGCTGGTTTCGATCTATATAATTTACATTTTGCTACGAGCTTGGCTCATACCAACCGATGCGCCAGCAGCAACCGATCTGATGGAAAAGCCATCGCGTGAAGCAATCTTTACCGCTGTCGTGCCGCCGATCTTGTTGATCATAGCGGTGCTGGGCGCAATTCTTGGCGGCGTGGCAACACCAACCGAGGCTGCATCTGTCGGCGCTATGGGCGCATTGCTTATGGCTGGACACCGAAGCGGTGGTTCTGTGAAATTGATCTTGTTCGGCGCAGCAGCACTGTTTTTTCTCGGTATTGCTGCTGGTATTGCGCCTGTACGTTTCCAGCGTAATGATCTGGAAATTGCAGATTTTCTATTGGGCGGCGTTTATATCATTCTTGCGATCATAGGCGTTGCAGCAATCATTGTTTCGCTTAATCGCGCATGGCGCTCTGGTATCTTGCTACCCGCAATGACACAGACCATGACAGTCACGTCGATGATCTTTGCGACCATTGTGACCGCCAGTATTTTTTCGCTCGTTTTTATCGGCCTTGGCGGTGAAGAGCGGGTCGAAGAGTTGCTAGGACACATGCCGGGCGGTCCTCAAGGGGCGCTGCTCTTCTGCATGGTGTTGATCTTTGTTCTAGGCTTCTTCCTCGATTTTGTTGAGATCACGGTTATCTTGCTTCCGTTGATTATTCCGCCGCTGATCTTGATGGGTCATGATCCTTATTGGTTGGCAATTTTGGTTGCGATCAATTTGCAGACATCGTTTTTAACGCCGCCTTTTGGGTTTTCTTTATTCTATTTGCGCGGTGCTGCGCCTAAGGAAATTACGACCGGCATGATCTATGCAGGTGTTGCACCGTTTATCGGTCTGCAATTGTTGGGCATGATGATAATTTGGTTCGTCCCTTCAATCGCCAATTGGCTGCCCACTGTTCTTTATTAAGAACGAGCAGCATTGCTCGTTGCGTATAAGGGGCGTTTTAAAACTGCGTTCTTGGGCCAGCACATGAGCTGCGCACAATGAGATCACCGTGCAAAAGAGCGCTCTCGATAGGAATGCTCCGATCAGGTAAATTATCCAGCAAATGGTTCATGGCCATTTCGCCGATTTGGCTGCGGGGCTGACGAATAGTCGTGAGCGATGGTGTTACATTGCTCGCAAAAGGTATGTCATCAAAGCCTATGACTGAAAAATCTTTTGGCACAGTGAGGCCACGTGATTGAATAGCGCTAATCGCGCCGATGGCAGTATTGTCGTTGTAGCAAAAAAATGCCGTCGGCAGAGTATCCTTGATAAACAGGCGTTCAATCGCAGCGCGTCCGCCTTCGCTTGTGCCATTTCCATTGACTTTCCAAACCAAACTTTCGTCAAAAGCATTGGCAAGCGCCGCGCAATATCCTTGGTGGCGAAGCTCTGAAATTGTGTCTCCTTGCGGGCCTGAGATATAGGCGATACGTCGGTGGCCAAGCGAAATTAAATACTCAACGGCGAGCTTAGAGGCGCTAAAATTATCAACGCCAACATAGCTTACATCCGCATGATCTATCGGGTGTGAGACAGACACCATAGGCGGTAATCTTTTCGCAGGCCCGTGCCGCCAAGAAGACGTTGGCATGCTTCCTGTAAGCAATATCAAGCCATCGGCCATGCCAGACGCCATAAAGCGCGTATAGTTTTCTTCCAGCTCAACATTGCCTTCGGTCGAGCCAATAAGTAACCCGTAGCCGCGCGCATTTGCGACCCGTTCTAGTCCGGTTAAAATACCTGGAAAATTGGAATCAGAAATTGAACGCGCCAGCACCATGACCATCTTGGATCGCTGCATGCGAAGGTTTTGCGCCATTGCGTTTGCGCGGTAGCCTGTACGTGCAATCGCTGCTGTAACCTTCTTGCGGGTGCTCTCGGATACTTTTTCCGGCAGGTGCAAAGCGCGGCTAACCGTTGCAATCGACACACCTGCAAGTTTTGCTACATCATCGATGGTCGCTTGTTTTGCAGGGATTTTATCCAATGCCGTTCCTTCGCTTTAATGGGTTTGAATTACACCCAATCAAATCAGTTTAATCTATTGTATGCGTCCAGTGTCGAAAAAAGCATTCTTTTCCACTGCCAATAGAGACTGAGGTGATTATGTAAAGGTTTACATCGCTAATGAAAAGGTTTACATAAATGCGGCTGGCAAATGCTGGCGCCTTTGGGAGGAGGGGCTATGGAATACAGCGCAAATGCGCCTAAGTGTGTTTTGGCTGCCAATAGGATTAGCAAATCCTTCGGCGCAGTTCCCGTACTTTTTAGCGTTAGTTTTGATATATGCGAAGGTGAAGTTCACGCCCTGATCGGTGAGAATGGCGCTGGAAAATCAACGCTTATGAAAATTTTGGCTGGCTTTGAGCCGCCAACCTCTGGCAGTATTTTATTGGATGGTGCGCAGACCGATCTTCCGCCTAATGGCGAAGCAGAAGATTTAGGCATTGTTCTCATTCACCAAGAACTCAACCTTGCAGAACAGATGACTGTAGAGGAAAATATTTTCCTCGGGCGTGAGCTAACATCACGTGGATTTTTAGATCGCTTGACCATGCGCCGTCAGGTTGAAGTACTTTTAGAGCAGGTTGGATTGGATATCGCACCGACTGCGCGGATTTCTGATTTGTCTATTGCGCAAAAGCAAATGGTCGAAATCACGAAGGCGATGAACCGTAATGCGCGCATTCTTATTATGGATGAGCCAACAGCTGTTCTAACGCCGTCTGAAACAGAACTGTTTTTCCAGCAGGTTAAGCAGCTGAAAAAGCGCGGCGTTGGTATTGTCTTTGTCTCGCATAAGCTTGCCGAAGTGAAAGAGATTTCTGACCGCGTCACGATTATGCGCGACGGCCAATGGATAGGAACCAAGCCCACATCGACGTTGTCTCTAGACGACATGGCTCAAATGATGGTTGGGCGTGAATTGTCCGATTTGTATCCGCCAATGGATGAGGTGGATGTTGATGCACCTGTCATTTTGGCTGCAGAAAATCTTAGTGCTGGTAAAGTAAAAAATGTCAGCTTCGATTTACGCAAGGGCGAGATACTTGGGTTCTCCGGCCTTGTTGGTTCTGGTCGTACTGAATTGTTTGAGGCGATTTGCGGCCTTCTTCCTGTTGATTCAGGTGTTGTTCGGTTCAACAACGAAGTCGTCAATTATAAATCCGTGTCACAGGCACGTAATGCTGGCCTTTCCTATTTGACTAAAGACCGAAAAGGTAAGGGGCTTTTACTCGCGCAGAAAATGGCGCCCAATATGAGCCTGTTTTCGCTTCCTAAGTTCATCAAAAATATGATGATCGATCAGAAGGCAGAAGAAAAAGCACTTGCGCGCGGCATTCGCCGTTTTGATATTCGAACACGTGACGCAGATATAAGTGTGGGCGACTTGTCCGGCGGTAATCAGCAAAAGCTTTTGCTTGCCAAAATGATGGAAACTGACCCGCGCGTTATCATCGTGGATGAGCCGACGCGTGGTATCGATGTAGGCACGAAACAACAGATTTATCACTTCATTGCAGCGCTCGCTGCAGAAGGCGTTTCGGTTGTCGTGATCTCGTCGGAGATGCCTGAAATCATCGGCATTTGCCATCGCGTATTCGTCATGCGGGAAGGGCGAATAATGGGCGTTCTGTCTGGCAATGAAATTAATGAGAATGAAATTATGCGCTATGCAGCCGGCCTTAAGGAGGCAAGTTGATGTCCGATACTGAAGTCATAAATAAGCAAAGCAAAAGGGCATTCCGGCTTGACTTAAAAGCGATGGGTCCAGCGCTGGCACTGTTGATACTGTGCATCGTTGGCTACTCGCTCAATTCAGCCTTTTTAAGCGAAGGCAATATTACAAACTTGCTTACGCGTTCCGCCTTCATTGGCATTATTGCGGTGGGCGCAACATTTGTTATCACTGCTGGCGGAATTGACCTTTCTGTTGGGTCCATGGCAGCTGTTATTTCCGGCGTCATGATCATCATCATGAATAATCTAATCGGCACATTTGGCGCTGGCGTAACGACGATTTTAATCGGTTGCGGTTGTAGCCTTATTTTGGGCGTTGGCGCTGGCTGGATTAACGGCGTTCTGACGACAAAAGGAAAAATCGAAGCATTTATCGTGACGCTGGGAACAATGGGTATTTACCGCTCGCTTGTTACTTACTTTGCAGATGGTGGAACCTTGTCACTAAGCTTTGACCTGCGCGGCACATACCGTCCTGTCTATTATGATAGTTTCGCAGGACTGCCGATCCCTGTCTGGGTTTTCATAGGTGTAGCTGTTGCTGGCTGGGTCATTCTAAACCGCACAGCCTTTGGACGCTATTGCACGGCGATCGGTTCAAATGAGAGCGTTGCGAAATATTCAGCGGTTAATGTCGATCGTATCAAAACAACAACCTATGTCATTCAGGGATTTTGCGTTGCGCTTGCGACAATAATTTATGTGCCGCGCCTTGGTTCAGCTTCTGCCTCAACGGGTGTTTTGTGGGAGTTGGAAGCAATCGCGGCTGTGATTATCGGCGGTACAGTCCTTAAAGGCGGTTATGGCCGTGTTGGCGGCACCATTTTAGGTGCGCTGATTTTAACGACCATCGGCAATATTCTCAATTTTACAGATGTGATCTCCAACTACCTAAACGGTACGATGCAGGGCTTGATCATCATTACGGCAGTTTGGCTTCAGCGCGCAGACTGGAGCAAAAAGAAGGTTTGAGATTTTAAAAATTGCTTTGAGCGGGGCAGTCCCCGTTCATCAATAAAGTGTGTTTCGTATTAATTTTGAACTTATGAGGAGGAAACTATGTTCAAGAAATCAATAATGGCTCTGGCCTTGGGTACCGCTGTGGTGCTTTCAGGATCAGCAATTGCTCAAGATAAAATCACGATAGGTGTATCTTATCCAACGCCAACACATGCATGGGCATCCGGCATGAACTGGCATGCAGAACAGGCTGAAAAGCGTCTTGAAGCGCTTTATCCTGATATCGATCTTGTGCTTGTGAATTCGCCAGATCCAGCAGCGCAGGCGAGCGCATTAGAAGATATGGTTTCAGTCAACAAGATCGACGCGCTCGTTGTTTTGCCATTTGAATCCGACCCGCTAACGGATCCGGTTATCAATGTTAAAAAATCAGGCGCATTTATCACCGTTGTTGACCGTGGTCTGAGCAAAGAAGGCATCGAAGATATCTACGTTGCCGGCAACAACCCTGAACTTGGCCGCGTATCTGCGCAGTACATGAAAGGTCGTTTGGAATCAGGAGATAATATCGTGATCCTTCGCGGTATTCCGACAACAATCGACAATGAGCGTTATGATGCGTTCATGGCTGAAATTGAGGGCTCTGGCATTAATGTGCTTGACCAGAAATATGCAAACTGGAACCGTGATGATGGTTTCGAAGTCATGCAGGATTTTCTAAGCCGCTTCCCAGATATTGATGCTGTTTGGGCTCAGGATGATGATATCGCAATTGGTGTTGTTGCTGCACTTAAACAAGCTGGACGTGATGGCGATGGTATGTTCGTTGTCGGCGGTGCTGGTATGAAAGAAACAATCAAAGGCATTATGGATGGCAGCGAATTGCAGCCAATCGACGTGCTTTATCCACCAGCGATGTTGGCAACAGCAATGGATTTAACTGTTGCATCTTTCAAGTCTAATGGACCGGTTGCTGGCCGTTATATTCTTGGTGCCACACTCATCAACAAAGATAACGCTGAGCAGTTTTACTTCCCCGACTCACCGTTCTAAAATTAATGCTGCGGGGGCGCTGATGAACTGCGCCCCCGCATTTCACTCTTGGAGGATTTTATGAAAACGATCAAAGGCCCTGCGCTTTTCCTTGCTCAATTCGCTGGCGATGAAGCCCCTTTTAATTCTTGGGATGCTATAACCAAATGGGCCGCTGATTGCGGCTATAAGGGTGTGCAGGTTCCAAGCTGGGACGCGCGTTTGTTCGATTTGGATACAGCGTCACAATCACGCGATTATTGCGATGAGTTTAAGGGTAAGGCGAAAGAAAACGGCATTGAAGTGACAGAACTGTCAACGCATCTGCAAGGCCAACTTGTCGCCGTTCATCCTGCCTATGACGCCGCATTTGATGGTTTTGCCGCACCGCAAGTGCAAGGCAACCCAAAAGCACGTCAAGAATGGGCCGTTGATCAGGTCATGAAAGCCTTGTCCGCATCTAAGAACATGGATATTGCGCAGCATGCGACCTTCTCTGGTGCACTGGCTTGGCCTTATATCTACCCTTGGCCGCAGCGCCCTGCTGGATTGGTGGAAACAGCATTTGACGAACTGGCTAAGCGTTGGCGCCCCATCCTTGATCATGCCGATTCTTGCGGTGTTGATGTTTGCTATGAAATTCATCCGGGCGAAGATTTGCATGACGGTGTGACATTCGAGATGTTTTTAGAACGTGTGGGTAATCATGCGCGTTGCAACATGCTCTATGATCCGTCGCATTTTGTTTTGCAGTGTTTGGATTATATCGATCACATCGACATCTACAAAGATCGCATCAAAATGTTCCATGTAAAGGATGCCGAATTTAATCCTACAGGCCGCCAAGGTGTGTATGGCGGATTTCAAAATTGGGTAGATCGCGCTGGTCGCTTTAGAAGCCTTGGCGATGGCCAGGTTGATTTCGGCGCAATTTTCTCAAAAATGGCAGCCAATGATTTTGACGGCTGGGCCGTGGTCGAATGGGAATGCTGTTTGAAACATCCTGAAGACGGGGCACGTGAAGGCGCGCAATTCGTGAGCGATCATATCATTCGCGTTACAGAACGTGCATTTGACGATTTTGCCGATGGTGGGACGGACGAAGCCGCAAACCGCGCAATGCTAGGACTGGAGAACTAATTATGGCTATCCAAGGTCGAGACGAAAAGCATGAAGGCCCAATTCGTTTGGGAATGGTTGGCGGCGGCAATGATGCATTCATTGGCGGTGTTCACCGTATCGCTTCACGCATTGATGATAAGTACCGGCTTGTTGCTGGCGCTTTGTCATCAACACCTCAAAAAGCTCAAGCATCTGGGGCAGCATTAGGTCTTGCGCCTGACCGCATTTATGATGACTTTAAACAGATGGCCATTCGTGAGGCGCGTTTAAAAGATGGCATTGAAGCGGTGGCTATCGTTACGCCGAACCATGTGCACTATGCGGCAGCACGCGAGTTTTTAAAACGCGGCATTCATGTCATTTGCGATAAACCGCTGACATCCAATGTCGCTGATGCCGTGAGAATGGTAAAGGCGTCAGAAGCTTCAGATGCTTTGTTTATTTTAACGCATAACTATACGGGTTACCCGATGACGCGTCAGGCGCGTGAGATGGTTCAAAACGGCCTGCTTGGCAAAATAAGGGTTGTTCAAGTTGAGTATGCGCAGGATTGGCTGGCAGAGCATCAAGACGTTAAACAGGCAGAGTGGCGAACAGATCCAAGCCGTTCCGGTGCTGGTGGTTCCACGGGCGATATAGGAACGCATGCGTTCAATCTTGCCGCCTTTGTTTCAGGGCTTGAGCTTGAAAGTCTGTCTGCTGACTTGCAGGCCTTTGTTGACGGTCGTCCGGTCGATGACAACGCACATGTGATGTTGCGTTATAAAGGCGGTGCGCGCGGGATGCTTTGGTGCAGCCAAGTAGCACCGGGTAACGAGAACAATTTGCGCCTTCGCATCTATGGTGAAAAAGGCGGTCTAGAATGGGCGCAAGAAGACCCGAACTATCTTTGGTACACGCCATTTGGTGAGCCAAAACGCTTGATTACGCGCAATGGTGCAGGCGCTGGCGAAGCTGCAGGACGCGTAAGCCGCGTGCCAGCCGGTCATCCAGAAGGTTATCTAGAAGGGTTTGCGAACATCTATAGCGATGCAGCAGAGGCGATTATTGCCAAGCGCAATGGTACTGTCTGCCCAGAGGGCGTGATATACCCAACGGTTGATGATGGGCTTTTGGGTGTTCGCTTTGTGGATGCCTGTGTCAGATCTTCCAGCCGTGATAGCAAATGGGTTGGCCTGACTTAAGTATAAATACCATATAATTTATCCGGCTATTCAACATGCCTCTAGCCGGATAAATTTATTTTAATCTGCAGCATCCAGCTGTAGCTATTTAGTTATACTTGGCAATATTCGATGTTAATGTGACTAAATTGAATTGACACACTCGCCTTTAGTAATGAATGCCCTATTCTTATTATTGGTGACGACTTGTCACATTCGATTTTGTTAAACATACACATTAGTTGAGAGCCATGCGCTATATTCCGCCAGCAATAAAACAACGTCTCCAATCAATCCGAGGATTGGTCACCGTACCCGGCGGTATCGTATTGGTTTTGTGGATGTTTGCTGCTTTATCTGTGCTGATAGACAGCTGGTTACGTACAGACATCTATTTAACAAAAACAAATGTTTTCGCCGTTGATTATAACACAGCGCTTTCAGTTCTTGGTACGATTGCCGCTGGCGCAATCACAACCTTAAGCCTTGTTTATTCACTGATGCTTGTTGTTTTCACATTGGCTGCTGGCAACATCGCGCCGCGGCTTTTGCAGCGGTTTACCCGTGATAGCGTAAGTCAAGTAACCGCTGGTCTCCTCGGCGGCACATTTATGTTCTCTTTGTCAGTCTTGCATCAAACAAGACCTGATTTTGTACCCGGTTTTTCAATTGCCGTTGCATTTGCCTTAAGTGCTATCTCTGTTCTCCAGCTTATTTACTTCGTTCATGAAGTTTCGCGCAGCGTTACGATTGACGAAGAAATAGCGGAAATATCCGTCGGTTTAGAAGAGCGGCTAAGCAAACTGATTAATTTGGAGGCTGACCAAACCGCATCAGAAGAGGCGGAACTACCCGCGCTTAATTATGAAATATTTGCACATAAATCCGGTTATCTAACAAATATGAACGAAGATGCGCTGCTATCGATGGCCGTTGAGCGCGACTTGAAATTTAAGATCATTGAAAAGCCGGGGGATTTTGTTCTGAAAGGACAAAAGATAGCGTGCTGTAATTTTGACGGCGCCACTTCCGAGTTGGATGAAGATGCGTTTAGCGAGATATTCTTGAACACGTTGACGATCGCCGAATCCAGAGGGTCGGCACATGATGATGTTGAGTATGCAATCAACATGCTGATAGAAATTGCACTACGCGCACTCTCGCCGGGCGTAAATGATACATTTACAGCGATTGCCTGTGTGGACCAGATGAGTGCCGCCTTTAATGGCATGGTCAAATCGGAACTTCGCAATAATGAACTTGTTGATGAAAATGGCACCTTGCGCGTGGTGATTAACGGCTATGAAGCAGAAGATATATTCAACACTGCCTTTAGCTCAATCCGCCGTACTTGTCGGGATAATTTCTTGATGGCTCAAAATTTAGGGGATGCCATTCTTAGATTGCACAATGCTGCAACCAGCGAACATAAAGTACTGCTTGAAAACCAATTAAAACTCTTGAGACAAGAATGCGAATTAGCCTCATGGCTGCAAGAGGATCATGACTTTATTGCTAAGCGGTACACTCTTTCTCATTAGACAATTCCAGGCTTGTTCAGACTGCAACACTGCGGCACAATCTTGTGATGAAAAAACACATACTCAAGCCGCTTGCTGCATTCGATATTCTGCCAGATTCAGTAAGGCCAATTACGGATGATTGGCCGACTGTCAGTACGAATGTTGGTTATCGTTGGCTTCATTTGAAACGAAGTGAGCCGAGCGTCGAGGCTTGGATAAAAAGCAACCTTCCAACAATTGCTGGTAGAACTTTGCTGCAAGCTGAAACGCGCCCACGTTGTGACCGGCTTGATGATGGATTGTTGCTCAATCTGAGAGCTGTAAATCTGAACCCAAAATCAGCACCAGAAGATATGGTGTCACTGCGAATGTGGGTGACCAAGGATGGAATCATCTCTACGCGCGGCCGCAAAGTTTATGCCGCTGACGCGTTAAAGGAAGCGGCGATTGCAGGTAATGCGCCGTCAACAGTTGGCGCTTTTATTGCCGACCTGGTCCACAACCTAACAGACAGAATTGAAAAGATTTCGATTGAGCTAGAAGATCGAACCGACGACCTCGAAGAACATATGCTTGAAGGGGCAAAGGTGGATACAGCAGAACTTGCCGATTTAAGGCAAGGGGTCTTGAGAATGCGCCGCTTTATAAACCCGCAGCGAGAAGCGCTAAGCAATCTGGCAACCATTAAAGATTGGATATTCTCCAAGGGAGAAATCGCAAGTTTGCGTGAGAGTAGCAATAGAACGCGCCGAATTATTGAAGAGCTGGATGCAGCCAAAGAGCGGCTTGCTTCTGTGCAAGATAAGCTTGATGCGGATCATGCTAATGCGATTGGGCGCAACAGTTATTTACTTTCTATTATTGCTGCAATTTTTCTCCCTTTGACTTTTTTTACCGGACTATTCGGCGTCAATGTAGGCGGAATGCCGGGGTTAGATTCGCCGTCAGCATTTTGGGTTTTAACGGCTATATCCATCATTGGCGGCATTGTGCTTTATCTGGTTTTCAAACTAGCAAAATGGCTGTGAGGATAAAGCCAGCAGCGAGACGCCATCGTTCTTAAAATACGCTCTTTGCTCTCGATTTTAGTGCAGTAAATGCTTGGCTGTATGGGTAAAACTGATATGACAAAAAGAACGTTATGCAGGAAAAAATAAACGGGAGAGCATCTTGAAAAAAGACCAATTTTATTTGCCAGAAGGGGTCATCTATCTTGATGGAAACTCTTTAGGTCCAATGCCAAAGGCAGCATCATCACGCGTGAACAAAACAGTCGAAGATGAGTGGGGCGAAATGCTCATCAAGGGCTGGAATGACGCAGGCTGGATGAAGCAGCCAAGTATTCTTGGTGATAAGATTGGAAAGCTTTTGGGATGCGCGGCAGGATCAACTGTCCTCGGCGATACCCTGTCTGTCAAAGTATATCAGGCATTGGCCGCAGCACTGGCAATGCGCCCTGATCGCAAAATTGTGCTTTCTGATAGCGGTAATTTCCCAAGCGATCTTTATATCGCCGATGGGCTGTTGCGAACATTGAAAAGCGGACATGAATTGCGTGTGGTCGCGCCCGAAGATGTATATGACAACATCACAGAAGATGTTGCCGTTGTCATGTTGACGCAAGTCGATTACCGCACCGGACGCATGCATGATATGAATGCGCTGACGAAAGCAACGCATGATGTTGGTGCCGTATCGATTTGGGATTTGGCGCATTCAGCTGGTGCCGTGCCTGTCGATATGGCCGCAAGCAATGCCGAGTTTGCAGTCGGTTGTACCTATAAATATTTAAATGGCGGGCCCGGTGCTCCGGCCTTTATTTACATCCGCCCCGACATTGCAGATAGCGTCGAACCATCTTTGGCTGGTTGGCTTGGTCACGCGCAACCCTTCGCATTTGATTTAGATTATCGACCAGCTCCGGGCATCGAACGTATGCGTGTTGGTACGCCGCCGATTTTACAGCTGGCTGCATTGGAAACGGCACTCGCTATTTGGGATGGTGTTTCGATGGATGATGTGCGTGCAAAATCAATCGCACTATCTGAATTGTTCATTGAAGGAGTTGAGGCTACTTGTCCGCAGCTCAAGCTGATAAGTCCACGCGATTCTAGTCAGCGCGGCTCTCAAATATCCTTTGCATTTGAGCATGGTTATCCAGCTATGCAGGCTTTGATCGCGGCAGGTGTAATCGGTGATTTTCGCGCGCCAGACACTATGCGTTTCGGGTTCACGCCGCTTTATCTCGATGAGAATGATGTAAAGCGCGCTGTCGAAATTCTAGCGGACATCATGAAAAACGATACATGGAAACAACCTCGTTTTCAAAAGAAGGGTGATGTCACATGAGCGATCAAAAACCATATGACCCATCCGCTGAAGGCGCTCAGATGGATTTCGACGGGCGCATGTCCTATGCCGATTATCTCGGTTTAGACACGCTGTTTGCCGCGCAAAAACCTTTGACGCAAACTCATGATGAATTGCTTTTCATTATTCAGCATCAAACGTCTGAACTTTGGATGCATCTCATCCTTCATGAACTCGTTACGGCACGCCAAGCGATCATTGATGATGAGTTTTCGATGGCGTTTAAAATGCTATCACGGGTCTCAAAAATATTTGAACAGCTTAACAATGCTTGGGATGTTCTTCGCACAATGACGCCGAGCGAATATACAGCATTTCGTGATGATCTTGGTCAGTCTTCCGGCTTTCAATCTTGGCAATATCGTATGATTGAATATTCGGTTGGTAACCGTAATGCGGCCATGTTGAGCCCGCATAAGCACAAGAGCGAAACGATTGCGAAGCTTAAAGCAGAGCTCAGCGTGCCAAGTCTTTATGATGAAGCAATATCGGCGTTAGCGCGTCATGGTTTTGATATTTCTAAAGCTTGTTTGACACGCGATACATCGCAAACACATGTCTTTGATGAGACGGTTCAGGAAGCGTGGAAGGTTGTTTATCAATCACCCAAAACGCATTGGGAGTTTTATGAACTTGCCGAAAAGCTGGTTGATCTTGAAGATTACTTCCGGCGCTGGCGGTTCAATCATGTAACCACTGTGGAACGTGTCATTGGTTTTAAACGTGGAACCGGCGGTACAGGCGGCGTTAGTTACCTCAAACGGATGCTTGAAGTTGAACTCTTTCCAGAGCTATGGCGCGTAAGAACAATTTTGTAATGACGCTATGGGCGCTCAAGTATCATTGCGATACCTTGCCCGACACCAATACACATTGTGCAAAGGGCATAGCGTCCCTTTGTGCGACGTAATTGATACGCGGCAGCCATAACCAATCGGGCACCCGACATACCAAGCGGGTGTCCAAGTGCAATTGCACCGCCATTCGGATTTACATGTGGTGCATCATCGGGCAGCCCTAGTTCTCTCAAACATGCAAGACCTTGGCTCGCAAATGCTTCATTGATTTCGATGACGTCCATTTGATCAATCGTAAGGCCGGTTAGTTCAAGTACTTTGCGCGTTGCAGGCACTGGCCCAATACCCATGATACGCGGCGCGACACCAACAACGGCTGTTGCCAGGATACGCGCGAGCGGCTCGAAATCTTGCGCAATCATTTCATTGGCAATCAGCAAGGCAGCAGCACCGTCATTAACACCGGAAGCATTGCCCGCAGTGACTGATTTTTCTGCGCCGTTAATGCCTTTGAGTTTTGCTAATTTTGCCGCGTCAGTATCCGCGCGTGGATGCTCATCCTTGTCAAAGACAATAGGCTCACCTTTACGCTGCGCGATGGAAACCGTGATAATCTCATCTGCAAAATTGCCAGCTTGCAGTGCAGCTTGATAACGTTGCTGGCTACGCGCGGCAAAAGCATCTTGGTCTTGCCGGTTAATCCCATATTCTTCAGCGACATTGTCTGCGGTTTCAGGCATTGAATCGATGCCATGTTCAGCTTGCATTTTTGGATTTACAAAACGCCAGCCAATGGTCGTATCGTATGTTTCACTCGAACGGGAAAATGCACTGGTTGCTTTTGGCGTGACAAAAGGTGCACGGCTCATGCTTTCCACACCGCCTGCAATTGCTAATCGATAGTCGCCGGATTTTATCGCGCGCGCAGCCATGGCAACGGCATCAATGCCTGAGCCGCAAAGTCTGTTTATCGTCGTGCCCGGTGCTTCAACGGGAAGACCACCGAGGAGTGCAGCCATACGTGCGACATTACGATTGTCTTCGCCTGCTTGATTGGCATCACCCAAAATAACATCATCAATCTTTGACCAATCCATATTGGGATTGCGATCCATGAGTGCGCGAATTGGCAAGGCAGCCAAATCATCGGTGCGGATGGATGAAAGCATGCCGCCGTAACGACCAATTGGTGTGCGTACAGCATCAAGAATATAAGCAGACATTCAGCAATCCTTACGTCGAGTTGTGCAATCTATAACGGACATTAAGCGCTAGACTTGGATTGATACATCGGGCCGCCGCGCCATCTGGGAAATCCGTATCCATTGACCATAACGACATCAATTGCTTCAGGTGACGCAGCAATGTTTTCACTTAAAAGTGCAGCGCCTTCATCGGCCATAGCAGCTAGGAGACCACCCATGATGTCAACTTCGGTCATGGATGTGCGTGCAATGTTTTTACGCTTTGATTCAGCTATAACCAGCGCATCAATGTCAGGGTCATGTATTGGTGTTTTGCCGTCTTCATAAATGTAGAAGCCAGCACCATTCTTGCGGCCTAAACGGTCCATACGGTAAATTTTGTCGGCAATATCGACATAGCGCTCGTTCGGATCACGCGTAGCATCTTTGCGGCGGCGCATGGCATAGCCAATATCAAGGCCAGCTAAATCCTGCATTTCAAACAGGCCCATCGCAAATCCATAAGACTTCATCGCGGCATCAATTTGATGAGGCAAAGCGCCGTCCTCAAGCATATATTCAGCAGCACGGCGATAAGCTGACATGATGCGGTTGCCAATAAATCCATCGCAAACACCGGCAGGCACAGCGAGTTTTCGCAGTTTTTTCGCAAGCGCCATGCTGGTTGCGAAAACATCATCGCTCACATGATCTGTATGGATAACTTCAACCAGCTTCATAATATGAGCAGGTGAAAAGAAGTGTAGTCCGATGACACGTTCGGGGTGAACTGTGGCAGCAGCTAGCGCGTTCATATCCAAATAAGATGTGTTGCTCGCCAATATGGCGTCAGGTTTAACGACGGCATCTAATTTGGCAAAGACATCTTTCTTAACATTCATGTCTTCAAAAACGGCTTCGATGACAAAGTCCGCATTCGCAATATCGATGTAATCCGTGCTGCTAGAAAGATTGCCTGTCAGCGCATCATATCGCGCTTGATCGATCAGCCCGCGTTTCATGCTCGCGTGCAAAATTGCAATAATGCGCTCGACACCTTTTTCAAGCGATGCTGTGTCGCGCTCGATGAGCGTTACATTTAAATTAGCCAGTAAACATGAAGCTGCGATACCTGCGCCCATTGTGCCGCCGCCAATTATGCCGATGGTGGTAATTGGTTTTGTTATCGCGCTTTTTATCGATGGTATTTTTGAGACAGAACGTTCTGCAAAGAAAATATAGCGAAGGGCATCTGACTGCTCGTCAGCTTTTAATTTAAGAAAGTTTTCCCGCTCAAGCGTTAGGCCGGATTGTGCGTCTAACGCTTGAATAGAGATCATGGTTTCAGCTGCAATTTTCGGTGAAAGCTGCCCGCGCGATTTAGATGCTGTCGCTTTTGATTTTGCACTGATCTCATCATCCGCCAGAGGCTCTTTGATCGGCTTGGCTGAAAGCGCAAGTGGCTTTGGAAGATCAATAATTGTTTTCGTAAAGGCTACGGCGTCACGCAGAAGATCTGTGTTTGAAACCGCATCAATCAAACCCGTTGATTTAGCTGTGGTGACTGTGGCAGGCTTTCCCGATGTGATCATCGCAAATGCGTCCGCCATAGGGATGAGCCGTGGCAGGCGCACGGTGCCGCCGGCACCTGGAATAAGTCCCAGATTAACTTCGGGTAGGCCAAGCATCGTGCCCACTTGCGCAATTCGGTAATGGCATCCAAGCGCCACTTCTAGGCCGCCGCCAAGGGCGTTGCCGTGAATTGCTGCGACCCAAGGTTTTTGTGCGGCTTCTAGCGCTGTAACGACATCAGGAAGAAGCGGAGGAACCGCAGGCTTGCCAAATTCCTTGATATCGGCACCCGCCATAAAGGTGCTGCCATTGCAAATAAGAATAACAGCACGGATATTGGCATCTGCATCCGTTTCCTGAATAGCAGACACGATACCAGTGCGAACACTCTGTGAAAGAGCGTTAACCGGCGGGTTGTCGATACGAACGATGGCTATCGTGCCATCGATATCTATGTGAACCGGATTACTCACCACAGCGCCTATTGAAACGCTTGAATGCCGGTTTGCCCACGTCCCAAAATTAGGGCGTGAATATCATGTGTACCCTCATAGGTGTTCACCGCTTCAAGGTTCATCACATGTCGCATAACCGGATACTCGTCGCTAATACCATTGCCGCCGTGCATATCGCGTGCAGCGCGTGCAATATCGAGCGCTTTCCCGCAATTGTTACGCTTCATCAAACTGATCAGTTCAGCAGACGCAGAGTGGTCATCAAGCATCCTGCCCAAACGCAAGCTACCCTGTAGCCCAAGCGAGATTTCAGTTTGCATGTCCGCCAATTTCTTCTGAATGAGCTGGTTTGCAGCAAGCGGTTTGCCAAACTGTTTGCGGTCCATCGTATATTGACGAGCAGCGTGCCAGCATGCTTCTGCAGCCCCCATCGCTCCCCATGAAATGCCGTAACGTGCACGGTTAAGACAGCCAAATGGCCCTGCGAGACCGGATACATTTGGCAGTAAGTTTTCTTCTGGTACAAAAACCTCATCCATCTGGATCATGCCGGTAATTGAAGCGCGTAATGAAAACTTACCTTCGATCTTTGGTGCGACGAGGCCCTTCATTCCTTTTTCAAGAATAAAGCCCTTGATCTTACCGTCATGGGCGTCAGATTTCCCCCAAACAACAAAAACATCAGCGATTGGTGAGTTGGTAATCCAGTTCTTTGCACCGGAGAGCAAATAGCCGCCATCAACTTGTTTAGCGCGGGTCAACATGCCGCCGGGGTCAGAGCCGTGGTCCGGTTCGGTCAGGCCAAAACATCCGACAAATTCACCTGATGCGAGTTTTGGTAGAAACTTATTGCGCTGCTCATCGGTGCCGTAAGCAAAGATAGGGTGCATCACCAAGGATGATTGGACGGACATGGCTGAACGGTAGCCACTATCAACACGTTCAACCTCGCGGGCAACCAAGCCGTAGGAGACATAGTTTGCGCCAACGCCGCCAAATTCTTCTGGAATAGTTGCGCCGAGCAAACCAAGCTCGCCCATTTCGCTCATGATCTCGCGGTGGAAGATTTCATTGCGATTGGCCTCAATGACACGTGAAAGCAGTTTGCTCTGGCAATAATTTTCCGCTGTGTCGCGGATCATGCGCTCTTCATCGGTCAACTGATTTTCAAGTAAAAATGGATCTTGCCAAGTCAGTGATGCAGGCTTGGCGCGTGCGCTTTCCGGTGTGGCTACTTCGTGTTCTTCCGAGTTGGTTTGCAACATGTTGAGTTCCTCGCACTGTTCTGGTGTGCATCATGGATGCGGATTTATTATATTTCAAGCTTAAAATATTTTTGCTTGAAATATAATAAATCTGTGTCTACGCTTTCAAATATTGGGAGCCTGCTCCCTGAAATGTCAACGTATCGGGAGACATTATGCGTATTGCATGCTTGGGAGGCGGGCCAGCTGGTCTTTATTTTGCAATTTCTGCGAAGTTGCGTATGCCTGACGCTGAGGTCGTTGTTTTTGAACGTAATAAAGCAGACGATACTTTTGGCTGGGGCGTTGTCCTGTCCGATGAAACGCTCGGCAATTTGCATGCCAATGACCCTAAAAGCGCAGCGACGATTAAAGAACATTTTGCCTATTGGGATGATGTTGCACTGGTTCATCAGGGGCGTAAAACAGTATCTTCTGGTCACGGCTTTTGCGGCATAGGGCGCAAGCGCCTTCTTCTTATCTTGCATGAACGTGCAGCTGAACTTGGTATAGATCTGCGCTTTGAAACAGAAGTTGAGAGCGCCTCTAAATACGCCGATGAATTCGATGTTGTGGTCGCCTGCGATGGCTTGAACTCTAAAACCCGCAATGAATTTGCAGACGTTTTTGAACCGGATGTCGATACGCTGCAATGTCAGTTCGTTTGGCTAGGCACACACCAAAAATTTGATGATGCCTTCACATTCATTTTCGAGGACACGGATAAGGGGTGGGTTTGGGCGCACGCTTATCAATTTGATGATAAAACAGCGACATTCATCGTTGAGTGCAGTCAAGAAACCTATGATGCTTATGGATTCGCAAAGCTGAGCCAGCAGGAAAGCATCGCCATTTGCGAGAAAATCTTCGCAAGCCACCTTGGCGGCCATTCGTTGATGACCAACGCCAACCATATTCGTGGTTCGGCGTGGATACGTTTCCCCCGTGTCATGTGCGAAAAATGGAGCCATAAAAATATGGTTCTATTGGGCGATGCTGCGGCAACAGCTCATTTTTCCATCGGGTCAGGCACCAAGCTTGCGCTAGAAAGTGCGATCAGTTTAGCAAAGCACGTAACGTCTGATGTACCGCTTGAAACAGCTTTTGAACGCTACGAAGAGGACCGCCGCTTAGAAGTTTTGCGCTTGCAATCAGCAGCCCGAAATTCCGTCAATTGGTTTGAGGATGTAGAGCGGTATCTGCATCTTGATCCTGTCCAATTGAACTATTCTTTGCTGACACGCTCACAGCGTATCAGTCATGAAAACTTGCGTGCACGCGATCCAAAATGGTTGAGCTCGGCAGAAAAATGGTTTCAGGAGCAATCGGGTGTAGATGCGAATGCGCCTGTTCGTGCGCCCATGTTTACACCATTCAAGCTTCGCCAAATGCAGCTTAAAAACCGTATCGTTGTATCGCCAATGGCGCAGTACAAAGCTGTTGATGGTGCGCCAACAGATTGGCATCTGATCCACTACGGCGAACGAGCCAAGGGCGGTGCAGGGCTGGTTTATACGGAAATGACATGCGTTTCAGCCGAAGGCCGCATCACCCCGGGTTGCCCCGGTCTTTATGCGCCTGAACATGAGATAGCATGGAGACGCCTAACGGATTTCATCCACGCAGAAACAGATGCAAAGGCTTGCTGCCAGATAGGCCATTCAGGCCGCAAAGGGTCAACCAATCTTGGTTGGGAAGGCATGGATTTGCCTCTTAAACAGGGCAATTGGCCGCTTGTTTCAGCATCGCCTATAGCTTGGTCTAGTAAAAACGCCACGCCGCAAGAAATGTCGCGTGCGCAAATGGATGAAGTACGCGATCAATTTGTTGCAGCCGCTCAAATGGCAGATCGCGCTGGTTTCGATATGATCGAACTCCATGCAGCGCACGGTTATTTAATATCTTCCTTTATCTCGCCGCTCTCCAATATTCGCAGTGACGAATATGGCGGTTCGCTGGAAAACCGGATGCGCTACCCGCTGGAAGTTTTCAATGCAATGCGTGCTGCATGGCCTAAAAATAAACCGATGTCTGTGCGAATATCGGCCACGGATTGGGCGGGCGATGATGGCGTTACGCCCGAAGAGTCCGTAGAAATTGCAAAGCTCTTCCACGTCGCTGGCGCCGATATTATTGATGTATCGGCAGGTCAAACATCGACTGAAGGCCAACCTGTTTATGGCCGCATGTTTCAAACGCCGTTCTCTGATCGTATCCGCAATGATGCAGGCATTGCGACAATGGCTGTCGGCAATATTTTTGAGGCCGATCATGTCAATTCGATATTGATGGCTGGACGTGCGGATTTGGTATGTCTTGCGCGGCCGCATTTAAACGATCCTTATTGGACGTTGCATGAAGCAACGAAACTTGGCGACCGTCATGAGGTTTGGCCAAAACCTTACGAAGCTGGCCGCGATCAGGCTTGGCGCTTGGCTGATAAACTGGCGCAAATGTCGGAGGATCAATCGTGACCAATCCGTCTAAACATGTTGTCGTGACTGGTGGTGGAACGGGCGTTGGTGCCGCGATTGCAGAAGCGTTTGCAGAAGCAGGTTTTAAGGTCAGTATAATAGGGCGGCGCGAAGAACCACTTCAACAAATTAGCGCTAAAACAGGCGCAGCCTATGCGGTTGGCGATGTGACGGACCGCGCTTCTATTGACCATGCTTTGGATAAACTTCGTGCGCAAAATGGCCCGATCACAATTGCGATTGCCAATGCGGGGGCTGCGTTAAGTAAACCTTTTGCTGCGATGTCGCAGGCCGACATGTCAAGCATGCTCGATATCAATGTCACGGGTGTTTTTAATGTCTGGCAAGCTTGTCTTGCAGATATGCGTGATGAAAAATGGGGCCGTATGTTGGCCGTTGCGTCAACAGCAAGCTTGAAGGGCTATCCCTACGTTTCAGGTTACTGCGCAGCAAAGCATGGCGTTTTAGGTTTGACGCGGGCCGTGTCGCTGGAAATGGCGAAAAACAACATAACGGTCAATGCTGTTTGTCCGGGCTTTGTTGAAACCCCAATGTTGGAGGCTTCGATTGAAAACATCGTTGAAAAAACGGGCATGTCTGCGCAGGCAGCACAAGACAGTCTTAAGGCTGGAAATCCAATGAAACGGTTTATTCAGCCAAGTGAAGTTGCCAATACCTTGTTGTGGCTCGCAAGCGCAGGTGCTTCTTCTGTTAATGGGCAGGCGATTTCAATTAATGGCGGTGAGATATGAGCATGTCTTCAGCAGAAACGGCATACGCAATGTCGACAAAAACCAAACTTCGCCTTTGGTTGCGCCTGCTTAAAGTAACCCGAAGCGTCGAAAACGATATACGTGAGAAACTGCGCGTTGAATTTGATTCAACATTGCCGCGCTTTGATGTTTTAGCCGCGCTTTATCAGTTCCCAAAAGGTTTGCGTATGAGTGAACTGTCCGGCCTTCTAAAGGTTTCAAATGGTAACGTGACGGGCATTGTCGATAGGCTTGTAAAAGATGGCCTTATCATAAGAACACCAGTCCCTGGCGACCGCCGTGCATTGCGCGTGAGGCTCACAAAGCGCGGCGAAGAAGAATTTGCTCTTCAAGCCGCAGCACATGAGCAATGGATAGATGATCTCCTATCCGACGTATCCATGAACGAAGCTGAGAATATGATCAGTTCCTTCGACAGAATTTTGGTTGAATTGCACGGTACTAAAAGCGAGGAAGCATGACAGATTGCAAAACAGATGTGGTGCACTTCAATTGCCGTGTTGAAAACCGGATTGCACATATTTCACTCAACCGGCCCGAGCGCAAAAATCCGCTGACATTTGAAAGCTATGCAGAAATGCGGGATTGGTTCCGCGACCTTCATTACGCTGAAAATGTTGACGCTGTGATTATTGCTCCAAATGGCGGCAATTTTTCATCAGGTGGCGATGTCCATGAAATCATTGGACCGCTGACTAAGATGAGCATGAAAGAGCTTTTGCAATTCACGCGAATGACGGGCGATCTTGTCAAAGCGATTATCAATTGCGGCAAGCCTGTCATATCGGCTGTCGATGGTATTTGCGTGGGCGCAGGTGCGATCATAGCGATGGCGTCGGATCTTCGCATTGCGACACCAGAGGCTAAAACCGCGTTCCTGTTTGCCCGTGTGGGGCTTGCTGGATGCGATATGGGCGCATGCGCTATCCTGCCGCGCATCATAGGACAGGGACGCGCTGCTGAGCTGTTTTATACAGGTCGCTCAATGAGTGCCGATGAGGGTGAGCGCTGGGGTTTTTATAATAAGCTGGCGAGTGCCGATACGCTAGAAGCTGAGGCACTTTCATTGGCGGAACGTATCATAGAAGGTCCAAACTTCGCACACATGATGACTAAAACTATGCTCCAGCAAGAATGGTCAATGTCTATAGACCAAGCCATTGAAGCTGAAGCGCAAGCGCAAGCGCTGTGCATGCAAACTGGGGATTTCAAACGAGCCTTTGAAGCATTTGCGAATAAACAAAAACCAGTATTTGAGGGTAACTAATGGCAGATCGCAGCTTTCTTGATTGGCCATTTTTTGAAGACAAACACAGAGCTTTGTCGGCTGATTTGGAAGCTTGGGCAAGTAAGCATATTGATGCCATTGACCACACGGATACCGATGCTGCATGCCGTCATTTAGTCAGCGCTTTAGGCGAGGCCGGTTGGGCAAGTTATAGTGGTGTTGATCCATTAGATGAGAACGCTAAACTGGATGTGCGAAGCCTTTGTTTAATCCGTGAGACTTTGGCCCGCTATGATGGCTTGGCCGATTTTGCATTCGCGATGCAGGGCTTGGGAACCGGCGCGATTTCACTGTTTGGCAACAAGTCACAAAAAGAAAAGTGGTTGCCCTTAACGCGGTGCGGTAAAGCAATTGCCGCTTTTGCGCTAACCGAGCCGCAATCAGGTTCCGATGTTGCAAATTCGGCAATGACCGCAACACCTGATGGTGATGATTATGTGTTGAACGGCGAAAAAACATGGATATCAAATGGCGGCATTGCTGACATTTATACTGTGTTTGCACGCACGGGCGATGCGCCCGGCGCAAAGGGGCTCTCGGCATTTATTGTGCCAGCAGAAACAATAGGGCTAAACATTGCAGAGCGGTTGGAAACAATTGCACCGCACCCTCTAGCGACATTGAAATTTGACGATTGCCGTATTCCAAAATCATCATTACTTGGAAAATCAGGTGATGGTTTTAAGATCGCTATGTCTGTGCTTGATGTTTTCAGACCGACCGTGGCAGCAGCAGCGCTTGGCTTTGCGCGGCGTGCTTTGGATGAAGCTTTGAGCCGCGCGCAGTCGCGTGAAATTCAAGGGCAAAAATTATTCGATATGCAATTGGTGCAAGGTCATTTGGCCGATATGGCGCTCAATGTCGATGCGAGTGCTTTGCTGATCTATCGCGCGGCTTGGGCAAAAGATAGCGGCGCACCGCGTATCACGCGTGAGGCCGCTATGGCAAAACTGTTTTCAACAGAACAAGCGCAAAAAATCATCGATCAAGCGGTGCAAATTCATGGCGGTGACGGTGTTAAATCCGGTCAAAAAGTCGAGCAGCTTTATCGAGAAATTCGCGCTTTGAGAATTTATGAAGGGGCGTCAGATGTGCAAAAAATCATCATCGCCCGTCAAACACTGGTACAGTTTCAGGGAGGAAACTAATGCTCGGACCTTCCAATCATATAGACAGTTTTGCGCGTGATAATCTGCCGCCACAAAGTCAGTGGCCAGAATTTTTACTAAACGGTTTTGAGTATCCTGATTATATCAATGTTGGTGTCGAACTAACAGACAAAATGGTTGAGCAGGGTTTTGGCGATAATACCGCTCTGATCGGAAATGGCCGCCGCCGCACCTATAAGGAATTGGCGGATTGGACAAACCGTATCGCACATGTGCTGGTTGAAGACTTTGGATTGAAGGCGGGTAATCGCGTGATGATCCGCTCAGCCAATAATCCTGCAATGGTTGCGTGTTGGCTTGCCGCGACAAAGGCAGGTGCCGTTGTTATCAACACAATGCCCATGCTGCGTAGCGTCGAGCTTGAACCAATTGTCGATCTGGCTCAGATCAGCCACATTTTGTGCGACACGCGGCTTATCGAAGAGGTTGCAGGCTTTGCGGCAGATAACAAACATGTAAAACATGTCATTGGCTTTGATGGCACATCAAACCATGAGGCAGAACTTGACCGACTTGCGCTTGAAAAGCCGGTTAAATTTGATGCTGTGAAAACGGGCCGTGATGATGTTGCATTACTCGGCTTTACATCTGGCACGACAGGTAAGCCGAAAGCCACCATGCATTTTCACCGTGATTTGCTGATGATTGCTGATGGATATGCAAAAGAGATTTTAGGTGTTGTGCCAGACGATGTGTTTGTCGGCTCACCGCCTTTGGCTTTCACATTTGGCCTTGGCGGCCTTGCGATATTTCCGCTGCGTTTTGGCGCAACCGCAACGCTGCTCGAAAATGCCAGCCCGCCCAATATGATTGAGATCATTGAGAAGTATAAGGCTACGGTCTGTTTTACTGCTCCAACGGCTTACCGGGCCATGTTGGCGGCGATGGCAGAGGGCGCAGATTTGTCCAGTTTGCGCGCGGCTGTTTCTGCAGGCGAAACTTTGCCTGCCCCTGTCTACGAGGAATGGATTGCTAAAACTGGCAAACCGATGCTTGACGGCATCGGGGCAACTGAGATGTTGCATATCTTTATATCGAACCGCTTTGACGATCATCGCCCCGCATGCACAGGTAAACCGGTCACAGGCTATGAAGCAAAAGTAGTCGATGATGAGGGTAATGAGGTGGCCGTCGGAACCGTAGGCCGCTTGGCGGTTCGGGGACCAACTGGATGTCGCTATATGGCCGATGATAGGCAGAGCAATTATGTTCAGAACGGCTGGAATATCACCGGCGATAGTTTCATGATGGATGCTGAGGGATATTTGCATTTTGCCGCGCGCAATGACGATATGATTATTTCCAGCGGATACAATATTGCTGGACCAGAAGTTGAAGCAGCATTGCTAGGGCACCCTGCGGTGCGTGAATGTGCTGTTATTGGGGTCGCAGATGAATCAAGAGGCTCGATAGTTCAAGCGCATATTGTTCTGAATGAAGGACAAAATGCAGATGATGCGCAAATCAAACACCTACAAGAGCATGTAAAACAAACAATTGCGCCGTATAAGTATCCACGATCTATTGTGTTTTGCACAGAACTGCCAAAAACTCAGACCGGAAAAATACAGCGATTTTTGCTGAAACAAACTGGTCAATAATTACCGCCTCAAGGAGACTTAAACATGCAGTGCGTATTCGTTCAAATTAGGTGCAAACCGGGTACAGGCTATGAAGTCGCCGATGAAATTGCCAAGCGCGAAATACATTCTGAACTTTATTCGACAAGCGGTGACTACGATTTATTGATGAAGATGTATCTGTCGGAGGACAAGGATATTGGCAAATTCATCAATGATCACGTGCTCGATATTAAGGGAATCGAGCGCACTTATACGACGTTAACGTTCAAAGCTTTTTAAGCGACTGAAACTGAGGGAAAAAAAATGAAAATTAAATCAATATTACTGGCAGCGGTATCCGTTGCAGCATTGGCATCAAGCGCAATTGCGGAAGGTCATGGCAAATTAAAGGTTGGCATGATTACGACTTTGTCTGGCGGCGGTGCTGGACTTGGTATTGATGTGCGTGATGGCTTCATGCTTGCGATCAAAGAATCCGGCAATGATAATGTAGAAGTTGTGATCGAAGACGATCAACAAAAACCTGACATCGCCGTTCAGCTAGCCGACAAAATGATTCAGTCTGAAAAGGTTGATGTGATGACCGGTATCATCTGGTCAAATTTGGCAATGGCGGTGGTGCCGTCAGCTGTCGCACAGGGAAAATTCTATCTTTCGCCGAATGCGGGTCCATCTGCGCTTGCCGGTAAAGCCTGTAACCCGAACTACTTTAACGTCGCTTGGCAGAACGACAACTTGCATGAAGCCGCAGGTGCCTATGCGACTGAAGCTGGCTTGAAAAATTCGTTTATTATGGCACCGAACTATCCTGCAGGTCAGGATGCGTTGAACGGCTATAAGCGCTTTTATAAAGGTGAGTTGGCAGGCGAAGTTTTCACCAAGCTTGGTCAAACAGATTACGCAGCTGAGATTGCGCAAATTCGTGCTTCGGGCGCTGATAGCGTTTACTTCTTCCTACCAGGCGGCATGGGCATTTCTTTCATGAAGCAATATGCGGGCTCTGGTGTAGATATTCCATTGATCGGTCCGGCATTTTCCTTTGATCAAGGTATTTTGCAAGCCGTTGGCGATGCTGCGCTCGGTGTTAAAAACACATCACAGTGGGGCAAAGACCTCGACAACGAAACCAATGTTGCATTCGTAAAAACCTTCCAAGCTGAGTATGGCCGTTTGCCATCACTTTATGCTTCTCAAGGTTTTGACACAGCAAATCTGCTCTTGAGTGCTATGGGCAAAGCAGATGTTAAGGACGCTGATGCATTCCGTGCCGCGTTAAAAGAAGCTGATTTTAAATCGACACGAGGTGATTTCAGTTTTGGTAACAACAACCATCCAATTCAGGACATCTATGTTCGCGAAGTGATCAAAGAAGGTGATGTTTTCACCAACAAGATCATTGGCACAGCACTTAAAGATCATGCAGATGCTTTCGCAACTGAATGTGACATGTAATTAGTAAACTGATCAATCGGGCGCTTGCGTCCGGTTGATTTATTAGGCGTACATTATGTCCACCGTTCTCATTATCGAACAAATTTTAAACGGCCTGCAATTCGGCGTCATGCTATTTTTAATGGCGGCCGGCCTGACGTTGATTTTCGGCGTCATGGGTTTAATCAATCTCGCTCACGGCTCGCTATATATGGTCGGCGCATTTGCTGCGGCTGCCGTTGCTGCATCAACAGGATCGTTTCTGTTGGCGCTTGCGGCAAGTCTTGCGGCAGCTGCTATTGTTGGTGCGGTGGTTGAGCTGGTTGTCATTCGCAGATTGTATGACCGCGATCATCTTGATCAGGTACTTGCGACTTTTGCTTTGATTTTGATCTTTTCTGAAAGCACGCGTTGGCTTTTCGGATCCTTTCCGCTTTTTCTTGATGTGCCTAAAGCTCTATCGGGCACGGTTACGTTGCCCGGCGGTATTGCCTATTCATCCTACCGCCTGATGATTATTTTGGTGGGCGTAGCGGTGGCAATCGGATTGTTCTTACTTATTTCAAAGACCCGCATTGGCATGCGTATTCGTGCGGGCGAAAATGACCGCGAAATGATTGGTGCATTGGGCGTTGATATTTCCAAACTCTACACACTTGTCTTTGCGCTTGGCGCAGCGCTTGCGGGTTTGTCTGGGGCACTCGTCGGTGCCATTCAGTCCGTACAAGTTGGCATGGGCGAGCCGGTGTTAATCCTTGCATTTGTCGTCATCGTTATAGGCGGTATTGGTTCAATCAAGGGCGCGCTTGTTGGCGCATTGCTCGTCGGTTTAACCGACACGCTTGGCCGCGTGATGCTACCACTCTTCTTTGCAAATTTTATGGAGCAGTCATCGGCCACATCTGTTGGCTCGTCACTTGCGTCAATGTCGATTTACATTTTGATGGCTGCGGTTTTGATTTTCAAACCAACCGGCCTATTTGGGAGAGCGTAAGTGATTAGCGAACGTTTTCTCAACTATACGGTGGCGCTTTTAATTCTTGGCATGGCTCTAGGTGCATGGGTCATGGACGAGCCATTTCTGATAACACTGACCACGAAGGCCGTAATTTTGGCCCTTGCTGGCGTGGGCTTAAATTTAGCGCTAGGCCAAGGTGGATTGATCAGTCTTGGGCATGCTGCATTCTTCGGGCTTGGCGGCTATGCAATGGGTGTATTGGCCAGCCATGCGCAGAATTTTACGCCTATTATGGAAACACCGTTCCTTATTGAAGGAACAAACTCAATGCCGATCATTTGGTTGGTTGCGATCGTTGTCAGTAGCTTCTTTGCATTCGTGATTGGCTTGTTCAGCTTGAGAACATCGGGCGTCTATTTTATTATGGTCACGCTCGCCTTTGGCCAGATGCTCTATTATTTTTCTATCAGCTGGCCTGCCTATGGCGGCGAAGACGGGTTGTCGATTTATGTGCGCAACAGTTTCCCAGGCTTAAACACACTCGATCCGATCCAGTTCTTTGGCATCTGCTTTGTTGTTTTGATGGTGGTCATCTACGGCGTGAACCGCTTGACCCATTCATCCTTCGGTTTGGCGCTTAATGGTGCACGTCAAAATGCGCAGCGTATTCGCACAGTCGGCCTTAATCCGTTTAAGATTCAACTCATCGCTTTCACAATATCAGGAGCCATTACAGGCTTGGCTGGCGCTTTGTTTGCAGACCTTAATCGCTTCATTAGTCCGACAATGTTTAGCTGGCAAACAAGCGGCGAGATTATGGTGTTTATCATTCTTGGTGGTGTGGCCAGATTATATGGCCCTGTTGTTGGCGCTGCACTGTTCATCCTTCTGGAGCATTGGCTGGGCGGACTATCAGAGTTCTGGCACATTTACCTTGGGGTTATTTTGCTGTCTGTCGTTCTTTTCGCACGCGGCGGGTTGATTGGCGCTCTTTCCAAAAAGGAGAACGCCGATGCCTGATACAGTGCTGAATATACAAAATATCTCAAAGTCATTTGGCGCACTAAAAGCCAGCGATGGCGTCTCGCTTGATTTACGTGAAGGTGAAATCCATGCGCTTATTGGGCCCAATGGTGCGGGGAAATCCACGCTTATTTCGCAAATAGCCGGCAAACTAAAACCAGATACAGGCAAAATCGATTTGCTTGGGTATGACGTTACCAAGCTGTCTATTGCAGAGCGGGCGAAGCTTGGTTTAGGGCGCACTTTCCAAATCTCAGAACTGGCTATGGACTACACAGTTCTAGAAAATGTAATGCTGGGCGCACTTGGCAAACGCGGTGGCGCTTTCCGGTTTTTTATGCCTGTTATGAAGGACGCAGAACTGCGTGAATGCGCTCAAAGTGCAATCGAGCGCGTAGGACTAAGCCACCAAATGCATAAAGTCACTTCGGAACTTTCACACGGGCAACGCAGACAGTTAGAAGTGGCGGTTGCGCTGACGCTTGAACCGAAAGTGTTTTTGATGGATGAGCCAATGGCTGGCATGGGCGCTGAAGGTTCAAAAATGCTCACAAGCTTTTTGGATAATTTGCGTCAACAGGCACCAATTCTTCTTGTGGAGCATGACATGGATGCGGTCTTTGCATTGGCTGACCGCATTAGTGTTCTTGTCTATGGCAAGGTGATCGCGACGGGCAATGTTGATTTTATCCGTAATCACGATGAAGTGCGCCGTGCTTATCTAGGCGAGGAGGCAGCGTAATGGCACTTCTCAAGATCAGCGATATACAAGCTTCATATGGCGCGTCTCAAGCGCTCTTTGGTGTTGATTTAGAAGTTGGAGACGGCGAAGTTGTAGCCTTAATGGGCCGCAACGGCATGGGGAAATCAACAACCATAAAAGTCATTTGCCGTTTGCTGAAAAATAGTAGCGGTACAATTGATTTTGCTGGAGCAAGCATCACAAAACTACCCGGTCACCGCGTGGCGCGCATGGGCATCGGTCTGTGCCCAGAAGGTAGGCGCTGTTTTTCAAATCTTACAGTATATGAAAACTTAGTTGCGGCATCACGAAGCGGTGAATGGAATTTCGAGCGTGTAGTCGAATTATTCCCGCGCCTTGGTGAACGACGTAATCAATATGCAAATTCCTTGTCAGGCGGCGAACAGCAAATGCTTGCAATAAGCCGTGCACTTATGACCAACCCACGCCTGCTTATATTAGATGAAGCAACGGAGGGGCTTGCACCCGTTGTGCGCCAAGAGATTTGGGCGGCGATATCTAAGCTGAAAGCTGAGACGGGGCTTTCGATTTTGGTGGTTGATAAAACAATTGCGGAACTGGCCAATGTTGCTGACCGTGCTGTCATTTTAGAGCGCGGAAAAAGTGTGTGGTCAGGTGATTTCACCGCATTAACACCAGAGATATCAGAACAATATTTGGGTGTTTGATGATGGTATTTAATTTTCCTCAAAAAGTTCTTTTCAAACATTGCGACCCTGCGGGTATTGTTTTTTATCCGCGATATTTTGAAATGATCAATGACGTCATTGAGGCGTTTTTTGCCGATGTTGTTAAAGCGCCTTTCGAGGAGATGCATCAGCATGCGGCAGTACCGACAGCAGAAATTCAATGCAAGTTTTTGAAGCCAAGCAGACATGGTGATCAACTAAATCTACAACTTGCAGCAATCAGAGTTGGGCGTTCAAGTTTTGAATTGACTGTGGATGCTTACTGCGGTGATGAGCATCGCTTTTCTGCAAGAGCTACAATTGTCTATGTGAATGAAAATGGACGGCCTACATCATGGCCGGATGCTATGCGCATCGTATTAGAAAAAAATATAAAAGGGGACGGTGCATGACACACCAAGTCATTCAACCTGAAGGTTGGTTAAAAGCGAGAGGCTATTCTAACGGTATCGTCGCATCTGGAAAAACACTTTATGTGGGCGGCCAGATAGGCTGGAATGCCCAGCAAGAATTTGAAACCAATGACTTTATTGGGCAGATGGAACAAGCATTGCGCAATATCGTAGATGTTGTTGAAGCTGCAGGGGGCAAGGTGACGGATCTTGTGCGTTTAACGTGGTACGTTATCGACAAGAAAGAATATGTCGCACGCCAGCGTGAGGTTGGTGAAGCTTATCGCCGTGTGCTGGGCAAACACTTCCCTTCAATGACTATGGTTGTTGTGTCTGCGCTGGTTGAAGACGCAGCACTTATTGAAATTGAAGCAACGGCTGTACTGGCTGATTAATTTTGAAATCAATAATTACCGGCTCGTTTTACGTCTGAAATGAGCCGGCGTCATTGATGTCATTTTTTTGAACGAGCGGCAAAAATAGGATGTGTCACTATATCCGAGCTCGTGTGCGATTTCTGAAACAGATAGCCGGGTAAGTTTGAGCATGCGTTTGGCTTCAAGCACTCTTCTCTTGGAAATAAACCGCTGCGGCGACGAGCCTAAAATTGTGCGAGCACGGCGGTTTAAAGAGGCCAGAGACATATCAACAGCGCTAGCATATCGTTCTGAAGTCCAATTCAAACGGTAATTTTCTTCGACGAGTTGGCAAAATTGCCTCAACTGATCGTCTTTTTGCGATATTGATAGTTCACGTGCAGAATGTTTGCTCGGTAAAGTTTGCCGGATAAGTGACACCAATATGGTTGTTATATCCGCTTTCAATGACTGCTTTCGCAAAGGATCAATGTTTGAAAAATCTGTCACCAGATTCTGGTATGCGTTGAACGCAGCGGAAAATGATGGGTCCGACTGCTTTAGGATGCACCAGCTTGTTGTAAGAAAGTGACTGTCAGGCAAATCTTCAAGCATGGCATGTAAAACGGGGAACCGAATGCTGATTGCCCCGCCAATGGCATTTTGGGGAAATTGAAATGCGTGCACGCAAAGCGGTGGGATTACGGCGAAGATAGGCTGTGAGGTGCAAATATCTGTTTCACCTAAACGTAATTTTGCACCTGGAGTTTCTACGTAAAATAATTGCCAAAGCGTATCATGTTTGTGTGGTTTTATTGACCAGTTGTGTTCTGCGCTTCGGATACGAAGTTGCTCAAAATGCAATATGTCATCATAGCTTTCTTCGAGATTTTCACCGTAAAGCGCATATGTTGGAATAGGTTGCATATTGGATGAATCGTGCTCTTAAGTTGAATTGTGTGATCGAATAGTACTATTCTTTGTTCATTCTGTCACTTGAGAAGGCTCGTCGCTACTGCCTAAGTCTAAGCTAGGCAAATGGAAGATCGTTATGAAAAGTAAGAAGACGCAAGTTTGTATCATAGGTAGCGGACCTGCGGGCCTCTTACTGTCGCAACTTCTGCACAATGAAGGCATTTCAAGCATAATTATTGACCGCCAGTCACGGGAACGCATTGAAGCGCGCGTGCGGGCAGGCGTGCTGGAATGGGGATCGGTCGAAGCGCTGGATGAAGCTGGTATTGGTGCGCGTATGCACAAAGAAGGCATTCCCCATGCAGGCTTTGATCTGGCATTTAACGGCAACAAGCACCGCATTGATATCAAAGGCCATACAGGCAAGGATGTCATGATCTATGGTCAAACCGAATTGACAATTGATCTCATTGCTAAGCGTTTGGAGCAGGGATGCGAGATTATCTTTTCAGCAGATGACGTGCAGCCTATCGATGTGAAATCAAGTTCACCTAAAGTGCGTTACTCACGCGGTGGAGAGAGTTACGAGGTCGAGTGCGATCATATTGCTGGATGCGATGGTTTTCACGGCGTTGCGAGAAGTGCGATTCCAGACGATGTAATGAAAACGTTTGAGCGTGTTTATCCTTTTGGCTGGCTCGGTGTGCTGGTCGAGAAACCGCCGGTTTCAGAAGAATTGATTTACGCAAATCACGAACGCGGTTTTGCACTCAGTTCGATGCGCTCAGAAATCCGAAGCCGCTATTACATTCAATGTTCGCTCAATGACAAAGTTGAAGATTGGTCAGATCAGCGTTTCTGGGATGAGTTTTCACTTCGCATGGGCCCGGAAATTGCAAGTAATCTGAAAATCGGTGCTAGCTTTGAAAAGTCGATTGCGCCGCTGCGCAGCTTTGTTGCAGAGCCAATGCGTTACGGCAATTTATATCTAGCAGGGGACGCTGCACATATCGTGCCGCCAACAGGTGCAAAGGGTCTAAATCTTGCGATTGCCGATGTGCGTATTCTTTCGCGCGCGCTTGTTGAGCACTATAAGAAAAACAACAATGATTATCTGGAACGCTACTCTGAGATTTGTTTGAAACGAGTTTGGAAAGTAGAACGATTTTCATGGTTCATGTCGATGATGCTGCATCAATTTCCCGATATGAGTGCCTTTGAAAAACGTATGCAGCGCGCAGAGTTTGACCATATAGTGGGCTCCGAAACAGCATCGCGATCAGTCGCGGAAAACTATGTCGGCTTGCCGCTTGAAATGTGAGGATTGTTAAATGTCTGACGCGAACAATAAAGGAATGAAAACGCGCCGTGCTGTTTTAGGCGATGCACATGTTGATCGCGCGGAAGCTGCTAAGACAGATTTCGATGCTCCGTTCCAAACAATGATAACGGATGCTGCTTGGGGTAATGTCTGGTCGGGCGACCATTGGACAAAGCGCGAGCGCTCTATGGTGACGCTCGCGCTGCTGGCAGCGCTTGGGCACTACGAAGAGTTTGAAATGCATGTTAGGGCAACGGCGCGCACTGGCGCAACGATGGAAGATATTCGCGAAGCATTGATGCATGTGGGTATTTATGCCGGTGTGCCCCATGCCAACCATGCATTTAAAATAGCAAAAAAAGTGTTGGCCGAGATGAAGGATAGCTGATCATGAGTAGTTCCATTAAAGGCGTTTCACCGCGTCAGTATGATGCCCAGCCGGCGATGGATTACCCGGACTATCGCTCAACTATTTTGAGGCATCCCAAGCATAAGCTTGTCGCGGTTCCTCAAACACTTAGCGATGTAACAGGGCCCGCCTTTGGCGACATGGCTTTAGGTCAATATGATAGTGATCTGATCGTCAATTATGCGGAGGCGGGGCAAAGCGCCATTGGCGAACGCATTGTCGTTCATGGTCAGGTTCTTGATGAGGCCGCACGACCCGTGCCGCATGCTTTGATTGAGGTGTGGCAGGCTAATGCCGGCGGCCGCTATCGCCATAAGAATGATTCTTATCTTGCGCCATTGGATCCTAACTTTGGTGGCTGTGGGCGCTGTGTAACCGATGCGGAAGGCCGCTATCAATTTCGCACGATCAAACCAGGGCCTTATCCTTGGCCCAATGGCGGCAATGATTGGCGCCCTGCCCATATACATTTTTCAATCTTTGGATCAGGTTTTGCGCAACGCCTCATTACACAAATGTATTTTGAAGGTGATCCGCATATAGCGATTTGCCCGATTGTGCAGTCGATTAACGATGCACGTGCTGTCGATCAATTGACGGCGCGCTTGGACATGTCAAAAAGTATCCCAATGGATTTGCGGGCTTATCGTTTTGACCTTGTCTTGCGCGGACCGAGTTCGACATTGTTTGAAAATAAATTGGAGGGCAATTAAGATGGACCCTTTGGAAATCAGACGCACACGACCAGCAGAAACTAACACGCAAAATCCGTTGCGGGAAACCGCGTCACAAACCGCTGGTCCTTACGTCCATATAGGCTGCCTTCCAAATTCCGTTGGCATCGATAAAATCTATGACAATGATCTAACGCATTATGGTGCGATCAATCATAAAGACCCCATAACAATTCGCGGACAGGTTTTTGACGGCGATGCGCAAATCTGCCGCGATGTTATGCTTGAGTTTTGGCAACCAGAGAATGAAGGCACTTGGCGCCGTACAGGCACAGATTTTGAAACTGGATTTTATGAGATCAAAACATCTAAACCGGTATCAATGCGTGATGAAAATGGTAACGAGGTTGCGCCTTTCATTACAGTTTGGGTTACGGCACGCGGCATCAATATCGGCCTTGTGACACGCATCTATTTTTCGCAGGTTGATGGAGATGCTCAACTTGAATTGGTGGATGAAAGCCGCAGGCACACGCTTATCGCTAAGCCACTAGACGAGGCAGGCGTCTACCAGTTTAACATTCACCTGCAGGGAGACCAAGAAACTGTCTTCTTCGACATATAATCAAGATCACAGGATAATCGCATGAGCTATACATTTGGACCAAGTGCAATGCTCAATGCGTTTAACGACGATGCTGAGATTGAAGCGCTTTTCACGGCCAAAGTCGACATTCAAGCAATGCTAGATTTTGAGTATGCTTTGATCTGTGCGCAAGCGCAGATGGGCATCGTCGCTCAGGAACACGCAGAAATAATCAAGGGTGCAATCGAGAAATTTGAAATCGACGAGAATGCACTCGCCGCAGATTTCAAGAGTGATGGCGTTGCACCGCCGTCGCTGGTTCGCCAACTGCGCGCAAATCTTGAAGAGAATATACGTCCTAGCTTCCATCTGGGCCTGACCAGTCAGGACCTCATCGACAGTAGCGTGATGGTGCGTTTGCGCCAATCGGTTGCAATTGTTGATGAGCGGCTTGCCGTCTTGGATCAGGCATTAGATGCTTTGGTTGCGCGTAGTGCAGACGGTCAAATTTTACAGGCTCGTACACGCATGCAGAACGCGCTGCCAATTTCAGTGGCTGAGAAAGTTGGCAACTGGAAGTCTCAAATAGCAAATTTGAAACGCACAAAACCGGATTACTTTCCCGTTCAATTGGGAGGGCCGGAAGGCGCTGCGCGCAATTTAGGCAAGCCTTACGATGCGCTTTGCACATCGGTCGCAAATGCTCTGAATTTGGATGCGCCCAGCCACCACTGGCAAACAGACAGGCAGCCAATAGTCGCGATTGCTGTGTGGTTCTCGGCTGCAGCGAGCGCCATGGGCAAAATTGCACAAGACATCTTGATGATCGTGCAAACCGACATTGCGGAAATGACATTAGCCTCAGGTGGCAGCTCTTCAGCAATGGCACATAAGAAAAACCCTGTCCTTGCAGAGATCATCGTTGCGCAGGCCCGTTATTGTCATGCACAAATGGCCGGACTTCATACGGCTTCTATTCATGAAAATGAACGTTCCGGTGTTGCTTGGACCTTGGAATGGATGCTTCTGCCAGCCATTATAATCACGGCGTCTAAGAGCGTGTTGAATTTAAACGAACTGATAGGCGGCGCGCAATTTCGAGTGCCTTAGTGAATATTGGTATTCCAGATATCTATTTTGAGAAATATAAGTCGCATTTTAGCGGCCCATTTCTTGTGTTTTTAACATCCGCACCCTATGAGAATTATAGCAAATAAGGGTTAATATATGTCGAAATCGACCATCCGTCTTCATAAGGGCGATCTATCCGATGAGGCTGTTGCCCTTTATACTGGTGACGTTGCCATAGATACAGAAACGCTGGGTCTAAACCCGCAGCGAGACCGATTATGTGTGGTTCAGCTTTCGCCTGGTGATGGGTCTGCTGACGTTGTGCAGATTGCACGTGGACAGAAAAAAGCACCCAATATTACGGCGCTATTGAGGGACCGTAAGAAGACGAAGATTTTCCACTTTGGCCGTTTTGATATTGCGATCATGGAGCATGCCTTTGGTGTTCAGGCTAATCCTGTATTTTGTACAAAGATCGCTTCCAAGTTGACGCGCACTTATACAGATCGCCACGGGTTAAAAAATCTGACATCGGAAATGATCGGTGTTGATCTGTCCAAACAACAACAATCCTCTGATTGGGCTGCTGAAAAACTGACTGATGCGCAAATTGATTATGCGGCAAGCGATGTCTTGTACCTGCATAAATTGATGGACGCGTTAAAGCTTCGGCTTGAGCGTGATGGGCGCATGAAAGAGGCAGAAGCGTGCTTTAAGTTCTTGCCTACACGCGCAAAGCTCGATTTGATGGGCTGGCCGGAACAAGACATTTTCTCACATACGTAAGCGACAATAATGTTCGATAAACCACTGATGATTTTCGACTGCGATGGCGTGCTCATCGATAGCGAAGTAATTTATCTCGAAGAAGAATTCCGGGTGCTAACATCCAAGGGAGTCGATGTGGATAAGGCTTGGTATGTCGGCGAGTTCATGGCGCTGGCACAGCCGCTTTGGAAGAATAAGTTTGTAAATCTCATCAAAGAACGCGCAGGTGTTGATCTCACTGATGATGACTTTGAGGCGATGAAAGCTCTGACAAGAGAACGTATCGCCGCTGAAATTAAAACGGTTAACGGCGTTGAAGATATGCTTTCCGCGTTGCGCGTGCCAGCCTGTGTTGCTTCAACAACGCAAATGCAGTTTTTGCCGAAGAAGTTAAACAGAACCAATCTTGCGCAATATTTTGGTGAAGGCGTTTATTCCGGTGATATGGTTCAATACGGTAAGCCTGCACCCGATTTGTTTTTATATGCTGCGGATCAAATGGGCGGCACCGTAAAAAATGCTATCGTGATTGAAGACAGTGTAAATGGTGTGCGCGGCGGTAAAGCTGCAGGCATCTACACGATAGGCTTTACAGGCGGCTCGCACTGTTTTGATGGGCACGATGAGATATTGAAAGCTGCTGGCGCAGATGTGGTTTTACCATCGCATTCTGCATTGCTTGAATGGCTTTCTGTCAACACGAATGCACTCACCTAGCTTGTAATTATTTAGGTCGTTTGATCACGCCGACACGCGCCATAACATCCTTGGGAATGTCATAGGTGCTGGTCAGGTGATGATCGGTGCGAAGGCCCAAATGGTCGCGCTGGATAAAGAGTGTCCATGCTGCATCAGCAGCTTCTTGAACAAGATCGTCGCGGTTGCGGTTGGCTCCGGATGTAGCATCATGGCGTCTTAGAGCCTCCAATGCCATTTCTAATCTTTTGCCGATGCGTCCCAACGCAACGGCCGTTTCCTGTGCAGCTTCATAGGCCAGCGCATCCAGTGAATCGCTTCCCGTCTGTCCTTGAAATGCACGTGGCGGCTTTAGCATTTTTGTCCTCTTCAAAGCTCGAATATAGGCAAAGAAAAACCCGCCGCAACTGTTCAGTTACGGCGGGCTTGATCAAGCAAAGATAGGACGACTTATTTGTCGTCGCCACCTTTCAAGGCTGCGCCAAGAATATCACCGAGTGATGCACCTGAATCGGATGAACCGAATTCAGCCACAGCGGCTTTTTCTTCTGCAATTTCAAGCGCCTTGATAGACACTGAAACCTTGTTGTCTTTTTTGATGTACTGCGTCACGCGAGCATCAACACGCTGACCAACAGAGAAACGCTCTGGGCGCTGCTCGTCACGGTCACGTGAAAGGTCTGCACGGCGGATGAAGCTTGGTACGTCATGATCGACGAGTTTCACTTCAAGGCCACCATCAGTAACAGCTGTTACTTCACATGTGACAACTGCGTTTTTACGCAATGAACCATCTGAAGAAGGTGCGGCTGAACCTGAACCTTCACCGGAAAGCTGCTTGATGCCAAGTGAGATGCGTTCTTTTTCAACATCAACGTCAAGCACGATGGCTTTAACCATGTCGCCTTTGTTGTAGTCTTCGATTGCTTCTTCACCTGAACGGTTCCAGTCAAGATCAGACAAGTGAACCATGCCGTCTACATCGCCTTCAAGGCCAATGAAGAGACCGAATTCAGTCTTGTTCTTAACTTCACCTTCAACATGCTGGCCAACTGGGAATTGAGTAGCAAAGCTTTCCCATGGGTTGTCCAAAGTCTGTTTAAGGCCAAGAGAGATACGGCGCTTGTCCGGATCAACTTCCAATACAACCACCTCAACCTCCTGAGATGTTGAAAGGATTTTACCGGGATGTACGTTCTTCTTTGTCCATGACATTTCAGAAACGTGGATCAAGCCTTCAATGCCTGGCTCAACTTCAACAAATGCACCGTAGTCAGTGATGTTTGTTACCCGGCCAGTAATTTTTGCTTCAACTGGGTATTTAGCGTCGATGCCATCCCATGGATCGCTCTCAAGCTGCTTCATACCAAGTGAGATACGATGTGTATCTTGGTTGATACGGATGATCTGTACTTTCACAGTCTGACCAATCGACAGGATTTCTGTCGGGTGGTTCACACGGCGCCATGCCATGTCTGTGACGTGTAGAAGACCGTCGATACCGCCAAGGTCAACGAATGCACCGTAATCGGTGATGTTTTTGACCACACCTTCAACTGTCTGACCTTCTTCAAGGTTCTGAACAATCTCAGAGCGCTGTTCCGCACGGCTCTCTTCAAGCACTGTACGACGTGAAACAACGATGTTGCCACGGCGTTTGTCCATTTTCAAAATTTCAAATGGCTGCGGTGTGTTCATCAATGGTGTCACATCACGGATAGGGCGAATATCAACCTGTGAGCGCGGCAAGAATGCAACTGCGCCATCAAGATCGACTGTAAAGCCGCCTTTAACCTGATTGAAAATTTGGCCTTCAACGCGTTCACCAGCTTCAAACTTGGCTTCAAGTTTGATCCAGCTTTCTTCGCGGCGGGCTTTGTCACGAGACAGAACAGCTTCGCCAAGTGCGTTTTCAACGCGCTCAACATAAACTTCAACCTGATCGCCAACTTTTAGCGTTCCGTCTTTGGCTTTTGCGCCGAATTCTTTAAGAGCGATACGGCCTTCAACTTTAAGACCGACATCCACAATCGCCATATCTTTTTCAATGGCTGTGATTGTGCCGACAACAACTTGGCCTTCTACGGCATCGTGTGTCTGGTAAGATTCATTGAGAAGAGCTTCAAACTCTTCCATTGTTGGGTTCATTTCTGACATTTAGGCTCCAAAGTACCGGCATTATATGCGGGCACAGGCGTCGGGGTTAGTGTTTCAAATGCTCCAAACAACAATCCGGCCCATCATATTTGGGGCCTTCCGACGCAGAATTGCGGTTTGAAGGTCGTCAATTTTTGATAGCTACAACATCTATGATGTTTTTGGCAGCTTCAAACGCCGCCTCTATAGTCATTTTTGACGTATCGAGCAAGTGCGCGTCTTTCGCTGGTTTTAATGGGCTGTCGGAACGCCCCATATCGCGTTCATCACGGACTTTTATATCGGCCAATATCTGGGCTTCATCGGCCTCATTTCCGCGCGCTAATATTTCATGAAAGCGGCGTTTTGCACGTACTTCTGGTGAGGCAGAAACATAAAGCTTCACGGGTGCGTCAGGGCATACAACGGTGCCAATATCACGCCCGTCCAGCACCGCACCACCAGCCAAGCTGGCAAATTCGCGCTGCTTTTCTACCAGTGCTTGGCGCACACGCGGCATAACCGCTATCTTTGATGCAGCTTCTCCAATTGCGTGAACGGCCAGCTCTTCACGCTTCATCGCGCCCAGATCAACGGCTTTGGCCGTTTGTGCGGCAATGTCTTCATCGTCAAGCGTCAGCCCTTTATCTAAAAGTGCTTTGGCAACCGCGCGATAAGAAAGGCCGGTATCAAGATGCTTAAGGCCGTAATGAGCTGCGATCTTTTGCGATAAAGTGCCTTTGCCCGATGCGGCTGGCCCGTCTATAGCAATTACTAGTCGCATTAATTTGTCACCTGAATATCTGCGCCTAAGCCGCGCATTAAATCCATAAATTCAGGAAAGCTCGTGGCAATCATTGTCGCGTCATCAATATGAACCGCTTTTTCAGATGCCATACCCATCACGAGGAACGCCATGGCAATCCGGTGATCAAGATGGGTTTCAACAACAGCCTGTGCGGACAGCGCACCAAGCCCTTTACCGCCAGGTGAGCCTTTTACAGTTAGTGACATTTCACCTTCATGACATTCAACGCCATTGGCTTCTAAACCGCGTGCGACAGCCGCAAGCCTGTCAGATTCTTTGACACGCAATTCGTCTAGCCCGTCCATGAAGGTTTCACCTTCTGCAAAGGCTGCCGCGATAGCAAGAACCGGATATTCGTCAATCATGGATGGCGCGCGTTCCGGTGGCACCACGACGCCCTTAAGGTTAGATGCTCTGACATGTAGATCTGCTACATCTTCGCCGCCCGCATCACGCATATTGATGATGTCAATTTGGCCGCCCATTTCCTGCAAGGTCGTAATAAGACCTGTACGCGTTGGGTTCATCAAAGCGTTTTCGATAATAATATCGGAGCCAGGTACAATCAGCGCGGCAACAAGCGGGAAGCCTGCAGATGAAGGATCGCCCGGCACTTCAATGGTTTGGCCATGCAATTCGCCTTGCCCGTGAATGTGGATGTGGCGCGTACCATCGGCATCTTCTTCAATTTCAATTTTCGCCCCAAAGCCTGCAAGCATTTTTTCTGTATGGTCACGCGTCATCACGGGCTCAATGACCGTTGTAATGCCGGGCGTATTCAGGCCTGCCAGCAAAACAGCAGATTTAACCTGCGCGGATGCCATTGGTACACGGTAGCTGATTGGATTAGCGGTGCGCGGGCCATGCAAGGTTATCGGGCAGCGGTCACCATCGGCGGCTTCCACTTGAACGCCCATTTCACGCAGTGGGTTCAGCACACGGCCCATAGGACGTTTTGACAAAGATGCATCACCGGTAAAAGTGGTTTTCATATTGTAAGTTCCGACAAGCCCCATGGTTAGCCGCGCGCCGGTGCCTGCATTGCCAAAATCAAATGGTTCTTCCGGTTCAAGCAAACACCCATTGCCTGTGCCATTGATAATCCATGTATCGCCTTCTTTACGAATTTGCGCGCCCATGGCCTGCATCGCACGGCCTGTCGCCAATACATCGTCGCCTTCTAAAAGCCCTGTGACACGGGTTTCACCAGATGCGAGCCCACCGAACATGAATGAACGGTGAGATATTGATTTATCACCTGGTACACGTGCTTTACCTTTAAGCGGCGGAGACTTGTGAGCCGAAGCTGGCTTGGGTGTATGATTGTGCATTTTTGACTCTGAGCTAATAGGCGGTTTTAAAATGAAACTAGGTGGCGATTATCATGACATTATGCGAAAATCACGCCTAGATGCCGCCAAACCTTCAAATAGTTTGCATATCACCTATAAAGATGAGCGATGTGAGAAGCATTTGGGCTTTGACTTAAAGCGTCTTTATCGGTATGCACCCCCGATCATCACGAAAATAATTTACGATGGATCCGGCATTTCGCTGTGAATCATGCGATAAAAGCAAGCATAACCGAGGTTTACATTGGCTAAAGCTGAACTTGGAACAAAACGTACTTGTCCTGAAACGGATAAGAAATTTTATGATCTCAACAAAGATCCGGTAGTTTCACCTTACACAGGTAAATCTTACCCGTTGTCATTCTTCGACTTGCCGACAGGCCCAAGCCGCGCAAAACCTGCGCCGCCAATTAAGGCCGTTCAACCTGCATCTGTTGAAGACGAGGACGAGGATGATCTAGAGTTGGAAGGCGCTGATGTCGTTTCATTGGAAGATGCCGATGAAGACGAGACAGGGGCAGACGACGCAAAGAACATGCCTGATCTCGGTGATAACACCGACGACGACATTGAAGACGTTGACATCGATGACGATGATGACGACGACACATTCCTCGCGGCTGATGACGACGATGACGACGATGACGTTACCGGCATTGTAAATGTTTCTGGCGACGACGACGACGACAGCTAATTATTGAAACATTATTTCGATAAACACTTGATATCGCCCGCATTGGGCGGTATCGGAAATTCCAGAATTTGTTTGCTTGATTATCTTTTTTAAATCCCAAGATCAGGCAAACCCGCAATAAGATTTATTGCGCTTTGGGGCCTTAGCTCAGCTGGGAGAGCGCTTGCATGGCATGCAAGAGGTCAGCGGTTCGATCCCGCTAGGCTCCACCAATTTTCTATCATGTCGCAACTTTAAGCTGCTGATTCATATAGATTTTTATTCTTCTACATTCCGGCTATCTTCAAAAGTTTGCAACCGAGCAACTTACCCTACAACGTAGCGCCGAACTTGTGTTCTCGTTCGCGAACTTGCTTGTTCGAGCAATCAACCGACTGTCATATGCGTATTACAATTAGAGAACAAAAGAGGGGAGTTAAACGATGGAGACGAAAATGATACCCAGCGCATTCACAGCGAGCGGCCAATTTTGGCGGGGCAATTTACATACACATTCGACAAATTCAGATGGTGTATTGGCGCCGGAGGAAGTTTGCCGCCGGTATCAAGCCGAGGGCTATGATTTTCTTGCCTTAACGGATCATTTTATAGGCCTTTATAACTATCCAATTACGGACACAGCTGCATTTAGAGGCGATGGCTTCACCACCATTTTGGGCGCGGAACTGCACTCTGGCGCGATGAAGAATGGCGAGTTGTGGCATATACTTGCCGTGGGTCTTCCTTCTGATTTCGCCGCGCCTAATTCTCCAGCCTTTAGTCCTGTGGACGGACAGGAAACAGGCCCAGAAATTGCACAGCGCGCGCGCGATGCTGGTGCCTATGTTGCTATTGCTCATCCACAATGGTCTGGTCTGACGATGGATGATGCGCGTTCGATAGACGCTGCTCATGCTGTTGAAGTATACAATCATGGCTGCGCGATGGGATGTGACCGTCCAGATGGTTTCCACACGCTGGATCTGCTTCTTAGCGAAGGCAAGCAGTTGAATTTATGCGCGACAGATGATGCGCATTTCTACGAGCCTGATCATTTTGGCGGATGGGTCATGGTCAAAGCTGAGAAGAATGAACCTGAGCAACTTTTAGCCGCATTAAAAAATGGCAACTACTATTCAACTCAGGGTCCAAATCTACATCATATTGAAATCAAGGATCGTCAACTTCACGTTGAGTGCTCTTCAGTTTCAGCCATTATCATCCAAGGTCAAGGATCTGCTGCCGTTGCAAAGCACGGCCATTCAATGACAAAAGGTCAGATCGGCCTTGGACGCTTTGACGCTTCACCTTGGATTCGCGTTACTATTATGGATGCGGCAGGCAAGAAAGCTTGGAGTAATCCGATATGGTGTGACGAATTCAAATAAACGAACGTGGATGAAGGTTGCCCGTTTTCTGAGATGGAACACGGGCAATTAACATCAACAATCGCAAATGATCGTGTCCAGTTTAAGCTGGTAGCGCGAGAATATCTGAGCTGGCGAAATAAACGGATGTTTTGTCACCAACATCTGGCAGCATCAGGCTTGGATTGTTGAACATATCAAATGATATTTCACGCCCTTCAACGTCCATTACGGCACGGATGACCGAGCCAAGAAAATTTATGCTGGTCACTGTACCATCGAGAGATACATCCTTTGCAGCATCAGGGACGATTGAAAAGGCTTCAGGGCGCAGTGCTAAAGAAACCATGCCGTCTGGTTTAACATGCTCGATAGGATCGTTCAGCTGTATTTTTTTGCTGCCGATTAGGACGGTGCCGTCATCTCGATTGTGAACTTTCGCATCAATGATATTGAGAGTGCCGACAAAGCCAGCGACAAAACGTGTCGCGGGCTTATTATAGATTTGATTGGGAGTGCCAATTTGGTCAGCGCGCCCCCCATTCATAACCACGATACGGTCAGAAATCGTCAATGCTTCTTCTTGGTCATGGGTTACAAAGACTGTTGTGATGCCAAGCTTTTTTTGAATGTCTCGAATTTCTTCACGCAGTGAAACACGAATTTTTGCGTCCAATGCAGAAAGCGGTTCATCAAGTAAAAGTACATCCGGCTTAGGCGCTAAAGCGCGTGCGAGAGCGACACGTTGCTGCTGGCCGCCAGACATTTCATAGGGGAAGCGGTTAGCCAGATGGGTAAGGCCAATAAGCTTGAGCATCTCTTCAACACGCGCTGAAACAGCCTGTTTTGTCATGCCTGAGATTTTTAGGCCAAAGGCAATATTGTCGAAAACACTCATATTTGGAAACAGCGCATAAGCTTGAAAGACCATGCCAATATTGCGCTTATTGGGGGCAACGTTTGTTACATCTTTGCCGCCGATTGTGATGCTGCCGCTTGAAGGCGTTTCAAACCCAACGATCATGCGCAGAACAGTCGTTTTCCCACAGCCTGATGGCCCAAGAAAAGAAACAAATTCACCCTTTTCAACAGCCAGATCAAAGCCTTTAACAACAGTGTTGGTGCCAAAGCTTTTGACGACATTGGAAATATTGACAAAGCTCATGCTTCAACTTTCTTATATAATTTAATGCTTAGCCTTGGAAACCAACGCGAACCTGGTTTTTTGACCGCAAATAGTTGCATGAGCGCCATACAGGCCCATGTGAAGGCAAAGGCCATAATTGCAAGGGCGGCGGGTTCGTAGGCACGGTCTTGACCAAGCTGAACAAGGTAAGGGCCAAAGGCGGGGCGGTTGAGCAGGCTTGCAAGGACGAACTCGCCCAGTGAGATTGAGAAGGTTAAAAATGCGCCCGACATGATTGCGCCGCGTACATTTGGAAAGATAACAAAAGCAATAGTGCGAATGCGAGAAGCGCCAAGGCTTTCTGCAGCTTCGGTGAGCGTTTTAATGTCAATGACGGACATGCCATTGTCTACAGCTCTAAACATATAGGGCATCGACATAACCACATAGCCAAAGACTAACAATAAGTTGGTGCCCTGGTCGCTGCCTGCTAATGGCAACCAAGAGTTAGAGCCAAAAACACGAATATATCCGAAAACCAAAACTACAGGTGGCACGACAAGCGGCAGCAGGCTGATGAACTCGATGACCGGTCTAATGTGGGGGAGTTTCAATCTAACCCAATAGGCCGTTGGCACGATGATAACAGTGCCAATAACAATTGCGCAAAGCGATGCAATGGTTGAAAATGTAATTGTGTCTATAAATATCGAACTGTTGAGCACTGAGCGATAAGAGGCAAAACTATATTCGCCGCGTGTCATCTTCAATGAAAACAAGAACGTGGCATACAGCGGCACGAGAAAATATAGCGCTGACATAAGCGCAATTAATGTTGGCATAATTGGAAAAGGTTTTTTCATTTTTGCCATCTTTCCGCGCGTGCCCGCAAGGTCAAATAAAGCGTATTTGAAATACCCATGATGATCACCATACCGAGCGCAACAGCATAGCCAAGATTTGGATTATAAAGCACATTCCCGCGAATTTGCTGGAACAGAACAATCGGAACCACATCAAAGCTGGAGCCGGTCAAAGCGTAAATCGTGGCCAAGGTTCCAAAGGCGTTGGCGAAAAGTAATAAAAAGCAGCCAAGAATAGAAGGCATTAACACCGGAAGTGCCACCAATTGCCAATATTGTCGGCGCGTTGCGCCAAGAGTTTCTGCCGCCTCTCTCCATTCTGCCTTTAGACCATCAAGCGCAGGTGTGATCATGAGAAACATCAAAGGCAGTTGAAAATACAGATAGGCGAGAGCAAGCCCAAAGAAAGAAAAAAGTGTAAAGCCAAGATCATTATAAATATTGATGCCAAATAAATCACGCATCAGGATTGTGACCAAACCTAAACGGCCCAAAGTTGCAATGAAAGCAAAAGCAAGCGGAACGCCAGCAAAGTTTGATGCAACGCCGGAAAAAGTCATAAAGGCATGGCGCACCCATTTTGGTAACCCGCCTAAGATAACAGCGCAGCCTAATAAAAGGCCGGAAAGAGCACCAATAAAGGCTGACACAAAGCTAAGTTTTATTGAGAGCAAGAAGCTGGCAACAATATTGTCGCTGCCCAAAGCGGCGATATTTGCGAATGTAAAGTCGCCGTCGGTATTTTGAAAAGCGCCAGTTATCAAATAAAGCACAGGGCCGATAAGAAACATCGCAGCAAAGAGAAAAAATGGCACAACGCCAAGCCATTTCAAGTCCAGTTTGACAAGGTTCTTTTTCGGGGGGGTTGTATGGCCAGTTTGCACGGCCTCATAGGGCATTGTGGCGTTAAATGACATTTTGAACTCGCTTGCGTAATGCAGTCGTGTAAATGGACGCCGAGCAGAAGTCGGCATCCAAGATTAACAAGGACGATTATTGAGCGCCCATTTCCGTTGCCCAAGTGTCAGCAACAACCGCTTTAGCCGCAGATTGCTCTTCGAGGCTTGGGAAAATCGCGTTTGCATAAGATGCAGCGTCGGGGAGTTTTTCCATGATGTCAGCTGGAATAACGTTGCGAGCATTCATATCGTTGAAACGGATTGGGTGACAGTAACCTTTTAGATATTCAATCTGACCTTCGTCAGAGTAAAGGAACTCCATCCAAAGTTTGGCTGCATTTGGGTGTGGTGCATAGGCTGAAATCGCCTGAACATAAACACCTGCAATGACAGCGTCAGTCGGGATCGTTACTTCAACGGGTGGGTTGCCAGCTAATTTGTCACGCATTGCAAGAATGTTGTAATCCCAGTCTGCAATGACGGGGGTTGCGCCTTGTGTTAAGTTTTGCGCGTTCCCGTTTGCTGCAACAAGATTGCCGCTTGCTTTTAGATCTTTATAGTAAGCGATGCCAGCAGTAGCTGCGTCGCCGCCAGCAGCTGCACCTGTTGATATGCCAGCGGCATAAACAGTCATCATTGTACTATTGCCAGTACGTGGATCACCCTGAAGAGATATAGAGTTTTTGAACTTAGGGTTTTTCAAGTCTGCAAAGCTTGTTGGGGCTTCAGGCACGAAGTCTTTGTTTGAACCAAGCGCAAGAACGCCGTAGTAATCACCATACCAAAAACCATCAGCATCTTTGGCTGAATCTGGAATAGAGTCCCAAGTTGAGACTTTGTAAGCTTGGATCAAGCCGTCTTTTTTCGCAGCAGGGCCAAATGATAGACCAACATCGATAACATCTGGAGCCTGAGGCCCAGTATTGTCTTTATTTGCTTTGATTGCTTCGATTTCGTCGCCCGAACTTGCATTGGGGTTAAGCTCGTTTACTTCTAAACCGTATTTGGCTTTGAATGCAGCGATAACGCCGCCATAGTTACACCAAGAGTGCGGTAGTGCGATTGTTGTTAACGTGCCCTCAGCCTTTGCTGCAGCAATAAGATCTTCCATATTGTCAGCATGTGCAACACCTGATGCTAAGATTGCCAGCGAGGTAGTTAGAGATAAAAATTTTGAAAACTTAAGAACCATTTTCTGCTCCAATGGATGTCAGCGATGTTAATAGTCACAGGTATTCCTGCTGCATGACATCTATATGAACGCGAGGATTCACACGGCTTTGCAAAGGGACCGTTTATTCTTAGAGGTGCGGGAGGTGTTATAAAAAGCGACGGCTTTCAATTAACGCAGGCCGATGGCCGTCTGTATAAAGCAATCCATCTCATCAAATGGTTTGAAAAGTAACACAGCGCGTTAGGATGCCATTTGGGCGAGACAAAAAGCTTAAATGGGGGTTGTGCTTTCGCGTACCAACAGCTTCGGTTTGCCCAGTATCAAATCCGATGGTTCAGAGTACCCTAGTCGATTGGCAACCAAGGCTGCTGTATATTTGCCAATGTTTTTTGCATCTACGTCAATCGTGGTTATGGTCGGGTTTGAGACTTCTGAAATATCGTATGCGCCAAACCCAGCTATGGCAATCTGCTCAGGCACTTGTATATTGTTTCGAATACAATGGCTGATCGCGCCGAACGCTGAGAGATCTGAAACACACATAACTGCATCTGTATCAGGCCATTTTTCCAAAAGTTTAGTAAGTGAAGTCACGCCTTCGCGCATTGTAACGGGCGGAGGGCCTTCAGAAACAATCCGTTGGCTGTCGATATCTAATTCATCTAGCCTTCTTACGAATCCGCGCCTGCGATCTAGGCCGCGTGTATCACGCATTTCATCGCCGCCGATAAAACCAATTTTTGTACGCCCAAGGCTAACAAAATGATCAACCATAAGCGAAGCTGCTGCCGCATTTGAAAATCCAATATGCTCATCAATGGGATCTTCAGGTTCGTCCCACATTTCAATTACGGGCACGCCAGCTTGTTTCAATAACCGCCTGCAGCGTTCTGTATGAGAACCGCCCGTTACGACAACGGCTTCAGGGCGGCGTTGCAGAAACTGTTCGACGAGGCGCTCTTCCTCGTCTTTGGAGTAATCGGTGTATCCGAGCAGGATTTGCAAGCCGCTATTGCGCAAGCCTTCACTCAGGCCTGTGAGTGTCTCTGCAAAATTTGCATTGTTTATTGAAGGGATTGTTACCGCGACAAACCCAGTTTTGTGTGACGCAAAGTTGGCAGCGTTGGTGTTCAGAACATAACCCAATTCTTCGGCTGCATTTTGTATGTTTTCGCGCGTTTTCTTGCCGACAGAAGTGTCTGGCCTGAGCGCACGCGAAACTGTCATAGGTGATACACCTGCCAGTTTCGCAACATCCAACATGGTGGGCAGTTTGGGTTTTGTAGCCATGATTTTATATAAATGGTACCTTCAACTATTATCAAGCAGTGAAACGCTTGCATTGTGGATTGCGCAATTGTGATTTTGTGAACTACAAATCATAAGCACAACCCACAGCGTTATTCTATTGCGTTGCTGAAACATTGAAATGGTTTGCTAACGTCACATGATGATGGATTACGCCGTCGAAGAATTTTTCAACCATTTTTCCAGTTTCTTCCTTAGAGGCATATCGCGCGGGGCTTTCCATGGCTTGTGCCATAGCGTCACGGTTCGGATAGCTGATCGCCAGAATTAATGGAAATTCCGGGGCGCCTTCGTCTCGCTCTTCAGAGAACATCACGCGGACTTCTTGGGCGCCGGTGAACTTTGTCCAAAGCGGCACAAGGTGTTCTTGCGCATAAGCGCGGAATGCCTCTGTCTGTCCATCTTTAATGGAGCCTTGAAATAAAGCGTAACGTGTAATCATGATAAGTTATCCTTGTTTGCGCCATTGAAGAATTCCATGACTGCAGCCTGATCTTCTCCGCCCAAGCCTGCAGCTGTGAGCATTTTATGAATTTCCATACATAGCGATGTCATCGGCATTGAGGTTCCAGTTTGCCGCGACAGGTCTTGAGCAAAAGCGAGATCTTTTACCATGTTGTCGATACGCCCCGTACGGCGATAATCTTTATTTGCAAAACGCGGCATATACTCCTGAAGGAGCGCGCTATCAGCGCGGCCACCGCGCAATGCAACGGGAATTTTCTCTGCATCTACACCTGCATCAAGTGCAAGCTGTGTTGCTTCTGCGACAGCTAAGAAACCGAGCCCACACAAAACCTGATTGATGATTTTCGTTGTTTGCCCCGCGCCACTTGGGCCCATATGTGTATAGTTAGATGCAACGTCTTTCAGACACTCATGCGCGCGTTTTACATTTTTTTCTGTGCCACCAGCCATCAATGTAAGTTCACCAATTAACGCTTTAGGTGCGCCGCCAGAAAGTGGAGAATCTACCCAAGCTAGGCCTTTTTCGTCTGCTTTCTTGGCAAACTCGCGTGTGTTTTCCGGATCAATTGAAGACATATCGATGAACACGGTTCCGGCTTTTGCACCGCTTGCAGCGCCTTTTTCACCGAAGGCAGCGATGCCAACAATTTTTGCAGCGTTGAGCGAAAAAATCACAAAATCGGATACGCTTGCGGCTTCAGCAGCACTCGTTGCCGCCGTGCCACCTTTTGCTACGAGCTCGTCGACTTTTCCCTTATCGAGATCAAAAACGCTTAGTTCATTTCCCATTGCCAATAAGCGAGTGCCGATTGCGCTCCCCATTGCACCAGCACCAATAAGCGCAATCTTATTTGCCATTCTTCTTCTCCCAATCTTCCCTGATCACATCAGCGATGTGTGTAATGATTTCCCGTTCCTGACCCGAGATATCAACCGAAATCGCGTTCTCTGTTTTGTTCGGCTCTTCTAATGTTGCAAACTGACTTTCCAGCAACTTAGCAGGCATGAAATGCCCTTGACGTGCGGCCATTCGTTCGCCGATCAGTTCTTTCGTGCCATTCAAATAAATGAACTTAACCGGCTCGCCTGCATTCGCAGTTATGACTTCTCGGTATGCTTTTTTGAGTGCCGAACACCCAACTAGACCGATGCCATTAATGCGAGCCAGTTCAGTTGAAACAATCTTGAGCCATGGCCATCGGTCATCGTCTTTCAGTGGTTCGCCACTTGCCATTTTGTCGATGTTAGATTGCGGGTGAAAATCATCGCCATCTATATATGTGCCACCGATTAAATCTGCGACACCTGCACCAATCGATGATTTCCCGCTTCCGGCAACACCCATTAAAACGTAAAGACGCTGTTTCATTTATAGTGACGCCGTGATGCCACCATCAACGAATAATGTGTGGCCATTAACAAAACTCGAAGCACTTGATGACAAAAAGATCGCCGCTCCCACCAGTTCATCAACATTGCCCCAACGGCCTGCTGGTGTGCGTTTTGACAACCAATCTGAGAATGCTGGATCTGCAACAAGGGCAGCATTAAGCGGCGTGTCAAAATAACCAGGTGCAATAGCATTGCATTGAAGCCCGTGTTTTGCCCAATCCGTTGCCATGCCTTTTGTAAGATTTCCAACTGCGCCTTTGGTTGCTGTGTAAGGCGCAATCCCTGGCCGAGCTAATGCTGTTTGAACAGACGCGATATTGATGATCTTGCCAGCGCCGCGCTTAATCATATGGTTCGCTACATATTTGCCGACCAAGAAGACACTGGTGATATTGGTTTTTAGAAGCAATTCAAATTTGTCTTCTGGGAAATCTTCAAGCGGAGTGCGGTGTTGCATGCCCGCATTGTTGATCAAGATATCAATGGAGCCTTGCTCGGCTTCAAATCCATCAATGGCACTGCGAACAGCAGCGCCGTCAGTTGCGTCGAAAGCCAACTCATAAACTTGTGCACCAGCTTTTTTCAACTCTTCTGCCGCCGCACTCAATTTATTTGCATCTCTGCCATTGAGTATAATTTCTGCGCCAGCTTCGGCCAAGCCTTTTGCCAGTGCAAATCCGATACCTTGGGATGAGCCAGTTATAAGTGCACGCTTACCATGCAGGTTAAAAAGTTCGATTCCACCAGCCACGTTTTTTTCTCCAAAGTTCAAATTTATCTCGACAAGTACGATTTGAGCAGTATATGTTATCGATAACAATTTGCAAGCGTCAACGGAACAAAATCATGAGTAAACCAGAAATTCTTCAAGTCGGCCCGTACCCTGAATGGGATGAAGGCCCACTCAATGAAGCATTCACAACGCATCGTTATTTTGAGGCTTCCGATAAGGTTGAGTTTCTTAAGCAGCATGGTCCCGCAATTAAAGGCATCGCAACGCGCGGAGAGTTAGGCGCAAACTGCGCTATGATCGAGGCGTGTCCAAATCTCGAAATAATATCTGTTTATGGTGTTGGTTATGATGCCGTTGACCTTGCTGCTGCAAAAGAAAAAAACGTGCGTGTTACCAATACGCCAGACGTGTTGACTAAGGATGTTGCGGATCTGGGTGTTGCAATGATGATGGTTCAATCACGTGGCATGATCGGCGCCGAAAGCTGGGTACGTTCAGGCAATTGGGAAAAGCAAGGCCTTTATCCGCTGATGAATCGTGTGCACGGCAAAAAAGCAGGAATACTAGGCCTAGGGCGCATCGGTTTTGAGGTAGGTAAACGCCTCGCCGGTTTTGATATGGACATTGCTTATAGTGATGTGGATGCAAAGCCATATGCTTCTGAATGGACATATATCAAAGATGCTGTGGCGTTGGCTGAACGTTCGGACTTTCTCTTCGTTACGCTGGCAGCATCTGCCGCAACGCGTCACATTGTTAACAAGCAAGTTATTGAGGCACTTGGTCCTCAGGGCATGGTCATCAATATTTCTCGCGCAGCAAATATCGATGAGGATGCTTTGCTTGATGCATTGGAAGCCAAAAAACTCGGGAGCGCAGCGTTGGATGTCTTCGAAGGTGAGCCAGCACTTAATCCGCGTTTTTTGAAACTTGATAATGTCCTTTTGCAACCTCATCACGCATCGGGAACGTTTGAAACCCGTAAGGCCATGGGCAAATTAGTAAGAGATAATCTAATTGCACATTTCAATGGCGATGATCTTTTGACACCGGTACTTTAAGGAAAAACCATGCGGGCAATTGTAGTTCACGGCGCAAAAGACTTACGCATTGAAGAAGCTGAAACGCAAATTCTTGGTGCAGGGCAGGTCGAAATTAAAATGGCAACGGGCGGCATCTGTGGTTCGGACTTGCACTATTATAATCATGGCGGTATCGGCGAAACCATACGTCTCAAACAACCAATGGTGCTTGGACATGAAGTGTCCGGTTATATCAGTGCGCTTGGTGATGGTGTTAGCAATCTTGCTGTTGGTGACCTTGTTGCTGTGTCGCCTTCGCGTCCTTGTTTTTCCTGCCAGTATTGTCAAAAAGGGCAGCATAATCATTGCGAAAGCATGCGCTTCTATGGCTCAGCAATGCCGTTTCCTCATATTCAGGGCGCATTTCGTGAGGTTTTGGTTGCAGAAGCTTGGCAATGTGTAAAAGCCGATAATTTGTCACCAGGTGAAGCTGCTATGGCTGAACCTTTAGCCGTTTGTTTGCATGCCACGCGGCGTGCCGGTGAAATGATCGGCAAGCGCGTTCTAGTCACTGGTAGCGGCCCCATCGGCACGCTTTGCGTACTGGCCGCGCGTGCGGCAGGGGCAACTGAAATAGTCGTGACCGATTTAACGGATGAGGCTTTAGCATACGCACAAAAAATAGGTGCGGACCGCACTGTGAATATGATTAAAGAGCCGGACGTTATGAAGCAGTACCAAGCAGGCAAGGGTTACTTCGATGTTTTGTTTGAATGCTCAGGTGCGGCTCCGGCTCTCGCGGCAGGCGTAGCAGCGATGCGACCGCGCGGCGTAGTTTTACAGCTTGGGCTTGGCGGAGACATGAATGTGCCGATGCAGATGCTGACAGCAAAAGAGCTCGATTTGCGTGGCTCGTTCCGCTTCCATGAGGAATTTGCGGTTGGTATCAAAATGATGCAGCAAGGTCAGATTAATGTGAAGCCCCTCATCTCTCACACGTTCTCGCTTGATCAAGCCATCGATGCATTTGAGATCGCCAGTGACCGCACAAAAGCTATGAAGGCGCAAATCAGTTTTTCTTAAAAAACGGTTTGCGCGCCAATAGCGACCAAGGCGGCTGCGGCAACTTCGATGTCCTGTTCACCTGTGCCGGAACCAACACCGATGGCGCCAACCAAATCGCCATCGATAATTATGGGAAGTCCGCCTGGTAAGCCAGTCACCTTGCCGTCTGTTGCAAGACCAATTTGAACGCGAATATGATCAGGTATGTTTATCGAAGGGGCGCCTATAGAGGCGGCTGTCAGGGCTTTGGCAGCGGCACTTTTACGGCTTAAATACTTTGCGCCATCCATACGAATTTCACCGAGCAGCTCGCCACTTGTATCGACGATAACGATACATTGAGGTTGCTTCATCTTTTCTGCGGCATTGACTGCTGTTTTTAATAACAGCATCGTGGCGCTGTGAGTAAGGTAGGGTTTTTGTACAGTAAAATTCATAGCAAAAAGTCTTTAACATATGAGTAATTGTTACCGATAACAATTGCACGAAACGCGGGTTAATACAAAAGGAAATATGGATGTTATTTTTCGAGGCTACTGATCCAAAATTCAATACATATTCTGGCAGCGCAAAGACTTCCTTTGATCCTACTCGCGCTTTTTTCCGATTCAGAAACGCAGTAGAGAATCCAATGAACGGTAATCAAAGGGCATTAGGTTCAACGACAAAACAAACTAATCTTTTTTTACAACTGCCGCTTAGTTTCTTGAGCCTTGAGTTAACTGAAAGGTCTAATAAAGGTTGGTAAAAGTGGTTGCTACCAATACAATTACAGAACTGAACTAGGTAATGCAGGCGTGAGGCTCTGAGGGGCTAAGCTACTTTCGCTGTTTTCACAGATATCAACTCTCCATTGAGCTCCCTATTACACTTATAGGGCGTGTCATCTACGTTTAATAAGCCCCAAATACAATAATACGAATGCATCGCGTGTTTTTAACCTGAGCTTAAAACGCGCTTACTCTGCTCTCACCCAGCAGTTGCGATAAGTGCTTCGTGATTATGCGATTCCGTCACGTGATGATGAACTCGCCCTTCGAAGTAGGTACTCAAAATTTCTTCAGTTATCATTTTGGCTTTCTCGCGCTCAGGACTTTCGAGCGCAATTGTCATACATTTTATATCACTATACGTGACGGCCATAATGATAGGAAACTGTGGCGCTCCTTCGTCTTGAAACTCGGAAAACGAAACGGTGAGGTTTAACACATTCGGCATTTGCCTTAATTGAGGAACAGCCTTGCTTAAGAATGCCTCGCGGAAATCTTCTAGTTCGTCGTTCTTAACGGTGCCTTCAAAAAGTGCATAACGCGTAATCATAAAATAACTCAGTGTTTGAAAGTAAGATAAGTGGATTTCGAGCGCAAAAGTTTATCCAGTTGTTCCCGATAGAATGTGTAATTTAGTTGGCGGAATCTTCTCCGGCTTTTTGCCGTCTAGTATAGCGCGGAGTGCTACACCTGCTGTTGTTCCGATCGCGCGCCTGTCCATACTGATTGTGGTCAGTTGTGTTTGAACCGTGTTCAAGCGAGAGGTGCCATTAAATCCCAACACGGAGACTTCATCTGGAACCTTGATGCCGTATTTTAACAAGGCACGTAAGCCACCCAATGCCATCGAATCATTTAAGAAGAATATGGCATTAGGCTTGTATCCTGATGAAATCATTTGATTGACGAGTGTTTCACCCGACGCAGCTTGCCGAGGGGATGCTTCATCAACAAAGCATTCTAAGGCAATGTTTTCCTCTGCAAGCCGTTCGCGAAAAGCCTCAAGACGCAGACGTGCACAAATATCCTTTGAAAGCTCGGCACCAACATAAGCAATTTTATTTAGGCCACTTTTCAAAAAATGCTCAGCAGCTATTCGGCCAGCCTGCAAGTGTGATGGTCCAATCGTAGCGTCGCCGAAAGGGTTGTCAGCGTCCCACAATTGTAAGATTGGCGCAGGATAGCGCTTGAGTAATTTTTCGGCGCTAATTGATCGTTCTATGCCGCCAGTAACTATTAATGCAGCGGGTCGAAGTGACATGATCATTCGAATTTGCCGCTCTTCTATTTGCCCACTGAAATTGCTCTCTGAAATTAGGAGCGTTAATCCGGCCTCAGTAAGGCTATCGCTTAATGCGCTGATGATCTCTGAATAGACGCTATCTGAAATTGACGGAATCACGATACCGACTGTGGTGTTCTTTTTCGCACTTAATGCGCCTGCGATACCATTGGTCACATAGCCTAAGGCTTCAGCCGATGCTTTTACGCGGGCGCGAGTATCTTTAGAAATGCTTCCTACACCACGTAGAACTTTTGAAACTGTCATCGCGCTAACATTTGCGTGACGCGCCACATCAGCCAGCGTCGCATGCTTAGCTGTTGGAAAATTGGCGTCGGCCAAATCAATCTTATCTTTCTCGTTTTTCATAGCTTGACTCAAATAAAGGTTATCGATAACTTTGAGGTTATCGATAACCTTTATTGTCTATATTTTTAGTGTTGGCAACTTAATTACGGTTTGGGAGGACCTCCTTTGTTATTGAGAGTGATATGGCGATCAGTTGATCTAATAATGGCCTCGCTTCTCTTCGCGATGATTGTGCTCGTTTTTACGAATGTCGTCATGCGATATGGTTTTTCTTCCGGCCTGCGCCCATCCGTGGAGCTCTCTCGGCTTGGTTTTGTTTGGCTTGTGATGGTTGGGGCCGCCGTGGTGCTCCGGCGCAACGAACATCTCGCGGTGTATGAGTTTTCAGTTGCAGTCATGCCGCGATTGGTACCTATTTTGCGCCGCTTGGCTTACGTCGTCATATTGATCTCAATGCTCATGTTGTTTTGGGGTGCGTTCAAACAGATGAATGCCAATTGGAATAATATTTCTCAGCTAACAGGCCTGCCTTCTTCACTGTTTTATTTAGCGGGTGTGATTTCTGGTGCTCTGATGAGCTTCATCGCCATCGTTCGCATTTTCAATCCAGCAATGTTGCTTGACGAGGAATTACAATGACACTCGCTCTCTTTCTTGGCGTCCTAATTGGGTCGATCCTTTTAGGCTTGCCTGTTGCTTTTGCTCTACTTCTGTCTGCAATGGCGCTAATGCTTCAGATGGATTTGTTCAGTGCAGATATTCTAGCGCAGTCACTGATAAACGGTGTTGATAGCTTCCCTCTTTTAGCCATTCCGTTCTTTCTGGTGGCCGGTGAGGTGATGTCATCGGGCGGTTTGTCCAAGCGTATTGTTGACCTTGCCATGACCCTCGTTGGCCATCGCCAAGGTGGTCTTGGATATGTTGCTATTTTTACGGCAGTGCTTTTGGCGGGCCTATCTGGTTCAGCCGTAGCTGACGCCGCTGCGCTCGTCAGTATGCTATATCCGATGATGCGCAAGGCAGGTTATCCCGAGGGCCATTCGGTCGGCTTGCTGGCTTCAGGCGGTATCATTGCACCGGTAATCCCGCCTTCTCTGCCTCTGATCTTGATTGGAGTTGCAGGTAATATTTCAATCAAAAATCTGTTTCTTGGCGGCATTGCTCCAGGCTTGATGATGGGCGCTGTATTGATTTTCGTTTGGTCTCGGTTGATGCGCAAGGAAAAGCTGGAAACTATGCCAAAGGCGTCAACGGCACAGCGGGTAGATGCTTTTCGCAAAAGTATTTGGGCTTTGTTTCTCCCGATAATTATTGTTGGCGGCATTCGCTTTGGTGTGTTTACACCGACCGAAGCGGCCGTAGTTGCAGCTGTATATGCGATATTTGTATCCACCGTTATTTACCGTGAGATGACCCTTTCTGGATTTGTGGGTGTTCTTATTAATGCGGGACGATCAACAGCTATGGTTATGTTCCTCGTTGGTTGCGCAATGGTAGCTGCATGGCTCATCACGGTAGCGCAATTACCTCAGCAACTTGCTTCAATGCTTGGACCGCTCATTGAGTCGCCGCGTCTCTTGATGGCAGTCATCATGATCATTGTTCTGCTCATTGGCATGGTAATGGACTTGTCGCCGACCATTTTGATTTTAGTGCCGCTGCTAATGCCAATCATCAAAATGGCAGGCATTGATCCTGTCTATTTTGGTCTCATGTTTGTCATCAATACATCAATTGGTCTGATAACCCCTCCGGTTGGGACCGTCCTGAATGTGGTTTGCGGTGTCAGCCGTGTACCCATGTCAGTCGCCGCGAAAGGCGCACTGCCTTTCATAATAGCTTACATGTTGCTCTTAGCCGTCTTTATTGCGGTGCCGAGCATCATCATTGTTCCGATGAAATGGTTCATCGGATAACTTCTGGGAGAGTAAAATGAAAAAAATATTGAAGACGCTCGGTGTCGCGTCACTAATTGCGGTTGCATCCGTTGGTAATGTATGGGCTGAAGTAACGCTGAAGCTTGCGCATGCTGCACCTGAAACAGACCTACAGCAGGACTTTTCAGTGTTTTTCAAAGAAGAGGTTGAAAAACGTACAAACGGCGAAGTCAAAGTTGCAATTTTCCCGCAAGGACAGTTGGGTAATGACGCAGCGATGATTGATGGTACACGTTCAGGTATTATCGACATTTTCATGGTTGGCTTGAACAACCTTTCAGGTTTGATGCCAGAATCTGCGGCCTTCACATTGCCATTCATGTTCCCTGAACGTGAGACTGCATACAAAGTGCTTGATGGAGAAGTTGGCACAAATTTGCGTATGCAGATGAAAGATTTTGGTCTTATTGGTCTTGGATACCCAGAAAATGGTTATCGCAATATGACAAACAATCGCGGACCAATAGCAACACCTGCGGACGTTAGCGGCCTTCAGATGCGGGTTAACAATTCTATAGCACTAAACGATATGTTTGCTGCGCTGGGTGCGAACCCACAGCAGATACCTGTTGCAGAACTATATACTGCGCTAGAAACGGGTGTTGTCGATGCGCAAGACCACCCGATCGGTGTAACATTGTCTTTCAAATTCTACGAAGTTCAAAAATATCTCTCTTTGACACAACACGCATATGCGCCTCTTGCTGTGGCAATGAACCTAAACAAATACGAAGGCCTGACTGCAGAACAGCAAGCAACAATCATGGAGGTTGCGAAAGAAGCAACTGACATGCAACGCAAACTTTCTATTGAGAAAGAAGATGAAATGATTGCTGATCTTGAAAAGAATGGAATGGAGGTTAACCGCGACGTTGATGGCGCAGCATTCCAAGCAGCTGTGACGCCTGTATGGGACGCCTTTATCGCAGAAAATGGCGATACGCTGATCAAAGCAATCAAAGCTGCATCAGCAGAATAAATTTATATTGATCTAGCATTTATACCCAGCGGTTAGTTTCGCTGGGTATTTTTATGTGGGCTAACCAAGGTAAATACGGAGCGCTGCAACGAAGCGGAAATAGTGTAGATCTTATCAGTTTGATGAGGAAAAAATTCGACAATCAAACATCATCACCCTTAGTCGCACAATTGTTTTTCGCATGGATAAGAGCGATTCACATCTTGGCAAAAGATAGCCTAAAGTCACTTAAGCAAGATCATAAATTAGAATTTATAACCAAGGCGGAACGTATATGTGTTCATTGATGCATTGATGTCGACAGGCAAAGGTAGATCCGCAAAGTCATCGAATTCATGACGTTGATACTGTACGCCAGCATAGAGGTTTTCCGTCAAACCAACATCCAAGCCTGCGCCATAGACAAGTCCAATGTCGCGGCCCTCTAATATCGTATTTGGAGATGTTGTATTGCCCATTGCGCCGCCAATAAATGCATAGCCGTGAAACCTGTCGATTGCATAGCCTAAACGCGCTGTAACCGACCACATATCTTCAATCGTAACCTGATCACCGTCTCTAAACATAGTGTCGTATTTTTGGTACGAACCTTCAATACCAGCAACAAAATTGCCCATTTGATGGCTGTAACCGATAAAGGCGCCATATACGTCGCCATCACCTTCTGCAGCCGCATAAACCGTGCCGCCTGGCAAAACCTGTTCGTCAGATTGTGTACCATAGCCCGCAATGACACCGACATTAAAGCCGGACCAAGACCAGCGCTGGTCAAAATTAGCATCTGCTAGAGCAGATTGGCTATCTGCAGCTGCTGCGGAGCCTGTAGATAAGGCGGCGATGAGAAGGCCATACTTTAAAATATGCATAATCTTGTTCCAAATAGAATTCCTTGGACACAAAATGAATGAATATGGTTTCCAAACCATTAATTACGGTATCTAAGAATTAGATAACGCATTTAATGTTACGCAGCGGTATTACCTTTTATAGTTGCTGGAGAGCGTGTTGAAATTGCTTCAGAGAACGTGCGCAACAAAAATGCAGGTACTTCACTAACTGGAATAGGTTTAGAGTAATAATAACCTTGCGCCTGATCGCAGTGGATCGTTTTCAAGAACTCAACATGTTCTCGTGTTTCGACACCTTCAACAGTGATGTCGATATTAAGATTTTCACCCAACGCAGAGATGGCATAAACAATTGCTTTTCGATTTTCGTTCTCCTCCATCCCCATAAGAAACGATTTATCGATTTTTAGTCGATCAAATTTGAAGCGGGTCAAATAACCCAAACTTGAATACCCTGTTCCAAAATCATCCATTGCGATACTGACACCCAGTGCCCGTAATCCGTTGAGTTTGGTGACCGTTTCACCATTATTATCAATTAGAATGCTTTCGGTGATTTCAACTTCAAGTCTTGATGGCGTGATACCCGTTTCTTCAAGGACTTGTCTTACATCGCCAACGATATCCGAGCGCATGAAGTGCATGCCTGAAATGTTGACCGCGACTTTTACATCTTCCGGCCATGTAAGTGCAGTGTTACAGGCTGATTTTATTGACCAGCGCCCGACATCAACGATCAAGTTTGATTGTTCGGCAATAGAAATAAATTCATCTGGAGACAAGCGACCGCGAATTGAATGGTTCCAACGGATCAAAGCTTCCATACAGGCAACGCGCCCGCTTTGCGTGCTGATCATCGGCTGGAATTTCATTTCAAATTCATTATCGCTTAAAGCCTGACGCATTTCTTGTTCGAGCATTCTGCGTTCGCGCTGTTCGAAATCCATCTGGGCTTCAAAATAACGGAAGACACCGCGTCCGTCATCTTTGGCGCGATACAATGCCAGGTCGGCATTACGCAATAATTGTTCGCGCTGCGTGCCATGTATTGGTGCCATCGCAATGCCAACACTTAGACCTATATAAAGGGTCTCGTTTTCAACTTCATAAGGTTCAGAAACAATTTGAATGATGCGCGCTGCCAATTTGGCAACGAAAACGGGGTCATTGGTTTCCTGCACGAGTACTGCAAACTCATCGCCGCCTAGACGACCAACAACATCTTTGTCCCGCAACACAGAGCGAATACGATTCGAGGCCTCTTTCAGCAATGCATCGCCGACATGGTGACCATAGGAATCGTTGACGAGTTTAAATTTATCAAGATCAAGAAACAGTAAAGTAAACGGTGTCGCATATCGCTCAAGGCGGCGCACCATCACATCAATTTCCTTATAAAGGCTTGTCCGGTTGTGTAATCCGGTCAAACCGTCAACTATCGCCATCTCGACTATTTTTTCTTCAGCCAATCTAGCCTTTGTGACATCTGCACAAACGCCGGCAAAACCTCCAAAGGAGCCATCATTTCGTGTGATCGTGCGTCCAGAAAATGAAACCCAGTGTTTGCCGTCTTCAAGATCAATTCTTAATCCTAAGTCTTCAAAATCTTGGCGGGCAGCCAGCACTGAAGATAGGCTACCGCAACTATCTGGATCAAAATCACCAAGCTTAATACTTGTGGCTGTGTCAGAGAATGCGCTGTTTACTGTGCTAAGGAAACTACGTAAATTATCAGAAGCACGTTCCAAATACCCATTTTCATCTGTTGCCCAGAACCAATCATGCCCTGTTTCTTCAAAGCGGTTTAAAAGCGCGTTGGATATTTCAGCTTCTTCATTGCTGTTAAGCTCATTTATGCACCGCGTAAAAAACTCTTTCGATTGCTGTAAAACCATTGCTGGAACGAGCGTGTAATAGGCAACGATAAGGCCGATCACATGAACAAGGCTAATGACTTCAGGGCGGCTAAAAAGGCCTAAAGCCAGGAAGATTCCGCTAACGGCAATGAAGGTTAAGCTCGCCTGAGGAACGGATCGATAACAAAATGACGTGATAAGTAGTGTACCGCCTAAAATCATACCGCTAACAAAGAGGTCAGTGCTATCGGCACTAGAAATTACCAAGTAACACATGCCGCCCCAAAGGACGCCATGCACGCCAGCACGTAACACGAGACGCTTAATGATTTTTACGCTGGCTTCTCTACGTGTTTCTTGTTGGCGCGCGACAAGGTAAGCGCGCAGCGCCATAAACTGATAAACAAAAATGAATGCAGATACGATCAAAGCAACTTGAACGACAGATGTGCCTTGCATCATATTCGTCAGCAAAAGCACTGATAAAACTGCGCCTACCGTTCCAATTGGAACCATCTCCAGTAAGCCGTTTAGTTGGCTAGCCATGAGTTGGCGCCGACGCTTACTGTCAATGCAATAAGGTGCAATCATACTTTGTAGCTTTGACTTATAGTTGCTATATATATTCATCGTCTCACCATCATAATAAAGCGACACTATAATAGTGGTGTTAACTCAGTGTTTCTTTTGGCTGACGTTAAGTTAGAATTTTATACATTTCTCGATTATGATTAACGAATGGTTGCAAGTAACTGCTCGTTTTTATCTAACGTAGTGAATTTCAGTTTACCTCAATTTTTATCATTGTTTTCAGATGTTTATCCTATGCTTTAGCAATATAATAAAAGTGGGCAAATAAAATTGGGCAATATGATGGAAAATAATTCTAAAAAAATAACAAGCGAAGCATTGCAGGGAAGCTTACGTGATTATCGCGCTTTCACAGGTACTGACATAATTCACCGTACGGATGGATTTTTTGATTGGCAGGAAATTCGCCGCGCTTCGGACCTTTGGCCTTATGCTAAGTCAACAGCGACAGCGCCAAAAACACATTGTGAAGCAAAAAATGATGATGGTTCATTGGTCAAAGGCGTCAATTTCGCTTCCCAAGATTATTTGAGCTTATCGTCGCATCCTGATGTAAAAGAAGCTGCAATCGAAGCGATTAAAGAGTACGGCGTACATAGCGCTGGTTCAGCGGCTCTTCTTGGAAATACACGTCATTCATTGGCTCTTGAAAAACGTATTTCTGAATTTCTCTATGATCGCGAAACTGTTCTTTACCCAACAGGCTGGTCAGCTGGTTATGCTGCTATTCAGGGTTTTGTTCGCCCTGATGATCATGTTGTACTTGATATTCTCGCGCATTCTTGCCTCCAGGAAGGTGCACGTGCATCAACACGGAACATCCATTTCCATGGTCATTTGAACTTGCGCGCTTTGGAGCGTCGTCTTCAAAAAATCCGTGCAGTCGATAAAGATAATGGTATTTTGATTGTCACTGAAAGCTTGTTCTCAATGCATTCAGATACACCGGATATCGGTTCAATCCGTGCATTGTGCGACGAATATGAAGCAACGCTTTTGGTCGATTGTGCACATGACTTCGGTTCAATGGGCGATGATGGCCGCGGCCACATGGGGCTTCAAAATGTATTGCAAGACGTCGATATTATTATTGGAAGCTTCTCGAAAACATTTGCATCTAATGGTGGGTTTATTTCTGTCAAAGATCGCGCAACCGCTGAGTACTTAAAATATTATTCAGCAACACAGACATTCTCAAACGCCTTGTCTCCAGTGCAAGCCGCAACAGTACTGACTGCATTGAACATTGTCGATAGCGCTGAGGGTACAGCCCGTCGTCGCAAGCTGATGGACAATATTCTCTACATGCGCGCTGAAATGGGCAAAGTAGGCTTGGAAACACTTGGTGATCCATCTGCTATCGTTCCAGTACGTGTTGGTGCTGAAGGCCTTGCTCGTATTGCATCACGCGATTTGAGCAATCTTGGTGCCATTGCAAACTTGGTGGAGTACCCAGCTGTACCGCAGGGAGGCGCACGCTTCCGTGTGCAGGTAATGTCTGATCACTCATTCGCTGATGTTGATGAGCTGGTACAACTCATGCTCAAAGCAATGCGTAGCGGCGAAAAAGAATACTTGATGCTTTGTGATCAACATCCATCTCTTATTAAATCACGTTTCGGCAATACGGTAGATGCTGACGCTAGTGTACGGAACGCAGCATGATTGGGTTTCGCCAACCAAGACTTCTAGCAATTGACGATGATGTGTCATCGGCTGAATTGATCGTTCGCGTTGCCGAACGTTGTCGATACGAAGCCTTTGCTACATCTGACTCTCGCGGGGTTTTGAATTTGGCGAGTGCATTAGCACCGGATGTTCTTTCAATTGACATTCGTATGCCAAATCTTGATGCAAATGATCTATTGATCCTATTGGCAAATGCAAAATACGCTGGGAAAATACTCATCATCTCGGGACAAGAACCCGAGATACTTGAGGAAACGCGGGTTAAAGCAATTTCACTGGGATTAAATGCTCCTTTTGCGTTGCAAAAGCCGATTGAGATTGCACAATTGCGTATGACTTTACTGTCGGAAGAAATGAGTGCCGCAGCATAGTGACGGTATGATTGATCCATCAGGCAGACAGCCAATATTACAACAGTAAAAAAGGCCTGATAAATTTTATCAGGCCTTTTGTTTGATGCTTATCAGAAAAGATAAGTTGGTATTATTGGACCAAAAGCGCGCGGTTCATTTTAATGAGCAATCTTGGCAGATCGACCGGCTTAGTATCAAAGTCAATACAGCCAGCTTCCAATGCGCGCGTCCGGTCTGTTTCAAAAGCACTCGCCGTCAAAGCGATGATCGGAATGTTTGTCGTAGCAGGGTTGGCTTTAATCCTACGTGTGGCCTCACAGCCATCCATTTCTCCAAGCCCTATGTCCATCAGTATGATGTCAGGGTTAAATTCTACAGCACCTTCAACGCCGGATGGGCCGTCGACGGCGTAACGAATTGTGTACCCCCGTTTTGAAAGACGCCGCCCGATAATGTCTCGGTTAACCGGATGGTCCTCTACAATTAGTACTGTTGTGCTCATAAAATTACCCTGTCTGGATGTTGCTTATGCAGCATCTTTCTTAAGCAAACTGTTAATACTTTTGATCAATTGCTTGCTGTCTACTGGTTTAGGAATAAATGCGTCTACGAGATTGCTGCTACCTGTTTGCGGGCCATCGATCACACTTACCATTAAAAGTGGAATTGATGCTGTGTCAGGCGATGATTTCAATATTTCGACAACTGCCCAACCATCGATTTCAGGCATTAGGACATCAAGCATAATAAGTTGAGGTTTAACGGCTCTTGCAAGTTGCATAGCACTGGCAGGCTGATCACTCAGAACAGGGCTGTACCCTTCTTTACGCAATATGCGATCAACGAGATTCAAATATCCTTTATCATCATCAATGACCAAAACTCTTGGCGCACTGTGTGTTGTTGTACTTGCCGATAAACCCGCATCGCCTTCTTGGAATGCACGCAAATCAGAAGCAGCATTCATCAATGCTTCATCAACCTGGGTGTGGTTTTCATTTTCTATTTCGTCAGTAATTGCGTTATCAGCAACTTCAAGCGGAACAGTGATTGTAAAGACCGATCCTTCACCGATTGTACTTGTTGCTGTAATGTCACCGCCCATGAGGCGGCATAGATTTCGGCTAAGTGATAGGCCAAGACCTGTGCCACCGAATTTGGCGTTAACAGCTGCATTGGCTTGACTGAAATTCTCAAACAAAGTTGCCAATGACTCTTCTGTGATGCCAACACCAGTATCTGATACCGCAATTTTTAGCATTGGAACTTCGCCTGTAAAATCCTTGGTTGCGGTCAACACAATTTTACCATTCTGGCAGAACTTAGAAGCATTCGACAGAAGGTTGAAAATGGCTTGGCGTGTTTTGGTCAAGTCAATTTTAGCAGCGCCTAATTGCTCGGCTTTCTCAATGACAAATGTGTTGGTGTTTTTAGCTGCCAACGGGCGAGCGGTCATCTCGATTTCGTTTATCATCTGATCGATGTCGACATCTTCGATATACAGTTCGGTTTTCCCAGCTTCAATTTTTGAAATGTCCAAAATGTCGTTGACCATCGCAAGCAAATGCTTGCCGGCAGCACTAATCTTTTGCAAATCAGCAATTTGCTCACCATTGCCATCCAGCTCAGCATCTTCCAGCAATATCTCGGAGTAACCTAACACTGCGTTGAGCGGCGTACGCAACTCATGGCTCATCTTGGCTAGGAAATCAGACTTTGCGCTGTTGGCGCGTTCAGCTTCTTCTTTTGCGAATTTCAAATCATCAAGAGTTGCCTGATGTCGGGCGATTTCGCGTAGTAACCCAGATTGTGAATCGACAACCGATGCATAATAGCTCGACATAAAGAAGATATACATCGAAGCACAGATCAACGATAGCATGGTCACGCCAACCATATCTTCAAGAGGAATGTGCTGCGGAAAAGAACCATCAAGCAAGTAGACAGTGTAGAAAACGCCGACGCCGCCAAAGATCTGTAAAAGCGTTGCCACGCTTGTTTTTATGCCTGAGCCTAAATAGAAAAAGGCGAGCAATGGTGTTAGCAAAAACCACATCAAAAACGGTGAACTCGCACCGCCATATTGATATGCTGTAAACAGAATGATGAAATTTAAGTTCACGGTCGAAGCGAGCGCTAGCGCGCTATACCAATTAGGAAACAGTTTTAGCGCGATTATAAAAGCCCAGAACATAGCAAGTGCTGCTGTTGGGATGTGAACATGCGGCCATGGGGCCGGGTCATTTACAAATAAGAACAGGAAAATTGGGAAGCCTAAAAATGGGCCGAGCAAATGCGAAATAATGAACATTCGAACGCGTTTGAGCTCATTGATGTCGCTTCGCATCTCATCGGGAACAAGACGGTCTGCAAGATTAGCGAAGTAGTTCATCAGATTTGTCATTAAGCTAGGCCCTTGTTTTGCCGCAAGCGCGGCTTCCTACTTCGCTTAATTTTTCATAAAATTGTAAATAACAGCTTAGCATTGTATTATTGCTAAACTTCACGCCTCTACCAGTGGGGCGCTCACAGGTCACGCTTTGACGAAATCATGTAGAATGAGAGCGTTTATGCAGCGCTTCAAGACGGAATTGCTTGGAATCAGTCTCTGATTGGTCTTAGAGCGCTATGCGTAGAGTTTGGTTTCATGGTCGAAAAACACTGATAGAGGAGCCGGTTTTCCAAGTAGATAACCTTGTGCATGTGTGCAACCTGATGCACGCAGAATATCATATTGCTCTTGAGTCTCCACACCTTCGGCCGTTGTTTCCATACCAATATTGCGTGCTAAAGCTGCAACTGCGCTAATGATGGCGCCTGATTGCTGATCCCGAAGAAGTTTCAGAACAAAAGAACGATCAATTTTCAGGCGATCAAACGGGAACATATTGAGGTAATCTAATGTTGCAAAACCGGTGCCAAAATCGTCAATAGCGATGGTGATGCCAAGCTTCTTGATCTCGATAAGCTCTTCCATCGCGCCATTGACATCTAACAAGACCGAGCTTTCTGTTAGTTCTAATTCCAGTTGTGCCGGATTAACACCAGTGCGTTTTATTGCAGCTTTAACATGCGCCAACAGTTCACCTTTACCCAATTGGAGCGGTGATACATTGACGGAAACTTTTTCGGTTAATCCATAGGCTTTGATGTTACTCAAGGCGCAGCTAATTGCATATTTGCCCAATAAATCAATGAGGCGATTTTCTTCTGCAACGCTTATGATGCGATCTGCTGGAAACCAAAGATCGCTTTTTTCAGGCCAGCGCACAAGCATTTCAAACCCAATTCGAGCGCCTGTTTGAAAAGAACAGATTGGTTGAAAATGAAATTCTAATTGGTTGTTGCGACAGGCTTCAATAATCGCATGATTTTCTTCATCTCGAAGCTTAAGTTCTGCGGCCATACGTTCGTCAAAGATTTCAAACGAATTACCACCGCGCGCTTTGGCACGGTACATAGCCATATCGGCCTGATGGAAAAGCTCTTCGCGTGTAATCTTGCCGCCTTGCCCAAATGCGCAACCAATACTTGCGGCAGGTTTGATTGTTTGTCCGCGAATGAGAGCCTCACGCATGAGGTTGGCTTGTAATTTTGTCAGATCAGCTTTTACTTTTTCAACATCGATGTTCTTCGTGACATAGGCAACGGCAAATTCATCGCCGCCAAGTCGTGCAACAATTGCCAATTCACCGTAATGCTCACTCATTCTAAAAGCGAATAGTTTGAGCAATTGGTCGCCAGATGCGTGTCCGTATTGATCGTTAACAGGCTTGAAATCATCAAGGTCGATGATCACCATGACAACATTGAGATGAGATTCTATCAGCTCTTTAAACTCGGTTTCGAATGCATGCCTGTTGAGCAATGATGTCAAAGAATCATGATGCGCAGCATAGGCTAGCTTTGTTTCGGCCTGCTTTGCTTCTGAAATGTCATGGTGCGTGCAAACCCAGCCACCTTCCGGTAAAGGCCGGTTGATTGTTTGAATTGTGCGAAAGCCATTTATCGTTCCAGTTTGTACGGTCCCGCGATTGGCCGCCATGTCTTCAAGCAAGGCTTCACTAAATATTTTTGGATCGCCAACGAAATCGCCACGTTCAAACTCGCAACTAAGAATCTCTTGAAGGGTCATTCCTTCATAGATTTCGCCTTCGGGCTTGTTGAACAGGTCAAGATATTGCTGGTTCCAGAACCGAAGCCGGCCCTCGGCGTCAAACACATTCAGACCATGATCAACATTGTCGAAGATTGATTGGAGTTTATTCAGTTCTCGCTCGGTGTCTTCTATGTTTTGAATAGTGCCGAAAACACGGGGGGTATCATGCAGATCAGTTTTCACTTCGCCAAAAGTACGGACGCGAATTTGCTCGCCATCTGCTCTGATCAATCTTAGTTTTAGATCCCACGAAGCATGCTTTTCAATCGCAGCAGTTACAGCTTTTGTTATGATAGCGCGATCATCGGGGTGATAGAACTCGATTGCTGTTTCTATCTTTGGTTCATAATCCAACGGTACGCCGTGTATTCGTTTGGTTTGGCTTGTCCACTCAAGTTTATTGTTCTTAAGATCCAATTGCCAGCCACCAACGCCGGACACTTCCATAATACGTTCGATTGTGAATTCTTCGATCAAGTCGTTTCACCAATAAATAGCCGCACCAGAACAGTGTCGGCAAAGTCCGAATTACATTTTGCCTTCCAGCGATCTTCTGGATCATGAAGAATCGCACGCTTAATTATCCGGTTGCTAACCAGTTAATTGAGCGCTGCCGCAACGGAATTTTCCCGATCGGTGGCAAATAGAATTGGCATTTAAATCTTAAGATTAGGTCAACTGTAGCGCCGAGTTCGGCTATAAAGTGTGTATATCGACTGACATGCCACGCGACAGGGTCTTGTATTGATCATGCAGGACCATGTCGCGTGCTTCTTGATATTTTATCGCCCTGTAATTCCGGGGAATATGATCAGCATTGTCAGTGCCAAGATTTGCAATGCAATGAACGGTAGAAGTGATTTGAAAATCGTCGCCAGCGAAATGTCAGGCGGTGCAACGCTTTTCAAATAAAACGCAGCAGGACCAAATGGCGGTGACAAGAATGATACCTGCATATTCATACAGAACACCACACCAAACCAAACAGGATCGTACCCTAACTCTGAAATGATTGGTACGAATATAGGCATTGTCAAAAGCGCGATGCCGACCCAATCAAGGAACATGCCCAAGACGAACAAGATAAGCATCATGAAGAGCAAGATGATAACGCGGTTATCAGATATGCCTGTGATTAAATCAGACACGAAATTGATGCCGCCCATCAGGTTAAAGACGCCAACAAGGGCACTTGCACCGATGCCGATCCAAACGATCATGCCGACCGTCTGAAGCGTTTGCAGAGCAGCGCCCTTCAAAAGGTCTAGCGTGAATTCACCGCGAATGATGGTTGAAAGTAATACGCCAGCAACACCGACCGCCGATGCCTCTGTAACACTGGCAATGCCGCCATAGATCGAGCCTAAGACGCAGACTACAACGAGAAGCGGTAAAATAAGCCCTTTTAAAAGACGAAGCTTCTCGCTCATAGGCGTTTCATCGTCTTGCTCAGGAATGGGAGCCATAGCCGGATTTAAATGAGCGCGCACAAGGATATAAATGACATAGAAGCCCGCAAGCATAAGCGCTGGCAAAAATGACGCGGTGAATAGATCGCCGATGGAAACATTGGCTGTTAAGCCGTAGATGATCAGAACAATAGAGGGGGGCAGCATCGTGCCAAGTGCACCGCCTGCGCAAACCACGCCAATTGCCAGATGTTTGTCATAGCCAAGGCGCAGCATTTGGGGCAGGGCCACAAGTCCAAGCAGAACGACTTCGCCGCCAATAATGCCGCTCATCGCGGCCAAAATAACAGCAACGAAGATGGTTTGAATGGCAATGCCGCCGCGAAGACGGCCGCCAACAAGACGCATAGCGTCAAACAGATCGCGCGCGATGCCAGAGCGATCAAGTATTGCCGCCATAAGCACGAACATTGGCACTGAAACAAACACAAATGATGAAACAAACGAGTAAACGCGGCTTGTTATCAGCGGCACAACCATCGGTCCAAACCAGCCGAGGGCGAAGATAAGCGCCACGAGGAGAGTAACATAGGCCAATGGAATGCCGGTTACGAGTAAACCCAGCAGCATAGCGAACATTAAAAATGTGCCGCCTCCAATGCCGAGTTCTTGAAATGAGCCAAAGAATTCCACTAGTTGCGACCCCGCGCGTAATTATAGGCAAGAATAATAAATTGAACGGCCATCACAGCCATAATAACGAGTAGAAAAATCTTTACGGTTCCCGGAAAGATAGGGTCCCAAGCGCTTCCAGAACGCTCTAGTCTTATGCTGCCGTCTGGTCGAAAAGCTGCACGCAAAACCATTGTATAGGCTGCCCAAGCAAACATGGCGCTAGCGGCGGCGCAAACAATAGAAATGATAACGTCAAAGATGCGCCGAATGCGCGGCGGTATGACATCGTAAATTAAAACGACACGGATGTGGCTGTTACGCGCGGTGCAATATAGCCCGCCATAGATGAAGGCCATACCGCAAAGAAAGATCGTGGTTTCGTGCGCCCAAATAGTCGGTGCATTGAATACATAGCGCAAGATAACTTCGTTCATCAGGATCAGCACGGATAGAACGATGCCAGTAGCAAAGATAATACCAATACGATCAATCCAGCGACCCAGCCAACCTGCTTGCTGAATGGCGCCCGGATCAACATTGTCATGAACCGGTTTTTCTGTTTTGGGCATTTTAGCCTCCCCGCGTAAGAGAATCGGGCAAAGTGCCCGATTCCTTGTTAGCCAATGCTTATTGCATTAGGCCGTTTTCTTTCAGGTATTTAGTCAAAACGTCATAGACTTTTTGGGAGTTTTCAGAACGCTCTGCAACTTTCGCCCATTCGCCTGTGGCGATAGTACGGAATTTCGCACGTTCTTCCGCTGACCAGTTTGAAATGGTAACTTTGCCACCTGCTTTGGCAGCCTCAACAGCTTCCATGTCTTTAGCAGCAAGTGCCGCAACTTGGTTTTGCGCAAATTCGCGTACGCTTTCTTCAAGCATGGCTTTCGTTTCATCCGGCAAGGCGTCCCATTTTGCCTTGTTCATTGAAATTTCAACCAATGGCATGGAGTGGAAGCCCGGATATACAGGGTTTGTTGCAACGTCATGCATGCCCTGCGCTTGGTTTGTTGAAAATACAGAATAATCTGCCGCGTCGATCACGCCTTTATCAAGCGAAGTAAACACTTCAGAGCCAGGTAAGTTCACCGGTGAAGCACCTGCGGCTGCAAATACTTGTTGAACAAGTCCTTCTGGTGCGCGGAGTTTCAAGCCTTTAAGGTCATCAACGCCGTTAAGTGGCACCTTGGAAACAAATGCTTCCAGACCTGGAGTTGTTGCGCCAATGAAATGAAGGCCATATGGCTCCAACAATTCATTCATTAGCTCTTTGCCGCCACCTTCGTTCATGAATGCGAACATTTCTTCAGGCGCTGACCATGCGCCAACTGGGTTTGCAACTAGGCCAAAAGCTGGATCTTTACCTGCGAAGTAAGATGTATCGGTAATATGGCCATCCAAAATACCTGCGGCTATGGCGTCTTGAGTTTCATTATGCGCGACGATCGATTCAACGGGCAATAATTCAATAACAATCTTGCCGCCTGACTTTTCAGCAACAATCTCAGCCCATCCTTGTTGAAGGATGAAATTCGGATTGCCAGCAGGGTCTGAAGATTGGAACTTCAATGTCATTTCCTGCGCATAGGCAGAAACGGACATTGCTGCGCTTACTAAGCCGACAAGTGCGAGTTTCGAAATTTTGTTTATCATGCGGTTTTCCTCCGTTGCATGTGTTTTCGTTCTCAGCCAGTAAATTGTTGGCTGACATTGACCCTCAAGCCGTTTTTATGGGCATTATCGAGGTATGTGACGATCTGTTCTATGATCGTCGTCAAAGGCTGGTTGCAGTCGAGCGTTATGCCATTTTCCTCTTTTGCCAGAAGCTCAAGAGAGGCCAGTTGGCTTTCAAGTAACGCCACGCCGACAAAATGAGATTTTCGCGCCTGTAGTCGCTCGGCTAAAATGTTACGGTCAGCGCTCAAATGTATGAATAGCGCGCCAGAAAGCTGAGTGCTGAGTAGCTCTCGGTATGAGCGCTTGAGCGCAGAGCATGCAATCACAGGATTGATGCCGTCATCTGCTGCAAGCGCAGTTTTAGCAACAGCTTCAAGCCATGGTATACGGTCTGCATCTGTGAGTGCGATACCGTTCGTCATTTTTGTGCGGTTTGAGGTTGAATGAAAGTCGTCCGCTTCAACAAATGGGCGATTTATATTTTTCGCCAAAGCTGCGCCGACAGCAGATTTACCTGCGCCGCAGACACCCATAATGATGATTGATGGCGATGTCGCGCTCGCATTCATGTGAATTTTCCTCCGAGGGACAATAAAATGGTAGCGCTAACATTTGTCAAGTGATAAATTACATTCTAGATGTTGCCAACTGCGAGTTTCGAGCGCCGACTGGATTAGAAATAAAATGAAATCAACGGGTGTAACTATTGCAGATGTTGCGCGTGAGGCTGGCGTGAGCCCCATGACCGTATCAAGGTCACTGCGTGAGCCAGAGCGCGTATCAGCTAAATCACGTGAACAGATCGCGGCAGTTATAGAGCGTTTGGGTTATGTGCCCGATCCAGCGGCGCGGGCGCTTGCTGCTGGCCGCACAAACGTCATTGGTGTCATCATTCCGTCTGTGACCAATAATGTTTTTGCAGATGTGATGCGCGGTATTTACGGCGTGATTGAAGGTAGCCAATGGCAGGTGCAATTGGGTAATTCACGCTATGTGGCTGAAACGGAAGAGGCGTTAACACGCACTTTTTTAAGCCAGCGACCTGCCGGATTAATTGTTTCTGGAATCGATCAAACAAAAAAAACACGCGAGCTCTTAAAAAACGCACCGTGCCGCGTTGTTCAAATCATGGAAATTGGTGCATCGCCTATCGATATGATGGTGGGGTTTTCCCATAGCGACGGTGCACGCGCAGCAACACGGCATTTGATTGATCGCGGATATAAGCGTCCGGGGTTTTTGGCAGCGCGAATTGATCCACGGACGCAGCGGCGCATGGAAGGGTTTGAAGATGTTACGCGGGCTGCTGGCATTTTTGACCCGAACCGCATTTTGACGACGCCTGCGCCATCCTCGGCTGCGCTTGGCCGAGATTTAATGGCTCGGTTGCTGGAGCATGCGCCTGATACAGATGCAGTACTGTGTAACAATGATGACTTGGCGCTCGGAGCAGTGTTTGAATGTCTGCACAGAGGCATAGATGTTCCAAACAATATGGGAATTTGTGGTTTTAATGACCTAGAGATGATGGCCGCCGCTTACCCCGCGATTACCAGCGTCAAAACCTACCGCGAAGAAATGGGCCGCATGGCTGCAACAATGTTGTTGCAAACTCTGCAAGGTGATGAACCTGAAAAGCCCGTTGTTGATTTAGGATATTCTGTGATGGCGCGTGAGAGCACAGCTCGAAAGCCAAAGAGCTAACACGCGCCTAAATGAGGTCAGGGACTGTGAGCGGTTATGCCATATAGCGAGCCGTCCCAGATATTTGAATTGAGCTGCCTTTTTCGCCCGACACTGTTGCTTTTATGAGCGAGCGAGCGCCCATGTCCTCACCTTGGATGATGTTAATTTCCCCGCCTGACAATTTCCCGCTATCGCGCAAATAGCCTGCAAAAGCAGCAGCTGCGGCTCCTGTTGCAGGATCTTCTAATACACCGCCAGAAGCGAAAGCGTTTCGCACATGAAAGAGCCTTTCACTTTCTTGCCAAACAAGCATGATGGTGGTGAGGCTCATTGCATTCATTAAAGTGCGGCCAGCATCAAGATCATAGTGCATAGCGGCAAGCTTTTCGAGGCTGTTTAAGTTAAGGACAATATGGTTGGCGCCAGCACTGATCAACATTGGGGGCATGTCCTTATCGAGGTCGTTAGCATTATATCCCAAAAGTTCGAGGATCGCGCCCAATGTCTCCGCCACAATCTTGCTGTGTGATGTTGGCGGTGACTGTAGGGATGCGCTGTAGACCTTTCCGTTTTGGCTGCCTTCAATCGTGATTTCAGTATGACGTAAAGATAATGTCCAAACGTTGGGACCAAATTGATCAGCCAAGGCTGCACCCAAAGCAATTGTCGCATGCCCACAAAAAGGCACTTCGCTTTCAGGCGAAAAATACCGCGTCATCCATTTCCCATCAGTTTGACGAGCTGCAAAAACTGTTTCTGAATACCCAACTTCAGCAGCAATCTTCTGCATCTGTGCTTCGCTTGGTAATTCCTCAATTATCATAACGCCCGCTGGGTTACCGCCAGTTTCCGCATCGCTGAATGCTGCCACTCTTAAAATCGTCATGTCATTGTTCCTGATTGATGAAGTCTGGTGTTAAGATAACAAATTGATGGAGTTTGCGATCTGCATATTTCAAGGTATAATTCCTAAATTCTTTTTGAACTGTAGGTAAATTAAAGAAATGCCCTCCCAATATAAGGTTGTTGATAGCGTCGACTTAAAAATTCTATATGAATTGGATAAGGCTGGGCGCATTTCTTATTCTGAGCTTGCCTCAAAGGTCGGCATGTCTAGCCCAAGCGTTGCCGAGCGCGTTAAGCGAATGGAAAGTGCTGGAATAATCAGGAATTTCACCGTTGATATCGATTATGGAGCGCTTGGTCAGGCGCTCGAAGCGATCGTTAGAATTAAGCCAAGGCCGGGCAATTTGCACATTATCAAGAGCATGATCATCGAGGAGCCGCGCTTCACAGCCTGTGATGCGGTGACAGGGGATGATTGCTTTGTCTGCCGTTTGGTTTTCGGTGAGATGAAGGACCTAGACGCTATTCTTGAGCCATTTCACGAAAAAGCAGAAACAAATACCGCAATAATTAAATCATCGCCGGTGCGCCGCCGTCTGCCACAAATTAAAGCTTCACAGCTGCGTTAGGTATTTTAGTAAGCAATTTGTAGGTGGTGCAAAAAGCACATTTATCGATCAATGATGTGGTGCCAGAAGAGGACTCGAACCTCCACACCCTTGCGAGTACCAGCACCTGAAGCTGGCGCGTCTACCAATTCCGCCATCTGGGCACGTTATTGGTGAGCCGATTTACGGTTTGGTATTTTGCAAGTCAATAAGCCAATTGTATCAAGCTCGCAAAAATCCTCTTGCTTGATGTGATTGATACCTGACAATGAAAATGCATTCTGATAGCACGAGTGAGCATCATTTTAGATGGTTCTAAGAAGCTTCGTGAATGCTAAGTATGAAGGCAAAGGGATATTTATGATAATCGTTGTTGGCTCAATCAATCTTGATTTAATCGCCCGTGTTAAAAAAATACCTTTGCCCGGTGAAACAGTCTCAGGGTCAAGTTTTGCAAGCGCCCCCGGCGGAAAAGGCGCCAATCAGGCATTGGCCGCAAGGCGGGCAGGCGCGGATGTCTCAATGATCGGTGCCGTTGGCGAAGATGCAAATGCAGAACCTGCCTTGGCATTGCTTAAAAGCGCAGGCGTGGATTTGGGCGGTGTCGCGGCGATCACAGAGGGCGATATTTCTACTGGCGTTGCGATGATTTTGGTTGATGAAACCTCTGGGGAAAATCAGATTGCAGTTATCGCTGGGGCTAACGCTTGTGTCGATGGTGACAGCTTAAAGGGCGCTTCGATTAAAGCGGATGATATTGTCGTCTTGCAGATGGAGGTGCCTGATGCGGCAAATCTTGCAGCCATCAAGGCTGCACAAGAAGCTGGGGCACGCTCCATTCTTAATATTGCACCTTACGGTGAAGGGGCCGTTGAACTTGCCAAGCACGCCGATATCACCATTGCCAATGAAACAGAATTTGACGATCTGAGCCAAGCTTTGAACCTGAGCGGAAATGACCGCCGTGAAAAAGCGCACGCCTTTTGCCAAACCTTTGGCAAGGGCCTCATCATAACGCTGGGCGCAGATGGTGCCTTGGCGATCATTGATGGCAAAGAATATTCTGCAAAATCGCCCAAAATTGAAGCTGTTGATACAGTGGGCGCAGGAGATACTTTTTGTGGTGCGCTTGCTGTTGCATTGAGCGAGGGACAGCCGGTCGAAGCAGTACTAAAATTTGCATGTGCTGCGGGAGCTTTGGCTTGTTTGCAGGCCGGAGCGCAGCCAGCGATACCGCTGCGCGCCGACATTGATAAAATGATTGCTTAAAGCGTGGCGACGCGCTCGGTAATCAAATCAAAGAAACCTTGTGCGTCAATTTGATTGAGAACCATCGCGTTCTTTTTGCGATCCGTCACACCCCACCAGTCAATCACTGTCATGCCCATTGTGAGTTCGGACTGAGTTTCGATCTCCACATTACACATCCGGCCAGAGAAAAGTTCAGGCTTGATAAGATAAGCTGTCACACAAGGGTCGTGAAGCGGGCCGCCGTCGGTGCCGTATTTTTCTTCATCAAAACGTTCAAAGAAATCAACGAGATCAGCCGTGGCGTCGCATACCTTTGTGCCTTTAGCGCGAAGGGCATCAATACGCTCTTTTGTTGTTAAAGCTTTGTGTGTGCAATCAAGCGGCGCCATGACAATGGGTATGCCCGATTTGAAAACAATGTCGGCAGCTTGTGGGTCGACATAAATATTAAACTCAGCCGCAGGCGTTATGTTGCCACCTTCAAAAAAACCACCACCCATCAAAACGATCTCACGTATTTTAGGGGCGATATCGGGCGCTTTTTGCAATGCGGTTGCGATGTTTGTAAGCGGTCCAAGCGGACAGAGCGTTATGTGGCCTGCATCATGTGCGCGAACCTGTTCGATGATGAAGTCAACGCCGTGTTTATCTTGAGGCTGCATTGTTGGTTCAGGTAAATCAGGGCCATTTAAGCCTGTATCACCATGAACATGTTCAGCCGTTACCAGCGGCCTGCCAAGTGGACCTGCCGCACCGGGAAAGACTTTAGTGTCTGTTTTTCCAGCCAACTCACAAACTTTGAGGGCATTTTTAACGGTCAAATCAAGCGGAACATTGCCCGCGACGATTGTAAGCCCAAGCACATCAAGCTCAGGGCTCGCAAGAGCGAGTAAAATTGCAATTGCATCATCTTGGCCAGGATCTGTATCAATAATGATGGCGCGCGGATCATTGTTTGCCATTTGTCGTCCGTATCTTTCTTGAAAATGTGATTCTAAGTGACCATACTTAAGGTTGAAGCAAATGCCAGTAGGGTTTGTTTCTTATGTCGCTTAAAATGAGGGCATGGCCAGCGAAATCTGGTCTGATAGATTATGACACGTATGACCACTTTTTCCAGTCCGCTTCTTGTCGGGTTTGAAGCTATAGAAAAATCACTTGAGCGGGTTGCGAAATCTGCTGACGGCTATCCACCTTATAATATTGAGCGCATGCGCCATGAGGAAATGGATATCTTGCGGATCACGCTTGCCGTAGCGGGCTTTGCCATCGATGATCTTGATATCACGACCGAAGACAGCCAGTTGGTTGTGCGCGGCAAACAACGCGATGATAGCGACCGCGATTTCCTTCACCGCGGCATTGCTGCGCGCCAGTTTCAAAAAGCATTTGTATTGGCCGATGGTATGCGGGTTTTGGCTGCTGAGTTGAAAAACGGCTTACTTATGATCGATCTTGATCGTCCGCGCCCTGAAAAGCTTGTAAAAAAGATTGCGATTTCTCAGACAGATTAACCACAGCTGTTTGTATATCACTACTTTGTGAGTTGAGCGCTCTATTGGTGAATTGACCTTCGAGCGTTCTACATGTTCAAGATGTCTCATAATTAATTGGGGCATCGAAATGATCAAGAAAATTAGTCTATGGACCGCACTGAGCGCAGCGTCTCTTTCTTTGACAAGCCATGCCTTTGCAGACACTGATTCCAAAATCTGGGATATGGTTGTTAAAGAAGCCGAAGGCCAGACTGTCTATTGGAATGCTTGGGGCGGATCGACTCAAATTAATGACTATATCGAATGGGTCGGACAGAACCTTAAAGACACCTATGGCATTGAAGTTGTTCACGTTAAATTAGACGACACTGCAAATGCAGTTTCCGCAGTCGTTGCTGAAAAAGCTGCTGGCAAAGATGAAGATGGCTCTATTGATTTGATTTGGATTAACGGAGAGAACTTCGCATCCATGAAGAACCAAGACCTGCTCTATGGTCCCGATTGGGCGCAAAACCTTCCAAATTGGCAATATGTAGACGTTGAGAACAAGCCAACGATTACAACAGATTTCACCATTCCAACAGATGGCATGGAATCGCCCTGGGGAATGGCAAAGCTTGTCTTTTTCCACGATAGCGCCCGTACTAAGGCGGATGAAATGCCAGACAACTCTGATGATCTGCTTAAATGGGCAGAAGAGAATCCTGGCCGTTTTTCCTACCCACAGCCACCGGATTTTATTGGCTCAAGCTTCCTCAAGCAGATTTTGATAGAGCAGGTCGAGGACGTGTCGCTGCTTCAGCAACCCGCCGAGGATGTGGATTTTGAAGCCGTCTCCAAGCCGTTGTTTGATTATCTTGATAAGCTGCACCCAAATCTTTGGCGTGAAGCAAAGGCTTTTCCGCGCGACTACCCATCAATGAGCCAATTATTGGCTGATGGCGAATTGGAAATAACATTTGCCTTCAATCCAGCAACCGCTTCAAGTGCGATTGCGAACGACGAGTTGCCCGATACCGTGCGGTCCTTCACATTTTCAGGCGGCACATTAGGCAATACGCATTTTGTTGCCATTCCGTATAATGCCAATGCAAAGGCAGGCGCTCTGATCTTAGCGAACTTTCTGATTTCACCAGAGGCACAATTGCGAAAGCAGGATCCTGCATTTTGGGGTGATCCAACCGTTTTGGCGATGAGTAAATTGCCAGAAGAGAAAGCCGCAGAATTCAGCGCACTTGATCTTGGCGTGGCAACATTGCGCCCTGATGAGCTTGGGCCAGCATTTGACGAGCCGCACCCAAGCTGGATGGCTGTAATCGAAGAAAAATGGGCATCTCGTTACGGTGTTGCCAATTAATTTCTTTTTGGTTGAGCAAGGGCGGGTAGGCTAATGCTGCGATATTCACCGCTCATTGCATTGCTGGTTCTGGCTGTGCCCGTTTTATGCGGGTTAGCTGGAACCGTGCTACCAGCATTTGGCTATTTGCCAGCTTTAGGGGGCGAAGATTTTTCGCTGCTTCCTTTTGGAGAGTTGTTTTCGCAAACAGGTATTTGGCGCTCAATTTCTCAATCGTTTTTTATAGGCATCATCTCAACCGCTCTATCTGTTATGCTTGTCGCAGGCTTTGTGTCCGCATGGTATGGCACGCGCCTTTTTAAAAAAGTTCAATATCTCGTTTCACCACTCTTATCCGTGCCCCATGCTGCGGCGGCATTTGGCTTTGCGTTTATGATTGCGCCTTCGGGGTTTTTCGCACGCCTGTTTTCACCATGGCTAACAGGGTGGGAGCGGCCGCTAGATTTATTGATCGTCAACGATCAGCTTGGCCTTGCGCTGATTGCCGGATTGGTCGTGAAGGAAGTGCCATTTTTATTGTTGGTAACGCTTGCCGCCTTGCCGCAAATTGCAGCAATTAAATCGTCTCACCTTACGCAGTCTTTAGGGTATGGCCGCATGGCAGGTTTCCTGCTTTCGACATGGCCGTCGGTTTACAGGCAGATAAGACTGCCTATATTTGCCGTTATTGCCTATGCAAGCGCCAATGTGGATATGGCAATCATTCTAGGCCCAGCAACGCCATATACTTTGCCTGTGCGGCTTGTCGGCTGGATGAATGATCCTGATTTAAAGATGCGCTTTATGGCCTGTGCCGGTGCGTGTGTGCAAATTGCAGTCACAGCTTTTGCATTATTGGTTTGGATACTCATCGAACGCTTTACCGGCGCTGCATCTCGAAGCTTGGCCGCAAAAGGAAACCGCTACACGCATGATTGGGGCTTTCGCGTTACGGCATCCGTTTTGATGACAGCATCAGCATTGATCGTATTTGGCGGTTTGCTCGTTCTTGCCCTTTGGTCCGTATCGGGTCTGTGGCAGTTTCCAAACACATTGCCCAATACACTTTCGTTTAAAAACTGGATGCGAGCGCTACCGGGGCTTTCGCAACCATTGATAACAACGATCATTATTGGGGGAGCGTCGGTCGCAATTTCCATAATAATTAGCTTGGCCTGTTTGGCACGCGAACAACAAACGGGGCGTAATGGCGGCAATCGGGCTTTGTTATTGCTTTATCTGCCTTTGCTGGTTCCACAGATTGGCTTTCTTTTCGGCCTTCAACTTTTGCTCCTCAGTGTGAATGCGATAGCCAGTTGGACAGCGTTGATATTGGTCCATGTGGTGTTTGTTTTGCCCTATGTGTTTTTATCGCTTTCTGCGCCTTGGCGCGCATTTGACAAGCGCTATGATTCAATCGGTGCAGCGCTTGGATCATCAAATTGGCGAATCTTCTGGCGCATACGCACGCCCATGTTGCTGCGCGCGATATTGGCTGCATGTGCCGTTGGTTTTGCCGTTTCAATCGGGCAATATTTACCCACTTTGTTGATTGGCGCAGGGCGCTTTCCGACAATTACGACCGAAGCCGTTGCACTTGGATCGGGCGGTAATCGGCGTATTATTGGCATTTATGCTTTCATGCAGATGATGCTGCCATTTATCGGGTTCTTACTTGCATCAACACTGCCTGCTTTGATTTTCCGAAACCGCCGCGGCATTACAGGTCTATAGAAAGAACATTGGTTTTCTTATGAGTTACGCTTCAACAGGTCTTAAAATCGATGGTGTGCGTATCAGCCTTAACGGGCGTGAGCTTTTGGCTGTTGACCACCTTATCAACCCAAAGGAAGTGTTGACGATCATGGGGCCATCCGGCTCCGGTAAATCTACATTGCTTGCTTATATTGGTGGTTTCCTCGATCCTGCATTCGAAGCGGAAGGCGATGTATATTGCAGCGACATGAATATTACATTGGTCAAGCCGCAGCAGCGTCGCGCAGGGCTCCTGTTTCAAGACCCGCTATTGTTTCCGCATATGTCGGTGGGCGGTAATCTTGTTTTTGCGATGCCGGCAGATATTCAGCCAAAGGCAGAACGGCGAAGCCAAGCTGAACAAGCCTTAACCGATGTTGGATTGGACGGCTTTTTTGAGCGTGACCCTGATACATTATCAGGTGGCCAAAAGGCACGTGTCGCACTGGCGCGCGTGCTTATCTCACGTCCAGCCTTTTTGTTGTTGGATGAGCCGTTTTCAAAGTTAGACGCTGATCGCCGCGCACAAATGCGAGAATTGGTATTCGAAAACGCTAAGCGCCGCTCACTCCCTGTATTACTGGTGACACATGACCGCGAAGATGCACTTGCAGCAAACGGAACCATCATAGAAGTCGGTTCCCAAACCGCAGGTCAGTAGGCTAAAAGCCCCTATGATGAAGTTTGATGACCTTCCGGTTTTGGATGTATTGCCCGAGATAAAAAATGCTTTGGGCAGTCAGCGCAGCGCAATCTTAATTGCACCGCCAGGTGCTGGTAAAACAACAGCCGTGCCGCTTCAGCTTTTGGGTGAAGAATGGCTGGCGAATAACAAAATAATCATGTTGGAGCCACGGCGTTTGGCAGCGCGTACTGCTGCGCGCCGTATGGCGTCCAGCTTGGGCGAACCGGTTGGCAAGACGGTCGGCTATCGCATGCGTTTTGATACAAAGGTCAGCGCTGAGACAAAAATCGAGATTGTCACCGAAGGCGTGTTTCAACGCATGATTGTGGATGATCCTGAACTGGGCGGCATTGGCTGCGTTATCTTTGATGAGTTCCATGAGCGCAGCCTTGATGCCGATTTCGGTCTGGCTCTGACGCTCGATGTGATGGAAGCGCTGCGCGACGACCTGCGCTTACTGATCATGTCTGCCACACTTGATGGCGCCCGTGTTTCTACTTTTCTCAAAGGTGCGCCTGTCATTGAGAGCAAAGGTCGTATGCATCCGGTGGATATAAAATATCTGCCGCGCCGTGCCGATCAACGCATTGAAGATGCTATGGCGACTGCGATACGCAAAATGCTGATGGAGGAAGAGGGAAGTATTCTAGCCTTTTTGCCAGGGCAGGCGGAGATAAGAAGAACGACCGAGCGTCTAGAAGGAAAGCTGCCTGCAAACGCGTTCGTAGCGCCGCTTTATGGCGCGATGGACATACGAGATCAGGACTTGGCCGTTGAACCGCCGCCCGCTGGAAAACGTAAAATTGTGCTGGCAACATCCTTAGCTGAATCGTCCATCACCATTGATGGCGTTCGTATCGTCGTTGACAGCGGCCTTGCGCGGCTACCATCCTTTGAAGCCAACCTTGGCATTTCACGCCTAGAGACAAAGCGTGCATCAAAGGCCAGCGTGACACAGCGTGCAGGTAGGGCGGGCCGTACAGCGCCGGGTGTATCTGTTCGGTTATGGCAAGAAGAACAAACGGCAGCTTTGCCTGATTTTGAATTGCCGGAAATTATGCAGGCAGACCTGTCTTCTTTGTTGCTTGATTGTGCAAGCTGGGGCGCAAGCGGGCCAAGCGCACTACAATTTCTTGATCAGCCGCCTCAAGCGCACATAAACGAAGCACAAAAATTACTGGTTGAACTTGGCGCGCTTGATTCTAGCGGTGCGATCACACCCAAGGGCAAAATCATTGGCGCATTGGGCCTTCAGCCCCGTTTGGCAGCCATGATTGCTGCAGGAACATCGCAGAAGGATTGCGAACGCCGTGCAATGCTGGGCCTTCTGATCAGCGAGCGTGGTCTTGGCGGAAACCATGTTGATCTTGCCAACCGTTTTGAGCGCATATGGCATGATGGATCGCCGCGTGCGCGAAGCGCAAAGCACATGGCCATGAATATGGCTAAACAGGTCAAAGTGATTACGAAGGGCGATGAGGTGTCTGTTGGCCTTATGCTTTGCGATGCTTTTCCAGACCGCTTGGCACGGCAGCGTGATAATCAGGCTGGCAGCTATATTCTTGCCAATGGCCGCGGTGTCATGATTGAGGAAACAGAAGCCTTAGCAAGCCATAGATTCTTAGTGGTAACCGACATGATCGGATCGGCGACCAATGCCCGTATTGTTTCAGGCGCTGCGATTGAAGAAAGCGATGTGCTTGAGCGTTTCGCAGATCAAATCATTGAGCGCGATAGTTTCACATTCGACAAGTCATCTTTGCGCTTGAAAGGACAGCGCACGCGCCAATTAGGAGCGATTACGCTGAGTGCAGCACAAGTTGCTGTTCAGCCAAGCGATGCGGCAACCGATGCTCTTATCGCTGCTATACGGCGCTATGGTTTGAATATCCTTCCTTGGAACAAGGCTTCCACCATGTTGCGTGCGCGGCTTTCGTGGCTTCATATTCATCAAAATGATTGGCCGTCTGTATCAGACGATGCGCTATGTGATGCCTTGGAAGAGTGGCTTGCACCATTTCTAGTGGGCAAAACAAAACTAACGGAACTGTCCGATAATGATATTGTAAATGGGTTGATGAGCCTTGTGCCATATCAATTGCACGCGCAGTTAGATCAACTTGCACCAACGCATTATGTGGTACCGACGGGGTCGAAAATACCGCTGACATATAATGCCGATGGTGCTGGGCCGATTTTATCCGTGCGGGTGCAGGAGTTGTTTGGTTTGGCAACGCACCCCTCAATTTGTGATCGCAAAGTGCCGCTGACAATCGAAATGTTATCGCCAGCGCATAGGCCAATTCAATTAACACAAGATTTGCCGGGTTTCTGGTCGGGTAGTTGGCGTGATATGCGCGCTGATATGCGTGGTCGATATCCACGCCATGAGTGGCCAGAAGACCCTGCACAGGCTGCGCCAACACGCCGCGCCAAGCCTCGTAAATAATACGCTATGAGATGGCTGTTTATTTGGATGATTTAGCGCGACAATACGTGGATGGTAATGGATATTGATCTTGATGAAATAGACGGCTTTACAATCCGCCGTTTGCGACTTGCAACACTCACCGCCACACGTTGGCTGGCCGTGCTTGGACAAAGTTTGGTCTTGGCAATAGTTGCGGGCTATCTTGAGTTCCCGCTTCCGATAATGCCTTCCATTGCACTTATTGCGGCCTCGGCAATCTTAAATATCTTTGTTACGTGGATGTATCCTGCAAACCAGCGCTTGGAACCATATCAAGCGATGGCCATCTTGCTGTTTGACATTGTTCAACTTGCAGCACTGCTTTATTTGACGGGCGGGCTAACAAACCCATTTTCGATTTTGCTCATTGTTCCGGCCATTATTTCGGCGGCAACATTGCCTGTTAGGTACACGTTCCTGCTGACTTTGATCGTCGCGGTTGCCGCTTCAATTTTAGGATTGTTTCATTTGCCGCTCCCGTGGGAGGCAGGTAGCTCTCTCATTATTCCGTTTGTATTTGTTGTTGGGCTTTGGGGCGCTTTAATTTCTTGTCTGTTGTTTGCAGTGCTTTATGTTTACCGCGTTGCAGCCGAAGCACGGCGGCTGTCAGATGCACTTGCAGCAACAGAGCTGGTCATCCAGCGTGAACAACATTTGTCTGCCCTTGATGGTATGGCCGCCGCCGCTGCCCATGAGCTCGGAACGCCCCTTGCGACGATCAGCCTTGTTTCAAAGGAAATGGACCGCGCAACATTTGAGGACGATCCACTTAAAGAAGATATTACATTGCTGCGCACGCAGGCCGACCGTTGCCGTGAGATTTTAAGCCGCTTATCAACGCTTGGAACTGACGACGAAGACCCGATCACCCGTATGCCGATCATGGTTATGATTGAGGAAATCGTTGCCCCACACCGTGAATTCGGTGTTGAGATTTCAACGATTGTCACAACCAAAGATACACCAGAGCCAACAGTGCTGCGCAATACAGGGCTGATCTACGGCCTTGGGAATATCGTTGAGAACGCAGTCGATTTTGCTAAATCAAAAGTGTTGGTTTTTGTAAGTTGGGAAAATCAGCGCATAACAGTTCATGTGCAAGACGATGGTCCAGGCTATGCGAGCGAGCAATTGACCAATCTTGGTGAGCCAGACATAAGAAATCTGCGCGGGGCAGAGCGCAGCCGTGAAGGCAGTGAAGGATTGGGGCTCGGCATATTTATTGCTAAAACGCTTATTGAGCGTGCCGGCGCCGATATAGTATTTGCCAATGGGTCTATCCCCGGCGTTGGCGCAGATGTAAAAGTTTCGTGGCCTCTTACATCCAAAAGCCGATTGAGCGCGTAGTATTTATGAAAGAAGATGCATGATGACAGATAATGAAAATACTGCGAATACAGATATTGGTCCTGATCCAACATTATTGCTTGTCGATGATGATGCGCCATTTTTGCGCCGTCTGGCACGCGCAATGGAAACGCGTGGCTTTATAGTCGATATGTCTGAAAGTGTTGCAGATGGTTTGGCGAAAGTGAAAAGCCAGCCTCCTGCATATGCCGTTGTCGATCTGCGCTTAGAAGATGGTAATGGCTTGGATGTTGTTAGCGCACTGCATGAAAAGCGCCCCGATGCGAAAGTCGTCGTTTTGACAGGCTATGGTAATATCGCCACGGCTGTAACGGCCGTAAAGCTGGGTGCGATTGATTATTTGTCAAAGCCTGCAGATGCAGATGATGTTTTCAATGCACTGCTAAACACTTCAAACGGCAAGGCACCACCGCCAGAAAATCCAATGTCGGCAGATCGTGTGCGCTGGGAGCATATTCAGCGTGTTTATGAAGCCTGTGATCGCAATGTTTCTGAAACCGCGCGCCGGTTGAACATGCACCGCCGAACATTGCAGCGCATTTTGGCAAAGCGCGCGCCGCGCTAATTTTGCTCTGGCACAACATTGTAGCCAGCAAGTTCAGCCAAATGTAGCCGCTTAGCAGCAAATTGTGCAAAGCGAAGGGTAATCGCTTTGCGCCGCGCTGCATTAAGTTTTTGAACTGGGCAATCTTCAATAATGGCGGCACCGCGTGCGTCTGCAAGCATGAAACCTGCATCATTTGGAAACAGTGATTGGGGGACATCATCGAGCGTTGCAAAGAAGAGTTGATCACAATAGTCAAAATAATCGGGCCATTTATGGTCTGATTTGATGTCTTCTGCGGATGACTTAATCTCGATAATCCATATCGTTCCATCTCTAAAGATCGCGGCTAAATCAGCGCGGCGCCCATTCGCGAGCGTTAACTCAGGCACATGTGCTGCTCCCATTTGAGATAGCAGTTTTTGCACGCCGCGCCTTACTGCAAGCGCACGGTCTGATTGCCGCCCGTCAATGAGAGGGTTCGTTTTATGAGGAGAAATTATCGGCATCTAAGTTCTTGTTTTCTAACTATGGGTTTACAAATCGCGCTGCTTGCCGCCAACTTAACATGATTGTGGCTATTGCAAGGCAAGCGTTAAATGACGTAACACTACGTAAGCTTATAGTCGGGCATTAGTCAGATAGGAAATCCACGGGGAAAAACATGCGGTCTAACAAGAAACTTCTTCTTGCGGCGATGATTGGTGCTTTAGCACTTTCAGGTTGCTCTACAATTTCAAATTCTACTTTATTTGCAAATGCTTACGCGTCAAAATCTGATGGTGCATACCGTTTGCCTGCTATTCCTGTATCGAAAGTTTCTCGTGAATTTCGCCGTCAGGAAGTTAATTACACTGGTGGTGAAAAGGTTGGTACGATCATTGTCGATACCGGTTCACGTCACCTGTTTTTGGTTCAACCTAATGGCAAAGCGATTCGTTATGGCATTGGTGTAGGCCGTGAAGGCTTTGAATGGTCAGGCACAGCCAAAGTGGGCTGGAAGCGCGAATGGCCAGTTTGGACACCGCCTGCAGCAATGATTAAGCGCCAGCCTGAGCTTGCCAAACACCGCGGTGGTATGAAGCCGGGTCTTTCAAATCCACTTGGTGCACGCGCACTTTATTTGACCAAGGGCGGCGGCGATACGGGATATCGTCTTCATGGCACACCTGAATGGTGGTCAATTGGTAAGGCGATGTCATCTGGCTGTATTCGCCTAATGAACCAAGATATTGTTGATCTTTATGAGCGGGCGAAGCCTGGCGCGAAAGTTATCGTGCGTTAAACGCTAGAATATTTCAAACATTAAAAAGGCCGGTCGCAGCGATGCAGACCGGCCTTTTTAATAATGATTAGGTGCTTTTAAACAGGTTCAACTTGCTGAACTTCAGGAATGAAGTGGTGCAGCAGGTTTTGAATGCCGTGTTTTAAGGTTGCCGTTGATGAAGGACATCCAGCGCAAGCACCCTTCATGTGAAGGTAAACAGTACCTTCTTTATAACCACGGAATGTGATGTCGCCGCCATCTTGAGCAACAGCAGGGCGCACGCGCGTTTCAAGTAATTCCTTGATTGTTTCCACGATGCTTTCATCGCCTTCATCAAAGAATTCTTCTCTTGGAAGATCATCTACATCGCCTGCATTTCCGGCAGCCATAACAGGCTGACCAGCCATGAAATGTTCCATGATCGCAGCCAAAATAGCTGGCTTAAGATGTGCCCACTCAAGCGCATCTTCTTTCGTCACGGTCACAAAATCATAACCAAAAAATACGCCGGTGACGCCATTTACATTGAAAAGCTTGGTAGCCAATGGCGATTTTCCCGTTGCTGTATCAGCATCACGAAAATCTGCGGTACCTGCATCCATAACCACTTGGCCAGGCAAAAACTTCAAGGTTGCCGGATTCGGCGTGGCTTCTGTTTGAATAAACATGATCGGCTCCAGTCAGCGCCATAGCGCTATGTCGATTGTCGACTTTAGAATACTTCCAAACTAAGCATTTGGTATGGCGCATTCAAGTCAAATCTGTTGCGAGCCGTTCAATTATATGAACAGCTCGCTTGATTATTTTATAAGGCCAACAATCTGGCGCACATCTGCCAGCGTTTCTGCGGCCATTGCGCTTGCACGTTCAGCGCCATTTGCCAGCACCTGATCGATATAAGAAGGATCAGCCATTAAGCGTCTCATTTCGCTTGTGATAGGGCTAACAATCTCAATCGCAACTTCGGCCAAATGTGGTTTGAACTCAGAAAAAGCCTTGCCGCCATGATCGTTCAACACTTGCTCAGGTGTTGTATCGGTAAGTGCTGCTAATATGCCGACAAGATTCGCAGCTTCCGCACGACCAGCAAGGCCTTCAACGTCAGAAGGTAGCGGCTCAGTATCCGTTTTTGCTTTGCGTATCTTTTTGGCAATATCATCTTCCGTGTCCGTTAAATTAATGCGGGACATGTCAGACGGATCTGATTTTGACATTTTCTTCGTACCGTCACGCAAGCTCATGATGCGCGTTGCTGCGCCGCCAATGAGAGGTTCGGTTAGCGGAAAATAGCCGTTCACAACCTCGCGGCCCATTTCCATTTCGACACCGAGACCAAGCTCTTTGATACGGCTGGAATAATCATTGTTGAATTTTTGCGCGATATCGCGCGTGAGCTCCAAATGTTGCTTTTGGTCATCACCAACAGGCACATGTGTTGCGCGGTAGGCAAGAATATCAGCAGCCATTAACGATGGATAAGCAAACAGGCCAACAGAAGCGTTCTCACGGTCCTTTCCAGCTTTTTCTTTAAATTGGGTCATGCGGTTCAACCAGCCCATACGGGCGATACAGTTAAACACCCATGCAAGCTCGGCGTGTTCATGCACACGGCTCTGATTGAACACGATATGTTTTTTAACATCGATCCCAGCCGCAATATAGGCCGCAGCGACAGAGCGTGTTGCGTTCATAAGGTCTTTTGGGTCCGGAGCAATCGTCAATGCATGCAAGTCAACAACGCAATAGATACAATCATGTGTATCTTGTAGTGCTACAAACTTACGGATTGCACCCAGATAATTGCCGAGTGTCAAATTACCGGTTGGTTGAACGCCGGAAAAAACCCGCTCTGGAATCGTATTGGTCATAATGATGATACCTGGCCATAAATGCTATTTCTGTGCGCTTATGGCAGGGCCACTCATTCCATTCAAGACCTTCTACGGACAAGACTGCGCTTCAAAGCCTCACGGTCCAGCGCATCGGTAAAAATTGCCATTGGGAAATAAACAAAAATTGCGATCAGGATGAGCGAAAGTAACAATAGAACGCGCAGCAAAATACCGGATTCTGCAAACAATACCCACCCATAATCTGCTGCAAAATATATGCAGATGCCCATCACGGCGCTGGATAATGCCATCATTAAACAACGCTTGAGTGTTTTTGGTGATGGCCTGAAATCATTGCGCCACCATAATGTGCCGCCAAGCAGAAGCGCTGTTGTCCACGCTGATACACTGGTTGCAAAGGCAATGCCCACATGGCCGTAAGTTGGAAACAATAGGAGGCTAAGGCCTGCATTGATGATCAGTGAAATAAGCGAAAACCAAAGCGGTGTACGCATATCTTCGCGTGCAAAATATGCCGGTTGAAATACTTTGATGAGGACAAAAGAAGGAAGCCCGATTGAAAACGCAGCGAGTGCGGCTGCTGTTGCCTCGGTTGTTTCAGGTGTGAATTTACCGCGCTCGAAAAGCACTGCAACAATTGGTTCTGGCACGATCGCTAAAGCGACAGATGCAGGTAAAATGAGGGCAAGGGCAAATTCCATGCTGCTGTTTTGCAGCTTTAATGCTTCTGGCTGGTCGCCAGCCCGCAGAGCACGCGAAAGCTCCGGCAGCAGGACCACACCGATTGCTATGCCGATGATACCAAGTGGCAACTGATAAATCCGGTCGGCGTAAGATAAAAGCGCAATCGCACCATCCTGTTGCGAGGCGATAATTTGACCAACCACAAGGTTGATCTGAATTAAACCGCCGGTAAGCGCTGCTGGCGCTGCAAGTGCTAAAAGCCGTTTAATAGCTGGAGACATACGCGGTTTGCGCGGCTTGAAGCTAAAGCCAACTTTCTTCATGCCCAGAACCAAGATGCCGAGCTGCAACACGCCTGAAAACAGAACACCGATAGCAAGAGCGATGCCAACAGATGCTGCATCAAATTCAAAATAAAGACTTGAGACCAAAACACAAATCAAGGTGATATTCAGCAAGACAGGTGCAATCGCGGCTATAAAATAATCACGCAGTGAATTTAAAATACCTGACAACATAGCCATAAGTGACATGGCGATGAGGTAAGGAAACATGATGCGTGCAAGCTGTGTCGTTAGCTCAAACTTGGATGGTGTATCGGCAAATGCAGGGGCAATCACTGTCGAAACCAGAAAAGGCATGAATGCAATTGCAAGTACCGTGAGTACAAGTAAAATCATAAAGAGAACGGAAAAGACCTCACCGGCAAATTTGGCAGCGCTTTCCTCGCCGTTTCCTTCTAACTCTTTTGCAAATAGAGGAACGAACGCTGAGTTAAATGCCCCTTCTGCAAAAAGCCTGCGAAATAGATTTGGAAATCTAAACGCAGCATAAAAGGCATCCGCAACGGGGCCAGCACCCAAAACAGATGCGATCAATGCTTCACGCACAAAGCCAAGCACGCGGCTGGCAGATGTTGCTCCACCAACGCTGGCAAACTTGCGAATCAAACTCATGCGCTAGGCATCCTTCGTATCTTTTTTATTTGTTGTGGCGGACGCATGCTGCGGCATCAATTTTTGGCGGAGGCTCTTTTTAATGCGAGTTTGGCGTGCTGTGTCGACAACCTTATGGCCAATTAAATCGGTTACATAAAAACTATCAATCACTTTTTCGCCAAAGGTCGTAATGTGTGCTGAGCGAATGTCTAATTTCAAATCAGACAATGTTTCGCAAAGTTCAGACAGCAGGGCAGGACGGTCAAGGCCTTCCACCTGAACAACGGAGAACCTGTTCGAAAGTGTGTTGTCGATTGTCACAACAGGTTCAATGACAAATGCCTTTGGCGTGCGGCCCAAGCGTGGCCGCGTTGCTTGCACCTCAGGTAAATAGCTCTTGCCGGACAGAACATCTTCGATAAGTTTGCCTATACGCTTTGCGCGGCGCAGCTCGTCTTCATCCGCATCAAATTCACGCTCTAATAAAATTGTATCAAGCGCACGGCCATCGCCGGTGGTAAAAATATGCGCACCATCAATTGATGCGCCTGCACTTGAACAAGCTGCCGCAATTACCGCCAATAGGCGAGGGTGATCCTGCGCAAGAATTGTAATTTCTGTAATGGCCTGAAACGCGTCCGTTTTAACCATCGTATCGAGGTGGCGGTCCGCAAGATCAGCATCACGCACGAAATGAGCATGGCGAATCTGGTCGTTTAGAGAAACAGTGAGAATATAATTATCATAGTGCAGGTTCGTGTATTTTGCGCGGTCGGCATCATTCCATTCGCCGAGTGCATCATACAGCCGTTCGCGCTCACCTTCGGCGCGGCTTTGGCGGTTGGTTTCTGAAAAACCGCCAGTAATCCAAAGTTCAGATTCTTGATAAAGTGTGCGCAGTAACTGGCCTTTCCAGCCGTTCCAAACGCCGGGCCCAACCGCTCGGATATCACAGATGGTTAGCACCAAAAGCAGTTTCAGGCGGCGCATCGTCTGAACGGTTGCGGAAAAATCTTCGATGGTTTTGCGGTCTGATAAATCTCGTGACTGCGCAACCATACTCATCGTCAAATGCTCTTGAATAAGCCAAGCAATGAGTGCTGTATCTTCTTTTGAAAAACCAAGCCGCGGACACAATTTGCGGGCAACTTCTGCACCTGCAATGGAATGATCTTGCGGGCGTCCCTTGGCAACATCATGCAAAAGCAAGGTGATATAGAGGATTTTACGCTCATGCTTCATTGAAGGCAGAAGCTTGGATGTAAGCGGATGCTCTTTAGCTATTTCGCCACTTTCAATGCGCTGCAATACACCGACAGTGCGGATTAAATGTTCGTCCACCGTATAGTGGTGATACATATTGAACTGCATCATCGCGACAACCTTGCCAAAATCACGCAAGAAACGACCAAGAACCCCAGCCTCATTCATGCGGCGCAGATTAAGTTCAGGATTGTTGCCTGATGTTAAAATGTTCATGAACAATTTGTTGGCGTTCACATCTTGGCGTAACTTGCGATCAATCAGCTTTAGTGACTTGCGGATCAATTGCATGGCTTGGGGGTGATATTCGAGGCTGTAACGGTCAGCCAGATGGAATATCCGTATTAGATTGACTGGATCTTTTTTAAATACATCCGCATCGGCAACATTGATGCGCTGGTTATCGATAACAAAATCTGTGATCCCAGCAATTTTTCGAACGCTGCGCGTAAATGGCAAGGTTTGGAAAAATTTAGTAAGAGACGGCGCTTGCTTTAAATCCTGTTCTTCAAGTGCTGCGCAGAAGATGCGCGTTAGGTCGCCGACATCTTTCGCAATCAGGAAATAGTGCTTCATAAAGCGCTCAACATCCTGCAATCCTGGATGCGACTGATAGCTCATGCGGGCCGCTAATTCGCGCTGAACGTCAAATGAAAGACGCTCTTCTGCCTTGCCCGTTAGAAAATGCAGATGGCAGCGCACAGCCCACAGGAAGTCTTCACACTTAACGAAAAGATTGAATTCCGAGCGCGTGAAGACGCCCTTTTTAATCAATTCTTTCCGGCGCAAGACCTGATATTGAAATTTACCGATCCAAAACAATGTTTGAAGATCGCGCAGACCGCCTTTACCGTCCTTGACGTTAGGCTCTACCACATAGCGTGTTTCGCCCATTCTTTTGTGCCGGTCGTCGCGCTCTTGCAATTTGTCTTGGATAAACTGTGAGCCAATTTTTTGAACAACATCGCTTTGATAAGCTTTGACGAGTTCGTCAAAAAGGTCTTTGTCTCCGGTCAAATAGCGCACTTCAAGAATGGAGGTGCAGATCGTGTTATCGGTTTTTGAAAGCTTGATACATTCGTCTACGGTGCGTGTCGCATGGCCAACTTTTAGGCCTAAATCCCACAGCATATATAAAATGTATTCGGCGATTTGTTCGCCCAAAGGTGTTTGCTTGTAAGGCAGAATAAAAAGAAGATCGACGTCTGATCCAGGTGCAAGCGTACCACGCCCATAGCCGCCAACCGCCGTCAGGGCCAATTTTTCTGCATTGGAAAGATTGCTCACTTTGAAAACATGGGTGAGTGCAAAATCATAGGTCGCACAAATGATTTGGTCTTGAAGGTGTGAAAGCCGCGCCGCGCAACCGCGCCCAAGACCGTCCTCATAGAGCATTTTTTCTGCGCGATCACGGCCGTCTTGTAGAACTTTCTTTAAGTGCGTCACAACTTTTGCGCGCACATCATTGCCGTCAGCAGAACTGCCACTTGCAACTGCAAAACCGTTAAGCGCTTCGTCTAAAGCAGTCCGGTCAACAATCTCATCGAGTTTAAGGTCTTGTTTCGCCAACAGGCTTTATTCCTTCTTAGCTGCAATCGATTTTAGCTTATATAGTGCTTCCATGGCCTGCATAGGAGTCATTTCATCAGGCGTCATATCGTCAAGCGCGGTATTGAGCGCATTGTTTGTCAGAACAGGCTTTGATGATTTGTTTTCAACTGCACGTGCGATCTCAGTTGAAAAGAGCGGTAAATCATCAATGAGCGTTGCTGTCTTACTCTCGCGCCCTTGTGTTTCCAACTCTTCCAAGACGTGCTTTGCACGCGCAACAACCGCATCAGGTAGGCCTGCAAGCCGTGCGACCTGTACACCGTAAGAACGGTCTGCTGCTCCATGAATGACTTCGTGCAAAAAGATCACATCGCCATTCCATTCTTTGACCTTGATCGTAACATTCGCAAGGCGATTGTGGCGTTCACTCAAAGCGGTCAATTCATGAAAGTGCGTTGCAAAAAGCGTGCGGCATTTGTTTTGTTCATGCAGATATTCGATGGTTGCCCAAGCAATTGAAAGTCCATCAAAGGTTGCTGTGCCGCGCCCAATTTCATCCAAAATAACCAGCGAGTTGGGGCCTGCCTGATTGAGAATAGCGGCAGTTTCCACCATCTCCACCATGAATGTTGATCGGCCGCGCGCCAAATCATCAGACGCACCAACGCGGCTAAACAGGCGGTCAATCGCGCCGATATGAGCTGCACCAGCAGGAACAAAAGAGCCAATTTGAGCCATAATTGCGATAAGGGCATTCTGGCGCAGGAATGTTGATTTACCGCCCATGTTGGGACCGGTTAGAACCCATATTGCGCCATGCTCATTGTCGCCATCAGTGCGCGGCGATAAATCACAATCATTGGCAACGAAAGGCGCGCCCGCCTGTTTGCGAAGTGCCTGCTCAACAACGGGGTGCCTGCCCGCCGTAATGTTAAATACACGGCTATCGTCAACGATTGGACGGCAATAACCTTGTCCACCTGCAAGCTCTGCAAGCGCAATGGTAACATCTAAGACCGAAGCTGCCTGTGCGCAGGCGCGCAAACTATCAGCTTGTGCAACAGTTGCATCACGCAATTGATCAAACACACCAAGCTCGATAGCGAGAGCTCTACCTGCAGCACTTGCAATCTTGCTTTCAAGATCAGCAAGCTCTGTTGTTGTAAAGCGCATCGCATTTGCCAAGCTTTGGCGATGGATATATTTGCCTTTGGCTTCATCTGTTTGCGTTAGCGGACCTGCGTTTAAAGCGGTGACTTCGATGAAATAACCAAGCACATTATTGTGCTTGATCTTGAGTGATTTAACGCCCGTATCATCTGCATATTTTGCTTGCAGCTCAGCGATGATGCGGCGGGACTGGTCGCGAAGGCCGCGCATTTCGTCCAACTCGTCATTATAGCCATTGGCCACGAAACCGCCGTCACGTTTAAGCAATGGCAATTCATCGCCAAGAGCCCGTTCCAGCAATTGATGAATATCGTCGGGAGCCATCGCTAAATTATCGGATGCCGATTGAATTTCCTGTGGCAGCATTTCGCACGCAGATAGAACGTCAAAAATTGAACGTGTAACCTTTAACCCGTTTGAAATTGCAGCCAGATCGCGAGGCCCACCGCGATTAAGCGACAAGCGCGAAATCGCGCGCGGCATATCCGGCATGGATTTTAGAAGCGTGCGTAACTTTTGGCCAAGATCGTCTTCACTTAGAAAAAAGCTAACAGCATCAAGACGCTGATTGATGTCGCCGCAATCTGTGAGCGGAGCGCGCAAACGCTCAGCCAAAAGCCTAGCGCCGCCGCCGGTTACGGTGCGGTCTATCGATTTGAGTAATGATCCATCACGCGAACCGTTTAATGTTTTTTCAAGTTCGAGGTTGAGCCGTGTTGCAGGATCGATGAATAAAAGTGAGCTTTCGCTTTCACGCTCTGGCCTTTGCAGTGAGGGGCGCTCAGCGATCTGCGTTTTCTCAATATAGGCCAGCGCACCCGCTGCAGCTGAAAGTTCAGCGCGTGAAAAATCACCAAAGCTGTCTGTTGTTTGAACGCCGTAGAATTTAGCAAGCTTTTGCGCAGCCGTTGCGCTGTCAAACAGAACGGCAGGTTGCAATGAAACAGCGCGGCCAAATTGTTCAAAAGAAGGTTTTAAAATTTCATCATGATAGACGGGCTCTGCCACAACAATTTCTTTAGGGCCAATGCGCATTAAATCGGGAAGCAGGCGCCGCGCATCGGTTTCCATCAACCTGAATTGTCCGGTTGTGATATCAATCCACGCAAGCGCCAGCACATCACCATTTGCTTTTACGCGGCCAACAGCAACGAGATAGGATGTGTCACTCGGATCAAGAAGCTTTTCCTCTGTGATTGTCGCGGGCGTAACAAGGCGTGTTACATCGCGCCGAACCACAGATTTTGAACCGCGTTTTTTGGCTTCCGCAGGGTCTTCCAATTGTTCGCAGACCGCGACACGGTAACCTTTTGAAATGAGCTTTTGTAAGTAGTCATCCGCGGCATGAACAGGGACACCGCACATCGGTATATCTTGATCAAGATGCTTGCCGCGCTTGGTCAATGCAATGCCAAGTGCTTTGGATGCTATCTCTGCATCTGAAAAGAAAAGCTCATAGAAATCTCCCATACGGTAAAAGAGCAACGAATCTGAATTCGCGGCTTTAATTTCGAGAAATTGAGCGATCATAGGCGTTGGCGCGCTGACGGGCTTTGCCGCGTCTGGCGTTGATGTCTGTGGTGTTGACGTTTCTGCACTCATGATGACTTGCTGAACTGTTCGATTTAAATTCGCGCCTAAGCGCCAGATTAATCCGTTTATGCGTCTTTAAACGTCATCGAAACAGGGCAATTTAATGAAATCCCCTGCAAAGGTTGCAGAGGGTTCAGTGTAACGGGCTATATTAGAGCCTAAGCGGCAAACCGTTCGGCATTTTCTCCATAATAAGCTTTGTATCGACCGGAGATATTTTCAACCGGCAAAACCACCATCACATCGATCGTGTTGAACTCATGGTCAATCACAGCGCCTTCGCCAAATTTAGCACCGAGGCGAAGATAGCCTTTAATCAGCGGCGGCAGCGTGTTCAAAGCCGTTTTCATATTGATGGCTTCTTCAGGCATTAAATCCATCGAAACATGCCTGCCCGGTACTGGTGCAATATGCCATGAAGCATCGGTGCGGGCGTGGTGATGCAAGAAGCTCAATGCTTCGGCATGTCTGGCAGGAACGGTTCCAAAAAAGGATGCGCAGCCAAGCATGACGTCAATTTTGTACTGTTGAGAATAAGCCCAAATACCCTGCCAAAGTAACTCAATAGTACGTTTGGAGCGGTATTTTGGCAGAACGCATGAGCGGCCTAGCTCTAAAAAATTACGATCTTTGTGGCGCGTCATCAGGCTCGCAATGGCAAATTCACCTGCCGAATAATAGCCACCAGCAGATTGTGCATGTTGTTTGCGCATCAATCTGTAAGTGCCGACAATTTGATCTTCACTTGAGCCGACAATTTCAGTGTCGAGCACAATCAGGTGGTCGCAATGATCATCAAATAAATCTTGATCAAGGCCAGATGCGCTGCAAGACGGCGAAGCATGTGCACCAAATTCGCGGTAAAAAACATCGTATCGAATAGACTGAGCTTTCTCAATTTCAGCCTTTGATTCGGCTAGTCTAACGTGAAGAAAGCCGATTTGGCCGAGCAAATTGCCAGCCTTATGTTCTTCAAATATTTGTGTTTTTTGCTTTGGCAAATTGCGTATGATGTGGTTCATATCACGCTTTCAAGTTTACTCTTGAACGTGAAATATCAATCTTTCACAACAAAATGGTGACAGCTGCGACTAAAGTCAAACCAAGTTTATCCCATTGATGCTGTTTTCGTTTCCAAAGCTATTTTTAAAACATCAATATTAAATGGCTTTTCAAGAATGCCGGACGCGCCCGCTGCCATAATAGCATTATTGGTTGAAATTTGATTGTCGGCAGTAACAGCCAAAATGGTGGCCGATTTCTCACCGCGTTCTTCTTCATTTTGGCGGATCGCTTTTATTGCCGTTAGCCCATCCATAACAGGCATGTGAAGATCCATGAGCACAATGTCATAGTCATGTTGCGCGTTTAGCTTCTCAACAGCTTGTGCACCATCGGTAACATGTGTGACTTGGCAGGATGCTCGTTCAAGTAGCTTACTGGCAAGCAATGCGTTAATTGGATTGTCTTCAGCAAGCAGCACTTTGTAGCTTTTCGGTTCGCTATTTTCAGTAATCGTTAGCGCGGTACTATTTGTGTATTCGGCCATTGGAATTTCATTGGCAAACACTTGTAATGCAGTTGAAGGGCGCACTGGCCGTGTCAGAAAACCATGTTCTGCTGCTTTAAAAGCTGCTCCAATTGTGCCGCGCTGTTCAGGTGTTATGAGGGCGATAATTTGGCAGTTGGGCAAAGCAAATTCGATTTGTTCTAAAGGCGCCATATCCGTCAGGCGTTGATCAATGATAATTTTAGATGGGTAGGGCCATTGATTTGCAAGATCATGCATCTCTGAAATGCTCGTCGTATGTAAGACATGCATGCCTGAACGTGCTGCGAGTTCACAAATGAGGTCTGCTTCAAAGCCTTTGCGTGCGCAAATCACAGCTGTTTCGTTCAGAAATTCTTTCTTTCTTGCTTCTAGCAGCGGCGTTGCTCGCACGCTCAGTGTAAAGACAGAGCCTTCGCCGACTTTACTTTTGAGAAAAATGTCACCGCCCATCGCATTTGCCATTTTTTTAGCGATGGAAAGCCCAAGACCAGCACCATCATGTGTACGGCTAAAGGTGTTTTCAACCTGCTCAAATGGTTCAAAAACACTGGCCTGGTATTCCTCTGCAATGCCTGGACCTGTGTCCTTCACCCGGATTTGCAAATGTTCATCGCAAAAAGAAACATCGATGCGGACACCGCCTTTGCCGGTGAATTTGAGGGCATTGCCGATAATATTAAATAAAATCTGGCGCAGGCGACCTGCGTCGATATTGAGCTTTTCAGGAAGATCTGCGCTCAAGCCATAACCAAGATCAATGTCTTTTTTATGTGCTTTGTCCGCAAGCAGCTCTACAACACCTGCAATAAGCGGGGCAATAAAGGTAGGTTCGGGGTTTATGCGATTTGCCGCTATGTCCTCACGCCCGAATTGCAGAAGATCATTCACGAGAAGAAGAAGCGCTTCGCTGGAGCTAATCATCGATTCGGTATAATTGCGTTGTTCGGCTGTTAGCTGTGTATCGGCCAGCAAACGCCCCATGCCCATAATGCCGTTCAATGGGGTGCGAATTTCATGGCTGACCATGGCCAGAAAGCGCGACTTGGCTGCGTTGGCTTCTTCTGCTTGATGACGCGCTTCAATTAATGCCGCTTCGGTGCGCTTTTGCTGGGTAATATCGCGGCCAATGACCCTGATAAATGTATCGCCATTTTCCGGCTCGCGCATGGAAAGTTGCAAACGGTCAAACCAAATTTCAGTGCCGCTTTGGGATGTTATTTTCTTTTCGCAGCGTGGGATTTCATTGTTGCGCAGAAAATCGAACTGATGACATGGCTGGCCAATAATTTGTTCAAGCGGTAGGCCAACGAGATCACCGAAAATTATATTGGCGCGTAGGATTTTTCCATCATATGTGCAGTCAACAACGACATCGCTCAACGCTTCAAATGCGGTATCACCAAGCGCGCTAACTTCAACGCTTTCCCACAGCCGGTCAGCATAAGCTTCCAACTCTTTATTGCTCTTAGGTTTTGCGCGCCCATTATCCATGTTCACGACATAAACCTTTTGGGTTATTATGCCGTAAAACTAGAAGATACAATTTTAGTGTTTGTACGCCTTATGCGGTCATATCAACGACAACGCGTCCACGCACTTTGCCATCCAATATTCCTGTCGCCGTTTCAATGATTTCATTGAAGCTAATTGTCGTTGCGATACTGGCAAGTTTTTCTCCATCCAAATCAGTGGAAAGACGAGCCCACGCTTCTTCGCGCAGTGCGATTGGTGCCATGACACTGTCGATGCCGAGCAGTGAAATGCCGCGCAAAATAAATGGTGCAACGCTTGTGGGCAGATCCATGCCTTGCGCCAATCCGCAGGCGGTTACAGCGCCGCCATATTGAGTTTGAGAAAGTACATTGGCCAGTGTTGTTGAACCAACAGAATCAATGGCGCCAGCCCAACGTTCTTTTCCCAGCGGACGGCCAGGTTCAGACAATTCAGCACGGTCGATAATTTCAGATGCGCCTAGGTTCTTTAAAAACGCTTCTTCAGATGTGCGCCCTGTAGAGGCGATGACACGATAGCCAAGCTTAGCAAGCAGGGAAACGCTAACAGAACCAACACCGCCATTGGCCCCTGTTACGAGAATCGGACCGCTATCGGGTGTAATGCCAGCTTTTTCGAGTGCCAAAATGCAAAGCATCGCGGTGTAGCCCGCTGTTCCGATTGCCATTGCATCTTTGGGTTTCATGCTTTTAGGTAAAGCAATGAGCCAGTCGCCGTTAACGCGCGCTTGCTGCGCATAGGCACCGTAATGCGTTTCGCCAACGCCCCAGCCATTTAAAATAACTTTGTCGCCAGCTTTCCACTTCGCATGGTTTGAAGAAACAACAGTGCCAGAAAAATCAACGCCAGGGATCATCGGCCAGCGGCGCACAACCGGTGACTTGCCCGTAATCGCTAAGCCATCTTTGTAATTGACGGTCGTTGCTTCAACGCGGACGACAACATCGCCGTCCATCAAGTCATCAAGCGTAATGTCTTCGATAGTGGCGCTTTGTTTTTTCTCTTCGTCGCGCGACACCATAATCGCTTTAAAAGTATCAGCCATTTTTATCTCCCGTTTAGATAAGAACGTGGTGTTACTCTGGATTCCTGTCAATCATTTTAGTTTTGCGCCATGTTATCAATTCGTCCAAAATGACGAGGCCAGCGCCAACGCTTATGGCAACATCGGCAATGTTGAAAACGGCAAATGACCAGTTTTCCAAGTAGAACAAAAACATATCGACGACATAGCCATACATGACACGGTCAATAATATTGCCGATCGCGCCCCCTATGATGAGGCCAAATGCAAGGTGTGATAACCAGCGATATGAAGGGTTAGAACGCCAAAGCCATGCCACGAAACAGACGACCGCGACTGCGATCAAAACCAAAGGCCAAGGGCCAAGGCCCCGCAACATTGAAAATGCGATACCTTCATTATGGGTGCGAAACAGCGAAAAGAATGGAAGTAACTCGATTTGCTGTTGGTATGCCATTTGGGCTTCCACCCAATATTTTGTTATTTGATCGATCACCACAACCAAAGTCACGATGAGAAAGCCACTCGCATATTTGTTCATATACGGCTTTCCCGCTCTTCAAGTGCAAGGGCATGGCGGCGCACTTCGTAAAGACAAACACCCGTTGCAATCGCAAGGTTCAAGCTATCAGCACGGCCAACTTGTGGAATGCGGATGAGTTGTTCGCACACGTCAACAAGCGGCGGCGGCATGCCAGATTGCTCATTGCCCATAATCAATAATGTCGGACGGCCTGAATATTGTGGCGCACGATAATCCACTGAACCAGCAAGATGTGTGCCGACAACAAAACCGTTCCAGTTCTTGGCAAAATCAATGAATTCTGCTTCGCCTAAGCGGGCAACTGGTATCGCAAAGATGGAGCCCATCGTCGCGCGCACGGTTTCGGTGGCAAAGGGGTCTGTGGTTTCCCCAACCAAAATAATGCCTTTTGCTCCCACAGCGTCAGCTGTGCGCATAATCGTGCCAAGATTACCCGGGTCGCGAATGCGGTCGAGAGCAATCCACACATCTTCGGCTTCTGGTTTTATATCAGAGGCATCAAGCAATTGGCGCTCAAAAATGCCGACGACCATTTGCGGGTTGTCGCGGCGTGTAATGGTGCCAAGTACTTTTTCCGGCACAATCAAAACATCCGCGCCACCAGTCACAGCGCGTGTGACAAGGTTTTTAACATTGTCATTTTCGCGGTGAGATGCTGCAAAAAGAAGTGTTTTCAACGTCCAGCCGCTATCAATGGCATCAATGATTAATTTCATGCCTTCTGCAATGAAGGAGTTGGTTTCTTCGCGGTGACGCTTTTTTTCCAGCAGACGAATGTCTTTTATAATCGGGTTAGAGACGCTGGTGATCTCTTTTATGCGGCCGCCATTTGTGTGTTCGTCACTCATCAAAAGTCTCCGGCAACCAACGTGAGAACATGGAGGTGGAAAGCGCCCGCCCACGTAATTTTTCGCGAATGATTAATTCTCCTGATTCAACGCAGCCCTGTGTTTTGTAGCCAGTAAAGCTGTCCATCATTGCTTCATGCATCGCAAAAAATGACGCGCGTATAGCGTAGGCCGTTAAAATCAGCATTTCAGGTTTGTCGCTTAAAAGATCGCGGCAACCATCCAGCATGTCGGGAAGGTGATCAAATAACTGCCAGACTTCACCATTGGGTCCGCGCCCATAGGCAGGCGGATCAAGCAAGATGATGTCATATGTGTTGCCGCGGCGCACTTCGCGTTGCACAAACTTCATCGCGTCTTCGCAAATCCAGCGAACTGGCATCTCATCAAGACCGGCAAAGCTTTGGTTTTCGCGTGCCCATCCGATCGCTTTTTTAGAGGCGTCAACATGAGTAACATGCGCGCCAGCATCGGCAGCGACCAGAGATGCTACGCCGGTATAACCAAATAGGTTGAGAACCCGCAATTGCTTGCCAGAGCGTTTAATTGTTTCGCGCATAGCACGCCAATGCGCGGCTTGTTCTGGAAAGACACCAACATGACGAAATGATGTAAAGCGTCCCAAATATCCGACGCCATCGAAAGCCATTGGCCATGTTTCGCCAAGTTGCGTGCCTGGAAAACGCCAGCGGCCCATGCCTTCTTCGTCTGTATCTCCAGTGAAGATTGCATTGGCGCTATCCCAAAGTGCATCATCTTGGCTTCTACCCCAAATAGCTTGCTGCTCAGGGCGTATAATTTTTATATCGCCATATTGCTCAAGCTTTAGCCCATCACCCGTATCAAGCAGTGCGTGATTCTTGTCGGGCGCGGTTTCTAAAATGACAGGCAGTTTTTCCGACGGACGCTTGGCGGTCTTGCGTGGGCGAACAACCGGAGCGCGGTTTTCTACATGATTGCCCGTTTTTGAGGGCGTTGCAGGTTTTGCTGCATATTTAGGTTTTGGGCGAAATCCAGCTTCCGGTGCGCTGTTTTCAACCCTTGGGCCGCGCTGCGATTTGTTCTTATTGTTTTTGGATCGCGGTGGGCGCACATCTAATTCCAATTTGATAGACTGAATGGGTCAAAGGCTGCATAAGCAGCCTCGTCCTTTATTCATATGGAGGATTGAACGCGAAAAGCCAAGAACCACGGGCTTCACGGAATCTCTATGTTAGTTATTGCTCAATGCCAGAGCGGATGAAGCTGTTTTCTTTTCGCCAACACCGGCCTCTTTCATTTCATAACGCAAATGCTGAACTTCTTTTTTGTAAGCGCGTTCTTTTTTGCGGTGTTTGCTTTGTGCAAGCCAGCTACCAATGCCGCCAACAATAACGCCAACTGCGCTGGCCGCGTACAACCATACGAAGAAGGGAGCATCAAAACTTAAAGCGCCATTGGATGGATTGAACACATCAAGATTGAACGCAACCGTTTGCCGATTTGCAACCGTGAGTGCAATCAAGGCGATTGCAAGCGGAATGAGGATAAGCACAAAAATAATTTTGCGGATCATGGTTCTTTCCTAGAAAGTCTAAAGACTTTTTATTTGTTTAGACGTTCGCGAAGCTCTTTGCCGGTCTTGAAAAATGGTACCCATTTTTCTTCAACCTGTACTGTTTCGCCTGTACGTGGGTTGCGGCCCTCGCGCGGCGGTCTGTTCTTGACCGAGAAAGCGCCAAAACCACGAAGCTCAACGCGATTTCCTGAGGCGAGCGTTTCTGTAATTTCATCGAGGATCGCATTTACAATATTCTCGACATCTCTTTGATATAAATGCGGATTTCGATCTGCAATTACCTGCACAAGCTCAGACTTTATCATAACGTCCCCATGTACTATTCATCTAGTATTCTACTAATTCTTCTCAGCGCTTTGAACGTGCCAAATCGAGAGCATACCGTCAAGCGCAAGCCGTTTACCAAATTGCTCTGCAATTGGAAGAGATAGACTTTCGAGCCCAACTTGTTTCATGAACCATGCCATTGCAGCATTCGGCAATAAGAAATTGTTACGCTCTGGCTTCTTTTTCCAAAGTTTTGTGTCCAAATCTTGGTCAACGCCTTGTTCTATAAGCCAATCGCGGGCGACATCTTCACCGCCCAATTGATCGATCAGGCCGTTTTCTAAAGCTTGACGTCCTGTAAACACGGAACCATCAGCAAGTTGGGCTGTTTTTTCCGGCTCAAAACCGCGGCGCTCTGTAACGATGCCTTTAAACCAATCATAACTATCCACAATCATGCGCTCAATCATTGCTTCTGCTTCTGGCGGCGTGTCGCCATAGAAATTGGGTTCGGCTTTCATAGGCGATGATTTTATGGAGCGCATATCAACGCCGAGATTATCTAAAAGGCCTTCAAAATTCGGATATTGAAAAATAACACCAATCGAGCCGACTATCGACGATTTGCGTGCGACGATTTGGTCCGTGGCAGAGGCAATAATATAGCCAGCAGAAGCGGCCAGAGTGCCAACTTGTGCAACAACGGGCTTTTTCTCGGCAATTTTGCGCACGGCTTCAAAAATAGCTTCGCCGCCGACTGTCGTGCCGCCAGGAGAATCAATGGAAAGAATTACGCCTTTAACAAAGTCGTCGTCTTCGATCTTTTCTAAGCGCTCAAGTAATTCTTCATCTTCGAATATGGTGCCATCAATTTTCACTTTTGCGATGTGATCATAGGCAAAGCCACTAGTTTCATTATCATTTGTATAATAACTGGCAGCCCATATAACGCCGATCGCGGCAATGAGAATAGCTGCAATGCGCCAGAAAGTTACCTTGCGACGAAGGCGTTGACGGTCAATAATGTCGTCTGCTTGCAATGCTCAATCCTCTTAAATGGCGAATAAATGCGTTTTGATTGTAAAGTTTAAGTCAGCGCGCATAGTTTTCAAGCAACAGCTAATATAGACCTGAAAGTAGTTTTCCAGTAAAATCGGAAGCATCCCATTAAAACCACATTAACCGCTTACCTGACCATTACTTCATTAAGCACAATCGGTAATTAAGAATATCATGTCCAAGGTCGTAGCCAAAGCAGCTTCAAACGACGCTTTTGAGCGGGCGCGCAGGCACTCTACAAAAGTGAGAGTCTTTAAACGGCTTCTGCCGATCATTGCGCTTATTGGTGTTGTGTTCGTGGGCGGCATATTATTCATTTCTCGTATTGTACCAGATGGGTCCGTTGATCTTGCATCCAGCACGATCAGTGACGGAAAGCTCGTCATGGCCAGCCCAAAACTTAATGGTATGACAAAAGACAAGCGCCCATATCGCGTTACAGCGTCCCGGGCCATTCAAGATCTTTCTGGCGAAACAGCGATGCAGCTTGAAAAACTTGTTGCGAAAGTTGAATTGGAAAATGGCGCAGAAGCAGAACTTAGTGCGCCCACCGGCAGCTTTGATGACCAAAAAAGCACTTTGTTGCTTGATCAGCAGGCCGTTTTGACCACAAGTGATGGTATGCGGGCTGTTTTAGGGCGCGCTGATATCGATCTAGCGTCTGGAAATGTGTCCGCCAAAGACAAAGTTGCAATCACACAAGAGCTGACAACGATATATTCTGATAAGATGGACGTTTATGACGGTGGAAAACGGATTGTCTTTTCAGACAATGTCACGCTTGTTATGCAGCCAAGTGTGGTGTCTAAGGACAGTCAGAATATGGCAACCGCCCAAGAAGATGTATCCGCTATTGATACGAACTGAAGTTATGCTCTGGAAATATAAATGACCAAAATTCTGAAAGCTGCGTTCATCGCCTCTCTTTTGAGCTTGCCGATTGCTGCCGCAGCTCAAGACAATTCAAGTTTGGCTCTATCGTCAGACAAGCCGGTTCAAATTGATGGCGATAAGCTGGAAATTTTTGAAAATGACGGCAAAGCAATTTTCAGCGGGTCAGTCAGTGTTGTGCAGGATGACACGATTTTGCGCACATCCATCTTGACGATTTACTATGCGAAGGGCGGCGAAGGCTCTATTGCGACAGGCGCAGCTGATATTGATCGCCTATTGGCAACAGGCGGCGTTAATATTCAAAGCGGCAAGCAAGTGGCAACCGGTGAAACCGGCACTTATGATATGAAAACGGAAACCTTTGTGCTTTCTGGCAAGCGGGTCACATTATCCGAAGACGGCAATGTTGCGACCGGCTGCAAATTAACCGTTACGCAATCGACCGGACGAGCTAAACTGGAAGGCTGCGGTGGCACATCGCGTCCTACAGTGCTTATCCAGCCAAAAAACAAGAACTAAGAGAGCTCCCTTTGGTTTTGTTTTTCAACAAAAAGAAACCTGAACCCGACATTCACATGGGTGATTTGGGGCTTTCTAACCCTGAAAGTCTTGATGGCACGCTTATCGCACGTGGTTTGAGCAAATCTTATCGTGGGCGACGGGTTGTGAACAATGCTGCTATGGCGGTTCGGCGCGGAGAAGCCGTTGGACTGCTTGGCCCCAATGGTGCAGGAAAAACGACCTGTTTCTACATGGTGACAGGCTTGGTGCCTGTCGATACGGGCCAAATTTTAATCGATGGCAATGATGTGACCATGATGCCGATGTACCAGCGTGCGCGTTTGGGTATTGGATATCTGCCGCAAGAAGCGTCTATTTTTCGCGGGCTAAGCGTTGAAAAAAACATCATGGCAGTGCTTGAGGTTGTTGAAAAGAGCAGCAAAGAGCGAAACCGAAAGCTCGATCAACTGCTCGAAGAATTTTCAATAAGCCATTTGAGAAAAGCGCCTTCCATTGCGCTTTCTGGCGGTGAGCGCAGGCGCTGTGAAATTGCGCGAGCATTGGCTTCCGACCCTCAATTTATGTTGCTCGATGAACCGTTTGCTGGCGTTGATCCTATCGCGGTTTCAGATATTCAGCAGCTTGTTCGGCATCTCACAAAGCGTGGCTTAGGCGTCTTGATCACCGATCACAATGTACGCGAAACTCTCGGGCTCATTGATCGCGCATATATTATTCATGCGGGCAGTGTGCTGACCCATGGAACGCCAGCCGAGATCATTGCCAATAAGGATGTTCGTCGGTTCTATCTTGGTGATGAATTCCGACTGTAATTTCCAAATTTTTAAGCGTATTTACAACCTGCTGCGTCAGGATGGACTCGCTTAACTATTCTCCCCTAAAGTGGACCAAGCAAATTTCAGGCCAGTTTAGGGAAGGGTGATTGTTGCATGGCTTTGAATGCTAGACTTAATTTGCGGCAAACGCAATCATTGAAAATGACACCGCAACTGCTTCAGTCCATTAAACTGTTGCAGTTTACGCAGCTTGAGCTTGAGCAATTCATTGAAAGCCAAGTCGAAAGTAACCCGCTTTTAAGGCAGACTAGCGCCAGTGATGATAGCTACACTGATCGTGATAATGGTGCCGCAGACAGTCAAAGCAATGCATCAGCCGAACGAAATACGGATTGGGATAATGCTGATCTGGAGGTGAGCGCGGCGGCAATTTCCGATAAGCTCGATAGCTCGCTTGAAAATATATTTCCAGATGATCCCGGTAACGGGGATGGCGCGCTGCCAGCTCAAATGCAGCATGATAATAATATTACGAATTCGCTTCCTGGGCTGCCCTCATCATCAGCGCCCGATGATGATTTTATGCTGGAAAATGTGGCTCAATCTCGGTTGACTTTGCGCGATGTCATTGAACAGCAGGCGCCGTTTATTTTCAGAACAATTCCCGACCACGCTATCGCAAGCGAGCTGATTGACGCGCTTGATGAACGCGGTTACGTGGATTTTGATTTAGCCGGTATTTGTGAGCGATTATCGTGCGATCCAGAGGATGTTTTGGCTGTGCTGGAAAGTCTTCAAACTTGTGATCCTGCGGGCGTTTTTGCGCGCGATTTATCGGAGTGTCTTCGTTTGCAATGCGCACGCAATGAGCGCCTTGATCCCGCAATGAGTAAGCTGCTTGATAATTTGGATCTGTTGGCAAAACGCGATTTTAAGACACTGAGCCAAATCTGCGGCGTTGATGATAGCGATTTGCTGGATATGCTTGCTGAAATCAAACGACTTGATCCACGCCCCGGCTTGCAATTTGAGCTAAGCGGAACACAGGCGATTGTTCATGATGTCGAGGTTGCGCAAACTCCCGATGGCAATTGGCGCATTGAATTGAATTCTGATGCGCTGCCCAAGGTGATTGTAGATCGGCAATATTATAATGAAATCTCAGGGGCAAAGCTCAAAAAAGATGAGAAATCATTCATTGCTGATTGCTTAGCAAGCGCGACATGGCTAGAGCGCAGCTTAGATCAACGTGCGATCACTATTTTGAAAGTGACGACCGAGATCGTAAAGCAACAAGATGGTTTTTTCTTGAATGGGGTTTCCAGTTTGAAGCCCATGACCATGAAAATGGTCGCAGATGCAATAGAAATGCACGAATCAACCGTTAGTCGGGTGGCTTCCAATAAATATATGATGACACCGCGTGGTTTATTTGAACTGCGATATTTCTTTACTGTCGCCATTTCAGGTGTCGCTGGTGGAAGCGATGACCACTCCTCTGAATCGGTTAAACAACGGATTCGTGATCTAATTAAAGACGAATCTGTACAAAAAGTGCTTTCCGACGACGCGTTAGTGGATGCTTTGCGTGAAGAAGGCATAGAAATCGCAAGGCGCACTGTCGCCAAATACCGCGAAGCGATGAATATCGCGTCTTCCGTGCAGCGCCGCCGTGAGAAAAAGGCCCAGCTAACGTCAGAAAAAAAACAACATTAAGCGCTTATTATTCTTGAAATATTTTTTGTCGTTTTGCTCTTCACAGCGGCACGAAACTGGCACAAGCTGTTGTAACTGGGTTGCTTCTAGGTGATTCAGAATAATAACGAAAGAATGAGGTAAATCATGAGCTTACGTATTTCTGGGAAACATATGGAAATCGGCGATGCATTCAAAATTCGCATTGAGGATCGCATTGAAGACGCGCTTACGAAATACTTTGATAAAGGAGCGCAAGGTCATGTTACCGTCGAAAAATCTGGCAATCGTTTTACCGCAGATTGCGTAATACATCTTGATACTGGAACCATGTTGCAGGCGAGCGGCGATGGTCAGGACCCCGACGCCAGCTTTGATTCTGCAGCCGAACGCCTAGAAAAACGTTTGCGCCGTTACAAGCGCCGTTTGAAAAATCATCATACTCAAGAAGCCGCTGCTCGTACTGAAAATTACGCATACAAGGTATTAGAAGCGCTGCCGGAAGATGATGAAGAAGATCTACCGGAAGATTATGCGCCGGTTATTGTTGCTGAAACACAAATGAAGTTAACGACTTTGCCTGTGGCTTCTGCTGTTTTGCAACTGGACCTTCAGGACAACCCAGTCTATGTGTTCCGAAACGCGGGCAGCGGTGACGTGAATCTTGTCTATCGCCGTCCGGATGGAAACATCGGTTGGATCGACCCAGGCGCAATGAAGTGACGCCAAAGCCAACCGTCAAGCGTGCCTTTGGGTGGGCCGCCAAAAAACAATAGGGTAAGTGACATGGATCTTGGCGAATTTCTCGGCAAGGACGCAGTTGTGATCGACTTGAAAGCAAGCTCCAAGAAACAGTTGCTTCAAGCAATGTCAGAGCGGGCCGCAGAGCTAACAAATCTGTCGGCCCGTGAAATCTTTGACACGATTTTACAGCGCGAAAAGTTGGGCTCAACCGGGGTTGGCAACGGCATTGCGATTCCGCACGGCAAGTTTAACAATTTCGACAAGATATTTGGCATTTTTGCCAGACTTGAAACGCCTATTGCTTTTGATTCTTTGGATGAAAAAGATGTCGATATTGCATTTCTGCTGCTCGCGCCTGAAAGCGCTGGCGCAGATCACCTCAAAGCACTTTCACGTATTGCACGGGTGCTGCGCGACACGGACCGCCTCGCTGCGCTTCGATCTGCTTCAAGTGAAGATGCAATTTATGAACTCTTGACCAACCCGGCTCATTCAAACGCAGCTTGAGTGAGCCTTGGAAATATAAAAAGCGGCCTTGATAACTTCAGGGCCGCTTTTGTTTGTATGATTGATTTAGCGAATTCGTTCTTGTGTGTCCGCATCAAACAAGAATGCGCGCGCTGGATCGAATGACGCGCTCGTTGGTTTTCCTTGTTTGACGGAATGCCCTTCAGGTAGCTGTATTGTGAGAGGGTCAGCGCTGTCTGCGCCTGAATACGCAAAAGATGCGCCGCCCAAATCTTCTATTACATCAATCTGAACGTCGAGTTTTGCCGTACCGTCTGCGGTAAAGTGCTCTGGCCGAATGCCGAGCGTTACTTTTCTACCCTTTTCAAGTTTTGTCGATATTGGCACGGCCGCTTTTGCGCCGTTGTAACCGTCGATCTCAACCGTTGCTTTACCTTTAGCATAAGCTGTGACTGTACCGCTTAAATGGTTCATTTTGGGAGAGCCAATAAACCCACTTACAAACTGATTATCTGGATCGTTATAAAGGTGAAGCGGGGAGCCATATTGTTCAACGCGGCCGGCCCGAAGTACAACGATCTTGTCAGCCAAGGTCATCGCCTCAACTTGATCATGGGTTACGTAAATCATGGTCGCGCCAAGGTCGTTGTGAAGCTTTGCGATCTCAAGTCGCATTTGTACGCGCAGTTCTGCATCTAGGTTTGAAAGCGGCTCATCAAACAGGAAAACTTTAGGCTCGCGCACGATGGATCGTCCAATCGCAACACGCTGGCGCTGGCCGCCAGAAAGTTGTTTTGGTTTGCGATCGAGCAAAGCGCCGAGTTTTAAAATTTCAGCTGCTTTATTGACACGTTCATTAATGAAAGCGGTGTCATGGCCTGTCATTTTAAGACCAAAACCCATATTTTCGCGAACCGTCATATGCGGGTAAAGCGCATAGGATTGAAACACCATAGCGACGCCGCGCTCTGCAGGTTCGACATAAGTAACATCTTGTTCGCCGATGGAAATTTTGCCTGAACTCGCTTCTTCAAGGCCTGCAATTAGTCGCAAGAGAGTGGATTTACCACAACCTGATGGACCAACAAAAACGACAAATTCACCAGATTTGATATCGAGATCAACGCCGTGAATCACATCAATCGGCCCGAACGATTTTTTAAGTTTAGTAAGTACGACGTCTGTCATTAAAGTCTCCCTTGATCGCGAGGTTTTGTTAAGCTCGCGGCCCCAGTTTTATTGGTAATTCTTCCATGATGGCTTTAGCGACACTGCGAACATCCTCAGCCCATGATTCTAATTTTTCGATTGGTACACGGTAGCAAGGTGCCGTCACCGACAAGCCGCCAATCACGCTCAAATTATTTGTAAAGATCGGTGCTGCGACGCAGTGGATGCCCGGCTCATGTTCTTCGCGGTCATATGCGTTGCCAGAGGCACGAATCTGGTCAAGCTCGCTCATGAGTGCTTGCTCGCTCATCAATGTGGTCTCGGTGAACTGATTGAATGATATATTCGCTATGCGCGTTTTAAGTTCTGCGTTTGGCAAAACAGATAGTCCGGCTTTGCCAACGCCAGTGCAGTAACATGGCGATGAATTGCCCACTTGGCTATGCATACGTACGGCCTGTAGGGACTCAACCTTATCAAGATAGATAACCTCGATGCCTTTGAGGATGCCAAGGTGGACAGTTTCGCCTGTTCGCTCGTGCAGTGCTTTGAGGTGAGGTTCTGCAATCTCACGAAAACCGCTGCCACTCCATGCGCGGGCAGCAAATTTCAAAAGACGGAAGCCTAAAGAATAAGACTGGTCAGCATTTACCTCTAATAAGCCTTCTTCAATAAGGTTGGAAACTTGGCGGTGCAGGGTTCCACGGGGCTGATCAATATGTGCTGCAAGATCGCGAAACCGCATAGGTGTGTTGGATGCAGCCACAGCATCTAGAACGGCCACCGCTTTTCCAAGCGTACCGGTGTCATGATCATGTTTCCCGCTAGCCATGTGCCCCTCCAAACTCAATCAGCGTAGTTCTGCGTAACACTGAAGTCTTGACATTATGGCAGGTTTATTACATTAATTCAACATAGTCAAATAGAGTTCCACTATATGGAATAAGCGGCTAGTGCGAAATATCTTGCTTGTAATTTTTGGGCAGGGTGAAATTGGGGCCTGATGGCCGAAACGACATGCGTGATTGTCACGCTCATTATTCTTTTGGGAGGAAGTGTGAAATGAAATCTCTTTTTAAGTCCACAATCATAGGGGCGGCTGCAGTCGTTCTTATGGCGGGAACAGCATCTGCTGGCGATCTCGTGATCAACTTTGATGATCCGAATCCAGCGCCTAAGGCCGGCTTTGAAGCCGCTGTAGAAGCTTTCAAAAAAGCAAATCCAGATATCAATGTGACGGTCAATATCAATGACCGCGAAGCGCACAAAACGGCGATTCGTAACTTCTTATCTGCTGACGCTCCAGACGTAACATCATGGTATCCTGGTAACAGAATGGGCCCGTTTGTTGATGCTGGTCAGTTCGAAGATATTTCGGAGCTTTGGGCATCTGACGCAAATCTTTCAACTTCATTTGAAGCGATTAAGCCAACAATGACACGTGATGGCAAGCAGTGGGGCGTTCCTTACTCTTATTATCAGTGGGGTATTTATTACCGTAAAGATATCTTTGAAAAGAATAACGTTTCTGAGCCAAAAACATGGGACGAACTCCTGACTGCCTGTGATTCGCTCAAAGAGGCAGGTGTTACTCCTTTCACAATCGGAACAAAGTTCCTTTGGACAGCTGCTGGCGTGTTTGACTATTTGAACCTTCGCACGAACGGATATGACGTTCACAACGACCTGACTGCCGGTAAAGTGAAGTATACAGATCCGCGCATCAAAGAAACATTTGCAAACTGGCAGACAATGTTAGAGCGCTGTTCATTCGTTGATAATCACGCGACGATGTCATGGCAGGATGCTGTTGCACCATTCGCTAAGGGTGAAGCGGCAATGTATGTGATGGGCAACTTTGCGGTTGCAGCGTTTAAAGACGCGGGCCTTACAGATGATCAGATCGACTATTTCCAGTTTCCGGAAATCACACCCGGTCTTGCTCGTGCCGAAGAAGCGCCAGCGGATGCATTCTTTATTCCTGCAAATGCAAAGAACAAAGAAGATGCAAAGAAATTCCTATCCTTCATAGCGCAGCCTGAGGTTCAAGCTGAGTGGAACAAGACAATCGGTCAATTGCCGCCGAACTCTAAATCAGCGATTGCTGATGATAAGTTCATCCAAAAAGGCTTTGAAGCAGTGTCAACAGCCTCGGGCCTTGCGCAGTTCTTTGACCGCGATGCGCCAGCTGAAATGGCGAAAGTCGGCATGGAAGGCTTCCAGGAATTCATGGTTAAGCCAGACCGTTTGGACGCAATTCTCGAGCGTCTCGATAAAACTCAAGAGCGCGTTTATAAATAATCGCATTTCAAACTTTAAGGCGGACTCTATTTGGAGCCCGCCTTTATTGCCAAAATACTAAACGATGCAGCGCAGTCATAATGCGCCAAAATATTTGGCCGAAGAACGGATCATGTGGGAGGGTTCATGTCTAGTGTTGAAAGCTTAGACGATGCGAGCGTAGTTACCGCAGTCGATAATCGCAGTTGGTACAAAAAAAACCGTTTGGCGATTGCGCCTTGGTTGTTTCTGACCCCTGCAATTTTGTTTTTCCTTGTTTATGTGATCCTGCCAATTTTCCAATCTATTTGGATTTCATTTCATGACTGGGACGGTCTTGGAGAGGCGACTTGGGTTGGCCTTGCTAACTATGTCGAGCTGCTCGATGATGACCGTTTTTATACGTCGTTATGGAACAACCTTTTATGGCTTTTCCTCTTTTTGTTAGCCGTACCTGCCGGTCTGTTCATCGCTTTATTCTTAAACCAAACTGTGTTTGGTATGCGGCTTTATAAGTCGTTATTCTTTTTCCCATTCGTAATATCGCAAGTTGTTGTAGGCCTCATTTTCACATGGTTCTACAATCCCAATTTCGGCATCATTGCTGAAATTTGGAATTGGTTTGGCGCATCGCCGCCCTCTATATTGGGTGATGAGCGATATGTGACTTATGGCATTATTGTTGCAGGCCTCTGGCCGCAAATTGCCTATTGTATGATCTTGTACTTAACCGGTCTCAACAATGTTTCGCCAGATCAGGTCGAAGCTGGAAGGCTTGATGGTGCCAAAGGTTTGAAGATGCTTTGGTATGTGATTCTACCGCAGCTTTGGCCCGCGACGTTTCTTGCAATTGTCGTGACGGTTATCGGGGCGCTTCGTTCTTTCGACATGATTGCAATCATGACGCAGGGCGGCCCTTACGGCTCATCCAATGTTTTGTCTTATTTTATGTATGAGCAGGCATTATCAGAATATGGCTTCCGCATGGGCTATGGCTCAGCGATCGCCGTCGTGTTGTTCCTCATCATGCTTGTGTTCATTAGTTACTTCCTCTGGTCGATGTACCAAGAAGAAAAGGGAGGTCACTAAGATGTTCCCACGCCCTATAGAAAAATCATCTGTCGGTGTTCGAACTGCCTATAAAATCTTTCTGCCGATTGCCCTATTCATATGGTTGTTGCCGCTTCTGGCAATTTTCATGACTTCGGTGCGCTCGGCTGCGGATATCAATTCAGGCAACGTGTTTGGATGGCCTTCTAGTTTCCAAATTATAGATAATTATACTGCGGTCTTTACGCAGTCCGATGCATTCACCTATTTTCTAAACTCAATTAAAATTACATTGCCGACTGTTGCGATTTCCGTCGCGCTGGCATGTTTGGCTGGTTATGCTTTGGCAATATATCGCTTCAAAGCTGCTCTGCCGTTGTTCTTCATATTTATTGCAGGCAACTTTGTGCCGTTTCAAATTTTGATGGTGCCGGTGCGCCAGCTTTCTGTTGAAACGGGGCTTTACAATACGGTCACTGGGCTCGTGCTTTTCCATGCAGCGTTTCAAACGGGTTTTTGTACGCTCTTTATGCGTAACTTTATCAGAGCGCTGCCAATGGAGCTAATTGAGTCCGCGCGTATTGATGGTGTTGGTGAATTTAGAATTTTCTGGCACCTCGTTTTGCCGCTTGTCCGTCCAGCGATTGCAGCATTATCTGTTCTCGTTTTCACATTTATCTGGAACGACTTTTTCTGGGCGACAGTGCTGACAAACGGCGAGGCATCAAAGCCTATTACCGCTGGTGTGAGGGCGTTGAACGGCCAATTTGTGAGTCAATGGCATTTGGTTTCTGCAGCATCATTGCTTGCAGCCGTGCCGCCAGTTCTCATGTTTTTCCTGATGCAGAAACACTTTATCGCCGGCCTTACGCTCGGCGCGACAAAAGGCTAAATAAAATTGTCCAACTACGAGAATACACTTCGACTTGATGGCTGGTCTACAACGCTTGTTTTTGCATGGAATGATGGCATTCCTGTCGTTATCTACCACGGTGAAAAGCTGCAATCCGGCATTGATCTTGGTGTTTTAACGGACATTCATGCGCGTCCTTTCACGCATGCATCACTCGATGATAATTCCCCAATTAGCCTTCATCCAGAATTAGGACGCGGCTTCCTTGGTCATCCTGGGTTAATCGGGCACCGGGTCAAAAGTGATAAGCCAGGCTGGGCAGGACAGTTTGTTTTTGCGCGCCGTATTGACCGTGAACATGGTGTTACATTTGGCATGATAGATGCCGTGCGCGGCATGGAAATGGAGATCATTTGCGATCTTGATCCGGAAACCGATGTCACTGTTTTTTCTACAGAACTATTCAATGTAGGCGATTCTCCTGTGTCTGTTGACTGGCTATCAGCGCCGGTTGTTGTGCCTGCGCAGCAATATTCGCAACATCTGTCCTTTCATGGGCGTTGGTGTGCTGAATTTCAGATTGAGCGCCAACCGATTCCAATGGGATTAACAAAGCGCGAAAACAGGCGCGGGCGCACTTCGCACGAAGCATTTCCAGGCTTAATACTTCTCAATGCAAAAACGGATGATGAGTCTGGCCCATGTTTGGGCATGCATCTTGGTTGGAGTGGTAACCACCGCATTGTGCTTGAACGCTTATCGACAGGCGATGTTCAGGTTCAAATGGGTGCATTATTGTTTTCTGGCGAAGGCATGATTGAACCCAAGCAATCAATGAAAACGCCGAGCATTTATGTTGCGCATTCTTCTAACGGGCTAAATGCTCTCAGTCAGAAATTTCACCATCATGTGCGCAAGAACATTTTAAAATTTCCAGTGCCGGACAAGCCAAGACCGGTCACTGTGAACACGTGGGAAGCACTTTATTTCGATCATAATCACGACCGTCTATGTGCATTGGTTGATGCCGCCGCCGATATTGGCGCTGAACGTTTTGTGTTGGATGATGGTTGGTTCCGTGGCCGCAATGATGACACTTCAAGCCTTGGAGATTGGTATCCAGATGAAACCAAATATCCAAATGGTCTTGGTCCTTTAGCCGAATATGTCCAATCTAAAGGCTTGGATTTCGGCCTTTGGATTGAGCCGGAAATGATCAACGAAAAGTCTGAACTGTTTCAAAAACACCCAGATTGGGTGCTGGGCTTAAACTCATATCCAAACATGACAGGCCGCAACCAGCTGGTGTTGGATATCGCGAACCCGCTGGTGAGCGATTATATCTTTGAAACCATCGCGCCATTGATTGAAAATCATCAAATAAAATATCTCAAATGGGATATGAACCGCGATCTAGTTTTACCGGGCGATCAATCAGGGCGCGCCAATGTCTATAATCAGACCGGCGCATTATATGCTCTTATGGATCGTTTCTTAGAGGCTTTCCCAACGCTGGAAATCGAAAGCTGTGCTTCGGGCGGCGGCCGTGTTGATTACGGTGTTTTGGCGCATACGCATAGATTTTGGACATCGGACTCTAATGATTCTGTCGAACGCGCACGCATTCAGACAGGCTTTTCTCATTTCTTCCCACCAGAGGTAATGGGCGCGCATGTTGGCCCTGCATGGAGCCATACATCAGGACGCGGACTGCATGCGGGTTTTCGTGCGCTTGTTGCAAGCTACGGTCACATGGGAATTGAAGCAGATCTGACTAAAATGTCGGACGAAGATCGCGAAATTATGCGTGATGCCGTGACACGCCACAAACAAGATCGTGCGATTTGGCACACAGGAAAATTTTACCGTGTTCGCACCGTTGATGACGGGCTCATTGGCGCGTTGTCCGTGTCGGTTGCGCTCGATCAGGCACGTATGGTGTTGATGCAATTGGAGCGTCCGCGCTCAACAATTCCGCCAAGAATACGTGTTCCAGGCCTCAATAAAAGCGCGGTATATAAGGTTCGTATTCAAACAATGACCGAGCAAGTGAAAAAAGCCAATCGGTCATTCCCAAATCCGATTTTTAATGGTGGTTTTGAGTTAACAGGCGCTGCACTTGAAACTGTAGGCTTGGGTTTACCGTCGCTTTATGCTCAGACAGGCCTAGCAATATCAATTGAGCAAGTCGGAGAGCAATGATGTCCAATTTCCCTATATTCCCAGACTTGAAAGATGCTTCCGTTCTGATCACAGGCGGTGGTTCTGGTATCGGCGCGGCTTTAACAGAAGGCTTTGTTGCACAAGGCGCTAAAGTAGCTTTCGTCGATATAGCGGATACCGCAAGCCAAGCTCTATGTGCCAAACTTGAAGCGGCCTACGGTGCTAAACCGTTATACATCAAAGCCGACCTTTCTGATGAACTTGCCATTACAGATGCTGTGAACAAAGCGGTCAGCGCACATGGTCCAATTACTATATTGGTCAACAATGCTGCTTGGGATGATCGCCATGAAATCGCAGATGTAGACGCGGCATATTGGGATAAAAATATTGCCATCAATTTGCGCCATCAGTTCTTCGTGATTCAAGCGGTCGTTGAAGGAATGAAATCTGCGGGCGGCGGTTCAATCGTCAATTTCACATCCACATCCTATATGCTCAATATTGGCGATATGCCTGTTTATACCGCTGCAAAAGGCGGCGTTGTGGGGCTGACCAAAGGTCTTGCTGGCAAGCTTGGTCCTGACAATATACGTGTCAACGCTATTGCCCCTGGCTGGGTGATGACTGAGCGCCAAAAAGAGCTATGGGCAACACCCGAAAGTGTCGCTGAGAATACGGCTCAACAAAGCCTAAAGCACGAATTGCAGCCCCTTGAGATGGCTGGTCCTTGCTTGTTCTTGGCTTCTAAATCAGCAAGCGCGATTACCGCACAGGTACTTATCGCTGATGGTGGTATTTTGTGATGCAAAACCAAGCAGCCGTCATCGCTGTAGATTGGGGAACGTCGCATTTGCGAATGTGGCCGCTTGACCCATCTGGTAAAGCGCTTGATTGCCGTAAATCTGCTGATGGTATGCGCACGGTTGCAAAGAGCGATTTTGCTTCGGTGATGAATGGACATCTCAAAGAAATGGGATTGCCCGATGATGTGCCTGCGATCATGTGCGGAATGGTTGGCTCACGACAAGGTTGGCAGGAGGCACCATATGTAACCGTTCCCTGCCACATTGGTGATCCAGCATTAGGTGCTGTGAAGATCAACAACACATCGCGCGACATGCGTATTTTGCCCGGTATTGCAAATCGCAGCTTGGACAAAGCTGACGTGATGCGGTCTGAAGAAACGCAGCTGCTTGGTCTTAAAGAAAAAATGGGCAATGCGCTGACCGGTCTGGTTTGTATGCCGGGAACACATGCCAAATGGGTGCATGTTGAAGACGAACGCGTATTGGACTTTTTCACATCATTAAGCGGCGAGTTATTTGCGGCGCTAGGCGCTGCCTCTGTTCTCAAACACGCACTCGACGGTGCAAGTGGTTCTGTGGATGAGAATGGCGCAGCATTTATTGACGGTGTTCGGCAAAGTCTTGATGAGCCTGCAACGATACTCAATCGTTTGTTCTCGGTGCGCCCAAAAAGTCTATTACATGACTTAAATAATAATGAGGCTGCAGCGTTTATCTCAGGAACAATTATTGGTCAGGATATTGCTGGCGCAAAAGCGCGATTTGGTGACGCCAGTTCGGTGATACTTGTTGGGAGCGGACATCTAGGATCGCTTTACGCATCTGCACTCAAAATTGCTGAATTGCCTTCACAGATGGTCGACGGGGATGAGCTCGCCGTTGCAGGCCTAGCGCATGCTGCACGGCTGATTTGGCCAGATCGCTTTAACTTGAAATAACGGAGTGTATTGAAATGAGCGCGAACGTAACTGCCCAATGGCCGGACATGAAGCGTGGTTTGGTTGCCATTTTGCGCGGTGTCAAACCCGATGAAATAGAGCCGATTGCTGATGCGCTCATTGACGCTGGTTTTGCTTGTTTGGAAATTCCGTTAAACTCTCCTGATCCATTCAAATCCATTGAGAAGGTTGTCGCTAAACATGGCGATAAATGCCTCATTGGCGCAGGTACTGTGTTGACCGCTGACAATGTGGACCAATTAGCAGGAGCTGGCGGAAAACTGATGGTGTCTCCTAATATTGATGAAGCCGTCATGGAACGGTGTGCACATCATAAGATGGTAACAATGCCCGGCGTTTTTACGCCAACAGAAGCATTCAAAGCGATTAAATTTGGCGCTTCAGGGCTTAAGTTTTTCCCAGCCAGCGTGATCGGTGCAAGCGGGATAAAAGCCATGATGGCTGTGCTCCCAAAAGATTTGGCCATTGGCGCAGTTGGCGGTGTATCTGAGGTTGATTTTGCAGATTATGGCAATAATGGCATTTTAGTATTTGGCCTTGGCTCTTCAATATATAAGCCGGGCCTATCTGCAGATGAAATTAGCGCGCGCGCGATCAAAACCGTTGCCGCTTATGATGCGGTGTTTGGTTGATCATGGCTAATATCTCAATCCTATCTGAACATCGCTGTGCCTTAGGTGAAGGTCCATTTTATTGCACGCGTCGCAACACGCTTTTCTGGTTCGATATTCTTGGCAAAACGCGTCATCAACATGACTTTGCAACAGGTAAAAACAGTGCGGTTGCCTTGCCTGAAATGGCAAGCGCAATGGCTGTGCTTGATGATGAGAACGATCTGATCTTTACAGAGACGGGCCTTTGGAAGCGCAATAATGAAAGTGGCTTTCTAACGTCTATAGCGCCGATTGAAGCCGATAATAGCCTGACACGTTCCAACGATGCACGGGTGCATCCTTCCGGTGCATTTTGGCTGGGCACAATGGGCAAACAAGCGCAAAATAAAGCTGGTGCAATTTATCACTATAGAAATGGCAAGCTCACAAAGCTCTATGCCGATATCTCTATTCCTAATGCGATTTGTTTTTCGCCAGATGGTAGCAAAGCTTATTATACCGATACAATTGCGGCCAAACTGATGTGCGTGAGTGTCGATCCAGAAACAGGATTGCCTAATGGCGAGCCCTCAATTTTCCTCGATCATGGTGATAATGAGGGCGGGCTTGATGGTGCTATTGTTGATGCCGAAGGCAATATTTGGATCGCGCTTTGGGGCGCAAGCGTCATCAATTACTATTCTCCTGATGGTGTTTTGAAAGCTTCGCACGCCGTAGATGCAACACAACCAAGTTGTCCTGCATTTATTGGCGGCGGAAAAATTGCTGTAACAACTGCAATGGAAGGCATGGATGAAGCCGCAAAACAAAGCGATCCAAATGCGGGAAAAACATTCGTGCTAGATGTTGCCGCCGTGCCAAAATTCGACCCCCTTGTTACCATTTAGATTTCAGGAAACTGATCATGATGAACCCGCCCAAACAAACCATTGGCGTTTGCTATTATCCCGAACATTGGCCTGAAAGCAGGTGGGAAGAGGATGCGCGCCTTATGGTTGCCGCGGGAATAACACATGTGCGGATAGGTGAGTTTGCGTGGAGCAAGTTAGAGCCAAATCCCGGCGCTTATAATTTTGATTGGCTGGATAAGAGCTTTGACGTTTTGCACCGCCACGGTCTCAAGGTTGTTCTCGGTACGCCAACCGCCACACCGCCGAAATGGCTGGTTGACCGTATGCCCGATATGTTGGCGGTAGATGCTGATGGACAGATACGTGGGTTTGGTTCTCGCCGTCACTATTGTTTTTCGCATGAAGAATACCGGAAAGAATGCGCGCGCATAACAACCGAATTTGCAAAGCGTTATGGAAAACATTCAGCCCTGATCGCGTGGCAAACCGATAATGAATATGGCTGTCATGATACGGTCCTCAGTTATTCTGATGCCGCGCTTAAAGGTTTTCGCAACTGGCTGGCACAGAAATACCAATCGCCTGATGCGATGAATCGCGCTTGGGGCAATATTTTCTGGTCCATGGAATATCGCAGTTTCGATGAAGTTGAGTTGCCAAATCTTACGGTTACCGAGCCGAACCCTGCTCATGTGATGGATTTTAGGCGTTATTCATCAGACCAAGTAAAATCATTCAACAGGCTGCAAACGGATATCATTCGCAAACATTCTAACGCGCCTATCGGCCATAATTTCATGGGCTCCTACACTGATTTTGACCACTATGCCGTCAGTGAAGATTTGGATATCGCCACATGGGATAGCTACCCGATTGGATTTCTGGACCGTGATAGCTCTGATGATGAGAACAAAGCGCGCTACTTAGGCGTTGGTGATCCTGATTTGCAGGCGTTTCACCATGATCTTTATCGTGCTTGCGGTGAAGTTCGAAATGGCGCTGTTGATGGCCGTTGGTGGGTGATGGAGCAGCAGCCCGGTCCGGTAAATTGGGCACCCTATAATCCAGCGCCTTATCCGGGCGCTGTAGAGCTTTGGGCATGGGAAGCATTTGCGGCAGGGGCCGAGCTTGTAAGCTATTTCCGTTGGCGTCAGCCATCCTTTGCGCAAGAGCAAATGCATGAAGCGCTTTTGTTGCCCAATGGCGAGTTCAATGAAGGCTACCATGTTTGCGAAAAAGTATCCAAACTGCTCAAGCAAATGGATTCCAAAGCGCAGGTAGTCCGTGCCGACGTCGCGCTGGTGTTCGATTATGAAAGCCAGTGGGCTTGGGAAATTCAGCCGCAGGGCAAAGACTTTTCTTATATTGAATTGGTCATGCGTTATTATCGCGCTTTGCGCAGGCAGGGTATCAATGTCGATGTTATTCCGCCGACCAAAGAGGCGATCACAGGCCGCAAACTCATCATCATGCCCGGCATGTTCAATGTTTCAGAGGATTTCGCAGCAGCGCTTGAAAGCAGCAAGGCCGTAATTTTGGCGGGGCCGCGTACAGGCTCTAAGGACGAGAATTTCCAAATCGTTCAAGATTTGCCACCGGGCGCTCTACGCAAATTGATAAACATCAAAATTACCCGCGTCGAAAGCCGCCCGCATCATTCTCCAGTATTGTTGCAAGATGATCTGGCCTTTGAGGGATGGCGCGAATTTGTCGTGCCCGAGGCAAGCGTTTCTGCTTCTATGAAGTCCGAAGATGGTCATGATGCCATCTTTGAAAATGATCGAATGATTTATTTAGCAGGCCGCCCGAACGCTCCATTAGTCGATTATATTGTTACTGCCGCGTTGAATAAGGCGGAGGTTAAGACAACGCGTCTTCATAGAGATATAAGGGTGCGTGATAATAATAATGTTCGTTATATTTTTAACTATGGGCCTGAAACAGTAGATTGTAGTGAACTTATCGGCGATGCGCAGCTTGTTTTTGGCGCAGCATCTTTGGCACCGCGCAGTGTGACGGCTTATAAATTATAATTCCTATTCAGAGCCTCACAACTATTGTTGAGTTGGCAAAAGCGCTTTAATTAGGGCTATGACCATTCTTGCCATTGATACTTCTGCTCATATTTGTGCTGCTTGTCTGTATGACCCGCAGAGCCAAAAAATACTTGCGCAAAAAAGCGAAGATCTGGGGCGCGGCCATGCTGAACGCCTGCTTAGTCTTATCGATGAATGCTTTACACAAGCAGGGCTCACCCCAAGCGATTTGACGAAGATTGCAGTGAGTGTCGGGCCGGGGTCGTTCACTGGTATCAGGGTTGGTGTTGCCGCTGCGCGCGGATTGGCACTTGCTGTTGATGTTCCAGTAGTCGGAGTTTCAACGTTTAAATCCATTGCACATGATTATGTTGAGGGCGGCGCTTCGGGTGATTTTGCTGTTCTTATCAAAGGGGGCAGGAGCCAGATATTTGCGCAGAAATTTGTAGCATCCGGCGCTGAAGATGAAGCGCCTTTCATTATTGCAGATGCTAATGATCTTGAAGAATGCGCACCGCTAGAGCATTTGCAAAACCTTATTGGAAACGCCGCGGCAGAGTTTGATGCGGGCCATGCTGTGGCTGGTTTTGATGCGGCAACGGGCTCTATTCAGGCCTATGCCCTATTAGGTTCTACAAGCAATTTGCCGCCTAAACCAATTTATTTACGTTCTGCAGATGCCAAAATAAATGCAAATTTTGCACTGCCGCACGCCGCGGTATCTTGATTATGGCTTGGCCATTTACGAATCGTGATGTCGGGCGGCTTGGTGAAGAATCGCTGAACTATGAACATGCACAAGCGCTGGCAGAGATTCATGCCTTGACCTTTCCTCACGCTTGGACAGATGGCGATTTCCTCGCATTGTTAAATAACAGGAATGTAAGCGGTCTATTGTTGCGTGAACCCTTATCTGATGGTGGACGCAATGTCGGGTTCGTTTTGGTACGTACAGCAGCAGATGAGGCTGAAATTTTGACGGTGGCCGTGACTCCAAAATGGCAAAATTTTGGGGTAGGGCGCAGATTGCTCAACCGCATTATCGAGCGTTTGAATGCCGATAAGATTGCTTCTTTATTCTTAGAGGTGGACGAAAATAATAAAAGCGCCATCGCACTTTATAAGCGTTTGCGTTTTGAGCAGGTGGCAATTCGTGAAAATTATTATACTAAGACTGGGGGACGCAAAGCCAATGCACTGGTAATGCGCCGCGAGAATGTTTGACTTATAATCCAATTCTATAGGTGCGAGTTGTCGGGAAAACCGGAAACATCATTGGAAACTATGTTCGCTGATCGCGGCATGCGCATGACCGGACAACGGCGTGTTATTGCGCAGGTGATCGAAAATGCGAGCGATCACCCCGATGTGGAAGAGCTGTATAAGCGTGCCTCCGCGATTGATCCTAATATTTCAATTTCAACGGTTTACCGCACAGTACGTCTGTTTGAAGAGTTGCAGATCGTTGAAAAACACGAGTTTCGTGATGGGCGCGCGCGCTATGAGGCAATCCCCGAGGAGCATCATGACCATCTGATTGATGTGCGCTCCGGCAAGGTGATCGAGTTCAAAAATGATCGTATTGAGCGTCTGCAAGAAGAGATCGCGCGCGAATTGGGGTATGAGCTTGTTGAACACCGGTTAGAACTTTATGCCGTGCCCATTAATAAAGATGAAGAGTGCGATAAAAGTTGATGCTCTTTTTTCGTTTTGCGTGGGTTGCAACAGCGGCACTAATCGTGACGGCTGTTTTACTGCCCGCTCATATGATCGCCCGATGGTTGCGGCATCCGATACGCAAAAATATTGAACGGCGCTGGCACCGCGCGATTTGCAAAATTCTTGGTGTTAAAGTTGAAGTGCGCGGCTCTATGGTTCAGCCTTCGGGCCACGGCGTTCTTATCGCTGCTAATCATATATCTTGGCTTGATATTATTGTCCTTGGCTCGGTTGCTCCTATTTCTTTTGTCGCAAAAGACGAAGTCAAAGAATGGGCGATATTTGGAACACTTGCTGTATGGCAGGAGAGCGTTTTTATTGATCGCACGACAAGACTTGGAGCCAAAGCTCAGGCGGAAATTATCAATAAGCGTCTACTTGATGGTGATAATATTGTTTTATTTCCTGAGGGCACGACATCAGACGGTAATTTTATTTATCCGTTTAAGTCGTCACTTTTTGGGGCGATCGGTGTTGGCGCAGCAGCGATTAGCTCACCAATTCAGCCTGTTTCGGTTGCATACAATAAGTTATGCGGATTGCCGATGGGACGTTTTAAACGGCCTTTAGCCGCGTGGCCCGGTGACATCGAAATTGTGCCACATTTGATAGGTGTTATCAGTGAGCCTCATCTAGGCGTGGTTGTCTCTTTTGGAGAACCCGTGGAGCAATGTGAAGGCATGAACCGAAAAGAAATTACGCAAATCGTACAGGAACGTGTTGCAGAAATGACATCACTTGCCTTGCGTGGCAGATAGCCCACTTCTCAAGAGCTAGAAAAGCGACTAAAAGCCGAATTATGAGCGCACCAATTATTGAAAAAATACCATCTGCTGGCACCAATACGGACACGAAGAAAGTCTTCGTGAAAACCTATGGTTGTCAAATGAATGTTTATGACAGCCAGCGTATGGCAGATGCCTTGGCAAAAGACGGCTATGTCGAAACGTCCAGCATGGATGATGCCGATATGGTGCTGTTGAACACGTGCCACATCCGCGAAAAGGCTGCAGAGAAAGTCTATTCTGAGATTGGCCGCATCCGCATGGTGCGCGAAGAAAAACGCGCCAATGGCGGCGATTTGATGATCGGCGTTGCAGGCTGCGTGGCGCAGGCCGAGGGAAAAGAAATTATCAAACGTGCGCCAGCCGTTGATTTTGTGATTGGACCAACAACCTATCACCGCCTCGGCGAAGTGGTTGCAAAAGCGAAAACCGGCAAAAAAGTCGTTGAGACAGAATATGCCGTTGAAGATAAATTCGAGCATTTGCCAGCACCAGCTAAGAAAGTCATGATGAGCCGCGGTGTGACGTCCTTTCTGACAGTGCAGGAAGGCTGCGATAAGTTCTGCACATTCTGTGTTGTGCCTTACACGCGTGGCTCTGAGGTTTCTCGCCCTGTATCTCAAATCATGGATGAGGCAAAACGCCTTGTTGATGCAGGTGTGCGCGAGATCACTTTATTGGGCCAAAACGTTAATGCTTGGCATGGCGCAGGCGGCGATGACCGTGAATGGGGCTTAGGCGAACTACTCTACAAGCTGGCAGAAATTGATGGGCTAAAGCGCCTTCGTTATGTCACCAGCCATCCACGTGATATGGATGATGCGCTGATTGAAGCGCATCGTGATCTATCAATGTTGATGCCTTATCTGCATTTGCCGGTTCAATCGGGTTCTGATAAGATTTTAAAGGCGATGAACCGCAAACATACGGGCGATGATTATCGCAAGCTCATCGACCGAATTCGCAGCGCACGACCTGATATCGCGCTTTCAGGAGACTTTATCGTCGGGTTTCCGGGTGAAACAGATGAAGATTTTGAAGATACGATGCAGATTGTGCGCGATGTCACACATGCTGCGGCCTATTCTTTCAAATATTCGACACGCCCTGGAACGCCGGGCGCAGACATGCCAAATCAAGTGCCCGAGGATGTTAAATCGGAGCGCTTGCAGCGCCTTCAGGCCTTGTTGACCCAGCAGCAGAAAGACTTCATGCAAAGTCTGGTTGGCAAGAATATGGATGTGTTGATTGAGAAGCCTGGCCGTGAAGCTGGCCAGATCGTTGGCCGCTCACCGTGGCTTCAACCGGTCATCTGTCATGAAAGTGTCGGTGAAGTCGGCGATATTGTGAATGTAAAAATCAGCCAAGTGATGGTGAACTCCTTGGTTTCTGACACCATTGCCACTAAGTTAGGGCAGTAACAGGAAAATAGGAAACGCGTTTGACCGCTAAATCAAATGTAAAGTCTGCAGCTGATGCTGCGCCACAACAGGCAAGCATCGTCCTTACCTTCGACAATAATAGCCATGCGCGTGCTCTTTTTGGTCAGTTTGAGCAAAATCTCACATTGATAGAAAATCGGCTTGGGCTTGATGTGCGTTCGCGCGGCAATCAGGTTTCAATCAAGGGCGATCCTACGGCTGCTGAACAGGCGCGCCGTGCGCTTGATTCGCTTTATGATCAATTGCAAAAAACAGGCAAAGATCCAGAGCCTGCAGATGTTCAGGGCGCATTGCGAATGGCAATCGCAGCCGATGATCAGTTGCAGCTGCCGACTATGGACGGCAAAGAAAATATTGCGGCGGCACAAATTGCAACACGCAAAAAAACCATTTTTGCACGCACGCCTAATCAAGATAAATATATGCGCGCACTGGATCGCTGCGAACTTGTGTTCGGCGTAGGGCCCGCTGGTACAGGTAAGACATATCTTGCTGTCGCACATGCGGCGATGCTGCTCGAACGGGGCCATGTTGAGCGTATTATTTTGTCGCGCCCTGCTGTTGAAGCCGGTGAACGATTGGGCTTTTTGCCCGGCGACATGAAAGAGAAAGTCGACCCATATCTGCGTCCGCTTTATGATGCGCTCTATGATATGATGCCGGGCGAACAAGTGGAACGTGCCTTAACAGCAGGTCTCATCGAAATTGCGCCCTTGGCGTTTATGCGTGGCCGCACTTTGGCAAATGCGGCGGTTATCTTGGATGAAGCGCAAAATACGACCTCCATGCAAATGAAGATGTTTTTGACACGGCTTGGCGAAAATGGCCGCATGATGGTGACGGGCGACCCAAGTCAGGTGGATTTACCACGCGGCGAGAAATCAGGTTTGATCGAAGCATTGCAGGTTTTAGAGGGTGTCGACGGTATTACCGAAGTGCGCTTTAAAGACGTTGATGTAGTGCGTCATCCACTCGTTGCTAAAATTGTAAGTGCCTACGATTCAGCTCATGGCGCTTATGAGGCTGCAGGGCGCGGCACCTATCCGCGCCGCCGAGATAAAGAAAGCGGCGATGCTAGTTGAAATTGATATAGCTGAAAATGCCGGTGATTGGCCTGATGTTAAAGACCTTGCTCAGCGCGCCATCACCCATGTTTTTGATATGCTTGAAATGGCAGATGTGGAGAGCGAGCTAAGTCTTGTGCTTACCGATGATGCCGAGGTTCAAGGGTTAAATGCTGCTTGGCGCAAAAAAGACAAACCAACAAATGTATTGTCTTTTCCTGCATTTGAGATTGAAGCAGGCCAAAAACCTGGTCCAATGCTTGGTGATATTGTGCTTGCCTACGAAACGGTGAAGCGTGAAGCTGAGCAGGAATCAAAGAGTTTTGAAGATCATACAAGCCACTTGATCGTACATGGACTATTGCATCTTTTAGGCTATGACCATGAAAATGACACCGAAGCAGAACATATGGAAGGTTTAGAAACAACGATTCTTGGTAAAATGGGTATTGATGACCCTTATGCGCCAGATGATGTTGCTCGTTGAAAGTCGATGGAACAATCTGAAAGCGGCGATAGTCGCACACCTGACAAAGAACAAAGCACAGCACTCGTTGTTGTTGATCAGCCCCTAGATAAATCTGAAACGCGTGGGCAGCCCGGTTTCTTGCAGCGCCTTGTCTATCTGTTCCGGCCTCAATCGGGTTCGGTACGTGAAAGCCTGCACGATGCGCTGAATGCGCAAAGCGATAATGATGAAACAATCTCGCTCGATGAACGCGCAATGCTCAGCAATATTTTGCGTTTGCAAGGCATGCGGGTTGACGATGTTATGGTGCCGCGTGCTGACATTGAGTCATGTGAGATTAAGACGACACTGGGTGAGCTTTTAAAGGTGTTTAAGACATCTGGTCATAGCCGTATGCCGGTCTTCGCAGAGACTTTGGACGATCCGCGCGGAATGGTTCATATTCGCGATGTTGTAACGCATTTGATAACAACAGCAGAAAAAAAGCCGCGCCGTCGCCGCAATAAGGCGGGGAGCGCAGATACTGCCAAAAACACCAAAAATGATGCGACTTTAGCCGCGCTAGCTGACATTGATTTGGGGCGCGTTGATCTTAGCAAGACCATAGAAGAACTAAAATTAATGCGCGACGTTCTTTTTGTTCCGGGCTCTATGCACGCATCGGATCTTATGGGCCGCATGCAGACGCAGCGTATTCAGATGGCACTTGTCATCGATGAATATGGCGGAACAGACGGACTTGTATCGCTAGAGGATATTGTTGAGATCGTGGTCGGCAATATTGAAGACGAACATGATGATGTTGATGTTTTGATCGAAACTGTTTCTGACGGTGTTTATATTGTTGATGCGCGTCTTGAGTTGGAAGAAGCGTCAGCACTTTTGGGCCGAGAGTTTTTAACCAAAGCACAAGAAGAAGATGAGGATGTCGATACTATTGGTGGGCTGATCTTCTCAATTCTAGGCCATGTTCCTGTGCGCGGAGAAGTTATTCCTTCATTTTGTGGGTATGAACTCGAAGTGCTCGATGCTGATCCACGCCGTATTCGCCGTGTTAAAATATCGATTTCGCGCCAATTGGCACGCAAGCGTCAGACGCGCCGTGAGGTAAATGCCGTCCACGAAGATACAGCGGCCCCAGCAGAATAAATTACAATGTTCGCGCAAGTGTGCGAACACTGTTAATTCTATTGATGACGTGATTCGAATGAGGTGGACGTGCAGCGTCTTTCGCAAAAAATATTACTGCTTTCAGGCTGGAAGCGTGCGCTAATCGCGTTCATGATTGGCGCATTGACGGCGCTTGCGCTTGCGCCATTCCATTTTTTCTTCATTGGGTTTCTCACATTCCCTATATTGGTCTGGTTACTCGATGGTGCGGTAGGCCGTATTGAAGCTGGTCGCATTGCCCGTCATTTTCCGGCGTTTTGGACCGGTTGGTTCTTCGGTTTCGGCTACTTTGTTGCAGGCCTTTGGTGGATTTCAAATGCGCTTTTAGTCGAAGCACCTGAATTTGCTTGGGCTATTCCACTTGCCGTTCTTGGGCTACCTGCTTTGCTTGCCATTTTTTACGGCGCTGCAACGGTTTTAGCCCGAAGCTTTTGGTCCTCCAGTGTCGCGCGGATATTTGTGCTCGCAGCTTCATTTGGTGTCGCAGAATGGTTGCGCACCTTTGTTTTGACCGGTTTTCCTTGGAACGCATTATCCAATACTATTCAGCCATCACCGCTCATGATGCAAAGCTCGGCCTTTGTTGGTGCCGACGCGATGAATGTTTTAGCGGTTGCTTGTTTTGCGCTTCCGGCAGCTTTTTTCACAAAGGGTCGTGAGCGTATTCTGGCGCTTATATGTTTTATGATCCTTCTTGGCGGGCATTTAGGCATTGGTGTATGGCGGTTGAACTACAGCCCAGAACCTGATGCAGAAGGCAGTATTGTGCGTATTGTTCAACCAGCGGTTGATCAATCCACCAAGCTTGAACCTGGCGATGGCAAAGAGGTCTTTGCTGCCCTTTTGGAACTTTCTTCGCAGCCAATTGTCGATGAGACCTTGGCACGGCCGCGTTATATTATTTGGCCAGAAACGTCTGTGCCCTTCATTTTAACGCGTGAGCCTCAGGCTGTCGCGGCAATTGCCGACATGCTAAAGGTCGGACAAAGCTTGATCGCTGGTGTGGTGCGCGAAGAAGTTGATGAAGACAGTGATGGCAGTCAGCGCCGTTATTATAATTCAATGCTGCTCATCAATGATGAAGGCATCATTACAAGCGCCGCAGATAAAACGCATTTGGTGCCATTTGGTGAATATTTGCCCTTTTCGGAACAGCTGAAACAATGGGGCTTTAAAGCCGTAGCGGCGGCGGATCGGGGTTATTTTTCTGGCGCGCAAAGACGAAGCCTGCCTATCTCTACAGGGCTTACAGCAATTCCATTGATTTGTTACGAGGTGATTTTTGGCAGTGAAATCAATCACTTAGAGAAAACTGACGGGCTTATGATTAATGTAACCAATGATGCTTGGTATGGACATACACCGGGACCATACCAGCATTTTCATCAAAGCCAATTACGCGCTGTCGAAATGGGTATGCCCATGGTTCGTGCCGCCAATAATGGCATTTCTGGTTTTATTGACGCGAAGGGGCGTATTAAGGCAAAATTGGAGTATGGGCAGACAGGTGCAATCGATGCAGAATTGCCTGCTAGCCTTGCCATTCCTTTTGGTAAACAGTTCCAATCACAAATATTTTGGTTGCTGGTTGTTTTGTTTGCTACTATTGGCATTGTTTCGCGGACACGAGGGTGAGTTTGCGTTTGAGTGCCAATCCAGTCGTTTGACTCATTTGGTTAAAAGTGGAAATTACTTGCGAGAGAGCTTTGCTAACGTGCAGAGCCAGCGAAATAATGCCGCTTGAGCGGAGCAAATAATGCCGCCTGAGCGGAGTGAGGACGATTATGACCGATACAAAGAAGGTCCCCAACCCTATTGATATTCATGTCGGGAGCAGAATTCGTCTGCGCCGTACAATGATCGGTATGAGCCAAGAAAAACTAGGCGATTCACTGGGTATTACATTCCAACAAATCCAGAAATACGAAAAAGGTTCCAATCGTGTGGGCGCGAGCCGACTTCAGAATCTTGCAGGTATTTTAAATGTACCGGTTTCATTCTTTTTTGAAGATGCGCCAGGCAGTGATGCGGTTGTGCCCGGCGGTCTTGAGGAGACATCGACAAGTTATGTCGTCAACTTTCTCTCCAGTTCTGAAGGTCTTCAACTCAACCGTGCCTTCGTTAAGATTTCTGATCCAAAAGTGCGTCGCCGCTTGATTGATCTTGTAAAGACGCTGGCTGACGGAGATGAAGGCACAGTTTAACGCATAGGTAAAACATATGCACTTATGTTTATATCTTTCTATTATGCTGTCTTGCCCTTGACCTTTATACCTCAAACCAATATCCAAACTGCCAATATTCGGTGGCAATTGCCGCTATTACCCTATTTGCAGGATTACCGATATGAGCCGCCAAAATTACCTCTTTACCAGTGAATCTGTCTCCGAAGGCCACCCTGATAAGGTATGTGACAGGATCTCTGACGAAATCGTAGACATGATTTATAAAGAGGCGCGTAAAAGCGGTGATGATGCCGTGTGGAATGTGCGCGTTGCCTGCGAAACACTAACGACGACCAATCGCGTTGTGATCGCTGGGGAAGTACGTGTTCCGGAGACTTTCTTCAAGAAAGACAAGTCTGGTAACGTGCTCAAAGACGCAGCGGGAAATCCAGTAATTGCACCAGGACGTTTTCGCTCTGCAGCACGTCGTGCCATTAAAGATATTGGTTATGAGCAAGATGGCTTCCATTGGAAAACTGCAAAAATCGATGTTTTGCTTCACGCTCAATCAGCGGACATCGCGCAGGGCGTTGATAATTCTGCCGACCGTCAAGGTGAAGAAGGCGCAGGCGATCAGGGCATCATGTTTGGCTATGCGTGTGAGGAAACGCCAGAGCTTATGCCAGCCCCAATTTACTATGCGCATAAAATTCTTGAACTGTTGGCAACCGCACGAAAAACAAGCGAGGGTGATGTTTCTAAGCTTGGTCCAGACGCAAAGTCACAGGTTACAGTGCGCTATGAAGATGGCTTGCCAAAAGAAGTAACATCGATCGTGCTTTCAACACAGCATCTTGATGCGTCATGGGATTCCAAAAAAGTACGCGCCGTATGCGAGCCATATATTCGTGAAGCATTGACAGATTTGCCAATTGCTGATGACTGCGTCTGGTACATTAATCCGACGGGTAAATTTGTGATCGGCGGCCCTGATGGTGATGCTGGTCTAACTGGCCGCAAGATTATTGTTGATACTTACGGCGGTGCAGCCCCCCACGGCGGCGGTGCATTTTCTGGTAAAGACACAACCAAGGTTGACCGTTCGGCTGCTTATGCATCGCGTTATTTGGCGAAAAATATTGTTGCTGCCAAACTTGCAAGCCGCTGCACAATTCAGCTTTCTTATGCAATTGGCGTGGCTCAACCTTTGTCAATTTACGTTGATACGCATGGCACAGGAAAAGTGCACGAAAACAAAATTGAAGCTGCAATCCGCGAAACTATGGATTTGTCGCCGGGCGGTATTCGTCGTCATTTGAACTTGAACAAGCCAATCTATGCGAAAACTGCAGCTTATGGTCATTTTGGCCGCAAGGCTGGGCGCGACGGTTCGTTCTCATGGGAAAAAACGGACATCGTTAAAGCGCTTAAAGCCGCTGTTGTTGCTGCCTGATCGGCGCATAGGTGATGAGCGAAGATAGACGAAGCCGTTCTACAGAGGCATTTTTTGGCAGAAGGCGCGGTAAGGCAATGAAGCCGCGCCAATCAGGTCAATATGAGTCGCAATTACCCAAATTGCGCATTGCTATCGATACAGACACAGCCCCCGCATCGATGTCGGCGTTATTTGAGCATGCGCCAGCGAAGGTGCGTCTTGAAATTGGCTTCGGCGGCGGCGAGCATCTCATTCATGAGGCGACACGCTTCCCTGATATTGGTTTTATTGGTGTAGAGCCATTCGTTAATTCAATGGCGAAATTTCTGGCCAATGCTAGCGAAGCAGGTTTGGAAAATCTTCGCGTCTATGATGATGATGCCACCCAGCTTCTTGATTGGATGCCAGCAAATTCGATTGATGGCATTGATCTTCTTTATCCAGACCCTTGGCCAAAGAAGAAGCATTGGAAGCGTCGTTTTGTGAACCCGCAAAATTTGTCTCGCTTTGCCCGCGTTATGAAACCGGGAAGCTTGTTCCGTTTCGCATCAGATATCGACACATATGTTAATTGGACACTCAATCATTGTGATGAGCATCCAGATTTTGAGTGGCTGGCGCAAACTGCTGATGATTGGCATACGCCCTATGGGGCATGGCCTGGCACGCGTTATGAGGCAAAAGCCTTTAGAGAAGGTCGCACGCCTGCCTATCTAACATTCCTACGAAAGTAGATTTGGCTTAACGCGTTTGAAGCGCCCGCAATTGCAGGCGCTTCTCATTGGTTGTTGCCGTTTAATTGTCAAGTAAGGCAACGGCCCCACCGGCACCGCGCGAAGGCTGTAAATTGACGACTTTATAGCCATCTGCTTTCAATCGGCGCAGCAATGTCGGTAACATCGTGGCTGTACGATTATGAAGATCATGCAACAATATGATGCCGTTACCTTTGGTGTGTAAACGCTTCATTGTTTGCTCCACGACATGCGCAGGGCTTACTTTAAAATAGTCTTTGCTATCAACGTCAACGTCGAGAACCACTGTTCCGCGTGAGGCGAGGTGGTCACGTAGTTTTGACGTGTGGCTTAGATATGGAAAGCGGAAGAAAGCAACTTCGCTGCCAGTGGCCGCGCGTACAGCGCGCTCGCCTCGGCGAATATTATCAATCGCGGAAGAGAAACTTTGTTTGGCAAGGTTGTCGTGATTGTAGGTATGGCTACCTATGGCATGTCCTTGTTGTGCAACGCGTTTTGCAAGGGCTGGATTTGCCTTTGCCATCTGACCTACCATAAGAAATGTTGCTTTGATGCCATGCTGATCAAGCGCATTTAAGACGCGTTCAGTTTTGCCGGGCGCAGGACCATCATCAAACGTCAGGATGACCTCTTTATTCCGCAGTTTTATATCTCGAATTGAGGAGGCGTAGATGGTCCGTCCAGCAAGGCCGTGGTTTGAACTATAGTTGTTTTCATACTCTGCTTTGGGCTCTTTTGGGCGGAAGATGAGAGGTTCATCTGCTTGGTAAGACGCTGCAGTGATTGGTCGATCTGCACTAAGGCTCGTAACCGGTTTGGGTTTGGACGCACAGCCCGCGACGATAAGCCCAGCGAGAACGCTGACAAAAACACTCGAAAAACGCATAATCAATTTACCTATACAAAACAAATGAGCCGTAAGCGAAGCCCTTAACAAACATGGTAAATGCTCTTGGTTAATCAGCTGCAAACAAACGTGGTTAGCAAAAAGTAAACCGCGAACTTTGGCTGAATACCGAGAATTTCAACAGCGTCCTTGCAAATCCGTCAGTGTGGGCGTATATCAAATGAAAATCTTGATCGAACGAGCAAGAGTGGGCCTAACGGACCCGCTCTTTTTTATTACTTAAAGGGCCTATGACCGAACAAAACGCTTTACCTCCGGTGGAAAACTATGAGCCGCGCCTCATCACAGAGACGGGTGTTGATGCTCGTATTGCTTCCATTGTTGAGCCAGTCATTAATAGTGCGGGTTATGTTTTATGCCGCGTCCGACTAAGTGGTTTGAATGGCCTTACCTTGCAAATTATGGTAGAGCGGCCAGACGGCACAATGACGGTTTCTGACTGCGAAGAAGTCAGCCGCATAGTGTCACCGCTACTTGATGTCGAAGACCCTGTTGAGCGCCAGTATTATTTGGAAATTTCAACGCCAGGTATTGATCGGCCGCTTGTTCGCAAATCAGATTTTGCAAAATGGGACGGGCATATCGTTAAGTTGGAAACGTCACGCTTGGTGGAAAACCGCAAACGGTTCCGTGGTACTATTACAGCGGTTACCGAGAGCGAGTTCACACTGGTGCCGGACAAGGCAACTTACGGTGAAAACAGTTCAGTGGTGATTCCACTCGATGCGATAAGCGATGCTCGATTGATTTTGACTGATGAATTGATCCGCGATTCTTTGAAAGCGGAAAAAGCTGCGCGCATAGCGCGTGGTGAAACGATAGACGACGACACAGATAATAACGACAACTCTTAAAGTGAAATGCTGATGGCTTGGCGCCATCAAGGAGAACTTTCATGGCCATAAGTGCAAACAAACTAGAGCTTCTTCAAATTGCGGATGCTGTTGCGCGTGAAAAACTGATCGACAAAGAAATTGTCATCGGTGCGATGGCGGATGCCATCCAGAAGGCAGCGAAGTCCCGCTATGGTCAAGAAACCAATGTGCACGCGGACATTAATGCCAAAACTGGTGAAATCCGACTTGAGCGCTTGATGGAAGTTGTCGACGTAGTCGAAAACTATGACAACCAAATCCATATTGATTTGGCACGTGCTGATAATCCTGAAATCGAAGTTGGCCAGTTCACGCGCGAAACATTGCCGCCGCTCGATTTTGGCCGCATTGCAGCGCAATCTGCAAAGCAGGTTATCGTGCAAAAAGTGCGCGAAGCTGAGCGTGATAAGCAGTATGATGAATACAAAGACCGTGTTGGTGAAATCATCAACGGTACTGTTAAGCGTGTTGAATATGGCAATGTGATTGTTGATCTGGGCCGCGGCGAAGGCATTATTCGCCGTGACGAACTGATCCCACGTGAGACTTACCGTTATGGTGAGCGCGTGCGTGCCATTGTTTATGATGTGCGCCGTGAACAGCGTGGCCCGCAAATATTCTTGAGCCGTACGCATCCACAATTCATGGCGAAACTCTTCCAGATGGAAGTGCCGGAAATCTATGATGGTATTATCGAGATCAAATCCGTTGCTCGTGACCCTGGTTCACGTGCAAAAATCGCCGTTATATCTTCAGATTCTTCAATCGATCCTGTTGGCGCTTGTGTTGGTATGCGTGGTTCACGTGTTCAGGCCGTTGTCGCCGAACTTCAGGGTGAAAAAATCGATATCATTCCTTGGCAGCCAGATGCGGCTTCCTTTATCGTGAACGCGTTGCAGCCTGCTGAGGTTGCTAAAGTGGTTCTTGATGAAGATGCTGAGCGTATTGAAGTTGTTGTGCCTGACGAGCAATTGTCATTGGCAATTGGTCGCCGCGGACAGAACGTGCGTTTGGCATCACAGCTAACAGGCTGGGATATTGATATCCTGACAGAGGAAGAAGAATCTTCTCGTCGTCAGAAAGAGTTTGCCGAACGCTCTGAATTGTTTATGCATGCACTAGACGTTGATGAAATGGTTGGTCAGCTACTGGCATCTGAAGGTTTCTCTTCGATTGAAGAGGTAGCCTATGTTGATGCTGATGAAGTTGCGGCAATCGACGGTTTTGACGCAGATACTGCTGGTGAGATACAAACACGAGCAAATGAGTACCTAGAACGTATCGAAACAGAAAATGACGAAAAACGTAAAGCACTTGGCGTTGAAGACCTTCTGATCGAGATTCCAGGTATGACAACAGCAATGTTGGTCACGCTTGGTGAAGATGGTATCAAAACCATGGATGACTTTGCTGGCTGTGCCGTTGACGATCTGTGCGGATGGCGTGAACGTAAAGATGGTGAGACAAAAACATTTGATGGTCTCTTTACACCTTACGGAACAACACGTGCCGAAGCAGAAGAGATGATTGTTACTGCGCGCCTTGCAGAAGGTTGGATTAAGCAGGAAGATTTGGATGCAGACGCTGAGGCTGAAGCAACTGAAACTGATGAAGCAGAGGTATCGAACGCGATTTAACGATTTGCGTGACAATTATGACCAAGGGCAATGCATCTGATATGAATGACCGCAAATGTATTGTCACAGGTGAAAGTGGTGACGCGGACGTTTTGATGCGGTTTGTCATTGGGCCAGGTGATCAGGTTGTGCCTGATTTAAAGCGAAATTTACCTGGTCGTGGTTGTTGGGTGCGTGCTGAGCGCACATATATAGAGAAGGCCGTTGCTAAAGGGCTATTTGCGCGTGGGTTTAAACAAAATGTTGCCGCGCACGCCGATTTGCCCGATCTGGTTGATCAACTGCTTCAGCGCGCTGCCCTTGGTAGCTTGGGTTTGGCACGAAAGGCTGGAGCAGCAATTTTCGGTTCGGCGCAGGTCGACAAAGCGGTTCGTGCAGGCAAAGCATTGGCAGTTTTGCACTCTACGGCGGCAGCGCCGGACGGCGTAAGAAAGATAACGCAAGCCAGACGCGCAACAGTGCATCTGGGTGGTCCAAGAATAGAGTCGTTTACTTTATTTGGACGTGACGAAATGGATTTGGCTTTTGGCGGCGGAAATGTGATACATGCCGCAATAATGAATGCTGGACCGGGTGCAGCAGCGCTGAAAAGACTTAATGCGCTGAAAATGTATCGGCAGATAGCAGATGAACATGACATGCCAGAAGGACAAAGCTTCTGGGATGAGGAAGAAACGGACGAAGAATGAGCGATATGAATTCTGACGACAATAAAAAAGGCGGCTCTGGGCGCACTCTCTCTTTAAAGGGTAGTGGTTCAGGTACTGTGCGTCAAAATTTGAGCCATGGCCGCTCTAAGCAGGTTGTGGTTGAAACGCGCAAACGCAAGTTTCTAACGCCTAAAGAAAAAGCGGCTCAGGCTAAAGCTGAAGCCGATGCGATGGCAGCGGCAGCAGCGGCTGTTGCAGCCCGCATTAAAGAAACGGAAACACGTGTGGAAACACCGCCGCCGCCAGGTAAAGTGGTGCGCGAGACCCCAGCTGTTGTTGAAGAGACGGCACCTGCTGCGGAAGAAGTTGTTGCACCGCAGGAACCTGAGGTTGCATCAGTTAAAGAGGTTGCTCCTGTTAAAGAGGTGCCAGAAGAAAAATCGGCGCCTGTTGAAGCTAAAGAGCCTGTAAAGCCGACGACGCCGCCGGTACAAATACCTGCTAGAGCGCCAGCGCCAAAGGCTGCGAAACCTGTTGTCAATAAAGCACGTGGCCGCAATCTATCAAAGAATGAGATGGACGCTCGTATGCGTGCGCTCGAAAGTGCAAAAGAACGTGCTGCTGAAGATGAGGCACGCGCGGCTGAAATGACACGCCGACGTGCGGCAGAAGAAGATTTCCGCCGTAAGCAGGACGAAGAAGCTGCAAAACGCGCAGCTGATGAACAGCGCCGCGCTGAAGAAAAAGTGCGCGCTGAAGAAAAAGCGGCCAAAGCGGCACAAATGTCTCCAGCTGATGCGGAAGCAGCTGCTGCACGTAGCGAAAGCAAACGTGGTAGCGCTATGCCAACGCCAGTGCGTCGCCCTGAAAAAGAAGATGCTAAACCAGCGCGTAATACACGCGGCACAGATCAGCGTCGTCGTGGTAAGCTAACGCTCGCCAATGCGACAGGTGATGGCGAAGGCCGATCACGTTCAATGGCAGCGATGCGTCGTCGCCAAGAGAAAATCAAGCGCGCGCAAAGCGGTCAATCTGGCCCGCGCGAGAAAGTAGCGCGTGAAGTGCAGCTACCTGAAACAATCACTATTCAGGAACTAGCTCAGCGTATGGCAGAGCGTTCGGTTGATGTCGTCAAGTACCTCATGAAAGAGGGACAGATGATGAAGCCAGGCGATTTGATTGATGCTGACTTGGCGCAATTGATTGCTGAAGAATTTGGCCACACTGTTAAGCGTGTTACCGAAGCGGACGTTGAAGAAGGTATCTTTGACGTTCAGGACAAGGTCGAAGATCTTGAAACCCGTGCACCGGTTGTCACTATTATGGGCCATGTTGACCACGGTAAGACATCATTGCTCGATGCTATTCGTAATGCGCGTGTAACTGCAGGCGAAGCCGGCGGTATCACACAGCACATTGGTGCCTACCAGGTTGAGCAAAACGGTCAAAAGATCACATTCCTTGATACACCTGGCCACGCTGCGTTTACTGCAATGCGTGCCCGTGGTGCGCAGGCTACAGATATTGCGATCCTCGTGGTTGCAGCTGATGATTCGGTGATGCCGCAAACGATTGAGTCTATTGCTCATATCAAAGCGTCAGGCGTTCCGATGATCGTCGCAATCAACAAAATCGACAAACCATCTGCTGATCCGCAAAAAGTTCGCACAGAGCTCTTGCAGCATGAAGTGTTTGTAGAATCGATGGGTGGTGACACGCAGGAAGTTGAAGTTTCGGCTCTTAAGGGCACAAACTTGGACGGCCTTTTGGAAGCGATTTTGTTGCAGTCTGAAGTTCTTGAGTTGAAAGCCAACCCGAACCGTTCTGCAGAGGGCACAGTTGTTGAAGCCAAATTGGATAAGGGACGCGGTGCTGTTGCAACCGTACTCATCCAAACGGGTACATTGAAAACAGGCGACATCATTGTTGCTGGTTCGCAGTGGGGTAAGGTTCGTGCATTGATCAACGATCAAGGCGAACAGATTGCAGCAGGTCTGCCATCAATGCCGGTCGAAATTCTTGGCCTTAGCGGCACGCCGCAAGCTGGTGACCGTATGGCGGTTGTTGATAGCGAAGCGCGGGCACGTGAAATCACAGATTACCGTCAACGTTTAGACCGTGAGAAAGCTGTTGCGCGTCAAACAGGTGCGCGTGGCTCACTTGAACAGATGATGGCTTTGGCTGCCGATAAGGATCGTGCAGAATTCCCACTTCTTATTAAAGGTGATGTACAGGGTTCTGTAGAAGCCATTAATGGTGCGCTTGATAAAATGAGCACGGAAGAAGTGATCGCACGTGTCATCCATTCGGGTGCCGGCGGTATTACAGAAACCGATGTGTCGCTTGCAGAATCTACAGGCGCTGCAATCATGGGCTTCAACGTTCGTGCCAATAAACAGGCACGTGAGGCTGCGGAAGCAGCTGGCGTAGAAATCCGCTACTACAACATCATCTATAACCTACTTGATGATGTAAGAGCTGCGATGGAAGGTCTTCTATCTCCAGAACGCCGTGAAACATTCCTTGGTAACGCGGAAATGCTCGAAATCTTCAACATCACGAAAGTCGGCAAAATTGCTGGTTGTCGTGTCACTGAAGGTAAAGTTGAGCGCGGTGCTGGTGTTCGCCTTATCCGTGACAACGTTGTTATCCATGAAGGTAAACTGAAAACACTCAAACGCTTCAAAGACGAAGTTGCTGAAGTGCCTTCTGGTCAAGAATGCGGTATGGCATTTGAAAACTACGAAGACATTCGCGAAGGCGATGTTGTTGAATGTTTCCGTGTCGAAGAGATCGCACGTAAGCTTGAAGCTTAATTAAAACTCACACCGGACGGTCCAATCCCGTCCGGTAGGGGAGCAATATGACGCTTGAATTCAAGCATAATACCACGGCACATAAAGCGCCCAGCAAGACAAAGCTTGGCTATGCTTCACGTTTTTTAACGGGCGTAGCAAACGCTGCCGAAATACGAATTTCAAAACTCAACCTCAAGCTATGTTCTCATTATCAATGGAAGAGCGCAAATAACCTATGAGTAAAACAAACGAACCAAATCAGCGCCAGCTACGTGTTGCGGAAAATGTACGCCATGCATTAACGCAGCTTATTCAGCGCGGCGATCTGCAAGATCCAGCCCTTGATGGCGTGGTTCTATCCATTACTGAAGTGCGCATGTCATCGGATTTGAAAATTGCAACAGCTTTTATTACGGCATTTGGCCAGCAGGATATGCAGCCCATTGTTAAGGCGCTCGCAGCAAATGCAAAATTTATACGCGGCCGTGTTAGCCCGCAATTGCGTGAAATGAAATATATGCCGTCATTTCGTTTTAGGCCCGATACGAGTTTTGACAATTTCTCGAAAATTGATGCCTTGCTGAAAAGCCCAGAAGTTGCACGCGATCTTAATGACGATGAGGGCGAAGACTAATGGCACGTCAACGCAAGAAAAAAGGCCGTCCAGTCTCCGGCTGGATTATTTTAGACAAGCCGCTGGAAATGGGGTCAACAGAAGCTGTTGGTAAAATCAAATGGTTGTTTGGTGCGCAAAAGGCAGGCCATGGTGGCACACTGGACCCGCTTGCGACGGGGGTTTTGCCAATCGCATTGGGCGAAGCAACCAAAACGATGCCCTATGTAACAGACGGAACCAAAGCATATCGGTTCAAAGTTGCATGGGGCGCGCAAACATCGACGGACGACCTTGAAGGCGAACAAATCAAGACCTCGGAAAAGCGGCCAGAACGAGCTGAAATAGAAGCCATTCTTGCCAATTACACAGGTGTGATTAGCCAGATACCACCGCAGTTTTCGGCCATCAAAATTGATGGTGCACGCGCTTATGATCTTGCTCGCGGTGGTGAGCAGGTGGACATTAAAGCCCGTGAAGTTGAAATTGATGAGATCAAGATCACTGAACACGCAGCGGATGAAACCACTTTCGAAGTTGAATGCGGCAAGGGCACTTATGTGCGCTCATTGGCGCGTGATATGGGTATTGAGCTTGGCTGTTATGGCCATGTAACCGAGCTGCGCCGCACACTTGTTGAGCCATTTGACGAAGCTGATCTTGTGTCGCTCTCTGATTTGGAAGCTGCAAAGCCAGAAACAAGTGATGACGAAGCGGTCGATTATAGCGCGCTTGATGCGTTGCTCCTCGATACAGGCGAAGCGATGGGTGGTTTGCCGCGCGTTGAGCTTTCTGATGAACAGGCCCAGCGTATTCGTATGGGTAATCCTGCTTTGTTGATTGGCCGGGATGCGCCAATTGCAGAAGATGAGGCATGTGCTTTCATCAAAGGAAAACTGCTGGCTATTGGTGAGATTGGTAAAGGTACATTTCAGCCCAAGCGCGTATTTAATCTTTGATCATAGGGCTTTTTGTTTAGCGTCGTTTAACCTACATTAGGGCTTCAAGACATGGAGCCCAAAATGATCGACAAGCGCAATTTTTATATCAATGGCAGCTGGGTAAAACCGCTCGTTGAAAATGATTTGGAAGTGATTGATCCTGCGACGGAAGAAGCGTGCGCGATTATCTCTTTGGGAGCGAAAGCTGATCTCGATTTAGCGGTAAAAGCTGCAAAAGATAGCTTTGATAGCTGGGCGGCAACACCCGTTAATGAGCGCCGCGCACTTATCGTCAAGCTTGGCGAAATCATGAAAGAGCGCTTGAGCGAGTTGGGCGAAGCCATCAGCCTAGAGATGGGCGCGCCGATTGACCTTGCCGCAAATGATCAGGCAGGTGTAGGGGCTTGGCATCTAAAAGGCTTCCTCAAAGCGCTGGATAATTTCGAATGGGAAAAACCATTCCAAGACGGGCAGACAATTATACGCGAGCCTATCGGTGTCTGCGGTCTCATCACGCCTTGGAACTGGCCAATCAATCAAATCACATTAAAGGTTATTCCGGCGCTTGCGACGGGATGCACATGCGTTCTTAAGCCTTCGGAAATAGCACCACTATCTGCCATGCTCTTTGCTGAATTTGTTGATCAGGCAGGCTTTCCCAAAGGTGTCTTTAACCTTGTAAATGGTGATGGCGCAGGCGTTGGCGAAGCCATGTCATCGCATCCAGATATTGATATGATGAGCTTTACCGGTTCAACACGCGCCGGAGCGCTTGTCACGAAAGGGGCGGCTGATACGGTTAAGCGTGTAACGCTTGAACTTGGCGGCAAATCACCGAATATCATTTTTGCCGATTGCGATCTGGAGAAAATGGTAACCGGCGGCGTTGAGCATTGCATGGAAAATACTGGTCAGTCATGTAATTCGCCAACGCGTATGCTGGTTGAAGAAAGCGTATATGAGCAGGCGGTATCTATCGCCAAAATTGCTGCTGAAAACGTGAAAGTAGGCAATCCAAGAGAAAAGGGCAGCCACATCGGCCCGCTTGTCAGTCAGATGCAATATGACAAGGTTCAGGCGCTGATTGAAGTCGGGATCAAAGAAGGTGCGCGGCTCGTGACGGGCGGCTTGGGTCGTCCTGAAGGCTTTAATCGCGGATATTTTGTCCGTCCGACCGTATTTGCAGACGTAACGCCGGATATGACGATCTACAAAGAAGAGATTTTTGGTCCGGTTCTATCCATGATTGCGTTTGACGGTTCAGAAGATGAGGCTGTGCGCCTCGGTAATGATACCCCATACGGTTTGGCTGCTTATTTGAGCACGGATGACAAAGAAAAAGGTGATCGCGTTGGACGCCGCCTGCGTGCTGGTATGGTGCGTGTGAACCGTAAAGGGCTTGGCATGGGCCATCCTTTTGGTGGCTATAAACAGTCTGGTAATGGCCGCGAGGGCGGCGCTTGGGGATTAGAAGATTTCACGGAAGTGAAAATTCTTTCGCAATAAAATGACCACACTAACGATCAAAGATGATGATCTTATGGGATCAGAGATTGCCGCTCTCCTGCAGCGGCATCTCGACCATATGTTTGCGATTACACCGGCTGAAAGCGTTTTTGCGCTGGATATAGATGCGCTTCGTGTCCCTGAAATAAGCTTTTGGTCTGCATATTTAGATGGTGAACTGGTTGGGTGTGTTGCGCTCAAGGATCACGGCAATGGCTTGGGTGAGATTAAATCCATGCACACACTGGAAAAACACCGCGGAAAGCGCATCGCTTATCATCTGGTTAAACATCTCATTGATGAAGCGCGTGAACGCGGTTTGGAACGTTTGAGTTTAGAAACGGGAAAAACAGAGCACTTTATGCCCGCACAAAAGCTCTATGAACGCTTTGGGTTTACCGCCTCTGGCCCATTTGCGGATTATGGTCCGGATCCGCACAGCTATTTTATGACATTGGCGCTTGCTTAGTTTAAACAAAGCTCCCTCTTTCATTTCATGCCAAAATAGACTATGTGCAGCGCAATACAGCAAATATTTGCAGTATATGGCCCTTGCTGGACGACATCCCGGTCTGGGCGACCGATTAACCCTTCATTTTAAGAAAGGACATCCGATGTCGATTACACCTGAGCGTAAAGCTGAGTTAATCCAGAAATTTGCCACAAAAGCTGGCGATACTGGTTCACCGGAAGTGCAAGTAGCGATCCTTACAGACCGCATCAACACACTCACAGGTCACTTCAAAGACCACAAAAAGGATAACCATTCCCGCCGTGGACTTTTGAAAATGGTTTCTTCGCGCCGTAGTCTTCTAGACTATTTGAAGCGCAAGGACGAAGCACGCTATTCAAAGCTCATTTCAGAGCTTGGTCTACGTCGCTAACTGAATTGAGAGCGGGCTTTGGCCCGCTCTTTTTCCAGTGAATTTGATTTCATTGGAAAGAAGAACGGGTTTGAATATGTTCGAGAAAGAAAGAACATATTCTATGGGGCAGGATTGCCGGTTACTTGTATTCAAGTGCCCAGTCGTCTTGCCCAAGCTCATAATGAAGAAAAAGCGCACGCTAAATGTAGCAGTGCGCATGCATGAACTTGAAAGGACAAGACATGTTCGATCACCATAAGGTGGAAGTTGAGTGGGGCGGTCGCACGCTAACACTCGAAACAGGTAAAATCGCCCGTCAGGCTGACGGTGCAGTATTGGCAACATACGGCGAAACAGTCGTTCTTGCGACAGTTGTATCTGCAAAAACAGCTAAGCCAGGCCAAGACTTTTTCCCGCTAACAGTAAACTATCAGGAAAAGACATTTGCTGCGGGTAAGATTCCAGGTGGTTTCTTTAAGCGCGAAGGCCGTCCTTCTGAAAAAGAAACACTAACATCACGTCTAATCGACCGTCCAATCCGTCCGCTTTTCGCGGAAGGCTATAAGAACGAAACACAAGTTGTTTTGACCGTTCTTCAGCACGATCTGGAAAACGATCCAGATATGGTTGCAATGGTCGCTGGCTCTGCCGCACTAACAATTTCTGGCGTGCCATTCATGGGCCCACTTGGTGCTGCACGAGTTGGCTATATCAATGGCGAATATGTTTTGAACCCGCATATTGACGAGATGGAAGAGAGCGATCTTGACCTTGTTGTTGCTGGCACACAAGACGCCGTTTTGATGGTTGAATCAGAAGCTAAAGAGCTAGACGAAGAAACAATGCTCGGCGCTGTCATGTTCGGTCACAGAGGCTTCCAGCCTGTTATTAAAGCCATCATTTCACTTGCTGAAGTTGCTGCGAAAGACCCACGCGATTATACGCCAGAAGATTTGTCTGCACTTGAAGCTGAAATGGCTAAGATTGCAGCTTCTGATCTGTCTGCAGCATATAAAATCACAGACAAACAAGAGCGTTACAAAGCTATTGATGCGGCGAAAGCTAAAGTCAAAGAAGCAATGTTGCCGGAAGATGGTGAAGGTGAACATACGCCTGAACAAATCGGCGCTGTATTCAAATCATTGCAGGCGAATGTTGTTCGCGGTGACATTTTGAAAACAAAGAAACGTATTGATGGCCGTGATCTGGAAACAGTTCGCCCAATCGTTTCTGAAGTTGGTGTATTCCCGCGTACACACGGTTCTGCAATCTTTACCCGTGGTGAAACACAGGCAATGGTTGTTGCAACTTTGGGTACTGGCGATGATGAGCAGTTCATCGACTCGCTAACAGGCACGTACAAAGAAAGCTTTATGCTGCACTACAACTTCCCACCATATTCTGTGGGTGAAGCTGGCCGCATGGGCTCACCGGGCCGCCGCGAAATTGGTCACGGCAAATTGGCTTGGCGCGCGGTTCATCCGATGCTCCCAGCACCGGAAGATTTCCCATACACTATCCGCGTTGTTTCAGAGATTACTGAATCAAACGGTTCATCTTCTATGGCTTCCGTTTGTGGTGCATCATTGTCAATGATGGATGCTGGCGTTCCGATCAAAGCACCTGTTGCTGGTATCGCGATGGGCCTTATCAAAGAAGGCGATGATTTCGCTGTTCTTTCCGATATCCTTGGCGATGAAGATCACCTTGGCGATATGGACTTTAAAGTTGCTGGTTCTGAAAATGGTATCACTGCATTGCAGATGGACATCAAAATTCAGGGTATCACTGAAGACATCATGAAGATCGCATTGGAGCAGGCTAAAGGCGGCCGTATCCATATTCTCGGTGAAATGGCAAATGCATTGTCAGAGAGCCGCGGTGAGCTTGGTGAGTTTGCACCGCGTATCGAAGTGATGCAGGTTCCAGTTGATAAAATCCGTGATGTTATCGGCGCAGGCGGTAAAGTTATCCGCGAAATCGTTGAAAAAACAGGCGCGAAAATCAACATCGAAGACGATGGTACTGTGAAGATCGCATCTTCATCTGGCAAAGAAATCGAAGCTGCGAAAAAGTGGATTCACTCAATCACAGCTGAGCCGGAAGTTGGCGAAATCTATGAAGGCACAGTCGTTAAGGTTGCTGACTTTGGCGCATTCGTAAACTTCTTTGGACCTAAAGACGGTCTCGTTCATATTTCTCAGCTTGCCAGTGAGCGTGTTGCGAAAACAGCGGACGTTGTAAAAGAAGGCCAGAAAGTTTGGGTTAAACTGATGGGCTTTGATGACCGTGGTAAAGTTCGCCTTTCCATGAAAGTTGTCGATCAAGAAACTGGAAAAGAATTTCCAAAAGAAGAAAGCGAAGACTGATCTAACAGTCCCACTTGAAACTTGATACATAAGCGCGGCCCTGATTCAGTCAGGGCCGCGTTTTTTAATTATAGGAATAGATATGGCCGGCAGCGCTGATACACTCTTTATGCCCATTGAAAATGGTGAAGTGCCACTTGGTGATGGTAAATGGTTCTATCTTGGAGCCAAAGCCATTGAGGGTGGGTTTTCAGACGATTTACGCGCCGCACTCGTGTGCGAGCAATCAATGCGCGGCCCTTATATGGATTTGCAAATGCGCGGCATGGATGTCCATCCGAGCGTTGAAAGCAGCACTCTTTTCTCTGGTGCACTCATCCTTATCGGTAAGCACCGTGCAGAAAATGAAGCGATGGTCGCGCGCGCATCAACAATGGTTGCAAGTGGCGCGCCGATATTGATTGCTGGTGATAAAACCAGCGGCGTTGTGCCTTTGCGCAAGCGCATGTCAAGTTTTGTGGACGTGGATGGCTCTCTTGCCAAGTTTCATGCCACGGTGTTTTGGCTGCGCAATAGCGCTGAAATCGCGACCAATTTGAACTCAAATAAAGCCTCACCTGAGGGTTTTAAAACATCGGGCGGTATGTTTAGCGCTGGAAAAATTGACAAGGGTTCAGCGCTCCTTGCTGAGCATCTTGATGACAGCATACGCGGCGATATCGCAGATTTTGGCGCAGGCTGGGGCTATCTTAGTGCGGAGCTTCTTAGCCGTTTTAATCCCCGTACCGTGCATCTTTATGAGGCACATTGGGCATCATTAGAAGCTGCAAAAGAAAATCTAAGCAGTTATGATCAGGGGCAAATTAGCTATTATTGGCATGATCTTGCCAGAGAGCCTGTTGGCAAAAAGTTTGATTGGATCATCATGAATCCGCCCTTTCATACGGCTCGTAAAACAGAGCCGCAGTTGGGCGTACAATTCATTGAAACAGCCGCTAAATCCTTAAAACCAAAAGGCGCACTGCTTATGGTCGCCAATGTGGCGCTGCCTTATGAGAAAGCTCTGCAGCAACACTTTACCAAAGTAACGCAGTTGGACCGTAGAGATGGTTTTAAACTGCTCAAAGCATTGAGATAATTACGCTGCCTGCTGAGTATCAAAGGTACGATCTTCAAGGGCAAGCACTTCCTCAAATGCGAGAGGTTTGCCGAAGTGGTATCCTTGAACAAGGTTACAACCAGCAGCTTTCAAGAGGATTGCCTGTGCCTCATTCTCGATGCCTTCTGCGATAACGCGCGCACCAAGCGAATGGCCGAGATTGACAATCGTTGCAATCATCAGGTTTCGCTCCTTGCTTTGATCAAGGCGGTCAATGAATGACTTGTCGATTTTAATTTTATCAAAGCAGAGTTCAGATAAATTGGTAAGGTTAGAGTAACCCGTACCAAAATCATCAATCGCGATTGCGACTTCCATTTGGTTGAGCTTTTTGAACAGACGGCGCATGCGCATATGGTCTTTGATCAAAATATTCTCGGTTATTTCCAGCTCAAGACGCGAAGCAGGTAGACCAGTTTCAGCTAAAATCGCGTTCAAAGTTTCAATGAATTTCGGGTGCTCCAACTGAACCGTAGAAACGTTGACGGCCATTCTCAAGTCTGGTTGAAGCTGAACAGCATCAAGGCAAGCGCGGCGAAGCACCCATGTGCCTATTTCTTGGATTAAACCGCAATTCTCAGCAACAGAGATAAAGTCCGCAGGGGAAATCGCGCCTTTTTCGTGATGCGTCCAGCGTAATAGCGCTTCATAGCCCTTCAAAGCACCGCTGTTGAGATCGTATTGTGGTTGATAGACAAGACGGAATTCTTCGCGTTGCAAAGCGTATGAAAGTTCACTTTCAAGCCATTGATTATACGAGGCCTGATGGCTCATCTCTGGATGATAAATCGTGTATGATCCGCGCCCAGATTGTTTGGCATTTGTACGCGCAAGATTGGCATGGCGCAGAACTTTTTCAAATGACGTTCCACTACCTGTGTTGAGCTCAGCAATGCCGCCATTGGCATAAACAGGGTAGGAAATAGTGCCAATGCGTACCGGTTTTGAAAGTGCGCTCAATAGCGCTTCAACAGCCGCTTGAAGTTCAAGCTTACCATGGCCGACTTTTAACGCCACGACATACTCACTGCCATTTGTGCGGGCCAAAGGCCCTGCGTCCCCTACAAGTGAAGAAAGTCGTTTTGCAAGTATTTTTAAAACAGCATTGCCAGTCTCGGTTCCATAGACATTGTTGATGAGCTTTAGCTCATCAAAATCCATGCTGATGACATAATAATGATCCAGAGACTTGGATTTGTCGGATTTATCGACGAGCTCTTTTAGCGCTAATTCTAAGCCAGTGCGTGAAAGCAGACCTGTTACGACATCTGTACGCAGCGCTTTTTCAAAGTGAAGTGTTTTCTCATCACCGCCGGCAAAATAGGCGTGCGCACAGCCAGCGCCAGCAAGTGCCGCTAGGCCGGCGATAATGGAGCCGGTGCTCGCAAAAGCTATCTGTGGGTCAATGCCTGAAAATGACATGCGTGTAGACCACAGCGCTAACGATGCAGCGCCAAAGCCACTCGAAAATACCGTGCATGCGCGAAAGAATAGATTTTTGCTCATGTGCCCTTACCTAGATGAGTAAGGGTACTTATGAGCTCCTAACAAGGTATTGATATTTCCTCATTGGATTTGTCCCACAACACGATTTTCAGCGCTATGGTTTATTAATCGTCAACGCTTTTTAATTGCTCTGGGCGCGGCATAGATGTGATGTTGTATCCAGAATCAACGAAATGTATTTCGCCAGTAACACCGCCAGAAAGATCGGAAAGCAAATAAAGGCCAGATCCACCGACCTCTTCTTGCGTAACGGTTCGCTGGAGGGGAGCATTGCGCTGTTGATGCGCAAACATCGCACGTGCATCACCAATGCCTGCGCCTGCTAATGTGCGCATAGGGCCGGCGGAAATCGCATTAACGCGAATACCGTCAGGACCAAGATCATTGGCCAAATAACGCACGCTGGCTTCAAGCGCTGCCTTAGCAACGCCCATAACATTGTAATTTGGCATCACACGTGTTGAGCCACCATAGGTAAGCGTCAGCAAAGAGCCGCCATTCGTCATCAAAGGAGCTGCAAGCTGGGCAACTTCTGTGAATGAATAGGCAGAGATAACCATTGTTTGAATGAAGTTTTCGCGCGTGGTGGCATCCACGTAGCGGCCTTTTAATTCGCTCTTATCCGAAAAGCCGATAGCGTGAACAACAAAATCAAGCGTTCCCCACTCGTCTTTCAACGTGTCGAATACAGATTTCACTGTTGCAACGTCAGAAACATCACATGGTAAAATGAGCGAAGCACCAACGCTTTCCGCAAGTGGTTTCACACGTTTTCCGAGCGCATCACCTTGATAGGTAAAGGCAAGTTCTGCGCCATGGTCATGTAAAGTTTTTGCAATACCCCAAGCGATAGAGTTGCTATTGGCGACACCCATAATGAGGCCGCGTTTTCCGCTCATAATACCTTGCATGTTTTTTGAACTCATTCCTATCAACCGTTATAAAGCTGGAAAGCCAGCGTTGCATTCGTACCGCCGAAGCCGAATGAATTCGTAATTGCTGCTTCAAGTTCGATATTATCAATGCGCTTTAATGCTATTGGCATGTCAGCAAACAGTGGATCAAGCTCTGTGATATGGGCACTTTCACACACAAAACGGTTCTTCATCATCAAGAGAGTGTAAATGCTTTCTTGAACGCCCGTCGCACCTAATGAGTGACCTGTCAGCGATTTTGTTGAAGAAATATGCGGAATGTCATTGCCGAAAACAGCTCTGATGGCTTCCATTTCGCGCTCATCGCCTACCGGCGTTGATGTTCCGTGAGTGTTAATATAGCCGATTTTTCCATTTACGGTTGAGATCGCCATATTCATGCAACGTGTAGCGCCTTCACCTGAAGGGGCCACCATGTCGTAGCCGTCAGATGTTGCGCCATAGCCAACGATTTCGCCATAAATTTTTGCGCCGCGCGCTTTTGCATGTTCTAATTCTTCAAGAACCAGCACACCAGCACCACCAGCAATAACAAAACCGTCGCGGGTTTTATCATAAGCGCGTGAAGCTGTTGAAGGCGTATCATTATGCTTGGAGGACATAGCGCCCATTGCGTCGAACATGTTGGACATTGTCCAATCTAGATCTTCGCTGCCGCCAGCAAACACAATATCCTGCTTGCCCATTTGAATCACTTCATAGGCGTTACCAATGCAGTGGTTTGATGTCGCGCATGCCGACGATATCGAATAATTGATACCTTTAATTTCAAACGGCGTCGCCAGCGTTGCAGAAGCTGTAGATGACATTGTTTTTGGCACAGCAAACGGGCCAATACGCTTTGGTGAATTGTTTTTCTCAGTCAACAAAGCTGCCTGATAGACAGTCTGAGTAGACGGACCACCGGACCCCATCACAATGCCTGTGCGGATATTGGAAACGTCTGATTTTTCTAAGCCAGAATCATCAATCGCCTGCTGCATTGCCAAATAGTTCCAAGCAGAACCTTTTGCCAAAAAGCGTGTTTGACGGCGATCAAGAACTTCAAACGGATCGACTTTTGGTGCGCCATAAACATGGCTACGGAAGCCATGCTCGACCATGTCGGGTGAAGTTGTGATGCCTGATTTTGCATTGAGCAATGAATCAAGTACTTCCTCGGCGTTATCACCGATTGAAGAGACGATACCCATTCCTGTAACGACAACGCGTTTCATAAAATCTTCCCGTTTTTATTTGGTTGTGTAACCAATATAGTAAAGTTCGTGGCTAATTACGAAGCCTGATCTTGGAAAAGCGCAACACGCAAATCTTTTGCAGTGAATACGGTTTCTCCGTCAGCTTTAACGATACCATCAGCAATTCCAAGAACAAGACGTCCACGCATAACACGTTTAAAGTCAATTTCGAACTCAACCAACTTCGTTTCAGGTGTTACCATGCCGGTAAACTTTACTTCGCCAGTGGAAATTGCACGGCCTTTGCCAAGCTCACCAAGCCAACCAAGATAAAACCCTGTTAGCTGCCATAGCGCATCAAGGCCGAGGCAACCGGGCATAACTGGATCGCCAATAAAATGGCAAGGAAAGAACCAAAGATCAGGATTGATGTCGAAAGCGGCGCGAATACACCCTTTACCGTGCTCACCACCTGTTTCGGAAATTTCAGTGATCCGATTAACCATCAACATCGGTGGTGCAGGTAACTGGGCATTGCCCGGACCAAACATTTCACCGCTTGAACAAGTTAGAATCTCTTCATAAGTGTAGCTGGATTTTTGTTCAGCCATCAAATTGCCCTCTTTTTCGTCTGCATAGCGTGCATAAAGTATCAATGCCATTACTATTGTTGTTACCGCAATGCCATCCCATCTATTGATTGGCGTTGATTATGCGAATATACTGGAAAATGTAAGGGCAATACGAATTTTTCCCTACTTCAACAGGTTTGAGTGATGATTAAGACGAACAAAGACGTCAAAATCAATGAGCGAAACGTCCGCGGGATGCTAAATGCCGCTGGATTGCGTCCAACGCGCCAGCGCTTGGCTTTGGCTGAAATGTTGTTTTTGGAAGATGATCGTCACGTCGCAGCAGAAGATTTGCATAAACAAGCGGTTGAAAATGGCGTTCCGGTTTCATTGGCAACCGTTTACAACACGCTGCATCAGTTCACAGAGGCAGGTTTGCTTCGTATTCTGGCGATAGAAGGCCAGCGCACCTATTTTGATACCAATACAAGCGATCACCATCATTATTTTGTTCAAGATTCAAATGATGTGATGGACGTGCCTGATGGCGTGATCACTGTTGATAATCTTCCAATTCCTCCAGAGGGTATGGAAATTGCGAATGTCGATATCGTCATTCGCTTGAGGAAAAAAACAAGCTAATACAGGCTTTTGATAGCCTTTATCCTTAGTTTTCGAATTTCTCGTCTGGGTACGCACCCCAAAGATCAGCTTGATCCGTAAAGCCGTGGATTTTTTTGCCATCGTTTAAGATTTCTAGTTCGCACCAGACACCGTCACATTTTTGAACATTGGCCAGAACGCCAGGCTCAACGAAAGCGACTTCTTTTGCACCTGATTTAGGACTTTCATACACATTGATCGTCTCACCTGACGAACCTGCGCGCCACGGTGTTGTGATGACTGTTCTGTCGCCGGAAAGAAGAGAGCCGTGAATCCAGCCCATAGTTCCTTCTGAATCGCGCACACGGCGCCAATTGTCATATTCTTGAATGATTTCGAATGGTAAGCCGGATTTGAGATACATCCATGAAACAGCATAGTCTTTGCCTGGACCAACCCGCATGTTCACGCGCTCTGATTTTAAGCTAACAAAACGTGGCAGTGGAAGCCCACTTGGGCCCCGATTAATAGAGGATGTTTGTTGTGCATGGGCATTAGGCACCGCTAACAAAGAACCGGATGCCAATAACGAAATTGCTGACAACACATTTAGTAACTTCATAAACTTGAACTCAACCATTTTTACCCCAACACTGTTTCAACACCGACTAAAAATGTGGCGTATCTAATTCATTGCCAATTGTGACTGTTTTTGGTTAATGGGTACTCAACAAATGATTACCAAACTGATATTGTTTGCATCTGTTGAGCGATCTACGCGAAAATAATTAACTGAATAATGGAAGCGCTCTTGAATAAAACACCTATTGTAATCGTGACACGCAAACTACCGGAGACGGTAGAAACGCGTATGGGTGAGTTATTTAACGTCAAGCTTAATGACGCAGATCAGCCCATGGATAGAGAAGCCTTAGCGCAAGCCATGCAAGAGGCAGATGTTTTGGTGCCCACTGTAACCGACCGAATAGATGCTGATCTCATTGATCGCGCTGGCCCTAAACTGAAACTGATAGCTAATTTTGGTAATGGCGTTGATAATATTGACGTAACCGCAGCCCATGCAAAAGGCATTGTCGTTACAAACACACCGAACGTTCTCAATGAAGATACGGCCGATATGACGATGGCGCTTATTTTGGCAACGCCGCGCCGTCTTGTCGAAGGTGCGTCGCATTTGCTTGGTGAGAATGAATGGTCGGGCTGGTCACCAACATGGATGCTTGGCCGCCGTATCTGGGGCAAGCGCCTTGGCATTATCGGCATGGGGCGTATTGGCGTTGCAGTTGCGCGCCGCGCTAAAGCTTTTGGCCTCTCAATTCACTATCATAACCGTGAACCGATTGATGATAGTACGCATAAAGAGCTTGATGCGACCCATTGGGATAGTTTGGATCAAATGCTGGCACACATGGATATTGTGTCGGTTAATTGTCCTTATACGCCCGCCACATATCATTTGTTGTCTGAGCGTCGCCTTGAATTATTACAGTCTCATGCGTTTGTTGTGAACACGGCGCGCGGCGAAATCATTGATGAAAATGCATTGATACGCCTGCTTGAAGAAAACAAGATCGCCGGTGCAGGGCTTGATGTTTTTGAAGGTGAGCCAAAAGTTAATCCGCGCCTGAGTAAGCTTGCCAAGGGTGGGCGGGTGGTTTTGCTACCACATATGAGTTCAGCAACCATCGAAGGCCGCATCGAAATGGGCGAGAAGATCATTATCAATATCCGGATGATGGCAAGTGGCGACCGCCCACCTGACAGAGTTCTTCCATCCATGATTTAGGCAATAAAAAAGGCACCATAAGGTGCCTTTTTTGTTTTGAACTTATGTGCTTTAGCGCGGTTTTTTACCGAACACTTTAATGTATTCAGCTTCGCCGCCCTTAGCCAAGGCTTTTGCCTGTTTAATCCAATCGTCACGCTCAATACGGCCCTTGAAGGAAAGCTCATCATCAACGATAGCGATGTCGGCTTTTTTCCATTTAGCGATTTGACTGAAATGCCAGAAGCCAAGACCATTGAGCGTTTGCTCTAGTTTTGGGCCAACACCAGCAATCAACTTCAAGTCGTCAGCTTGGCCGTTAGGCTTGCTTAAGCGTTCTGGTCCTGCTGATGCAGACTTAGCCGCCGCAGGTTTAGATACTGCAGCCTTTTTAGGTGCCGCTTTTTTGGCTGCTGTGCTTGATTTGGTCGTTGCTGACTTCGTTGTTGCAGTTTTTGCAGCAGCAGGCTTCTTAGTGGTTGCGGCTTTTTTAGGTGCTGCAGATGCAGTCGCCGTTTTAGGAGAAGCTGCCTTCGTTGCGGCAGTTTTGCCAGTTGTTTTTGGCGCTGCAGTCGATTTCGCTTTAGACGTTGTCGTTTTTGCAGTGCTGGTTTTTGCTGCTGCCTTAGGCTTTGTTGTTTTGGCTGAAGACGCTGTCTTCGCAGCTGTCGTCTTTTTAGCTGCTGCCGGCTTCTTCGCAGGCGCTTTGCTCTTAGCCGTGTTTGATGTGCCCGCCATTAAACCAACAGCTTCCGCTGGCGGTAATTTAACGTCTGGTTCTGATGTTGTTTGTTCTTTTTCTACTGGTTTAGAAGTGATCGCTCCGGTCGTAGATTGAGCAGCAGGTTTAGCTGCTGCGGCAGATGATTGTGATCCGCCGGTCGAGTTTCCAGATGAATCTTTACCAAAATAGAAGTAGAGAAGAATTAGAATGAGAATAATCAGAATGATAAGACTGATTGCCATTAAGCTCATTACGATGCCCTTTAATATATACAAATGGCGCCGCCCCTCGACACCTTGACCGTAACATGTAGCGAAACATTGCTGTGCGTCAAGTTTTACGCTTAAATCGCATTTTTTCGAACCGGCATTCTAGGGCATCGTAAAGTAAAAGCTGCCCTATGAGCGGTGTCCCGATGCCAGTAACGAGCTTGATTACTTCGGCTGCTTGCAAGGTTCCCATAACGCCAGCCACGACACCAAGAATACCTGCCTCGGCACATGTTGGCACAACACCATCAGGCGGTGCTTTAGGGAAAATGTCCCGGTAACGCGGGTTATTTCCTTCAAAAGGCGCTAAAACAGTCAGAGAACCATCAAATCGCCCAAGAGCCGCTGCAACCAATGGCAGGCCTAAAGCCTCGGCTTGATCGGCAACGAGGTAGCGCGTTTCAAAATTGTCTGAGCCATCAACGATGATGTCATAGTCTTTGAAAATGCGCTGAGCATTGTCTGCGTTTAAGCGTTCATTATGAGCGATAACTTTAACGTGCGGGTTGATGTTCGCTATTGTTTTTGTTGCGCTGTACGTCTTTTTCTCTGAAATCTGATCTGTTGCGTGAATGATTTGGCGTTGGAGATTGGAAAGCGAAACCACATCATCATCGATGATGCCGAGCGTGCCAACACCTGCCGCAGCCAAATACATCGCAACTGGACTGCCAAGCCCGCCTGCGCCGATAATGCAAACACGCGCTGCTTTCAGCTTTTGTTGGCCTGCTCCACCAATTTCAGGCAGTATAATATGGCGTGCATAACGCTCAATTTCTTGACCCGTCAATTTAGCGTTTTTAGCCATCTTGTTCCCTGTTCAGGCTTCCGTTGTCGACGGTGAAATATTGCGCGCGACTACCAAGAGCGTCAAAGAGATTGCGGTCCGTTCCAGTCATAAATGCTTGCCCGCCGATAGCATGAATGCGGTCAAATAGAGCGGCGCGCCTATCAATATCTAAATGAGCCGCAACCTCATCAAGCAGCATGATGGGGGCAAGTTTTGAAACTGTTTTTGTGAGCATCCCATGGGCAAGAACAAGGCCGATAAGCAACGCTTTTTGTTCTCCGGTAGAGCAAAGACCTGCTTCCATATCTTTTTCGCCGTGCCGCACAATTAAATCGGCGCGGTGTGGGCCTGTGAGGGTTCGCTTTGCTGCACGGTCGCGGTAGCGCAAATCACGAAGCTTCTTTTTAAAGGTTTCTTCCAGATCAAAACCGTTCAGACCCTCAGCGGCCATCGCCTCCAATTCGCCTTCGAGCGCTAAATGTGCCGTCGGGAAAACGCTTTGTTGGTTTGTGCTCAATTGCTGTATTAAGCCCGTCAATAAAGAGACAAGTTCATAGCGCGCAGAAATCATGGCAACGCCAAGCGAAGCAAGTTGATCTTCTGCCGCATCAAGCCATTGATCTGTTTGCTGGTTCGGCACTTCATCAAGCAGTCGGTTGCGATTACGCATCGCTTTTTCATAATTACTGGCACGGCGCCCATGGGCAGGATCAATCGCCAGCACCATGCGATCCAAGAAACGGCGCCGATCTGATGCTGCTCCCGTAAACAGCCCATCCATAGAGGGAGTGACCCATATCACACGGCATAGATCAAGCAGCTCATCGGCGTTCTTCATCGGCGTGCCGTTGATGCGCACACGGCGAACCGGCGTTGCGTAAGGGTCTAGCCCAGCCGTGCCAGTGCCAATCGCATAATCCTCATCGTCCTTGTTTAAAGTCGCAAAGACTGAAAAGCCGTCAGGTGCCGTTTTATGTCGCATCGAGGAAAGTGGCGCACGGCGTAAGCCACGTCCAGGCGACATCAGTGAAACAGCTTCCATGAGATTTGTCTTTCCGGCACCGTTCGCACCGGTAAGAACGACATGATGGTCTGACAGATTAACACTGAGCTTTTCGTAATTGCGAAATGTTGTCAGCTTGATCTGGGATAGCCAAATTTGAGGGCGGTCGCCGACCATTTAGGATTTACCTTTATAATTCCAGCGACCAGCGCAGCGTTCTAAACGCGCATAGGCATTAAGACATAAAGTGCCAGCGCGTCGTTCGTATCCTCAATCAGCGTCGGTGAGCCTGCATCAGCGAGCAAAAACTTCACATCACTGCCAGATAGCTGATTGGCAATATCCAAGAGGTAGCGAGCATTAAAGCCAATTTCCATTGGCTCAGCATCATAGCTGACAGCTAATTCTTCTGTTGCAGATCCAGAATCAGGATTGTTTACGGAAAGTGTGAGCAATCCTTCAGACAGTGCAAGCTTAACGGCACGCCCACGTTCACTGGATACGGTAGAAACACGGTCAACAGCATCCGTGAAAGTCTTACGCTCAACTTGCATAGCCTTATCGTTGCCTTGAGGAATAACCCGCTGGTAATCAGGAAAGGTTCCATCAATCAACTTGGATGTCAAAACCACAGCGCCAATTGTCATGCGGATTTTGCTGTCAGATAATTCGACAATCACGGCCACGTCAGGGTTGTCGACGAGTTTTTGTAATTCGCCAACTGTTTTGCGCGGAATAATAATGCCGGGCATGTTTTCAGCGCCGTCAGGTGCTTCTGTTTCACAACGCGCCAATCGGTGTCCGTCTGTCGCCACTGCGCGCAGCACGATCTTGCCGTCACTTTCAGCGCTGTGAATGAATATACCGTTCAAATAGTAACGGGTTTCTTCTGTTGAGATCGCAAATTGTGTGCGCTCAATCAGGCGGCGCATCGTTGCGCTATCAAGACGGAATGTGTGACTAAACTCACCCGCAGCCAGCTGCGGAAAATCTGATTGTGGCAAGCACTGCAATTTGAAGTGAGAGCGACCAGACGCAACAGTCATGGTCGAACCTTCAGGGTCAACCGATAACATGACTTCCGAACCATCAGGCAGCTTGCGCACGATGTCATAAAGAAGATGCGCAGGAACTGTTGTGGCACCCGCTTGCTCAATCTGCGCTGGCGTTGCCTCTGTGATCTCGAGATCAAGGTCGGTGGCCTTAAGTTCAAGGCTGGCACCTTCAGCGTTCAAAAGCACGTTAGATAGAATCGGTATCGTGTTCCGGCGCTCTACAACACGGTGAACATGATTAAGTGATTTGAGAAGATTAGCTCGCTCGAGTGTCACACGCATGGCGTTCGTCCATTGGTCTATTCTGAATAATTATCGCCTACAGCTATAAATATCGCGCAGGTGTTTGGACGCCGAATGTGGCGCTTTAATAGGCTAATTGCAAGCTCAAGCGGGGCTGCAGGGGCACGATTAAAGCAAAGCTTGGGGAAAAACTGGGCGAAACCCCAAAATAGCAAAAGCCGCCCATGACAGGCGGCTTTCAAAAAGCAAAAAAGCTTATTCTTCAATTAGGCGGCGCAACAATTCCAACTCTTTGGAAAGATTGGTGTCAGCTGTTTTCATCTGCTCAACTTTGCGCACAGCGTGAAGCACTGTCGTGTGATCGCGGCCGCCAAATCGGCGTCCAATTTCAGGCAAAGAGCGCGGTGTCATGATCTTCGACAGATACATTGCAATTTGGCGAGGGCGCACAACTGTTCGCGTGCGGCGATTAGAGAGCATCTCATTGCGCGGCACATTAAAGTGTTGAGCAACGACCCGCTGAATATCTTCAATACGGATTTTCTTGCGTTCTTCGGCGCGGGTTAGGTGCCCAAGAATATCATCAACACGATCAAGTGAAATGTTCTGTTCAAATGATTGGCGGAAAATCAGCTGGTTGAATGCACCTTCCAGCTCGCGGAAGCTTGATGAAACTGTTTTTGCAACATGTTGCAAAACATCTTCTGCAATGTGCAGCGTAGCATCATCTTTGCGTGCATCATCCAAACGCTTTTGAAGCATCGCATGGCGCATCTCATAGTCTGGCGCTTCGATTTCTAGCGCGACGCCACCTTTAAGGCGCGAGCGCACGCGTGGATCAAGTGATTCAAGTTCAGAAGGTGGACGGTCAGCAGCTACAACGACTTGTTTTGCGCTATCGAGCAATGTGTTGATGAGGTGACAGAATTCAGATTGAATTTTCTCGCCTTGAAGAAACTGCATGTCATCAATGATGAGAAGGTCAATTTCATTCAGTGCATCTTTGAAAACCAGCGCTTTGCTGTCGCGGATAGCGCTGGCAAAGCGCCACATGAAATATTCAGCTGTTAGATAAACAACGCGCTGGTTCGGGTTTTTCGCTTTGGCAGCATTTGCGATTGCTTGAAGAAGGTGTGTTTTGCCAAGGCCAACAGAAGAATAGAAGAAAAGCGGGTTAAAGCGGGCAGCATTGGCGCCCTTATCAACGGCTGTACGCGCAGCTGCAAGGCAGACATTGTTCGACGGGCCTTCAATGAAATTGTCAAATGAATAGCGGCTATCAATTGGCGAACCTAGAACCGTGCCACGTGCGGCTTGCTCCTGAGCTGAGCCAATAATGGCTGTCTTGCTAACCGTAGAGCCTGGCATCGCCGGATGTCTGCTGGTTGTTGATGCAGCTTTAGCAGCTTGCTCTTTTTGGGCGAGAGCCTTGCTGGCATCTGCGCGCGCAGCGCTGCGCACGACGATATCAAGTTTCAAAACACTTGGTTCTTCTTTTTGCCAAAGGGCGAGCATGTCATCAAGGTAATGGCTGTTGATCCAAGTGCGCAGGAACGGTGTTGGAACAGATAATGTAACGACGCTGCTGCTAGATTGTTCAAGTTGCGCGCGGCCAAACCAGCTTTGGTATACTTCTGCGCCAATCTTGGCTTTTAGTAGCTGACATACGCGATCAAAAATCCGCGTTTGCTCTTTTTTAGAAGTTTCGGAAGTCTCGCCTTCGGTTGTTGCTGCCCCTGCAACTGATGCATCTGTCATTAAGCCAGTTTCCTCTTTCGCATCGCATTCTTTCGGTTGCGCAATGCGGACATGCTTGGAGACAAGTGCTCCAATATTCATGGTGTCCACTTTATCTGATTTTTTTGCGCCGTTTAAATGCATTATGCGAATTTCCTTTGTTGATTTTATGTGCCGCTATTAGGCGTTTCTTATTATTCTTGCCGAACCCCATCGGCATTCTTTTCTCCAAATTTAGGGCGCAAAAACCCTGTCGCGAAATTGTGGATTTCGCGTTTTGTATCGTCTTTATTTAATGGCAATGATCGATGAAAACCGATCCAGACTGAGAAGTGCTTATTGTTTGTGCCAGCCTTGTTTTGCTGGCCTCATTCAAGATCCCCATCTTGAATGCCCCGTTAAGTTCCCTCGTTCCGTGGATAAGGATATACCGCCAAGAACGCGCTGTGATCAAGTCGCGTTTACTCAAATTTAACGAATCAAAACGCTTGATAATTGAGTTGAAATAGGACTCACCAAGCCCAAATGCGGCTAAACGTTTGGGATTCCACAGTTTCTTTTTTTGAGGCTGATTTTGAACGAAGTAGAAAAAAATTTATAAAAATTTGCTTGACTCAGCGTTGGACGCTGAGACTCACTTCGCGTTGATTGACTGCAGGAATGTGAACGACTAAGCTATTGAAATGTAATGATAAAATATTTTAAACAAGATTCAGCGTGACATTTCAATGACATAGAAAAAAACGGATGCTGACGTCAGAAAATAAGTGATGAGCATGATCGCAGTGCCGCAAAATTAATGCGTTGCAACAAAAAAGCCCGACCAAACGGCCGGGCTTTTCAAAAAATATATATAGTCGGTATTAAGCAGAGATTGCTTTTACACGTGACGCGAGACGAGACACTTTACGTGATGCAGTGTTCTTGTGGTAAATACCTTTACCAGCAGCGCGCATCAATTCAGGCTGAGCCGCTTTGAGTGCTTCTGCAGCAGCGCTTTGGTCGCCTGAAGAAATTGCTTCTTCAACTTTACGTAGGAATGAACGAACGCGTGAGCGGCGAGCTGAATTAACTTCAGTGCGGCGAGCGATTTTGCGTGTCGCTTTTTTAGCGGATGGTGTGTTTGCCATAGTTGCCTCAAATTGTCGTTCTTATGAACGAATAAACCTTAGCCAGCTTGCGTATCATTAATGAAACGATTGTGGCACAAAAAAACATTATGGCGACCAAAGGCCGCCAAGTTGGTGTTGCTATAATACCAATGTTCTTGCACGTCAACGGTTTTTGCACATTGAGATCGTACAGGATAGAAATTGTTAGTCTAGCGGTTTTTAAACGAAGGGGAGCGTTTCTCTATAAACGCTGTCATGCCTTCTTTTTGGTCTTCTAACGCAAATGTTGAGTGAAATGCCCGTCGCTCAAACCGAAGACCTTCTTCAAGGCTCGTTTCATAAGCGCGGTTAACGGCCTCTTTGGCAAGCATAACAGAAGGAAGCGAGTAATCGGCAATCTTTTGTGCCGCACGAATGGCTTCTTCCAACAATTCTCCATCAGCAACAATACGAGAGACCAACCCGCAACTTTCAGCTTCCTCTGCGCTCATCATACGGCCAGTAAGAATCATATCCATTGCTTTTGCTTTGCCCACAAAGCGTGCGAGGCGCTGTGTACCGCCAATACCTGGTAAAATTCCAAGCGTAATTTCTGGTTGACCAAATTTAGCGCTCTGGCCGGCAATAATGAAGTCGCACATCATAGCAAGTTCACACCCGCCGCCAAGGGCATAGCCAGATACTGCTGCAATGATTGGTTTGCGTATGGCCGGAATATCGAGCCACCCCGCCATGCTATCTGCCATAAATGCACCGGCGAAATCTAAATCCTGCATTTCTTTGATGTCAGCACCTGCCGCAAATGCTTTCTCAGATCCTGTAATGACAATCGCGCCAATTTTGGCATCGTTATCAAAGTCTTTCAGTGCCAAGCTTAGTTCTTCAAGCAGGGCAGCGTTGAGTGCATTCAGTGCCTTTGGGCGATCAAGCGTGATGAGACCGGCACGGCCACGTTTTTCAACTATTAAATTCTGATACGCCATAGGGTTCCTTTTTCGTGGGCTTTATTAGAGTAAAGGGCCAAGTCGCCTTATCTTTGACATATAGGACAATAAAAAGTCGAGCGGCCACTTTGGACAATACGATTTATGGTGCCCCCACAGCCCTGTTTTCTGCATGGCATACCTTCTTGGTCATAAACGGCAAAACTGTGTTGGAAATAACCGAGCGTACCATCGGTCTGGGTATGATCGCGCAAAGATGATCCACCGGCTTGAATAGCATCGGCAATAACAGTGCGAATATGACCCGCAAGATCATTGCATCGCGCCGTAGGTTTGCCGTCCTTACGCACCAATGTGCCGGCTTTCCGTTTGGGAGATAGGCAAGAACGCCAAAGCGCTTCACACACATATATATTGCCCAGCCCCGCAATAAGCTTTTGGTCAAGTAGCGCGGCTTTCAAAGGGGCTGCTTTGCCCGCAAACATTGGGGCAAGGGCTTCTCCGCTCAATTGGTTGCCTGTTGGCTCTAGGCCAAGCGCGCTCAAATGCGGGTTCTCATGAATAAGATGCGCCTTATCCATGAACATAAAGCCAAATCGGCGCGGGTCATTATAGATAACCTGTGCTTGTTCGCCATTGCTTTGCTTTAGATGGAAAATGACATGGTCATGCGCTTCAATCTTTGCATGCTCATGATGACGTTCCCCAATATCGCCGTTTTGTGTGCGAAATGATCCTGACATACCCAAATGACAGACGAGAACGAAGCTGTTGTCGAAATGGATCATAAGATATTTGGCGCGGCGCGACAGGCTGGTTATTTTTACACCTTGAAGGCGAGCAGCCATATTATCGGGAAACGGAAACCGTAGATTGGGACGGCGCAATTCCAAACGCTCGAGCATCGCGCCTTGCATCACCGGCTCAAGCCCGCGCCTTACTGTTTCAACTTCAGGAAGTTCAGGCATCGGTTTTTATCTTATCTATAAAGGACGTTCCATATTTGCCGGCCGGTACCCCGAGATGAGCAGCAATCGTCTCGCCAATATCAGCAAAGCTTTTGCGAATGCCAAGTTGCACGCCCTTGGCGTTAGAGCCTTTTAATAGGCCAACAATAGGAATGCGCTCACGTGTGTGATCAGAGCCAGTCCATGTTGGGTCGCAGCCGTGGTCCGCTGTAATAATCATTAAGTCATCATGTTTAAGGGCAGCAATGAATTCAGGTAATCGTTTGTCAAAATGTTCAAGTGCAGATGCATAACCGGCGACGTCACGGCGATGGCCATATAGCTGATCGAAGTCGATAAAATTTGTGAATACCAGATCACCGTCACCCGCATGCGCCATAGCTTCTAATGTCGCATCGGCAAGGGCATCATTACCGTTGGCTTTTATTACTTCGCTAACGCCTTGGTGGGCAAAGATATCGCCAATTTTACCAACGGCGGTCACGCGTTTTCCCGTTGATGTTAGCCTATCCAGTAATGTTGGTTCTGGCGGCAGAACAGAATAATCACGGCGATTACCCGTACGAACAAAACTGTCCGGCGCCTCTCCAAGAAAAGGCCGCGCGATTACACGTCCAATATTGTAAGGATCAACAAGTTTGCGAACGGTTTCGCATAAAGCATAAAGTCTTTCTAAGCCGAAATGCGTTTCATGCGCAGCAATCTGAAAAACAGAATCAGATGACGTATAAAAAATAGGCCATCCAGATTGGATGTGTTCATCGCCGAAATTGGTCAGAGCTTCTGTGCCTGAAGAGTGGCAATTGGCCAGCGAGCCTTCAATGCCTGCTTCTTTATAAATGCTGTCGAGAAGGGCTTGCGGAAAAGTTTGTGTTTTGTGGGGGAAGTATCCCCAGTCGAACGTAACCGGCAATCCTGCAATTTCCCAATGCCCCGATGGCGTGTCCTTGCCGTTTGAAACTTCATCGCTAACGCCCCAGAAGCCATATGGCGAGCGCGCCTGCTTTGTCTTGGCCAAAGGGTGAGCGCTAGCAAGTTCAAGGGCGTGGAAAAAACCAAGGCCCGCAAGATTAGGACATTGAAGCGGCCCTTCACGGAGACTTGCTTTGTCAGCCTTACCGTTTTCTGTGTGTTCAAGAATGTGACCGACGGTATTTGAGCCTTCATCATTAAACTGTGCAGCATCATTTGCGCCGCCTAAACCAACGGAATCCATGACAAAAAGAAAGGCTCGGGCCATTTTAAATCCTAGTTATTGTGTCGGGCTTTAAGTATTTGTTGATTGCCCATAGTAAACAATTGATTATACAGGTTTGAAATGGGTCCGGTCCACAAATGTTTAAAGCCCCAATATCATTGTCACTGAGAAAATTGTCAAAAGCAGTTTCTTTAAGTTTGCTTGCTGCGGGGTTGTCATCCTCCCCCGTCTTAGCTGATTGGCGCAGTGACATGGGTGTCTTCCGTGTTGGTATTTCTGCAGTTGAAGGTGAAGCATTGCGTGCTGGCATTTTTGATGAGTTTAGAAAGCTGCTTGCAGAAACATTAAATATGCCCGTTGAGATATTTCAGGCCAACGATGCATCAACACTTATCGATGCGATGGCGTCTTCGCGCATAGAATATGCGATATTGCCAGCTGCAGGCTATGCTACGCTTGATATCTTTTGCTCATGTGTTTTGCCTATTGCTGCTCCTATTGCAGAAAATGGCAGCGATGCGGCCCGTTCCGTTTTCATCACAGATCAAAACCGCATTGCTACTTTAGAAGATGTCAGCGGGCGTAGAATTGCTGTGGGGCCACCTGCGTCCTTATCTGGGTTTATGTTGCCTTACGCTTTTTTCCAAGCATCAGACAAATCGCTCGAAAATAGCGGCGCTATAATTGTTGAAACTACGAGCCAAGCAGAAGCGGCAAAACTTTTTCATGATGGTGAAGTCGGTGGTTTTTTCGCGTGGGAAAGTGCAACGCTTGGCTCTGAAAAAACATATAAGAACGAATTTTTAAATGCTGTTGATGAAAACAGTGACCTGCGACCAGTAATTTTATGGCGCTCTGAGCCTGTACGTTACGGACCGCATGTTGTGCGCAATAATCTACCCAAAGAGGCCGTTGATGCACTATCAAGCGCACTTTTGTCGATGAATGAAAAAGCGCCACTTGCCTATGATGCAGTTTCGCCTGAACTCGCAGGCGGTATGCAAACAGTGTCGAGAGATGACTATAATGTGGTTAGCAAAATGGTGCGTACATTAGCAGAAAAGTAGTCAATGGGGCTGGGTAAAGAGAACTTAGCAATCCGTGCATGTAACGGTATCGGCGATACGCGGACGCAACCAATATTCTTCGGACATATCCAGCGCAGTATAAGTGTTACCGCCCACATCCGTTTTTGACCCAAGTACCCATGTGACAATCGGGCGATACTCAATTTCAGTAATGACTTTGATAAGAAAAGTTCCGTCCATGCGCAGCCGTTCAGGCACCGCAATCTTTGTGCCTTTACCTGAGCCAAAACCGCCATCAAATTTACCTTTATCATAACGCCGTGACCAGATGATCTCGCCGCCATCGGGATGCTTATCACGAACATCAACGCCAACAATCGTAATTCTCGGTTTGTCTGCCGTATATGGATACATAATCGCCGCACCGATTTCTAACATTGAATCGAGCGTCTTTTTGTCAACTTCTTGTTGCTGCGTAACCAAGTCGGCAACAGTACTGGCCACGCGCGCAGCTCGCTTGTTGACCGTTACGCCCGTCGAGATTTCAACAGTACCAAGATACAATGCTAAAAGAAGCGGGACGATGAGTGCGAATTCAACCGCAGCAATACCGCCTTTATCCTTGCGAAATTTTCTTAAAACGCTGCTGAGGCTATTTTGCTTGAATGCTTTTGTCATGCTTAATGTACTCAAATCGCGGATTTAAAAGGGTTCGTTCTGCCAAGTGGATGACGAATAAAGGAGCGTTTTTCCGTCCTCCAACCCAGAAAGGTGTGACTTCATAATGTCCGTGATGACAGGCCAGCGGTAAAACACACGCAGATGGTTGATTGTGCCTGCACCGCCTGGTTCATAGGTGAAACCGGATGTGTCTAACTTTTTCGGCGTCTCCATCGGAATTGTCGTCGGTACATCCGAAAATTTCTTGTACGATTTCAAATCGAATTCAAGCTCGGGGCAACCGCTTGAGACCAAGAGTTCTAAATCGTGGCATATCATTGCACGGAATTGATCTTTATTTGTGGTTTTCGGGTCAATTTGACCTGTGCGTACTTTGCGCGCTGCTTGGTCAACAGAATTGGCCATAACTTGCTGTGCGGTAAATGAGAGTGATGTTTCGAGAACGGCAAAAACAATCAAAATAAAGGGAATAGCGAGAATACCGAACTCGATCGCCGTTGCGCCATCATTATTATGCTTAAATCGGCTTAAAGCTGTACGGAGCCTGCCGATTTTTTCAATCCTATGCACTTTGTGTTGCTCCTGATACTCAGATCAAAAAAGCATAGCCGAAAAACCTTTAAAACTTCTTGCGCAAACCGCTAGAATGTTAGGCACGCGTCAAATTGATACGTGCTAGCAATATAATAAATTAAAACAGCAGTTACCTATTCATCATCATCAGTGCGGTTGGCTTCATTCATCGCGGAAATTGCTTGAAGTTCAGCTTCAGTAAGATACGCGCCTTCGCATTCAGGTTCACAGGACAGATTTTCAATTTCAGCGCGGCGATATACCCGTACAATTGATGCGGTGTTGCGCCCAACAGCAATACTTTCGTCCAGTATAGGCGTGCCAGTTTCATCAAGAATAACAAGATTTGTTCGGCCAAAGCCGCGGCCTGTCAGAACAAGCGTTTGTGAATCTTGTATTGTTACATCTGCAATTTCGGGATTGCCAACAATAACGGTCGTTGCAGCGCGTGATAATTTTATAATTTTTGCATTGTTCAACTCAACTTTAATTCCAACAGCGTTGGAATGTTTTTCGACCTGAACTTCAGGGGCAAAATCTGCTGCATGAACAGTCGTTATGCCGTTCGTGCTAGCAATAAATGTTGCTACACAAAGTAGTTTAATGCGCGAGACCATGACTTAACTCCAAACATATCTGATGTCTAAAATTGCGCAGAAAGCTGAAGGAAGCATTAACCATAGAAATTTTGCTTAAATTTTTGCAAACTATTTACCACATTCACGCGAACTCAGAATTAAACTTTGAGCAACCTTGTTCATTAAGTAAGTGGCAAGTGAGAATGGATAGGTTGTCTGCAATCGATCGGAAAACAATATCTGACGATATGCTGTTTAGTTTACACGAGTAAGGAACTCATTATGCTTACACGTTTTCTTAAAGACGAATCTGGAGCAACTGCTATCGAATACGGCCTCATCGCTGCTCTTATTGCTGTTGCTATTATCGCAGGCGCGACATCACTTGGTAGTGAATTGAATGTGAAATTCAATTCTATCGCTACATCTGTCAAGAATGGTACATCTCCAACATAAGATTACAAAACGAATTGTTTATAGCGCCCCGTTCTTCATTCGAGAGCGGGTCGTTTGTGTTTAGTTTACGCTTAGGTAGTATTGTCGGATTTAATTACAGTTTTGGCATCTAACAATTCGAGCATTCTATGAACGAGCTTTCCATCACACCTGTTATATTATGTGGCGGTGCCGGTTCACGTCTTTGGCCAATGTCGCGAGATGAAAAGCCTAAGCAGTTTCACGCATTGTTTAATGAGCGCTCTCTACTGACCAATACTGCTTCTCGCATTCCTGTCGGCATTTATAACGGTCTTGCGATTGCGCCGCCCATCGTGCTTGGCAGCGCACAGCTTGAGCAAATGTTCCATGGGGCAATCAAAGAATTTGAAACGCAGCCAAGCGAGGTTTTGCTTGAGCCTTCTGTGCGTGATACCGCAGCTGCCATCGCAGCCGTCACAGCTTTTGTTTCAGCCCGTGATCCAGAACAATTAGTAGTCGTGTTACCATCGGATGCGCGAATCGATAATCACGAAATTTTCCTGGATACAATCGTTAAAGCCGCCCGTACCGCATCAAAAACCGATGCGATCATGACGTTGGGCATTTCACCATCACGACCAGAAACACAATATGGGTATATTCAGCAAGGTGAGCCGTTTGAAGAAGGCTTTCGTGTGGAAAAATTTCGTGAGAAACCTGACTACGAAACAGCTCAAAAATACCTGGCCGATGGTAGTTTTTTATGGAATGCGGGTATGTTTTTGTTCCGAGCTGGGCGCATGGTTGAAGAGTTTGAGAAACTTCAACCTGAAATTTGGGATAAAGCAAAAAGATCTGTGGAGTTAGCGCAAACGGATGGCTCGTTTATTTTCCTAGATAATGACAGTTTCAATGCGGCGCCTAAGCTTTCTATGGATTACGCCATCATGGAAAAAGCCGATAATATCGGCGTGGTCCCTGCAAGCTTTGATTGGGATGATCTTGGCTCATGGACCCAGCTTTATGATGCTGCGCATAAAGATGAAGCGGGTAATGCTCTTTATGGCGATGTTATCAACATTGATGCAAAAAATAATTATGTCCGTGCTGATGACGCACTTGTCGCTATTGCCGGTGTTGAAGGGCTGACCGTCATTGCAGAGGACAACAAAGTCCTCGTTGCGCGCACAGACATGGCACATCTTGTCAAGGACGTGACGACCGTTTTCAAGGCTAATTATGCCTATACTCGTAAACGCCATTGGCCGAAAAAAGAAATCCAGCAATGGTTGTTTGAAAAAGCGCTGCCTCTATGGGCTGAAAAAGGAATTGATTATGAGTATGGCGGTGTTCATGAAGCGCTGACATTTGATGGCGAACCAGCGCCGCACCCACATAAGCGTTTGCGCGTAATCGCAAGGCAAATTTATTGTTTTTCTCATGCCTCGTTGATCGGCTGGAAAGGCGATTCAGATAAAATTTTACGCCATTGCCTCGACACTTTGATCGAGACTGGATGGCATCCAGAAGGCGGTTTTATTCATCTCTATAATCCTGATGGATCTGTTCTAGATGATTCCCGAGATACATATGACCAGTGTTTCGTCTTGCTTGGTCTTTCATGGCTTTATCGCGCCAAGGCTTGGCCAGAAGCGCGTGAATGGGCAGACAAAACACTGGGCTATATGGATGAGCATCTCGCGGATACTGTAAATGGTGGTTATCTCGAAGATTCAAAAGGCTCTACACCGCGGCGTGCCAACCCGCATATGCATTTCTTAGAAGCAATGCTTGGCTGGTATGAAGCAACCGAAGACAAGCGATTTTTGGATCGCGCGCAAACGATGGTTCAACTCTTTGAGAAACATTTCTTTGATCGCATAACTGGATCAGTCATAGAGCGGTTTAATAATGACTGGTCGCTAATGGCGAGGGGAAAAGCTGATAATTCTGTCGAGCCTGGGCACAGCTATGAATGGGCATGGCTTTTGATGCGCTACAATACGCATCGATCAACGCCGCGACTTGAGGCTAAAGCCCGAGCAATTTACGCATCAAGCCGTGCATTTGCTTATCATGAAAAAACGGGCGCTGTCGCAGATTATATGCAGCCGGATGGAACCAATTTAAGTGACAATGCGCGGTGCTGGCCGCAAACAGAAGCGCTCAAAGCGGCCATTGTTTTTGAGAAAAATGGACTGTCAGTAGCCGCAAATCATCGCAAGAAAATGCTCGATGTTCTGTTTACGCGCTATCTCAATGGGCCGATTGACGGTGGGTGGTATGATGCAATCAACACCGAGGGAAAAGTGACGGCGCCAGATATGCCGTCAAGTACCTTTTATCACGTATTCTGTGCGCTCGCCGAGCATATAGAAGGCTAGCGCGTCGCTGACACTCTTAATCAGGCCGCTTGAATAATCAAGCGGTCTGTTTGTTTTCATCGCTCAGCAGAGGATCAATCGCTGACGGGTGGAAAAGCACAGTTTCCGGATTTGTCCGAGCGATCTGGCGTTGAAGATTGGCTTCGGCGTCTGTACCGAATGTCTGCTCCCATTGGCGCAGCGTATGCTGATATGTTTCCAATACATGCATGATGGCTGTTTTCTGTTCACGGCTCGCATGTGCAACCATATCAACTGCGATACATAGAACATGATCAATTTCTGCGCTGTGTAGCCCAGTAACAGGGACGGCAATAACAGCTTCTTTGTTGATGTAGCCGCAAGTCAATTTGCGTGTATCAAGCGCCGCGCCTACAACACCTATTGGTGCTTTCCCGTCCTGATAAGAGGCTATGGCTTGTGGCAACTCGGTGCCCTTTGGTGCCATTACGATCATGCCATCATTTTTTTGCGTAAGATCCATCAAGGCAACCCATCTAACGCTATCAATAACCCGTGAAACAGACGCGAGCGTCTTACGGTTGTCAAAAGACAAGCGGCTGTCTGCCAATGCCAGCGAGCCAAGCGCATCACGTACAGCTGGAGACAGCGCATCTTCAGGACGGCTTGTGCCAACGGTCACGGTTTTTGCTTGGTGGCGAATCGTGTCGATGGGCCGTGATGTTTCTTCAAATGCCTTGCGAATAGGTTCACTTGCAGCTTCCGTTATGGCTTTCAAAGCGGCTTCATCACCTTTGTTTGCCAATAATTTGCGTGCAATATTTGCAATTGTCGCCGTGTGGCTCGCACCAAGGCCGGAGTTGAATGCGCCTTTGATTGCCTCTTCTGTAAAGGCATCAATCATATCAATGATTTTATCGACATTTGCATTGGCATCGCCCATGGCGAGAAACTCAAGCTCAACCATGATAAGTTTTAGTTTCTGAGCGCCAACATCAATCGCACGGGCCGCATGAAATCCGAATAGGTGGCCAGCAACTGTCGCCAAGACAAAAGCAAGATCAGCACCAATTTTAGGCAGCGCAATGACGCGTTCGGCATAGTCGCCAAAAGCTTCAGCGTCAGCACCTTCGGTCGCAAAAACAATAGGGCGGCCATTATGTGCTTTGAAAATAGCAGCTTCTTTCACAACGTCGCCAACTAGATCGCCCGGCAGATCATTGGCAATAACCAATGTTAACGGCTCTGTTGAAAGGTCGATATGTTTTTTATCTTCTGTGTAGTCGACTGGAATGGATTTGTAGCAAAGCTCAGATAATTTAATGCGAATTTCGAGCGCGGCAACGTGGTTCACACCAGAGCCGGTAACCGCCCAATAACGTGCATAAGGTGCAAGGCTTTGGGCGCATTCAGCAATATGTGCCTCATTGGCCAGAACAGAAGCAACATGGGCGGGCAGTTTTTCTAACTCGCCAATTTCATAGGCAAGTTCTACATCCGTCATTGTTTGCAATTGATCGGCCAAGAACATGGCTGTCAATTTACCGGCAGTGATTTGGCTGTAAAATGCCTTAGTTGACGCAACAGACATTTCTACATCGCGGCCATCGGACGTGAACAAAGCAGAATCTGCTTTGCGCACCAGATCAGAATTACGACGGTTTACAATCGCATGAACAAATGCGCCACGTTCTCTGGCAAGATCGACTGCGCGGTTTGTATCGGTAGTCGTACCCGATTGAGAAACGGCAATCACCAAAGCACGGTCAAAGTTATAAGCTTCAATATCAGCCGATAGTTCAGATGAGCGAATTGCCATAACTGGAACTTTGCGACGTGCATCGCGCCCAAGAGCCTTTTCGATCAAATGACCAATGCCGACAGCTGCAACACCAGCAGTACCCTGACCAATAACATAAACGCGAGAGAGGCCGCCTTTTAGGTTCTCGCGGAGTGCTTGCCAGATATCTGTCGGCAAATCATTGAATGCAACAAAAGAGCCTTCGCGGCGGTAACGACCACGCAAAGTTTTTGCGACACTTGAAGGACCGTCATTGATCTCTTTTTCAAGGAAATGGTCATATGCGCCGCGATAAATGTCGCGTGCGAAAATCTGGTTGCTTTCGGACTTTACTTCGACCGACTTGCCATCGGAAACCGTGCGCATATCGATAGTGTCGCTGCCACCGACGAGCTTAATAACCGAGCCACCAGCAACAGATCGCGCAAGATTGTAACTTGTCAGCGCTGCATTACACAGACCGTAAACCTCAGATGCAAATATCCAGCCATCATTCAGGCGGGCAGCGTACAAGCCTTGGCCCGAGCCTTTTTGTGCTAGAAACACGGTGCTTGGGTGGAATGGATCGATACAGCCTATCGCGACAGACCCATCAAGCCTGCGCGTGGCCGCACGGAACTGTTCCAAGCGATCATTGCCCATATTGGCGGATACACGGTCGGTGATTGGAATGATTTTTGCATCAGTCGTAATCGCTGTATCAACGGCCAGATCGCGCTTCGTAACAAACTCTTCCAGCAGTTCCATGTGATTGTCGACATCACCATTGAGTGCATACATGGCACCAAGCTGGGTGTCGGTGCTATCTTGCAAATCGCTTGTCAGAGAAGGGTTGTGCGGGTGGCAATTGGCGACAGAAATAACACCATGCGAAGCCCAGCGTGTGTGTGACAATATGCTGGCGTTCTTGGCGTTGGCGGCGATTGACCAGAAAACGGCATCACCAGCAATGGATGCACGAAGGGCAGCGCCATTATCCCCAAGACGTCCGACTAGATTTGCTGTCTTGTAAACAAAAGTCAGGCTGATGCCGCCATCATTGCGAACTTCCTGATAAATAGACATGTCTCCGGCATGCGTGTCTTTGCGCCGCTTATCAAAGTTTGTTTTCAAATCAGCGCTCATCGATGAGACACTATTTTCGTCAACGTCAACTTGAATCGCGATGCCTGCTGAATCGCGTCCGCGCACTTCAAGCCGGTCTATAGAGCGCAACACATATTCGGCGGCAATGGCAACGTGTAGAGCCGTGCTGGATTGCAGTTCTGCTTTTGATGCTAATTTTTCAGCCGCTTTTGCATGATCGGCCAATTCGGCATGAAGCTGCCAGCCATAGTCACGAAGGCTTTCGATGAGTGGATCAAGATCGGTGCGGCCAGCTTGTGATAATGCCGTCAGCGCCTTCTCGTGAGCGGATAATATTTCGGATAATGAACGAACACTATCTTCAATATCCGTATTCAGTGCGACTGCGCGCAGCGTTGCAATCGACATTAGATCGCTAAAGCGTTGTTCCAAAATTGTAACGATGGCAGACAGGCCGCCTGCGGCGTCAACACCATCCGGCAAAGCTTTGCCGTTTTGGGTAAGGTCGAGTAACCACTTGAGGTCAGCAGTTTCTGTAGAAAATTCATTGCTAATAAAGCCGGCAATTCCGCACATTTAAGTAGCGCCTTATGACTAAGAGTTGATGAGAGTAAATGATAACTCGTTACAGTGGTGCTTATAGCTATAAATATGTAGCTGACAAACCTCTCAATTGAAATCTGGGTGAAGCTGATCACTTGATATTACAATAATGTATTCTGAATGATGTAAAAAAGTATAAATATACGACGGCAAAAAACTCGCACGATCATTATATGCCCTTATTCTGCCATTTTTAGGCGCTTTTCTATCAATATAGCGGCCCTAAAGGTCGAATCTGTATCGATGTCTCCCCAATGTCGAACGCAGATTGGATGACGCCCACCCCATTCCCGTCATTCCAAAACATCAATAATACTGCCATCGTGCATATCTTTGCATGGTGGCTTTTCTTTATTGAGTTGTAGCTTTCTGTCTTTGACAAATCTCAATGTCCAGCCCATGTATGCCGAAGATAATACTCAGCTAAATGGAGCCCCTCATGTCCGCACCAAACTCAGTTCTTGAACATCTCGATGCTCAACTAGATACTAGCGTCACGCATCTGTTTGAACTGTTACGGATCAAATCCATTTCAACAGACCCTGCTTTTGCTCAAGACTGTCGTAAGGCGGCCGAATGGTTGGTCGAAGACCTTAAATCCATTGGTTTTGATGCAAGTGTACGTGACACGCCAGGACACCCAATGGTGGTTGCTCATCATGATGGGCCTTCGCCGGATGCTCCACATGTGTTGTTTTACGGACATTATGACGTTCAGCCGGTTGACCCATTAAATCTATGGAGCGATGCGCCGTTTGAGCCGAAAATCAAAGAACTGGATGGGCAAAAAGTTATCACGGGGCGTGGTTCGTCGGATGACAAAGGCCAGCTAATGACCTTTGTGGAAGCATGCCGCGCGTTCAAAGCTGTTGAAGGTTCTTTGCCTTGCCGCGTCACAATATTGTTTGAGGGCGAAGAAGAAAGCGGCTCACCTTCACTTGTGCCGTTTTTGAAAGAGAATGCCAAGGAGCTGAAGTCTGATTATGCTTTGGTTTGCGACACGAATATGTGGGATGTTGATACACCTGCGATTTCTGCTGGCTTGCGCGGACTGCTTGGAGAAGAAATCACGATCAAGGCTGCAGACCGTGACCTTCACTCTGGTTATTTTGGCGGTGCCGCTGCAAACCCTATTCATATTCTAACGAAGATTTTGGCTGACCTGCATGATGATAAAGGTCGTGTCACAGTCGATGGATTTTATAATGGTGTTGAAGAAACACCAACGCAAATTCTGGAAAGCTGGAAAACGCTCGGTCGCACAGATGAGAGTTTCTTGGGTGCAATTGGCCTATCTAAGCCATCGGGTGAAGAAGGCCGCTCTGTATTGGAGCTAACTTGGGCGCGTCCGACAGCAGAGGTAAACGGTATAACAGGTGGTTACACAGGCGAAGGCTTTAAAACAGTTATCGCCGCCGAAGCATCTGCAAAAGTCTCTTTCCGTCTCGTTGGGGATCAAGATCCGCATGCCATTCGCAAAAGCTTCCGCAAATTTGTTCAAGACCGTGTGCCGGAAGATTGCTCGGTGGAATTTGAAGAACACGGCGCATCGCCAGGTATTCAGTTGCCGTATGATTCTGAATTGCTGAACAAGGCCAAAGAGGTTTTGTCTGATGAATGGCCAAATCCAGCGGTGATGATTGGCATGGGCGGCTCAATACCAGTTGTTGGCGATTTCCAATCTTTGCTGGGTATGGATTCGCTTCTTGTAGGTTTTGCACAATCCGATGACCGTATTCACTCGCCCAATGAGAAATACAACTTGAAGTCGTTCCATAAAGGTCAGCGTTCATGGGCACGTATTTTGGCTGTACTTGCCTAAAATCGCTCAATTATAGATCGTTAAAATACGGCAGGTTGCATCAACCTGCCGTTAACGACCCCTTAAACGCCATATTCTATAGTCACACAAATACCGATTATGTGTTGAGTACGGTGAATCTGGCCTGATGATATTTCGAAAAAAACCGAAGCAACGTGTCGAACCACGTTTTGCCGACCGCCCTTCAAAAAAAGCGGCGGCAGATTTCGCTGTGACGGAAGATGATCGCGCGGCACCTCCACCTAAAAAGCGTGCAAAGAAAACGACGGCACGCAAAGCACCGGCAAAATCTGGCCCTCAGCGCAGAAGCAACAAGAGATCCTCCAAAAGTAAAAAACAAAACCGTGGGCGGGGGCTCATTGGTGGGCTGTTTTACTGGTCATTCATTTTGTGCATTTGGGGCGGGATCGGCGTTGCCGGTATTTTTGCGTATTATGGCGCGCAGATGCCATCTGCTTCGACATGGGAAATTCCAGATCGCCCACCAAATGTTAAAATCGTTTCTGTAAATGGAAAACTGGTTGCAAATCGCGGCACAACTGGCGGTGCAGCCGTTGGGCTGCATGACATGTCGCCTTATATTCCTCAGGCCATTATCGCGATCGAAGACCGCCGTTATTACTCACATTTTGGATTTGACCCTATTGGCTTTGGCCGCGCGATGATGCGTAATGTCATGTCTGGCCGCTTGGTGCAGGGCGGCTCTACGATAACCCAGCAGCTTGCTAAAAACCTTTTCCTATCACCTGAACGTACAATGGGCCGAAAAGTCCAAGAGCTAGTGCTGGCGCTATGGTTGGAGCAAAAATACTCCAAAAGCCAGATTTTAGAAATGTATCTGAATCGCGTTTATTTTGGTTCTGGTTCCTACGGTGTGGAAGCTGCAAGTCGCCGTTATTTTAGCAAAACAGCGCGCGATGTGTCTCTTCCAGAGGCAGCCCTTCTTGCGGGGCTTGTTAAAGCGCCTTCGCGCTTGTCTCCTGCTAAAAACCCGCAAGCTGCCGAAGAACGAGCACAAGTTGTGCTCAGTGCAATGCGCGCGCAAGGAATGGTGTCTGACTCTGAAATGACTGCTGCGCTTTCTGGTCCAACCACCAAGGCTGCGGCCTATTGGACGGGGTCTGAAAACTATGTTGCCGACCATGTCATGGATCAAGTGCAGGCTCTTGTTGGCGAAATCAAGCAAGACGTCATTGTTGATACAACGGTTGATCTGTCGCTGCAAAAATTCGGTGAAGAGGCCATCCGTGAGTTGATTGCGCAAAATGGCGAGAAATCAAACGTCAGCCAAGGCGCTCTTGTTTCCATTGATGGAACAGGTGCTGTGCGCGCGATGATCGGCGGCTATGATTATGCCAACTCACAATTTGACCGTGCATCCGAGGCTAAAAGGCAGCCTGGGTCCAGCTTTAAGCCATTTGTATTTTTGGCTGCGCTAGAAAATGGCATGACACCCAATTCAATCCGCAATGATGCGCCAATCAAAATTGGCAAGTGGACGCCGGAAAATTATAATGGAAAATATTATGGTGAAGTCACGCTAACGACGGCGCTGTCTAAGTCGTTAAATTCGGTCGCGGCTCAGTTAATCATGGAAAATGGTGCTGGTAATGTTGCCAAAACTGCGCATCGCATGGGTATTGCATCCAAACTAGAGGCTAACGCTTCGCTGTCTTTGGGAACCTCTGAGGTTACGCTGCTTGAACTAACGAGCGCATATACACCATTTGCAACAGGTGGTTACCGCGCTAAGCCGCACATGGTTCAGCGTATTACGACAATGGATGGTGCAATTTTATATGAGCATATTCCACAGTCCGCGCGTGTAATTTCCGCTGATGTTGCAGGTATGATGAATGCCATGATGTCACAGACCGTTGAAAAAGGCACAGCGCGCGGTGCCAAGTTCGATCATCCAGCTGCGGGCAAAACTGGCACAAGCCAAAGCAATCGCGATGCATGGTTTATTGGTTACACGCGCAATCTGACAACGGGTGTGTGGTTCGGCAATGATGATGGCGCACCAATGAAGGGCATTACAGGTGGTGGGCTGCCAGTAAAGGCGTGGCACTCTTTCATGGTCAAAGCGCATGAAGGTGTACCCGTTTCAGATTTGCCCGGCTATCAACCGATAACAATTGTACCGCAGCAACGCCCTAATGATTTGATGGTTCAACGCCCAACGGCACCTGTTGGTAACAGCAATGCGGCGAGTTTAGAGCAACAGGTTCTCGACAATCGCGTGACAGCCTCCAATCCGCGACCAAAAGTCGGCGTGGGCGAAAATGGCACAAGTAACGGCAAGCCGCGCTCTCTCGTTGATATTATACTGGGGCGCTAAGCGCCTCTTTTAGCGGTTTCAGCTTGGCTTCATAATTCAGCCACGCCTTAGAACTGGCTTGGTACATGGGTTTTCGCACTTGATGGGTGCTTGCGGTACGGACCGATCGATCATTCTCATGAAAATTGAGACAACTGTCTTGCCATTCTAGGTCGCAAGCTTGGATGAGTTTGAGGGTTTCTGCCTCCTGATCTTCCGTTAGTTTTTCATAGTCTACGGTGTAGATCTGATCTGGAAATTTCTTTTCCCAGAAGTTCATCAAGTCAACATAATGATTATAATAATGCCCAAGTGCGTCCAATGACCATTGGTAATCAATGCCCTTTGATGGAAAGAGGTGGCGATAGATAGACCAGCACACGGCCATAGCATCACGTTTCGTATGGATGATTTTGGCCTCAGGTATCGCGCTCAAAATAAAGCCGATGAAACGAAAATTCATAGGCATCTTATCTGTGAAAACAGGCTGCTCCAACTCTTTATCTAATCGCTGAAAAAAGGAGTTACGTACTTGCTGCCAAGTTTCAGTTTCTGGGGGCTCGCCATTTGTCAAAGAGGTGAAAACCGGCGCGGTTGCATGGGCAAGGTGAGGGAGTTCACCGCCACCATATACATCCGAATGGCTCGATATAATCTGTTCGACAAGCGATGTGCCAGAACGCGGCATGCCTAAAATAAAGATTGGACGAGATGGTAAGGTTTCGGTCTCAGCGTCGCTTAAAACCGTAACTTTCTCGAAACTTTTCTTGATGCCTGAAAATGTTTTGTCGTGACGTTTTTTTGAATAAAGAGATTGCTCTAAACCAATGTCGTTTGCTGCTTTAAATTCTTCGAACGCAGCATCATAATCGTTGATATCATCTTTTGCTTTGGCGAGCGCAAAGCGAATATGCATTTGTTCATGAGCATTATCAGCGTGGTGTTCGAGCGCAGCTTCCAAGTCTTCGAAAAGTGGATCTTCAGGCTTTGACGCGTCGAGCATTGCCAAATTGCGTAAAATTTCGCCAGAATGAGGCGCGACTTTGAGTGCAGCTTTATAATATTGTTTCGCAGCAGGCTTATCCCCAACCTCTCGCAATACATTCGCGATATTGGAAAGGGGCTGCGGAGCTTTTGGGGTTAATTCTGCCGTTTTCTTAAAACACTCAATTGCACGCTCAGCTTCTCCCATTTCACGCAGCACATTGCCAAGGTTATTGTGTGCTTGAGCAGAGTTTGGATCATAAGTGAGTGCACGCTCAAGTGTTTCTTTTGCAAGATCATATTGCCCTGCCACGCGAAGACACTGACCATAATTACCCAATATCTCAGGGTCATCAGGGCGTAATTTTACAGCTATCTCATAATGCGCTGCAGCCCGTTTTTGATCTCCTGTACGATCAAAAATTATGCCCAGAATATTGTAGATGAATACACTTGGACCGGCACTTTGAATGCACTTTTGAACGAGTGCGTGCGCATCGTTAAACCGGCGTTCATTGATGGCTTTAAATAGAGTGTTTTTTTCATCGGGAGTAAGGCCGCGCTTTTGGCCGATGAACGGGCCTTCCACCAAGCGGAAACCTTCGCGTGCACGCTGATTATTAGGGTACTTCTCCATAACGGCAGCATATACTGCACGTGCTTCGGCAAACTTGCCTGCTTTGGTCAAAGCCTTGGCTTTTTTAAAAGAACTTTCCACAAAGGTCACTGCTGCACTCCGGTCATTTATAACCGTTCTAAAAAAATAACCTTGTCCGTAGGTGTTTAATCCTCATCACTTCGTGTAAACGGAGGTGCTAAAGTCGGAAAAGACATGTTTTTTATGTCAAAACTGCAAAAATTCACGGATGATCAGCCTTGCGCCGCAAAAAAGGCTTTCTTATATACGCCGCAACGGTGTTCAGGGGGTCTGAGCATCAATAATATTTAAGCCAACTAGGGATTGTGCCAAGGGACGCCGTAACGGGTCCGCGCAGTCTGCTGAAAAAGAGGTCTAATAATGGCAAAAGTAATCGGTATCGATTTGGGTACAACAAACTCTTGTGTTGCCGTCATGGATGGCAAAGACGCAAAAGTTATCGAAAACGCAGAAGGTGCGCGTACAACGCCTTCAATGGTCGCATTTACTGACGATGGCGAGCGCCTTGTTGGTCAGCCAGCTAAACGTCAGGCTGTTACCAACCCAGAAAACACTTTATTCGCGGTCAAGCGCCTAATCGGTCGCCGGTTTAATGACCCGACTGTGAAAAAAGACCAGAAAATGGTGCCTTTCAACATTGTTGAAGGTACAAATGGCGATGCTTGGGTTGAAGCTGGCGGTGAGAAACATTCACCAGCACAGATTTCTGCGATGATTCTGAACAAGATGAAAGAAACTGCAGAAGCTTACCTTGGCGAAAAAGTTGAGCAGGCCGTCATTACAGTTCCTGCATACTTTAATGATGCACAGCGCCAGGCGACAAAAGACGCTGGTAAAATTTCCGGTCTTGAAGTGCTTCGTATTATCAACGAGCCAACGGCTGCTGCGCTTGCTTACGGCCTTGATAAAACAAATGGCGGTACAATCGCGGTTTATGACCTTGGTGGTGGTACATTCGACGTATCAATCCTTGAGATTGGTGATGGCGTATTTGAAGTTAAATCAACCAATGGTGATACATTCCTTGGTGGTGAAGACTTCGATATGCGTCTTGTTGAGTACTTCGCAGAAGAATTCAAAAAAGATCAGGGCATTGACCTGAAAGGCGACAAGCTGGCGCTTCAACGCTTGAAGGAAGCCGCTGAAAAAGCAAAAATCGAGCTTTCATCATCATCACAAACAGAAGTGAACCTTCCGTTCATTACAGCTGATGCTTCTGGTCCAAAACACTTGACCATGAAACTGTCACGCTCGAAGTTTGAAAACCTCGTTGATGATTTGGTGAAACGCACTGTTGATCCAATGAAAGCCGCACTTAAAGACGCTGGTCTTAAAGCTGGTGATATTGACGAAGTCGTTCTTGTTGGCGGTATGACCCGTATGCCTAAAGTTCAGGAAACGGTTAAAGGCTTCTTCGGCAAAGAGCCGCACAAGGGTGTGAACCCAGATGAAGTTGTTGCTATGGGTGCAGCAATTCAGGGCGGCGTTCTTCAGGGCGACGTTAAAGACGTTCTTCTTCTTGATGTGACACCATTGTCACTTGGTATTGAGACGCTTGGCGGTGTGTTCACACGTTTGATCGATCGTAACACAACAATCCCAACCAAGAAGTCACAGACATTCTCGACAGCTGAAGACAACCAGTCTGCTGTGACTATTCGCGTTTCTCAAGGTGAGCGTGAAATGGCGGCTGACAACAAAATGCTTGGTCAGTTTGACTTGATTGGTATTCCGCCGGCACCGCGCGGTATTCCGCAGATCGAAGTAACATTCGACATTGATGCTAACGGTATCGTGAATGTTAAAGCTGCCGATAAAGGTACTGGTAAAGAGCACGAAATTCGTATTCAGGCATCGGGCGGTCTTTCTGATGAAGAGATCGAACAGATGGTTAAGGATGCGGAAGCAAATGCTGAAAGCGATAAGAAACGTCGCGAAGGTGTGGAAGCTAAGAACCAGGCAGAATCGCTTGTTGATTCAACAGAGAAATCTTTGAAAGAGCATGGCGATAAAATCGGTGATGAAGATAGAACTGACATCGAAGATGCTATTAAGGATCTAAAAGAAGAAATTGCTAAAGAAGAACTTGATGGCGATGCTTTGACTGCAAAAACGCAGACATTAGCTGAAGCATCAATGAAACTTGGTCAGGCAATTTATGAAGCTACGCAGGCTGAAGAATCTGCGGCTGCTGAAGCTGATGCCGCAGCCGATGCTGCTGGTGATGATGTAATGGATGCAGACTTCGAAGACATCAGCGATGATGACGACGATAGCAAAAAATCCGCCTAATCATATCAGATAGAAAATTTAAAACCCCGGTGCTTGTGCCGGGGTTTTTGTTTGCCTTTATCCTTTTGGGCGCGCCACAGTGTTATTGGTTGGCGCTCAATATTTAAAGAAAGCCGCTTGGGAATTGGTTGGTCAGGCACTTTGAGTGAAAAATAGCTCTAAAATGCAAAATAATTCAGCTTGAGCGGTGTAATTACAGCATTTTTTTTCATTGCTTATGGAAACCGAGCTTGACGACGTCTATATCGTGCAGGACATGTGCGGATGTCTGTCATGACATGATTGCGAATTATCGCGCACCGCCTTAAATGCGAATTGCTCTGCGCAGCATGCTGGCGCAGAATTAAACGGAAAGCTGGACGTATTATTTATGGCTAAGGCTGATTTCTACGAAACACTGGGCGTTGTTAAGAGCGCTGACGATAAAGAATTAAAAAGCGCTTATCGTAAAATGGCAATGAAGTATCATCCGGATAAGAATCCGGGCGATGCTTCTGCTGAAGCAAAATTCAAAGAATGTAACGAAGCATACGAAACGCTTAAAGATCCACAAAAACGCGCTGCTTATGACCGCTTCGGTCATGCAGCTTTCGAACAAGGTGGCATGGGCGGCGGTGGCGGCCCATTTGGCGGTGCCGCAGCGGGCGGTTTCTCGGATATATTCGAAGACATCTTTGGCGAAATGATGGGCGGCGGACGCCGTCAGTCTTCAGGTGGCCGCGCGCGCGGTGCCGATCTTCGCTATAATCTTGAGATTTCACTCGAAGAAGCATTTGCAGGAAAGACGGCTTCTATTCGGGTTCCGACCAATAAATCATGCGATACATGCGCGGGCTCTGGCGCAAAACCGGGCTCTAGCCCGACGACGTGTACCACATGTTCTGGCTCTGGCCGTGTGCGCGCAAGCCAAGGTTTTTTCTCCGTAGAGAGAACATGTCCGACATGTAACGGACGCGGCGAAGTTATTTCAGATCCTTGTACAGACTGTTCGGGCCAAGGCCGCGTTAATGAAGAGCGCACGCTGTCTGTCAATATTCCAGCGGGAATTGAAGACGGAACACGTATTCGTTTGTCCGGTGAGGGCGAGGCAGGCTTCCGCGGCGGCCCAACGGGTGATCTATACATATTCATTTCAGTGCGCCCGCATGAGTTTTTCCAGCGCGATGGCGCGGACCTTTATTGTAAGGTTCCGATCTCCATGACGACAGCATCGCTTGGCGGACAGTTTGATGTCGGCACGCTTGATGGTTCCAATACGCGGGTTAAAGTGCCTGAAGGTACCCAGCCGGGTCGGCAGTTCCGCTTGAAGGGTAAAGGCATGCCTGTCATGCGCCATTCTGCGATGGGCGATCTATACATTCAAATTGCAGTGGAAACTCCGCAAAATCTTTCCAAGCGTCAACGAGAGTTGCTACAGGAGTTCGAAGAAATATCCGCTAAAGAGACCAGCCCTCAATCTTCTGGTTTCTTTTCGCGCATGAAGGATTTCTTTGATCTTGGTGAATAAGCGAAACACCGCGCCCTGTAAAAAAAGCCAATCGTCACGGTTGATGGAGCAGGTGCGTTTTTTCGGAGCTTGGGCAAGATCGCCAAAAACGGTAGGCGCAGTTGCGCCAACATCGTCGGAAACCGCCGACCTTATGGCGTCTTATATCACCTCGCCAAATGACTTGCCTGTACTGGAACTTGGTCCTGGTACGGGCGCAATTACCAAAGCTATTTTTAGAAGCGGTATTGCTGAGCGCGATCTATATGCTGTGGAATATGACGTAAAATTTTGTCGCGATTTGAGCCAGCGTTTTCCGCAAGCTTCGATCATTCAAGGCGATGCGTTTAATCTGGATGAAACGCTTGCTCATTTGGAGGGGCAGAAATTCGATTGCGTTATATCTGGGCTGCCACTTTTGAACTTTACGCCTTCAATGCGCTTAAAATTTCTTCAAGGCGCACTCGGAAACATACCGCATGGCCGTCCGCTCGTGCAATTTTCATATGGCATTCGTAATCCAATAGAAGTTGATGATGCTTCGATTTCTATTAATCGGAGTCGGTGGGTTTTTAATAATCTCCCGCCTGCGCGCGTTTGGACTTATAGCTATAAAATATAGAGTGGGTTTGAGCTTTAAGGGAGGATTTTCTTTTGATGTTGCAAAAACAGTTTGAAGCGCGAGTGCTAAAGCGCCATAGCGCGGGAATGTAATAAGCGAATGCAAAATTCTTCTTCTGGTATTTTGAAACAGCTGCACTTTATTGGCGGCGTCATTCGTTCTCCTCAACGCTTAAGTGCGATTGCGCCAACTTCCGGTGTTGTCTCAGATGTTATTGCTTCTCATATTTCCAGCAATAGTGATTTGCCTGTTCTGGAGCTTGGGCCCGGTACGGGGCCAATAACCGACGCGATATTAAGGCGCGGCGTTGCTGAACGAGACATTGTTGCCATCGAATATGATGAGACGTTTTGCAATGAGTGGCATATGCGTTATCCGGACGCGACGATCGTGCAAGGGGATGCGCTTAATCTTGATGAGGCTTTAGCACATTTGGGGGAGCAGCAGTTTGACTGCATTATTTCAGCTATCCCGATGCTGAACTTTTCACAGGCAGATCAAGAAGTTTTTCTAAAAACGGCTTTCAAGCGCATTGCGCGGGGGCGTCCTATCGTTCAGATAACTTATGGGCGCCGCTCTCCGATCATTGTCAATGATAGCGATGTAGAGATCTCATCTAGTCGCCGCATATTGCGCAATTTGCCGCCTGCAAAAATCTGGACCTACCGTAAATACTGAAACTATCATCGAATGTTTGAAATTTAAGGCTCTCTTGGGGCTTAATGAACGGCAAGTGGAGCCATAATATGAACGCAAAAATTCTCGTCTTTTCAGGTTCGCTTCGAACCGGATCATATAATACTCAACTGGCAAAAGCCGCGATTAAGATTTTGAGCGCTGAAGGCGCAGAAGTTACCGAGATCACGCTTGCTGATTATCCACTGCCAATACTTGGTGCAGATCTATTGGAGAAAGATGGCGCGCCCGAAAATGCGGTCAAGCTTGCTCAATTGTTTCAGGTGCATGATGGCCTCTTTATCGCATGCCCTGAATATAATTCCTCCATTCCACCTCTTTTGAAAAATGTGCTGGATTGGGTATCTGTAACCAAATCAGATGGAACGCATGATTTAAAACCCTATGCTGGATTGACGGTTGCTCTAGGTGCAGCATCGCCGGGCGCGTTGGGCGGTATTCGCGGCCTTTACCATGTACGTTCGGTATTAATGAATGTGGGTACGCAAATTATCACAGAACAGTGCTCTGTGGCACGTGCAGCCAATAGCTTTGGAGCCGACGGTATGCCGAGCGATGAACGAACTTTATCATTGTTGAAAAAGACATGCCGCTCGTTGCTTGAGCGCGTAACCGTGGGACGCGGCAGGGTTTAATTTCTGCCTTTGATCTTGAGACATGACTGCTGCTATGCGATTGAACGGTAGCAGAATTCAAGAAGGATTATCCCATGCCAAACAATGCAAAAGACAGACTGATTGTTGCGCTGGATGTGCCAACAATGCTTGAAGCCGCCGGGATTGTTGAAAGCCTTGGCGATGACGTCTCATTTTATAAAATAGGTCACCAATTGGCATTTGTCGGCGGGCTGGATTTAGCGCGTGAGCTTAAAGCCGCAGGCAAGTCTGTTTTCCTTGATATGAAATTGCTCGATATCGATAATACTGTCGCGAAAGGCGTTGAGAGCATTGCGCGGCTGGGTGTCGATATGTTGACGCTTCACGCTTATCCCAAAGCGATGGCTGCAGCTGTTGAGGCTGCAAAAGGCACGAATCTTACTTTACTCGGCGTTACAGTTTTAACCTCAATGGACGACAGGGATTTGTCTGAAGCTGGTTATCATGATGATGCCGTTACATTGGTACTCAAGCGTGCGCGTCAAGCCGCTAAAATTGGTATGGGCGGCATTGTGTGCTCAGCAGAAGAAGCTGAGTCTGTGCGCGAGATTGTCGGCAATGATATGGCAGTTGTCACGCCGGGTATTCGCTTGGCTGATGGTGAAGCAGGTGATCAAAAACGTGTTGTAACACCTGATGTCGCTATTCGCTCTGGTGCGAGCCATCTTGTTGTTGGCCGACCTATTATTGCCGCACCAGACCGCCGCGAAGCGGCACGACAGTTCCTTGAACAAATTGAAACAGCGCAAAGCGCATAATCAGAGGGAATACAATCATGGCAAAAGGCTATTGGATTGGACGTATGACTGTTCACGATGCAGAACGTTATAAAGACTATGTGGCAACAGCGACACCTGCCTACGAAGAATTTGGTGCAAAGTTTCTTGTTCGCGGCGGGGACATTCACGCCGAAGAAGGTGAGAGCAGATCGCGCAATGTTGTCGTAGAGTTCGACAGCGTAGAGACTGCCCTTGCTTGCTATAACTCTGAAACTTACAGCCGCGCCCGCGCTATTCGCCAAGAGATTGCTGACGGCGAGATTATCGTCGTTGAAGGATTTGCTGGCTGATACCAGTTGGAATAATAAGTGCTTTAAAAGCCCGTTTTGTAATGAAACGGGCTTTTTTTATGTTTTTTAACAGGCGACGAGCTTGCTCGGTAAGGTTTAGACAAGGCGTTTTCAAATGAAATCATTAGGGTAAGTTCAATAGCTCTGGATGATGGCGTTATGTCGATCGCACTATTTTAGAACGCCTCTAATGGCATGTTTTCAAATCTTTTTTCGGATTGAGAGAAACGCCGCAATCTAGGTGATTTAAATGTAATAGCTGTGAATGTGCCCCAAACGCGGGGATGTTATGAGTGAATGCACGACAAAGTTGAGACTAATAGACTTGAAATAATGCGTTTCGTTGCTTGATTTTGCAGTGCAACAAAGCAATTGTACAGACCCACTCGCTGTATAATCGATTTAGTCGTCTGCTTGAGTGTTTTAAGGAGCGTAATAAATGTTCTATAAGTTTTACGAAATGAATCATGCGCTAATGCAGCCTTGGCGTACGATGGCCGAAGCTACGGGCATGTTCTATCGCAATCCTGCCAATCCATTTTCGCAAACGAAGTACGGCCGCACAATGGCTGCTTGGGCGGAGGTGTTTGAACGCACAACACGTCGTTACGGCAAGCCTGCATTTGGTCTCAATGAGACTATTATCGATGACAAGGAAGTTGCTGTTGTTGAAAAAAATGTATGGGAAAAGCCATTCTGTAAGCTCTTGCACTTTTCCCGTGCGCTGAAAAAGCCACGCGGAAACGATCCTAAAGTTTTGCTTGTTGCGCCCATGTCCGGCCACTACGCAACTTTGTTGCGCGGTACGGTGGAGCGCCTGCTTCCTGAAGCTGAAGTATATATAACGGACTGGGTTGATGCACGTGATGTGCCGCTATCCAAAGGCTCTTTTGATCTTTCAGATTATATTGATTACCTTATCGAAATGGTTGATCACTTAGGCCCAGATACGCACATTATTGGTGTGTGTCAGCCTTCAGTGCCTGTGCTTGCAGCGGTTGCTATGATGGAGAAACGAAAAGACGCTGTGTCTCCATTGTCGATGACCTTAATGGGCGGGCCAATTGATACGCGCCGCAATCCAACTGCGGTTAATGATCTGGCAGAAGAAAAAGATATAGATTGGTTCCGCGATAACGTCATCATGGATGTGCCATTCCCAAATCCGGGATTAGGTCGTCAAGTCTATCCAGGGTTTTTGCAGCTTACTGGCTTTATGTCGATGAACCTTGATCGCCATATGATCGCGCAAAAAGATTTTTTCATGCATCTTGTGCGTGATGATGGCGATAGCGCAGAAAAGCACCGTGATTTTTACGATGAATATTTGGCTGTTATGGATTTGACCGCTGAATTCTATCTGCAAACAATCGAAGTTGTCTTTATTGAGCACTCTTTGGCCAAAGGCACGATGATGCATCGCGGCGAGAAAGTTGATCTTTCAGCGATTAAGAATGTTGCCCTCTTTACGATTGAGGGAGAAAACGACGATATTACGGGGCGCGGCCAAACCGAAGCTGCGCATGATTTATGTCCAAATATACCTGATGCCTTTAAACAACATTATGAACAACCGTCGGTTGGACATTATGGCGTCTTTAACGGCTCACGCTTCCGCAATGAAGTTGCGCCGCGTATCCTCGACTTCATGGCAGAAACAAAAACGCGCAAAAGCCGCAAAAAGCCTGCCTTGCGTGCTGTGTCGTGATTTTCAGGTGATTGAGCCTAACTTTATCCACATGGTTTAAAATTATTGTGAATTGACTTTTTAAGCACCGCCGAAAGGCGGTGTTTTCACATGTGCCATACTGCCACGCTTTAACCATATTTTAACCTTGCTCTTCGTGTGCATTGCGTTCGAAGAATAGTCTGGTTAATCATTTGTTAATAAATAAAAGAGCCCGGCGGTCACACCATGAGACTAACGAAGATAAAAGTTGGACTATGCGCGACTGCCATTAGCGTGGTGGCCTTATCCGCTGTCGTGGCCAATGCGTCTTCTATGATCACTGGAAAACTGACCTCACAGCCAATCGGTCACTATGAATTTTGTTTGGCTTATTCAGAAGAGTGTCAGCAAGACCGCAAAGCGTCGTTGAAGCCTGTACATTTAACACGCGAACTTTGGAAGAATATCGTCAATATTAATTCCGCCATCAATATGGTGATTGAGCCGCGTAGCGACCTAGAAATCTATGGTCGCGAAGAGGTGTGGGCTTATCCGGATATTGCAGGCGATTGTGAAGATTATGTTTTGTTAAAGCGCAAAATGTTAATCAAGCAAGGCATTTCCCCGTCTGCGCTATTGATAACAGTTGTGCGCAAGCCGGACGGCGAGGGCCATGCCGTTTTAACGGTTCGCACCGATCGCGGTGATTTTGTGCTGGATAATTTGAACAGCCAAGTCCGCGTGTGGGACCAGACACCCTATGAATATCTAAAGCGCCAGTCTGAGCGCCATGCAGGTCACTGGGTAACAATAGAGAGCCCAGACATGACAATCGTTGGTTCGGTTAAGAAAAGCGACTAATTCGGCTGTTTGAGCTGCCTAAGAAACCTTAAGCATTACCAATCAGCATGCCTGCTGCAAAAACCAATGCGCCGCCCAGAACCACTTGGAATATTGCGCGGCCCCATGGGGTTTCCATATATTTGTTTTGTATCCATGTGATCGCGAAAAGTTCAATAATAACGACAGCGAAGGCGATAGCTGTTGCGGTCCAAAAATGTGGAATTAGATAGGGTAGGGCATGGCCAAGTCCGCCGACCGTTGTCATGATACCTGTCGCTAAGCCGCGTTTGATCGGAGAGCCACGGCCTGAAATGACCCCATCGTCAGATGCGACTTCTGTAAAGCCCATCGATATGCCAGCACCAACGGATGCGGCAAGACCGACAAGAAATGTGGTCCATGTATCATGTGTTGCAAAGGCGACAGCAAAAATGGGGGCCAGCGTTGATACTGAGCCATCCATTAATCCAGCAAGGCCAGGCTGCACATAAGTTAAGATGAATTGCTTATGTTCTGCTTGGCTCTCAATTTCGCGAACATCGTCTGGGGTGTGTTCGGTTTCGAGTTGAATCGCCGTCGTGTGATGGCTGTTTTCAGCAATCGCCAACTCGCCAAGTAATAAGCGTGTATCGGCGTCTTTAGTTTGTTGCGCAGCACGTAAATAGAACCGATGTGCTTGTTCTTCCATTTGAGAAGCCATTGCGCGCACTTTTTCAATGCCGAGCGGTCGCACAAGCCAATCCGGCTTGCGCTCATAATAACCTTTTACATGCTCGCGGCGGATCAAGGGAATAGTGTCGCCAAACCGCTTCTTATGCATTTTGATAAGCATTTCGCGGTGCGTTTCTTCTTCCAAAGCCATTTGTTCGAAGATTTTTGCCGATGCAGGATATTCTTCTCTAAGGCCGTCCGCATAGGCTAGGTAAATGCGCGCATCGTCTTCCTCTGATGAAATGGCGAGTGCAAGGATTTCCTGCTCGCTAAGGGAGGAGAAATCACGACGAGAGGCCGGCCAGAAACGGTTTAGCATACTTTTATCTCTTTAGAATAATTCTAAACTGAAGATATGCACAATGCTTGTTAAGGTCAACCTTGTTGGCGAAAGATGAACTGAATTTGATTGTACTTTATTTGTCGTGCATTGACCCCATATAGCAGTCGTGACTAATCATTAGACCGCAAGGAGTGACGCGGTGGCACAAATAAAAGAGTCAATATTGGCACGTATAGGAACTTGGATCGCGCAGCGGCTTGAGCGCGAAACGTCCGGATACCAACCTTACACGCCATCTGATCCTGAAACTCTATACCGCACGCTTCAGCCCGGTGACATATTGCTTATCGAGGGCAATCGCAAAATTTCAGCTGCGATTAAGTATTTAACGCAAAGCACATGGAGCCACGCTGCGCTTTATATTGGCGACGCTTTGGATGAAAAGAATGAAGAGGGGCATGCGAAACGCTTGATTGAAGTTAATCTTGGGCGTGGTTGCACCGCAGAGCCGCTAGAAAATTACCAAACATTCAATACGCGCATTTGCCGCGCCTCGGGCCTAACACCAGAAGATCGCCAGATTATTGTTAATTTTATGATCTCTAAAATAGGCCTGCAGTACGACACAAAAAATATTCTAGACATGGCGCGATACTTGCTGCCTACACCGCCTGTACCCGTGCGGTGGCGCAGGCGCATGATTGAGTTTGGCTCAGGTGATCCAACCCGCGCAATTTGCTCAACTTTGATTGCACAGGCATTTCATGAAATTAATTATCCTATTTTGCCTGAAATAACTGCGGCACCGGGGCGTGCCCGCGCAACGTCAGACTATTCCCGTCGTGAAATCTTGCATATTCGCCACTATTCCTTATTCACGCCGCGTGATTTTGACCTTTCTCCTTACTTTCAAATCGTTAAACCGACACTGGAATTTGGTTTCGACTATAAGAAAGTGATTTGGGGGCCATCCATTAATGACAAAGAGGCAGATAAGCTGAACGCTTAATAGGTACCCGCTAAGTCAGGCCGTTACTTCACGGTCTTTGGCTCAAATGCTGGCCGTCGTTGGAAACTCACAAGCCAGTAAAATCTCCACTTCCATGCGGCGCAATTGCGCTCTATATGAAGCCTATGACAAACACGCCATTATCCAATATTCGCAACTTTTCTATCGTCGCTCATATCGACCACGGGAAATCCACGCTTGCCGACCGTCTGATCCAGCAAACTGATACGCTGCAGGCACGAGACATGAAGGATCAGATCCTTGACTCGATGGATATCGAGCGTGAACGCGGAATTACAATTAAAGCCAACACTGTGCGCTTGGAATATAAAGCGCAAGACGGCCAAGATTACGTTCTCAATCTCATTGATACGCCGGGCCATGTTGACTTCGCTTACGAGGTTTCACGATCACTCGCAGCCTGTGAAGGCTCGCTTCTCGTTGTCGATGCTTCGCAGGGCGTTGAAGCGCAAACGCTCGCGAACGTTTATCAGGCAATTGATAACGACCATGAGATTGTAACTATACTCAACAAGATCGATCTGCCCGCAGCCGATCCTGAGCGCATTAAAGAGCAGATAGAAGAAGTCATCGGGCTTGATACAACTGATGCAGTGGAAATTTCTGCCAAAACAGGCCTAGGCATTCCCAATGTTTTGGAAGCAATCGTCAAGCAGCTTCCGGCACCGAAAAGTGGCGACCGCTCTGCACCGCTAAAAGCTTTGCTCGTGGATAGCTGGTACGACACCTATCTTGGTGTTGTTGTGCTTGTGCGTATTATTGATGGCGAGATGAAACGCGGCCAAAATATTCGTATGATGGGCACCGACGCGAAATATTTAGTAGACCGTGTTGGCGTTATGACGCCGAAACTGGTGCCCGTAGAAAATTTGGGGCCGGGCGAAATCGGCGTCTTTACCGGCTCGATTAAAGAAGTTGCTGACACACGTGTGGGCGATACGATCACAGAAGATAAGCGCCCTTGCACCGATATGTTGCCAGGCTTTAAGCCGGCGCAGCCTGTTGTGTTCTGTGGGCTCTTCCCAATTGATGCAGATGATTTTGAGGATTTGCGCTCAGCTATCGGCAAGTTGCGCCTGAATGATGCAAGTTTCTCGTTTGAAATGGAAACATCCGCAGCGCTTGGATTTGGTTTCCGTTGCGGTTTCCTCGGACTCTTGCACTTGGAAATTATCCAAGAGCGCCTAAGCCGTGAGTTTAATTTAGAGCTGATCGCTACCGCACCATCCGTTGTTTATAAAATGAACATGACGGACGGCAGCGAAACAGAAATGCATAATCCGGCGGACATGCCAGACGTTGTGCGTATTCGGTCGATTGAAGAGCCTTGGATTAAAGCAACAATTTTGACACCCGACGAGTATCTAGGTTCAATCCTGCAATTGTGTCAGGAGCGCCGAGGTATTCAAACAGACCTTTCTTATGTCGGTACACGCGCTTTGGTGGTCTATGATTTGCCGCTTAACGAGGTTGTGTTTGATTTTTACGATCGTTTGAAGTCGATTTCAAAAGGCTATGCATCATTTGATTACCAGCTCGCTGAGTACCGCGAAGGTGACCTTGTGCGCATGAGCGTACTTGTCAACGAAGAGCCGGTGGATGCGCTTTCCATGTTGGTTCACCGTTCGGCTGCTGAAAAGCGTGGCCGTGTTATGTGCGAAAAGCTTAAAGAGCTTATTCCGCGTCACATGTTCAAGATTCCGATTCAGGCAGCTATTGGCGGCAAAGTTATTGCGCGTGAAACCATTTCAGCAATGCGTAAGGATGTTACGGCCAAATGTTATGGCGGTGACGTTTCGCGGAAGCGCAAGCTGCTCGACAAGCAGAAAGAGGGTAAAAAGAAGATGCGTCAGTTCGGCCGCGTCGAAATTCCTCAAGAAGCGTTTATTCAAGTCTTGAAGGTGGATAGCTAATCTATGCGGTGGGTTGTGTGGTTCATCTTTGCGACAATGACATTGATGAACGCGCAGGCCGCTGAGTGGAAAGCAACTGAAAATTTCACGTATTATAATGTGTCAGGCACGACCGGTCCTGAGCTTTATCGATCAATTGGTGCGGGCGGCCCCATTATATCGGGCAATCGGCGCACGATAGCCGTGACCAATTGGGATCTAAAATGGCGCCGCAATTATCAGCCCGATGGAAATGCATGCGAACTTGTCTCCGCACTGCCTTTTGTAACCATTACATATAGTCTTCCCAAACCAAGCCAGAAATTACCGCCCGCAATTGCTGCTAAATGGAAGCGGTTTGCCGATAGTATATTGGCGCATGAGAAGGTTCACGGCGATTTTGTAAAACGCCTAGCGCAGCAAATCATTGATACAACCGTTGGACTGCGTGTTGAAAATGATAAGGCCTGCAAAAAAATACGCGACGAAGTTCTAAAACGAGTGGCCAGAGAGTTTGAGCGTTATAAAGCAGATAATCGTTCATTCGAACAATCTGAAATGCGTAAGGGCGGTAATATTGAACAACGCGTGCTTGATCTTGTGAATTAACACGCTGTTTCCTCCACTTGCAGTATTCATCAAGTATTTGTTTACTATGCGGCACATAAGCAGGAATTAAGATTTGAGAAACCTTGTTTATTAAGCGGGTGGCAAGAGCCTTAGGGTAATTTGTGTTCAAGCCGATCAGAACAAAACAAAACTGACGGTGTGCTGTTTAATTAACACGAGTAAGGAACTCAATATGTTTACACGCTTTATCAAAGACGAATCTGGTGCAACTGCAATTGAATACGGTCTTATTGCTGCTCTTATCGCTGTTGCGATTATCGCTGGTGCGACATCACTTGGTAGCCAGTTGAACGCGAAATTCGATTCGATTGCTACGACTGTTGAAACTGGTACAGCTCCTGCTGCTGCTGGTTCAGGCGATGGCAGCTAATAATTACACATACTTAAAATTTATAGCGACCTGCTCTCCTGTGGAAAGCAGGTTGTTTTAATTTGTACTTTTAAAATTGTCAGATGTGTTTTTGCGTTTATGAGAATTTAATTCTCACATATTCAAATAAGGTGTAGAGAAACGAAGGTTGTGCCAATGATTGCTGTTATTATTTTTGTCGTATTCCCTTTTGCTATGATTTATGCTGCCTTGTCAGACATATTCTCAATGACAATCGCCAATAAGGTATCCGCGCTTCTCATCGTTACATTTTTGGTGGTTGCGCCGTTCATAGGCTTAAGCTGGCACGATTTTGGATCGCATTTAATGGCATTTGCGGTTGTTCTTTCTGTTACTTTTGCGATGTTTGCATTGGGCGCAATGGGTGGCGGCGATGCCAAATTGCTTGCTTCGACGGCTCTTTGGATGGGTTTTTCCGTGCATTTGTTGAATTATATTTTAATATCTGCAGTCGCTGGTGGCATTCTTGCTATTTTGATTATGCTCTTACGTAAATCATCGATGGCAGTCTATGCTGGCGAGTTACCTATGCTTCGCCAAGTGATCGACGCAAAGAAAATTCCGTATGGCGTAGCTTTAGCTGTTGGAGGCCTTTTCGTTTTCCCAAATAGCCCAGCGATGATCTTTGCGCTTAATTACTTTGCGAATTAAAACTGCCTGCTGATAGATCAGATTGCTTATAAGTGCTGTTTAACTTGCGTTAAGTATAAATCTAACGACACCATTAACCATAATTACACCATTAGATGTGAATGTTGATCCTGTAGCGGATTCGTCCGCCCAATAATTTGCAGGTGTTAGCATGTCTATGCGTTTCGTTATTCTTGGAGTTGCAGTTCTTGCCGCGGGGGGCGCTGGTTATTTGGCAATGAATTTGTCAGCACCAGCACCAGCACCGATTGCAGATATATTACCGTCAGCCCCTTCTATTGAACTCGACCAAGTGTTGGTTGCAAAAGAGACCATATTAACGGGTGCTAAAATCAATGGCGGATTGAGCTGGCAGCAATGGCCTGTTGCAGCAATTGCGCCAGATTTTATAACTGAAACGAGTAGACCTGAAGCAATTGCTGAACTTGAAGGATCGATTGTTCGCTCAACGATCATTCAAGGAGAGCCTATTCGTCCTATAAAAATCCTTGGTGCTGATCAGAGTTTCATGTCCTCTATATTGCCTGCCGGTAAACGGGCGGTTGCAACGACTATTGCAGCAGACACATCAGCTGGCGGTTTTATCCTTCCCGATGATTATGTCGATGTAATCATGACAACGCGTGATCAAGATTCGGAAAATTCTTTTCTAACCGAAACGATTCTTGCTAACATTCGTGTTCTTGCGATCGACCAAACTATTCGCGAGGATGAAAATGGACAGCTGGTACAAGTCGGGCAAACTGCGACACTTGAATTAACACCAGATCAAACAAAAATTATTTCAGCGGCACAGCAAATGGCTGATCGTCTGACGCTCGCTTTACGATCAATTAAAGATATTGAATCCGGTCGCTCAGAACCAAGTGCCGATCACTTAATCTCGGGTGGTTCGCGTGGTGGCACCATTACTTTGATTAAAAATGGTGAGAAAATAAAGGTGCGGAGCCAATGATGAAAATGAGCGCACCAAAACAAGAATTCACACACATAAAGAGCAGTCATATGTCCAAAGTTGCAAAAAGCTTTAAGACCTTACTCTTGGCAGGCACAGTTGTTGCCTTGACGTCCGCAGTCCCAACACAATTTACACCATTCGGTGTGACGCCGGCGGAAGCACAGAATATAGTTAAAGTGCAGAAACGTACATCTGGTACAGAAGATGTGTTGCTTGGTTTAGACAAATCCTTAGTTCTTGAGCTTCCAGAAGATGCGCATGATATTCTTGTTGCGAACCCAGCGGTTGCTGATGCCGTAACGCGTACTGCACGCCGAATTTATCTGTTTGGTAAAGCCGTTGGTCAGACAAATATTTTCGTTTTCGATAAAAATGGCAACCAGATGGTTAGTTTGCAGTTGCGGGTTGAACGCGATGTTGCTGGGCTAGATCGCTATCTTGAGCGTTTTATAGCAGGGTCAAGTATTAAAACGGAAATTATCAACGATAACATTGTGTTAACTGGTACGGTTCAGACACCACAGGATTCAGCCAAAGCTGCAAAATTGGCCGAAATTTTCGTAAAAGGCGGTGATGCGACTAACGATGGTGCTGAGAGCTTTTTAGATTTCTTTTCACGCGGTGATAGTCAAATCGTTAATTTATTAGAGATTGCTGGCGGTGATCAGGTAACATTAAAAGTGACAGTCGCAGAAATCCAACGATCTGTGATGAAGCAGCTTGGTATCAATTTGATTGGTAATGGTGCATCTTCCGGACTTTCATACAGTGGTATTTCCGAAACGATTGCGGGTGCACTTGGTAAACCGCTCACTAATACAGGTTTTAATGTTGCTGGCTCCTTAGGTGGTTTGAATATTGGCGCTTATTTTAAAGCGATGGAAGAGGCTGGGGTGATGAAAACCTTATCCTCTCCAACTTTGACCGCAATATCAGGCGAGTCTGCAACATTTTTTGCGGGAGGAACCTATAATGTTATATCAGGTGGTACCCAAGGCAGTACAAACGGTACAACTACATATGGCATTGAAAAAGTCGACTATGGTGTAGGGCTAGAATTTACACCTGTGGTTCTTTCACCTGGCCGGATTAGCCTACGCATAAAAACAGAAGTCTCCGAACCAACAACAGAGGGAAGTGTTTCTCTAGCTACGGCTTCAGGCCAACCCGCGACCAATGTATTGTCTATTCGTCGTCGTGAAGCGGAGACAACTGTTGAATTGCCATCTGGTGGCTCGATGATGATTGCGGGTCTTATTCGTGATGATGTCAGACAGGTTGTCAGTGGATTTCCAGGACTATCAAAGCTTCCTGTTCTTGGAACGTTGTTCAGAAGCCGTGATTTTATTCGCAGTGAATCCGAGTTGGTTATCATGGTTACGCCTTATCTGGTTCGACCTGTCGCAGCTTCACAAATTGCACTGCCGACAGATAATTTTGCACCACCATCAGATTCCGTTGGTAACCTACTTGGCCGCCTCAACCGTATTTATGGCAGCACAGACCAACAAATGCCGACTGGCCGTTATCACGGTGCCGTTGGTTTCATTTACAAATAATCGGAGTACGCAAACATGTTTGCCGATAAAATAAAAACTTCAGCTGCGGCTGTGCTGTGCGTTTCTCTTCTTTCTGGATGCGCGAGTTTGCAACAGCGCGATAATATGACTGTAAGCAGTGTTGCAAATGATTACACCAAGCGTCACCCTATCGTGTTGTCAGAGCAAGAGCAGGTTTTAGATGTTCCTGTCGCCTCCGGCGCTCAAAGATTGAATTACGCCACGCTGAGCAATATTCAGGCTTTCACGCAGAAGTTCCAAACATCTGGCACCGGTACAATTGTTTTGATGATGCCTTCTGGATCAGCAAACAGTTCTGCGGCTAATTTTGTTCAAGGGCAGGTCGTTCAAGCAATTGAGCAAGGTGGACAACATCGCAACAATATTGCGATCCAGTCCTATGATGCGTCTAGGCATGGTTCATCAGCGCCAATACGCTTGTCATTTCGCTCGGTGACGGCCTCTACTGGGCAATGTGGCCAATGGCCTGAAGACCTTTCGAATACGCCTGAGAACGAAAATTACGCTGATTTTGGCTGTTCAACACAGAATAATCTCGCGGCACAAATCTCCAACCCAGGCGATTTGCTTGGGCCGCGCAAAGAGACGCCAATTGACGCAGAAAATCGAGGCAACGTAATCGCCGATTATCAAGGATAATAGGTTGGCGCCGAATCTATAAATTTAACGATCTAGACCCCTAGGGTGATAACAATGTCAGACGCTGCATTTAAAGACGAAAACGAAATGGCTACCATGCCAAGCGCTAGCTTCGAGCCGGATGAATTGCAAAATGTACGCCCTGTACCGCGTATAACAATTCAGGCATTTTGTGAAACGCAAGGGGTCTCGGGGCCTATCGAGCGTATGGCAGAAGACCGCCGCATGGCAAAAGCCCAGATGCGAACCTATATGGGCGGTATTGGTGCTGCTGTGGAATTTTATCAAACAGCACCAACGCCAAACTTGATTATTCTTGAGACTTCCGCTCGTCCAGATGAACTCATGAACGGGCTTAATGAGCTTGCAGAAGTTTGTGATCCATCGACGCGTGTGGTCATCATTGGTCATCATAATGATGTTTCGCTATACCGCGACTTGGTTCGCAATGGTATTTCCGAGTACATCGTAGCGCCGGTATCAATTGCCGATCTGATGGCGGTTATTACAATGCTATTCATTGATCCTGATGCCGAGCCATTAGGCAAAACAATGGCTTTCATCGGCGCTAAGGGCGGGGTTGGTTCATCCACGATTGCTCATAACGTTGCTTGGTCTATATCGACGCTTTTCCAAAACGAAGTTGTCGTCGCAGATATGGATTTGCCTTTTGGCACCGCCAATATCAATTTTGATCAAGACCCTGCACAAGGTATTGCAGAGGCCGTTTTCTCACCGGATCGCATTGACGAGGTTTATCTTGATCGGTTGCTCGCAACATGTGCTGAACATCTTTCTTTGCTTGCTGCGCCCTCAATGCTCGACAAGGTTTACGACTTTGGAGCGGAAGATTTCGCACAGTTGATCGACGTTGCTCAGCGCACCGCCCCTTCCGTTGTGCTTGATATTCCACATGTATGGAATGGCTGGACACGCACAACGCTTTCTCGTGCGGATGAAGTTATCATTGTTGCAACGCCAGAATTGGCAAATTTGCGTAACACCAAGAATATGGTCGATACGCTCAAGAAGCTACGTCCAAATGATTTTGCGCCGAAATTGGTTCTCAACCAAGTGGGTGTGCCTAAACGGCCTGAGATTAGTGTCAATGATTTCTTGGATTCACTGGATATGGAAGCATCTGCGATCATCCCATTTGATCCGCATTTGTTTGGCACGGCATCTAATAATGGTCGAATGCTGGCGGAGTCCGACAGTGCTAGCCCAATCGTTACAACGATCTCTGATCTTGCACATATTATAACGGGGCGCGGCGCAGTTTCAGCAAAACCAAAGGGCGGCCTAAAAGGCATTTTGGCAAAACTGAAGAAGAAGTAATTTCAAGTTCGAGTTACGAGGTAATTCAATGTTTGGTAAAAAAGGATCCGGGGGTTCATCCTTTGCGAGCGCTAAAACGCAAGCAAAACCCGTTATAAACGAACCGGCATCTAAACCGATGGAAAATGCTGTTGAAAAACAGCATATGTCGGAAGCTTTGGCACCGACAGTTGATGCTCCCAAGGCACCTGCTAAAGAGACGCCACGTGCGAAAGTTGAAGCGCCTCCTATGTCTATGGAGCAGCCAACTCAAAAGCGCCCTAATCGCGATGATGCCTATTATGACACCAAATCACAGGTGTTCTCTGCGCTGATTGAGACAATCGACCTGTCGCAGCTTGCAAAGCTAGATGCTGAAAGTGCACGCGAAGAAATTCGTGATATCGTCAATGATATCATCGCCATTAAAAACTATGCGATGACCATCTCCGAGCAGGAGGAATTGCTTGAAGATATCTGTAACGATGTGTTGGGTTATGGACCGTTAGAGCCTTTGCTTGCACGTGATGATATTGCCGATATCATGATCAACGGCCCAGATGCTGCTTATATCGAGGTAAACGGTAAGGTTATTGATGCGGGTATTCGCTTTCGTGATGGCCAGCAATTGCTTTCAATTTGCCAACGAATTGTGAGCCAAGTGGGCCGCCGCGTTGATGAATCTAGCCCAATCTGTGACGCGCGTCTTGCGGATGGATCACGTGTTAACGTTATTGCACCGCCATTGGCAATTGATGGCGCTGCACTAACGATTCGTAAGTTTAAGAAAGACAAGCTCACACTTGATCAGCTGACAAAATTTGGTTCAATTTCGCCAGAAGGTGCAACGATCCTACAGATTATTGGACGTGTGCGATGTAATGTCGTCATTTCTGGCGGTACGGGTTCGGGTAAAACAACTTTGCTCAACTGTTTGACCAACTATGTTGATAAAGATGAGCGTGTGATCACATGCGAAGACTCTGCCGAACTTCAGCTTCAGCAGCCGCATGTTGTGCGCCTTGAAACCAGACCGCCGAACTTAGAGGGAGAAGGTCAGATCACAATGACTGACCTTGTCAAAAACTGCCTTCGTATGCGTCCTGAACGCATCATTGTTGGTGAGGTTCGTGGACCCGAGGTGTTTGACCTTTTGCAGGCGATGAATACTGGCCACGATGGTTCAATGGGCACAATCCACGCTAACACACCGCGCGAATGTCTAAGTCGTATGGAATCAATGATTGCGATGGGTGGTTATACATTGCCGCAAAAAACAGTGCGTGAAATTATTTGTGGGTCCGTTGATATCATCATTCAGGCTGCGCGTTTGCGCGATGGTTCTCGCCGAATTACCCATATTACTGAAGTCATTGGTATGGAAGGTGATGTCATCATTACGCAGGATCTCATGCTGTATGATATTACTGGCGAAGATGCCGATGGCAAATTTATCGGTAAACATCGTTCTACAGGCGTTGGTCGCCCTCAAATGTGGGAGCGCGCACGTTATTTCAACGAAGAAGTGCGCCTTTCTGAGGCACTTGATGCAATGGAGGTGATTGAATGATTTTTGGTCTATCCCCCATTGCGCTTGCTGTAATGGCACTTGCCGGACTTAGTATCGGCGGGGTCATGTACGCATTGATGTTACCATCGTTGCAAGCAGAAAAAGACCGCAAGCGTCGAGTTTCAAAGGTAAAGTCTGTCAAAACGGATAGTGTGTCAAAACGCGCTGAAGTTGATCGGGCCCAAGAAGGTCAAAAACGACGTAAGCAAATTACAGAGTCGCTTAATGATCTTGAAGAGCGTAATAAAGCGCGCGAGAAAAACGCAACCAAGCCAAACCTGAAGACACAAATTCAACAGGCAGGTTTGAAGCTCGATATTCGGATGTTTTATATTTATTCTGCTGTGTTTGGAGGCGGTGCGGCAATTGCGGCATTAATTTTTGGTGTTCCTGCAATCTATAGCATTGGAATAGCATTCGCAGCTGGGTTTGGTTTGCCGCGTTGGATTATTTCATATTTACGCAAGCGTCGCGTCAAAAGTTTTTTAGCAGAGTTTCCTAATTCAATTGACATCATTGTTCGTGCCATCAAGTCAGGCTTGCCATTGAATGATGGTTTGCGCCTTATTGCAACAGAAGCACGCGAGCCAGTTCAAACTGAGTTTCGCCGAATAATTGAGGCGCAGCAGCTGGGTATGTCGGTACCTGAAGCTTGTTTACGTATGTATCAAACGATGCCTTGCTCGGAGGCAAACTTTTTTGCAATCGTTATTCAAATCCAATCTCAAGCCGGTGGTAACTTATCAGAAGCTTTGGGCAACCTTTCAGGTGTGTTGCGTGCGCGCGCACAAATGAAAGCAAAAGTTGCTGCAATGTCGATGGAAGCGAAGGCTTCTGCCGCGATTATTGCCGCATTGCCGCCAATTGTTACTCTTCTGGTTCATTTGAGTAGTCCAGACTACATCAAGCTTCTTTTTATAACAGATACAGGACTCCTCATTTTAGGTGTCTCTGCTATTTGGATGTCCATCGGCGTATTCATCATGCGTCAAATGATCAACTTTGATATATAGGGGAGCAGGTTCATGTCTTCAGATATTGTAACACTACTCACCTCGGGTCAGTTTTTAATCGCTGTTTTAGTCGCTGTCAGTGTTTTTGCCACTATTTTCACACTGCTTGCACCAGTGCTGGGCGGCAATGAGCTTAAAAACCGGATGAAATCGGTAGCGACTGAGCGCGACGAAATTAGGGCGCGTGAGCGCGCTCGATTGGCATCTGAAAAACAAAATGGGCGTGCATCATTGCGTGTTGATAGCAAGGATAAAGGCAGTGTTAAATCCATCGTTGAGCGTTTGGATTTGAAGAAGGCCCTTGCCGATGAGAAAACAGTTTCAAATTTGCGCGCTGCAGGCTTTCGCGGTCAAGGGCCGCTCAATTTGTTTCTCTTCATGCGCCTTGTTTTGCCATTCCTGACTTTTGGAGCTGGGGTGGTTTATATGTTCGTACTTGATGGTTTTGCGGATAAAACAACAAACATGAAGATTATATACTGTCTTGGGTTTGCAGCGGCAGGCTTTTACGCACCCAATATTTATGTGAATAACAAAGCATCACAGCGTAAAACCTCGATAACCAAGGCATGGCCAGATGCGCTCGATTTATTATTGATCTGCGTTGAATCGGGTATGTCAATTGAGGCTGGTTTCCGCAAGGTTGCCGCTGAGATAGGCACGCAATCGACAGCACTTGCTGAAGAGATGGTTTTAGTTGGCGCAGAGCTTTCGTTCCTATCTGAGCGTAGAAAAGCTTATGAGAACTTATATATGCGTACTGGTTTAGATGCTGTAAAAGGTGTTTCACAAGCACTCATTCAGGCCGAGCGATATGGTACGCCTGTGGGACAAGCATTGCGTGTCCTTGCGAGTGAAAGTCGTCAGATACGACTGAATGCTGCTGAGAAAAAAGCAGCAGCGCTACCGCCAAAGCTTACTGTTCCAATGATCCTTTTCTTCCTGCCTGTACTTTTTGGTGTAATCCTTGGGCCTGCAGCTATTCAGGTTTCGCAGCGTGGTGGTATCTTCTAAAGATAAGAATTAGTACGCAGACAAATTAACGTAAATAAAAACCCGCTTCTGAAATTTCAGAAGCGGGTTTTTATTGTTAAGGTTAAAAAAGAAAGAAAGGCTTTTATTGCGCGCTTTTCTTGTCTTCTTCTTTGATCATGTTCCATGCATTTTGCTGTGATAGAATCTTGCGTAGATACTCTACATTGGCCTGTGCCTGTTGAGGCGAAAGTTCGCGCTGTGCAATGGCCATTGCTTCATCAAAGCGCCCTTGAAGGCCAACCACCATCGCAAGGTTTTGGCGCACACGGCTATCGGCTGTTGGCTGTTTTACAGCTTCACGCAAATAGCGTTCGGCGGTCGGAAGATCATTCACCAACAAGTGGCTGATTGCTATGTTTGATAGAATTGATGGTTCATTTGGGCGCATTTGCAGCGCTTTTTGATAAAGGTCACGGGCCTCTTCAGGACGGCCTGTCTGATCGTAGATTGCGCCTTCTGCTGATACGAGACGCCAATCTGGCCGCGTTGGGTCTTGCGCGCGCTGAATAGCATCGAGTGCCGCAGTAAATTGCCCCGCACCGGCAAGTGCTTTGCCATATGCTGCAAGAACATCGCGGTCATTGGGATGAATAATGGCTGTTTTGCGCATGACAGCCACAGCCTGCTCATTGAGATTGTTAGAACGAAGAATTGATGCATATTGCATTGCAATAGCTTTGTTCTTTGGATCACGCTCATAGGCGGCACCATAGGAATCAACGGATTGAGCCAGTTCAGCGGAATTCATCCGCTCTACTGACTTGCCGTTTTTGATCGATCCTGTTGTGCGGCTGTCTGTTGCGCAGCCAGCGACGGTAGCACTCAGCAGCACAGCGCTTAGAACGGAAAGATGTGCCCGTTTGCGTGCCTTAGGAAATGCCGATGTGCGTTCTTCAAGCCTCATGATGATCTCCTTGCTGCGAATCTTGCGAAACACAAAAATGTGGACGCAATGCCCCTTCAATTTAATCAATATTCTGTTAACCCTAATGGAAAGTTAACAGCCGTGCTCAGTACGGTGCGTAAAAAAGCAGGAGCCTTCAAGTTGAACAATATTTTTGTAAGCGCAGCGCAAAAAAACGAGAAAATATTGCCGGTGCATTGCGTGGCACAGTCGGACTTAGATGCAATGCCAAGCGAAGCAAAAATATGGGCGGACCTAAATGGCTTTGATGGCGCGGTAGGCAATGTTCTGCTGGTTCCTGCCGAAAATGGGCAAAGTATTAGTATGGTGTTGCTGGGCGTGGGAGATGCGACTGACCCATTTGTAACAGGGGCGTTGGCTAAGAAGCTGCCCAATACACCTTTTACGTTTGCGTCATTGGCAGGGCTTGATCTTCGGTTGGCAGCAATTGGTTTTGGACTTGGTAGCTATCGCTTTGATGTTTACAAAAAGTCGTCACAAAGAGTTCCGCAATTGGTTTTGGGCGACACGCTCGACCGCGATGAAATTTTGCGCCATGTCGAATCAAGTTGGCTGGCCCGTGACCTTATCAATACACCTGCTGAAGATATGGGGCCGGATGAAATTGATGCCGCTAGCCGCAAGCTTGCTAAGTCCTATAAGGCGAGCATAAAAATCATCAAAGGCGATGCATTGCTTTCTAGCAATCTCCCGATGATTCATGCCGTTGGACGTGCTGCTACAATAGCACCGCGCCTGATTGATTTCACTTGGGGTGATAAAAAGGCACCAAAGCTCACTCTTGTGGGTAAAGGCGTTACCTTTGATACTGGCGGCCTAGATATCAAGCCTGCAAGCTCAATGCGTAACATGAAAAAAGATATGGGTGGTGCAGCGAACATATTGGCGTTGGCACGCATTATTATGGATGCAAAACTGAATGTGCGGCTGCGGGTGCTCATTCCTGCCGTTGAAAATGCAATCGCCGGTAACGCGTTTAGACCAGGCGATATTTTAAGGAGCCGAAAAGGGCTAACCGTAGAAATAGGCCATACGGATGCCGAAGGGCGGCTTGTATTAGGCGATGCTCTAACGCTGGCTTCAGAAGAAAAACCTGATCTTATTATCGACATGGCGACTTTGACGGGAGCAGCGCGTGTTGCACTTGGGCCAGAATTGCCACCTTATTATACAAATGATGAAGTATTGGCCACGGCCGTTAATGAAGCTGCTGTTAGCGAGCGCGATCCTTTATGGCGTATGCCGCTTTGGCAGAATTACAATCAGGCTCTCGCGTCAACGGTTGCTGATCTGAATAATGTGACAACCGATGGATTTGCCGGGTCCATAACAGCTGGATTGTTCTTGCAACGCTTTGTTGATCCAGCTGTGAGCTGGGCTCATTTCGACATTTTCGGATGGAACCCGAGCGCTAAACCACATTCACCTGTGGGCGGTGAAGCGCAAGGTATCCGTGCAATCTTCGCTTCATTGCAAAAACGCTATGCATAAAACGGTGCATGAGCGTGCTTACGCTTGCGTAACGGGCTATATATCGCGCATATTAGTTCGGCCCCGTAATGGTACATAGCTGAGCTTCTATGCCGATAAATCTAAAACCGAGCCAAGCGCTCATGCTTTGGCATTCTGTCAACCTTGCCGAAGTGCGTGATAGCGCACCGGATTTGACGATGCGGCAAGCCGCAATCTTATTAACGATTTACCTTGATCCGCCGCCGCATACTGTTCGCGGTCTAGCCGCGCATTTGGGCGTTTCCAAGCCGGTTATCACCCGTGCGTTGGATACAATGGGGGCGATGAAACTGGTGCGCCGTCAACGTGATCCGCGTGATCGTAGAAATGTTATCATTTCACGAACGGTTGAGGGTGCAAACTATCTGGAGCGTTTTGCTGATAATATCATTGCGAAAGGTAAGGAGCTGCCGCATTGAGCGAAGAACTGGATAGACGAATTCATGCATTTCGTGATGATCTTGCATCCGAAGCGCTCAAAGGAAAAATCACTGCAGGCAAATTTGTACGTGGTGAGCGTCGCCGCGTTTCATCTTCTGTTGTCGATATGCGCCCTGAACCCGATATCAATCTCGGCATCGATACTCAAATGATCTATGGCGACATGGTTCGCGTCTTTGATGTTGCGGACGGCTGGGCTTGGTGCCAATCATTGCGAGACAATTATGTTGGCTATGTTGCTGATGACCAACTTGCAGCGCGCGATATTACCGCGCCGCCTTCAACACATTTGATTTCAGCACCGCGCACATTTGCTTACCCTGAAGCCGATATGAAATCGCCACACAGCAACATATTGTCAGTGGGATCATCTTTGGCCGTTGTCGGTGAAGCAGAAACCCGCGGCACCCGCTATTTGAAGTGTGCCAAAGGCCAATTCTATATTGAACGCCATCTCGTCCCAATCGATCAACCTATCGATGATTATGTCTCGATTGCGGAAAAATTGATTCACACACCGTATTTGTGGGGCGGGTCTTCCGCTTTTGGTATTGATTGCTCTGGTCTTGTACAATTGTCGCTGCTTTTGGCCGGCAAGAAGGTGCAGCGCGATTCAGATATGCAAGCTGCAAGCATCGGCACAGAGCTTGGTTTTTCAGCGATGAATGGTGGGTTGCAACGCGGTGATCTGGTGTTCTGGAAAGGCCATGTTGGCATAATGCGTGATGAACAAGAACTCATTCACGCAAATGGACACACAATGGATGTAGCCGTTGAATTGTTAGAAGATGCAATTGAGCGTATTGGCTATCTTTACGGATTTCCTACAACGCTGCGCAGACCTTAATATCCAGCTTTTCTATCAACGAGATTTTCTAGCGTTCCGCCGCGCTCATAAGCTGCTATTTGTTTGAGAATATGCGGGATCAACGCCAAGGGATTGGATGCTGCCGCCGCATGCGGTGTCACCGTCACACGCGGGTGCGACCATAGAGGACTATCACCAGCCAGCGGTTCTTGTTCAAAGACATCCAGAGATGCTGCTGAAAGCGAACCATCATTCAGCGCGGCTAGAATGTCGGCCTCACTTTGAAGCCCGCCGCGACCAGCATTGATTAAAACAGGGCCACCCAGCGGCCCGTTACGCTTTAATTTTGAAAGCAATTGCGCGTCAATAATGCCGCGTGTTTCATCTGTGAGAGGCAAAAGGCAGACTAGGATGTCGGTCTGAGACAACATATCATGCAAACCGTCAGTACCTGAAAACGTCTCTATTTCGCTATTGGTTTTTGGATTACGGCTCCAGCCAACAACATGAAAGCCGATCATTTTCAGCTTAATCGCTGCATCCATTCCCAATGCTCCGATGCCCATGATACCAACAGTAACGGCATCCGCAGCAGGTTGGGCTTTATCTTCCAGCCAGACGTGGCCTGCCTGTTGCTTCCGGTAGCGCGCGCCTTGACGTAAATGATCGAGCGCTTGCCATATGATGTATTCGCTCATTCGGTTGGTTAAATCGTCAGCAACAACGCGCACGATAGGAACATCCGGCAATGTATGATCTTTAAAAATATGATCCACACCAGCGCCAGCAGAAAATATGACTTTCAGATATGGCAGCGCGCTTAATATATTGGGCCGCTGCTTCCAGACGATCGCATATTCTACATCTGCAGCATCATCTGTAATGTTGGTGATGACCTCAAGATCAGGCGCCATGCGCTCGATTTCTGCTTGCCAAAGCGCTTCGTCAAAACCGGTCACTGCAAGTAGAATTTTCTTGGTCATTAGTCTGCAACGACACCTTCTGGTGCCGCTTCAATATCAAATGCCGCCGCCATCAACGCCTTAGTATAATCTGTTTTAGGCGCGTCAAAAATCTGTTCCGCAGAACCGTACTCGACCACTTTTCCGTTGCGCATAACAACGACCTCATTGGCGAGCGCACGCACGACTTTCAAATCATGGCTGATGAAAAGGTAAGCCAGATTATGTTTTTTTTGCAGGTCGCGCAGCAGGTCAACGACCTGTGCTTGTACGCTCATATCAAGCGCGGAAGTAGGCTCGTCCAGCATGATGAATTTTGGCGTCAGTACCATGGCGCGGGCAATCGCAATGCGCTGCCTTTGCCCACCTGAAAACTCATGCGGATAACGGAAGCGCGTTTCAGGGTCTAGGCCGACTTCCTGAAGTGCGGTTACAACGGCTTGATCGCGTTCGGCGCGTGAAAGGTGAGGGCTATGTATTTCCAAGCCCTCTGCAATAATTTCAGCGATTGACATACGCGGGCTGAGCGAACCGAATGGGTCTTGGAAAACCACTTGCAAATCTTTGCGCACGGGGCGCATGTCGCGGAATGATCGAGCGCCGATATCAGCACCATTGAAGGTGATTTTACCTTCTGATGAAATGAGCCGCGAAAGGGCAAGACCAAGCGTCGTCTTGCCGGAACCGGATTCCCCGACAATGCCGAGTGTTTGCCCAGCGCGAACTGTTACATCAATGCCATCAACGGCTTTTACGTGGTCAACCGTCTTTCGCATGAAGCCCTGCTTAATGGGAAACCATACTTTTATGTCATCGCCTTGCATGACGACGGGCGATGATTTGTCGAGCTTGGGCGGACTGCCCTTTGGTTCGGCAGCAAGCAAGTGCTTGGTGTATTCATGTTGAGGATTGTTGAAAATGTCTTCTGTCGGGCCTGTTTCGACAATCTTGCCATTGGTCATAACGCAGACACGGTCCGCAATCTTGCGAACGATAGCCAGATCATGCGTGATAAACAGCATCGACATATCGAACTTGCTTTTTAGACCATCAAGCAATTTTAGAATTTGTGCTTGCACGGTGACATCAAGCGCTGTGGTTGGTTCATCGGCGATAAGCAGTTTAGGCGTATTGGCAAGCGCCATTGCAATCATCACACGTTGTCTTTGTCCGCCAGACATTTGGTGAGGATAGGCGGGCAGGCGCTTTTCAGCATCGCGGATACCGACCTGTTCAAGCAGGCTGATGATATGGCTGCGAACTTTTGCTTCGGGCACTGTTTGGTGCAGCCGCAAGATTTCGCCGATCTGCTTTTCAATTGAATGGAGCGGATTGAGCGATGTCATTGGCTCTTGAAAGATCATCGTGACATCATTGCCGCGCACACGGCGCAGCGCTGCGTCCGGCGCTTTCATCAAATCCTGTCCGTCAAACCAAATTTCACCATGCGGATGGCTGGCCGCAGGATATTGCAAAAGCTTCAAAATAGAATTCGCTGTGACGGATTTTCCTGAACCAGATTCGCCCACCAGCGCCACGGTTTCACGGGCACCGATATCAAAGGAAACACCATCTACGGCGCGTGTGGTTGCGCCGCCTTGCGTGAAATCAACCGCCAAATTGCGAACGGAAAGAAGCGGCGCTGCCGAAGTGTTATTATTCTGCGCGCCGCTCATGCAAATGTCTTTCTTGGGTCAAACGCATCACGTGTTGCTTCGCCGATGAAAATCAGGAGCGATAGCATAATGGAAATCACAATGAAGCCGGAGAAACCGAGCCAAGGTGCCTGCAAATTGTTTTTGCCTTGCAGGATCAACTCGCCAAGTGATGCCGAGCCTGGTGGTAAACCAAAGCCAAGAAAATCTAGCGATGTGAGCGTGGTAATCGAGCCGTTCAAAATGAACGGCAGGAATGTCAATGTCGCAACCATCGCATTGGGCAGCAAATGGCGGAACATAATCGTGCGGTTCGACACCCCTAGGGCGCGCGCCGCATTCACATATTCAAAATTGCGCGCACGTAAAAATTCTGCGCGTACAATGCCGACAAAACCAACCCACGAGAACAAAAGCATAATGCCAAGCAATATCCAGAAGCCGGGCGGCAAAACAGCAGCCATAATGAGCAAGATATAAAGCACAGGAATTGAGGACCAGATCTCAATGATGCGCTGCATAATCAAATCAGTCCAGCCGCCGAAATAACCTTGAACAGCACCCGCTGCCACACCAACAACAGCAGACAATGCGGTCAGGATTAAACCGAACAGAACCGATATGCGGAAGCCGTAAAGTGTGCGAGCAAAAACGTCCCGTGCCTGATCGTCTGTGCCAAGCCAGTTGAAGTTTCCATATGTGCAGTTCGGATCGTTCACACCTTCTGCATAGCGAGCACAAAGCTCTTCGCGTGTATCAAATAGGAAAGCTGGCTTTGATGGAGCCGTTGTCGGTACTTCCTTGTTGACGGTTCTGTATGAAAAACGAACAGGCGGCCAGATCATCCACCCATTGGTTTCGATTTCTTCTTGTATGAAGGGGTCGGTATAATCTGTACGCGCAAGGAAACCGCCAAATTTTTCTTCCGGATAATTGACGAAAACAGGCGTCAGTATTTCACCCTTATACGATACGAGAATTGGCTTGTCGTTGGCTATGAACTCTGCACCGAGCGAAAGGATGAACAGTATGAGGAAAATCCACAACGACCAGTAACCACGACGATTGGCTTTAAAGTTCTGCCAACGCCGCTGATTGATAGGCGAAAGAAACGGACGCTTTGCCGGCGCTTGTGATGTCATGGTGGTATCAGCCATCAAACATCCCTCGATTCAAAATCAATACGTGGGTCTACCCAAGTGTACATCAAGTCTGAAAGTAGGCTGACGAGTAGCCCCATCAATGAGAAAATATAGAGCGTTCCAAAGACAACCGGATAATCACGATCTACGACCGATTTGAACCCAAGCAATCCAAGCCCATCAAGTGAGAAGATTGTTTCGATTAATAAGGAACCTGTGAAAAATGCAGAGATGAAGGCTGCAGGAAATCCGGCAATGATAATCAGCATCGCATTTCGAAATACGTGGCCATAAAGAACCTTGTTTTCGCCAAGCCCTTTGGCGCGCGCTGTTGTAACATATTGCTTGCGGATTTCATCAAGAAACGAGTTCTTGGTGAGCAAGGTTGTGGTCGCAAATGCCGATAAAACAAGTGCTGTTAAAGGCAGCGCAAGGTGCCAGAAATAGTCGATGACTTTTTCATACCATGCAAGCTGCGCAAAATTATCAGACACAAGACCGCGCAGTGGAAACAGATCATAAAATGAACCGCCGGCAAAAAGAACGATCAAAAGGATAGCAAACAGAAATCCCGGTATCGCATAGGCAAGAATGATGATGCCGCTGGTCCATGTGTCAAACGATGAGCCGTCCGATATGGCTTTTTTAATGCCAAGTGGAATAGAGATCGCGTAAGAAAGTAACGTTATCCAGAGGCCAAGCGATATGGAAACCGGCATTTTTTCTATAATGAGGTCAATAACCGATATGTCGCGAAAGTAGCTGTCGCCAAAATCAAAGCGTGCATAGTTCCAAACCATCAGCGCGAAGCGCTCTAAAGGTGGTTTGTCAAAACCGAATTGCCGCTCGAGGTCAGCGATAAACTCCGGATCAAGCCCTTGCGCACCGCGATACTTAGAGTTGTTAGAGCCACCGCCCTCAATGCTTGAACCAATGTCGTTGCCACCGCCAATATCACTGCCGCCGCCAGTTATGCGGTCTGTCGCATCTCCGCCTTGGCCTGTGAGCTGGGCAATAACCTGTTCAACCGGACCGCCCGGCGCAAATTGCACAACGGTGAAAGATATCGCCATGATGCCCAAAATAGTCGGTATCATTAAAAGAAGACGTCGGAGGATATAAGCACCCATGCTTCAGCGCTCCCCACTGCTGGAAAGTGAACTCATGTCTGTGCTTTTAACCCTTGCCAAGCTTGTCAGCCTTTTCCTTGTCAATCCACCAGAGCGCTTCCACCTGCCAAAAATAATCAGGTTTTGGTTCTTTAAAGCCAAATATATCCCAATAGGCAACGCGGTGATTCGCTGATCTCCAATTTGGAATCCATTCGCGCGTCAGCCGCAAGACCCTATCGAGCACTCTCATGCTTGTTTCGTGTCTTTCTCGCGTTTCTGCGGCCCCAATTTCGTAAATAATAGCATCCACCAGCGGATTTGTGAGAGCAGGCCAGTTTCGGGTGCCTTCTATTTCTGCCGATTTTGACCCTAAAATTGTATCAAGGCCGCTTGCCGTCGGTGTTGGCGACCAGCCAAGCGCTAATCCTGCCATGTCAAAATCAAAACTGCTTGTCCGTGCTTGGTATTGGGCAGGGTCCACAAGCCGCAATGACGCGTTGATGCCGACAGCGCGCATAGTTTCAACAAAAGGCCCATAGATGCGTTCAAAAACCGAGGCGGAAATGAGGAACTCTAAATCCAGTGTCTCGCCTTTGGTATTGCGCAAAAAGCCCTTATCACCCGGTTTCCATCCAGCATCTGCCAGTAATTTGGATGCACCACGCAATTTGTTTCTGTCGCGGCCAGAACCATCTGATGCTGGTTGCCGGTAGGCGTCATCATAAATACCTTTAGGCAATTCATGATCAACGCTTAGTTTTTTAAGTAAATCTGTTTCCGCTGCATCCGGTGTGCCTGCCGCTTCATATGACGAGCCAGCGAAAATCGAGTGCGAGCGTTCATATAAACCGTAGAATAGATTTCTATTGGTCCATTCAAAGTCAAAACATTGCGCAATCGCATCGCGCACCCTTTTATCTTTAAAGCGTTCGCGCCTCATATTGAGGCACCAAGCTTGCATGCTAGGCCGTTTTTCAGCGTCAAAATGCGCTTTGATTACGCGGCCATCTTGTATGGCTGGAAAATCATATTCTGTCGCCCAACTCTTCGAAGTGAACTCTTGTCTAAACGTGGTGGCGCCTTTTTTGAAAGCTTCAAATCCAGCCTGTCGCTCTTTGAAAAAATCTATGCGGATCGTTTGAAAATGGTTGAAGCCCTTAGCTGTGCCAAGCTCTTTGGCCCAATAATCATCGACACGCTCATATTCGATATAGACGCCCGGATTCATTCGCCCGACTTTGTAGGGCCCTGATGCCAATGGCGGCGTTAGCGTTGATGCATCAAAAACATTGTCTGTGTACCAAGCTTTAGAGATGATTGGTAAGCCTGCGATAGACAGAATATCTTGCGCAGCTTGGCTGCCGTCAAAGACCAGCGTAATGGTCATTGGATCATCAATGCGGGCTTCTTTTAAAGGAGCCAGCGGCAATGAAAGCTCTGGGTGGCCTTGTTCTTTGATGGTTTTAAAGGAGAACGCCACGTCTTCGGCCGTAATAGGCGAACCATCGTGCCAATGTGCAATATCACGTATTTTGAAAGTGAAGCTGTTTCGATCAGCTGAAATCACAACGCTTTCGGCCAAGTGACAATAAACAGCATCAGGTTCGTCATGTGATGAAACGACCAACGCATCAAAGCACACTTCCATGCGCGGCGGCGCGTCACCTTTTCGTACAAAACTATTGAGCGTGTTGAAGGTCTGCACGTTCTGGTTAAAGTACCAATAAGCAGGTTGAAAAGCGAATGTGCCGCCGGTTGGCGCGTTTGGTGACGCATAGTCAAAATGCGAAAACCCTTGGGGGTATTTTAAATCTCCAAAAGCCGACAGACCATGGAGTGGCTTACCGGATGGGTTCTGCGCATATGAAAGTTTCGGCAATCCAGCAGCGCCCGCTATTACTGCGCTGGTCATGGCTAAAAAGCGGCGGCGATCGATAATCATTTACTGCTTTCCGGCTTTATCCACCATGAAGAAGTGTCGACACCAGAATAGGTCGGCTGCTTGTCGACAAAATCAAATTTGTCCCACCATGCAAGCCATTCTTCTGGCGAGTGCCATTGCGGAATATAATAATAATTCCATAGCAAAACACGATCAAGCGCATGTGTTAATGCGATAAGTTCATCGCGGTTTTCAGCAAAAATGATCTTGTCCACCAAGGCGTCGACAACCGGATTTTTAATGCCTGACATATTGCGTGAATCAGGCTTATCGGCAGCTGTTGATGACCAAAAATCGCGCTGCTCATTTCCTGGAGATAATGATTGGGCAAGTTGCACCGTCGTCATATCGAAGTTGAAATCTTCAAGGCGCGAAACATACTGACTGGCGTCGACAATGCGGATGCTGGCATCGATACCAAATTTGCGCATATCTTGTGTAAATTGTCCGGCGATAATGTTTGTAACGGGTGAGCCACCTAAAATTTCAATGCTGAAAGGCTCGCCTGTTTCAATGTTCGTCCAAGTGCCATTGCGTGGCTCCCAACCCGCTTCGCGCATAAGCTGGGCTGCAAGGCGCTGATTGTCACGGTTTTTAGCTCTGTCGCCGCCAACTGGATTTTCAAAAGGTGTGGTAAATAAAGCTTCAGGCAGTTGATCGCTAAACTCCTGCAATATACTCAACTCACGGCCTTCGGGTATGCCGCTGGATTGAAGCTCGCCACCTTCAAAATAGCTGTCAGTGCGTGTTCTAAGGCCAGAGAGTTGCAGTCTGTTTATGGATTCAAAATCAAAGAGATAAGAAAGCGCTTTTCGTACGCGCACATCTTTGAATTTGTCACGGCGCATATTCATCGCAAAACCCTGCATGGGTTGCGGACTTGTAGTTGGGAATGTGCGTTTTTTTACTTTTCCCTCTTTAAACGCAGGAAAAGTATATTCACTTGCCCAGCGCTGCGAACTCGTTTCAGTGTGAATATCCTGAATGCCACCTTTTTTGAACGCTTCCCAAATGGGGGTCGAATCAAGAAAATAAGTGTAGTTATAGCTGTCGAAGTTTTTTCGACCCTTATTTACCGGCAGATCGGCGGCCCAGTAATCTTTGACCCGTTCCCATCGAATGGAGACCCCAGGATCAAAGGACGCAATTTTATAAGGGCCAGATCCCAAAGGCGGCTCTAGGGTGGATTTTGAAATGTCACGTTTGTTGCCGTTAGCATCGGTTCCTTCCCACCAGTGCTGTGGCAAAACGGGCATGTCACCTAAAATATTAGGTAATTCTCGATTGTTCTTCTCATCAAAGCTGAATTTTATATCAGTCTCATTGATGGCTTCTGCCGAAACGACATTCTTGTAATATTCGCGATATAGCTGATTGTATTTCTTGAGAACGTCGAAGGTCCACACAACATCCTGAGGTGTAATTGGTTCTCCATCATGCCATTTAGCTGCTTTGTTCAGACGGTAGATCGCAAATGAGTCGTCCTCTGGGTAGGTAAATGATTCTGAAATAAGCGGATGGCTCGTTGATGGTTCATCAACCGATTGAGCGCGGAGCGTGTCATAAAGCAAACCACCGCCAAACCCGCCGGATGCAAAGCCGGCCGCAGGATTGCCCTTTATTATATAGGGATTGAAACTGTCATAGGTGCCAAGCGCTGGCAGATTAACTGTTCCACCTTTTGGCGCATCAGGATTGGCGTGATCATAGTGGGAAAAATGATCAGCATACTTGCTGGTCGCAATGAGAGAATCGGTTGTAACCCATCCACTTGCTTCTTGCGCAAAAGAAGCTGACAGCGGCGCGATAAGCGCAATCACTGCAATAGGCACAACAAAACACTTCATCGTTAATTCTCCCATTGGAATGTTTTAGAGGAAAATAGACGTAAATGCGTCAATTCAAAGTGCAAAAACTAAAAAAGCCCGGCAGAACCGGGCTTTTAATATCACAATTGTGACAGATTATTCAGTTTTTTCAGCTTCGCTCTCGGCTGGCGCAGCTTCCTCAGAAGTCTCCTCATCAGCAGCTTCAGGGGCTGCTTCTTCCTCGGCCGCAGCCTCAGGAGATGGCAGATCAAGAGGGCTTGCATTCTGCTGGTTCATGTAAGCGAGAAGGTTTGCGCGGTCTTGATCTTTCTTCATGCCTGCAAAGCCCATCGCTGTGCCTTTGATCCAGTCTTTTGGCTTGTAGATAAAGCCGTTCATCTCTTCAAATGTCCACTGCTTGCCTTCGCCATATGTTGTCATTGCAGACGAATATTTAAAGCCTGATGCGCTGGCGATGTCTCGGCCTAGAACACCAAAGAGGTGAGGGCCGATTTTATCCGCGCCGCCTTCTTCGATTGTGTGGCAAGCCGCACATTTTTTAAATGCAGTTTCGCCTGCACCAAGATCAGCACTTGCAAGTAGGGCAGAAATGTCAGGAACGCCTGCGTCTTCTTCTGCGCCTGCAGCAGGGGCAGAACCTTCGGCAGCTTCAATGGCATAGCCGAATTGTTCGGGTGTTTCTGAGTGGAAGAGCGCATCACTAAGGATGCTAAGCGTCATAATCAAAACCGCGGCGGCCAAAAATGCGCCTGCATACATCGTTGTTTTCATGGATTCCATGGATTTCGTCACCGTATATTTGAATTTGCCGCAATGCGGTTCTTTAATTTGGCCGGAAACTATGTCTTTTACGTCCGCCATGCAACACCTATAAGACGTCTTACGATGAGACTTTTTGCCACTTCTAAAGATGGACGCTTATGAAACCGATTATAATTATACCTGCACGAATGGCCTCAACCCGTTTGCCAGGCAAGCCAATGGCCGATATTGCAGGAAAACCAATGATCATTCAGGTTGCAGATCGCGCCCAAGAAGCTGATTGCGGGGACGTTCTGATCGCAACAGATACTGCAGAGGTTTTAGAGGCTGCGCGCGATCATGGTTATAATGCCGTAATGACAAGCGCAGATCATCAATCCGGTTCTGACCGTATTTTTGAAGCCTTTACAAATGTTGGTGGTGATTTTGATACGATCATCAATGTTCAAGGCGATTTACCGACAATCGCACCTGCCGATATTCGCGCTGTTTTAGCGCCGCTTAACAATAATAAGTGCGATATTTCGACTTTGGGTGTGGAAATTACCGATTCGGATGAAAAGACGAACCCCAATGTGGTCAAGATAATAGGCTCGCCAATTGGTGAAAATCTATTGCGGGCATTATATTTCAGCCGCGCAACCGCTCCTTATGGGGAGGGACCGCTATATCATCACATTGGTCTTTATGCTTATCGGCGCGCAGCATTGGAACGGTTTGTATCGTTAAAGCCTTCAACGCTAGAAAAGCGCGAAAGCTTGGAGCAATTACGCGCACTTGAAGATGGCATGACGATCCATGCCGCAATCATTGACACTGTGCCGCTGGGCGTTGATACACCGCCTGATCTCGAAAAAGCGCGCGCTATCCTTTCGCATAATACTGGAAACTAAAATGAACGACCAAAACAAGCTCATCTCGTTCCAAGGCGAAGCGGGTGCAAATTCGGACACAGCCTCACGCAATATGTTTCCGGACATGACACCATTGCCATGCGCTACATTCGAAGATGCGTTTAATGCTGTTGATAGCGGTCAGGCAGCGCTTGCCATGATCCCGATTGAAAACACGTTGGCCGGTCGTGTGGCTGATATTCATCATTTGTTGCCCCAGTCAGGCCTGCATATTATTGGCGAATATTTTCTACCCATTCATTTCCATTTAATGGTGTTGCCAGGCACAGATATTAGCCAAATAAAATCAGTGCATACCCATATTCATGGCATTGGGCAGTGCCGGAACATTGTGCGCGAACATGGATGGAAAGCGGTTGTGGCGGGAGATACAGCTGGCGCTGCCAAAATGGTTGCAGAAACAGGTGATCCTTCAATGGCGGCTTTGTCGCCATATCTTGCCGCCGAGCTCTATGGGCTTGAGATTTTGAAAAAGAATGTTGAAGACACGGACAATAATGTCACCCGTTTTGTGGTGCTTTCAAAAACGCCTCAAAACTATGAACGCAAATCAGCAGACGAGCTTGTCATGACGACATTTGTCTTTCGTGTTCGAAATATTCCAGCAGCTTTGTATAAAGCGATGGGCGGCTTTGCGACAAATGGTATCAACATGACGAAGCTTGAAAGTTACCAGATCGGCGGCCAATTTACGGCAACGCAGTTCTACGCCGATATTGAAGGCCACCCCGAAGACCCTAATGTAAAACTAGCTTTTGAAGAGCTCGGATTTTTTACAGATATGTTTAACGTTTTGGGAGTATATCCTGCAGCACAGTTTCGTATCGATCAAAACAATACATAAAGTCACGCATTCGTGAATGTCTTTGGTTTGATTTCAAGGTCAAATACCTTCATATCGCATAACTTAATTTAGCTCATTATATAGAGCGCATCAAAAAGCATTTTTGCGCTTTTATAGGGATTGAAATGAAAAATAACACAATTACACGCCGTGGTTTTGTGACCGGTTCAGTTGGTCTCATGGGTATCGCTGCAACAGGCTGTACATCGCTTAACGATCCGGCATTTTCATCATTGCCAGCGAAACCGGCTGAGCCAGCAATTCCTCAAGATTATGCCTTGGCTTATGGTCCTAAACCAAATGAGCAGTTTCCAATTCCTGCGGTTGACTTGAAGAAAGTACCGCAGCGTTATTGGCGCCGTGAGATAGATTATGTGTCACCGCATCCTGTTGGAACTATTATTGTTGATACGACAGGTTTCTACTTATATTTGGTCATGCCGAATGACCGTGCGATGCGCTACGGCGTTGGCTTGGGTCGCCAAGGTTTCACTTGGTCTGGCCGCGGTAAAATTCAATGGAAACAAGCTTGGCCTAAATGGACACCGCCAGCAGAGATGATTGGCCGCCAACCAGAGTTGGAAAAATATAGCGCCGCAAATGGTGGTATGCAGCCTGGTATTGATAATCCACTAGGTGCACGCGCCCTTTATATTTTCCAAGGCGGAAAAGACACGCTTTACCGGATCCATGGGTCTCCAGAATATTGGACAATTGGCAAAGCTGTTTCCAGCGGCTGTGTACGCTTAATGAATCAGGACATTGTTGATCTTTATGATCGCGTCAAAAGTGGTTCAACTCTCATCGTTGCCTGATACAATGGGATGTCTTGATGCGCTTTTTTAAGCGCATCAGGCCGAATTAAGCCAGTGCAGGACAAGATTGCTGGCAATTGCGCCCTTTGGCGGCATAATAAAACCATCTGGATGTGTGCCGTTCGCAATTTGGCGAACCTCATCACGTGAAAACCAGCGTGCATCTTCCAGCTCATCGTCCACAATGATGCTTTCAGAAGCCGCCACTCCGTAACAACCAATCATCATTGTATAGGGAAACGGCCAAGGCTGACTTGCGTGATATGAAACACGCTCCACGTCGATATTGGTCTCTTCTTTGGTTTCGCGTCGCATGGCCATTTCGATCGTTTCACCCGGTTCAACAAAACCTGCCAGACACGAATAAACGCCTTGCGCAAAATGCGGACTGCGGCCGAGCAGACATTTTTTGTTGTCCTGCGAAACCGTCAACATAATCACAACGGGATCAGTGCGGGGAAAATGCTCAGCACTGCAATTTGGGCAGACACGTTTATATCCGCCATCGCGCATGTTGCTTGCTGTGCCGCAGCGTGAACAGAATGCATGGCTTTTGTGCCAGCTTAAAAGCGCACCGCCTTGAGCCAGCATTCCAAGTTGTGCCTCCTTGAGAAGCCCTTGAATATAAACAGAGCGAAAATCGATTGCTTCAAAGTCATTAGATAGATTTTCTTCCGTAAAAGCTGACGGTGCAATGAGCCAAGGCAGCCCTGTTTCGTCCCACCCCAATAAAACAATATTGCTTTCATTAACCTGAGCGGCTTTCAGTTCTTGTGGTGTGAAGATTGCATTGAGATTGTTCTCTTCTTTTTTTAAGAGAACCTTACCGTAGGCGACAACCAGTAATTTTGCGCCGCGCGTAGCAAGCGCTTCAGCGACGCAGTTTTGTGTTCGGCGTTCGGAAAAACGGTTTAACGGGTTGCCCGTAAATGCATAGCCTGCGGAATATTCAGGATAGGGGGCGTCAAATAGTGAGAAGGTCATATGTGTCCGGCTTGATTAGCTTACTTGCTGTAACGCAGACGAGAAGCGCTCGATGAAAGATTTCAATGGTTCTTTATCATAGGGAACAGCTTTTCCGGAACCCCAAACTGGACCTGGCCAGGCTGCATCACCTTCGTTACGGCCAATAATATGGATATGAAGCTGCGGCACCATATTTCCAAGCGCACCGATATTGATTTTCTTGCATCCGGTGATGTCTTTGAGCAATTCGGATATTTGAGCGATTTCAAATGTTAATACCGTTTGATCAAGCGGCGTAAGTTCATGCATTTCTGTTATATCATGACGGCGTGGCACCATAATAAGCCAAGGAAAGCGCGAATCATTCATCAGCAATAACCGACATAAGCCGCTCTCGCCGATTTCCATCGTGTCGGCGCTCAATCTTGAATCCAGTTTAAAATCTGTCATTTGATTATCCTGTGAGCGCGTAAAGTTGTTGCGACTAAGATAAATACGCATTTGTTAAAATTAAATGTAGCACAAATTGCCTGCACAACGGATACGGAAAGCAGGCGTCACTTCATTTATGGCCGCTGAAAACGATCAAAAACTCTATTGATACTTGCATTTTATGTCTGAAAGTCCGATATGGGCCTTGGAAGGTTGGCTGTGGACGCGTCACTCGCCAACTGGGTCAGGTCCGGAAGGAAGCAGCCCTAACGAATTCGACGCGGGTCACCGGTCCAGCCTTCCACCTTCCAAATTTCTTGCAGATTAATAAATTCAAGACTCGTCACTTGATCGCATTTCGCGTTACAAAGCTGCCATGAATAATGCATCTGAAAAAGCAACGCCGTATCGCGTTCTTGCCCGTAAATATCGCCCTAGTGATTTTACCTCACTCATTGGCCAAGAGCCGATGGTGCGTACACTCACCAATGCGTTTCAAACAGGACGAATTGCTCAAGCGTGGATGCTGACTGGCGTTCGCGGTGTGGGCAAGACGACGACTGCGCGAATTTTGGCGCGAGCGCTTAATTATAAAACCGATCTTAAAGATCAACCAAGTGTTGATCTTTCGACGCCCGGCGTCGATTGCCAAGCGATCATGGAAGGGCGACATGTCGATATTATCGAGATGGACGCTGCCTCGCACACAGGCATCGAAGACATTAAGCAGATCATTGACGGTGTGCGCTATGCGCCCGTTTCTGCACGTTATAAAGTCTATATCATTGACGAGATTCACATGCTGTCGGACAAAGCGTTCAATGCGCTTTTAAAGACACTGGAAGAGCCGCCGCCTCATGCAAAGTTTATCTTTGCAACGACGGAAATCCGAAAAGTACCTATTACGGTGCTGTCTCGCTGTCAGCGTTTTGATCTGCGCCGTGTTGAAACAGCCGAAATGGTTGCGCATCTGGCGTCGATTATTCAGCAAGAAGGGGTTGAGGCTGACGAAGCATCGCTGGCGATGGTCGCACGTGCGTCAGAAGGCTCCGTGCGGGATGCGCTTTCTATTCTCGATCAGGCCATTGCCCATAGTTCAGGCAAGGTCGATGCAAGTACTGTGCGCTCAATGCTCGGCTTAGCTGACCGTACCCGTATTGTTGATTTGTTTGAGCATCTTATGGCTGGCCGTATCACGGAAGCATTGGCAGAGTTTCGATCTCAATATGATGTCGGTGCTGATCCGGCCGTTATTTTGACGGATTTGGCCGAGTTTACGCATCTGGTGACGCGCTTGCGTTTTGTGCCAGGCGCTGCTGCCAATGATCCATCCTTGTCGCCTGATGAAAAAGAACGCGGCTTGGCATTTTCTGAAAAGATTGCAGTCAGTGTTCTGGCACGTACGTGGCAGATGCTTTTAAAAGGCATACCGGAGACACAAAGTGCACCGCGCCCTGTGGCCGCAGCAGAAATGGTGCTTATTCGGCTGGCCCATGCTTCCACCATGCCAACACTGGATGATGCGCTAAAAAAGCTTGATGGCGCGCCTAGCCAAAGCGCGCCGCAACCAAATGCAATGGCAGGTTCAAACACATCATCAGGTGGTCATTCCATGGCACATGCCGTGGGACAAAGCAGCATGCCGTCCAATGGTGATGCGTCATCTGTAACAGCAAATATGGGGCAAGCTGCGCCAGTACGAATGGTGGCAAGTAACCCGCAGCCGGAACAAAAGCCGCAAACAGAACCAGCAGCTCCCGCAGTGCCCGTGAATTCATTGGATGATATTGATGCGTTAGCGGAAAAAAACCGTGATCCTTTGATGAAGGTGAACATTCGCAAATGCGTGCGCCTTGTATCCGTTGCGCCGGGCAATCTATCGATCACCCTCACGGAAGATGCACCCAAATCACTTGCTGGCGATCTTGGCCGTAAATTGACCGAATGGACCGGCACGCGCTGGATTGTTTCCGTTAGCCGCGACGAAGAAGGCGGCGCGACACTGGAAGAGGTTTCAGACGGCAAGCGCAATGCGATGCTAGCCGATGCGTCGCGTGATCCACAGATCGCAGGTATTCTTGCAGCATTCCCCGGGGCAAAAATTGTTGATGTACGCCTTGGCGCTGACGCATTGGATGACGATATAATACTTGATGACGGTGGATCATATGACGATGACGTACCGATTGATCCCGACGATTTGACAGATTTTTAAATAAAGGAATTTTCACATGAAAGATTTGATGGGCCTGATGAGCAAGGCCAAAGAAATGCAGCAAAAAATGGCTGACATGCAAACGGAAATGGAAACCTTAACCGCAGAAGGCAGTGCAGGCGGCGGTGTCGTTACTGTGACGATGTCTGGCAAAGGGCAGTTGAACGCAATCAAAATTGATCCATCTGTATTTGCAGACCATGACGCTGAAATCTTGGAAGATCTGATTATTGCTGCCCACGCTGATGCCAAGGGCAAAGTGGAAGCAATCATGGCTGAAAAGACAAAGGAAATGACGGCTGGATTGCCAATTCCACCAGGTATGAAATTACCGTTCTGATTTGATTATCACGCGTCTGTGCGCATTGAGCGCATTTGCTTTTTTGTTGTCTGCAATATCGTTCGGTCTGGCGCAAGAATTGCCCATTCCGAGCGAGCGTCCAATAAAGCAAGACGACACGCTGAATAGCTCTGGTGCGGTTTTAAAACCAAAAGAATTTGAAGCCGCTATCAAACCATTACGCGATTACGCTTGCGAAAAACGATTATCTGATCTTGGTATCAAATTCCGTGTTTTGCCAACTGAAAATGGTGAGGGTGCCTGCGGCGTTGCCTATCCGATTGTAATCGATACTTTGGCTAATAATATTACGGTAAAGCCTGATACCGCATTGAATTGCAATGCGGTTGAAGCGCTGGCTGGCTGGATAGAAAAATCAGTCATTCCTGCTGTTAGTGCATATGACAGCGATAAAAAGCTCACCTCCATTTCACAGGCTTCTACTTATGTTTGCCGTGGGCGAAATAATCAAAAAAACGTCAAGCTATCAGAGCACGCTACAGGCAATGCGATTGATATTGCAGCTTTTGATTTTAGTGATGGCAGCAGCATTAAGATTGAGCCGCGTGACCGTAAAGGCTCAGATGAGGAAGCGTTTCAAAAGGCTGTTCGATTTGGTGCTTGTTTGCATTTCACAACGGTTCTAGGGCCGGGCAGTGATGCTTTTCATGACGATCATTTGCATTTGGACGTGGCAGAACGACGCGGTGGATATCGTTTGTGCCGGTTCCCGCAGTAGCTAAGCAGTGACACGGCGTTTAAGGACACGTCCATCAACGAGAATAAGTCCCACAATGATAAGTCCTAACCCCGCTAAATGTCTTGGAAGAAGTATCTCACCTAAAAACACAATGCCGAGGAATATCGCGCTAACAGGCACGAGAAATGTCACCAGTGAAAGATTAGTCGCGCCGGCTCCATCAAGAATACTAAAAAACAGAATATAGGCAAAAGCAGACGATATGAGACCAAGTGCCAATAACGCAAATATGCTTTGCGTGGATGGCATTGAAAGCGTCCACGGCTGATCGAATATCATCATAATCGGAAACATCATGATGGTGGATGCTGTGACCTGACCGGTCGCCACGGCATAAGGGCTGATCGTCATGCCTTTAAAGCGTTTGCCAAATACGCTTGCAAAGCCATAGGAGATCGCAGCGCCGATACATGCAATTTGTGCAAGTGCGGTCGCGGCTCCATCTGCAATAGCGCCGCCGCCGATCATGATGGCAACACCGATAAACCCTGCGACGATACCGCTTACCCGCGTTATGGTTAGCTTTTCATCGGTTGTCAGTGCGTGAGCAATCATCACAGTAAATAACGGGGTTGTGGCATTAAGGATTGATGCAACACCCGATGCAATTTGCGTTTGGCCCCAGACAATGAGCGAAAACGGAATAACATTATTCAGCAGTCCCATTGCAAAGAAAGCGAACCAAGCAGTACCCGTCCAAGGTATTTTACGGCCCGTGACGCGCATGAAAAGATGCAAGGCGAGGGCTGCAATCAATACACGAAAAAAGACGATGGTTTTGGGTGGCATGTCTTGCACAATCACCCCGACAAAAAAGAACGAGCCGCCAAAAACAACCGACAGGGTGATAAGCATGACCCATTCAATTGTGGTCATGGATGAGTTGATGGTTGGCTTGGACATGCGGCTCTCGCTTTGTTTCAAAAGCAATAGGTGTGATTATGAGAACTTGCCACCCGAAATATGCGCACAACCCGTCATGTCTCTTTCAAAGTTGGGTTTCCCGCACTAAATCTAGCACATGTCAACAAAACGAATCGCCGGTGCGGAAATTGAAAAACTGATCCAGTTACTGGCAAAAGTGCCAGGGCTCGGACCACGCTCGGCACGTCGTGCAGCATTGCACCTGATCAAAAAGAAAGATCAGCTTTTAACGCCTCTGGCCAGCGCAATGGCTGATGCGGCTGAAAAAGTTCAAATCTGCTCGGTCTGCGCCAATGTGGATACGCAAAATCCTTGTTCTATTTGCACCGATCCGCGCCGCGACAGTACAACAATCATTGTCGTAGAGGATGTGGCTGATCTATGGGCTTTGGAGCGGGCAGCAGAAATGAGTGTGCGTTATCACATTCTAGGCGGAACGCTTTCCCCGCTCGATGGTGTTGGCCCTGATGATCTGAACATTAAGACACTGGTGGACCGTATTGTCGGCGGCGAAGTCAAAGAGTTGATCTTGGCTGTCAACGCGACTGTCGAAGGGCAAACTACGGCGCATTATATTACGTCGCAGCTTGAAGATCTTGATGTAAAGATTACGCGTTTGGCGCACGGCGTACCTGTGGGCGGCGAGCTTGATTACCTTGATGAGGGTACATTATCGGCTGCACTCAGAAGCCGTACAATTTTTTAAAATCCGCTTTGCCTTGATCGCACCTGAATCCATTGCGTAAGCTGTGATTATGATTCTTGAAATAGGGGCTTTTAATGCTGCGTTTGATCACCGTTATATTCACATTGTTGATACCGGCATTTTCCTATGCGCAAAGCGGTAGTTTGGACACGCAATACCGCGCCTTTTTAGAAAATGAAATGTGGCCCAAAGCCAAAGCTGCAGGCGTATCGCGCGGCACTTTTGATCGCGCGCTGGCGGGTAAAAAACTCAATCAGAAAATACCAGGACTTGTCACGCCCGGTTCAAGCGGTACGCCTCAGAAAATCAGGCAAGCCGAATTCTCCCAACCATCCAACTATTTCAATGAACGAAATTTGGGCTCCATCGTAGCCACTGGGCGTGGTCTTTTGAACCAAAACGCGACAACGATTAAAGCGATTGAGCGCAAGTATGGTGTGCCAGGCCGTATTTTAATCGCGATTTGGGGCAGAGAATCTGGCTTTGGCCGTGTAACCATTCCCCATGATGCGTTCGAAGTGCTGGGCACTAAGGCTTTCATGTCAACGCGGCCTGAGCTGTTTCAAGGCGAATTGATTGCTGGATTGCAGATGGTTGAACGCGGCTTGGCAACACCGTCGCAAATGAAATCATCGTGGGCTGGTGCGTTGGGGCAGCCTCAATTTCTGCCGTCGTCCTATTTGAAATATGCCGTTGATATTGATGGAAGCGGAAAAGCAGATATTTGGAATTCAACGCCTGATACGCTTGGTTCAATTGGTGCTTATTTAAATAAATTCGGATGGCAGGCAGGCCGTGATTGGGGTTTTGAGGTCACGCTCCCCAGTGCAATTTCCTGTGCGCAGGAAGGGCCAGATAATCGCAAAACCTTTGCAGAATGGACACGTTTAGGCGTCAAACGCGTCAACGGAAAGCCGTTTCCGAACGCTGAGATGAATAAGCTTGGGTCAATTCTCATGCCTGCGGGTCGCTTTGGACCAGCCTTTATCGTCACGCCAAACTTCTATGTCATCAAAGAATATAATGAGAGCGATCTCTATGCTCTTTTTGTTGGGCATGCAGGCGACCGTATTCAATATGGCAGCGCGGCTTTTAATGCAGGGTGGCGCAAAACGGATGCGATGCTGCGCTCCGATATCGCGTCGATGCAGCGTAATCTTGAACGTATGGGCATGGATGTTGGCGGTGCTGACGGTTTGCCGGGATTTAAAACACGGCGTTCAATTGGCGATTGGGAGTCGGCACACCAGCGCCAACCAACCTGTTTTCCAAGCAATGATTTGATCCGCTCTGTCAAATAAACGCAGCAAACATGGTTTGCGAATTATACGGAGATTTCGTCAAGCTGCCTTGCCATTATGAGAGCGGTGAGGCCGCCCAAGCCAGCGATCATAAAACATATGGATAGCGCAAAAGGCGTTCCATCGTGTATTTGACTCATGAATGCTGCAAGCGCAAAGGCTATCAAACTGGACACTGAGCTAATGACACTTGCTCCAAGGCCAGCAACACGGCCCAAATAGGTCATCGCCATTGCGTTAATATTCCCAAAAACAGTGCCGATACAGCCAAAGGCAAATGCAGTGGCTGTGATAAATACGATAAATGGTGGGTAGGTGTCTGACACTTGAGAGAAGGTGAATAGAATGGCACCGATAAAGCCGAGGCCGGATAGAGCGAAGCCAACCAAATAATCCATTGGTTTGCGCATCACGAGATAGCTATTGAGCAATGATGATAAGCCGATACAAAGCGACAGTGCTGCGACCCAATAAACAAAACTATCTGCGCGGCCATAGGTCTTATCAAAGATAGATTGTGCAACGGATAGGAATGTAAGTTGCGCGCCAAAAACAAGTCCCGCAATACAGGTGTAAGATAGAACGCGCCCATTTTTTAAAATGAGATTTAAGTTCTTGAGCATTTCTTTCAATAAAAGAGGCGTTCGTGCATTGCGCGGCAAAGTCTCTTTGTGGCGCAGTAATAGCCATCCGCCTGCAACAAAGGTTATGATGAGATAGAAGTAAAATATAGAGCGCCAACCGAGCGCATTGCCAAGCCATTGGCCCAAAATCGGAGCAAGCATCGTGACGCCGATAAGCATAAAAAACACCATGGACATCATGCGCGCCATTTGCGCCGCTTGAAATTGATCACGGATCAAGGCGCGTGTTGCAATCTTAGGTCCAGAAACGCCTATGCCTTGTATAGCACGGCCAATGAGCAGCCATGTTAAATTGTGAGCCGTTAGCGCGATGATTGTACCGAAAAGAAAAACGGCCAGCCCGATGATAAGTGCCGGCTTGCGGCCAATAGCATCCGCTAAAGGTCCAAAAATAATTTCCCCAAAGATCATACCGAATATGACTGCTGATATAACGAAATAGATTTGGTTGCTGTCTGAACTTTTAAACTCTTGAGCAATGGTAGGAAGCAAGGGCAGTAGCATGTCGAGTGAAAGTGCTGTGATCGAAATCAGCAAGGCATAGAGCGCGACACGTTCAAAGTTCGTCATTCTGTTTGCCCTCACAGCTCGCTAGGCAATTGTAACACCAAATAGCCATCCAACACCTGCTGTAATCGCCATTGCAATGCTACCCCAAATCAAAACGCGCACTGCAGCAGGCATAATCGGTGCGCCGCCAAATTTTGCGCCCAATGCACCAAGCGTTATCAAGGCGATGAAGGTGGTAATAAGAACGGCAGTTATAATGGCGCTTGTGGGCGCCAGAAAAGTAGCAAGCAGAGGGAGTGCACCAGCCATGCTGAAGGTGAAAGCAGAGGCAAATGCTGCCTGCAATGGGTTTGCCGAATGGTGTTCTGAAAGTCCAAGTTCATCACGAATATGAGCGCGCAGTGCATCATCTTCGGTTAGTTCATGGGCGACAAGTTCAGCCGTTTCACTTTTTAAGCCGCGTAGCTCGTAAATCGCGACAAGTTCGTCAAACTCTTCCTTATGGTTTTCTTTAAGCGCCTCGGCTTCCCGCTGAATATCGGCTTTTTCAATATCAGCTTGCGATGAAACAGAAACATATTCACCCGATGCCATCGACATGGCACCAGCAACCAGCCCAGCTAATCCTGCAATAAGAATCGAGGTTCGGTCAGCATTTGCTGCGGCAACGCCGACGATCAAGGATGATATGGAAACAATACCATCATTTGCGCCAAGAACTGCAGCACGCAGCCATCCACTACGGGAAATGAAATGAGGATCTTCAGGATGAGCGGATGGAAAATCTGGGGACATGAGCGGTGCTTAGTTCAAATGCAACAAGGAGTAAATTAGTCATCGCCGTCTACAACGCGTAAACGCAGCTGGCCAGTTTTGCTGTCGGCTGATTTTTTTTCGCTCTTATCTTCAACGGGCGTTGATTTGAACTCTAAACCTTCGATCCGTTGCCCGCGTTTTGTAAGCTTGCCTGTAGATACGAGAATATCATCGATATCCTTGTTTGCCTGACCAAAGTGATTTTGCAATTTATGAACGCGGTCATCAAGGCGGCCAAGATCTTCCATAAGACGCATAACTTCGGTCTGAATTAAGTGCGCCTGCTCGCGCATACGGGCATCCTTTAAAAGCGCTTGAATGACCTGAATGGAAAGCATGAGCAGTGACGGCGAAACGATAACGATACGTGCCTTATGCGCCTTATGAACGATTGTTTCGTGGTGTTCATGAATATCGGCAAATATGCTTTCCGATGGCACAAACAAAAATGCTGTATCCTGTGTTTCGCCAGTAATTAAATATTTGCTGGATATCGCCTTGATGTGCGCATCCATATCATTACGGAATTGGCGCGCATGGTGATCTACCGTCGCGCTGTCTTCGGCTTTGCGTATAGCGTTCCAGCTTTCCAATGGAAATTTAGCATCAATAACCAAATCAGGCGCATCATTCGGCATTTTGATCGTACAATCAGGGCGGTTGCCATTTGATAAAGTCGTTTGAAATTCAAATGCGCCCATCGGTAAACCGTCAGCAATAATCGTTTCCATACGGCTTTGACCAAAGGCACCACGTGTTTGCTTGTTGGAAAGAATGGACTGAAGCTCGACAACATTGCCAGCCAATTGGCTAATGTTATCTTGCGCTTTGTCGATAACAGCGAGCCGTTCTTGTAACTTGCTCAAATTTTCATGCGTCGATTTTTGCTGTTCGCTCATCGAAGCACCAAGGCGCGTTGTCATGGATTCAAGCCGCGTATTGATCGACTCATTAAGTTCGCTTTGGCGCGAGCCAAAAACTTCGGCAATTGTAGAAAGGCGCCCCTGCATCTCTGCCTGACTTTTTAAAATATCTGCGACACGCGCTTCAGCTTCTATGGCACGAAGCCGGGATGCTTCGATCTCCGCTAGACGTATTTTAGAAGCGCGACGAGTTGTGATGATCAAAAACAGTAACAGCATGCCTAAAAGGCAAGCGCTTGCTATTGCTAGCTGCCCGAAAGTGATCGCCATATTGCCGATCATGAAAGCTGTTTGTTCAAATATGCGTGTAATATCCATGTTTTCAGCTTACGTGATTCGCGTCTCGCGGTAATGCCTATAGACGAACAGGTACTTCTCCCGATATTGACGTTTCAAACGCGAAACTTTACGTGAAGCCCATGTCCATATTACCGCTTGTTATAATACCTGATCCTATCCTGCGCCAGAAATCAAAACTGGTTGAACGCGTCGATGATGATTTGCGCAAATTTGCCGACAATATGTTGGAGACAATGTATGACGCGCCGGGCGTTGGCCTTGCTGCGATTCAAGTTGGTGAAGCGCGCCGAATGTTGGTGATTGATGTGGCCGGTAAAGATGATGAACCCAATCCGCAGGTGTTTATCAATCCATCTATCGTCAAATCATCCGATACGCCTAATGTTTATGAAGAGGGCTGTCTTTCAATTCCTGATATCTATGCAGAAGTTGAGCGGCCAGCAGAAGTGACCGTTGAGTATATTGATCTGACGGGTAAGCAGCAGCTGATTGAAGCTGACGGCATGTTGGCAACCGTACTGCAGCACGAAATAGATCACCTTGATGGAACATTGTTCATTGATCACCTGTCAAAATTGAAGCGTGAAATGGTGATCCGGAAATTTAAGAAGTTGTCGAAACAACGCGAACCGAAAATCTAAGCTAAAGCAGAAGAGCGCACCATGCGAATTATCTTTATGGGTACGCCAGATTTTTCCGTGCCAACATTGTTGGCATTGGTTGAGCATGGCCATGAAATTGTTGCCTGTTATTCGCAGCCACCGCGTCCGGCTGGCCGCCGTGGACTTGAGCTTAAAAAATCGCCCGTTCATGAAACTGCTGAAAAGCTTGGTATTGAAGTGCGCACGCCGACATCGCTTAAAAGCGATGAGCAAGCGCAAGCATTTTCTGACCTGAAAGCCGATGTTGCTGTTGTCGTTGCCTATGGTTTGTTATTACCGGAAGCCATTTTGTCAGGCACCGAATATGGTTGTTATAATGGCCATGCATCCTTGTTACCGCGCTGGCGCGGTGCTGCGCCAATCCAGCGTGCGATTATGGCCGGTGACAGCCATACGGGCATGATGGTTATGAAAATGGATAAGGGGCTTGATACTGGCGATATCGCAATGGGCGAACGCGTTGCTATCGGCGAGAATACGACCGCGGGCGAACTTCACGACACACTCTCCATATTGGGTGCCGATCTGATGACACGCGCAATGTCAGCGCTTGAGCGCGGCAGTTTGCGTCTGCAAGAGCAGCCGATCGAGGGTGTGGAATATGCAGCCAAGATTGATAAGGCAGAAGCCCACATTGATTTTTCACTGGATGCGCAAACAACCCATAATCTCATTCGCGGGCTAGCGCCGTTTCCGGGCGCTTGGTGCGAAATGCATATTGCAGGCAAGTGGGAGCGCGTAAAACTACTGCGATCTATCGCTGATACGCAGCTTGAAATTGCGCAAGCAAAAACGGTAAGCGACGCGCGCGGCCTTGCGATTGGATGTGCATCAGGCGCGGTGATTATTACAACTTTGCAAAAAGCTGGATCGAAAGCGATGGCTGCGGCAGAGTTTTTGCGCGGCGCACCAGTAGAAGGCGTGCGCTAAATGCCACGCTACAAACTAACTGTTGAGTATGACGGCACACCCTATGTCGGCTGGCAACGCCAGAAAAACGGACGTGGTGTGCAAGCGGTAATAGAAGAAGCAATTGCGCGTTTCTGCAAAGAAGACGTTACGATGCAGGTCGCCGGACGCACGGACGCAGGTGTTCACGGTCTTGGTCAAATTTGCCACGCTGATTTGACGAAAGATTGGCCGGAAAAAACGGTTCGTGACGCCATCAATTCTTATTTATTGCAAAATGGTGAGCCGGTCTCGATTCTGTCTGCTGAAAAAATGACGGAAAAATTTCATGCACGGTTCTCTGCCAAGGCACGGCATTACCGCTACCGCATTATCAATCAAGAAGCGCCAATTGCACTTGCCCGCAATCGCGGCTGGTGGGTGCGTCGCCATCTTGATGAAAACGCGATGCATGAGGCTGCACAAAACTTGCTCGGCACACATGATTTCACAACGTTTCGCGCAGTTCACTGTCAGGCGCAATCACCGGTCAAAACTTTGGATCGGCTGAATGTGACACGGCAGGGCAATGACATTTTCTTTGAAGTTTTTGCACGTAGCTTCCTGCATAATCAGGTGCGTTCTATGGTAGGCGCGCTTAAACTTGTTGGTGATGGAAAATGGACTTCCACCGATCTGGTCGCAGCGCTTGAAGCCAAAGACCACCAGCGTTGCGGTGCGCTGGCCCCATCATGCGGTCTTTATTTAACGCAAGTCGATTACGACTAAAGCGGCGCTGGCACGTGCAGTCCAAGCAAGCCCTCAACATTATATACCAGCGTGTAAAGCACGATAATCTCGATAATGACAAATGCCGCAGCAAGGCCAGCTGAAGCATTCAAACTGATTTTGATAACGTGCGTCACAACGACGATAGAAGCGATCAATGTCGCGATCATCAAGAAACCTAAAGTGACGGTAATTGCTTCTGTTTTTGGAAGAAAAAACGAAATCAGAATAATGGCTGCGAAAACGTAATAAAGCACCAGATTCGACCAATTAATGGCGATGACAAGGTGAGAATAACGATGCGGGCGGTTTAAGAACTTCAAGACAACTGGGTAGAATGCAAACGGCAAAACCCAAGAAATAATGTCTATTGGAATTCTCCGTATGAAGATTTGCCCCATCTGCAAATCAGAACCTTGAGAAATCAGTTCCTGACTGCTTTCGACCCACATAAAAAATAGCGCAGGCAATGCAAATATAATCGTGCCGAATGAGCGCCAAAAACCATCTGTCGATATGTCCATTTCATCAAGCGCGCTTGCATCACCGCGCATCATTCGAAGCACGCGTTCGATATGATAAAAAGCATAATCGAGACTGATCATCATGTAGCCTTTGAAGTGGCGGCCAAAAACCAGTCGCCGATAAATTGCTCATAAACTCGCGTCAATGTTTCCAGATCATCAACCGCAACACATTCGTCGACCTTGTGCATGGTTTGGCCAACAAGGCCGAACTCAATCACGGGGCAATAATCTTTGATGAACCGTGCATCAGAGGTGCCGCCGGTGGTCGACTGTTCTGGGAAGCGTCCGGTAATCTTCTCCACGCTTTTTCCCAATGTATCAATAAGCGCATCATCGCGTGTCAAAAACACATGGCTTGGCTGCTCACGCCATTCGATGTCAAAAACAGTGTCATTGTTTTTCGTCGGGCGTAGTTTTCTGTCTTTGGCAGCTGCGCTCAAGCGGCGTTCGATTTCCGCTTTGAGTGTTTCAACATTCCATGTGTCATTAAAGCGTATGTTGAACACCGCGCTTGCTTTGGCCGGTATGACATTGATTGCGCCGCCAACAACATCCAGCATATTGACCTCAATATTGCTGGGTTGGAAGTTCTCAGTGCCTTCATCAAACGCTGGATAAAGCAGCGCATCAAGCAATGAAACAAGGCTGCGTGTCGGGTTATCAGCCAGATGGGGATAAGCCGTATGGCCTTGTGTTCCATTGATGCGCAATGTGCCTGACAGAGAACCACGGCGCCCGATTTTCATCATGTCGCCCATTGTGTCAGGGTTGGTTGGCTCACCTAAGATACAGCCATCCCATGTCTCGCCTTTTGCTGCAGCCCATTCGAGCAATTTCTTTGACCCGTTAATGGCTGGGCCCTCTTCGTCGCCAGTAATCAAAAAGGAAATCGAGCCGGATGGGTTACCGTTTTTTTCCACATAGCGCGCAAGAGCAGCGACAAAACAGGCAATGCCGCCCTTCATGTCGACCGCACCGCGGCCATACATCATGCCATCTTTTATTGCTGCGCTGAACGGTGGATTAGTCCAAGCCGCTTCATCGCCAACAGGTACAACATCCGTGTGCCCAGCAAACATGAGGTGAGGGCCATTGCCAGAAAGCCGCGCATAAAGATTTTCAATATCGGGTGTGTCTTCGTCGCTAAATACGGGGCGCTCAATCGAAAACCCCATAGGCGAAAGCATGTCTGTTAATGCAGACAGCGCACCGCCCTCATCAGGTGTGACGGATGGACATTGAATAAGTGTTCTAAGAACAGCAATAGGATCGGTCGTGTTTTGGGTCATGCGATGGATGTAAAGCCGCACGCAATGTGCGTCAATCGCCTGATTTCATTTGCGCGGAAATGGCACTGGCCCATGTTCATTGGTTTCCTGCTTGGATGGGGCGATTGCAAGAAACAACCATGCAAAAAATGCAATGCCTGGAATGAGCAAGGTCACACCTAAAATGGCTGGTAAGCTCAAGTCATGGAGGCGTTTAACTGTTAGTGCCAAAAGCGAGAAAGCCATGACCACCCAAGAAATAAGAAAAACCGCGCCGAATAGAGCAGCGCCCGCCTGTGCGCTATCGTCTTCAACACCATTGTCGTACAAAGACATTGCAAAGCTAAGCAAGGTCAACTGAATTAACATCAAAAACAAAGCGGCAAGCAGAAACGATTTGCGACCTATGCGCCCACGAAAACTAAACAGGAGCCATTTAACAGATAGTGGATGATTGAGAGAGGTCATTTGCATACCTGCGTTTATGATTTTGAAGTTTCAGCGTCGAAAACATTCGGACCTTTTGTTCCGCGCCCCAAGAACAAACTGAATTGACCAATTAGTATGAATAAGGCTGCCACACCAATCGAAATCCAGCGGATTAAATCTTGCTTGGGCCATTGCGTCTGGTTCATTAGCGCCTTTGCATCGGCGATAAATGTTTCGGGATTAATCAATGGCGTGTCGCCTAATGCCTGCTGCGCGCCAAATAAAATTGCGGCGGGTAGCACAAAGTAAAAGAAAAATCCCAGCAGCGGATGACGGCCACGGTCTTTGAAGCGGCGCGTTGTGCCTGCAAGATAGATAATCACAGGCACAACAGAGAGTGTTGTGATAAAAATTCCAGCGAACTTCCAATCTCCTAACTTTTGTTGAACGGCAAAAACGCCAGCCAGTGCCACAGCAACGCAGATGATGCTGATGACGTATTGGATACGCCGCATGCGTCCGACAAAAGAAAAGAGAAGGTCGCCCATCTTAATCAGTCCCGTAAAAGTTCGTTGATACCCGTTTTTGAGCGGGTTTTCTCGTCGACAGTTTTAACAATAACAGCACAATATAAGCTTGGACCAGGCTCGCCGTTTGGCAAGTTTTTGCCCGGCATTGTTCCTGCAACAACAACTGAGTACGGCGGCACTTCGCCATAGGAAATTTCGCCAGTCGCTCGGTTTACGATTTTTGTTGATTGGCCGATATAAACGCCCATGCCAAGCACAGAGCCTTCGCGGATGATACAGCCTTCAACAACTTCAGAACGTGCGCCAATAAAGCAATTGTCTTCAATAATGGTTGGTCCAGCTTGAAGCGGCTCCAAAACACCGCCAATGCCAACGCCGCCTGAAAGGTGAACATTTTTGCCGATTTGGGCGCAAGAGCCAACTGTTGCCCAGCCATCAACCATGGAGCCTTCATCAACATAAGCGCCAAGATTAACGAAAGAAGGCATCAGCACAACGTTCTTGCCGACATATGAGCCACGGCGAACGATAGAGCCGGGAACAGCGCGGAAGCCTGCCGCACGGAACTGGTTGGCATCCCACCCTTCAAACTTAGATGGAACCTTGTCCCACCATGTGGACTGGCCATTGCCGCCCATGATGACTTCCATGTCATTCAAACGGAAAGAAAGAAGGACAGCTTTTTTCAGCCATTGATGCACGACCCAATTGCCATCATCGCCGCGCGATGCAACGCGCGCTTTGCCGCTATCCAGCAAATTCATCGCTGAATTGACCGCATCACGAACCTCGCCCTGCGTGTTCACATTAATGTCGTCTCGCGCATCAAACGCGGATTCAATAGTTTTTTCCAAGGCGATTAGTTCTGAGTTGGACATTGTAACTTCCATTTTACTTTTCACGTGCATGTGAACTGTTAAGGTTTAAAAGGGCAAGCTGAGCAAGCCTTAAAAATTCAAGATGGGCGATTGGTATTCAATGCGCCGTTGAAAATCAACGAAAACGAGCAATGGATATTCTAAACAAGGGGAATAGTGGTGATTAAGCGTAAAGATAATGTCTGGGATCCGATTACAGGCTCACATGTTGACCGTGTTCGAGCCAAAGAGGTGCCAGATACGCCGCAGACACGTTCACCTGCTTATCGCCTTGCATTTGATGATGCAGAATTTCTATGCCGTGAAGAGTTACGTCCAATCCGCCTTCAATTGGAACTGCTAAAGCCGGAAATGCTTTTAGAAGAGGCAGGCATCAAGTCCACTGTGGTGATGTTTGGCGGCGCACGTATTCCAGAGCCGGGCGGGGCTGCATGGGCAGCAAAAAATGAGATTCAGAAGAAGAATCTAGAGGCAAATGCTCAATATTATGAAGAGGCGCGCAAATTTGCACGCATCTGCTCTGAACATTCAGCAACAACAGATTATAGCGACATGGTTGTTGTAACGGGCGGCGGGCCGGGCGTTATGGAAGCGGGCAATCGCGGCGCTCATGATGTTGGTGCACCCTCTATTGGCTTGAATATTGTGCTGCCACATGAACAAGCCCCGAATGAGTATGTAACGCCAGAGCTCAGCCTAAACTTTCATTACTTCGCAATCCGCAAAATGCATTTTCTGTTGCGCGCAAAAGCGATCACGGTGTTTCCGGGCGGCTTCGGCACAATGGATGAGATGTTTGAAGCGCTCACATTGATACAGACAGGACGAATGGAAAAAGTGCCATTTATTCTCTTTGGCAAAACATTTTGGGACAACGCTATCAATCTTCAATTCCTAGCCGAGCAAGGAACAATTTCGCCGGACGATCCGGATCTTTTCCATGTTGTCGATACTGCGCAGGAAGCGTGGAAGATCATTGCTGATTATTACGAGCTTACTTCTTAAGCGGAACTTTTGCGTTAGCTGCTCGTTTTATTCTAAAGGAGCAAAAAATGTCATCCGATAAGATTATTCAGCAGCAATCAGAACTGTCAGACGCAAATGATGAATTAATACCTGCGCAGCAAAAACGTGATGCGCAGTCAGGCAATCAAAGCACTGACCGCAAAATCATCTTAAAAAGACCTGCGCAGACCACAGCCAAAGACGGCGAAAATGGATTGGTCTACATGAGCGAACGTTCAAAACGCGCACGTAGCAGTGGATAAAGGACTTGACCGAGTCTAATGCAAATTATTTGCTGCCGCTGAAGTCTTTATTCCACGATGGCTTTTAGGAACTGCGTCAGATCATCCGTCGTGTAATCAACATAATCTGTTGAGCCATCATGTTCCCAGTGCTCTGTGAATGTTGGCTCGAAGTTGTTTGGAGCGATGAGAACCGTCTTCATGCCCATTTCTTTGGGCACCTCAAGGTTCCGCGCAAGATCTTCAAACATCGCCGCTTTTTGTGTATCGACGCGGTGAAGCGCCTTGAACTTATCGTAGGTTTCACGGGCAGGCTTAGGGACGAGGTTGGCTGCCACGACATCGAAAATTTCATCGAAATGATCAAGAATACCCAGCTGTCTTGCCGTGTTTTGGGCATGTTTGGTATCACCATTTGTGAAAATCAACTTGCGGCCCGGCAAGGCTTTTATCGCCTCTCCAAGTTCAGGGTTGGGGGCAAGCCATGAATAATCAATGTCGTGGACATAGTTTAGAAATTCATCAGCGGAAACTTTATGGTTTGCCATGAGGCCGCGCAGGGTCGTCCCATATTCAAGGTAGTATTTTTTTTGTAATGCGCGCGCTTCGTCTCTAGGGAGCTGCAATATGCGCGATACATAGTCCGTCATTTTCACATCAATCTGAGAAAACAGATTGGTGTGGTGAGGGTAAAGCGTGTTGTCGAGATCAAAAACCCACTCGGTAACATGGGAGAAATCTTCTGGTTTTGCTGCGTGTGTCGGTTTTATCATTCCTCATATATGGCATGAGAAAAGCAATTTGCCACGCCTCTATTGCCAAATTTTCTTGCGCGACTGATAAGCCCTCATGGAAATTTGGATTCTCATTACGATCGCAGCGGCCTTTGTGCAAAATATCCGCTCTAGCCTGCAAAAACATCTTCGCGGGCAAATGGGAACGGCAGGTGCAACTTTCGTACGTTTCGGTTTCGGCGTCCCTTTTGCTTTAATATTTTTAGCAATAGCGATTACCGCAACAGGCACCGAACTTCCTGTTTTGCAGGGCTCTTTCTTTGGCTGGATCATTGTTGCCGCATTGGCTCAAATTTTTGGCCAAGTGCTGCTCATTATGCTTTTTACAATGCGGAATTTTGCGGTTGGGTCGGCTTATATTCGCGTTGAACCTGTCCTTGCCGCGGCGTTCGGTTTTGCATTGCTTTTGGAAACACCAACATTGCCGCTTATCATTGCTGTGGCCGTTTCAGTTCTTGGTGTGTTGCTGATTACAATGGCACATGTAAAGGCTGGCATTTGGTCGCTTGCAACGGCTGTCACAAAGCGCGAGGCTCAAATCGGTCTCGCATCTGCAGCAATGTTTGGCCTTGCCGCTGTGTCCTTCCGCGGTGCTTCTCTTTCGCTTGGTGGTCCAAATTTTCTTGTCCAAGGCGGTGTAACGCTTTGTGTCGCTATTACACTGCAAGCACTGATCATGGCGCTATGGATTGCCATTAAAGATCCAGCTGATTTTAAACGAATTGCGGTTAAATGGAAAACCAGCGCGATGGTTGGCTTTGTGGGCGCTCTTGCTTCTTTTGGTTGGTTTACAGCCATGACGCTAGAGCAAGCTGCAGCTGTTAAAGCGGTTGCTCAAATCGAAATGTTGTTTGCATTTGCAACATCATATTTTGCGTTCAAAGAGCAGATGAACCGCCGTGAAATCACCGGATGCTTATTAATTGTATGCGGTGTTCTTGTTCTCGTATTAACACGCTAAATGTAAGGAAAATCGTTAAGATTTTTGATTTAGCTTACCTTCAGAGAGGGTAGGTTATGTCTATAATTCTAAAGGCTTTTTTGATAGGTACGGCAGCATTGCTTGTCACAGTCTTTATGATTGTGGGAACTGTGACCTTAACAGGTGATACATATCAGCCGACAATGTTCATCAATAGTGTGATCGGTTGCTATGCTATTGGTTCAACTGTTTCATATTATTTTATGAAGCAGTCGGAAAAGTATCGGCAAGCTCTCGAAGAAAAAGAAGTGCTACATGTTCAATTAATAGATGCCCACGAAAAGCTAAGGCGGCATTCTCAATTGGATATTATGACAGGCTTGCTCAACCGCGAGGCTTTTTTTACCAAAGTGAATGGCCTGAAAGAGGCGTTTTCTGATCAGTCATCCAGTATGCTCATTTTGGATATTGATCACTTCAAACTCATCAATGATACATTTGGACATCTTGAAGGCGATAAAGCTATTATCATGGTGTCAAAGGTTTTGCGCACGATTGTAGATAAAGATGTTATCGTTGGCCGAATTGGCGGCGAAGAGTTCGCTGTGTTCATCAGAGACATTAAGGCTGAAAGCGTGCAAGTCGTTGCAGAAAGTTTGCGTGCTGCAATAGAGGAAATTGAATTTTACCCAGTGCCTGAAATACGTCAAAAGTTGACCGTGAGCATTGGTGCAGCGCAAGCCGAAAACACAGGCGTAACCACAGATTTGGTAAGACGTGCCGACCGCACATTGTACAAAGCAAAAAACGAAGGCCGCAATTGTGTGTGCATGGACATGGTCGCTTGAGCCTTAAAGAATATTGATCATACTTGAAAATATAATAACGGATCGCGGCTCTAAATATGCCGTATCAGGCGGGGTGTGTCATACACCGGAAGAAGCAAAAACATTCATTGCTGAATTAAAACGCAACAAGAAATTCGCTAAAGCAACGCATAATACTTGGGGCCTAATTTGCGATTCTGGCCCTGTGAAAAACGATGATGGTGAAAGCGGCGCGGGCATGGTTATCCTGCGCATGTTGGAACGCGAAGATTTGCACAATCATATCATTGTTGTGACACGTTGGTTTGGCGGCAAACAACTTGGCGGTGATCGCTTTCGCCATGTTCAAGAAGCTGTTCGCCAATATATGGCAACTTTATCGGCTTAAGTTTGCCTAAGGTACGATCAGTGTTCCTGCACCATGCTCTGTAAAAAGTTCAAGAAGAACGGCGTGAGGGACTTTACCATTTAAAATCACGACGCCTTCGACACCTTCCTTGATCGCATGAATGCAATTTTCGATCTTTGGAATCATGCCGCCCGTTGCCGTGCCATCTTTAATCAATGCTTCCGCTTGGCTGACCGTTAGTTCTTTAATGAGGTTGCCTTGCTTGTCCAAAACGCCCGGAACATCCGTTAAAAACAAAAGTCGTTTGGCATGCGCTGAACCGGCAATGGCACCAGCGAAAGTATCTGCATTGATGTTGTAAGTGTTGCCGTCACGGCCCGGTGCAACAGGCGCGATGACTGGGATCATTTCTGATTTAGCAAGCAGATTGAGCAAGGTGTGGTCAATCTCTACTGGTTCACCAACAAAGCCAAGATCAAGCACACGTTCAATGTTGCTGTCAGGGTCAATGATTGTTTTCTTGGCCTTCTCAGCAAAAACCATATTGCCGTCTTTGCCGCAAAGCCCGATGGCCCATTCGCCAGCTTCATTGATAAGCTGCACGATCTCTTTATTGATCGAGCCGGCAAGGACCATCTCTACGATCTCGACAGTTGCCTGATCTGTAACGCGCAAACCGCCTTCAAATTTTGACTCAATGCCCATTTTTTCGAGCATTTTGCCAATTTGAGGACCGCCGCCATGAACCACAACAGGGTTGACGCCTGATTGTTTCAGCAGCGCGATGTCTTGTGCGAAGGCTTTGCCCAAATTGCTGTCGCCCATGGCATGGCCGCCATATTTTACAACAATCGTTTTGTTCTCATAGCGCTGCATGAACGGCAGGGCTTTCGCCAATACGGCTGCTTCAAATTCTGGTGCGCTGAGATCAGTCATGGGGATATCCGATAAACGTTTCGGGAAATTTCATAGCGATGTTCGGTGTGTGCGTCTAGCACTATGGATTGATTGCTTTGGCTATCGCTTCACGCAAATCATCCATGCCGCGAGATTTTTCCGAAGATGTTGCAATGACTTCAGGAAAAGCCGCAGGGCTTTTTTTGATCTTCTCAAGCGTCTCGGCGATCATACGCGGAATGGCTGGCTCTTTGACCTTGTCGGTCTTGGTGAGCACCACTTGATAGGACATGGCCGCTTTGTCCATGAGCTTCATGGCATCAAGATCGTTTTGCTTTACGCCGTGGCGCGCATCAATGAGCAGAAAGATACGTTTGAGCGTAACGCGCCCGCGCATATATTCGAACACCAATTCAGTCCAACGCTCCACCATTTCTATCGGTGCTTTCGCATATCCATAGCCGGGCATATCGACAACTGCCAAAGGCGGTAGATTATCCATCGCGCCAGAAAAACCTTCTGGCACGAAAAAGTTGAGCTCTTGGGTGCGCCCCGGCGTGTTCGATGTACGCGCAAGTCCGTTCTTGCCTGTTAAAGCATTTATGAGCGAGGACTTGCCCACATTGGAACGGCCCGCAAATGCGATTTCCGGTGGTCCCAATGGCGGTAAGAATTCCATAGATGGAACGCCTTTAACAAAAGCCCAGTTGCCGTGAGCCTTAAGGGCTGCAGTAACGGCTTCGCGTGATAGTTCTGTATCGTTGGTCATGCTTCTCTTTTCGCCGCTTTGAGTAAAAGATCAAGGTCGCCGCCACGTATTGCGTCGAGATTCTGAGAAATCTTATGTGCAGGCCAGTTCCACCAAGCGATATTCGTCAGTTTTTCAACGGTCTCGTTGTCAAATCTTTGTTTGATTGTTTCTGCAGGATTGCCGCCCACAATCATATAGGGCGCTATATCACGTGTTACGACAGAATTGGATGCAATGATTGCTCCATCGCCAATCGTAACGCCGGGCATAATCATACAGTCCATACCGATCCATACATCATTGCCGATCACCGTGTCGCCCCGGCTGGCATCGCTCCAGACTTTCGGATCAAAACCAACTTCCCAGCCATTGGCGAAAATATTAAACGGATAGGTCGAGAAACCGCTCATGGCGTGGTTTGCACCATTCATGATGAAGCGTGTTCCAGAAGCTATTGCGCAGAATTTCCCGATGATGAGTTTGTCGCCCAAAAAATCATAATGGTGCAGCACATTTTTCTCTTCAAAACGCTCGCCACCATCAGGGTCGTCATAATAGCTATAGTCGCCAACGTCGATATTGGGCTTGGTAACAAAGTTTTTGAGAAACAAAGTGCGGGAATATCCCGCAAGTGGGTACAAAGTATCAGGGCTAGGGCCGTGCATGAGAAAGCTCCATTTGAGATATGATTTCAAAATTCCCGCAAATATTGCGGATATGAGCTTATTTGTTCACTGCACTTACTCCTGTTGTGCTCAGCATATAAAATGAAATGATGTTAAAAACAAGAAAGGCCGCCAAAATGGCAGCCTTTCAATGTCGTTTGATGTGGCAGGCAATTAACTTGGCTTACTGCTGCCTTTGCCGAACATAGCTTTAACATTGTCCATTAGAGCGATTTCAGCGCCATTTTTCTTCATAATGTAGCCCTGCTGAATAATGGACAATGTGTTGTTCCAAGCCCAGTAGATCACAAGACCGGCAGGGAATGTTGAAAGCATGAATGTAAACACAATCGGCATCCAGCGGAAAATCATCTGCTGTGTTGGGTCCGGTGGGGCAGGGTTCATCTGCATTTGAACGAACATTGTAATACCCATAAGGATCGGCCACACACCCAAAATAACAAATGGTGGCAGAACATCTGCTGCACCCCATGGGATGAGGCCGAAGAGCTCCCAAATGCTTGATGGGTCTGGCGCAGATAGATCCTGTATCCAGCCAAAGAATGGCGCATGGCGCATTTCGATTGTAATGTAGATCACTTTATAGAGCGCAAAGAAAACAGGAATCTGGACCAGCATTGGCCAACAGCCTGCGACCGGATTGATCTTTTCTTTCTTGTACAGTTCCATCATCGCTTTTTGCATTTTTTCGCGATCGTCGCCGTACTTCTCTTTAATTTCAGCCATTTTCGGCTGCATGACTTTCATGCGTGCCATAGACTTGTAAGACTTGCTGGCGAGCGGGAAAAATACTGCCTTCACGATGACCGTTGTAAGAAGAATGGCGATACCAAAGTTGCCGATCAACTCATACAAAGGGTTCATGATATATGTGAAAAGCGGTTTCGTGATGAAGTGGAACCAGCCCCAGTCAATCATCAGTTCAAACTGACGGATACCTTGGCTGTCTTCATACGCATCAATGATGCTAGTTTTTTTAGCGCCTGCAAAAAGCTGGGCTTTAACAGTTGTTGTGGCGCCTGCCTCAATAGAAATGGCATCGGTCAAATAGTCAGACTGATAGCGCGGTGTACCTTGTGTGAAATATGAATAACGTGGCTGAAATGGTGTCTGCGCACCGCCACCACCGGGAATAAGGGCTGTTGCCCAATATTTGTCGGTAATGCCGAGCCAGCCATCTGTCGATTTGTCAGGCGTGATGGAGCCGTCATCTTCCATTTCTGAAAATGTTGTTTCCAACAAGCCTTTTTCACCCGTTACACCGACCATACCTTCATGAAGAATGAAAATAGGAGCCGTGTCAGGTTTGAAGTAACGTGTTGTGCGACCGTAGTTTTGAATTGAAACAGCTTCCGCGCCAGTGTTTTCCACGGCATCCGTAATTGTGAATAGGTATTGATCATCAATTTCGATTGTGCGGTTAAATGTAAGCCCGTTTGGCGCTTCATACGTCAGTGTAACCGGAGACGATGATGTCAATGTCGCGCCTGATGATGCTGTCCAAGTTGTGCTTGGGCCAGGTGCGCCATCAAAACCAGCATAGCCGAATTCAGCAATATAGGCGCGGTCAGCGCCTGCGGGCGTAAGCACGTCTACAATTGGAGAGCTCTTATCAACCGTTACATGGTAATTTTTAAGCGAGAGGTCGTCAAAGCGTGCGCCCTTAAGATTGATCGAACCTTTTAGAAGGTCAGTATCAATGGCGACACGTTCGCTGCTTGCCAATACGCTCGCACGGTCTGCAATGCCATTTGCTGCAGAATCGGATGCAGCTTGCGGGATATCGCCGTTTGATGCGGCGTTACTTGTTGCGCTGCCGGCAGGAATGTCACCTGCTGCTGTGCTCGAAGGTGTTGTTTGTGGATTAGCAGCCTGCTGCGCGATCTCGGCTTGTCGCTGATCTTCGATGCGCGGATTGACATAAAAAATCTGCCAAAGCGACAAAATGCCGACCGACAGAGCGATAGTCAAAAAGAGGTTGCGGTTATTATCCATGGTTTACACGTCCGGTTTCGCATTTTGGGCAGCTGGGGTAGTGTCGAGCCGCTTGTGGGATTTTCGTATGAGGTCTGCAATGTCTGACTGCAATGTGACAAATGGCACAGTCAAAGCGTTAGGCTTTGCAATAAGCACATAATCATTGCCGTTGCGCATTTTAAGGTTCTTGATGCTTTGAATAGCACCGCGCATACGCCGTTTGATACGGTTGCGCTTAACGGCATTGCCATTTTTCTTTGTCACTGTGAAGCCGATACGCGGATGGTCGCGGCTTTCGTCAGCGATATGCGTTTCGCAGCGTAAAGCGCTAGCTGTCGCGCGTACGCCATTTCGCGCGCTGAGAAATTCAGCACGCTTTCGCATCATGTGAGGAAAGTTATGTTTCGTTTTTCCGGATTGTGCCATGCCCTAAAGCTGCTCAAAGCCGGTAAAACAAATTACGCAGAAAGCTTTTTACGGCCTTTAGCGCGACGACGCGCCAAAACATTGCGGCCAGCTGCTGTTGCCATGCGCGAACGGAAACCGTGACGGCGTGCGCGAACAAGGCGTGAAGGCTGAAAAGTACGTTTCGTTGACATGTCTATCTCACCGCACTTGAGCGATGACCTCTAATCTTGTTACTTGGAAGGACTAGATCGACCGGTGTAGGCGCAATATTTGCTGCCGCCGGACCCTTAAGCCCAATCGTTGGTGGCTTATGATCGACCAAAACCCGATTGTCAATGCAATCTGATCGATTTGCGGTCAATTCATTGATGATAAAAAGCAAGATATCGCTCTCGATTATTACGAGAAGATAGAGAATCCTGCTCGATAACGCGCGCTTCACGTGTTTGTTGGTTGTTGTTGATCACAAAAAACCGCATTTCCAATTGGCAATAAAGCACAGCAGGAACGCAAGTACGTTGCGGGAACGATGAAATGACTGATACATCAATGGTTATGACCCAAAAAGCAGAAGACGTTCGCGGCGACGGGATTGCCAAGCCCAAAACGGCAGCTTGGAAGCGCTATTTGCCTGTCGCTGTTATTCTAGGCGGGTTAGGCCTCGGATACGCTTTTGGACTGAATGAATATTTCAGTTTAAGTTTTCTAGCAGAACAACGTGAAGCGCTAAGCGCCTATGTCGAAGCCAATTACGTAAGAGCTTTGCTGTCATTTGGTGCTTTATATGCGGTTGCAACAGCTTTTTCATTTCCAGCAGCTTCTATTTTAACGATTTTTGGCGGCTTTTTGTTTGGCTGGCTTGTGGGCGGCATCGTCGTGGCTATTTCAGCAACACTGGGTGCAACCGTTCTGTTTATTGCGGCTAAAACGGCTTTTGGTGATTTCTTGAAAGAAAAAGTTGGCGGCAGAGTTAAAAACCTCGCCGATGGTTTTGAGAAGAATGCTTTCAGCTACCTTATCGTTTTGAGAATTGCGCCCATATTACCGTTCTTTATTATGAATATCGCGCCTGCTTTGTTCAATGTTCCACTGCGCAGTTATGTGGCCGGAACTTTTATCGGTATTTTACCCGGCGTTTTTGCCTATGCTTATTTGGGCCAAGGGGTGGAAAGCGTACTGATCGCCGCACAAGAATCTGGGCAGGAAGCAAGCGTTGCCGATTTGGTGACGACAGAAATTACACTAGCATTTGCAGCACTCGCAATTGTTGCTGTCATACCAACAATCGTCAAAAAATTACGCCGCCGGAATTGAGTATTCAATAAACATTTAGCGGCAAGATCTACATTAAGGGGACAAAAATGACTGAAGTTATCAGACCAGATATTTGTGTTATCGGCGGCGGATCAGGTGGTTTGTCTGTTGCAGCAGCTGCAGCGGCCTTTGGCGTTTCAGTCGTATTGATTGAAAGCGGCAAAATGGGCGGCGATTGCCTGAATTATGGCTGCGTTCCCTCCAAGGCCATCATTGCAGCTGGTAAAGCCGCAAGCACAATGCGTCATGCCGATAAATTCGGCATTAAATCAGTCGAGCCGGAAGTTAACTTTAAAAAAGTGCATGATCACATTCACAGCGTGATCGGCGCCATTGCGCCCAATGATTCTGTTGAGCGGTTTACCGCGCTCGGCGTGAAAGTTATCGAAGCGCATGGCAAATTTATCGACAAAGAAACTGTAATCGCCGGAGACTATGAGATTAAAGCGCGGCGCTTTGTTGTTGCAACCGGATCATCAGCCTTTGTGCCGCCAATCCCAGGTCTGGATAAAGTTGAATATTTGACCAATGAGACGCTGTTTGACCAAACGCGCCGACCAGCCCATTTAATCGTCATTGGCGGCGGGCCAATCGGCATTGAGATGGCGCAAGCGCATCGCCGCTTAGGCAGCGAAGTGACCGTCATTGAAGGGTTCAAAGCACTTGGTAAAGACGATCCTGAATTGGCCGAAGTGGTCTTGCGCAATGTCCGTGCTGATGGCGTTCAAATCATGGAGGGCGCAAAAGTTGTCGAAGTCGCCCAAAAGACCAAAACAACGGTCAAAGTGACAGTTGAGACAGACGATGGAACCAAAGACGTTGTTGGCTCACATATTTTGGTCGCAACAGGGCGCGCTGCAAACATAAACGGTCTCGATCTTGAAAAGGCTGGGATTAAGTTTGAGCGCACTGGCATCAAAGTGTCAAACGCGCTTCGAACATCCAACAAGCGCGTCTATGCGATTGGCGATGTCGCCGGTGGTTTCCAGTTTACACATGTTGCAGGTTATCATGCTGGGCTTGTTGTTCAGTCTATTTTGTTCCGCTTATCTGGCAAAGAGAACCGCGATATTATTCCGTGGGCAACTTATACTGATCCTGAATTAGCTCATGTTGGCCTCAATGAAGAAGCAGCACGAAAACGAAACGGCGATGTGACTATTCTGCGTTGGCCTTATGCTGAAAATGATAGAGCGCAAGCAGAACGCAAGACCGAAGGTCTTGTCAAAATCATTACGAATAAAAAGGGCCGGATATTGGGCGCATCGATTGCCGGACATGGCGCCGGTGAGATGATCAATGTCTTTTCTTTGGCCGTGTCGCAAAAGATGAAAGTGCAGGACTTGCGTGGCTATATCGCGCCATATCCAACAATGACAGAAATTTCAAAACGGGCAGCGACATCGTTTTCTGCTCCAATGACACGCAAACCATTCGTGCGGCGTATCATTGGCTTCTTGCGCATGTTTGGTTAAGTTTAAATTGAATAACGGCACATAAAGAAGGTTCCTCAATGTCTGCTGATGTAGCCGATACAAACAAAATTAAAGTAAGCGCCACGCGTAGCCTTTCATCCAAATTGTTGGGGCTTACGATTTTATTTGTGCTGTTTGCAGAAATATTGATGTTTGTGCCTTCAGTCGCCAATTTTCGAATTGAATGGCTGAAGGAGCGCCTGAATACTGCTGGCGCTGCGAGTGTTTTGATTTCAACCGAAACAAGCGCAGATTTATCGCGAGCAGCACAAGATGAAGTGTTGATGGCCACTGGTGCAAAAGCAATCGCTTTGCGCACAGGTGGAATTGCACGGCTTGTTGTTGTTGCTCAAATGCCGCCGCAAGTCGATGACATGGTCAATGTCGATAGCTTTTCGCCTATAGATGCAATTGTTGATGCGTTCGATACGATGGTTTTTGGCGGCGATAAAGCGTTGCGGGTTGTGGGGAAAATTGGCGATTCAGAACAAATAATCGAAATGGTTCTCAAGGATGACAAGCTGCGCGGTGCGATGCTGATTTATGCGCGCAATGTGGCTCTCATTTCCCTGCTGATATCTGTGCTCACGGCGCTACTCGTTTTTCTTGCGATCAATCGCATCATGATCAAGCCGGCCCGTGCGATAACGCGGTCAATGTTAAAGTTTGCCGCAAACCCATCTGCGCCTGATGCCATTACTCAGTTTAAAGACAGCAATGATGAAATGGGGATTGCCGCGCGCGAACTTACTTCAATGCAGCGGCAAATGCAGAATACGTTACGCAGCCAAAAGCGCTTGGCGGATCTTGGGTTGGCGGTTTCCAAAATAAATCATGATATGCGCAATATATTGGCCTCGGCCCAGCTCATGTCTGATATGCTGGCTGATAGCGATGATCCGGCAGTGAAACGCTTTGGTCCAAAACTCGTTCGCACACTCGACCGCGCCGTTAATTACACCAATGATGTTCTTTCCTACGGCAAGGCGCAGGAGCAGACCCCAGAGCGCCGACGCATTGCGTTGTCATCGGTCATTGAAGATGTCCGTGATCATTTAGGTGTTGCTGCGGATGAAGGCTTAGAGTTTTCATCGGCTGTTGATAGCGCCTTTGAGGTGGATGCTGATCCTGAACAGTTGTTTCGTGTGCTTCACAATCTGTGCCGTAACGCCGTTCAAGCGATGCGTGATGATCAAATGCCGTCATCCATTAAGCGCCTTGATATATCTGCAACGAAAGACGGCGCAAATATCATCATTCATGTTGAAGACACAGGCCCCGGCCTTCCTCAAAAGGCGTTGGATAATCTGTTCTCTGCATTCAAGGGTTCTGCGCGCCACAACGGTACGGGCCTTGGCCTTGCCATTGCGCATGAGTTAATCACGGCACATGGTGGTTCAATCAAACTTCGTGAAGGGCGCACGGTTGGTACTCATTTTGAGATTCATCTTCCGCAAATCTTGGGGGATAAGTTCGCGGCGAAGGAAACAATGACAGGGTTAAACCCGTCGGAAAACTGATTGGTACGATAAAATTCAGTTTAGAGTGAAAAACCTGCAATTCTACACTTGCTTTTTGGTTTTCGAAGGACTACCAACCGCCAAGTCGCAATGCAGTGCATTAGCGTCACGCACCCGTAGCTCAGCTGGATAGAGCACTTGACTACGAATCAAGGGGTCGGGAGTTCGAATCTTCCCGGGTGCACCATTTCCAAATATTTAAGTAATTGCTTTCGCCGAGTAGCGGCGATGTAATGCTCGCTGTTTAAGCGTCGCCGTTTATCGATAGGCGTTTGTTGTGAATGGACAGGCAAGTCTGGTCCAGATGCCTTGCAAAGGTTCCTCGACCGATTGACTGCCATATCCATTCTTAGAGACTCAGGTTAAAACTATGCTGCTTGTGGCGCACGTTGCCAATTTGGCAATGGGTCAGAAAGCTTGGTCCATAGTTCGGGTTCAAACTTGGTTTCGCTGCCGATCAATGCATTGTCGAGCGCAGCTGCAATGGCTTCCTTATCCATATCAGAACCGATAAACACGATTTCCTGCCGCCTGTCGCCGAAAGCGTCGCTCCAATGTTTTTCAATATATTTGGAAACGGATGCCTGTTCCGGCCAGCTCTCTCTAGGAACGCTCGCCCACCATGTGCCCAGAGGCTTAATGCTGCTCAATGCGCCTGCAAGCGAAAACTCTGCAACCCATTCAGGTCTCGTGGCGATCCAGAAATGCCCTTTAGCGCGAATAACGCCAGGCAATGGGCCGTTGAGTATGTCGTGTACCTCTTGGGGCGCGAAAGGTCGCCGAGCGCGATAAACAAAAGACGAAACACCATATTCTTCGGTTTCTGGAATATGATCTGCAAAGCCATAAAGTTCTTTTGCCCAAAGTGGGTGCCCATGAGCGGTATCAAAGTCAAACAGCCCCGTATTGAAAATATCGTTTTGTTTAACCACGCCATAATCAGTTTCGATAATGCGCGCATCAGGGTTCAAAGCCGTGATGATCTTGCGGGCAGCGTCTAGCTTTTGCGGTTCGGCAGCGCCCGACTTGTTCAGGATGACAACATCGGCAAATTCGATTTGGTCCACAAGTAAGTCGACAAGTGTTCTGTCGTCTTCTTCGCCAAGGCTTTCGCCGCGATCTTTAATGAAGTCATGGCTTGAATAATCATTGAGCAGGTTAACGCTATCAACGACTGTGACCATCGTATCAAGTCTAGCGACATCAGAAAGGCTTGCGCCTTGATCATCGCGAAATTCAAATGTTGCTGCAACGGGTAATGGTTCCGATACGCCCGTGGATTCGATCAGGAGATAATCAAACCGGTCTTCGTCAGCCAAGCGTCTTACTTCTGCCAAAAGGTCATCGCGCAATGTGCAGCAGATGCAACCATTGGTCATTTCGACCAATTTTTCATCGGTCTGTGAGAGGTTAGCCCCGCCTTCGCGTATCAGGTCCGCATCAATATTTACTTCGCTCATATCGTTCACGATAACAGCAACGCGGCGTCCTTCGCGGTTGTTCAGAACATGGTTGAGCAGTGTTGTTTTGCCTGCGCCTAAGAAGCCAGAAAGTACAGTAACGGGTAAGCGTGCGTCATTGGATTGGGAAATCATGATTAGTCTCACATTGAGTTGACTATGTTTAATGTCGCCGGAGGCAGAACTTTCTACCTCCGGTTAAGTGTTAGTGTTGGAGACCAGATCCACCGATGGCGGTTATGTTGAAGGGAAGGCCTTCAACTGTGATCGTTTTTTCTTCCTTAAAGCTCTTGCTATCAAGAAGACGGACAAGCCCTTTGTTCGGATCGGTAACGGCAATAATATCGCCCATCACAGCAATTCTTGGACGTGGATCGCGCCAATGACCATCCTTGCTGTAAGGTTTTGTGATTTGGGCGGAGTGTTCGAGTTTTCCGCTTAATATATTGAGTGCACTAAGCTTGCCGTCCTCGGTGAAAACATAGGCGATTTTCACATTTTTAGGATCAAGGGCGAAGCTGACATAACGCACTGGAAGGTTCACCACCTGATAGGGATTGACGGTAGAAGGATCGATAATGACGAGTTTGTCCGCGCCATAATTTCCCAAGAAGAATTGCATAGCTTTGCCGCCCGCAAGTGTTCCCACCTGTCCTTCAGGCATATCAACGCTATATTCTAGCATGTTAAATTCTGGCACATTGCTGCCATCAACGCTGGCAATAATAACGCCTTCTTCACAGCCAAAAGCAACGAGCCCAGCTGAATGGGCCTCACCATGCAGGCCGGTGCAGGTGGCAACATCGCCAGCCGTTTCACCATTTTTGTCTATGGCTTTTACGCCAAGACGTGGGGGCAGTTCATCGGCTTTGGTTTCAACCATAAGATTGGGTTCAGAAGCCAGAAAGTAGTCCCCCATCGGAACGACCACGCCGTGATGCGGCGCTGCCGTTTTGACTGTTTTATAATCTGCGTTACCCTCTAGAAGCTCATGTTCTGAATAGACTCTGGCTTCACCTTCACGGTCAAAGAACTGAACCATTTTATCACCGTGAGGGATCACATGCACCGGCCGTGAGCCTTCTAGTTTCATAGGTAATATTTTTGATTTTTCGATCTCAATATCGCTGTGATCACCGTGTCCTGAAAGGGAAATGCCGCTTGCAATGACATTGACAGCATCATGGTCCATTTGCACTGCAAACAGTGTTTCACCACTTTGGCTGGGCACAAGATGGGTCACATAGCCATCTGTCGTAAATTGCTGGAGGACTTTGCCTTCAGTAGGGTCGATAACCGTTACTTTGGACTCAGCTTGATCTGATACAAATAAACGCCAAACTTCTTTTGTTTCATCATCAGCCAACACTGTCGTGACTGATGCCGCTAACGATAGCGAAATTGCTCCTGAAAGAAGGGCGAGTTGATGATGGAATTTTAACATGAAAATCTCTCTGTAATGTTATACAGTAACACTTAGTATTCATGTTTATCCCATTTGTCTACTCTGTAGCAGGCAATTGAACTTACATTTTCAGATATAGAAAAGAGACTAACTGTGTATACTTAAGCAGCGGGCAGGTGAAAACTGCTGCATCGTGATTAAATGCAAGTATTATTATAAAGCGTATGGAGTAGGCTTCGGCGTGGCAAAGATATCTGCTCCATAGCTATGATTTTTGAACTGTTGAACGTGTGAAACTAAATTTGCACGACGACCCTTTGATCATCTTCTGGCGCATCGAGTGGAAGGTGAGTCTCTTCAAGAACTAAAATGTTCTCTGCAGCAATAACATCGCTCTTGGTCTTGTAGCCGATAACATCTTCAACCGGCATATCAAGATGGCGTGCCATCAGCATTGTTTCTTCTGAGGAGAAGTTCGTTAGGCCGCGCGCGACTTCTGTGCCGTCTTCATCATAGACATGTAGTACATCGCCTTTTGTGAACTCGCCTTGAATTGAGATTATATTGCTTCGGTTGATGCCACATTTGCCTGTTATCACGGCGGCGGCCACATCTTTAGAAACGACGAGTGTACCAGACACCTGTAATCGGTTGCTAAGCCAAATTTTGAGCGGCGTTGCTGTTTCACCAGTGACGAGGCAGCGCGTATAGCGCCGTTCATTGTTTAGGACCGATGAGATTGGACGTTCGATGATGCCATCTGCAATAATCGTTTCGACGCCCGCATGCTGCGCCATGCTCGCGGCCTGCATTTTGGTCAACATGCCGCCACTACCCAAAGCGCTGATGCTGGTTGTGGATTCTAGATGTTGGCTTACATCTTCCACTTCAGAAATAAATTTGGCATCGGGATCAGATGGGTCACGGTCATAAAGACCTTCGACGCTGGTCAGAATGACCAATAGGTCTGCCTCAATCATCTGAGCGACTTTAGCCGATAGGCGGTCATTATCTCCCACGCGCAAGTCATGCGTAGCAATGGAATCATTTTCGTTCACGATAGGCATGATGTCGCTTTCAAGCAGCCGCATCATGGTGTTTTTAATGTTTAAAAAACGCCTGCGTTCTTCCATGTCGCCAGCTGTTACCAGCATTTGAGCAACACCCATTCCATGTTCTGAGGCCACTTGTCGGTAAGCGTTCATCAAGAGGGGCTGCCCGCAGGCCGCCGCCGCTTGCTTGTCCATGATGCCTGCATCTTCAGGACGCTTGCCAATCATGTTGAGGCCCAACGCGACAGAACCCGATGACGTCAGAATGATGTCGTGGCCTTCTTTTTGCAATTGTGCGAGATCGCTCATCAAGCCGTTCATAAAGGCATATCTTAGCGTCAATCGATCGCTATTTGCTAATAGGCTGGATCCGATTTTGACGACGATTTTCTTTTTCTTTGGCACAGTGACCTCCGATAATGTTCTGATTAACGGGCAACATATGTGCGTGATTTGCACCATGCGAAGCAAACTTACGGCAGTGCCCTTCAATTGATTCGCTGCTGTATAACATGCAGTCGGCACTAGAATGCAAATGGGTGAACGACTTGGTGAACAGAAACCGAGTTTGATGAGCAAGATTGCGCTCATCAATTACAGTTCAGATATCTTATGGGGAAGCCTTAAGTCTTTATATGTGAAGCCAAATTATGGCTTCACAATTGTAAGTGCGGTGAGGCCGATTAGCCTAAAATTTCAATGATCGAAGCTTTTGTTGCCTCAACAATTTTATCCGCCTCTTCACGTGATAACGAAAATGGAGGCGCAAAGCCAATAATGTCGCCTTGTGGCATAGCACGTGCGATGACGCCGCGTTCCAGCATCTTACCAACAATGCGCGGTGCCAGTTTTTCCGATGCATCAAAGAATGTGCGGTTATCGCGGTTCTTGACCAGCTCGACAGCACATAACATACCTTCTCCGCGAATCTCGCCAACATGAGCGTGTTCGCTCAAAGCCTCAGCCATAGCTTGGTTGAGATATTGGCCAATGTTGCGTGCGTTTGAAACAAGATCAAGCTTGTCCAAAAGTTTCAAGTTTGCGACACCAGCGGCCGCGCCAATTGGGTGCGCAGAATATGTCCACCCATGTCCAATGGCACCATTCTCATCTGTACCACGTTCCAGCACGGCCCACATTTTGTCGGAAATGATTGAGCCTGATAATGGCGCATAGGCAGAAGTAAGCCCCTTCGCGATCGTGATGATATCCGGCTTCATGCCGTAATGATCTGAGCCCATCATTGTGCCGAGACGGCCAAAGCCAGTGACAACCTCATCGGCGATTAAAAGAATATCGTGTTTGTTCAAAACCTTTTGGATCGCATCCCAATAACCTTTAGGCGGCGGTACAATACCGCCCGTGCCAAGAACTGGTTCACCGATAAAGGCAGCAATTGTATCTGCGCCTTCGCGTTCGATCATAGCTTCAAGCTCTGCTGCACAATGGGCAGAGAATTGCTCTTCACTCATCGATAGATCATTGCGGCGGTAATAATAAGGTGCCTCGGTGTGAAGGATTTGGCTAAGCGGCAGATCAAACTTTTTATGGAAAAGCTCAAGCCCTGTCAGCGATCCGGTTACGAGGCCCGAACCATGATAACCGCGCCAACGCGAGATGATCTTCTTCTTTTCAGGACGGCCAAGAACGTTGTTATAATACCAAACCAGCTTGATGTTTGTCTCATTGGCATCAGAACCACCAAGCCCATAATAGACATGGTTCATGCCATCCGGTGCGCGTTCTGCAATCATCTTTGAAAGCGTGATTGAAGCCTCGGTGCCATGGCCAACATAGGAATGATAATAGGCAAGCTCATGGGCTTGCTCGGCAATAGCATCGGCAATTTCCGTGCGGCCATAACCAACATTAACGCAATAGAGGCCAGCAAACGCATCAAGCGAACTGCGCCCTTCGCGGTCTATTATATAAACGCCGTTCGCGCCCGTAATAATCCGGTTGCTCATTTCGCGGCGTGCAAACTGACCAAGATGGGTGGACGGATGGAAAAAGTGATCGTGGTCCCACTGCGTTAATTGATCATTGGTAAGCTGCTTATTCATCTCTTTTTCCTTTGGTTTAGCCCAGTTGCGGCAAACATATTTATTTCAGTAAAGACTTCTAAGCCAAAGCGCGGCCCTTCGCGGCACGTTACGGTCGTTTAATTTGGCGAATGCCGGATGTTAACGAGCTTGGACACATCAGCCTCAATTAAAAAGAAGGTTGGTGGTCGCAAACTATCATAACTGGCCGCGAAAATTATTCGCAGAATAGTCATGTTTTCCGAAAATACATCGGAAAGGGAGCCTATTTCTGGGAGAGTATTTCAAAAGGCGGCGGCGCATCTTTGACCGATTTTGTAACGATATAGCTATAATAGCGCTTCACGCCGGCCCGTTGCTCCAGAACATTATCAATCAGCAATTGATAACTGTCGATGTCGCGGGTGACGACCTGCATTAGATAATCATAACCGCCGCCAAGTGCCCAACAGCCAGTAATTTCATCGTGCTTTGCCATTTCACGTTCGAATTGATCAAAGTCCTGCGCGCGGTGCTCATCAAGCTCAATCATAACGAAAACAGTGACCGTAGGGCCCAGTGCGCGAAGGGAAAACTCAGCGCGGTATCCCGTAATCACACCAGCTTCTTCAAGCCGCTGTATTCTTTCCCAGCATGATGTTGTGCCAAGTCCAACGCGGCGTGCAAGTTCGCTTTTGCTCAAGCGCCCATTTCTGGCAAGGGCGGTCAAAAGGCTGAGATCAATCTTGTCGAGGCGTTGGGTTTTCATCGTCATATCGTTTCGGATAAGCCAACCTGCTTGTCAATTGCGGATGCTGGGTGCTTTGAAAGATACTCAAAATCGATAGGCATAAACTGACCTTGACGTGAAGAAAATTTACAGAGACCGTAAGCGAGCGGAGATGGGGGTGTGCTTATCGCATGTGTCCAATTGCTCCATCTCAAAACACACAATCACTGATATGACCGGGGCCGGTGTTCAGGGTAGTGCGATTGAAACACTAGCCATTATGGCAATTAGAAAGGCACGGTTCGTTCGATGACAACTTACGAGAAAAACTTCACGAATGCTGAATACCAGCGCCGCATTGCCAAAACGCGGGTAGCAATGTCTGCTGCTGGACTTGAGGCGATTGTCGTGTGCGATCCTTCAAATATGTCTTGGTTGACGGGTTATGACGGGTGGTCGTTCTATGTTTATCAAGGGGTGATTCTAACACATGAGGGCGACCCTATCTGGTGGGGCCGCGCAATGGATGTGCTGGGCGCACGCCGTACCGTGTTTATGGATAGTGAAGATAATATTCGCGGATATGACGATACGTTTGTGCAAAATCCTGACAAGCATCCGATGCAAGAGCTTGCTATTTTATTGTCCGAGCTTGGTCTTGAGAGTGCAAATATTGGCGTTGAGATGGATAATTATTATTACTCCGCCACCGCGCATATGAAGCTGCTTGAGGGGCTGCCTACAGCCAGTATCAAGGATTGCTCTGGCCTTGTGAATTGGCAACGCGCGGTCAAATCAGAGCGAGAAATTGAGTATATGCAGCGTGCAGCGCGTATCGTCGAGGCGATGCATGCACGTATTTTGGAATGTGCTGAACCGGGTATGCGCAAGAACGATTTAATTGCGGAAATTTACGCGACTGGAATTCGTGGCGCAGATGGTTTTTGGGGGGATTATCCAGCCATCGTGCCAATGGCGCCCTCCGGTATGGATGCGACCGCGCCGCATCTGACATGGGATGATCGGCCTATGGAAAATAATGAGGCAACTTTTTTCGAAATAGCGGGCGCGCATCGCCGATATCAATGTCCGCAATCGCGAACCTTGTTTTTAGGCGATGTGCCGCAGAAATACAGAGATGCTGAAAGCGCGGTACTTGATGCAATTGATGCGGGCTTAGCGCAAGCAAAACCGGGCAATCAAGCGCAAGACATTGCCAACGCGTTCAACGCAACGCTCAACAAAGCAGGCTTTGAAAAGGACAGTCGCTGCGGATATGCAATCGGCTTGAGCTATCCGCCAGATTGGGGTGAGCGCACGATATCTTTTCGCCGCGGCGACACTACTATTTTAGAGCCCGGTATGACATTTCACTTCATGCCTGCGCTGTGGCTAGACGATGGTGGGCTGGAAATTACCGAGCCGATTTTGATCACCGAAAGTGGTCATGAATGCCTATGCACAACACCTCGCGAACTATGGGTAAAACGATGAGTAAAAATCCGATTAGCGCGACGATACCCTTTGATGAAGATGGTACGCATCATGGCTTTTTGAAGCTTCCCTATAGCCGCGATGATAGTGCGTGGGGTTCTGTGATGATACCGATCACTGTTGTTGCAAACGGGCAGGGCCCGACCGCCCTTTTAACAGGGGGCAACCATGGCGATGAATATGAGGGCCCTATCGCTTTGCAGGACCTTGCTGCATCCCTGCGACCTGACGATATTAAAGGCCGCGTGATAATTCTGCCGATGATGAATTTACCTGCTTTTTCTAAAGGGCTTCGCTGTTCACCGATAGATGGTAACAATATGAACCGGAGCTTTCCAGGGCGTCCTGATGGCACGGTCACACAAAAAATATGTCATTATATAGCCACTGAACTTGTGCCGATGGCAGACATCGTTCTGGACTTTCATTCAGGCGGGCGAACGTTAGATTTCCTTCCTTTTGCAGCAGCACATGTTTTGGATAATAAGGCGCAAGAACGAGATTGTATGGCAGCGATGCAAGCGTTCAATGCGCCATATTCTGTGCGCATGCTTGAGATCGATAATGTCGGCATGTTTGACACTGAGGTAGAGACGCAAGGCAAAGTCTTTGTCACCACCGAGCTTGGCGGTGCCGGAACATCAACTGCGCGCAGTGTGGCGATTGCTAAAAAGGGCATTCGTAATTTGCTTATTCATGCCGGAATACTGTCTGGCACAATGGAGCTTAGTGAAACGATCCAGCTCGATATGCCCGATGAGAGTTGTTTCGTTTTTGCTGAAACAGTGGGACTGATTGAATACCTTGTTGATCTTGGCGATGTTGTAAGTGAAAGCCAGCCAATCGCTCGCGTGTGGCCAAGTGATCGCACGGGTCAACAGCCAGAAACTTTGGCGGCAAAGCGTGAGGGTATTCTCACCGCACGCCACGTTCCGGGTCTCATTAAAATGGGTGATTTTGTTGGGTTGGTTGCGGTTCAATTATAGCCGCAAAATCTAGCTGCCGTTTTAAACTGGGTGACGGCAGCTAGATATAATTTATTTAGTCGACGGATGAAATTTTAGTCACGCCGCCATGGGCGCCAGACCAAGACAGTGGATCATCCAAAAAGCTTTCGACCTGCGCCAATGTTTCTTTGTCGAAGTAATTGTTCTTTTGGCATACAGCCAAAACATCGCGCCATGTGGCAAGGTAATGCAAGTTGAGGCCGATTGATTGAAGGTTTTCGACGGCTTCTGGGAAAATGTCATAGTAGAACACAACAATTGTATCTGAGATTTCACCACCAGCTTGGCGGATAGCTTCACAGAATTTGATCTTGCTACCGCCATCGGTTGTTAAGTCTTCAACCAGCAAAACGCGCTTGCCATCAACGGAATTGCCTTCGATTTGCGCATCGCGGCCAAAGCCCTTTGGCTTTTTACGTACATAATGCATAGGCAGTGCAAGGCGTTCAGAAATCCATGCGGCAAAAGGTATGCCTGCTGTTTCGCCGCCAGCAACACTTTCGATTTGTTCAAAACCGATATCACGCAAAATCACGCCAGCGGCAAAATCCATCAATGTGCTGCGAATACGCGGATAAGAAATCAGCTTTCGGCAGTCGATATAGACAGGGCTAGCGAGGCCCGATGTGAGCATATAAGGCTCTTCGGGGCGAAAATGAACAGCGCCGATCTCCAGCAGCATTTTCGCTGTCATTTCAGCCATTAATTCGCGGTCAGGAAAGTTACTTGTGTTCATCATTGTGCCTTCTATAGGTCGCAGCGCTCAAATGGTGTCGGTGCTAATCTCTTCATGTTTCCAAAATAATGGAAAGCCGGGGTCAAATACAGTTACTTTGTCGTTTTGAACGTTTATTTTGTCTGGGTATGCAATAGGTGTTTCAGATTTGGTGAAACGAACGCGCTGATCGTTGGGTTTTAATCCATAAAATGCAGGGCCATTCAAACTTGCAAATGCTTCCAGATTTTCCAACTCTCCGTCCTGTTCAAACACATGGGCAAGACAGCTCAATGTGTTGAGGGATGTGTAAATGCCAGCGCAGCCGCATGCCGCTTCTTTTGCACCATCAGGATGCGGAGCAGAATCTGTTCCTAGGAAAAACTTTGCATCGCCAGAGGTTGCAGCTTTTCTAAGGGCAAGGCGATGTTCTTCGCGCTTGGCAACAGGCAGGCAATAATAATGCGGCTTGATACCGCCCGCCAGATAGGCATTGCGGTTGATAATTAAATGATGCGTGGTGATTGTCGCGCCAATATTGTCGCCGCCAGACATTACATAATCAACACCGTCACTTGTCGTTACGTGTTCCATGACGACTTTGAGTTCCGGGACTTTAGTGCGAACTGGATCAAGCACACGTTCGATAAAAACAGCCTCGCGGTCGAATATATCAATCTGAGGATCTGTAACCTCGCCATGCACCAAAAGCGGCAGGCCTATTTCAGCCATCTTTTCCAAAATCGGAACGATCGTTTCGAAGTTACGAACGCCGCTTTCAGAATTGGTTGTTGCGCCTGCTGGGTATAATTTTACACCCTTGATAAGCCCGCTCTCAGCGCCAGCAACGAGATCGTTCAAATCTGTTGTTTCGGTGAGATATAAAGTCATCAGCGGTTCGAATTTGTGACCTTCTGGAACAGCGGCTTTAATTCTCTTCGCATAATCACTGGCTTGCGCAGTCGTAGTAACTGGCGGCACGAGATTGGGCATAATGATGGCGCGCGCAAAATGCTCGCTTGAATGGCCAACCACCGCTTTGAGCATATCGCCGTCACGCAAATGAAGATGCCAGTCGTCAGGCTTTCTGATGATGAATTCAGATTGGCTCATTGCTGGGTCTCCGTACCGATGGTCCAGATTATACTGTTCCGCTGATAAGCGGGAATAAAATGGGTGTTTCTAAACTTGGTATGCGTGGAAATACCTGCATTGGGAAAAAGCGCAAGACCAAGCGCTTGTTCTATGGGGCAAATCCAAGGGTTTTACACCTTGCGCGAAGGCATATTGCTCCATAATCAGTCATTGCATCTCGGTGTGAATGATACAGTATGAATGTTGCCTAAATTATTTATAGGAGGGCGCTTTGACACGAATAGCTTTAGTTACAGGCGGTGGGTCCGGTATTGGTTTGGCATGTGCAAAAACGCTCGCTCATAATGATTATACTGTCATTATCACAGGCCGAGATCAGGAAAAGCTGAACAAAGCCGCTGTAGAAATTGGCAATGATTGTGAAGCGATTGCCAGCGATATTACGCAGCCTGATCAGGTGGACGTACTTTTCGATAGCATCGAAAATAAATATGGCAGGCTCGATGTTTTGTTTAACAATGCGGGTAATAACGTACCAGCCGCTCCGATTGGCGATGTGTCAGCCGAAGATTGGCTCAAAGTCATTAATGTAAATTTGAACGGTGCGTTTTTGTGTGCGCGCGGCGCATTTAACCTCATGCGTAAGCAAAACCCACAAGGTGGGCGCATTATCAATAATGGGTCTGTCTCTGCTTCAGCGCCGCGTCCAGGTTCTGCACCTTACACATCATCCAAACATGCGATTACCGGTTTAACGCGGTCAATCTCACTTGATGGACGCCCCTATAATATCGCATGTGGCCAAATTGATATTGGAAATGCAGCATCTGATATGACCAAGGAAATGGTGGAAGGTGTTCCGCAAGCGGATTTATCCATAAAATCAGAACCCGTGATGGATGTTGCTCATGTTGCAAGTTCAGTTCTACACATGGCGAATTTACCACTTGGCGCTAATGTTCAGTTTATGACTGTTATGGCAACGAACATGCCTTTTATCGGTCGCGGATGAATGTTTCTGTAAGCCGCTGGGCAGCCTATTGGTCGTTTCTGTTGCCTGTTCTCCTTCACTAGCTTAAAGCCATGTTCAGGTTCGCTAAGGTATACGGTAATTTCCACAGGCAATCTCATTGCAGCTAAAGCTTTTAAGTGAAATCTGCGCTAAAAAATTGCTACTGCTCGCCGCGTGATGTTGAAGCGAGAAATTCGGAGTACAAGTTTGACCACCCCCGCGAAAAATCCTGAAAACCGTTATGTGAACGATCTGCGACGTCTCGAATATGGACAGTCTCAGTTTTTCGGCATGCGAGGAATTGTTGTCCCGCTAGGTTTGTCTGTGCTGTTTTTAGCAATCGTAGGCTTGCTGGTTGGTCGCTTATACTCAGATTTAGGCAATGAAACGCTTATCGTTGTCATCGCTGCCATCGTCGGCGGATACATGGCGCTCAACATCGGGGCCAATGATGTTGCAAATAATATGGGGCCGGCCGTTGGCGGTAAAGTTCTAACCGTTCTTGGTGCCGTTCTTATTGCCGGCATTTGTGAAACAGCTGGCGCTTTGCTTGCAGGGGGCGATGTTGTCTCTACCGTATCAAAGGGCATTATCTCGCCTGAAAGCGGTGAAATTTCCGCTGAGAATTTTCGCTTCCTTATGCTTGCGGCCTTATTTGCCGCTGGATTGTGGATCAATTTGGCAACGTGGCTGAGTGCTCCAGTATCAACCACACACTCAATCGTTGGCGGTGTGCTTGGGGCAGGGGTTGCTGCATCCGGCTTTGGTCTTGTCGATTGGGATACAATGAGCCTGATTGCTGCAAGTTGGGTGATCTCGCCTGTGTTTGGCGGGGCAGTTGCAGCAGGCCTGCTTTACCTTATTAAAATCAAAATTTTGAACGTCGAAGACAGAATTACGGCTGCAAAAAAATGGGTTCCGATTTTGATCGCAGTCATGGCGGCTGCCTTTACGGCTTATATGGCGACAAAGGGACTGAGTAAAGTTTGGAAGCCGTCATCACTTGAGATTGTAATTGCCTCTGCAGCAGCATTTGTTATCGCCCATTGGTTTGCCAAACCTCATATTGCTCGTAAAATTATTGGGCGGAAAAACATCAAAAAAGACATGTATGGGCTTTTTGATGTGCCTCTCATTATTGGCGTTGCTCTGCTTTCATTTGCCCATGGTGCCAATGATGTGGCCAATGCTGTTGGGCCGCTAGCGGCGATCGTTTCCACGCTATCAGGCGCAGACGAAGTCGCAAGCAAGGTCGATATTCCGATTTGGGTTATGGTTGTGGGAGCCTTTGGAATAGCTATCGGCCTGGCTTTGTTTGGCCCCAAGTTAATCGCTGTTGTAGGTGAGAAAATCACACGTCTTAATTCACCGCGCGCATATTGCGTTGCTCTTTCATCGGCTATGACCGTGCTGATTGCGAGTAATTTGGGCCTGCCTGTAAGCTCAACACATATTGCGATTGGCGCAGTATTCGGTGTCGGTTTTTTAAGAGAATATGTTGAAAATCCCAATAAGCGTAAATTGCGCCCTGGCCATAAACTAAACGCAACGGCTGACGACGCATTCGATGCAATCGCAGCACACAGAAAACGTCGTTTGGTACGCCGTAACTTTGCGCTGTCTATTGCTGCCGCATGGGTGGTGACAGTTCCAGCATCCGCGCTACTGTCAGCTATTATTTATTGGCTTTTGCAGCTTCTTTGATTTTCGGTGCGAGACGTTTGAATTGTTTTATCACTTCAAGATAATCATCATGATAAGCAACGCGTGGCGCATCATCGAGTAACGCCCAATGCCGCTCGCGGCTATCCTTTTCCGGAAATTCATCAACTTGCTTGCGTACATACATTGGGTAATAAGTTACAGGAACGCGCTCGGTTGTGCCGTCGCCAATTGACTTGTCGATCATCACCGTCATGGGAAAGTCGGTTAGCACTTTACCCTTAATACCTGCTTCTTCGAAAGCTTCACGCAGTGAGGCTTCGTTATCAGTTTCGCCCTTTTTTGAGCGACCTTTCGGCAAAATCCACCGCCCGCGGGTGTGCGATGTCACAAAAAGCACGGCGATTAAATCGCCGCGCACGGAGAAGGGAATAATCCCAACACGGTGGTCCTTTTTTTTATCACTCATGGAATTTACTTTTAAGTGCTTCCTATAGGTTTTCAACGCTCTTTAAATTTAAGGAGCAATAATTAATGGCTGTCGCGCGGAAGCCCAATCTTTTGGGCTATTGCTTGATATTTAGGTGCGTTCTTGAGCACCATACCCTCATCAAATTGATCAACAATACCGCGCTGAATTTCTTGCCAAGGTGTTTGCGAAGCAGGGTAAGGATAACCGCCCTCAGCCGCCAGCGCTTCTTTGCGTTGCTGTAGCTCGGCTTCATCCATCAAAATATTGACTTCTGCTTTGTTCAGATCGACGCGAAGACGGTCGCCCGTTCTCAAAAGTGCGATTGCACCCATAGCCGCTGCCTCAGGTGCACCATTGAGAATAGACGGCGATCCCGATGTGCCTGACTGTCGCCCATCACCGATGCAAGGCAATGATGTGATGCCCTTTTTGATGAGGTAAGCAGGTGGCTGCATGTTAACAACTTCCGCCCCGCCCGGATAGCCGATAGGGCCAGTGCCGCGCATGACAAGAATTGTGTTTTCGTCGATGCCTTCTGCTGGGTCATCAATTCGGTGATGATAATCTTCCGGCCCATCAAAAACGATAACCTTGCCTTCAAAAGCATCAGGTTGATCAGGGTTTGATAAATAACGGTTGCGGAATTCTTCTGAGATAACACTGGTTTTCATAATAGCAGAGTTAAACAAGTTACCTGTCAGATTTATGAACCCTGCATTTTCCATCATTGGGTTTGCGACGGTTTTGATGACATCTTCATTGGCGTTTTTAACTTTACCACAATTGTCACCCATTGTTTTGCCATTGGCAGTCAACGCTGATGGGTGTGGTAAAAGGTTCGCTTTCATGAGCTCCATAACAACGGCCGGCACGCCGCCTGCGCGCGAATAATCTTCGCCCAGATACTCGCCAGCCGGCATTAGATTTACCAGAAGTGGAATTTTGTGACCGAGCTTTTGCCAATCATCATTTGTCAGTGGTACGCCAAGGTGTCGCGCAATGGCATTCAAATGGATAGGTGCGTTGGTGGAGCCGCCAATCGCCGAGTTGATGACGATTGCATTTTCAAATGCTTCACGCGTCATAATATCTGAAGGCTTGAGGTCTTCATTCACCATTTCGACAATGCGCTTGCCTGTCTCATAGGACATCTGGCCGCGTTCGCGGTAAGGCGCAGGTATTGCCGCTGATCCCGGTAACTGCATGCCAAGCGCTTCGGCAAGCGAGTTCATAGTCGTCGCTGTGCCCATTGTGTTGCAGTAGCCAACGGAAGGCGCTGAGGCCGCTGCTGCATCCATGAACTCATCATAATCGATTTCGCCAGCAGAAAGCTTCTCGCGCATTTTCCAGATTACGGTGCCAGAGCCTGCACGTTCGCCTTTCCACCAACCGTTCAGCATTGGCCCAACAGACAGTGCGATGGCAGGAATATTGACAGTGGCTGCAGCCATGAGCATCGCGGGTGTGGTTTTGTCACATCCAATTGTCAGCACAACGCCGTCAATTGGATAGCCGTAAAGTACTTCAACACACGATAAATAAGACAAGTTGCGGTCGAGTGCTGCCGTAGGGCGCTTACCTGTTTCCTGAATAGGGTGGACGGGAAATTCAATTGGAATTCCGCCCATGGCAATGATGCCGTCGCGCACGCGTTTCGCAAGCTCAATGTGATGACGGTTACAAGGAGAAAGATCAGACCCGGTTTGCGCAATGCCGATGATTGGCTTTCCTGATTGGAGCTCTTCTCGCGTCAAGCCAAAGTTTAAATAGCGCTCAAGGTATAAGGCAGTCATGCCAGGGTTGTCAGGATTATTAAACCAATCTTGGCTACGTAAACGTTTGGGCGCTTTGCTCATCATTTCCTCTAAATTTTATATATAGTGTGATTATGCCATACGCTATTTTGCATCAAGCGGTTACTTTTCTTCTGTCGTAAATTCTAGGAGATCACCAGGTTGGCAATCCAGCGCTTCGCAGATTTTTTCCAATGTTTCAAAGCGCACACCACGTACTTTGCCAGATTTTAACAGCGAAACATTTTGCTCTGTAATCCCAATTATTTCTGCGAGCTCTTTTGAACGCATTTTCCGTTTAGCAAGCATGACATCAAGTTGAACAATAATGGGCATTATACAAACCCTTTATTTTCTTCTTCTATCGATGCGGCGATAGACAATACATGCCCCAGAACGAATAAGGTTCCAGCCATCAGTAATGCGAAAAGTTCGTTTGTTCCAAAGCCGATGACAAGCTCTCGCTCGCCGAATGGATTGTCATTGGTGAGGATAAGGATTGAGACTGTTCGGGCTGCAATGCCATAAATAGCGACGAATAAAAGGCAGAAACCTGCAAGGCGTAATTGGCCCGTAGAATGTGTCGTCAGCACTTCTCTTTGTTGAAGTGCGGCAAACAGGCTGGCAAGTGCAGCAAGGCCTCTGCAAATGAATATAACAGTTACACTATTAATGAGGATGATCGTTGCGCGTGCAAAAATTGAAACATTTTCGGCAGAAAAGGAAGTGTTTGTATAATGGTCCGCCAAGGCTGCGCGTTCAAAGAACCATGTTGCGCCCGTAGCGATGCTTGCCAGTGCAACGAGGCATATGGAGAGCCAGCAAAGCCAGCGCATTGCACAGCTCAATTGGATCATTCGTGTAATTTGTTTGTCGATCATTAAAATTCTCATCAAGTAAACGTTGCAATAATTATTGTTTTACAATAATAAATGGCCGCATTGCAAGATTTTATTTACGTAGAGGCGTTTAAGTGACTTTAAATACAGCAAAATTTCAACGGCAGGCGAGCATGCTCGCGACTTTCATATGCCTTGCACCGTTAAGTGGATGCATGACAACACCAGTTTCCTCTATGGTGAAGCTCTCTCAATTATCGCCGTTGGATGCCAAGCCAAGCGATATGCGATTCGCCGTGCGTAGTCCGCACTATCTGCGGGTTCGCAATGGAGATATCAGCGTTACGATGTCATTTGATGCAGGTGATGAGGTGACGCGTTTTGTCGAGGTTTATAAACCTGTGATCGATGAAAATGCTATTCCGGGGCAAGGCATCTCAATTGGTACGCAGGATGGCTCTCGGCTTTCCATAGCAAGGCTATCCGAAGAGGATGCGGTCTCCATGAAAGCATTACAAACTCGCATCAAAGCTCTTAACGCTGCTGGCGTGGAAGGCGAAGGCCGTTTTTCAGTGAGTGCAACTGGCTGTGCAGAAAGCCAGATTCCTGATAAACCTATTTTGCTCACAACATGGATACGGAGGGCGCCATCGGAGGATTATTTTATCCTCACTCGTAATGTTGATATCCGCAAATTGTTGCCGCAATCAGGGAGCAGTCCTGTAGATATTCCTTCGTGTAACTAGCGATTATCTAACGCGTATTTAACGAGCGCTGCCGTGGAACTATCCAGCTTGGCAGCGCCTTTACCTGTCTGCACAACAGGTAAGAGCGCTGTTGCAAGCTCTTTGCCAAGTTCAACACCCCATTGGTCAAAGGCATTGATTCCGTAAAGCTGCGCTTCAACAAAAACGCGGTGCTCATAAAGCGCGATCAGGCGACCAAGCGCAAAAGGAGTGAGCTTCTTGTAAACGAGTGTCGTGGATGGACGGTTGCCAGAAAATACCTTGTGCGGCGCTAGGCGGTCCGCTTCAGCTTTCCGCATGCCTTTGTCGGTAAGTTGTTGATGAGCTTCTTCAAGGGTGCGCCCTTTCATCAAAGCTTCTGATTGCGCAAAACAATTTGCAAGCAGCAGCTGGTGATGCACGTCCATGCCGGTTTCATGGGCCGTGGCTGCAACAATAAACTCAACCGGTATTATGTCTGTGCCCTGATGGAGGAGCTGAAAGAAAGCATGCTGGCCGTTTGTGCCAGGCTCACCCCAAACGATAGGGCCCGATGGGCCGCACACGCTTTGCGAATCCAGCGTAACGCTTTTGCCGTTCGATTCCATATCGAGCTGTTGCAGGTAAGCGGCCAATCGTGAAAGGCGTTGATCATAAGGGATAACGGCGCGTGTCGAGTAATCACAAATAGCGCGATGATAATATCCGATAAGCCCCAGCATCATGGGAAGGTTTTCGCGGACAGGTGCATCTTTAAAATGCTTATCCATCGCATACGCACCATCGAGAAATTCACCAAAACGTACTGCGCCGATTGCCATCATGACAGGAAGGCCGATAGCGCCCCAAAGTGAATAGCGGCCACCAACCCAATCCCAAAAACCAAAAATACGGTCCTCAGCAATACCAAAGTCAGCAACCTTATCCAGCGCGGTAGAAACAGCACAGAAATGATGCGCAACAGCATCTTCGCTCAGCGCTTCAACAATTGCACGGCGCGCTGTTTGCGCGTTGGTCATTGTCTCGATTGTTGTAAATGTTTTTGAGGCGATAATGAAAAGAGTTGTCTCAAGATGAACATTTTTCAATGTATCGGCGATGTGAGCGCCATCAATATTAGAAACAAAATGACAGCGCGGACCATCATGATAAGGGGCCAGTGCAAGAACAGCCATTGCAGGGCCTAAGTCTGATCCGCCAATACCAATATTGACGATGTCAGTGAATTTCTTGCCATTTGAAGCTGTTATCTCGCCGGAGCGTACACCTTCACTAAATACGCCCATTTGATCAAGCACGGCGTTGACGTCATGCATGACATCCTTGCCGTCTTCGATAATAGGAAGGTTCGAGCGATTGCGAAGCGCCGTATGTAAAACCGCGCGGTCTTCCGTAATGTTAATGTGATCGCCATCAAACATCGCGTCACGCTTGGAGGCGACGTTCTTTTCGATCGCTAAATCTTCAAGCAAAGTCAGTGTCTGATCGTTGACGGCACATTTTGACCAATCAAGAAGCAAATCATCAAATGTGGCCGAGTTCTTTTCAAAGCGCTTGGGGTCGTTTGAAAAGGCAGCACGCATATCTTTGGGCGCATCGTTTTCAAAGTGGGATTTTAAGGCTTCGGTTGCTTTGGATTTGCTGGTCATCATCGGCTCCATGTGTTGCCGTTGGCTTTAGCAAATTATTGTGACAGCGTGAAGCTAAATCGATTAAAACTTACGTTCAGTAGTGTTTTTGCTACGATTCTAATGGTTCAGGATGTTTCTTGGGGTGCTAAGGATAGTACGCAGATATGCATCAATAAGCATATCTGCGTTAATAGACATCGTTCAGCGCTAAGCCTTCGTTTTGCTTAGCGCAGTTCTCGACGTAAAATTTTGCCCACATTGGTCTTTGGTAGATCGTCGCGGAATTCTACAATCTTCGGACGCTTGTAGTTCGTCAGGTTTGCCGCACAGTGCTTTTTCACATCATCTTCGGTAAGGTTTGGATCTTTCTTGACGACGAAAAGCTTTACGATCTCACCAGAGTGATCATCGGCAACACCAACCGCAGCTGCCTCCAGAATGCCTTCATGCATCGCAGCAACTTCTTCGACTTCGTTTGGATAAACATTGAAGCCAGAAACCAAGATCATATCTTTTTTGCGGTCAACAATATGCGTTTCGCCAGCCTCATCCATATAGCCCATATCGCCAGATAGGAAGAAGTTGTCTTTGGTCATGACTTTTTCGGTTTCATCAGGACGATTCCAGTACCCAGCCATAACCTGCGGTCCGCGAATACAGATTTCGCCAACTTCGCCAAGCGGCACGTCATTGCCAGCTTCATCGCGAATCGCGATATCTGTTGATGGCATTGGTAGGCCGATTGTGCCTTTGAATTCGGTCGCATCCATACGCATACCTGTTGCGACAGGCGATGTTTCTGACAAACCATACCCTTGCGTGATGAGGCAGCCTGTTAGTTCTTTCCAGCGTTTGGCCACAGGTACTTGAACGGCCATACCGCCACCAAATGTCATGCGAAGTTTAGAGAAATCTAGCTTCCTAAAGTCTTCATTATTCATCAGCGCTGTAAAGAGCGTGTTAAGGCCAGGGAAGAAATGGAAGTCTATTTTTTCGAGTTCCTTCACAAATGCTGGAATATCTCTCGGGTTGGTGATCAGTACATTATGCCCACCTTCTTTGATGCCCACAAAGGCATTAATGGTCAGAGCAAAGATATGATAGAGTGGAAGAGCGCAGACAAAATTGATGGTGTCTGGCTTGCCCATGCTTCGGTAGCCAACATCCAACCACATTTTTGACTGCATAATATTGGACAGAATATTGTTGTGCGTCAGTGTTGCACCTTTAGATACACCAGTTGTACCGCCCGTATATTGTAAGAAAGCCACATCAGCTAGTTCCTGTTTAACAGGTTTTGCTGTTTTGCCTTTGCCGTCAGCTATCGCGTCCTTGTAGCTAATATGTGCTGGTAGGGACCAAGCTGGGACCATTTTCTTTACGTGGCGAACAACGAGATTGACGATATGGCCTTTAAACCCAAGCGTATCGCCTATCGTGCCTACGATGACATGCTGAACATCAGTTTTTCCAATGACTTCCTGCAAAGTACTGGCAAAATTCTCGAGGAGGATAATCGCCTTTGCGCCAGAATCCTTGAGCTGATGTTCAAGTTCGCGCGGTGTATAGAGTGGGTTTACATTCACCACAACTAAGCCTGCGCGTAAAATGCCAATCATTACCACAGGGTATTGAAGTACATTCGGCATCATGATTGCGATGCGGTCGCCTTTAACAAACCCTTTCGACTGAAGATGAGCCGTAAATGCTTTTGCTTCAGCATCCAGCTGTGCATAGGTCATCGTTTTACCCATGCACGAGAAGGCAGGTTTTTCGGCGAATTTTTTTAGATAGACATCAAAAAACTCGCTCAGTGAGTTTTCAGATAGTGGGTTAATATCAGCTGCCACACCTTTCGGATATGAATTCAGCCAAATGCGTTCCACTTTTTTCTTGGTCATGCTGCCTCCCTTGCGATGTTGCTCGCACAGTCTCCCAACCGCACGGCAGCCTTACGCTGCTCCGCATCTATGTGTCATTAAGACGTATCCTAAAGAGCATTTTTTTAAACGCAAGAGATTTTGACGTTAACGTCAATCTTTTGCTGTAAAAAAAGCCTGACATGAAAGGGGTAGCATTAAATAAATGCGTTGTTCATGTCAGGCTGAAAGCCATGTCTATTGATTAAACAGGACGGCAGAGAGGAATATACCTCTCTTGTTAGATAACAACGACACGCGCACCAATAGGAACGCGGTCATATAGATCTTCAACATGGGTGTTGATCATACGGATGCATCCGTTGGATACGGAGCGGCCGATAGATGATGGCTGTGTCGTTCCGTGGATACGGTAATAGGTGTCACGTTTGCCTTTGTATAAATAAAGGGCGCGAGATCCGAGCGGATTGCTTGGGCCGCCTGGAACGCCACCAGCGTATTTCTTATATTTGCCAGGTTCGCGGCGGATCATATTTGCCGTTGGTGTCCACGTTGGCCATTTGGCTTTACGGCGAATAGTAGCTGTGCCTTTAAAGGCAAGTCCTGCTTTGCCAACGCCCACACCATAACGGCGTGCACGACCGGCGTTTTCAATTAAATAAAGAAAATGATTGCGTGGATCGACAACGATTGTCCCGCGTTTGTAATTAGATTTGTAACGTACCGATTGGGGTAAAAATTTGCGCGCAATAGTAAAGCCTTGCGCTTTGCTTTTTGCCATCGCTCCGCTTGTCATTGAAATTAGGGCGGAGGTTGCAGCGCCAAGTAGAAGGCTACGTCTTGTAATCATTTGAACAAATCCAATTTTAAAACAGCGTAAAAGGCAGGTTCACATTGCCCGTCTTTAAAAACGAGCAAAGCTACATATGAGAACAGTGCTGGAAAGTGTTTAATAAATCCAGAACCTGCTCATCAAAGTTATGTGAACCCAATTGAACGCGTTTAAAAGGGAATGTTAATTATTGGCGATTTTAGCCTTGGCCGCAGCATACTCTGTAGCAAGACGATCAACGAGATCCGCCACTGGTCCGACAGATTTGACTGCGCCAATACCTTGGCCGCAGCCCCAGATGTCTTTCCATGCTTTGGAGCCTTCTTTAGAGGCTTCATCAAAATCCATCTTGGTCGGGTCAGCTTCGGGTAGATTTGCTGGGTCCATGCCTGCCTTTTCAATAGAAGGCGCAAGATAGTTGCCATGTATTCCCGTAAAGTAATTGGAATAAACAATATCTTTCGCGGCGCTATCAACGATCATTTGTTTGTAACCATCGGCTGCACGGGCTTCATCTGTAGCAATGAAAGGGGAGCCGATATAGGCCATGTCAGCACCCATCGCTTGTGCAGCAAGCACCGCGCCGCCAGTTGCAATTGAACCTGATAGGAGGAGCGGACCGTCAAACCATTCGCGAATTTCTTGAATGAGCGCAAATGGTGACAAAGGTCCAGCGTGGCCGCCAGCACCGGCAGCAACGGCAATGAGGCCGTCTGCGCCTTTGCGAATGGCGGAATTGGCATGGCGGTTATTAATCACATCATGCAGCACGATGCCGCCGTAAGAATGGATTGCCGCATTGACTTCTGGCACTGCACCAAGCGACGAAATGACGATTGGCACCTTGTACTTCACGCACATGCGTAAATCATGCTCCAGCCTTTTGTTTGATGGATGTACGATTTGGTTCACAGCAAAAGGCGCTGCAGGTTTGTCAGGGTTCGCCGCGTTATGGTCTGCCAAACCTTCTGTAATTTCCGCCAACCATTCATCAACTTGTGCTTCTGGGCGTGCATTTAATGCTGGGAAGGAACCAACCACACCCGCTTTACACTGCGCCATAACAAGGGGCGGGTGAGAAATGATAAAAAGAGGTGCTGCCACAACAGGCAAACGCAGATTGTCTTTTAAAATCGCAGGCAATGTCATAATGGCTCCTCATTGACGTTTACGTAAATGACAATTAAATCAACTCGCACTTTTAGGCAAGATAGTTTCTGCAATTAGCAGATCAGTTCAACCGTTAATAAATTGAGCGGAACCGATGACATTTTTGCATTGGCTTAGGAATGACGTTCATGGGGATTAAGTGCTGATCTGCCGCGGTTAAAGTTCCTTATACTTTTCAATCATGTATAATTGTGCCATGTCCAAAAGACGTGATGGGCGCAGCGCAAATCGTTTGTGCCGAAAAAAGTAGGAATTGCTCTCGTGAGTAACTTGGAAACCGCATTGCGGGCTGCATTGAAAAAGGGCGATATTGATAGCCCTATTTTTAGACGTAAGGTTTATGAATCTGCGGCGAGTGCGATGCAACGCTCACTTCAAGCGCGGGGCAGCGTTACGAAAGAAGCTCTTGACGCACAGAACAAACGGTTAGCCGATGTTATCCGCACGATTGAAGCTGACTTAAAAGCTGCACCAAAGCCTGCGGTTAAAGCACCGCCTGCACCTCAACAAGCGCCTGTTGCACAACGCACAGAACCCTCATTGGACGAGCCGGTTACAGCACCGCCGCCGATGAGAAATACTCGGGATGAGCCTTCACTTTATGTTGAGCCACGCCCTGAAATGGCAAGCGCAAAACTATCACCCAACTCAAGTGAAAAAAAGGGGCGTAAAAAAGGGACACGTGCACCGTTTGCAAAAATGCTCACGGCTGCAGTGTTGGTTTCATTTCTAGGTGTTGGCTTCTTCTGGATATTCACGACCGATGGATTTAAGAGTGAGGAGGCGCGCGATACATCCGTGCCAAATCCAGACAAGGTGCTAGAAAGCGAAAGCTTTGAGGGCCGTGATCCGGGCACATCCAATGCGCCGGCAACGCTTGATAGCGCGGCCAATGATGATGAATGGGTAAAGCTTTTTTCTCCAAATGATCCCACGACACTCGGCCTTGTCGCTGGTGCGACAGCGGAGATGATGACTGATCCGTTTGGTGATTTCGTTTATCTTGTTACGCCCAATGATGAAGCTGAAGTTCAAATTGATGTGCCGCTCAGCTTGATGCAGCAGGCGCCTGGACGCACAATGCAGATCAGCTTTATTGCGCATGCTGATGATGATGCACCAACGCAAATGTCGGTGACATGTGATCTTGGTGCGCTGGGTGATTGTGGGCGACTTCGTTTTAACTTGGGGCAAGCACCTCAAGAATATTTAATGCAGGTTCAGGTTCCCTCTGATGCTCGTGCTTCTAAGCAGGGTATTTTGAAAATTGTTACAGACATCGAAAATGAAGCGCGCGCTATTAAGCTCTTAGAAGCACGCGCGCGCTTGCTCAATAATTAGCTGCGGTTGGTCTCTTCAATGAAGTCATAACCTTGTCCAATGATTTTATCATTGGCTTTCCCTATGACCTTTTCGGATTTTCCTTCGTATTCCATGTTTGAAAGCACGTGTCTTAAAACTTCCAAACGACCGCGTCTTTTGTCATTATAGCGCACAATGTTCCAAGGAGCATTGTCTGTATGGGTCGCTTTAATCATCTGGTCACGCGCATTGGAATAATCATCCCATTTGGACATGCCAACAATATCGATGTCAGAGAGCTTCCAGTGTTTTAGTTTGCTGTGTCGACGGTCGTGAAAGCGTTCCAGCTGTGTGGCGCGGCCAATATTGAGCCAGAACTTGAAGAAATGAATACCTTCATCGGAAATTACTTTTTCGAACCCCGGTACTTCAAACAAAAACTTTTCATGTTGCTCTGGTGTGCAGAAGCCCATTACAGGCTCCACGCCGCCGCGATTATACCATGAGCGGTCATAGATGGTGATTTCGCCAGATGTCGGGAAATGCTTCACATAGCGCTGAAAATACCATTGCCCTTGTTCCGTCTCGGTTGGTTTTGAAAGAGCGATAACATTCGTTTCGCGCGGGTTGAGATAGTCGGTCAGCACATTGATGGTGCCGCCTTTTCCAGCTGCATCGCGTCCTTCAAATACGATGATCATGCGCTCGCCGGTTTTAACCATATGGCTTTTTAATTTGACGAGCTCTTCTTGTAGCGCTTCGAGCTCGTCTTCATAATCGCTCCGTTTGAGCTTTTTATCATAGGGATAACCACCAGCTATCATCGCATTGTCTTCGACCCAGTCAGGCATTTTAGGGTCGTCAATATCAAAAACATGATCCTTGCCGTCAAAAGAGATCGTGATCGCGCGGCTATCGTTCTTGGTGTTCATGATTGATCCGTCATTTATGTTTCACATAGGTTTGCGAAAGCTAGGGCTTCCGTTTTGGTTCGTCCAGCCCTAAGTATATAAAAGGAAACGCGATTATGAGCGCGCCGCAATTTCTTTTCGATCATGAAGAAGCAGGTGATGTGGACAGAGTAACGACCTATTACAGTCGCTTAAAGGCGCATCGCTGGCTTTTGGTCGGCGCGTTGTTTATTTTCGCCTGTTTACTGCTCGGTGGATGGCTAAAGCCTATGCAAGCTTTCATAAGCTCATTTGCAATTATTATTCTGGCTATGCTTGCGCCTGTGCAATCACGCAAGGCACGAATTAATGCGGAAGCAAATGCTCTTAGTCAAACGGCGAACGACCGTCATATTCATGCAATCTCCAATGCAATCAATGATCCCATTATGCTTATTAGTTCAACAGGCACGCTTCTTTATGCCAATGAAGAGGCCGAGCGTGCGTTTGGCCGCATTGAAATTGGAACGCCCATTGTTCTTCGCTTAAGAAGCGAAGAAGTTCGAACCTTAATTCGCTCAACGCTTGATGGTGTAAAAACAGGGACTATTGAGTTCGTTGAGAAATCGCCTTTGGAGCGATGGTTTTCTGTGTCGCTAAAACCTGTTTCGAGTGACGCAACGAAGCCGCAATATTTGATGCATTTTCATGACCTTTCGGAAACGAAAAAAACCGACAAAGTAAGATCAGACTTTATTGCAAATGCGAGCCATGAACTGCGTACACCTCTTGCTTCACTTATGGGCTTCATCGAAACCTTGGCTGGTCCAGCGCGGAATGACGAGGTCGCACGCGATAGATTTTTGAAAATTATGCAAGATCAGGCTGGGCGCATGTCTCGTTTGATCGATGATCTTCTCACATTAAGCAGGTTCGAAACCGCTTGGGGGCAGTCAAGTTTTGAAGAGGTCGAACTCAAGGCCGTTCTTACCCATGTAACAAATGCTCTGAGCCCTATGGTGAGCCAAACGGGTTCAACCATTAAACTCTCCTTTGCAACTGAGCTGGATGAAGCGCTCAAGCTGCGCGGTAACCGCGATGAAATTATCCAGCTCTTTGAGAACCTCATAGAGAATGCCATTAAATATGGAAAAGATAATGGGCAGGTAAATGTCGATGTGAGTGAGGATGCTGCGGGCCAAAATTTCATCGTCGAGGTGCGCGATGATGGTCCCGGTATTTCAGAAGAGCATTTGCCGCGTCTTGTCGAGCGCTTCTACCGTGTCGATGTGGATACGAGCCGGGGCAAGCAGGGCACTGGCCTTGGCCTTGCCATCGTGAAGCACATTATACAGCGTCACAAAGGGCGTTTGAACGTGAAATCAAAGCTTGGGCAGGGTACGAGTTTTTTTGTAGCGCTGCCAAAAATTCAATCAAAATAGAGTTCTTCGATATAGCTGTTTAAAAACAATATCTTAAACTGTCATAAAAGGGCAATGCAAGTGCCCTAAAAACCCCGCAGCGACGGAACTGAAGTCGCTTTCACGTCGCGCCAAGCGACACACGGTATAAGCCCCACGGGAGCACATTATGAAATCTCTTAAACTCGCTCTTGCTGTCGCTATCAGCGCAACGGCAATGACTTCATTCGCACACGCACGTGACCAAATCCAGATTGCTGGTTCTTCAACTGTTTTGCCTTATGCAAAAATCGTTGCTGAAAACTTCGGCGAAACTTTCCCGAACTTCAAAACACCTGTTGTTGAATCAGGCGGTTCATCTGCTGGCCTTAAAGAATTCTGCCGCGGTGTTGGCGCTGAATTCATCGATATCGCAAACGCTTCTCGCGCAATCCGCGAAAAAGAAATTGCTGCTTGTGCTGAAAACGGTGTTTCAGACATTCAAGAAATTCGTATCGGTTATGATGGCATTGTTTTCGCATCAGACATCAATGGCCCTGACTTCGCACTTGAACCTGTTGATCTTTACAAGGGTCTTGCAGCTAAGGTTGTTGTTGATGGCGCTCTCGTTGAGAACCCATACAAAACTTGGAACGAAGTAAACCCTGACTTCCCTGAGTGGGAAATTGCGGCTTACATTCCAGGTGAAAAGCACGGCACACGTGAAGTTTTCGAAGAAAAAGTTCTTCTTGTTGGCTGTGAAGAAGCTGGCGGCCTGAAAGCACGTATGGATGCTGGCATGGACGAAGATGCTTCTGAATCAGATTGTTACGCTGTTCGCAAAGATGGCGCAGCTGTTGATATCGACGGCGACTACACAGAAACATTGTCACGTATCGATGCAAACAAAACAGGCATGGGTGTATTTGGTCTCGCATTCTACGAGAACAATACAGACAAGCTTAAAGTTGCAACAATGTCTGATGTTGTACCTACAACTGAATCAATCGCTAAAGGCGAATATCCAGTTTCACGTCCGCTTTTCTTCTATGTTAAAAAAGCACACCTTGGCGTAATTCCTGGTCTTCAGGAATATGTTGAGTACTTTGTTTCAGATGACATGACTGGTCCAGATAGCCCATTGGCTGAATATGGTCTTGTTGCTGCGCCTGAAGCAGAACGCGAAATGGTACGTGAAGGCTTCACGTCCGGTAAAACTATGTAATTAGACATTCAATGTGGGCAGGTGGTAATTGTGCTACCTGCTTGCATTGGTCTCAAGTTTAGACTTTTTATATGCAAGCCGAATTGGGCTTTTATTTAAATGGTCTGAAATAAGGATTTGAAATGAGTCTCTCGGCGATCATTTTGGTGGTAGTTGTTCTGGGTGTTATCGGTTGGTTTGTTGGCGTTAGCCGTTCGAAATCACTGGTCGCAGGTAATGTCAGTCAGCTTCATTCAAGACCCACTTATTACGGATCCTATATTTTTGTTTGGGCCGTTTTACCTGCTATTTTTGTTGCTGCAATTTGGTCGATTGTCAGCCCTATCTATGTTGATAATCAAGTGCGCGGTCATCTTCCTGCAGAAGTGCTTTCGCAGGAGCAAGCGCAACAAAATCTATCCATGAATATCGTTCAAAGCATTGCGCGAGGGCTCAATACGCTTAGCAGTGAAAATCGCCCTGCTGATGATGTGACCATTGAAGATTTAAAGCCAATTCTAGCAGAGCAGGGTGTGGCTATTGCCGGTAGCGGCGAGACTTACATGATTACTTCTGCACGGCAGATGAACTCAATGACGCGTAGCAGCGAAACCATGCGTGCAGTCGTCGTTATTGCGTTGTCGCTCATCGGCTTTGTGCTTGCTTATATGCAGATCACTGCAAAGTTGCGTGCACGTAATAAAGTTGAAGGCGTTGTAACAGGAGCGTTAATTGTCGCTTCGTCTATAGCGATTTTGACGACCGTCGGCATTGTGTTCTCAATGCTTTCAGAAACAACGCGTTTCTTTAGCAGCGTGCCGATGACGGACTTTTTCTTCGGTGTAGTTTGGGACCCTCGTTTTGCCAATGCAAGCGATCCAAATGCAGCAGGTCAGTTTGGTCTAATACCGCTGCTTGCTGGAACGCTATATATCGCTTTCGTTGCAATGCTTGTGGCGGTGCCAGTCGGCCTTTTCTCCGCTATCTATATGGCTGAATATGCAGGTCCGAAGCTTCGCTCAGTTGCAAAGCCTTTGCTCGAGGTGTTGGCGGGTATTCCAACCATCGTTTATGGTTTCTTCGCTCTTGTAACGGTTGGTCCGTTCTTGCGGGACCTTTCGGCGCAAATCTCTGGTATTGTATCCGATGGCGGCAGCAGTTTCATTCAAGCGCAATCGGTTTTGACGGCCGGTTTCGTGATGGGCATTATGCTGATCCCTTTTGTTTCTTCATTGTCAGATGACATCATCACGCAGGTGCCTGGTTCTATGCGTGACGGTTCATTGGGGCTGGGCGCAACGCGATCTGAAACAGTGCGAAAAGTGATTTTGCCCGCAGCCCTTCCGGGTGTGGTGGGCGCGCTACTTTTAACGGCATCCCGCGCGATTGGTGAAACCATGATTGTGGTTTTGGCCGCAGGTGTTGCTGCGCGTCTGACGATTAATCCATTCGAGCCGATGACGACAGTTACCGTTAAAATCGTTAGTCAGTTGACGGGCGATCTCGAGTTTAACTCACCGCAAACGCTTGTTGCCTTTGCGCTTGGTCTGACACTTTTCTTTATCACCTTGGCGCTGAACGTTTATGCGCTTTACATCGTCCGTAAGTACCGCGAGCAGTATGAATAATGGCTGATACATTCCCTACTGATAACAATACTGTAGCTCCAAGGCGCCGCGATATTGGTTTGAAACAACGTTATGCTGCTGAGCGCCGCTTCCAGCTTTATGGAAAACTGGCGATTGCATTCGGCTTGTTTTTTCTAGCCTTGCTTTTGTGGACGGTGGTTTCAAAAGGCTACACGGCGTTTCTGCAAACATCGATCAATCTCGACATCACTTTTGACGAGACTGTTATTGATCCAAAAAATGAGCGCAATGAAAATCCGATGAAGTTGTTGACGGCCAATTATCCTAAATTGGCTGAAGCTGCTCTTTATCAAAAGCTTGGCATTGACCCGAAAGATAAAGCGCAAACCAAAGCTGCTGACGCACTTATTTCAAAAGGTGCACGCACTCAGCTTCGCGACATGTTGGTGTCGAATCCAGACTTAATGAACAAAACTCAAAATGTTTGGGTGCTTGCTTCTGGCGAGGTCGACTCTGCGATCAAAGGTCAGTTTGACCTTTCGGTTGATGAGAGCCGCCGTAAGATCAAAGACAATCAACTTGAGATGATGGATCGCTTGAAAGCTGATGGTTCATTAGAGGGTCGCTTTAATACAGGCCTGTTCACAAATGGCGGCTCAAGTCGGCCAGAAACAGCAGGCGTTGGTGTCGCGATTATTGGCTCTGCTTATATGATGCTGATCGTGCTTTTGACATCACTTCCTATTGGTGTGGCCGCATCCATCTATCTTGAAGAGTTTGCACCAAAAAATAAACTGACAGACATAATCGAAGTGAACATCAATAATTTGGCGGCTGTACCGTCTATTGTTTATGGCTTGCTTGGACTGGCTGTTTTCATCAACTTTGCTGGAATGCCGCGCTCGGCATCGCTGGTTGGTGGTCTCGTTCTATCTTTAATGACCCTCCCAACGATCATTATCGCCACGCGCGCTGCACTAAAAGCAGTGCCACCATCAATTCGTGCGGCTGCGCTCGGTATTGGTGCTTCTAAAAATCAGATGGTCTTTCACCATGTCCTACCGCTTGCTGCGCCCGGCGTTTTGACGGGCACCATTATTGGTCTTGCGCAGGCTTTGGGTGAAACAGCACCGTTGCTTTTGATCGGTATGGTCGCCTTTGTGGTGGATGCACCGGCAACACCGCTTGATCCGGCAACGGCACTACCTGTTCAAATCTTTATGTGGGCGAACGAAGCAGAACGCGCTTTTGTGGAGCGTACATCAGGTGCAATTATCATACTGCTGGCATTTCTTGCAGTTATGAATATCACGGCAATTTTCTTACGTAGACGCTTTGAGCGTCGCTGGTAATGGGCGAAAAACAATGAAACACGATGTAATAAAAGAGTCGGAGATCATAAATATGAACGACGAGAGCAAAACGCCCAAAGTTAAAATGGCAGGTAAAGGCGTTGAAGTTTTCTACGGCGCAAAACAGGCAATCAACGGCATAGACTTGGAAGTTTATGAGCGACAAGTGACTGCGCTTATTGGCCCTTCAGGTTGTGGTAAATCAACTTATTTGCGTTGCCTAAACCGCATGAATGATACGATTGATATTTGTAAGGTCAAAGGTCTTTTAACGCTTGATGGCGAAGACATTTATGACCCTAATATTGATGTTGTGGAATTGCGCGCACGCGTAGGTATGGTGTTCCAAAAACCAAACCCATTTCCAAAGTCAATTTACGAAAACATCACTTATGGCCCGCGTATTCACGGCCTTGCAAAATCAAAAGCTGATTTGGATGTTATCGTCGAAAAAAGTTTGCGCGGTGCAGGTCTATGGGAAGAGGTGAAAGACCGTCTTTTGGAGCCTGGTACAGGCCTTTCCGGTGGTCAGCAGCAACGTCTTTGCATTGCACGCGCAATAGCGGTTCAGCCTGAAGTCATTTTGATGGACGAGCCATGTTCGGCGCTTGACCCAATTGCAACTGCGATTGTTGAAGAATTGATCGGCGAATTGCGCGAGCAATATACTATCGTCATCGTGACACACTCCATGCAGCAGGCTGCGCGTGTTTCGCAGCGCACTGCCATGTTCCACTTAGGCGATTTGGTTGAAGTGGATGATACAGAGACCATTTTCACCAACCCTTCTGAAAAACGCACACAGGATTATATAACTGGCCGCTTTGGCTAAGTTTAATCTGTTCTGATTAGGAAATTGAAATGATAAAGCAACATACGGTTTCAGCGTTCGAAGATGAAATGCAGTTTCTCACGCATAAGATTGCTGAGATGGGCGGCCATGCTGAAAAAATGATCGGTCAGTCAGTTAAAGCGCTCACGACAGGCGATGTAGACCTTGCACGTGCCGTTATCAAAGATGACATGCGCCTTGATGAAGGCCAGCGTGAAATTGATGATAAAGCCGTGCTATTAATTGCACAGCGCCAGCCAATGGCGAACGATCTGCGTGAAGTTTTTGCCAATATCCGTATTTCGTCTGATTTAGAACGCATTGGCGATATGGCAAAAGGTATCGCAAAACGTGTCAGCTCTGTTTCTGAATATTCACACGGCGTGAAATTTGCGCGCGGCATTGAGCATTTGAGCGAGCTTGCCTCAGCGCAGCTCAAAGAAGTTCTGGATTGCTACGGCACGCGTTCAGTTGACGAAGTCAATAACATTATTGAGCGCGACGAAGAAATTGACGCAATGTACACGTCTCTATTCCGTGAATTGCTCACTTACATGATGGAAGATCCGCGTAACATTACAACATGTACGCATCTCCTGTTCTGCGCTAAAAATATCGAGCGTATTGGCGACCATGCAACAAATATTGCCGAGGCAACATATTATATGGTCAAGGGTCAAAAACTTGATGCAGCACGTCCAAATGAAGACAAGACACATAAAGTCAGCCTAGATTAAGCTGGTGGATACGAGGTGATGTGATGAGCGCAAAACCACGCATAATGGTTGTTGAAGACGAAGAAGCATTAAGCATTCTTCTGAAGTATAACCTTGAGGCAGAAGGGTTTGAGGTTGAAGCTGTTAGTCGCGGCGACGAAGCAGAAGATATGCTGCGTGAAAGCCAACCTGACCTTTTGCTGCTTGATTGGATGTTGCCTGGTGTAAGCGGTATCGAGCTTTGCCGTAGGCTGCGTGCACGCCGTGAAACGCAAGATATGCCAATCATCATGTTGACCGCACGCGGCGAGGAAAGTGAGCGTATTCGTGGTCTTTCAACGGGTGCAGATGATTATGTCGTCAAACCATTTTCAACACCTGAATTGTTAGCGCGTGTGCGTGCAATGTTACGCCGCGCGAAGCCGGAAGTTCTTGCAGACCGTTTGACAGCTGGTGACATTCAGCTCGATCGTGAAGCGCACCGGGTTTATCGCAATGAGCGCGAGTTAAAGCTTGGTCCAACTGAATACCGTCTGCTTGAGTTTTTTATGTTAGCTCCAGGGCGCGTATTTTCGCGTGTACAGCTTCTTGATGGTGTTTGGGGTGATAATATCTATGTTGATGACCGCACCGTTGATGTCCACATCGGGCGTCTACGCAAGGCGATAAATATTGGCCGCGTTAAAGATCCAATTCGCACTGTTCGCGGTGCAGGCTATGCTTTGGAAACCGTGAAATAATACACTCAAATGAGCACAATTAAAAAAGGCGGCTTTTAAGCCGCCTTTTTGCTTTATCTATATCTATCTTTTAGCGCGAACGGCGTCGATCTTGTGGCTGCTGGAAAGCAAGCTTGCTGTGATATTTACAGTAAGGAGAGCTTTCTTCATTGCCATGTCCACAGAAATAGAATTCACCTTGAAGTGGATCGCCAAACGGCCACTTACAGGTGTTTTCGTTGATATCAACGAGTTTCAACTTAAGCGGCATAGGCGCGACGACATCATCAGTATCACGGTGCGGCGCTTTGTAGGCGACAACTTCGTGGTCCTGCTTTAGCGCGGTTGCACCAATCGTGTGCGTGACAGATGGCGGTGTGCGTTGCGGCAATGTAAATGTGCCAACGCTCGAGCCGCCGCCCGAAGAGGAGCCACTGCTGCTTGCTGATGAGGACGCTGGACGCGAAGTGCCACCACTATTGGGTGTGCGGCGCACGCGCGGTGCAGCAGGCTTTGTCGATTTCGCTCGCCCTGAAAGTTTAAGGCGGTGGACTTTACCAATCACCGCATTGCGGCTTACGCCTCCAAGTTTAGCAGCGATCTGGCTTGCGCTCAGACCCTCTGCCCATAATTTTTTCAGCATTTCTACGCGTTCGTCGGTCCAACTCACGGTCGTCTCCATCCTGTTTATAGATAGAATCCCTCTCCGTTGCTCGGTCATAGATATTAGACCTGCGACGTACTCGATACATGAGGAACAGTTTACTATCTGGCTTTCTTGCCGTTTTTTTTAAACTACAATAGTGCTGGACTCTCGATCAAGAGTCCTGAGGCACTAACGAATCCGAATTCTCGGTTTTCCCCAACTTCAATGAAAAGTGAGTCAAAAATGCATCACAATCTTGATTTTCTTGAGGGTTAACCACAGGCTGCAGCGATTGACATCTGTGTTTAGCTCGCATTATCTGTCATTGCCGCTCATGAGGGCGGCATTTTTCATTTTCATTTATACCTTCTAGGCCAGAAACATGAATGCGCCGTCATCACTCTTTAATACTTATAACAGAGCACCCATCGTGGTCGAGCGCGGTGAAGGCGTTTGGCTGTATGATCAGGCCGGCCGAAAATATTTAGATTTTGGCGGCGGTGTTGCGGTTAATGTACTTGGCCATGCCCATCCGCATTTAGTGGAGGCGGTAAAGGCGCAGGCTGAAAAGCTTTGGCATACATCAAACCTATATGAAATTCCGGGCCAAGCGCGCGCAGCTGAAAGGCTTTGCAACGCAAGCTTTGCTGACCGCGTATTCTTTACGAACTCAGGTGCAGAAGCGCTGGAGTGTTCCATTAAAACTGCGCGCCGTTACCATTATTCAAAAGGAAACCCTGAGCGGTTTCGTATTTTGACTTTTGAAGGCGCATTTCATGGCCGCACGCTCGCAACGATTGCGGCCGGTGGGCAGGAAAAATATTTGGAAGGTTTTGGCCCGAAAGTTGAAGGTTTCGATCAATTGCCATTTGGTGATCTGGATGCGCTTAAAGCTGCCGTGACCCATGACGTTGCTGCAATATTAATCGAGCCAATTCAGGGCGAGGGCGGTATTCGTTCGGTGCCCAACCAGTTTCTTCAAGACATTCGCCAATTGTGCGATGAAAATGATGTCTTGTTGATTTTGGATGAAGTGCAAACCGGAATGGGACGTACTGGGCACCTTTTTGCCTATGAACTTGCTGGTATTGAGCCAGATATTTTAGCCTCAGCCAAAGCACTTGGCGGCGGCTTTCCGGTTGGTGCATGTCTTGCGACAGAAGAAGCAGCAAGCGGCATGGTCCCAGGTGTGCACGGCACGACATATGGCGGCAATCCATTAGCTATGGCTGCATGTAATGCCGTTCTTGATATTGTGCTTGAAGATGGTTTTCTTGATGAAGTGAAGCAGAAATCTTTGCGGTTTAAGCAAGGTCTTGCTTCGCTCACAGATCAGTTTCCTGATGTGGTCGAGGAAGTGCGCGGAGAAGGTTTGATTTTGGGCTTGAAATGCAAGGTCAATAATCTCGACTTTGTCAAAGCATTGATGGAACAAGACATGTTGGCCATACCGGCTGGTGCAAATGTGGTCAGGCTTTTGCCGCCGCTTAATATCACCGATAACGAAATTTCAGAGGGTTTGGCGCGGCTAGAAAAAGCGGCCCAAAGTCTATCGCTGAAAACGCCTTAACGCGTATCAGCTAAACTCACAAAAGTTTGGAACAAAATCATGGCTCCTCGTCATTTTCTAGATATTGCTGCTATTGATTCAGGTGAACTTCGCCGGATCATGGAAGCTGCAGGCACACGCAAAAAAGCGCAAAAAGCTGGAACGGCTAACAAGCCTTTGGATGGTTTGGCACTGGCGATGATTTTTGAAAAACCATCGACCAGAACGCGTGTGTCATTTGATGTTGGAATGCGCCAGCTTGGCGGTGAAACAATCATGCTAACGGGCAATGAAATGCAGCTCGGCCGTGATGAAACAATTGCCGATACGGCAAAAGTGCTGTCACGATTTGTTGATATCATCATGATCCGCACAAAAGAGCATGACCGCCTTATAGAATTGGCTGATGCCGCAACCGTGCCTGTGATTAACGGCCTGACGGATGATACGCACCCTTGTCAGATCATGGCTGATCTGATGACTTTTGAGGAGCATCGTGGTCCTGTTGCTGGTAAAAAAATTGCTTGGACAGGTGACGGCAATAATGTTCTCCATTCGATGATAGAAGCCTCAGCACGGTTTGATTTTGATATGTCGATTGCCGTGCCTGAGGGCAGCGAGCCTAATCAAAAATACATTGATTGGGCTGTGAAAAATGGCGCGAATGTTACCCTTAGCCATGATGCTGCCGAAGCTGTGTCTGGTGCACATGCGGTTGTGACTGATACTTGGGTTTCGATGGGCTTTGAAGATAAGGCCAAGGGTCACAACGTGTTTCAGCCATATCAAGTCAATCAGGAATTGATGAGCAAAGCGGATAAAGATGCTTTGTTCCTGCACTGCTTGCCAGCCCACCGCGGCGAAGAAGTAACGGATGAAGTAATCGACGGGCCGCAATCTGTTGTTTTTGATGAAGCAGAAAATCGTCTACATATGCAGAAGGCGATCATTGAATGGTGTGTGACAGGTCTTAAATAAGGCCATATTGTCAAATGAGCGCTTACTAAAACAAAGTATGCGCCAGAAATGGAACTACCATGACCGAACTAAATGTAGCTGAAGGCGAGTTAACGCCTGTGCAGCTGGACGAAGTTGTGCCTTTTAACATCGATGTCTTGGACGCGAGGGGCCGTGCTGTGCTGCTCGGGCCATCATTGACCGCAATACTGGACCGTCACGATTATCCTGAACCTGTAGCACGGCTCTTGGGTGAGATGACTGTCTTGACAGTCCTGCTTGGCACATCGCTGAAATTTTCAGGTAAATTGATTGTGCAAACTCAAACAGACGGCCCCGTGTCGCTGCTTGTTGTTGACTTTGTAACACCGGATTCAATCCGTGCTTATGCACGTTATGATGCTGATGCAGTTAATGCTGCGGTGGCAACGGGTAATACTTCGCCAACTGAAATGCTTGGAAAAGGCATGCTCGCGCTTACTGTCGATCCAGGCAAATATATGAGCCGCTATCAGGGTATGGTAAAACTTGATGGTTCTTCGCTGGAAGAGATTGCTCACAATTATTTCAAACAGTCAGAGCAAATCCCAACGAAAGTACGTTTGGCCGTTGGTAAATTGATTACGCGTGACAATGATGGTAATCAGCAGACAACGTGGCGTGCAGGTGGATTACTTGCACAGTTTTTGCCAGAGTCAGAAGATCGTGCTCGCCAAAAGGATCTGCATCCGGGCGAGGCGCCAGCCGAAACTGATTTGTCTGTATATGAAGGCAATGACGATGAAGCTTGGGCAGAAGTCAAAGCACTGGTCGGAACCGTTGCTGACAGTGAATTGATTGACGAAGATTTGGGCGTTCATAAACTCCTATACCGGCTATTTCATGAGCGTGGGGTGCGGGTGTTTGAAGGGCAGTCTGTTGTCGATCAATGTTCATGTTCGCGTGATAAGGTGGAAAGTCTTCTGCGGTCATTTTCGCCTGAACAACGTGAAGAGTCGGTTGAGAACGGAAAAATTTCGATCACTTGCGAGTTTTGTTCAACCAGCTACGAGTTTGAGCCAGTTGAATTAGAATAACGCTACGCGTTTGTGAGTGATATTTAACTTGTCAGAACCACCACGCGTCTTAATGTTGATGTTATGGAGGCTTTGACAATGTTGCAATCGATCACCAAGGCAAGGCCGTCCGATGAGGATACTGCCCATGATGATGGGAAGCGGCACAAGCAACGCAGATTTCTTGTGCCGTTTGTTCGCGCGTTAATACAATTTGCGCTTATGGCGGCCGTTATCATTGCTGCTTACGTCATCATGGACCGCCTTATTGCCGCCAAGCCAGAGCGCACAGCGCGGCCAAAAGTTGATGTTCAAATACCAGTTCAAGCGGTAACAATAACGCTCGATGAACAACGTCCAACAATTAATCTGTTCGGGGAAGTTGCCGCTTCTCGATCATTGGAAATCCGTCCCTCAGTGTCCGGTAAAATCGTGTCGGTTAATCCTGACCTTGGCGCAGGGCAGCGCATTGAACAAGGCGTTGAACTGTTCTTAGTTGACTGGATTGATTTTGAAGCAGCTGTTGCCGAAGCCAAAGCGAATTTAGCGCAAACAGATGCAACGATTATTGAAAATCAAGCCAATCTGAGTGCCGAACAAGGCCAGCTTGAATTTGCAGAAAGCCAATTGCTGTTGGCGCGTGCGGACTTAAAACGCGCCGAGCAACTACGCAAAAATGGAACTTTAACGCAAAAAGAAGTTGATGATCGTTCGCTTATCGCAAGTCAGCGCGAACAAGCAATGAGCCAGCGGCGCAATAATATTGCCGTTGCTCAAGCGCGTCTTTCTCAGCAACAGGCCGTGCGTGAACGTTTAGAACTTGGCGTAGAGCGTGCGATCCGCGATTTAAACAACACAGTCGTGCGTGCGCCTTTCTCCGGTGTTGTGCGTTCTTCGAGTGTAGAAATTGGCCGCATTGTTTCGGTAAATGATGTTGCCGTGTCGATCTATGATGATGCGGCATTGGATGTGCGCTTCACATTAACAGATGCACAATATGGACGTATCGCAGCGGACGGTGATCCTCTCATTGGAAGAAATGTTGCCTTAAAATGGGCCGTTGGTGGCACGGACTATTCCTACACGGGAACTGTGACTCGAATTGGCGCGGATATCGCCTCTGAGCGCGGCGGCGTAGATGTTTTTGCTCGCATTGATGAAAATGAGGAGCTACCCGTTCAATTGCGTCCAGGCGCATTTGTGTCCATTGAAGTGCCCGACCGTCTTTATGAAAATGCGGCGCGTGTGCCCGAAACTGCAATCTTCGATTCCAATACGGCTTATTTGATCATTGATGGAAAGCTGCAAGCGCGTGAATTGCACGTTGCAGCTTATGATGGTTCTGATGCGATTGTCACAGCTGGTCTGGGCCAAGGGGACTGGATTTTATCGACACGCATTTCAGAGATTGAAGAAGGACTGGCAGTACGCATCGTTGATGCAAATGGTGTTGCGGAAGAAGCCGATGAAATAGCTAAGCCTGAGCAAGGCAATCGCCCATCCGTAGAAGTTCTTGCTGCTGCGAAGAAAATCAGCGGTCTTTCAGATACTGATTGGGAAGCCTTGCCGCGTGAAAAACGCAGGCCCTTCATACAAGAAGCCCGTGAAGCGACAGGCAAATAATGAACATGCCACACACCAATCCGCGCTCATTGATCTCAACATTTATTCGCCATCCTAATGCTGCGAATTTGTTGATGGTATTGATGATCCTGTTTGGTGTGTTTGCACTTGCGCGTATTAACACGCAGTTTTTTCCAACCATTGAAACTTCAAATATCAATGTATCGGTTTCGTGGTCTGGTGCCAGCGCGGAGGATGTCGAGCGAAACATTCTGGCGGTTGCTGAACCATCTGTGCGCTATATTGAAGGCGTCAAAGAAATGACCTCTTATGCAAATGAGGGGTCAGCGACAATTAGATTGGAGTTCCAAGACGGCTATAATATGCAGACCGCAATGCGCGATGTGGAAACTGCCGTTAAAGCTCTTTCGACACTGCCTGAAGATGCCGGTGATCCGAAAGTCAGCACCTCTGCTTGGTTTGACAGAGTGGCCTCCATTTCGATTGCAGGCGATATTCCCGAAGTAGAATTACGAAAATGGGCAAAGCGTATACGCGATGATCTGATTGAGCGGGGAATTGAAAAGGTCAATTTCACAGGCCTCCGCGATCTTGAATTAAAGGTTATCTTACCCGAAAGCGAACTACGGCGTAGAAATCTGTCGATCAGCGATGTGTCGCAGGCGATTAGCGCCAATAGCCGAGATCTTCCATCTGGCAATTTGGACGGCGGAATTGAGCGGCAATTACGTACAGTGTCAAATGTCGATACAGCGCGTCAGCTTGCCGATATTGAAGTCAAAGCTTTTTCATCGGGCGAGAAAATTCGCATCGGTGATATCGCCGAGGTAAAAGATGGCTTTGAAGAGGGCGGTGTTCGCGGGTTCTCCAATCAAAAACTAGCGATTGAACTTGATATTCAAAGTGGCGCTACGGCTGATACGCTGCAAACCAATCAAATTTTGACGGACTATTTGAGCGAAATTAAAAGCGAAATACCGCCAACGATAGAACTGCAAACCTATGAAGTGCGCGCTGATGCTGTTTCAGATCGTATCTGGTTATTGGTGCGAAATGGATTGTCTGGCCTGTTACTGGTTGTAATCATCCTTTTCATTTTCCTTGATGCACGCATAGCTCTTTGGGTGGCCGCAGGAATCCCTGTCGCGTTACTGGCAACAATCGGACTGATTTACGTATTTGGCGAAACCATCAATATGTTTTCGTTGTTTGGTTTAATCATGATGCTCGGCGTTATTGTGGATGATGCCATTGTGGTTGGCGAACATACGGACACGATGCTTGGGCTGGGCGACGATCCCGTCACAGCGGCAGAAAATGGTGTCGGCCAAATGCTGACACCTGTGACAGCGGCAATCATCACCACCATTGCGGCCTTCGCGCCAATCTTGTTGATCACGGGCGGTATCGGCCAAATCATGGGTGTGTTGCCTATCGTGGTGATCGCTGTTGCCTTGTCGAGCATGATTGAGTGTTTCTTCATTTTGCCGGGCCATTTATCGCATGCGCTACGGGCTCAAAAAGCACCACGTTTTTCATTCTGGCGCATGTTCATTATTGCGTTGATCCTTGCGCTTTTTGTCGGCGCTTTTCTGTCGCGTAACGCAGGCACAGGCATGACAGTTGCTGCATCACCGATCATGCAGCAGATTGAAATCTGGCAGGATGAAACGGACCCATTGCTGTTTGCTACAGCGGTCGCATTGAGCGCTATGGTTTTAGCTGGCTTGGTCGAAGCCTGTGTTTTATTTGTGCGAAACGGCTTTGGATTGCGCTCCAAATTACGCAGCGGCGAGCAAAATTGGTTTCGCCGTAATTTCGATCAAGGGTTTGAGTGGTTTAAGACCAAGCCATTTAATTGGATTGTGACACTGTCGTTCAAATGGCGCTATGTCACTGTCGCCATTGCCGTTGCCATGATATTGATTTTTGCTCGTGGTTTAACGGCTGGCGGACATGTTGGTTTTGTGTTTTTTCCATCGCCTGAATCAGAAAACATCTCCGGTAATATCACCTTTCACCCTGGTACACCTGAAAGCGAAACAATACGCGCCATTGCAAAATACGAGCAGGCGCTGCGTGATGCTGAAGCCAGCGTTGGCGGCGAAGAGAAATTAATCCGCGCAACATTTGTCACGCTTGGCTCATCGGGCCGTAGCCAAGGGGACAATCTTGCGCGCATCAAAGTTCAGCTTTCAAGCTCTGAAAAACGAACGGTCAGAACGCCCGACTTTGTGCGCGAATGGCAAAAATTTGCACCGGATTTACCTTCGGTCCGGCGGTTCTCCGTGCGCCAAGGACGCGGCGGGCCACAAGGCGCAGATATTGATGTTCAACTTAAAGGGACATCAATTGGTGTTTTGAAAGAGGCAGCTACTGAGGTCAGCGCAATTATCGCTGCTATTCCAGGTGTGTCTGGCGTTGAAGATGATCTGCCCTATGGCAAGCCAGAACTACTCATGACGATGAAGCCGCGTGGCAGCGCGCTCGGCTTTACATTGGATGATGTTGGACGTCAGGTACGCAATGCGATCGAAGGTTCAATCCCGCGCAGATTTGCACGCGGCGACGATGAGGTCACTGTTCGGGTAATGCAAACAATGGGTACAAATGGCACAGCGGCTCTGCGCTCAATGCAATTGACAAGTCCTGCTGGTAACAATGTCCCATTGCTGGAACTGGTCGATTTGCACGAACAGCAAGGCTTCTCCACAATCCAGCGCAGAGACGGAAAAACGACAATTTCCGTAAGCGGCGATATTGATGCTGCGGTTAACACAACCGACGGTGTGGTTGAGCGCTTAACCGCATCCGGTGCACTGGAAACAGTCGCACGCAAATATGGCATCAGCTATGAATTTGGTGGCCGTTCACGCGAACAACGCGATGCGTTCCGTGACTTGCAGTTAGGTACGATCATTGCGCTTTCGGTCATTTATATCGTGTTGGCATGGGTCTTTGGATCATATTTTAAACCTCTAGCCGTGATGCTCATTATTCCATTTGGCGTTGTGGGTGCTGTCATTGGACATTATCTGCTGGGCTTTCAGCTTACTATCTTGTCGATGATTGGTTTGCTTGGCCTCTCTGGGATTTTGGTGAATGACAGTATTATTCTTGTCTCGCGGTTGGATGAGCGGCAAAAAATGGGTGACAGCATTGCTGAAGCTGCAATCGGTGCGAGCCGTGACCGGTTGCGCGCAGTTCTGCTGACTTCGCTGACGACGATTGGTGGCTTGGTGCCGTTATTGTTTGAAAAAAGCATTCAAGCGCAGCTATTAATGCCGATGGCGATCACTATGGTGTTTGGCCTAGCAACGACGACGCTCTTGGTTTTGTTCTTGGTGCCGGCTATTGTCGGAATAGGCTACGACTTTACCAATAGTTTGGTCGCTATTTATGGCTCGTCCAAGCAGCCGCGAAAAACGGATGACCCTATCGCTGGGGAGTAGGGCTAATTAAGAACCCGTTTAGCACCGGGCAGATCAAGTGAGAAAGGCGGTATTTTGGCAACCAAGCTGTTGCCATCGTTCAAGCGCATAATGAAGTGGCCAAACATAGTGCCGGACGCCGTATTGAGCGGACAGCCAGATGTATATTGAAAACTATCACCTGGCCCTAAAACAGGTTGCTCACCAATTACCCCGAGGCCCGAAACTTCTTCCACTTCACCCGCAGCATTGGTTATCCGCCAGTAGCGCGATTCTAGCTGAACTGTTCGTTCTGAGTGATTGGCAATGATGACGGTATAGGCCCAAAACCAGCGCAATTGTTCACGCGCAGATTCCTCTTCGAGAAATTCTGGGCGCACTGTGATTTCAATTCCGTGAGTCGTTTGTCGGTACATAAGCTAAAAATAGATAAAGATTGAGACATTCGAAAGGCGCTTTGAGACAGATAACAATATTGTCAGAAGGACATTTCCTGAGTGACACTGCGCCAATGCTGGCTTAAGCGCAAGGTAGATGGGAGACGAAAATGCTTGACGGAACTCTACGTCCCAAAATTGATCCAGTCTTAAACGCCATAGCGCGTAGTCTTGCAGCCAACGGCATAACGGCAAACACGCTAACGACAGTCGGCCTTTTGATAGGTGTGCTGGCCGGTGTTGCGATATTTTTTGAATATTATCTCGTCGGGTTGGTTTTGCTTTTAACCAGCCGCCTGTGCGATGGATTAGATGGCGCTGTAGCGCGCATATCCGGTTCATCTGATTTTGGCGGCTATATCGATATCGTTTTTGATTTTGCGTTTTATGGCTTGATACCGCTGGCATTTATTTTGGCCAACCCATCTGCCAATGCTGTTGCTGGCGGCGTTCTGATTTTTTCGTTTTATGTGAATGGGGCAAGTTTTCTGGCTTTTGCGATTATGGCCGAGAAACAGCAATTGAAGACAGAAAAGCGCGGCAAAAAATCATTTTTCTTCACCACAGGCTTGGCAGAGGCAACCGAAACATTTGCCGTTTTTTCAGCGTTTTGCTTGCTGCCTGACTATTTTTCGCAGATCGCTTATGTGTTTGCAGCCGTGGTTTTATACACGGCCGCAGTACGAATTTGGCAGGCAAAAAATCTATTGAACTAAACAGCCTTCGATAGAGCCTGTTCAAGATCCCCGATCAAATCGGCTGTATCTTCAAGGCCGATTGAAAAGCGTATTGTGCCATCAGTGATGCCAAGTTCTGCGCGATCTTCTTCAGACAGATTTTTATGCGTTGTTGTTGCTGGATGTGTAATCAAACTTTTTGAATCACCCAGATTGTTCGAAAGCTTAATGATCTCAAGAGCGTTTTCCATCGCAAATGCAGACTTCTTGCCGCCTTCCATCTCAAAGCAAATGAGCGTTGAGCCACCAGTCATTTGCTTTGGAATAATGTTAGCTTGCGGGTGGTCGGCGCGGCCAGGATAAACGACTTTTTTAATGCCCTTGTGCTCAGCTAGAAAATCCGCAATAACGCCTGCGCTACGTGTTTGTTCACGAACACGTAGCGGCAGTGTTTCCAAACCTTTCAGCATGACCCACGCGTTAAATGGGCTCATTGAAGGGCCCGTGTGTCGATAAAAGTCAAAAAGCTTCTCATCGACCCATTCTTGATCCGCTAAAATAACACCGCCAAGACAGCGCCCTTGGCCGTCAATATGTTTGGTTGTCGAGTACACAACGATATCGACACCAAGTTCCATTGGTTTTTGAAAGATCGGTGTTGCGAACACATTGTCCAACACAACCTTGGCGCCGCATGAGCGCGCGACCGAAACCACATGCGCGATATCGATCACTTCCAATGTCGGGTTAGTTGGGCTTTCAAAGAAAAATACTTTCGTATTGGGCCGAACAGCTTGTTCCCATGCTGCTGGATCTGTGCCGTCAATTAATGTTGTTTCAACGCCATACGTTGGCAGTAGCTTTTCAATAATCCAGCGACATGAACCAAAGAGTGCCCGCGCAGCAACCACATGATCGCCTGCCTGTACTTGGCACAATATTGCAGCTGAAACTGCCGCCATACCTGATGCGGTGGCTTTTGCAGCCTCAGCACCTTCAAGAGCGCACATACGTTCTTCAAACATCGTAACTGTGGGATTGGCGTAGCGTGAATAGACGTAGCCATCATCTTCGCCTTTAAAGCGGGCTTCTGCAGCTTCCGCGCTGTCATAGACAAAACCTTGCGTTAGAAACATCGCTTCAGATGTCTCCCCATATTGGGAACGTAGAGTGCCGCTATGGACCATCTGTGTTGCAGGGCCCCATTTTTTCTGATTATTTGTCATCATGTACTCCAGACTATCCGGCAATAAAAAACCGGACCATGTCGCCATGAACCGGTTGCCTAAACAGCTCGGCCCTTTAGCAAGTTATTTTACGTGGCTGCAAGCCGACCGGCCAAATCACCACAATGAATAACTTGTCCATAAGCCCTCAACGATCTTGCGTCAACACATCGGGAAATTCTATCAAAAATGAACAAGAGGTAGTCAGATGAATATACGGCAGAGCGGCATTTTACCCGATCAGGATATTAAAGCCTTATTTGACTGTGGCGCGCTGAAAAGCGCACGCCCGTTGGATGTGGACCAAATTCAGCCGGCCAGTCTGGATTTGCGGCTGGGCGAGAAAGCCTTTCGAGTCCGCGCGAGTTTCATGCCAGGTGCCAATCACGCAGTGCGTGATAAGCTTGAAACTTATAAGTTGCACGAGATTGATCTGCGCGAAGGTGCGGTGCTGGAAACTGGCTGTGTCTATATTGTCCCGCTTTTAGAAACATTGGCGCTCTCAAGTGATGTTGCCGCATCTGCTAATCCCAAAAGTTCGACAGGACGGCTCGATATTTTCACCCGTGTCATGACGGACAATGGCGTTGAATTCGACAAAATTATTCACGGTTATCATGGCGAATTATTCCTAGAAGTTTCGCCGCGCACATTTCCGATCGTTGTGCGCACGGGCTCGCGGCTCTCACAAATCCGGTTCCGCACAGGCCATGCATTGCTCGATGGTGCCGCATTAAATGTTTTGCATCAGAACGATGTTCTCGTGGCTGACGATACGCCGAATATTACCGACAATGGTATCGCATTGTCGGTGGATCTTGAGGGCAATGAAGACGGGCTTGTTGGCTATCGCGGGAAGCGCCATACGGCGGTTATCGATGTTGATAAGCGTGATGCACATGACGTTCTGGACTTTTGGGAACCCGTATATGTTCGTGATCGCACGGAGCTAATCCTTGATCCTGATGAATTCTATATTCTCGTGTCGCGTGAAGCTGTCCATGTGCCGCCAAACTACGCAGCGGAGATGACACCTTTCGATCCCTTGGTCGGTGAGTTTCGTGTTCACTATGCTGGTTTCTTTGACCCAGGATTTGGACACTCGGCCGCTGGCGGTACGGGCAGCCGCGCGGTTTTAGAAGTGCGCAGCCACGAAGTACCATTTGTGCTTGAACACGGCCAGATCATCGGGCGTTTGGTTTATGAGCATATGCTGAAAACACCGTCGGCACTTTATGGTACTGATCTAAAATCAAACTATCAGGCGCAAGGTTTGAAACTATCCAAGCATTTTAGAAGTAGCTAATAGGGCTACTTTTTCAATTCTCTGATTTCTGCGCGTAAAGCCCTTAGCTCATTTATGATGACGACGTTTTCATCGTGCAGTTCTTGGCGCGATCCGGCGGCATCTTCATCATGCTCTTTTTGCATTGCTGAAACGACAACACCAATAAACAAGTTCAGAACGGTAAAGGTTGTACAGGCGATGAAAGGAATGAAAAATGTCCACGCCCAAGGGAATGCTTCCATGACAGGGCGAACGATACCCATAGACCAGCTTTCCAGCGTCATGATTTGGAATAATGTGTAGGCCGATGCACCAAGTGAACCAAACCATTCTGGAAATGCATTTCCAAATAGTTTTGTCGCCATCACTGAAAACACATAGAACACCAGCGCTAGAAGCAAAATGATTGAGCCCATGCCCGGTAGGGCATTGAGAAGCCCGCCGATTACGCGGCGAAGCGAAGGAACGACGGACACAAGACGAAGGACGCGCAATATGCGCAGTGCACGCAGAACCGAAAAGGCTCCCGCTGAAGGCACAAGCGCAATGCCCACAATGATAAAGTCGAATATTCGCCAAGGGCTTTTGAAAAAATCCTGTCGGTAAACAATGAACTTAGCAATCAACTCGACGACAAACACGCCGAGTATGATTTTGTCGAGCCATATTAAAAGTGGCCCAAAAGCATTCATCGCAGTTTGCGATGTTTCCAAGCCGAGCGTGATCGCATTCACGATAATGAGCGCTACAATCGCGCGTTCAAATGTCGTCGATTGGATGAAGTGTTTAAGTGAGGTCATTTTTGCCAAGGGTGCTGAAAATACTTCGGCAGATATAGGGGGCTGTACTTGATATATAAAGCACTGAGTTATTATTTTTTGTGAGGCGTATGCGCCGTCTTTTCCCATTTAAAAGGTGCGGTTTGTAATTGTAACATAGCACGCCAAGCTGCAAATGAGATGCCCAACCAATATAGTGGCGTAAAGATAAAACGGTGGCTGATTTTACGGCGTAATGGTTTTTCTGTCGAAACCCAGCAAGTCGCAATAAAACCGATATAGCTTAGAACGACAGTTGCCCAGTCAATAAAAGTGATCGCAGTAATCCAGATAGTGCTGTAATCGCCGCCGCCTATAACGGAAAGGTAGATTGCTTTTGCCAAAACAAATGGGTGAAGCAGAGCAGATGCAAGCGTTCCGGTAAGCAAGATATTGAGAATAAATACGGAAGAAAATGATGCGTTCTGGGTGAGCTTTATAGGCTGCTTCATATGAACAAGCCAAGTTTGTATCCACCCCTTAAACCAGCGCGTTCGTTGTGGAATCCAAGTAGAAACGTTTAATGGAGCATCTTCAAGTGTGGGGCGGGTTATTGTATCGATATTATAGCCGTGCCGCCAAAGCCTTATGCCAATATCGGCATCTTCTGTGACATTGAACGGATCCCATCCTCCAACTGCGATTAAGGCGTCACGGCGAAAATGATTGGATGTACCGCCAAGCATTATTGGTGCCTTGCGACGCGCAAGCCAAGGAATAAGCCCGTAGAAAAGTCCCGCATATTCAAAATGAAACATGCTGCTAATCGCATTATCTTCCGCATTGGCGATTTTTAGAGGCGCTTGCAAGCAGCCCAGCTTGTCATCGGCGTTATCAAAACGTTGATAGGCTTCTAACAATTGTTCTGGGTGAGGCCGATCTTCGGCATCGTAAAGCGTAATAAATTTACCACTTGTGAAACCAAGCGCATAGCACAGCGCTTTGGGTTTAGTGCGAGGTGTACTTGGCGGCACCTGAATAATTTCAAATCGAGGATCAAGATCTTCGGCTTTTATCTTATCGATTGTTTTATAATCATCGGCTTCGCAAACCAGTTTGATTTCAAGTTTTGAGCGGGGCCACTTAAGTTTTCTTAACGCTTCGACTAAGTCGCCTACGACTTCGGCTTCATCATGAAGAGCAACCATGACGCTATATACTGGTTTGTCTTTGTTAGGAGATGGTGCGATTTTTGCAAAGTTTATGGGGCTGAAATTCGACAATGCAATTAAGCGAAGACCTGTGCAGCATGCAAAAAACATCGAAAGAATGAGATGAAACACAACGCCTGCTGCGCCATTGGATAAGCTAAGTGCCAGCGCTATTGCAATGACAATGATGCTAATGATGGCGCCTTGCCAAGCACTTGCACCAATGCGAGCAGACGCACTAGGCTTCGCAATATAAAGTTGATTTATTGCTGCGTAACTGAGCTGATCTTTTTGTTGTTCGATTGCCACAGAACGCAGAATGCAGGGCGCAGTAAGTGCAATTTGGACTTGCCGTTTATCGGCAGCGAGCATTTTTTCCAATCGTGTAATTTGCCGTGGATCAGGCGCTAGAATTGGTCTTAGAATGCCTTGCCCCAGATCACCCCACACAACTTGCTTTTGAGCAAAGGCGGCCATTGACGTTTCGCTCAAATCAACAAGCTTGACTATTTGAACTTCTTCGATGAATTCTACATCAAGATGTTTGGCCAGTAATTGGTAGTATTGAATTTCTTGAATGCCGTTAAAGGCGATAAGTTCTTTCGCGGCGTAAGTGCCATTTTCTTCAGCAAGAGCCATTGCACGGCGCAACATTTTTTGAGGTAGTCCAAAGCTCAATAGAAATGCTATGGAGGGGTCGGTTATCTCAGGGCGAGATTTATCTAAGTTTTTTTCTTGGAAAGTAGGGGGATGGGATGGAGCGTTCGAACGTATTAAGCTCGGTGCTTCAAGTATCAGGCGGCGAAGATCAACGTCGAACTCATAGCGCATGCGCTATTCCTTACTTGTACTCATATACTGCGGTACACAAACAACTTCGAATTTAGTAAACCTTCAATTTTAGTTAACGTAAAGTAAATTTTTAAATAATGTTCAATATACGAGTAAAAAGGGCTGTTTTATTGAAGAGTGGAGTAAAATTTATCACTGCGCTTACTTTCTTCTTGGGGGGCGAGCTTTCCCCAGTTCAAGCGCAAACACCGACATATTATGACCCCGAATGGCGCATCACTGCACCTTCATTAGCGGGGTTGCCACGTCTTCGGTTTTTAACAAGCCTTGATTTCCCACCGTTCAATTTTGCTGACGCCAATAAAAAACCAACCGGCTTTAATGTGGATTTAGCTCGCGCGATTTGCACTGAACTCAAGATATCAGCGAAATGTGAAATTCAAGCATTGCCTTGGGCAGACCTTGAACCCGCGCTTGAAGCGCGACGCGGTGAGGCGATTATTGCGGGCACAGCAATTACAGCCGAAAAACGTGCTACTTACAATTTGAGCCATAGCTATTTTAAGTTTCCGGCACGCTTTATTGCCAATAAAAGCGCCGAAGAATTATCGGGCAAAAGTTTTGTAAGCTCACTCAAAGGAAAGAAAATTGCTGCCGTTGCAAATTCAGCCCATGCAGCAATGCTCAAAGCCAATTTCAAAGACGTTGAAATTGTACCTATGGGCGGCATTCAAGATGTTTATAGCGCGGTAAAAAGCAGTGAGGTCGATCTGGCTTTTGTTGATGGTGTCTCGGCTTCATTTTGGTTGTCATCGACAAAAGCAGAAAATTGCTGCACCTATTTAAGCGGCCCTTATTACTCAGAATATTATTTTGGTATCGGTATGGCCGTTGTCACACGCAAGCAGGATGTGGATTTAAGCGTTGCGATTGATGCTGCTATGAAAAATCTGGAGCAAACTGGAAAATACAAAGAAATCTATCAACGTTATTTTCCAATCAGCCCGCATGGTCAAAATTTCTAACCTTTGCGAAACGGCAATAATAATGCCCATTTCAAGTTTGATGTTTTTGCGCCTTGGAAATCATTAAGGCCAATTTTCATATCTTTATGACCAAGGCTAGGCTGCGCGATATAGGTTGAAAATATGCGGTCCCAGAAGGAAAAATTGAAGCCGTAGTTCGAATCCGTTTCCTTGTTGATCGTTGAATGATGCACGCGGTGCATATCTGGTGTTACCACCAGTTTGCGCAGCACAGTATCCAGCCGCTTTGGCAAACGTGCATTGGCATGGTTGAACATGGCCATGCCATTCAGTACAATTTCAAAAACGAGAACGGCAAAAACCGGCGCTCCAAGAAGAATGATGATAGCCGCTTTCCACACCATTGAGAGTACGATCTCCAAAGGGTGAAAGCGTAAAGCGGTCGTAAGGTCAAACCCCTGATCACTGTGATGCATGCGGTGAATACGCCATAGCAGCGGTATTTTATGACTGGCGAAATGTTCAAGCCAGACAGAAAAATCAAGCACCACAAAGCACAGTAAGCCAATGAGAAGCTTAGGCGCATTAACATTGTTAAATAACCCATATCCGTTGGATTGTGCCCAAATGGCTGTGCCGACGGCAGCCGCAGGAAAAAGAATGCGCAGAAATATCGATGAAATAATTACCATGGAGAGATTGATTAGCCAGCGCCGTGATTTAAGCGCGCCCGTCATTTCTGCGCGCTCCAGCTTTGGCGACCATAATTCATAAATCGCCATTGCGGTGAAGATGCTCAAAAAAGCTGCAAGTCTAATGGTCGCTTCTGACACGGCTTTATTCCTTATTTTTCAAACCCTTTTCCGATATTTCACCTACTGATTGCAAATCACAAGGTGTTGAATATATGGCGCCGTGTTTGTGCTAGGCATGTGTTTGGCGGCAATCTCAATGCTTTTGAGGCGTTCGCACGCGCCATTGTTACGCAGTTCTGATATTGGCCCTTCTCATTGCGGCAACGATGGGGTAGGAAATCGCGCAGTTTCAAACCTAGGAATTTTAACATGAGTGCCAATCCGGCTTTGCCTATTCTTGATATAACACCAGCAGCTATTGAAGCCGCCAAGGTGAGCAAGGCTTGGCCGTTTGAAGAGGCGCGGAAGATAACAAAGCGTTTTGAGAAAACAGGTTTTCCAGAAACTGTTCTTTTCGAAACAGGCTATGGCCCATCCGGCTTGCCGCACATTGGAACATTCGGAGAAGTCGCGCGCACCACAATGGTACGCACAGCGTTCCGTCTTTTGACTGAAGATAAAGTCGCGACAAAACTCATCTGCTTTTCTGATGATATGGACGGCATGCGCAAAATTCCTGAAAATGTACCCGATACAAAAGCGTTGGAGCCGTATCTGCACATGCCTTTAACGGCGGTGCCTAACCCGTTTGGCGGTGACTATGAGAGCTTTGGGCATCATAACAATGCGATGTTGCGCCGTTTCTTGGATCAGTTTGGTTTTGATTATGAGTTCGCCAGCTCAACGGAATATTACAAGTCGGGCAAGTTCGATGATGCGCTTATGAATGCGCTTAAGAACTACGATAAAATTATGTCGATCATGTTGCCGACCCTAGGCGAAGAGCGTCAGGCAACCTATTCACCATTCCTTCCGATTTCACCAAAATCTGGCCGCGTTCTTTATGTGCCAATGAAATCAATTGATGCCGAGGCTGGCACAATTACATTTGATGATGAAGAGGGCGAAGAGACAACATTGTCTGTTAAAGGCGGCAATGTGAAGCTTCAATGGAAGCCTGATTTTGGCATGCGTTGGGCGGCCCTTGACGTGCATTTTGAAATGTATGGAAAAGACCATGCGGCCAACTCAGTTATCTATGACCGTATTTGTAATGCGCTTGGCGGCAAAGCACCGGAACATTTCATTTACGAGTTGTTCTTGGATGATCAAGGTCAGAAAATTTCTAAATCCAAAGGCAATGGTCTGACAATCGATGAATGGCTGACTTATGCGCCAACGGAAAGTCTGGCGCTGTATATGTTCCAGAAGCCACGCACGGCAAAACGTCTGTTTTTTGATGTTATTCCTAAAGCCGTTGACGAGTATTTTTCTTTTGCGTCCGCATTTGAGCGCCAAGATGATGCTGGAAAACTAAACAATCCAGTCTGGCATATTCATTCAGGCAATCTTCCTCAGATTGACATGCCCGTGCCATTCTCGATGTTGTTGAATTTGGTAAGCGCATCTAACGCAAGTAACCGCGATGTCTTGTGGGGGTTCATCTCTCGCTATGCGCCCGGTGTTACAGCAGAAACGCATCCGAAGCTGGATGAGCTTGCAGATTTTGCGATCCGCTATTTCAATGATTTTGTTAAACCGACCAAGCAGTTCTCAAAGCCAGATAATGAAGAGCGCGCAGCTTTAAACGATCTACACAAAGTTTTTGAAACACTCGCAGAAGATGCGGACGGCGCAATAATACAGGATGCTGTTTTGAGTGTTGGCCGTAAATATGCACGCTATCACGACCCTAAGAAAACGGCACCAGATGGTTCGCCAGCCGTTACGGGTGAGTGGTTCAACGCACTTTACCGTATTTTGCTTGGTCAGGAGCGCGGCCCCCGTTTTGGGTCCTTTGCCGCTCTATATGGCGTCAAAGAAACGGCAAATCTTATTGCCAGCGCTTTAGATGGCTCGCTCTACGCTGAGCACAACTAAAGCGTTCATCTGAACTGCACTAGAGTTTAAGCACCTTATTTCCTTTCCAGAAGTAAGGTGCTTTCTTTTTGAAGCTTAGCTTTTATAGTTTCGGCCATGCCTGCAAGAAGCAGTGGTAGCATGACGGTAATGATGACATTTGTTTCGTGCACATCCAAGCTGCCCTCAATGGTTTGGCCCATAGCGCGGGCATCAAAATGCATGGTGTCACTTTCCCAGCGCTGATTGATTGAGAGACCAAAACCAAGCCGGTCACCAACTTTTTGAAATCCGCCATCAATGCGTGATTTCGCAGCGTCTTTGCCAAGTTCATGAGAGATTGTAATCGTTACGGGTTTTGCCATGATTGCTCCAATGTCTTTAGTATTGAGATGGGGAGACAAATCGGCTTTTCAATGTTTATGTAATTATTGGCTGGCCCATAATATGCGTGCCATCCACTCAATATCAGTGATCGCAAATGATCGATCTTCATAATCGCTGTTTATTGAGGACAGCTCGATAGAGGTGGCTGTTTTCCGCTTTAAGATTTTGGCCATCACTTCGCCGTCAATCGTTTTGGCAACAACGCGGTCGTCTTTGCGAACCGACGCTGTTGGTGAGACGATCACCACATCACCCTCGCGGTAAAGCGGCAACATGCTGTCGCCAGTAATTTCAAGCGCATAGGTGTTGTTGTCGGCATCCGCGCCAGGAAGTTGTACTTGGTCCCATCCTTGTCCAGCAGGAAAGCCTGCATCATCAAAAAAACCACCGCCGCCAGCTTGCGCCATGCCAACCACAGGCACATCGCGCAAACTCATATGATACGGGCGGTTGGGTTCGGCTAGCCCAGCATCTGCACTGGTGATTGACTGAGTATAGTTCCCACCAGCCCCATCAACGAGATTTGTAAACTCGCGTAGGCTCGCACCGGTTGCTTCTATGATTTTCGATAAGGATTCAGTGGAAGGCCAGCGCGCGCGTCCATCAGAGGCAAATCGTTTGGATTTATTAAACGTCGTTGAGTCCAACCCTGCGCGCTTGGCAAGGCCGGATGGGGTTAGATCATGTGCCTCTGCTAGACGATCAATCGCCCGCCAGATGCGTTCGTGAGATAGCATGGGTTAATCCTGAAACTTCGGGATAAAGGAATAAATACCTTTAAATGAACAGTCACACAAGTGTTATTTATGTCGCCTAGGGCGCAAAAGGAGAGCGGCCGCTTGCGAGCATGTGGTCAAGCATTTCAATCCGGTCTTGCCCCCAGAAGACTTCGCCTTTGACAACGTAAGCTGGAACACCAATCGCATCTGCGTCAATAGCATCCTTGGTATTTTGCTCGCGGATAGCAGCCACAGTTTCACTTTTCGCAGCGGTTAAGATCTCATCTGAGTCAAACCCGTTTTTCTTCAAAAGCTCAGCCAGTGTCGCTTCATCAGAAATATCTTGCTCATTGGCCCATGTTGCGGCGAACAAATCACGCATATAAGTGAGCGGGTTCGCACCAGCTGAAATGATTGCTGCAATTGAACAGTCTGCCACTGTGGCATCGACGGGAAAATGTGCTGGCTGTTTATTGATCGGCAAACCTCTGAAATCTGCGACGCGTTGTAATTCGATCAGACGGTAACGTTGACGAACGGCAGGTCTTTGAGCCGGTGGTACAGCGCCTGATACAGCCCACAGTGCCATCAAAATGACGGGCTTCACATTGAGCGTGGCCCCTTGTTTTTCTGCAACATCAACAATCGCTTGATGGCCAAGATAGGTGAATGGTGAAGCAGAATAAAAGTAATAGTCAATCGTTGTCATAGTGCGCCTCGGTTCAGGTTTTCAAAACGTAGAACACATGCGCCAATGCCGCCAGTGACAAAGACGTGAATAAGCAGCCAAGTTCAATTTAGCTGAGTATGGTGCAGACCGGCTGACTAAGCTGTGCTTAAATTGCCTGCTGCAGTTTTTCCAGAGCGTTCATCTTGAACCAACTCAAATTTGACTTTTTGTCCTTCGGTTAGGGACTGCATGCCAGCTTGTTGGACAGCGCTAATATGCACAAACACATCATTGCTGCCATCATCAGGTTCGATGAAGCCATAACCTTTTGTGGTGTTGAACCATTTTACTGTGCCGCTTGCCATCAGAAATCCTCTTCAACTTTTCGCAAACAGGTTTGCGGCAAATATGCCGCCTTAATCGATGTATAGGAAGGGAGTTATGCGTGCTTCACACTCGTGAAATACTTAAGCTATATCTATTCCATCACACGATATAGACCCAAGATTAGCCATATATTGTGAACTGTTACAAGTGGTTTGCAATTGAGTTATGAAATCGTGATCTATCTGCCATGCAATCATCCAGCTTGACTTTCGGCATCAGGCAACCGATATAGCGATTATTGGTAGTTGCCGCGTGAGCAACGCTTTTCAAACAAAAGCTAATCGAAACAACTTATTTATTGTTCGAGCCAATTTAACACCGGATCTAATTAGACCGGCATATTAAAAACCAAGTTCCCATTTCACGCGGGGTTCTGTCGGGTAAACGGCGAATGGACATCCGGTCCGTTTGTGAGCTTCATCCCGCAACCGCAAGAGACTGTATGAGCACTCATTGGTGTTGATGCTTTCTAATTGTATTCGGCCGCATTTGCGCGCCGATTTGAAAGGTATGTCATTTTGACAAACGAACACGCAACGACTTTTGCAGACTTAGGTCTTTCAGAGTCGATTACAAAAACACTAAGTCAGCTTGGTTATGAAACACCAACGCCAATTCAGGAGCAGTGTATTCCGCTCATCCTGAAGGGCCATGATATCATGGGCTTGGCACAAACAGGTACTGGCAAGACAGCAGCTTTTGGCCTGCCTCTTATTGAGAACTTGATTTCTGTAGGCAAAAAGCCTGAGCCAAAAACATGCCGCGCGCTCATTCTTGCGCCGACACGCGAGCTTGCAAATCAAATCAACGCTAATTTACGTTCATATGTGCGTCACTCGCATCTACGTGTGCAAGTTGTTGTTGGCGGTGCGTCAATCAACATTCAGGCGCGGAACCTTACACCTGGCTGCGATATTCTTGTTGCAACACCGGGTCGCTTGCTGGACTTGATCGAGCGTAAAGCGGTCAGCCTGAACCAAGTTAAATATCTTGTCCTCGATGAAGCCGATCAAATGCTTGATCTGGGCTTTATTGTGCCGCTCAAAAGAATTGCGAAAATGCTTGCTGTGCCACGCACAACGCTTTTGTTCTCTGCAACGATGCCTAAACAGATCAATGATCTAGCTGGTGCATATTTGAATGATCCAGTTCGAGTGCAGGTTTCACCTCCAGGTAAAGCTGCTGATAAGATCACGCAATCTGTGCATCATATTTCAGGACGCTCTAAGGCTGACTTGCTAAAAGACTTACTTACAGCGAAAGGCGAGGGCCTGTCGCTTGTCTTCTCACGCACAAAACACGGCGCTGAAAAGCTAAAGCGTCATTTGGTTGAACGTGGTTTTGCTGCTGAATCAATTCACGGTAACAAAAGCCAAAATCAGCGCGAACGGGCAATCAAAGATTTTAAATCTGGCAAAGCCCAAGTTTTGGTTGCGACGGATGTTGCAGCACGCGGCATCGATATTTCTGGTGTTTCCCACGTCTTCAACTATGATTTACCGGAAGTTGCAGAAGCTTATGTGCACCGTATCGGCCGTACAGCACGTGCTGGCGCGGAAGGTCAGGCTGTAGCATTTTGTGCGCCTGATGAGATTCATCTGCTTCAAGCCATTGAAAAGCTGATGGGCATGAAAATTACGATTGCAAGCGGTGAGGCTCCACCTGCTGGCTTTAAGCCTGAGAAAAAAGGACGTGGCGGAGCGCCAAGCGGTCAGGGTCGCAAACGCTCTGGGGGCGCTCAAGGTCATCGTGGCCGTCGCAGCGTTGCCGACATTGGTGCGCCAGGTAAAAGCGGTGAGCAGGGTGACGCTCAACCTAAAGCCAAAAGCAAAAAGCGCGTAAGCCAAGGTAAACGCTTCAAGGTTGCTGATCCAAATGGCGGTCCTTCACGTTGGGCGCGCGGCGAGAAACGCAAAAGTAAAGTTGCTTAATTCGTAAGAATTGAAGACAAATAAAAACCCCGGAAGCCTAAATGGTTTCCGGGGTTTTGTTTTAAGAAAAGTGCAGATTAAGCCGCTTGGCCTAAACGCTTTGTCAGGAATGGCGTTGCGTCTTTTCCTTTGAGAGATTTTGCTGCAGCCAATACGGCCAGATCAACAAACGGTTCAATGACAACAACCAGCATGTATGCTGCGCCGAATGAAACAACCGAAGAAATAACGCCGAAGCCTTGGCCGTAAATTGCCCAGAACGCGACCCATGCTACGATACCCGCCTGATAGGCAGTAGAAAGCGCAAAAGCCTGTTTATAGGTAATGTCCACATAGGCAGCTTTTGGCGCAATGATTTTCTTTGCAAGAGCGCTAATCGCAAACAATGGAACGAGCAATGTTGTCAGATTAACGGCATACATTGGCAAGTCGCTTGGCGCGAACAACATTCCTTGAAGCAAAAGACCAAAGGCAAGACCGATGGCAGCAGGGCCAGCACCAAGCATGAGCAATATTGTTGATCCGAGAATGAAGTGTACCTCTGAAACGCCAACCGCAAAATGTGGAAGCACTTCAAAGAAGATAAACACTGCAAGCGTTGCAACAACAGAGCGAAAAACGAGGCCGGTTACACCGCCATCATTTTTGATCGCATCCCATGCGAATTTAAGGCCAACACCAGCAGCAGTCGCAGCTGTTGCGTAAGCAAGAGTCATTTTTGCCGCGTCAACGACACCAGGTTCAATATGCATTTTATATCCTTCTGCACCCATCGTGCGAGTTAGTTTCACTATATCGGGCAGGTCTCCTGACTCACGCTTCACTGCTTGTTGCCGCCTTCCCAAGCTTTCGCTTAGTGGCATAGTGGCAGCAAGCTCAGCGCTTACAGTTGCGAGGGCAGTTACGGATCAGGCCCGCATTGGGTTGTCCCTACCGTATTCCCTTTTAATCCCCTTAGGCTTTGCCGTTCGAGAACCCGATATCAGGACATTATTCGCATATTGTACTTTTGACAATTGTCCGTCTGAGACATTCCTTCGCTAAATATGTCAGGCACAAAAAAGCCCCGTAAGCGAAGGGCTTACGGGGCTTTGATTGAAATTATTACTAATCAAGCAGCTTGATCAGATTTTTCCGCATAGGGGTCAAACCGCGAATAGAATGTCTCGCCAGCTTTTGCCATATCGGTCAGCAATTTGGGTGCTTTGAACTGCGGTCCATATTTCTTTTGCAGCTTTTTAGACAATGCAACAAATCCCTCAACGCCCATGCCGTCAATGTAAGACAGTGTGCCGCCGGTATATGGTGCAAAACCAAAGGCTAGGATCGAGCCAACATCGGCTTCACGCGGGTCGGTGACAATGCCTTCACCCATGACGCGTGCTGCTTCCAATGCGATAACAACGAGGAAGCGCTGTTTTAGCTCTTCAAAGTCAATGTCATCGGCATTTTGCTGCGGATAAAGCGTTTTGAGTTCAGGCCACAGATGCTTTTTAGCAGGCTTGTCAGGGTAGTCGTAGAACCCTTTGCCGTTTTTGCGTCCATGACGACCATGTGTATCAACCATCGTGTTCACAAGCTCGATATGGCGCGGATCAACCACGCTTTCACCGAGATCTTTAACGGTTTGGTTGAGGATCTTTTGGCTAAGGTCAATCGCTGTTTCATCGTTTAGCGCCAGCGGGCCAATTGGCATGCCAGCCAATTTGGCAGCATTTTCAATCATTGCTGGTGGTACGCCTTCTGCAAGCATATTGTACGCTTCAGACATGTATTTCAGCACGCAGCGATTGACGTAGAAACCACGTGTGTCGTTGACAACGATTGGCGTTTTCTTGATTGCGCGAACAAAATCCATCGCAACAGCCAGCGCCTTATCGCCTGTTTTCTTACCCATGATGATTTCAACAAGCATCATCTTGTCGACAGGTGAGAAGAAGTGAATGCCGATAAAATTCTTGGCGCGTTTTGAATTTTTCGCCAGATCAGTAATCGGAATAGTCGATGTGTTTGACGCAAAGATTGCCGTCGCTTTCATGGTGTCTTCGGCAGCTTCTGTCGCAGCTTTTTTCACGGCAGAATCTTCGAACACCGCTTCGACGACAAGGTCACAACCATCAAAGTCCGCATAATTAGCAGTTGGCGTGATAAGCGAGAGGAGCTGATCTTTTTGCTCCTGTGTCGCACGGCCTTTTTGCATGGCTTTGGTGATCAAGTCTTCAGAATGCGCTTTGCCTTTTTCTGCAGCTTCCATGTTGCGGTCAAGAAGCACAACAGGAATGCCTGCTTTTGCCGTTACATATGCAATGCCAGCACCCATAAAGCCTGCACCAAGAATACCAATTTTCTTGAACTTCGTATCCGGAACACCTTCAGGGCGGCGTGCGCCTTTGTTAAGCTCTTGCATAGAAACAAACAGCGAGCGGATCATCATGCCAGCTTCTGTCGTTTGCAAGACTTGTGTGAAGTAACGCTGCTCAATTTTAAGCGCTAGGTCGAACGGCACAAGCAAACCTTCATAAACACATTTCAGGATCGCTTGAGCGCCCGGGTAGTTCATGTGAGTTTCGCGGCGAAGGATAGCCGATGCGGCAGGCCAAAGTTGAGCGCCAGCAGGTGAGTAGATTTGACCGCCTGGCAATCTAAAGCCTTTTTCATCCCATGGCTGAACCGGCTTCAAGCCATCAATAATCATCTGTTTTGCAGCAGAGATTAGGTCGCTTGCAGGAACAACTTGGTGCACAAGGCCCATTGCTTTGGCGCGTGATGGTTTCAGGTTTTGACCTGTTGTCATCATTTGAAGCGCGTCTTGAGCATTGACCAAGCGAGGAACGCGTTGTGTGCCGCCAGCACCTGGGAAAATGCCAATTTTAACTTCCGGCAATGCCAGTTTCACTTTTGGTGAGTCGGATGCAACACGGCCATGACACGCAAGAGAAAGCTCTAACGCGCCGCCCATGCAAACGCCGTTTATGGCTGAAACCCAAGGCTTGCCGCTTGTCTCTAACTTACGGAAGATGCGGCTCATCTCGCCTGCACGATCAAACAGTTTTTGCGTGCCAGCTTCTTTGTCGCCGCTCGCTTTAGCTTCTTGTATCGTATCAAACATCTGCTTGAGCAGCGTGATATCCGCACCACCAGAAAAAGAACCATCTTTACCGGATGTGAAAACCGCACCGCGGATACCATCATCTGCGGTTACCTGATCAATAATTTTGTCAAGTTCGACCATCACTTCTTCGGTGAAGACGTTCAAAGACTTGTCAGGCATGTCCCAAGTTACGAGCGCAATGCTGTCTGCATCCGTTTCGACTGTGAAATTTTTATATGTCATAGTGTCTCTCCCAGCCCTTAAACACGTTCAATAATAGTTGCAGTGCCCATGCCTGCGCCAATGCACAGAGTAATAAGCGCTGTGTTTTTGTCGCGCCGTTCTAGCTCATCCAGAACAGTGCCAAGGATCATAGCGCCAGTTGCACCCAGTGGATGCCCCATCGCAATCGCGCCACCAGCAACGTTCATTTTGCTGTGGTCGATGTTAAATGCCTGCATGTAACGAAGAACGACGGCAGCAAAAGCCTCGTTAAGCTCAAACAAATCGATATCATCGATTGTCATCTTAGCTTTTTTCAAAAGCTTCTCGGTCACATCAACGGGACCTGTCAGCATCAATGTCGGATCAGAACCGATATTGGCAAAGGCCTTGATTTTCGCGCGTGGCGCTTTGCCGATCATTTTAGCTGCTTTTTTCGAGCCAAGCAGAACGCCAGCAGCACCATCAACAATACCTGATGAGTTGCCTGCATGGTGAACATAGTTGATACGTTCAATTTCTGGGTGCCCAGCAATACCAACAGCATCAAAACCGCCCATTTCGCCTTGCATAACAAAGCTTGGGTTTAACTGGCCAAGAGACTGCATATCAGTGCTTGGACGCATATGTTCGTCTGTCGCCAAAATTGTCAGGCCGTTCTGGTCTTTGACCGGAATGACAGAGTTTTTAAAGTGACCTTTTTCCCAGCTTTCCGCAGAACGTCTTTGGCTTTCTACGGCATAAGCATCCACATCATCGCGGCTAAAGCCGTATTTTGTAGCGATCAAATCAGCTGAAACACCTTGCGGCATAAAGAATGCAGGGATGTTAACCGAAGGGTCCATATACCATGCGCCGCCAGATGCGCCCATGCCAACGCGCGACATGCTTTCAACGCCGCCAGCGATAACAATATCATCGGCACCTTGTGCAATTTTAGCCGCGCCAAAATTTACAGCATCGAGGCCGGATGCACAAAAACGGTTGATCTGCATGCCGGGCGCTTCTGTCGCATAACCAGCTTCAAAAACAGCTGCGCGAGCAATGTCGCCGCCAGCCTCATAAACAGGGTCAACACAGCCAAAAATAACGTCATCTACCTTGGATGTGTCGAGTTCATTGCGGTCTCTAAGTGCTTCAAGAACCTTTGCGCCAAGGCGCGGTGTTGGTACTTCATGCAATGAGCCGTCTTTTTTGCCGCGTCCGCGCGGTGTTCGCACTGCGTCATAAATAAAGGCATCAGCCATTTTATTTCTCCCGTTTGCCTGCGATTTTCAGGACTTGTGATCGAAAATTGAATTTGGCGGGGACGTGCCCCGCCTTTCTATTGGCGCTTAAAACGCATCTTCCGGTATAGCCATCATGCTATCGGCACCGGTTGATATGCGCGCAAGATGCGCTGATGTTTCCGGCATAACCCGATCAAAGAAGAAGCGTGACGTTGCAATCTTGTTGTCGAAATATTGCTTGTCGCCAGTACCTTCCGCAAGCTTTTCCTGCGCTGCTTTTGTTTGCAATGCCCACATGTAACCAAGTGCGACTAAGCCAAACATATGCATGTAATCGTGTGAACCAGCACCTGCATTGTCAGGCTTTGCCATTGCATTTTGTACAAACCACATCGTGGCTGACTGCAAATCGTTAAGGCCTTTTTTCAAATGCTTTGTAAAGAATGCAAGATTTTCGTCTTCACGATTGTCTTGGCAAAAATCACCAACTTCTTTGAAGAATGCCTGAACGCCGCGTCCGCCATTCATGCCAAGCTTACGGCCCACAAGATCAAGCGCCTGAATGCCGTTTGCGCCTTCGTAAATCATGGCAATACGCGCATCACGTACATATTGGCTCATGCCCCATTCTTCAATGTAGCCGTGGCCGCCATACATTTGTTGAGCCATGACCGTATGCTCAAAACCTTTGTCCGTCAAAACACCTTTGATAACCGGCGTAAGCAAGCCCATCATTTCTTCGCTTAGTGCAGCTTCTTCTTTATCTTCAGAGCGGTGTGCCACATCAGATTTAAGCGCTGCCCATAGGATGAATGCTCGACCAGCTTCGTTAAATGAGCGGATTGTCATCAAATTACGGCGTACATCTGGATGCACGATAATCGGATCAGCTTTTTTGTCTGCATGCTTTACGCCAGACAATGAACGGCCCTGAATACGGTCTTTCGCGTAGATTACAGCGTTCTGGTACGCGATTTCCGAAATCGCAAGGCCTTGAAGTCCAACACCCAAACGCGCTTCGTTCATCATGATGAACATAGCTTTTAGGCCTTTATGTTCTTCACCAACGAGTGTGCCAACAGCATCGTCATAGTTCATCACACAGGTAGAATTGCCGTGGATGCCCATTTTTTCTTCGATAGAACCACATGAGACACCATTGGTATCGCCAACAGAACCATCTTCATTGATTGCAAATTTAGGAACGATGAAGAGCGAAATACCTTTGACACCTTCTGGCGCGCCTTCGATGCGGGCAAGAACCAAGTGAATAATATTGTCGCTCATGTCATGTTCACCGGCAGAGATGAAAATCTTCTGGCCTGTGATTTTGAACGTGCCATCGCCTTGCGGGACAGCTTTTGTGCGTAGCAAACCGAGATCCGTGCCGCAGTGCGGCTCGGTTAGGTTCATTGTGCCGGTCCAGATGCCTTCAACCATTTTAGGAAGGTAAGTCTGTTTTTGTTCGTCAGTTCCGTGAACGTGAATAGCTGCCATCGCGCCTTGTGTAAGGCCAGGATACATGGCGAATGCCATATTTGCTGATGATAGATATTCACTGACAGCGGTATGAAGAACATAAGGAAGGCCTTGGCCGCCATATTCAGGGTCAAAGCCCAAGCCCATCCAGCCGCCCTCTTTGTACTGAGAAAAAGCCTCTTTGAAGCCTTTAGGCGTTGTTACGCTGCCATCATCATGGCGGATACAGCCTTCTTGATCGCCTACTTGGTTGAGCGGAAAGAATACTTCTTCAGCGACACGGCCAGCCTCACGTAGAACCGCCTCAACAATATCAGGTGATGCATCGGCAAAGCCAGGCAAATTGTTAAAGCGTTCGTATTTTAAAACATCGTTCAATATAAATAGGGTGTCATCAATGGGTGCGCTGTAGCTCGGCATGTTTCCTCCAACCGTGGGCTAGTGCCTTAAATTCGGCATCTGAATTTTAGTTCAATGCCATATATCAAATTTTGACGTTTGCGTAAACGTCAAAATTTGCGTGTGGGAAACATTGTACACTAATCTGGCTGCGGGGCAGATTAAAATCTCCGGTTAAGTGGTTTAGGTTCTCGGACATACGAAAAAACGCAGCACATTTCTGCGCTGCGTTTCGTAGTGGTAAATTGGTTTTGTTGCTAAGTGTGTGTATTAAATCGTCAAATATGCGAATGACGCTTATTTTTTCTCGGCTTCCGCCAGCATGTTACGAAATGACACAATCGTTTTTTCTAGTTCGCTAATTGATGCATCAATTTGATCGCGCTCTAGCTGCAGTTTTGTAAGCTGCTCTTCGCCTTTTTCCAAGGAGACTTTCAACTGGCGTACATTGCCGGATTCAGGATCATAAAGAGCCAGAATTTCAGCAACATCAGCCAATGAAAATCCGAGACGCTTACCCAAAAGAATGATTCTCAAGCGGGCTCGGTCGCTACGAGAGTAAATTCGGGTGTTGCCGATGCGGCGTGGTGCCAATAGTTTCTTGTCTTCATAGAAACGTAGTGTTCGCAAAGTAACATCAAACTCTTCTGCGAGTTGACCAATACGGAATGTTTCTTCGGGATTGTTTTTGTCGAACCGTTCAAGCCCGTTCATAAATGCTCCATTTCGCACTGACGTGCATATTATTGTTAAGGCCAAATAAGCTCTATTTGCCTTCAAATGTGGTTGGGATGGTCTTCTAGGTTTTTGCAGCGCCTAGAACAAGTAAGCTACTCCCTCTAAAGGTTGTTGGGTAAATTGAAAGTTACGTAATATTACGCGCTGTTACATTTTGGGTGGAAAATGCAACTTAGATGCCTAAACATGGTAAAAATGTTGAAAATATTCCAACAGTTAACGCGTTGTTTACCACGTTCGTTAAAAAGTTAACGCGCGGCACTGTGAGTCGGTAATCGTTCAAATCCTTTTGTGAACATATATCGAATCGCACGGAATTTGCTCCGAGTTTGCCAAGAAGTTAACAAGAAAGCGCCAAATGGCTGCTTTCGAGGGAAGCGGAAACATTATGGTCAACCGGCAAGATGATACGAACACGACGCTCAATCGCTTGAACCAAGCTCTCAGCAGTCTTGAGGGACGTTTACATGCTGCCAAGCAGCAGACAGGGCATGGACAGAGCGCTAGATCCGAATCAAGTGAAATGAGTGATCTTGCTAAAATCAGGGCGCGGCAAGCTGCTCTGTCTTCATCTGGCCGTCACGCTCCTGCACATAGCGTTCCCACGCAGGCACTGTCTCGTGATGCAGCGATAACTGCTGATCAATTACGCGCTGAACTTGATACTATTCGCAAAGAAATGGAACGCGAGATGAGCGGCAATTTTTCCGCAGGGTTCCAGACATTGCGTGATGACTTGCATGGTTTGAAAAGTTCCGTATCGACAGCAGGGCGCGATAATGCTGGTTCGGCTGCAGCAGGCCAATTGCGCTCAGACATCGCCTCATTGAAGGAAGATGTTGCACGCCTTGCACGTCAGGACACATTAGAAGAATTGCTGGACCGTTGGAGTGTTGTTGAACGCGAAATCGCAAATCTGCCGCAGACACTGGGTTCCCGCGATGATCTCATACATATGGCCGAACGCCTTGATCATGTGCAAAATGCATTAAACACGCTCCCACAGAGCAATGATTTGATCGCGATGGAAGAGCAAGTGCGCATGCTTGCCGTTGCAACCGAACGTATGGCGGAAAACGCTGGTGGTTCCCATTTTCCAATCGAGGGAATTGACTCCAGATTGGATGAGATTAGCCGTGCTGTTTCCGCGATACCAACCTCTCAGCCAAGCATGCCAGCGGTGGATGCGGGTGCATTAGAACGTATCGAAGCGCGGATTGCACGCGTTGCAAAGCTGATTGAAGAAGCGGAAGTCGCGGTTAATCCAAATGCTTTTGACGCGCAATTCTCTGAATTAGCCAATAGATTAGATGTTTTGCAGCAAGAAACATCGAATTTAAGACAAGAAACGCGCTCTTCTTTTTCACATGGTGCCATTGAGGCATTAGAAGCACAGATTTCTGGATTGTCAGCACAGATTGGTGCGGGCGGTAATGCGCGCAGTGAAGAAGTCAATGCGATCAAAGAGCTTGATGATCGCCTTTCTTATATCATTGAGCAGGTCACACAAACTGCAAGACAGCAAGAAGAAACGTCTCGTACTCTTGTGTCATCACTCGATGGCCGTATGGCGGAATTGTCCAGCCGCATTGAGGTCAGTGAGCAGGGTGCAACGTCAGTGCCATCACTTGATCACATGGCCAGTCGCTTGGATGAAATTGCGGAAATGCTTGCATCTGGCGGCGGTGCACAACCAGCACATAACATAAGTAATCTGGAGGCCCAGATTGCCGAACTCACAAAGAGCTTGAACACTGGTGCAACAGCGTTTGATGAACAAAGTTTGCTTTCAACTGCGCGTCTTGCAGCAGAAGAAGCCATTGCACGCGTCGGTGAATCGGGAGCAAGCAATGAAACATTGCATCATCTAACCGATGACTTGAAGATGCTTGAATCATTGGCGCGCGATAGTGATGATCGCAATAGCCGTACATTTGAAGCAATCCATGACACTCTTTTGAAGGTCGTAGATCATCTGTCTGGCTTGGAAGACAAAGTGAGCTTTTCTCCTTCTGAAACGGCAAGATCGCAGCGCGTTGAACTGCATGATGCACCGCCGCTGCAACCAGATGATGCAGACGGCCAAGATATTTCTTTTGGGAATCGTAATAATGAATATGCCGATGAAGGTGTGTTACACGTAGCCGAGCATACTCGCAGGCAAGCAAAGCCTGCGGCTGTTGCTGCAGCTGAAGCAGCCATGGTTGCGGTAAATGAAGGCAAAGCGCCGAGCGTTTCTTTAAATGGTGAGCCACAACAAGCCGAACAGCCAGAAAAAAGTAAATCGCTGCTGAAAGGCATGGCTCAAAAGCTGCGCCGTGGCGCGAAAACAACAACACCTGTTGTTGACCATCATGATTTTCCAGAAGATCCGGCGATGCTTGAGGACCCATCTGGCGAAACTGGTGTGCCTGTTTCTGATGAACCGATTGAACCTGGCTCAGGAAACGCTGATTTAAGTGCAATCATGCGCCGTGTACGTGAAGAACGTGCTGGTACAGGAAGCAATAGCTCCACAACACCTATGCCAGCAGATGATGCGGACAATGGAAAGTCCGACTTTATTGCCGCTGCGCGACGTGCAGCACGTGCTGCTGCTGCTGATGCAACCGTTGGAAGCCGTGCTGAAATGGGTAAAGGCGGAGATACTAAATCGTCGCTCGGTGCCATGCTTGCATCACGGCGTAAACCAATCTTGATGGGGGCAGGTGCAATCTTGCTCGCATTGCTGGCGTTTCCTTTGATTAAAGGATTTGTCGCACCAAGCGATTCTGTTGAAGTTCAAAGTGTACAAGTTCAGCCAGAGCAAACGCTAGAGGAAGAGGTTGCTGTTGCTAATACAGATGGCGAAGAAGAAATTCTTGCTAATCTTGAAGCGCCGAAAGTTCGTGATGTTTCTGAACAAGCAAGTGTTGACGCAGATATTATGGGCGTTGGTGAACAGGACGAACCGATAGATATCGCTGAAGACGAAACAACAGATATTGATGTTGAAAGTCAGGAAATTGTTGAAAACGACCTGACGCTTGAAGATATCCCAGAAGCTATTGGGCCTGTGGCTTTGCGTGAAGCGGCTGTGAACGGCGATGCAAAAGCGCTTTATTTGGTTGGTGATTATTATTTTGGCGGCGTAGCAGGTCAATCGGGTAACGATTTAAGCAAAGCGCTAGAGTGGTATGAAAAATCTGCCGATCTGGGTTACGCACCGGCACAATACCGTATTGGTAACTTTTATGAAAAGGGCTTCGGCGGAACACGTGATCTGACCAAGGCAAAAACTTGGTATCAGATGGCAGCTTCACAAGGAAATGCGGCCGCAATGCATAATCTTGCAGTATTGCTGGCAAACGGACCTGATGGCACGCCGGACTTTGCGTCAGCAACACGCTGGTTCCAAAAAGCTGCTGAGCTGGGTGTAAAAGACAGCCAGTTTAACCTCGGTATCCTTTCTGCGCAGGGTAATGGCATCGAGCAAAATCTAGCTGAATCGTATAAGTGGTTCTCTATCGCTGCAAAAACGGGCGACAAGGATGCAGCCACAAAACGAGACGAAGTGGCAGAAGCGCTGCGTCCTGAACAGTTAGAAATGGCGCGCGGAGCAGCGGAACTCTGGAAGAAAAAAGAGATGGTCGAAGAGGCTAACTTTGTAGATATTCCTGATGCTTGGGTCACTGATGCGGCTCAAACTGCTGCAACTGGCCCTGAACTATCACCAGCGGAAATGAAGAAAGCCGTTAGTAACATTCAAGCGATCCTAAACAAAAGTGGCTACGATGCCGGACCTGTTGACGGCGTCATGGGCGGTAAAACGATCGAAGCGATCCGCGCCTTCCAAAGCGCCAATGGTTTAAAACCAACAGGTGAAGTTACGCAAGAATTGGTCGCAAAATTGCTTGAAATCGCTGAAAAGAAATAAAGCTTCAAAACAATCTTGAAAAGGCAGTGCTTAACCGCACTGCTATATTATTTGACCATTGAAAAGCTTGAAGTCGCGACTGAATGTTCAGCGCCGCAAGCCAATAATATTCTCAGATGAAATCGGAAAAACCTTATCTTTCCCTTGCATATAAGCGCGCAATTTAGCGCTGTGAAACAAGCCGTTAAATGCACGGTCTGCAAGGTTGAGACCGCCAGTTAAAACACCAAAAGAAGGCATGATCATTCGTGCGCCGTCGCAGGCAAAGCAAGCACGGCGGACTTTTTTGCCGCGCACTTGAATCTGAGCACAGGGGTGCAAATGCCCCGATATTTCATGACCTTTGTATGAGGTATCAGGAATATGGCGCAGCACGATTTTGCCAATTGCCAATTCTTCATAACATTGTCCAGGAAGGTGGCTTGGCGGCGAGGGGTCATGGTTGCCCGTAATCCACACCATTTGGCGCTCATGTGTCATGGTTTGAAGCGTTTCTAAAGTACTATCGCTCAGGCGATGACTTGCTTCATCATCGTGAAAGCTATCGCCAAGACTAACTATAATCGAAGGATTATATTTGTCGACCAGTGCGGTTAACCGTGCAAGCGTGGCCGCTGTATCATAAGGCGGTAAAAACTGACCGCGCCGCGCAAATGAAGAACCTTTTTCAAGGTGAAGGTCAGCAACAACAAGCGCATTGATGCTCTTGATAATCAGAATGCCCGCCGGATCTAACAGCAGCTCGTCGCCGCCAAATGTGATTTCAAGCGGTTGTCCAGCCTGTGTGTCCTTTATTGTTTTAAGCCCGCTACGCACAAAAATTCCTAAAAATCGACGCCCATTGCTTCGCGTACAATATCATCACCATTCATCGAGACTTCTTCCATCAAGGCATCGCTGGTTTCATCGGATGCAATAGATTCCTTGCCGATTTCCAGCATCACTGGAACTGCCAAGGGCGAAATTCGTTCCAGATTCTTATGCACGATTCGCCCCTTGATACGTGATAGTAAAGAGCCAACCCGCGCAACATCCAGAAAACCTGCGCGCGCATCATGGCGTGTTGCCTGCATCAAAATGTGGTTGGGGTCGTGACTGCGTAACACATCGTAGATGAGATCAGCTGAAACTGTAACTTGCCTGCCGGACTTCTCTTTGCCGGGGTGGCGCTTATCAATAAGGCCGGCAATCACGGCACAGTGGCGGAATGTACGCTTGAAGATGAAGCTTTCATCCAGCCATTCTTCCAGATCATCACCAAGCATGTCTTCGCTAAAAAGTTCGCTAAGCGACATCTTTCCTGATGCAATCATGGCACCAAAATCTTTCATTCCCCAAATGGCAATCGCATAATCGGAAGCAACAAATCCGATGGGATGCGCGCCAGCGCGTTCCATCCGGCGTGTCAGAAGTATGCATAGGGTTTGATGAGCGAGCCTTCCCTCAAAAGGATAGGCAACCATATAAAACCGTTCGCCGCGCGGAAAGGTTTCAACGAGCATTTCGCCTGGTTTAGGTAGAACTGAAAACTGTTTTTGGTAGCCAAGCCACTGCGACACTTGTTCGGGTAGCTTGTCCCAGCTTTCAGGATTGTCGATCATCTTTCTGACCTGTTCGGACAGATAGGTCGTGGTCGGAAATTTGCCACCTGCATAGGCTGGAATTTTAGCATCACTAGATTGGGCGTTTGATACGAAACATTCGTTTTCGCGGATGCCTTCAAAGCGAAGAACCTTTCCAGCAAACAAAAACGTATCGCCTTGCGTCAGCATTTCTAAAAACAGCTCTTCGATCTTGCCAAGCATTGGGCCGCCACGCATTGCTTTATTACCAGCTAGGCAGGATTTTCCGCGATTTCGCGTCATACGAATATTGAGCATGGGTGCTTCAATAATCGTACCGGCGTTTAAACGGTATTGCTGCGCAACAGACGGATGTGTAATGCGCCACGAACCATCAGTCGTTTCGCGAATACGCGCATAACGATCATAGCTACGAAGAGCATAACCGCCATTGGCAACGAACTGCAGGCATTGGTCAAACTGCTCGCGCGAAAGCCGTGCATAAGGTTCTGCCGAAGTCACTTCTTGATAGAGCGCGTCAGGGAAAAATGGTCCCGAGCACGCAACGCCCAATATGTGCTGACATAAAACATCAAGCGTACCGTCACCAACAGGCGGCGTGTCCTGCGCGCCGAGGTAATTAGCATCAAGCGCTGCCTGACATTCCATGACTTCAAAGCGGTTGGCAGGAACAAGTATTGCGCGTGACGCTTCATCCATACGGTGGTTTGCACGCCCAATGCGCTGGGCAAGGCGGCTTGCGCCTTTGGGCGATCCGACATGGATTACAAGGTCCACATCGCCCCAGTCGATACCAAGGTCAAGCGTGGAGGTCGCAACAACGGCGCGCAAACTATTGGTCGCCATTGCTTGTTCAACTCTGCGCCTTTGGCTGACATCAAGAGAGCCATGATGCAGTGCAATTGGGAGGCTGTCTTCATTGATCGTCCACAATTCGCGGAAGATAAGCTCGGCTTGACTGCGAGTATTAACAAAAATCAGCGTGGTTTGATGTGCCTTAATCGCATCCAAAACACCTTGCATGGCATAGCGCGCTGAATGGCCAGACCAAGGAATGCGTTGTTCGGTCTTCAAAATTGTTATGTCTGGCTTCGCGCCGCCATCAACTGTGACAAGTTCGCTGAGTGGTATGGTTGTGCAGTTTTGCGGTACAAGCCACCGACGCAAATCGTCAGGGTCAGCGACGGTTGCAGACAGGCCAATCGTTTGCACGTTGGGCACAAGCTGCCAAAGCCGTGACAAGGCCAGCGATAAGAGGTGCCCGCGTTTGGATGTAACCAGCGAGTGCAACTCATCGAAAATCACATAGCGCAAATCACCAAAAAAACGGCTCGCATCTGGATGGCTGATGAGAAGCGAAAGTTGTTCTGGGGTCGTAAGCAAAATATCAGGCGGGTTGAGCTTTTGTCTTTGCCGTTTTGATGTTGGAGTATCTCCGGTGCGGGTTTCAACGCGCACAGGCAGATCCATTTCGCTCACCGGAGCACTCAAATTGCGTTCAATATCGACCGCGAGCGCTTTGAGTGGTGAAATGTAGAGCGTATGTATTCCGGGTTTGATTTGCCCTGCTTTGGGTTCTGGGCGCCGCGTTATATCGACCAGCGCAGGTAAAAAACCAGCCAGTGTTTTACCCGCGCCCGTAGGCGCTATGAGCAGTGTTGATTGACCACTTTCGGCATTGTTGAGAAGTTCAAGTTGGTGCGCGCGTGGTTGCCAGCCCTTTTTTGAAAACCAATCGATAAATTGCGGCGGCAAATTGAAGGCTGCGCTGTCATTCTCTTTGCTGTGTTCAAAAAGGTTCATAAAACAGAGATAAGGCGAGAATTATAAAACGCCAAGGCTAAAGAACTTAGTTTGGTGGGGTGGAGTTTAACGGTCATTGCATCAAGCTTGCATTGCAGCTTGTAGGTCCTTATTTATCAAGGATAGAAAAGGCTGGATAATGCAAACAAATAGATTTTTAGGCGATACTGTCGGACGCACTGTCATCAAATTGTTGGTGATCTCTGTGTTAGTTGGCATGGTAATGAGCGTGTTTAATATTGCGCCATTCGATGTGCTATACGGTATTCGCGATTTCTTCGTGCGTCTTTGGGAAAGCGGTTTTGCTGCACTGGGACGTTTCGGCGATTGGTTGATTTTGGGCGCGAGCATCGTCATTCCGGTGTTCATACTTTTACGCGTATTGAATTACCGTAGGAGTTGAACTTGATTTCCCGCCGCGCATTTGTGTTGAGTCTGCCGCTTGTTAGTATAATGCCTATGGCGGCATTGTCCGATGCCAGACGCTCAAGTGTCATTATTACTGGCCAAGCGATGGTTTTGGTCAATCGTTATCGCGCCTCGAACAACAAAGAACCGTTGGTCGTTGACGCGCGTGCCGAACGTGCAGCTTTACGCCATGCTGAAGACATGGCGCAGGCAGGCGCATTAAGCCATGCTAATTTTAAAGGCCGGCTATCTGAAGCGGAAATCACTTCGCCCTCTGCCGAGAACGTAGCCGTTGGTCATGCGACGGTCGCGCAAGTGATCGACGCGTGGCAAAAATCAAGCCAGCATAGGCGCAATTTACTAGGCAACTATAATCGTTTTGGAATGGCCGTTGCGCGCAACGCAAGTTCTGGAAATCGTGCCTATTGGGCGATGATATTATCTGAATAGTTCATCTAAAAGACAAATTCTGTCGCAACGCGGTGTAAAATAGCATGGCGTTGTGCCAGCGCTTCAATGTCTTTTGAATAGCCGCCGCCAATGACACCGCAGACAGGGATGCCGCGCGATCTAAAATGGGAAATAACCAGCCGTTCGCGTTGTTCAATACCAAAATCTGTCAGCGCTAACCTTCCCAATCGATCATCTTTATGAACATCAACGCCCGCATTGAAAAAGACAATATCGGGATGGATTTGATTGCGTAATTTTTCCAGTGTCAGTGTCACTGTTTTCAAATAAGCATGATCCTCCATGCCGTCAGGTAGAGGCACATCAAGATCAGATATTTGTTTGGGATGCGGATAATTGTTTTCTGCGTGCAGTGAAACGGTAAAAACACGGGGCTCGTCTTTGAAAATCTCTGCCGTACCGTCGCCTTGATGCACATCTGTGTCGAACACCAATGCGCTCGATATCTCGCCTGATTCTAAGAGCAGCCGCGCGGCAACACCCACATCATTAAATGTGCAAAACCCTGCACCGTGCTGTGAGTTTGCATGGTGGCTGCCACCAGCTGTATTGCAAGCAATGCCAGCCTCTAATGCGAGACGTGCAGCCATGACAGTTCCCGTTGTTGCGCATTGCGCACGTACAATGGCTCTTTCAGTCATTTCAAAGCCAACAAGTTTTTGAATGTGATGCGGAACATCAAAACCATAGACTTGGTCAACATATTCAGTGTCATGGGCCAGTTTTACCCAATTTATGGGCGCAGGGGCAGGAACGTGGAAATTATCTTTTGTTGCCAAACCATCGCGCACAAGGACATCGGCCAAGAGCTTGTATTTGCTCATAGGGAAGCGATGCCCTTCGGGAAATTGCGCGTCATAGGCGGGAGAATGAACAATGGGTAATGTCATGCCAAGCACATAGCTTTCGCGTGTAAAATTGCAATGAGCGCTGGCCATTATCTGTCATTGGTTTAACTTTTACGCTCATTACAAAGATGAGTCGGCAGTATAATGACCACAGCAACGCCCAAGCTTAATATCACAAACCGTATGGTGCTTGGCATCGCTGTGCCAATGACGATTGCATTTTTAACGGTGCCGCTTTTGGGGCTTGTTGATACTGCGATTGTAGGCCAGTTCGGTGATGCTGCGCTGATCGGCGGTTTGGCTGTCGGCGTGATCATCTTTGACATCGTTTTCACGACATTCAATTTCTTGCGTACCGGAACAACCGGGTTTGTCGCACAGGCCTTGGGGCGGGGCGATGAGCGTGAGCAACAAGCTTGGTTCTGGCGCGCTATTATTACCGCTGCAATGATTGGTGTGCTGGTTCTGCCGCTTTCGCCTTTCATTCGCGAACTGGGACTATATTGGATTAGTCCTGAAAACGGTGTGCGTGACGCTGCAACGACCTATATGGCAATTCGTTTTTTAGGGGCGCCCTTTAGTCTGATAAATTATGCAATTCTTGGAACGCTGCTGGGCCAAAACAGAGCAATGGCAAGCTTAGGTGTCCAGTCTGTCGTTAATGGCTTAAACATCGCTTTATCAGTCGTGCTTGGCCTTGTGCTTGAATGGAACATTGTGGGCGTTGCTTGGGGCACAGTGATCGCAGAAGCGACGGTGGCGCTCGGCTCTTTTATCTGGCTATGGCGTGGGTTTGATCAAAGCCAAAAACCAACATGGAAGGAAGTTCTGGACCGATCGTCTTTGCTCAAAATGCTCAATGTCAATCGCGACATCATGATCCGTTCTTTCGCTCTTTTGATCGCATTCTCACTGTTTGCGCGGCTTGGTGCCAATATGGGAACGGTAACGCTGGCAGCGAATGCAATATTGCTAAATTTCTTTTTCGTATCCTCATATTTTTTAGACGGCCTTGCTGCTGCATCGGAACAACTAGCAGGTAGAGCAATTGGCGTGGGCTCGCGTTCTGCCCTGTGGCAAGCGATCAAAAAATCATGCGGCTTTGGTTTTGCATTATCCTTTTTCGCAGCGGTGCTTTTGTTGGTTTTTGGAGATCAATTTATTGATATGATGACGACAGCTGAAGATGTGCGGATCATTGCGAAAACATATTTACCTTGGGCCGCATTAACCCCGCTAGCAGGCGTATTGGCTTTTCAAATGGACGGTGTTTTTATCGGCGCAACTTGGTCGGCAGATATGCGAAACATGATGTTGCTGTCACTCGCAGTCTTCGCTTTTCTTTGTTATACGATGCCCGTAATTTGGGGCAATCACGGCTTATGGCTAGCGCTTAATGCGTGGTTGTTCTTGCGCGGTGTAAGCCTGCTATTCGTGCTGCCTAAGCGGGTTGCAGAGATTTGACCGACATCTAAACAGTACGCGCTGCCCACTCTTCAAGCTTGCGATCACGCAATTGGCTAATATGGGCAAGGCCCAAATGATCTAGCTTTTGGCTCAAGCCACGGTTGATTGCATTGGCAATGGTTGGCCCTTCATAGACCATGCCCGTATAAAGTTGGATAAGGTCTGCGCCGGCTTCAAACTTATCCGCAGCGCTATCAGCATTGTGAACACCGCCAACACCAATGATGGTAAGGTCTTTGCCTGCCCTTTGCCGCGTTTTTGCAAGCATAATCGTTGAGCGTTCATGCAATGGTTTGCCTGATAGTCCGCCTGCTTCGGTGCTCGGCTTTTGCAGAACCGAACGGTCAAGTGTCGTGTTGGACACAATGATACCGTCGAGCTTTTTATCCAACACTTCGGAAACGATATCATCGAGATCTGCTTCAGTAACATCAGGCGCGATTTTCAAAAAAACCGGTACTGTGCGGCCAAATTCCTGCGCCTTTGCAGCACGGATTGCCATGATGCGGCTTAACAGTTCGGCGAGCTGGTCTTTCGCCTGCAAATCACGAAGGCCTGGCGTATTGGGTGATGAAATATTGGCCGTAAAATAGCTTGCCACCGCATAGAACTTTTCAATGCCCAACACATAGTCGTTAAAGCGGTCGTCGCTGTCTTTGTTCGCGCCAACATTGACGCCGACAAGACCCGTTTGCGCACGAACTTCAAGCCTCTTGAGTGCTTCATCATGGCCTTGATTATTAAAGCCGAGGCGATTGATAACCGCTTGGTCTTCCACGATGCGAAAAATACGCGGCTTAGGATTGCCAGCTTGCGCAAGTGGCGTAATCGTTCCGACTTCGGTAAAGCCAAATCCAAGTTTAAGCAGCGCGTCGGGCACTTCTGCATTCTTGTCTAGGCCTGCGGCAACACCAACCGGATTAGAAAATGTGAGGCCAGCGATAGATTGAGAAAGACGCGGATCACTGTGGATTTTGCCGCCGGAAATAGCGCCCGTTTTCAAGCCCTTTATGGAAAGGCCATGAGCGGTTTCTGCATCCAATAAAAACGTGGTGGGCCGTCCAATTGCTTTCCAAAACTGTTTTAACATAAACTGTTTTAACCTTCGAAATTCTCTGGAAAAATATGTAACTGATTGTCATCAAGCGGTAATTCAGCGGCCCAGATGACAGCGTTTAAATTGAGCTTGTCATAAAGGTGAGGGAACAAAGCATTGCCGCGCGAGACTTCATATTTTAGTTTGTCACCTAAAGCAGCTTCATCAACTGCAATGAGCAAAAGCGAATCTTGACCTGCAAAATGCTTGGCGGCCGTTTCGCGAACAGTCGCAGCAGTCGAAAAATGAATGTACCCATCGGCAAGATCAATCGGAGCGCCTTCAAAAAAGCCGGTTTTTTCAGCCTTTTCCCATTGGTCGCGTGTCGCGATTTTATAAATCAATTTCTGTGTCATGGGCATCTTTTATGGTCATTTTTCTGCTGTTGAAAGAGGACTGTGACCAGATACACGGATTATTGTCTAAATTCTGTCGCCTTGTAAGGATATGTGTCAGATGAGATAGTTCAGTTTCAAAAGGGACCATTATGATTTACCTGAAACAAATGATGACAGTCACAGGCATATTGACTGCCATAATGTGCACGAGTGCATTGGCGGAAGGTCGCTATGTCATGGTGAAAGTTGATAACGGCTATGTGCGCATGGACACTCAGTCCGGTGCTATGTCGATGTGCCAAACACAAAATGACCAGATCATTTGCAAAATGGCAGCCGATGAACGTGCCGCTTTTAATGAAGATATTTCAGCTCTTGAAGATCGGGTAGCCGCTCTTGAGAAAAGGCTCTCTGTCGGGACTCCTTTGGCAAACAAAGAAGGTTTGCCAAGCGAAGAAGAGTTTGAGCGCGGACTTGGCTATATGGAAAAATTCATGCGCCGGTTCATGGGAATAGCCAAAGAATTTGATGAGCCGAAAGCTGCGAACTAATTACGCCGAAGCAGGCTTTGCTAAAACCTGCTCGATGATGTGTAAAACCTCTGCGCTTTCATCAAGTGGCATCACTGCATGTTCGGGTAATTTTTGCCCGAGCGCAGCCTGAAATGCTGCAGCTTGAAAATTAAGCCCGTGACTTTGCCGCGCAAATGTTTTGCGTGTTCCGCCTTGCAAAGAAAATTTATTTCGAAGACGATTTATGAAGCCGCCGCTTGCTGGGGGTAAATGGCTTTGAGCGCCATGCCAGATGGCTGCTGAATCCGTGCGCAAGAAATGCCGATCAATCCGCAGCGCTCCTTTTTCGCCATATATGTCAAATGTGTTACCCTGTTCTGGCCCAAAGCCCACATTGATCGTAATGGGCATAGCGCCGGATTTTAAATGGAGTGTCGCTGACTTGTTGACGCCATTGGGGGCAGCTTTCCACTCACTTGAAACCAATTCCAGCTCACCAAGCAAATACCTTGCCAGTGAAATCGGATAGACACCCAGATCATGCAATACGCCGCCGCCCAAGGCTGGATCGTACAACCGATCAGATGGATCATAGTCGCGTTCGAAATAAAGGCTTACCTCTGCCCGTTTAATTTCCCCGATGTCGCCTTTTTGCAAAATGGCTTTGGCAAATTGCACGGCAGGTAGAAAACGTGACCATAGTGCTTCCATAACCAAAACATTGTGCTCACTGGCGGCGGCTTTGATTTCTATAACGTCGCTCGAAGTCATAGCGATGGGTTTTTCAATCAGTACTGGTTTGCCAGCTTTGATTGCCGCCAGCGCCTGCTCGCGATGCGCAATATGCGGGGTCGCGATATAAATGATGTCCAAATTTGGTTGCGCGAGAAACTCCTGCAAGTCGTCATAACTATGCGTGAAAGCGTGTTTCGATGCAAAATCAGTGGCGTTTTTTAGCGTGCGAGAGAATATAGCTGCCTTTTTTGCGCCTGCTACATGACTAAGATCACTCGCAAATTTCTGGGCGATGGCCCCTGTGCCAATGATTCCCCAGTTCCACATTTGTTTATTAGCTTCAGTCATGGCTTTTCCTGCAAATATTTTGGCTATGTTAGGCTGCCAAGGTCAACAAATTGCAAAACTTTCTGCATTCGTGATGAAAGACTGTATTTTCTTAAATGTTGCGGCTGGACAGAGTAAAATTTAGTGCTATAACCCGCCCACCTCACCAGCCAATCGGCTGAGTAGCCCGAGTAGCTCAGGGGTAGAGCAGCGGATTGAAAATCCGCGTGTCGGTGGTTCAAATCCGCCCTCGGGCACCACTTTTTTCACAGTGAAAACAATGGCTTACGGGTTTCGTAATTTTAATAGTCCGTTTTCCTGTGTTGCACTTTGTTGCATCTGGTTCCCCTTGATTTCCAAGGGTTTTCAAATAGACACCGCAAATCCATGCAACATATATGCGACATAGAAAGTTTTAGATTCGGATTTTTCCTCAAGCTAAACCACCTATAAATCCCTCTGTCTCTGTTTCCATCGATAAAGCTAGACGAACTGCGCCTCTGCATCCGCGTCTATGGCAGATCAATTGGGCTTCTGCTTCATCAAGATAAGAAAACTCAAGTCCGGGGCGCTGTGCTAATTCCTGCGGGTCTTCATAACGTGTGTGGCCGCATATACGGCATGTGACTTCCAAGCGCTCACCTTCGCCAATGTCCGTCAGTTGGAGTTCTGTGCGCCAGTTCACCAGAAGTCCTCCGCACGCGGTATTCTTGTAAAGCTGATCTTACCCCCAAGGTGGCCACCCTTTGGTGGTGTCCACGGCCCAAGCGTAACAACGGAGCCGCTATATTTTGCATTGAGTTTGTCAATAGCGTGGGAAACCCGTTCCCACTTCTGGCGCTCAGGATCGTCGTTTAAGAGCATATCGGTCTGGCGCTGCCCTGCCAGCTTTATATCGCCGAAAGTTACGCCAACGCGAATGATGCGGCTTGATCGCGGCACAGTCGCTTCCAAACGTGCCCACAAGGTTTTCAGGCCATCTATGCAGGCTTTGTCATCATAAACACCGGATAGAGCAATAGACGTACTGTATGAGCTTTCACGCATACCGCACCAAAGATAGAGCTTGTGTGAATAGTAACCCGCCTTGCGCATACGCCGCGCTGCCTTGATAAGCAGCATTCGGGCAATCTCAAAAGCTTCTGGTAGTGAGCGTTGATCTGGTGGCAATACGCGCCCATGGCCAAACATACCGCGTTCAGATTTCTGTGCTTGAATTGCATAGCCATGAAGAGCGTACCAAAGCCGCTCACCTGTCACATTATTCCATATCTTGCGCATGTGCTTTGGAGACAGAGCAAGCAGCTTCTGCATGTCATACACGCCGATCTTATTGAGGCGCTTTTGCATACTGCCACCAATGCCAGGAATATCTTCAAAGGGTATTGGATAGAGAATTTGCGGTACAAGATCGGGTGTCCAAATGGTTGTTCCGTTCGGCTTATCCTGTTTGCAGGCGATCTTTGCGAGTTGCCGGTTGGCAGCAAAGCCAATTGAGCATGTGATATGCGGCCCAACATAGCGCTCAATTCTGCCGTGTATTCTATCGGCCAATTCCTGAGGCTTTTTGATCTGTGAACTATCAAGGCGGCAGGTCAGTTCATCAATTGACTTAACAGCATCCACAGGGATCACCGCGTTGATCTCTGCCAGCAATGTGTTGTGTGCGCGTCTGTATAAATCAGGTGTCTGAGGAACGAGTATAAGTTCAGGACAAGCTTTGAGCGCATCCGGTACGTTCATCACATTATGACAGCCTCTGGCTTTGGCTTCTTTTGAACACGCAATGACAACGGTATGCTTTGTTCCCTCAAACGGAACGATGCCAATGGGTTTGCCACGCAAGGCGGGACGTGCTTGCTGCTCCACAGACGCAAAGAAGCCGTCGAAGTCCAAATATAGTGTTTCGATTGTTGTAGGCTTGCGCATGTTCCGATTCCATTAAAAGAACAAAATAGGAACAATCTTCATTTTGAGTCAAATGAATTTAGGAATAATATCCTTTCTCATGTTATCTTATTTAACTAGATCGTTACCCAAACACCGCATCGAATGCGCCTGCTGATCTGAGCGTGAATGCTTGATTATGCATAATCCAGTGCGCGGATAACGTCGATATGACGCGCTTAAGCTGCCAACTATAAGTGCATCAAAGTCAAAATCCGCATCAAGGACTGTTAAACGCAACGCCCTTCGCTTCTAACGCTGACCAGCAATTTATCGCCACAGCAGCAGCGCCTAAATTATTCACAGTCACAGAATGGACTGCGTTAAATCCTCTTTCGGCTGCTTGTTTTTTCATTAGGTTGAGTGCGTTTGCCTCGGATGGGGCCGGATCGTACAGTTTATTTTTGCACGAAACGCCTTTGACCTCGTTGCGCCAACTTGTTCCAGCGGGACCAGTTTCAAACACTTGAACGTTGGAAACTTCTGCAACGGCGTTGGCTTTAAGTGCAAGCCCTTGGTTAACGTCTGCATTTTGCGCGGTTGTTCCGCATCCTGAGACGACCAAAAGACCAGTTAAAATGATTGCACGTTTCATATTAGCCACCACAGCCTTTACTAAGGCGGTTAGCTTCCATCGCTTGAATTTTGCCCTTAGAAACTGAAATTAGACCTTCTTTGTCTCCACCTGTCACGCTGCCCATAGGAACGCCGATAAGGAAAACACCAAAGGCATCACCGTTAGCTGCGTTGGTTTGCTGGACGGATAAAGCTTTCAAATTTGCCTCTTCATCAGCTCGCGTCTTAGCTAAATCGCTGCACGATAAGTTTGTGTAAGCTGATTCAGGAATTGCGGACGGTGAAATTGCATCAGGTCGCTTAGCGCAAGACGTGATTACAAGTACGCTTAGCCCAAGCGCAATAGTAGTTCTGTTCATAAAATCCCCCTCAGAAAGTACCCCTGCATTTATGTTGCAGAAATTCATTCAACTGACCAGACTGTATTTAATATATTGGAAGAACGTACCGAGTAATACACAGCCAAACCGCTTGTTGGTCTCATTTTTGGCCGTATGAAATTAAAAAAATAGCGGGGAGCTCAAAGGGATCTTAGCTCACCCGCCTTATGTTGCCGCGCCGGAGGTAACGCGGCCACAATTCTTTAAGAGACGTTTCCGAAGTCGCCGAATGTCAGCGCTTTAGGACGCTTCAAGGCTAGCGCAATGCGCTCCTCAGCAAGCAAGGTGACTCTGTTTTTAGTGAAGTCGTCGTTTTCATAACCAGCTTCAACACGTGCATCCCAGCGGTCATAGAGGGTTGCTGCCATCTGAAAATCACCGACTAGGAACTTGTCTAGTTCCATTGCCTGAGTTGGCACGACTGGAAGACCGAACAGATTAGGCTCAACATTGCTTTGCGGATCACCGAGAATGTATTTTCCATCGGTGTCTTTGAGCAATCGCATACGCATCCAGTCCGAATGATGCACGATAATACCTGTAGCGGGATAATCCGCTAAAGCGTTCTGCAGGATAGCCAAACCGATCCTATCGATCATTGTCTCACTAGCCACTGTAAAAGGCGCTGCATAAGCAGTTGCGTTGGTGACCATGCCGTCAAGGTTTTCGCCAGTGCCATCGCCATTCAATAGCTGGGCTTCCTCCACAAGTGACAAGCCATAAACAAGCTCGCTGTCGATTGTGCCGCGTAGCTGTGAAGAATCCTCAAGGATTTGGCGCGATGCTTTTACGAAGTGAGCAATCACCCGCGTTTTTGCTGTTTTCATTTCGAAAGCCATATCGCTTTCAGGCTTTTTGGTATTTTCAGCAACTGGAGCGGCATTGTTAGTGCGTGAGGTTTGCGCAGGATATTCGATTTCACCGCTTTCAACCTTAATCACATTCAATAAGCTACGAATTGTCATTCGACGCTGTGGAAGCATTACAGGCTTATCTCTGAAACTAGGCACGCCTAATGCCCCAGCGCTATCAGCGTTAGTTAGCAGCGTTCCTTTGACATTCATTCGGAAACGCCCTGGACGTGACTTTTCTTCAACGAATGATTCAAAACCCTCGCCTTTAGTGAACTGTTCGCCCCAAGTCTTTTCTGAGGTGTCCATTCCACCGCTAAAGTTTGCTCGTGAGAATTTCTGTTCAATATCAGCCATTGCCTCAACAACGCCACTCACGCGCTGGTCAGTCTCACCAATACGCTTAAGCATTTCCGTGTTGTGATCGCCAAATTTCTTGGCAAGAATATCAAACGGATCGCCATCTTTAGTTTGTAGATGCTTACCAGCCGCCGCCATCGCCATAAGGGAAGCTTTAGCTGTGTTCTGAAATGTTTTGTCGTGTCGCATGTTAATTACCTCTTAGGTTATGCGTTGCTGCGTCGATAATCGATGCAAGTTGTTTTGCTTTAAGTTCTGTATCGTCTGTGTTGCTGAGTGCAGGCCAGCCACCAGCGGCCAATCGCGCAGCCGCAGCCTTTGCGAGTCCGGCATCACGAAGAATGTCGATAAGCTCGCTCTTTGAGTTCAACGATTTAACGCTTGTTATTTTGGCTCTCGGATTGGCAGGGATAGCCACAACTGAGACCTCGAAAAGATCAACGTCCAGCAATGTAAAGCTGCCATCTGAATTGTATTTGCGGCCACCATCTGGGATGAAATAGCCAATTGAAAACGCACCAGCATCACCTGCCGCGACATGCTCGTAGGCTTCACGGCCACGAGTGGTTTTCATGTTGATTTGACCAGCGACATGCAAGCCCTTGGTATCTTCGTGAATGTTAGTCCAGCGCCCTATTAGTTCTTCTTGTCGATGTGACCAAAGCATCGCTGGGAGAGTGCCGCCGTTCTTATGCTCAGCAAGCGTCCGTTCAAATGCACCGATCGATACTATGTCACCTTGTCGATCTGCCTCGCCGCCAAATGTGGAAGCGTAGCCTTCAATACGGCCATTACCATCGCTCTTGATTTCAAGATCAAGCGCAGGTGCAAGCCTAAAGCTTTCAGGTTGGAATTTGTGAAATAAGCTCATGCGCTCACCTTCATTAAATGTATGTCAAAGCGTTGAGCATCGCTGCTCAGTTCTGCCTCGCGTCCGGTTAGGTGGCCGGTACATTCGAAGGTGGCTAGTTGGTTTGAAGTCCAGCATAGCTGGTAAATCGCCCAATCGAGCCACCATGAATATAGGCATATGTTCCTAGTGAAGTCAAGTCTTAGGGTGTTTTGCATCGAGCAATCCACTATCAACGCGCTCAGTGAACAGGCGCATACGCCTTGCTGTTTCTTTGCTACCGATGCCGCTGATACTTGTGACCAAAGCGTAAGTGAGAAGCCGATCGATAATCAGCGAAATAGGCGCTCCCATTTCATGATGCATTTGCTCGACGCATTTGTGCAAAGTTCTATCTATTGCGCGTCTAGTTTTAATATCTTCGATTGAAGGTTGTTTCGGTAAAGTCATGGTTGATTCTCCATGCTGTTCCCTGCTCAGAAGCGGGAATAATTTTAATTGTGAGCGAACAAAAATTGTCGCGGTTTATGTTGCTTGAACTTCAGCGTCGGTGTCCCGATTTGACGTGCTGAACAATGCCACTCCCCCACGGGGGGGTATGTTGGAACTTGGTGGCTTTTGGTTTTCTGTACCCGTGCGATACCTGCGTGCGCATTATCCGCAAATTTGAACAGGGGGTAGGGGTAAGAGACACATATCCATTACCCTCAAGAGCTAGTCCCTCAGATTTGGCACCCGCCAAATAGCTTTGACTTGTCGCGGTTGAAACATTCTGTAGGAATTTTAACTCCTCCAAATGCACGCTCCATTTTGCGCGAAGATTACACCAGCATCACCGAAGTTTCTTGTTGGAATGATACCAATGTCGCCAAGCTCAGGCACACCGACAAGCGGACAGATCAATGGCAAGTGGTTATGCCATGCCTCGATCAAGCCGCCATGTTCAACTATCAAGCGTGTGGCTTCTCTTTGAGTGCTGTACTTTGGAAGTTCTATTTTCTCGCCTGTTTCACCAAGCACCCAATTCGATGCAAACGCGGTGCAATCATCAATACCCCACTCAACAGGTTTGCTTTCCACATGAGATAGAAATTCACGAAGTCTGTTTTGACGTTCTATCATTTGCGCATGCCCTCACGGTGACAAAGCAAGTCAACTTCTCTCTGAACGGTCGCGGTGAAAGATTGAACCTGACGTTCAATTTCATCATCAGCCAACCCGATTTTTTCCAACCTCTTTCGAATTGAAGTTTCAGTCTGTTCCCAATAAGAAGCTTGCGCCCTCTCAGTGGTTTTGTTCATGAAAAGACGTGCAACATGACGAGCTTTCCCGATCTGTTTGCTTGCTGGAAAGGGAATGATTTTTACTGGTGGAATCCAGTTGAATAATGGAAGGGTTCTATCGTTGCTCATTAGCTAATGCCCTATGGTATATATCTATATGTGTACCTGAGGTGGGACCGTTCATGATGCTAAAACCTCCCTTTCAGTACCTGACATGGGACTGTGAACGCCCTTTCGAGGTCTGATTTGTGAAGTTTGTACCTGAGGTGGGACTGTACTGTCCTTGAGGTGGGACCGTGGATTTTCTTTAGTCCACTTCATGAAAGCCTTACTTGCTGGCTTATTGGTCTTGTTACAAAAGCACTCAGTAAGCCGATATTCAGCCGCCATGCGAACTTTATTGTGAAAGCTGCTGGCCTTCACAAGCTCAATAAAGCCACGCTCTAGAAGTGTTTGAATGCATCTTGATGCTGTAGATTTGCCCACGTGGATTTCATCTGCAACGGTCCGCACCGATAGGGCTAACTCACCATTATTTGTGCCGTAATATCTTCTCTTAAATTCTAAATACGTGGCTCGTTCGGAAGGGTCGAGGGATTTCCAAGCAGTGCTATCTATCAGCCATTTATCCAACATTATAAAATGGCCACTAGATTTCTTTTTTTGACCAGCCTGTTTACTCATCGTGCACCTCACGTGTTGCTTGGAGTGCTTGTGCAACGGCCTCACATGCTTGTGGTATAGTGAGGTTAAACCGAGCGCACATTTCTCTGAGTGAGGCTTGTGCTTGGCTCTCTGAGGGACTTAGTGAAGCAAGCCAGCGGCCTGCCTCATCAATCTCTGCTGTGTGTTCGTGATCGATACCTGTCATGCTGAGACCTCGATCTTATGAAGTCCATCAAGGATTGATCCGATTAGTCGCATGTCAGTTGTATCGTCACCCATGCAATCAACGTAATTGACGCCACCCCGACACCATAAAAGCGCCTGTGCTTTAACCTTCAAGCCTTCAAGTGTTGTCGCTGGGGTGCAGTCAATCTTGCTAACAATCGCCCATGATTTCTCATATGCTGGATTATAACGGTCGTCCGGTGCCTCAGCATTAAGAACTTGCTGCTGATATGCTTGGGATAGCTGATTACCAAGGTCTAAAAGAGATGCATCGCTCATGCTGTCACCTCATCAGCAACAGTCTGCTTTTCTCCAAACTTTACCTTATGCAGTGTATGGAAACATAGCCCTCTTTCTTCTTCCAATCGAATACATAAGTCTTTAGCTTTTGCGGCAATTGTCATAATGGGACTTGCCGATTCTTCATCTAAGTTGATAGCAATCATGAATAGCCCTTGCAGGAAATCTGTAACCTCCCTCAATGGTACTTCCATATCAGTGACAGCATCCCAGAGTTTTTCAATCTGAGCTTCTGATATATTGCTATGTTTCAGGCTTGCCCGCGGCGGTGTTAGTTTTCCTAGATCGACGGTTGCGCCATTAGTGATTTCATTGATATTGACTGTCTTGTTCATTTGTTTCTCCGTGGTGGTTAAATATTTTGAACAGGCTCGATCCAGTTGGCGCTAGATCGGGCCATTTTTTTAAGTGCGCTCATTGTGCTATTTCCCTTGCTTCCCCCACAGACGATAGATTTTTGATATTGCCTGTTCTGGCAGGGTTTGGGTCACGGCCTGTACGGTAAGGGTGTAAGCTGCACGCCTGTACGGGACATAATGTGATTTCTGACGCATAGCCGCCTGAGCAATCGAGACACTTTGCGCGGATGCTTTTGAGTATTTCCGCTTTAGTCGTCATTCAGCGTCCTCCAAAAAAAACGCTATCAGCTTGCCGCGCTCAGCTACCCATCGACCGCATACTTTTTTTGCGGGTATGTCGCCGTTTTCAAGCATGTGAAAGGTTGATCTAGATGAACGGCCAATGACCTTCGCAATCTCAGCCCCTCCCCAAATCAATTGTATTTGTTCGTGGTTTGCCTGCATAATATGCCCTTTGCTATTTGACGGTGTGTCACGTGTGTGGCATGTAATGTGTGGCATACGTGGGGCATTGCTGTCAACTGGTTTGTGTGTCATTGGTGAGGCATGGCAAGAGAAGATTTACATTTTAGGCTTCGGATTCCTGAAGAGTTGAAGAAACTCGTTGAGGATGAGGCGAAAACTAACAACCGCAGTATGACGGCAGAAATTATAGCGCGTCTGCAAAATAGCTTTGACAACACGCGAGTTCAGTTACCGCTCGGTCTCAGAGATAGGGTGCAAAATGCAGCCAAAATTAGTGGGCGCTCACTGCGAGATGAGGTGGTGTCCGCATTAGATAAAGCTTATCCGCCGCCGCAGCTTACCGTCGGTGATCTGATAAATTTCTTTGAAAACATTCAAAAAGATGCCGAGGGTAATCCGCCGAGCATGACCAAAGCGGTTGAGGCTCTAAAGGCACAGATCGCCAAGGGTGAGATCGATCTATCGACCAAAGTTGAAATGCAGACTGAATTTGAAGGAGGGAAATACACTCCAACTAGCAAAGGCAAAGGAAAAATAGAGGGGATCAAAGGGAAAGTACGATATAGTATCTCTAAAGAAGACAAGAAATGAGTGTCCGCAAGCGCACATGGTCTAATGCCAAGGCTGAGGAAAAGACTGCATGGGTTGTTGATTATGCCGATGCTAGTGGCAAACGCCGCCTCAAATCCTTCAAGCTGAAAAAAGACGCTGACAAGTTCGCTGCCACTGCATCCATAGAAGTTCGCGAAGGTCGCCATGTAGCTGAAAGGGATAGTGCCACTGTAAGCCAAGCCGCTCAATTATGGCTTGCGGCTGGTGATGCAGCTGGATTAGAGCGATCAACGGCTAATCAATATCAGCAGCATGTCAGACTGCACATAGAGCCGCTTATCGGCGCTCTGAACTTATCTAAGCTTTCAATCCCTATCGTGCGTCAATTTGAAGATGATCTGGCAACGCAAGGCCGCTCACAAGCTATGGTCCGAAAAGTCATGGTTTCGTTTGGCTCTATCCTTGCCGATGCTCAGGAGCGCGGATTAGTGGCAAGGAACGTTGTGAGGGACATGCGAAGCACTAGGCGTAGAAAGTCCAGCCATGACACTGCAAGCCGCCACAAGAGCCGCCTACGGGCTGGCATAGACATTCCCCATCCCCATGAAATAAAGGCGCTGGTTGGCGTTCTGTCGGGTGTGTGGAAGCCTATCCTTATCACTGCAATCTTTACTGGTATGCGATCCAGCGAATTGCGCGGCCTCACATGGTCTGACGTTGATTTAAACAAGTCCAAGATTACAGTCTCAAAGCGTGCTGACAGATATAATCAAATTGGTTCGCCTAAGTCGCTTGCAGGTCAACGCACAATCCCCTTACCGCCGATGGTGGTTGAAGTTCTCAGTGAATGGAAAGAGCGCTGTCCGGCTGGATCATTAGCCTTAGTGTTTCCTACGGGTGCTGGAAACATCGAAAGCCTGACAAACATTCGCCGTCGCGGTTTAATCCCTGCATGGGAAAAGGCTGGCATTGTCGATGATAAAGGCGAAGCCAAATATACGGGCCTTCATGCGCTTAGGCACTTCTATGCGTCATGGTGCATCAATCGACCTGAGGATGGTGGATTAGGATTGCCTGCTAAGGTGGTTCAGGAAAGGCTAGGGCACTCAACTATCGCTATGACGCTTGACGTTTATGGACACCTATTCCCATCTAATGACAACGGTGGTGAATTGGCTAAAGCTCAGGCCGCATTGTTAGGGTGATGCGACATAGGTGCAACATAATTGTAATAATCATTTAAAAACAACGTTCAGTATAATCTTGAAAATCCGCGTGTCGGTGGTTCAAATCCGCCCTCGGGCACCACTTTTTCAATGATTTATAGATGTTTTAAAAATTAGCATTACGCTTTTGTGTGCGTTTTAGCTTTTTGTCACTTTTCGGAGTGGATTAGTTGCCTCTATTTAAACGGGAAACTCTATTCAGAATTTTATATATTTCACGCTCAGATAAAGTGCGGATATAAATTAGCTCCGGTATAAACGTTTGAATGCCCCATTATTAATGGCAGGTGAATTTTTTATCGCGCTTTAGGCGGAGCACATATCTTGGCAGCTAAGTTTATCCGCGGGCGTCGTCTTTGATAAGGTCGCTGGCGCGTTCGGCTATCATGATCGTTGGGGAATTCGTGTTGCCCGAGGTGATCGCTGGCATAACAGAGGCATCAACAACCCGAAGATGCCTAATGCCGTTTACGCGCAATAGGGGGTCTACAACGGCGCGTGGGTCGGTTCCCATGCGTGCCGTTCCGACGGGATGGAAAATCGTAGAGGCAATCTTTCTGGCACCTTCAAGTAGCTCTTCATCCGATTGCATGTTCATGCCAGGTTTGAACTCCTCGGGCATGTATTGGGCAAGTGATGGTTGCGACATTATCTTGCGAGTCTGTCGGATTGCTTTGGCCGCAACAAGTCGATCGCCCGCTGTCGACAAGTAATTTGGTTGAATTTCTGGGTGGATATCGGCCTTGGGGGATGTGATGTGCACGTGGCCGCGGCTTTCGGGGCGCAGGTGGCATACACTTGCCGTTATTGCTGGAAAATCATGCGCGTCTTGGCCGAAAGCTTCAAGCGTTACAGGTTGAACATGATATTCAAGATCCGGTGTTGAGAGGCGATCATCCGAATAGGAAAACGCCCCGAGCTGGCTGGGTGCCATGGACATTGGACCTGTACGACGCAGGGCATATTCCAACCCGATCTTTGCTTTGCCCCATAATGTCGAGGCCATGACATTTAACGTCTTTGCTCCTTGAATTTTATAGGCACAGCGAATTTGCAAATGGTCTTGTAGGTTGCCACCCACATCGGGAGCTTCGTGCAAGACATCGATGTCATGTTTTTGCAAAAGCGCACCGGGACCTATACCCGACAATTGTAGTAGTTGCGGGGTGCCTATTGCGCCCGAAGCAAGGATGACTTCGCGTTTGGCGCAAACCTTTGACGCTATACCTTTGCGTATGAACTGCACGCCGTTCGCAGTCTTGTCTGATAGCAAAATTTTCTCGGCTTGTGCATGTGTGATGATCTCTAAATTAGGGCGGGATTTGATAGGGCGCAAGAAGCCTTTGGAGGTGTTCCAACGCCATCCATTGCGTTGATTCACTTTGAAATAACCAACGCCATAGTTATCTCCACGGTTGAAATCTTGGGTTTCGGGAATGCCAGCTTCGACTGCAGCATCTTTCCAAGCGTCCAGAATTTCCCAATTTACGCGCTGTTCTTCGACCCGCCATTCGCCGCCAGTTCCGTGAGCTTCGTTCGGTCCGCCATAATAGTCCTCGGATTTTTTGAAATAGGGAAGTACTTCATCCCAACCCCATCCGGCGTTTCCCATTTGCTTCCAATTGTCATAATCAGCCGACTGCCCTCGTAAATAAAGCATGCCATTTATGGAAGAACATCCACCCAAAACTCGGCCGCGGGGATACAAGAGCGAGCGCCCGCCTAAGCCATCACAGGGCGCTGTTTTAAATCCCCAATCGGTTCGCGGATTACCAATGCAATATAGGTATCCAACAGGAATATGGATCCAGTGATAATTGTCCTTGCCACCCGCTTCGAGCAACAGAACACGCATCTTTGGATCTTCGCTTAATCGATTGGCAAGGACGCAACCAGCAGAGCCAGCGCCGACAATAACATAGTCAAATTCGCCGTAGTCCTGCATGCCGTTGTTCTCCGCTTTAGAAACTGTTTTAACGGAAAAGGCTGAGCGCCCCAATCCACGCTGTAGACAAAAGCCTCAACAGTCACAAAACCACAATGATCGATTGCGCACATCAAATGTTGAAAATCGTTCATATGAATGTGTCCATATGTATTCCTTAATCCGACCTAATCAACGCGCTGTCTGCAGTTTGTCGTTTGGTTAACAATTTTGGGAGGAAGAAAATGTCAGTAAAGATTAATTTTTTAGGAGCTGTAGGTGCCAGCATTTTGGCAGCAGCAGCCGCATCGCCTGTAAGTGCGCAAGAAGTTGAAAACGTAAAGTGGGCAGTGCCCATTAGCTTTTCGTCCAGCCTGACGGCTTTGGGCGATGCGTTACCATGGGTTGCTGAACGTGTGAGTGCCTCTTCAGGCGGCGCTGTACAGTTTGAAGTGTTTGAACCGGGGAAGATGATTCCTGCCCTTGCTGTTTTTGAAAGCGTCGCGACGGGACAGATCGATGCTGGTTATAGCTGGATGGGATATGAACGGGGCCAAGTTCCTGCATCTGCATTATTTGGCGCTACACCGTTTGGTCTGGAGCCTGCGCAATTCACGGCTTGGATGTATCAAGGGGGCGGCAACGAGCTTTTGGAAGAGCTTTTTGAGCCATACAACGTTCACCCAATCCTATGTGGTGTTATTAGCCCTGAAGCCGCGGGCTGGTTTAAGTTTCCAATCGAATCCGTTGCACAGCTTGAAGGCTTGAAGTTTCGCGCCGCAGGTTTGGGCGGCGAGATCATGAAAGAAGTTGGAATGTCTGTAACAGTTCTCCCAGGTGGCGAATTGTATCAAGCGCTTGAAACCGGCGTGCTTGACGCAACTGAGTTCTCTTTGCCAACTGTCGACGAGCAGCTTGGGTTTTATCAGGTTGCGAAGTATTACCACCTTCCAGGGTGGCATCAGCCGTCCACGTCCCAGTACCTGTATGTGAACGGAGACGTTTGGAAGGGTTTGAACTCAACGACACAGGCCCAAATCGAAAACGCATGTATGGCTGGTGTGACTTACGCAATGTCACGTGCAGAAGCGCTTCAGGGAGCCGTTCTGAAAACCTTCGCTGAAAAAGGCGTGGAAGCGCGTCAACTTCCAGACGATGTTTTGCAAAAATTCCGTGATGCAACTGCAGTTGTCATGAAGCGTGAATCAGAAAATGATGCGATGTTCGCGAAGGTCTATTCGTCAATGATGGACTTCCAAGAACTGAATTCCGATTGGTTTTCACTGGGTTATTTGCCGCGTGACTGGACTTGGGAAAACGCGCCAGCCGAATAAGTTCGGCAGTTTCATAAAAATATAAAGCAGGGGGATAGAATGCCTAAATTGATAAGCGACGCAGTCGCGTCGGACTTGAAGAACGATGGCATTGCTGTTCCCCTGTTTACTCGAATTATTGAACGCATCATCACCTTCATTGCTGTGAGTGCTCATGTTGGCTGGCTTTTGCTCATCGTCGTCATACTTACCAATGTGGTATTGCGGTATGTTTTTTCTAATAGTTCCGTGGCGATGGAAGAGGTTCAGTGGCACCTTTATGCTTATAGTTTCATGGTTGGTGTGTCCTACTGTCTCGTGCAGGATCAACATGTCCGCGTAGATGTTTTGGCCGAACATTGGCCCTCGCGGCGGCGCGCTTGGATTGACCTTCTTGCTATGGTCCTGCTTGTTATGCCATTCGCATATATCATCGCCAACGGCTCCATCCCGTTCGTCGAATTTTCCCACAAACTGAGCGAGACGTCACGATCCCCAGGTGGCTTGCCCTATCGTTGGATACTCAAGTCAGTAATCCCCTTCGCATTTGGCCTACTATTTTTAGCTGCAATAACGCGTGCGCTGCGCATGATTGCCGTGATCCGCGCAAAATAAATACCCCCACCTTATTTAACAAGGAAAATCAAAATGCTTGGTCTAGCTGCCAACGAATTGCTCGTGATCGGGATGCTTATTGGCTTTATCAGCCTGCTTTTTATGGGCGTGCCCGTGGCGTGGTCACTCGCTGGGGTTTCGGTCTTGGTAACAGTTGTCGCGATCCCTTTGCACAATAACTATGGTGTCGATACGTATTTTCTTGATTCCTGGAGGGACTATTCGGTGGTTGTCCCGCGCATTTGGGCGTTGATGGAAAACGGGGTGCTTGTCGCCTTGCCGATGTTCATTTTTATGGGGATTATGCTGGACCAGTCGGGGCTCGCTGAAAAACTTATGGCGGAATTTGCCGCAACTTTAGGCCGCTATAGCGGTGGCCTCGCCGTAGCTGTAATTTTGATTGGTATTTTGTTGGCGGCATCTACGGGGATTGTTGGTGCATCTGTCGTATTGCTCACGACGATCTCGATGCCGATTATGCTTGAAAACGGGTATGACAAACGGCTTGCAGCAGGGGTGATTGCCTCCGCAGGAACACTCGGAATTCTGATACCGCCGTCGATCATGTTGATTATCATGGCCGATCAATTGGCCCTATCAGTCGGCGAGCTTTTCATGGGCGCCGTCGTGCCAGGGCTATTGCTTGGCATGTGTTATCTCATTTATGTTGTCATGGCAGTGATGCTTAAACCGTCACTTGCGCCGCGTTTGAAGGATCCAGCCCCCCTAAGTCCAGCTCGATTGTTTCGCACGTTTTCAGCTGTTTTACCGCCTATGGCTCTCATTCTTGCGGTACTTGGCAGCATTTTTATGGGTATCGCGACACCAACTGAAGCTGCAGGCATTGGTGCGCTTGGCGCTTGCATCTTAGCCTTTGCGAATAGCCGCCTTTCGTTTAAAGTCATGCTCGAAGTTGCACGTCGCACGACGCTGACCACCGCATTTATTTTTGGTATTTTCCTAGGCGCGACGGCATTTGCTTTGGTTATGCGGGCGCTTGGCGGCGATGTAATGATTGCTGAAGCGCTCCATTCAATTCCATTTGGACCGACTGGCGTTGTCGTGACGATTTTAATCTTCGCCTTCGTGGCTGGGTTCTTCCTCGACTGGCTGGAGATCACATTGATCTTCCTACCCCTTGTAGGCCCCGTTGTTGTTAATGATCTCGGTTTTGATGCGGTTTGGTTCGTCGTCTTATTCTCTGTTGCGCTGCAAACATCGTTTATAACACCGCCGGTGGGGTTTTCGTTGTTCTACCTGAAAGGTGCCGCACCCGATGAAGTGACAACACTCGACATCTATCGCGGTATCATTCCCTTTGTCATAATCCAACTTGCCGTTGTTGCTGCTATTGTTCTGATCCCTGATTTGGTGACATGGTTGCCTGAACTCGTATACGATTAAAATAATGGAAAGGGGACTTGATGAATTTTAATTGGGACCAACTGCAAGTCTTCCTCGAAGTCCACAGGACGGGCCGTCAAAGTCGTGCCGCGAAACGTCTCAACAACTCGCACACAACGGTCGCGCGCAGGTTGAAAATATTGCAAGATCAGCTTGGCCTGACACTGTTTGAAACTACCGAAAGCGGGATGGTTCTAAGCGAATTCGGACTTCAAGTTTTACCGCATGCCGAGAATATGGAGGCGGCAGCCAATTCAATTGCGAATATCGCTAGTCGGGCAAATGGGACACGAAAACTTAAAGTACGTGTTGGCGCACCGGATGGGTTCGGAAACAAAATTCTTTCCCATATTTTGCCCCAACTTGTTGCGTCAAACCCAGCGATGGAAGTAGAGTTAGTCCCGATCCCTGTTGCCCATAAACTTTGGCGTCGTGACGTCGATATCGCGATCTCATTGGATCGACCCGAAAGTGGATCACTGGTGATGCGCAAGCTGATGGATTACGATCTCAGGCTTTATGCCGGCCCTAAGTTTTTTGAGAAGCATCAACGCCCCAAGTGCCGCGACGATTTAAAGGTCTTACCCTTTGTGGGCTACGTCGAAGAGCTACTTTATACGCCAGAATTGGATTTCAACACAATCCTGATGCCTGGTCTAAAAGTTGTCTACCGCGGGGCAACGGTAAAATCGCAATTTGACGCGGTTCTGGGCAACATCGGTCTTGGCATTTTACCGTGCTATATGGCCCATGACCACGGTCTAGAGCCAATCATGCCAGATGATATCACCTTCAGTAGAACCTATTGGATGACATATCTCGAAGAAAACCGTCATCTTGTCCGCATTCAAGAGGCAAGTGATTTCATTTTTGATACCACCCGGCGTATGTCGCAATCGTTCAAATACAACGCAAAGTTGACTTAAGTCCTTAAGGCTATGCCGCGAGTTTTTGAACTTTGGCGCGATCCATACCTGCCAGTATATTTGGTTGGTTTGCCAGAGCGTAAGTATTCGCCTCATTGATATCTTCGCGCAGTGGTTTGTTTAAGCTCACTGTAACTCGCTTACCAAAGTGATCTGCCATTTCCAAAAAATCGATAGGATGATCAGACTGCGGAAGCGATATTTTTGCAAACAATGGGATTTGTGCGGGCTGGAACCAGCTTGAGAGAGGTTGAATGCAAGCCTAGGAAAATTAAAATTCGCCCTTGGGAACCATTTTTTTCAATCGATCTTGGCAAGTCGTTTTCCATATGTTTACGCCAAGCTCGCTTTTTGCTGCGATGTTTTACGCGTGATGTGCAGCCTATGCACAAAAGCCACTATGAATATGGCTGTCAGAACAAGCACAATCGTTGCTGCCGGTGCGCTGTCTAAGAAGAAGCTCAGATACGTGCCTAGCAACATGGATAGCAAGCAAACGGCCACGGACATGATCAACATTGGTCCAAAGCTACGCACGGTTAAAAAAGCAATTGCGCCCGGCGTCACCAAAAGAGCAACGGCAAGAATGAGGCCAGTCGCTGTCAATGTTGCAACAATACAAAGCGACAATACAGACAGCAATCCATAGTGCAGAAATGAGACTTTCAAACCGCTGGCTTGCGCTTGCGCAGGGTCGAATGCGTGAAGCAATAAGTCTTTCCATTTCAGTATGAGAAACGCGCATGAGCCGAGCGAGATGAGGCCTGCAGTCCATAAATCTTGAGCGCCTATGCCCAGCATATTGCCGAACAGAACATGATCCAGATGTTCGTTGGTGGTGATCGATGTGTACATGATGATGCCAATGGCAAACATGCCGGAGAAGACCACGCCCATGACCGTGTCTTGTTTGATGCGGCTATTATATGAAAGATAGCCGGTGAGTAGTGTACAGGCCATACCTGCGCCAAATGCGCCGACGATGAGCGGAATGCCTGTTATCCATGCTAAAACAACGCCCGGTAAAACCGCATGGCTGACAGCGTCACCCATCAAGGCCCAGCCTTTAAGAACGAGAAAGCAAGATAGAAGTGCCGTTGGTGGTGCGACAAGCAGGGTAATCAAAAACGCATTCTGCATGAATGGGTATTGGAAGGGCTGTAATAGAATATCGATCATTATTGCACCTTAGTCGTCGGTGATGCAGTTGCCGGAATTGAAAGAGCTTGGCGCGCTTTTCGCCGTGCAGCCAAAATGCCATGCTTTGGCGCGAAAACAAATGCAACAAGAAAGATGATTGTCTGCAGAGCGACGATGATGCCGCCGGTTGCACCGTCAACAAAATAGCTAATATAAGCGCCAACAAAACTGGTCGCGGTGCCTATAAAAACGGAAATCGCGATCACGCGCGGAAAGCGGTCACTCAAAAGATAGGCTGTCGCGCCCGGTGTTACGACCATCGCGATGACAAGAAACGCGCCTACTGTAATCATCGCCGCAACAATGGCTGCTGATAACAGCATGAAGAAAATAGCGCGTAGAAGTTCTGGCTTCAAACCGATCGTGCGGGCGTGGTTTTCATCAAAAAACACCACCATCAAATCTTTCCATTTGGCCAGCAAAACAATCATGCAGACAAAGCCGATAATCGCGAGTTGCAACGTATCATTTGGTGTTATCGCTAGAATATTGCCCATAATGATCGTTTGAATGCTGACCGATGTTGGGAAGATCGAAATAATAAAAAGGCCAAGGCCGAAAAACGATGTGAAAATGATCCCGATGATCACATCAATTTTGAGGCCGGAGCGTTCGGATAAAAACAGCATTGCACCAGCGGCCAAACCGCCAGAGATAAAAGCACCCAATGCAAAGGGCAGGCCAAGAATATAGGCAGCCGCAACGCCAGGCACGACAGAATGGGAAAGTGCATCCCCAATCAGCGACCAGCCTTTGAGCATAAGGTAGCAAGACAAAAATGCACAAACGCCACCAACAAGTGCGGAAACCCACATGGCATTGAACATGTAACTATAGGTGAACGGTTCAATAAGTGTGCTGATCATTTCTCGTCACTTTCGCTGCGTTCGCCGTAGTGAACGAAAGGTCTCTCATCATCTGTGATAATGCGAATTTCGCGCGGATCGTCATCGTCGTGTAGGTCGGTGCCGCCAATCGTAAAGTGGCGCAGCACGCCGCCAAATGCCTTCTCAAGATTGTCATGGGTAAAGGTTTCTTGCGTCGTGCCATAGGCAAGGACGGTGCCTTTAACCAAAATTGTACGGTCACAAAATTCTGGCACGGAACCAAGATTGTGCGTTGATACAAGCATAACGCGGCCTTCATCGCGCAACTCGCGTAGCAATGATATGATCTGATCTTCGGTTTTTACATCAACGCCAGTAAAAGGTTCATCAAGCAAAATGACCTGTCCGTCTTGCGCCAGCGAACGCGCAAGAAAAACGCGCTTGCGTTGTCCGCCGGATAATTCGCCAATTTGCCGATGTTTAAAGTCAAGCATATTGACGCGGCGCAAAGCTTCATTGACAGCATCGCGGTCTTTTTGCTGTGGACGTCTTAAAAAGCCCATATGTCCGTAGCGGCCCATCATCACAACATCTTCGACGAGCACTGGAAAAGCCCAGTCGACTTCTTCAGACTGAGGCACATAGGCAACGAGGTTTTCTTTGAGCGCTTCTTTTACCGTTTTCCCAAGAAGCCGAATTTCGCCTGCAGCGGTGGGAATAAAACCCATAATGGCTTTAAATAGGGTCGATTTTCCTGCGCCATTAACTCCGACGAGTGCTGTAATCGTGCCGCGCGGAATTTCAAAATTTGTATTATGCAGCGCTGTGTGACCGTTGCGGTAGGTGACCGTGACATTGCGCGCATAAATACCGCCGGCGGCTCCTGATGCGCTCATGTCTTCATTGTCAGTCATTTCAGCGTCGAGAGGTGCTGTTTTCAGCATTATGGATCCTTGGTATCTCCGCCAGAAATGGCGGAGATGTATATGTCAGTGAATGGTTATTTTAGGTTGTTTGCAAGCCCATCGACAATAGTTTGTGATGTCACGCGCAGCAGATCAAGATATGTTGGCACTGGACCATCCGGCTCGCTTAAGCTGTCGACATATAGAACACCGCCAAAGGCGGCACCGGTTTCGCGGGCAACTTGTTCGGCTGGCGAAGTGTTGACGGTACTTTCGCAGAACACGACGGGAATATTGTTTTCCCGAACGCCGTCGATGACACTGCGAACCTGTTGCGGCGTGCCAATTTGATCGGCATTAATTGGCCATAGGTAAAGTTCTTTCAAGCCAAAATCATGCGCAAGATAGCTGAATGCACCCTCGCAAGTCACAAGCCAACGTTTGTCTTCAGGAATAGCCGCAATTTGTTCGCGCAAAGGATCAAGCGTTGCGCGTATTTCATTCATATAGGTTTCTGCATTTGCAATATATCTATCGGCATTATCTGGATCATGTTCAACAAAGGCGGCTGTAATATTGTCGACATAAACAAGGGCGTTATCAACGCCCATCCAAGCGTGTGGATTGGCTTTGCCTTCATAGGAGCCAGAACCAATCGCAATGGGCTTGATGCCGTCCGTCAACGTTACTGATGGTATGTCGCCTAGATTGCTTAAAAACTGCTCAAACCAGACCTCCAGATTAAGACCATTCCACAAGATGAGATCAGCGCCGCTTGCGCGCACAATATCGCGCGGCGTTGGCTCATAACCATGAATTTCCGCGCCAGGTTTCGTGATCGAAACGACTTCTGCTGCATCGCCAGCAACATTTTTCGCCATGTCAGCAATGACTGTGAAAGTCGTAACCGCTTTGAATTTTTTGTCTTGAGCATATGCTTCAAGCGCCATTGTTGAGGTTGTCGCGAGCATTGCTGCGGCAAATGTTAGGCGAGAAAGATACGGTTTCATTCACAGCTCCAGATGAGAAAAATCTTATGTCCTATTATCTTCTTAATAGTAATGCGAATGAATTGCAATAAGGAATTGAGGCGAGTTTACATGAATGAAAAAGGCATTGCGAATAATGATTGCGCAGCTTGTCGTGTGTTTTGGTGTTATCTTTTAGTCGTGATTGCGTATGAATATTAGTGAAATTTAATAGCAGCTCTGGCTTTTTTAAATCGATTAGATTATAGGGTTTGTAACACTTGGAGGCAAAGTAATGTCGAGTCAGATTATTCCCGTTGACCCATTCGACTGTATCGTTTTTGGCGGTACTGGCGATCTTGCTGAACGTAAATTGTTGCCAGCGCTTTATCATCGCCAAAAAGACGGTCAGATGACTGAGCCAACAAGAATTATCGGTGCGTCTCGTTCAGAGATGACAAAAGCTGAGTATCAAGACTTTGCTTTGGCGGCTCTTAAAGAGCACGTTAAAGAGGAATTGGATGATGAGCAGGTAAAACTGTTCATGAGTAAGCTAGACTATGTTTCGGTTGATGCGAAGTCTGATCGTGGCTGGGATGTGCTGCGCGATACGATCGGTGATGCAGACACTAAAAAGCGGGCTTATTATCTGGCTGTTGGTCCGGGATTGTTTGGAGATATTGCTTCCCGCTTGCGTGACAATAAGCTGATTACGGATGAAACGCGTATCATTGTCGAAAAGCCAATTGGCCGCGATTTAAAATCAGCCGAGGAATTAAACGACACTCTCGGGCAGGTATTCAAAGAATACCAGATTTTCCGAATTGACCATTATTTGGGTAAAGAAACAGTTCAAAACCTTATGGCGCTGCGTTTTGCAAATGCGCTTTATGAGCCGCTTTGGAACTCTGCTCATATTGATCATGTGCAAATTACGGTTGCTGAATCGGTAGGTCTTGAAGGCCGCGTTGATTACTATGACCGTGCGGGTGCCTTGCGCGATATGGTGCAAAACCATTTGCTTCAGCTCTTATGTCTTGTGGCTATGGAGCCACCAGCTTCTATGGATGCAAATGCGGTACGTGATGAAAAGCTCAAAGTTTTGCGCAGCCTTACGCCGATTGAGGAAAGCAATGCAGCTAAACTCACCGTGCGCGGTCAATATGGCGCGGGTGCTTCCAGCGGCGGTCCAGTGGATGGTTATGTGGAAGAGCTTGGCTCTGCTAGCAATACCGAAACCTTTGTTGCGATAAAGGCCGAGATCGGCAATTGGCGCTGGGCTGGGGTGCCGTTCTATTTGCGCACGGGCAAACGTTTGTCGACACGGGTTTCTGAAATTGTAATCGCATTTAAAGAAGTGCCGCATTCCATTTTTGGTGAAGCTGGCTCTCGTATGCAGTCAAACAACCTCGTTATTCGTCTCCAGCCAGATGAAGGCGTGAAGCAGTGGATCATGATCAAGGATCCGGGGCCGGGTGGCATGCGTTTGCGCCACGTCCCACTTGATATGAGCTTTGCTGAAAGCTTTGATGTGCGGAACCCTGATGCTTATGAACGCTTGATTATGGATGTTATCCGCGGCAACCAGACATTGTTCATGCGCCGCGACGAAGTTGAGGCAGCGTGGAAGTGGGTCGATCCAATCTTGAAGTCTTGGGAAGATACCGAACAACCTGCACAAAAATACACATCTGGCACATGGGGCCCTTCGGCATCTATAGCCTTAATCGAGCGTGATGGGCGCACTTGGCATGAAAGCTGACGCACTAAAACCAACTGATCCGCATATTGATCTTCAATCATATGAGACACGCGGTGCGCTGGCTGAAGCTTTGGCCTTGTCTGTTGCCGGTATTCTCGCTGGTGGCATCGCAGAGCGCGGTACCGCTACGCTTGTTGTGTCGGGCGGATCAACGCCAAAATTGTTTTTCAAAACGCTTTCAGCTTGCGATATTGATTGGGCGAATGTGACGATCATGCTGGTTGATGAGCGTATTGTATCGCCAGATAATGATCGCGCCAACGCTAAACTAATCGCTGATTATTTGCTGCAAGACAAAGCAGCTGCAGCACAATTTCTACCCTATGTTACAGATGGTCGAGATGCTGCTGAGTGTGCTCAAAAAAGCGAAAAACAACTTGCGCCCTCGTTAAAACATATTGATGTGACGATCCTCGGCATGGGCACTGATGGCCACACGGCATCCTTTTTTCCAAATGGAGATCATTTGGAAGAAGCGCTCGACATGCAGAGCGGTAGACAAGTTATATCAATGCTTGCCGAAGGTGCAGGCGAGCCACGCCTAACGCTGACGATGCCCGTTATACAAGCATCACGCTTTGTAGCGCTGCACATTGAAGGTCAAGAAAAGGCTGATGTGCTGAAAACTGCTCTGGGTCTTGATGATGATCTAACAATGCCAATCGCATGCGTCGTTAAAAATACACCTGAGCCTATGAAAGTGTTCTGGGCACCATAATTACAACCTCGAAATGGGGCAAAACATGACAAAATTTGATGTGAATGAAACTGTTGCGGCAGTGACAAACCGGATTATTGAACGCTCAAAACCTGTCCGTGAAACCTATCTGGGCCGTGTGCGTGAACGGGCAACTAAGGGGCCTAAACGTTCAACGCTTTCATGCGGAAATTTAGCGCATGGTTTTGCTGCTTGCGGTGTCGGCGACAAAGAAAATCTTAAAGGCGATGTGGTTGCCAATATTGGCATCATTACCGCCTATAATGACATGCTTTCAGCGCACCAACCATTTGAAACTTTTCCCGCGCTTATAAAACAAGCTGCGCGTGAGGCTGGCGGTGTTGCGCAGGTTGCTGGCGGGGTGCCTGCTATGTGTGATGGTGTGACACAAGGCCAAGCGGGTATGGAGTTATCGTTGTTTTCACGCGATGTGATTGCGATGGCGACGGCCGTTGGTCTGTCACATGACATGTTTGATGCGGCCGTTTATCTGGGTGTGTGTGATAAAATCGTTCCCGGATTGACGATTGCTGCGCTGACTTTTGGCCATCTTCCTGCGATTTTCATACCTGCTGGTCCGATGACGACAGGCCAGTCAAATGACGAAAAAGCAGAAATCCGCCAACTCTATGCAGAAGGTAAAATCGGACGCAAAGAACTGCTTGAATCCGAAAGTAAATCATATCACGGACCGGGCACCTGTACGTTCTATGGTACGGCCAATTCAAACCAGATGCTTATGGAGATTATGGGCCTGCATATGCCAGGCGCAAGCTTTATCAATCCGGGCACAGAATTGCGCGATGCGCTAACAAAAGAAGCCGCAAAACGTGCACTGGCAATCACAGCGCTTGGTAATGAATTTACACCAGCAGGCGAGATGATTGATGAACGCTCTATCGTGAACGGCATTATCGGCCTTCATGCAACGGGCGGGTCGACCAACCACACGATGCACTTGGTTGCGATGGCAGCGGCCGCTGGTATTAAAATCACGTGGGCTGACATTTCTGATCTTTCCGATGTTACGCCGCTGCTTGCACGCGTCTATCCAAATGGATTGGCTGATGTGAACCATTTTGAAGCTGCGGGCGGGCTCGGATTCCTCATCCGCGAATTAGCCGATAATGGCATGCTGCACCGCGATGTTCGCACAGTCTATGGCCACGGCATGGATGATTATATGGTTGAAGCCAAGCTTGATGGAAAAGGCGGGGTCGAACGTCATAAATCACCGAAAATATCCGGCAACGAAAAAGTCTTGGCACCGTTTGATAAGGCGTTTCAGAAAACAGGGGGCTTGAAAATGCTGTCTGGCAATCTTGGACGCGCCGTTATTAAGACGTCAGCCGTTAAAGAAGAACACCGCATTGTTGAAGCGCCTGCACGCATTTTTCACGATCAAAACGAAATGCAGGCAGCCTTTCAGGCTGGTCAATTAACCGAAGACTTTATCGCCGTGATCCGGTTTAATGGCCCAAAAGCCAATGGCATGCCCGAGCTACACAAATTGACACCGACACTGGGCATACTTCAACAGCGCGGCTTGAAAGTTGCACTTGTTACCGATGGGCGCATGTCTGGTGCGTCCGGTAAAATTCCGGCAGCTATTCATGTAACGCCAGAGGCGCTTGATGGCGGTGCAATCGGCAAAGTGCAGGAAGGCGATATCGTGCGCCTTGATGCCAATGCCGGAACGCTAGAAGTTCTCGTCGATGATGCGACCTTGGCCGCACGCCCGCAAGCAATTGCAGATTTATCAGGCAATACGCATGGTATGGGGCGGGAACTGTTTGAAACATTCCGCCGTGTCGCTGGGCACGCGGATGAAGGCGCAAGCGTCTTTGGTTGATTAGAACGCGCCTTTGAATAAAGAAAAGCCGCATCAAAATTGATGCGGCTTTAAAAGCCAGTTTATGTAAGAAGCGTTAGAAACTTGGCGCTTCTTCGCCAGCGCTGCGATAGGCTGAGGTCACAGCATTTGCCATTAGCATCGCAATCGTCATCGGCCCAACGCCGCCTGGTACAGGTGTGATAGCACTGGCAACTGCTTGGCAGCTGTCAAAGTCTGCATCTCCGACGAGCCGTGTTTTACCTTCGCCTTTTTCAGGCGCATCAATCCGGTTGATACCAACATCGATGAGCACTGCTCCCGGTTTCACCCAGTCGCCTTTAATCATCTGAGGGCGACCAACAGCTGCGATTAAAATATCGGCTGTTTTGCAAAGAGCCTCTAAATCACGGGTTCTGGAATGGGCTATGGTAACGGTGGCATTGGCGGCAAGTAATAAGTTGAACATCGGTTTGCCAACAATATTAGAGCGGCCGACAACGACAGCCGTTTTGCCAGATAAATCCTTGCCCAGCACCCGTTCGATTAGCAACATGGAGCCTGCTGGTGTGCATGGCACAAACGCAGTATCTATCTCGCCTGTACCCAGTTTCCCGACATTGATAAAATGAAATCCGTCTACGTCTTTTTCAGGTGCAATGGTTTGGATAATACGGCCAGCATCAATGTGCTGTGGCAAAGGCAATTGGACAAGGATACCGTGGATCGCGGGATCATTGTTCAGGCTTTCAACAATATCGACAAGCGCCTGTTCAGAAGTATCTTCCGGTAATTTGTGTTCAACAGAATGAAAACCACAGGCCTTGGCAGTACGGCCTTTATTGGCAACGTAAACTTGTGATGCAGGGTCTTCGCCGACAATCACAACGGCAAGACCAGTTTGGATGCCAGTTTTTTCTAAAAGTGTATCTGCAACGATCTTTACTTTCGCCGTTACGTCGGCAGCAATTGCTTTACCATCAATAATATCAGCCATGATTGTGCATCCCATAAATAGATTTGGCGCGACCTTGACGTAAACAAAAATGCTTAGACATCATGGTCACGCCTTCTTATGGCGCTTTTTGCACAAGTAGAACGAGAGTGCTAGCCGAAACGGCGTTTGGTGCCCCGTCTTTGTGCCAGCTGGTCAACAACATCGCGGATGTCTTGAACCGATTGGCGCAGTTCTTCCATTTCAGCATCTTCTTGCATCTGATGTGTTGGATAAGCCTGCTGCGGGGGGGCTGGTTGTTGCCACTGTTGCATTGGTGGATATTGTGGCACTGATTGCATCATTGGCTGTGGCGACGGATATCCACCCATATGCGGGTGCGGTTGATATTGCGGCATTTGCTGCTGTGGAGGATAATGGTTCGCATAGCCAGTAGGCATAGGCGGCTGCGGCATCGGGTGAACTTGTACCTGAGGTGGCTGACCATATGCAGGATAACCATGCGGCTGCATCGGAACATAGTTTGGCATTGGTTGCTGCGGGTGCATAGAATGGGCTTCTGGCTGTTGCGCAGCTGCATAAGGATAATAAGGCGCTCCGGGGTACATTTTTTGCTCGCTTTCCGCTGAAGCTGTAGGTGATGGATTGTGTGCGAAAGGGGCAGATGCGGTGCCCATTTGATTGTGGTTTTGTCTTTTTTCAGGACGTCTTGATCGACCGCCATTGGGCGACTGCGATGGTTTGTTAGGGGCATTTTTTGGCATTAAGCAGTCACGAAGCCCAGCGATAAAGGCAAGCCCCAAGCCGAGCATGAGCCCGCCCATCAGCCCGCCCATCATGACCACTTTGCGTGATGTCGAAGATGGTGAAGATGGAATATCTGCTTCTGCCAAGATATCGACATTCACACTGCTCAATTCACTGAGCTGGTTTGTTTCGCGTGCGCGCAGTAATGCATTTTGATAAACTGTGCGTGCTGCCGAAATTTCTGTTTCTAATTCGCGCAACTTAATCAATGCATCGCCATCTTGGCCTGCCTCTGATTTGGCACGCGCCAATGATGCGGCAATTTCTTGCTCATTTTGAACTGCACGACGTAAATTAGCCTGTGTTCCTGAAACAATGCGGTTCAGCTCGGCAGATATTTCTTTCTTAGCGGCATCACGTGTCACGATAGCCTGTTCCAACCGTGGATGACGTGGACCAAGAGCTGCTTCCAGTGACGCAGCATTTTGCGCCAAAGAAGCATATTGCGAACGAAAAGTCGTAAGCGCTGTCGTTGCAAGTTCTGCCGGTAACCCGCCATTGATGGCGTCGCTTAAGGTGACTTCCCGCGCTGCATCTGCAAGCGATTGCGCACGAATGGTTGCTGCACGAGCCTCAGTCAGCTGGTTGGAAGTAGCAACAAGATTGGTGTCGCTTAGCGTAAGCCCTTCGACACGGCGTAAATTATTACTTTGGGCAAATTCTTCAGCGCGCCGTTCAGCGCTTTCAACAGCTTCCTGCAATTCCGCCAATTGACCGTCTAGAGCACTACTTGCTTGTTTAGCAGAGTCAGATTTTTTTTCATTCTGACTTTCGATGAATGCTTCTGAGAGTGCATTAGCAATCTCTGCCGCTTTATTGGGAGAGTGGGAGTGGGCACCAATTGTAAAAACAAATGTATTTGGTGTTCTGCTCGCGTAAACTGATTCACGCAAAGAATTAAGAGTTTCTCGCTCGGAAGCCTCTATCGGGTTTTCACCACTGAATAAGGAGCGAACAAATGAAATGCCATCAAATAAAGCAAGGCCAGTATCGCTTTCTCCAGAAAATTCAGGATCTTGATCAAGATTAAGCTTTGCAATCACACGCTTGAGAACGGGTGTGGAAATCACAGATTCAAGTTGGCTGTCAACGATAGACAGGGCAGCATCATTACCCAAGAACTCTGGTGTCAAATCACGTTCAACCAATTTTACTTGGCGTGGATCAACGATAAGCTGAGTGTAAGCGCTATATATTTTGGGCGTGCTAATTGCATAAGCAGCACCTAATGCGCCGCCAAGCAAGGTTAACCCGACGATAGGCCAGCGCCAGCGCCAAATCGCACTGATCATAATTGCAGGATCAATCAAAGGTTTAAATGCTTCATCGCGCGGTGCGTCATATGACATATCATATTCTTGAGATGGCGCTGAAGGGTAAGCTGCTTGCTCAAAATGTCTCTCGGAGCGCGCATCGTTAAATTCCGGTCTCGCAGAAAGATGAGGTGCAGCATCTTCTTGGATGCTTTCATTTTTCTGCATGCCCAATGCAGCTAAAAATCCGTTTGGTTTTGCTGTACGGCGCGCAGAACGGGCACGACGGTGTTTGCTAACAGAATCTGCTTCGGCATGGAGTTCATGAACATTGGACCGACTCGCATCTTGATGCACAGCTTCATTCTCACGGCTAGCGAGCATGAGTAGTGAAGGTTTATTGTCGTTTCCGTTGCCGAACATCATTCATGCCCATGTGCCATCATCAAAATGAAGACGGTCATTTCTAAATGCACGCTAAATTTTTATGACAAACAAAAGGTTAATTTTCGCATTAACAGCGCTGGAAATTGAAATTAAATTCATCTGTTGTCAGGAATTTTGAAACGGCATTTTAATCGTTTCGTCTTAGAACTAGGCTATGGTGGAAACGTCGATCAAAGCCCAAAACTACAAAGTCCAGCCCATTGGCGGTGAGGGCAGGCGCACCCTTATGATCAAATTTCTAAAAGCTTTCTCCGGTGATGGCATTCGCCTTTTTATTCAGCTTTTCTATTTCTACCTTGTCGCCAATACGTTGACGATTGGGGAATTTGGCCTTTTTGCTACCGCATCTTCCATCGGTATTGTTCTGTCACGTTTAGCTGGGTTCGGGTTTCTATCGCCTCTTTACCGCATTGCGACAGTCAAACCGCGATTAATCGGCGTTTATACCGCTGGTTATTTAGCTGCTCTTGCTCTTTCGTTGCCGCTAGTCGCTATCATTGGCTGGGCGGTGCATACCATTTTCTTCGCAAACCTGATGCCTCTGGTTGTTTTTGTGATGATCGCCGGTACAGAAGTTTTGTTTTGGCGCACACTTGAGGCCGTCATCAACGTCAATAAGGGGTTGGAGAAGTTTGGTCTCGCCTCAATTGTGATTGTGTTCGGCTTTTCTGTCAAAGCGCTTGCAGCGCTGTATTTTGCGCTCAGCAGCGAGCCGGATCTGGCCTCTTGGGCTTTGATTTATATAATCTCGCAAGCCTTGATGGCCATGATTGCGATAATACTCTTTTATCCGCGTAGAAAATTACGTTTCGTTCCTAAACTTTATATACGCCGTATTCCCGATGCTTTGTCTGTTTCAGGAGCAGAGGTTCTTTTCTACATACAAAGCGAACTTGATAAGCTGGTTGTGCTGGCCATAGGCGGCAGTGTCGCTGCGGGCCTATATTCAATCATCATGCGGTTGGTGGATTTGACGGCTATGCCGGTTCGAACCTTCTCGACCTTGCTGACGCAGCGCTTAATGCGCAAACCTGAATTAATGAATTCAATGAGGATGCGGATTGGATTTGAAGTAGGGGTCTTTTTCGTCTCTGTCGCTGCGATTGCATGTATCGCTTTAGCACTTTTCATCAAACCGAATTTGCTTGGTGATAATGTCGCTCAAATTGCACCCTATATGGCGATTGTGTTGCTAGTGCCTGCGTTCCGCAACCTTATAGAATACCAAGCTGAATTGCTCTATGGGCGCGGTCAAAGCTTTCAGCGCCTGCTGAATTATCTTGTGCTGGGTATATTAAAAGCAGTGCTGCTTGTCTGGTTGCTCAGCACATATAATGCGCCCTCGCAGTGGATGGTCTGGATAAATGCTGTATTTGCAGCGCTCTACGCTGTCTCGCTCGTACTCACCTATACATCGCTTAAAAAACCAGCAATTCGCGTCTGAGTGTTATTAATTCGGTTTATAGCCAGAGGTTAGTTCACGAAACTTTTGCGGGTCCATAGGAATGAAGGATTGCACACCAAATGCAACTTGCTCCTGCGTTAAGTCATTCATGAACTTGATCAGTTCTTCATCGCTTGGTGCCGGGTCAAACCAACACATCGGGCATAGCATAACGTCCGTTCCCCAATGGCCTGCGCCCTTTAAAATGCTGTCGACATAAGCACCATAAAGCATGCATTCGGAGAATTTTCGGTTAGCACCAATCACAGAAATCCAAGGTCTGCCATGCTTGGTTGCCATATGATCGCACATGTCGATGACGGTCTGGCGGTTCCAACTTAAAAATGTGCAAACATAATTATGCTCAGACTGTTCCGCCTCTGGAATACTTAATGCGCGTCCTGCATGCGCCTTCCATTGAAGGTGATCGCTTTCAGCAAAAAGCGCGCCTTTTTCTTCACGCCATAAACGCAAGGCATCGCCATGCCAAATGTCTTGAACATTGAAAGGTTTCACAAATACAGTATCTGAATCACAATATAAAAGAGCGTCTTCGGTCAGTAAAAATGCGACTGCAATCCGTTTGATTTGTTGAACGTGCCAGCCATGTAAGGGCACTGTGAGTGGGCTTACCCAAACGCGGCGACCATTAGGCGATAATAGTTTTGGAACGCGGTATAACCACCAAGGCAGCAATTGCTTATCGGTGATTATTTTACGCTTCGGCCCTTCCAATTGTTTGAAAAGGGCTAGGTCAGGCACATCCACGAGAATGTAATGACATTCATAACCGGTTGCGTATCGGTCCATGCTTTCACACAGGATTTTGCAACGTTCAAAATCAGGTGCATAGCTGGCAGTAATGATGGCGTTGGTTTTTGTCATATTTTATTGTTTCTGCGATGTTGAGCAAAAAATTTGTAATGTAATACGTGAAAAATAAATAGCGGATTGCCGAGAATATAGCGTCGCCACATGCGGCTGGGCTCTTGAAGCAATCGGTAAACCCATTCAATTCTTAGATCGCGTGCCCATTTTGGCGCACGCTTTACATTGTCGGCTAGAAAATCAAAAAGTGCACCAACACCAAACACAACAGTACAATGTTCTGGTTTGATGTTGTTTGAAATCCAAAATTCTTGGCGTGGCACACCTAGCGCTACAAGCAAAATATCAGGTTGATAATCTGCAAGGGCAGCAAGCATGTCACCTTGTTCGTCTTGATTGATAAATCCGTGACCAACAACTTGAATATCGTGTCTTTCATCGAGTGCCGACAGTTTTTGTGCAGCTTTTTGGGCAATGGTTGGCGCTGCGCCATAAAGAGCAACTTTTAAAGGTGCGGGCGCTGAAGTTAGCACCAAGGGCGTAAAATCTGTGCCATTCAAATTCGATTTGAATTTCTGCCCATGCAATATTTTTGCGGCAATATCGACACCGACACCATCGGGCAAAACGGTGCATTGTTTAAGCACCTGCCGATATGCGTTATTGGCCCATGCAACATTGGCGCAATGCGCATTTAAATAATTTACAGTTGTGAACAGCTTTGAAGCGATCCGACCATGAATAAAAGCGAGTGCTTCGGATTGGCTGAGATTAGCAACCTGTGTTCCGGTTATATCAAGCGTCGGCAGATCGTCTTGCATAACATTATTTCCCAGACATCTTGTTCAGCGCCGTCTGCATGATTTCGTCCATGCGTTCGATCTGTGAGCTGCGAAAGGTTGATCCATCTATATCGCCAATGACGTTAGTTCTAACATCAAGCACATGGTCGGCGAGTGTTTTTGCAAACTCCTTGCCTGTATCGGCCATACGGACATTGCTTGGCAGATTTGCAATTGCCCGAATAGATGAGTGTGTCGCTACCGCTGGTAGGCCCATTTCGAAGGTTTCAATCGTTTTTAATTGAACGCCGGTTCCCTCGCGCGATGTTAATGCAATAACACGGCATTGACGTAAGAAGTCTTTTGCATTGAGAACACGGCCAAGAAACTGAACGCGCTTGTCACGTTGCGGAAAGCCCTTTGGTAATTTTCCAGCAATGGCAAGTGTTATACCGTCCGGTAAATGCGGCATGACCTCCTGTAGCATCCACTCAAGGCCAATGCGATTAGGTGCCCATGTCCATGTGCCGATCATACCGATATCGAATGCCTTAATGCGGCCATCCTTGTAGTTTTCAGCTTTTGGCGTAACCAGCGGCAGGCAGAGCGAGCGCTCATCACCATCAACGCCAAGGGGTGCTCGGTCTTCATCTGCAAAAGTCAGTACGAATTGCGCTTTTTTAGCGAGCCGTTTTTCAAGCTTCTCAAGATGTTTTGCCTCGCGCTGAAACATCAATTTTTCAATGATGCTGCTGGCTGCCTTTGCATTTGCTTGCGCGGAAATATGCTCAACATTATGTGCGATGAATATGAAAGGTTTTGCCGTGAGAGTTTTCTCAAATGCACCAGCGAGCGGAACACCGTTTAAAACGACGCCGTCCACATTCTCAATCGTTTCAAATGCTGCACGTAAAGCCTGATCATCCATCACCTTTAATTTTGCAGACGAAAAGGTGCTGCCATTTGCAATCGCCTTTGCCAGCCAAAGCAGCTTTTGCTTGGTTGAGGCGGTGTCAGTCTTAGGGTCAATCTCGCCAAGACAGACAGTATTGTCCGGATCGGCCAGTTCAACGCCGGGCCATTTGAAGCCAAAATGGGTCACTTTCACGCCGGCACGGCGCAGCGCACCAACAACAGCATGATTTGCGATATCAAAACCGCTTTCTGGTGCCCCGCAGGGCACAAGTGATGATGCAAAAACCAGATGCATATTTCTTCCCGAGTTAATCATGGTGCGTTTAGCACTCTTTTCTGAACTCAGCCTTAATCTAATTGGAAAAACATGAACTTTGTTGTTTTTAACGCTTCTGTAGCACTTGTTAACGATAAGTAGTGGCGTGGAAACAGGCATCATCATGAAACAGCGATTGGCAGATAACATATCATTGGTAGCCCAGACACCGGATCTGGATTGCGCTGCAGTTGATATCGTGGTGACGATTCCAACGTTTAAACGTCCAGAACATGTGCTTGAAACATTGCGTAGTGTTAGCAATCAGAAAACACAGCACATTGTTGCTATTATCGTGATGGAAAATGAAGCTGAAGCGCGTGAAGGCGCTAATGCTTGTTCACCTCTTTTCGAAGATGGCACGCATAACGGCCTTATTATCATTGCCCATGATCGTGGCAATTGCTGCGCTTATAATGCCGGTTGGTTCACAGCTTTGACCCAGTTTCCAAACCTCAAATATATTGCAGTTATTGACGACGATGAAATTGCTGCTCCACAATGGTTGGAAAATCTTTGTGCAACTGCTGAAAAGCAAGACGCCTCTTTTGTCGGGGGGCCGCAGCTTCCTGTCTTTGAAGGCGTCGTTAATGAAAAATGGAAGTCCCATCAGGTCTTCAAGCCGCATTACGAGACAACGGGCATGGTGGATATTCTTTATTCGTCCGGCAATCTTTTGGTGCGCAGAGATGCATTAAAGGCAATGCCTCAACCATTTTTTGATCTTGCTTTTAATTTTACTGGCGGCGGCGACGCTGATCTGATGCGGCGTGCTAAAGACAAAGGGTTTGATTTTGCTTGGTGCGCAGAAGCAGAAATTCACGAAACTGTACCAGAACGCCGTGTGACATGGGGCTGGATACAAAAGCGCGCTCTACGCAACGGCCAGCTTTCGGCGCTCATTGCCCATCGGCGTGCAAAAAGCACATGGGGCCACCTTAAAGTCATTCTTCATTCATTAGCTTTGCTGGCTGTATCGCCAGTACGGTCATTGTTTCAACTTGTAAGATCCGGTTCGGTATTGAGTTCTCTATATCCGGTTCATATTGCACTTGGGCGCATCGCATCCGAGTTTGGGTATGCCAATGAACAATATCGCAATCCAGAACAGAACTGATAAGCAGGGCATATCGCCCGCCATAATCTTTTCAGAGCTACGGCCTATTTTGGCTGTCGCTGTTCTTGCGTTGATTTGGGTTTCCTTTCGACCTTTTGCCGGTGGTTCTACGCAAGAGATCCAAAGTTCGCTTCTCAATCAGTTCGGTTATACTGGTTTGTTGGCTGCAACACTGTTTACACTATTGAGCACTATCGACCGACGCGCGATTTTTACCTATCTTAGTGTGCCGTGGATACTCATAATCGCACTATTTATTTTCTCGACCACATCCTCACCAGTTCCAGCTGATGCACATCGCGCTGTTGCATTTACATTGATTGCATTTTTACTGGCGGCAAGCTTTATCGTGCTGCCACGAACTGCAGATGAATTAAGCAAAGTGCTGGCAGTTGCGTGTTTTCTTGTGCTTGGATTGTCATATGCAGGTGTTGTGTTATGGCCAAACGCCGCCATTCACCAATTCTTTGAATCAGAATCACAACATGGCGGGTTATGGCGCGGCATCTATATTCATAAAAATATAACTGGGCCTATAATGGCTGTCATAGCGTTTGCTGGTGTTTATTTGATACGTCGAGGCCGTTGGATTAGTGGTGCGGCGATTGGGTTACTTGCTCTTTTCTTCATTGCACAAACAGGGTCGAAGACATCGTTGATTGTAGCGCCTGCTGTTGCTGCAATTATATTGCTCCCGACAATGGCTGGGATGCGCGGGCTATCTGCTTTTCTTGTGTTGACAGCTGTTTTAACAACACACGCGATGACAATAGGTACTGTCTATTCCAGCACCTTAGACTCTATTTTGCGGTCTATTGATCCTATAACAACTTTTACCGGACGGATCGAGATTTGGGAATTTTCTAAGCCATTTGTGTTATCTAATTTATGGAGTGGATACGGGTATGATGGGTTTTGGATGTCCGATGTTGTTATGTCCGCTGAAATACCGTTCGACGCTGATTGGGATCCGCGCGGCATTATCCATGGCCATAATGGTTACCTTGACGTCGTATTGATCATGGGCTTACCGGCGATGTTATTGCTTGTTTGGCTTTCATTGCTTGCGCCTATTATTGACTATCTGCGTGTTCCAAAATTAAAAGAGAATGTCTTTTTGTCAGATTTTCTTTTTATGATTGTTGCATTCACAGGTATGAATTCAGCGCTTGAGAGCTTCTATTTCCGGCGCATGGATCCAGTTTGGTTAACATTGGTCATTGCACTCTTTGGGCTTCGCTTGGTTGCAAGATTGCCTGTGAAGGCGCGCTAGAGCGCTTGCTCATATCCCGCTGTAACGTTATGCAAACATCTTTCAAATGAAAGGCAGAGCATGACCGATACTCAAAAATCAATCATTCTTGTAGGTTGCGGCAACATGGGGCGGGCCATGCTTGAAAGTTGGGTTGCATGCGAATGTGTGAAGCCGGAAAATATTCACGTTGTTGAACCTGCTGAAGCATTGCGCAATAAACTGACAACGTTCGGCGTAAGCATCTACAGCTCGGCAGATGCCCTGCCTGAGGGTTTGAAACCTGTCCTCTTCATCATGGCTGTCAAACCACAGGTCATGTTTGATGTGGCGCCAGATTATCAAAAATATGTTGATGGTGGGGCTGCCGTTTTAAGTATTGCAGCAGGTATTGGCACGAAGAGATTTGAAAATGCTTATGGCGCTTCAACGGCTGTCGTGCGCGTGATGCCCAACACACCTGCTGCTGTCGCAAAAGGTATGATGGTTATCTATACCAACGAATTTGTAACAGAGCAGCAAACGGCACTCGTCGAGGAGTTAATGCAGGCCAATGGCGCCTTCGCGACGATTGATGATGAAGCCTTGATGGACGCTGTTACTGCTGTTTCTGGATCAGGGCCCGCATATGTTTTTCATGTGATCGAAGCAATGATAGAGGCTGGAATTGCAGCAGGCTTGCCGGATGAAACCGCCAAATTATTGGCTGAGCAAACAGTTTACGGCGCAGCATGCTACGCAAAAGAAAGCGGCGTTGATGCAAAAACTCTGCGCGAGCAAGTAACCAGCCCGAATGGCACAACCGCTGCGGCGCTTGCTGTTTTGATGAAGGACGACGCGCTTAAAAATTTAATGCGCGATGCGGTGGCAGCTTCTAAGAAAAGATCAGAGGAACTGGGTTAATTATCAAACTCAAAGTCTGGCAATGAATTGAAGGCGTTTTTCAAAGCCTCACCCCATCCGTTGGATATGCTCGCAAAATAGGCATCGTCAGCTTCGATACGTTGAGAAGTGCCTATTTTAAAACTGTCAGTCTCATAAACTTGCGCATCAAGTGGAAGGCCAACCGAAAGGTTGGCTTTCACCGTCGAGTCAAATGAGACCATCAATAGTTTTATAGCGTCTTCAAATGCCATGTCCGGATCATAAGCACGAACGAGGATAGGCTTACCATATTTGGTTTCGCCTATCTGGAAGAACGGAGTATCCGCCCCAGCTTCGATGAAATTACCTTCTGGATAAATCAGAAAGAGACGCGGGGCGGAACCTTTAATCTGACCACCCAATATCATCGTTGCATTAAAGGTTGAGGAGGCTTCCTCGCCGCTGCGTGAATTGATTTGAATAACCTCGCGCAAAACACGCCCAGCAATGCGCGCGATTTGGAACATGGAAGGTGCTTCCATGATCGACGGTTCGCGGTCTTCAGGTGCTTTCGTGCGCTCTTCGAGAATGCTGACGGTCGCTTGGGTTGTTGCCAGATTACCTGCAGTCATGAGCGTGATGACACGTTCGCCAGGGGTTTCCCACGTGACCATTTTCTTAAAAACGGAAATATTGTCGATACCTGCATTGGTGCGGGTATCGGACATAAAAACAAGTCCCTTGTTCAGAGACATGCCAACACAATAAGTCATATTTCAAGAATCGCTTTATTTGTACAGGTTCTGTTTCTACTGCTGCACTTGCAGAGACACAAGCATCTTCTCAGCATTGGCCCTGCCAAACCGAAGACCGTAAATTGGCATAGCTTCGCTATAATCCAAACCTGTTGCCACACGAACATAGCGCTCATCTGGACAAATGCGGTTGGAAACATCAAATCCAACCCAGCCAATGCCTTCAACATGTGCTTCTGCCCATGCATGCGTTGCTTCTTGCTCAATACGGTCGTTCATCATGAGGTAGCCACTCACATAACGCGCAGGATAGCCAAGCTGGCGTGCTGCGGCGATGAAAATATGAGCGTGATCCTGACAAACGCCAGTTTTGGTTTCAAGCGCCTCTTCAGCCGTTGTTTTTGAATTTGTTGTACCGCTCTCATAGTCCACATTGTCCCGTATCAATGCTGACAGTGCATGAAGACGGGTTATGTCCGCTTCATCCTTATCAATATTGCGAACAAGATGCCGAATGCCTGAGCCTACCTTAGTGAGGGGGGTAGAGCGTTTAAAATACCAAAGTGGTGTAAACCCGCCATGAACGCCAACAACGCCATTATTGTCGGTTGTTTCAACCTCACCTTCACTGCGCACGATAATCTTGGATCGCCCTGGCTCAAACAAAACCAAGTTAACGTGATTATTGTGCTGATCATCATAGGAAGCTTGCTTGGTGCCGCCTTCAATTGTTGTTTCCCAATTGATGATACGTTGCCCGGCGCGATCTTTGGGCGTTAGCCTGATTTGTTGAAGCGCATAAGAAACAGGCGTTTCATACGTATATGTCGTCTCATGTTTGATCTTTAAACGCATATCTATTCCGTAAACCGGTAATCTTTTTGAAGCTGCACGCTTAGCGCGTTGCTGTTGTTGAGGAACCGACGAAGAAATTCGTGGAGCCCCTCATCAAAAATACTATCGATATCCCGGTTGTTAACCGATTGGTTGAGTTTATCACCCATTTCAAAACTGGGTAAATCAGAGCTATATTCTTCACGCAGATAATTAAGATTGTCCAATATTTGTACGCAACAGAAAGCCAATGAACGTGGCATACGTTTGTCGAGGACTAAAAAATCAGCAATGCTTTTCGGGCTCATCTTGCCCGTATGGGTCCAGTTATAAGAGCGGAATGCAGACACCGATCTTAGAATTGTTTCCCATTGCACATTGTCGAGCGAAGAACCGACAAGTGATACTGATGGCAGCAACACATAATATTTGACGTCCAAAATACGAGCGGTGCTGTCCGCGCGTTCAAAAAAAGTACCAAGGCGAATGAAGTTGAAGATGTCATTGCGCATCATCGTGCCGTGCGTAGCGCCGCGCACCAAAGCACTTTGCTGACGAATTGTGGTGAGCACCTCGGGCAATTCCTGCTCAGTAACGCGCTTTGATAAAAGCTTAGAAAGCGTCATCCAGCATTCATTGGTTGCTTCCCAAGTTTCGCGTGTAAGCGCAGTGCGCACAAGCTTGGCATTATTTCGAGCAGCTTCGATAACCGATATTACGCTGGATGGATTGTGCTTATCGCGTAGCAAAAAATCGATAACATTCGGGCCAGTATAGCTGTCATGTGTTGCGTCAAATGCAGCGGATGCACCTGCGGTTTTGATGATCGATTGCCACTCTTTTTCGGCAGATTTTGATCGTGTTAAGGCAATCCGAAACCCTGCTTCAACAAGACGTGCAGTGTTCTCTGCGCGCTCAAGATAGCGAAACATCCAGAAAAGACCGCCTGCGGTTTTACCGAGCATCATTCCTCCAAAACCCATGTGTCTTTAGTGCCGCCACCTTGGCTTGAATTGACAACTAAAGATCCTTTTTTAAGTGCAACGCGGGTCAGGCCGCCAGGCACTATATCAACGCCTTTAGGCGAGACCAGAACATATGGCCGCAAATCAACATGACGCGGCGACAGACCTTTTTTGGTCAGGATAGGCACAGTTGAAAGCGAAAGCGTTGGTTGCGCAATATAGTTGGATGGTTTGGCTTTTAGTTTCGCACGAAACTCCGAAATCTCTTTTTTCGATGATGTCGGCCCAACCAACATTCCATATCCGCCAGAGCCGTGGACTTCTTTAACGACAAGATCAGCAAGATTATCCAATACATATTTCAACGAATCTTCCTCAGAACACCGCCATGTTGGCACATTCTCAAGAATTGCTTTTTCGCCCGTATAGAACTCAACAATGTCAGGCATATAAGAATAGATCGCCTTATCATCGGCGATGCCAGTGCCGGGTGCATTGGCAATAGTAATGCCGCCAGCTTTATAAATATCCATAATGCCAGGGACGCCAAGCAGTGAGTCCGGACGGAAGTTCATCGGGTCAAGATAATCATCATCGATACGGCGGTACAGCACGTCAATTGGCGTGTAGCCACGGGTCGTACGCATCGCAATGCGTCCATCAATGACCTGTAAGTCGTGCCCTTCGACCAGCTCCGCACCCATTTGATCGGCAAGGAAAGAGTGCTCGAAATAAGCTGAATTGTGAATGCCGGGCGTTAATACCGCAACAACAGGTTCGTTTTTTGTTGCAGCGGGCGCACATTCTGCCAAAGAGCGCCGCAAATTAGCTGGGTAGTCACTGACGGGCCGTATCTGAAGCTTTGTAAAAACTTCCGGAAACATTTGCAGCATCGTTTCGCGGTTTTCCAGCATGTAGGAAACGCCGGATGGTGTGCGTGCATTGTCTTCCAGTACATAAAACTGGTCGTCATCAGTTCTCACTAAATCAGTGCCAACAATATGGGTATAGATACCGCCTGGCGGTGTAACGCCAATCATCTGAGGCAGAAATGCTTCATTTTGCGCGATCAAGTGATGCGGAATGCGTCCTGCGCGTAAAATCTCTTGGCGGTGATAAATATCATAAAGGAAGGCATTGATTGCCTTTACCCTTTGTTCGATGCCGCGTGAAAGCTTGTTCCATTCTTTCGCAGCAATAATGCGCGGTACAATATCGAATGGGATTAAGCGCTCATCGGCTTCGTCTTGACCATAAACATTAAATGTAATGCCGGTGCGCCGAAAAAAGCCCTCGCATTCCATCGCCTTCTTCTTAAGGCGGGCAGGGTCTTGCGAGTGAAACCACTCAGAGTAATCAGAATAGGGGGCACGCTCTTGAGCTTCGTCGTCAATTGTGTGCCCAAACATCTCATCAAAATACATAGGCTTATCTCCGATACTAATGAGCGTATGGCATAGGAGAAATTGTGCAAGTGTGATTTGTGATTAAATTATAAGCAATGCTACACTATATTCGTCTTACGATAATTGAGCCAGCTGAATAGCCAGCGCCAAAAGAACAAATGACGCCAAGGTCGCCGGAATTTAAATCATCACTATGTTGAGAAAATGCAATAATTGAACCGGCGGACGATGTATTTGCATAGTCTTGGAGGATGTTGGGTTGCTCATGCGTTTCTGGAGTTCGGCCAAGAACTTTATTGCCGATAAAATCGTTCATCGTTTTATTTGCTTGGTGAAGCCAAAGGCGTGACACCTCATCTGCCGACAGATCATTAGCAGTCAAATGATCTGTAATGAGAGCGCTTACCATTGGCACGACTTCGCGAAAAACTTTACGTCCTTCTTGGCGAAACAACATATCGCGACGATCGTCCATATGGTTTTCGCGGGTCCGTCTCAAAAAGCCGGAATCATTACGAATATTATTAGAAAACTGGGTAATGCACTTCGTGTCGAGAATCTCGAATTGGGCTTCTGACGTCGCCAAATCAGCACGTTCCAAAATCATTGCCGTGCAAACATCGCCAAAGATAAAATGGCAGTCGCGGTCACGCCATTCCAGATGCGCAGAACAAATTTCAGGATTGACGATCAATATAGAGCGGGCGGAGCCACCACGGATCATATCGCGCGCTGCTTGAATGCCGAATGTGGCAGAGGAGCAGGCGACATTCATGTCAAAAGCAAAGCCGTTGATCTCAAGTGCCTCTTGTACCTCTATGGCAATGGCTGGGTATGCGCGTTCGTGGTTAGATGCCGCGCAAATGACAGCATCAATATCAGAGGCTGATTTACCAGCTTTTTGAAGCGCTTCTTTTGCCGCCGCAACGGCCATCTCTGCCATTTGCGATAGTTCTGTTTCATCGCGCGCGCGCAAAACAGGGTGCATAATATCAGGATCAAGGATGCCTGTTTTATTCAGGACATATCTTTGTTCAATGCCCGATGCTTTCTTGATAAATTCTGGTGAAGAGTAGGGCACAGCCGCCATTTCACCGGTCTCAATTGCCGCGGCATTCTTTTCGTTGAACTTATCCGCATAGGCATTAAAAGCGACGACAAGCTCTTCATTGGTAATGACATTTTCAGGTGTGAATACACCGGTGCCTGTAATTACAACTTGTGTCATCCCGTAACCCTTTATTTTTATTCTCTATTCCAACGAAGCCAATAAGGTAGGTTTACGCTCATAAAGGCCAAAAAAACATTAATGCCGGTACAGAGACAATAATGACGATGATTTCTAACAAAAGACCCATACGCCAATAATCACCGAACTGATAATTGCCGGGGCCCATAATGATCGTATTATTTTTGTGCCCGATTGGTGTAAGGAATGCGCAAGAGGCAGCAACCGCAACGCCCATCAAAAATGGGTCAGGGCTTGCGCCGATTGAGTTGGCAACTGAAACGCCAATAGGCGCAGCAATAAGCGCAGTAGCCACATTATTCAAAAAGTCAGAGAGCGTCATTGTGACGACCATCAGAACCGTAAGAATAGCCCATGCAGGAAAACCTTCGGTTTGTTCAACGATTGCGTCTGCAATGAGAGATGTGCCGCCGGTACTTTCTAGTGCGCTACTTAATGGAATGAGGCAGGCCAAAAGAACGATGACCTTCCATTCAATCAGTTCGTAAAAGTCTGAACCGCCGATTAAGCCAGCAGCAACATAGGAGATCACACATAGACCCAGCGCTATGGAAAGGTCCATTATCCCAAGCACAGAAAGCATGATGGCAGCGGCAAACGCACCGATGGCAAATATTGCCTTTGTGCGTTGAATAACTTCCGTTCTGCGGTCCGCAAGTGGCAAAACGCCAAGCCAATTCGTTACTTCGTCCATGCGTTCTTCTGGCCCAAGAAGCAGCAACATATCGCCTGGCTTAATCGGCAAACGGCGAACACGATCACGAAAGCGAACACCGTTGCGCGATACACCAAGCAGCGTGACACCGCGTCTGTAAAGCAGGCGTAAATCTATTGCGGTGCGTCCAGCGATGCGCGCATTGTCAGGAACGATGACTTCAAGAATAGCCAAGGAGGAGCCACGAAGGCCGCCATGTTTCTCTGCGCCAACAAAATCAAGATCAGCGGCACCCATGAATTTTTCAATTGATTTAGGGTCGCCCTCAAGAACGAGAAAGTCTCCGGCGCGTGTTTCCACCATGCGCGAAAAGCCAGGCAGGCGCTTGCCGTTACGCACAAGCCCAAGCACAGTAATATCGTGCTCATTCGCTGCCGGATAAAGCTCGCGCAATTGTTTGCCGATTGATTTGGACTCGTCCTTTATCCGTGCTTCGCAAACATAAAGACCCGCATCGCCTTCGAGCGAGCCGCTATTGGCGCGCTCTGGAATAAACCGCCAACCGATAATGGCGACATATAAAATACCAACCAGTGATACCGTGAGGCCGACAGGCGCAAAATCAAACATTTGATAAGGTTCGCCCAATGCCGTGCCACGGTACTGAGCGATAACGATGTTCGGCGGCGTGCCGATTAGCGTTATCATGCCGCCCAATATCGTCGCAAATGATAATGGCATAAGCGAAAGAGAAATCGCGCGCTTGGCTTTATTCGCCGCGCCGATATCAAGCGACATCAACAGTGCAAGTGCCGCGACATTGTTGATGACTGCAGACAAAGCAGCGCCCGCAATCGACATAATGGAAATGTGAACAGGTAAAGGTCTGTCCGGTTTGACAACAAAACGCGCGATCAATTCGACCGCGCCAGAGTTCATCAGGCCTTTGCTAACAATCAGCACCAGTGCGATAATCACCACAGCGGGATGACCAAACCCCATGAAGGCTTCATTGTAGGGCAAATAGCCCAGAATTACCGCGATCATCAGAGCCGCAAAGGCTACGAGATCGTAGCGAATGCGGCCCCAGATAAGAAAGCCAAACAAGACACCAAAGAGCACAAATAGAATGATCTGATCTGTCGTCATAATGTGCGCTCCATTGGTTTAGTTGTCTTGATTAACCAATGCAGCGTCAACAGGAAACCTAAAATTTAGGTTTAGTGCGACCTGCGTTTGATTTAGGTTTTTTGACTTTTGCGCCTTTTGGCTTTTTCTTCGCCCAACCTTCTTTGGTTGATGGATCAGCAGCTGGTTTTGGTCCTCTTTTCGAAGGAGCGCCATCATTGCTACCGGCTTTGTCAAAACTCTGTGGCTGGCGATCGCCGCGCGGCTTGCGTGCGCCAAAACCTTTTTTATTCGCAGGCTTTGGTGCACGTTCACGTTCTTCCGGCTTCAAGAATGATTCTTGCTTGAAAGTCGGTGTTCCATCGAGCGCTTTGACTGTGATGTTTTTTTCTAATGTGTTGTTCGGTCCAAGCGTCATGAAGAATTTTTCAGCATGATCACCATCAAGCTGAACGAAAGTCTCTTCATTCTGCATTTTGATTTGGCCGATTTGGCGCTTGGTGATGCCGCCAGCATTACAAATCAATGGAATGAGCCAGCGCGGTTCAGCGTTTTGGCGACGCCCAACTGAAAGTGAAACCCATTGCACATTTTCAAATTCATCACGTGAAGGGCGTGGTTCGCGTTCAGAACGTTCACCGCGATCATTGTTGCCACGTTCGCGCGGCGTATCAAACGCAACTTGTTCAATATCTTCTGGCGCTGATTTACCTGCTTTGATTGTCCGCACAAACGCAGCAGCCAATTGTTCAGGTGAGAACTGCCCCATAAGACGATCAATGAATTCGCGCTCTTCATCAGCAATAGGATCGTTCAAAATCGGATCAGCAATCAAACGCTCTTCATCGCGTGCAATCACTTCATCAGCGCTTGGCGGGCTTGCCCAGATTGCTTCCACTTTTGCAAAGCGCAAAATACGTTCAGCTTTTTTGCGTCCGCGCGGGTCAATCATCAGTGCGCTAACACCTTTGTTGCCAGCACGGCCCGTGCGGCCTGAACGGTGAAGTAGCGTTTCTGGATTGCTTGGCAATTCAGCGTGAACAACAAGATCAAGGCCCGGTAAATCAATACCGCGCGCAGCGACATCGGTCGCGATACAAACACGTGCACGTCCATCGCGCATTGCTTGAAGCGCATGTGTGCGCTCGTTTTGAGAAAGCTCGCCAGAAAGCGCTACGACAGAAAAACCACGATTGTTAAAGCGTGCAACCAAATGGTTCACGCTGGCGCGGGTGTTACAGAAAACAAGGGCGTTTTTAGCCTCATAATAACGCAAGACGTTGATAATCGCGTTTTCTTTTTCGCGGCCAGAAACACTCAAAGCACGGTATTCAATGTCACCGTGCTGTTTTTCTTCGCCTTTGGCTTCCACACGAACGGCATCACGCTGATAGCTTTTTGCAAGCTTTGCAATCATCGCTGGCACAGTCGCCGAGAACATCAATGTGCGGCGTTCTGTTGGCATTTCATCAAGAATAAACTCAAGGTCTTCTTTAAAGCCAAGATCAAGCATTTCGTCAGCTTCATCCAGAACGACAGCACGCATTTTGGAAAGATCGAGCGATTTGCGCATAATATGATCGCGCAGACGGCCCGGCGTGCCAACAACGATATTTGCACCGCGTGATAAAGCACGGCGTTCGTCGCGCATATCCATGCCGCCGACACAAGAGCAGATAACCGCATTTGCATCCTTGTAGAGCCAGTCTAGTTCGCGCTTAACCTGCAATGCGAGTTCGCGCGTTGGCGCAACAACAAGAGCAAACGGTTCAGCTGCAAATAAAAATTTATCTTCGCCGTCGAGCAGTGTTGGCGCGATTGCTATGCCGAAAGCAACAGTTTTACCTGATCCGGTTTGGGCCGAAACGAGCAAATCTTTGTCGCGGTAATCAGGGTTCAAAATATCAGTTTGAACCTGTGTAAGTGTTTCATAACCGCGATTTGATAACGCGGTAACAAGCGCCGGAGAGACGCCTTCAAAATTGGACATTTGTGTCTTTCGAATAAAGGTGGCGCAATATATTATGCAAAGCCATATGTGTGGGCGCATTTGTGCGCATTTTCAGTTGACGTTCTGTATGACGAAAGTTGTGAAATGTCGAGTGCTTAGTCCACAGCTTTGCAGCGATCACGCACAAATATGATGATTTGCGACTTTATAAGCCAGTTTAAATAGTAATATTTGGCTTTACCGCGAAATTGTCGGAATTGAGACATGCTTTGTCCAAGTTTTACAGCTATCGCGATTTCAAACAGGAACGATACGATGAAATCTGCCATTATTATCCTTAGCCTCATGGGCTGTGATGACGCTGCGAAGAACTGCGAAGCCATCGAGGTGAACAATGCGCAGTTTGTTTCAGAAGCTGCTTGCCTTCGTGCTTCGGAGAGCCTTTTCGAAGAGCATGCGAGCGCAGAATATCCAATGATCATGGCAAAGTGTGATCTAAAAACACCTGCAGAACTCGCTGGCCGCCCTGCAATCCAAGATACTGATGCAAGTGATGCCGCGCATGAGGTTGTAACCGTTGACCTGTCCGAGCCGGAAGAAGATGGCTGGTTCCGCGTTGGCGTGAAGGAATCGGTGGCTAAAGTTACAAAGCCCGTTGCGGATGCTGCCAACGGAATAGCAACAAAAGGCCAAGATACGGCCAGTTGGTTGGTTGACCGCGTTTGGGCTGCTGTCGATTATGTGAACCCGTTTTAGAGCTTATCCAGCATTGCAAACCAAGTAAGAGCAGCGGTCAGGAGCGGTTTTCTAAATTGTCGGCCGCCTGGAAACGCTTGCACTTTGAGATCGCGGAAATATTGAAGTCGATCACGGTTGCCGGTGATTGCCTCTGCATAAAGCTTGCCAGTAAAGTTCGAAAGCATAACGCCGTGGCCGCAATAACCGCCAATGGCTGTAACGCCGGGCATGACATCACGCACAAAAGGCTCACGCGGTACTGTAATGCCAACTGAACCGCCCCATGATTGGGTAATTTCCACATCTTTGAGCGCAGGATAGATTTCTTCAATCTGTTTACGGATATGTTTGGAAATATCATTCGGATTGTCTGCCGTGTAAGCCTCTCGGCCTCCGAATATGAGGCGGCCATCTTGGCTCTTGCGAAAATAACGAACAACAAAGCGGCTATCATCGACACTCTCGCCGCCGCGCAAAACGTCTACATCGCCAAGCGGTACAGTTGCGCCAATGAATGACCGTATGGGCATGACATGACTTGCCGATTGCGGCTCCAGCTTTTCAGATCCGTAAGCATTCACAGCAAGTAAAACGCGGTCTGCGGTCACTTGGCCCATAGCCGTCTTGATAATCGTCTTGCCAGCCTCATGGCGCATTTCAGTAACGTTAGAGTTTTCATAAAGTTCTGCACCATGCGCTGCTGCAACACGTGCCGTGCCGACCACAAGTTTAAGCGGATGAATATGGCCGGTTTCACTGTCATAACTGCCGCCAAAATAGCGCGATGATCCGAGCCGTTCGGCGGTTTCTGCCGCGTCCATGAAGTGCAAGTGCTTGTAGCCAAAGCGTTCAGCCATGGTGGCTGGATACGCTTCATAATCTTTTACAAGGCGCTTCTTATGCGCCACTGACATGTGGCCTTTCTGGTATTCAATGTCGATATTGTTATCTTTTGCGAAAGACAAAAGATGATGCTTTGCTTCTTCTGCAATATCAAAAAGCGCTTTGGCGCGTTCAAAGCCTAATGTTTTTTCGTGGTCTTCTGCGTGGGTGCGTTGTCCGGTGTTTAGCTGGCCGCCATTGCGCCCTGATGCGCCATCGCCAAAACGGTGCGCTTCAAGCAAAATAACCCGCAGGCCAGCTTGCGCCAGATGAACAGCTGCCCCAAGGCCGGTAAAGCCGCCGCCGATGATCGCGACATCGCAGCTTCGATCACCTTTGAATACAGGATATTCAGGCCGTTCGCCAACCGTTGCTTCATACCAAGAGTAACCTGGAGAAATAGGGCTTTGATACGTCATCTCATTAAACATTCATCAAGAGGAATTCACGTTCCCAAGGACTAATAACCTGCATGAAAGTTTCAAACTCGCCGCGTTTTACGCCTGCATAGTTTGCAATGAACTCACGGCCCAAAATTGATCCGAAAGCTTCTTCCTCTTCCATCAGTGATACCGCTTCGAGAAGACCGCGTGGCAAACTAATCTCGCCTTCATTGGCTGTGGTCGATGTCGGGTCGGTTGGCACAAGGCCATTGACCATACCCAAATAGCCACATGCCAATGATGCAGCCAGCGCAAGATAGGGGTTTGCATCAGAGCCCGGTAGGCGGTTTTCAACACGGCGCGCACGGGCATCCGATGTCGGAATCCTAAATGCCGTGGTCCTGTTGTCATATCCCCAAGCGGTGTTAACGGGCGCTGCCATATCGGGTGCCAAACGGCGATATGAATTCACATAAGGGGCAAACATAACCAAAGCGCGGGGGATATAATGTTGCATGCCGCCGATGAATGAGCGGAAAAGTTCGCTTTCACTTCCATCAGGGTTGGAGAAAATATTTTCTCCTGTTTTGCTGTCGATCACTGATTGGTGGATGTGCATTGCGCTGCCTGCAGCGCTTTGAATGGGTTTAGCCATAAATGTCGCATACATATCATGCTTGAGGGCAGCTTCACGCAGCGTGCGCTTGAACATGAACACTTGGTCAGCAAGCGCAAGTGGGTCGCCGTGGCGCAAATTGATTTCCAGCTGCGATGGGCCTTCCTCATGGATCAACGTATCGATCTCAAGTCCCTGCGCTTCTGAAAAATGATAAATATCATCAATTAATTCATCGAACTCATTAATGCCGGCAATAGAGTAAGCCTGACCGCCAGCAATAGGTCTGCCTGAACGCCCTGTAGGTGGCTGCAAGGGATAATCAGGGTCGGTATTGCGCGCGACGAGATAAAACTCGATTTCTGGCGCGACAACAGGTGTCCAGCCCTTTTCCGCATAGGCTGCAATAACATGTTTGAGCACCGCGCGCGGTGTGTAGCCTACGGCCTCACCATTTGGATCAACAAGATCGCAAATGACCGCAGCCGTCGGGTCGCTTTCCCAAGGAACCGCACAAAGTGTGGAAAGATCCGGCATTAATTTCAGATCACCATCATTGGGATCATACCGAAAATCGCCGCTCTCTTCGGGATAATCGCCCGAAATTGTTTTGCGAAACAGTGCAGAGGGAAGCGCTAGCGCTGTGTTTGACGTAAATTTATTCGTCGGCATCATTTTGCCACGTGGAACGCCAGCTAGATCAGGTGTGATACACTCGATGTCTTCAATGTTCCGGTAAGCCAGCCATTCAGCGGCTTCATCCCAACTTTTAACGCCGAGCGGCGTTTTTATATAATCGGGTATTTGTTTGCGTTTTTGTTTCGTGCCAATAGCTTTTTCTGCTGCACTTTTAACTGCTTTAACGGGCTTGGCCATCAATCACCATTGTTTTGATTTCAGTTGTTTATAACGTGCGCCAAGCCAAGCGCAAATACAAACAAGCCTAGTAGTAAATATCAATCAAAAAACCTCCCCAAAATTCTGGGGAGGTTTTTGCAGTTTTAATAAGGCTGGAGATCTAACCTTGTTTCAACTGACAGTTATTTGCTTTGCGTTACGATGACCGGAATAAGCAGGTCGCCCCAGTTTCCGTCGCCGCCATGGTGGCGTGCAGAGCGTACAAGCTCAACAGAAACCCCAGCCTCTACGGCTTTCATAACGGACTGGTTCAAACGGTGCAGGTCGTTGGCGACCATGCGGATCATAGCCTGTTGATCTGCATCCATTGAAGATGATTGCTCTTCTGCGCGTTCTTTAACGCCGGTCTTCGGCCGTTCATGGGCATTCATAACGCTTGTCCTTTCAAAAACTGCGTAATTTCCAGTTCGATAACGGTTTGATAGGCTTATCAAATAGTTCGAAGCGGTATTGTAAACACTTGTCATTGTGACAGTGCGTGCATTTGAATGTGGAGGGACTTGCGAGGAAAAGCACGTAAAATCGTATAATTACTGGAATTATCGCGTTGCAATGTACGCTTTGTGACAAAAAACATCTGTCAATTTGTAAAAAGTGTAAATATGATGGAGGTGCTAATTAGAGGCGATTAAAGATGGCAGAACAAAAGATTTTCGCTGGCCCGCGTATTCGGCGCATTCGTAACCAGTTGGAGTTGACCCAAACGGCTATGGCTCAGGATTTGGATATCTCGCCGTCCTATTTGAATCTCATTGAGCGAAATCAACGCCCGCTCACCGTGCAGCTATTGCTCAAGCTTGCCTCTGTTTACAAAATAGATATGGAGGCGCTTCAAGGCTCGAATGATACCAGCCTGTCGCAGCTTAAAGAAATCTTCTCTGATCCATTGCTGGCCGCTGAATTGCCTGGCGATCAGGAGCTTATCGAAATTGCTGAAGTCGCGCCGAACGTATCGGTTGCTGTTCAAAAACTTTATCGCGCCTATAGCGAAAGTCAGGCACGTTTGAGTGATCTGTCGGATCTTCTGGCGCGTGAAGGGCATGAAACAAGCTTAGCTGCAGCGCGCTTGCCTACCGATGAGGTGCGCGACACATTGGAAAAAAGACCGAACCATTTTCCTGCTCTTGAGGAAGAGGCCGAATCCTTTAATAAGCTTTTGAAAGCCGATGATGACTTGCTCGGCGCTTTAAAGAAATGGCTGACAGCCGAGCACGGTATTGTCGTGAAAGTGCTGCCAGTTAAAGCGATGCCCAATTGGCGTCGCCGCTATGATCGTCACACCAATCGGTTGTTTATATCTGAACGCTTATCGCCCTTTGATCAATTGCGTGAAGTGGCGATGGAAGCATCGCTTGTCCGCATGCAAGTCGCGATTGCCGGAGAAATACAGAAATTTAAACTGTCATCTGATGAAGCCAAACGGCTTATGCGGTTTGAAATGGCGCGCTATGCCGCTCACGCATTAATGATGCCCTATGACGCTTTTCTACAGGCATGTAAAAAGTCAAAATACGATATTGATGTTTTGCGGGCGCGGTTCAGCGTTTCTTTTGAACAGGCCGCGAACCGTATAACGATGCTTGGCCGAAAGGATGCCGCTGGTGTTCCTTTCTTCATGAGTGAGGTTGATCAGGCGGGTAATAAATTTAGACGCGCTGGCGCAGAAGGATATCCGCAGTCGCGGTTTGGTGGGTATTGTCCGAAACTACCTGTGCATGCATCATTCTCTCAACCAGCGCAGATTTTAACAGAAGCAGTTGAGATGCCAGACGGCACGCAGTTCATGGTGATCGCACGCACGTTAGAGGGACCTCAAGGGGCGTTCAATGAACGCACACGCCGCACGGCGATTTTGCTTGGCTGCGATGTTAAATACAAAAAGGATGTGATCTATGGCACAGCATTGCCCGGTGGCTTGACGGAAGAGGGCGATATGCTGACCATTTCTATTGGCCCAGCTTGTAGGGTCTGCGAGCGCGCTGGATGTTTGGCGCGCGCGGAAGCGCCTGTCACGAAACCGCTTGGACTTGATGAAATGGCGGCTGGCTTATCGGCGTTTGATTTTGTGTAACTTGCGATCCTAAGCGTTTACTTGATGCGCAACACGCTTCTGTTGAACCTTCCAAATCCGATAGATTTCCAGTGCTGCCAGTGGAATGAAGTGAACAAGCGCACCGCCAATCTCATTAGCAACGAAAAGCCAGTGGACCAAAGTTAAAATTGCTGCTGGATAAACAAAGCGCTGCAATGTTTTCCAGCGTCGTTTCAAAAATTTGATTGAAGCATCGTTTGAGGTGATCGCCAACGGTACAAAAATTGCCATTGCAAGCCAGCCTGTCCATATGTCCGTTTCTGTAATTTCAGCTAAAATGCGCTGCAGGCTGCCCAAATCTAAAACATAAAATAAAGTATGCAGCGCGGCATACCCAGCCGCGGCTACACCAAAATATCGGCGGTTTTTAGCAAACCAAAGCGGAAGGCTGGACGTTGGGAATAGCATACGCAATGGCGTCGCAATCATAGCAACAATCATAAAGCGCGCAGCAAACTCACCCGTTGGATGCAGTAGAGGTTCCAAATTATCACCCGATAAAGAACCAGTAATCATCGGAATCGCTGGAATGCTCAGCAAAAGCCATAAAAAATAAGGTGATTTTATGAGTTGTTTTAACGTGTTCATTTTGGTTTCCAGCATCTGAGTATTTATCGATCAAATAACGCGTTTTGCGTGCGAATTGGAGTTACGCTTTGTTTAATCTCGTTACATTTTTGTAATGGACCATTGACAAAGTTGGCGTGGGTACGTCTCTATCAGATATCTAAAACAGCAAAATGTGAACCTAATTGAGTAATCTATCGCCGCGCGAAGAAGCCAGTTTTGACGCCAAAACGGATATTGAAGAATACAATAATTTTATAAAAGAAAACCCTGATCTACAGGCCGTTGAGTTTTTAATGGTCGATCCCAATGGGGTCATGCGTGGGAAATGGGCGCCCGCAGATGCTTTGAAAAAAGCGTTCGAAGAGGGTGTAAATTTTCCGATGTCCATTCATGGCCTTGATATATGGGGCCGCGAAGTTGAAGAGACAGGCATTCATATTGAGACCGGAGATATGGATGGCTTTTGCCGCGCTGTTCCGGGCACTTTGAGCCTTGTGCCTTGGGCAAGCCGCTCAACTGCGCAGGTTTTACTAACCACCTTCACGCCCGAAGACGAACCACTTCGTTATGATTGCCGTAATGCGCTTGCCCGTATTACGAAAGCATTGGCGCAGCGCGATCTTTATCCTGTGGTTGCTTTCGAGGTCGAGTTTTATTTTCTTGAACCCAATACAAGCGGTGATGGATTGATGCCAACGCCGGTTGGCGCGTCTGCCGGTCCTGATCGCCAGCGTATGTATGGCTTGGATGATCTGGAAGATTATGCCGAATTATTTGATGATATTCGCGCAGCTGCCGACGCTCAAAAGGTTCCGATCGATACAATAATCAAAGAGGCAGCACCAGGCCAGTTTGAAGTTAACCTCAAGCACCGCTGCGACCCTTTAAAAGCTGCCGACGATGTTATCATGCTGCGCCGTATTGTCTTTGGCTCTGCGCGCAAACACGGTTTGCAAGCAACTTTTATGGCCAAACCGTTTATTGATTATGCAGGTAACGGCATGCATATTCATGCGTCTGTTCTTGATGGTGAAGGCAATAACATCTTCGATGAAGAAAAGTTTGATGATGCAAAGGAGAAGCTTGGCGGTGCTATTGCCGAACTTATTCGCACGATGCCTCAAGGCCTGTTGATGTTTATCAATTCTTGGAACGGTTTTCGCCGAATTCAGCCGGGCTCTTATGCGCCAACACGCGCTGTATGGGCTGAAAATAATAGGTCTGTTGCGTTGCGTATTCCTGCGTCGACATCAAAAAATAGACGGCTTGAGCATCGCATAGCAGGTGCCGATGCTAACCCGTATATTGTGCTGTGTGCGCTGTTGCAGGCGATGCTTGATGGTCTTGAGAAGCTCGAAACACCGCCGCCGCAAATTACCGGCAATGCTTATGATGATAACAATGCAGAGCTACTTCCTGATGATATGGATGAAGCATTGATTCTCATGCAGCGTGGTGATTTTGCTGATCGCGCATTAGGGCCTGAATTGTCGCGTATTTACAAGCATTTAAAGCGTGCTGAAATTCTGGCGTTCTGGGCTGAAATCACACCATTGGAGCAATCAACCTACCTCTAAAATTTAAGCTAGTTGCACAAATCATTTGCATAAAAATCTCTTGTGCATGTGTAATTTCCAAAATAGTCTTTTTGTAAGATGAGGGCTTAAAGCCCATTATTTAAATCGGGAGAATAAAATGGTTCGCGTAAAAACGCTTTTGACGTCCGTCGCACTTATTTCGATTGCAGCAGCCAGCACAGCCATTGCGCAAGACCGCTCCGTGAATGTGTATAACTGGTCAGATTATATTGATGAAGAAATCCTGACGGAGTTCACAAAAGAAACCGGCATCAAAATCACTTATGACGTGTTTGATTCCAACGAAATTTTGGAAACAAAGCTGCTTGCTGGCAAAACAGGTTATGATGTGGTTGTTCCGACCGGCACATTTCTTGCGCGTCAAATTCAAGCGGGAGTTTTCCAAAAACTCGACAAGTCAAAGCTCGATAATTTGAAGAATATGGATCCAGCGATTTCTGAACGCATGGAAAAATATGATCCAGGTAATGATTATGCGATCAACTATATGTGGGGAACCACAGGCCTTGGATATAATGTCGATAAGGTAAAAGAAATCCTTGGGGAAGATTACACCGTTGATAGCTGGGATATGGTTTTCAACCCTGAAATTTCTGGAAAGCTTAAAGATTGCGGCATTTATATGCTCGATGCGCCCACAGAGATTATTCCTGCTGCTCTTAATTACCTCGGTAAAGACCCAGATTCTAAAGAACCAGCTGATATCGATGCAGCACAAGAACTGCTTTCGAGTATTCGCCCGAATATCCGTAAGTTCCATTCATCAGAATATATCAATGCGCTTGCCAATGGTGACATCTGCCTTGCCGTTGGCTGGTCTGGTGATGTGCTTCAGGCACGTGACCGCGCAGCAGAAGCCGATGCTGGGGTAACGGTCGAATACGCCATTCCAAAGCAAGGCGCTTTGATGTGGTTCGATAATATGGCAATTCCTGCGGATGCTGAGAATGTTGAAGAAGCGCACGAGTTCTTGAATTACATCATGCGCCCAGATGTTATGGCGAAGGCTTCGAATTACGTTTATTACGCAAATGGTAATGCTGCCTCTAAGCCACTCTTGGCTGAGGACGTGATTGGCGACCCTGCGATTTATCCAAGTGAAGAAACGGTTCAGCGTCTTTACACGGTTTCGCCGAACGATCAGCGTACAGACCGAATTTACACACGGGCATGGACTAAAGTCGTTACCGGTCAATAAAACTTGAAAGCCTCGAATGACAGTACGAGGCTTTTCATTTAGTGCGCCCTTTTTCAAACCCGATGTGCCATTCATGAAATCACTTGGTTCCACCAGACGCAGTTTTACTCCATGGCTTGATGCGGATGCCAAGCCGTATATTTCATTTCAAAATGTAACCAAGAAATTCGGCGATTTTGTTGCCGTTGATAATCTGACGCTCAATATTTACGAGCGTGAGTTTTACTCTTTGCTCGGTCCATCTGGCTGCGGAAAGACAACATTGCTTCGCATGTTGGCAGGCTTTGAAGAGCCAAGCTCTGGCGAGATATTTCTTGATGGCGTTTCGCTCAAAGGTGTGCCGCCACATAAGCGCCCAGTAAATATGATGTTTCAGTCATACGCTCTTTTTCCGCATATGAGTGTGCGTGATAACATCGCTTTCGGCTTAAAGCAGGCAGGCATTGCGAAAGCACAAATTACTGAGCGCGTTGATGCGATTTTAAAATTAGTCAAACTGGAAGAATTTGCGAAGCGTAAACCAGATCAACTTTCAGGTGGTCAGCGGCAACGCGTAGCATTGGCACGCTCTGTCGTATTGCGGCCAAAACTTTTATTGCTGGATGAGCCGCTCGGCGCATTGGACAAAAAACTACGTGAAGAAACGCAGTTTGAATTGATGGATTTACAGCAGGATCTTGGCTTAACTTTCATGATCGTCACGCATGATCAGGAAGAAGCCATGACGATGTCAGATCGCATTGCGGTTATGGATAAAGGAACCGTTATTCAAACGGGCACGCCTGCTGAAATTTACGAGGCGCCAAACTCGCGTTACGTTGCCGATTTTATCGGGACTGTGAATACGTTTGAAGGTAAAGTTGTCGAAAAAACAGACAAGATGACCACGCTGCTTGGTAATGACGGATTCACGATTGAAGCGGTAACAACAGATAGGTCGGCACTGACCAAAGATAAGATGGCATGGTTTTCTATCCGCCCTGAAAAAATCAAAGTATCGCGTAAGAAACCTGAGAAACAAACCAATGCTGTCGAAGGCGAAATTTGGGACATTGGTTACCTTGGCGATATGACGCTCTTCAATGTCAAACTCGATAGCGGCACGATCATGCGGGCTTCCGTTCTCAATGCCAAGCGCACGGTCGATGATCCGATTGGGTATGAGGATCGTGTTTGGCTTTCATTTGATCCCGATGCAGGCATCGTGCTGGAGCGTTAATCGATGGGAAGCTTTTTCAAAAGAATAACAATCGGACTGCCTTACTTTTGGTTATGTATCCTTTTTCTTTTGCCGTTCCTTATCGTTTTACGGGTAGCTTTTTCAGAGCCTGTTCTTGCCATGCCGCCCTTCGCGCCGCAGTTTGACCTGTCCGAAGGTTGGCAAGGTTTTGTGCAATCTGTATCTCAATTCACGACCTATAATTTCCAGTTCGTGTTTGAAGATAGTCTTTACACAAATGCTTATCTGTCGAGTTTGCGTATCGCTTTGATATCAACATTGCTCACGCTCGCGATTGGTTTTCCGCTGGCCTACGGTATGGCCCGCTCACCCATGACGATCCGTCCTATTTTGCTGATGCTTGTTATCTTGCCATTCTGGACGAGCTTTCTTATCCGCGTTTACGCTTGGATTGGTATCTTGAAACCTGAAGGTCTCATGAACCAATTTTTGATGAGCGTAGGCATAATCAGCACACCGCTGCGCATTTATAATACGGAAATCGCCGTCTATATCGGCATCGTCTATTCCTATTTGCCGTTCATGGTTCTTCCAATTTATGCGACGCTAGAAAAGATGGATTATTCATTTGTAGAGGCTGCGCGCGATCTTGGATGTTCGTCAATCGGCGCTTTTTGGAAGATTACAGCAAGACTAGCGCTGCCGGGCGTATTAGCTGGCTGTTTTCTTGTGTTCATTCCAGCAATCGGCGAGTTTGTTATTCCAGAATTGCTAGGTGGTTCACAGACCTTGATGATCGGTAAAACGCTTTGGAGCGAGTTCTTCAATAACCGCGATTGGCCAGTTGCATCGACAGTCGCTATAATTCTTTTGGCTATATTGGTTGTGCCAATTGTACTGTTCCAAAACGCGCAAGCGCGTGCAACGGAGGCAAATCGATGAATAAGAACTGGTCTGCTTTCAATATTGTGTCTGTCGTATTCGGCTTCACATTTCTTTATCTGCCGATCGTTTTATTGATCGTGTACTCGTTTAATGCTTCAAAACTGGTGACAGTTTGGGGTGGGTTTTCAACCCATTGGTATAGCGAAATGCTTTCCAATCAGGGGCTTATGGACGCTGCATGGGTGACGGCGCGCGTTGGCCTATTATCGGCGACTGTTGCAACGGTTCTGGGTACATTGGCGGCTTTGACCCTCGTGCGCCATACGCGCTTTCGTGGCCGCACATTGTTTACCGGAATGGTCTATGCTCCGCTTGTAATGCCAGAGGTTATTACAGGGCTTTCGCTGCTGTTGCTTTTTGTTTCTATAGGGTTTGAACGTGGCTTCTGGACTGTCTCTCTTGCCCACATCACATTTTCAATGTGCTTTGTTGCTGTCGTCGTCCAGTCTCGCTTGGTCAGCTATGACATGTCGTTGGAAGAGGCCGCGCAGGATTTAGGCTGCACACCGTTTGAGGCATTTTATAAAATAACACTGCCCGTCATTTTGCCTGCCGTTATCGCTGGCTGGATGCTCGCATTCACTTTGTCATTGGATGACCTTGTTATCGCAAGCTTTACATCAGGCCCTGGCGCAACCACATTGCCGATGAAAATATTCAGCCAAGTGCGTTTGGGTGTTACGCCAGAGATTAATGCTGTGTGTACGGTTCTCATTGGCTTTGTCGCGACCGGTGTCATTATCGCAAGTCTAATCAATAAACGCAGAATGGTGAATAATGCACGCACCGATGCGGATATTTAACGCGGTAGACGAAGCATAAAAGTTACCAGCATGGTATCGGCAATGCCCAGCTAAGCGCTTCACCATGTCAAAGATTCATTCAGGTAAATCATATGAGTCCGTGGATAGGAGCGGCGTCGCAAAGGCACGATCCCACGATCCACCGATGAAAAACCGCTTTGCATCAGTATCTGGCGTATCAGATTGTGCAGGGGTCGCTATGGCGGTGAGAGCTATCCCGCTGCTGCGATAGGGAGCAACGCCTTCGAAGTGAACTGAGCCAGTAGAATAGGTGGCTATTGTGTCACGGATGGTGACAACTCCGTCTGATAATTGTCCATAAAACTCAAGCTTTTCGAAAGCCTCTTGCCGGTTTTCATCATTGGATAATGTGAAAAACTGCCCTGTATTCTCACTCTTCAAAAGAGTGCTAGCGGCAAAGCTCCGCGCGATGCCATTTGCCATTTTAAAGGTGATTTTACCCTCGACAGTTTGCGCCATTTGACGCCAAGACGCGATGTTCGATTGACTGGAAAATGTAAAATCTGCTTTTCCCAACGGTATAATCGAAGGCATATCTATGATCTCAACTGCCTTTGCCGTGTCAATTTGTGTGCCATTCATGTTAATTTGCACAGTGCCGCCGTTTGGCTTTTTGCGAGAAATTTGAAGTTGCGATTGAAGGTTGCCGCCAAAAAGTTGCGCATCACCAATGTCAAATATCGCAGTTTCATCACCAACTTGTGCTGTTGCAGCAAGGTTCGTCAGTGAGATGCCGCTTAGATTTGCAGCAGCGGCAGAAATGCGAATATCAGTGCGAATCTGATCGAGAAATTTGAATTCTGACTCTTGCAATGACGACAAGCCAGCATCAGGAATTTCAATGAACACATCGATCAAATCAGTTAGATTAAGTGCTGAAAAGTCAAATGTACCTGAGATTAGAGGCTTTTCATTTTTAGGAAAACTTATCTCTAATAAACCTTTTCCAAGGTTCTTGTTGAGCTGAATATCAAGTGCATCAAAGCGTGCCTTGCGATTGGTGACATGCATGCCGCCTATAAATGATAGTTCTGCTATGTTTCCGTTTGGATTAAACCCTCCGTTCAACCATTCCATTAATGGGGAAAGCGCAGGCGCAGAAACTTGGATCTTGCCATCGGCAAAAAAGGTTTTCAAAAAGCCTATCGTGCCTTCAAAGTTAAACTTTCCCAAGTCACTGGCACCAAGAATTCGGATAGTGCTCTTATCACCAGCTAATAAAGCCAAAGGCTTTTGAACTTGCCCCTCAAGATTAACTGGTTGTCCGTTATAGACGCCGCTGATCTTGGTGCTTGCTGCACCATCAAGATCACTCCAGTTAATTGAACCGTTCAATGCTGTGAGCTTAATCGGCTCTATGGTCATCTCATCTTCGATGACAATTGTGCCGGATGAAAACGAAACAACCCCCATACGCGTTGGAAAATATTCAGGAAGCAGGTCAACATCTTTTGTCGATGTGTTTTGAGCAAGATCAGTTTGGGTTTCCCTGCTTGCTGAAAGCGCAGCTTTGGCTTGCTGCGTCGCTGCACTGATCTTTCCTAAAACATCAGGCCAATTGAACGTGCCATTTGCGCGGCGCTGAAGCGTTAGTTGAGGACCATCTAACTTATAGGCCGTAAAATGTGGGTTTCGCGATAAAATGGTGAGTAAAGAGATGTCTGCTTCAATGCGATTGATTGTAAGCGTATTTTCCCCCTCATTGCCTCTGGCTGGAACGCGCACATTTGTAATTCTGGCTTTTGGCGAGGGAAAGAGGTCGAGCTCTAAACTCCCATCCAGTATAACGGGTCTGCCAACAAAGCTACTTAAGTCCCTTTGCACGGCACCGCGCATCAGGTCGGATGACACAAGCCAAGGCAATGCCGCAAATATACAAGCTACCGAAATAAGCAGCAGGGCGAGCGTTCCTATGAGTGGAAGTTTCAGTTTTTGTGCCATGATTGCCTTGGTATCAAAATTCCGTTGCGCGCCATAGCATTTCGATAATGGGAAGTGAAATGTGCACCGTTTATTACGTGAAATGCGACAATTGTGGAGAGGCAAAGCGCATAGTTAATGCGTAAAACAGAATTTTGTTTGTGAAATTAACCAGTGTACGGAAGTTTTAATTCCTAAAGTCTAGGTTAACCTTGTTTCGTAAGTTTCCGTTAACGGATGAAGCTCAATGCTGCTTTTACAGAATTTAGACGTGCATCACACTTTTATCAAAGCTACTCGTTTTACAGCAAACTAATTTTTAAGCGCCGCCAGCCGGCGCTTTTTTTTGATCTTTAGTCAGCAAGCACACGCTCTGGCGGAAATGTTATCTCAATAGATGTACCGCGGCCAGGTTCAGAAGCGATCTCGAATTCTGCGCGATTGGCATGAACAAGGGCACGTGTCAGCGGCAGGCCAAGGCCTGTTCCATCGCCATGCTCTCTGTCTCTGGTCGCAATTTGCTGAAATGGCTTAAGCGCTGTCTCTATTTCACGTGAAGACATGCCAATACCAGTGTCACGGATGCGTAATATGACGGAGCCACTCGCTGTGTAATTGGTGCTCACCACAACCTGTCCACCGGACTGTGTGAAGCGGATTGCATTGGATAGTAAATTGAGCACGATTTGTTTAACCGACCGCGTATCAGCGACAACCGATGGCAGTCTGTTTTCTAACGATGAGCGAACAATAATTCGGTTACGGTTTGCTTGAGGTTGGATCATTGAAATCGCGTCGGCGACGGTTTCGTTGAGTATGACGCTTTCAAATTCGAGGTCCTGCTCACCAGCCTCGATTTTGGAAATATCCAAAAGGTCATTGACCATATCCAGAACATGACGACCGGATTTATTGATATCAACCAAATATTCTTTATAGCGCTCATTGCCAATCGGCCCAAAACGCTCTTCGCTCATGAGCTCGGAAAATCCGATAATCGCATTAAGAGGCGTGCGGATTTCATGGCTAACTTTTGCAAGAAACTCAGACTTAATATTTGAAGCATTTTCGGCTTCTTGTTTTGCTGCTTCCAGCGCTTGTTCGGTTTGCTTCCACGATGTGATGTCACGCATAACAGCGCAAAATCCGTTAGATGTTGGCAACTTTCCAATCGTCATGAATACAGGCAAAAACCCGCCATTGCGTTCACGGGCGAGCACTTCACGGCCTTCATTTAGAAGACTAGCGACGCTGTAATCAGAAAATCCATTTAGATAATCCATTGCCGCGCGCTGGCTCTCATTGGCAAAGAGTATGGAGAACGATTTACCGGCGACATCTTCGTTAGAATAGCCGAATAAGGCTGATGCAGCGCTGTTGATTGAACGAACCGTGCCGTCTTGCGCAATCACCACGACACCATCTGTAGCGGTGTCTAATATTGCGCGCATCTCAGCGACTTCATCAAATGCAGTACTGCGAAGTGTAACTGAAACACTTTCGACCGAGCTAGCGTCTTGCGGCGTATCTATAACATGTTCATCAAGAGGCTCGAAGGCGAACATCAAAGCATTGTGCCCAAGCCAAGGAACGATTTGCAGGTGCGCACGTGTTGTGATTTCACGGCCATCTTCAGCAACCAAAGTGATGGAGCTTTTTGCAACGGCGCTTTCGTCACCGGCACTCTCATAGCCGTCGGCAAACAGTGAGCTGAGGCCTATATCGTTGAGCTTATCGACACTGTTAAAACCAGTAATGCGCGCAAATGCTTCATTGCCATAAAGCGCTGTTTCGCCGCGCACAATCAAAAGCGGCAGCGGCAAAGCGTTCAGCTCATCAGGTCCGATACCAGCAAGTTTTTGCTCTGCTTCATCATCTTGATAAGCGGCTGGCTCATCGAAATCTTCTAATTCAGCACTTTGATCAACATCAACAGAAGCTGTGGCCTCATCACCAAATTCAATAAACTCAACTTGCTGATCAATATTCTTCGTATTGTTTGAAATAAACGGCTGCACCTGCTGCAGAGGCAAATCCTCTTCGCGGCTCGGCGTATTTGATGAATCGTCGTCACCCACAAGGTGATCTTGAATTTCAACACTTGGCAAATCTGCTTTTTTGCCGAGCGTTTCGCCTATTTTCTTAAAAGCTTCAGCTTCGCCCGCATCAAGTCCTTCGATCTTTTTGCGTTCTTTACGATGCTTGTCTAACGGCACGACCTTGTCGCTGTCACGGCGCATTGGGCTAATGGAGGCTGACTGGAAAACAGGCGGCTCACCGCCAAACAGATCCTCTGCAGCCTCGTCTGCTGCGTTGCTATCGTCTTCTTCGATAGGCTGAGGGCTGGCCTTAACGTCATCTTCAATAGGTTCAGGCACATGTACTTGGCTAAGGGACAACCCAAGCTGTTCTGGATCGTCGACAAAATCTCTTAAGCGCACAATACCGAAACCGCGATAGCCTTCAAATTCTCGGTTTCTATTATAATATGGCAGTGCAGCCAGATCGACAGGCACGCGCAAAGTTGTGGACTGAACTGGCCACAGGACTGTTTTGCCTGACCAAGTGTCACGGCGCTCCATCGATGCTTCAATCTCGCCAGCTGTGTCGAGTTCAAACACTTTGGCAACATCTTTCATGGTGCGCCCAACAAGATCGGCAGCATTGTTGCCAACAGCACCGCCAAAGTCTTCCGAAACTTCTGTAAAGCGACCATCAACATCTGTTTTCCAGACGAAGCGCACAGGGCGTCTTTCGAAATCGGCTTTGAAACCTTCTTGCTTCTTATGTGTTGGCGCAATGGCGGGTTCGAAACTAACAATGCTCTCATCATCGTCTTCATCGTTCGAAGTCGAGGCATCTTCAAACACAAAGTCTTCGTCATCATTGTCATGATCGATAAGCGGAGGTGCAGACTCAATTATTTGCATTCTAGGGGGCTGAATTTCTTCGATAACGCGCGGCGGCTCTGCCTTGCGTGGCTGCGCGGTTTGCACAATATCTGTTTCCATCGCGACCAAAAGATTGCGAACAGGTTCTTCGCTCAGCCTGCCAATTCCCACAGCAATTTTAGTTCTGCCTTCGCCGCGCAACACAAGACGCTTAACGAGGCGATCTTCCTCAGAAAGAACCTCATCGCTCAATGCAAAAAGTTCGAGTGTTGGAATATCCAGCGTTTTAAAAAACGGGCCGCAGACAAGAATGTTTCCATCTTCGCCCAGAATTGCAGCGCCAGCGCCATCTTCTTCAAGTCCCGCTATCGCATCGAGCAGTAGCGCATCTTGGTCACCGCTGTTTTGACGATCAAATGTGAGAAGAGCGACATCTTCATTGGCACCGTCAATCGAGATAAAATGCAACTGCGCATGATGAGCGTCGCTGCGCATACCAGCGGTGATTCTTAGCAGAATGGATTGCGGTGTGCGTGGTTTGCGCGCTGCAGCTGATTTTAACTGGCGTAGAGTCGTATTAAACGGGAAAATTCCCGCAACTAAAAACTCACCAATAGCCTCATAGCCAAACATTTTTGCTGCTGTGCCATTGGCCCAAATGATCGTATCGACGGATTGGTCAAAGATTATCGCAGCCTTGCCGTCAAGCATAGCGTCGCGCACCGCGTCTTGTACGGCGATGTCAATGAATGGAATCTGTGACATGTCTTTACTCATTCGCGGTAATCTTGGCCTGCAATGTGAAGCTTAACAAATATTTAATAGCCAAATTATGCCCGTATCGTCCAGTTTTATCGTTATAACCGCACTTTTGATTGCGGGTTTAGTTAATGTTTGTGCGGTGCAATGGATTTTGCACCGCAATATTAATGTGCTAGCATCCTGAAAGATCATTTGATTAGGAGCAATAGATATGGCCGCAAAGAAAGACACATTTGAATTTCCAGAAGGCGTAGATCCGGCGCAATATCTTGAAAAGCTCAAATCAATGGCAAATGACGGATTGTCCAAAGCCAAAGAAACTTATGAGCAGGCACAGATTGCTTTTGAAGAAGCGAAAAAAGAAGCTGAAGCAAATTTAAGCACTGCGCAGGGACATTCATCCAAGATTTCATTGGCCACAATGGACGCAGTGCGCACAAACACTGAAGCAACGCTGTCTCACATGGAAAAACTCTCAGGCGTAAAATCTATGTCGGAGTTCATGGAGCTTCAAACAAGCTTTTTGAGCTCTCAGACGCAGATGGCAATGGAAAATGCCAAGTCGATGCAGGCACTTTACCAAGATGCGGCTAGCGATGCGAGCGCACCTGCAAAGAAAGCTGCTGAAAAAGCAATGGGTGCTTTTAAGCCGAAATAAGCGTAAATACAGGCCGAAACGACGATTGGCCGGACACAATCCGGCCGATCTTTAAATTTTTTTCACAAGAACGGTAATTGGTGCACAGCAAACTCTTGCATTGTCGCGCACATCAGACTAATTGACCCTCGTTGGCTTGCGGACGTAGCTCAGTTGGTTAGAGCGCTGGATTGTGGCTTCAGAGGTCGGTGGTTCAAATCCACCCGTTCGTACCACCAACAAATTTCCCAAATTATTTATAACAAAAATGGCGCTTACCGCGCTTAACTTCTGTGCTGATTACTCATCAAACAAAGATGTTTGCGCGGCTGGGACCGATTTAGCCTGCTTTTCTTTTGTCGGCTTAGCTGTGGGCTGTTTGCTTGATGACGGAACCGCATCGCCATTTGCAATCGCTGCTAAACGATCATCACCTGCAAACTGAATCGTGAGCCCTGCACCTTTTACAATGCCCTTTGAGCTTCGCAGCGGTTTTGCGTTTTCATCCATAACAAGTGCGAAACCACGATCTAAAACGCGTTGATAGGAATAGCTATCAAGAAGTTTTGAAACTTGGAGCGTTTTGTCGTTGCGATTTCCAATCAAACGTTCAACGGCAAGATCATTGCGCCGTTCCAGCGCTTCTAGCTGTTCGCGGCCCGCTTTCACATTACGGTTGATCGTTTGCGGTGACAGGCGCTGGGCGCGAAACTCTAGCTCGCGGCGATGGGTTTGAATATTGCGGCTAAGTGCAGAGGGAAGCCCTCGCGATAGACGGTCCAGATTGCTACACACATTTTCAAAGCGTTGAATAAGACGCGTAGGGCTGAGCTTTGCTTCTGCTGTAATAAGCCGCGAACGTTTTTGCGTTGTAAAACGATCAAGCGCTGCACCAAGTCTGATTTGTTGCCCGTCTAGGCGTTGGCGGGGCAGGGCCAGAAGACCATCAGGATGCGGCAAAGCGCGGGCAAGACCAGCAAGGCGCTCCTTCTTGCGGTCCGTTGAGCGGCTAAGGCCAGCGCGTAGGCGTGCAGCAAGCTGCGCCATTTGCGCCACCAGCTCAGCCTGAACTGGCACAGCAATCTCTGCTGCACCGGTCGGTGTGGGCGCACGCACATCGGCTGCATAATCAACCAGCGTTGTATCTGTCTCATGGCCTACGGCGGAAATAATAGGAATATCTGAATCAGCGACAGCGCGAACCACCACTTCCTCGTTAAAACCCCATAGGTCTTCGAGTGATCCGCCGCCACGTGCAACAATGAGCAAATCAGGCCTTGGAATGCCTGAAGTCCCATCAATAGCGTTAAAGCCGCGCACAGCATCAGCAACTTCTTGTGCCGATGATTCACCTTGAACGCGCACAGGCCAAACAAGGACATGGCTTGGAAAACGGTCTGAAAGCCGATGTAGAATATCGCGGATGACCGCGCCTGTTGGTGATGTAACAACGCCAATAACTCGTGGCATATAGGGAAGCAGCTGTTTACGTGCTGGGTCAAAAAGCCCTTCGCTTTCCAACTGGCGTTTGCGCGCAGCGAGCAGCGCCATCAGCGCGCCTTCGCCTGCAGGCTCCATATTATCAATAATCAGCTGATATTTGGATTGACCCGGAAAGGTGGTGATCTTGCCAGTCGCAATGACTTCCAAGCCCTCTTCAGGGCGCACAGCCATTTTGGCGGCCGCACCTTTCCAGATAACGGCGGCTATGACGGATCTGTCGTCTTTTAGATCAAGATAAATATGGCCGGATGCAGGACGCGATACACGGCCTAATTCACCGCGCACGCGCACGCGCCCATAGGTATCTTCCATCGTGCGCTTTATCGCACCAGAAAGTTCTGAAACCGAAAACTCGGCTACATTGGAGTGTGGAGTAGGGCTGTCATTCATAAATTATTTGTGCCGATTCATGCCATCAATATATTGATCGAATATTGATTCAACGGATTTTTGGTATTGGTCTTGTTGCTTGCGGCCTGTTTCGAACATGTCGCCAAATAAATCTTCATATTTATTCTTCGTCGGTGCGGGTTCTGGCGCTGGTTTGGCGCCGCCCATCATGTCCTCAAAAATCTTGCCAAAAGGGTTATTGGCAGGGTCCATGGGGTTCGGTGCTGATTGTTGCTGTGTTTGATTGCCGCCAAACATATCCTGAAGCGCTTTGCCAAAGGGATTATCCATCGGATTTGAATTACGCGGCGCAGCTTGAGGGGAAGCCTGCCCTGAGTGCTGCATCATTTGCTCAATGATTTGGCCAAGAATATTGCCATTTCCAGCATTTTGAACGCCAAAAGCCTGTGGCTGTGTTGTTTGCTTATACATCGCCCCCATCAATGTTGAGGCGATTACCGGTAGCATTTGTTTGAGAATATCTGGCCCAATGCCAGTTGCTTTTGCAGCTTGCTCTGCCACCGCGCGGCTAACGTCTTTTGAGCCAAACAAATGTCCCAAAATGCCATTGCCTTCATTTAGTCCCTGCTGTTGAAAGGCGCTTTGCATATCTTCAAAATATTTTGCGTGATTGCCACTTGCAAGTGCTTGCATAAAGCCTGCAACACCCATTGGTTCGGCTGCATTGCGCTTTAATCCGGTGGAGAAAGCAGGCGTTAAAGCTTCAAGCGCATCTTGCGTTTGCTTTGCAGAAAGCCCGAACTGTTCTGCCATCATATTAATAGCATTTCCATTTTGTGCTTTTGTCAGCATATCAAAAATTGGCAGCATAAGATTCTCCTTGCTTTTGATCTACCGTACCACAGGCAAAGCCGCAGACAATGTACGAAGACAGGGTTCACAACTATTCTCATGAATTGGTGTGCTAAGGCTTCGATTCATGAGGCGTTTGCGATAGATAATAATGATATCAAACTTGGATAATTAACATGCAAGCACTTCCTGACTTCAAGCTAGAGACCCATTTTTCAAAATGGGAATTCAAAGCGCGTTATCACATGACAGCATCAGATGCTGAAAGTATGACGATGCGCGAACTGCTTGATATGGCAAGTGATGAAGATCGAGCAGAATTTGAAAATCTTTGGCTCGGCTATACACAAACATTTGGAGCGCCGGATTTACGCGAAGCGATTGCGGCGACTTACGAAAAGCAGACCGCGTCTGACATATTGTGCTTTGCCGGAGCCAGTGAAGGCATATTTGCGGCAAATTCGATCATTCTTGATAAGGACAGTCATGCGATCTGCGTGACGCCCAACTATCAATCGCACGAAGCATTGCCAAACGCGATTGGTGAGGTAAGCGCTGTGCCGCTTGACCCTAATGACAACTGGTCGCTGGATATTGATCGTATGGCAGCGGCGATTAGGCCAAACACAAAGCTCATCACAATCAACTTTCCGCACAATCCTACAGGTGCAATATTGCCGTTAGATCGCTATCAAGCGTTGATAGAGCTGTGCCGCAAACATGGCATTTATCTTCTTCACGATGAAATTTTCAATGGCCTTGGTCCAGCTGGCACAAAACATTTGCCTTATGTTGCCGATGTCTATGAGCGCGGGCTTTCGCTTGGCGTTATGTCGAAATCTTATGGGTTGCCGGGTTTGCGTATTGGATGGATTGCTTGCCAAGATGCTGAGATTCTTTCCAAAATGGAGCGTATGAAGCATTATTTGTCCATTGCAAATTCTGGCCCGAGCGAAAGGCTTGCCAAAATTGCTTTAAAGAATCGGGATAAAATTCTAGCGCGTAATTGCGCGATCATTGATGAGAATTTGCCAAAGTGGGACGCGTTCTTTGCGCGTTATCCTGATCTTTTTGAGTGGCGCAGGCCAGATGGTTCCTGCATGGCTTTTGTCCGTTACAAAGGACCAGAAGGCGTGGAAGCCTTCGCGCAAAATCTCGTTGAAGAGGCTGGCGTTCTTTTTCTGCCCGCTTCAATCTACGCGTCCTCATTTGGCAACACACCTGCCGATCATTTTCGACTAGGCTTCGGTCGGTCAGGCCTGGACGAAGGGCTGTCGGCATTTGATGCCCATCTTAAAAGGAACAGCAAATGAGCGGTGATAAATATCTCATAAAACGCAACGAGATTGAGCAGATGGAAGGTTTAGATAAGACGCACTTTCTGAACACCAACGCTAAGCGCAACAATAAATCGTTAGGCGATATTGCCGGTTTGACAGGGTTTGGCTTTCACATCATTGAAGTGCAGCCGGGGCATGAGACGACCGAACACCATGTGCATTATCATGAAGACGAATGTGTCTATGTGCTGAGCGGTACTGCAACAGCCTATATTGGTTATGATAGCGTCGAAATAAGCGAAGGTGATTTTATTGGCTATCGAAAAGGCGGCTTTTCCCATTCAATAAAGAATACAGGTACGGAAGTCTTGCGCTGTATCGTTGTTGGAGAGCGCAATGCTCATGATGTTGCTGATTATCCACGATTGAACAAGCGCATATTCCGCAATCAAAATATGCGCTGGAACCTCGTTGATATTGAAGCGATTGACACACCTGATGCTGGTGCAAAATAACGCTTACGCCATTTTTTTATAGCTGTTCCCGCTTTGCAGTAAGTTGTGACGGCCAACATTTTTAATGTCTGTCTCACCGGCAAAACCCATTGTGCGGTCTAGCTCGTCTTTGATAATTTCCAAAGCTTTGGTGACACCTTGTTCGCCCATTGCGCCGAGACCATAAATAAAGGCACGTCCAATCATTGTGGATTTTGCACCAAGGGCAATGGCTTTGAAAACGTCTTGGCCAGAGCGAATGCCGGAATCCATATGGATTTCGATTTTATCGCCCACCGCGTCAACAATATCGGCAAGAACATCAATTGACGCTGCTGCACCATCAAGCTGACGGCCGCCATGGTTTGATACAGTGATAGCATCCGCGCCTGTTTTAGCCGCGATTTGGGCATCTTCAATATCGTTGATCCCCTTCAGGATGAGCTTGCCATCCCATTTGGATTTGATCCACTCAATAGATTCCCAGCTCAAAGAAGGGTCGAACTGCTTGGCTGTCCATTCAGACAAAGAGGTCATATTATCAACGCCAGGTGCGTGACCAACAATATTACCGAAAGTTCGGTTCTTCGTGCCGAGCATTTCCATGCTCCATTGTGGCTTGGTCATCAGATTTAGGATTGATTTGATCGTTGGCTTTGGCGGAGCCGAAAGGCCGTTGCGAATGTCTTTGTGACGTTGACCCAAGACTTGAAGGTCAAGTGTCAGCACAAGTGCATCGCATCCTGCAGCTTTTGCCCTTGCGATCATATCTTCGGTAAAACCGCGATCACGCATAACATAAAGCTGAAACCAAAATGGATTTGTTGTCGCCTTGGCAACCTCTTCAATAGAGCAAATTGACATTGTGGAAAGCGTAAACGGCACACCAAACTTTTCAGCAGCTTTAGCTGCTTTGATTTCTCCATCCGCATGCTGCATGCCGCATAGCCCGATAGGGGCCAGCGCAACAGGCATCGTGACATCGCGCCCAATCATCGTCGATTTCAATGAGCGGTTGTCGATATCTACAGCCACCCTTTGGCGCACTTTTATGCGTGAAAAGGCTTCTGTGTTATCGCGGTATGTGCCCTCTGTATAAGAACCGGAATCCGCATAATCATAAAACATGCGGGGTACACGAAACTCAGCGCGTTTGCGCAAATCTTCAATACAAGTAACCGGACCAAACATAGCAATCTCACTCCCAATCAATGTTTTTGATTAAAGGCATAGTGCATCGTAAGGCAAGGTCAGAAATTTGAAACTTTAGGAGGGAGCGCCCTTATAAGGCAAAATACAGTTTAGTTTTGAGTGATTGAGGAAACGCCATAACCATCATGGGAAACTTTGCCAGCCATAGCGTCTGCTGAATAAACAGATAGGCCCCAAAGTGCGGTTGCTGCGATCATAGCAATAGATAAGGTGATAGCACGCACGGCCATTAAACGCTCCTGAAATTAATAATTATTGGTTCTTTGTCAGCTTTCCGACGCAACCTGAGCGGCGTATAAAGTGTCCAAGCTCAAAAGCTACCAAAAGGTTACTGGAAGGTTAATTTGATGACGCTTCAGAACAGAGTGACACCTTTTGGCAACATAATTGCCGATAAGGCGCGTGGGTTATTCACAGGCAACCGTGGAATTATCCACAACCCTGATACACGCAGCCTGCTGCCATCACGGCGATGGACGTCCAAAGCCTGGATTATATGCCTGTGCAGTTTCAAAGAACGGCGCCGCGACGTTTTTGGCCGCAATGGAAAAAATGGTGGCACTGGTTGGTCAGAATTGTTTTTCTTGGATGAAGCAACAGCACTGGCAGCAGGCCATAGGCCTTGTTTTTATTGCCAGCGCGCGCGTGCCACCATGTTTCAAGCGGCTTTCTCCACCGGGCAAAGTGAAAGCAAGATGAGTGCCCCGCAAATGGACAAATTGCTACACGCAGAGCGCTTAAACGCTGGCAAGAAAAGATTGCACACGATCGCAAATGATTGGCGCTCTCTGCCGGATGGTACAATTGTTGGAAATCAAGACAGGGCATATCTCATATCAAATCAGACTTTGTTTCTGTGGAAGCCTGAAGGGTATCAGCACGACGATGATGCTCCTCAATATCTCATTACACCGCCATCAATAGTCGCAGCCTTAAGATCAGGCTATCAACCGGTCTTGCATGATAGTGCTTTGTCGCGCTAACGGTTTTGAATGCGTGCAAATTATAAAATCCAACGGTTATTTCTTGATGTTCCTTTAGGCCGAGCAGCGTCTTTCGCGCTCGACAAGCCTCAAGCCAATTATCTTGCCAATGTTTTGCGCATGAAAACGGGTGACAAGGTTCTTGTGTTTAATGGAAAAGACGGAGAATGGCTTTGCGAAGTTGAGGTCGAGAGCAAGCGAAATGTTTCGCTAATGTGCATAAACCAAGAGCGTGAGCAGCCGCAAAATTCTGATTTTACGTACTGTTTCGCGCCGCTAAAAGTTGGCCGCTTGGATTATATGGCGCAAAAAGCTGTCGAAATGGGCGCGAGCATGTTGCAGCCTGTTTTGACGCAGCACACACAAAACCACCGCCTCAATATTGATAAAATGAATGCAAATGCATTAGAGGCGGCCGAACAATGCGGAATCCTCAATATTCCGCAATGTGCCGAGCCGATTAAGTTTGAAAAGTTTCTGGATGATTGGGACGAAAGCTGCACACTGATTTTTTGTGATGAAGATGCGCAAACGAATAATCCAGTTGAAAAACTGCAAAGTCTTAAGGGCAATAAATTGGGCGTTCTGATCGGACCGGAGGGCGGTTTTTCAGACGAAGAGCGTGCAGCTTTGCGGGCAAAACCTTTTGTTGTTGCGATTCCTCTTGGGCCCCGCATATTGCGTGCTGATACCGCAGCAGTCGCCGCAATGGCCGTAATTCAAGCGGTTGCGGGCGATTGGTGAGAATAAAATTGACTACCGATCAACTTCTATTGAATGATCATTCATAAAAATTGGCTTGCCGCGTAAAGCACAATCGGGCAACGAGCATCAATCTTAATCAAACGGACAAGTGATATGGCCCGCGATACAACTGATGAAGCACCAATTAGCGGCGTAGAGGAAATGGCAGGCTATCTTGCCTCCGGCTGCAAGCCAAAGGAAGAATGGCGCATTGGCACCGAGCATGAGAAGTTTCCATTCTGCATGCAGGATCACACGCCAATTCCCTATGCAGGCGAGCGATCTATCGAAGCGCTTCTTAAAGGCATGCAAGCTGAGCTGAACTGGGAGCCAATCATCGATGAGGGCAATCTTATCGGCTTGTTTGAACCAAATGGTATGGGTGCAATATCTTTGGAGCCGGGCGGTCAGTTTGAGCTGTCGGGCGCGCCATTAGAAACCATCCATGAGACCTGCCGCGAGAGCAATCGCCACTTGGCGCAACTGCGCCAGATCGCTGATCCGCTCGGCATTAAGTTTCTGGGCTTGGGCGCAAGTCCTAAATGGACGCTGGATGAAACGCCGCGTATGCCAAAATCACGCTATGATATCATGCGCAATTATATGCCAAAGGTCGGCACGCAAGGCCTTGATATGATGCACCGCACATCGACAATTCAGGTTAATTTGGATTTCGATAGCGAAGCGGATATGCGCAAGAAAATGCAAATGTCTTATCGTTTGCAGCCGCTTGCAACCGTGTTGTTTGCAAACTCGCCGTTCACAGAAGGCAAGCCGAACGGATTACTGTCTTGGCGCGCCGATATCTGGCGTGACACCGATAATAATCGTTCCGGTGTTCTGCCTATGGTTTTCAACGATAATTTTGGCTTCATGGATTATGTCGAATGGGCATTGGATGTACCAATGTATTTCGTTCTTCGTAATGGCAAATATATTGATTGTACCCATGTGACGTTCCGTCAATTTATGAATGGAGCGCTTGAGGGTGAAATCCCTGATGCAAAGCCAAATAAAGGCGATTGGACAAACCACCTTTCGACCGTGTTCCCTGAAGTACGTCTTAAAAAGTTTATTGAGATGCGCGGCGCAGATGGTGGTCCGTGGCGGCGTATTTGTGCGCTACCTGCCTTCTGGGTTGGTTTGTGCTATGATGAAGCTGCGCTTGAAGCTGCTTGGCAACTCACAAAAGATTGGACGTTTGATGAGGTTGTGGAGCTTCGAAATGCAGTGCCAAAAGATGGCTTTAAAGCTAAAATCAAAGGCCAGTCCATGCACGAGCTTGCCAAAGAAGTTCTCGGTATTGCACGGCAAGGCCTGATCTCCCGCGCCAAACTCAATGATGACGGATTTGATGAGGCTCACTTCCTTGCACCGCTAGAAGAAGTTGCAGCGCGCGGCACAACATCTGCCGAACAGATGTTGCTGCAATACCAGTCGAACTGGGCTGGTAGCATAGAGCCAGCATTTCTCGAATATGCTTATTAAGAGGGGATTTTCAGCGTAACACCTAAGCTTACTTGGTGTTACGCATTTGCCTTCTTAATTTAGAGACTGTTTGCCAAGCGCCGACTTTTTCAGCCTCGCGTTTGCTCTCTTCAACAAATTCCATGTGCGCCGCCGCAGCTGCTGCTGCCGCATCCGGATTTGCGTCCATTATTGCTTCGTAAATTGCGCGATGCTGTTTGAGCAGAAGCGATCTTGCGCCCGGTGCGCGGTAAACCAAAGAACGTGAGAAGAACGTGCCATTTGTCAAAAGCCGGTAACAGGATCGCAGCGTATGCAGTAAGATCAAATTATGGGCTGCTTCACAAATCGCTTGGTGAAATTCGACGTCAATCGCAGCCTCTTCTTGAAAGTCTTCTTTCTTGTGCGCTTCTTCCATGCGCATGATGATCTCTGTTAAAAGAGCACGGTCATCATCCGTTGCGCGGCGAGCAGCGTAAGAAGCAGCAATCGCCTCTACTTCGCGTCGATATTCCAGATAATCCGATGTTGCCTTTGGGTGATCTGCAATGAGATCCAGCATTGTTTTGGAAAAAACATCACCAATGACATCGGCAACAAAAGTGCCGCCACCATGGCGTGTCACCAATAATTCGCGCGCTTCCAATTCTTTGAGTGCCTCGCGCAAAATAGGCCGTGAAATGCCGAGCTGTTCAGACAGATCGCGTTCGCCCGGTAGCTTATCACCAACGCGAAGGACGCCTTCTAAAATTAGGGTCTCTATCTGTGCGCACACTTCATCTGCTGTGCGCGCATGATTGATCTGTGAAAAAATAGCTGTGCCCATTCAATCCTCCAATTTTGATCATATGAGGCATGTGCCGACTGGTCAATAATTATAGCCAATTTGAACAGGAGTTACGTGCGCTTATGTAGCAGCCTTGCTTATTTCCAAAAAGCAGACACCATATTAAAATCGCTCAAGATGGTGGCTTGTCAGATGGGCCATAATAGCGTTTGGGGGCAACGTGTATAAAAAAGATATCGGTGCTGTTGATCAAACCGAAGCTGCGCCGCGCGGTGTCTTCGGATTTCCGCTTCATGCAGAAAGAGCCGTTGCGCTTGGCGAAGTTCATGCTCGGCCAGCGCCGATTATTTCCTCACCGCGAACACTGATCAAATTGTGCTTCGTCACAGATGGCGGGGCTACCGTTGATCAGGCCGTTCTTGCAGAGCTTTCCCGTCAAAACGGAATTTCTCCCCCTGTTGAAGGTGCACGACATCACCGAATTGAAATGGGAAAGAGCAGCATTTGGTGGGAACGCCATACAGAAGCCTCCACCTATCTTTGGGAAGGCCCAGCTGCCAGTAGTTTTGATACGCTGCCGCAAGGCCACCCTTTTGGCGATGCTTTTCCTGCGCCCGGTTCACTGATCTCTGCTGTACGTATTGATATTATAAATTGGAGCGAAGAGGCCGAAGAAAAGGCGCTGAATAATTTTGACCGGCGAACTCTATGTGCATCGGTTACACGTAACGGCCTTGGTATTATTGCAACAGATTTTCGGCAGGATCAGGCTGGGCTAACGCGCTTTGTTGTCTTGGATAAAGGCATGGCGCCCCAGCGGCTCGGCGCGCTTTCGCAGCGGCTGTTTGATATCGAAATATACCGTACATTGGCCATGCTTGGGTTGCCGCTTGCACAGCGACTTTCTCCAAGAATGCGCAAAGCCGAAGACCGTCTGGCGGAATTGACCCACCGAATGCGAAATTTGGAGCCGTCGAATTCCGAAGAATTGCTCAACGAAATGACGAGCCTTGCAGCTGAGCTTGAAGCGGATGCTGCATCCAGTCTTTATCGTTTTGGTGCCAGCCGTGCCTATGACAATATTGTTCAAGACAGGTTAGAGGAGCTTGAACGTGAACCTCTTTTGGGGTGTGACACGCTAAAGTTTTTCCTAGAACGCCGTCTTGCACCTGCTATGCGCACATGCCGTGCCATTGAAGAACGCCAAGCCAACCTATCGCGCAAACTGGCACGTACAGCAACATTGTTGCGCACGCGCATTGATGTTGAAGTTGAAAAGCAAAACCGTGATCTGCTGCAATCTATGGCCAATCGCGCCAAGCTACAATTGCGCCTGCAGCAAACGGTTGAAGGTCTTTCTGTTGCTGCGGTTTCTTATTATGTCGTTGGGCTTTTTGCCTATCTGGCAAAGGGTTTGGGCATGTCGCTTCCCGGTATTTCAGATGCAACACTGGTAGCGCTTTTTGTGCCGATTGCCGTGCTAGGCATGTGGTTTGTCGTGCGCCGAATACGCGCTAAACATTCTGATACTGATATGTAAGGTGGCAACGCTTAGCGCTTGCGCTTTAGTCTTCTTTTTTTAGTTTCGGTGTTTCTGGCGTGTTTAAACCTGCTTCCCAATAGGGAACACCGCCAAATATTTGCGCGAGATAATCAATGAAAACGCGCACTTTCGCTGGCAAAAACTGACGCGATGGATAGATCGCGTAAATGCCGACATTCGATTTGCTTTCATATTCAGGTAAAATCTGCACAAGCTTTCCGTCGGCAAGTTCCTGTCCGATATCCCACGTGGAACGAAGCGCAATTCCAAGTCCTGCCAGAACAGCTTCGCGCACCACCTCAGAAGAATTGGTGCTTATATTACCGGTCGGGCGAACACTGACATCACCTTCCGGGCCCGCCATACGCCAAGTGTCTGAAACCTGATGTGTAAGGCAGTTGTGATGCGCTAGCTCTTCGAGCGTTTTTGGAGTGCTGTTTTCAGTTAAATATTCTGGTGTCGCACAGAGTATTCTGCGCACGGATGCAAGCTTACGCGCAACAAGGCTGGAATCTTCAAGCTCTGCAATACGGATCGCGACATCAAATCCCTCGCCAACAATATCAACAAGGTCATCAGATAAAAGCAGGTTGAGATTTAAGTCATCATTGTTTTTCATGAAGTCGCCGAGATTCGGCGCGATATGCATTCGCCCAAATGATGTCGGTGCAGAAACTTTCAAAGTGCCGCGCGCGATGGCAGATCGGCGTGCGACAAACGCTTCTGCCTCTTCGATACCCGCAAGGATAGCAACAACACGTTCGTAAAAACCTTGGCCTGCTTCTGTGAGTGCGATTTGCCGTGTTGTACGTTGTAGCAGCCTTGTACCTAGTCGATCTTCTAAGCGGCGAAGGCGTTTTGAAACGACCGCTGGTGACAATCCTAGTTCGCGCCCTGCCGCAGACATACTGCCTGCGCCGACGACGCGGGCAAAAATTTCTAGATCTCCGAAATTACTCATTATATTGGCTAACCATTGTTCTTAAACTATTTGTTTTGCCGCTCGTTCATTCATTCATACCGTATAGTATCAACCAAAATGGGGCAGGCTACACAAAAGTCCATAGCCATTAATAACAGTGTTTCGCCATTTCGTTGAAACTGTTTCGCCTGCCGTGCGCTTGACTCTAATTGGTAATTATAATTTACCAATTGAAGGCTGTTAGTGTTTCATTTGAATTGGAGGGGTGAAATGACGACGATTGAGTTTCTGAAACCCGATGCAAATATCACCGGCCGTCGCAATGCCATCGTGGAAGGATTGTATAATCTTCTACCTGATGAGTGCGTTATCTCAGATGAGCGTGAGTTAGTGCCATTTGAAACTGATGCTTTTACAGCATATCGCCGCCTGCCTTTAGCGGTTGTGTTGCCATACACGACCCAGCAAGTGGCGGATGTTCTAAAATATTGCTCAACCAATAAAATTCCGGTTGTACCTCGCGGGGCAGGCACGTCATTGGCTGGCGGCGCGATACCGCAGGAAGATGCGGTGGTCATAGGTGTTTCACGTATGACCCGAATGATCGATGTTGATTACGATAACCGAACTGCCGTTGTCGAAGCAGGCGTAACAAATCTGTCCATTTCCGAAGCTGTCTCAAAAGATGGTTTTTTCTATGCGCCTGATCCATCATCGCAGCTTGCTTGCACGATTGGCGGCAATATCGGTATGAATTCCGGTGGTGCGCATTGCCTTAAATATGGCGTTACAACCAACAATCTGGTCGGTGTAAAACTTGTCATGTTTGACGGCACAATCGTTGATATTGGCGGGCAAGCGCTTGATGCACCAGGTTATGACCTACTTGGCTTGCTGTGCGGTTCTGAAGGGCAGCTTGGCATTGTTACCGAAGCAACGGTGCGGTTGATCGCCAAGCCAGAAGGCGCGCGCCCTGTGCTGTTTGGATTTGATGATGCAGAGGTTGCAGGCGCTTGTGTCACAGACATTATTGGCAGCGGTATAATACCTGTCGCAATCGAGTTCATGGACAAGCCGGCAATCGATATTTGTGAATCTTTTGCGGGCGCAGGCTATCCAATGGATGTCGAGGCATTGCTAATCATCGAAGTCGAAGGCTCCGACGAAGAGATGGACGCAATGCTGAAAAAGATCATTAAAATTGCGCAAAAACATAACGTAAAGAATATCAAAGAAAGCCAGTCTGCAACAGAAGCAGCGCAAATCTGGAAAGGTCGAAAATCTGCCTTCGGCGCGACCGGACGTATCGCTGATTATATCTGTATGGATGGCACCGTGCCGCTTGGAAAACTGTCCTATGTCTTGCGGGAAACCTACAAGATAATTGAGCAATATGGCTTGCGCGTCGCCAATGTTTTTCATGCTGGTGACGGCAATATGCATCCGCTGATTTTGCACAATGCCAATGATCCCAAGGAAGCGCAGGCAGCTGAAGACGCTGGTATGGATATTTTGCGTCTATGCGTCGATGTTGGTGGTTGCCTGACAGGAGAACATGGCGTCGGCATCGAAAAACGAGACTTGATGCTGCACCAGTTCGCAGAAATAGATCTAAACCAACAGATGCGGGTACGCGCAGCATTTGATCCTGATTGGATTTTGAACCCATCCAAGGTGTTCCCGCTCACCCTCTCACAACGCAAGGCTATATGAGATGGCGTTGAAAATTTTAAAACCAGCAGATGAGCTCGAAGCTGCCCAGCTAATCACGAATGCACGCAGTGAAGGCACGCGTCTGGAGATCAGAGGCAACGGCACGAAACGTGATATCGGCAATGCTGTGAGCGCTGACAAAATCATTTCCGCATCGGCAATGAGCGGAATAACGCAATATGATCCCGCCGAACTGGTGATGGTTGCCAAGGCAGGAACTTTGTTGTCTGAAATCGACAAAGCGCTTGCAAAAAACAAACAGATGCATGTTTTTGAACCGGCAAATTACGGCAAACTGTTCGGCACCAATGGCAAGCAAACAATCGGCGGTATTGCTGCAAGCAACATGTCAGGTCCGCGCCGCTATGTGGCAGGCGCTGCACGTGACAGTCTGCTCGGTGTACGGTTTGTCAATGGCTCTGGTGAAATCATCAAAAATGGCGGTCAGGTGATGAAGAACGTCACGGGCCTCGATCTTGTCAAACTGATGGGCGGCTCATGGGGGACGCTTGGCTTTTTAACCGAGGTTTCTTTCAAAGTATTGCCGCGCCCTGAAACACAAATCACATTGGCAATTCACAATGTTTCTGATGCGGAAGGTGCGCAGCTTATGGCTACGGCAATGGCAACAAGCGCAGATGTTACAGGTGCTTCGCATGCGCCAGCAGACATTGCATCACAGCTTATGAATGCGCCCGTAAAAGGCGGGATTACTTTTATGCGGCTTGAGGGGTTGAAAGAAACCATTGGCGTTCGCTGTGATCGCGTTATCGCAAGTCTGCCCAAAGGGTTAAATATTCAAGAAATTGATGCTCGCGCATCGTTGGCCTTATGGAAAATGATCCGCGATGTTTTACCTTTTGCAGATCAAGACCAGCGCCCTGTTTGGCGTATTTCCGTTGCACCGATGAGCGGTTATAAAGTCGCCGCAGCTATTTTAAACAAGCTTGAGGGGCAAGTGTTTTATGACTGGCAAGGCGGGCTCGTCTGGCTAAGATTAGACGATGTGTCGAACGCCAATGCCCAGATCGTCAGGAACATAGTTAAAGATCATGGTGGCTATGCAACTTTGATCCGTGCATCTGAGCCGGTCCGTGCTTCGACGGCCGTATTCCAGCCTGAGATTGCACCTTTGGCGGCACTCTCTGAGCGCATTAAGATGGCAATGGACCCGAGTGGTCTTTTCAATGTCGGGCGCATGTCACCAGATGTATAAAATAACATTGCTTGAGCGTAGATTAAAACTGCGGTTTACTTCGGCCACATCCATCAATGTGAGAAGGAAAACATCATGAATGATGACCAAAACCGCCAACCAATAGCGACTGACGATTGGCTTGGCGCTGGGCCTAAAAACGCGCAGCTTATCTATATTCTATTTCTAGCATCTTTTCTGCTTAGCGGCATTCCTGCCATCATCGGCTTGGTGATGGCTTATATGAACCGAGGCAAAGCCGGCGGCTTCACCGAGACGCATTACACATGGCTCATCCGCACATTTTGGATTGGCCTTCTTTATAGCTTGATCGCCGCAATTTTGATCTTTGTTATGATTGGAATGTTTGTTGCAATCGCCGTTGCTATTTGGGCTGTTATTCGCGTTGTCAAAGGCCTTATGGCACTTGGCAGGAATGAACCGATCCCAGACCCGCAAAGTTGGTGGATTTAATAATATTGGATATGTGGCATGCAAACTAATTTCACATCTGAGCAGCTTGAAGATCCGGGCGTTGCACTATCGGAAAAAATCTTACGCTCTTGTGTGCATTGCGGTTTTTGCACGGCCACATGTCCAACCTATGTGACGCTTGGCAATGAGCTAGATAGTCCGCGTGGTCGTATTTATCTCATCAAGGATATGTTGGAAAATAACCGTTCTGCAGATGAAAAAACGGTGACGCATATTGATCGCTGCTTGTCATGCCTTGCTTGCATGACAACATGCCCGTCGGGTGTGAACTATATGCATCTGGTTGATAATGCGCGGGTTCATATTGAAAAAACCTACAAGCGCCCATTTTTCAACAGGCTGACAAGGAACGTGCTGGCAGCCGTGTTGCCATATCCAAATCGCTTTAAGGCGTCGCTTTATTTGGCACGATTGGGGCGGCCATTTGCGCCGCTTTTAAAAGCCATTCCGCCGCTTAAGAGCTTTGGTGCAATGCTGGAACTTGCGCCGAATAAAATTGCTTCGCCTTCTGCCTTTGCATTGCCTGCGACACACGCACCTGAAGAGGAAAAGCGCGGCCGCGTTGCTATTCTTAGCGGCTGCGCCCAACCCATCCTCAAACCTGGAATCAATGAGGCAACAATCAAACTGCTTAACCGTATTGGCGTAGAGGTTATTGTGCCAGAAGGTGAGGGCTGCTGCGGTGCGCTGGTCCATCACATGGGGCGTGAAGAACAAGCATTGGGTGATGCGCGGCGCAATGTCGATGTTTGGACTCGTGAGGTCGAACATGGCGGATTAGATGCCATAATTATCACAGCCTCTGGGTGCGGAACCACGATCAAAGATTACGGTCATATGCTTCGGCTCGATCCCGATTATGCTGACAAAGCCAAGCGCGTATCTGCGTTAGCAATGGACATTATCGAATATTTGGCATCCATCGAAATGCCCGAACCAACCATCAAGCCTAATCTTGTTGTTGCGTATCATTCGGCTTGCTCCATGCAACATGGACAAAAAATCACCGAAGCACCTAAAACCTTGCTGAAGGCTGCTGGATTTGAAGTGCGCAATCCTGCGGAGGGACATTTGTGCTGCGGCTCGGCAGGCACATATAACATCATGCAGCCTGAAATTTCTGCGCAGTTAAAAGCGCGCAAAGTGAAGAATATTGAGGCGACAAACGCAGATATCATTGCGACCGGAAATATTGGCTGTATCACTCAAATTTCTACGGCCACGAACATACCGCTTCTTCATACAATCGAGCTCTTAAATTGGGCATATGGCGGGGACAAACCTTCTGAAGCACCTGACCCTAAGCCTGTTCAAAACATGTCTGAGCAACGCACAAGCCTATCTGATTTGGTCGCGCAAGCTTCAATGTAGAGTTTTAATTTAATCTCAAAATGAAGCCGCCGCCTGACCTCTTTTGAGATCAAGCGGCGGCTTCTGCCTTCGCCCCCGAAGAACAAATGGCGCTTAGCTACTGAACAATAACTTTAGCGCCGACACTGGCACGATTATAAAGATCGGTAACGTCTTCATTGCGCATGCGAATACAGCCCGATGATACAGCACCGCCAATTGTCCAAGGCGCATTGGTGCCATGAATTCGGTAAAGTGTTGATCCAAGATAAAGTGCACGTGCACCGAGTGGATTAGACGGACCGCCCTCCATAAAGGCAGGTAGGAATTTACCTTTTTTCTTTTCACGCGCGATCATTTCCGCAGGTGGTGTCCACGATGGCCATTCACGTTTACGCGTAATACGCTCTGTGCCTGTCCATGAAAAACCTTGTTTGCCAACACCAACCCCATAGCGCATGGCTTTGCCGCCTGCCTCTACGAAATAGAGAAAACGGTCGCGTGTAGAAATAATGATCGTACCAGGCTTTTCACCGCCATTATAATTGACCTGCTGCGGCAGATACATCGGATCAATGCCCTTAACGGGCGGTTTCGGCGGATTAAGCGCGGCAACACGCTGCTGAACTCTTGGCTGGTAGCGTTGTTTAACCTGCTTTTTGCGCGTGACGATAACGCGCTTAGTGCGCTGTGGTGCAGTCGCGCGAATAACGGTATTTGGCTTGAGTTGTAAAACCCATGGACTTGCCAAATCAGGGCTTAGCGTTAGCGGCGGCGGTGTAGCATAGCGCTCACCAGCGTGGGCAGGCATCGTCGCAAATGCAACGGCAACTGCCGATAGTTGTAAAAATCTCTTCATCAAGCATACTCTCAACATTTTGCCCGATATCCGCTGACATAAGACGTCAGCAGACTTCTGGTGTGAACATGACTCAAAGCAAAGACTCAATTATGAATCAAAATAAATAAAATGCGATTCTTGGCTGAAAGCTTTCAGCAAGGTTACTAGCGTGTTGCCGTAAATGGTGAATCAAAACTGAATAGGACCTATATATGAACGATGGATTGGTTGAACGGCCAGATGGCAAGCAAAGCTGCTGGTGGCATGGCGATTTGGATGAATATCGCATTTATCACGATACTGAATGGGGCCGGCCGGTAATTGATGATACGCGCCTGTTTGAAAAGGTGTGCTTAGAAGGGTTCCAGTCGGGGCTTTCATGGCTGACAATTTTGCGCAAACGCGAAGGGTTTCGCGCAGCGTTTGCAGGTTTTGACATCGACAAGGTTGCAGCTTTTACCGACGCCGACATAGAGCGCTGCGTTAATGATGCGAGCATTGTGCGCCACCGCGGCAAAATTAAATCAACCATCAATAACGCGCAGCGGGCACAAGAATTGCAAAAAGAGTTTGGCTCTTTGGCTGCTTATTTTTGGGCGTTTGAACCATCCGGCCAAGACCGCCCAGCTAAAGTAACGAAGGATGCTATTCCAGGCTTTACTGATATTTCGGCCAAGATTTCCAAGGATCTAAAAAAGCGCGGCTGGTCGTTTGTGGGGCCAACAACAATCTATGCTTTCATGCAGGCAATGGGGCTTGTGAATGACCATTTAGAGGGATGTTGCTGCCGTCAAGAAATCGAGGAAATCCGCAATGACTTCATACGGCCTATATGAAGAATTACGCGCACTTATTTTTGAGGTTGCAGCTCAAAACGACAATATCGGACCGCTCGAAGAAAGTTTAAAATGGGGCCAGCCGAGCTTCACACCAAAGCGCAAAAATACGGGTAGTTCGGTTCGTTTGTCGAACCAAGATGATGGAACCGTTGGCATGTTCTTCATATGCACCACCAAGCTGGTCGATCGCTTCAAAGAGCTTTATCCGAGCGCCTTTGATTATCGTGGTAGCCGCGCTTTGATGTTTGTCGCAGGGCAGGATTATGACCGCGAAGCGCTTAAGCACTGCATCGGCATGGCGCTGACTTATAAGCTGAAAAAATAACAATCATACGCGTTTGGTTTTGCTGATGATCGCAAGTGCAACGCCGCCCAATATAAAGACGGAACCGAGAACGAAGCGTAACGTAAATGGCTCGCCGCTCCAGATAAGACCGCCAAGACCAGCGATGACGGGCACGGTGAGTTGTACGATACTGCCTTGCATGGCTGATAATTGCGGCAATACGCGATACCAAATCGCATAGCCAATACCCGATGTGATGGCGCCGGAGGCAATGCCGAGCAATATGCCATATGTGCTGGCATTGTTTTGAGAAAAACAGATCGCGGAAACGGCAATTGCCATGGGTACGGCCAAAATGAAGTTTCCAGCCGTTGCTTTGAGCGGGTCTGTTGCGCCGCGCCCACGCAAAGAATATGCGCCCCATGCGATGCCGGAAAGCGCCATCAAAAATGCGCTGAACGGGTCCGGTGCTTCAAGTCCGGGCGAAACCAGCCAGACAAATGCGCTAAAAGCAATAATCAATCCAGCCCATTCAGGCACGATTGGTCTGTCGCCCTTAAAAACGCTCCAACCGATCATCGTTGCTTGAACAAGCGCAAACAAAATCAGTGCGCCCACACCAGTATCCAGCCCGATATAGGCAAATGAAAGCGTTACCGCATAAGCAAAAAGCCAAAAGGCAGAGTGCCAATTTCCGCCGCCGATAAGGCCGCGAATAGATGTTTGTTTTCGCGTAAGCAGTAGCAAAGCAAGCATTGCCGCACCGCTTATCAGGCGAACAGTGGTAAAGCTGGCAGGGTCAATGGTTGGTCCGAGCAGGGCTGCCCGTGCCAAAACAGAGTTTGCAGCAAAAGCGGTCATAACAAGGGCGGTGATGAGAAAAAGAAGCACGGCGATAGTCCAGTTAAAACGCACTGCTAACATGTGTGTCATGAAACCAAAGTGACAATTTGGTGATAATATCCGCCAATAAATTTGCCAGATGCAAAAAATGCGATAGATTGGAATTAAGGGACGCTTAACCTTAACAGGGAGCATGATAATGAATATCAGTAAATTCTTGGCTGCGGCCGCAATTTCAATTGCTGCAAGCTGCGGCTTTTCAACATCGGCAAGTGCGGCACCAATCGCAATTGCGCCGATTGCATCACCAGCAGATGGCTTGGTTCAAAAAGTCGGTTCAGAACGCCGCCGTGGGTTTTATCGCCATAGAGGCCATGCCTTTTACAATGGTCACCGCGGTTACCGCCATCACAGGCGTGGCTACCGTCGTCATAACGGATACTATTTTCCGCATGGCGCATTTTCAGTAACGATCCACGTTGCACCGCGCCGTCATGTCGAGCCAAGACGCGTTATTCGCCGTGCACCAGCGCGTCCGCGCATTATAAATGTTGGCACATTGCATGTGAATTGGTGCCAATCGAAATATCGCTCTTACCGCGCATCGGATAATTCGTTCCAGCCATATCATGGTGGACGCAAACGCTGCCGTTCGCCTTACGCAAGATAAGATTGCGGACCGGCCGCTATTCAGTTTTAGTGGGCCGGTTCCATTCTTCTTCGAAGATCAAATCTTTGAGTTCCAAGCGTTGTCGCCATCCTTTGGCGGCAAGCTCCGGTTCTGTGTATAATTCGTCCACATATCCGATGCATAAATAGGCGATAATTTCGATCTCATCGGGGATTTGAAAAAGCTTCCGCATGTCGCTCTCATTAAATATGCTGACCCACCCAACACCAACGCCCTCTGCACGTGCTGCAAGCCACAGATTTTGCACAGCGCAAACCGTGCTGTATAAATCCATCTGCTGATTATGTGTGCGTCCAAGCACAACTTTGCCGCCGCGACTGCGATCACATGTCACGATAAGATTGATAGGCGCTTTGCGAATGCCTTCCAGTTTTAACGATTGATAAGTCGCCTTGCGCTCACCTGAAAACATGTCGGCGGCTTCATCATTGGCCTTGCTGAAAACGCTCCATGCTTGCTCGCGCTTTTTAGCATCGCGCACGACAATAAAATTCCACGGCTGCATGAACCCAACCGAAGGTGCGTTATGGGCAGCCTGTAAAAGCCGTAGCAAAACATCATCGGGAATAGGTGTTGGCAAAAATTGATCGCGCACATCGCGCCGTTCATTAATCGCACGATACACCGCACCTCGTTCTTGATTGGAAAACGGACGGGCAGGGGCCAGCGCAGGGCGCGGAAGTTTATTCAGCATTATTTGCTCCCAACAATGCATAAAGGTTGGGGCGCTTGCGCTGTCCGCACGCAAGAACCGTTTTGTTCGGCCGGTCTTCTGACTTAGGATCAACTGGTTTGCGCGCCTTCCCGGTTTCCCAGTGGCATATGCGAAAGCCATCTCCATCACAGCGTTGGGCACGTCTCCGAATTGCACGGACTTCCCGTTCACCGAACTTGCATAGCATTCCACCGCTCACACCACTTGGCAAGAGGGCACCTGTCGCTTATGAGAAAGCCAACAAATGTTCTCATAAAATGAAGTGCTGAAATGGCTGATAAAAAGAAGAAAAAACCGCAGAAACTCAAAGCGCGTAGCCCGCGCGGTTTTGTGGACCGCTCAGCGGCAGACATTCGCGCAACCGATGAGATGATCGGTAAAATCCGCGAAGTCTATGAGCGCTATGGTTTTGACCCCGTGGAAACACCTGCATTTGAATATACCGATTGTCTGGGTAAGTTTTTGCCAGATACAGATCGGCCAAATGCTGGCGTTTTTTCTGTTCAGGATGATGACGAACAATGGATGAGCTTGCGCTATGATCTGACTGCGCCGCTGGCGCGTCATGTGGCTGAAAACATCAACGAGATCACGCTGCCATATCGCACCTATCGCAATGGTTGGGTGTTCCGCAACGAGAAGCCGGGGCCGGGTCGCTTCCGCCAGTTCATGCAGTTTGATGCCGATACGGTTGGCGCACCGGGCGTTCAGGCCGATGCTGAAATGTGCATGATGATGGCTGATACGATGGAAGCGCTGGGCATTGCGCGTGGCGACTATGTGATCCGCGTTAACAACCGCAAAGTGCTGGACGGCGTGATGGAAGCTATCGGGCTTGGCGGCGATGAAAATGCGGAAAAGCGGCTTACGGTACTGCGTTCACTCGATAAGCTTGATAAGTTTGGAGAAGAGGGTGTTCGTCAGCTTTTGGGTAAAGGCCGCAAAGATGACAGCGGTGATTTTACTGAAGGTGCTGGGTTAGATGAACAAGATATCTCTGAGTTATTTGGAATAGTAATTTTAAGCACTCCCGATGAGCTTTTTGAAGTGATCGGTAAGCCTCCTTATGAAACCAAGCGTAACGCGAACTTAATTGCAGGCGCGAATGAACTTAATACCATGCAATCGATCTTTGAAAATTGCGGTTATGAGCGTGATCGCATCAAAATCGATCCCTCTGTCGTACGTGGTCTCGAATATTACACCGGCCCTGTTTATGAAGCCGAACTTCTGTTCGATGTGACCAATGAAAAGGGCGAAAAGGTTCAATTCGGTTCTGTCGGCGGCGGCGGTCGTTATGATGGTTTAGTCAAGCGCTTTACAGGCCAAGACGTGCCTGCAACCGGATTTTCCATCGGCGTGTCACGCCTCATGACGGCGCTCAAAAATCTTGGAAAATTAGGACAGGACGACGTGCTCGCACCTGTGCTTGTCACCGTTATGGACAAGGATACGGAAAGCCTCGGCGCGTACCAAAAAATGGTACAGGACTTACGCGGCGCGGGTATTCGCGCTGAGATGTATCAGGGCAACCCAAAAGATTTCAGCAAGCAAATGCGCTATGCGGATAAACGCGGCTGCCCGATTGTTATCATTCAAGGCAATGACGAGCGGCAATCCGGCAAAGTTCAACTCAAAGATATGATCGAAGGCAAGCGTCAAGCCGCCGCGATTGAATCCAATGAGGAATACCGCGCTGCCCGCCCCGGCCAATTTGAAATTGAGGCTGGCAGCCTTGTTGATGAAGTGAAAAAACTTTTGGCTGCGCAAAAATAATGCCCTCATCCGACCTCGCTTTGCTCGGCCACCTTCTCCCGTAAACGGGCGAAGGGAAAACATTTATTTCGTCGCCGACAGTTTTCACTTATCCTTCTCCTGCTAGCGGGAGAAGGTGGCCGAGCAAAGCGAGGTCGGATGAGGGTGAAATGCGGGATGATGAGACGCCAAGGCTTAGACGTTATGCGCGCAATATGCGTCATGAATCCACCGATGCGGAAGCTGTGTTGTGGCAGAACTCCGTAATCGTGGTTTAAACAAGCTTAAGTTTCGCAGGCAAGTGCCCATCGCCAGCTATATCGTTGATTTTGTCTGTATCGAAAAGAAGCTTATTGTAGAAGTTGATGGAAGCCAGCACGCAGACAATGTTTATGACAAGCAACGTGATGAGAAATTGAAAGAGCAAGGCTATATTGTGCTGCGTTTTTGGAATGACGATATTATCCGCGATCTAAAAAATGTGTGTCAGCATATTATTGCCGTATCGGAATTAGGCAGCAAAAACACCTAAGCATTTGGCAAATGATGCAAAACGCGATAAGGCCCTCACACAATTAGGTTATCAGATTTCTCGCATTAATACGGGTGAGCTATCCGATAATCTAAATGGATGTGTTGAAACGCTTTTGCATGAACTTGGCCAAATAAAGTGACCACCCTTAGATCATTCTCCGCACGCGCCGACATTGAGGCGATACTTGCCGACCGCAATGCTGTGCGCATTGATGTGCCGGTGCTGCAACCCGCAGAGCCGTTTCTTGATACGGCTGGTGAGGAATTGCGCAGACGGATATTCTTGACGCAAAACCAAAATGGTCGCGCAATGTGTTTGCGCCCAGAATTTACCATTCCCGTTTGCCTGCAGCATATTGAGGGCGGTGCACCATCGGGTCGTTATGGCTATGTCGGCACAGCGTTCAGACAGCGCGATGCGGGCCCATCTGAATTTTTGCAGGCAGGCATTGAAGATATAGGCGAGACCGATACCAATGCAGCCGATGCGCGGTCCGTTGCAGATGCGCTGGCATGTGTAAGCGATTTGGGTGTTCGTGCTGATAAATGCGAAATCATAATTGGCGATCAAGCGGTCTTTGATCAGGTATTGGCTGCGCTCGGCTTGCCGTCCGGTTGGCGTTTGCGTCTTGCGCACGCCTTTGGCCATGATGCCACACTTGAGGCAACGCTCGACCGTCTTGCGCATCCGATCACAATGCCAGATTTGCCAGAGTCGATTTTACAGGCTGCTCAAAGCGGCGACAGCGCCAAGCTAGAAGAACTGATTACAACTGCTATGGACGCAGCCAGCTTGAGCAATGCTGGCGGGCGCACACCGGCAGAAGTCGCAAAACGCTTGCAGGCAAAGTTCGCACAAAGCCAATTGGTGCCGGAAGAAGCAAAGCTGGATATATTGCGCAAATTCCTGTCAATTTCTGTGCCGCTTGATCAATCTGTTGCTGTGCTGCGCGGCTTTGAAAAAGACAACAAGATCGACCTAGCGCCAGCAATTGCGGTTTTTGAGGAGCGTAATAAGTCGCTTATCGCCGCTGGTCTTGATCTTAGCGCTATCATTTACAACGCCTCTTTTGGGCGCAGGCTCGATTATTATACGGGGCTTGTTTATGAGCTTCGCTCGCGTAGCGGCGACGTGTTGGTGGGCGGCGGCCGCTACGACCGTTTGCTTCCATTGCTGGGCGCAGAAAAAGCAACACCGGGCGTTGGATTTTCCATTTGGCTGGACCGAATTGCGGAGGCAAGCGCATGATCACACTCGCATTGCCATCGAAGGGACGTTTGAAAGAAAACGCCATCGAATGTTTAAGCTCAATCGGCTTAAATGTGCTGCCGCCAGCAGACCCGCGCTCATACCGCGCAACAATTGAAGGCCGCGATGATATTGAAATCGCCTATTTGTCTGCCTCTGAAATCGCACGCGAAGTAGCAGCCGGCAATGTTGAGGCAGGCGTAACAGGCGAAGACCTTGTGCGCGAAAATATTCCCGATAGCTATAATTCTATGAAGCTTTTAGCAAAGCTTGGCTTTGGCGCAGCAGATGTGATTGTTGCCGTGCCAGATAGCTGGTTTGACGTTCACACAATGGGTGACTTGGGCGAGGTGGCGGCTGGTTTCAGGGCGCTGCACGGTCGCCGTTTGCGCATCGCGACAAAATATTGGCAGCTTACGCAGCAATTTTTCTCCAATCAGCACGGCATTCAGCTTTACCGTATTATCGAGAGCCTTGGTGCCACAGAAGGTGCTCCAGCTGCGGGACAAGCGGATATCATCGTTGATATAACCTCGACAGGATCGACATTGCGTGCGAACGCGCTGCGAGTGCTGGACGATGGTGTGATTTTGGCGTCTGAAGCATGCTTGTTTGCGGGCAAAAAGAGCGCAGAAAATCCGCTTGTTCTTGAGCTGGCTCAAAAGCTATCAGCACGTAAATAAAAAGCCCCCGTTAATGCGGGGGCTTTCTAGCTTTAGCCAAAAGGGGGCGGTGCTAATGCCCGCCGCCAAATGTACCGGTGCGAACACCATAATCCACGGCGATCTCATATTCAGGATCGTCGTCAGCATCAACAATCAATTGGCCAGCGCGATTAAGCAACTGATGACAGTCACGCGATAGGTGGCGCAATTGCAATGTCTTGCCTTCGGCCTCATAGCGTTTTGCTAAATCTTCAAGTGCTTGAAGCGCTGATTGGTCAACGACGCGCGAATTCATGAAATCCACAATCACAACTTCAGGGTCATTCTGCGGGTCAAAAATTTCAGCAAACCCGTCTGTGGAACCGAAGAACAACGGCCCTTCAATGCCGTAAATCTTAGCGCCTTCCGGTGACATGCTTGATTTTGCCCAGATACGGGTCGCATTTTGCCAAGAGTAAGCAAGCGCAGAGACAATCACACCCACAACCACTGCGATTGCAAGGTCGGTCATGACTGTGACAACGGTAACAAGCACGATAACAAACGCATCCATGAGCGGAATTTTGCCCATGATACGCAGTGAGTTCCATGCAAATGTGCCGATGACAACCATGAACATAACGCCGACAAGTGCTGCGAGCGGAATTTGTTCGATCAATGAAGATCCAACAAGAATAAATGCCAAGAGGAACAAGGCAGCAGATGCGCCAGAGAGCCGTGTTCTACCACCCGATTTAACATTGATCATTGATTGGCCGATCATCGCACAGCCGCCCATACCGCCGAAGAAACCGGTCACGGTATTTGCAACACCTTGAGCAACGCATTCTTTTGAAGCGCCACCGCGTTGTCCGGTGATTTCACCAACAAGGTTGAGTGTCAAAAGGCTTTCGATAAGGCCAATGGCGGCAAGAATGACGGCATAGGGCAAAATGATATAGAGCGTTTCGAGTGTAAGCGGCGCTAATACACTATCGTAAAGTCCTGTCGCGCCAGTTCCGGCTAGATCAAAGGGAATGTGGAATGGCGGCAAGCCACCTTCAATCGATGCCAGATCGCCAACGCGTGGCACGTCCATTCCAAAAATGATTACAATCGCAGCAACGATACCGATACCTGCCAGCGGAGCTGGGAAAGCATTGGTTATGCGCGGCATAATCCAAATGATAGCCATTGTTAGGCCAATAAGAGCGAGCATGAGGAAAAGCGGAAGGCCGCTGAGCCACTGACCACTAAAAAGACCTTCGCTTGCTTCTGCCGTGCCGGGCACTTTGAACTGTGATAATTGAGCTAGGAAAATAACAATCGCCAACCCGTTCACAAATCCGAGCATGACCGGATGCGGGACAAGCCGGATAAATTTACCCAAGTGAAAAACACCGGCTAGAATTTGTAAAATGCCCATCAATATGACAGTTGCAAAAAGATATTCGACGCCGTGCTGCGCAACGAGCGCAACCATTACAACTGCCAGCGCGCCTGTTGCGCCGGAAATCATACCAGGCCTGCCGCCCATAATGGCGGTGATTAGACCAACGATAAAGGCAGCATACAAGCCAACCAGCGGGTGAACGCCAGCAACAAATGCAAAGGCAACGGCCTCTGGCACAAGTGCAAGCGCAACCGTTAGGCCTGAAAGCAATTCGGTTCTGATGACAGATGGTGTGAAATCGACAAGTCTGGTCTGCGTCGCTTTGTTTGATTTAAACCTTGAAGCGAAGGCAGCCAAAGTGGGCTTTAGCATGAGTTTTCCGTATGTAGATGGATGTATTTTCCTTCTCTTATAGCAATTGAATTTCAATGCAATGACAGCAAGTTGCCCTTAGGCTTCGACGGCACCTTACTAATTTGTAATTTCAACGCCGTTGCGCGCCACACTTTCGTTTCCCATCTATAAAGAACGAAAGGAATTATGATGGACACTTTAAAATCATTTTTGAGATTTGGACTTGCAATCGCACTTGCTGTGGTTGCTGTGCCGATTTTGGTTTGGGTCGGATTGGCAGCGATTGGAGCAGCCGTATTAGCAGCGATTACGGGATCCATTTTCGGCGCATGGGCAATTCACAAAGCACAGAAAGAAGGCTCTGAGGTCATTATCGATCATAAGTGATAATCGCTATTGCTGCGTTTTGGGGAGCTGAACGTTCTCAATCCAATATTTGCTCAAAAGCCGCACGACATGAACCAAGCCATCAAATGTGACTGGCTTGGTGATAAATGAATTCACCCCAAGATTATAAGCCTGCAAAATGTCTTCTTCTGATTTAGATGTGGTCAGAGCGACAATTGGAATGGTTTGAAACGCAGGAATTTTGCGGATTTCTGCAAGCGCAGCGCGTCCATCCATGCGCGGCATGTTCAGGTCAAGCAGAATGATGCCAGGTAAATCTTGGTCTTTGAGTTCTTCATATTTGCCGTGCCGATTCAAGTAATCAAGCAAGTCTAACCCATCGACAACAAAGTCGATCGGATTGGAAAGATTTGCTTCTTCAAAGGCATCAGCAATGAGCATGCGGTCGTCAGCATCATCGTCGGCGATTAGTATTCTGATTGAGCTGCCTTCCTTCACTGATTATCCTCCCCAGCATATTTTACAGGAATATCAATACTGAAAGTAGAACCCACGCCTTCTTCACCGTCGGCTTCAATTGTTCCAAAATGTTGGTCAACAATCTTTCGGCACGTTGAAAGCCCTATGCCTGTTCCTTCATATTCCATTCGTCCATGCAATCGCTTGAAGATTGCAAAAATCTGATCTTTGAAACGTCTATCAAAACCGATACCGTTATCGGAAACTTTAATACGATGAATAGCGATGGGCTGCCCGAACGAGTCTTCTAAGGTAATGGCCTCACCATTCACATGAATAATGGGCGCTTCATCAGGCTTGTGAAACTTCAATGCATTGCTAATCAGGTTTTGAAACAATTGGCGTAGCTGCACTGCATCACCATCAATTATTCCCAAACCTTTCGTTTCAACCTTTCCGCTGGTTTCTTCCAGTCGCACATGAAGGTCTGACAAAGCGCCTTTGACGATGTCATTTAGATCAACTGGATTGAATGGCCGTGTTTTGTTGGTCAGGCGGGAATAAGTTAGTAGGTCGTTTATAAGCTGACGCATGCGTGATGATGCATTTTGCATGCGGTTCAAATACATCGAACCATCTTCAGGCAGTGTATCGCCATATTTTTTGGCCAAACGATCACCGAAAGCTTCAATTTTCCGTAAAGGCTCCTGCAGATCGTGTGATGCAACATAGGCAAAATCTTGTAGCTCTGCATTTGAGCGTTCAAGGTTTCGAGTATATTTAGCAAGTCGTGCCGTATCATGCTCGCGCTGCGTTACATCTGACATGGTAACAATAGTGTAGTTGTTGGAGACAGGCCGATTGTGTACTTCAATAATGCGGCCATCTGCGAGGTGATGTAGATATACACTTTCTTTACTGGTGAAGCCGTTTTCCTCATAACGTTTCAGCGTTTCAGCTGCTTTTTCTTTCGAGTAATGGCCGCGCTCAATCGAATTACGCAGAATGTCGATGCGCGGTGTGCCTTTTTTCATGATCGCAGGGTCAACGCCTGTCATTTTTATGTATCGATCATTCCAGACTAAAACTTCTTGCCGTTCGTTATACATGGCAAGACCTTGAGACATATTGGCAAGCGCATAGTGAAGTTGAACTTCTTGCGTTGCAGCTTGCTGGCTTAGATCGCGGGTGAGGAGTTCATGGTGTTTAAGCTGCGTAATGTCGGCGACATTAAAGATTGTGCAGCCATTATCGAGACGATGCGCACTAAAGCGTACCCATTTTCCATCTGCATTTCGATGAGCTGTCGCACCTGATGGTTCGAGGCGCTCTTTTTTAGCATATGCTAAATAGTCTTCGCGCGTCTGACCGTTCATTTCGACTTTTCCACCATCATAGACTGCAGCGATTATGTCAGCATGGCGGGCGCCAATTCTAATCGCGTGCGCAATATCAGGGTTTAAAGTCACATAATTTTTATTGTAAGCTAAGAGTTGTCCATCTGGACTGTAAAGTCCAAACCCATCAGGTGTACGGTTCAGTGCAGCCGTCAGTTCCTCCATTGTCAGGCTTGGTGCGTGCTTGAGGTTTGGGTCTTGGCTGAAGTTATTTAAGGTTGTGTCTGCAGCCAAATGTTCGACGGTTTCAACGACCATTTTATTGGGCTTTAAATGCCGTGAAATACGTAACTTACGCTCATTTTTATCGAGTAGTTCGATTCTAAATGCTTCACCATTTTCAAAGGTGTCTTTAACCATTTTATGAACTTTGGAAGCGTCATAATTTCCAAATTTTTTGGATTGCACCGTCTGCTCAATGACTTCAAACATAGTCATTCCGATAGTGACATCGTTCGTACTAATGCAATGCAGATCATAATAACTTTGATTGACGCACAACAGGTGGCCGTTCGAGCCATATATAGCGATTCCAACATTTAAATCGTCAATGAGACTTCGATAATTCTGCGCTAATTCTAACTCAGCTGTTGCAAATAAATCGTGCATTGCTGTTTTATTTTGCATTGTGCCGCCTTGAAAATTCAATTGAGTACATATGCTTTCATAAAATGCTTAAGATTCCGATTGTCTTTCGCAATGATTGCTGCCTCCGTTTAAATGGATGGCTTAGATTACGAATAGTGCGTCTTAGTTGAATTAATCGTGCAAGCTAAATGAATTCAATTGCTTACTAGATGTAGTCGTCACCGCAAGTCTATCTTGTAATAAGACGGATGTTTGCATCTTAACCGCTGGTTAAGCATAAAATGCCGATTGTGTAACACAACGGAACGAATTTGACTTCTCGCGGTTAACTATTGGAATAATAACGCCACGAAGGAAAAGGTTGGTCAGTAATATGCAAAAAAAAACACACTTTTTGATCGTGGAAGACGATGTATTTCTAGCGATGGACTTAGAAGAGTCGCTTATTGAAGAAGGTTATCATGTTATTGGCGTTGCGCGTTCGGTCGAAGAGGCTGAACAAATTCTGCAAAGCCACACGCCAGATTATGCTTTACTTGATTATAATCTTGGAGACAAAACAAGTGTCCCTATAGCCCGTAAGCTGGCAACATTAGGCGTGAAATTTGCTTATGTTACAGGTCAGCTCGCGCGTTTCTTGGAAGATGACAAAGTGCCGGCGGCACCTATCTTTTCTAAACCCATAGACTTGCCGCATGTCCTTAGAAGCTTTGCATGACATAATGTTTTACAGACAAGGCCTATTTTATCGTTTTCCCAAAATGTAAAAGCCCGCTGAAATCAATCAGCAGGCTTTCTTGTTTCCAAGGTGGAAGCGTTATGAGTTAACTGCCAAAGGCAATTACATCATTCCGCCCATGCCACCCATTCCGCCCATGCCGCCCATGTCAGGCATGCCGCCTGATGAACCTTCCTTTGATGGTGCATCTGCAACCATCGCTTCCGTGGTAATCAAGAGGCCTGCAATTGAAGCTGCATCCTGAAGAGCAGTACGAACAACTTTAACTGGGTCAACAATACCCATTTTGATCATGTCGCCATATTCGGCTGTCTGAGCGTTAAAGCCGTAGCTTGCTTCGTTTTTCTCAAGGATTTTGCCAACGATGATTGAAGCTTCTTCACCAGCGTTTGTTGCGATCTGGCGGGCAGGAGCCTGCAGTGCGCGACGCACAATGTTGATGCCAGCTTCTTGGTCTGGGTTTGCACCTTTTGATTTGATGCCTACTGAAGACAAGAGAAGAGCTGTGCCACCGCCAGGGACGATACCTTCTTCAACCGCAGCGCGTGTCGCGTTCAAAGCGTCATCAACGCGGTCTTTTTTCTCTTTAACTTCAACTTCTGTTGAGCCGCCAACACGGATAACAGCAACACCGCCAGCCAATTTAGCAAGACGCTCTTGAAGTTTTTCACGGTCGTAATCAGAAGATGTTTCTTCGATTTGGCCTTTAATCTGAGCCACACGGCCTTCGATGTCTTCTTTTTTGCCAGCGCCGTCAACGATGATTGTGTTCTCTTTAGAGATGTTCACTTTCTTCGCTGTGCCAAGCATGTCGAGTGTTACTGTTTCAAGCTTGATGCCAAGCTCTTCAGAAATCACCTGACCACCAGTCAAGATTGCAATGTCTTCTAGCATTGCTTTACGGCGATCGCCGAAGCCTGGTGCTTTAACAGCTGCAATTTTAAGGCCGCCACGAAGCTTGTTAACAACAAGAGTTGCAAGCGCTTCGCCTTCAACGTCTTCTGCAACGATGAGAAGTGGGCGTGAAGATTGAACAACAGCTTCAAGAATTGGAAGCATTGCTTGAAGGTTAGTAAGTTTTTTCTCGTGGATCAGGATGTATGGATCATCAAGATCGGCAACCATTTTCTCAGGGTTTGTTACGAAGTAAGGTGACAAGTAACCGCGGTCAAACTGCATGCCTTCAACAACTTCAAGCTCTGTTTCAGCAGTTTTTGCTTCTTCAACAGTGATAACGCCTTCGTTGCCAACTTTCTGCATAGCTTCAGCGATCATGTCGCCGATTTCTTTTTCGCCGTTTGCAGAAATTGTACCAACCTGAGCAACTTCATCAGAAGTTTTGATTTTTGTCGCTTTTTTGATGAGATCAGCAACAACTTCGCTAACAGCCATGTCGATGCCGCGCTTCAGATCCATCGGGTTCATGCCAGCAGCAACTGCTTTGTGGCCTTCTTGTACGATTGACTGTGCAAGCACTGTCGCCGTTGTTGTACCGTCACCAGCAATGTCGTTGGTTTTTGAAGCAACTTCACGGAGCATCTGTGCGCCCATGTTTTCGAACTTGTCTTCAAGTTCGATTTCTTTTGCAACAGAAACACCGTCTTTAGTGATGCGTGGTGCGCCGAAAGATTTGTCGAGCACAACGTTACGGCCTTTAGGGCCAAGCGTAACTTTAACAGCATCAGCAAGAATGTTTACGCCAGCCAGCATGCGTTCGCGTGCTGAGCGGCCGAATTTTACTTCTTTAGCAGCCATTTTAAATTCTCCTCGGGACGAGCCCGTCAATTGAAAGTTCTAAAGTGAAAAACGAAAGTGATTGGGGTTAGCCAATAACGCCCATGATGTCGCTTTCCTTCATAATAAGAAGGTCTTCGCCGCCTACTTTAACTTCTGTGCCAGACCATTTGCCGAACAGAACGCGATCACCGACTTTAACGTCAAGTGCAACGACTTTGCCGCTTTCGTCGCGCGCACCATTGCCAACAGCAACGATTTCACCTTCGGATGGTTTTTCTTTAGCAGTATCAGGAATGATGATGCCACCTGCTGTCTTCTCTTCTGAGTCGACGCGGCGAACGACTACGCGGTCGTGCAGCGGACGAAAATTCATCTCAGCCATGATTTTACCCTTAAAATAAGTTGATTGAAAACGCATAAAACGTATTAGCACTCACCTTTGATGAGTGCTAGCTGCACATAGTAATTGATGCACACAGAGTCAATATGCTGGGATGTTGAATGCTATAATTTTAGAATAAAATAAAAAAATCCCGGCTGAAATTTTCAGCCAGGATATTGGTTTAGGGAGCTATAGTTTACTCGCTACCATAATGGGTAAGGCGAAGTTGCCCGATGTCACTGCCTATCTTCTCGAATGCTTTTTCCAAATCTTTATCATCTTTAGCCCAAATGGCGCTTTGGGCTGATGAAGCACAATGGTCCATTAGTTTTCCAGCACGCGTACTGTATTGTGTTGAGCCAAAATAGATGAAATAAATACGCACTCCCATGCCCTTAATGTTTGTGCACATGGCTTTTGCAACATCATCAAGCATACTATTGGCAGTTTCTGAACTTGATGGGCCAGAAAGTCCCCAGCCTTTCTCATATGGATCGTCAACTGCATATCCGTGCGGGGAGTGTCCATATGCATAATCGTTAGGGAAGTTAATAGTATTATCACCATCGGTCATAAGAACGAGTACTTTTTCAGTGTCGTTAAAATCTCCCGCGCCTCCCATAGGTTCCCACGGAGTTAAGGTGTTCATTGCCCATGATAGACCGATAGAAAGGTCGGTTGCACCGTTGGATTTCATACTATCGATGGTTTTAGCCAGAGCGCCGTCTCTTTTGTTGTTATTGATGCCATCAACATCATCGCTCAGCCCAATCATTGGAGGAACAATGCAGTCAATGTCCGGTCCTACACGTTCTTTATCATAGCTACCGTATATATAGGTGTTACGTGTGTAGGTTTTGCTGCCAACATATTTAGGGGTATTGAATGTACGCGCACGATAAATATCATCTTCACTAAACTTATTGTGTTTATATCTTACAGAAAGATGGTCATTGTCATCGCCGTCTTCCCCATACAAAGTTGTATAGGAAAATCCGCGCCAATGAGACTTGAAATCACTTTCTGAATTTACATCATCAATATAGTTTACGCGCCAACTTCTCCAATAGTCGCTGGAGTCATAATCATACTCGTCCGGAGCAAAGTGTGGTAAATACAGCGAGTTCCCCATTTCTGGATTAGGAGGATCAAATGATTCTCTGTATTTTCCTGCACGGTGATCAAAACAACCTTTCCAATCGGCATTGGTGAATCGTTCAAACACGTCGTGACGAGTAACGATTCCGATTCCTGGCTTTTCTTTCAAGGCTTCAATGTCAACACCTTGTCCATTTGCAGTAAGTGGTAGAACGTCTTTCAATTTATTGGGATCATAATAAACCCATTCATTGCTCACTTGTTCAGGCCAACTAGATTTTCGGCGCGGCATTTCAAAGTACATATCGCCTTTACTGCTGCCTGTTTTTTTGTAGGGGGCAAGATATCGGAAATGGTCTACTGACTTACCTTCCCAATCAATCCACCATGCGTCCTGCTTATTCCCAGAGCCTAAATAGTTGTTTGGAACACGAACATGATGGTTCCAGGGTACGACTGAGAACTTAACATTTGCGTTTTCCAGATCCGCGACGGAGTCAGTTGCTTTCTCTATGAGTATTTTAGCACCAGATTTAGCCGCATCCATACGAGATCTGAATCTTTCTCCGCGACCCGCTGCGTTGGTATCCATGGAACCGGAATTATCAATAGCAATTGCAACTTCAATGTTTTTCCGGCCAAAACGGGATTCCGTTTCTACGCGAGCATCTAAATGGTCATGCCCAAACATGTGCATAAAGTGCGTCTTAACTTCGGACTTAGCAATAATTTGCACACTTCCAGCGTCAATATCGACTGCAAATCTGTCATATGTGACAGGAGCTGCGACCAATGCCTCAAGAAGCTTTTTACCTTCCTCCTCGAACGCAGCTTGGCTTCCGTTTGGATTGAGCGCGATGCGTTTGGCAAGATGCAGCGCAACAGTTTGCGTTGCTGTTTCAAGGTCGGTTTGTATGCGATCTTGGTTGGTGTAGTCGATTGCAAGTGCCATCATACCAAATATAGGCAGCATCGCGAAAGCAGCGAGCACATAGGCGGAACCGCTTTTATCGTCGCGAAACCTGCGCAGGATGTTTGTTTTAGCCATGTTTTATACCCACCAATACTAATTATTGCAGGTAGACATTAGAACAAAGCTATTAACATGCCGTTCTTACTATTGGTAAATTACAAATTACCGCACTTACGAATTAGAAATCTTTTTAAATTACGGTAGCCGAAAAGAAGGTGGTAAATCGGTGATGGTAAGAATTCTAAGTAAATTTGCTCGGGATAAGGGTGGGGTGGCAGCGATTGAGTTTGCTATTCTGGCACCAGCCTTTTTTGCCCTTATGTCAGCTATATTTGAAATTACGTTCTTTATCTATGCCAATACCTCCGCACAGCGTGCGGTCGAAGATGTGATTTATGAAATGCGTACCGGTTATATACACAGTCAAATTCGAGACGCAGGAAAACCATTACCTGAGCAATATCTCAAAAATGAAATTTGCAAAAATGCAAGTATACCAAACTGTTTGGATACGATAAAAATATCGATGGAAAAATATGACGGGAATTATAACACCTATGATCGTTCAGATGATTCTGGGGTTATTGACGCCGGTACGCGTGGAACCTTAATGCGTTTGGAAGCGCAAATTCAAATTCCTAATGTTGTTTTTGGCAGTGCCATATTTGGCAAAGAAAACATGGCAGTCACAGCAGGCTTAACTTTCATGACGGAGCCATATTGATATGAGTAGTCATAAAGGAGTTTTCCAAAGCTTACGCGGCGTTCTAAAACATAAATTAATCAGCTTCGGGCGCCAAGAACGTGGCGCGATTGCAGTGGAGATGGCGTTTATTCTGCCCATTTTTGCGGCAATGGCTTTTCTGACTTACGATGCTGGTACTGTTTATACTCAATATAAACGTGGTACGCGTAACTATTATGCTTTGGGAGATATTATCGCATATCAAACAGCTAATGTAACTTGCTCGCAGCTCGATAAAATATCCGAGATGGTTTATCAATCTTATGTATCTGGAAATTGGGCACGCAGAGTTCAGGTAGGCAGAAATGATTTTACAGAAGATGGTGCGTTAGACTTTCGTTTCACACTTCGAGTCGTCAATATTGACGAAGATCCAGTAGATAAGAAGCTCAAAGGTCGCATTGAATGGTCTTATTGGCGTGATGGGCACGATATGGATGATCCCGGCGAGCCAAAGCCTGGTGATTATATTGAAGTACCTGAAGGTTTGCAGATAAAAGGCTTGGAAGCTGTTTTAGTCCAAGGTTCGTTATATGTTGCACCAGCATTAAATTACCTTGGCGTTTTTGATTTTGATGCAAGCTCAAACGAAACACACAAAATTATAGATGTTGAAAGATATTTTCCTTTACGTTTCGTGTCTAATCTAGATTTGGATTTTTCTCTAAAGGATCCCTTGTCTAGAAAATGTTGGGTCAAAGGCGTACCGTATTTGGGCATTCTCTAGACATAGATCATTCATTGCAGGCCGAACAAATAATGTCATTTTGATTAAATGTCACAATATCTTTATTTCCAAGTAGGATGACATTCTCAATATCTTCGTCTATTGCGTGAGCGATAGCGCGCAAATAACGCATATAAGATTTTGAGGTCTGCAATTGCCCACACAGCGAATTAAACGGCTTGATGAGCTCTTGCCGAATTATGATGTCATTTTATGCGACGTTTGGGGCGTGCTCCATAATGGCGTAGACGCATGGACCCAAGCCTATAAGGCGCTGATGCGTGCACGCGATGCTGGCGCAAAAGTGGTGCTTATAACCAATGCTCCACGACCTTCGCCTAATGTAATCGAACAATTAACTACGCTTGGTGTTCCCGCAGCTACATTTGATGCTGTTGTGACTTCTGGCGACGTTACCCGTGCGCTCATCGAAAATGGTTCGAAGAAAATATTTCACTTGGGGCCACAAAGAGATACCGCAATTTATGATGGCCTTGATGCCGATCTGGTGGATTTAAAAGAAGCGGACGTTGTTGTTTGCACTGGCCTTTTTGATGATGAAAGCGAAACGCCGGCAGATTACGCAGATCAATTACAAGAAATGAAAAGCCGTGATCTTCCATTCGTATGCGCCAATCCTGATATTGTCGTGGAGAAGGGGGACCGCCTAATCTTTTGCGCCGGCGCTTTAGCGCGTGACTATGCAGAACTTGGTGGTAAAACTTTTATCGCTGGAAAACCGCATAAGCCGATTTACGATGAGGCCATTCGTAAAGCTGAAGCCCTTATAGGCGGGAAAGTTGAGCGGAGCCGCATTTTAGCAATCGGTGATGGCATGCCAACCGATGTTAAGGGCGCGATGGATAACAACCTCGATTTGCTGTTTATTTCCGACGGTATTCATAGCCGTGAATATGGTCAGCCGGGCAAGCCGGATGATAGCAAGCTTAACGCTTATCTTGATGCGCATAAGGCAACGCCTGTTGCTACAATGATAAAATTGGCATGACCTGACATGGCGGATTTTGCACGCATTCAGGACCTTATGGATTTTCCCAAAGGTTTGCGCGGTGGTGTTATTGCTATCGGCAATTTCGATGGCTTGCATCGGGGCCATCAAGCCGTTCTAAAAACAGCATTTAATCTAGCGCAGCAAATGAATGTGCCAGCACTGGTTTTGACTTTTGAACCGCATCCACGTTCTTTTTTTCAGTCAAAAATGAAGTTGTCCCGCATCACGCCACCGCGCATGAAAGCGCGCATTGTTGAGAAAATAGGGTTTGGTGCAATCGTTGAATTACCGTTCACGAAAGAATTTTCAGAGCAGACGGCAGATGTTTTTATCAATGATATTCTTGTTGGTCGTTTGGGTGCTAAAGCGGTAGTCACCGGATTTGATTTCCATTTCGGTAAAGATCGGCAAGGTGACCCTGCTTATTTAATGCAAGCGGGCGAAACAAATGGATTTCAGGTGAAACTTGTCGACGCGCAGCGCGATCAGACATCTGATATCATTTCTTCGAGCCGAATTCGTCACGAACTTGCAGAAGGCAATGTTGCCGCGGCCAACGATCTTCTTGGTTACCGCTACCGCGTAACATCTCCAATCATTGCAGGCGAACAGTTGGGGCGTACACTCGGCTACCCGACTGCGAATATGGCGCTTCCTGCAGAAACACCATTGGCGCATGGTATATATGCTGTCCGGTTTCACCGCCAAGACGGTACAATATTTGATGGTGTAGCAAGCTTTGGACGAAGGCCGACTGTAACCGAAAAAGGCGCGCCGCTTTTAGAAACATATGTTTTCGATTTTAAAGGCGATCTTTATGATGAAAACTGTACGGTAAGCCTTATCGATTTTTTGCGTGGTGAAGAAAAATTTCTCGGTCTCGATCCATTGATCGAACAGATGAAAATTGATGAGAAAAATGCCCGTGAAATCTTGTCGGGTCTTGAGCCAATCTCTGAGCTCGATGCGCAATTAACATTTGGTAGAGATGGCGCCTGATGCGCCGCAAGATACTCATCACTGGCGGCTCATCTGGGATTGGCCTTGCACTGGCCAACAGGTTGAGCGCACGGCACGATGTGATGGTAACAGGTAGTCGTGATCGCAGTAAAATCACCGAAGTATTCTCACCCAACCTTATTTACGTACAGGCTTCGCAAAGCGATCCGAAAGCAGCTGTAAAAATCATCGCTGAAGCTTTGCTTAAGGCAGGGTGGGTGAAGCTGGACAATGTTGTTTTAAATGCAGGCACGGGATTTGCCGTCAAAAACGCAATCGATGATGTCGAGCGTGTTCGACAGACAATAGATATCAACTCGACGGCCACAATATTATTGTCGCGCACGCTTTATCCTTGGCTCGCCAAAGCCGAAGGCACTTTGACTATTGTTGGCTCTGTCGCCCATAAGGGCCAAGCTCTGTTTCCAGTCTATGCTGCATCCAAAGGTGCGCTGCACGGTTTTGTGCGAGCTTTGCGATCAGAATGGCGGGGCAGGGTAGCGGTGCAAATTTTGCATCCCGGCCCCACAAAAACTGACATGCATGCAAAAGCTGGACATGACGCAGGTCGCCTGCATTCAATATTTATCAATCCGTCATCAATGGCCGCAATGATGGAATATGCAATGTCTTCAAAACGCTCACCGCTTAGCCTGTCTTTTCTGAAATATTATCTTGGCGGCAGCATAATGGGCAAAAGTCTATGAGAGCGCTCGTAACAGGTGGAAGTGCAGGGCTAGGTCAGGCGCTTTGCGCTAGGCTCTTAGCCGATGGCTTTCATGTCACAAATCTTGACCGTGATCTGCCAGATCAAGCCAGCACAGCCGAATATGTGCGGTGTGATTTATCGAGCCGTGATGCCGTTGATAAGGCACTGATGACATTAACATCATCGGATGGCTTTGATTTGGTCATTTTTAATGCGGGCATTTCAGCAACTGGCAAGTTTGAGGAAATCTCCACATCAAGTCATGCTCGTATCATCGCGGTTAATGCAGAAGCGCCAATAAGTCTATGTGCAGGTTTGATGAAGGCAGGAAAAATCGACAATGGGGCCCGTGTTGGTTTTGTCTCTTCATTATCCCACTTTACAGGATATCCCGGAGCGGCAAGCTATGCAGCTTCCAAGGATGCTTTGGCTGTGTATGCAAAGGCTGTCCGCAAAGTTTGGCAGAAACAATTAGGCATCAAAGTGACGGTGGTTTTTCCAGGGCCGCTTAAAACCGATCATGCCGCACGCCATGCACCCGATGGCGCTGATGCAGAAAAACGAATGGCGCCGAATGACGCTGCAAAATTGATTTTGCGGGATATAAAACGTGGCAAGGCACATTCGATGCCCGGCGTAGCCGCAAGAATTTTTGCTTTTTTAGGGCAGATTGCGCCTAAAGTGATGACCTTTGCGATGAAAAAACTTATCTATTCAAAGCTAGATAAAACGGTTGCCGATTAAAGCTTTTATTTTTAATCAAGCATTGCTATGGGAAACGCATGTTTATGGAAGCTATCATAATCCGAATTATAGGCCCGGCCTACCGCTAGCAGCGATGTAAGGCCGGGATATTGCGCATTGTCTTCGCGCCCATTTTCCATTTGAACTTTAATGCCGCGCCGATACACCGTAAGCCGCGCCAGAAATGACCGATAAACAACTATGACCGATTCTGCCGATAACAAGATCGACTATTCCAAAACACTCAATTTGCCGCAGACAGATTTTCCTATGCGTGCTGGCTTGCCTAAAAAAGAGCCTGAAATCATTGAACGCTGGAATGAGATGAACCTCTATAAATCTTTGCGTGAAGATGCCAAGGGCCGTGAGAAGTTTGTGCTGCATGATGGTCCGCCCTATGCCAATGGCAATCTGCACATCGGCCACGCGCTCAACAAAACACTAAAAGATGTTATCACGCGCTCATTCCAAATGCGCGGCTATGATTCCAACTATGTGCCGGGCTGGGATTGCCACGGTCTTCCAATCGAATGGAAAATCGAAGAGCAATATCGCGGTAAGGGTAAAAACAAGGACGAAGTGCCAATCAATGAGTTCCGTCAGGAATGTCGTGATTTTGCAGCGCACTGGGTCGGTGTTCAATCAGAAGAGTTCTTGCGCCTTGGCATCACGGGTGACTTTGAAAATCCATATCTGACAATGAACTTCGATAGCGAAGCAATCATTGCTGGCGAGTTGATGAAATTTGCTAAATCTGGCCAGCTTTATCGTGGTTCAAAGCCAATCATGTGGTCAGTGGTTGAGCAAACTGCCTTGGCTGAAGCTGAGATCGAATATGAGATGTATGAGTCTGATACGGTTTGGGTAAAGTTCCCAATCGCTAAAGGCCCTGACCATCTCAAAGGCGCGTCGATTGTTATCTGGACAACGACGCCGTGGACAATGCCAGCCAACCGCTGCGTTTGTTACTCTAAAAAAGTGTCCTATGGCCTTTATGAAGTGACCGTTGCTGAAAACGAATTTGGTCCGCAACCTGGCGATCGCTCAATTTTTGCCGATAGTCTTGTCGGTGAATGTGCAGAAAAAGCCAAAGTGGAAATGAAGCGTGTTGGCGATGTTTCTGTCGATGATCTCAAAGGTATGGTCCTTGATCATCCACTAAAGGGTATGGGCGTTGATGGTTACCAGTTCAAAGTACCAATGCTGCACGGCGATCATGTAACGGAAGATGCCGGTACAGGCTTTGTTCATACAGCACCTGGCCATGGCCGTGATGACTTTGAGAATTGGGTCGCTAAACGCGCGGAAATCGAAGCGCTTGGTATAGATTCGTCTATTCCGTTCTGTGTGGCCGATGATGGCACCTATACAGACGATGCACCGGGTTTTCCTGATGTCAAAGTAATTGATGAAAAGGGCAAAAAGGGTAAAGCCAACCAAGCGGTGATCACTGCGCTTATTGGCCAAAACAATTTGTTTGCGCGTGGCCGTGTTAAGCATGAGTACCCACATTCATGGCGCTCTAAGAAGCCGATCATCTTCCGCAATACGCCGCAATGGTTTGTCTATATGGACAAGGATGGCGTGTGCGAAAAAGGAACGCTTCGTAACACAGCTTTGGCAGCGATCGAAGAGACGCGCTTTGTACCAGCTTTGGGCAAAAACCGTTTGCGCGGCATGATCGAAGGACGCCCCGATTGGGTGCTTTCGCGTCAGCGCGCTTGGGGTGTGCCTATCTCTGTTTTCCGTAATGAGGAAACAGGACAGGTTATTCCGGGCCCTGAATTCGATAAATCTGATGAACTCTCACAGCGCATTGTCGAGGCTTTCAAAAAAGAAGGCGCAGATGCGTGGTATGCTGAGGGTGCAAAAAAACGCTTCTTAGATGGCATTGTGGACAATCAGGAGCAATGGACGAAAGTTAACGACATCCTTGATGTTTGGTTTGATTCAGGTTCAACCCATGCTTTCTGTCTGGAGCAACGTGAAGATTTGAAATGGCCTGCCGATCTTTACCTCGAAGGTTCAGATCAGCATCGCGGTTGGTTCCATTCATCATTGCTTGAAAGCTCTGGCACAAGAGGCCGTGCGCCTTATGATGCTGTGCTGACACATGGCTTCGTAATGGCTGAAGACGGAACGAAAATGTCCAAATCTAAGGGCAATGTTGTGACGCCGCAGGAAGTCATCAGCCAATCGGGTGCTGACATTTTGCGTCTTTGGGTTGCTTCATCTGATTATTCAGAAGATTTGCGCCTCGGCAAAACCATTCTGCAAACCAACATCGATAGCTACCGTAAGTTGCGCAACACATTGCGCTGGATGCTCGGCACGCTTTCGCATGATGAGGGTGAGGAGGTGGCTCTTGCTGATATGCCAGAACTAGAACGCCTGATGCTTCACCGTATCTGGGAACTCGATAAGCTGGTAAACAGCAATTACGATAGTTTCGATTTTAAACGCATCACGCGCAGCTTGCTTGATTTTATGGTGCTTGAACTGTCAGCGTTTTATTTCGATGTTCGTAAAGACGCGCTTTACTGCGATGGTCCATCGTCGGTTCGCCGCAAGGCTGCGTTGCAGGTTGTTGGTCATCTGTTCGATCGCTTGGTTACGTGGATGGCACCGATTTTGCCATTTACGATGGAAGAAACATGGCTCAGCCGTTATCCGGATGCGAAATCTGTTCACTTTGAGCAGTTCCGTAGCTGTCCTGATGAATGGCGCGATGATGCATTGGCGACAAAGTGGAAAAAAGTGCGTCAGGTACGCCGTGTTGTGACCGGTGCTTTGGAGATCGAACGCCGCGAGAAACGCATTGGTTCTTCTTTGGAAGCCGCACCTGTGGTTTACATCAATAATGATGAGCTAAACACTGCGATCAATGGCCTTGATATGGAAGAGATCTGTATCACGTCTGATATTGAGATCAGTGTTGGCACTGCGCCAGATGGTGCATTCACACTTGATGATGTTGCTGGCGTTGCCGTTGTGCCGCAATTAGCAAAAGGTGAAAAATGTGCGCGCTCTTGGCGTGTGACAACAGATGTTGGCGCCGATCCAGAGTTTCCTGAAGTATCCGCACGCGATGCAAAGGTTCTTCAGGAGTTGAAACTTCTGGGTAAATTATAAGCACATTGCTTGAATTGCCGTGCTTATGGTATGAACAACCACGAAAAAGTCAGATTTCGCGTCTAACGCGGAGTCTGAATTTAAATGCGTTTATGCGCAGGCCTTAAATTAGGCGAAACAGGGTGTTGAATTTGATGATTAAAAATGTCGTAAAAACAGGTGTAGTTGTTGCAGTTGCAGCTTCTGTGGCTGGCTGTATGGGCCCAACCTACGGTACAGGCAAAACATCTGGCGCACATTTGATGGATGATTTAGGCGGCGCGCTTTCATTAGCTCCAGCTGGTCATGATAAGGCTGGCATCCAGTATACGCCGCGCCCTGATATCGTGAAGCCTGCTGACACATCCGCATTACCTGCCCCGCAGAAAAAGATTGCTGATACTTCAGCTGAGTGGCCAGAATCACCAGAGCAAAAGCGTCAACGTATCTTAGCAGACATCGAAAGCGGCAAGCGCAGCGCTAACTTTGTAACGAACCGTGCAGATGCTAATGCACTTGGCTCGTCTGCAGGTCCAGGACGGGGCGCAACCGGCGGCACTCGTACTTACCTTACCGATCCACCTGCTGAATATAATCAACCTGCCGAAACAGCTGTAGCAGGCGAGTTGGGCGAAAGCGAAGCGACTAAAGAACGTGCGCGTAAAAAAGCACAGGGTAAGGGTAAAACTGGTTTGGGACGTCTTATCCCTTGGCTCTAAAGCATGAATTAGCGCCGCGCTAAGAAAAAATCTTTCAGGATGCGCGCTGATGCATCTGCTGAAATGCCATCATACACTTCAGGTGCATGGTGGCATGTTTCATTTGAAAAGAAGCGTGTGCCAGAGATGATTGCCCCGCCTTTTTCATCGAGTGCGCCAAAATACAAACGGCGAATACGTGCGTGAGATATGGCACCTGCGCACATCGCACAGGGCTCCAGTGTCACGTATAGGTCGCAACCTTCCAGTCGTTCGCGGCCAAGTTTTTTAGCAGCCATCCTTATTGCCATTGTTTCGGCATGCGCAGTTGGGTCATGATCGGTTCGTGTACGGTTGCCACAACGTGAAATAACTTCGCCGTCAAGGACAATGACTGCGCCGACGGGGACTTCGCCCATTGCTCCAGCCAACGCGGCTTCTGCCAATGCGATATCCATAAAGCTTTCTTTTGATGTTGCTGTAGTCATATTCAAAGTTTCTCTCGCAAATATTGCCCTCTTTTGTTAGGGAGCGGTAACAACCAAGGCAATACCAGATGAATAAGAATGATGATAAGCGCAGCTTTAAGAGCAAGCCGACCCAAAATGAGGCAACTTCGCGCCCTGTAGAACGTATCGCTAAGCGTTTGGCGAGAGCAGGCATAGCCTCGCGCCGTGATGCCGAAGCGTTGATTGTGGACGGCCGAATTAAAGTCAATGGCAAGACGCTGACCACACCTGCGCTCAATGTAAGCGACAGTGATATTATTTTGATTGACGGAAAACCTATTCCGACGATCGAAAGAACACGCCTATGGCTTTACCATAAGCCCGGCGGCTTGGTGACAAGCAACCGCGATACAGAAGGACGAGCAACAGTTTTTGAAAGCCTGCCGGATGAATTGCCACGTGTTGTGTCAGTTGGCCGGTTGGATATTAACACTGAAGGCCTGCTGCTTTTAACAAATGATGGCGGTTTGGCCCGTGTACTTGAATTGCCTCAAACGGGCTGGTTGCGCCGATACCGTGTGCGTGCACATGGCAAGGTTACACAGCAGCAGCTTGATAAACTAAAAGACGGTATTGCTGTTGATGGTGTTTTCTACGCCTCTATTGAAGCACGTCTTGAGCGCGAGCAAGGCACGAATGTTTGGATTGAAGTCGGTCTTCGTGAAGGTAAAAACCGCGAAGTTAAAAACGTGATGGGCGCACTTGGCCTTGATGTTAACAGACTTATCCGTATTTCATTCGGTCCTTTCCAGCTGGGTGAATTGCGCGAAGGTGAAGTATTGGAAGTTAAAGGACGCACACTGCGTGACCAACTTGGCGACCGATTGATTGAAGAATCTGGCGCTAATTTTGATGCACCCGTGACCAATGCATTTCCCAATGCACCGGTGCGCAGCAATAAACCTGTCGAAGACAAACGTATTGAAGCATCACGCCGTGGTGATTGGGTGTCTGGCACCAAACTCTTAGGCGAAGCTGCCGAAGAAGAAGCGCGTAAAGAAGCTAAAAAAGCAGGGCGTAGATACGAAAAGCCCGTTGATAAGCGTGAACGTGATCGCGATAGCTGGTCGACACAGGCGCCATCTGAAGATCGCGGTAAAAAGCCGAGCTTTGATAAAGCCAAACGCGAAGCGCGTCCCAGCCGTTCAGTAAATGTTTGGATGGCCCCAGGTGCACGCCCGCAAGGCAAGCGCAAAGATGATGAGGCTGAAGGACGTGGTGATGCACGCGGTCCACGTCGCTCAGACTCCAAAAGCGAAGGCGGTCTGCGTTCAAAAGGAATGTACGGCGCTAAAAAAGAAGATGGCAAAAAGCGTAGCGACAAAATGTTTGATGCCTCCGCTTCGCCAAACGGCGACAAAAGACCAAGAGGCGCAAAGCCAGCTGGTAAGCCAAATGATCGCCCCGGCGGATGGAAAGCTGGAGATCGCTCGAAATCTGGCAAACCGACGGCAGGCCGTCGGCCACCTCAGCGCGGCAAAAAGGACTAGAAACGGTTTATGCGTATCGTTGGCGGTAAATTCAAAGGACGTGCAATTGCAGGCCCTAAAGCCGGTTCAGATGACATAAGGCCGACGACAGATCGCGCGCGTGAAAGCTTGTTCAATGTTTTGCAACATGCTTACTCTGACAAACTGAGCGGTGGACGTGTTGCCGATGTTTTTGCAGGCACTGGTGCGCTTGGTTTTGAAGCGATGTCGCGCGGTGCATCTTTTGCTTTGTTTATCGAAATGGGTGCGCAGGGCCGCGGTCTTATACGTGAAACGACACACACACTTGGCTTGCAAGGCTCCACTAAACTTTTCCGGCGTGACGCAACCAAGCTTGGCCCTGCTGGAACTGTAGAGCCGTTTGATTTGGTCTTTATGGACCCGCCTTATAATAAACAATTAGGCGAGCTAGCGCTTGTATCTCTGCGTGAAGGGAACTGGCTGCATGCAGATGCTCTCATTGTGCTGGAGGAAGCATCAAAGGCACCATTCATGATGCCTGATGGTTTTCAACTGATAGACGAGCGAAGCTCAAATACCAGTGTGGTAAGATTTATAAAGCAAATCGAGAAATAATAAGGCTATGGCTGACATGAAAAAGCCCTCTGATAAGGCCGCCCCATCCACAAATGACCCCACGGTTGCTGTCGCATTTGGCGGCGGCGGTGCGCGCGGCTATGCGCATATCCATATCATCGAGGTTCTTGATGAAATGGGCATCAGGCCAGTTGCTGTTTCAGGGGCTTCTATTGGTGCGATCATGGGCGCGGCAGTTGCATCGGGTATTTCAGGCAAAGAAATACGTGAATATAGTCTGGAACTCGCTAGCAATCGAACTGGTGCTTTAACACGTTATGTGAAGGCTCGGCCGAGCGGTTTTAAAAACATGTTCAACAATGAGTTCAGTATTGGACAGCTCGACGCTCGAACCATGCTTAAAGCGTTCTTGCCTGAGCAGATCAAAAAGACATTCGCTGAACTTGAGATCCCTTTGTCTGTCAGCGCAACAGACTATTATGGCTTCAAAGAAACGGTTTACACCGACGGTGACTTGATTGATGCCGTGGCGGCTTCGGCTTCTATACCAGCCGTATTTAGGCCCGTGCAAATAAATGGCCGCTATATGGTTGATGGCGGTATTTATAACCCAGTGCCATTTGATCATCTCATAGGACACGCTGATATTGTTATCGGTATTGATGTCGTTGGAACGCCTATTGGCGATGCAACCAAGGCGCCTAAAGCCATCGATAGCATTTATGGCGCTAGCCAATTAATGATGCAGTCTATTCTCAGCCATAAATTGGCAATGAGCCCGCTGGACATTTTCCTGCGCCCGAATATTTCAAAATATAGGGTTCAGGACTTCTTCAAAGCGCAAAATATTATCGACGACTCCATAGGCGTTCGCGATGAGCTAAAACGTTCTTTGGATGCGGCGATGAACAAGATCATCAAGTCGTAATGGCCGAGGCTTGGCCACTAGCCAAGATTGGCACCCTTCGAGCTTGAAAATGGAGAGTTGGCTGCAGGCGGTAGAGAAGGTTGTGGCTCAATGTCATCATCATCTCGCTTCTCAATTGTTTTCAAAACACGAAAACAAGTAATGATAGCCGCAAGTCCGAACATAACAGCGCCTAATGCCCAGCCTGCCAATACGCCCTGTGCGCCATAATATTGAGCACCAACCCAGACAAATGGAATGACGCCCAAGGTTGAGCGGCCCCAGTTGAATACGGTGGAATAAAACGCATAGCCAAGATTGTTAAACGCGGCATTGGCAACGAACAGTGCCCCGTTGAACAGAAAGCTGATCGCTGCAAATTGACAAAAGAATATGATCAGCGTGCGCGCTTCACCACTTGTGTCAAAAATGTCAGCAATTGTTCCTGCTAGGAAAAACAATATAAAGCAGACAACAAGGACATAGCATAGCGTGAAAACCAATGCGTCACGCATAGACTGTCTGACGCGGTCATATAATTTTGCACCGTAATTCTGTCCCAATATCGGGCCTATCGCGCCTGAAAGCGCAAAGATAACACCAAAAACGACTGGTATTACGCGGCCAATGACAGCCCATCCAGCAACCGCTGAATCACCGAAACTAGAAATTTCTGCTGTCACATAAGCATTGCCAACAGGGGTAGACAATTGTGTCAAGACAGCAGGAATTGCAATGCCAGCAAAAGGCTTTGACACACGAGAAAATGTCTTGATGGTCGGCAGCTTGACGAGGTTATGGACAATTATTGCACCATAAAGTCCTGCAATCATAATGATGCTACGCGATATAACCGTTGCAATTGCTGCACCTGTAACGCCCATATCAAGCGTAAATATAAAGAACGGGTCAAGCACTGCCGATGCGGCTCCCCCTAAGAGGGTGACGTACATCGCGCGCTTGGCATCGCCTACGCCGCGCAGTATCCCACTTGCCCCCATGCCGATAGACATAACAATTGTTGAGGGTAGAACGATCTGTAAAAAGCCGGTGGCAATAATGCGTGTTTCGCCTGATGCTCCTAAAAGCCCTAACAGGTAATCAATGTTAGGCCATGCGGCCGCAACAATGATTGTCATGACGATTGCAATTAAGAGCAATGCTGCGCCGCCATTTTCCGCAGCAAGCGTTCTGTTGTTCTGACCAAGTGCTCTGGAAACAAGCGCGCTTACGCCAATTGTCATGCCAATGGCTACTGACAATGTGAAGAACATGAGTGTGCCTGCATAGCCAATTGCAGCGGCAAGCTCGGCTTGACCAAGGAGCGAAATATAAAACAGGTTAAGCGCATCAACCATAAATATTGCGACGAGACCGAGTGAGCCCGTAGCCGTCATGGTGATGACATGTCGCATCGTTCCGCCAGTTGTGAATTTGGCGTTACTGGCAACACCGGAAGGCTTTGTCGTCATGCGGCAAAAACCTGATCCATTGACGTAAAGCCTTTAAACTCAAGTGCGTTGCCGGAAGGATCGCGGATAAAAAGCGTTGCTTGTTCTCCTGCTTCGCCTTCAAAGCGCAAGCTGGGTTTCATAATCCAGTCAGTACCGTCATAGGCTTCAAGTTTGGCCGCCAGTGCTTTCCAATCATCCATCATAAGAACGACACCGAAATGGGGAATAGGCACGATGTCTTTGCCAACAGAGCCAGCGCTATGGGTCGGTTGCATATCTTTCCGAAGGTGGGCCGACATTTGATGCCCAAACAAACTGAAATCTGTCCAAGTTTCAGATGAACGCCCCGGCGTGCATCCAAGAACATCATGATAAAATGCGCGCGTTTCCTGCAAGTCTCGCACTGGAAAGGCTAAATGAAAAGGTGTCACAGATGGATCACTCACGCGTTGGCTCCCTTCTTAGAGTGGCGTTCTTCAACATTCACGATACGACCTTCTTGTTTAGGTTTCGTGAGTGGTTCAGGCTTCACAGGGGTTGTATGAATCATATTGCCGCCTGCCGCCAGTCCTTCACTTGCTTGAATACGCAAACGCTGTTCATCAAGGCGCCGAACATCATCAACGATGTCTCGCGATTGTTCCTCGCTCACTCCCAGAGCTTCCAGAGTGCTTGCGCCAAACAACAGGCCCGATTCAAAAGTTTCGCGAAGTTCGTACTCCACCTCTTTTGCACGAAGGCTTAAACTGTGGGTGCGATCATAAGAGCGTACGTAAAGTTTTTGTTCGGGATATTCGGCCTTAATGAGATCAACAATGTGATCGGTGGTATACATTTTATGGGTGCAAATAGCGACAAGACGGGCGCGTCTAATGCCAGCAGCTTCTAATACCTCTTTGCGTGTTCCATCGCCATAATAGATACGAAACCCGAACTTTCCGGCCGATTGAACACGGTCAGCGGAGTTATCAATAATCGTCACTTCCTTGCCGCCTGCAAGAAGTGCTTGCGATGCAATTTGCCCAAACCGTGAAAAGCCGATCATCAGCACATCGACACTTTCATCGGCTCCTTCAAAATTTTCTTCCATATCAACAATTGGGCTTGCTTTTTCTAAACGCGATCCTAGCGCTACGGACAAAGGTGTAAGCGCCATTGATAATGTTGTGATGGCAATCAGCAGGGAAGATGTGTCTTGATCAAAAATACTCATGCCTGCGGCTGCGGAAAAAAGGACAAAGCCAAATTCCCCGCCCTGTGGCAACACCATCGCGGTGCGCAGAGACACATTGTAATCACTTCCAAAAACACGGCATAGCACGAACACCACCAATGATTTGACGATCATTAAAAGCGGCACAGCAATGATAATTGTAAGCCATTCGCTTGTCAGAACGCCGAGGTTTAAACTCATGCCGATCGCAATGAAAAAGAGGCCAAGTAACAAACCTCTGAAAGGTTCAATGTCCGCTTCAAGCTCGTGTCGATAAGACGATTCTGCGAGCATTACCCCCGCTATGAATGCGCCCATAGCCATGGAAAGACCTGCCAATTGCATCAAGTAAGCTGAGCCAAGTACCACCAGCAAGGCAGTCGCTAACATGGCTTCGCGTGCGCCCGTATTACCTATAATGCGTAGCAATGGTGTGAGCAGATAGCGCCCAGCCACGATGAGAAGAACGATTGCCCCGACAGCCTTGCCAAATTGTATTAAGCCATTTGAATCCGTTTCAGTGGCAAATGGTGCAAGCAGTGGAATGACGGCAAGCAAGGGAACGATTGCAAGGTCTTGAAATAACAAGATAGCAAATGATTTTTGCCCATGTTGCCGGTTCATCTCGCCGCGCTCTTCAAGCACTTGTAGTGCAAAGGCCGTCGATGAAAGCGCTAAGCCAAAACCGATAACTGCCGATGCCGCTATGCCTTTATCCGTGAGGAGTGCAGCCAGTGATGTAAGGGCGACGCCAGTTAAGAAAACTTGCAGTAAACCAATGCCAAAAATATCGCGCCGTAAAGACCATAACCGTGAAGGCTTTAATTCAAGCCCGATAATAAACAACAAAAAGACGACGCCAAGTTCAGACACTTGGAGAACTTGTTCCGCGTCTGTAACAAGCCGCAACACTGGGCCAATCACAACGCCTGCCGCCAAATATCCAAGCACGGTGCCAAGGCCAAGTTTTTTGAAAAGGGGTGCAGCAACGACAGCTGCGCCCAAGATCAGAACGGCTTCACTAAACAATGCAGTCGCTTCGCCGCCAGCCATAAACTTGATCCTTTGAAATATTCGGTATGTTATTGCTTGAAATTTGAGACAACAATTAGATCTCTCAAAAACTTGATGAAATCTCAAGCTATTCATACATAGTACTGCATAGATATTGCACGTATCTTGTGCCAGAAGACAAGTATAACAATTTGCGCTTAGCGCGTACCATCAATCGGAGACAATATGCAGGACGACTCCCAGAGTTTGATCGATCACGCTGCCGCACTTGTAGAGGCTGCTAAACGCGCTGGAGCAGATGCGAGCGACGCTGTTGCCGTACGCCAAAGATCAACGTCAATTCAAGTGCGCAATGGCAAAGTTGAAGGGACGGATGCATCTGAAGCTGACGATATGTCACTGCGGGTTTTTGTTGGTCAGAAGGTCGCTAGTATTTCTGCAGCGACATCGAGCAATCCAGACATGCTTGCCGCGCGCGCGGTTGCGATGGCTAAGGTTTCGCCGGATGATACTTTCAATGGTTTGGCTGACGCAGATCGGTTAGCTTCAGAATTTGCCGATCTTGATCTTTATGACAAAAGCGACGTAACGGCAGAAATGTTGACACAAGATGCGCTCGAAGCCGAAGCCGCAGCTTTAGAAATTGCAGGTGTGTCAAAGTCATCTGGTGCAGGCGCATCTGCCGGTGTTGGCGGAATGGTGCTTGTAACCTCCCATGGATTTCAAGGCAGTTATCAGGGAACGCGCTTTGGCTGTTCAGTCTCAGTGATTGCCGGTGAAGGAAGCGGTATGGAGCGTGACTACGATTATTCCAGCCGACTATTTTATAATGATCTTGATCGTCGCAGCGAAATAGGAAGGTCGGCTGGCGAGCGTGCAGTAAAGCGATTAAACCCGCGTAAAATGCCTACGCAAACCGTGCCAATTATTTTTGATCCACGGGTTTCACGCGGTATTTTGGGACATTTAAACAGCGCGATCAATGGCGCATCTGTCGCCCGTAAATCTTCTTTCCTGCAAGAAAAAATGGGTAAGCAGATCGCCAATGATAAGATTACGATTATTGATGATCCGAATATTGTGCGCGGGCAGGCTTCTCGGCAGTTCGATGGCGAGGGCGTTCGCGGTGAAAAACTGACGATGGTAGAAAACGGTGTTTTGCAACACTGGTATCTTTCCACGTCTATTGGCCGTGAACTTGGTTTGCCAACCAATGGCAGGGGTGCACGTGGTGGCACCTCCGTTGGTGCATCACCAACCAATGTATGGATGCAGCCGGGCGAACAATCACCGGATGAAATCATCAAAGCCGTTGGAACGGGTTTTTATGTCACCGAAGTCTTTGGCCAAGGCGTAGACATGGTTACAGGTGAATATAGCCGTGGCGCGTCAGGTTTTTGGATCGAAAATGGCGAGATTGCGTTCCCAGTGTCTGAAGTGACGATTGCATCGAATCTAAAAGACATGTTTATGACAATGGTACCTGCAAATGATTTGGACAGAAATTACGGCACTGCTGCGCCTACAATTTTGGTTCCAGAAATGACACTGGCTGGCAGTTAAGCATGGATAAGAACTTGTTGAATAATGAAGATGGATTCAGCTACCAAGAAGACTTGGACCTGATCGTTGAAGTTGCGCGTCATGCGGGTAACTTGGCAATGCCATATTTTCACGGTGACAAACAACTTGATGTACAGATGAAGGTTGGTGACTCTCCAGTGAGCGCTGCAGATTATGCCGTAAATGCTTATCTTGAAGAACATTTGATGGCAGCGCGTCCAGACTATGGCTGGCTTTCTGAAGAAACGCTAGATTCTGATAAATCTGTGCGGCTTGCTGCAAAACGCACATTTATTGTGGACCCTATTGATGGCACACGCGGGTTTATCAATGGTTCAAAAGTTTGGTGTGTATCCGTCGGTATCGTTGAGGATGGCCGTCCTGTTGCTGGTGTCTTAGTTTGCCCAGCATGCGATGAAATCTATACAGCCGTATTAGGCGACGGCGCTAAACTAAACGGCGAAATTATTAAAATTGACGCTGAACTGCCCAGCCAGGACTCGCTCATCATTGGCGGTGCGCGTGTTTTCCTTGATGCAATGGATATAAGAACGACTGCCTTTTATAAACGTCATCCACATGTGCCATCGCTTGCTTATCGCATTGCCATGGTCGCGGCGGGTAAAATGGCGGGTACTTACATCAAACCAAATGCGCATGATTGGGATATTGCCGCGGCGGATTTGATTTTGCATGAGGCGGGCGGCGTTTTGCTGGATGCTAAGGGCGAACGCTTTGTACTCAATCAACTAAGCCCGAAGAAGCCGGTTATGGTTGCATGTCATCCAGAACTACTAAAAACAATGCTCGGTATTGTCGTAGAAACACCGTTCAGCTAGAGCACAACAAGATATGAACTAATGAGGTTTTTTAATGAGCGATGACAACACAGAAAAACAATTGCTTCATATGGTGATTGGCGGAGAGTTAACGTCTTTGGAAGGTAAAACTTTCCGTGATTTGGATGCGCTCGATATCGTTGGCGTGTACCCAAATTATGAATCCGCTGTGGCTGCATGGAAGTCTAAAGCACAGCAAACCGTCGACAATGCGCATATGCGTTATTTCGTTGTGCATTTGCACCGCTTGCTTGATCCGCAAGACGAGAAATAGGCGCTTAAATTGAACATAAGATTGCCGCTATTCTGATTTATCAGGTAATCTTCATCGCAGCTGTGGGCCCGACTGCTTGACGGGGCTTACACGAGCAAATTAAACACGTTTATCGCGAAAATTGAAATTCATAACGCGGTTTCTAACAATACGTGTGAAACGGGATATTATTAGTTTGGATATTGGTAATGAGTGAGCGGTGGGCAAGTGCTGCGCTGCAGACTTACCGCTGGGTAGGGCTCGCCGCATATCCATTTCTTGGCGCTTATGTGGCATTGCGTGCCTCGCGTGGCAAAGAGCAACATGCGCGCCGCCATGAGCGTTACGGTAAAGCTTCTCTTCCTCGGCCTGAAGGTCCGCTCGTATGGGTGCATGCAGTCAGCGTTGGTGAAACCGGTGCTGTTCTTGGTTTGATAGAGCGCATGTTGTCAAAGGGCCTCAATATTGTCCTCACAACAGGAACAACAACGTCTGCCGCACTTGTTCGCGAACGTTTGGGCGACAAAGTCATTCATCAATATGTACCGCTAGATTTAAAACCAGCGGTAAGCCGTTTTCTCAATTATTGGCGCCCCGATGCCGCAATTTTTGCCGAGTCAGAAGTTTGGCCAATGACCATATTGGAGCTTGGTGCTCGGCGTATTCCGCAAATCTTGATCAACGGGCGCATGTCAGACCGTTCGTTTAACCGCTGGAAGAAACGATCCGCACTTGCTGACTCATTATTTGAGAACTTTCATCATGTCGCGGCACAATCGGAACGCGATGCAGAACGTTTTCGCGAACTTGGTGCACGCCCAGTAACCGTTACAGGCAATTTGAAAGCAGATGTTCGAATTCCTTCTGTGGATAGTGAAACAAAGTCCCAGCTCGAAAATGCAATTGCAAACAGACCCGTATGGGCTGCTATTTCCACGCATGATGGCGAAGAAAAAGTTGCTGCGCGCGTTCACCGTGCGTTGAAAAAACATTGGCCGGAACTGCTCACAATTATTGTGCCACGCCATCCTAAGCGCAGTGCAGATATTCAGAAAATGCTGGTTGAGTATGGCCTAAATGTATCCATGCGCTCGGTCGATAAAATGCCGGATGCAAATGCTGATATCTTTTTAGGCGACACGATTGGCGAAATGGGACTTTATCTGCGCATGGCAGGTGTTGCTTTCGTCGGTAAATCACTGAAAGGCGAAGGTGGCCAAAATCCGCTAGAACCTGCCGTGCTCGATACGGCAATTTTATCAGGGCCGAACGTTTCGGCATTTGAAGAGGCGTATAAAAAATTGGTTGCCGCACACGGCGCGCGCTTTGTTGAAGATGAGATTTCACTTGCCAAAGCAGTGTACAAATTGTTGGCAAATGACAAGCTGAGAACAGCGATGGCAATGTCTGCAGCACGCGTTGTTAGCGACATGGAAGGTGCATTGGATGATACTTGGGACATGCTTGGCCCCTATATTCAACCGCTCATTGTGAATGCACAGCTTGGAAACGCTTATCAAACGTCTGATGACGATGACATAAACGGCACGCAGGGTGGAAAGAAACGCATTGGCTGGAAATGAAACGCCTCCATTTTGGTATGAAGCGCCCGGTTGGAAGTCTCGTTTAGCAGGTCCAATCAGCGCAATTTATGGTGCGGTTGCACGCAGACGCATGGATAAAGCTGATCCAAAGCGCGTCCTTGCACCTGTTCTTTGTATTGGTAATCTGACTGTCGGGGGCACGGGTAAAACACCCACTGCCATTGCCATTGCCATTGCTGCAAAAAAACACAAATACCGCCCAGGATTTGTCAGCCGTGGTTATGGCGGCATTCATGTTCGCTCACATTTGGTTGACCCAAAAAGCGATACTGTTACAGCGGTTGGCGATGAACCTTTGTTGCTGGCACGTTACGCACCCACAATCGTCGGGCATAACCGAGCAAACAGTGCACAGGCACTAATTGATCAAGGATGTGATTTCATCATCATGGATGATGGCTTTCAAAGCCGCACATTACATTATGATTATGCTTTAATAACTCTGGATGCACGGCGCGGTATTGGCAATGGATCGGTAATTCCAGGCGGTCCATTGCGCGCGCCATTGATTGATCAGATGCGCTGGGCAACGGCGATTTTGCGTATTGGTGATGGCGACAGGGGAGACAGAGTTATTCGTGCCGCAGCACGCGCGGCAAAACCGATCATGCATGGCCATCTTAAACCGGCGCATGTGCGCGGCATTTCAAAAAAGAATGTCCTCGCTTTTGCAGGCATTGGTGACCCGACAAAATTTTACGAAACGCTCGCCAATTATGGCTGCAAGCTTGTTGGTAAGCACTCTTTTGCCGATCATCATGTTTATACGCACAGTGATGCCCGTCACTTGCTCGACAAAGCCAATGCTGAAGGTCTCGAGCTTGTGACGACTGAAAAAGATGCGGTACGTCTAACGCATATTGAAGGCCCGTTGGCCGAGCTAAGAGAAAGAACGCATGTTCTTCCTGTTTCATTGGTTTTTGAAGCCGAAACAGATGTGGATAGTATCATTCTCGAAACGGCTGAAAAATACCATCAATCCCGTATTAAAAACGGTTCTATCTAACGCTTGCCGTCTTTTCAGCCTCAAGTGAGGCTTTAACGTCGATATAAGCTTCTTGCCGCTCAACAGACCAATATTTCAACTCTTCGATAGAAATAAGTTTTCCAGTGATCGCGCATTTAACAAATGTACCCGGCTTAATGACACGAAAATCAGCATCCAGATATTTGAGCTTGGCTTCGCTCGCGCCCTGTAGACCATGAATGTTCATATCCGTATCCTAATCAGTGGTAATTTGCGTTGTATCTATTGCGCTTTTGACTCTATCTGTGTGCTCGGTCAAGACAACCCCTGTCTAACGACGGCCGAAAAGTCTTTCCATATCAGCCAATTGCAACTCAATAAAAGTCGGGCGTCCATGATTGCATGTGCTTGAACCGGGCGTTGCTTCCATCTGGCGAAGTAGGGCATTCATCTCTTCATTGCGCATGCGGCGACCCGCGCGCACGGAGCCGTGGCAAGCCATGGTGGAGGCTACTTTTTCGATCATGTCTTTAAGACGCAGCGTACCGTCAGTTTGACCACCATCTAAGATATCACCAGCCAGATCACGGATGAGGCTATGTGTATCTGTGTCACCTAGAATGGCAGGCGTTCCGCGAACAGCGATTGCACCCGGTCCAAAACTTTCAATCAAAAGTCCGAACCGTTCCAGTTCATTGCTCACAACCAATAGTGCTTCGGCTTCATCTGCATTCAGATCAATAATATCGGGAACCAGCAACATTTGACTTGGCATTACGCGTTCTGAAAGTGCTTTTTTCAAAGACTCAAATACCAATCGCTCATGAGCTGCATGTTGATCAACAATGACTACCGAGTTTTCTGTTTGAGAAACAATATAAGTGTCGTGAATTTGCGCGCGTGCAGCCCCGAGTGGAAATTGTGTTTCTTTTCGCGCTGCTTCTGTGTTGTCAGTACGCGGCGATACCTCTGCCAAATCTCGCACAACAGGCGGCATATCAGACATTCGAGATTGTGAGTTTTCATGAAAGCCATTGGCAGAGCTGTACGAGTGAGATGTAAAATCTTGCTCAAGTGGCCTTTGCCAGCCTTGTTGGCTTTCGATGTTTTGGTGCTGCGAATTATTCACATGAAAGCCAGGCTTAAAAGCTTCGCTCATTGCACTGGCGGCCGATGTGGAAGCGCGAACGCCTTCTTGCGCAAGTGCATGGCGAATACCGGAAACAATCAGGCCGCGCACCAAACCTGGATCGCGAAAGCGCACATCCGCTTTTGCAGGATGCACATTCACATCAACCAGCGCTGGATCAATGTCGATAAACAGAACAACAACCGGAAAACGATCACGCACCAACATGTCTGAATAAGCGCCACGCAATGCGCCCAGTATCTGGCGGTCCTTAATGGGCCTTCCATTCACATAGGCATATTGATGCGCCGCATTGCCACGGTGATAGGAAGGCAGCGATATCAGGCCCGTTATGGATACGCCGTCACGTTCGACATTGAGCTCAATGCAATTGTCCGCAAACTCTTGGCCAAGAACTTGCGCGATACGCTTTTTGCGTCCAGCTGCATCTGCACTGCATTTTGGAAAATCAAGGATTTGACGTTCGGTGCCAGACAGTGAAAATCCAACCGCAGGCGCAGCCATTGCAATGCGGCGTATGACATCATTGATCGCTGTGCTTTCTGCACGTTCGGACTTCATGAACTTCAAACGGGCAGGTGTCGCGTAAAATAAATCGCGCACTTCCACCCTTGTACCAGGATTGCTTGCCGAGGGTTTAGGGCCAGACACTGTGCCGCCTTCTACATCAATGCGCGCGCCGTCTGTACCGTCGTGCTGCCGTGATGTTAGCGATAATTTGGCAACCGACCCAATGGAAGGCAAAGCCTCACCGCGAAACCCAAGGGATTGAATAGCGCTTAGGCCATGTTCCATTTTGGATGTACAGTGGCGAGAGATCGCAAGCTGCAAATCATCGCCCGTCATACCATGGCCATTATCGACCACGCTCATATAGGTTTTGCCGCCTGCCGCTGTTGAAACCTCAACGCGGGTTGCACCTGCATCCAGAGCGTTTTCAACAAGCTCTTTAATAACACTAGCAGGCCGCTCGACGACTTCGCCGGCAGCTATTTGGTTGACTGTGATTTCATCGAGGCGTCTAATTTGCATAGCGCTTATATAGGCCAAATTGATTAGCGCTTAAACAGCTGTATGATGATATCAACCACTTGCTAAAAACGTTGATTGCAAGCCAAGTGCATATTATTGTGCGTTCAAGAACAATGTTGGATTTAATTATGAATTTGCCTGATGATTACCGTAAAATTGATGATGAAGTTGCTGTTTCAGGGCAAATTACACCTGAACAAGTCGCTGACATTAAAGCTGCTGGATATAAATCTATCATCTGCAATAGACCGGATGGAGAATCAGCGGATCAACCGAATTTTGAACTCATTGAAGCCGCGGCTAATGAAGCAGGTTTAGCTATCCGTTATATTCCCGTGACAAAAATGGGAATGACACCGGAGAATATTGAAGACACACGCACCGCGCTCGATGATTTGGAGCGTCCTATCTATGCCTATTGTCGATCTGGTGCCCGTTCAACCAACCTCTATGGCATAGCCAAGGGCTGACAATAAAAGCTAGTAACTTGCGTCGCGGACTTGGCGCATGGTTGCTAATACCGATGGGTCTTTGACTTCCATCAAATATATTTCGGCTGTGATGCATATCGGCGCATGGCCCTTAATCAGATAGCCACAAAATTCAGTGCCTGCTTCATCGACGAGGTTCGTTAGAATGGAGGCTGTATGCTTGCCGTTTTCATTCAGCATAACTTCTCCGTTAAAAGAAATAGCTTCGGTTCCGACACTTGAAACTTTTTGAATGTCACCGCGCATGCTGAGTGCTGGTGCATTAAGACTGCCAAGAGACGCGCCAATGATTGCATTTTCAATGCCGTGTTCTTTGCAAAAGTTTTCAAGCGCGATGGGCAAATCCTCATTGGGATGAACCCGAATGAAATATTCGCGGCCGAATTCGTCGCTAATCTGCGGCGGGGCATGCTTATCAATTTCAAAAATGGCATGAAGCGTTTCTTCGCTTGCGCGCTTTGTAATGCTTGCACCAATAAAAACATTCATTTGCGCGCTAATCGGCTCGCTGATGATGCAATCTGGCGCAAATAAATGACCACCCATTTCTGTTGACTGGTTGCTGCTCACAAAACGCGCATGGCAATGAACAAAATGCGGCGCGTCTTCAGCAAAGCCAAATGAACAAGTGCCCATCAAAATTTGCTTGTCCGCTAGGTCACGAATAAAGGTGTAATTTGCTGATTTACCCTCGCGTGCTGGCCCGCCCGTTGTAAAACGGGTTTTAGAAAATTCTCCGCCATTGATAGAGGCCGTTCCGCACTCGCCGCCGAGATTTTTGGCAGCTTCGATGACAGCATCATGCAGGTTTTTGCCTACTGGCAAGATCACATGATCGGAAACAACTTCGGGTATTTCAACATAGTCTATGCGTGTTGAATTAAGCGGTCCCGGGTGCTTCATGTGGTACGCTTTTGGTAAGTCAGCGCGTGCCATTTTCACTGCTGGCATTACTGAATTTCCTCAATCAAACCATCGGCCAAAAGCAATTCTCGAACGCGGCGTTTCTCGACTTTGCCATAGCTCGATTTTGGTAATTCATCGCGAAACACGATAAGTTTTGGCTGCTTATACCGTGCAACCTTATCGGCAAACCATGCACGCAGTTCTGTTTCATCTAATACCGCGCCGTTAGATAAAGCGATGACCGCCGCACCGACTTCGCCCCAGTTTGCATCGGGTACGCCAACAATCGCGATTTCCGCAATGGCTGGATGTTCCAGAAGCTTTTCTTCAATTTCTCTTGGGTAAATATTTGAGCCGCCTGAAATATACATGTCAGATTTTCGGCCGGTAAGATAAACATAACCAGCGTCATCCATATGCCCAATGTCGCCTGTTAAAAACCAACCGTTTTGAAAGCTTTCAGCATTCGCTTTTGGATTGTTGTAATAACCAGAGAATACAGCAGGGCCGCGCACGCCAATAGCGCCAGTTTCACCCAGCGGCAATTCAGTTGCGCTATCGTTTAAAATGGCGATCTGCATGCCTGTACGGGCATAGCCGCATGTGCCGATGCGCATCTGTGCGTCATCAAGGAAATGTTCATTTGCGGGTAGCACAGTGATAGCGCCAGTCACTTCGCCGAGCCCAAAATACTGAACAAGAACTGGTCCGAGTTTTTCGAGCGCTGTTTTTTGATCCGCGCGATACATGGGTGCACCAGCATAAATCACATGTTTGAGGCTGCTATGATCAAACAGATCAACACTTGGGTGTTCGACCAATCTTTTCACGATTGTTGGAACTGTGAACATATTGGTGATTTTGTGCTTCTCAACGAGTTGCCATAATTCGTGCGGATCAAGCCCGTCAATCTTGGTTAAAACTGTTTTTGCGCCACGCGAGACTTGCACAAAAAAGTGTAATCCAGCGCCATGCGAAAGTGGGGCAACAACCAGCGATGCATCTTGCGGCGATAAGCCGGGCATTAAATCTGCCGCATGATTAGTCAGCACAAACCCAAGCTGGCCATGTGTTAGCGCTGCGCATTTAGGCGTTCCCGTCGTGCCAGAAGTAAAGAAGAACCAAGCCGGATCATTATGCTCAACATGGGCTTCATTAAATGCGCCGTGTTTCATATTCGCAGCGATCAGTTCTTCGTAATTCTCTCCGATGATAATCGGCTTGCTCTTCATCTGCGCCAAATGAGAAAGCGCTGTTATATGATCAGGAAAATCAGCATTGCCAATGAAGTATGTCGCGCCTGAAATCTCCGCCATTTGAGCGATCTCTGCGGGGTTTAAACGAAAATTCGTTGGCACCAATACGGCGCCTGTTTTGAATATTGCATACATCGCTTCTGCCATATCAAGGCAGTTGCTCGAATGCAGAAGAACGCGGTCGCCCTTTTGAACGTCTATGTGTTTGAGTGCATGCGCAATTGCATCAACGCGGGCATTCATCGCTTCCCAGCTTCTAATGTCATCGCCGCGAATGAGTGCAGGGACATCTTTCAAACGGCGTGAAGCTTGCGTCAAAAAATGGCCGATATTCATAACGGCATTTGTCTGGCGCTCAATGTTAAGACCAGCGCTCATCGTAGGCGCTCTAAAATGCTGGTATAGTTCGCAGCTGCTGTGCCGCCCATATTGAATATTGCCGCCAGTTTTGCGTCTTTTACTTTCGCACCAGCAATTTCGCCCATCAATTGTTTGGTGGCCATCACATGCATGGAAACACCCGTCGCACCAACGGGATGGCCTTTTGCTTTAAGACCGCCCGAAGGGTTCACAGGCAGGCGACCACCGATAGCAGTCTCGCCAGAACGCGCGATGTCACCACCTTGGCCGCGCTTCGCAAGGCCCATAATTTCATATTCAATGAGTTCTGCAATGGTGAAGCAGTCATGAACTTCTGCAAAGCTTAAATCATCAAGCGTTAAACCAGCGCTTTCTAACGCTTTATTCCAAGACATGCGCGCCCCTAAAAACTCAGTGGGGTCTTTCTTTGATAGGGCCAGATAATCATTGACCTGTTCAGCAGCGCGAAACGACACAGCGTGCTCCATCGCTTCGGCTGCTTTGTCGTGTGAAATGATCAGCGCCGCTGCCCCATCAGAAATGAGCGAGCAATCGGTACGCCGAAGCGGCCCAGCTACATATGGATTTTTGTCTGAGATTTGGTTGCAAAACTCAAAGCCAAAATCCTTTTGCATATGTGCAAGCGGATTGAGCGTACCATTGGCGTGATTTTTCGCCGCGATATGCGCAAGTGCATCACTCTGGTCGCCGAATTTCTGGAAGTAAGCTGATGTTATGCGCCCAAAAATGCCTGCAAACCCTGCATCAATATCAGCTTCTTCTTCAACATAAGAAGCTTTAAGCAACACATTGCCAACATCTGCTGTTGGTAGCGCCGTCATCTTTTCAACGCCGATCACCAGCACATGGCGCGCTTTGCCAGCAGCAATTCTATCAAGTGCTCCATGAATGGCCGCACTACCAGTCGCACAGGCATTTTCATAACGGGTTGCAGGAACGTGGCGCAGTTCAGGCACGGCAGACGAAACTAAACTTCCGGTAAAATCTTGGCGCACAAGGCCTGCATTAAATGTGCCTAAACAAACCGCATCTATTTCATCTACCGACAGACCAGCCTTCTCAATCGTCTCATTGGCAATATCGCCAATGAGCGCTTCGACGGTTTTATCTGTCAGTTTGCCAAAGGGTGTGTGTGCCCAGCCCGTGATTGAAGCCATGTAAATTCCTCCCGCAGCTATATTGAATGGGAACGATGCCCCAATCAATCAAAAAGCTAAACGCTTTAGGTGCCGCAGAATGTATTTTTGATAATTTCTTCTGGCCTAGGTGGCAGCAGATAGCGCTCAAATCCTGCTTGCTCTTCAAAAGGATTTGAAAGAACGTCCATCAGTTTTTCTGCAAAAGTCAGATCGCCTTCTTGTGCTGCCTCCAGCGCTTCATTGACCAAATGATTGCGCGGTATATAGGCAGGGTTCACGCTAAGCATTGCTTTTTGTCGTTCTTGATCATCTCTGTCTTCAAGATGAAGTCTTAAACGATACGCAACCATCCACATGTCAAACATGGACGGACCACCAAACAACTCATGAAAAACCATATCTTTCATGCTTGGTTCGATTGAAGCTTTTGAAAGCGCGCGGAAGAATTGGTTGAAATCAACTTCACTGGCAGTGAGGTGTTTCGTTAAATCTTGCCATAAAGCTACATCGCCTTCATTCGCCTTTTGAAAGCCAAGCTTTTTGCGAATGAGTGCCTCGTAAGTCGTTTCAAAAGTCGTCGAATAAGCATCAAGTGCCTTTTTCGCATGCTCGATAGCTTTTGCCTCATCATCGTCTAGAATTGGCAACATGGCTTGTGCCAGCGCAGATAGGTTCCACTGCCCAATAGAGGGCTGATTGCCATAAGCGTAACGGCCGCCTTGATCGATGGCACTGAAAACAGTTTTAGGATCAAATCTGTCCATAAAAGCGCAGGGTCCATAATCGATGGTCTCGCCAGCAATGGACATATTATCGGTGTTCATGACACCGTGAATAAAGCCGACCATCAGCCAGTTTGCGATAAGCTCTGCTTGTTTTTCAACCACGCCTTGCAGCATCGCAAGATAGGGATTTTCATGATTGCGCGCTTCGGGATAATGCCGCTCAATGACATGATCAGCCAATGCTTTAAGGGATGCAACGTCATCACGAGCGAAGAAAAACTGGAATGTGCCAACACGGATATGGCTGGACGCAACGCGTGTTAAAATGGCGCCTGGCAAAACCTCTTCGCGAATAACGTCGTCGCCGGTAACCAGCGCTGCCAAAGCGCGCGTGGTTGGAATACCAAGCGTATGCATCGCTTCTGAAACAATATATTCGCGCAGCACTGGCCCAATTGCAGCCTTACCATCACCGCCGCGCGAAAATGGCGTAAGGCCGCTGCCTTTAAGCTGAATGTCGCGGCGTTTTCCATTCGTGTCGATCACTTCGCCGATCAACAAAGCGCGTCCATCACCGAGCTGCGGCACAAAATTACCAAACTGATGGCCAGCATAAGCTGTCGAAATTGAGGCTGCACCATCCGGTAGTGCATTGCCAGAAAGCATGGCGATCCCAGCGTCAGATTTCAGCCATTGTGTGTCGATACCAAGTTCTTTGGCAAGGCTTTCATTAAGGGCCAATACTTCCGGTGCACTTGCCTTGGCTGGCGTGACTTTAGCGTAAAAACCCTCTGGTAATTTAGCATAGGAATTGTCGAAATTGATCGGCGCTGCCGTCATATATATTCTCCTGTTGGGAGCTGTTGAATTGCTATGCGTTGTTTTGGCATGACGCGCAAATGCCATGCAGTTCCACTGTGGTTTTTTGCAGGCTAAACGCTTCGCGTTCTGCAACTTGGCGCAGTTGAGATGTAATCGTGTCGTCGTAAATTTCCGCTACGATTCCGCAATTCTTGCATATGATGAAAGTTGCAGAGCTATGCGATGAACAGCCTGCATGCGAGCAAGCAACAAAAGCGTTCAAGCTTTCCAATCGGTGCACGTTACCAAGCGAAACCAGAGCATCTAATGCACGATAAACCTGTAAAGGTGCGCGCAAACCTTCACTGCGAAGCGAATCCAAAATTGTATAGGCGCTCAGCGGCTGCTCTGACTTATCGAGTATGCCCAATACAAGCGATTGGTTTTTGGTCAGTTTTTGCGGTGTGCCCATTACTTGTTCCTTCTTGCACGTAACATCCGAGGCGACAAACGGCTTAAAATGAAGAGGATAAGTGATGTCACAACAATTGTCGGCGCGGTAGGCGTGTCAAACTGCAAAGATCCTGCGACGCCGCCGCTCACGGATAGGATGCCTATTAATATCGATATCACGACCATCTGCTCAGGAGCTACAGAAAATTTGCGCGCGGTAGCTGCCGGTACAATCAACATTGCTGTGATTAGCAATACGCCGACAATCTTCATCGCAAGGGCAATCACCGCAGCCATCAACAGCATGAATATAATTTCCGGTAGGTTCGGATTTTTCATTTCTGCTTCGCTTAGTTCCTGGCTAACCGTTGCTGCAAACAGAGGCCGCCAAATCAGAACAAGAATGATCAATAAAACAGTGCCGCCAATATAAATGACACCGACATCTTGTTTGGAGACACCCAAAATGTCTCCAAACAAAAGGCTGTTTAAGCTAACATTGGATTGGCTAAGAAAGCTTATGGCCACAAGGCCAAGTGCTAATCCTGAGTGAGATAGCAGGCCCAATATAGCATCGGATGAAAGCGTGCCGCTGCGCCGCAATAAAATCATCACGCAGGAAATGACAGCAGAAACAACAAACACGGTAAGGGTAATGTTGATATCTAAAAAAATACCCGCAACAACACCCAACAGTGCTGAATGAGCAAGTGTATCGCCGAAATAAGCCATACGGCGCCATATGATAAAGCAGCCAAGTGGGCCAGCAATAATGGCCAAGCCAATACCGGCTAAAAGAGCGCGAGCAATAAAATCATCAAGCATGGTTTTGCTCATTTAAATGGTTGTGAGATGGCTTATCATCATGGTGACCATCGTCGCTGTGACAATGATCGGTTACTGTTCCATCCGCATGTCTGACACGCCCATCAGGCAAATGGTCGTGGTCATGGCGATGTTGATAAACCGCCAAAGTTGAATCATTGCGGGGACCGAACAGGTTCTTATAGGCCTCACTTTTCGCAACGTTTGTGGGCGTGCCTTGGCAACATACATGTCCATTAAGACAGATAACTTTGTCAGTCGCAGCCATAACAATATGCAGGTCGTGCGAAATTAATAAAATGCCGCATCCAAGATCATCTCGAATGGTCTTTATTAAATCGTAGATTGAGATTTCACCGGCAAAGTCCACGCCTTGCACAGGCTCGTCTAGCACAAGTAAATCAGGGCGGCGTGCCATAGCGCGAGCAAGCATGACCCGCTGAAACTCACCGCCTGATAGACTGCGGACTTCTGCTTTTTTTAAGTGTGCCGCACCTGTTGCGGTCAGCGCATCGTCAATCTGTACTGCTGTCAATTTACTCGTCAGGTTCATGAAGCGGCGCACATCAAGCGGCATTGTCCAATCGATAGATAGCTTCTGTGGAACATAACTGACCTTTAAATTGTCAGATCGTTGAACAGTTCCTTCGTCAGGCTTTATAATAGACAGTGCCATTTTTGCCGTCGTTGATTTTCCCGATCCATTCGGTCCAATCATTGTAACGATCTCGCCGCGGGCGACCTCAAGGTCAACACCTCTGACAAGCCAGCGCTTATCGCGATAGACGCCTGCGCCTTTAAGTGTAACGAGTGGGTCGCTCATGGAAAACCTCAAATTAGTTCTAAAAACACTTGCACTGAAAATATATTTTACGTAAGTGTTATAGTATAACATATCAACAATCGTCGACATGAAAGTGAAGAAATGTACAATATTTTGTCCGCCACCAAGGCACGTTCCAGCATTTTTCTAGCAATGAGTACACTCTTGCTTTGCACTTCTGCAAACGCTGCGCCAAAAGTGGTGGCGTCGATAGCGCCGATTCATAGCTTGGTGTCGATGGTAATGGGGGATGTTGCTGAGCCTGAGCTTTTGCTCAATGCAAATGTCTCTCCTCATGATTTCTCATTGAAGCCATCTGATGCGCGGGCGATCCAAAATGCTGATGTCGTTTTCTGGGTCGGGCCTGCGCTTGAAGCCTTTCTTGCCAAACCATTAGAGGCGCTTGATAGCAAAGACACTAATGTTGCGCTGATTGATGCGAAAGGGCTGACACTGCTTGATTTCCGTGATGGAGAAAAAATCGCAGCGGCAGGTGGTCATAAAGATGCTCATGAGCACGAAGATGATGACAAGCATGAAGGTGAGCATGATCACAAGGATAAGCAGGAAGCCGAGCACGGCCACCACGGTCATACGCATGTCGGGGATCATGATCCTCATATTTGGTTAGACCCGCGTAACGCAGCTGTAATGTTGGAAGCAATCGCAATGCAACTCGAAAGTATTGATCCGGAAAATGCAGAGACGTACCGTACTAATGCCCATAATGCATTAAGTGGACTACAAAGCTTGGAAACAAAAATATCGACAGAACTATCAAATGTTGGGAAGAAAGCTTTTGTCGCATTTCATGATGGTACCCAATATTTTGAAGCGCGGTTTGGATTGAATGCGAAGGGATTGTTGCTTGATAATCCTGAAGTTTCAGCAAGTGCAGCGCGCATGAAATCACTAAGGGAAGTACTTAAAACTGAAGATGTGGCCTGCATTTTTAGCGAAACACAATTTAACAGTGATGTTACCGCGACACTAACTGAAGGGCTGAACGTAAAAGTGGAGGTGCTTGACCCTCTTGGTGCGGGAATTGAAACAGGTGCTGGGTTGTACGGTGAATTATTGACCAAACTAACAGGCTCGTTCCAGCGCTGCCTGTCTTAAATATAATACCTCCCAAGGCTTATGCGCCGTTGCTTCAAATTTGGAGCAGCGGCGTCTTGCATTTCAGGCTGTTTGCACGGTTGTTTGGGCTTCAGCTTTTATTGGTTTCTTGCGTTTTGGATAAAATCTTCGGCTACCAACCAGCAATATTGCTAAAACAAAATAAACGATAGGCTCAACTTGCCATGTCTTGGTAAGAAGCATGTAATGCAGAGCACCCAAAACGACAGCGACATAAACAACTTTATGAAGTTTGTTCCATGCAGCTAGACCAAGCTTTCGTATAGTATAATTGTTTGATGTAAGCGCGAGCGGTGTCAGCAATAAAAAAGCCGACATGCCGATTGTGATGTAAGGACGTTTCCAAATGTCATCAACAATAGCGCTCAGGTCGAGCTGACGGTCGAGCACCGTATAAACAAGTAAATGCATGAAGACGTAAAAAAACGCGACTAAACCAATCGCACGTCGATATTTAACAAGATTGATTTTCGCAAACCGCATCAATGGCGAGATGGCCAGACCAATCAATAAAAACTGTAGCGCGCGTTCGCCCAAATTGTTTTCCAACACTTCAATCGGGTCCGGCCCAAGTGTGTTGGTGACAACGCCATATATAAGATAAGCTGCAGGCAAAAAGCCGACAAGATAAACAATCCATGTCGGCGCTTTTGTCCATAGTTTTGACTGCGCCATTGTCAGAAATTCTTTACAAGGTCCATGCCTTCATAAAGCGAAGCTACCTGTTCCTTATATCCATTGAACTGTTCTGTTTGTCTGCGTGATCCAAAGATTCCGCTGCCAATAATTTTCTCCGTCTTCTGGCTCCAACGCGGGTGATCAACGCCGGGATTTACGTTGGAATAAAAACCGTATTCACTCGGCCCTTGCAGGTTCCACGTCGTTGCTGGCTGCTCAGCTGTAAACTTAATGCCGACAATAGATTTGATGGATTTAAAGCCATATTTCCACGGCACGACCAAGCGAATTGGCGCGCCGTTTTGGTTCGGCATTTGCTTGCCATAAACACCAACGGCCAAAATGGTCAGCGGATGCATTGCCTCATCCAAACGCAACCCTTCCACATAAGGCCAGTCCAAACCAAATGCGTTTCTCTGTCCGATCATTTCTTCTGGGCGCACCAAGGTCTCAAAAGACACATATTTGGCATCACCTTGCTGATCATATTTGTTGAGCACACTCGCTAATGGAATACCGACCCAAGGGATGACCATTGACCATGCTTCAACACAGCGTAACCGGTAAATGCGTTCTTCCAGCTCAAGGCTGTTTAAAATGTCGTTGATGTCGATTGTGCCAGGATTGTTGACCAGGCCGCCAACTTTGATCGACCATGGATCTGTCGTTAGCGTTCCTGCATTGGCTGCCGGATCACCTTTGCCAGTGCCGAACTCATAAAAATTATTATGTGTCGTAATATCTTCAAACGGATTTGCTGGATCTTCTGTGGAGTAGGGGCTGTTTTTGACCGAAACATTCAACGCTTTATAGTCATCAATAGTTTTCGCATGGCCGATAGTTGGAACAGTAGCACCAGCGGCAAAACCCGCCGCGCTAACCATAAATTGGCGTCTGTTTAAAAACATCTTTTCATCTGTTATCTCGGAACCCTTCGGCATTGGATAGCGATATACAGGCATGTTTTTATCCGTTCTTTTGGCTTGCTGTTGCATTATCTATACCAGAAATGCACAGAGTTAGTTATCAACTCGGCGGATGTGATTATCACGCTTTGGTGATTCTTGCCCTAGGGTAATCTTATCAATCATGGCGCAAAGCGGCAATTTTAATGCTTATTAGCGGGTATTTCGGACTGTTCGTTGCCAGTTTTTTAGCCGCGACTTTGTTGCCTGCTGCAAGCGAGCTTGGTTTGGCTGGGCTTTATGCATCGCAGCAATATGGAATAATCCCGCTCGTTCTCATTGCCAGTCTTGGCAATACGCTTGGGAGTATAAGCAATTGGGTGATCGGCCGTTTCATTGTACGGTTTAAGGACCGCAAATGGTTTCCCGCAAGCCCTGCACAGCTTGAAGCGGCTCAACATCGATATGAGAAATATGGATATTGGAGCCTGTTATTAAGCTGGATGCCTATCATTGGAGATCCGATTACGCTGATTGCAGGTGTTTTACGCGAACCATTTTGGCGGTTTGTCTTAATCGTCGGTTTTGCCAAAACGATGCGTTATGTGATTTGGGCATTTTTCATAATGCAGATTGTCTAGTTTAGGCAGCAAAACGGTACGGTGAGGCAGTATGCTATCGCAGGATGAATATTAAAATGGCCAAAACAAAAATTGCGGAAACAGAGCTATATGAACCGATAAAGGCTTTTCTTTCCAAGCAAGGCTATCAGGTGAAAAGCGAGATCGCTGGCGCAGATATTGTCGCGGTCCGTGAGGATGAACCGCCCGTAATCGTTGAGATGAAAACAGCCTTCAGCCTCACGCTTTATCATCAGGCAACGGATCGTCAATCGATGACGGATGATGTTTATATCGCTGTACCACGTGGGGCTGGGCGCGCGTTTTTGAATAGTTTGAAGAATAATAAGCGTCTATGCAGACGCCTAGGCATTGGGCTACTAACTGTGCGCTTAAAAGACGGGTTTGTTGAACCACATCTTGATCCAGCACCTTATAAGCCGCGCCAATCAAAGCGAAAGGTGGGACGTCTGTTGCGCGAGTTTGAATTGCGCGTGGGCGATCCAAATCAGGGTGGCATTAACAAGCAAACGATTGTAACTGCTTACCGACAGGATGCGTTACGTTGCTTGCAATATTTATCAGATAATGGACCGTCAAAAGCATCTAATGTTGCTAAGGCAATATCGGTGTCGCGGGCACGAGCAATTATGGCCGCAGATTATTATGGTTGGTTTGATAGGGTGGAACGCGGTATCTACTCAATTACGCCAAAAGGTGAAGCCGCAAAAAAGGACAATGATAATGAGTAAGAGGCCTGGATTTTTCGACTTCAATACACCGTTTTTCTATCCGGTCTGGCGGCGCTACGCTGTGGTGTCCGTGCTTTTTTTATGGGCATTGTTTGAGCTATATGCAGGTGCCGTAACTTGGGCGATCATATTTTTTGGTCTGGGGGTAATCGCAGCTGTAAAAATGTATCAAACCGATTGGTCAGCAGTCAAACAAGACGACCTTGATGATCAGGAAAAGTAAGCGGCCTTAAGTAGCTCGATGTCTAATCTTTCAGCGCTCTGAAATCATAAAAAGGCGAGGGCATTCCTGCCGCTCGCCCAAGATTGAAAGTAGGCTGAACTTTTACTCAGCTTTTTTCGTCTCACTTTCTTCCATGCCGTGGTGTGAATGATCCATGGCCTCGTCGCCCAGCGATTTTTTAATCTCTTCCAATGTTTCGACATTCAATGTCACATCAACAGAGCCGGACTTTTCGAAGATCAAAGTCGCATCATATTTTTCGCCCTTCATGAGCTGCTTTTCCAGCTGCATAAACATCAAATGGTAGCTGCCAGGCATAAGTTTAACTTCGCCGCCAGCAGGAATTTCGAGACCTTCTTCCAGCTTGCGCATTTTCATGACTTCACCGGACATCGACATTTCATGGATTTCTGATTTGCCAGCAAAATCGACCTCTACAGCAAGCAGTCGGTCAGCTTCTGAGCCGTTGTTTTTGATTGTCATGTAGCCGCCAGAAACGGGGGCATTGGCAGGTGTTTCCCGCATGACGGGATGATTGATGACGAGCTCGCCGACTTTGTAATCGTGAGCAAATGAAGCCGCTGACATAAGAGCCAAAGATGCAAATGTTAAAAGTAGTTTTTTCATGGTTTTCTCCGTCGCCTGCGCGTTATTGCGCGGCATTAATTTGATTGATCGAATTTAGAATATTCAAACAATCGGCGGAGCTTGGCTTTGCGCAAAAGTGCGATAAAGCGGACGGAAAAGATTGTCCGTCGCTTCTGGCATTTTGATTTCAAGAGCGGTTGCAAACCGGTAAAAAACTGAATCTGCGAGAGAACCGACAGACAGCGCAGCGCCCGCAATTGAGCAAAACTCACAAGGAACAGGTGAACTATGATGCGGAGTGCCATCGCCTGATTGTTCGCATAAAACTGGTAAAGTGCCATCTGGCAATACGAATTGGGCTGAAAATGCGCGCGCGTCGTAGCCCGATGGCGCCACTGTTTCGCGTGAAAAAGTAGTATGCGCAAATGACGCTAAAATAAGCGCTGCGACCAGCAGTAATTTCAATGGCAGGAACGTGTTTTTCAAACGATAACTCTAGTCAAAATCATTACGAGGCAATGCGTATATGGTCTGTTTACACGCAGCACGTGGTGAATAATAGGCACATTTTTGACGCAGCCTTTGGACGCATCATTGCTGTATAAAGCGCTGGATGCCTTAGATAAACAGCGTTTTTGTAAGCTGATTCAGCTTCAGGCAAGGTAGCGCGCGATATAGTTAACAAAAGGTTAACGAGCATAATAGGCACCTGCATGTGAAGACCGCGCAAGTCAGATGCTACCAATAATTTGGACTGCTCTGGGGGAATTCATGAAAACCACTGCTAATACGCATAAGCTTATAGATATTTATACTAACTTGCATCTGGTCTCCGCTAAACCAAAGCAAGCGGTACATAATGCTAAAAACTTGAGTATTGTGATCGTCGACGCTGATGGCGTTGATTTTGAAGCGCTCGCTAAGCATCTAAAATTCATTCAACGTTACAATGTCAGTGCCATTCGCGCGCATAGCCTTGCTGCTGCAGCTAAAACCATGGCGAGTAATCGCGCCGAACTTGTTGTGTTGGGTCATAGCCATGAAGTCTCTGCTGGAGAAAATGCACCCGCAGTTTATGCCAAGTTAAAAAGCGAAGTGCCTGTCCTTTTTATAGCGGGTGAGACCACAGACGATGGCTTTGATCGCGATATGGTCAATTATATTGATCTCGATAATTTGACGCCTGCAGTGCTAGAGCTAACGATCCGAAATGCGCTACACATTTTCAAACTTGAGCAGAAGCTTGAACAAACGACCACACGGTTGAATGAAGTTAAGTGTGCAAAAGACAATTTTTTCGCCCATGTTAGCCATGATCTGAAAACACCGCTTAATGCCATTCTAGGTTATTCGGAAGCGCTGATGCTTGGGGCGTTTGGACCATTAGATAATAGCAATGTAGCTGATACGCTGACGATAATTAATCGTGCAGGGACTAATCTCCTCGGTGCAATCAATGAGCTTATTGTGCAGGTTTCAAGTGTTGATTACTTGAAAAACCCTGTGTGGGAAATGACCGACATCAACGACATAATCAGTACAGCAATTGATCAGGTTGATGTCTTTGCCGATTGCCGAAAGCAGAAAATAACAAAACAGTTTGATGCTTTATTGTGTCTGACAGAGTGTGACAGCAATGCCGTAATGCAGGCTGTAACCAGTGTTCTTACCAATGCGATCAAATCTTCGCCCGAGCTAACGGATATTAGCGTTTCCACAAAAAATTGCGGCCAACATGTCGAGATCGAAATTTGCGGTCAGAATATCTGTTTTACTGGCGCCCTAGATGTTCAATGCGAGGGGCTCGAGCAATCAGCTGACACGGCAAAGAAAGATGTTGGGATGGGATTGTCCATCATACGCTCTGTTGTTGATATGCATAAAGGGAATTTGGAAGTATCAGATACTGATGACAGTGGAACATTGGTGAAAATATCGCTTCCAAGAAAACGCCCTCAGAGCCAAAATTAACCTCTATGTATAATTGAATTTTGTAAGCGTTTTGCATGATCTTACTAATATTCATGCGGAATCAATTTCCTGTGAGAGAGTGCGTTCGCGCATGTCACAAGCATGATATAATGCTAATCATAGTCTCGCGCATTCGATGTGGACATGCTGATATCAAAACTAAAAAGTGGAAACGAAATGACAGAGCAACCAACGGTAGGGTTAATCGGACTTGGCACTATGGGAAGCAATCTTGCGCTCAATATTGCAGAGAACGGTTTTGATATTGCTGTTTATAACCGGACAGTTGCACGCACGCATGAGTTCGTTGAAGAGGCTGGGCGCTTAAAGGATAAGCTGACTGGCACTGATACGTTGGAGCAATTCGTTGCTGCGCTCAAAAGTCCGCGTAAGATAATTCTGATGGTTCCTGCCGGATCGATTGTTGATGACCAAATTGCGGCGCTACGCCCACTCATTGAACCTGAAGATATTATCATCGATGCCGGTAATGCTAATTTTGGTGATAGTAACAGGCGCGCAGCAGAAGCGCTCGAACAAGGGTTTCGTTTTTTAGGAATAGGTGTTTCCGGCGGTGAAGAAGGCGCACGCTTTGGTCCATCAATTATGGGCGGTGGTCCGCGCAAAGCTTGGGATGAAGTCGCGCCAGTACTCGAAGCGATTTCAGCCAAATATGAAGGCCAAGCATGTGCCACATGGATGGGTGAGGGCGGCGCAGGTCACTTCGTTAAAATGGTTCACAACGGCATTGAATATGCCGACATGCAGATGATTGCGGAAGTTTATGGCATATTGCGTGATGGCATGAATATGTCTGCACCCGATATTGCTGATGTTTTTGCCAAATGGAATGAAGGGCCGCTTCAATCCTATCTGATCGAAATTTCAGCAGAAGTTGCCAAAGTCATTGATGATAAAGCTGGCGTTCCTATTCTCGATATCATTCTGGATCGGGCTGGCCAAAAAGGAACCGGACGCTGGACGGCAATTGAAGCACAGCATCTCGGCACCCCGGTAACAACGATCGAGGCAGCGGTTGCCGCACGCAACATTTCTGCACGTCTTGATCAGCGCAAGTCTGGCGAAGAAATATACTCTGCTGCGCCGTCACCTATCACAGGTGATGCGATCACAATTGATATGCTGGAGAACGCTCTTCTGGCTGGCAAAATCGCTTGCTATGCGCAGGGCTTCGATATGCTTAGCGCCGCTTCTAAAACTTATGAGTGGGGCCTTCCAATGCCGGATGTTGCAGAAGTTTGGCGAGAGGGCTGTATTATTCGTTCTGCAATGCTGAACGATATGGCCGAAGCATTGAAAAAAACGCCAGATGCGAATTTGATGTTTGCGCCATTCTTTGTTGAACGCTTGAAAAACAGTCACGGCGATCTGCGCCAAGTTGTTAGCCAAGGTGCGTTAACGGGCAATTCTACTCCGGCGCTTTCTGCTGGGCTTGCCTATTTTGACATGATGCGAACAGGCCGCTCAACGGCGAATATGATCCAAGCACAGCGCGACTTTTTTGGTGCGCATACGTTTGAACGCATTGGTGAAGAAGGCGCACATAATGGGCCTTGGAATGGCACTGATAAGTAATATTGTATGGCGTTGGTTTATGCCAGCGCCGTGCGCAACAAAGCAGAGTTTTTGTCGAGCAGCCCGTCAATGACATTAAAATGATGCTTGTCGGGTTCTTCAACGGCCTCGGTTACAATACCAAGACCATGCCAGATATTTGCTATGAGCGCGTTTTGGCGCAGGAACTCGCTGCGCTCATTACTGCCCACCCATGCCGTTAAACGTATGTGAGGCAATGGTGATTTAAGTGCAGGGCTGGATGTTTTTGCACTTTCATCTGTTAGCCGCATCGCTTCATTGAGTTTCGTATTAAGAAATGGCCGCAGGTCGAAAAGACCTGAAATAGGAATGATATGAGTAAGCCGCGCCATTATCTGTTTTTCAAGGTAGGTCTGTGTTGTTGCAAGCTCAGCCACGATGTGTCCGCCAGCAGAATGACCCGTTAATATAATTGGGCCTGCAATATTTTGAGCTGCCTGATTGATGGCTTGGGCAACCATATGTGTAATTTGGTCTATGGTGACGTTCGGGCACAGCTCATAGCCAGGAACGAGAACGGCAAATCCAGCCTCTACAGCACCTTTGGCATAGTGTGACCACATGGATTTGTCTGTCGATTGCCAATAGCCTCCATGCACAAAAACAAAGAGACCTTTTGGCGTTTCATCTGGCATAAAAAGATCGTATTTTGCGCGCTCTTGTGGACCGTAAGAAATGTCCAACGTGCTTTTGGCTTGTTTTCGAAACTGCGTAGCATCAATCGGCCATTGCGATATTATTTCAGCGCTATCGGCAATATTGCCGCCATTTTCATAGGCACTGTCCCAATCTGTTGTTTGAAAAGCTACCATGATTGTCCGCGCTCCGGCGTAAAGGCTACTAAATTATCCGCAGATTTTTCAGCAAGCATACGTTGAACATCACGCGCAATAAATCGGCCAATATCTATAACCTGTTGCGGTTTGCCGAAATAGTAACCTTGCAGATAAGTACAGTTCAATTCTGAGACCATTTGAAGTTGCTCTGCAGTTTCGATACCCTCAATCGTCGTTTCCATTTTTAATTGCTCACCCAAGCGAGCAATCGTTTGGAGAACCTTTTTGGCGCTTTCGTCACGTTCAGCCTGCTGCAAAAATGAACGGTCGATTTTCAACTTATCGAAGGGGAACTTGATGAGGTACATAAGGCTAGAAAACCCTGTGCCGAAATCATCAAGAGAAAAGCTGACGCCAAGACGCTTAATCTTAGTGACCTTTTCCATAACCGCTTCAGGATTATCGGCAAAAACAGCTTCTGTGATCTCAAGCTCTAGGCGATTAGCTTCCATTTTTGTTTCATCAAGAATATTTTCCAGCCGTTCAATAAAGCTTTCTTGCTGGAATTGAGGCACTGAAACATTGACAGCAAGCTTCATATGAGGAGGCCAATATGATGCAATATAGCAGCCTTCACGAAGCGCCCAATCACCCAGCTTATTGATAAGACCAGTTTGCTCGGCCAGAGGAATAAACACATCAGGCGGCACAAACCCAAAGTCCTCATGTTCCCAACGCGCAAGTGCTTCAAAGCCTGCGAGCGATTGATCGCTTGATCTGAAGAAAGGTTGGAAGGCGAGCTTAAGAGCGCCATTATCCAGATCTTTTTCCAAGGCCTCACGCATAGCGTTCATGCGGTGAACTTGCTCATTCATACTCGTGTCAAACACACGGTAGCAATCTTTGCCAGCATGCTTTGCCTGATAGAGAGCCGTATCGGCAGAGCTCACGACGCTTTGAGTATCTTTTCCGTCTTTCCCAATAAATGCGATGCCAATAGATGCACTTACACGAACCTCTTGAATGCGGCATTGAATTGGCTTGGCAACGGTCTTGATGATTGCATCAGCAATTTCTTCGGTTTTTAATGTTGCTTTATCCACCTCAACCATCGCTGCGAATTCATCGCCGCCTAAACGTGCGATTATCGCTGTTTTACCAATGGTTGATTTCAATCTTTTGGAAACTTCGACAAGAACCTCATCACCGGTCGCATGACCCTTTGTATCGTTGATACGTTTAAAGCCATCAAGGTCGATATATAATATAGCAAATTCGCTATCGCTTGAGTTTTCAAGGTAATCTGCAAAATCCGCATCTATCTTGGAGAAGAATGATGATCTGTTCAGCAGGCCGGTCATTGTATCATTATTGGCCAGAAACTGAATGTTCTTTTGGTCTTCTACTTCAAGGGTACGGTTTTTTGCAAAACCTCGGTAGCCCATAAAACTACCTTCTGCATCGAACTGAGGCTTTCCACTCACTTCAATCCAAACCATGTTTTGATGGTTGGAGCCGACGCCAAAGGTTATCTCTTGGATTGGAATTCTTTCCACAAAAGCTTCTTGGATGGCTTCTAAGTTCTCTTGGACGAATAATTTATTGTTCGAGAATGCTTTTTGAACATTATCAAATTCAAAGTGCCATGATGAAATATCAGCACCTATGGCATTTGAAAAATGCTCAACGCCAAACGTCATTTTACCTGATGAATCAATTTCCCAAAGCCAATCGCTGGCACCTTCTGCATATTCGTTGAGTAGAATGGAAATCGTGTCAGCATTTTTTTGCTGTTCAAGATCTTTGCAAACAGATTTAGCAAGGTTTTTGGCAAACACCATTCCTGCTCGAACAAGAATGAAGCAGTAAATCAAGAACAAAATACCAAGAAGAGTGGCATCTAATGTCTGATTGGAAAATATTGAAATTGTTGTAATTGCTGCGATGGGCACAACAAAGGCTAGCAATGCAGATGGCACAAAGCTCATTCCAACCGCACCTGCACCAAGCATTCCCATCATGACCGCACTAATCATGAAGTCAGGCATCTCCGCAGCAGCTAGGAAAAGTATTGCTAAACTAGCCCCCCACAAAATCGCGGTTAGGCAACAATACATGGTCACCTTTTCAATCGCTGATGTGCCAACATAATCCGGTGCTTTTCGTGATTTTAATTTGAATACACCATAGCTGTTGTACGTGATCAGCAAAAAAATTGGTGTCATTAAAATGATGGATAAAGTGCTGAATTCTGTATTCCAGTAATGAATAATCAGAGAAACAGCGTTGGCGTAGCAAACAAAAATCATGAGTGGATTTATTGCTACGACACGATCAATTTGCGCTTTTCGAAGTGTGCTTGTCGTGAGCCTAGAATTTGCATGCTTACCAAGCATTATTTTTTCAAAATGCAGAACCAAACTTTTCAGTATTGACATTCTAGCTCCGAAATCGAGAGTTTCACTTACTTCGCTTCACAGAAATGTGCCGGGAAAATGAGTGAGCAAAAAATTGCTATAAATCGAAGCGCTATTTCTTTGCCAAAGGCGGCCATATGGAGCCGCTGTAGCGCAACGCGTGTCCTTCATGACACTAGGATGATCAGCATGATCTTAGCCAACTAGATCAGTGCTTTGCTAATTTTGAGTAAATCTAAACTGGAAAACCATTTATTTTCCTCTATTTAACACTAGTTTGTAATGTTACGCAGCGTTACATTGGCGAGGAAGAGGCAATATAGTTTTTATTTTGGGGTGATTGCGCAGTATCTCGCTTTAATGGTCGTCTTTAACCGCTTCCATAGAAACATGGGTTGAGGTGCTGTTCACATAAGGCAGAGAAGAAATGACTTCACCGAGAATTTGCCGGTAAGAAACGATATTGGTGGTGCGCACTTTAAGCAGATAGTCAAAGCCACCGGCAATCAAATGGCACATTTCAATCTCTGGAATCTTGCGGATTGCATCATCAAAAGCCTTGAGGGCTTTAGGCGTGGTGTCATTCATTTTAACTTCAATAAAGGTCACATGACCAAGTCCCATCTTCATGGGATCAAGTACGGCGCGATACCCAACTATATAGCCGTAATCTTCCAGTTTTTTGACGCGCATTTGGCACGGCGTTTTCGAAAGGCCGACTTTTTCTGATAGTTGCGTTATGGATATGCGCCCGTCAGTCTGCATAATACGCAAGATTTTGCGGTCGGTCTGGTCTAATTCACTAAATTTCATGATTTCAAAATTCAAATTTCACGTATAATTGGCAAACAATGGGAAATTAGACTGAAAATAGCAACAATAAAGTGAAATTCTCTAATTCAGCTTTGCTAGTGTGCGTCATTGTCACAATGGATTGATGCCATGCTAAAACTTGAAAATCTTCGTACTGTCATTCGGCGCAATCATATGCGTGATGAATTTGAAATTATAAATGAGCTCGTTGCCAATGCTGAGATGAGTGAAGATTTTCACCAGCGTGCTGAAAAGCGTGGCGCGCAGCTTGTTCAAGAAATTAGAAGTGATCGCAAGCCGAGCCTGATGGAAGTGTTCCTTGCTGAGTATGGCTTGTCCACGAACGAAGGTATTGCACTTATGTGCTTGGCAGAAGCTTTGCTTCGCGTGCCAGATAGCGAAACAATTGATGAGCTAATTGAAGACAAAATTGCACCATCAGAATGGGGCGCCCATTTGGGTAAATCCAGCTCTCCGCTCGTCAATGCCTCCACTTGGGCGCTTATGCTTACAGGTAAAGTGCTGCGTGAAGATGAGAATGAAAAAAACAGCATGGCTTCGCTGCTTCATTCAGCCATTCGCCGCGTTGGAGAGCCTGTTATTCGCACAGCCGTATCGCGCGCGATGAAAGAACTTGGCGCTCAGTTCGTTCTGGGTGAAACTATCGAAGCTGCGGTGTCGCGCGGCCGTAAAAGACAATCGCAAGGCTATACTTTTTCCTATGATATGCTGGGTGAAGCAGCGCTGACTGCGTCCGATGCAACCGACTATTTCGATGCTTATGCAAATGCGATTTCTAAGCTTGCATCAGAATGTACTTCAGACGACATTCGAAAAAATCCGGGCATATCTATTAAATTATCTGCCTTGCATGAGCGTTACGAAGTCGCCCAGCGCGACCGTGTTATGACGGAGCTGGTTGAGCGTACATTGATATTGGCAAAAAAAGCCCGTGATGCTGGAATGGGGCTAAATATCGACGCGGAAGAAGCTGATCGTCTGGACTTATCCCTTGATGTAATTGAAGCAATTTTGAGTGATGAAGCATTAGCGGGCTGGGATGGTTTTGGCGTTGTTGTTCAAGCCTATGGCAAACGCTCTGCTTACGTCCTTGATTGGCTATATGCACTGGCAGAAAAGCTCGACCGCAAAATTATGGTGCGCTTGGTCAAGGGCGCTTACTGGGATACAGAAATCAAACGCGTTCAAGTTGAAGGCTTGGAAGGCTTTCCAGTCTTTACGCAAAAATCGGCAACCGATGTTTGTTACATTTGCTGCGCGCAAAAACTTCTAAGCATGACAGACCGTATCTATCCGCAGTTTGCTACGCATAACGCTCATTCCGTTGCTGCAATTATTGAGATGGATGCGGCACCTGATGTATTCGAATTTCAACGTCTACACGGCATGGGCGAGTCGTTACATGATCTCGTAATTAGTAAATACAAATATCGCTGTAGAATTTATGCGCCCGTTGGCGCGCATGAAGACTTGCTTGCTTATCTGGTGCGGCGTCTTTTGGAAAATGGAGCGAACAGCTCGTTCGTTAATCAAATCGTTGATGAGAATGTTCCGGCTAGCATCGTTGCCGCTGATCCATTTAAAAAAGTTGATCCAGACCTCGAAACCGTATGCCATCCTGATGATCTTTACGGAGACGAACGCCGCAATTCACGTGGGTTCAATGTGCGGAACACAGATGACCTTGAACTGATCGAAAATGCACGTGGACCATTTAAAAATCATCAATGGCATTTGAAGCCTGTGATCGTGGCTAAAAAAGCCTCTGGCGAGACTGTCACAGTTAAAAATCCGTCTTTGCCGGATGACACAGTAGGCACAATTCAATTTTGCACAGCAAAGGATGTGGATAAAGCAATTGCGAGCGCAGCTATTTGGGCAGCATCGCCGCAGGAGCGTGCTGCCGTTCTCAATAAAGCTGGCGATCTTTACGAAGAGCACTTTGGTGAATTGTTTGCCTTGCTGGCCCGTGAAGCTGGCAAGACCGCGTTAGACGCAATTGCCGAGCTGCGTGAAGCGGTCGATTTTCTGCGTTATTACGCAGCGCGTGCACTCGAACTTAAAAACCCGCCGCGTGGAACAATTACTTGTATCTCGCCGTGGAACTTCCCATTGGCGATTTTTACAGGCCAGTTAAGCGCCGCGTTGGCTGCAGGCAATAGTGTCTTAGCCAAGCCTGCAGAAACAACGAGTTTAGTTGCTGTAAGAGCAGCTCAATTATTGCATGAGGCAGGCGTTCCAGCATCCGCTTTGCAATTATTGCCAGGTGAAGGCAGAACGATCGGCACGGCTCTAACAGGACACAAAAATATCAACGGTGTGTGCTTTACTGGCTCGACCGCAACGGCTCAATCGATCAACCGGAACATGGCTGAAAACATGTCACCATCTGCGCCACTCATAGCTGAAACGGGTGGTTTGAATGCGATGATCGTTGATAGTACCGCTTTGCCGGAGCAAGCCATTCGAGATATTGTCGCTTCGGCTTTCCAGTCCGCAGGGCAGCGCTGCTCTGCATTGCGCGTGCTCTATTTACAAGACGACATCGCGGACAGTTTTTTGAAGATGCTATATGGCACAATGGACGCGCAGGTCGTGGCTGATCCTTGGGAATTTAAAGCTGACCTTGGGCCAGTGATTGACGAAAAAGCCAAGGCAACAATCGAAGCGCATATTGAAACCGCCCGCAGCGAAGGCCGGTTGTTAAAACAGATCACTTGTCCTCAGACCGGTATATTTGTCGCGCCAGCTGTTTTGTCTTTGTCCTCGATTTTAGATTTAAAGCAGGAAATTTTTGGGCCTGTGCTCCATGTTGTTAGGTTTCATGCAAACGAACTTGATCAGGTTCTGCGTGATATCAACGCAACGGGCTTTGGTCTGACATGTGGACTGCATAGCCGTATCGATGATCGCGTTGAATATGTGACGCAGCGTTTGAACATCGGCAACATGTATGTGAACCGCAACCAGATTGGTGCTGTCGTTGGAACGCAGCCTTTTGGTGGTGAGGGCTTGTCCGGTACAGGGCCAAAAGCGGGTGGGCCAAATTATGTGCCGCGCTTTGCAATGGCTGATACAATGACGCTTTCTGCGCCGCAGGCACAACTTGTTGATGTAAACGAATTGCAAGCGCTGTTAGATCGCGCCAAAACAACTGGCCAGAGTCTTAAAGCGCTAAACTTGCCAGGGCCGACAGGGGAATCCAATATCCTGTCCATATATGGCCGCGGAAAGGTTTTGTGCCTTGGCCCAACTCGTGAAGCTGCACTAGCTCAAAAGAAAATCGCTGAAGACAATGGCTGTGCCGCGATCTGCATTGCACCGGACCTTGAACGTGATGAAGGTTTGAACGGATCACTAGAAGCGTCAGCACTGGCAACACTTGAAGGATTTGATGCCGTGGTGAGCTTTGCTGAAGATGATGTTCTGCAAGCTTACCGAAAAGTGCTTGCTGATCGCGATGGCGCAATACTTCCATTAATCAACGACCAGAATTTTGCTGATCGTATTCATCTGGAGCGCCATATCTGCATTGATACGACGGCTGCAGGCGGCAATGCGAGTTTGCTGGCGTCGGTATAAATGTCTTAAAAGGGCAGCCCATTAGGTTAGCAATGTCTAACCTAATGGGTGTGATTTTAAAATCGAACTTAGTTGGTCTTTCAGTTGCTCGGCCCAAACGTCACTTTGTTGCAGCTGTGCCGGAAATAGGTTGGCAAGTTCTAGAAACGCCGTGCAAATATCGCTTGCGTTGCCATTTCCAGATTTGAATGCTGAACGAAGCTCGTCTTCTCTTGGATCGCGCAAATCATATGTTTTTCCGGTACTGGTGATACCTGCACAATAGTGTATCCATACAGCTGTTGCCAATGCGAATGGCTGGATATCTAGCCCGTGTTCAAGACTTTCAATTGCAGGTTCGAAAATGCGTTGCGGCATTTTCTGTGAACCGTCCATCGCAATCTGATACGTCTCATGGGCAATGTTCGGGTTTTCAAACCGCTCGATGAGTTGTTTGCCGTAATCTTCAAATACAATGCCGCTTAAAGGCGTAAGTGTTTTGCTGGCGGCAAGAATGTGTTGTGCAACCAAATTATGTATGTGCTGGTCTGCCATTGCATCGCGCACATATTTATGACCGGCTAGAAATCCGGCATAGGCGATCAATGAGTGGGCACCATTGAGCATTCTTAATTTCATGCGCTCATAAGGGGCAACATCATCAACAAACAAGACGCCCACATCTTCCCACAGCGGACGTCCGTCGCAAAAATTATCTTCGACCACCCATTGCGAAAATGGTTCTGTTTCAATCGCAGCAGCATCCTTCGCACCAAGTATCTCTTCAACTTCGGCTAAAAGTTCTGGTGTTGCTGATGGTGTGATGCGGTCCACCATTGAACTTGGAAATGCGCCTTGCGCTTCAATCCATGCCGCTAATTCTGGGTCAATGCGGCGTGCAAAATCAAGAACACCGCTGCGAACGATTTCTCCGTTCTTGGGAAGGTTATCGCAGCAAAGCACAGTGTAGGGTTTTAAGCCTTCGTCTTTGCGCAAGCTTAGCCCTTTGACGATCATTCCGATAATGCCAATTGGGTTTGCAGGATCTTTCAAATCATGCGCGATGCTCGCATTCGACAGATCAACACAGCCGGAGTTGCGATCAACGCCGTAAGCTTTTTCAGTGACAGTCATCGTAACGATGCGCGTTTGTGGATTAGCCAAAGTTTGGAAAATTTTGTCCGTTCCACGTGTTGCAGCTTCTACCTCTTTGATGCTGCCGATAAGACGCAGAGAGAGTTTCTGTTCTTTGCCTTCACGCACTGCAAGCGTGTAAATACCATCTTGCGCATTGAGCGCGTCTGCACCTTTTGTGCTTTGAAGGCTAACGCCCAATATGCGCCAATCGCCCCCATGTTTTGCAAGAACATCATCGGTATAGATCGCTTGGTGGGCGCGGTGAAATGCGCCAACGCCAAAGTGGACAATCCCAACGCCGTGCGCATTGCGCTCGTAGCTAAAATTTTGAACTGCATTAGGCTGCGTAAAAGAAGCATAGATATTCATGACTGGCTCACTGTTAATTTGCCTGATTTAACGGCTTCCAAAGCTGATATAACACCGCGAAGTTCAGCTAGTCCTTTAAGTCTGCCGATGGCCGGATAGCCCGGCTGCGCACTGCGGTTTAGATCGTCCAAAATATCTTGCCCGTGGTCTGGCCGGAAAGGAATGTTCCAGTCTTTACGCCCAGCTTTTTTGCGGCGGTTTTCTTCGTTTAAAACAGCATCAATGAGAGCCACCATATCGGTGTTACCGGACAGATGTTCGCCTTCGTAAAATGAACCAGGTGTTTGCTGCACATCAAGAACAACATTGCGCAAATGTAGGAAGTGAACACGGTCGCCAAGACGTTCCATCATGCCAGGTAGATCATTATCCTTGTTCGCGCCAAGCGAACCAGAGCACAATGTTATACCGTTTGCGGGACTGTCCACGGCTTCCATAAGCAGACGGTAGTCCAGTTCTGTTGACATGGTGCGCGGCAGGCCGAGCAGAGAGAAGGGGGGATCATCAGGATGACAGCAAAGACGCATGCCCAAACGTTCAGCGGTTGGAATGACCTCTTCCAAAAACGCATAATGGTTTTTTCTAAAACGGTTCTCATCAATACCGTGATAACCATCGAGCAAAAGCTGCAGATCGTTTAAGGTCAGTTTTTGATTGGCACCGGGCAATCCGGCAACCAGATTATTGGTCAGCTGAATTTTTGAAGCGTCGTCCATTGCCGCAAATCTTTGAGCAGCGCTTTCAATAATAGCGTCGTCATAATTTTCTGTAGCACCCGAGCGCGCAAGTATATGAATATCGAAAACCGCAAAGTCGGTATAATCGAAGCGCATACAGCGTGCACCATTGGGCAGTGGCCAGCTTAAATCTGTGCGTGTCCAATCCAGTATTGGCATGAAATTATAGCAGATCGTTTCAAGGCCAGCAGCAGCGAGATTTTCCAAGCTCAGCTTGTAATTGTCGATGTGCCTGCGCCAGTCATTGTCTTGCTTTTTGATGTCTTCGGAAACAGGCAGACTTTCCACAACGTCCCATTTCAAACTGGAAGGCTTGCCGTTTTTGCGGGTAGCAACTAGCTGTTGCCGCTTTTCGATTTCACTGCTTGACCACACTTCACCATTATCTATGTGGTGAAGGGCGGTAACAATACCGCTTGCTCCAGCTTGTTCAATCTCATCAATGGCAACATTATCGTGTTCACCAAACCAACGCCATGTCTGCTTCATTATCGCTCTCTTATTGTTGCAACGATAGTTGTTATCAAAGGTTGTAAGCTTGTTTTGCGAGCCGGTAGGTAAGATCAATCGCGACCTCAACGGCCTCGTCTTCTTTGATCAAATGCTCGGTAACTTGCTTAGCCAAGAACGCGCAATCAACACGTCGCGCAACATCGTGCCGCGCTGGAATGGATGGAAATGCACGCGTATCATCGTTAAAGCCTGCGGTGTTGTAGAAGCCAGCGGTTTCGGTTGTCATTTCTCTGTAGCGCATCATGCCGGCAGGACTGTCATGGAACCACCATGCAGGGCCAAGCTTGAGGCTCGGATAGGCACCTGCAAGCGGTGCAAGTTCGCGGGCATAGGTTGTCTCGTCCAGCGTGAAGAGGATGAGCGAAAGACGTTTGTCCATGCCATATTTGTTTAAAAGGGGCTGCAAAGCGTCGACGAAGCTAACGGACTTTGGAATATCGAAACCTTTGTCGCGGCCAAATGTTTTAAAGATTGATTGATTGTGGTTTCTCACAGATCCAGGATGCAATTGCATAACAAGCCCGTCTTCAACGCTCATTCCCGCCATTTCGGTCAGCATTTGAGCGCGGAACAATTCCTTGTCCATATCGCTGGTTTTGCCATTCAAGACTTTGGCGTAAAGCGCTTCACAATCTTCAAGTGGCAGGTCAGCGGTCAACGCGGATGGGTGACCGTGGTCGGTTGCTGTTGCTCCCATGGATTTGAAATAGGCACGACGAGCGCGATGGGCGTTTAAATAGCCCTGCCATGTCGAAACTTTTTCGTTTGTTTGAGCGCCCATTGTTTCAATATTGTTGAGTAGATCAGGATGGTCTGGGTCAATCGCCGCATCCGGACGATAGGTAGGCACAACACGTCCATTCCAGTCGCTTTCTCGAATATCGCGGTGCGCTTTGAGATCGTCAGTACATGCGTCTGTTGTGGCTAATACTTCAATATTAAAGCGATCAAACAATGCACGCGGTTTAAACGATTGTTCCGCAAGGCAAGCGCTTATCTGATCATAAACTTCATCAGAATTTTGCACAGATAGAGTGTCTGTTGCGCCGAAAAGAAACTCTAACGTGTAGTCGAACCAAAGCCGTGATGGCGTGCCGCGAAATAGGTTATAGTGTTCAGCAAACAAACGCCAAATTTCTCGCCCATCAGTTTGCTTTGCAACGCCTGTATGATCAGGCACGCCCAGCATATCAAGGCTAATACCTTGGGATACAAGCATTCTTAAAACATAGTGGTCGGGAACAATGAGAAGCTGCGCTGGATCGGCAAAGTTTTCATTTTTGGAAAACCATTGCGGTTCAGTATGACCGTGCGGGCAAATGAGCGGAAGGTGTTCAATTTCTGCGAAAAGTCTACGTGCAACTTTTCGAGTTTCAGGGTCCGCTGGGAACAGCCGATCTTCATTTAGCATTTTTAACAGCCTCGAAAACAGAGTTGATATGCTGGCTCACAAGAGCTTGTGCTAGCTCCGCGTCCTTAATCTTGAGAGCTTCAATGAGCTTAAGGTGTTCTTCAAAGGCAACATTAATGCGTAGCGGCAAATCTGCCGTTAAACGGATACGCGCTCTGTCTGTGTGCGCTTTGACTGATTGAGCCAAACGCCACGCCGAAGGTATGCCTGCCATCTTTGCGAGCAATTGATGAAACTCTTCATCATATTTGAAAAAATCGATATGGTTCTTTTGTGAAACCGCTACGCTTTGCAGCGCAACCAATGGTTCTAATACACTTAGGTCGCAGTCACTTGTGCAGATTATTTTGACAACTTCGCGTTCCAATGCCCGCCGAATTATAATGCCTTCGGTGACGCGCGCATCGTCAATATCCGATACGATTGTACCAACTTTTGAGATCGTTTTAATGAGGCCGTCATGCATGAGCTTTTGATAAGCTTCGCGCATCGGGGTGCGACTAACCCCCAGACATCCACATACGTCTTGTTCGTTAATTGCCTGACCCGGTATCAAATTATCAAGAATAATGTTCAGCCGCACAAGATCGTAAATCTGCGGGCCAATTGAACGCGTGCGATCAATCATGTTTGGTGACAGAACATTTGCTATTTCAAATGCCTGTTCATTTTTAGAAGTTTTTACCATGGCAAACATTCGGTTGGTTCAATGGGTTTATTGGTCGTTATGGTGTATCTCACTGTCTAGTATACATGAACACAAGGCGACATGAAAGATAGTGCAGCCTTTTTAAACATCTGAATAAATTCTGGTTTTTATGTTGTCATTTGTTCTACATATGCTGTCGCGATAAACCCGCGAGTGATTTGCCGATCTCAATGCAAAAGGCCTTCAAGTGACAATTTCAAATGACATCGAACTTAAAGGCCCAACGCTGGGGCAGGCAGCACGCATATGGTGGAAAATTGGCATTCTATCATTTGGCGGCCCTGCCGCTCAAATCGCGCTCATACATAAAGAGGTCGTCGATGAAAATCAGTGGCTAACTGAACATCAATTTTTGAATGCCTTGAGTTTTTGCATGTTGCTGCCGGGGCCAGAAGCCACGCAAATAGCCACATATGCTGGTTGGCGCCTTCATGGTGTATTAGGCGGGTTGATCGCAGGTCTTCTGTTTGTCGTACCCGGCGCCGCAATAATTATGGCGCTTGCATGGATATATAGCGTCTATGGCAATGTGTCGCTTGTGGCTGCGCTGTTTTACGGCATCAAAGCTGCAGTGCTTGTTATCGTGGTGCAAGCCTTGTTTAGGGTCGCGAAAAAAGCACTCACGCAAAACATGCACTGGGTCGTGGCAGGCTTGGCCTTTATTGGCATTTTCTTTTTGTCTATTCCCTTTCCACTCATCGTGCTGGCTGCAGGTTTTACCGGCTGGCTGTTAAGTACACAGCAAGTGCCCGATGAAACATTGTCAATGGCGCATATTTCGCTCAGACAAACCTTGCAGACCATTATCATCTGGTTGGTGATATGGCTTTTACCATTGCTTATTTTGGCTTGGCTGGGTGCGCCTGAATTGCTGGTTGATATTGGGCGTTTCTTTTCAACACTGGCCGTTGTGACATTCGGCGGTGCTTATGCGGTGTTGGCCTATATGGCGCAGGATGTTGTCGTGCAATTTGGCTGGCTGACAGCTGGCGAGATGATCGATGCGCTGGGCTTGGCAGAAACAACACCGGGTCCACTCATTCTCGTGACGCAATTTGTTGCGTTTCTGGCTGGCTATAAGGAAGCCGGATTAATGATGGCGCTCGCCGCCGCATTACTGACTTTATGGGTTACTTTCGTACCCTGCTTTTTATGGATATTTGCAGGTGCACCTTATATCGAATGGATTGCTGACCAACCTCGACTGCGCGGTGCGTTGCAGGCGATTACTGCCGCTGTCGTCGGCGTTATTCTTAACCTGTCTATCTGGTTCGCCTTGCATGTGCTTTTCTCAAAAGTCACAAAAGAGCAGTTCGGCTGGATAACGCTTTGGAAACCTGACTTTGCATCAATAGAATGGTTGGCTGTAGGATTGTTTGTGTTGAGCGCATGTCTCGCGTTTCGCTGGCGTTTTGATATGTTTAAAATTCTTGCAATCACGGCTCTATTGGGAGCTGTTGGGAAAATCCTATTGTCTTAAATTGCGCTGAAACGAATTCACTAAGTGCTATAAGTAGAACTGAATGTTCAATCGATTTCGTGCGTTAAACCCGATAGATCTAGTTTCTCACGGGGTTGCCAGCCAAGGCTGCGTAAACGTGTACAATCCATTTGATTATACGCGCTAGCATCTGATTTATTCGGCAGAGGTAGATGAGCTTTGCCGATAAGATTCCCATATGCCTTCAAGAGTTCATGCCGATCGAGAAGAATATCGGATACATTGAAGACAGCTGACTTGTGAGCGTCATCGATGTGCAGTTGATTTGCATCTAAATGGAGCAAAAGGTTTACTGCCGCTGCTAGATCATCGCCGTGAACCTCAGTGCCGATACGGGGCGTGATTTTTGTCCCGTTTGAATATTGCTTAAAAAGCTCAGACCACTTGTGTTCATAACGCTTTGAAGGTGAGCCATAAATACCGGTCGCACGAAGCGAGATGGGCAAAAAATCATCGCTGGAAAGTGCGGCTAAAGCATTTTCAGTTTCAAGTTTAACCTGCCCGTAAAGTGTATCTGGCTTGGGCGGAGTGTCTTCCATAAGCGTTAATCCAGGCTCCTGAGTTCCATAAATAGCGCGGCTGGAAAGAAAAATAACACGTTTCACGCCTGCATTTTTTGCAGTCTCAAAAAGTGCGTTCGTGCCATCCACATTTCGCTTGATAAAACCATCAGGATCATTGCCTTCACCGCCGCGATATTTACCAGCCTCGTGGTGAAAAGCAGCATGAACGAGAGCATCAATGCCGTTGAATAGCGCGCTTGATAGCGCTTGATCATCGAGTGAAAATTGTCTGAATTCTACATTGCTGTTGAATATATCAAAATCGAGCGCTTTGCGGCCCAAAGCGATCACATGGTGTCTATCAGACAGTAGATTGTTGACGATGAAATGCCCGACATATCCGGTCGCTCCGGTGACTGCGACACGCATCATTTTATATCTGACGGGTTTGCTAGCGTATCAATATCAGGCAAGTTTTTACCTTCATAATAAACTTGCCACAAATCAATCAGAGGCTTGAGTTTATCTGCCTTGCCGTGATTTTTCTCCCACGGCTTTTCATATTGGTAATGAACAATATGAACCGACTTCCAATCCCATAATTCGGGTAGGTTAAACCAGACATATTGCAGCATATTGTAGAACACTGGCAGTCCATGCCAGTCGCTAAAATAGGTTCCCAAAAATGTCTGGTCTGTGCGGCGCCAATAAGCATCTGGCGCGTCGAGGACAGTCATCATGCTATCGAAAGTTGCCTGCGATGGCTTTGCGACAAAAACGCCAGAGTTAAGCCGGTGAAAATCTGCAACTGATTCATAGACATTGGGTGCGGCCGAAAATTCAGGATAGTCAAACAGCTTGTCGATATTGCGTATAATCAAGGCATCCGCATCAATGAAGACAATCGTTTTATAGCGTTCAAGCTGCCATAAACGCAGTTTTACAAAATTGTCTAATGGCGTGTGAAAAAGCGGTTTATCGCCTTTTAAAAAGGGCGCATTTTCATGAATGTTTTTCTTGCGGTGGCGTTCATTGAAAGCGGGAGAACACGGTAAATGTTCCACCGCTTCAAGCTTGGCACCAAGATCACGAAGAGGCAGAAGCGATGTCTCACTGACTGCCTTTGTGTGCATGACAACAATGTCTGCATTCGTTTTGGTCAACACAAGTGACCGCACGAGTGCACATGCGGCCATTGCATAATCATCATTGGTGACGAGCGTCACAAAGGCATTTTCAGTCATGTTAAGAGACAGCTTTTAACCGCTTCTTTTCAGGGTCTGTATCAACCGTTTCAGCAATTTTCTTGGTCCATGCAGAGGATGCAGGCACACGGCTGCGGTCTACGCGGTAAGCGTATTTTTTAGCGACTTCGATGACTTCTTCCAAAAGACCTTCGGCCAATGTGATTGGTTTAAGGCCAAGTTTGATAAATTGTTCTTTATCAACAACCAGATCGTTCTCGGCTGCTTCTTTGCGTGGGTTTGGAAGGTTTACAATCTCGCCGCCTGTCAGCTTTGTGATTAGCTGTGCAAGATCACGCACACGGTGCGTTTCAGTAACCTGATTGAAAATCTTCACACGGTCACCAGTTGCAGGTGCATCTGCCAACGCAAGTTCAATACAGCGTACAGAATCCTGAATATGAATGAAAGCGCGTGTTTGCCCGCCAGTGCCATGCACAGTCAATGGATAGCCAATGGCTGACTGAATGAGGAAGCGGTTTAAAACGGTGCCGTAATCGCCATCATAATCAAAGCGGTTGATAAGCTGTTCATGACGGCGTGTTTGCTCGGTATGCGTACCCCAAACAATACCCTGATGCAGATCGGTAATGCGCAGCTGATCGTTTTTCGCGTAAAACTGGAAAAGCAACTGATCAAGACATTTGGTCATATGGTAGATCGAGCCAGGATTGGCAGGATACAGAATTTCTTGGTTTACTGTATTTCCGTCCATAGTTTCGATGCCGACCGGCAAATAACCCTCTGGAATAGCAGCGCCGACTGTTGAGTAGCCATAAACACCCATCGTGCCCAAATGCACCAAATGCGCATCAAGACCAATTTCGACCATTGCGTTTAGAAGGTTATGCGTCGCGCTAACATTATTGTTGACCGTATAATTCTTATGGCGATCAGATTTCATGGAGTACGGCGCTGCACGCTGTTCTGCAAAATGAACGATAGCGTCAGGGCGGTGCTCAGCAAGCCAGTTTTTGAGCACATCATAGTCTTTGGCCAAATCAATGAGATGGAAGTAAATGCGCTTACCAGTCTCTTGATGCCAAATGCGTGTACGCTCTTGAATGGAGTCCATGGGTGTCAGGGACTGAACACCAAGTTCTGTGTCGATCCAGCGACGAGATAAGTTATCGATGATGTGGATCTCATGGCCCTGATCTGAAAGATGCAAAGATGTTGGCCAGCCAACAAAGCCGTCTCCACCGAGGATAGCTATTTTCATTCCCATTCGCTCCTATATTTTAGTTTAGAGGCCTATAACGTGGATTTGTGACAATAAAAAGTATTGTAATACAAGGCCGTTTACCTTCGGCCTTATATCTAGCATTGTTCACAGGAAATGAGTTTACGGAACAACATTATATTGTTTGAGGTGCGCTACTTCTCAAATGTCAAAGCTTCGGCGGATGCACCCAGTTCTTTTAAGTTATCCATCACGCTATCCATCATTGGCGGCGGTCCACAGACATAGATATTACCCGAGATATTGATGAGATTTGCTGATAAAATTTCTTTATCAATAAAGCCATGGGCATAGCCTTCTGTGTCCTCATCGCTCAGAACATGCATGATCTTAAGTTCGGGCATCGTGCTCAGCAGGTCCTGCGCAATAATGTCATCGCGTGTCTTGTTCCCGAATATTAAACTGTTGCCCCGCAATTCGCCGCGTTTCTCCAAATCTCTAAATATTGCCAAGAAAGGCGTAATGCCTGCGCCGCCAGCAACGAAAGTGCCTTTGCCTTTGAACTGTATCGTGCCCCAAGGGTCTTCGATGATAAGGCTATCGCCCGTTATAAGCGATTGTAATTCATTAGTTACACCTTCATGGTCGCGGTAACTTTTGATCGTAAATTCTAACGTGTCTTCATCTGGCAACGATGTGAAAGTGAAGGGACGCTTTTTGTCTCGCCAATTATCCTTATCAATTGCAACTTCGGTCGCTTGTCCGGGCGTAAAATCATAACCAGCCGGTTTTGATGTTCGGTAGCGCATGACGTCACCTGTCAAAGGTTCAATGCTAAGTATGTTGATTGTGTGAGACATTTACTCTTCCTTTTGTAGCTAATGAACAAACGGAGGCCGGACATTAAAGTTCCGTAGTTAGAGCAATCGGGTAGGAGTGAGTTGGTTATTGCCAACCATAGGCTTTGGTTTGTACGTTATTGAGCGCATAAGGGCTCTTTTGTGCCGAAATGATTAAGATTGTAGGTTTTTCAGCGTTTTAGTAACATAATTTTAATCATAATTTGCCGAATATCATCACAATTATCAATTGTGGATATCACCATGAACTTACTATCTCGTTTTGGTCTCGTTAGGACTGTAACGGCAATCGCGGTCGGCACATTGCTCCTGTCACTTGTAGCTGTTTCCATTGCTATCTCGCTTAACATTTCTGGTCGAATTCAAGAGCAGGCTGTCGCCAGCCAAAACGCAAGTTTGCGTACTTTGGCCACTATTGCCGAGCGCGATATTCCAGGCACGCAAGTCACTTGGGGCAAGTCTGGCAATGTTGAACGTATTGTGATGGAGGCTATTCCCGAAGAGTTTTCTTCTCACGACATGATCGATACTGTTGGCCGGATGACTGGTGAGACAGCAACGATCTTTGCTTGGGATGAAGAAACAAAAGATTTCTGGCGCCGCACAACAAATATCATCAAGCCCGATGGAAATCGCGCTGTTGGAACACAGCTTGGGCAAAACGGCGCTGTTTATCCTGTGCTCACAAAAGGTGATACGTTCCGAGGTGAAGCTGTTATTCTGGGCACACCATATTACACGATCTATCAGCCGATTTTCTCGCCTGACAATAAAACAATCGGTATTATTTATGCTGGTGTTCGTTCCGAGGTCATCAATGCTCAGGCCATTGATATGGTTTGGACCGTCGGCATAAGTGCAATTATCGTACTCGGTATTGCAGCTGTCATTATGGCATTGTTTTCTTCTGCGATACTTGGTCCAATTCCTCAGCTTGCAAATACAGCACGTAAGCTTGCTGAAGGTGATTTTGATGCGGAAATTCCATATCTTGAAAACCGAAACGAATTAGGCGGGCTTGCCCAATCACTGGAAGTGTTCCGTCAAAGCGCGATTGAAAAACAAGCAATTGAGCAACAATCGACAGAAGCGCGTATGGCGACGGATAATGAGCGCCAACAAAACGAAACGGCTAAATTGAAACAAGAAGGCGAAATTAAAGTAGCCGTTGAAGAAATTGGGGCCGCTCTTAGCCGTCTTAGCCAAGGTGATTTGTCCGTCAATATTGCTGGGCCATTTAATGAAGGTCTCGAGAAATTGCGTATAGATTTCAATCAAGCTGTACAGCGTATGTCAGCAACGATGACAGAGCTGCGCAATGAAGCTTTCGAAATTAAATCAAGCACCGAAGAAATGCGTACCTCTACGGATGATCTAGCACGCCGTACCGAACACCAAGCATCGTCTTTGGAGCAGACATCAGCTGCGCTGGAAGAAATTACAGCAACAGTGCGCAATGCGTCTGAGCGTGCGGAAGAAGCGTCCAAAATGGCGACTGAGGCCGAAGGCAGTACGATCAATTCACGTAAAGTTGTCGCCAATGCTGTCGATGCTATGTCGCGGATTAAAACGGCTTCCGGCGAAATTTCAAAAATCATCAATGTTATCGATGAGATTGCCTTCCAGACCAATCTTCTTGCGCTTAACGCTGGCGTCGAAGCTGCGCGTGCAGGAGAGGCGGGCAAAGGCTTTGCCGTTGTTGCGCAGGAAGTTCGAGAACTTGCACAACGTTCAGCAACAGCTGCCAAAGACATTAAAGCACTGATCACAAAATCAGGTGAAGAAGTTGAAGGTGGCGTTCGTCTTGTGAATGAGACTGGCGAAGCGCTCAAAGGCATCTCCGATCATGTTCATAATATCAATGATCAGATGCATTCCATTGCATCATCATCACGCGAGCAAACCATTGGTTTGGGTGAGATCAACACCGCGATGACGCAAATGGATAGCGTGACCCAGCAGAATGCCGCAATGGTAGAGGAAGCAACTGCCGTGATGCACACCCTTGCATCGGGATCAGAAAAACTGGCTGATCTGATCGCGCAGTTCAAGCTTGTTGAAAACGGCGCGCTCGGAACACATCAACGCGCCGCTTAAACAAGTTTCACTTTGAAATTTAACGCCCGTACTGGTTATCCGGTGCGGGCGTTCTGCTTTATAATTCATTGGCAATCATGAGTGATACGCGGTCAGCTGCAAAGCGTGTTTTTGAGTATTGAATAGGATTGCCATCTGTATCTGAATTGATGGCTTGCGTTACAAGCACAATAGCACCCGGCGAAAGCTGCAAGTATTCAGTGTCTTTCATCGTGGCGTGATGGGCTTCAATTTCAGTCGATTGGCGCAAATAGTCATCAACACCGCAATGCGCCAGAGCCTTCGTTATCGAGCCGGTGGTTTGATATGCTGCGCCAATATCAGGAAAGCGCTGCGCACAAAACCACGAGGTTGAACGGGAAACGGGCATCCCATCAGCTTCGCTTAAAGCATCCAAACAGATCACATTTGAACCTGCTGTAATTTGGAGTGCAGATGCGATTTCCGGCGTTGCGATTTCAGTCGAAAGGTTCAGCAGCTTTCCGCGTGTTGTCTGTGCCTGCTTACCAATGCCATCTGAAAACCGTGTTCTTTTGCCAATTGGATAACTGATACGCTTTTGGCGGCGCACAAAAGTGCCTTGCCCTTGGCGGCTTTCAACGATGCCTTCTTTTGCCAGTGCATTTAAAGCAGCTCGTACCGTATGACGATTGACATCAAAACGTTTTGCCAGTGTTAATTCTGAGGGCAGGCGGTTATCTTTCAGAGCTAGATTTGTCGCAATCTCATTGCGCAGCTCATCAGCAATCTGCCGCCATATCGCAATACCCGAGCGGCGTTCGAGTGCTTTTACATTCATAATCGTTGCCTCAACATCAGCGCAATTTCATCATGGTGTCATATGGTCGTCATGTAGTCCCGATAAATCACTTGTCACATGTTTAGTTGTCTATAACAATAGACAAATTTAAATGAGGCAATTTATGAGTGATACAAAAGACAGTCGACGCAATCGTATGGCGGTTTTGGCAATGTCTGACACGGCCACATTGGTGGAATTTTGGAAAACGCTGGGCGTTGATCCTGAGTTTACGATGCCGCGTTCTCCACAAACGGGCATTATCGGCGTGCGTGGTCGTATTGGCGGCGGCGGCGATGCCTTCAATTTTGGTGAAGCGACGGTTACGCGGGCAACAGTTAAACTGGCATCCGGTTTTGTTGGGCATGCTTATGCGCTTGGCCGCGATCACACCAAAGCAAAACTATCAGCAATAATCGATGCGCTTGCACTGGACGAAACTTGGTCTGCACGCATTGAAAACGAAATCATTACCCCGTTGCAAAATCGAATTAAGGCCCGCGATCAAAAACGCGCAGGTGAAACAGCGGCTACAAAAGTTGATTTCTTTACTATGGTTCGCGGAGAAGATTGATGCAGATAAATGAAAAAGCAATGGCGGCGCGCGCGCTGGAAGGTGGCTTTGCTGATCCGGTTTTCGACGCGCAGAATGTTTTTAATGCCGTGATGAATGCGATGGCCCGTCCAGGGACGGTAACTTCGCTGCCAGCACTGGCCAGTGCGCCGGAGCCGGTTTTTGATACTGCAGCGGCGATTATTGCGGCGCTCTGCGATGCTGATACGCTTTTATGGTTGGATGAAGTCTCATCACAAAGCAGCGCTCTTCGAGACTGGATTACATTTCAGACAGCTGCGCCGATAACGACGCAAAAAGCCGATGCGCAATTCGCGCTTTTGACTGATACAAAAATGCCGTTGGATATAGCGCAATTTGCACAAGGCTCACAAGAATATCCTGACCGCTCTTGCACGCTCATCATTCAGGTTGACGATATTTCAAAAGCCGCAGGATTAAGCCTCTCCGGTCCCGGTATCAAAGATACCGCTGATCTTCATGTGCAAGGTTTGCCGGAGTTGTTTCTGGAACAATGGCAACAAAACAAATCACGTTTTCCATGCGGTGTTGATGTCATTTTGGTCAGCGCTTCATCGCTTGTCTGTTTGCCGCGCACGACAAATATCTCACAGGGAGTTATCTGATGTATGTTGCTGTAAAAGGCGGCGAGACCGCTATTAATAACGCGCATAAACTGCTTGCAGATAGGCGTCGCGGCGACCGCGATATTGACGCATTGTCGCTGGCTCAAATCAAAGAACAGCTTGCTCTTGCGGTAGACCGTGTCATGGCAGAAGGCTCATTATATGACCGCGATCTTGCTGCGCTTTCAATAAAGCAATCGCGCGGTGATATGATTGAAGCGATATTTTTGCTTCGCGCTTACCGCACCACCTTGCCGCGCTTTGGTTATTCGCAGCCAATAAATACCGGTGAAATGAAGATCGAACGCCGCATCTCTGCGACATATAAAGATCTGCCCGGCGGCCAAATGCTTGGGCCAACTTTTGATTATACGCATCGTCTGCTTGATCCTGATTTAGCACAAGATGAAGCCACAGATGAGCCTGTCACGCGCAAGCCAGATGTCGGTCGCACGCAACGTGTGTCAGAAATTTTGGCGAATGAGGGGCTTATCGAAGATGATGGGAAAAACGGCCATGGCGCAGAAGAGCCGGGCGATATTACCCGAACGCCGACAGAATTTCCGATGAGCCGTGATGAGCGTTTACAATCATTGTCGCGCGGCGATGAGGGGTTCTTACTGTCTCTCGCTTATTCAACACAACGTGGTTATGCCCGCTCGCACCCCTTTGTCGGCGAAATTCGTATAGGCGAAGTCGACGTTGAAATTGAGGTGCCGGAATTAGGGGTCTCTGTTCTAATTGGCCGCGTTCAAGTCACCGAATGTCAAATGGTCAATCAATTCCAAGGCTCGGCAAAAGTACCTCCTCAATTTACCCGCGGCTATGGTCTTGTGTTTGGGCAGTTGGAGCGCAAAGCAATGGCAATGTCGCTGTGCGATCGAGCGCTGCGCGCGCGTGAATTGGGAGAAGATATCGTTGCACCAGCGCAAGACGAAGAGTTCGTGATCGCTCATTCAGATAATGTGCAGGCAACGGGCTTCGTGGAACATTTGAAACTGCCTCATTACGTGGATTTCCAAGCTGAACTTGGCATCGTGCGCCAGATGCGCCGTGAATATGCTGAGACGAATGATGCTGTTTCCAGCATGATCAAGGAGGCAGCAGAATGAACATTCAAGCTGATTATAACTTCGCTTATCTCGACGAACAAACCAAACGAATGATCCGCCGCGCGATACTAAAAGCAATTGCGATACCGGGCTATCAAGTTCCGTTCTCAAGCCGTGAAATGCCAATGCCTTATGGATGGGGTACAGGCGGCGTGCAGGTCACCGCATCAATCATTGGACCTGACGATGTCCTAAAAGTGATTGACCAAGGGGCGGACGACACGACGAATGCCGTATCCATTCGCGCTTTCTTTGCCAAAGTCGCGCGTGTGAAAACAACAACACATACGAGCGAAGCCACGATTATACAGACGCGTCACCGTATTCCGGAAGAGCAGTTGCGGGATGGCCAGATACTTGTCTACCAAGTGCCTATTCCTGAGCCACTGCGCTTCCTAGAGCCGCGCGAAACTGAAACGCGCAAGATGCATGCACTGGAAGAATATGGCCTCATGCATGTGAAGCTTTATGAGGATATTGCAACGCATGGCCATATCGCCACGACCTATGCATATCCGGTGAAGGTTGAAGGGCGTTATGTCATGGACCCTTCACCGACACCAAAATTTGATAATCCAAAAATGCATATGTCTGAAGCGTTGCAGCTGTTCGGTGCAGGGCGCGAAAAACGCATTTATGCAATCCCGCCTTACACAAATGTGGTCAGTCTCGATTTTGATGATCACCCATTTGAAGTTCAAAAATTCGATAAACCCTGTGCGATCTGTGCAGCGGAAGGCGTTTATTTGGACGAAGTCATTCTCGATGATCAAGGCAGCAGAATGTTTGTTTGCTCGGACACTGACAATTGTGAAAGCAGGCAAGCGGCTGGTCACCGCGGCGAACTTTCTGGAATGGAGGCAGCACAATGAACAATCAGCCACTTTTATCGGTCAATGAAGTCTCCAAATTTTATGGCGCACGTATTGGGTGCCGCGATGTATCATTTGATCTTTATCCAGGGGAAGTCTTGGCAGTGGTCGGCGAAAGTGGGTCTGGTAAGACAACACTTTTGAACTGTATTTCAACGCGCCTAGAGCCAACAAGCGGTTCAGTGATGTATCGTATGCGCGATGAAACAAAGCGCGACCTTTACCAAATGAGTGAAGCGGAACGGCGCTTCTTAATGCGTACCGATTGGGGTTTTGTGCACCAAAATCCAGCTGATGGTCTGCGTATGGCTGTTTCAGCAGGCGCCAATGTTGGCGAACGCTTAATGGCTGTTGGTGATCGTCATTATGGCAATATTCGCGAAACTGCGATTGACTGGCTTGGCCGCGTGGAAATCAACGAAGACCGTGTTGATGACCAGCCTCGCGCTTTTTCAGGCGGTATGCGTCAGCGATTACAAATTGCGCGTAACCTTGTTACTGGCCCACGCTTGATGTTCATGGATGAGCCTACCGGCGGTCTTGATGTGTCTGTGCAGGCGCGTCTGCTCGATTTGATACGCGGTCTTGTGCGTGATCTTGGGTTGGCGGCCATTGTTGTCACACACGATCTGGCGGTTGCACGTCTTTTGTCGCACCGAATGATTGTGATGAAGGATGGTCATGTCATTGAGAGCGGTTTGACGGACCGTGTCCTTGATGATCCGCATGAGCCTTACACACAGCTTCTCGTATCTTCCATTTTACAAGTTTAAAACAGGCACGCGATTATGACTGCAGCAATTACAGTTTGCGAAATATCAAAAACCTTCACCATGCATCTGCGTGACGGCATACAAATCCCCGTTGTTACCGGCGTAAATTTTGTCGTTAAGGCGGGGGAGTGTGCCGTACTCGGTGGTCCGTCAGGCGCAGGCAAAAGTTCTATTTTGAAAATGCTATATGGCAACTATTCGACTGATCAGGGGCAGATATTGCTCACGCATTATGGTGAACAAGTTGATTTATCGAAAGCAGAACCACGTAAAATTATTGAACTGCGCCGCGACACGATTGGTTATGTCAGCCAGTTTTTGCGAACAGTACCGCGCGTTTCGGCACTCGATGTTGCTGCGGAACCGCTAACACAGCGCGGCGAAGACCATGAGATTGCACGAAAGAAAGCAGCGGATTTATTCTCGCAATTAAATTTGCCGGAGCGTTTATGGGACTTGCCGCCTGCTACATTTTCTGGCGGTGAACAGCAGCGCGTAAACATTGCGCGCGGTTTTATTACAGATCATCCGGTTTTGCTTTTGGATGAACCAACAGCGTCGCTTGATGCTAAAAACCGCGCTGTAGTTGTTGACTTAATCACTCAAAAAAAAGCCGCTGGCGTTGCGCTGCTGGGTATATTTCATGATGAGGATGTTCGCACAAAAGTAGCTGATCGCATCATAGATGTGACGAGCTTTGCTGGCGCGAAAGCTGCATAATCATGGCAAAGAAACTATCTGAAGAAGCCTTTATTCACCCAACGGCACGCGTAACTGACACGGTGCTGGGACGTTATACTGAAATTGATGAAGGTTGCGTTGTCGCCGAATGTGAAATTGGAGATTACTCTTATCTCATCCGCCAGACTGAAGCATGGTGCGCAACAATTGGAAAATTTGCCAACATAGCAAGTCATGTTCGTATCAACGCGACCAACCATCCAACTTGGAGGGCGACCCAGCACCATTTCACCTATCGCGCGGCTGATTATTTTGATGGCGCCGATAACGATACGGATTTTTTCAAATGGCGCCGCGATAACCGTATCACCATTGGACATGATGTTTGGATCGGTCATGGCGCGACAATTTTGCCAGGTGTCACGGTTGGCAATGGCGCTGTTATTGGGTCAGGAGCGGTCGTAACGAAAGACGTTTCTTCCTATTCAATCGTCGGCGGCGTGCCTGCAAAGCTCATTCGGGAGCGTTTTGAAACGGGGCTTGGGCAGAAAATGAATGCTCTTGCTTGGTGGGATTGGTCACACGACACATTGTATGAAGCGCTGCGTGATTTTCGTACATTATCAGCCGTAGATTTTATATCTAAGTATCAGAAATAATTTAATAAAATTTGATTGTGGAACGTCACAAAACTTACAAAAAACTGACATGCTGCGTTCACACAAGAGCCATATCCAGTCTTACAACACTGTAAGAACTAACGGCAAGGAATGCCCTATGCTCGAACTCAAAAACGTAACGCGTCGGTTTGGCCCCAATATTGCTGTCGATAATGTGGATTTTGTAATCCCCGAAGGCCAAATGGTGGGTGTGATCGGTGCATCGGGAGCGGGTAAATCGACACTGCTGCGAATGATTAACCGGTTGATCGATACGTCTGAGGGTGAAATCAATTTTTCAGGTGTGAAAACTTCCGAGCTCAAAGGGCAAAAACTGCGCGATTGGCAACGTGATTGCGCTATGATTTTTCAACAATTTAATCTGGTGCCCCGCATAGATGTTTTAACAAATGTCATGCTCGGGCGTCTCAACCATCGTTCTACTGTTGCAAGCTTGTTAAATATTTTTTCTGACGAAGAACGCGCTATGGCCATTGCTGCGCTGGAGCGTTTAGGTATCGAAAAAGTTGCGCTGCAGCGTGCAGGCACTCTGTCAGGTGGGCAGCAACAACGCGTGGCAATCGCCCGTGCGTTAATGCAGCAACCGAAAGTCATTCTGGCTGATGAGCCAATTGCATCGCTTGATCCGCGCAATGCGCAAATCGTGATGCAGTCTTTAAAAGACATCAATCAAACCGATGGCATCACAGTTATTACCAATCTTCATACGCTTGATACTGCGCGTACTTTTTGCGAGCGCATCATCGGCATGCAGGCGGGGCGTGTTGTCTTTGATGGTGGTCCTGACGATCTGACCGAAGAAGCAGCGCGTAAAATATACGGCGCTGAAGGCTTGGAGGATGCTTTTTCCGAAGCTGTAACGTCAACGAGTTTAAGCGGGCCGCGTGAAAAATCGCCAATTGGTCAAATGCCGCCAGTAATACGCCCGGCAGCAGAACAAAATCCTGCATACGCGTGACCTGATTTCCAGTTTGCCGCATCACGTTTGCCCAGTGCTGTGGTTGTACAATTAAATTATTAAAAGGGCATACCTTTTATGGAGACTAAAATGCTCAAGAAAGCACTTTTGGCAACGGCTGCTGTTGCCACAATTTTCGCTACAACTTTTTCTGCACAGGCGCAGGATGTGTTCCGCATCGGCATCCTTGGCGGTGAAAACGAAGCTGACCGCCTACGTAACTTTCAGTGCATGGTAGATACTCTGCCAGAAGCCATTGGCGTTAAAGAAGTTAAGCTATTTCCTGCTGCCGATTATGATGGCGTTATCCAAGGTTTGCTTGGTGGCACATTGGATTATGCAGAGCTTGGCGCTTCTGGATATGCAAAGATCTATCTGACAGACGCAAAAGCTGTTGATCCGGTTTTAACAACTGTTCAGACAGATGGTGCCACTGGTTATTATTCAGTGATGCTTTCTCGCAAAGACTCCGGCATTGAAAACATTGAAGACATGAAGGGTAAAAAGCTTGGCTTTGCTGACCCTGATTCAACATCCGGTTATCTTGTTCCTGCGGTCGCTTTGCCAGCTCAGCTTGGTATGCCGCTCAATGAGTATTTTTCTGAAACTGGATTTGGCGGCGGCCACGAAAACGGTGTTCTAGAAATGCTTAAGGGCAATTTTGATGGACAGGTTACTTGGTCATCTGGTGTTGGTGAATATGAAGATGGTTACACATCAGGCAACATCCGCAAAATGGTCGACAAAGGCTTGCTTGATATGGCCGATGTAAATGAAATCTGGCGTTCGCCTCTTATCCCGAATGGTCCTGTTGTTGTTTCCAATAAGCTTGATGGCGACGTTCGCGCGAAGTTTGTCGAGTTTATGAAAGCACTTCCTGAAAATGATGGCGAATGTTTCGCAGCTATTCAGGGCGGCGACTTCAAAGGATTCACAGAAGTTGATCACTCTTTTTACGAGACGATCGTTGCAGCCCGTAAAGCAAAAATCGGTTCATAATTTTTAGAACTGATACGACACCACGCTCTTTTGAGATTTCACGGGCGTGGTGTCTTTTTCGTGAGAAACACATGTTGACTACTCAACCTAACAATCCGGCTTTGCATATTGATGCTGAGGGTAATTACGACCTCGACTCGCATTTCAAGCAATTACGAAGCCAAAAGCGCCTTTACACATTCATCGGTTTGGCTGTGCTTGGCGCTGCGCTGTTCTTTTCTCTTTGGTTCGCCAATGAGACCAATTCTGGAAAATTTCTAGATCGATTGCCGCATCTGTTCGATTTCGTAGGTGACATGGTTCCACGCGATGGATGGGAAGTTTGGCGGGCGCTTTTTGATTTGCCAAGCCCTTATTTCGATGGGTCGTTACAATATAATTACCCTGAGGGCCGCGTTTATATAACGCAGAATATTTATGTGCCTGAGTACATTTATAAAATGGTTGAGACGCTCAATATTGCGATACTCTCAACATTGATTGGCTTCATTTTCGGCTTTCTTCTTTGTTTCTTAGCGGCCTCAAATTTAACAACCAAACGTTGGTTGCGCTTTACAGTTCGGCGCATTCTAGAAGTTTTGCGCGCATTCCCAGAGATCGTGATAGCAGGTTTTTTCCTTGCGATTTTCTCATTGGGACCAATTCCGGCGATCATCGCCGTTTCAATTCACACGATTGGTGCTTTGGGGAAAATGTTCTTCGAAGTTGTCGAGAACGCTGACATGAAACCGGACGAAGGATTGCGTGCAGCTGGTGGCAATTGGATAGAGCGTGTTTGGTTTGGTATTGTGCCGCAAATCCTGCCAAACTTTTTAAGCTATGCGTTGTTGCGATTAGAAATAAATGTGCGCGCTTCTACAATCTTGGGTGCTGTTGGTGCTGGCGGCATTGGCGAAGTCTTGCGCCTTTCAATTAGCCGTGGCCATGAAGCCAAAACACTCGCCATTATCCTCATTTTATTTTCAACCATTGTCTGCGTGGACCAGCTGTCAGCCTATTTGCGCAAACGCATCGTTGGAAATCAAGCCTTTGAATTTGGAGCATAGCCATGAACGCGTCCGCTATGAATTTGAGTGCCAAGATGCTTAGTCCAGCAGATGTACTAGCAATTAAAGAACGCCATCCAGCAGCATTTGAGCGCTCTTTAGTGAAGCGATTTAGTGTTGTTCTTTGCGTTGCTGTTGTTGCTCTTTATGCCGTCTATGTGAGCTGGTTTTTCGCAATCGGTAAAGTCGTCAGTGAAGGCAATTGGGACATTGCAGGCACTTATCTCGCCGATTGGGTGTCCTATGAAGTAAGGCCAGACATTGATTTTCGAACCGGTGAAATTGTGGTTGAATTTCCCAAATTTTCTCCGCTCGGTTCAAACCCTGATCCCGAATGGATTACCACTAAGAGTGGCACAGTTACTGTCAAAGAAAAATCAAACGATGATATGACGCAATCAAAGCCAGTATCATCTGGCTCGTTCATGGCCCCTGACGCATCGTCTGGCGGTGCTGAACTTAGTTTCATGGCACCTAGTTCAACCGCGACGAATATGGGTAGTAATGAAGCCTCTTCTAAGGCCCGTGATAGCAATCTCGTTAGTACGCAGAAAGAAGGGATTAATCAGGCGGAGATAGTTTTTTCGAAGACGGCTCAAATCATTGTAACACCAAGCGTCGTGACCTTGGTCAATGGTGCTGAAAGCGTCGTGCTTGACGTTGATCCATTAGATGAAACCGTAGAGGCACGTGGTGCTCTGCCTGAATGGGCGCTTCAAAAACGTGAAGGTGAAAAAATCTTTGTCAATTATGGTTTTGCCGGTCGCGCAGAAGTACGTGCAAAAGAAGTGAAAATCATGCGCCGCTTCTTTGGTTGGGAAAATTTCTTTTTTGATACGAACTCACACTATTGGGGTAAGCCTTTCAGTGAAGTCGCATCACTTGCTATTAGCGGAGAGCGCATTTTCGAAGGCCGATCAAATGTCTCACTCATGTTGGATAATTTTCTCAATAACGCGGAATGGCAACATGGCGATGTCTATATCAAGCTGCTGCAAACCATAGTCATGGCTTTCGTTGGCACTTTATTCGCAGTCGTGATTGCATTCCCATTATCCTTTGTCGCTGCACGCAACATTACACCTAATCGCTTTCTCAATCAGATATTCAAGCGCTTCTTCGATTTCTTGCGCTCCGTGGACATGTTAATTTGGGCATTGTTCTTTACACGCGCCTTTGGACCGGGGCCATTGGCAGGCATCAGCGCTATATTCTTCACAGATACAGGAACGTTCGGAAAACTTTATTCAGAAGCGCTTGAGAATATCGATGATAAACAACGCGAAGGTGTGCGTTCAGTTGGCGCTTCGCCTGCCGCAGTACAGCGCTTTGGTGTGGTGCCCCAAGTTTTACCTGTCTTTGCCAGCCAAGCCCTTTACTTTTGGGAATCAAACACACGGTCGGCAACAATCATTGGCGCGGTTGGGGCGGGCGGAATTGGTTTGAAACTTTGGGAAGCAATGCGTACCAATCAGGATTGGGAAAATGTATTTTACATGGTGATACTGATATTGATTGTCATCTTCGTGTTCGATTCAGCATCTAATGCCCTACGTAGTCGATTGATAGGAAAGCAGCAAAGCTAAACACTATGCGATATGGAATTTATTATACGCCGCCGCAAGAAAGTGCCTTGTCGCATCATGTTGCGCAATGGTTGGGCCGCAATGCTTTTACTGGCGAGACAATTGAAACAAAGCACGGGCTTGATGCTTTGCTTGCTTCGCCGCGCAAATATGGTTTTCACGGCACGCTGAAGGCTCCTTTCCATTTAGCCAATGGGGTGCGCGAAGACGAGCTTGTGGAGCTGTTTGAAACATTCGCCGCAGGCAGCGAAGCTTTCACTGTTCCCCAAATTCAACTGTCCAAACTTGGGCCGTTTTTTGCGTTGACGCCTTCTGAACCAAATGGACAGCTTGAAGCGCTCGGCAGCGCTGCTGTGCGAACATTCGAGCCCATGCGTGCACCGCTTAGCCAAGCAGATATAGAACGCCGCAATCCTGCCAAGCTTTCAGAGCAACAACGTATCTACCTTGAGCGTTGGGGCTATCCCTATGTAATGGCTGAGTTCCGTTTTCATCTAACACTAACTGGTCCTGTCGATGAAGCTAATAGTGAGCGTGTCGAAGAGGCTCTTCGAAAGCATTTTAGCATATTCCTCGATAAGCCTTTGCCAATAGAAACACTCGGCCTTTTCGTCGAGCCTGAACGCGGCGCACCGTTTTCGGTTTTGCGCGTTGCATCTCTTTTATAAATGAGAAGAAAATGACCACTGAAACAATATTCCGAAATGCAAAAATCGTGCTGGAAAATGAAGTCGTACATGGCTCCATCGTCATCAAGGACGGCAAGATTGCCGACATATCCGAAGGTGCAAGCACGATTGGTGAAGACATTGATGGCGATTATATATTGCCAGGTTTGATCGAGTTGCACACCGATCACCTTGAACAGCATTATTCACCGCGCCCTGGGGTTACTTGGAACCTGACGGCGGCGATACAAGCGCATGATGTTCAAGTCGCAGCTTCTGGTATCACCACAGTTTTTGATTGTCTTAGACTTGGGGCAGACGAAGATGGCGGCTTTGAAAACGGTGAAATGAGTGCAATGTCATCGGCAATAGCCGCAGCGCAAAGCCAAGGTCGTTTGCGTGCTGAACACCGCATCCATTTGCGCTGCGAAGTATCAGCGCCAAATGTTTTGGAACATTATGAAGAGTTTGTAGACGACCGCAATGTTGGCCTTGTTTCTCTTATGGACCATGCGCCGGGCCAACGTCAGTTCCAGACGATGGAACAGTACACTTTGTATTATAAAACGAAACGTGGGCTAACAGATGAGCAATTCAATGCGTTCGTCGCGCGCCGTAAAATGCAATCATCAAAGTATTCAGACAAGCATCGACAGTTTCTCGCCAATGCATGTCATGAGCGAAACATCGCTATTGCGAGCCATGATGATGCAACGGTTGATCATGTTGAAGAATCGAAAAATTTAGGTGTTTCTGTAGCGGAATTTCCGACCAGCTTAGAGGCGGCAACAGCATCGCATAATGCCAGTATGGGTGTTCTAATGGGCGCACCGAATGTTGTGCGCGGCAAATCTCACAGCGGCAACATTGCTGCACGTGATCTGGCGCGGGAAAAGGTATTAGACATCCTTTCATCCGATTATGTGCCGTTCAGCCTTATATATGCACCTTTCGTGCTTGCTGACGAAGTTGAAGAAATTTCGATCTCAAATGCGGTCGCTATGGTGTCAGCCAATCCGGCAAAACAAGTAGGGCTCCAAGATCGCGGCCGGTTAGAAAAGGGTCTACGTGCAGATTTTTCACGTGTGCGCCGTGAAGCAGGAAGTATTCCTGTTGTGAAATCTGTATGGCGTGAAGGGCAGCGCATTGTCTGATAGTCAGCCAATTTCAGGCCGGATTTTTGTCGTTGTGGGGCCGAGTGGTTCTGGCAAGGATACGTTGATCAATTGGCTGCGGGAGAAGCTAACGGACGAACAAAAATACATGTTCGTTCGCCGCAGCGTAACACGTTCTCCTGACGGCCAAACCGAAGATCACGACACGTTGACGAAGGAACAATTTGAGCTAGCTAAACAAAAAGGCAAGTTCGCGGTAACATGGGACGCACATGGCTTAAGCTATGGTATTCCCATTGGTGTATTGGCCCATGTGCATGCTGGCGGCATCGCGATTGCAAATGGCTCAAGAAGGGCTTTGGCCGAAATGCACAAGCAGTTTCCGCATATGGTTGTTGTAAATCTTCGCGTTGATCGTGCTGTGTTGGCTGGCAGGCTTGCGGGTAGAGGCCGCGAAGATGCCGAACAGATCAAAAAGCGGCTTGATCGTATGGACATACCATTAGCGGGCGATTTGACTGTTTTTAATATCGAAAACTCCGGTCCGATTGAAAAAGCAGGAAGATCGTTCATCGAGCTTTTATCTGATTTGGAGCATGTGCCAGCTACATAATGACTGGGTAATCTGCACATAATGGGTCAAACTAAGCCCAATTTCATAAGCGCCATGATTGTTTGTCTTGGTGCTTTTTTGGGTGCCACTAAAACTTTTCCTGTTATTTTAGCTATTTCCTTTGCTATTGCCTCTCGGCAATCAATTGTGTTGATGTGTGCTAATTTTAAGCGCAGGTTTAAATCAGGAGATAGTTTTACGGTGCAACAGATGTCTGAAAGTTCTTTAGAGGCAGCATCTGAGATGAGTGCACGCGCTAAACGTGAACGGAAGTTGAGCGGTAAAATGCTCATCTTTTTGCAAATTGCTGCACTTGTAGCGGCATTGTGGTTTCTTGTTTGGCCAAGGCTAGAGCGTCATTTTTTACTGCAAGCAGCCGAACAAAATGAAGTCACCTTGCGCTTGGTTGGAGACAGCATACGCGCCGCGCTTGATCGCTATGCACCATTGCCGCATTTGATCGCAGAGCGCCCAGAGCTTGGCATGCTTTTACAAGAACCTTCACGCTCAGATTTAATCGACATAACCAATAGCATTTTGCTCAATACTGCGCTCTCCGTTTCGGCGTCAGACGTTTACCTTATGAATACAGCGGGAACGACAATTGCCGCCAGTTCTTATCATAAAACGCGCTCATTTGTGGGGCGCAACTTTAATTTCAGACCATATTTCAAGCAGGCAATGGAGGGAGAGCTCGGTCGCTATTTTGCACTGGGTACTACATCGGGAGAGCGGGGATACTTCTTTGCCGCTCCTGTGCGTGAAGGTGCAAAAATATTAGGTGTTGTTGCCGTTAAGTTTACCGTGGATGCTTTTGAAGATGCTTGGCGCAGCGCCGCTTCCAATATCATTGTGACCGACCATAATGATATTATTTTTATGGCAAGCAATCCTGAGTGGTTGATGCGCGCGACGAAAGAGCTTTCTCCTAACGTGTTGAAATCAATTGAAGAAAATCAACAATATCCACTAGAGCGCGTTACAAACCTTGAAGTGACACATACCTTTCTTAGTTCTGCGACTGATATTTTGACAATCGAAGGCACCAGTTTTGTTGGTTCATCTGACGAAATGAGCAAGGCGCCTCATTGGACTGTCACGTCACTTGTGCCGATCAAGCCTGCTCAATTTCAAGCTTTACTCGCGCTCATTGTCTTTTCGCTTCTGGCTTTGATTTCTATTTTGGGAATTGCCTTTTTAAGGCATAGAACCGCACAGCAAATACGAACACAAAAGCTACTTGAGCGCCGCGTGAAAGAACGCACGGCTGCCTTGAGCCATGAGATTGAAGAACGCCGAAACACCGAAGAAGAACTGCGACGCACACAGGCAACCTTAATTCAGGCCGGAAAATTGTCGGCGCTGGGCCAAATGTCTGCAGCCCTTAGCCATGAGTTCAATCAACCGCTTGCAGCTGTAAAGTCCTATGCTGAAAATGCGCGTGCATTTCTTGATCGGGGGCAGGTGGACGAGGTGCGCGACAATATTGGTAGAATATCCAAAATGGCCGACAGAATGGCGGCAATTTCAAAGCATTTGAGAAACTTTGCGCGCCGACCTCAAGAAGCTGTCGGACCGGTTTCTCTTTTAACCGTTATTGATGACGCTCTGGCTGTCAGCGAGCCACGTCTTAAAACCAGCAAGGTTGTGCTCAAATATGAGCGTCCTGAACAAGAGCCATTCGTCATCGGCGGTCATGTGCGATTGCAACAGGTCATTGTAAATCTTATCTCAAATGGGATCGATGCAATGAATGGTGAAGGCCTGCTAGAGCTTAAAGTCATATCAACACAAAACGGCTGGCAAATTAATATGCGCGATCATGGTGTTGGCATATCGCCTGATGCCATTGCACAAATGTTTGACCCATTTTTTACGACAAAAGAAATGGGCAAGGGCTTGGGTTTAGGGCTGTCAATTTCTTACAATATTGTACGTGATTTTGGCGGTAATCTTTGGGGCAAAAATCACAGCGAAGGTGGTGCAGAGTTTGGTGTTGATCTCGTTGCTGCTGACCATCTTTCGATTAAGGCTGCCGAATGACTGAAACAATCTTATTTGTAGATGACGAAGAAGAACTGCTTATTGCAGCCAGCCAGACGCTCAAACTGGCTGATTTGCCCGTCACAACATTTTCAGAAGCTGAATTGGCCTTGAATAAGGTTGCGCGAGATTTTCCTGGTATCGTTGTTAGTGATATCAGAATGCCAAACATGGACGGAATGACGCTTCTGCGCAGAGCTTTGGAGATTGATCCAGCTTTACCCGTTATCCTAATCACAGGAAATGGCGATGTAGAGCTTGCAGTTGAAGCCATGCGAGCTGGTGCCTATGATTTTCTGGAAAAGCCTTATAATCCTGCGCATCTGATCGAAGTTGTTCGCCGTGCCCTCGATAAACGACGCTTAACACTTGAGAACCGCCTTTTGCGTAATCAGGTTGGCAGCAGGGATGCTATTGAAGCGCGCTTGATTGGGCGCTCCAGCGTTATGGTGCGGTTGCGCGAGCAGGTTCGCGCTGTTGCTGCAACAGATGCCGATATCCTTGTTCAAGGAGAAACGGGAACAGGTAAGGAAGTTATCGCCCGTGCAATCCATCGCGCATCTGCGCGTCAAACCAAACCATTTGTTCATATCAACTGCGCAGCACTACCCAAAGATCTGGTGGAAAGCGAACTGTTTGGCCATGTTTCAGGTGCATTTGCGGGCGCCGTAAAAAGCCGCTTTGGAAAGTTGGAACATGGCCGCGGCGGCACAATTTTCCTTGATGCGATTGATTGTCTGGAAATGAACGTTCAAGCGAAGTTTCTACAAGCGATCCAAAGTCGCCAAATAACGCCTTTAGGCTCGAACGAGATCATAGATCTGGACGTTCGTTTTATAGCAGCCTCTAAAGAGCCGCTTGATAAAGCTGTAGCCGAAGAGCGTTTTCGTGATGATCTGTTCTACCGTTTGAATGTTGTGACATTATATGCGCCGCCATTATCGGCGCGCCGCGATGACATTCCGCAGCTCTTTATGCATCTCGTTGCTGAAGCTGCGACACGCTACCGATGCCCGATGCCAGAAGTGGACAGCCAAACATTGTCTAAAATGGCAACAGGGACATGGCTAGGCAATGTGCGTGAACTGCGCAATGCCGCAGACCGTTATGTGTTAGGTTTAAGCGTCGATGACGATGATCAAATCATCGGTGATCAGAGCTTGGCCGAACGTATGAACACCCATGAACGCGCCATAATTTCTGCAACATTGGCAGCACATGGTGGGGCGCTCAAACCAACCTATGAAACGCTGGGTGTTAGCCGCAAAGCACTTTATGAGAAGATGCAAAAGCACGGATTAGACCGCGAGAATTTTTCTTAATCCTTTTTGTTGCGAGGATTTGTAACACATTCTACCCATGCAATTAGCCCTGATGTCCCGAAATCGACCCAAAGCTTAAATCTAAACTGGGAATTAGCTTTTCCAGCCAAGCTGTGGTCTTGTATAAGGGGCGCTGCTTTTGTTTTCTCGCCAAGTTCCAAAACCAAGAGGAACGAGACGGCGCTGCCGTATCGTCGGTGGAACGGGCGTATGCCCAAAGAAACATATGGGAGAGATATTATGAAATTCCTTGCAATCCTTGCATCTTGCACAATTCTATCAGTCGGCACCGCTTTTGCTCAGTCAGAAGTCGACAAATCCGATTGGCCTGCCAGCTTCACAGTTGGTACAGCGTCACAAGGCGGCACATATTTCGTCTATGGTTCCGGCTTTGCGAAAATCATCTCAGAAGATCTGGGTGTTCCAGGCGGCGGTGAAGTCACTGGCGGTCCAATGCAGAACATGGCGCTCGTTCACACAGGTGAAGCGGCATTCGGTATGACAACCATGGGCCCAGCAAATGAGTCACTCAAAGGCACAAACCCAATTGCGCCTGGACTTAACATGGATAAAGCTTGTGCGATGTTCCCGATGTACAAAACTCCATTTGGCATCACGACATTGTCTTCAACAGGCATCAGCTCAGTTGCCGATATTCCTGAAGGCGCAAAAATCGGTTTTGGCCCTGCAGGATCAACATCCGACACTTACTTCCCAGCAATGCTGGAAACGCTCGGCGTAAAGTTTGAACGTCGTAACGGTTCATGGGACGACCTTGGTTCGCAATTGCAGGACGGCCTTTTGGACGTTGTTGCGTTTGCAGTTGGTATTCCGACACCGGCAGTAAGCCAGCTCGAAGCGCAGTCCACAGTTAACTTTGTCGATTTTACGGACGAAGAGCAGGCGAAAATTATCGCTGAATTCCCTGTTGCGGATTTCACAATTTCATCAGGCACATATTCGACATTGGACCGCGATTTGAAATCAGTTTCAATGTGGAACTTCGCTGTTGCTAACTGTGATCTGCCGGAAAGCTTTGTTTACGAAGCAACCAAGGCAGTCATGGCTGACCATGACCGCATGATGGGTGTTCATAAAGCAGCAAGCGAAACGCTTATTGAAAACTGGGACAAGAATAAAGTTCTTAAGTGGCATTCAGGTGCAGCAAAATGGATGAACGAAAATGGTGCATCTATTCCAGCTGACATGACCTACGGCGGCTAATACTAGCGCCCACTAAATCGAAGGGCTGTCTTGCGACAGCCCTTTTTAGCCATCGATTATTTTGTTTGTTTGCTAACTTGCTGGCTGCTTGTGCGACCAAGCTAATTAATCGGAAAACAAAAAATAAAATCCGAATGCTTTCTGGGGGAAGAAGATTATGAGCGACACCACTCTCGATGACGAAGCTGTAAAGCCAATCAAAGCAGAAGGCGTTGATGAAGAGCCGGTGGAGAGTAACCGCCGACTATTCCAAGGAAAACTTGGGGTTTTCATGGCGGCCTATGCGGCTATTTATGCCTTGTTTCACATGCTCGCGCTTAACGGTGTTTCAATATCAAATCTGACGGGTGTGAATATCCCGTTTTTGCCAAATTTTCCGATGGAAACTTGGAATTTTCGAATTATCCATGTCGCAGGTGCTTTGGGACTTGGTTTTCTACTCTTCTCTGGTCGCAATTTTGCCGATGACGGACAAAAGCCTGCGCCCATGTTTAACATCGCCGCTATCGGCCTTGGCCTTTTAGCGCTTTTCAGTTTTGGTACGGCGCTTTCGTTCGCTGTGGAAATCAGCAACGGTGCCATGTGGAACGGCATTGACCCGACTATTAAATTTAACGAGATATGGCTTTATGGCGTGCCGCTTTTAGTGGCAACTATCGGGGCAATCGTTCTGTCATGGTTTGATAGTCGTCAACGCGGATCAATCTCCGGCCTTGATGTCACTTTGCTTATTTGCGGCGTTTCGGTTGCAGCTTATCTCATCATCATTTTTAGCACGCAGATGCGCAACTCAACGGGCACACCATTTGCGCCAATTGGAATGTCCATTGCTGCGGTTGCAGGCACTGCACTCATTTTGGAAATGACGCGGCGTGTGGCCGGACTTGCCTTGGTTATTATCTCTGCAATTTTCTTAGCCTATGTTTTCATCGGGCAGTATTTACCAGGTGTTCTTAATTCGCCTGCGATATCGTGGCAGCGCTTTTTCAGTCAGGTTTATACAGATGCGGGCATTTTAGGGCCGACCACAGCGGTTTCTTCAACCTATATTATTCTGTTCATTATTTTTGCTGGTTTTCTACAGGCGTCTAAAGTTGGTGATTATTTTGTGAACTTCGCTTTTGCTGCCGCTGGGCGTTCGCGCGGCGGGCCTGCAAAAGTTGCGATTTTTGCCTCGGGCTTGATGGGGATGATCAATGGCACATCTGCCGGTAATGTGGTTGCTACGGGATCGCTCACAATTCCGCTGATGAAGCGTGTTGGATATTCGTCAAAAGTGGCGGGTGCTGTAGAAGCTGCAGCTTCAACGGGCGGTCAAATTATGCCGCCGATTATGGGCGCTGGTGCGTTCATCATGGCTGAGGTGACGGGGATTGCGTATCAAGATATCGCGATTGCCGCTATTATTCCGGCTATCCTTTATTACGTATCTATTTATTTCATGGTCGATTTTGAGGCTGCTAAGCTCGGCATGAAGGGTATGAAGAAAGAAGAACTGCCTATTTTTGGTGAGCTGATCAAGCAGATATATCTTTTCATTCCGATTATCATTTTGATTGTCGCACTATTTATGGGCTATTCGGTAATACGCGCTGGAACGCTTGCGACTGCGGCCGCTGCGATGGTTAGCTGGCTGACACCGTACCGGATGGGCATAAAATCAATTGCCAAAGCGTTTGAACTATCAGGCTTAATGTCCATTCAGATTATCGCTGTGTGTGCGTGTGCAGGCATCATCGTTGGTGTGATTTCACTGACAGGCGTGGGCGCACGGTTCTCGAACCTTTTGCTCGGCTTAGCTGAAACCTCGCAGCTCTTGGCCATGTTCTTTGCTATGTGCATTGCAATTGTGCTTGGTATGGGCATGCCGACAACTGCGGCCTATGCGGTGGCCGCTTCGGTTGTTGCGCCGGGCTTGGTACAGCTTGGTATCCCGCTTTTGACGGCGCATTTCTTCGTGTTCTATTTTGCTGTTGTTTCCGCAATTACGCCGCCCGTTGCACTTGCATCTTATGCTGCAGCGGGAATTAGCGGTGCCAACCCCATGGAAACCAGTGTCGCCTCGTTCAAGTTTGGTATTTCAGCGTTCATTGTACCGTTCATGTTCTTCTACAACGGCGCGATTTTGATGGATGGGACATGGCCCGAGATCATCCGCGCAGCTATAACGGCAATTTTCGGCGTATTCTTATTGTCTGCTGGTGTTCAGGGCTGGTTCGTTGGTGGCCGTGTCGCATGGTTCATGCGTCTGGGGCTTATTCTGGCAGCTCTGTGTATGATTGCAGGTGGCTTAATCAGCGATCTCGTCGGCATTGGAGCAGCGGTAGGACTGTACTTTATACAGCGTACATTCAAACCTGATGCAGATGCGCAAATCTCTGTTTCAGGCAGTGATTGAGTGAAACAAGAAGCTTAAGAGCACATAAGGCTCTTAAGCTTCAAACGATTTGCGAATTTTCTCAATCTGCGAATGTTGAGAATTTTCCGAACGCTTTTTGACCCAAGACGTAAAGTTCTCAGGTGTCATGCTTCTTGAATAATAGAAGCCTTGAAGAATATCTGCACCTGACTTTTCAGCCAATAAAACCTGCTCCAGTGTTTCAACGCCTTCAACGGCAACTTGAGAGCCAAGAGAATGCGCCATTTCAATGGCGGTTTGCATTATGACTTTCACACGGGGATCGTTGATGGCGCCTCTGATGAGCGAGCCGTCAAGCTTAATCAAGTCAACAGGAATAGATGCCAGCCGTGTTAGATTTGAAAAACCTCTACCAAAATCATCGATTGCAACAGTAAAGCCCTTTTCCTGAAGTGCATTTACAGTCTCGTTGAACACACCGCGTGAAGCATCCATAACATTTTCGGTAATTTCAATCTGCATGCGGCTTGGATTAATTTTTGCAGAAGAAGTTTGCTCAATCAGATTGGGTATAAAACTATCAGCGGAGAAATGCTCTGTTCCGATATTTATAGCAATGTTGAGGTTGAAGCCTTGTTCGTCAAAATATTTGATGTCGCGCAATGCGCGGCCAATAACCCATTCGCCCAAATGTTTCATCACATGAGTTTGTTGGACAGCAGGTAAAAATAGATTTGGCTGTATAATGCCATGTATTGGGTGTTGCCAACGAACCAAAGCTTCAGCTGATGTAACTTGTTGTTTGGTAAGACAAAATTTTGGTTGATACTCTAGGTAAAGTTCGTCGTTCTCTATTGCATTCAATACAGCTGCAAGTATCTCGCTCTTTCCCCCAAGAGCGCCTTGTGTGCTGTATAATTGGAAGCGATTTTTGCCATCTGCTTTAGCTTTATACAAAGCCACATCAGAGCGTCTAAGCAGATCTTCGATATTTGTGCCATGATCTGGGTAAAGCGCACCGCCTGCTGATTGATCACATGCGATCTCAACACCAGCAACATTGATTTGTTTAGGAAATGATTTGCGCAAGTTTTCGCAGACTTCAGATATGTTCGTTGTTGAATCAGGTAATGGCAGAAGAATTGCAAATTCATCGCCGCCAATACGCGCAATGACTGGGTGGGCCGATGGCAAACCACGGAAATTGACGTCCATGAATTTTTTTGTTGTTGGGTAAAGGCTTTTTGCAAACGATTTTAGTACTTCATCGCCGATACCATGTCCGCGAATGTCATTGATCTCTTTAAATCCATCGAGATCGAAGAAAATCAGAATACCTTTTCTACCTTGCGAAACACGTGTTTCGATCTGCTTTTTGCTTTCGGATTCAAAATAAGCGCGGTTGCCAATACCGGTTAGCGCGTCTTCAAAAATCTGTTTGGCGAGCTGTTCTGAATTCTGCAGCACCGTTGCAGTCAGTTCGTTATATGCATCCACAATATGTGTGAGTTCGTGAATGCTCGTTTCAGCCTGACTTGGCGAAACAGCCATTGGACGACCAGTAGTGGATTGCTTTTTTAAAGTTACAGCAAGATTTTCCAGCGGTTTAGCCAACCATCGGATGGAAAAATACAACAGTAGAATAGCTGCGATTACGGAGCCGATAAGGCCGATGAATAAAGGGGTTAAATTTTCAAATATTCTTGCCCGAACTTCACTAAGCTCTTGGGGAACCATCACGCCCCAACCAGAATGTTCAACCGAAGAAATGCCAGCAATCATGTCCGATTGCGTGGCAGGCGAGTAAAAGTTTTCAATCCCAGCCTCGCCATTCATCATGCGTTTGACTGCTGAAACTTCGGAAATGTTTTTTATATCATTAGCCCAAGCTTGGTTCGGGTGTGCCAATACATTGCCAGCTTGATCAACAATCGCTGCGTGACCGTTTCTTCCAAAGGATACTTTTTTCGCCATATCAACGAAATATTCTGTACTAATGCACCCTATAACGAAGTTATCACCGCTGTTGCGGATGACGTGAATTGTCGGAGAACCTGTTCTCGATTTTTGAACTGGTAGAAACTGAAGCTTGGAACTCTTCGGCGTGTTTTTAATTTTTTCGAGTAATTTTGGATCAATAAACTCTAAGTTTGTCGTCCGCTTACTATTGGTGGAAAAAAGAATTTTGCCATAATCCGGAGATACAATAGAAACATCGTCAATATTCAAGTTTTCCATAAGTCTTTGAATATATTTTGTATCAACATTTTGTTGTAACGATGCTGCCGTTGCATTCACTACTGTTCGAACATCTTCTTCATAGTGATGTAAGCTATCGGCAACACTTTCGGCTAAAAGTAAGTTGCGCTCTTTCACTTCCTTTAACTCATATGCAGCCGTGCGCTGATACGTCATCCAAGTGAATGTGATGACAGGAAGCAGTCCAATTGCCAAAAAAGCAAGCAGAAAAGCTGATCGAATGCGGATCGTCATTGGCATTTATGCTCCCTAAATCATTGAAGATACATGGCCATCCTGACAAAATTTACATGAATGAGGTTGTAAAGTGCTTAACGAAAAAGGCCGTTTGCGCTGTAAATTCTATGTTTTACGCCCTGTTTAGCTTGAGGCAGGTAGCTTGCTGGCCCTCTTTTTGTGCTCTTAAAGTATCCATTATCTGTATTGTTTGGCGCGGTATATTAACTGTTGACCTTCCTGCTGCTGGAAGCCTTACAAAAGCTTATGTAAGGAGCTGACATCATGGACAAGAAAGAAAATACGTTGAGCAAAACAGGCAATCACAGTTGTTGTGGCGGAAACCACGCTGAGCACCACGACCATGGCGCGAAAACAACTGCATCGTTAACGAGCACTGATATTTTAGAAGCGGCGACAATTCCGGTTGATGGTGTCGTTAAAGATCCTGTGTGCGGCATGAGTGTAAAGCTAGATGCTGGCAAACCAAATTTTTCTTACAAAGGCAATGATTTCCATTTTTGCAGCCAAGGCTGCCATGACAAATTTGAAAATGATCCTTACTTTTACCTGTCAGGAAATAAGGCGAAGAAGAAAGACGCTGCGCCAAAAGATGCAAAATATACCTGCCCGATGGATCCGGAAATAGTTCAAGACGGACCGGGCACATGTCCTATTTGCGGTATGGCTCTGGAACCTATGGATGGTATCGCAGAAGGCCCAAACCATGAATTAATAGATTTCACTAGACGCCTCTGGCTAAGTGTTGGCGCAGCAATACCATTGTTGATTTTGACGATGGGACCAATGATTGGCTTGCCCGTTCGCGAGTGGCTTGGCGAGAAGGTGAGCCTCTATATTGAATTTGCGCTTGCAACACCTGTGGTCATTTGGGCTGCATTACCATTTTTCCAGCGCGGCTGGACGTCGGTTAAAACATGGAACTTGAACATGTGGACACTGATCATGATCGGTGTCGGTGTTGCATATCTATACTCAACCATTGCAACATTTTTGCCAAATTTATTTCCATCTGGTTTGCAAATGGCAGGTGGCCATATGCCTGTTTATTTCGAGGCAGCTGTCGTCATTGTTGCGTTGGTTTTTGTGGGCCAAGTATTGGAATTGCGCGCACGTGAACGCACGGGCGATGCTATTCGCGCACTGCTGGACTTGGCACCTAAAACAGCACGGCGCATTACGCCCGATGGCGATGAATATGATGCGCCGCTTGAAAACATCATCAAAGGCGATCGTATGCGGGTTCGCCCCGGCGAAGCAATTCCCGTGGATTCTATCGTTATAGAAGGTCGAACAACCATCGATGAAAGCATGCTAACTGGCGAACCGTTGCCTGTTGAAAAAACTGAAGGCGATAAAGTAACCGGCGGCACGCTCAACAAAAATGGTTCTTTGATTATCGAAGCTACCCATGTTGGCGATGAGACGATGCTCGCTGGTATCGTTGCAATGGTGTCTTCGGCTCAAAGATCACGCGCGCCAATTCAAGGGCTTGCAGATAGAGTAGCATCATATTTCGTGCCGACAGTTGTTCTGGTTGCAGTCTTAGCATTTGTTATTTGGATGTTGATTGGCCCCGATCCGGCATTTGTGTTTGCGATTATTTCGGCTGTGTCTGTTTTAATTATTGCCTGTCCTTGCGCACTTGGCTTGGCAACACCGATGTCGATCATGACAGCAACGGGCAGGGGCGCGCAGGCTGGTGTTTTGATTAAAGATGCTGAAGCATTAGAACGCATGGCGCGTGTGGATGTTTTGGTGGTCGATAAAACGGGCACACTGACAGAGGGTAAGCCCACGTTGACGGATGTTGTCTCTTTTGGCGATGTCGCCGAGCGTGATATGCTCGCAATGGTGCGCGGGTTAGAAGCAGGATCTGAGCATCCGTTGGCAGAAGCGATTGTTGACGGGATAACAATGAAAGACATTGCAGCAACCAAAATAAGCGATTTCGATGCTGTCACGGGCAAAGGTGTTCGCGGTAAATCGGACAGGCACACTGTTGCGCTTGGCAATGCTGCAATGATGAAACTGATTGATGTTGATCCTAGCGCAGCTGACGAGCAAGCAGACAAATTGCGCACCCAAGGTAAAACCGCAATGTATGTCGCAATCGATGGCAACCTTGCGGGTCTGATAGCAGTTACTGATCCGATCAAAACGACAACGCGCGATGCAATTGTAGCTCTGCATGCAGCAGGACTTAAAATCATCATGGCAACTGGTGACAATGAAAAGACAGCGCGTGCTGTCGCTGATCAGCTCGGAATAGATGATGTGCGTGCCGGTGTTTTGCCAGAAGATAAAAAGGCACTGGTGGATGAGCTACACAAGAAAGGTCACAAGGTTGCAATGGCTGGTGACGGTGTAAACGATGCGCCAGCGCTTGCCGCTGCTGAAGTTGGTATTGCAATGGGAACAGGTGCAGATGTTGCCGTTGAAAGTGCAAGCATAACACTGCTTAAAGGCGATTTGATCGGCATTGTTCGCGCTAGGACACTGTCAGTGGCAACGCTGCGAAACATTAAGCAGAACTTGTTCTTTGCTTTTGCTTACAATAGCGTCGGCGTGCCAATTGCTGCGGGCTTGTTATACCCGCTAACCGGCACATTACTATCCCCAATGCTTGCCGCGGCAGCGATGAGCCTTTCATCTGTTTCCGTGATAAGCAATGCGCTACGATTGCGTGCTTTGAAATTGGATTGAGGAGCTAAAAATGAATATTGGTGACGCTTCTGAAAAGACAGGGCTTCCTGCAAAAACGATCCGCTATTACGAAGATATCAAGCTTGTTAAACCATCGCGAGCATCCAACGGGTATCGCGATTATGCTGACGAAGATATTCATCGCTTGGCATTTCTTCAGCGTTCTCGCAGCCTTGGATTCACGATTGAGGAATGCCGTGTTCTTTTATCTCTTTATCAAGATAAAGATCGTGCCAGCGCTGATGTGAAGGCGTTGGCACTAGAGAAAGTCGATGAGATTGATCGCAAGCTCAAAGAGCTAAAGTCGCTAAAATCAACGTTGAAATCATTAGCCGATCATTGCCATGGCGATGATCGGCCCGACTGCCCGATCATTGATGATCTTGCCGCAGAGTTGGCCGTTAAACGTTAAATATGTGCGACATAGCCAATTTCTGGCAGAACGAAGAAATTCATTCCCTTTGGCACCTGTCCGACTGACATTGGACAGCCATAAACAAACTCCAAATTTTCTGCGGTCAGAACCTTTTTAGGGGCGCCATAAGCATGAATACGCCCTTTGTTTATGAGTATCACATGATCTGCATAATGCGCTGTAAGGTTGAGATCATGCAAAATGGCGACAACACCACCGCCGCTTTTGGCATAACCGCATGCAATGTTCATGATCTGAATTTGGTGCTTTATGTCGAGGCTGGAAATAGGTTCATCTAGGAAAAGGCAACGCGGTTTCTTTTGAAACGTTGGCTCCCAAACCTGTGCCAAAACACGCGCGAGCTGAACTCGCTGTTGTTCACCGCCTGAAAGTTCCTGATAGTAGCGTTTGCCAAAGCCTGACAGTCCAACCTTGGTCAGTGCCTCACTAATACGTAAAGGCACGTCTATATTGGCCTGAACGCCGAGTGTTAGTCCCAATCGCACGACCTCATATACCGTAAATGGGAACGACAAATTTGCTGATTGCGGAAGAACACCGCGCATGCTCGCAAGTTTAAGAGATTTCGTGGTGGAGATGTTGAACCCGTTCAAATGAGCGTTTCCATCAAATGGAATTTCACCTGTGAGTGCGCGCATCAAGGTTGTTTTGCCCGATCCGTTTGGCCCAATGATTGCGGTCAATTGTCCTTGAGCAGCCGTCATGCTGATATCGCTCAAGATTTTTTTGCCGCCCAAGTCGACGCTAATATTATTTGCTTCAAGCATATTACATATCCAACAGGCCGCGCTTACGCAGCAATATCCAGAGGAAGAAAGGTGCACCAATTGTTGCGGTAACGATGCCAATGGGCAGTTCGGCAGGCGCTACAATTTGGCGTGCAATTGCATCGGCAAGCAAAAGCATGATTGCCCCCAGCAGAGCGCAGGCAGGCAATAGATATTTGTGATCAGGACCAATGAATAAACGCAGCAAATGCGGGACAACAATGCCCACAAATCCAATGCCGCCAGAAACAGCCACAGAAGCGCCCGTAGCGCCAGCAACTGCAACAATGGCAACGCGCTTAAACAGTTGGACATTGATGCCAAGATGCTGGGCCGTTGCTTCGCCAAGCGTCATTGCGTTCAATCCACGCGCCATAATTGGCGCTAGAATAATAATTGGTAAAATGATGGGAGCAACGGCAGCTACTTTGATCCATGTAGCGCCTGCGACGGAACCAAGTCCCCAAAATGTTAGATCACGTAATTGCTGATCATCAGCCCAAAACACCAAAAGGCCTGTGAAGGCTCCGGCCATCGCACCAAGAGCGATGCCCGTTAGCAGCATCGTTGCAACAGATGTACGCCCGTTACTGGTTGATACGCGATACAGTATAAATGTCGATGCAAGTCCGCCAAGAAAAGCAGCGAGTGGAATTTGATAAATACCAAACAAAGCGCTTAGCGGTGCCAAGACCGTACCGCCGAGAACAATCGCCGTAACCGCGCCCAAACCAGCACCAGCTGATACACCAACAATGCCGGGATCAGCCAAGGGATTGCGAAACAGGCCCTGCATAATTGCGCCAGATACGGCAAGGGATGCGCCGATCATCATGCCAAGCAATGTGCGCGGCATGCGGATATCTAAAATTACAATACGTTCAACAATATCGATCGCGCTATCATCGCCGCTCAATAGCGCCCAAGCAACGGCAAGCGCTGACGAGTTGGTTGCGCCCGATGCAAGGCTAAATATTGCCGTTGCCAGTAATGCCAAGGCCAGAACGATGAGCGAAAGACGAGCGAACGCTGTGCGGTCGCCGCCTTCAATCGTTGCTATGGTGTGCGGTGTTGCGACATCAGAACTCATGATTATGAATCGCTGTCGAAAGTTTTGAAATTGCTTCACCTGTGCGCGGACCAAAACCAAGCATCAACAAACCATCCATACGAATGATTGCGCCGTTTTTAACCGCTGGTGTCGTTGATAAAGCCGCATGTTGCTCCAGCATCGAATTGCCAGAACTGTGGTCGCCGCGCCCATTCATCATCACAATCACTTCAGGGGCAGCATCAATAACCGCTTCATCGCTTAATTGTTTGTAGCCTTCGTAAGCGCTGATAACATTCTCGCCGCCAGCAAGTTCAATGATTCCATGCGCAGCGGTTTTGGTGCCAGATGCATTGATTTTTCCATCTTGCACCGAAAGAATAAACATAACTTTTGGTTTATCTTTGTTGTCGGATTTTTTGCGCGCTTCAGCGATCTCTGAGGCAACTTTAGCACGCAGAGCATCACCCTTATCGGAGACACCGAGTTCTTCAGCGATGATGCGGATGTTATCGTCAATGCCTTCAATCGTGAAGTTATCCGGCACATCCACCCATTTCATGCCTGTGCTTTTGATCACGTCGACGGCTTCTTTTGGCCCATTGTTTTCGCGTGCCAAAATCAGGTCAGGCCGAACAGACAAAACGCCCTCTGGTGATAATGCACGAATATATCCAACATCCGGTAGCGCTGTGGCTTCTTGCGGATAAAGGGATGTCGAATCGCGACCGACAAGTCTGTCTTCTTGGCCAAGCGCATAGATGATTTCTGTCACCGCACCACCAATTGCCAAAACACGTTTGGCTTCAGTGTCTGTGGCGCGGGCTTGCCCGCTTAGTATCGTAATAGCAAAAAGCACTAACGTTATTGAGGAGCAGGCAATACTAAAAGTTTTTGGTGTGCGCAGAAGCGCAAAAATACGAAAATAAGGCATCTCAATTCTCATTTGCTTCTGATTTTTTTGGTAAGGAATTTACAACTTGGTTCCACGTGGAAAGTAGGTCGGTATCATCGCCGTCCCTGCGGTATCCGTTAATCAGGATGATTTGGTTTCCTGCCGCATCAAATGCTTCGATGGAGAAAATATCGCCGCGTTTGGTTGGTTTGCGCACAAGCCATGTGCTGGCGATGTGATCTGTTCTGAGGTGAAGGTGGAAGCCTTCATCAAGCACATTGAGCCATGGGCCCATGCGTTTAATGTTCATAATGGGGCCGCTATGAATTTGAAGAATGCCCAAGTTGCGAACGAAAACCATAATCGGCAATGAATCGGCCGGTAGCCGATTGAACAAAAGTTCGACAGTATCATCTGAAAGTTGTGTGCTGAATTTTTCGCCTACGAGACGGATGGCATCAAGGCGTGGCAATTTATGCCTTCGCAGCATCGCTTGAAACGAGTGTGTGTCTTGCAGCGCTGCCCAGTCTGATTGCAAGCTTGCAATTGCTTCATTGGTCGGTGAGGCGGGCTGGCTTTCTTTTTTCTCCACAGATTTAAACGGTTGCTTTGAAGGAGGATTTGTCGCCAATGTTTTGCGAATATTATCCCACTGCTCAAGCTTGGTATTTGGCCGTGCAAATACTTTATGAACCGCAGTGCCCGTCGCATCAAAAAACTGAAAACTTCTTTGCGTAACGCCTTCATCCATCTGCTTTGTTACATGGTAGACATGCGCCCAATGTTTTCCAAATATACGCAGATCAATTTGTGATCCAAGGACGATGGAAGCGTGTTTATTGCTGCTGAAACCTTCATACACGCCAATTTTTTCATGAACAGCGCTTTCATTACGCGATAGCGCCATTACTTCACCGGCATCTTTCAACATGGAAAAGAAGGTGCTGAGGTCGACATTCAGACGTTCTACACCATGGTCTATCCATGCTTCTAAATACTGGGCTTCAGAGATACCGAGTTGAACGGCGAGATCACGCTCGCGCACTTTTGCATTTTCTTTTTTTGCGTCGCGTATTGCGGCCGCACTGATTTGCGTTTGAGCGCCCATCATTAACTCCAGCTTACTTGTTGAGGATTAACTTGCCTTGTTTCGTAATCTTAAGGCGGTAGATCGAACCTTCATGTTCAATCCCCACTTCGCGACCGTTTTCGAAAAGGCTCTCAGATTTGATAACTGGCAGTGTTTGATCGACGCCGCTGTGTAAGCGAACCTCATCATCACGACGGCCCTCTATATTATTTCGTTCCATGGACAACATCCGTTGTTGGCCTGGCTTGCAGTATGCTGGCTGGGCTGGCGTTACTGGATTTTTTAACTTGACTCATAATATCCAGTTTCTGTAGGAGGTCCATCACATAAGCTGATCTTTTTTGTCAAGTTTAAAGAATCTCTTTAACAATGACAAAATGAAAAGCGCGCCAGCCAGCATTTGCCAGCCAGCAAAAAATCCAAACAAACATAATTGGAATGAGGGCAATGGCTAATTCTATGGGGATATCAATCCGGGCAGGTCTTGTTATGGCGCTTTGTGCGACCACATCAATGACGTCAATCACACTAGCAAATGCACAGGACGCATCAGAGCGCGGAGCTACTTTGCTCCAACGTCTTATTTTAGGCGCCGGTAAAGAAAAGGTCGCGATCGATACACCGCAGGCTGTGACAGCGCTAGAACAAGAAGAACTAGACGATAAACAAGCAACAACTGCGAGTGATATTGTTAAAGCTGTGCCGAATGTAAGCATCGCTGGCGGTGCAAACCGTGCCCTTGGGCAGTCATTCAATATCCGAGGTATCGGCAAGGGTGAAGCTGCTGCTGACGAGGGTCGTATCATCGTTAATGTCGATGGTGTGCCGCAGTTTTATGAACAATATCGCATGGGTGGTTTTTTCAATGATCCTGAACTGTTCAAGCGCGTTGAAATATTGCGCGGCCCTGCATCATCCACACTCTATGGATCAGGCGCACTTGGCGGTGTTGTAAACTTTACAACCAAGGATGCTTCTGATTTTCTTGAGGACGGCGAGAGCGGTTCTTTAAAACTCAAATCGAGTTACGATTCGAATCCAAACGGATATTTGCTTAGCGGTATTCTTGCTCTGCGGATGAGCGAAAATGCAGAATTCTTGTTCGCTGGTAATTATCGCGCAGCTCAGGAATTTAAAGACGGTAATGGCGATAAGATCGAGGGCTCTGAATTTGTGACGCCAAATGGCATTGCAAAGGGAACTTTCTACCTTGACGATGAGCAAGAGCAAATTGTTCGCTTAAGCTATAGCCAGTTCACGAGCGACCAAGATGATCAAGCTTACTCGCAGTTGCAGCCAACAAGCTTTTTTGGAAATGTGGACCGCGTTGTAAACAATAGGCAAGCGCAAATTTCCTATGAAAATGCTGCGAGCGACAACCCTTGGCTCGATCTAAAGGTCTCACTCTCTTACAACAATATTACGAATGAACAGACGAATGTCAGTTCGCCAGATTTGGGATCGCTTGGTCAAGATTCACTCTATGGTTATGAGAGCTATCAGCTTTTAGCGGAAAACACATTTGAATGGGGTGGCGAAAATTTTGAAAACTTTTTGACGATTGGCGGTCAGATAATTCGCCAAAACAGAACAACAGGTACGAAAGATCCACTTGGTTTCCATCCAGAAGGTACAGACACACAGGTCGGATTTTTTGCTCAAAATGAATTTATTTGGAACGAGCGGCTAACGTTAATTCCAGGAATTCGTTTCGATTATCAGATGTTGTCAGCGGCTGACACGCTTGGCGGTTTAACAGGCGGCGTACTACCTGAAGACAATTCAGATATAGCGATTTCGCCTAAAATTGCTGCGCTCTATGAATTCAACGATAATTTCTCGATCTTTGGTTCCTATGCTCATACGCAGCGCTTTCCCTCATTGGATGAAATTTATTCCAATGATTTTAGCGCACCCACACCGCCAAATTATAGCCTAGGTCTGTCCAAAGAGAAGTCTAATAACTTTGAATTAGGTTTCGTTGTATCGACAACTGATCTTGCTGTTGAAGGCGATAGCTTCGATTTAAAAACTACCGCTTTTTACAACAAGATTGACGATCTTATCGTGCGGCAGATGAGCCAATATCCGCAATATGTAAATATTGGTGAGGCAGAGATTTACGGTGTTGAAGTTGAAGCTGCATATGACACTGAACGCTTCTTTGCCAATGCGGGCTTTGGCTTAACCATCGGTCAAGATCTTACTGCTGGCACAGCGCTGACGACTGTAGCGCCGCCTGAGGTAACTGTGGGGGCAGGGTTTAGAATACCTGATCGCGGCCTAACATTTGGCTGGGAGGGACGCTTTGTCTTTGATGAAAGCCGTGTGCCATACCCTGTTTCTACTCCCCGTGCGCCCGTTGATTTTGATGCAGAGAATTTGCGCCGAGCCGGTTTCAACACTCAAGATTTATATGTGTCTTGGCGTCCTGATGATGAAAGTCAGTTCAAAGGATGGGAAGGGGCGTTTCGTGTTGAGAACATTTTCAACACACAATATCGCGACTTCTTAGCCAACGATAATGGCAAAGGCCGTACCTTTAAACTCACCCTAGCAAAGGAGTTCGGCTGGTAAGTCGAAGATCATTTAATGGCAATTAATTACCCCAATAATCTCCTATTATATATACTCATTGCGGGCTTTTTAATTGTGCCTGCGGCACGGGCTCAAGAGCCTGTGCCGCCAGCGCTTTCGATAGAACTCAATGCGGTTGAACAAGCCGATAACAAATGCCGCCTAGTGTTTGTCGCCGAAAATAAAATGGGTAACGAACTGGATAGTTTGGCACTGGAAACGGTGTTGTTTGATGCAGCAGGCAAAGTCAGCCGCTTTGCGCTCTTCGATTTCAAAAATTTGCCTGCTGATAAAACGCGTGTTCGTCAATTCGAATTGCCCGATACGCAGTGCAGCTCTGTATCCAAAGTTTTGATCAATGGCGTTGCAGCCTGCAAAGGCGCAGCTTTCACAGGGGCTGAATGTAGCGATGCAATGCAACTCAAAAGCTCAACCAGCACGGAGATTTCAGGATGAACCTGCTTGAAAACCCAATTCTGCGGATCAAAGAATTCATTGACGTTGGAGGGCCAGTTGTTGCGCTTCTCCTATGTCTTTCAGTCATCGCTTTGGCTGTAATTCTTTTCAAAGCATGGCAATTCTCAGTGCTACGCGTGGGCAAGGGGCAACGCACACTTGCTGTTCTTAATAGCAAATCAGAAACTGCGTTTGGTCAAGCTCTCCTACAGCTAGGTTCTATGTCGGGATACTCGGCGCAAATAGCATCCTATGCCATTGGCTTGAAGCAAGCTGAGGCATCTCAATCATATAAACGCAGAGATACCGAAGAAGCACTCGCGTTGGCCGCAGCCATACAAATCAAGTCTCTGCAATCTGGCTTCAGAGCGCTTGACTCAATTGCGCAAATTGCACCGCTTATTGGTTTGTTTGGAACGGTTCTTGGCATGATAACGGCGTTCCAAGCTTTGCAACAATCTGGCAACAGCGTTGATCCTTCCATATTGGCGGGCGGTATTTGGGTGGCGCTGCTGACAACGGCAGTCGGACTGGCTGTGGCAATGCCAACCAGCATAGCGCTTACGTATTTTGAAAGCCGTGTAGAAGATCACCGCTTAGCCTTGGAGCAAATCATTGCAGCGGTGCTCAGCCCCGTTTCCGATGGCTCTAAACGCACGTCAAACGCCATTCAGGCGACGCAGCATCAGGCAGCCATACATGCGCATTGAAGCAACCCCATTTAAGCGCCGCAAGATTTCGATGACTTCATTGATTGATGTTATCTTTTTGCTGTTGTTGTTTTTTATGCTTAGCTCCACTTTTTCACGGTTCTCTGATGTTGAACTTAATTCAGGCGCAGGGCGTGGTTCTTCGCAAGACATCGCGCCGGCTTTTCTTAAGCTGACAGATAACGGCCTGACGTTGAACGGGCGTTCGATAAAATTGGAAATGTTGGGTAAAGAAGTCGCAACACTTCAAGTGAGCGCGAACATCAATGGGCTTATTTTATCCGTAGATGAAACAGCAAGCGCACAACAATTTGTCGATGTGCTGACAGCGTCACGGCGACTTTCCGGCATCAGCCTTCAAGTTGTGAAGTAAGGCATGGCCATGCGATTGGATCATTTTACCGTTAAGCGCGAGAAGGCAGAGCCAACAATTGCTTTGATCAATATCGTATTTCTGATGTTGATTTTCTTTCTTGTTGCAGCACAGATCGCGCCGCCGCTCGATGGGGATATTAAACTTGTATCGACGCAAGATCTTGAAAGCCGCGATCCACCAGATGCGCTCGTTGTATTACCCGATGGTTTAATGACCTATCGCGGTGCGTCTATTACGCCATCGCAATATTTCACCATTCAGCAGGAAAGCCATGATGGCAATTTAGAAACAATTAGACTGGTTCCAGATAGGGCGTTGTCTGCTGTTAAGCTGATTGACATTGGCAATGAGCTTAAAATCTTGGGCGCTAAAAAAATCCTTGTCGTAACTGAGCGAGGGATTTCTGAATAATGCCCGTAAAGTCAGCTTTTAAAATCGTCGCTTGCGCCGCTATTCTTGCCTCGTTGACATTGCATGTCGTTGCGATGGCGATAGCACCGCAGTTTGATGAAGAGGTGCAAATTATCGGCGGGGAAGAAACTGTCGCAGCAGCGCTTGGGAATAATTTTGAGGACCTCGTAAAGGCTGGCGATGAATTGTCGCCTATAGATGCTGAAACGCTTGAACCTGTTGAACCAGAAGCGGTGGATGCGCCGCTTGAACCAGAAGTGATTTCAGCACCAACACCGCCTACAATGGCTGCTGCAACAGTGCCTATTACGCCTGCGCCACTTACGGATATGGCGATGCTTGCGCCAACCGAACCAGCTCAAACCATTGAAGCACAGCCAGATGAACCTATCATACCTGTTCCAAACACGCGGCCTTTTCGTCAGATTGATAAGGATCGTTTGGAAAAAGCTAGTCTTGAGAAGGACAAGCCTAAGCCAAAGGTGAAGCGGGAAAAAACCACAAAGAAAGCGCAGCCCGTAAAAAAGAAAAAAACGGCATCAGGAAATGTCAAATCCAAAGCGAAATCGAACGCGAAGGCTGGCACAGCAACGGGCAATAAAGGGAAAAAGAATACGCAGGCGGGGAAAAAGAAATCGAAGAATTCTTCGAAAGCTGGCAACGCTGCGGCTTCAAACTATCCTGGTAAAGTTAGGTCTAAAATTTCGCGCACGCGGCAAAAAAATGCGGGCGGAAAAGGTGTCGCAAGAGTTCGTTTCAATGTGAATTCTTCGGGGAGCGCAACCGGTATTGTGATTGCAAACAGTTCAGGCAACTCAAAGGTTGATCGCGCTGCTATAGCGCACATAAAGCGCGCGTCTCCATTTCCAAAACCACCTGCCGGTGCGCAGCGCCAATTTGTTATTCCGCTTGAATTTAGGAGATAACGACATGAACGATAAATGCACATTTTGCATGATTGAATTACACAGTTTGGCCGCACAGCATGGCGCCAATAATGGTCCGCTACCCGCTTTGATGGATGCTTTTCAATGCGGTGCTGAGGTGCCCAATAACTTGGAAACAAAAACGGCGTTCCGTGCTGAGCAATACCGATCAACAGCAAAACTCAACCCGAAACTAAGTGAAAAATAAACACGGAGACATAGCATGTATATCGCAATGAACCGCTTCATCATTAATGAAGGTCATGAGGACGATTTTGAAAACATATGGCGCAATCGCGATTCTACCCTCAAGGAAATGCCCGGATTTCAGACCTTTCATTTACTGAAAGGCGCTCGTAACGAAGAAACAAAACAGACGCTTTATGCTTCCCATACAGTTTGGGAAGATCACGAGCATTTTGTAAGCTGGATTAATTCTGAGCAATTTAAAAATGCACACAAAAAGGCAGGCTCTAACAAAGGCATGTATGGCGGGCATCCAAACTTTGAAGGGTTTGACGCTGTACTAAGCGAATAAACGTTTGCAGGAACTAGTTATGGCGAGATGCCTGTCTAGCTTGCTAGCCGTGCCTCTCGCCAGTAATTCAAGTAATAATTATGGTCTTTGACAGACATAGAACAAACCACAAATAGATGTTTGTAGGAATAGTGAGCACTATCAGAATGTTAACGGGTTTTGGAAATCAGTTAAATATCTGTCATCTTTATGTTGTTGCTGAATATTGAAACAATTTCATGATAGGACAGCGAGCCGAATGTATCTCGCCGTTTTTGTAGATAAATCCAGATGCGAAACAAAAAATTCAGGTCGCTACCTGATTTTTGTTCGTGAGTTGATCGCTAGTTTTAAAATGCGAGTTTTAAACCGGCAGAGAGTGTGATGGATCGAAAGTCCATGCCTGCTCCATCTTTAAAAGAACCGCCCTCCTGCCTTCCCGACGCTATGATGTACTCTAAAGTGTCACCTTTGTTGCGAAAGAACTGCTCGAAATTAGCGCCAAAGGTGAACTGAGCGTTGTCAGTAACCTGATAAGCAGCTTCAGCACCCAAGCTCAAGAAGGGAATCGGTCCATATTTATCTTCGTAACGACGGCCCGTTACCCAGTGGTGGTCCGTATTCGTCGCGCCGATCGTTACGCCTGCACGCGCAAGACCTGTTAAAGTCCATTGAGCATGTTTAATTTTGGCTTCTGTACCGATAAAGATGCCAGGATAACGTTGCTCAAAAGAGATGCCTTTCTGGTCAGCCGCAAAATTTCCTATGTCATCACGAAAATCATGGTCACTATAAACGAAGGAACCTCCGTACGCGGTGCTTTTAACATTGGTGTATTTGAGGCCACCGTGCAGGTTCACGATTACTGCATCGTTCAGTGTAAAATTTCTACCCAGCGCAACATCCAGATTGATGTATTTGTCGAGTCGGGTGTCTGGGTGAATGGACCTGTCGGTCCAATTATCAAAAGCATAATCACCTGCCAACCAGTCATAATCCACCATGTGGCTATCGCCATTAAATCCAAACACGGCGTTACCTGAGATTGTCCAGTCGTTATAAAACTCTCCGTTGGCATTCAAAGTCACGACCGGCGCTTTTGTTTCCCAGGTCAGATGGCTGATACGATTGCCTGAGGCGTAAACGAGTTCATTACCCTTCAACCATGTGTAGCCAAATCCACCCGAAATAACGAAATCCGGTGAGGCAAGGCCAACTGACATATCTTCCGCTTTTGCAAGGGTGCTTATCGATACCAACGCCGCAATAGCTATTGCTAATGACTTGCTAAATAAATGTCCCATTACCACTCACTATTTTGAGATATGTCTGAAGTTAGTGTTGTCATCGTATTTCTATTTTATTTGATGAGATGAAATTTTGAATTACATGTTAAGAAGATATAAACCATAAAAATCAAGGAATACTCCATGTGCGATGGGATTTTCTTATTTTAAGGTTAAGGCCTCTTGCGCTGTAGGCTTTGGCACAGAGAGCAATATAGGCAGCTCATTAAGGTGTAGACGAACAAGTTTAGTCGTCTCCTATGTTGCTGATATGAAGTAGATATATCTGACTGCAAAGCTGCTTGAGAACCAAGTTTGCGGGTATAGGCGCCTTATTCTGCTGCCTTGATTGCGCTCAGTGCTAAAAGCCTATGGAATTTTTCGCCTTGTACAGCAACGTGCTGCAAGAGAGCCGAGGCAGCCTTATCCGTTTGGCCTTTTGACAGCGCTTCCACGATGCCTTCATGTTCATCTAATGATTGTTGAAGTCGGCCACGCAAATGCAATTGCTGCCGTCTAAATGGCTTGAGGCGGCGATAAAGCTGCAGTGTCTCAAGTTCTAAAAAATTATTTCCGCAATGTGCATAGATCGTGTGGTGAAACCGCTCATTGGCTGCAAAATACATGTCGGCATCTTGCGTTGCTACAGCCTCGCGGCAAATCGTATTTTGCTTTTGAAGTTCCTCAATCCCAGCATCGGAAATGCGTGAAGCGGCTAAGCGTCCGCACATGGATTCCAGGCCAGCCATAACCTCAAACATTTCAAGTAGCTGAATAGGGCCGGGCTGGCGCACAAAGACGCCGCGGCGCGGGTGGTGCTCAACCAAGCCAGAAGCTTGAAGCAATTGCAAAGCTTCCCGAATTGGCGTGCGTGACACATCAAATCGTTCGGCTAAACGATGCTCGTCAAGCCTGTCACCATCGGCGAGTTTACGCGTCAGGATCTCCTGCTCAATGGCATCTGCAATGATATTTGCGCGGCGTGTCGTCATAATCACAAGCATCCTATAATTTTTATAAATACGCAATAATCTAATTCTTGTATACGATAATATTGACTCCGTATGCGATTGCGTTATCGTTGCCATCTGTGCGGAGTGGGAGACTTCGCCATTTGGGAGGAATATATTATGAAGAATTCACTGTTTTCTGCTGTCGCAGCAATTGCTGTTTTAGCTGCTTCGACAGTCACAGCTGCTGAGCTGCGTTTGTCTCACCAATGGTCAGATAATGATATCAGACATAAAGTAGCGCAGATTGTTGCTGATGAAGTCGCTGCTGCCGATGTCGATTTAGATATCAAAATTTTCGGATCACAATCGCTTTTCAAAGCCCGTGAACAATATCGTCCACTAAGCCGTGGTCAGCTTGATATGACTGTTTTGCCGCTCAGCTATGCTGGTGGTCAGCAGCCATCATATAATCTAACGCTCATGCCTGGCCTTGTGAAAAATCACGACCATGCTGCGCGCCTTAGCGCATCGCCGTTCATGGAAGAGCTTGAAGCCACAATGGCTGAAGATGATGTGATCGTTCTTGTTCACGGTTATCTTGCGGGCGGTTTTGTTGGAAAAGATAAGTGTATCACGAAGCCTGAAGATGTTGCTGGAACGCAAATTCGTGCGGCGGGTAAATCTTTTGAGCAAATGTTAGCCGGTGCTGGTGCTTCTATCGCTTCGATGGCCTCATCAGAACTTTATAACGCGCTTCAAACTGGCGTTTTAACAGCGGCCAATACATCATCATCATCGTTTGTTTCTTATCGCATATATGAGCAAGTAAAGTGTTATACACCTGCTGCCGATTATGCGCTTTGGTTTATGTATCAACCATTGCTGATGAACAAGACTACTTTTGACGGCCTGACACCTGAGCAACAAGCTGCATTGAAGGCTGGTTCTGAAAAAGCACAGGCTTACTATCTTGAAGAAGCTAAGAAAGAAGATGCTGCATCAACAGAGGCTTTCGAAGCTGCAGGTGTTGAAATCGCATCCATGACAGCAGAAGACTTTGCTGCATGGCAGGCGCTTGCCAAGGAAACATCCTATAAGGCTTTTGTTGAAGAATTGCCTGATGGTCAGAAGCTGCTCGATATGGCGCTTTCAGTAGAATAACGCATCTAGGCGGCAGCGCTTTATCCGCTGCCGCCTGTTTTTGCCATGAATAAATTTAAGGAAATATCATATGGTGAGCCATAGCTCAGCTGCCACCGCTAGTACGGGAGGCAACCCGTTTTTGCGTGCGGTTGCTGCAATATCCACATTCGCTGGCTGGTGTTCGGCGGCAATGATTATGTCGGCAGTTGTCATCACCTGTCAGATGATTTTTATCCGCTTTGTCTTGAACGGATCAACCGTATGGCAAACGGAAGCTGTTATTTACCTTGCTATCGGTTCGACGCTTATTGGGCTACCCTATGTGCAGCGTCTGCGCGGTCATGTGAATGTTGATCTGGTGCCATTAGCGCTTTCCAATAAAGCACGCCTAATTATGTCGATTTTCACGCTTAGTCTTTCGGCATTAATGGTCGCGGTTATTCTTTGGTACAGCTTTGAACATTGGCATTTGACGTATGAGCGAAATTGGAAGTCAGATACAATTTGGGGTGTTCGCCTTTGGATACCTTATTTGGCTTTGCCTGTTGGTTTTGGATTGTTCTTACTACAACTGATCGCCGATCTGGTTGCCGTCATTTTAAAAATAGATAAGCCTTTCGGTTTGGAGGACAAATAATGGACCCGCTTCTCCTTGGGCTGATCGTTGCCATTACAACCATCATCATTTTATTCTCAGGCGTGTCAGTCGCACTCGGCTTGTTAATGGTTTCCGCAGCATTCTTGATGGTATTTGACGGAATGCGCTCGTTGGAATTAATTCCAGAAATTCTATTCGGTAAACTCGATAATTTTGCGCTTTTGTCTATTCCGATGTTTATCATTATGGGCGCATCCATCGCTTCCACACGCGCAGGTGCTGACCTTTATGAAGCGCTTGAACGCTGGCTAACCCGCATTCCAGGTGGCTTGGTGATTTCCAATCTCGGCGCCTGTGCACTCTTTGCAGCCATGTCAGGCTCTAGCCCTGCCACATGCGCGGCAATTGGCAAAATGGGCATTCCGGAAATGCGCAAGCGCGGTTATCCAGATGGCGTGGCGGCTGGCTCAATTGCAGCAGGTGGAACACTCGGTATTTTAATCCCGCCATCCGTGACAATGATCGTTTATGGCATTGCGACTGAAACATCGATTGGACGTTTGTTCTTAGCGGGCGTTCTTCCTGGATTGTTGCTTGTCGCTTTGTTTATGGTGTGGTCGATTTATTCGACATGGCGTTCCGGCAATATTGCGGTGCTCACAGCTGGTTCATATAGCTGGAAGGAACGCTTTGAAATTCTGCCGCGCGTCATTCCATTTCTGGTAATCATCGTTGGCGTGCTTTATGCCCTTTATGGCGGCGTGGCGACACCATCTGAGACTGCCGCCGTTGGCGCTCTTTTATGTGTGATTATCGCAATGGTGATCTACAAATTGTGGAACCCGCGTGACCTCTGGGTTATCCTTCGTGATAGCACCAAAGAGAGCGTCATGATCTTGTTCATTGTCGCTGCCGCAGGCGTGTTTTCCTATATGCTTTCAAGCTTGTTTATCACACAATCGATCGCCGAGTGGATTGGCACATTGGAGGTCAACCGCTGGGTATTGATGGGTGCAGTCAATGTGTTTTTATTGATCGCCGGTTTCTTTCTGCCGCCTGTCGCGGTGATTTTAATGGCCGCACCGATTTTGTTGCCGATCATAACAACGGCAGGTTTTGACCCTATTTGGTTCGCTGTCATCTTAACGATCAATATGGAAATCGGCCTTATTTCACCGCCGGTTGGTCTTAATCTATATGTGATCAACGGCATTGCGCCGGACATATCTTTGAAAACCATCTTGCTCGGTTCACTGCCTTATGTAGCCTGCATGATTTTCGCGATTATCCTTTTGTGCATCTTCCCAGGCATTGCAACTTGGTTGCCTGATGTTGTGATGGGGGTAGCCACATGACGCTGCTTTCTGATCTTCTAGCAGGCATATTCGAGCGGCGCCCTTTGCCCTTTGCCATTCGAAGATTTGCAAGCGAGCAGGACATTGAAGATCTGTGCCGTGACCTGCTTGGCAGCCATGGTGAGATTTCAGGCTCTTCAATGGCGTGCAGAATTCTCGATCTTTATGACGATATGGACGATGCGGGTAAGCGCGAATTCTTTGAGTTCCTTGCCGATGATATGGATATCGATACTGATGGTTTGAGTACGGCTTTGGAGGCTTATCGTGAAACGAACGACAAGGCTTCTTACAATAGCTTGATGGAGAAGGCTGAGCCTTTGAGGCAAGAACTTGCGCGGCGTTTAAACCAAGTTCCAAGCGGTACAGCACGGCTGGTGGATATGCGTGCGGACTTGCTGCGATTTGTAAAAGAGGGCGCTTCTTTTGGACGCGTGGATAGCGATTTTCGCCATTTGTTTCAGTCATGGTTTAACCGTGGCTTCCTCGTCATGCGGCCAATTTCATGGCGAAGCCCAGCGCATATTCTTGAAAAAATTATCGCTTATGAGGCGGTTCATGCAATTGAAAGTTGGGATGATCTTCGCAGCAGGCTACAACCTGAAGACCGTCGCTGTTTTGGATTTTTCCATCCTGCAATGCCAGATGAGCCTCTTATTTTCGTCGAGGTCGCCTTAACCAAAGGCATCGCACAATCAATACCGACATTGCTTGATGCTAATCATGAACCCATTGAAGCGTCATCTGCTGATACAGCAGTATTTTATTCTATTTCAAATTGCCAAAAAGGGCTTGCAGGAATTTCTTTTGGCAACTCATTGATCAAACAGGTTGTCGAAGAATTATCGCGTACGCTTCCGCAATTGAAGACTTTTGTTACGCTTTCGCCAATTCCGAATTTGCGCCGTTACGCTAAAGATAATGATTGTGAAGCGCAGCTTGATGACGATGAAAAGCGCGCCCAACTGGCGGCCCATTATCTGTTAACGGCAAAGGCTAACAACGGTCATGCTAAGGACCCTGTTGCACGCTTCCATTTAAACAATGGTGCTCTTGTTCATGATATCCACGCCAATGGTGATCCGTCATTAAAGGGGCAAGAACAGTCCGGCGGTGCAATGGTCAATTATCTCTACGACTTGAAGAAAATTGCAGAAAATCACGAAGCTTATGCCACGCAACAGTCTGTCGTTGCGACGCCGCGCGCGCAGCAATTAGCACGGCAATTTACAAGCACTGCATCAATAGAAAAAGAAAACAGCTGAAGGCGCTATTCATGACCAACCCTCTTTTTGATAAGCTCTTTGGAAAACACGCTGGCAAGAGCACGCCTTTCTTATATCTTGGCGATGATACGGTGCTTTCGCACGATGCTTTTCTGAAAATGACAGCACGTTTTGCTAATGCAATCCGCAGCCTAAATCTTGAGGCTGGGGACCGGCTTGCCGTGCAAATCGACAAATCGCCCGAAGCACTGGCCGTTTATGCAGCATGTGTTCAATCTGGCATTGTCTTTTTGCCACTCAATACCGGTTATACAGCCGATGAAGTTGACTATTTTGTCGGTAATTCCGGCGCGAAATTGGTGCTCTGTTCATCGAAGAATAGACAGGGTCTGGTTGCTGTTGCCGATACTTACAACGCACGGCTTGAAACGTTGGATGGCGATGGGACCGGAAGTTTCATCGATATAGCACAAGACCAGTCTGATGATTTCGATACTGTTGAACGTAGCGGTGATGATTTAGCAGCGTTTCTTTATACGTCAGGAACAACGGGACGTTCCAAAGGCGCGATGCTGACGCAGGACAACCTTTTATCAAATGCGCTCACATTGGTTGATTACTGGCAGTTCACATCAAAAGATGTTTTGCTGCATGCGTTGCCGATCTTTCACACACACGGCCTGTTTGTCGCCTGCAATATTACGCTTGCAGCAGGTGGATCAATGATCTTTTTGCCGAAGTTTGACATTGATCAAGTTATTGAAAATCTTCCGCGTTCAACCTCAATGATGGGTGTGCCGACTTTCTATTCGCGCCTGTTAGATGATGAGCGTTTCACGAAAGATCGCGTTTCGCATATGCGCCTTTTCGTATCGGGATCAGCGCCGCTTTTGGCTGACACGCATATTCAATTTGAAAACCGCACGGGACACCGTATTCTAGAGCGCTACGGGATGACCGAAACCAATATGAATACGTCAAACCCCTATGAGGGTGAGCGCCGAGCTGGCACAGTTGGATTTCCATTACCCGGTGTTGAACTAAAAGTTTGCGATCCTGAAACGGGAATTGAAGTAACAACAGGCGATATTGGTGTGATTGAGGTGCGCGGCCCAAACATATTCAAAGGCTATTGGCAGATGCCTGAAAAAACCAAAGAAGAACTTCGCAGCGATGGTTTTTTCATTACGGGTGATCTGGGTAAAATCGATGAGTACGGCTATGTAACCATTGTCGGCCGCAACAAAGATCTCATCATTTCTGGCGGCTATAATATCTATCCTAAAGAAATTGAATTGATCTTAGACGATCAACCTGATGTTTTGGAAAGCGCTGTTGTGGGGGTTCCACATGCTGATTTTGGTGAGAGCGTTCTTGCAATTTTGGTGCCGCAAAAGGGCATGCAAATTAATATCGCTGCGATTGAAGAAAATGTGCGCAAGTCATTGGCGCGCTTCAAGCAACCAAAACGCTATGAAATTGTCGTAGAACTCCCACGCAATACGATGGGTAAGGTTCAAAAAAACATCTTAAGAGATCAGTACAAAGACAAATAGATTTAAACTTTGAGAGCGTGATTTTCTTCGCGCTCTCATGTCCATGCAATATTTCGCAACATTCGTGAAATTCTTTGGAAATACTTATTTACTAATCGATATGCACGTTTGGGAGGACGTGCGGGTATATATATCGATAACAGATCACCTAGATAGTCTGTCGAAACAAGCGGTATCCTTGCCCTCGCACATTCCCCAATCAAAGATTTTTATGGTTGGAGACTCGTATGACGAAGCAAATCGGACATTTTATTGACGGACAACATGTTGCTGGAACATCGGGCCGCACGGCAGATGTCTACAACCCTGCGACAGGTGAGGTTCAAGCTGAGGTTGCCTTGGCCAGCCAGTCTGAACTTGATAATGCAATTGCAAATGCCAAAGCAGCCCAGCCTAAATGGGCTGCGATAAATCCTCAAAAACGCGCACGCGTATTTATGAATTTCGTTCAGTTACTGCACCGAGATATGGATAAGCTCGCTGAAGCCCTTTCGCGCGAACATGGAAAAACTTTGCCTGACGCTAAGGGCGATGTAATCCGCGGCTTAGAAGTTGCTGAATTTTGCATCGGCACACCGCATATGATGAAAGGCGAGTTTTCTGAGGGCGCTGGCCCCGGCATTGATATGCATTCTATGCCGCAAGCGCTCGGCGTTGTTGCCGGAATTACGCCGTTTAACTTTCCTGCAATGATACCGATGTGGAAGTTTTGCCCTGCCATAGCGGCGGGTAATTCTTTTATTTTAAAACCGTCTGAGCGCGATCCATCCGTACCAATGATGCTGGCCGAACTCATGGTTGAAGCTGGTTTGCCAAACGGCATTCTGAACGTTGTGAACGGTGATAAAGAAGCCGTCGATGGTATTTTAGATCATCAAGATATTGAGGCAATTGGCTTCGTAGGGTCCACACCAATTGCAGAATATATTTACACGCGCGGCTGTGCGAACGGCAAACGTGTTCAATGTTTTGGCGGTGCCAAAAACCACATGATTATCATGCCGGATGCCGATCTCGATCAAGTTGCTGATGCTTTGATTGGTGCAGGCTATGGTGCAGCAGGTGAGCGCTGTATGGCGATTTCGGTTGCCGTTCCAGTTGGAAAAGAAACAGCAGACCGCTTGATGGAAAAATTGACGCCGCGCGTTGAAGCGTTGAAAATCGCTCCATATTCAGCTGGTTCAGATGCGGATTTCGGCCCGCTTGTCACCAAGGAAGCCTTGGCACGGGTTAAAGGCTACGTCGATGCTGGTGTGGAAGCTGGTGCAGACCTTGTTGTAGACGGCCGCGAGTTTTCAATGCAAGGCTATGAAAACGGCTTCTTTATGGGCGCGTGTCTCTTCGATAATGTAACCAAAGACATGTCGATCTATAAAGAGGAGGTCTTTGGCCCTGTGCTATCCGTTGTGCGCGCCAAAACCTATGAAGAGGGCTTGGATTTAGCCATGAGCCATGAATATGGCAACGGCGTTTCAATCTATACCCGTGATGGTGATGCTGCGCGTGATTTTGCATCCCGTATCAATATCGGCATGGTAGGGATCAATGTTCCTATCCCAGTTCCGCTGGCATATTATACCTTTGGTGGCTGGAAGCGTTCGGGCTTTGGTGATCTAAATCAACATGGCGCTGACGCATTCAAGTTTTATACGCGCACAAAAACAGTAACATCCCGCTGGCCTTCTGGTATCAAGGATGGGGCGGAGTTCTCAATACCAACGATGAATTGAACAGACTAACAAATGCTGGAGCTGTGGCATGAACTTTGAGTTCACTGAAGAACAACAAGCAATTTTTGACATGGCGAAAGCCTTTGGCGAAGAACATATTGCGCCTTATGCGTCTCAATGGGAGCATGAGGGCACAATTCCTCGATCACTGTTAAAACAGGTTGGCGAGTTGGGTTTAGCTGGCATTTACGTGTCTGAAGAACATGGCGGTTCTGGCTTAACGCGGCTAGATGCCGTGTTGGTTTTTGAAGCACTCTCGATGGCCTGCCCGGCCGTTGCTGCATTCATTTCCATCCACAATATGTGTGCATGGATGATCGACCAATATGGTTCGGATGAAATGAAGACAAACTGGCTGCCGCAATTGTGTAGCTTTGACAAGGTTGCATCCTATTGTCTCACTGAACCGGGATCAGGCTCGGATGCTGCAGCACTTCGAACAAAAGCTGAGCTAAAAGGTGAGCAGTATGTTTTGAACGGCACAAAGGCGTTCATTTCAGGCGGCAACTATTCAGACCTTTATGTTGTTATGTGCCGCACGGGAGAAGATGGCCCCAAAGGCATTTCTACGGTGCTTGTTGAAGCGGGGACCGAAGGTTTAAGCTTCGGAGCGTTTGAGAAAAAGATGGGCTGGAAAGCGCAGCCCACTACGCAGGTACAATTTGACGATTGTGCCATTCCAGCCGCTAATTTACTTGGCAATGAGGGCAAAGGTTTCAGCTATGCGATGTCTGGTCTTGATGGCGGACGTTTGAATATTGCAGCTGCTGCGCTTGGCGGTGCACAAACAGCGCTTGATAAATCTGTAGCCTATGCAGCTGAACGCAAAGCATTTGGCAAAACGATTGATCAATTTCAATCTTTGCAATTCCGCTTGGCTGATATGGAAATGCGCATGCAGGCGGCGCGTGCTTTATTGTTCAAAGCAGCATCGAAGCTAGACAATAAAACGCATGATGCAACCAAATTTTGCGCTATGGCAAAACGCTTTGTTACTGACATTGCTTTTGATGTTGCCAATGACGCGCTGCAAATCCATGGCGGTTACGGTTATTTGGAAGATTACGGCATTGAGAAAATCGTGCGTGATCTTCGTGTTCATAAAATCCTTGAGGGAACCAATGAGATCATGTCCATGATCACTGCACGCGCATTAATGGCAGAGAATAGATAAGTGTCCGATATTTCCATACGCAAAAAAGGGCCAGTTGGTCATATTACACTAACACGTCCAAAATCTCTCAACGCACTATCGCATGATATGGTGTTGAAAATCGAAACTGCTTTGAAAAGCTGGCTCGAAGACGACACAGTAAAATGCGTTATGATTGACGCTGAAAGCGAAACGGCTTTCTGTGCGGGCGGCGATATCGTTGACCTTTACAATCAAGGTATGAAGCAGGACTATTTCAGCGGCCAGAAATACTGGCGTGATGAATACCGTCTCAATGCCTTTATGAGCCGTTATCCAAAACCGATTATCGCATTTATGAATGGCATCGTGATGGGCGGCGGTGTTGGCATATCTGCGCATTGCTCGAACCGTGTCGTGACGGAAAAGACAAAAATTGCACTGCCAGAATGTGCAATCGGCTTGGTGCCGGATGTGGGCACAACATCGCTATTGACCCATGCGCCAGGTTATCTTGGTGAATATCTTGGTCTAACTGGTTATCACATGAATAGCGCAGATGCCATTTACTGTGGTTTTGCAGATAAATTTGCACCAAACGATACATTGGCCGAAATTAAAAGAACGCTCTGCGAGAGCGGTAATCTTGATGATATTGAAGGCCTGTTCAAAAAGCCCTCAAAATCTGAATTATCAACGATTCAAGCTGAAATCAGTAAAGTGTTCTCACGCGGGCGGATTGAAGATGTGATGAGCGATCTAAAGCTTTCTCAATCTGAGTGGGCAATAGATGCCGTTGAAAAGATTGAACGCGGTTCACCTTTATCGTGCCAAGTAACATTTGAGCTTGTGCGCCAAGCGCGTGACACGCCGGGGATTGAAGAAGCGCTTAAACGTGAGTTCTGCTTTGTCTCACGCGCCATGCAGTACGGTGATTTCCTCGAAGGAGTTAGGGCCGCTGTCATTGACAAGGACCGCAATCCACAATGGCGTCATGCTTCAATCAATGACGTCACGATAGCACAAGTTCACACGATGCTTCGAGCGCCCGAAGGCGGCGTTTTGAAGCTTTAACGGAGGAAATGATTATGCGTATTGGTTTTATTGGCCTTGGAAATATGGGCGCGCCCATGGCGACCAAACTCGCCAAGGCAGGACATGAAGTTTTTGGTCTGGATGCAGCAGGTGCAACGGCAGAAGGTGTAAAGCAGGTTCAATCCATCAATGAGGCCGTTACCGATATGGATTGCGTTATAACGATGCTGCCAAATGGGCAGATCGTTAGAAATGTTTGCAACGAAGCGCTTGAGCTCATGTCAGCATCGAGCGTGCTGATTGATTGTTCAACAATTGATATTGAAAGTGCGCGCGCTGTGCATGTCGCTTGTTCTTCTAAAAACGTATTGAGCGTCGATGCGCCCGTGTCGGGCGGTGTCGGTGGTGCGCAAGCTGGCAGTTTGACCTTCATGGCTGGTGGCAGTCAGAACGCATTTGATATGGCAAAACCACTGCTTGATATAATGGGCGGAAAAATTGTCCATTGCGGTGAGGGCGGTGCAGGGCAAGCGGCAAAAATATGTAACAATATGATCCTTGGCATCTCGATGATCGGTGTTTGTGAAGCGTTTGCTCTTGGCGAAAAACTATCGCTTGACCCTCAAAAATTATTTGATGTTGTATCGACATCTTCAGGCTCATGTTGGTCAGTCAATACTTATTGTCCAGAGCCGGGTGTCGGGCCTCAAAGCCCTGCGGATAATGATTACAAACCGGGCTTTGCTGCCGAGCTGATGCTTAAAGATTTGTTGCTGTCTCAATCAGCTGCAGAGCTTGTGAATGCGGACACGCCAATGGGCGCACGGGCAGCTGGCTTTTATCAAAAATTTGTTGATGCAAACGGCCGTGGGCGAGATTTCTCTGCAGCGCTCGAACATTTCAAATCAGCTGGACGAGGAGATTTCGATGCCTGAACTCATCAAAATTGAACAAACAGGACGTGTTGTTCTCGTCACGCTTAATCGGCCAGAAGCACTCAATGCTTTGAACAGCCAAGTGATGAATGAGCTTTCAACGGAGCTAAAACCGTATGACCGCGATCCAAATGTCGGATGCTTTGTTATAACGGGATCACCAAAAGCATTTGCCGCTGGTGCCGATATTAAAGAAATGTCTGACAAGGATTACATGGATGTATTCCATGAGGATTTCTTTGCCGGATGGGATGCTTTTGCAAAGCTGCGTACGCCTAAAATTGCCGCAGTTTCCGGCTTTGCACTTGGTGGTGGCTGCGAATTGGCGATGATGTGCGATATTATTTATTGCAGTGAAAGCGCAAAATTTGGTCAGCCTGAAATTAAACTCGGCGTCATTCCAGGTATGGGTGGGTCGCAACGTTTGACCAAGCTGGTTGGCAAGGTCAAATCCATGGATATGATTTTGACCGGCAAGATGATGAACGCTGCCGAAGCCTTGGAAGCCAATCTTGTGGCACGTATTTTCCCCGATGACACGCTTGTATCTGAGACGCTCAAAATAGCTGAAACAATCGCAGGTTTTGGTAAGGCATCTACATTGCTAGCGCGTGAGAGTGTGGAGCGTGCGCTGGAAACCTCCCTGCAAGAAGGCATTCTCTTTGAACGGCGCGTGTTCCATTCATTGTTTGCAACAGAAGATCAATCCGAAGGCATGGTAGCTTTTACTGAAAAGCGTAAAGCTGCGTTTAAAGGACGATAGGAAATCACAATGGCCGATGTTGTTATCGCGGGCGCAAAGCGCACACCAATGGGCGGATTTCAAGGTGCTCTTGGAACCGTGAGCGCGCCTGAACTTGGCGGCATTGCTATTGCTGCTGCACTGGAAGAAAGCAAACTTTCTGCCAGCCATATTGATGAGGTTTTGATGGGCATTGTTTTGCCTGCTGGCGTCGGTCAGGCACCGGCACGCCAAGCAAGCATCGCTGCAAATATTCCGCTTGATGTACCATGTACAGCGATTAGCAAAGTATGTGGTTCAGGCATGAAGGCTGTTGCCTTGGGCTGCGATCAAATCGCTGCAGGCACAGCGAAAACTATCGTGGCTGGCGGTATGGAAAGCATGACCAGAGCACCATATCTATCCTTGAACAGTCGCAATGGTGCGCGGCTCGGTCATACCCAGCTTATCGATCATATGTTTTTTGATGGGTTGGAGGATGCCTATGAAAAAGGGGCGCTGATGGGCAAGTTTGCCGAGATGTGCGCCTCCAAATATCAACTGACGCGTGAAGCACAGGATGATTATGCACTGGCATCTTTAAGCCGTGCGCAAGAGGCACAGACTTCAGGTAAATTTACGCGAGAGATCGCGAAGGTTGTTGTTAAATCTCGCAGTGGCGAAATAGAATATATTGACGACGAGCAACCACAAAAAGCACGGCCAGAAAAAATTCGTCAGTTAAAACCTGCTTTTGATAAAGACGGTACGGTTACGGCAGCAAATGCATCGTCAATTTCTGATGGGGCAGCTGCGATTGTTTTAACAAGCGCAGAAGAAGCAAAGACGCAAGGCCTTACTGCGCGCGCACGAATTATCGGCCATGCTTCCCATGCACGCGAACCGCAATGGTTTACCACGGCACCTATTGGCGCAACGGAAAACTTGCTGAAAAAAATCGGATGGTCTGTTGAGGATGTTGATCTGTGGGAGGTTAACGAAGCCTTTGCTGTTGTGCCTATGGTGTTCATGCAGCACTTTTCTATCGCGCATGAAAAGATGAATGTGAACGGTGGTGCCTGTGCACTTGGACATCCAATTGGTGCATCGGGCGCACGCATTATCGTTACACTTTTGAACGCGCTGGAAGACCGAGGTCTAAAGCGCGGTATCGCATCCATTTGCATTGGCGGCGGTGAGGGAATGTCCATCGCCATCGAACGCTAAATCAATGGATGTTAAAGCAGAAGCTGTAAGAGACATTGTAACGCCTATTGATGCGGCAACAATTGTGTTGCTGCGAGATGGTGTCGATGGGGTGGAAGTCTATATGACTGTCCGCGCAGCGACGATGGACTTTCAGCCCAACGCTTTGGTCTTTCCAGGCGGTAAGGTTTCTAGCGGTGATATGGCATTGCTACCAAATGATCCGCTTGGTAGATTCAAAACAGCCGCAATACGCGAAACATTTGAAGAGGTTGGTGTTCTGCTTGCCAAGCGCGATAGCCAGCAATTAACCGCGCAGGACGTGGCAGAGCTTTCCGTATGGCGCAAACAGCTTGTTGAGCATTCCGCTAATATTGATGAGTTCGGAATTGAAACTGGGCTTACATTTGATTTTGATGCTCTGCATTTGATCTCTCGGTGGGTAACACCAAGGGTGATGCCAAAGCGTTTTGATACCTATTTCTTTCTGGCTAGAATGCCAGAATATCAAGTTCCTGCTCCCGATAATTATGAAGCAGTTTCGGCAAGTTGGTTTAGTCCAAAGCAAGCACTGTCGATGAGTGAACGCAGCGAATGCCTGTTACTGCCACCAACTTATTGGACGCTAAAAGAATTGGCTGAGTACGGTTCAGTTGATGAAGCCATAAGAGGTCTGGTGCGGGAAACAGTTGAGCCTGTCGAACCGGTCATTACCAAAAAAGACGGAAAAACCACTATCGAAGTGCCGGGCCGAAGCGCTCATTAAAATCACGTCACCCATTCAACATTGGCGACAAACATATAGCCGCCGCCATAAACGGTTTTAATAAATTTGGGTGCTTGCGTGCTTTCGCATAGCTTTGTTCGCAAACGCGAAATACGCACATCTATAGAGCGGTCAAAATTCTGGTCTGGATCAAGTTTTAGATTATCTAAAATCTGGGCACGCGAGAAAAGACGGTTCGTTCCCTCAAGAAACATTTTCATAATGTCCATTTCGGCCATGCTCAATTGTGTACTGGTCCCATCTTGATGAGCCAATGTGTAATTGACCATATCGAGGGTCCAATTATCGAATTTGGCTTTGGATGGTTGGCGGGCCTTATCATTCGTATGGCGGGTTTTGCTGACCCGCCGCATAACAGTTCTCACACGGGCGACCAATTCAGCTGTCTCAAATGGCTTGGAAATATAATCATCGGCGCCCATTTCCAGACCCACGATTTTATCCGTTAAAGCACGCCTTCCGGATATGATGATGCTCGCAATATTGCCACTCTCATTCAGTTTCTTGATTACATCAAGGCCGTTCTGATCTGGCAGGCCAAGATCGACCAAGCATAAATCCGGTTTCATATCATTGATATTGGCATAAAATTGCGCGGCACTTGAAAAGATTTTGCAGTCGAAACCATAGTCCATCAAAGCGATTTGTATGTTCGCTGCAATATCTGGATCGTCCTCTATGATTGCAATCTTGCCTTCGGCTGGATTTGTCATTCGTGAACCATCAACTAACTCGTGAGAACGTTTATAAGGGTTTGTTTGAATACATCTTTATCAAATGGCTTGCGCAGTATTGTGTGGTTTTCGCGTGCGGATTGCAGCAATTTATGTTGGCGCGGCAAACCACTTATTAGTAAGACTGCCAGCTCTGGGTGATACTGCCTCCATTGAGCGGCTAAGTCGACACCTGTTAATGTGCCCGGCATAATAATATCGCTAATAACGCCGGTAATTTCCGCAACTTGTTTAACAAGCGTCAGCGCTTCTTCTGCCCCGTCTGCCTCCAGACAGGGCAATCCCAAATCACCAAGATAATTACGAATGAGTGTGCGCATTTCTGGATCATCATCAACAATCAGAATGAGGTGTCCTTCGGTTTCAAAATGGGGCTGGTCAAGCGCAGTATTGGATTGCTCCGCGCGCTCTATGGGAATGTATAAGTCAACTTGCCCACCGCCATTTGTGCCATTTTTTAGCTGAAGCCATCCGCCTGATTGTTCAAGAAATCCATGAACCATTGAAAGCCCTAAACCTGTGCCTTTGCCCTGAGGTTTGGTTGTGAAAAACGGTTCGGTTCCTTTTAAAATAGCATCTTGAGAAAAGCCCTGTCCTGTATCGCTGACAGAGATCAAAATACCAGCTTGCTGATTTGCAGAACTCTCTAATCTAGCTGTGACAGTGATAACGCCTTCGCCGTCGTGCGTTTCAATTGCATCGCGCGCATTAAACAGCAAATTGAGGAGGGCATCTTGGAAGGCACCCTCATCTAACTGCAAGACTATATCTTCGGTCTCAATGTCGAGCTGTATGGAAATCGAATTAGACAAAGAAGAGGCAAATAGACGGATAAGATCACGAAGCAGTCTCGAAATGTTCGTGGCTTTTGAATCCAGTTTTTGACTAAACACATAGGACATCAAATTATCGATGATACGCGTTCCGCGCCGTGCCGCCTGTTCAGTCGAACGCAAAAGCTCTCTATGTGGTTCGTCGACATGTTTGCCAAGGCGTTCAAGATTACCCAAAATAACAGTGAGAATATTCGAAAAATCATGGGCCATACCGCTTGTCAGCTGATTGGTTGTTTCCAGTCGTTTGGCGCGTAATTGAATTTCAGTAGCCGCCATTTCAGCGGAAACATTAAGCGATTGAACGAACGCACCTTGTGCCACGCCAGACTTTCCAAAATCCGGTGAGAACGTCGTGCGCACAGATTGTATCTCGCCTTTTACGTTCTCAACCTCATAACTAAAAGTCACAGTTTTGCCAGCAAAGGCGGCTTTCAACTGCGGTATGATTAAATTGGCAATTCGCTTTGGAAATACCCCAGATATTGTTTTGCCAACAAGGTCATGACGATCAATGCCCATGACGCTAGAGAAGCGATTGTTGGAAAATTGATAGGTGAAGGTCGTATCAATATAAGCAATATGCGCTGGTACAGCGCGCGTTATGGCCCGTATACGATTCTCTGAAATTTCAAGCTCAGATTTTGCCTTCAACAATGCACGGTTTGTTGCTTCTAATGTACGGTTTGTCTCGGATAATTGTCCTGTACGGCGAAGCAATTTATCGGAGAGTTCGTCGCTTCGCGCCCGCAGCACCTGTTCATTGCGCCAAGCCTCCGTAATGTCGGAATAGATTGTAACCCAGCCACCATCTTCAAGCGGGTGTCCTTCAACAGAAATTCTGCGATTATTGGGACGCGAACGTTCGAAGTAGTGCGCTTCAAATCGGCTTGCGCGCTCCACACGGTCATGCGCTAATTCGGTAGGATCGCCGGGACCGAATTCACCTCTACGTGCTAAAAATAAAGTCAAATCCAAGAACGAAAGTCCAGGGAAAATCAACTCTTCTGGAAGGTCAAACATTTCCAGAAACCGTTGATTATAAACCAACAATTTCATGTCACTGTCAAAAATAGAAAGCGCTTGCTGAATGAGTTGTATGCCTTGTTGAACGACAAGGTTTTCAGCCGCCAAATCCCGTGCTTTTTTTGAATCCTCAGCGCGCACGTGTTTGAAACTCCTTTGAGATGCCATTCATAAGATGCCACACTTACATGGAAAATACCTCGTTTGTAGAGCAGTTTTTTAAACTGCAACATTTCGCAATATTCCTGAAATTCTTGTGCAATGTTACTTGAGTATTACAGATGAAAGTTTGGGAGGACTTGGTCATATGCTCTTGCAGGTTGACGATATCAGTTTGTCATTTGGCGGTATTAAAGCACTTCAGAATGTTTGTTTTTCTGTCAAAGAAGCTGAACTATTTTCCATAATTGGCCCCAATGGGGCAGGTAAAACGTCTATGCTAAATTGCATATCAGGACGTTATTCGCCCGATAAAGGGTCTATCAAATTTGCTGGTGAAGAACTGCTTGGTCGCAAGACAAGTGAGCGACCAGAAATAGGCATTGGGCGCACATTTCAAAACCTTGCGCTTTTCGATCATATGACCGTGCTCGACAATATTATGGTTGGTCGTCACCACCTTTTGAAAAACAATTTTCTAACCGGTATGGCCTATTGGTTTGGCGCTCAAAAGGAAGAGCTAGAGCATCGCCGCCATGTAGAAGACATTATCGACTTCCTTGAAATTCAGCACATTCGCAATGCACAGGCTGGCACCTTGTCATACGGCTTGCGTAAGCGTGTTGAGCTGGCGCGAGCAATCGCTCTGGGCCCAAAACTTGTTCTTCTTGATGAGCCAATGGCTGGCATGAATATGGAAGAAAAAGAGGACATGGCCCGTTTCGTTGTCGATCTCAATCAGGAGCTCGGCATGACTGTTATCATGATTGAGCATGACATGGGTGTTGTTATGGATATCTCTGACCGTGTGATGGTTTTAGATTTTGGTTCGAAAGTTTGTGACGGTTTGCCTGAAGAAGTCATGGCGAATGATCATGTTCAAAAGGCCTATCTCGGTGCTGACTTTGACGATGAGCCTGAAACCGCTTCGCAAAAAGAGGTGGCATAATGAGCAAAATTTCCACCAAAGGGGATGGCCTCAACACGTTGCCGAAATTGCTTGCTAATAATGCAAAGAATTTTCCAAGCGAGACAGCTTTAAGAGAAAAGACTTTCGGTATTTGGGTCTCTCAAACATGGGCAGACTACAACAATAATGTGCGCCGCATTGCGCTGGGGCTTACCAAGCTTGGCATTAAAAAAGGCGATGTTGTTGGTATTATTGGCGACAACCGCCCTGACTGGGTTGCGGGTGAAGTTGCTGCGCAAGCATGCGGTGCTTGCACGCTTGGCCTTTACCGTGACCTGATGGAGCAGGAGCTTGCTTATCTGATTAATTATGCAGGTACACGCTTTGTGTTCGCTGAAGATGAAGAGCAGGTCGACAAGTTTTTGAACCTTGCGGATGAATGTCCGACGATTGAAAAAATCATCTTTGAAGACCCGCGCGGTATGCGCAAATATGAAGACCCGCGTTTGCTGCAATTAGAAGATTTGCGCCAGATGGGCGATGCGCTTCATGCCAAAGATCAATCACTCTATGATACGCTCGTCGCAAACTCGAACGGTGATGATGTCGCCATTCTTTGCGCCACATCGGGCACGACATCCAACCCGAAGCTTGCGATGTTGTCAGCGCGCAGTGTTATTGATCACTGTCATGATTATCTAACCGTCGACCCGAAAACTCACATGGACGAATATGTGTCCACGTTGCCTATGCCTTGGATCATGGAGCAAATTTATGCGGTGGGCATGTCGCTTATTTCGCGCATGACGGTCAACTTTGTTGAGTCTCCAGAAACATCAATGTCGGACATGCGTGAGATCGGCCCAACCTTCGTGCTTTTCGCGCCAAGGGTCTGGGAAGATATCGTTGCTACCGTGCGCGCGCGGATGATGGATTCATCATGGATCAATCGTGTGCTGTATGATTATTTTTCCAAACGCGGCATCAATGCGTTTGAGGCAGGCAGAACGTCTGCCAGCGCAAGACTATGTTTATTCAATGCGCTAAAAGACCGTCTTGGCCTCAGCCGTGTGACATCGGCTGCGACGGGCGGCGCAGCACTTGGGCCTGATACATTCAAGTTCTTCCTCGCAATGGGCGTTCCTCTGCGCCAGCTTTACGGCCAGACGGAACTCTTGGGCGCTTATACAATTCATAAGCAAGGCGATGTTGATTTTGACACGGTAGGCGTGCCGTTTACCGACGAAGTCAAAGTTGAAATCAAAGACCCAGATGCTGAAGGCATCGGTGAGATAATTACCCGTCACAACAATATGTTCCTTGGATATTACAATAATGAAGAAGCATCCAAGAAGGACATTGTCGACGGCTGGATGCTCACGGGTGATGCAGGTTACTTCAATGAAAACGGCCACCTCGTCGTGATTGACCGCATCGTGGATCTTGCCGAAATGAAAAGCGGTTTGAGGTTCTCGCCGCAATTCATCGAGAACAAATTGAAATTCTGTCCTTATATCGGCGAAGCTGTAATCTTAGGGGCAGGGCGCGATCATTTGGCGGCAATCGTCTGCATTCGCTATTCGATCTTGGCTAAATGGGCCGAGAAACGACGTATTTCCTTTACCACATACACTGACTTATCGTCTCGACCTGAAGTGTATGAATTGATTGAAAAGGAAATCACCGAAATCAACAAAACGCTTCCCGAAGCGCAGCAGATCAAGAAATTTGTTCTGCTTTATAAAGAACTTGATGCCGATGACGGTGAGCTTACGCGAACCCGCAAAGTGCGACGCTCTGTCGTTGCTGAAAAATACGCTGACATTATCGATACGATTTATTCGGACAAAGGATATGTCGATATCGACACGATGATCACCTTCCAAGATGGCTCCCAGCAGCGCATCCAGACCGTTATAGCCGTTCGCGACTTGCCTGGTCAGGATGTGCCTGTTCTGCCTGTAGCCGCGGAATAGGAGAATAACATGAACTGGTTTCTTCTCACACAATTACTGGCAAATGGATTGATCGTTGGCATGCTCTATGGCGTTGTCGCCATGTGTTTTGTATTGATCTACAAATCCACGCAGGTTGTAAACTTTGCACAGGGCGAATTTTTGGTTCTGGGTGCATGGGTTTGTCTAGCGATGGTCGTTAAAGCTGGACTGCCATTCTATGTCGCTTTTCCGTTTACGCTGGTTTTTATGACCATCTTCGGCATCCTTATACAGACGGTAATTTTGAGGCCATTGATCGGCGAACCGATCATTTCGATCATCATGGTGACAATCGCTCTGTCGATTATCATGCAGTCGGTTTTGAATTGGACTTTCGGAAATTCAAGCGCCAGCTTCCCGCAGATATTCCCCGTTGAAAACGTATCTCTGTTCGGGCTGCAAGTCGAAACAGCTTACATCATGAGCTTGGTTCTCTCCTTCTTCGTGATGGCGCTATTCTACGCTTTTTTCCAATACTCAAAATACGGCCTTGCGATGCGCGCGACCGCCTATGATCAACAAGCGGCCCAAAGTCTTGGCGTTTCTGTTGGGCAGGTGTTTGCCATGAGCTGGGCAATCTCAGCGGTTGTCTCTGGCATTGCTGGCATCATTATTGGCATCGTCAGCGGCGTGTCTTCATCGCTTGCCGTGATTGGTATCAAAGTGTTTCCAGCCGTTATTGTCGGCGGGCTGGATTCCATTGTTGGCGCTATCGTTGGCGGCGTCATTATCGGCTTGTTGGAAAACTTTGCCGAGTTTGTAGATGGCCAATATCTGCAGTGGGGCAATCTCTACACTATCGCGCCGTTCTACGTCCTAATCATCATTTTGGTCATCAAGCCTTACGGCCTGTTTGGCACCCGCGACATTGAGAGGATCTGATCATGGGATCGACAGCACTTCGCCCATGCGGTGACTTCCGAACAACATATAAAACAGACCAATATTTATTTCAGACTAAGGTGATCGGCTGGACTGCCGCTGTCGCGCTTGTTGTGATGATTTTGGCTCCTGTTTTGATGAGCAGCTACGTTGTTAACTTGCTTATTCTTGTCGGTATCTCTGGTATTTCTGCACTGGGCCTTAATGTCCTTGTCGGCATGACCGGACAGATTAGTTTGGGCCATGCGGCGTTCTATGGCTTTGGCGCATTCTCATCGGCCTATTTGGCCAATAATTATGGTGTTCCTGTCCTGATTGCTATCCCACTTGCGGGTGTCATGACGGCAATCGTGGGTATGGTTTTTGGCCTACCGGCAGCGCGTATTAAAGGGCTGTATCTCGCCATTGCAACGCTGGCATCACAGTTTATTCTGGTCGATTTCTTTTCTCGCGCCACTTGGTTCACCAATGGTTATGGTGTCGATGCATCAAAGCCGGATTTCTTCGGTATTCCGCTCGATACGGATGAGAAATATTTCTATGTTGTGCTGGCTTGGGCGGTCATTTCGATGATTACGGTTGCCAACCTAAAACGCTCGCGTGATGGCCGCGCGCTTGTTGCGGTACGCGATCATTATCTTTCTGCTGAAATCATGGGCATCAACCTTACAAAATATCGTATTTTGGCCTTTGGTATCTCGTCGTTTTTTGCAGGCGTGGCTGGCGCACTTTATGCGCATTACATCGAATTTGTGTCGGTTGAAACTTTCTCAATTGCTCTTTCTATCAACTTCTTGGCGATGATTATCATCGGTGGGCTTGGCTCGGTGCCAGGCGCATTCCTTGGTGCGATGTTTATCGAACTCTTGCCGCAACTTGTTCAAATCATTAGCGGTTTTCTGATCTCGGTTGGACCATCAGTCTTTGGGATAATTGAAAACGGCAAATCATATGTCGAGCAGATCACGGTCGGTACCGTCATTATTTTATTCTTGATTTTCGAACCGGAGGGGATCGCGCATCGCATTGGTCAAATCCGCAAATCGATAAAGCTATATCCGTTCTCTTATTAAAACGGATTTCACCGGCGGCTGCTTGGGAGAGTCGTTGCCACCTAAATGCATAATGGGAGGATATCTTGAAAAAGTTTTCATTTATAATGGCTGGTCTTGCATCAGTTACAATGTTGGGCGGTGTTGTTGCCTATGCGCAAAGCGAGCCAGACAGTATCTTTGTCGGCAATTTGGTTGACTATACTGGACCAACGGCTTTCGTTAGCAAGTTTTACGGCCCAGGCATCAAGGATGCAGTTGAGTACATCAATCGAAATGGCGGTATTGATGGTACGACGATTGAGCTAGAACAAATCGACTATGCTTATAAAGTGCCGCAAGCGATTGCGACATACAAACGCTGGACATCCAATGGCAAGATGGTCGGATTACAAGGTTGGGGTACAGGCGATACCGAAGCCCTTATCTCTTTTGTTGCGAAAGACAAAATCCCAACTTGGTCCGCTTCTTATTCAGGGCACCTGACCGATCCGACGGGCATCAACCCAAAAACAACAAAGCCTGCGCCGTATAACTTTTTCTACGGCCCAAGCTATTCAGATGCATGCCGTGCAATGGTTCAGTGGGCAAAGACTGATGCTGAGGAAAAGGGCCTTGGAAACCCTAAATTTGTGCATCTAGGTGATAACCACCCTTATCCAAATGCACCCAAAGAAGCATGTGCAGAATATGCTACGGAGCTTGGACTTGAAGTGCTTAACCCAATCGTGGTGCCTATGGCCCCCGGTGACTTTAAAGCGCAGTGCCTAACCATCAAAGACTCTGGTGCAAACTATGCTTTCGTGGCGAACCTCGGCGGCTCTGTTGTCTCGCTTTTGAAGTCTTGTAAGACCGTTGGTGCGGATGTCACTTACATGGCCAATATTTGGGGCGGTGACTATTTGACCGTCGAAGCATCTGGTGCTGTAGATTATATTTTCCCAACAGCATCTCCATTCTGGGAAGCGGATGCACCGGGTATGGATTTGGTCAGAAAGATGTATGAGGAAGGTACTTCCGATAAATCTCAAAAACCAACACACCATTACATTCGCGGCGTTTGTAGTGCCTTTTATATGAAAGAGGCAATGGAGTGGGCGAAAGCCAATGGTGGTTTAACGGGCGAAAATATTCGCAACGGCATGTACGCAAAAACGGACTGGGTTCCAGTTGGTTTGGAAGGCGTATGTGAGCCATCAACATGGACTGAAAAAGACCATCGCGGCACAACAACTGTATCTGTGAACAAAGGTTCTTTGATCGACGGCAAGGTGCAAATCGAGAAAATTTCTACGGTTGAGCTTCCACGTCGTGATGACTGGATTGGTTACTAAAATATCGATCTGCGGCCGGATCATCCGGCCGCAATACCTTCTTACAACCCGGAGCAAGCGAAATGCTACAGGTCGCCACTGAGCCCAAGAAAGCAGTAGCCATGGAAAATGATATCTTATTGGCAGTCGACAACATTGAGGTTGTCTATAATGAATATGTGCTCGTGCTTCGTGGTTTGAGCTTAGAAGTTCAGCGCGGTTCAATTACCGCCTTGCTCGGCGCTAACGGCGCTGGAAAGTCCACCACACTAAAAGCAATCAGCGGTTTGTTAAAGTCTGAAGATGGTAAAATTACGCGCGGCGATATCAAGTTTGATGGCCAGATAATCAGCAATCAAGAGCCAGATACAACAGTGCGCGCTGGTGTTTCGCAGGTTATGGAAGGCCGCCGTATCATTCAGGATATGACCGCGCTAGAAAATCTTAAATTGGGCGCTTTCACACGCAAAGATCGCGCCAATATTGCTGACGATATTGATCTTGTTTATTCTTATTTTCCACGCTTGAAAGAGCGCACTGGATTGGCCGGATATCTATCTGGCGGCGAGCAGCAAATGCTAGCCATTGGCCGCGCTATGATGGCCCGCCCGAAACTTATTTTAATGGACGAGCCATCGATGGGCTTGTCGCCGCTTCTGGTCAAAGAAGTCTTTGGCATCATTAAGAAACTTAATCGTGATTTCGGCGTAACAATTTTGCTCGTTGAACAAAATGCGGCAATGGCACTCAGCTGCGCATCCCATGGATATATCATGGAGAACGGCAAGGTTGTGCTTGATGGCACGGCGGCTGAATTGCGCGAGAACGAAGATATCAAAGAATTCTATCTCGGCGGTAGCGGCGAACGCAAAAGCTTCAAAAACATAAAATCATTCAAGCGTCGCAAGCGGTGGCTTTAAGGAAAAATCATGGAACCGTTCAGAAAAGTGCTGCCCATGGATGTGGATGATCCGCGCGAGTATCAAACGCAAGAAGAAAGACGCGCTTCTCAATTCAGTGCACTTACGTCAAAATTATCGACATTGGCTGATAATAAATATTACGCCCGTGCTTATAGCGGCAAGAAGCCAGTTGCTGCGTGGGACGACTTGCAAAATCTTCCTATTTTAAGAAAAGAAGATTTGATTGCGATCCAGCGCAATGAGGCGCCATTTGGCGGCATCGTTGCTGATGGCACAATTGCTGATTATTTATTTGTTTCGCCTGGTCCCATTCATGAGCCGGGCTTTATGAAGCCTGAATTTTGGCGTGCGTCCCGTGCAATGATAGCTGCTGGCTTTGAGGCCGGTGATATTGTTCACAATACTTTTTCTTATCATTTGACGCCCGGTGCATGGATTTTTGATTCGGGCGCTCGCTCAATTGGTTGTTCCGTCATTCCAGCTGGCAATGCACAGTTAGAGCAACAAATTACTGCAATTTTCCAATATGGCGCTGTCGCTTACGCAGGTACGCCAGACTTTCTGAAAACATTACTGGAAGCCTGCCAAGCTGCAGATCGTGGTCCAGTTCCAATTAAAAAAGCGATTGTGAGCGGCGGTGCTTTAACGCCGGGTTTGCGCGAGTTTTTTGAAAAGTCGAATGTAAATGTGCGCCAGTGCTATGCGACGGCTGAGCTTGGTTTGATTGGTTATGAAGTCGATACAAGCGGTCAGCTGATTGTCGATGAAGATGTGATCGTTGAAATCGTTGATCCTGAAACAGGTGCAGCAATGCCATTTGGCGCTGTGGGCGAGGTTGTTGTCACGACATTGCGCGAAGATTATCCGCTCATCCGCTTTGGTACGGGCGATCTTTCTTCGTTTATTCAACCTGAAGACCGAAGCGCTGCCATTGGTGAGCGAACAGGGCCGGTGCTTGCTGGATGGCTTGGACGCGCGGACCAGACATCGAAAGTCAGAGGCATGTTTGTTCGCCCGACACAATTGAATCATTTGTGCCAATCAATTGATGGGCTTCAACGTGTGAGGCTGGTGATTGATCGCGACAATGAGAAAGACGACATCATGTTGTTTTGTGAAATGGAAAACCAGCTCACAGCGACCGGTGAGGCGGCTGCGATTGAAAAGATTTCAAACCTGTTTCGTGAAATTTGCCATGTCAAAACAAAAGTGACTTTGGTTGATCGCGGTACAATGATTGATGACGGCAAAGTCATCGTGGATATGCGCTAGCTCAAAAAATATATGATGTCAGGTCCACTGTGTGATTGCTTGACAATCATATAGCGTTAGATTAATTTAACGAACGTTCATTTAATTGTGGATTTTACAATGGCGCGTAAAGTCGGTTCAGTTGGAAGTATCACTGCAGAAGCAATACTCACACAAGCGTGCAAATTGTTCGCACGTTTTGGGTATGCGGCAGTTTCAATGCGCCAGATAGCTGCGGCTGTTGGTGTGCAAGCAAGTGCGATTTATCAGCATTATCCCAACAAGCAGGAAATTCTGGTCGCCCTATTAAATAACCATATGGATTCGTTGCTGGAAGCTTGGAATAATGAAGTGCGCGACGAAGATGCTGCGGCAGCGCTTGAACGTTTTGTTCGCTTCCACATCCGCTATCATATCAGCAGGCCCGACGAAGTTTTCCTATCTTATATGGAACTGCGCTCTCTGGAAGATCAGGGATTTCGAATTATCGAACGTAAGCGCCACACTTACGAGAATATAGCCAAAACAATTTTAAGGCATGGAGCCGATGAGGGCACGTTCAGTGCTTCTGATCCCCATGTGGCCGCGATGGCAATTCTAGCGATGCTGACAGGTGTCAATACTTGGTATCGCTCGGGCGGACGCCTGTCTCAGCAGAAAATTGAAGATTTATACGTTGGCATGGTTATGGGGTCGGTTGGATTAACCGCCGTTACAAAAGCATAATGGGAGAGAATAATGTTTAACCAAACAATGGATTTTGGCCTTGGTGAAGAAATCGATGCATTGCGCGATATGGTACGGCGCTTTGCACAGGATGAGATCGCACCGCGTGCAGCAGAAATAGATGCTTCGAATAATTTCCCAGCAGATTTGTGGGAAAAGATGGGTGCTCTCGGCTTGCACGGTATTACTGTGCCAGAAGAACTTGGCGGCTCGGATATGGGCTATCTTGCCCACGCGGTTGCTATCGAAGAGATAAGTCGTGCGTCGGCGTCTGTTGGCCTTAGCTATGGTGCGCACTCCAATCTTTGCATCAATCAGATCAACCGTTGGGGCACGCCTGAACAAAAGGCTAAATATCTTCCTAAACTGATTTCAGGCGAACATGTTGGCTCATTAGCGATGTCTGAGCCAGGTGCTGGTTCCGATGTTGTGTCCATGAAATTGCGCGCTGAAAAGCGCAATGACAAGTTCGTGCTCAATGGCAACAAAATGTGGATCACCAATGGCCCCGATGCCTCAACGCTGGTCGTTTATGCCAAAACCGATCCTGCTGCTGGTCCTAAAGGAATAACGGCTTTCTTGGTTGAAAGAGACATGGCTGGATTTTCTACGGCACAAAAACTCGACAAGCTTGGTATGCGCGGCTCAAACACATGCGAGCTTGTGTTCAAAGATTGTGAAGTGCCATTTGAGAACATTCTTGGCGAAGAAGGAAAAGGCGTCAATGTTTTGATGTCAGGCCTTGATTATGAGCGTGTTGTTCTAGCCGCTGGTCCAATCGGCATTATGGCCGCCGCAATGGATATTGTTGTGCCCTATGTTCACGAGCGTGAGCAGTTCGGCAAACCAATTGGCACATTCCAGCTAATGCAAGGTAAGCTCGCGGATATGTACACCACGATGAATGCTTGCCGTGCTTATGTTTATGCTGTTGCACAAGGCTGCGACCGCGGCGAGACAAGCCGAAAAGATTCTGCGGGATGTATTCTCTATGCCGCTGAAAAAGCAACGCAAGTTGCTCTTGAGGCTATCCAATGTTTGGGCGGTAATGGCTATACGAGCGAATATGCGACAGGCCGTTTGCTGCGTGATGCAAAGCTCTATGAAATCGGTGCTGGCACCAGTGAAATCCGCCGTATGTTGATCGGCCGCGAACTCTTCACAGAAACGGCATAATCATGACGGTCCTTTCATTCATCACGATCCCCAATGATGATAACGCTGCAGCTATGCAGGCGCAGTATGATATTGTGGCTCAAGAAGCTGCCCGCATTATTGAGGGCGGCCCTGAGCGTGCAAAAGAACGGCATGTCAAACGTGGCAAGTTGCTACCCCGTGACCGAATTCAAGGGTTGCTTGATCCAGGTTCTCCGTTTTTGGAAATCGGTCTCTTTGCGGCCAAGGATGTTTATGTCGATGACATTCCATCTGCGGGTGCAATTGCTGGTATCGGCAAGGTGGAAGGCCGCGACTGCATGATCGTGTGCAATGATGCGACTGTTAAGGGCGGCACCTATTATCCGTTGACGGTGAAAAAGCATCTTCGCGCACAAGAGATAGCGGAGGAAAATCTTCTGCCATGTCTCTACCTTGTTGATAGTGGCGGCGCGAACCTGCCCAATCAGGATGAGGTGTTTCCCGACCGCGATCACTTCGGGCGGATTTTTTATAACCAAGCCCGCATGAGCGCGAAGGGTATTGCGCAGATCGCCGTTGTTATGGGCAATTGCACAGCAGGCGGAGCTTATGTGCCTGCGATGTGCGATGAGACAATTATGGTCAAAGAACAGGCCATGATTTTTCTGGCCGGACCACCGCTTGTCAAAGAAGCGACGGGTGAGGAAGTGGACGCTGAAACGCTCGGCGGCGCAGATACGCATACGCGCCTATCAGGTGTAGCAGATTATCTGGCCGAAGATGATGCCCATGCGCTTGCACTGGCCCGCCAGATTGTGCGCACGCTTGGCAAAGCGCCTCAAACAAATGTAAACCTTGCAACAGCAAAAGCACCTGCATATCCTGCGCAGGATCTTATGGGGCTTATTCCGGTAGATACCAAACAACCTTATGATGTGCGCGATATCATTGCGCGTATTGTTGATGGTTCGGAGTTTGATGAGTTCAAAGCGCGTTATGGCACAACGCTCGTAACTGGCTTTTCGCATATTGAAGGCATTCCGGTTGGGATTATAGCGAATAATGGTGCGCTGTTTTCTGAAAGCTCGTTGAAGGGAACGCACTTTATTGAGCTATGTTGTCAGCGCAAAATTCCGCTTCTTTTTCTGCAGAATATTACAGGCTTTATGGTGGGCTCAAAAGTTGAAGCCGGCGGTATTGCCAAAGATGGTGCTAAACTTGTGAACGCCGTCTCGACAGCCAATGTGCCCAAGATCACGGTCATTATTGGTGGCTCTTATGGTGCGGGAAATTACGGCATGTGCGGACGTGCTTTTAGTCCGCGGTTTGTTTGGATGTGGCCAAACGCACGTATCTCAGTGATGGGCGGTGCACAGGCCGCAGGCGTTTTGGCGACTGTGACACGCGCAGGAAAAGAAGCGCGCGGCGAGGAATGGAGCGCCCAAGAAGAGGCGGCATTCAAGCAGCCTATTCTTGATCAATTCGAAAAGCAGTCACACCCATTTTATGCTTCGGCACGTCTTTGGGATGATGGTATTATTGACCCGCGCAAAACCCGCGATGTGGTGGCACTTAGCCTAAAAGCTTGCCTTAACGCACCGGTAGAGGAGACAAGCTTCGGCTTGTTTAGAATGTAACATGTTCTCAAAAATCCTTATTGCCAATCGTGGCGAAATCGCTTGCCGTGTTATGCAAACAGCAACGCAGATGGGCATTAAAACGGTCGCTGTTTATTCAGATGCCGATGCATCGTCCCGCCATGTTGCCATGGCAGATGAGGCGGTGCGCATTGGTCCTGCCCCCGTTGGTGAAAGCTATCTGAAGGGCGACATCATTATTGCTGCTGCCTTGCAAACAGGTGCGCAGGCTATCCATCCAGGTTATGGCTTCTTGTCCGAGAACCCTGATTTTGTGGAGGCGGTGGAAGCTGCCGGACTGACATTCATCGGCCCAAGTGCCAAAGCCATTCGCGCAATGGGGCTAAAAGATGCGGCCAAAGCGCTGATGGTCAAGGCAGGTGTTCCGGTTGTGCCGGGCTATCACGGTGAAAATCAGGATGCAGCGTTTCTTAAAACTCAAGCCGATGAGATCGGTTATCCGGTTTTAATCAAAGCGCGTGCTGGCGGCGGCGGCAAGGGCATGCGGCTGGTTGAAAAACCGGAAGATTTTGCATCTGCTCTGGAAAGTGCTGCCCGTGAAGGAAAAAGCGCCTTTGGCGATGCTGCGGTTCTGATTGAACGTTATATTACATCACCGCGTCATATCGAAGTACAGGTATTTGGCGACAGCCACGGCAATGTGGTTCATTTATATGAGCGTGATTGTTCATTACAGCGCAGGCACCAAAAAGTCATTGAAGAAGCACCAGCGCCAGGCATGACCGACGATGTGCGTGCCGCGATGACAGATGCTGCGGTTAAAGCGGCGCAAGCAATCGACTATGTGGGCGCAGGTACGATTGAATTTATCGTGGATGGGTCTGGCGCGCTGCGCACAGACGGGTTCTGGTTCATGGAAATGAACACGCGTCTGCAAGTTGAACATCCGGTAACCGAAGCCATTACAGGCAAAGACCTTGTTGCGGCTCAATTGCGGGTTGCGGCAGGCGAACCATTGCCATTTAGTCAAGCTGATCTGTCGATCAACGGTCATGCCTTCGAAGCGCGGCTTTATGCTGAAGATGTACCGGCAGGGTTTTTGCCTGCAACCGGTCATATCGCGCATTTGGCATTCTCGGATATTGCCCGTAACGATAGCGGCGTGCGCGCTGGTGATGATATTACGCCTTATTATGACCCGATGGTCGCGAAAGTTATCACGCATGGTGCTAATCGCGCCGAAGCATTGTTGCGACTAAGTGCAGCGCTTGGTGACACGCATGTGGCCGGAACGGTGACCAACCTTTCCTTTTTGCAGGCATTGGCCGCACATGAGGGCTTCAAAAAGGGCGAGGTCAATACAGGCCTAATCGCTGATGAGATCGATCATCTGACTTTGCCAGCGGCATTAAGCGATGAAGTTACTGCCATTGCAACGCTTGCTGCTTTAAACATCAACCCGCAAACCGATGGTTGGCGTTTATGGGGTGAGGCATCCCATACGGTTTGTTTGCGTTTTGCTGATGAACTGCTTGAGCGTAAAATCATATTATCTGGAGCAGGTGCCGCTCGTTTAACAATGCCTGATGGTACTTTATGTGCAGCGTTAGACAATGTTGTGCGCACGCAAGATAGTTGTTCTTTTATGATGGATAGTCAGCGGCGTTCTGCCCGTGTTGCCACATTTATGCGGGGCAATGAAACAGTCGTATCTGTTCATTTTAATGGACACACATTTGAGTTTACGCGTCCTGATCCTTTGTCTGGGCGCAGCGATGATAAGCTCAGCGCTTCGGCAGTCATTGCACCGATGACAGGTGTGGTTCGTCTTGTGAATGTTGCTGAAAAATCCAAAGTGGAGGCAGGGCAGCGCGTCATTGTCATTGAGGCAATGAAAATGGAAATGGCGTTGGAAGCACCACGCGACGGCATTGTCGCTGCTATCTCATGCAAGGTCGGTCAGGCAGTTGAAAGCGGCTCTATTCTTCTTCAGCTTGAAGAGGATGAATGATGGAGAATGTTCGCATCTATGAAGTCGGTCCGCGCGATGGCTTGCAGAACGAAAAAGCAATCGTTCCTACGCAAACCAAGATCGCTCTTATTGATCTTCTGTCCCAAGCTGGTTTTTCCCATATCGAAGCAACGTCATTTGTGCCTGCCAAATGGGTGCCGCAAATGGCAGATGCAACCGAAGTCTTGAACGGCATCAATCGGGCGCAAGGCGTATCCTATGCTGCACTAACACCGAATATTATCGGTTATGAAAAAGCACTTGCTGCCAAGGCGGATGAGGTTGCGATCTTTGGTGCGGCATCCGAGACTTTTAGTCAGAAGAATATCAATTGCACAATCGCTGAAAGTATTGAGCGTTTTATCCCTATCGTAGAACGCGCTCGCGCAGATGGTGTTCCCGTCAGAGGCTATGTGTCATGCGTTGTCGGCTGTCCCTATGAAGGCGATATTGCGCCGGAAGCGGTGGCACAAATTGCCGCAAAGCTGTTTGAGCTTGGTTGCTATGAAATCTCGCTTGGCGATACCATTGGCGCAGGCACACCGGAAAAAATTATCGCTATGCTGAACGCGGTAAAACAACATGTGCCTGTTGATAAACTGGCAGGTCATTATCATGATACAAATGGCAATGCGCTCGATAATGTAAAGGCAAGTCTAAATGAAGGTTTGCGCAATTTCGACAGTGCCATTGGCGGCCTTGGCGGATGTCCTTATGCGCCAGGCGCAAAGGGCAACGTATCGACCGTGAAGCTTGCCCATATGCTTGAGCGAGAACACTATCACACTGGCTTGAATTTTGATGTTTTGGCGAAAGCTGAAGCGCTTATATCTATGCTTGGAGAAAACCATGACCGATAGCACTCTAGCGACTTATGAAACCTTGGCGTTGACATTAGATCCACGTGGTATCGCGCATCTGGTCCTCAATAGACCCGAAAAGCATAATGCGATGGATGCGCAGATGATTGACGAGCTGCATGATGCTGCCAAACTTCTAGGTGATGATGAGCGCGTGCGGGCTGTTATCTTATCTGCCAATGGAAAGACATTTTGTGCAGGCGGCGATTTGGGCTGGATGCAAGATCAAGCTAAAAAAGATCGTGCGGGAAAAATTGCTGGTGCACGCAAACTGGCCGACATGTTGTTTGCTCTAAACATATTGCCAAAACCATTGATTGCTAAAGTACACAGCAACGCTTTTGGCGGCGGCGTTGGCTTGATGGCCGTGTGCGATATTACCATCGTCGCTGAAGGGGCAAAATTTGGTCTAACGGAAACTAAGTTGGGATTGATACCTGCCACCATTGGGCCGTTTGTTGTTGATCGAATGGGCTCTGCATTTGCACGGCAAGTGTTTTTTACAGCCAAAAGTTTTGATACGGATTTTGCTTTGCGTTCGGGCCTAGCGTCGAAAATTTCAAACAATTTGGATGATGATATAGAAGCCGAATTATCGGCAATCTTGCAAACCAAATCTGGCGCTGTTGCCAGTGCAAAAGCTCTTTGCCAAAAACTATCCGGCAGCATCACGCAAGAGACTATAGAAGAAACAATTGAGGCTCTAGCGGACCGCTGGGAAAGCGAAGAAGCACGCGATGGCATCGCCGCTTTTTTTGAAAGAAGAGCCAATTAACATAGTTTTAGAAAGCCTTTTTGCTTGGTTTGCAGCGAGAGAAATCAATTAAAATTCATGATTATACTTATATTTTCCTGTAATTACTTAGAGTAGAGAATCTATACTTAAGTTTAATTGTTTTGTTTGTTTAAGGTTTACCTTTGTTGACGGTAAGGCCGGATGAGTATTTGTTTTACTTAAAAAATGTTGATCTAAGTGTCATTTGCTGTGAATACGCGTTTGAAACATTTTTGAATAACCGTACAACTGCGCATTATGACGTGTACGATACTTGGAGCCTCCCATGACAATTACCCATCTTGTAACGCATTCTGGCGGTTTCCATGCCGATGAGTTGTTGTCCTCTGTTGTGCTCACGCGGCTTTATCCGAAGGCTGAATTGTTGCGTAGTCGTGATCGTGAGCTGCTAACACCTGCACCGAGTAAAATTATTTATGATGTAGGCGGCCACTATGATGCTGAAGCGCAGATATTTGATCACCATCAACGGCCAAGCCCTTTACGTGAAGACGGGCAGCCGTTTAGTTCTTTTGGTTTAATCTGGCATCATTATGGGCGGGAATATCTTGCTGCCCTGAATGTGCCAGCAGACGATATCGAAACAATCCACGTAGCTATTGATATAAAATTTGTGCTGCCGATAGATCTTTTGGACAATGGCGCAATAGAACCATCTGTCGCGGGGCCGCTCTCAGGTTTAACATTGCCTGCATTGTTGGAGAGCATGAAGCCGGTGTTTGACGATATGTCGCCAACGGCAAATGATGATGCGTTTTTTGAAAGTCTAACCATTGCGCGTAGCTTCGTGGAAGCGGCTGTTCGTAATAGAGCGGCTAAAGCGCGTTCGCAAAGTCTTGCTCTTGACGCTATCGCCAAAGCAGGTGCTTCTCCAATTCTCGAACTGCCTATGGGCATGCCTTATCGTTCTGCATTAGATAAAATGGAAGCTGACCACATCTTGTTTGTGGTCAATCCGCGCGGAGGTGATTGGACGCTTAATGGCATCAAGCTGTCCAATGACACATTTGAACAGCGCGCTGATTTGCCAGCCGCTTGGGCAGGGCTGACAGATAAAGCATTGGAAGAGGCGAGCGGTGTTAAAGGCGCTAAGTTTTGTCATAATGCGCGTTTTATAGCGGTTGCAGACTCACGCGAAGCCATTATGCAAATGGCTGAACTTGCAGTGAAGGCAGTTTAGCCACACAGTTGAATTGGTTAGAGCCAAGGGTAACAGATGGAATATTTATCACTTCCAGTCCAAGCAGCACTTTGGGGCTTTGTCGCTGGCGGAGCGCTGCTTCTTGGTGCGGCTATGGGCTACTTTCTAAACCTATCCAAAATGGTTAGCTCATCAATCATGGCATTCGGGATTGGCGTCCTGATTTCTGCTCTTGCTTTTAATTTAATGGACGAGGCCTTTAAAACCGCAGGAAGCATAGCCGCGACTGTTGGGTTTGTTTTTGGTGCGACACTTTATGGTTTGGCCAATGCTTTTTTGTCTCGGTCTGGCGCAGCTGGGCGCAAACAATCCAGTGCTGTTACTGCTGGCGCGGCTGCATCCATTGCTATCGCGATTGGTTCGCTTCTGGATGGTATTCCGGAATCGGCAGCTATCGGCATTTCGCTTCTTGATGGTGAAGGCGTAGCTTTTGTAACGCTGCTAGCGATTTTTATCTCCAACGTGCCCGAAGGTCTTTCAAGTTCAGTCGGCATGAAGGCCGCAGGAAAATCCGCTTCATATGTGTTTTCCATTTGGGGAAGCATTGCCGTGACATGCTCAGTTTCAGCTTTGCTTGGCTATCTGATTATTGGTCAACTCGGTCCGTTTTACATTGGTGCTGCGATTGCCTGCGCGGCTGGAGCAATATTCGTGATGCTGATTGACACGATGATACCAGAGGCCTTTGACGACATTCATGCACTGTCAGGACCAATCGCTGCGGCTGGCTTCTTATTTGCTTTTGTCGCGAGCCATGCCTTTTAATTGAAAGCTTGATAATCAAAACAGCCGATAAAAGAATATGGCGCTCATTGTAAAGCCAACGAGAGCAATAATCATACGGACGATTTTCTTTGGCAATGCACGTGCAATTGGCGCGCCAGCATAGCCGCCTAATGTTGAGGCCAGCATCATCGCCAGTGCATAGTGCCATTCAATCAAACCGCCTATTGCAAAAACGACAACAGATATTGCGGATAAAACGAATGACAGCCCGCTTTTCAAGCCGTTCATTTCATGAATGTTCGTCATCCCCCAGAGGGCGAAAAGCGCCAGCAGAACAATGCCAAGTCCGCCATTAAAATAGCCACCATAGATACTGGCGAGTAACAGCCCGACTGCGCCGAACGGCGTGACTGCCTTGTCTTTCTTTGCTGCCCAATTGCGGATTTTTTCGCCATACAAAAAAGCCAGCGTTGCCCCGAACAACAAGAACGGCACGATGAGCGAGAAAGCTTTATTGGATGAGAACAGTAATAATAGTGAACCAATTAAACCGCCGACCAGCGTTATAATAATCAGTCTGATTATTTGTTTGCGATCGAACTTACCCAGTTCATCACGAAACCCTAACGCGCCGCCTAAATAGCCTGGAAAAACGGCGACAGCGCTAGTTGCATTCGCCATTACAGGCGGAACGCCAATGAATACCAATGCGGGAAAGGTCAAGAATGTACCGCCGCCAGCAATCGTGTTTAAAATTCCTGCGAGAAAAGCAGCAATAAGAATAATTGTTATTTCCATCGTCTGCTTTCAACGGACAGGTTGATCAATTTGAGCGCAAGCAAAATGTGTCGCGAAATTAGAACCCATTGTTATAAGCATAAGATTAAGTGAGCAAGTTACGCGCGCGGCTTACGGTAATTATTAGTCAATTCCACTGAGCCAACATCTGATCTAAATCAGAGTTGGCCGCGAAGTTTTGAACGTTTCGAAGAGCTTGAAAAGCACGTTCATTCGTTGCGTTTTTCAATTTGATGCTCATCCTCGATCAGACCGATTTTCCAATAGCCAGATATATAGGCGTTTTCCTTCGGTACTTGTTTCTCGTTGACGAGGTAAACGCGGAGCGCGCGGATCACGGAGCTCTCACCAGCAATGCACGTTTGAATAGTGCCTAATGGTAAATCCAAGCCACGAATGAAATTCTCTTGAAGTGGTGAAGCTTGGTGTGGATCAGGCGAAATGAGCCAATGAATTTCAATGCCCTCTGGTGCTTGTATCGTTTGTTTATCGGCTTCAGATAGGATTTCGAAAACCGCAACACCTTTCGCATCTTCAGGCATTGCTTCAAGTGCGGCGCAGGCAACAGGCAGCGCCGTCATATCAGCGGCAATCAAATAATAATCGACATAAAATTCGGTGAGTTTCGGCATGCTTGGGCCAGCAAAACCACAAAAGTCGCCAGGCTTTGCGCGGGTTGCCCAGCGTGCAGCAGGTCCCGTGTCACCATGGGCGACAAAGTCGACATCCATTTCCAGAGGGTCTTCGCGAAATGAGCGTACCGTATAGGTGCGCGTTACCGGCTTGGGACCATTTTCCAATTGCTCAGCAAAATCTTGGCGTGATTGACCTTCGGCGGGCAGTAAAATTTTGCAATTTCCACCCGCGCGATCAGTCGGTATGCCGGCAAGTTCATCACCGGCAAAAGTGATGCGCACCATATTGGGGGTGATGTATTGCGCGCGCTCGACTGTAAGCAAGCGTCTTGATGGTCGTTTTTCCATGCGTCGAATCCTATAAGTGCAGGCTAATCGGCCTGCCAGCAATTGATGGCTTGGCCGATAATAGTCTGGTTTTTAGGCGTAAGTCGCATACATGACAAAAATACTCAAGTTTAAATTACGCTTGAGTATTTTCGTGTCAATATGAGGAAATCGACGGCAGTATCAGGGCTTATGATAAAAACGATTGCAGAGATTGCATCTCGTCGCTTGTCAGCGTTACGCCCTCACGCATAGTTTTATCGCGCATTGCAAAGCGACGTTGTGATGGCAAACGTGCGCCTTGACCCAAAATAGCATCGAAAAGCGTTTCCGCGCGATCAAACGGATTGCCGGGCCGTCCGGCGGAGAATTTTTCTGGGCTAAATGCAATGATGAGTTCGCCGTGATGCGGCGAAAGTGTTGTGTTGCCGAGGTTTTCTAAGGCTTCAGGGCTGGTCATGTCGCCAATCATCACACCCGATAAAAGCTCTATCATCGTTGATATCGCCGACCCTTTATGTGCGCCGAATGGCAACATGGCACCTGCAAGAGCTTCTTCTGGATCAATTGTTGGCTCACCATTAACATCCATTGCCCAGCCTTCTGGAATTTGTGTTCCAGCGCGGCGGTGCAATTCAATCTCGCCGCGAGCCGCAATTGATGTAGCAAAATCAAAAACATAAGGGTGCTTGGCAGGGCGTGGCCAGCCAAATGCCAGTGGGTTAGTGCCCAATAAAGGTTCTTTGCCGCCGTGCGGCGCAACACTTGCGTAGCTCGGGCAGATGGCAAGTGCAGCCAATCCCATATCCGTTAGCGTTTCAATTTCTGGCCAAAGAGCTGAAAAATGAGTGCATGAATTAATAACGAGTGTTGCAACACCCAATTCGCGTGCGCGTTCAGCAAGAGCAGGAGCGCCGAGCGCAAAGGCTGCTGGTGAAAAAGCGCCTTTGGCGTCTACACGTAAAACGGCAGATCCGTCATCTGTAAGTTCTGGCTCTGCACGTGGTTCAACTTTGCCAGCTGCAATTGTGCGAAGGCAGCCCTCGATGCGGTAAATACCATGTGACTTACAGCCGTCGCGCTCTCCAGAAACAATGACTTTAGCCGTGGCCTGAGCCTGTTGATCTGACATGCCTGCCTGTGTGAAAATCTTAACGACCAGCGCGCTCAATTCGTCGATGGATAGCGTGTTTGTTTCTTGCGTCATTTTTGGTCCCTTCTTGCCGCATGTCTGGTTGCGATATCTGTATACATAATGTATGCAAAAAGAGAAGTTCTTTTTCTTATCCCAAAAGTTCAAATATTTATTAGGAATTATAATGACTTTTACACCCCATGGAAAACATTTAATCGCCGGCGAATGGGTCAGTGGAACAGATACGTTTATGTCTGAACCTGCGCATGGGTCTGCTCATAGTTTTAGTGTGGGCACTGTTGATTTGGTTGACCGTGCGGCACAAGGCGCAGAAGAAGCTTTTTGGCAATATGGCTATTCTAGCCGCGAAACACGGGCCGCATTTTTGGATGCTATCGCTGATGAGATTGAGGCGCGCGCCGATGCCATTACGCAAATCGGCAGCCAAGAGACAGGCCTGCCAGAAGCACGCCTTCAAGGTGAGCGCGGCCGCACAACCGGTCAGCTTCGCCTATTTGCTGATCATATCCGCAAGGGTGATTATTTAGATAAGCGCATTGATGAAGCACAGCCAGAGCGCAAGCCTGCTGCTCGGCCAGAAATCCGTATGATTGAACGGCCAATTGGCCCTGTCGCTGTGTTCGGCGCATCTAATTTCCCGCTCGCATTTTCAACAGCGGGCGGTGATACGGCAGCAGCGCTGGCGGCTGGTTGTCCTGTGGTTGTTAAAGGCCATTCGGCTCACCCGGGAACAGGCGAAATCATTGCTGAAGCCGTTTTAGCTGCAATCGAAAAGACTGGCATGCCGCGCGGTGTGTTTAGCCTTATTCAAGGTGGCAAACGTGATGTAGGGCAAGGGCTAGTGCAGCATCCACTCATTAAGGCTGTCGGGTTTACCGGTAGTTTAGCTGGCGGAAGAGCGTTGTTTGATCTTTGTGCTGCTAGATCTGAACCTATCCCTTTCTTTGGCGAACTTGGCAGCGTAAACCCGATGTTTGTTCTTGCTGAAAGCGTTAAAGAACGGGCTGAAGAGATGGGACGTGGATGGGCCGGATCGCTTCTCATGGGCGCAGGCCAATTCTGTACCAATCCGGGTATCGCAGTTGTGCTAGATGGCGCAGATGCTGACCGGTTCGTTTCAGCTGCAAAAGCATCATTGGAAGAGGCTGCGCCTCAAACAATGCTGACAGATGGTATTGCAAAAGCCTATCGCGATGGTTGCGAGCGCTTTATGGATAGCGATGCAGCTAAGCCCGTTTATACAACAGAATCCAGCGGCCGATCTGCCTCTCCAAACATATTTGAAGTCAGTGCAGAAGAGTTTCTCAAGGCGCATGATTTGGGAGAAGAAGTGTTTGGTCCGCTCGGCCTTGTGGTTCGGGCAAGTTCAATGGATGAAATGTTGAAATTGGCAAAGGGTCTTGAGGGGCAGCTTACCATTACATTGCATATGGATAATGGCGATCTATCTGAAGCGAAAATGCTGGCACCTGTTCTGGAGCGCAAAGCAGGGCGTTTGTTGGTCAATGGTTTTCCAACAGGCGTAGAAGTTGTAGACTCAATGGTTCATGGTGGGCCGTACCCTGCTTCAACCAATTTTGGTGCGACATCGGTGGGAACATTGTCTATCCGACGTTTCGTGCGCCCTGTCAGCTATCAGAACTTCCCGATTGAATTGTTGCCTGAAGATCTGCGCTAAATTACTCGTGTTTACTCCCATCCCAGCATGCTGTGAACGCATATAAGGGGTGGGAGTACAACTTCTGTATACTTTTTGTATTTTTAATTTGATTTTCTCTTTTTCTAGTGGAATAAATATCAAGTGAGATCGGTTCAGAAGGCCGTGACACTCAAGGGAGAATTTAAAAATGAAAACCAAATTTTCTGTTTTGGCTTTAGCTGCCACTGCACTTATGACGTTACCTGCCTCTGCCGATAAGCTCGATGACATTATTTCATCTGGTACACTGCGTTGTGCGGTTGTGCTTGACTTCCCGCCAATGGGATCGCGCGATGCGGATAACAATCCAGTCGGTTTTGACGTTGATTATTGTAATGACTTGGCAAAGGCACTTGGTGTTGACGCTGAAATCGTTGAGACGCCGTTTCCTGAGCGTATTCCTGCTCTAATGTCTGGCCGTGTTGATGTTGGTGTTGCGTCAACGTCTGATACACTAGAGCGTGCAAAAACTGTCGGAATGTCCATCCCTTACTTTGCTTTTGAGATGGCGGTTACTGCAAATGATGAAGCTGGTATTAAGTCATATGAAGACTTGAACGGTAAAGTCGTGGGCGCTGTTGCTGGTACTTTCGAAGGTATCGCACTTGAAAACCAAGTTAAAGAGTGGGGACAAGGCGAATACCGGCCTTACCAAACTCAAGCCGATGTTTTCCTTGCGCTTAGCCAAGGCCAGATTGATGCTACTGTATCGACGTCGACTGTTGCGCAAGCCAATGTTAAATCAGGCAAATTCCCAGGCATTTCTGTTGCTGGAAAAGCGCCATTTGATATCGATTATGTTGCTTTGTTCACCAATCGCGAAGAGTATGGTTTCCTCAATTACTTGAACTTGTTCGTCAATCAGCAGGTTCGCACTGGACGTTATGCTGAATTGTACGAAAAATATGTTGGCGGTGATCTGCCCGATTTGACAGTTTCAAACGTCTATCGCTGATCAACAAGATAAAAACATAGAATTGCCGGTGCGGTTTACGCGCCGGCAGACTGTAATCAGGGTGGCGGATTGATGTTTAACTACACGTTCCATTGGAACCAAGCGCTAAGATCTTTACCGCAATTGCTCGAAGGGGCCCTTGTCACACTGGAAATTGCAGTGCTTTCAATGGTTATCGGAATGGTAATTGCAGTGTTCTTTACACTGTTCCGTTTGTCGGGGAACCGATACTTGAACGCATTTGCAGTGTCATGGATCGAAATAGCACGAAACACCCCCGCACTCTTTCAAATCTATATGGCGCATTTTGGCTTAGGTAGCTTCGGAATTCACTTGAGCCCATATGCCGCTTTACTCGCCGGTATTGCCTTTAACAATGCCGGTTATTTGTCTGAAAATTTCCGCGGAGCGCTCAAAGCGATACCGGACACGCAGTCGCGAGCAGGACGTTCGCTCGGTATGACATGGTTGCAGTCTTTTAGGCTGATCGTCATGCCTCAAATGTTCCGTGTCGCTTTCTTGCCGATGACCAACCAAATGGTTTGGGCCATTCTCATGACGTCGCTTGGTGTGACGGTAGGTATGAGCACGGACCTGGCCGGTATAACACAGGCGCTCAATGCGCGCTCGTTCCGTACCTTTGAATTTTTCGCCATCGCTGCGGTGATCTACTACATCATTGCAAAAATCGTAACACTTGGCGCACGGCTACTCGCTGCTCGCATGTTCCGTTACTAGAGGAGGTTGCTATGTTTGATACTGCATTGACAACGAGTGACCTTATGTTCCTTGCCAAAGGCGCAGGAATGACGCTCGCAATTACTGGCGTTTCTGTCGCGGTAGGCACGCTTTTAGGCATTATATTCGGTGTCATTCGCGTGCAGATTGGACCTATTTGGTCTGCGCCGTTGACATTTATACTCGATATTTTCCGCTCAGTTCCGCTGTTGATTCAGTTGGTTCTCGGCAATGCTTTCCAAGCGATCGTGCAATTTGGCTGGGAGCCATTCACCACATCCTGTGTGATCCTCTCGCTTTACACTGCTGCTTACTGCACTGAGATTGTTCGCGGCGCCATTGATGCTGTGCCGCCAACCACGCGCCGTGCCGCCCGATCACTTGGGCTAAACTGGACGCAGGATATGGGCTATATCGTAGCGCCATTGGCAGCCCGTATAGCCTTGCCGTCATGGATTGGATTGACGCTTGGCGTGCTGAAAGATTCCTCTCTGGTATTATGGTTGGGTATGATCGAACTATTGCGCGCGTCGCAAATCTTGATCACTCGGCTACAAGAACCGCTCTTTATTTTGATGATCTGCGGTTTGATTTACTTCGTACTAAGCTTCCCAATTGCCCGACTTGGTGGGTATCTGGAAAAACGGTGGTCACCTAATGATTGAAATTGAAAATGTTCGCAAATCCTTTGGTCCTTTGGAAGTACTTAAAGGTATCGACCTTACGGTAGAAAAAGGCGAAGTGCTCACTGTCATCGGTGGTTCTGGTTCCGGTAAGTCGACCCTTCTGACGTGTATCAACGGGCTTGAGCCTATTGATACTGGTCGTATCTTGGTCGATGGAACTCATGTTCACGCCAAGAGCACAGATATCAATAAACTACGTTGTAAAATCGGCATCGTGTTTCAGCAGTTCAATGCGTTTCCACATCTGACTGTTTTGGAAAACGTAACCCTCGCACCGCGTAAGGTGAAAAAGATGGGACGTGCCGAAGCCGAAGAAATTGCAATAAAGCAATTGAACCATGTTGGACTAGGCGAAAAGCGCGACGTTTACCCAAGCCGATTATCGGGTGGTCAGCAGCAGCGTATGGCTATTGCGCGCGCGCTTGCAATGTCGCCGGACTATATGTTGTTCGATGAGGTTACTTCAGCGCTTGATCCGCAATTGGTTGGTGAAGTTCTCGATACGTTAAAAATGCTTGCTGATGATGGCATGACGATGATCTTGGTAACGCATGAGATGAGCTTTGCTAGAGATGTGTCGGACCGTGTCGCGTTTTTCCATAAAGGTGTGATGGCTGAAATTGGCCCGCCAGAGCAGATATTTGGGGATCCGCAAAATGAAGAAACACGTCAATTCCTTTCAAATGTCCGCTAGATATTATTGCTCAAGCAATAATCTGGACATGCTGTGCGCATTTGCGTTCAAGAGTGTTAAAGATCTAAACTTATGAGCAATACTCAAGTCATCGTTGTTGGGGCTGGCGTTGTCGGCCTTTCAAGCGCGTTGGAATTGCAAGCCAAAGGCATGTCGGTGCGCGTGATCGATAAGGTTGGACCAGCTGGTGGTGCTTCTGCAGGAAATGCTGGTGCATTTGCCTTTAGCGAAATTTTGCCCTTGGCATCGCCCAAGACGATTATGCAATCGCCTAAATGGCTTTTTGATCCACTGGGACCGCTCAGCATTCCGCCCAGCTATGCGCCGAAAATCGCGCCTTGGATGTTACGCTTCTTGGGCGCGAGCCGTCCTGCTCAGGTGAAAAAATCCACGCATGCACAAGCAGAGATGATGCGTCACGCGAAGAAGACGCTTGAACCATTTCTTCTTCGTGCTGGCCTGACACATATGCTGCGCAATGAAGGCCAATTACAGGTCTATGAGGGCGAAAAGCAGTTTCAAGCTACCTTGCTAGGCTATGCAAGTTTGGAGGCTGAGAATGTTCCATTCACGCATCTTAAGGGTGATAGCATAGCTGACTATCAACCGGGCCTTTCGCCTCGTTTTACGCATGCTACCTTTACACCAGCATATGCGACAATTGACGATCCTAAACTTTACACCATCACCTTGGCTGAAAAATTTGTTGCCAATGGCGGAGAGCTTTTAATTGGCGAAGTAAAGTCGCTAACTTCGGATGGCGTTCATACGAGCCTAGGTGATTTTAAGGGCAGGGTTGTGCTGGCCGCGGGTGCATATTCGCACCACCTTGCGCGGACAGCAGGCGTTAAAATTCCGCTTGAAACTGAGCGTGGATATAACACCACATTGCCCAACAATGCGTTTAATCTAAAACAGCATTTGACCTTCGGTGGCCACGGCTTTGTAATTTCCAAATTACGCTCAGGTCTGCGGGTTGGCGGTTCTGTCGAGCTCGGCGGGCTTAATCTTCCGCCAAACTTTGCTCGCGCGCAAGCAATGCTGAACAAAGCAAAAGAATTTCTTCCGGGCTTGAAAACCGAAGGCGGAATTCAGTGGATGGGGTTCCGTCCATCACTGCCAGATTCATTACCTGCTATAGGCGCATTGCCTAGCAATGATAATGTTATCTGTGCCTTTGGTCATGGCCATTTGGGGCTGACACAATCGACAGCAACAGCAGCGCTTGTGGCCGATATTGTTACCGCCACGAAACCAGCTATCGACATTAAACCATTTTCCCCAAGCCGTTTTGCGAGTTGGCTATAATGCAACACACTTTTTCATGTATTGATGGACATACCTGCGGTAATCCAGTGCGTCTTGTCTCTGGTGGCGGGCCGCGCCTTGAAGGTGCGACCATGCTGGAAAAACGCGCCCATTTCCTTCGCGAATATGACTGGATACGTACCGGACTTATGTTTGAACCGCGCGGTCATGATATGATGTCTGGTTCTATTCTATACCCGCCAACGCGCTCTGATTGTGATGTTGGCGTATTATTTATTGAAACGTCAGGGTGCCTGCCGATGTGTGGTCACGGCACAATTGGAACCGTGACAATGGCGATTGAAAACGGTTTGATACAGCCACGTGAGCCGGGTCAACTATCTATCGACACACCAGCTGGCAAGGTTGATATTTCATACAGGCAAGAAGGCCGATTTGTTGAAGAAGTGCGCCTGACTAATGTTCCCGGTTTCTTGTATAAAGAAGGCTTGAGCGCCCATGTTGATGGCCTTGGCGAAATCGTCGTGGATGTGGCCTATGGCGGCAATTTCTATGCAATTGTCGAGGCGCAGAAAAACTTCCGCGATATGGCCGATTTTACGGCAGGTGAATTGATTGGCTGGTCGCCGAAATTACGTGCGGCGCTGAATGAAAAATATGAATTCGTTCATCCTGATCATCCAGACATCAATGGGCTTTCTCATATCTTGTGGACTGGCGCACCGACCGTTGAAGGTGCGCATGCACGCAATGCAGTTTTTTACGGTGATAAAGCCATCGACCGTTCGCCGTGCGGCACGGGTACCTCTGCGCGCATGGCTCAATTGGCAGCCAAGGGTACATTAAAGTGCGGTGATGAGTTTTGGCACGAGTCTATTATAGGTTCGATTTTCAAAGGCCGTGTCGAAGCTGAAACGACAGTCGCAGGAAAACCTGCTATTATTCCTTCCGTTGCAGGATGGGCAAGAATGACAGGTTACAACACCATTTTCATTGATGATCGTGATCCTTTCGCACATGGGTTTGTTGTTAAATGACCGGCGCAAGCGCACTTAGAATTGTATCTGGTATTGCTGAAGGTAACGTTTTAGCCAGCGCCATGGGGTTGAGTTTTTGGGGTGGTGTTGATCCAGTATCAGCCTGCGTTATTGATGCGCATCATCCTTTGCAGGGCAAGAGTGTTGCCGGTGCAGTGTTGATGATGCCGACAAGCCGAGGTTCCTGTTCTGGTTCTGGCGTGATGCTTGATTTAGCGCTTAATGGCAAAGCGCCCGCAGCAATGATTTTTTCCGAAGCCGAGGATATTTTAACGCTCGGTGCGCTGATCGCCGGAGAGCTATTTGAGTGCGGGTTTCCTGTTTTGCAGGTTTCAAACAATTTGTTTGAAACACTGGCGAAGCAATCACATTTGAAAATTGAAGAAGATGTGATTATCGGCGACGAGCTGCGTGTGCAGATCACAAGCGCAGCTTCAACGCACCTAGCTTTGAGCGATGAAGATCAGGCGATTCTTAACGGCCGTGATGGACCTGCTGCGGCACTATCAATGGAAATTATTTGTACCGTTGCCCGCCAACAAGGCGCAACGCAGCTTACAGATATAAAGCGCGGCCATATTGATGGCTGTATCTATGCACATCCAGCTAATCTGATCTTTGCTGAAAAGATGGACGAGATGGGCGCGAAGGTTCGCGTGCCAACCACGATCAACGCGATTTCAGTAGATCGCGTGAATTGGCAAACACAGGGTGTTCCAACCGATTTTGGTTCTTCTGCATCGCGTCTTGCTGATGCTTATGTGCGAATGGGGTGCGAGCCGACTTTTACCTGCGCACCATATTTGCTGAATGATCGCCCGCAGCTTGATGAGGCTATCGCTTGGGCAGAATCCAACGCTGTCATCTATGCAAATAGTGTGCTGGGTGCGCGCACGCCCAAACATCCCGATTATCTGGATTTGTGCATTGCTGTCACGGGAAGAGCGCCGCTATCGGGTGTATATTTAGACGTGGAACGCCGAGCAAAATGTGTGCTGGACATAGAAGTCCCACAAGGTGCGAGTGATGCGATATGGCCGCTTATCGGCTATATTGCTGGTCTAAAGTCACCTGACCGGATACCGCTTTTGCGCGGGCTGGCGGCATTTGAACCACATGACGATGATTTAAAAGCGCTATGCGCTGCCTTTGGCACAACATCAGCAGCACCGATGTTGCATGTTGAAGATGTAACGCCTGAAGCTGCTGGAGCAGCGTTAGACGATGCCGAGATTATTAAAGTCACGCATGATGATTTCGTGCAGGCTTGGCGCCAACTCAACGATGGTCCTGAAGCTGTCGATTTGATTGCGATCGGCAGCCCCCATGCGTCTTTGAGGGAGTGTCAGATGCTTGCCAAAGCGCTTAATGGCCAAAAGATTAGCATTACGACGATTGTGACCGCCGGACGCGGCGTTATCGCGCTGGCGAAAGCTGATGGTACTTGGAAAATACTAACGGATGCAGGGGTGCAGATTATTCCTGATCTATGTTGGTGTTCAATCACTGAGCCAATCTTTCCGCCCAAAACTCGGGCCGTCATGACGAACTCAGGTAAGTATGCGCATTATGGTCCTGGCCTTTCAGGGCGCGCGATGCGTTTTGGTAGCACAAATGATTGTGCCGCCGCCGCGATAAGCGGGACTCTTTCAACAGATTTGCCCGGCTGGTTAAAATAACCGCTCATCACGAGTGTTTCACCAACTCGCTGATACTAAAGGATTATTCCTACAAAAAATTTTATTTGAAAAAGTTGTCGACAAATAAAATACATTATGTACTCTTGAATTTGTAATTTGAAACAAGGAGTTCAATATGAAGCAATTTTTTCTCAAAGCGGGATTGTTGGCAGGGCTGTCCGCGCTTTCCTTTGCAGCTAATGCGCAGGAAGTGACGTGGCGTGTCCCTACTTCCGTTCCGGAAGGTTCACCGTTCTATGTGAACTTTCTCGAACGGTTTGCGGATAATGTTGAAACATTGACCGATGGCGCAGTTGAGATTCAACCATTCGGTGCTGGTATTTTGGTTCCTGCGTTGCAGGTTTATGATGGTGTAAGCGATGGCATCGTTGAAGCTGGCCATTCAACACCTTGCTTCAGTGTCAACAAAGATCCGATGAACGCAGTTTTTTGCGGCTTTCCGGGCGGAATGGGTCCAGAAGCACATGCAACTTGGATGTATGAAGGCGGCGGCAAAGAAAAGCTTGAAGAGATGCGTGCAGCAGAAGGCTTCAAGTCGCTTGTTGTTGGCATTGGTTCATCAGAAGTTATGGCGCATGCCAACAAACCGATCCGCAGTGCTGAGGACTTGAAGGGTCTTAAGTATCGTACAGCAGGCCCATGGGCTGAAGTGACGCGCGATTACTTTGGTGCCGTTCCAACAGTTGTGCCACCAGGTGAGATTTACACTTTGCTTGAGCGTAAAGGCGTTGACGCAATTGAGTGGGCACCACCTTCAGCCAACCTTCCAGAAGGGTTTCATGAAGTTGCCCCTTACATCATTACACCTGGTGTGCATCAGCCAACATTCGTGTGGGAAGTTGTTGTTAAGCAGGAAAGATGGGACGCGCTTGATGACAAGCTAAAGGCTAAAATGGAAGCCGCAGCTGAACTGACAACATTTCAATCACTATACAACTTTTATGACAATGACATGAAAGCAATGGAAGTGTTTGCAGGCAGCAAGGCAGAAGTCATCACGCTCGATCAGTCGTTCATCGACGAGCTTAATGCAGCTGGCGTCGATTGGATCAAGAAGAAAGCTGAAGCCGAAAAAGAAGCTGGCAAAGGCCAGATGGCAGAAACTCTTGCTGAGTACTTAGCTTATCAGGCGCGTTGGACTGCACAAAGCGGCTATTTGATCCGTAACGGCAACTAACAAACAAGGAGGCAATCATGAAAAGAACTCTATTCGCAGCCGTGGACACTATTTCCGCCATTTTGGGATATGCATCACAGGCTATGGTTCTGATCTTGATTGGCTCCATGTTGTATGAAGTTGTGGCGCGCTATGCATTTGGCGCGCCAACACTTTGGGCCTTTGATATTGCATACATGAGCACTGGCGCTCTGTTCATTTTAGGGGCTGCTCAAGCACTTCGCGAAGACGCCCATGTACGCATAGATTTTCTCTCGTCTAAGCTTCCAGCTCGCATACGCGGTGCAATTGACGGGATTGTTTTTCTGTTGGTGCTAACGCCGATTTTTGGATTACTGACCTATGTCGCAAGTTATAGAACTTGGCGGGCATGGATGACCGGAGAGGTGGAGCATGTAAGCCCTTGGGCACCGCTGATGTGGCCGTTTTACAGCGCACTAGCAATCGGATTGGCAGCCTTAACGCTACAATTAGCCATCGAGGGAATGCGAGCATTCTCTGCGACTAAAACACAAAATTCATATAAGATTGAGACGTGATATGCTAACTGCAGCACTGATGTTCCCCGCGCTGTTTGCGCTTATTCTTCTTGGTATTCCAGTTGCTTTTTCTCTCACTATCGTCGCGGTTGGCGCAGGCTTAATGGCCTTTGGTGATGTAGCATTTAACCAGATTTATGGTTCGTTTTATTCAGCTTCAACAAACTTTATTTTATCTGCTGTTCCCATGTTTATCCTTATGGGCGCTTTGTTAGAGCGGTCAGGAATTGCAGAGCGGCTATTTATTGTATTGAACATGTGGCTGAAAAAATTGCCGAGCGGTCTTGCGCTTGCGACCATTATCATGGGCGCAATTTTTGCCGCAGCTGCAGGTGTCGTCGGTGCTGTCGAAGTTATGATAGGCATGATGGCAATTCCTGCTATGCAACGCGCGCGATATGATAACAGTCTAATCGCTGGTACCATTTGTGCCGGAGGATCGCTTGGCACCATGATACCGCCGTCAGTAATCGCGGTGATGTATGCCTCTTTGGCGCAAATGTCAGTGGGCAAATTACTGGCTGGTATGCTGTTGCCGGGTCTTCTTATGGTGGTCCTGTTTCTGGCCTATATTGCCATTCATGGTTTGATTTACCCTGTCGAGCCGCATGTCGATGACGAAGCTGAACCTGACGTTTCGTTTGGTGAAAAAATACGCGCGACCATTGTGACATTGGTGCCTGTGTTCTTGCTCATTTTTGCTGTGTTGGGCTCCATTCTTGGCGGCATTGCTTCTCCAACAGAAGCTGCAGCCGTTGGCGCAGCAGGTGCGTTGCTATTATGCGTGGCCAACCGCCGCTTTAGTTGGAACGTACTGTCTGAGTCTCTCAGCATTACAGTGCGTATTTCCGCTATGATTTTGTTGATTGTTGCAGCGGGCACAATGTTCATGGGAGTCTTTGCGGCCAATGGTGGTGCTAGTCTGATAAGAGACTTTATTGACAGTGCAGGGCTCGGCACGACCGGCATGATTGTGTTCTTCCTACTGGTTGTGTTTGTTCTTGGCTTTGTTCTTGATTGGACGGCGAATGTTCTGATCTGTGTGCCGTTGTTCACACCGTTTATACGCAGCGCGGGCGTTGACCCAGTCTGGTTTGCAACATTGGTGCTCATCGTTATTCAGACGGGCTATTTGACGCCGCCGATGGCCTCTTCGATTTTCTACTTGAAATCTATTGCGCCCGCGAACATGACTTATGGGCAAATGTGTAAAGGCGTTTTACCGTTTATCGCTTTACAATTATTGACATTGGCTTTGATTGTTATTTTCCCAGCGCTTGCAACTTGGTTGCCGGACCGTCTTGTCGGGTTTTAAAATAAGTGAGAATTCATCATGCGCAGCTGTAAAACCGTTCATGTCATTTCTGCCCATGCAGAAGGTGAAGTTGGTGATGTCATTGTCGGCGGTGTATTGCCGCCGCCCGGCGATACGGTTTGGGAACAAAGCCGCTGGATTGCGCGCGATGAAACTTTGCGCAACTTTGTTTTGAACGAACCGCGCGGCGGCGTGTTTCGGCATGTTAATTTGTTGGTGCCACCGCGCCACCCAGAAGCAGATGCAGCTTTTATCATTATGGAGCCAGAAGACACGCCGCCGATGTCGGGTTCAAATTCGATTTGTGTTGCAACCGTGTTGCTTGATGGCGGATTAATTCCAATGCAAGAACCTGAAACCCATCTGGTGCTGGAAGCGCCAGGCGGGCTGGTTCGTGTTCGCGCAGAATGTCGCGGCGGTAAAGCAGAGCGTATTTTCGTTCAAAACTTGCCAAGCTTTGCAGGGCCGCTTAATCAAAAGCTTGAAGTCGAAGGACTGCCGACATTAACAGTCGATACCGCTTTTGGTGGTGATAGCTTTGTAATTGTTGATGCTGCGGCGATGGGCCTTAATCTTAAACCAGACGAAGCCCATGACATTGCGCGTTTGGGCGTTAAAATCACCAATGCTGCTAATGAGGCATTGGAATTTAAGCATCCGACGATGCCTGATTGGCGGCATTTTTCATTCTGTCTTTTTGCCGGGCCGTTAGAGCGGGGACCGGATGGTCTTCGTGCTGGGGCAGCTGTTGCGATACAGCCGGGCAAAGTTGATCGCTCTCCAACAGGTACGGCATTGTCAGCGCGAATGGCAGTTTTGCATGCACGTGGACAAATGGCTGTTGGCGAAAACCTAACCGCCGTATCTGTTCTTGGCTCAACATTTAATGGACGCATATTAGAGACAACAAAGGTTGGCGATACGGCTGCAATTATTCCTGAAATTTCAGGGCGCGGTTGGATAAGCGGTATTCATCAACATATGTTAGACCCAAGTGACCCTTGGCCTGAAGGCTACCGACTGTCTGATAGTTGGGGTGCAAGATGATTGCAGCCATGCTCTTCCATTTTTTCTAAACTGCTGCCATAGACGTTTATGCAGAATGAGGGTGTGAGAATGGATAATAATCTAATGCGTCCAGTGCCAGAAAGAAAACGCGGACAAGGCGTCAAATTCGTCTATGAGATTTTGCGTGATGATATTTTGGATTTGGTATTGCCGCCGGGCAGTCCGATTGATGAAATCCAATTGGCTGAACGCCTATCCATGTCCCGCACACCCATTCGTGAAGCGCTTGTTAAACTGGCCAGTGAAGGTTTGGTGACAACACTTCCGAATCGTTCAACCATGGTTTCAAATATTGATTTTTTGAATCTGCATACATTCTTTGATGCTTTGAGCTTGATGTATCGTGTGACAACCAGGTTGGCTGCAGAAAACAGAACCGAAGAAGATCTTGAGATTATTCGTAATCTACAGATTAAGTTCACAAAGGCAGTTCAGGCACAGGATGCTCTGACTATGATTGCCACGAACCGTGATTTCCATGCGGCAATCGCTGAAGCAGGAAAAAACCCTTACTATACCGGCCTCTTTTTCCGCTTGCTGGATGAAGGTCGGCGAATCTTACGTATCTATTACTCATCTTTTGATGACCAATTGCCAAAGCGATATGTGGCTGAACATGATGATATGATTGCTGCGATTGAAGCGCATGATGTTGCATCCGCTGATAAGCTGGCAGCTCAGCATGCGGATCAGATCGTCATACAGATTCAGCAATTCATGGCCCGTGACCGCAGACGGCCAATCGACCTCTAGGGTTTACCTTACGTCACAAAGATAGTGTGTTGCATCCGAAAATGATGCGAAAATCTTTGCGACCTCTAATATTCTTGTCGACAAATAAAATACAAGTGATATTATGATGATCAAACATATTGATTTTATTGCACTAAGCAGGGGGAAGCCTTGCACTTTAAGCATAAGGAAACCAAATGGACGCGAAGATTTTTTCCGGCTGCATGCCAGCACTGATGACACCTTGCAAAGACGACCGCACACCAGATTTTGATGCGTTGGTACGTAAAGGTAAGGAATTGATTGCTGTAGGCATGTCTGCGGTTGTTTATTGTGGCTCAATGGGTGACTGGCCATTGATCTCGGATGAGGAGCGGATGGAAGGCGTTGAGCGCTTGGTTAAAGCTGGCGTTCCTGTCGTTGTTGGAACTGGAGCAATGAATACTGCTGCAGCGGTCGCACATGCTGCGCACGCGCAAAAAGTAGGCGCAAATGGTCTCATGGTTATACCGCGTGTTATGTCGCGTGGTTCATCGACTGCGGCTCAGAAAAATCATTTCAAGGCAATTCTTGGCGCTGCGCCAGACTTGCCAGCTGTTATTTACAATAGCCCTTATTATGGGTTCGCTACACGTGCCGATCTGTTCTTCGCATTGCGCGCAGAACATTCAAACCTTGTTGGTTTCAAGGAATTTGGCGGCGCTGATGACATGACCTATGCGGCGGAAAACATTACAAGCCGTGATGATGAAGTCGTGCTCATGATTGGCGTGGATACATGTGTGTTCCATGGTTTTGTTAATTGTGGTGCCGTGGGCGCGATCACTGGCATTGGCTGTGTTTTGCCAAAGCAAGTGCTGCATCTTGCATCGCTTAGCCAGCTTGCTGCGAAGGGTGACGTTTATGCCCGCCGCCTCGCGCTGGAACTTGAAGGTGCACTCGCTGCTCTTTCGGCTTTTGATGAAGGACCGGATCTTGTTTTGTACTTCAAACACATGATGGTGTTGAAGGGCGACAAAGAATATACTTTGCATTTCAATGAAACAGATGAGTTAAGCGAAAGCCAACGCGGCTATGCTGAAGCACAGTTAAAACTGTTTGAGACATGGTATGCTGGGTGGTCAAAAAGCTTGGAAGCCGAATACCGGCAAGCTGCTTAAGCTTCAACGTTACTGAATGAAATATTATGACCGGTAATGCCGGTCATAATTGTTTTGAGGGGTAAATATATGAGGCGGTTTTAGCGCGGCTCTGAATTTTTATCCGTCATTTTGCGCACCCTTATTCTCGTAAGCCCCATTATAGGGCTCTTAAAGTTTGCGATTATCAATTGAGGTTTTCTATCAACCTCTTATAAGTTGATTGTAATAGCGAACTTTGGGGGAGGCGTTTATGCTTGATAAGCTAGAAATGTTTATTGCTCTTGCGAAAGCGGAGCATTTTGGCAAAGCGGCTGACAGTTTGGGCATTACTCAACCCACACTATCTACAGGTATTAAGAACCTTGAAGAGCAACTTGGAATTAAGCTGGTTTTCCGTGGTTCGCGGTTTGGTGGCCTGACGCCAGAAGGGCAAAGCGCGCTTGTTTGGGCGCGCCGCATCGTTAGCGATGCTCGGCAACTAAAAGATGAAATGCGTTATAAGAAGCACGGCCTTGCGGGACAGTTGCGTGTTGCCGTCATCCCGACAGCTTTGACTTGGGCCGCAAAATTAAGCGCAAGTTTTAGCCAAAAGCACCCGAAAGTACGGTTCACAGTTCTGTCGCGAACCTCAATTGACATCTTGTCAATGATGGACAATCTCGATGTGGATGCAGGCATAACTTACCTTGATAATGAACCTACGGGACGCGTGAGCACAGAGCCGCTTTACCGTGAAAGCTATATGCTGATTTGCAGTAAAAATTCCCAGTTTGCGAACCGATCATCTGTTGGCTGGAAAGAACTTGAAGGTGAAAAACTGTGCCTTTTAACGCCGGATAATCAGAATCGGCGGATCATTAATCGGCACTTTCGCGATGCTGGTGCAACGGCCGATGCATGGCTTGAGTCTAACTCAACCGTCGTTTTGGTGGCCAATGTTGAAGATAATAACTGGCTGACAGTGCTTCCTATTGAGCTTGCAAAGTTTTTGACCCGTGGAAAACCTCTAAATCTCATCCCCATGTCAGGCACTACACTCAGCCCTAGTGTGGGGTTGGTTGCGCCTTATCATGAGCCACATACCCCTATTTTGCAGGCGTTGTTGAGTGAAGCGCGGCAAATATCAATTCTGAACGATTGAGAAATTCAATCGGCTAACGGGAAACCAATATTGATTTAAGATAATGTGACACCATACAAACGAAGTGAGGAAACTTCTTAGGTGCCACTATGAAAAACTTGCAATCCGCTCCCGCGGATAACGAAATAGGTGTGTTGATTGATCAGCACCTTGAATCGGAAGGGCCGATGTTGCCGATCCTTCATTCGATTCAATCTGCTTTTGGGTATGTTCCAGAAGATGCTGTTCCGCTTATTGCTGATGCATTGAATATCTCAAAAGCCGAGGTGCACGGGGTCATATCATTTTACCATGATTTTCGTGAGGCACCTGCAGGTCGTCATGTTGTCAAAATTTGCCGTGCGGAAGCTTGCCAAGCAATGGGCGCTAATACCCTTGCCGATGAGACCTTGGCTAAGCTGGGTTTGGATTGGCACGGCACAACGATCAACGGCGCTGTGACGATTGAGCCTGTTTATTGCTTGGGACTTTGTGCCTGCGCACCAGCCGCAATGGTTGATGACAAAGTCGTTGGCCGTGTTGATACGGCAAAAATGGCAACACTTCTCAAAGAGGCTGGCGCATGAAAATTTATGTTCCATTAGACAGTGCTGCAAAAGCACTTGGCGCCGATGAGGTTGCCGAAACAATTCGCCAAGAAGCAGCGCAACGCGGCCTTACGATTGAACTTATCCGCAATGGTTCGCGTGGTATGATTTGGCTTGAGCCATTGGTGGAAATTGATGCCGGTGAAGGACGCAAAGCTTTTGGTAATGTAACACCAGAAAATGTGTCTGCACTGCTGGATGGAACGCTTGAGGGGCTGGGCGCGGTTGAAGATATCCCGTTCTTCGCGCGTCAGACACGGCTGACTTTTGCACGCTGCGGTATTATCGATCCACTTGATTTGGATGATTATGAAGCGCATGGCGGCCTTGCCGGATTGCGCAAGGCGCTTAGCATGACGGGTGAAGAAATCATCAGTCAAGTAACCGATAGCGGCCTGCGGGGTCGCGGTGGTGCAGGGTTTCCAACCGGCATCAAGTGGAACACTGTCCTTGGCGCTGCCGCCGAACAAAAATATATCGTATGCAATGCCGATGAAGGTGACAGTGGTACCTTTGCTGACCGTATGATCATGGAAGGTGATCCCTTCACTTTGATTGAAGGCATGATCATCGCTGGCGTTGGTGTGGGTGCAACCAAAGGCTATGTTTATTTGCGCTCAGAATATCCAGACGCCATCAATATTATGAACAAGGCCGTCAATATTGCGCAGCAAAAAGGATTGCTCGGTGATGATGTTTTAGGCTCTGGCAAAGCCTTTGATATGGAAATCCGCGTTGGTGCGGGTGCTTATGTGTGCGGCGAAGAAACCTCGCTGCTCAATTCTTTGGAAGGTAAACGCGGCGTCGTGCGTGCCAAGCCACCATTGCCAGCATTGGAAGGTTTTTTAGGCAAGCCAACCGTTGTCAACAACGTCATAAGCTTGGCGACCGTGCCTGTAATTTTTGAAAAGGGCGCGCAGCATTACGCCAATTTTGGTCTTGGACGCTCGAAAGGCACAATGCCTATTCAGATTGCAGGCAATGTGAAACATGGCGGTCTATTTGAGACAGCTTTTGGCATGCCGCTGGGCGAATTGGTTAACGAAATTGCTGGCGGCACTGCGTCTGGCCGGCCCGTAAAAGCAGTTCAAGTTGGCGGGCCACTTGGCGCTTATATGCCGCTCTCAAAATTTGATACGCCATTTGGCTATGAAGAGTTCGACGGTCAGGGTGGGCTAATCGGTCACGCTGGGATCGTGGTGTTTGATGACACGACAGATATGTTGAAAATGGCACGTTTTGCGATGGAATTTTGTGCTGTGGAAAGCTGCGGAAAGTGCACGCCGTGCCGTATCGGCTCTGTGCGCGGTGTGGAAACTATCGACCGCATTGAGCGCGGTGATAGTTCTGCAATTCCAATCCTGACCGATCTTTGTGAAACAATGAAAGACGGCTCGCTATGCGCGCTGGGTGGCTTCACGCCTTTCCCAGTTATGTCGGCATTGACACATTTCCCCAATGATTTCGCGACCATCAAAGAGGCAGCAGAATGACACAATCTTTCATCCACGATGACCGCGATATGGGCACACCTGCAAAAGAGGGTGCACCGGTTACATTGACGATTGATGGCTTTGACGTGACGGTGCCGGAAGGCACATCTGTGATGCGTGCCGCATCTGAGGCTGGACTAAAAATTCCGAAATTATGCGCCACAGACAGCGTTGAAGCCTTTGGATCATGCCGTCTTTGTGTTGTCGAAATTGACGGGCGGCGCGGCACACCTGCCTCTTGTACCACTCCTGTTGCAGAAGGCATGCAGGTGCGCACCCAATCGAGCCGAGTGAAAGATATCCGGCGCGGTGTGATGGAGCTTTATATCTCGGATCACCCATTGGATTGCTTAACGTGCGGTGCCAATAATGACTGCGAATTACAAGATATGGCTGGCATGGTTGGCCTGCGCGATGTGCGTTATAAATCGGGCAAAAACCATTATGATATTTCAGGCAACGGAACGCTGGCGCAGGGTGATGCCCGCGCACGAGCGCCAATGGGTGATTTAGGAAACCCGCAATATATTCCTAAAGATGAATCCAATCCTTATTTCACATATGATCCAGCCAAATGTATCGTCTGCTCACGCTGTGTACGTGCTTGCGAAGAAGTGCAGGGTACTTTCGCGCTAACAATTGAAGGGCGAGGTTTTGACAGCCGGGTATCCTTTGGCGCAAAAACAGACAACGCGATGGCATCTGATTGTGTGAGTTGCGGTGCGTGTGTGCAAGCTTGCCCAACAGCAACTTTGCAGGAAAAATCCGTTATTGAATTGGGAACACCAGAACGCTCGGTCATAACCACGTGCGCCTATTGCGGTGTTGGCTGTTCGTTCAAAGCCGAACTCAATGGCGACGAATTGGTTCGCATGACGCCTTACAAACACGGCAAGGCTAACCGTGGCCATTCCTGCGTTAAGGGGCGTTTCGCCTATGGCTATGCAACGCATAACGACCGTATTTTAAACCCGATGATCCGCGACAGCATTGATGAGCCATGGCAGGAGGTTAGCTGGGACGAAGCGCTTACTTTCGCCGCTAACCGAATGCGCGGCTTACAAGAAAAACATGGACGCCGCTCTATCGGTGTTATCACCTCTTCACGTTGTACGAATGAGGAAACCTTTCTGGTCCAAAAACTCGCGCGCGGTGTTTTTATGAACAATAACACCGACACCTGCGCGCGGGTTTGCCATTCACCCACTGGTTATGGTTTGGGCCAAACATTTGGCACGTCGGCTGGCACGCAAGATTTTGACAGTGTCGAACATACAGATGTCGTTATCGTTATTGGCGCTAACCCAACCGATGGTCATCCTGTTTTTGCCAGCCGTTTGAAAAAGCGCCTACGTGCCGGTGCCAAACTGATTGTTATCGACCCGCGCCGAATTGATCTGGTTAAATCCGCACATATTGATGCTGCGCACCACTTGCCGCTTCGCCCTGGCACAAACGTGGCTGTCGTATCTGCGCTGGCGCATGTGATTGTGACCGAAGGGTTGATGGATGAAGCCTATATTCGAGAGCGCTGTGACTGGGACGAGTTCCAAGAATATGCTGATTTTATTTCTAATGCGCGCCATAGCCCAGAGGCAAATGAACTGCTGACTGGCGTTGATCCTGCTGAACTGCGCGCAGCGGCGCGTTTGTTTGCAACAGGCGGCAATGGCGCGATCTATTACGGCCTTGGTGTGACTGAACACAGCCAAGGGTCGACCACTGTGATCGGCATTGCCAACCTTGCAATGCTCACCGGAAATGTGGGGCGCAAGGGTGTTGGCGTGAACCCGCTACGTGGGCAAAACAATGTTCAAGGTTCGTGCGATATGGGTTCTTTCCCGCATGAATTGCCAGGCTACCGCCATGTTAAAAACGAAGATGTACGCAATATCTTCGAGGATGCATGGGGCGTTAAAATCGACCCTGAACCGGGCTTGCGTATTCCTAACATGCTTGATGCCGCAGTCGAAGGCACCTTCAAAGGGCTTTACTGCCAAGGTGAGGATATTCTGCAATCAGACCCTGACACGAAGCATGTTGCTGCTGGTTTAGCCGCAATGGAATGTGTCATCGTGCATGATCTGTTTTTAAATGAAACGGCGAATTACGCACATGTGTTTTTGCCAGGCTCTACCTTCCTTGAAAAAGAAGGTACGTTCACCAATGCTGAGCGCCGCATCAACCGTGTTCGAAAAGTAATGGCACCGCGTAATGGTTACGCAGATTGGGAAGTAACTCAGCTTTTGGCCAATGCCATGGGAGCAAATTGGCAGTACACGCACCCGTCTCAGATTATGGAAGAAATTGCTGCGACAACGCCAAGCTTCGCAAATGTCACTTATGAGCTCTTAGATGAAAAAGGGTCAATCCAATGGCCGTGTAATGAGAGCACTCCGGAGGGCACGCCTTTAATGCATGTCGATGGGTTCGTGCGCGGCAAAGGACGCTTTATTGTAACTGAATATGTTGCAACCGAAGAAAAAACAGGACCACGTTTCCCGCTGCTTCTTACAACAGGACGTATCTTGTCGCAGTATAATGTGGGGGCGCAAACACGCCGCACAGCCAATGTGGCGTGGCACGATCAGGACGTTTTGGAAATTCATCCACACGATGCCGAATTGCGCGGCATTAATGATGGCGATTTTATCAAACTGGCTTCGAGGTCAGGCGAGACTGCATTACGCGCCAAAATAACGGACCGTGTGTCGCCGGGGGTTGTTTATACAACCTTCCATCATCCTGACACACAGGCCAATGTCATCACCACCGACTTTTCAGATTGGGCAACAAACTGCCCTGAATACAAGGTGACTGCTGTACAGGTTTCTCAGTCAAATGGTCCTACGGATTGGCAGGAAGAGTATAACGCGCAAGCTGAGCAATCACGGCGTATTCTACCGGCGGCAGAATAGCCATGGCTGTGAGTGCCACACAAAGCATGGTGGGCCTTTCTATTCAGCATGAGGGTGCGCATGATGTTGCGCGAAATCTGCCTGAAGAAACGCCCGTGGCCATTGTGTTCAACGGTACAACTGCAGCGGTAATGATGGCGACGCCCGCTGATTTGAAAGACTTTGCCTTTGGTTTTGCATTAACCGAAGGCTTCATTGAACGGCTAGATCAAGTCGAGAGCTTTGAGATCGTGCCGCATGAATCTGGTCTTGAGGCACGGTTTCAGTTGGCGGACGACCGTGTCAAAGCAATGCAGGCACGGCGGCGTAATATGCTTGGCCCTGTCGGGTGCGGGCTGTGCGGTATTGATAGCCTTGAACAAGCGATCAGACCTCTGCCAGTGCTCGAGCGCACTGGACCGAGATTGTCTAAAAGTGAAGTCGCTTGCGCAACCTCTGCCTTGCGCGATCATCAACCGCTACACGATCAAACGCATGCGGTGCATGCCGCAGGATTTATGCTGCCAAGTCAAGGCATGTTGCTTGTGCGCGAAGATGTTGGCAGGCACAATGCATTGGACAAGTTGATCGGCGCATTGGCGCAAAACAATATTGATGCTTCGCAAGGAGCCATTGTTTTAACATCGCGTGTATCGGTGGAAATGGTCCAAAAAACAGTCATTGCAAGTTGCCCTGTTCTTATCGCTGTTTCTGCACCCACTGCTCACGCATTGCGAATTGCAAGAGGTGCTCAACTCACCCTCGCAGCCTTTGCGCGCGGCGGCGGGTTTGATGTCTATTCACACCCTGAACGAATTTTAATCGGAGCCTCTGATGCAGCCTGAAAAAATGGTCTCAATGGCCAATCAAATAGCCACTTTTTTTGAAACACAGCCCGGTACGGGGCAGGCTAAAAAAGTTGCTGATCACATTAATGATTTCTGGGAACCTCGCATGCGCATACAATTGTTTGAGCATGTGGACGCGGGCGGAAAAGGCCTTTCACCGCTTGCCTTGGATGCCTGCTCATATGTTAGGATGCCCGCAGACTGACGTCGAAGTGGCGCCACAGGAAAATTTGTGACAATCTATGCCCGACTGGAAGCATATGGGAAATTCCCAAAGTCTAAAGCCGATAGTGGTTGGACTTTTTTACAGGAGGCAAAATGGTTTTGTTCGTCGCCAAAGCATCGATAAGACTGTTCTGTAATGGGAGAAGTCATTCTTATAAAATATCTGAACACATTACTTGTTTAGCTGCAGGGCTCAGACTTTAGTGAAAATGAGCGAAGATATTCAGACGGTTGGCCTGACCGAAAAGCTAAAACAGGCAAGTATTCTAGTCGTCGATGACGAACCTGGTATGCGCAATTTCATGGTCAAGACACTAAGCCCTTATTGCAAATTTGTGGCTGAAGCCAAAGACGTGGCCAGTGCCAGCGCTTTGCTCACGCAGAACCATTTTGACGTGATGATTCTCGATAATATGATGCCGGACAAAAAGGGCATTGATTGGCTTGCCGAGCAGCGTGCGCAAGGCGGGTTTACCGATACAATTATGGTCACGGCTTATGCTGATCTTGAAACAGCAATTCAAGCTATTCGCGCAGGTGCGGCTGACTTTGTGCTCAAGCCGTTTCGCTCAAATCAAATACTCAATGCGGTGCGGCGCTGCATCCAGATGGCACAGCTAAGACGCGAGAATATGTTGCTGCTACGTGAGCTTGATACCGCCGATATTGGACGCAAAAGACGTAGCCAACTTATCGGTAAATCTAAGACGATTGCAGCAGTGCGTGATACCCTCGATAGGGTCAAAAATGTTGCCACTCCAGTATTGATAACTGGCGCATCTGGCTCTGGCAAAGAAGTGGCCGCGCGTCATATGCATGTATCTTCGTCGCGTGCTGACATGCCATTTGTGGCAATCAACTGCGCGACAATACCAGCCGATATGATCGAGATTGAATTGTTCGGCCATGTCGCGGCAGCATTTCCGGGCGCTGTATCTGCCCGTGAAGGATTATTGCCGTCAGCACGCGGCGGGACAGTCTTTCTTGATGAAGTGTCGGCGCTAAGCTTATCGGCGCAATCAGCTTTGCTACGTGTGTTGGAAGATGGAATGGTGCGTCCGGTCGGAACAGAACGCGATATACAATTGGACTTACGGTTTGTGCTAGCAACCAGTGCCTCATTGTCTGAAGAGGTGGCCAAAGGACACTTTCGCGAAGATTTGCTGTTTCGTATCAACATACTTGAAATTGTTATGCCGCCGCTTAACCAACGCGAAACAGATGTCATCGTTCTGGCGGAACTATTCCTTGATGATATTTCCTCCCGCTTGAGCTTGCCTCCATTAGAAATTGATCCGGCAACCCGTGCAGCTATGTTGCGGCACACGTGGCCCGGCAATATCCGTGAGCTGCGAAATTTTATCGAACGCTCGTTGATTTACGGCCACTTTCCTCACGAAACTTTGTCGCCTCCAGCAAAAGGCCAAGAGCAAATCGAAACGTTGGAACACGTGGAACGCGAGAAAATTTTGCAGGCTTTAGAATTAGTCGGTGGCAACCGTTCTGAAGCAGCGCGCCGTCTCGGCGTGTCACGTAAAACGATTGATCGCAAATGCGCGACATGGGGACTTTAAGCGATGACGGCCCTGATGCGCATCTTGCGCTCTGTTCGGGTGCGGTTGCTTGTTATCGCACTTCTGCCAATGCTTGTTCTAATGCCGATTATGCTTGGCAGTACAATGGCTCGCTGGGCTGGAAAAATCGACGATCTTTTGATTACAAAGGTCAATGGTGATCTGACAATTGCGGACCAGTATTTAGCGCGTCTACTTGAAAATTCAGGTGAGCGGCTAGACGCAATTGCCCAGTCTGTATCCCTGCAAAATGCTTTTTTAAAACCAGAAGATACGGCTAAATTTCTTGAGCAAGTCCAACAGGAATTAGGGCTAGATTTCCTCTATTTGACAGAGGGCAATGTTGGGCCAGATGGGGTTGATGTATCCAAATGGCCTGTCGTTCAAAATGCGATTAATGGAACTTGGCAAAGTGCTGTCGATATTTTTACGCCGGAAGAATTAGATATTCTCAATTCCAGTCTTACTGAGCGTGCCACAATTGCGTTAGTGACGACACAAGCAGCGGTTCCAACAGCGCGGACGGTTGAAGATCGAGGGATGGTGATCCATACAGCTGCACCTGTGACACTTAATGGTGGCAGAAAAGCTGCGTTGGTCGGCGGACTTCTACTCAACCGAAATCTTGATTTTATTGATACGATCAATGCGCTGGTTTATCAGAAAAACAGCCTTCCCGAGGGCAGTGAAGGTACGGCGACACTGTTTCTGGAAGATGTGCGAATTTCAACCAATGTGCGCTTGTTTGAAAACGTGCGTGCACTTGGTACGCGCGTTTCGGCGCAAGTGCGCAACCGTGTTCTTGATGAAGGACAAACTTGGTTGGACCGCGCCTTTGTGGTCAATGATTGGTACATCTCAGCGTATGAGCCAATTACTGATAGCCGCGGCAAAGCCGTGGGCATGCTTTATGTCGGTTTTCTCGAAGCGCCGTTTCGGCAGGCTAAAGTCAATTCAGCACTGCTTGTGGTTTTTCTGTTTTTGCTGATTACGGCCGTATCAGTTCCGATTTTCTTGCGTTGGGCAGGGCGTATCTTTCTGCCCTTGGAACGCATGACCCAAACAATGTTACGTGTTGAGGCCGGTGATCTGGAAGCGCGCAACATGCCGCAAGATGATGACAACGAGATTGCACAAGTTGCTGGCCATCTCGATGATCTATTAGACCAGGTGCAGGAACGCGACCGGCAATTGCGCCAATGGGGTGAACAACTCAATTTGAAGGTTGAGGAGCGCACGCGCGATTTGCTCGAAAGCAACCGCAGGCTTGAGCAGACAACAGAGCGACTGATCATATCTGAAAAGCTTGCCGCTGTGGGTGAAATCACGGCAGGCGTTGCACATGAAATCAATAATCCCATTGCAGTCATTCAAGGTAATTTGGATGTGGCACGCACATTGCTGGGGTCGCATGTTGATGTTGCAAAAACAGAGTTTAAGCTGATTGACGATCAAGTATATAGAATCGGCTCTATTGTATCCAAGCTTTTGCAATTTGCGCGGCCAGAAGAATATTCAGGCGACGCTAATATCATTTTTCCAGCTGAAGTTGTCAGCGATTGCTTGGTGCTTACGGCTCATCAGATCGAAGCTCAAGAAATCGAAGTTCGTAAAGAATTAGATCAAGAGCTTTGCGTTTTAATGTCGCGAACAGAACTGCAACAAGTCATTGTAAATCTCATACTCAATGCTGTTCAGGCCATGCCAGAGGGCGGCACCTTGTCTTTGTGTGTGGCCTCCAACGATCAAGAAGTAGAGATTTCTGTCAAGGATACGGGGGCAGGCATTCCGCCTGACAAAGTGAAACGTATTTTCGATGCGTTTTTCACAACCAAGTACGGGCAGGGCACAGGACTTGGCCTTTCAATTAGCCAAACCCTTGTGAGTCGGGCTAATGGTCAGATATCAGTACGGTCAAAATTCGGTGCCGGCAGCCGTTTCACAATAAATCTTCCTGCGGCTAAATTTGGCGATTAAGGACAAAATGTCCCATTCGATACGCCTATCAGCGGGCATCTCAGACAAGATGACTAATAACGCTGAGTCGTAGAGATTTCTTAAGACAAATTTTCCACCTAACATATTGATATGTAATAATAAATTTGTTGACAATCAAGACGTTCCTCCTAAGTTTCCGTAACGCTAAAAACTGCGTTAAGTGTCGAATGCTGTGGTGGGAGATTGCAGCTTGTCGACGGGATTTAAATGGGAGGAGAATTCCATGAGTAATGCTAATTCCGGCGGCGCTTTGAGTTTCTTGATGAAAGAAAACATTGTCGCGAAGCCCGGTTTCAACCGCTGGTTAGTGCCGCCTGCGTCCATCGCTATTCATTTGTGTATTGGTTCGGTATACGCTTGGTCTGTTTTTAACCCGCCTCTAACCAGAGAGCTGGGTGTTGTTGCTTCTGCGGCGAATGACTGGAGCCTCAGCTCCGTTGTTTGGATTTTCTCCGTTGCCATCGTTTTCTTAGGACTGGCAGCTGCATTTGCGGGTAAATGGCTAGAAAAAGTAGGACCGCGCATGGTCGGTCTTGTCGCTGCATTCTTGTGGGGCGGCGGCTTTATCATTGGGTCATTTGGCATTGCAAGCCATCAACTTTGGCTCATTTATCTTGGCTATGGTGTTCTTGGCGGCTGCGGTCTTGGTCTGGGCTACGTCTCGCCTGTCTCAACTCTAATTCGCTGGTTTCCTGACCGCCGCGGCATGGCAACTGGCATGGCGATTATGGGCTTTGGCGGCGGCGCGATGATCGCAGCGCCGGTCAAAGGCTGGCTGTTGTCAGTTTTCTCCAAAGCGCCGGAATATCTTGGTGCAAGCGATACTGTAGCGACCGTGACAGAAGCTGGACGGCTTTTTGTAGAATCTGCCGCTGGTAAGGTAGAAGTTGTCATCGCATCTGCAGCACAGGCAGCTAGCTTGCCAGGTGGCGGAGAAGCGGGCGTCTATGTCGTGGGCACAGGCAATACTGGCGCTGCATCAACATTCATGACGCTTGGTATTGTATATTTCATTGTTATGGTGATTGCAGCGTTCAGCTTCCGCGTTCCTGCTGCAGACTGGAAACCTGAAGGCTGGGAACCAAAACCTGCCGCATCAGGTATGATCACAAAAGACAATGTGCATATCGATCAAGCGCTAAAAACACCTCAATTTTGGCAAATGTGGGTTATGCTTTGCTTTAACGTGACCGCCGGTATCGGTGTGATCGGTGTTGCAAAAACAATGATGTCTGAAATTTATGGCACCACAATGCCGCTCATTGTGACAGCTTCTTTTGCATCAACTTATGTATTGATGATTTCAGTCTTTAACATGGGTGGACGGTTTTTCTGGGCATCAACGTCAGATTACATCGGACGCAAAAACACCTATCATTGCTTCTTTGTGCTGGGCACGTTGCTTTACTTGTCTATTCCGTATTTTGCGACTGCCGGCGCTGCTGGTGGATCAACAATCTACCTCATTGGTTTTTATGTTGCGACGATGATTATCTTCTCAATGTATGGCGGTGGGTTTGCGACAATTCCTGCTTACTTGGCAGATATGTTCGGTACGATGCATGTTGGCGGCATCCACGGGCGCTTGCTGACCGCATGGTCAACTGCAGGTGTGCTTGGGCCTTTGGCAATCACATCGCTACGCGAAATGTCTGTTAATCGGGCGATTAGCGATCTGGCATCAAAAGTTGATGCGTCTGCGTTTGCTGAAAAATTCGGCGCACCGCTCGCTCAACTTGATCAATTGGCCGCAGCAAAAACCGTGACGATTGCAAGGCTCATGGAGATAGCTCCACAAGGCACAATTGATCCAACACCAAGCCTGTATAATACGACCATGTATTGCATGGCTGCATTGTTGGTCATTGGGTTCTTTGCGAATTTGTTTATTCGGCCAGTTAAGGCGCATCACAATTATGTGGAGCCTAAAGCGGTTGCTGAACCTGCAGAGTAATTCATTTTAAATAATGATATTCGGGGCGCCTTTGGCGCCCCTTTTTGTTTTAGCCTTTGTGTCCACATTGGCTGAAAATACTTTTCCTACGCCAGTAACAAAATCAGCGAAAACTAAACTCGCAGGGTGTCTAGGAACACGTGGAGAGATGCAGTTTACCCTATTCATCATCCTGCAAAATTCTTTCCGCAGCGCCTTCTGGATCGTCGAACTGGCCGTGCTTGATGCACCACATAAAGGCCGCGAGGCCTATGCCGCCCAGAAAAAGTGCAACTGGAATAAGAAATAGAAGCTGGTTCATGCTGCTAATTCTTCGGTTGGAGAGAGGGTCGTTGTCGTTATCACTTGCTTGTCGATAACCATGTTCTCACCCCTTAATAGGCGCAGTGAATTGCTTATCACGATGATCGAAGAAAGTGACATTGCAATGGCTGCAATCAGCGGCGTCACAAATCCTAAAATTGCGAGCGGTACAGCAATGCAATTATAAACAAGCGCGAGTGCAAAATTTTGCCGCACAACACGGTTTGTCCTTACCGCGATGTTCCGTGCAAATGTAATCGCCGTAAGGTCGTCGCGTGTTAAGATAAAGTCTGCAGTTTGGCGGCCGATATCAGTCGCACTTGAAGGGGCAAACGAAACATGCGCTGCTGCCAGAGCAGGGGCATCGTTGATACCATCTCCAACCATAATTGTTTTGAGCCCAGACTCTGCGTGCAGGCCTTCAAGGAATTTCAGTTTTGCTTGTGGTGTGTGTTCACTTAGCACTTGTTCAAACGGCATATCACGGGCAATGCGTTCCACAGTGGCTTGTGTATCGCCTGAAAGAAGCGTGCTTCCAATTCCTAAAGAACGAAGATCTTTGATCGTTTGATAAGCGGATGAGCGCACATTTTCGCGGTAGTCAAAAGTCACCAGATTGCCGCCTTGTATTGCGAACGCGGTAGACTTTTCTGCCTCGTTTAAGTTTTGCCGATTTGCAATCTCAAGCACCCATTCCATTTGGCCAAGACGTATTTCTTTGCCGTTCCATATGGCTTTAATGCCCTTGCCCGGCAGCTCCTCAATATCGGATAGCAGAACGCTTCCGCTGCCTTTTAGAAAATCGCTGATGCCTTTGGCAGAAGGATGGGTCGAGCAATTGGCCAAAGATGCAATCATTGGCTTTTCTTTTGCGCCCATACCATCACTGCCGATGACCATTTTTACGCCATCAGTAAGCGTTCCGGTTTTGTCGAATACGGCAAAGTCCGCTTCTGCTAGACGCTCAAGTGCAGAGCCATCACGCATCAAAATACCGTTGCGCACCAGCCTTGATGCGGCCACGACATGCGCCACAGGGACCGCTAATCCTAAGGCGCAAGGACATGTTACAATCAAAACAGCAATCGCCACGAGAAGTGAGTGTTCCCAGTCTCCGTGCGTCGTGATCATCCAGCTTGCAAAAGCGAGAAATGCAAACGCATGAACAGCGGGTGTGTAAATGCGCGCCATACGGTCAGCAATACGCACATAATTGCCTTTGCCGTGTTCCGCAGCATCCAACATACGTGTTATTTCAGCGAGAAAAGACTTGTCGGCAACCTCAATCGCCTCGACGTCCAGCACACCAGTCAAATTTAAGGCACCAGCTTCGATTTGCATGTTTGGTGATAGCGCGACCGCTTCGCTTTCACCGGTTACCATGGAGCGGTCAACATCAGAGGAGCCGGATATGATTTTACAGTCCACGGGAAACCGTGCGCCAGCAAATATACGCAGACGCATTTTTTTTGTAATGTCACCGACTGCGACTAAGCGTGTGTCACCGGATGGCAAAACTTCCACTGCCTCACGCGTAGCGTATTTGCCAAGCGAGATGACTGAGCTTTTGGCACGTGAGCGCATTCGCTGATCAAGATAGCGGCCGATCAAAAGAAAGAAGAGCAACATCGCTGCCGCATCGAAATAAGCCTCCGGTTTGCTGGTAAGTGTTTGAAAAATACTCATGCCGAGCGCCAGCAAAACAGCCAGCGAAATCGGTACATCCATATTCACATGTCCAGCGCGTAGAGCGCCCAGAGCCGAGCGGAAAAATGGTTGCCCTGCATAAGCAACGACAGGAACCGCAATGACTGCGGAGATTAAATGGAAAAGGTCGCGGGTTGCATCTGTCGCACCAGACCACGCCGAAACGGACAGCAGCATAATATTGGCCGCACCAAATCCAGCCACGGCAAGCGCTCGGAGCAAACGTTTCGAACGCGTATCTTCTTCACTTTCGGTGCGGTCATTTTCTTCAATTCGAAATGCTGTGAAAGAGTTTTCTTTAAGCAGATCAATAAGCTTCTGGCAGTCTACGGTTTCATCCGTTTCGACAACCAAACGTTTCAAAGTAAGGTTTGCGCGAGCTTGATAAACGCCTTTTAAACGGCGCATTGAGTTTTCTATTTTAGATATGCAAGCACCGCACGACATGTCCGGCACAGAAAGCACATAGTGTTGAGAGTTTTGACGTTCAACGCTTTCATCAACGACATATTCGGCAAGACCGCCACACATGTTGCACATAGCTAATTTCCCACGCCATTGGTGATAGTAAAGCGCTTGGTCTCAACAAAAGTCAGCCCCTTACTATCAATGATCTGTAGCTGTATTTGCCAGAGGCCATCTGACAAGCTGACTTCGGAAACATATGCGCCGTTTGCTTCGCCAAATATGATCGTTTGATCGTCATGTTCGTGAACAGGCTTACCAAGATAGCCAGAAACAACGGCGCTCTTAATGAATGTGTCGGTGTTGTCATGTGCCGATATTTTCAATTGATCAGAATTATAGGAAATTGCGATCTTCCAGCCCAAAGGTTTGTGCGCGTTTAGATCAGCAACCCTGCTATTGAAATTCTGGCTCTCAATGTAAGTGTTTTTCACGACCAGTCCGGTCCATGTGCCTGCTGCATTAAACGCCAGCACAATGTTGATCGATATGATTGTCCCAAAGAACAACGCAATGACACCAAACATATGCCAGCCGGAAAACACTCGAGGTGCGAATATATTTTTCAAAGTATTCATCTGCTTACTCCGGTGCATCGAAAACGGTGCTGTAGGTATCAACCTCATTGGACTGCTGATCTGTGGCAATAAATGAGAACGGCGTTTGCCCTGACTTTATATTTTCAGGTGATTGACGGACAAAGACACGCAGAGAGCGTACTTGGTCAGGATCGACAGGAACTGTTGCAAAACTTGCAGGCGCTCCTTCAATGCCGCTGACTGTCATGACTGCACCTTCAAGTCCTTCAACCGATAGATGGATCAGACGTTTTTCCGGTATCATGTTCAAAATTTTCACATTGTAACCATTGCGGATGGAACCATCCTTCAATGTTACAAATACCGGATTACGGTCGTGCTGAATGCTGATGGTCATGCGGTCACGTTGACTAAGCGCAAACAGCAAAGCGAGGCCCAAACTCACCCAAATGAAAAAATATAGAAGCGTACGAGGCCTTAAGAATATGCGCCAATCAAAGTGCTTAATCGCATCAACAAACTTACCATCTTTATCGCGCACCAGATCAGGGTTTAGTGTGGCGCTCTCTGGATCTGTTGCCAGTGCCATATTGGCGTTATAGTCGTTAAGGGTCGAATATGAGATTAGCCCCGTTGGGCGGCCGATCTTACCCATAATGTCATCACATGCGTCGATACAAAGAGCGCATGTTATACATTCCATCTGCTGGCCGTCGCGAATATCAATTCCCGCAGGACAAACCACAACGCAAGCATTGCAATCAATGCAGTCACCATGCGCTTCGCCACTGGCTTCTGCCTTTTTGGTGCCGTGAGTGCGCGGTTCACCTCGCCAATCATTGTAAGTAACTACAAGTGAATCTTCATCCAACATAGCGGCTTGAATGCGCGGCCACGGGCACATGTAATTGCAAACTTGCTCACGCATATGCCCGCCAAAAACATAGGTCGTTGTCGTCAATACGGCGACAGTGGCATAGGCAACATAATGGGCCTGACCTGTAACCAGATCACGAAGAAGAGTAGGGGCATCGGCAAAATAAAATATCCATGCACCGCCGGTTGCAACTGCTATTATAAGCCAAGTAGTATGTTTGAGAACACGTTTCCTTAGCTTATCAAAACTCCAAGGGTCCTTATCAAGTTTGATACGCGCATTGCGGTCTCCCTCAAAGTAGCGCTCGACCACGAGGAATAAATCAGTCCAAACTGTTTGCGGGCAAGTATATCCACACCAAGCACGGCCAACCACTGAGGTGACGAGGAACAGGCCTATGCCTGCCATGACGAGCATGCCTGCAACGAAGTAAAATTCTTGCGGCCAAATCTCGATAAAAAAAGCGTAAAAGCGGCGATTAGCAATATCGATCAACACAGCTTGATCGGGTGCGAATTCACCGCGGTCCCATCTGAGCCACGGTGTTATATAATAAATCGCAAGTGTGATCGCCATGACGATCCATTTAAAGCGCCGAAACGAGCCCGTTGCCCGCTTGGGATGAATTTTCTTACGGGCTTCGTAGAGCTGTATCGGTTCTTTAGCTATTCCATCAGACATGAGACTACTTTCAACGTTGATGGTGCATCTTTGGCATTAATATGCGTAATGAGCTTTGACCCAGATCAAAGTGATCTTGGGTCTAGGCATTATTTTTCGCCGCCGCCAAGTCTGTGAACGTAAAGTGAGAGCTGACGAATTGTGGCTTCAGACAATCGATCACCCCAAGCTGGCATAACGCCCTGCTTTGGTTTGGAAATTTGCGCAACGATTTCTTCATGCGATCCACCGTAAAGCCAGATAGCATCATTAAGTGCAGGCGCACCTAAATCGTGCATGCCTTCGCCGCTATCGCCGTGGCAGGCTGCACAATTATCTTGGTAAACTATCGCACCACGTTCAGCTGCTTCGAGGTCCGCTTCCTGCCCAGAAATGCTACGAACATACCAAGCCGCGTCCTTGATCGCATCGCGTTCGAGAATACCATCAGCACCAAAATTTGGCATTTGTGAATAACGGGTATCTTCGTCCGCTTCATAGCGGATGCCATGTTTGAGCGTAAGATAAATATCATCAACGGTGCCGCCCCAAATCCAGTCATCGTCTACCAGATTAGGGTAAATGCCGCCGCCGGCCGCACCCGCACCATGACACTGTGAACAATAGACTTTGAAGGCAGAGTTACCGCCCGCAAGTGCAAATTGCATAAGGTCAGGATTGCCTGAAATTTTGTTGAGATCTGTCGCAACAAGATCTTGGCCAAGTGACTCGCGTCCCTGTTCTAAAGCTGCAATGTCATTTGCAACATTTTGGCGACTTGACCATCCGAGCAAACCAGCCGTCGAGGAGTTGATAAGCGGCAAAGCTGGATAGGCAATGACATAGCCGATAGAAAAGACAATCGTTCCATAAAGGCCCCAGAGCCATGAGCGCGGAAGAGGGTTGTTGAGTTCTTTGATGCCGTCCCATTCGTGACCCGTGGTCTCAACGCCTGTGATATCGTCAGTTTCATTGTTCTCGGACATCAATTGTCCTCCTTAAAAGGTATTTGGGCAGCATCATCATTCATCGGTTTAGAGCTTGGTCTGAATGTCCAAAAAACGACGAAGCAAAATATAATAAACATGTAGAGAAGGCCCCAGCTGTCAGCGAAGGTTCTCATGGTTTGGTAAGAAAGTTCCATGCTTAGGCTCCTAGCGGGATGATAGGTCAGGTTCGTAAGTGGAGAAATCCACAAGCGTACCCACCATTTGCAAATAGGCGACAAGAGCATCCATTTCGGTCAAACGTTTTGGATCACCGTCAAAGTCACCGACAACAGCTTTCGGATAGCGTGCCAATAGGTCATCCCAATCACCATCAATCTCTGCTTGAACCTTCATATCGGCGCTTGCGTTCTCAATCATGTCATCGGTGTAGGGAACACTTACGCGCCGGTTGGCAATGAGATGCGCTGCAGGGTCACGAACATCCAACGCTTGCTCAGTAAGAAATCCATATTTTGGCATGATTGATTCAGGCACAACAGATTGCGGATCAGTCAAATGTTGGACATGCCACTCATTTGAGTAACGCCCACCCACACGTGCTAGATCTGGACCTGTACGTTTTGATCCCCATTGAAATGGACGGTCATACATGCTTTCGGCAGCAAGCGAGTAATTGCCATAGCGCTCCACTTCATCACGGAACGGACGGATCATCTGGCTATGACAGACATAGCATCCCTCACGCACATAAATGTTCCGACCAGCCAATTCGAGAGGAGAGTAGGGCCGCATGCCTTTAACTTTCTCAATTGTATTTTCGAGATAGAAAAGCGGTGCGATTTCTACAATGCCGCCAACAAGCACGGCGAGAAGTGAGAATACGAAAAGCAAGCTCACATTGCGCTCTAGCTTTTTGTGTTTCTCTAGAAAACGATGGGTTAGGTTAGCCATCAGTAGTTCTCCTATTGCGCGGGCTGAGCCACGACGGGCTTATCGTTGATTGGGGCTGGTGAATTGCGAAGTGGCGCTTCGATTCTCTGCTTTCCGCGAATGGTCATGAAAAGGTTGAATGCCATGATGAGTGCGCCAGACAGGTAGAGCAGGCCAGCAAATACACGCATCACATAGTAAGGGTGCAGAGCAGCAACGCTTTCAGCAAATGAATAGACGAGATAGCCTTGTGCATCATATTCGCGCCACATTAGCCCCTGCGTGATACCGGAAACCCACATCACTGCTGCGTAAATGACGATGCCGAGTGTCGCCAACCAGAAGTGCCAGTTGACCATGCGCAATGAGTACAGGCGTTCACGGTTCCAAAGACGCGGTGTCAAAAAGTAAAGTGCCGCGAAGGTGATCATTCCATTCCAGCCAAGAGCGCCAGAATGCACATGACCTATTGTCCAGTCAGTATAGTGAGACAGTGAGTTGACTGTCTTAATAGACATTACAGGGCCTTCGAAAGTCGACATGCCATAGAAAGCCAAGCTGATAACCATCATCCGCAAGATCGGATCAGTACGCACTTTGTCCCATGCACCTTGTAAGGTTAGCAGGCCATTGATCATGCCGCCCCATGAAGGCATCCAGAGCATAATTGAGAAAACCATGCCAAGTGTTTGTGCCCAGTCAGGCAGTGCCGTGAAGTGGAGGTGGTGCGGTCCAGCCCAGATATAGAGGAAGATGAGACCCCAGAAGTGGATGATTGAAAGGCGGTAAGAATAAATTGGGCGGTCGGCTTGTTTCGGAACGAAGTAATACATCATTCCTAGAAATCCGGCTGTCAGGAAGAAGCCAACGGCATTGTGGCCATACCACCACTGTGTCAACGCATCCTGTACACCGCCAAATGCTGAATAACTTTTTGATCCGAGCAATGACACAGGCATTGAAAGCCCATTGACGATATGCAGCATTGCGATAGTCACAATGAACGATAAAAAGAACCAGTTGGCGACATAGATATGTGGCTCATTCCGCTTAACGATTGTGCCTACATAAACCATCAGAAACGCCACCCATACGATGGTCAGCCAAAGATCAACATACCATTCAGGCTCTGCGTATTCTTTGGATTGTGTAATGCCGAGCAAATATCCCGTTGCAGCCATTACAATGAAAAGCTGGTAACCCCAGAATACAAACCAAGCTAGATTGCCGCCCCAAAGCCGTGCGCGGCAGGTGCGCTGCACGACATAAAATGCTGTCGTAATGAGCGCAGATCCGCAAAAGGCAAAGACAACCGCCGATGTGTGTAACGGTCTTAGGCGTCCAAAATTCAAATAAGGTTGGATGTTGAGCTCAGGCCAAGCAAGTTGCGCAGCGGCAATAACACCAACCAAAAATCCAACGACACCCCAGAAGGCGGTTGCAATAACGCCCCACCGTATAACGTCATCCATATAGACGCTGCGGGCAGCTTCTTCTCGGCGCTGAATTTGTGCAGGCGAAGAAAACTGAAATCTCTTAAGCAAAATGACCGTCGCTATTGTCAATATGATCGCAAGAATTGCCATATGTTGCGCAAAGAAAGCGTCCTTGGCAAAGGCTGAGGCCAACAGCCCGATAAAGGCTCCTGCACCGGTCAATATTATGGGGGTGGCGGTTAGCATATTTCCTTGCTCCATCAGTATCAGCATTTACTCGCTTACTTATTGGAGCGTTGTTGCCATGAAATTCCGGATACCACTTTGATCTAGATCAATGTCAGCGAACTGAATCGGCCAATATATGGATAAGCTATGCAGCACGGAGAATGCAGATGGCAGAGCCGTTTCAAAATCACAGTCGCGAGATGATCCACCTTTACGAAAAGCTTAATCTCCATTTGAACGCGCAAACGCTATTGTGTAATCAACTGGAGACTATTGCCGACGAGCTGCCCAGACGCGTCGATAATCAGCAATGTCTACTCGCTGCTCAAAAAGTATATCCGGTTGTGATGGCCGCACATTCATTTGAAGAAAATGAATTGTTTCCTGCCCTCATGAAAGCCGACCCGTCGAATGCACATTTAGCAACGACGATTGAGCGCCTTCATGGCGAGCATTGGGAAGATGAAAGTTTCGCGCATGAGATTTCAGATACGTTGAAGAGCTTTGTCGCGGGGCGCGAAAAGAACATTGATAAGCTGAGCTATATGTTGCGTGGCTTTTTTGAAGGCTTGCGGCGTCATATCGCCTTTGAAAAGGAGATGCTTTCTTCTCTTACAGGGGAAGCAACATGATAGAGCTGCAAAACATTGATCCCGCAAAAGTTTTTGATTTTTATCCGAATGCACTTCCACGTTATACAAGCTATCCCACAGCGCCCCAGTTCAAATCTGGCGTGGGCTCTTCAGTATTAGAAACGACGCTGGAAAATTTAACAGAAGAAGAGCCCGTCTCTATCTATTTGCACATTCCCTTTTGTGACCGTCTTTGCTGGTTCTGTGGTTGCCATACAAAACATACAAATAAATATGAACCGATAAAGAACTACATCGATAGTCTATGTGACGAAATCAACTTGTTAGGGCGCAAGCTAAACAAAACAGTGACAGTCAGTCACTTACATTTCGGTGGCGGCTCGCCAAGCTTAATTCAGTCGAAGGAAATGCGCCTTATTAAGCAAAGCCTTGAGCGCTATTTTGCTTTTGATGAGGAAACAGAGATCAGTGTGGAAATCGACCCCTCTGATGCAACCGATGATTTTTATAAAGCAATTGAAGCGCTGGGTGTTACGCGTGCCAGCATTGGTGTGCAAGATTTTGACCCTGAAGTGCAGCGATTAATCAATCGAACGCAGAGCTTTGAACTGACTGAGATAGTTGTCAAAGAACTAAGGGCCATTGGAATTAAATCAATCAATATTGACGCTCTTTATGGGCTTCCAAAACAAACAAATGAACGCGTTGAAAGCACCGTCCAGCAGTGTATTTCTTTAAAACCGGACCGCATGGCAATGTTTGGCTATGCGCATGTTCCTTGGTTCAAACCGCATCAGATTATGATTAAGGAAGAAGATCTTCCGGGACAAAATGAACGTTTTGAACAAATGCAAAATGCGTCTCGATTGCTCGTGCAATCTGGATATACCAGTATCGGTATAGATCATTTTGCGCTTCCAAATGACAGCCTTTCTGTAGCGCAGAAAAAGGGTGTGTTAAGGCGTAATTTCCAAGGTTATACGACCGACAGCGCCGATGTCATGCTCGGACTTGGTGCATCGTCTATCGGTCGCTCACCAAACGGCTTCATGCAAAATACAGTTGCAACAAACCTTTATCAAAAGCGTATTTCAGATGGACTGCTAGCATCTGACAAGGGGTATAAGCTGCAGCCAGTCGATTTATATTACGGCGCTCTGATTGAGCGTTTGATGTGTGATTTTCATGTTGATTTTGCGAGCTTGCCTTTCGCTTCGGATGAGCGCGTGAGCGAAAGTGTCCAACTGGCAAACAAATTTTCTGCCGCAGACCCGTTTCAGTTGGTGAAGGTGAGCGGAACGTCATTGCACATACCACCGCAAGCAAAACCCTTTACGCGCATTGTGGCATCGCAATTCGATCAATATTTGAAACGGAGCACGGTTCGGTTTTCAAAGGTGGTTTGACGTTTAAAAATTGCCAGCTATAGCGCTTAAACGCGATATATCTGGCACGTTAATGGTGCGGTTGTTTTCAATGTCGATGACACCTGCTTTTCTAAGCTTGGTCATCTGGCGGCTGACAGTTTCGATCGTCAGGCCAAGAAAATCTGCAATGTCGGCACGTTTGAGCGGTAAATCAAACCGAATGCTGTTGCTATCATCGTCTTGTTCAGGGTCGAGATGCTTTACAAGAAGCATCAAAAAAGTCGCGACTTTTTCAACTGCTGTCATGCGCCCTAGCATCAGCATCATATCCCGTGCTTCGTCGAGTTCACGAAGCGCCTGTTCATGCAATCTATGCTCAAGCTCTGGCGATTCTTTGACAAGCTTCTCAAGAATGTTTTTCGGAAACGAGCACAGCGAAACAGGGCCTGCAGCCTCAGCCGATACACCGGTCTCACGCCTAAAGGGACGCCCAAGAAAGTCTGGCGAAAACTGAAGTCCAACAATTTGCTGTCTGCCATCTGGCATCAATTTGGTCAGTTTAACAGTACCGAAAATGATGTTGGAATAATTCTCAATTTTACTGTCAGCAACAATCAGTTCAGTGTCCGGCTGAACAGCGCCCTTATGGGTATGCTTACTCAAATAGATCAGTTGATCACTGTTTAAAGCGCCACAAACACCGCGGTGGCGCGCTTCACAGGATTTGCATAAAACAGGAATGCTTGAATTATGAATGTCTTGCCGCTCGGTCATTATTAATCCGTTTCAGCTTTCATAATCGGAAAATAAGCTGGGTGTTTCAATGCAGTTTTGCATCCGATTGATGGTGTCTATTGTTACCTAATAAAATTCAATATTTAAAGCGTATTAAGCTTGTATAATAAATTGATTAATTCCTCACTGGACAGTTCCTTCGGTTTTGAATTTTCATATGGCCTACATTCAATAACTTAGTTCAGCTCGCTTCGTTGGTCTTCGTAACCAAGCTTCCGCTAAAATAACTAATTTGTAATTTTTCAAATCGTTTCAATGTGGTAGTTTTAGTTGCCGAAATTCATGTTTTGATGCGTTCGGTGTGAATTTATGGATGAGAGGGTAGGCGCTTTCTGTTCTGTCAAAATTCACTCCTTTGAAATAAACGCCCTAGAAATAGAAGGTTATTCTCGTTGTCCCGCCTCTTGTCATTTGTTCTAGGGCTTGCAGTCCTATCTATCTCCTATTTTTACACGTTCGGCATTCCATCATGGTTTCCCCTAGGAACGGGTTCAGAAGTTGAGGAAAGCGCAGCTGGTGCCAAAGGCGGCGGGGCGGGAAGAGCAGGAGGTCGTTCCCGCGGCGGCGCAACAGTCGTTACCGTTGGCGAAATCGAATATGCGTCCTTTAATGACACCTTGCGCGCAATTGGCACCAGTGAAGCAATCAATCATGTTGATGTGGTTTCAGATGTTGCGGGCCAGGTTGAGGAAATATCTCTGACATCAAACACGCCTGTGAAAGCTGGCGATGTTTTATTGAAGTTGGACAATCGCACCCAGTCAATCAATCTGGAGATAGCCAAAGCGAGCCTAAAACAAGCGCAAGAACAAGTAAGTCGTTATGAGAAACTAGGAACGGGCAATGCGTCTGTAGTTTCTGCGGTAACTGTTGCCGATGCAAAAACGGCTCTTTCACAAGCGCAGTTACAAGTCAGTTTGGCAGAGAACGCCTTGGAAGAGAGAACAATTCGCGCCCCTATTGACGGTATTCTTGGGTTGAGCCGGATTAAAACGGGCGCAAACCTTGCCAATGGCACAACCATTGTAACCATAGATGATATTGAACAATTGCTCGTCGAGTTTGAATTGCCCGAACGCGCCCTAGGCCTATTGGCTTTGCAAAAGGAAGTTCTTCTATCAACCCCCGTTTTTGCCGGTAAAGTTTTCAAAGGCGAAGTGTACGCATATGACAACCGCATAGATAGCACGACGCGCACGATTACCGTTCAGGCACGGGTCGATAATGACGATCATTCACTGCTACCAGGTATGAGTTTTAGCGTTCGACTAATCAATGAAAGTGAACCCGGCGCGTTCGTTCCCACCAATGCAATCAGCTGGACGCGCAATGGTTCGCAGATTTGGACAGTTGAAGACGGGGTAGCGAAGGCTGTTCCTGTATCAATTGTGATGCGCCAGCAGGATAATGTCTGGATTGATACCAAACTGCCTGCAGGAACACAGATTGTGACTGACGGCACGCAGAAGCTACGCGATGGCACAAAAATAACTGCTTCAAACGCCGCCCCAACGCGGGAGAGGTCAAAGGAGAGAAAACCTAAGACAGAAGGCGAGCCTATCGCGCGTCGCCAACCATCATCAGGTGAAGCAGGTGCTGCACAATGAGCGATGTTTCCTCTGAACCAAAGAAAAAAAGCATATCGGGCCTAACCGGAACATTCGTCGCACGACCGATATTGGCGCTGGTCCTGAATTTACTTATCATTATTGCTGGCCTTGCCGCGCTCAATTCGGTTGATGTCCGCGAAATGCCCGATGTGGATAGGCCGGTGCTGTCTGTTCGTACCAGTTATACTGGTGCCTCGGCTAAAACTGTTGACCAAGAGGTGACAAAAGTTCTTGAGGATGCGCTGGGTGGCCTTGATGGATTAAGCTACATTTCCTCAACCTCAGAAAACGGCAGCAGCCGCATAACGATTGATCTGAGCGATGGCACAGATGTTAATGTTGCCGCCAACGAAGCGCGCGAAATCGTATCGCAAACAACACGGCAATTGCCCGATGATATTGATGATCCTGTCGTGCGTAAAAGCGATACGAATTCCGATCCAATTGTTCGGCTCGCTGTCGTGGGTAATGCCTCAATTCCGGAATTGACGGAAATTGCGGAAGGTACAATTTACGATCGTTTGTCCCTCATTGATGGCATTGCAGAAGTAACAGTGACCGGCAGTCAGGCGCTTGAGTTTCGTGTGACACTTAATATGCCGTCTTTACTCAGCCGCGGCCTTTCAATTTTTGATGTATCGACCGCTTTGCAAAGCTTACGTGATGACACACCGCTTGGCTCAATTGAAACGGCTTCCCAAGAACTCACCCTGCGCTCAAGCACGCCTGAAGTAACAGAGCAGATGGTGAACGATGTTCTGATTAATGCCTCAACGCGCCTTTCAGACATTGCCTTTGTTCAGCTTGTTCCAGAAGACAACGCCGCATCGTCTCGCCTTAATGGAAATACGGCTATCGGCATTGATATCGTGCGCCAATCCGTAGGCAACACGCTTACGATTTCGAAGAATGTCCGTGCAGCAGTAGCTGAACTGCAAAACGAATTGCCCGATGGCATAGAACTCACTGTGACATCTGATGATGGTATTTTCATCGAAGGCTCAATCAACGAAGTGACAACATCAATCATGATTGCAACTGGCATCGTGATTGCCGTTATCTTTCTTTTTCTCAGGTCATGGCGTGCAACGATAATACCTGCGGTTACAATTCCTGTGGCACTTATTGGCACGATTGCGGCAATCTGGATTACAGGGTTCTCCGTCAATACAATAAGCCTTTTAGCGCTTGTTCTCGCAACCGGCATGGTTGTTGATGATGCCATCGTTGTGGTTGAAAACATCGTGCGCAAGCGCAGCGAGGGTATGGGCGCTTTTGCTGCTGCGGTAGCGGGAACCAATGAGGTTTTCTTCGCGGTTATTTCCACTACTGCAACACTTGCCGCAGTGTTTATTCCAATATCATTTTTGCCGGGTCAAGCTGGAGGCATCTTCAGCGAGTTTGGCTTCGTTCTAGCATTCAGCGTGACTTTGTCATCAATCGCAGCCTTAACTTTAGCGCCTATGATGGCTTCCGTCCTCGATCCAGGCAAAAGCAATGCTTCAGAAACAAACGAGGAAAGCCGCAAGCCTTCATTTATGCTGCGTACATTTGATACGGTCATGGATAAGGCGATCAAAGCGCCATTTCTGGTGATCGCTACTGCCGCTGCTTTTGTGATTTTTTCGGCCGGAGCAATGAGCAATTTAAGTTCAGAAGTAACGCCGTCAGAAGACCGCGCATTCTTTCTTATTCCTGCTCGCGGCGCGACAGGGGCAACATTAGAATATGTTGAAAATCAAGTTGAGCAAATTGAAGCAATTCTGCAGCCTTATGTTGATAAGGGCGAAGTCAAGATCGTTCAAACCTTGCTTGGTCGGGGCGGCGGTTCATCTGCTTTTATCATCGTAAGGCTCGCCGATTGGGCAGAACGTGAGCGCAGCCAGCAAGAGATTTTGGTCCAGCTTAACCGCGAACTTGCGCAAGTGCCGGGCCTCACTGTTTCAGCCCGTTCAGGCAACAGTTTAGGTATTCGCGGCGCGGGTAGGGGCGTTCAATTTGCCGTAACGGGCAATAATTTGGAACTGCTCGCCGATGCGGCAAGTGAAATGGTTGCAGCCATGCGGCAAGATGAAACCTTTGCTAACCCGCAACTTTCAGCTGATAATGTGGAGCCATTACTGGAATTAAGCGTGGATGGTGACTTAGTAAAAGATCTAGGTCTATCGCCGCAACTTGTCTCTTCCACCATTAATGCAATGTTGCAGGGTGAAGTTGCGACTTCTGTTTTCGTTGATGATACAGAAGTTGACATTCGCCTCGTGCCGGGTGGACCACCTTTGGATAATCCGAGCGATGTGGAATCCATTTTTGTTCAAACAGCTGATAAAGTCTATGTACCCGTTTCCGCGATGGCAAAGCTGGAGCAAGTCGTAAGTGCATCTCAAATTGTGCGAGAAGGCGGCTCGCTTTCTGTTTCACTTCAAGCAAATTTGGGTGACGGCATCGACTTAGGCACTGCGGCTGCTCGTGTCAGTGAGGTAGCACAAGAAATATTGCCGGATGGAGCCAGTATTGTCTTTCTTGGCGAGGCCGCTGAATTAGAAAGCAGCCAGTCGGGGCTCTACCTCATCTTCGGCGTTGCCTTTACTGTTGTGTTTCTTGTTCTTGCGGCACAGTTTGAAAGCTTTGCCAGTGCGTTTGTAATTATGCTGACCGTGCCCTTCGGCTTAGCTGCAGCACTGCTCGCTATTTCACTTTCAGGTGGAACGTTGAATTATTACAGTCAGATCGGTTTGGTCATGCTAATAGGCGTCATGGCTAAGAATGGTATTTTGATCGTGGAATTTGCCAATCAGTTGCGTGAACAAGGGCAAGACATTGATAGCGCTATTCGCAATGCACTCCACTTGCGTATACGCCCTGTCATGATGACGATGGTGTCTACGGTTTTTGGTGGACTGCCACTCATCTTAACATCAGGTGCAGGTGCAGAAGCACGTATCGCTGTTGGCTCTGTCATTGTTGGTGGTCTTGGCTTTGCCACGATCTTCACCTTGTTCCTAACACCTGTATTCTACAGATTAATTGCTGGATGGGGAGCCGCGCCCGGTGCTTCACAGAGGCGCCTAGAGAACGAAATAAAGTTGGTGGAAGCTGAAGTTTAAATATCAGGCAATGGCGAAGAACGCTGCCGCGATCTTCGCCATTCCATAGATAAATATTCTCTGTTTGCGTAAGGCAAAAGGGGAAATAAAGATTGGTGATTTTAAGCTCTGGAAGCCAGATCAGTTTGCGTTTTCAGCCACAACAAGGTTGCTTCCAAGCTCCACACGCTCGTGGTTTTGCTCGTCGTTTTTAATTCTATATTGAGAGGCACCAGCAGTATCGGGGAGCCTGTTTTCTACCCTGAAAAGTTTTGGCGTTGCTGGCGAAAGATGATCTCTATGTAGCAGTGAAACCATTTGCCCAGATTTAAAGACTTGAATTTTCATCATTGTTCACTCGGATGTGTTGCAGAATTCGCTAAAGTTGCTTGGGCCTGTAAACACGCATCATCTTCTATAATAGCGGTTAACTCATCATGATCGATCTTGAGCATCTGGCTGGACATTTTCGTTCTTCCAATTGCTGGCACTTCGATAAATGTCGCGACACGTCTATAGGCGAGCCACGATATGCCTTCGATCAATTCTTCATCTTCAGAAATTGCATATTCTCCGGGCGGTAATATCCCGTCGAAGCTAGAAATTGAAAATTCCCTAGCTAAACGGATTGTCGATTTTTGGGTCCGGCCAAGCATTTGCTTTCCTTATCGCGCGAGGAACGACTGCTTACCTATGGCGCGCCATAAATACTCAGGGCAAATTGAAGCGAGAACGGCATTTTAATGCATCTGCCGGCATGATGCTTGTTAATGGAAACCTCGAGCCAAGGAGCGTCTTCATATCCATTAACTTTGTAATATTGTGAAGATGGGCGTCAATTACGGTTTAACCAAGACCAGATACCTTCCATCTCGTTGGCTGTATTTGGTGCTTAGTGATGATAACAAGACCTTATAATCAGGCTTTTTTGCCTGCTGACGCATTGGCTTTTCCAGAAGCGAGGCCTTGATTGTACTTTTCTTTAGCTGCGGCCTTTGCTTTTGCCGCCGCATCGCTTTCTTCTTTTTGCTTTGGCGTTTCGAATTTTTTTCCAAACTTTATCATGTGTCAATGTCCTTTTGATTGAATAGTTATGTGGATTTTAAATGCTGCCACGATTATGCCGCGGCCGGTAAGAAATGCAGGTCGGGATTTGGCCTTAAAATGGCACTGCTTCCGGTGAAGTTTTTAGACACATAGGGCGATGTCATCGCGCTCAAAAGCGCACTGTAATTGAGCTGAAACGAGACCTCTTCGCCAACACGCAATTTACTCTTACCAGTGTCTAAAATTGTATGATCACTGCTGGCAGCAAGGACTGTAACGCCCTTGGGCGCTTGCAATCCTTCAGGGTCCGTATCTTGCCTGCCGATTGCTAAAATCGCTTGATTGATATTACCCGTTGCAACCGAATTTCGTGCGCCTTTAAATGCTGATTGAGCGATAGTGCCCCATGCTTTGGTCGGCTTAATTTTACTCTCTATTACTTCTGCAACAAGTTTTGTAGCGTCGGTAAATAGACCCGGTATGGCTTTTCGCTGCAACGGTTCTCTACCAAGTAAAATTGATTCACCAAGCCGTAAATTATTGATCTTACCTATTTTTCCGCCGCCAAAAATCCAATTGAGATTACTGGAGTTTCCGCCCGAAACGATTGTAGCATTCACTGAGTTCGCCGCATAAAGCTGCCTAACAGCCGCAGACAATTTGGCCATATTCTCATTGTCCGGTGATATGCCATTGCGGCACGCTAAATTGGTACCAAGCCCCATCAACTTGATATTGGGCAAAAGAGCTACTTGCTGAACAAACTCACTGATATCGTCGGGCATAATGCCTTCACGAAGATCGCCAAGCTCAACCATGAGTAAAACGTCATGGACCTTGCCAATCCTTAGCGCTGCGACGGAAAGGGCGCAAAGGACATCTAGCTCTGTGTTTACGCTCATATCGGCAGAGGCCACAACACGATCGACCTGACTTATCATGGGGGAGCGTATGAGCACCATGCGCGCTAAAATGCCTGCATGGCGCATACGCTCAATATTACTAATGCGGGAATCGCCCAGCGATGTAACACCCGCTTTCAGCATTATGCGTGCAATCTGCGGCGCACCAAGAAACGCCTTAGTAACACCGGTGACCGAGATGCCATCCTCTTTTAAGCGTTTCACCAACACAGATGCGTTATGTAAAATCTTATCGAGATTGATATCTAGTCGAGGCGTGTTCATTGCACGCTACGACCGGATTTCTCAGCCAGTTTTGGGAAATTCATGAGCACCATATCAACAAGCATTTCAGATGGCCGAGACAATGCGTCGGTTACCGGAATGTTGAGTTGATTGCTGAATGTTGTAATGCTTTCGCTAACCTCTTCATCACTCATATTTTCGTGGTTTATTGTTAGTCCAATAACTTGCGTGTCCGCAAAAGCTTCAATGAGTTTGATTTCCGATTGCGCAGAAGGCATTTCCATTTGGTCAAAGTCACAGCGATATTCGCGCTTTGGCGCATGCTGCAAGATAACTGCCTGTGGCGCGCTGCCACGCAGAATAAATGCCGAGGTGCAAAATGCAGGGTGGCTCAGTGCACCTTGACCTTCAATGATGATGACATCGGGAGCATCGCCCTTATAGGCTTCTACGATCGTTGCTTCCAATTCACCGCAACAAAACTGGGATGGCACAGCATCAAGAGCAACGCCGTAACGTGATCCTTGGATCATTCCCGTTTGTCCTGTGGTGACCAAGACTGCATTGATGCCCCGTTCGGCAAGTGCCTTGGTTAGAATGTTTGCAGTTGTTCTTTTGCCAATGGCGCAATCTGTGCCAAGAACCGCAATGCGCGGGCAGGCGACTTTATGAATATCGCCCGTAAATAAGCGCAATTCGTTTTTCGGCCGCGGCTTTCTAATATCTGTAATTTTAACATTGTGTTCGAGACATGCTGCAATGAATTCGGGATCATCATTTAAAAACTCATGCAGACCATTGATCACATTCATGCCAAGCCGCATTGCTTCAAGCATAATTGTACGCTCTTGCAGCGATAGCATGCCAGCGGCAGGCGCCATCCCATATATGAAATAGTCTGGCTTGTTTGGTGCGCTGGCAAATGCTTCAGCTAGATTTGCAAAAATTGGCACTGCATTTGATTTCTGGTCCAACACATTGCCAGCGTCTGCGCCCGCATGAAGGCTATCGATCACGGAGAGTATTTTATATTTCTCAGAATGGCGCACCAACCCATTGGCGGTTTTGCCGTCAATTTTCCCAAAGTTTCCTTCGCAATATACAAGCGCTGTCGCTGTCTTGGGCGTGAAGGCTTGCACCGCCTCAATATCTGTTGAAATTGGTTTGTGGGAAATTATTGATGTAAGATTAGCTCTCTTTGAACGGGTGATTTCTTTAAATGGAATTATGGACATGGGCGCTCCTGCAAGCCAAAAACCAGTCCGCATAAGACGTGCTAGCTTGGCGCCTCGACGCCTGTATAGGGCCACGCAAAGGTTAGTATTAAAGGTTCAGATCGTTAGCTAATGATCAAACTCGTCGCACCGGGCTTAAGCACCGCGCAAAGTTCGCATTACGATAATTGTTTAGATTACGGAGTTCTAACGCCGCTGATGGTAGCTCATACGCAATACCGTATGACTAGTTCGTCATTCATACGCTTGTTGCTGATCATTGTAAAACGCCAAATTTATTACGGTTCATCATCGGTGTTCTTGGGCGCCGATAAGAACTGTTCTGTGGCTTCATTCAAAACCAACAAATTGTAACTTGACAGATTTTAAACTGACATATTAGTATATCAGTTGTGAGAGCTAATGATCTTTTGATGGGGATCGCAGGGAAAAACAGACATATCATGTTCGATGGGAGAGGCAGCTTATGCCGCTTATCCTTATTGTCACGGATAAGAAGCAAGACACATGAATGGGGTGGGGGCGCTTAGGTAGTAACCGATCTCATGTGTTTTGAAGTCAGTGATTTCCAAGATGGCGGCGAAAGTCGTTTCAATAATTCTCATATTAATTCGATCGATCACTACTGGTGTTCGTTCGGTGTACCGAGGTCAATTTGACTTTATGAAATGGCTTGCAGTGCAGGCTTTGGGCTTTGATTAGCCAAATGGGAGAGAGAAATAATGAAATCTTTGAGAGTAATGTTGAGTGCATTCGCAGCAAGCGTTGCATTTGCAGGTGTAGCTTCTGCATGTGAGGTGACTTTAAAGTCATCAGATACACATCCAGATGGTTACCCAACAGTGGCAGCTGTACAATATATGGGCGAGTTGCTCAAAGAAAGCACTGGCGGACGCATTTGTGTGGAAGTGTTCCATTCAGCTCAGCTTGGTGAAGAAAAAGACACGATTGAGCAAACACAGCTTGGCGTGATCGACATGAACCGCGTTAGCCTTGGGCCCTTCAACAATCTAATCGAAGAAACCAAAGTATTCTCATTGCCATATATTTTCCGTTCAACGGATCACATGCATAATGTGGTTGATGGCGAAATTGGCGAAGAAGTTTTGAGCGCTTTCCAAGACCACAATCTTGTTGGGCTTGCCTATTATGATTCAGGCTCGCGCTCTTTCTACAACAAACAACGCCCGATCAAATCTATTGCAGATGTGGACGGCTTGAAGTTCCGCGTTATGCAGTCTGACATTTTCGTTGATATGGTGGATGCGATTGGCGGTAACGCAACACCGATGCCTTATGGTGAAGTTTATTCATCAATTCAAACTGGTGTTATCGACGGCGCAGAAAACAACTGGCCATCATTCGAAAGCTCAGGCCACTTTGAAGTTGCTGGCTACTACACGCTCGATCAACACTTGATCGTTCCTGAAGTTCTGGTGATGTCAAAATCAAGTTTCGAAAAGCTATCTGCTGAAGATCAGGCAGCTGTGCGTGACGCAGCTAAAAAGTCTGTCAGCAAAATGCGTGAACTTTGGGAAGCGAGTGAAAAAGCTTCTGAAGAAAAAGTACGTGCAGCAGGTGTTGAAGTCATCACGGATATCGACAAGCAACCGTTCATCGACAGCATGAAACCTGTTTATGAAAAGCATGTCACATCTGATGCTCTGAAAAATCTTGTGAGCCGTATTCAGGCTGTGAAGTAATTACTCCTGAAAATGCAACATGCCCGGCGCAGTGCGCCGGGCTAATTTATGGCGATCCACATGCAAAAAACTATGCTTACGGTCAGCGATATTCTCGACCGTGTGACCCGAATTTGTATTTGGGCGGCTGGAACAGGCCTCGTATTAATGACTGCTTTTATTGCTTGGCAGGTTTTCGGTCGTTACGTACTCAACAACACACCGACTTGGACCGAGAGCATATCAGTCATGATTATGGGCTGGTTCATTTTTCTAGGTGCAGCGGTTGGCATTCGCGAAGGCTATCATCTTAGTTTTGATGTGGTGCTTTATTTTCTACCACGCAAAGCTCAACTCATTTTGTTTTCAATTTCAGACATTGTCGTGGCCGCATTTTCGTTCGGCATGATGATTTATGGTTGGCAGCTCATGATGAATGCATGGAATTCCACAATACCAAATATCGGCATTTCAGGCGGAACGGTCTTCGTCGCTCTGACAATGGGCGGTGCTTTGATTTTTCTATTCTCGCTTGAACGACTTGTGCGCCGCATGGCTGGCTTGCCAACACGTCGTTTTGGTGACGCTACCGACGAGGAAATATAAATGGAACTCTACGTCCTTTTCGGCACGTTTACGATTCTCTTGCTTATCGGCACACCCGTTGCATTCTGCCTTGGTGTGTCATCCTTTGCGACGATAATGTATTTGGGCCTGCCGCCAGCAGTTGTATTCCAGCGTCTCAACTCAGGTGTTTCAGTCTTCGCATTGATGGCTATTCCGTTCTTTATCTATGCTGGCGAATTAATGGTACGCGGTGACATCGCTCGAAGATTGGTTGCGCTTGCTGGTGCACTCGTTGGCCACTTTCGCGGAGGCTTGGGGCAGGTAAACATTCTGACTTCCGTTCTATTTGGTGGTATCTCTGGCTCCGCAGCAGCTGATGCGTCTGCTGTTGGTGGCATCATGGTGCCACAAATGAAAGCGCGCGGTTATGATGCTGACTACGCTGTCAATGTTACGGTCGTGTCTTCCATCATCGCTCTTATGTTGCCGCCCTCTCATAATCTGATCATCTATTCGATTGCAGGTGGCGGACGCATATCAATTGCAGACCTTTTCACTGCAGGCATTATTCCGGGCATGATACTCGCGTTTTCGCTAATGGTGGCCGCATGGTTTGTTGCGCGTAAGCGTGGCTATCCAACCGAAGCCTTTCCGGGTCTGAGAGCAATTGTTGCATTATTCATCGCGGCTTTCCCAGGGTTGATATTGGCCGCAATTATCTTCTTCGGCGTTCGCTCTGGTGTTTTCACAGCGTCGGAATCTTCCGGTATTGCCGTTGTCTATGCGCTTGGGGTTACAATACTCGTTTACAGAACACTCGACTGGAAGAATTTTGTCGAGGCGACAATGGGCGCTGTGCGTACAACGGCTATGGTGCTTCTCGTTATCGGTTGCGCATCGGCATTTGGTTGGCTGCTGGCTTTTTTAAGAGTGCCAGCACAGTTGGTCACCTTCATGCAAACCTTCTCTGATAACCCGATCTTGATCTTGCTGATGATCAATATACTGCTGCTGTTTCTCGGCACGTTCATGGACATGTCGCCGTTGATCGTAATCACAACGCCGATCTTCTTGCCTGTCGCCATGGCGTTTGGTGTCGATCCTGTGCATTTTGGCATCATTCTCGTTCTAAACTTAGGTATTGGGCTTTGTACACCGCCCGTTGGTGCGGTGCTGTTTGTGGGCTGCGCGGTTGGCAATATTGCGATCTGGGATGTCGTGCGTTCCATCTGGCCGTTTTATATTGCAGCGATCATAACCCTTGTTTTGGTAACGTACATTCCGTCACTTTCACTTTGGCTTCCATCCCTTTTTCGATGAGTAATTAATATGACTTATGTTTCAAATTTTCCGTCCGTCGATGTCGGTAATGGCGTTATCCGGCAAGTTCTTTCGCACAATGACGCGCTGATGGTCGTGTCTTTCGACTTTGAAATTGGCGGTGAAGGATCGTTACACAATCATCCGCATGTTCAATCGACCTATGTGGAATCGGGCTATTTTACCTTCACGATCGATGGCGAAAGCTTTGATGTTAAAGCCGGAGATAGCTTCGTTATTCCTTCCAACGCAGTTCACGGTTGCAAATGCCACAGTGCAGGCAAACTGATTGATACCTTCACGCCGCGCCGCGACGATTTTTTATAACTTATGAGGACTAAAATGCAGATTTCCGAAACGCGCTATGCGATTGATCCACCAACGGCCAAAACCCTCGACACAGATGGCTTGCGCAAGCACTTCCATGTTGATGGACTGTTTGCTGCTGGCGAGATTAAACTTGTTTACAGTCACTATGATCGCATGATCGTTGGCAGTGCTGTGCCAAATGGCAAAACACTTACGCTTGACCATGATGATGCAACAGGAACAGCGGGTTTTCTTGATCGCCGTGAGCTCGGCATTTTAAACATTGGCGAAGATGCAGACATATCCGTGCAAGGCACGACCTACCGTGTTGCCAAGGGCGAGGTGCTCTATGTTGGCAAGGGTGCTGGCCCTGTTGAGATGAGCGGTAATGGTCGCTTCTATCTACTTTCGACACCTGCACATCACGAACACCCCACCAAGCTTATTACGCTCAAAGATGCGCGCCGCGTAGAAATGGGCTCACGCGAAACTGCCAATGAACGCGTTATCATCCAGTTCCTGCATCCAGAAGTTCACGAAACTTGTCAGCTATTGATGGGCTATACGCAATTTTCAGCCGGTTCCGTGTGGAACACAATGCCCGCCCATGTTCATGATCGCCGCATGGAAGCCTATCTCTATTATGATCTTGATGCGGATCAACGCGTTTTCCATTTTATGGGTAAACCCGATGAAACCCGTCATATTGTTATGGCCAATGAAGAGGCCGTCATTTCACCGCCTTGGTCAATTCACAGCGGCGTAGGCACAGGTTCATACACGTTCTGTTGGGCGATGGCCGGTGACAATGTCGACTTCAC
>NZ_KB894528.1:175126-1238241 GCF_000374465.1 Ahrensia kielensis DSM 5890 | reverse complement strand
GGGCTTATTCAGACACAAGTGCTTTTTTGAAATGCTGAGCAACTAATGAGTTGAGTTGGAGAGGGGATAAATCGGCATGTTTGAAGAATAGTAGTCCGCTTTGCAAATACCGAATAAACGGATTGGTTTCGCCTTCTGATCTTAAAGGTAAGCCCAGTTCTGGATCAGCATATTCAGCCCAAATTTTTGTGAGGTTTTCTAAAAACCGCATCGTGGGTTCATCTGTTTTTCTGACCTTGGAGGCGTCTATCTCTTGAACGTGTAATCCGTCATTTGTATTCGTAATATAATGGCCAACCTCACGTGCAGCCGCAGACAGGATGAATTCTTCCAGAGCTAATTCATCTGCCATTTCTTGGAGCTGCTCAACTTGCTGCGTCTCGCTGTTTAGACGACGATTAATATCTGCCGATTGATCAGCTGCGCAATTTTTTAAAGTGTGTTCAGTTCGCGAGAGGCGCGCTTTTTTTGCGTTCAACGCCGCAGTTGTGGCTGCAAGCCCGTTTTGGATTTGCTGTAGATCATTTAAGAGTTCTTGAGTGACCTCAGGCTCTCGCTCATGCCGGCTTAATTCCATCCTTATCCAGCGATAAGCGATGGCTAACTCTTCGTCTGAGATATCTGAACCCAGCAAGCTACGTTTTCTTTTGATCTCCGTCAGCATCGAGGTCATATGGTAAATAACTTCAGATGGATTACCGAGAGGCTTCCAATTTAGAGCCTTAATTGTAGCAATCGTCTGTAATTCGTCATCTAGAGGCGCCCAGTTAAACAAGTCGCCGCTATCTATTACATTCGCAATATCTCCGATCTGTACCATTTCATCTCACTCAACTGCACATTACTCATATTTTTTTAAGTTAGCTTGTCACTTAGAAAAAAAGCAGTCTTGGGTTGGACTATGCACGAATTTTATTTTTGGGTAACAGCGGGGTAACAGAAAATATGATATTGGTAAAAGCTAATTGATTGAAATTACTTGAGAAATGGTGCTGCCGAAGAGATTCGAACTCTCGACCTCTCCCTTACCAAGGGAGTGCTCTACCCCTGAGCTACGGCAGCAGATGCGATGAAACTTAATTCGCGGGTGCGGGGCTAATGCCACAAGGCAAACCCCGTTGCAAGATGGTTTTCGGCTCTCATACACATCTGATCGGTGATGATGCAAAGAAAGACTTTTATTTGGCGCTGCTATGCCATATTTGAAGACTGATATGAGTGATCAAAAGAAAAAAGAAGACAAGGTCAAGCGATTGGCTGAACAATTGCGCGCTAATCTTACACGCCGCAAAAGCCAAGCGCGGGCGCGGCGGGCAGGCGAGGGTGATGCACGCCGTGATGGCATCAAAGCGGCAAAAACAGAAGATAAAGAATAGTTCTAAGCTTCATTTTGTCTTGCTAAAGTTTATCGGCTTTGCCTTTGACGCCATTATTGATCGTTAGTTTGCCTTGAACCAGCCCATTTGTTGGTCTAAAGCCACGCGCTAGTAAGATGTGGTTTTACGTTGGCCACGATAATTTATGGGGCCGCATTTTTGCGGGATTGATTTATGGACAGCATTCGAGTTGTTGGCGGTAATAAGCTGAACGGAATTATTCCGATTTCTGGCGCAAAAAATGCGGCATTGCCGTTGATGATCGCATCGTTGTTAACAGATGATACGCTCACATTGGAAAATGTGCCAGATCTTGCTGATGTTCAGCAATTGATACGCATATTGAGCAATCATGGTGTTGATTATGCTGTTACGGGCCGTCGCCGTGCTGAAGGGCAAAATTTTGCCCGTACTGTGCATTTCACGGCACGCAATATTGTCGATATTCGCGCACCTTATGAACTTGTTTCTAAAATGCGTGCCAGTTTCTGGGTTCTTGGCCCACTGCTTGCCCGTACAGGCGAGGCGATTGTTTCGCTTCCAGGTGGCTGCGCGATTGGTACGCGTCCTGTTGATCTGTTTTTGGAATCGCTCAGAGCGCTTGGCGCCGAGATTGAGGTGGAAAACGGTTATGCTCATGCAAAGGCGAAAAATGGTCTTACGGGCACGCATTACAAATTTCCCAAAGTATCTGTTGGTGCAACACATGTAATGCTTATGGCGGCATCGCTGGCTAAGGGCGATACGATAATTGAAAATGCGGCCTGTGAACCGGAAGTCGTGAACCTTGCTGATTGCTTGAATGCAATGGGCGCGAAAATTTCCGGCCAAGGCACAACAACGATTAAAATTCAGGGCGTTACGTCTTTGTCTGGCGCGCGTCATCGTGTCATTTCTGACCGGATTGAAACAGGCACCTATGCGATGGCTGTTGGTATGACTGGCGGTGATGTGCTGCTTGCGGGTGCCGATGGTTCACTTTTGGAGACAGCGCTTGAAACGCTGCGCCAAACGGGCATGGAAATCAGCCAAGAAGAAGGCGGTCTGCGTGTGCGCCGCAATGGCAATGGTTTGCGTCCTATAGATGTGAAAACCGAAGTGTTTCCGGGTTTTCCGACCGACCTTCAGGCCCAATATATGGGTTTGATGACAAAGGCGGACGGCGTTTCGCATATCACTGAGACGATTTTTGAAAATCGCTTCATGCATGTGGCCGAACTTGCGCGCCTTGGTGCGAATATTACGCTTTCTGGACAAACGGCGACTGTAACCGGTGTACCCATTTTGAAAGGTGCTCAGGTGATGGCGACGGATCTTCGTGCCTCATCGACCATGATTATTGCGGGTCTTGCAGCCGAAGGTGTAACGGAAGTTAGCCGTGTTTATCACCTAGATCGCGGTTTTGAGCGTTTGGAAGAAAAATTGCAGGCTTGTGGCGCTGAAGTTGAACGGATGTCTCACTAAAACCTGCTTGCGAGTATTACAGTTATGTGACTTTATGTTGCAATGCAGCATAACGCGTACTAGGTGTTGGTTTGGAATAATTACATAGAGGCTCGGAGATGGCCGATTTAAAACTGATAGCAATGGACGATGCGGACCTCGCGGTCATTTCTGCACATGTGCAGGATGCTGTCTGTAAGCCGGCTATGTTTGAATATACACCTGCTAGTCGCCAGTTTTCATTGGTGTTGAACCGCTTCTCTTGGGATGCGGCGAAAAATGAACGCAAGGACTCCTATCAACGTCATGGGTCTGTGCTGACATTTGCCGGTGTTAATGCGGTGCGTACGCGCGGCATTCAACGTGGCAGCGAAGAACAGGTGCTATCTTTGCTCGCGGTTCAGTTCAGTGCTGATAATGCTCCTGCTGGCACGATTGAGATTGTTTTTTCAGATGGCCCGATTCTTCAACTTGATGTTGAATGTATCGAAGTGCGCTTGAACGATCTTGGTTCTGCGTGGGAAACAAAATTCAAACCACGTCATCCTTTGGCATAATTTCACAATCGGAGTGCCTTGTGCCTATTTTTCTGAACGCCAATAGTGATGACTTCGAAGCACACTTCAAAACCTTTTTAGGTATGAAGCGCGAAGTTTCTGCTGATGTTGACGCAACCGTGCGCGCGATCATTGATGATGTGCGCGAAAATGGTGATGCGGCGCTTAAAAAATATACGCTGCAATTCGATAAGCTTGATTATGATAAAACGCCAATGCGTGTGTCACAACAAGAGCTTGAAGCTGCGCTTAAAGCGGTTGATGACGAAACGCTTGATGCGTTGACTTTAGCGCGCGACCGCATTCGTTCGCACCATGCGCGCCAATTGCCGAAAGACGATCTTTATACGGATCCGATTGGCGTTGAACTTGGTTCGCGCTGGACAGCGGTTGAAGCGGTGGGGCTTTATGTGCCCGGCGGTACGGCATCCTATCCAAGTTCTGTTTTAATGAATGCTGTTCCAGCTGTCGTTGCTGGTGTAGAGCGCATTGTCATGGTTGTGCCGTCGCTTGGCGGCGAACTGAACCCGCTGGTTCTTGCTGCTGCACATTTGGCTGGCGTTACCGAAGTTTACCGTGTTGGCGGTGCGCAGGCTATTGCAGCGCTTGCCTATGGCACAGATACAATTGAGCCTGTGGCGAAAGTTGTGGGGCCGGGTAATGCCTATGTGGCCGCAGCTAAACGGCAGGTGTTTGGCACAATCGGTATTGATATGATTGCCGGTCCGTCAGAAGTGCTTGTTGTTGCTGATAAAGACAATGATCCTGAGTGGGTGGCTGCTGATTTGTTGGCGCAAGCTGAACACGATAGCGGTGCCCAGTCTATTTTGATCACGGATGATGTAGCTTTTGGCGAAGCGGTGGTTGCTGCTGTTGAACGCCAGCTAAAAGCGCTTAGCCGTAGCGAGATTGCTGCAGCGAGCTGGCAGGATTTTGGTGCCATTATCAATGTAGATGATATTTATTCCAGCCAGACATTAAAGCTGATCAACCGGATTGCAGCAGAGCACCTAGAGCTTGCTTGTGACCGTGCCGACGAACTTGCCACGAAAGTGCGCAATGCTGGAGCCATTTTTATCGGGCGCCACACGCCAGAAGTGATTGGCGATTATGTTGGTGGTTCTAACCATGTTTTACCGACAGCTCGCTCGGCGCGCTTCTCATCTGGTTTAGGTGTCCTTGATTTTATGAAGCGGACGTCGCTGCTTAAGCTTGGGCCAGATCAATTGCGTGAACTTGGTCCTGCTGCTATTCGCTTGGCAAAAGCCGAGGGACTGGATGCGCATGGGCGCTCTGTCTCCATCAGATTAAATCTATAGAAAGCGCGGACACACATGTCTTCGGGTGAAATAGAATTTGGTGCCAATGATCGTCTGACCGACTTAACTTTCGGTCAGTCTATTGGTCGTTCTACGCCTGATGTTGAGCATGAACGCGCCGTTGCGATTTTCGATGTGTTAGAAAAAAACAATTTTCGCCCCGTTGGCGATGATGTTGTTGAAGGCCCGTATAAGCTGAAATTATCGGTCATCGATAATAAGCTGGTACTCGACATTACACTTGATGATGACAGCGAAGTTGCAACGCATATTTTGTCGCTTGGCCCGTTTCGCCGTATTGTGCGTGATTACTTTATGATTTGCGAAAGCTATTATGAAGCTATTAAAACGGCTTCAACAACGCAGATCGAGACTATTGATATGGCGCGGCGCGGGGTTCATAATGAAGGCTCTGAAACGCTGATGCAGCGCCTTGATGGCAAAGTGGCTGTTGATTTTGACACGGCGCGGCGTCTATTTACGCTTGTATGCGTTCTACACTGGAAGGGCTAACGGGGAACCGATTAGCCTTCTTGATCATTTTGTCTGTTCAAAGCGTGTTTCATGTTATAGATGAACGTGAAACAGGGGCAGATATGTCCAAACTGAAATATTTAGAAGGTGCTGATTAAAGCATGGCAAAAGAAGAACTTTTGGAATTTCCCGGCGTGGTGTCGGAATTGTTGCCGAACGCGACGTTTCGCGTGAAGCTTGAAAATGATCATGAGATCATTGCTCATACCGCTGGTAAAATGCGCAAAAACCGTATTCGTGTACTCACAGGCGATAAAGTGCTTGTTGAAATGACACCGTATGACCTGACTAAGGGTCGCATTACTTACCGCTTTAAATAAGCTTTTTTACTGGGCGAACGCACCGCATGAGTGTTTTTCAAAAACTTGTACTTGCCTCAGGTTCGCCCCGACGCGTCGAATTATTGGCGCAGGCCGGTATCGAACCGGATAGATTGCTGCCTGCGAATGTTGATGAAACACCGCAGCGCGCCGAACATCCACGTTCGTTGGCGCGCCGTCTTGCATATGATAAAGCGCACCGCACGCTGGAACTGATGCGTGAAGATGGCGAGACATTAGAAAATACTTATATTTTGGCCGCTGACACAGTGGTGTCGGTTAGCCGTAATATTTTGCCAAAAGCAGAATTGCTGGATGAAGCATCGCAATCGCTGCGGATGCTTTCTGGCCGTGCGCATAAAGTGCATACCGGCATTTGCCTGATTACGCCGAAGGGTAAATCGCGCTCAAATGTTGTTGAGACGAAAGTGCGCTTTAAACGTATTCCGCGCGATGAAATGGATGCCTATCTTGCATCCGGTGAGTGGCGCGGCAAAGCTGGCGGCTATGCGATACAAGGTTTGGCTGGCACATTTGTGGTCAAGCTGGTTGGTTCTTATAGCAATGTCGTTGGTCTGCCGCTTTATCAGACTACAAAGCTGCTCACAGACGAGGGCTTTAATGTGCATTTCAACTGGCTTAGCGGAACAAACTAATGTCTTCGAAAGTCGAGCCTCTACGCCCTAAAGTTAAATGTCCTGAATGTTCGCGCGATAGTGCACGCGACACGTATCCGTTTTGCTCAAAGCGCTGCAAAGATGTTGATCTTAACCGTTGGCTATCCGGCGCTTATGTCATTCCCGGTCCGCAATTGACGGATGAAGATGATTATGAGGCTGTGGATTTTAATCCAGAAGTGAAAGATTAAGCGGGCGCAGCTTGCTAACCGCATTTCAACGCTTTTCCTGTAGCGTTACCCAAAACAGGAATTTTTCAATGCGATTTGCTATTATCGGGACAGGCTTTGTTGCCGATTATTATATGAAAACGCTTAAAGCTACTGCGTCTTTGTCGCTGGCTGGTGTTTTTGACATTGATGAAAAACGTCTTGCGCAGTTTTGCGATTATTATTCGGTTGAATCATATGCGTCGCTTGATGCGGTTTTAAATGATGATGCTGTTGAGCTGGTTGTTGTGCTGACCACACCGGAAACGCATTATGAGATTGCTTCGGCTGCACTTGCTGCTGGCAAACATGTTTATTGCGAAAAACCATTGGCGATGGATATTGATGATGCACGCAAATTGGTGGCGCAGGCTGGGTCGGCAGGGCTTGTATTGGGCGGCGCACCGGCAAATGCTTATTGCGATGCTTATAAAGCGACCCAAAGCGCACTCCACGACAATAAAATTGGCAAACCAAAACTCGTCTATGCTGAAATGGAAGATGGGGCGGTTTTTCGTGAGCAATGGCAAGAATGGCGCAGCATAAGCGGTGCTGCATGGCCAGGTAAGCATGAGTTCGAGATCGGCTGCACGCTGGAACATGCAGGATATAGCCTGTCTTGGCTGATCGGCCTGTTTGGTTCCATCAAACGCATTACGGGTATGTCGGCGACTTTATTTATGGATAAGGGCGTTGATATTGCTGCTGGCGATATGGCGCCAGACTTTTCGACGGCTATTCTTGAATTTGAAAATGGTGTTGTTGCGCGGCTGACATGTGGTCTTTGCGCGCCCAAAGATCGCTCTCTAACCATTATGGGCGAGGATGGCACGCTTACTGTCGCGGACCTATGGGATGATGCATCCGATATCTTTCTTGAACGTAAGGATGAGCCTCTCTCATTCATGTTCAAGGTTTTCAGACGGCTGGAAGCTATGCGCGGGCGGTTTATGCAAATGAAACCCCATGCTGGAACACGGCTAAAATATGCGCATACTAAAAATGATAGATTGCCTGCTTATCCATCGCGCATAAATTTTGCTGCCGGCATTGATGCTGTTCGGCAGGCTGCGCAAGGCGAGGGGAAATCGCCGGATCAACTTAGCGGCGAAGCATTGCACATAACAGAGGCTGCTTTAGCGCTGAACCGTATTGCAGAACATGCTGGGCGTTATGATATGGTCTCAAGGCTGCTATAATAACAAAAGCTGCTTAATCTCGTGCTTGCGTCAAATTGGTCATGCGGTTACAGACCCATTGTGTCAGTTGGCCGGGCGGTCGCGCCGTATCAATGTCGAAAGACGTGCGGTGAGGAAAGTCCGGGCTCCACAGAGAACGGTGCCGGATAACGTCCGGCGAGGGTGACCTTAGGGAAAGTGCCACAGAAAGCAAACCGCCTTCAAGATGCTCGCATCATGGAGGTAAGGGTGAAAGGGTGCGGTAAGAGCGCACCGCATGATTGGTAACAATCATGGCAGGGTAAACCCCACCGGGAGCAAGACCGAATAGGGATGGCGTCAACTTTGTTGCGCGGCTCTTCGCGAGCCATCCGGGTAGGTTGCAAGAGGCGCATAGCAATATGCGTCCCAGATGAATGGTCGCCACGTGCTGATTTCAGCGCCATACAGAACCCGGCTTACAGGCCAACTGACACATTTTTACTTTATCAAATAGGCCCGTGAAACCTCGGGCCTATCTTATGATTATTGTAGGGCAGCCGTTTTGGTTTTGCCGCGGATTGTCAGCCAATTATTGGCATTGTTTGAGGCTTGCATACTCAAAAAGCGATAACGCACTTTGCTGACGGGCTGAACGCGGTTGCTCAAATTATCAAGCACGTAATCACCTTCATCCGTGCGTACAACCAGCACAATATGGGCTTGGCCGTTCGGCAGGCGAACTTTGGTTAAAGGTAATTGAGATGCTTTAAAGCCAGCTGCGATCATTCTTGAGCGCTTGAGAAGTGAATAATCCTCACAATCACCTTGGCTTATTGGAACTTCCCAATATTCATTTACACCGCGGCTATTGATATCCAGAATCGGCTTGATCTGCTTGTTGACAGCCGTATTGATACGGCGGATTTTTGCCCATCGGCTTTCAGTCATCTGTGCAGGCGCTACTGCGCGCTGAGATCCGCAATGGCGTCCACCGCGTTTGCAATATTCATAATGGCCAAAAGGTGTTTTTGATGCTCCACCTGTTTTTAGCCATGTTTTGGCAGATGCAGGTGCGCATGTGACCATGAGCGCGGCAAATGCTGCCGCAGCAATACGTATTTCAAACTTCAATTACTCAACCCCCACGTTAGTCCCCACCAACGACACCTAGAAAGCGTAACAGAAATGTGAGCGCATGCAATATTGTTATGGGAGATAATATAAATGGCGATTTTCGCCTCATGGTTAACCAATCATAAATGGATTTTGGGCAATTCTATTGATTCGTATGGGTGGTGATTGGTGTGCTTAAAACACGGCATTCCCGTTGACGCCCATGTTTGCCCATGTTACCCCATAAGGCAGCTTGATTTGCCCGGTTCTCAGTCATGCGCTTCTCAGTATTTGGTACGGTATTCGCCTTTGGCGGGTCACGCGCAAAGCAGCGCAATGTCCAAACTGAACGCTGTGATGCAAGGGTTTAGGCTATGTGTTGCAGGCGTTACCGATTTTGCAGGAATTCGTAATTGGTATCGATTGTGTGGGGAAAGTTGTTTGTCTGCGCTTTCATATGGAGCTTGCGGATATGCAAAAGGTGCAAGTGGAACTGATGGAGCGATTTCTTTCAAATGCAGTCAATCGGATCGATGCGAAGGGGCGTGTTTCTGTTCCTGCGCAGTTTCGCTCCGTTCTGCAATTGAAGGGTTTGAGCGATCTTTACGCTTTGCAATCAATCGATATGCCTGCCATCGACACGGGCGGCATGGACCTTCTGGAAAAATACGAAGAGAAAATAGCGCTCGACGATCCTTTTCTTCGCTCGTCCGACGATATGTCGATATTTTGTCACGGCGATGGGGCTTTTTTCAAAGTGGATGGGTCGGGCCGTCTGCAAGTAACGGATTTTATCCGCGAACATACGGGCATCAAGGATCACATCGCTTTTGTAGGCCGTGGACAGTTTTTTCAGATGTGGGATCCCGATCAGTTCGCAGATCATCGTGCACAGGTGCGCGCACGACTGTTGGAAAAGCGCAATCTGGATGCAGGGAAACAAGTGTCATGACCGGCGAAGCTGATATTCATAAAAGCGCAGAAGCGCCGCATATTCCCGTCATGCTGCCAGAAGTACTTGATGCGCTTGAGCCGTGCGAAGGCAAACACATCATTGATGGTACTTTTGGTGCCGGTGGTTATTCAAAAGCGATTATGGACCGCGGCGCGCGCGTGACCGGTTTTGATCAAGACCCCAATGCGATTGCAGATGCTGGCGCGATGGTGAGCGAACGGGCAGGGCAATTGTCGCTTATTCAAGCACCGTTTTCCTCAATGGATGAACATTTTGAGGCAGGATCGGTTGACGGTGTTGTTTTGGATATCGGTGTTTCATCGATGCAGTTTGATCAGGCCGAGCGTGGATTTTCGTTTCGATTTGATGGTCCGCTCGATATGCGTATGGCGCAATCGGGTATTAGTGCTGCCGATGTGGTCAATAAATTTGCAGTCAACGACCTCATTCGTATCATCGGGATTTTAGGCGAGGAGCGCCAAGCCAGCCGTATTGCCAAATCAATTGCTGATGTGCGTGGTGAGGTGCCTTTTGAAACAACCTTACAGCTTGCCAAACATATCGAAAAAGTAACGCCGCGAAAACATAGCGATAAAATTCATCCTGCAACGCGCACATTTCAGGGCTTGCGTATCTTTGTAAACGACGAGCTTAATGAGCTTGCCCATGCGCTATACGCAGCCGAAAAGGTTTTAGCCGTTGGTGGGAAGCTGGTTGTGGTCACTTTCCATTCGCTTGAAGATCGCATTGTGAAAAGATATTTTCAGGATCGCACGGGCAATGTTGGCGGTTCACGCTTCTTGCCTGCATCTGTTCCAGTACCCATGCTTTATTCAATTGATGGCAAAGCCATGTTGAGTGCAAGTGAAGCAGAGACGGCGGTTAATCCGCGCGCGCGATCTGCAAAGCTGCGTTATGGCACACGCACTGATGCAAGCCGCGACGATCTCGATTTCTCGATTTTCAAATTACCTAATTTGCCTTGGCCACGTTTTTCAGACGCTGCGCCTAACAATTCAACGCGACGGAGACGCTGACATGATGCGCTGGATAAATCTTTTGTTTCTGGGGCTGGTGATTGCGGCTGCAACGTGGACCTATCAGGTCAAGCACGAAGCCGAAGTAAAGCTGACTGAAATACGTGAGTTACAAAATAAGATTGCACTAGAGCGCGAAACGATTGAGCTTTTAAAGGCAGATTGGGCATTTTTGAGCCATCCTGCACGGCTTGAGAAACTTGCGAAACGTTATGAGCAAGAGCTAGGGCTGCAAGTCACGGAAGCAGATCAGATTATTTCTGCAGACGAATTGCCAGATGTGCCGGTCTTTGCGCCCGGTGATGACATTGGCGATCTCATCGCGGGTGAAGCAATCGATGATCTGCAAACAGGTTCTATTGAAGAAGGGCAAAGCAATTAAAATGCGGTTTCCTTTTTCCAAACCTTTACGGCGCTCACCTGATCAAGGCCATAAGCCTGCGCTCTCAGCGGCATCAAGCCGAAACCGTGTCGTCATTGCAATGGGATGTTTTATTGCTGTTTATGGCGTCATTGGTGGGCGGCTTATTCAATATGGTATGACTGACCTTGAGCAGGGGCGCAGCTACGGTTCGATTAACCGCAACATGGCTGCTCGGCCTGATTTGGTTGACCGCAATGGCGCAATCATGGCGTCTGATATTCGGGTTGCATCGCTGTATGGTGAACCGCGCCGTATCATTGATCCAGATGAAGCTGTTGAGGCGCTGACAAGCGTATTGCCAGATGTGGATTATAAGGAATGGCACCGAAAATTATCTTCGGGTGCTGGGTTTGTATGGCTGCGTCGTGAAATAACGCCTAAGCAACAAGCACAAGTTTTAGCGCTTGGTATTCCAGGTATCGGGTTTCGTAATGAAACGCGCCGTTTTTACCCCGGCGGCCCAAACGCTTCCCATATTCTTGGTCTCGTCGATATCGACAATGCAGGTATTTCTGGGATTGAAAAATATATCGATAACCAAGGTATCGGTGCATTGCAGGCTTTGGGTTTAGATGCTTCTGAAGAACTTGCACCGGTCAAATTGTCGATTGATGCAGGTGTTCAGCATATTTTGCGTGATGAACTTATGACCGCGATGGATAAGTACCAAGCCATTGCTGCTGGTGCTATTATTTTGAATGCAAAAACGGGCGAAGTGGTCGCCATGGCATCTGTGCCAGATTACGATCCGAACAATCCATTTAACGCTAATGATAAAGACCGGCTGAACCGAATGGCGGCGGGTACTTATGAAATGGGCTCAACGTTTAAAGCGTTTACAACCGCAATGGCGCTGGACAGCGGCAAGGTGAATTTGAATAGCCGTTTTGATGCGAGTAAACCGATCAAAATTGCGCGTTTTACGATCAATGACTTCCACGGCAAGAATCGAGTGCTGTCTGTACCGGAAGTTTTCATATATTCTTCTAACATTGGTACCGCAAAAATGGCCGATGTAGTTGGCATTGAAGGGCATCGTAATTTTTTGAAAAAGCTTGGCCTGCTGGACATGCTTAAAACTGAGCTGCCAGAGACTGCCCGTCCGCTTGAACCAAAAGAATGGAAAAAACTCAACTCGATCACGATTTCCTTTGGCCATGGTGTAACAACGACACCTTTGCAGACGGCAATGGCTGCTGCGGCTCTCGTTAATGGGGGCAAACTGATCAAGCCAACTTTCTTGCCGCGCACAAAAGAAGAAGCGAATGCGATGAGCGAACAGGTTATTTCAGCTAAGACAAGCGCTGAAATGCGCTATCTTTTCCGCTTGAATGTGGAGCAGGGCTCTGGCCGCAATGCCGAAGTTGATGGCTTCTATATGGGCGGTAAAACAGGCACAGCCGAAAAAGTTATCAATGGAAAATATTCCAGTAATGTCCGCTTTAATGCCTTCTTGGCAGCGTTCCCGATTGACGATCCTGAATATGTCGTTTTGACAATCGTTGATGAGCCTAAACCGGTGGAAGGCCAGTACAGTGCGACAGCTGGATTAAATGCGGCACCTATGGTTCAGAGCATAATTCGCCGTTCAGCTTCATTGCTTGGTATACAGCCTAAATTCCATAATGATCGCGAGGCCTTACAAGTGTCGTATTAAGCAGCGTATAAGCCGAGCTGATTCCACTGATTTCGAGACAAAAATGTTTTTAACCCAATTATCTCCTATACTTAATAATGCACTGGAACTGAAATCAGGCGCTGTTTTGCCTGAAATCGAGGCCAATGGGGTGAGCGCTGACTCACGAGAGATTTCTACGGGTGAAATTTTTGTTGCGCTGTCAGGTGTCAAAGCCAATGGCGCGCAGTTTGCTTTGGATGCGGTACAAAAAGGTGCTTTGATTGTCGTATGCGGCCCTAATGATGATTTGGGTGATATTGGTGTGCCCGTTCTACATGTGCCTGACCCGCACCGGACATTGGCGCTTTTAGCCGCTGCTTTTTATGGCCCGCAACCAGAAACAGTCGTTGCGGTTACAGGCACCGCTGGCAAAACGTCGGTTGCAGCTTTTGTGCGCCAAATTTATGCTTTTTCAGGATTGCAGGCTGCCAGTATTGGCACAACTGGCATTGAACGGCCGGGCGGTTCGATTGAAGGCTCGCTGACAACGCCTGATCCTGTCGTGTTGCACATTGAAATGCGTAATCTGGCTGCTGAGGCCGTGACCCATGTTGCGATGGAGGCATCCAGTCATGGCCTAACACAGCGCCGCCTTGACGGTGTGAAGCTGACCGCTGCCGGATTTACCAATCTTGGCCGCGATCACATGGATTACCATCCAACGGTTGAAGATTATTTGGCTGCTAAAATGCGCCTTTTTGATACTTTGATGGACCCTAAATCTCCGGCTGTTATTTTTGCAGATGATGCTTATTCAGAAAAAGCCATCAATGCTGCTACCAAGGCTGGCCTGTCGGTGATGACGGTTGGGCGCAAAGGCGACTATATTACGCTCAAGCGTGTGGAGCATGAACGGCACCGCCAAATCGCAGAACTTGCGCATGATGGTAAAATTTACCGTATTGAATTGCCGCTTGCAGGCGACTTCCAGATTGCCAATGCGCTGGTGGCTGCCGGACTTTGTATCGCAACGGGTGTTGATGCTGAAACTGCATTTAAAGCACTTGAGGTGTTGCAGGGTGCGCCGGGCCGGCTGGAACATGTTGGTACAACGAAAAATGGTGCGCTGGTCTATGTAGACTATGCACATAAGCCAGAGGCGCTTGAACAAGTGCTGCTATCTGTTCGCCCATTCACGACTGGCAAGGTTGCGGTGGTGTTTGGTTGCGGCGGTGACCGTGATACGGGCAAGCGCCCGATCATGGGTGAAATTGCCGTGCGGCTTGCTGATGTTGTTTATGTGACCGACGATAATCCGCGCACGGAAGATGCAGCGCTTATCCGCCGTGCCATTATGGATGTTGCAGATGGTGCGGTGGAAATTGGTGATCGCCGCGAAGCTATTCGCACAGCGATCTCAAATCTTGGCAAAGGTGATACGCTTGTTATCGCAGGCAAGGGCCATGAAACGGGCCAAACAATCAATGGTGTGAAGCATCCGTTTTCAGACCACGAAGAAGCGCGCAGTGCTATTGAGGAAGTTGGCCCGATTGGTGAAATGCCATTATGGACAGGTCAAGCGATGGTTGAGGCCATGCATGCACGGCCTGTGCACGGCGTTCCAGATGAGATCACTGGTATTTCGATTGATACGCGCACTCTTCAAAAGGGCGAGGCGTTTTTTGCAATCAAAGGCGACCGCGTTGATGGTCATGATTATGCCACAGCGGCTGCGGCTGCGGGTGCAGCTGTCTTGGTTATTGACGAGAAAAGATTGCCATCACTTGGCCGGATACAAACACCGCTCATGGTTGTTGATGACGTTCTGCATGCGATGGAACTTTTAGGCAAAGCGGCACGCGCGCGCTCCAAAGCAAAAATTATCGCAGTGACAGGTTCGGCTGGTAAAACCACGACAAAAGATGCACTGGCACATGCGCTTGCTACATGCGGCAGGGTACATGCTTCTGCGGCTTCCTTCAATAATCATTGGGGCGTACCGCTGACATTGGCGCGTATGCCGGAAGAAACTGAGTACGGCATATTTGAAATTGGTATGAACCATGCTGGTGAAATAACGCCGCTTGCGAAAATGGTGCAGCCACATATTGCCATCGTTACATTGGTTGCTGCGGCCCATATGGGGCATTTTAAAACGCTCGACGACATTGCTCATGCTAAGGGCGAAATTTTCAGCGGGCTTGTTCGCGGCGGCACTGCAATTATCAATCGGGATGATAAGCGCTTTAAATTGCTGAGCGAAATTGCTGAAAAATCGGGTGTGAAAAACATTGTTGGTTACGGCGCGAACCGGCGCGGTGATGTTGTGCTCAAAAATGCAGAATATTTAGACGATTGCACAACGGCGATTGCAAAAGTTTTTGGACAGGAAGTTGCTTTCAAGGTCAGTGTACCGGGCAAGCATGTTGTTCAAAATATGCTGGCTATTTTGACAACGGCTCATCTGGTTGAGGCGGATATGTGCAAAGTTAGCCATTCTTTGGCGCGGCTGACCGCATCTGATGGACGTGGCCGCCATTATGAATTGAAAGTCTCGGGCGGCACTTTCACGCTGATTGATGAGAGCTATAATGCAAATCCGGCCTCAATGGAGGCAGCGCTTGAGATGCTGGCTTCGATGAACCCGAAAGGGCGTGGCCGCCGCATTGCTGTGCTTGGCGACATGCTTGAAATGGGCAAGTTTTCACAAAAGCTACATGCGGCCCTTGCTGATCCTTTGGCGCGGTTCGCGATTAAGGATGTTTATCTTGCGGGCTCAGAAATGATTGCGCTTGAGGCGGCTCTCGGCGAAGAATTTAATACGCATTATTTTGAAGATGCGGATAGTTTGGCCAAAGAATTTACCGAAGTTCCCTCTGCTGGAGATGTGATCATGGTGAAATCGTCTAATGGCATTGGGTTTTCAAAAATTGTTAAAGCGCTTTTGAAAGCGTATAGCGCTGCGTAACAACAGGGGTAATGCTGCTCGGCAGTAATTAAGGGGAATTCTACAATGCTCTACTGGCTGACGCAGTTCGCTGACCAGTTTCAAGTTCTTAACTTGTTTCGATACATCACTTTTCGCAGCGGCGGCGCGTTAATTACGTCCGCTTTTATCGTGTTTCTATTCGGCCCGCGCATTATTGCAGCGCTTAAATTGCGGCAGGGCAAAGGCCAGCCAATTCGTGCCGATGGTCCGCAAACACATTTGAAAAAAGCGGGTACGCCGACAATGGGCGGCTTGATGATACTTGTTGGCATTATTGTTGCGACATTGCTCTGGGGCAATTTAAGCAATACCTATGTGCAAGTTGTCATGATGGTGATGATCGGCTTTGGCGCAATCGGCTTTTATGATGATTATTTGAAAGTGACCAAGCAGTCAGACAAAGGCTTTTCAGGCAAAATGCGTCTCACTCTTGAGTTCATTATTGCTGGTATTGCATCCTACATTATCATGAAGACTGGCGGCGAGCCTTTCTCCTCAAGTCTTGCATTCCCGTTCTTTAAAGATTTCCTATTCAATCTCGGCATTTTCTTCATTCCAATGGCTTCTTTTGTGATCGTTGGCGCGGGTAATGCGGTAAATTTAACCGATGGTCTTGATGGGTTGGCGATTGTGCCGATCATGATTGCGGCAGGTGCCTTTGGCATTATTGCCTATTTGTGCGGTAACGCGATTTTTGCCGATTATTTGCAGATTCACTTTGTGCCCGGCACAGGTGATTTGGCCGTTGTGGTGGGTGCTTTAATGGGCGCTGGTCTTGGCTTTTTATGGTTCAATGCACCGCCAGCTGCGATTTTTATGGGTGACACAGGCTCTCTCGCGTTTGGCGGCTTGATTGGCACCATTGCTGTGGCGACAAAGCATGAAATCGTTATGGGCATTATTGGCGGTCTGTTTGTTATGGAGGCGCTCAGCGTGATTATTCAGGTCGGTTATTTTAAGATGACTGGCAAACGCGTATTCCTGATGGCGCCTATTCACCACCATTTTGAGAAAAAAGGTTGGACCGAAAGCCAAGTTGTTATTCGCTTTTGGATTATCGCTCTCATTCTTGCTCTTGTGGGATTGTCCACACTGAAACTTCGCTAGGCAATAACGATGATTAAGCTGACAGTCATGGCTGGTAAAAGGGTTGCCCTTTTTGGATTGGGCGGCTCTGGCATTATGACTGCCGAAGCGCTGATTGCTGGTGGAGCAGAGATTTTTGCTTGGGATGATAATCCTGACAGTGTCGCGCGGGCGCAGGCCAAAGGCATCAATTGTGCTGATCTGCACGGTGTGGACTGGTCGGCGATTGATAGTTTCGTGCTGTCTCCCGGCGTTCCGCTCACACATCCCAAGCCGCATTGGTCGGTTGATTTGGCCAATGGTGCCGGTGTGGAAATCATTGGCGATGTAGAATTATTTTGCCGTCAGCGCCGTGATGCAGAAACGACAGCCAAGCTTGTTGCGATTACCGGAACGAACGGCAAATCAACAACAACGGCGCTGGTTGCGCATTTGCTTAAAGAAGCTGGACGTGACATTCAAATGGGCGGCAATATTGGCGTTCCTGTGCTTGCGCTCGAAGAGCCTGAAGATGGGCGCGTTTATGTGATTGAATGTTCATCCTATCAGATTGATCTTGCCCCTTCGCTTGACCCAGATGTGGGCATATTGCTCAATCTGTCGCCGGACCATTTAGACCGTCATGGCTCAATGGAAAACTATGCGGCCATTAAAGAGCAGCTCGTTGCTAAATCTGTGCAGGGCGTGATTGGTGTCGGCGATAAATGGTCGGCTGCGATTGCTGCACGTATTGAAAATGCGATGCTTATCGATGTTGAGCAATATGGCGATATGCTTGATTTGAGTGATGCGCCTTCACTGCGCGGCGCGCATAATATGCAGAATGCTTTGGCGGCGACTGCTGCGGGCCGTATTCTGGGGCTAAGCGCGCAGGATATGACGGCTGCGCTTAAATCTTTTCCTGGCCTTGCTCACCGCATGCAAATTATCGCGGAACGCGGGAAAACCAAATTCGTCAATGATAGTAAAGCGACCAATGCAGATGCGGCGGAGAAATCGCTTTCAAGCTTTAGTTCAATCCATTGGATTGCGGGCGGGCTTGCAAAAGAAGGCGGTATTGAGCCGCTGCGCCCATTGTTTGGCAATATTGCAAAAGCCTATCTGATTGGAGAAGCAGCACCATCTTTTGCTGCCACCCTTGGCGAAGATGTTGCTTATGAGATTTCGGCAACGCTGGATGTTGCCGTTCGACATGCTGCGGCAGATGCGGCGCAAAGTTCGCACCATGAACCTGTGGTATTGCTGGCACCGGCAGCGGCAAGCTTTGACCAGTTTTCGAATTTCGAAAAACGCGGTGAAGCTTTTACTGAAGCTGTCGAAAAATTGCCACTTGAAGAAAAAGTGGAAGGGAAAAGCTAATGTATGTACGCAGTGACCGCAGCGCAGGTGCAGAATGGTGGCGTACCATCGACCGTTGGTTATTGGTCGCATTTTTAGCGCTCATCGGCTTTGGAATGGTTTTGTCATTTGCCGCGAGCCCGAATGTGGCCGAGCGCATTGGGCTGGATAGTTTTCACTTCGTCAAACGCCATGCCGTTTTCTTACTGCCTTCGATAGCCGTTATGATTGCTGTTTCTTTTCTTGAAGAACGTCATGTGCGCAGACTTGCGCTACTTGTGTTGGCAGGATCCATTGTCCTTATGGTTATGGCGCTGTTTTTTGGTGTTGAAATCAAAGGCTCGCGCCGCTGGGTCAGCATTCTTGGTTTTCAGCTTCAACCGTCAGAGTTTATGAAGCCGGCCTTCGTGGTTATCTGTGCTTGGATGTTTGCAGAACGCCAACGCCGCCCAGATATACCGGGCAATTTGTTTGCTGGTATTTTGTTCATTGCAATCGTTGGGCTTTTGGTAGCGCAGCCAGATTTGGGACAAACGATTTTGCTCGCCGGTACTTGGGGTGCCATGTTCTTTATGGCTGGCATGTCTTGGTTATGGATTGTTGTGCTTGGCGGTATTGGTGCGGTTGGTCTGCTTTCTGCCTATTATGCGCTGCCGCATGTTGCTGGACGTATTGACCGCTTTTTGACCGGAGAAGGCGATACGTTTCAGGTTGATATGGGACGCGAAGCGATTGTGCGCGGTAGCTGGTTTGGCCAAGGGCCGGGCGAAGGCACAGTTAAGCGCGTGCTTCCAGATAGCCATACGGACTTTATTTTCTCCGTGCTTGGTGAAGAATACGGTATTATTTTATGTATGGTTTTGGTGGCTGTTTTTGCCTTCATCGTCCTTTATGGTTTGAAGCGCTCATTTAATGAAACTGACCATTTCCGCCGTTTTGCAGTGTCTGGTCTTGTCATCCTGATCGGCTTTCAGTCGATGATCAATATTTCGGTTAATTTGCAATTGATGCCTGCTAAGGGCATGACGCTGCCATTCATTTCTTATGGCGGCTCATCCATGATCGCGGTTGCATTGACCGCTGGGTTCTTGTTGGCTTTGACACGTAAACGTCCTGAAACGCGCGCAGGCAAAGTACGCTTCCATTCACCTATTGAAGGTGGTTTGGAAGCAGCGGAGTAGAAATGACAAAAGGTGTAATTCTTCTTTGTGCTGGTGGTACTGGCGGCCATTTATTTCCAGCTGAAGCGCTGGCGCATGAACTTCACAAGCGTGGGTGGACCATTCATTTGGCAACCGACAAGCGCGCGCAGCAATATACGGCGAATTTCCCCGCGCTACAGACACATGTGATTGAAGCGGCATCGCCGTCAGGCATGAACCCGATAAAAATCGTTAAAGCGGTTTTGGTTTTAATGAAGGGTATGCGCACATCAAGGCAATTGATTGGCGATCTTAAACCTAAAGCCGTTATCGGATTTGGTGGTTATCCAACGGTGCCGCCGCTCATGGCTGCTGCTGGTAAAATGCCAACGATGATCCATGAACAAAATGCTGTTGCTGGCCGCGCTAACAAAATGTTGGCAAAGCGCGTGACGATGATAGCGGGCGGTTTTTTAAAAGCTGAGGGCGCGTTTGCCGATAAAATTATCGAAACGGGCAATCCGGTTCGGCCTGCGGTTAAAGAGGCAAGTGCCAAAGCCTATGCACCAATTGGTAAAAGCGGGCCGATCAATCTTGTGGTTTTCGGCGGTAGCCAAGGCGCACAGTTCTTTTCTAAAACAATACCAGCTGCACTCGCAAAACTGCCGGAAGGTCTGCGCGCACGTATTCATTTAACGCAGCAAGCGCGGCCAGAAGATGAAGATGAAGCACGCGCTGCCTATGCAGCTATTGGCGTTAAGGCCGTGGTGTCGTCGTTCTTTTCTGATCTGCCAAATAGCATCAGCAATGCACATTTGGTTATGGCGCGCTCTGGTGCCTCAACGGTTTCAGAGGTTGCAGCCATTGGCAGACCTGCGATCTTTGTGCCGTACCCACATGCGCTAGATCACGATCAGGCTGCAAATGCTGCAGCGCTGGAAGCGGTTGGCGGCGCGAAGGTCATGCGCCAGTCGGACCTTGATGCTGATATTATCGCTGCCGAGTTTGAGCGTTTGTTCCAATCACCGGACGAGCTTACTAACATGGCAGCGGCTGCTAAGGCGGCTGGCAAACCGCAAGCAGACATCTTGCTTGCAGACCTGACAGAGGCTATTGCGTCTGGAAAGAGTGTTGCTGAGCTGAAAGCTGCGCAATCCTAGATATTCAACGCCTAGAATTTCGGAACTAATCATATGAAAATGCCGCAAAATATCGGACTGGTTCACTTCGTCGGAATTGGCGGCATAGGTATGAGCGGGATTGCTGAAGTTCTGCACAACCTTGGCCACAAGGTTCAAGGCTCCGATCAGGCTGACGGACCCAATGTGCAGCGACTGCGCGAAAAAGGCATTGAAGTGTTTGTCGGCCATTCGTCGGCAAATATTGGCGATGCGCAGGTTGTGGTTGTTTCAACGGCGATTAAAAAAGACAATCCTGAATTGGTTGCTGCACGCGAGAAATTACTGCCGATCGTGCGCCGTGCAGAAATGCTGGCGGAAATCATGCGTTTTAGAAACGCGATTGCGATTGGTGGCACGCACGGAAAAACAACGACAACTTCAATGGTGGCAACACTCTTGGAAGCTGGTGATCTTGATCCAACCGTTATCAATGGCGGCATCATCAATGCTTATGGCACCAATGCGCGCATGGGCGAAGGCGAGTGGATGGTTGTTGAGGCCGATGAAAGTGATGGCACATTTTTAAAATTGCCAGCGGATGTGGCTGTTATCACTAATATCGATCCTGAGCATCTTGATCATTATGGTTCATTTGACAATGTGCGCAAAGCTTTCAAGCAGTTCGTAGAAAATGTGCCGTTTTATGGTTTTGGCGTGTGCTGCATTGATCATCCTGAAGTGCAGTCGCTGGTCTCTAAGATCTCTGATCGTCGTGTAATCACTTACGGTACAAACCCGCAGGCTGATGTGCGTTATACGCATAAAGGTATGGACGGGGCGACATCGCTGTTTGATGTTGAAATTCGTGACCGCAAAGGCGGCGAAATCGTATTTCTGCCTGACTTACGTTTGCCAATGCCGGGCGCACACAATGTTTCAAATGCTACAGCTGCAATTGCCGTTGCGCATGAGCTTGGCATGAGCGTGCAAAATATTACAAAAGGGCTTTCTGCCTTTGGCGGTGTAAAACGCCGCTTTACGCATACGGGTGATTGGAGCGGCGTTTCTGTGTTTGACGATTACGCGCACCACCCTGTTGAAATTAAAGCGGTTCTTCAGGCAGCACGTTCTGCGGCTAAAGATAAGCGTGTTATCGCAATTATGCAGCCGCATCGATATACGCGGTTACATGATTTGTTTGATGATTTTGCTGCTTGTTTTAACGATGCAGATATCGCGCTTGTTGCTCCTGTTTATGAAGCTGGCGAAGACCCGATCGAGGGCGCAAATCATGAGACGCTGGTCAGCCATATGAAATCTGGCGGGCACCGTGATGCACGCACAATTTCGGGTCCTGCGGATGTCGCATCAATCGTGCGCAAGGAAACATCTGAGGGTGACTATGTGATTTATATGGGCGCTGGCTCCATCACACAATGGGCTTATGCGCTGCCACGCGAATTGGCCGGTGGTGACGCCTAATGTCTATTAATGGTGAAGCATTGCTGGAACGGCTGCGTCCTTTATTGCCGGATTTGCGCGGACGCATGACACCTGATGCGCCAATGAGTGCTGTGACTTGGTTTCGCACGGGCGGGCGGGCAGAGGTGCTTTATCAGCCAGCTGATGAAGATGATCTGGCGATGTTTCTAGCAGCGCTGCCTGACGATGTGCCTGTTCTGGTCGTTGGGGTTGGCTCCAATTTGATGGTGCGTGACGGCGGCCTAAAAGGCGTTGTTATTCGTCTTTCAGCGCGTGGCTTTGGCAGCATAGAAACTGTTGGCGACACACAGATTAAGTGCGGTACTGCTGTGCCGGATAAAATGCTGGCTAGTGCTGCGCGTGATGCGTCACTTGGCGGTTTTCATTTCTATCATGGTATTCCAGGCGCGATTGGCGGTGCATTGCGCATGAATGCAGGGGCCAATGGCACTGAAACACGCGAGCGCGTTGTTGAGGTTTATGCTGTTGATCGCAAAGGCGAAAAACATGTCATTTCGAACGATCACATGGGCTATTCCTATCGTCATTCGGGTGCATCCAAGGACTTGATCTTCACGGGTGCGCTTTTTGAAGGTTATGCGGAAGATAAAACAATTATCCAAAAACAGATGGATGAAGTGCAACATCACCGCGAAACAGTTCAGCCGGTGAAGGAAAAAACCGGCGGTTCGACCTTTAAAAACCCAGACGGTCATTCAGCGTGGAAATTGGTTGATGATGCAGGGTGCCGCGGTCTGATGGTGGGACAAGCGCAAATGTCGCCCATGCATTGCAACTTTATGATCAATACGGGCGGCGCAAGCAGTCATGATCTTGAAACGCTCGGCGAAACGGTACGCACGCGCGTGCTTGATACGTCCGGTATTCGTCTTGAATGGGAAATCAAACGTCTTGGTGAGTTTGCGGACGATCAAGAACCGGTGCAGGAGTTTCTTGGCCGTTTGCTGTGATATGGTTTTGGTAATCTGAATTTAGACTTTAACCGTTGATTTTTTACTTGATGGTTTGAAAATATTTATTGGCCTTTCGTATAATCGAGGCTAATGGGTCTTGATGACAGATATGACTCACATCGATACGAACGTTGTAACGCCGGCAGTCAAGAGCTGGTCAGAGCATTTGCGCGCGACATTCAAGCTTGGCATTCCGCTTGTCGGATCACAGCTTGGTCTTATGCTGATGAATACCACCGACACTATCATGCTCGGCTGGTACGGCGTGGAAGAACTGGCCGCCAGTGTTCTCGCGACGCAGTTGTTCTTTATCATTATGATCTTTGGTGCTGGTATTGGTCAGGCAGTAATGCCGATGGCTGCGCAAGCGGAGGGTGAGGGCGATAAACGCACGGTACGCCGTGTTGTTCGCATGGGGTTCTGGATTGCTATTTTGTATTCCAGCCTTGTTCTGCCGCTGCTTTTCTTTGGCGAATCTATTTTGCTTGCGCTGGGACAAAAGCCGCAACTTGCGCTTTTGGCTGGCCAATATTTGGCAATTGCAGCGATCGCCATGTTCCCGACATTGCTTAGCCATGCTTTGCGTTCGTTTTTGTCTGCTATTGAACGTGCGCAAATTATTTTCTGGTCAACATTGTTGGCAGGTCTTGCCAATATTGTTGTCAATTACATGCTTATTTTTGGCAATTGGGGTGCGCCGGAACTTGGTGTTCGCGGTGCTGCTTATGCGACATTGCTGGTTAACATTATTATGTTTTTGGCGATGGCACTTTACGTTGCTTATCAAAAAGATGCGCGGAAATATGAGGTCTTTGTTCGCTTTTGGCGCCCTGATTGGCATGCGTTCTTTGATGTATTGAAGATTGGTATTCCTATTGCCATTACGATTTTGGCAGAAGTAGGCATGTTCATTTTTGCATCGATTATGGTGGGCTGGCTTGGCGTTGTGCCGCTGGCTGCTCATGGTATCGCGCTGCAATTGGCTTCCATAGCCTTTATGATACCGCTTGGTATGAGTCAGGTCGCGACGATACGTGTATCGAATGCCTATGGCCGTAATGATCCGGGTAATCTTCAGCGGGCTGCCAATGCTGTTATGGCAATAGCGATCTTGGTTGCTGTCGTCAGTGCGAGCCTGTTTTTTATCATGCCAGATCAGTTGATCAGCATGTTCCTTGATGAAGGCAAAGAGGATGTGGCCGCTGTGGCAACTTATGCGGTGCCATTGCTCTTCGTTGCTGCTGTTTTCCAGCTGGTTGATAGTACGCAAGCTGTTGCGGTCGCTCAATTGCGCGGTTTGAAGGATACGCGTATTCCCATGGCAATGGCTATTTTCTCCTATTGGGGTGTTGGGCTTTCAACGTCCTATTATTTGGGAATTGTCGAAAATTGGGGCGGTGTTGGCATATGGACCGGACTAGCAGTTGGTTTGGCATTTGCGGCAATCTTACTGAATTTCCGTTTTCAGCTTATTCGTCCGCGCGATTAACTTTTTTCTGTATTGAACGACCCAATGCAGCCTAACTGGCGTGCATAGGGTTCGTGCGTTCAATTTTGAAGACAATAATTCCCTTGCTGTGAAGATTTTTAGCAAGATGCTTTGGCACTTTTTTCGATTTTCACTTGTCAGCGAATCGCCACTCTGATTCATATAGACTTGTTCCGTTTTGGTTTGAGTCGGGTGCGTGTGTTGCTGCCTTGGTTCACGGTTTGCGTTTTGCGCCGTGATCGGACTCTTGCTTTATCTTGCGGATGTTATGAAACGAGGGGAAGCGCTTTGGTCAGTCGAGATAAGCATGTAGCAGTATTGATGGGTGGTTTTTCGTCAGAAAGACCCGTCAGTTTGATGTCTGGAAATGCCTGTGCCGATGAGCTTGAACGCTTTGGCTACCGTGTCACGCGCATTGATGTAACCCATGATATTGCGAGTCAGCTTGCTGAAGTGAAGCCGGATGTTGCTTTTAATGCTCTGCATGGCCCCTACGGTGAAGACGGCACTATTCAAGGTGTTTTGGAATTTATGCAAATTCCTTACACGCATTCAGGCGTGCTTGCGACTGCGGTGGCGATGGACAAAGAGCTTTCTAAGCGGTTGGCCAAAACACACGGTATTACTGTTGCTGAATCAAAAGTGATGAACCGCTTTGATATTACTTCCGCGCACCCGATGCAGCCGCCTTATGTGGTCAAGCCTGTGGCCGAAGGGTCAAGTTTTGGCGTGGTGATTGTGAAAGAGGGGCAAAGCCATCCGCCGCAAGTCATTACCTCTGCTGATTGGAAATATGGCGACCGCGTTATGGTGGAGCGCTATATTCACGGCCGCGAATTTACCTGTGCCGTTATGGGAGATGTTGCGCTTGGGGTCACAGAAATAATTCCGCAGGGCCAAGAATTCTACGATTTTGATGCAAAATATGCTGCTGGGGGATCAAATCATGAATGCCCAGCAAAAATTTCACCTTTTGTTTACCAAAAGATTACGAATATGGCGTTAAAAGCTCACAAGGCATTTGGCTGTCGCGGCGTGACGCGTTCCGACTTCCGGTATGACGATCGTTTCTCTGAAGAAGGTGAAGTGATCTGGCTGGAAATCAACACGCAACCGGGCATGACAGCGACATCTTTAGTGCCTGAGCTTGCAGCTTATGCCGGACATAGTTTCGGAGAGCTTTTACATTGGATGGTGGAGGACGCTTCTTGTTCGCGTTGAAGTCAAAATTGCTAGAGTTTGAAGGTTCTGTGCTTCCAAGTGCACATTACGCGAACTTGCGCGTTTTGCCGCGTTTGCTGCGGTGGCCAGTCCGTTTCTTGAAACGGCTGCTGGACGGACATATCATTATTCCAAAACATGCCGAAGGATTTGGCATTACTGCAATTATTGGCGGCGCGATTGTTTATGGCTCAGTGATGGGCGGACAATTCGCCGTTGCTGTGGATTCTGTGACGGCTAAATCTGGTTTCGCCGTTTCTGAAATTGAAATTTCTGGCAATACGCACACGACAGCCAATGATGTGTTTGCTGCGCTGCGTTTGGGTGAGCAACGCTCCCTCGTTTCCATCGACCCAGATGCGTCGCGCGAAGCATTGAAGCAATTGCCATGGGTTGGTGCCGCAAGAATCGCAAAAGTTTATCCTGATAAGCTGAAAATCGACATTGAAGAACGCGATGCTTTTGCTGTTTGGCAGCAAGGCGAAGCACTTACAGTTGTTCAAAAGGATGGTTCGGTTATCGGGGGCTATGCAGCTGATGCCCGTTTGTCGGCTCTACCATTCCTTGTTGGAAAAGGTGCAGCAGAAAACGGTGAAGCTTTTGTGGAGACGGTAGCGAAATTCGATGATTTGGCAGGGCGTGTTCGTGCTTTCATTCGTGTTGGTACGCGCCGCTGGAATTTGCGTCTGGACAACGGCATGACGATCCGTTTGCCGGATGAAGGATTAGAAGACGCGTTGGCGCGCCTGACAGATTTGCAAATCAAACACGGCGTCCTTGACCGTGATCTTGCTGCTATTGACCTTCGTTTAAAGGATCGCACTATTTTTGCTTTGACAGAAAATGCACAGGAAAGCCGTGAGGCTTTTGTCAAAGCACGCGCTGATGCTGCGAAAAAAGAACGCAAAGCGCGTGGGAGCCGTATCTAATGGCTAAAATTCGCAGCTCAATTGTTACTGTTTTGGATATTGGTTCCACAAAAACCGTTTGTGTTATTGCAAAAATGATGCCGGTTGATGGCGGGCGTTATTTGCATGGCCGCACACATGCGCCAGAAGTGATCGGTATTGGTCACACCAAATCTGTGGGCATGAAGTCTGGCATGATTGTTGATCTTGACAGTGTTGAGCGCACAGTGCGCCATGCTGTTGAAGCCGCTGAGCGCATGGCTGGCCTGACCGTTGAATCTATTATTACGAATATTAGCGCAGGCCGTATGGCCAGCACAAAATGTTCAGCGTCGATTACGCTAGAAGATCGACCAATCGCTGCAAAAGATATACAAAAAGTCTTAAAAGCTGCGGTAGCGCGTGCAGCGCGTATTGATCGCCAAGTGGTTCACTTGATGCCGGTTGATCATGTGCTTGATGGTGAGCGCGGCATTCTTGATCCACGTGGCATGATTGGCGAGGAATTATCGCTGAATATGCATTTGCTCAGCGTTGATGCTGCACCGCTGCGCAATCTGGAATTAGCAATCAACCGTTCGCATTTAAGCGTCGAACAAATGGTTGCAACACCTTATGCGGCAGGCCTTTCAACGCTTGTTGATGACGAGTTAGAACTTGGCTGCGCCTGTATTGATATGGGCGGCGGCACAACATCAATATCTGTTTTCTCAGAGCGCCGATTTATCCATGCGGACTGTATTCCTGTGGGCGGTCATCATGTGACAATGGATATTGCGCGCGGGTTTTCTTGCAGCATTGAAAATGCAGAGCGCATGAAAGTGATGCAGGGTTCGGTTATGGCGGCCACGGTTGATGACCGCGAAATGATTTCTGTGCCTGGCCTTGGTGAGGACGGACTTGATAACCCGCATCAGGTGCCACGCAGCTTGCTTAACCGTATTATTGCAGCGCGTGTTGAAGAAACTTTGGAAATGTTGCGTGAGCGTCTCAATAAATCGGGACATTCAAGCGTCATTGGTAAGCGCGTTGTTCTAACAGGCGGCGCTGCTCAGATGGCAGGCCTGCCAGATTTGGCGCGGCGTGTTCTTGGCCGCAATATCCGTATTGGCCGTCCGCTTGGCATTAAAGGCCTACCGACATCGGCTAAAACACCAGCATTTGCTGCAACTGTGGGACTAATGATCTATCCACAGACAGCACATAACGATCAGAGTTTGACGAATTTTCAGGGCGCGGTGCGCCATCAACGTAACGGAACCGAAGGTCCATTGGGTCGCATGACACAATGGATCAAAGATAGTTTTTGATTTCACACGAGAGTGTGACCACCGGCAGCAAGGCAATGCTTCCGAAACCAAATGGGGAATGAGCCATGACCATTAATTTACAGAAGCCTGACATCACAGAGCTTAAGCCGCGTATCACTGTGTTCGGTGTTGGCGGTGGCGGCGGCAACGCAGTCAATAACATGATCACTGGTGGTCTAGATGGCGTTGAGTTTGTTGTTGCGAACACAGACGCTCAAGCATTGTCGATGAACAAAGCTGAACGCATTATTCAACTTGGTACTGTTGTAACCGAAGGCCTTGGTGCCGGTTCAATGCCTGACATTGGACGCGCTGCTGCTGAAGAGTGCATCGACGAGATCAACGACCACCTCAATGGCACGCATATGTGTTTCGTAACTGCCGGTATGGGCGGTGGCACAGGTACTGGTGCAGCACCTGTTGTGGCGCGTGCAGCGCGTGAACGCGGTATCTTGACTGTTGGTGTGGTAACAAAGCCATTCCACTTTGAAGGTCAACGCCGCATGAAAACGGCAGATGCTGGTATCGAAGAGCTTCAGGCGAACGTGGACACACTTATTGTGATCCCGAACCAAAACCTTTTCCGCATTGCCAATGATAAAACGACATTTGCTGATGCATTTGGTATGGCAGACCAAGTTCTTTATTCTGGTGTTGCTTGCATTACTGATCTGATGGTCAAAGAAGGTCTTATCAACCTCGATTTTGCTGATGTGCGTTCAGTTATGCGCGATATGGGCAAAGCGATGATGGGCACGGGTGAGGCGTCTGGCGAAGGACGTGCGATGACAGCTGCAGAAGCTGCGATTGCTAATCCTCTGCTTGATGAAACATCAATGAAAGGCGCGCGCGGCTTGTTGATCTCCATCACTGGTGGCCGTGATATGACGTTGTTTGAAGTGGATGAAGCTGCAACGCGTATTCGCGAAGAAGTTGATCAGGATGCCAATATCATTCTTGGTGCGACCTTTGATGAATCGCTTGAAGGTATCATTCGTGTTTCAGTTGTTGCTACGGGCATTGAGTCGATGGAGGCATCTGGTTCAGTGGATAACCGTACACCCAGCCGTGCTGTAACCGGCGCTGCTCCGGTACAATCCATGCCACGCCCTCAGCTTAGCGTGCAGCCACAGGCAAAACCTGTAGAAGCTACGAAGCCTGCGCCTGCAAAGCCTGCGCTTGATCCTGTTGCTGAAGCACAAAAAGAAATGGAAGCTCTTTCCAACGCACGCAAGGTTGAAGAAACAAAGCAAGAAGAAAGCTTCGTTCCGCAAAGCCGTTTGTTCACGGCACCAACACCGCAAGCAAAACCAGCGCCAAGCGTTGCGCCGTCCCAGCCAGTTCGCGAGCCTGTTGCCGAGGTTAAGCCACAGCCAACTGTTGTGCCTATGCCAACTGCTGCACAGCCTGCTGCTTCAACACCGTCTGTTGAGTCAAGAATGCCGCAAGTGGAAGATTTTCCACCGATGGTTCAGGCAGAACTTGAAACTAAAACTGCACGCACAGCACCGCGCGTTGCAGAAGATGATGATCGTGGACCGCTTGGTCTTTTGAAGCGCTTAACAAATGGTTTGTCACGCCGCGAAGAGCATGAAGCGCCAGCTGAACCGCGCCTTCGCCCGATGAACCCAGCGAGTGAACAACGTTCTGAAGAGACACGCCGTCCTCTCAGCCAAGAAGCATCTATGTATGCGCCTGCAAGAAGTCAGCATGACAATCAGGGTAGAACACAACCTACCGCTGTTAATCAGGATGATGATCAGTTGGAAATTCCGGCATTCTTGCGCCGTCAAGCTAACTAACGGCTTGTAACATTACGCTGTATTATTGTAACGGGCTTCGCATGCGGAGCCCGTTACAGGTTTGTTAACATTATGATTTTATTATTCTTTGTTGCTAAATTCTAAATGTTTCACTTGGTAACAATTAGTAAGAAAGCGTGATTTGGAAAGCGAGCCGACTCGCGGATATGTTACCTGCGGGGTATGAGCGCGTATTCTCATTTGCGGCTAGCAGGGTTCCGCATTGAGCGCCTAATAAGGAAGTGTCTATGGGGACCGATTTGAGGGCTTATCAAACCTCACTCAGCGAAGTTGTAAATCTTTCAGGTATTGGTGTTCATAGCGGTGATAGTGTTTCTATCTCTATGTTGCCCGCTGATCCTAATACGGGAATTATATTTCGCCGCATCATGCCTGACGGCACAACACATGACTTTCCCGCTGTCGTAAGCCATGTCGGGGCAACCGATCTGTGCACGATGCTTGGCGATCCTTCAAAAATACATGTATCGACCATTGAACATATGATGGCTGCGTTTTCAGCCATTGGTCTTGATAATGTTATTATTGAAGTTGATAGCCATGAAGTGCCGATTATGGACGGTAGTTCACGCATATTTATTGATGCGATTGATGAGGCTGGCCTAACGCATTTTGCTGCTAAGCGCCGTTATATCCGCGTTAAAAAGACTGTACGCGCTGAAATTGGTGGCTCATGGGCCGAGTTTAGCCCGTATGAAGGCACACGTTTTGAAGTCGTGATTGATTTTGAGAGTGCTGCTATTGGCCGCCAGGAATTTAAATCGGAAGTTGATGGCGATGTATTTCGCAATGAACTTTCAAGCGCCCGCACTTTTGGCTTTATGAAAGACGTTGAGCGGCTATGGGCTTCTGGCCATGCGCTTGGTTCATCGCTCGATAATTCAGTGGTTATCGGTGATGACAATATGGTTATTAACCGCGAAGGCTTGCGGTTTAAGGACGAGTTTGTTCGCCATAAAACGCTGGATGCTGTTGGCGATCTAGCATTGGCTGGTGCACAATTTATCGGAAGCTTCCGCTCTTATCGCGGTGGTCACCGCCTTAATGCTACAGTTTTAAAAGAACTTTTGGCTGATCGCACCGCATTTGAGATTGTTGAAACACCAGAACCGCGCGAACGTGCGTTTGCGCGCGAGTTTGTGGCTATTGCTGCTCAGGCATATGCCCCTTGGGATGTGTAGAAGTCTCGATTGGCTTTAAAAACACCGACAAAGCTTGATCAAGTCACAAAATTGCGGCATTTGGTGTGCATCGCTGAGCGAGAAGTTTATTCCGCTCAGTTTTGTGGTATTGTTAAGGACATTGTGTGTCCTGCGTTTAAAGAAGCCGGTAGTTAATATGACATCTGAAAATCGTTCATCGCGTTCAAAATACCGCGCATTTTCCATCGGTCGCAATTTGCTTGTAGCCGGATTGGCTGTTGGCGTTGTTTCTGGCTGTGCCAAAGATAATGATGATGTTGATCTGAACGCTTATGTTGAGACTATCGAGCCTGCTGATGTGCTTTATAATCAGGGCCTTGCCAATATGAACCAAGGCCGTTTGCGCGAGGCATCTAAAAAGTTTGATGCGCTTGACCGCCAGCACCCTTATTCAGAATTTGCTCGTAAAGCCAATGTGTTAGCTGCATTTACCCAGTATAAGCAGGGTAATTTTGATGAAGCTATATCTTCAGCGCGCCGGTTTGTGAGCCTTTATCCAACGCATGAAGATGCAGCTTACGCGCAGTATATCATTGGTATTTCCTATTTCAGTCAGATGCCGGTTGTAACGCGCGACCAGCGCGATACGCGTCTTGCGATTCAGAACTTCAACGAGTTGTTGGAGCGCTACCCTGATTCGATCTATGTGGATGATGCGAAAGCAAAAATCCGCATCGGTACGGACCAGCTTGCTGGTAAAGAGATGCAGATCGGCCGTTATTACCTAGAACGCCGTGAATATGCTGCATCTTTGTCTCGTTTTAGAAGTGTGGTCGAAGAATATTCAAACACGCGCCATATTGAAGAGGCGTTAGCGCGCCTTACCGAGACTTATATGGCGATGGGCCTGACCAACGAAGCACAAACAGCAACCGCTATTTTGGGTAACAACTTCCCAGACAGCGAATGGTACGCAAGCTCTTACAAGCTTCTGCAATCTGGCGGTTTGAAACCACAACAAAATTCAGGCTCATGGTTATCTCGTGCGTTCAACCGCTCTTAATCGGGGATTGAGTTTCGTTCGTCCGATTCTCTGTTTCAGGAACCTTTAAAGAATGCTGGCTGAGCTTTCGATCCGCGACATTGTTCTGATCGAAGCGCTAACGATACGCTTTGATGATGGACTTTCTGTGCTTACCGGTGAAACCGGCGCGGGTAAATCTATTCTGCTTGATTCACTTGCCTTGGCACTTGGTGCACGCGGCGATGCTGGTTTGGTGCGCCAAGGTGCTAATCAAGGCCAAGTGACAGCCATATTCGAATTACCGGCCGTGCACCCGCTACGCTCGGAAATTAAAGATGCAGGCATTGATGTTGATCCGAGCGAAGCATTAATTTTTCGCCGTGTTCAATCAGGCGATGGGCGCACCCGCGCTTATATCAATGATCAATCTGTTAGCGCTGGCCTTTTGCAAAAAGTCGGCAAGCATCTTGTTGAAATACATGGTCAACACGATGAGCGAGCGCTGATAGAAACAGATACGCACCGCGATCTTCTCGACGCATTTGGACAATTATCAACTGAAACTGAACATATTGCACGTTTGCATCATGATTGGCGTGCGGCAGTTAGAGCGCTTCTGACACATAAAGCGCGGGTGGCAGAGGCAGCCAAAGAAGCTGATTACCTCAAAGCGTCATCGGAAGAGCTTGAAGCACTCGCGCCAGAAGAGGGCGAGGAAACTCAGCTTGCCGAAAAGCGTCAGGGTATGATGCAGGCGGAGAAAATTGCGTCTGACTTGAATGATGCGCATGAGGTTTTATCCGGTCCCAAATCACCTGTGCCCGATATTGCGAGCTTGCTGCGGCGTCTTGAACGCAAGACAGAAGAAGCACCGGGGCTTTTGGAAGAAGCCAATGAGAATTTGGGCAAAGCGCTCGACCATCTGGCAGAAGCGCAAACGCTGATCGAAAAAGCGATCAATATTTCTGATTTTGACAACCGTGTGCTTGAGCAAACCGAGGAGCGACTATTTTCGCTGCGGGCTGCATCGCGCAAATTCAACGTTCCGGTTGAAAATCTGGCTGAACTTGCTGTTCAAATGGCAGACCAATTGGCCGAGCTTGATGCCGGTGAAGCGCGGTTGATTGAGCTTGAAAAGGCTGAAGGCGAAGCGCTGGCGATGTATGACCGTGCAGCGTTGCAGCTTTCCGAAGCGCGAAAAGCGGCTGCCGACCAGTTGGTTGCAGCGGTAATGGCCGAATTGCCAGCTTTGAAACTGGAAAAGGCGGCGTTTATCATCAATCAGACATCGGACGCTGAAAACCGTGCGGAAACTGGCATTGATACGATTGAGTTCTGGGTTCAAACTAATCCGGGCACACGGCCAGGGCCGATGATGAAGGTTGCATCGGGCGGCGAGCTTTCGCGCTTTTTGCTCGCGTTAAAAGTTGCGCTTGCGGACCGTGGTTCTGCACCAACATTGGTGTTCGATGAAATTGACACTGGCGTTGGCGGCGCGGTTGCAGATGCCATTGGCTCGCGCCTTTCGCGTTTGTCGACAAAAGTTCAAGTCTTGTCCGTGACACATGCACCGCAGGTTGCCGCGCGCGCAGAGCATCATTTCTTGATTTCGAAGAAGACAGAAGATGCAGACAAACTGGCGACCTCTATCGTTGAGATTGATATGGATAAGCGCCTTGAGGAGCTTGCACGTATGCTTTCTGGTGCCACAGTAACCGATGAAGCACGCGCAGCAGCAGCACAACTTTTAAATGCAGGTTAAGCCATGGCGAATGAATTGCGTCTCATAAAAGTTTCTGATCTCGACGAGACACGGGCTGCAGCTGAACTGGCTGCTCTTGCGGCAGATATGGCCAAGTACGATCTTGCCTATCACACGCAAGATGCGCCGCTTATTTCAGATGCTGACTATGATGCCTTAAAAAAGCGCAATGAGGAAATCGAAACCCGTTTTCCGAGTTTAAAACGTGCAGATAGCCCTTCTGAAAAAGTAGGGGCGACAATTTCTGAGAAATTCGAAAAAGTGCGTCATGCCGTGCCGATGCTGTCGCTCGATAATGCTTTTTCTGATGATGATGTTGAAGACTTTGCCAAACGGGTGAAACGCTTTTTGAAATTGCCGGAGACGGCACCTTTACGCTTGACCGCTGAACCAAAAATTGACGGTTTGTCGCTGTCGCTGCGCTATGAAAATCGCAAACTTATCTATGCGGCAACGCGTGGCGACGGGGCTGTTGGCGAAAATGTAACGGCCAATGCGCGGACAATTTCAGACGTTCCTGATCGTTTGCCTGAAAATGCACCGGACGTATTTGAGGTGCGCGGCGAGGTCTATATGACCAAAGCTGATTTCGCAGCGCTCAATGTGGCGCAAGAGGCCGCAGGCAAGCAAACCTATGTGAACCCGCGCAACACGGCTGCCGGATCATTGCGCCAGCTTGATGCATCGATCACCAAAGCGCGCCCGCTCAAGTTCTTCGCCTATGCATGGGGCGAGGTGAGTGTGATGCCTGCGGACACGCAAAGCGGCATGGTTGAAAAGCTGAAAAGCTATGGCTTTTCCATTAATCCGCTGATGGCGGTTTTTGATGATGTGTCTGCGCTGATTGAACATTACCACAAGATTGAGCTTGGCCGCGCGGAACTGGAATACGACATCGACGGCGTTGTTTACAAGGTTGACGATCTTTCTTTGCAGCAGCGTCTAGGCTTTGTCTCGCGTTCGCCGCGCTGGGCGATTGCACATAAATTTCCGGCTGAAAAAGCAGTTACAATTCTCAAAGCAATCGATATTCAGGTTGGCCGCACGGGCGCACATACGCCTGTTGCGCGGCTTGAACCTGTTACCGTTGGCGGTGTTGTTGTCACCAATGCTACGCTGCACAATGCAGAGGAAATCGAGCGGCTCGGTATTATGATCGGAGATACTGTCACCGTGCAGCGCGCCGGTGATGTGATCCCACAAGTGCTGGGCTATGTGCCAGAAAAACGCTCCAATAGTGTTGAGCCGTTTAACTTCCCCACCCATTGTTCATGTCCTTTAAAGACCGAGCTTGTACAAGAGGACAAGGCTACGGGTGAGGCGGGGGTTATTCGCCGCTGTACAGGTGAGTTTGCTTGTCCGTTCCAGCGCAAGGAACATTTGAAGCTGTTTGTTGGACGCAAAGCGTTCGACATTGATGGGCTTGGCGATAAGCAGATCGAGTATTTTTACGATTTGCCAGATGATGACCCTCTGCAAATTCGCACGCCTGCTGATATTTTCAAATTGCAGGAAAATGACCAAAAAGATGAACTGCGCAAATTGAAAAACCGCGAGGGTTTTGGCGAAACATCTGCGGCGAAACTCTTTGCAGCTATCCATGAAAAAAAGAGCATACCGCTTGATCGTTTGATCTTTGGCCTTGGTATTCGCCATGTCGGTCAGACGACGGCCAAGACATTGGCCAAGGGCTATGAAAGCTGGGGCGCTTTTGAAAAGGCAGCGCTTGCTATTGCCAATGGCGATATGGTTGCGCGCGGCGAAATGGAAGCACTGGATGATGTTGGGCCTGCTGTGCTTGATGCCGTTGCGCGTTTCTTTGGCGAAGAACACAATCTTGATATGGTCAAAGCGCTTGTCGAGCAGCTGACGCCGCAGGACGCTGAAAAGCCTAAAAGCGATAGCGCTTACGCAGGCAAAACAATCGTGTTTACTGGCTCATTGGAACGGATGAGCCGTGATGAGGCAAAATCTATGGCTGAGCGGCTTGGCGCTAAAGCATCCGGCTCTGTCTCGTCGAAAACCGATCTTTTGGTTGCTGGGCCAGGCGCTGGTTCAAAGCTTAAAAAGGCGCAGGAATTGGGCATTGAAGTGATTGACGAAGATGAATGGTTTGAGCGCGTGGCGAACGCTTAAGCTCGCCTTCAAAACATCTGATTGTCACGATCACAATTATTCAAGTGCAATAAATTGTTGCTTCCAATAGGGTCTCCTTATTGGAGAGATACATTGACGTTCACAAAATCAGAGTTCAAATCCGGCGTTGTTATGTCCATACCTATGGTCTTAGCAGCACTGCCTTTTGGTGTTCTTTTTGGCACATTAGCGGTTAAAAATGGAATGACCATTTTTGAAAGCTTTTTGATGAGTGCGACGCTATTTGCTGGTGCAAGCCAGTTGGTTGGTATTGAGCTTTTTGGTGCAAATGTTGCGCCTTGGTTGATCGTCCTTTCAATCTTTGCCGTGAATTTTCGCCATATTCTATATTCGGCTGTCACCGGCAGATATATGACGCATATGACTTTCATGGAGCGTTATTTATCTTTCTTTTTTCTCATCGACCCTTTGTATGCGATGATTGAAGAAAGACATGATCGCGGTGAAAAGATCAGTTTTTCATGGATGCTTGGTGCAGGGCTTTGTTTTTGGATTCCTTGGCAAATCGCGACGGTCATCGGGGCGACGTTCGGTAATTTGATTGCCAATCCAGAAGCGATTGGTATCGATTTTCTTTTGCCTGTTTATTTTATGTCTATTGTGATGGGTTTCCGCAAACGCAATAACTGGGCTGTCATAGTTATTGCCAGTGGCGCAGCATCAATGTTTGCCTATCATTATGTTGGTTCGCCTTGGTACGTCACGATTGGCGCTTTGGCAGGCATAGTAGTAGCGGCAATCATTGGATTGCCCAAAGATGCAAAATTGGTAGCAGAATAATGTCGACAATAATCTGGATAATTTTTGCTGGCGCGTTTGCGACCTATTTAACCCGTATCGGTGGGCACGTTGTTTTGTCACGTTTTGACAAAATTCATCCGCGCGTCGATGCAGGCTTGCGGGCAGTGCCCGCAGCTGTTTTGACCGCAATTGTTGCGCCTTACGCTGCCTTTTTTGGCTTAGCGGAAACGCTCACTTTGGCCGTTGTGGCTGTGCTTGCTCTATTTCTGCCGGCCCTGCCGGTATTTGCACTCGGCTGGGCCTGCATATTAGGACTGCGCTATTTTATCGGCTGATTAAACGCGCTTGATGCGGCGCGTTGCTTTTTCCAGCCAATGAAGCGTGTCTTCATCTTCGATCAGTTTGGATAGTTCTGTGCGCACCTTGCTGTGATAGCCGTTGACCCATCGTTTTTCGGCAACGGTGAGCAAAGACACATCGATCAAACGGCGGTCAATCGGGCAAAGCGTCAGCGTTGTAAAGCTTAACATTTCTAGGTCGCCGCCTTCAGGTATTTTCGGTGGATTGACCACCAGAATATTCTCGATGCGAATGCCGTGGCTGCCTTCTTTGTAATAGCCAGGCTCATTGGAGACGATCATGCCAGGTTCAAACTCAACCATAGCGCGGCGGTGGATGCCTTGTGGGCCTTCATGGACACCAAGGTAAGAACCAACGCCGTGGCCTGTGCCATGGGCATAATCATAGCCTTCTGCCCATAATGCCTGACGGGCAAGACCATCAATGTCGATGCCGCGTGTGCCGACTGGGAATTTGGCTTCGGAGATCGCGATCATGCCTTTAAGAACGAGTGTGAAATGGCGGCGCTTGTCTTCTGCTGGCTCGCCCACAGGAATAACGCGCGTAATATCGGTTGTGCCGTCCAAATATTGAGCGCCGGAATCTACCAAGACGAGGTCGCCGTCCCTCACTTGACGGTTGCTCTGCGTATTGACGCGGTAATGCGGCAAGGCGGCATTCGGACCAACAGCGGAAATCGTATCAAATGAAATCTCTTTGAGCGGAAAGCCAAGACGCTCACCAGTTTCAATGCGGATTTGTTCCAGCGTTTGCGCGATTTTGATTTCATCAAGATCTTCAGCTTTCTGGCTATCCATCCAGCTTAAGAATTGCACCATCGCAGCGCCATCGCGCTTGTGTGCTTCCATCGCACCTTTGCGCTCAATGCGGTTTTTGCAAGCGCGTGGAAGACGGCATGGGTCATCGCCTTTAATGATTGTCGCGCCCGATGTTTCGAGTGTTTCGGCAATCTTTGCGGCCACCAATGATGGATCGAGCAGGACGTTTAGTTCGGCTTCTCCGAGAGAGACAAGCGCTGCTTCCAGCTCATCTATTGAAGATAGCTGCGCAAGCTGGGTCAGATATGCTTCCTCTTCTGTGTCGATTTTGCTTTGATCGATAAACAACATCGCGTCGCCCTGTTTTGGAACGATAGCGAAGCTGAGCACGAGAGGCATATGCGATAGGTCTTCACCGCGAATATTGAACGCCCAACAGATAGACGTCGGATCAGTCAGTACGGTTACATCAGCGCCTGATTCTCGCACGGTTTTGGCTATTTCGTTGAGCTTTTGCTTTGGCTGAACGCCTGCATATTCCATATCGTGGATTGCGACTTTGCCTTTTGGTGCATCTGGCTGATCTGTCCATGTTGCATCAAGCGGATTTTCATCAAGCTTCACAAGAGTTGCGCCAATGTGATTGGCGGCGCTTTCAAAAGCGGCGATGCCTGCCATTGTGTGCAGCCAAGGATCGATGCCAATGCGCATATCTTTTGAGGCCCATTTATTCAAATTGAGGGCAGGGCCAGCTTTGGTAAGGTCATGGCGCTCAAATGTTTCTGCGTCTGTCTGCTCACGCAATTGCACGGTGTAGCGACCATCAGAGAAAACATGTGCGCTATCAGCCAAGATAACGGCAGCACCCGCAGAGCCGGTGAAGCCTGTCAGCCAAGCCAATCGTTCTGCACGTTTTGGCAGATATTCATTTTGGTGCTCATCGCTATGGGGGACAATAAATGCATCAATGCCTAGGTCTGCCATGCGCTCGCGCAAAGCGGCAACGCGTGCTGGGCCTTCAGATTTTTCAGAAGTGACGTCAAAAGATTGAAACATATAAGTATCCGTTGTGTTTTTCGGCAAGCTATCTGAGCTGCACCATGCCTTCAAGGTGGAAGGTTAATGTTGCGTTGCAATAAGATTTGTTCGCACATGCAAAAACGCATAGCTGCATTGCTGTATTATGCGTGGTAGAAGTGCTCTTCATATCCCATATTGTTTTTATCGCAACAACGCGAAAACAATTTTGGAGAATAGTCATGGCAAACCGCAAAGGTTTCTTAGAGGCAATGATGGATGCACGTTCACGCCAAGCCAAGGCATATGTAAACGGCGCACTTTTGATGCTTGACGACAAAACACTTAAAGCTCACGGCTATGACCGTAATGAGTTGTCTAAGAACAAGTCATCCTACTACCCGTTCTAAGCAACGGTTATAGAGTTGAAAAAAAAGCGGCTTTTGGCCGCTTTTTTATTGCTTTGAATTTATAGATTACCGTGGCGCAAGTGAATAGTTACCCAGCCTTCACGCTCAATGGTGCGGCGGTGCGTCAGTCCCATATTGCGGAAAGCGGCGACAACCATTCTACGCTGATGGGTCAAAATACCTGACAAAATAAGATCGCCGCCATAGGCCAGATGTTTTTCAATATCGAGCGCCATCGCCATGAGCGGCCAAGGTAAAATATTGGCAACAATCAATTCAAACGGGGCTTGATGTTTAAAAGCCAAATGTTTGAAGCCAATGGATGTTTCGCACTGAATTTGAGCGGTCTGGCCATTAAGAGCAACGTTTTCACGCGCAACTTTTACTGCGATCGGATCAATATCGGTCGCCAGAATTTTTGCTGACGTTAGTTTTGCAATGGCGATAGCTAAAACAGCGCTGCCTGCACCAAGATCAAGCGCACTATAGGGTTTGCGCTTGTTGATAATGTTTTCAAGCATGATCAAGCAGCCGCTGGTGGTTCCATGATGGCCAGTGCCAAATGCTTGGCCTGCGTCAATCTCAATACCAACATCGCCAGCACGCACGGCATGGCGGTCATGTGCGCCATGCACCAAAAAGCGTCCAGCGCGTACGGGCTTCAAGCCTTCAAGCGATTTTGCAACCCAGTCAATGTCGGGCAGGTCTTCGCGTGTAATTGACACGCCAAATCCATCGGAGCCGAGGCCGTTTTTGATGCGGGCCGTGACATCATCAATCAGGGCATCATCCGTATCGATATACAAAGACACCATATGAATATCGGCATCTTCATCTATTTCAGTAATGGCAATGGCATAGCCGTCATCTTCGAACTCAAGTTCGAGCAGTGAGAATATGCGTTCTGCTTCGGCTTTTCCGGTACGCAGACTAATCAGGCTTTGGGACATGTGTGTTTCTTTATTTCGGCAATTTAGGATCGGGTAATTTCTTTTCGGTTTTTATCTTTACCGCTTCTTTTTCAGGTTTGGCCATCGCAAAACTCATAATCACATCTTTTGGCTGTGGTTGATGGTCCTCAAGCGCTTTGCCGGGGATCAATTTGCCATCTGGTTTGCGCCATAGCACAACATGCGTGCCTTCTGGGCGTGTGTCCTGAAATTTCTCAAAGGTGAATTCATCGGTGATGCGTGTTGATTGGAATGTCCAGCCTTCACGTGTTTTTTGTTCAAGCTCATCATAGCTGATGCCGGGCGACATTAATTGCCTGCCGCCAAGTGTGAAGCTGAGTGCTTTGCGTTCTGATTGCTCTTTATAAGCACCGATTTGGAACACATGACTGCGGCCCATTTCTGGTCCAAAATCCGTGCACACCAAGGCATTATAAGCATCATTATCGCTTACCGCGATCAATGTTGAAAACTTGTTGAGTGCGAGGTGATGGTGAGAGTGCTCAGACAAGACATCGCCAAAATGTACTGGAATATCTGCGAGCCTTGCCTCGGACAGGTGGTTCCAGTTTGAATCTGAAATGGTGACCGGAATTTCCATTGCTTGAAGACGTCTGGCAAGTGCGGTGGACCATTTTGATCCGCCAACAAGCAAGACGCCAGGCTTTTCCGTCGTTTTAAGTCCAAGCGCACTCGATAGGGGCGATAGTGAAAAGCCGTGGAGTAGAATAGAGCCGACAACAACGGCAAAGGTGAGGGCAATCATGCGCTGCCCGTCTTCAACACCAGCGGCAACCAAAGAGGCACCGAATAGGCCTGCAACGGCGACGGCAACAATACCGCGCGGTGCTATCCAGCCAACCAAAAGACGTTCTTGCCATGTCAGGCCAGTTCTGATGGTTGCGATGGTAACGGCGATGGGTCTGACGACAAAGAGCAGAAGCACCACGAAGGCAAGTGCGTTCCAATCAAGTGTTTGAATGGTTTCCCAATCAAGCGCTGCTGTGAGCAAAATGAAAACGCCAGAGACGAGAAGGACGGTGACGGTCTCTTTAAATCGGCGCATTTCTGTCAGGGAGGCGATGCGTGTATTGGCAAGCGTGATGCCCATCACGGTGACAGTGAGAAGCCCAGACTCTTCTAAAATCATGTTTGACACAGCAAACAGCGCAAGGACGGTTGTAAAAAGCACCGGTGCTTTAAGATAGTCTGGAATGAGGCCTTTTATGAAGGCGCGTGATAATAAGTATCCAGCCGCATAACCAATAATGACCGCAAAGGCGAAGGCTGAAACGACATTCAGAATAATCGCGCCTGCACCATGGCCATTGACGCTTTGGGTCGCCAGAAAAACCTCGAAAGTAATCACCGCTAAAAGCGCGCCTATCGGGTCGTTGACGATGGCTTCCCAGCGTAGCATTGAGGCAGGGCGCTGCGAGAGTTTTGCCGAGCGCAACAGCGGCATAATAACGGTTGGTCCGGTGACAACCAATATCGCACCGAGCACCATGGCAGCAGGCCAAGCCAAGCCGCCGACATAATGGGCTGCTAAAAGCGCGCCAAGCCATGTGAGCGGTCCTGCAATGAGGATCATCCGGCGCACGCCTTTGGAGGTTTCAGATATTTCACGGAAATTGAGCGTAAGCCCGCCTTCAAAAAGAATGATTGCTACTGCTAAGCCGACAACGGGTTTGTAAATTTCGCCAAAATCGGTGCTTGGATCAATAAAGCCTGTTACTGGGCCGGCGATAAAACCAGCAAGTAATAAGAGGACAATCGCTGGCAGTTTAAAGCGCCATGCCAGCCATTGTGCACCGATGCCAGCAACGCCAATTGCCGCCAGTTTGAGTGCTACATCTTCCATGTTCGCTCACTTTTTTTGTTCGACTAACTCACTCATATGAGCCAGTCGCTCAAAAATGCAAGCAATTAGCTGCCAGCAAGGTTGCGGAGCTTTTGAATGGCTGTTTCAGAATTTTCGCCCCAAGCGATGGTGGAACGGAAATCACCGTTGGAATCGAGCAAGAAAATGGATGCTGTGTGGTCCATTGTATAGTCGCCATCTTCAAGTTCTTGGCGCTTATAATATATGCCATAGCCCGACGCCATGGCGCGCACTTTATCAGGATCGCCTGTAATTGCTGTGACGCGGTCAGTCACGCTTGAGACATAATTATTCAAAATCTCAACGGTGTCGCGCTCTGGGTCAACCGTGATGAAGAACGCTTCGATGTTTTCGCCATCTTCGCCCAAAGTTTCCAGCCAGCCATTTAACTCATAGAGTGTTGTTGGGCAGATTTCAGGGCAATGCGTGAAGCCAAAAAACAACGCAGATGGCTGCCCTATAAATGCTTCCTGTGTAATTTTTTCGCCTTGGCCATCAACAAGTTCAAACGGTACGCCATAAGCCTCGACGCTATTTTGTGTCTGTTGCCATTGATAGAAAACCACACCTAAAGCCGCGACAAGCGCGACGATGAGAACGGAAAAAAGAATACGCATAAAAGTGCCCAATCATTAAATGTTGGATGTTGTATAGGATGTAAAATTTATACTGCCTATGCGCAAATTAGCGCAGGTTCGGGCCTAAAGACACCAAGCAAGGCCAGATTGAATGAGCGATGCCATCATCTGTTTGCCGGTGCCAAGCCAAGTGGCAAAAGCCAATAACGAAACGACAATGATCAGGCCGCTGGCGGCGATCATTTGCTTTGTCATCATTTGGTTTGCTTGCTTATGGTTTTGCATGGTTCGATCATAACCGCATAATCATTGCAACGCTAGGTATGTTTTATTGTGTCGCATCACTGATAATCTTTGTTTTGGGAACTATATAGAGTTTAGATCGTTTCTAACGTCATGGAGAACATAATGTTACGTCGTTTCACAGCCGCAATACTTACCCTAGCCATCAGCACATCATCTAGCCTTGCCGAAGAAGTCGGTGAAGTGAGCGTTGATTGGCTTGGCAATGATATTGTTATCGAAGCTGTGAGTGATCCAGACGTTGAAGGTGTGACGTGTCATATCAGTTATTTTGACCGCGGTATTATTGACCGTTTGCAAAAAGGCAATTGGTTTGAAGACCCTTCAAACTCTTCTATTGCGTGCCGTCAAACCGGACCGATTAAAATCGGCAAGATTGAACTGGACGAAGGTGGGGAAGAGGTTTTCAAGCAGCGCCGCTCGATCATCTGGAAACAGCTTGTTGTCAAACGCATCTATGACAAGAAAAACGACACACTGATCTATCTGTCACATTCAAGACAAGTGCAGGAAGGCTCGGCAAAAATGAGCATGTCTACTGTGCCGCTTTATGGCGCTGAGGTGGATTGGGCAGAAGGTAAGCCGGAATAGCGGCTTAAGCCTTCTCTACAAACCCATCTAAAACCTTTTTCTCGCCAGCCTTATCAAAGGTAACGGTCAGCTTGTTGCCGTCAATTTCGGCAACATTGCCGTTGCCAAACTTCATGTGAAAGACGCGGTCGCCAACTTCGAAAGCAGAGGGCTTGTCTGCAACGGATTTGGCGACGAGTTCGCCCTCGATCATATTGCCTTTTATTGAGCCGCGCCCTGCGCCGCGGCGGCTGTCTGTTTCGCCATAACCGATACGTTCGACATTGGCGCCAGATCGTGAGCCCCAATTGTTGCGTGTTGCATCTGTTTTATTGGCCTGTGCGCGGGCCCAGCCCGGTGTTGAATAGGTGTTTTCAAACGGCTCAGCTTTATCAAAACGCGATTGACCATAGCCGCCATTACCGCCGCCATAGCTGGAGGGTGGGTCGGCAACATCAACATGCGCAAGTGGCAGTTCATCCAAAAAGCGCGATGGAATTGTGGATTGCCATAGGCCATGAATACGGCGGTTGGAAACAAACCAGATGTGGCAATTGATTTTAGCACGGGTCAAACCAACATAGGCGAGGCGGCGCTCTTCTTCTAAGCCGTTGCGCCCACCTTCGTCCAATGAACGTTGGTGCGGGAACAGACCTTCTTCAAAGCCCGGCAAAAAGACGGTTTTGAATTCGAGACCTTTTGCAGCGTGCAGCGTCATGATCGAGACTTTGTCATCGTCTGGATTTTGCTCAACATCCATCACCAGCGACACATGTTCGAGGAATGAGCGCAGGCTTTCAAACTCACTCATAGAGGTGATGAGTTCTTTCAAGTTCTCCAAACGGCCCGGTGCCTCTGCGCTGCGATCAGCCTGCCACATGCCGGTGTAACCACTTTCTTCCAAAATGGTTTCGGCGAGCTCCGTATGTTCGGTATTTTCCAGCGCTTTTGCCCAACGCTCGAAATTAATGACGACTTCACGCAATGCGGCACGAGGCTTTGGTTTTAAATCGGTCGATTCAATAAGCTCAGCAGAAGCGGCAAGCATCGGAATGTTTTTGCGCCGTGCATAATCATGGATCAGCCGCACGGAGGCATCGCCAAGGCCGCGCTTTGGTACATTGATGATACGTTCAAAGGCTAGATCATCGGCCGGTTGGCAAACAACACGGAAAAACGCCATTGCGTCGCGGATTTCCAAGCGTTCATAAAAACGTGGGCCGCCAATGACGCGGTAATTGATGCCGCTCTTGATAAAGCGTTCCTCGAACTCGCGCATTTGAAATGATGCACGCACCAAAATCGCCATTTCGTTGAGATCGTGTTGATCGCTGTGAAGGCGCTCGATCACTTCGCCAATGGCGCGGGCCTCTTCTTCAGAGTCCCAAGCAGCGTGAACCTGCACCTTTGGATCATCAATGTCGGGATCATCGGTGAAGAGCGTTTTACCAAGGCGGTCTTCATTATGGCTAATGAGGTGGGCAGCAGCTCCTAGAATATGTGCGGTTGAGCGGTAATTGCGCTCCAGCTTGATGACAGCTGCGCCCGGAAAATCTTTTTCAAAACGCAAAATATTGTCGACTTCTGCGCCGCGCCAGCCATAAATTGACTGATCGTCATCGCCCACGCAGCAAATGTTTGTTGGCGTGCCTTTGGGCCGCTGCGACAAAAGCCGTAGCCACATATATTGCGCCACGTTGGTGTCCTGATACTCGTCCACCAATATGTATTTAAACTTGGCGTGGTATTCAGCCAGCACATCGGGGTGATTTTTTAATATGCGGATTGGGTGACACAATAGATCGCCAAAGTCGGCAGCATTAAGCGTGCGTAGACGATCCTGATAGGCTGTGAACAGTTCGCGTCCTTTTCCATTTGCAAAAGCGCGTGCATCGCCTTCGGGAATATCGGCTGGGCCCCAACCTTTGTTTTTCCAGCTATCCATCAAATGCGCAAAAGTGCGCGCTGGCCAACGCTTATCATCAATGCCTTCGGCTTGGATAAGTTGTTTGATCAGGCGAATCTGGTCGTCCGTATCAAGGATGGTAAAATCTGATTTCAGGCCCACCAGTTCGGCGTGCTTGCGCAAAATCTTCACGCCGATGGAGTGGAATGTGCCAAGCCATGGCATGCCTTCAACAGCGCCGCCAACAAGAACGCCGATGCGCTCTTTCATTTCGCGTGCCGCTTTATTGGTAAAGGTGACGGCAAGGACCTGACTTGGCCATGCCAAACCTTGGCCTAATATATGCGCGATACGGGTTGTCAGAACACGGGTTTTGCCCGTTCCTGCTCCAGCCAGCACCAAGACAGGGCCTTCAACGGTTTTTACCGCTCGGCTCTGTTCAGGGTTTAAGCCATCAAGATATTGCGGTGTTGCACGGGCTGCCATTGCGCGCGCAGCAATGCCGGACCCGCCTCCATGATTAGGGGCAGGGGCGGCGTTATTTCGAGATGGTGCTGGACCATCATCGAATGGTATGTCATCGAACGGGTTGCTCATTTGTTCGCAATGTAATGATTCGGCGGACAATTGCGAGTTTTTAGTGGAAAATTGGAAGAGATGTTAACGCTTTGGTAGCATGTTTTACATTATCGTTACCGCATTATGACAGTATTTAATAAAATCTTTGTCGGATGCGCTCTAATCTTGGCTGGTATCACAGTTGCAAGTGCGACAACGATGTCCTCTGATGCGAAGATTATTAAATCAGCTTTCACACAAGCCAGCTCAATTGATTTCATGGTAACTGGCGGATCTAAAACCCAAACACCTAAAGGTGTTTTGCGGCATTTAGATGCTTGTGATGCCGATTGTCAGGCGAAACGCCTTGGTCTTACTTTCGATAAATAAAGTTTGCTTTGCCTAGCGGTGTTCTTCCACGCTGGCATCAATCAAAGCCTTGTTGAAATATCGCAGCGCGTTAACCTGCAAAGCCCAAGCTATAATTTTTGTTTCGTCACGCTCATCAACAACAGGCAGGCGTTGATAGCCGCCAGCATCAAATGTGCGCAGCGCAAAATCGATCGAATGGGTTGGTTTTAACACAGGTGTTCCTTTTTCAGGATCAATTGTCTCCGGTTCAAGGCCGGGCTCCACGACATCCATAAAGTCCATTACTTTTTTGGTGCGCATGATCGAGCGGTGCGGGCCTAAATGGTCAAACAGACCACGCATTTCCAATTGCCAATGGAAATATGACAAGCCATGCAGCGCTTGGTTCACACCGTGAGCAATTGCCACGCATAATAATAATGCGATGGAGAGGCTGTAGCCGCCCGTCAGTTCAAACACGATCATTGTGGTAGAGATAGGTGCGCCAAGCACGGCGCCTGCCACAGCGCCCATGCCCAAAATTGCATAAAGTCCGCCGCTCGATGCAAGATCAGGGAAGAGGCTTCCGGCAATTAATCCAAATGCGCCGCCTGTTGCTGCGCCCAGAAATAGAGCAGGGGAGAAAATGCCGCCGCCAAAGCGTGATGCAAGTGTTATGGCCGTTGCAAATGTTTTTGCGATGATGAGTGTGAACAAGAGCCATAGCGGCAATTGATTCCATAGCATCTTGTCGGTGACTTCATAGCCAACGCCAAGAATATGCGGCAAAAACATTGCCATGATACCCACGACTAAACCGCCAACAATCGGGCGCATCCAAATGGGCATCTTTATACCGCGCGCGACATATTCAGCTGAAAATAGGGTGAATTGGAACAGCACAGCGACAAGGGCACAGACAATGCCGAGCAGTGCAAATGCTGGGAACTCCCAATAGGATGTGATCTGATAGATTGGAATGAGAAATGTTGTTACTTCATCAAACCATAGGCGCGACAAAACAGTGCCAACGGTTGAAGCAATTACAATCGGCACGAACGAACGCATTGCATAGTGTTGCAGAATAACCTCGTGCGCAAATAAGACACCGGCAATGGGTGCGTTAAATGAGGCTGATATGGCACTGGCGACGCCTGCTGCCAGTAATGTTTTAGAGCACCATTCAGGTAATTTTTGACGATGTGCGATAAAACTTGCAAGCGTTGCGCCCAAATGGACGATTGGCCCTTCACGACCTGCGCTTGCACCCGCACCAAGCGAAATTGCGCTGACCAGTGCTGACCACAGCCCTTGTGTTAATCCAAGATTTCTGCCCGTTGTCGAGCGTGCTTCAATAACATCTGAAACATTGCCTGCACGGCGCGTATGAAGAAAGCGCAATAATTGCCCAACAATGAGGCCGCCAATTACAGGGGCTAGAAAAAGCCAAATAGTTGATACGTTTTGGGCCGCTGTCAGAGTGTCTTCGCTGCGGTTTTTGAGCCAAGGCCATTGTACAATGCCGATCAGTTCGCGGAAAGCGATAGCGGCCACGCCAACGGCGGCACCAATGAGCAGTGAGAGAATCCAGATATTAAGTGCTCGGGAGCTTTTGAACGTATCGAGGTTGGGCTTAATCCAGCTTATCAAGATTGTCGGTAGTTTTTTTATAATGGCCCAATTCATGACGCTGCATTTTCTTTTGAACCAATGGCGATAGGTTGGCCCGCTTTGGCAGGGCGTTGCAAGCTTAAATGCTTGTCAGCCATCGTTTTGATGTTGCTCAAAATGTCGGCTGGGAAGGGCGCAACCTTCGGCCCGCTCGCATCAATGTGAAGCGTCAAGGTTTCGCAGGTTGCTGCGACAGTGCCGTCCTCAAATTGAAGCTCTTGCCAAGTGTGAATGCGCTTTTGATCATAATTCAAAATTTGGCAGGTTGCTGTGAGTTTGGTGCCCTTGTGCACTTCGCGCAGATAGTCAATTTTGGTTTGGCCAGTATAGGTCGTCATGTTGCGGGTTTTGACATATTCCTCGGTCACGCCGAAGGCATAATGGAAATCATCAAAAGCTTTTTCAAACATGACAAGGTAATATGCCATGTTGAGATGCCCGTTATAATCTATCCAGCTGTCTTCAATATCCACTGCCTTAGAGGTAAAGGGCATAGGGCTGTGAAAATCATCGGACATTATGCTTTCAATCGCTTTTTGGTGGTGGACACAAGAGCGTGGTAACGGCACATTACGAAACATAACATAAGCAGCAAGTCAAATTGCTGAAAAATTGAAATTCTTGAATTATTTCAATGAATTTTATTGGTGGAGGAACGTCGTTGGCGCTCAAAGATATTGTCGAAGTTAAACGCAATGATGCTGGTATTTCTACGGCTGTTGGTATTTTAAAACAGGCTTTTGGCGAGGCGTTTCAAACAGGTGAGGCTCTGCGTGCGCAGCATGCGCATACGACCACGTATATACCGGCACAATTGCCTGACGGTGTGTTGTTTGCAAAATCATCTGATGATGTACAAAAAGCTGTAGAAATTTGTGCCGAGCACAAGGTTCCCATCATTCCCTTTGGTACTGGCACGTCGCTTGAAGGCGGGGTCAATGCACCTGCGGGCGGTATTTCAATTGATGTTAGCCAGATGAACAAAATCATTTCGGTTAATGAAAGCGATCTAGACTGCGTTATTGAGCCGGGTGTTACGCGCGAAGATTTGAATACATATTTACGCGCATCTGGGCTTTTCTTCCCTATTGATCCGGGTGCCAATGCCAGCCTTGGCGGCATGACAGCAACGCGTGCATCGGGCACGAACGCAGTGCGCTACGGTACGATGAAAGACAATGTTTTGGCGCTTGAAGTGGTGCTGCCCAATGGGCGCAAGATCACAACGGCGCAGCGCGCACGCAAAAGCTCTGCTGGTTATGATCTTACACGGCTGATGGTTGGCTCTGAAGGCACGCTCGGCATTATCACGCAGATCACGCTTAAATTGCAGGGGATACCGCAGGCAATCACCGGCGGCGTGTGCCCGTTCCCAACGCTTGATGCGGCGGTTGAGGCGGTTATTTATACAATTCAAATGGGCCTGCCTGTTGCCCGTATCGAATTGGTCAATGCACTACAAATGCAAGCGATGATTGATTATTCAAAACTTGATTTTGAACCGACGCCTTGTTTGTTCCTAGAGTTTCATGGTTCTGAAACCGGCGTTGCAGAACAAGCTGAGATATTTAATGAAATCGCTGCTGATCTTGGCGGCGGCCCGTTTAAATGGTCAGCGGTCCAAGAAGAGCGAACCAAACTGTGGAAAGCGCGTCATGATGCTTATTGGGCAGCGCTTGGCTTGCGGCCCGGCGCAAAGGCAATATCCACGGATGTGTGTGTGCCGATCTCGCGATTAGCGGACTGTATTCGAGATACTGAAGCCGATATCGAAGAGCTTGGTTTGATTGCGCCAATCGTTGGACATGCGGGCGATGGCAATTTTCATGTTTTGCTTTTGATTGATGAAGAAAATCCAGAAGAAATTGCGATGGCGGAAAGTTTTGTTGAGCGCTTGAATGGGCGTGCATTGGCGATGGGCGGCACATGCACTGGCGAGCACGGTATTGGGCAAGGCAAAATGAAGTTTCTAGAGGTGGAACTTGGCGGCGCTGTTGATGTTATGCGTGGTATCAAGCGTTCTATTGATCCAGACAATATTATGAATCCAGGTAAGATTTTTACGCTATGATGCAGAAAGATTTTTCGCTGTCCTTAAAATGTCAATTTGACAGCGCAGGCTTACGGAAAATCAGGGGTTAGGGTTGCGTTTATTTGTTCTAATCGGCGGTATGATCGTACTGGTGCTGCTTGCAGCGCTGGTCGGGCCGTATTTTGTCGATTGGAGCGGTTATCGTGATCGATTTGAAGCCGAAGCATCACGTATATTGGGCCAAGAAGTGCGGGTTGAGGGCAGCGCATCGGCGCGTTTAGTTCCTTTTCCGTCTGTCACTTTTTCCGATGTTCGGGTTGGCCCCAAAAATGCGCCCAATGTAACGGTTGAAAAGTTCTCAATGGATGTTGAGCTTGCGCCTTTCTTGCGCGGTGAAATCCTGATTTTCGATATGAATTTTGTGTCGCCTGTTGTTCGCCTTGATTTAGACGAAGACGGCAAACCACAATGGGATTTTCCGCTTGAAGCGCCTGTTGACCCTGCTCAAATCATTTTGGAACAGGCCAGCTTTAGCGATGGTACAATTGTGGTGCGTGATCAAAAGACCGCACGGCAATGGGATTTTGTTTCACTCAACGGCACGGCAGCGGCGCAAAGCCTGTTCGGGCCTTGGCGGGTTGAAAGCAAAGGTTTTGTGCGCGGTGAAGCTTTTGAGGCGCGTATTTCAACGGGCAATCTTAATCGTGAAGGATTTTCGGCGCGCATTCAGGCGATGCTGCCAGAAAGCAAGTTTGAACTGATTAGTGAAGGACGCATTGCAGCGCCCTCAACGGAGCGAGAAAGCTGGTATTCTGGCACTTTCTCCATCAAGCCAACTGCTAAACGGACACAGAACTATCTGATCGAAGGTCTGTTTGAAGCCGATGCGCGCTCTTTGAAAATCGAACAATTTCGCGGTGATTTCGGTGCGCTCGATGATCCTTATACGATCAATGGAACAGCCGAGATTGATGGCGGTGAAATCCCTTCATTCAACTTTCAAGCAAAAGGCAATCAGGTAAGTTTTAATGACGCGGCTGACGGGGAAGGCGCACCTGTCTCTTTATCGAACCGATTAGCAGAGATTCAAAGCGTTCTTGCCGCGCTGCCTATACCATCTATGGCGGGCACAATTGAGCTTGATTTACCAACGATTGTTGCAGGCAGCACGACCATTCGAGATTTGACGTTGCGGGCTGAACCAAAATCGGGTGCTGTTGGCAGTGTTTGGGATATCAAGCGCCTTGAGGCGAAACTTCCTGGCCGGACGGTTCTTGAAGGAAGCGGTACGTTGGTGCTTGGCGAAGGTGAAGCTGCGGCGGCGGGCACATCATTCAAAGGTGATTTGGTTGTGGCCTCGCGCCAGCCCTCCGGTCTTGCTGCATGGCTTACCGATGACATAGACGAAACAATTCGCATGATGCCTAATGCAGGATTTTCGGCGCAGGTTGAGCTAAACGCAGAACAGCAAATATTTAGCGAACTTGAGCTTGTGCTTGGTGCTGCACAGCTAACAGGACGTATTGAGCGCAAGGAAAGCGCATCATCCATGCCGTATATTTCTGTTGATCTTGCGGGGGACAATGCACGTTATGAAACACTGGATGCACTGTCTCGTGTCTTGTTTGGCGCAGGCAGTGGAGCATCAATATCCGGCCATGATATCGACGCGACATTTGATCTGACCAACCCACATATCAAAGATCTAGAAATGGGTGCGTTAGAAGCGGCATTGCGGGTGCGCGGTGAACGCGTTGAAGTGGATAAGCTCTCCATACGGGACATTTTTGGTGCTGCAGTTTCTGCGACTGGAACGCTTTCTGGGTTAGAAGATCAAGTTGGTTATAATACGAATTTTGATGTGAGTTTAATTGCGGCGCAAGGAGCGCCCTTTATGCGCGGGCTTGCGCGCATTTTTCCAAATGTCGCTTTCTTGGACACATTGCAGAGCGTTGCTGTGCGTGATGCTGCAGCTTTGCAAGATACAAGTTTGAATGTTGTTGGTACGGCTCTTCTGCCTGCCGACGATAATGGGGAAGTGTCAGTAAGTGTTTCGGGGCAGATCGGTGGCTCTGATATTTCTCTGACGACCACGATTACTGGCGCATTACTTGATCCGGAAAAGGCAGGTATTTCCCTTAGTGGTACGGTGTCTAACCCTGAAGCTTCGATTTTATTATCGCAAGCCGGCTTTGACGTCTTGCCTTTGCGCTTACTGGGTGAGGGGCAAGTCAAGCTGAATGCTTTGGGCAATCTGGTCGAAGGGTTAAGCACAAGGTTTAGCCTTCAAACATTGGATAGTTTTGGCAGCGCTGAAGGTGTTTTGAAGCAAAATGTTTCAGGGCTTGATTATGTTGGTGCAGCGCGCGTTCAGAGCAAAGATGCCGAGCCGTGGATGGATGTGCTTGGCTATGTTTTTCCTGCAACTGGACTTGGCACGCCATTGGTCGGTGAAGCGCGTATCACGCTGCAAGATGGCAGGTTGGCGCTGTCTGATTTATCGGGCCAAGTTGCGGATAATAATTTTGCGGGCAATTTAACCATTGCAAATGAGCGCTCGAAACGCCTGTTTGAAGGCACGCTGAAGCTGTCACAACTTGATCTGGGTTTCTTGGCTGAAATATTGACTGGTCGTTATGATCTATCAGATGAAGCCAGCCTGTTTAGCAACCCGCTTTATACGGATAACGCACTTGATGTGCGTGTGTCAGCCGAGAATCTCACAGCGATGGAAAACAGCGCAACTGCCGCGCAATTGCGATTAATATACCGTGATAACGCATTGTCTTTGCGCGAAATTCAGGCAGCGCTCTTTGGCGGCAATGTTACGGGTTCGCTTGATGCACAAAATGATAATGGTGCGGTTTTATTCAATAGTAATATACGTCTTCAAAATGCTGATTTGACGCATTTTGCGACAGCGCCATTATCCGGTGTTGAAGCCAATGGCGCTGTGACACTTTCTTTGACAGGGGCTGGCAATAGCACAAAAGCGCTTGTTAATTCACTGGCAGGCTCGGGTGTTATTGCAACGGATAATCTAATATTGTCGGGGCTAAACGGCGAGGCGTTACCGCCTGTTTTGGATGCTGCCGATGAAATCGGCTACCAGATAACGGACGCACAAATCACCAATATCGCGGCGATGTTTATACCGTCTGGTAGCGTGTCATTGCCGCCACTCGAATTGCCTGTGTCCGTCAATAATGGCCGTTTGAGCATTGACAATATTGCCGTGCAACTTGACCATTTTGCTCTTAACGGCGCGTTTTCATTGGCACTTGGCGAGCAAGCAATGTCAGGTGAGGCGCGTATTACTTATGATGTTGGCGATGACATTATTGCGGGTTCACAGCCAGAAGTTGTCGTGTCGATGAACCAAGCCAAAGGACAAGAACCGATCATCGTTGAGCGTGATTATGCATTGCTTACGTCTTTTATTCGTCAACGCGCATTGGAACGAGAGCAAGCACGGGTGGAAGCCCTGCAGGCACGATTGTTGGAGAAGCAGCGCCTTCGCCGACAGGTCCGCTATCTGAAATATCTTCAACGAGAAAACTTCGTGCGCAGCGAAGAAGAGCGACTGCGTGAAATCGCTGCAAAACGCTTGGCGGTTATTCTTGAGCGGCGCAGACAAGAGCAGCGGGTTTTAGAAGCACAACAAATATTGGATGAGCAAAAGCTGCTCGAAGAAGCTGAGCGCCAACGCATTGAGGCCGAGCGCAAGCAAGCCGAAGAACAAAAACGTGCAGAAGAAGCAGCGCGCAGGGCGAATGAAGAAAAACCGGAGCCGCTAGATGATGGGCTGACCGAAAATCCTTTCGGGCCACGCCGCAACGATTCAAACCTGTTCCAAGATTTAGAATTTGATTCTAACTGAATTGAGATGCGCGCAGTTTAAAGACGGCCGTTCTTGGCGGCCTCTAAAACATAAAGCCTCAATGATGACGATAGATTGCTGTCGCGCGGGCGCTCATTATCTATTTTAGTCACGAGCGCTGCGATAGAAATATCGTCCTGTTCGGCTAAGCGACATAAATCATCAAAGAAAATGTCTTCAAGCGAAAAGCTGGTGCGGTGCCCAGAAATTGAGATGGATCGCTTGCGCGCCAGCATTATTTCTTTTTGCGGAACGAATCGAGTGAAACAACATCAGCAGAATTGTCGCCGCCTTCATCCGAAGATTTGTCATCTTCGGCGGTTGTTTCTTTGTCGTCCGCTTCATCATCAGATGCAGGGTCCTGTAGGACGGGCTGCGCTGTGCCAATGGCAGTAACGCTCGCGTCGCCATCCTCTTCTGCCTGTTCGACATCAAATTCGAGTTCAAAGTTGACAGACGGGTCGTAAAAACCGCGGACAGCTGAATAGGGAATATAGAGTTTTTCAGGAATGTCAGAGAATGAAAGACCTATACCAAAGCCTGTTTCATTGACCTCAAGCTCCCAATATTGGTGCTGAACAACAATTGTCATCTGCTCAGGATATTGTTCTTTGATTCGGTTTGACACTTTGACGCCTTGAGCGCCGGTCAAAAACGTAATGAAAAAATGATGGTTGCCTGGAAGGCCAGTCTTGTCGACCTCAGACAGCACTTTGCGAATAACGCCGCGCAGGGCATTTTGTACGAGAATGTCATAGCGCAGAATGTCTTCTGTCATCTTTCGGGTGCTTTCCACTTCATTATTACAATTGCAGATGTGCGCCGAACGAGGGTTGAGGTCAAGAGGCAGGCACGCTGCTGATTACAATAAATGTATGGAAATGGGCAGAAAATGAAAGTGCAGGCTTCTGTTGCCAGGTGCCTGCGAACCCCGCCTAACAGTGCGAACCGTTAGGAGTTAGTGTGAAGCTGTCGCACCGCAATTAAGCAGCGAGACGTGCTTCCGCGTAGTTGTCGTTTGCAACTATACAAATGACCCGATAACGGCGGTATCATGCCGAGTAAAAGTACGCTCTTTACGCCCTCGTCGATCCTATTTCGCCCCCAGCATCAAAAGTTCCCGTGCACAATGTCACTTAAGAACTGTTGGTGGTGGAGGCGCCGGGTACCGCCCCCGGGTCCGAATGGTTTATTACAACGCCAATTTATCACCATAGCTGGCAAGCCAGCAGTGCTTATATAGATGTTATGTTTATGAAATTAAAGCCCCAAGTTTAGTCCGGCGCTTGACTTTACGTAGCTGTTAAAGAACATTCTCACGGAACGTTTATTTATACTGGACTATTTAGTCCATCACTGGTCCATTCATGAGGGGAAATTTATGAGCGACTATCTAGGTGACGTGCAGCGTTATGATTCGGGCGCAAATGAAGATGTTGTAAGCAAAATTGTAAAGCATTTGGGAATTGCGCTTCGCAGCCGCGATGCTTCTTTGGTTTCATGCAGTGATAAAAGCGAACTTGATCGTGTTATTGAAAAATGGTGCGGCAAAAAACTTGGTATGGATGCAGCTGCAGGCAGCGAAATTGTTTCTAAAGTCTGTGAAGAAATGTCCGGTGACCGCAATAAAGCGCGTGTGACATTCTATTACCTTGTTGCAAAACATGCAGGTAAACTCGGCGATCTCTAATGATTGTTGATTTTGAATAGATGAAGCCTCCGCTTGCGGGGGCTTTTTTGTGCGTATCTTTGCCTTGGAAAAGTCATTTGTGGATTTTCCGCAAGGAATCGTAGAAAGCTTGATCCATGCAACAATATCTCGATCTAATGTCTCATGTGATGGAAAACGGCACCGATAAGGGTGATCGTACCGGCACAGGTACGCGTTCCGTTTTTGGCCATCAGATGCGTTTTGATTTGCGTGAAGGCTTCCCGGTCGTCACAACCAAAAAGCTTCATTTGCGCTCAATCATCATCGAACTTTTATGGTTCTTGCGCGGCGACACGAATATTGGCTGGCTGCAAGATAATGGTGTATCCATTTGGAATGAATGGGCCGATGAAAATGGTGATCTTGGGCCTGTTTACGGCTATCAATGGCGGTCATGGCCTGCGCCGGATGGCACGAGCGTTGACCAAATTGAGAAGCTTGTTGATGGGATTAAGAATAATCCAAATTCACGCCGCCATATTGTGAGCGCTTGGAACCCAGCATTGGTTGATGAGATGGCATTGCCGCCTTGCCATTGCCTGTTTCAGTTTTATGTCGCTGACGGCAGGCTTTCGTGCCAGCTTTATCAGCGTTCGGCGGATATTTTCCTTGGTGTACCATTCAACATAGCGTCCTATGCGCTTCTTACTCATATGATTGCGCAGGTCTGCGATCTTGAGGTCGGTGATTTTGTTCACACGCTTGGGGATGCGCATTTATATTCAAATCATTTTGAGCAGGTCAAAACTCAACTTGCACGCGCGCCGATGGCTTTACCGCAGTTGAAGATCAATCCCGATGTGAAATCGCTTTTGGATTTCAAGTTCGAGGATTTTGAAATTGTGGGTTATGAATCGCATCCGCACATAAAAGCGCCGGTGGCGGTATGAAAAACATAGAACCTCATATCGAAATTGTTGTTGCTGTTTCTCAAAATGGTGTGATTGGCCGCGAGGGTGATATGCCTTGGCGTCTGTCGGCCGATTTGAAGCGCTTCAAGTCGCTGACAATTGGAAAACCCGTAATAATGGGGCGCAAGACGTTTGAAAGCATTGGTAAGGCTTTGCCGAACCGGTTAAATATCGTCATTACCCGTGATGCTGATTGGCACGCTGATGATGTGATGCGTGTTGGTTCAATCGGTGCGGCTGTGGATTTGGCGTTAGCACATCTTGAAAGCGCTGAACCTGATCCCGATGATCTGGAAGCGCCGCTGCCTGATGAAATATGTATGATTGGCGGCGGACAAATCTATGCGCAGGCTATTAATATGGCGCATACGCTTTATGTGACGCATGTTTTGGCCGAAATCGACGGCGATACACATTTTCCAGAAATTGATGAGAATTTATGGTTGGAAGTGTCCAGCGAAGATGTGCCTAAAAGTGACAAGGACAGCGTTGAGACACGATTTGTCATTTATGAACGTAAATCTGCCGAATAGTTTGTTTTAACCAAGTTTTCTTTATGTAGCGTGGTTGCGCTCAATCTGCCGCATGGACCAATTTGACCGTGTTAAAATTCTGGTTTTTGCTCATAAATGAGACGTTTTGTAGCATTACGTGAAGTTTGCTTGTTAAAGGCAACGAAAATCGCGCCTTATGCGTTGAAACTGGTTAAGCTGCCACCTAATATACACATAACGGCTCTGCACTTGCGGAGCTCTATTTATTCGTTTGAGAGGATTTTGATGCCCTGGAGCAATCAGAACGGTAATGGCGGCGGAGGCCCTTGGGGCGGCGGCGACAAAAATAATGGTAGTAACGGCGATAATGGCGGCCCTTGGGGCAATGGTCCAAAGCGCCCGAGCAATGGCGGTGGTAATCAACCGCCTGATCTAGAGGATATCATTCGGCAGGGACAGGATCGCTTAAGAAAAGCTATTCCTGGCGGTGGTGGCCGTGGAACGAATGGTGCCTTCATTGTATTGCTGATTTTAGGCGCACTTGTGCTTTATGCCATGCAAGCCTTTTATCAGGTTGATACTGATGAACGCGCTGTGGAGCTGCTTTTCGGAAAGCCAAAACAAGAGCTTTCACAGCCGGGTCTTCATTTCCACTTCTGGCCGATTGAGACTGTTGAAAAAGTCAAAATCGTTGAGAAACAAGTCGCTATTGGTGCAGGCACAAGCCGCTCCGGTTCAACAGGTTTGATGCTTTCAGGTGATCAGAACATCGTGGATGTTCAATTTGCGGTTCTGTACTCAGTGATTAACCCGCAAGATTATCTGTTCAACGTTTCGCGCCCAGATGATGTTGTGCGTCAAGTGTCTGAAAGCGCGATGCGTGAAATCGTTGGCCGCCGTCCGGCACAGGACGTGTTCCGCGATAACCGTGCAGCGATTGCTGAAGATGTTCGTACATCGATGCAGACAACGCTGGATAGTTACGGCGCTGGTATTCAGGTGAATACAGTTTCCATTGAGGATGCTGCACCGCCACGCGAAGTTGCCGATGCATTTGAAGAAGTGCAGCGTGCCGAGCAGGACGAAGACCGTTTCCGCGAAGAAGCAAACCAGTATTCGAACCAGAAACTGGGTGCTGCACGTGGTGAAGCAGCGCAGATACGTGAAGAAGCCTCTGGTTATGCAACGCGTGTTGTTCAAGAAGCTCAAGGTGAGGCAGCCCGCTTTATCTCGATCTATGAGCAATATAAGTTGGCACCGGAAGTAACGCGCAAACGTCTCTTCTTGGAGACAATGGAAGGCGTGCTGCGTGATTCTAATAAGATCATCATGGATAAAAATGGCAACGGTGTCGTGCCGTATTTGCCATTGCCTGAGGTTCAGAACCGCCGCACAGACGGAGGAAACAACTAATGAACAGCAATAAATTACCAATAATAGGCGCTGTGCTTATTGCGATTCTTCTCGCAATTTATGCGTCCGTTTTCGTCGTCAATGAACGCCAGCAAGCGGTTGTATTGCGCTTTGGTGAAATTCAGCGGGTTCACACAGAGCCAGGTCTTTATTTCAAAGCACCTTTAGCTTTTGCTGGCTTTGATACTGTTCAGCTTATTGATGACCGTCTTCTTCGCCTTGATTTAGAAGATACACCGCCGGTTCAGGTTTCTGGTGGCCGTTTTTATGAAGTTAATGCGTTTTTGACTTATAAAATTACGGATGCTCGCCGGTTCAGAGAAGTTGTTTCTGGTGATCTTGCGTCAGCGGAAGCGCGTTTGAAAACGCGTTTTGATGCGGCACTTCGCCGTGTTTATGGTTTGCGTGGTTTTGAAGCGGCATTGTCAGAAGAACGTACACAGATGATGACGGAAGTGCGCAACTTGCTCACATCCGATGCAACGTCTTTGGGGCTTGATATTAAGGATGTGCGTATCGTGCGCACCGATTTGACATCTGAAGTTTCACAGCAAACCTATGACCGTATGAAAGCCGAGCGTTTGGCTGAAGCGGAACTTCTGCGTGCACGTGGCCGTGAAAATGCGCAGGCAATTCGCGCGATTGCGGATCGTCAGGTTGTCGAGACTGTTTCTGAAGCACAGCGTGAATCAGAAATATTACGAGGCGAGGGCGATGCAGAACGTAACCGCGTTTTTGCTGAAGCCTTTAACCGTGACCCAGAGTTCTTTGAATTCTATCGCTCAATGGCAGCTTATACAGCGGCATTACAGCAATCAGGAACGACTCTTGTATTGTCACCTGATTCTGAATTCTTCCGCTATTTTGAAAATGCGGATGGTGTAAAACCAGCGGCTCCTAACCCAGCGTCTAACAACAATTGATGCTTAGCACTTTGATTACCGCCGTAGGACTTGTTCTCGTTATTGAGGGCCTGTTCTACGGCGTTTTTCCATCAGCCGCCAAAAAATTGGCTGAATTACTCGAAATGACACCGCGTGACACCATTCAGACAATGGGTATTGCGATGGCTTTTGTCGGTGTTGTTATTGTATGGCTTGCACGTGGGTAATCGAAGGTTCGTTTCATGAACTTTTTAGAAACTAAATATGCGTGTTTTTTCACTTTGTCGTTATCTGCCCTATGCGGGAACGAAGTTCGGCCTTATTTCTTCTAAACAATAGTATTTGAACAGGGCAACGGCCAACAGGTCAAAGCTTCTATGGAGGACTATATGAAAATTTCTGAGCTTGGTGCGCAGTTGCGCAGTGGCATGGCGCGCACCACGATTGCTGCTTTATCGGTTGCAACAATTGCGGGAACTGTGCCTGCATTTTTGCCGCAGGCATCGCTTGTGACGCCAGCATATGCACAATCTGGCCCCGTCTCATTGGCAGATCTTTCAGAAAGCCTGATTGATTCTGTGGTGAATATCTCAACGTCACAAACTGTTGAAGCATCGTCTGGCGACCGCAATGTTCCACGGCCTCAATTGCCGGATGGTTCACCGTTTCAGGAATTTTTTGACGAGTTCTTTGAAAACCAGCCAGGCAGTGGCTCATCTGGTCCCCGTAAAGTCCAGTCTTTGGGATCAGGCTTTGTTCTTGATGCAGAAGAAGGCATTGTCATCACCAACAACCACGTGATTGCAGACGCCGATGAGGTGGTTGTGAACTTTAATGACGGATCACGTGTTGATGCGGAAATTATTGGCCGCGACCCGAAAACGGATATTGCGGTGCTTAAAGTTGATCCAAAAGCACATCCTTTGAAGGCTGTGAAATTTGGTGATTCAGATGCAATGCGTGTTGGAGATTGGGTTCTTGCAATTGGTAACCCGTTCGGCCTTGGCGGCACAGTGACAACCGGTATCGTTTCTGCGATTGGCCGTGATATCCAGTCCGGCCCTTATGATAATTTCATTCAGACCGATGCTGCTATTAACCGTGGTAACTCCGGTGGTCCTTTGTTCAATATGTCGGGTGAAGTTATCGGCATTAACACAGCGATTATTTCACCATCAGGTGGCTCAATTGGTATTGGTTTTTCCATTCCATCAGAGCTTGCGACCAATGTTGTTTCGCAATTGCGTGAGTTTGGCGAAACCCGCCGTGGTTGGCTTGGTGTTCGTATCCAGCCGGTGACAGACGATATTGCTGAAAGCCTTGCGATGGATGATGCCAAAGGCGCGCTAGTCGCTGGTATTATCGAAGGTGGCCCTGTTGATGACGGAACAATTTTACCGGGCGATGTGATCGTTACTTTTGATGGAAAAGAAATTGACGAAATGCGGGACTTGCCGCGTATCGTGGCTGAATCTCCCGTTGGCAAAGCTGTTGATGTTGAAGTTATCCGCAAGGGCAAAAAAGAAACATTGCAGGTAACGCTTGGCCGTCTTGAAGATGGTGAAAAGCTGGCTTCAGCGGAAGATGGCGATTCTGATGACGAAAATGGATTGGAAGAGTCATCTGTCGAATTGTTCGGCATGACGCTTAATACGCTTAATGATGCAACGCGCGAGACTTTTGGCATTGGCGACGATGTGGTTGACGGTGTTGTCATTACAGAAGTCGCAGAAGGTTCTGCTGCTGCCCGCAAGGGTGTGAGCGCTGGTCAAGTGATTATGGAAATTGCGCAAGAAGCGGTCAAAGAACCGGAAGACATTGTCGATGCAATTGATAATCTGAGAGATGAAGATCGCAAGAATGCACTTCTGATGATTGCCGATAAAGACGGTAACTTACGTTTTGTGACAATCCGCATTGATGGCTAAATTGGCCGAATTGTATATGAATGAAAGCGGCGGGTTTAACCCGCCGTTTTTTGTTTAAGCCATTCATCGCGTGTAATGGCATAAGTGTTGTGGCGGCGAAGTTCTGCGCGCTCATCTGGAATGCTGGGGTGGTCAAATTCGCGGGCCTCATCCAAGCGCATGCCGATGCGGTCCATAACCGCAAAAGACTTTGCATTGCCTTGCACCGCAAAGGCCATGATTTCGTTTACGCCAATCACTTCAAAACCATATTCGAGAAAGGCGCTTGCGGCTTCTGTGGCATAACCCTGATGCCAAAACTCGGGCAGGAAGCGCCAACCGATCTCGGTGCCGGGCCCATTTGGAAAATCATCGCGAACAGCTGCAATGCCCGCCATGCCGATGACTTGGCCAGTTTCTTTCAAAGCTACCGCTGTCCAACCATAACCATTCTCTGTGATCAAATTGGCAATGACATTCATAAGCTGGTCGGATTCTTCGCGGCTGCGGCGATGCGGGAAAAACGCCATGACTTGCGGGTCATTACTCAGCCGGAAAAAGGCATCGCCGTCTTTGGTTTTATCCCAATGGCGTAAAACAAGACGTTCTGTTGTGACCTTGTCACCTGGTTTCATTGTTCAAACTCGTTTGCATGATAACCTTGGATATAAAGAAGCGCCGTTAAATCACTATGGTCAATGCGAATATCGGCTGCTGCGGCAACAGCAGGTTTTGCGTGGAGCGCAACACCTGTTCCAGCCAGATTGAGCATCCCCAAATCATTGGCACCGTCACCAACAGCAATGGCATCGTTTGGTGTTAGGCCTAAACGGTTTGCAATATCATTGAGCGCATCCACTTTGGCTTGTTTGCCAAGAATAGGCTCGCCAACTTTTCCTGTTAATTTGCCATTAGCATGCAGCAATGTGTTGGCACGGTTTTCTTGAAATCCGATCATTTGCGCTATGCGGCTTGTAAATTCTGTGAACCCGCCGGAGACCAGTGCGCAGTAAGCGCCATTTTTGCGCATGGTGCGAACAAGTTCTACGCCGCCGGGCATGAGTTCAATTCGAGTCGCAATAACCTGATCGATCACACTGACCGACAAATCTTTCAGCAGCCCGACACGTTCTTTAAGGGCTGCATCAAATTCGATTTCGCCGTTCATGGCGCGGGCTGTAATGCCCGATACTTGTTCTTTCAGACCCGCTTCTGCGGCAAGCTCATCAATGCATTCTTGGCGGATCATCGTTGAATCCATATCAGCGATGAGAATTTTCTTTGCCCGTTGGCTATCCATAGGCTGGATAACAATATCAATGGGGGCTTGGCCGATGATGTCTAAAACCGTCTGCCTTATTTGTGAACTTTCACCCTTTGGGCAAAATAAATCGAGGGCTTCACCATCTTTCAGCCAATCGATCTTTTCGCAATTGAGTGCAGCCGAACATCGCAGTGCGATCTCTTGGGTGATCAATGCGCTCGACTGAGGGGCGATGAGTGTTGCGAAGAATGACATTATCAATTGCCTTTATGCTTGCGGGTAGGCTGGTCCTATGCCAACTCAATTAGCATCGCAATAGTAGCAGCATCGGGCAGGGTGAAGGTGAGCACCAACAGCACAGAAAACAGTAATTTTCCTTGGCGTAATGCGACATTGCTCGCAGGACCAACGGCGAGTGGAAAATCGTCGCTGGCGCTTGATATTGCGCGCAAAAATGATGGCATCATTATCAATACTGATTCAATGCAGGTCTATGATGTTTTGCGGGTGTTGACCGCCCGCCCAAGCATTGAAGATGAAAAGTCCTTGCCGCATCATTTATACGGCCATATTGACCCTGCATCACCATATTCAACGGGCAATTGGCTGCGCGATGTTGAAGGACTGCTTTCCACACTGCCACCTGAGCAACATGTTATTTTTGTTGGCGGTACGGGTTTATATTTCCGCGCGCTGCTCGGCGGGTTATCACCCATGCCAATGGTTAATGATGAAGTGCGTTTGCATTGGCGTGAGCGGCTTATTCATGAAGGTGCGGTGGTGCTGCATAGAGAGTTGGAAAAGCAGGATGCTGATGTTGCTAAAACGCTGAACCCATCCGATGGGCAACGCATTGCTCGTGCCTTGGAGGTGATTGATGCCACCGGAAAATCTATTTTATGGTGGCAAAACCAAAAAGGGCAATCATTGGTCGCCGCTGAAAGCGTTGACCGCATTGTTATCGAACCAGATCGTGAAATTCTGAAAACACGGATTGCAAAGCGCTTTGATCAAATGGTTGATGAGGGCGCGCTTGGCGAGGTTGAGGCTATCAATGCGCTTGAAATCTCAAGTGCCATGCCTGCTATGAAGGCAATCGGTGTTAAGCAGCTGAGTGATTACCTCGCAGGCACTCAAACACTCGACACTGCAATCGAGCTGTCCAAGATTGCCACACGCCAATATGCTAAGCGACAAATGACATGGTTTCGCAATCAACTTGGTGATAATTGGCGACGCGTTCAGCTTTAATTTGTACTATTCGCGAATACATTAAATTCGATTTAGTTGCTTAATACTCTTGCAAGAATACTGTTATAGTTAGGTCTTGCGAGTAGGTAGATTAATAATATGCGACTTCACAAAACTGAAATAGTTTTTCTGGGTTACGCCGCCTTGACGGCGACGGCTACGTATTTGATTTTTCTGTTGAAGCAATATTTGGATAACCGGATTGATGTTGGTTATGCAGATTTAAGTGCTTTGAGCGATATTAATACAATGTTGCTTGGCGCACTTGCTATCATGATTTGTGGTTTGGCGATTGCCATGCTTGGTATTTATCCAGCGCTTCGCTCTGCCTTGAAAGAACGTGGGCGCTTGTCGGAAGTCACGCAGGATCTTACAAAAAAGAGTGCCACTTACCAACATGCTGCATTAACCGATCCTCTTACAGGGCTTCATAATCGTCGCTATTTTGATGATGCCATAGAGCAATATCTACAAGAATTTGGTGCGATCGATTATCCGCTTGGTGTTGTTCTTCTCGATTTGGATCATTTTAAAAATATCAATGATACATATGGTCATGATGTGGGCGATGATGTGTTAAGGGCTATTGCACGATGTCTGCTTGATTACACACGTCATCATGATGTCGTAGCGCGTGTTGGCGGGGAAGAGTTTGCCATACTCGCACCAAATTTAGATGTGACCGCTCTTAATAAACTCGCAAATCGTATACGTGTTGCGATTTCCGAAATCACTTTCAAATCAGGTGAAGCTTGTTTTCAAGTTACGTCATCAATGGGGATGACGATTTGGGACGGTAAAGAAAAAGCCGCGGCGCTTGTAAAGCGCGCAGACAAAAATCTTTATGTTGCAAAGACCGGTGGCCGCGACCGCGTTGTTTCTTAAATCTAAACAAGCGGCTATTGTCCTCCGTAATAATTATTTTGTGCTGTAACTTACGATTTCCTAAAACGACTAATAATGCTGTTCGCATTACCTGTGCGAATCTCTGGTGTTGGTGAAGCAGATTGCCGTTGGCGGATTGCATCATTCGGTTGCGCTGATGCTGAGCGCAGCGGTGTCGTTTCGGCAAACAAGTTTTGTCTGACCGTGTCAAACCTATCGGATGAAGGCTTCTGCGGCATTATTGATGCTGGTTGTTCATCCACTAAACTTGCACCGAGGGGCGCGGCATCCATCATTGAATCTGAATCAAATTGGCCTCCTGGGAAACGAATTTTCTGTAAAACTGTGCTGATATCAATTGGAATATCAACATTGTCATCCTTGCTGCCAACTTCCTCCATGAGGTGATTGGCGGGCAACTCATGCTTCGGAATATTGATAAACCGCATACGCATTGGCGTGTTAACGCCTTGACCGAACATGATCGCTTCACGGTTGGCAAGCGATGGCAAGAAATTGAGATAGGATTGTGATGCGCCAGCAATTGCTTTTCGCACGATGTCTTGGTCGACATCATTGCCAAGCCGCATCGCAACAAAAGTGTTGCATTGGGATAGAATTGTTTCGTCTAATTCACCTGGACGCTGTGTTACAACACCGAGACTGACGCCATATTTACGGCCCTCCTTCGCAATTCGCGCAATTGCTTGGCGCGTTGGTGCAAATCCATCGGCCTTATTGGCAGGTATGTAGCGGTGTGCTTCTTCGCATAAAACCAGCGTCTTAATTTTTGAATCGCTCCATACGGCGAGGTCAAATGCGAGACGGCAAAGCACGGATACGACCGCATTAACAACTTCTGACGGAATGCCGTTGAGCTGGAATACGGTGATTGGTTTGCCGTTAGCTGGGACACGGAATATTGTCGATAAAACGCCGTCTAAATTATCTTCAATCGCCTTGTTTGAGAACATAAAACGAAAGTTTGGGTCGCTTGTCAAAGCGTTGATGCGGGCAAGCAATGATTTCAAAGTACTGCGTTGTTCAGCAATGCCCAGTTTCCCCAAAGTATCGTCAATCATGCGAGCAAGATCAGATATGCGGTATGGGATGGGCGTGTCAGCCGTAATGCCACCGCTGTCTTTTTGTGAGCGGCGAAGCGATGTTTTGTCATCACCTTTAAAAAGCTGTTTTGCGCGCGGGATTAAATCACGCAAAATATCCACTTCGGCAGGGATATGCTCGTTTCCGCGAAATAGAACCTCAACAAACTCTTCCAGCTTGAAAGCCCAAAACGGCAAATCAAGATTAGATTCTGTGATCACAATCGATTTGTCGGGGAAAGCTGAGGAGAATTCATTGTGTGGATCCAATATGAGGATACGCATGTCGGGGCGCTGCTCGATAATTTTACGCATGAGAAGCGTTACTGTTGACGATTTGCCAACGCCTGTAGTTCCCACCACAGCGAAATGGCGCGAGAGCATTGCATCTATCGCAATGAGAGCTGGAATGTCAGAGTTCTGCGACAGGGTGCCAATTTTTACGGCTGATGTATCGCTGTTTTCAAAAACAGCAGATAAATCTGCACTGCGAATACGGTGAGCAACCGCGCCTAAATGCGGGTAGGCCGAAATGCCGCCATTAAAAAACGGTTTTCCTGCGGCATTATTCGTGATTTCGCCAACTAGCTCCACATGAATCTTCATTCGGTTGTCGCCATCAAGGCTCCAGCCGTCATCGTCAGATTCGACTTTATATAACATGCCGATGGTGCGTACGCCGTCACCGACAGAAATAGAGATCAACATGCCTACCGACCAATAGTCTTCGCTGGCCGAATCTTCTTTGCGTTTAATTGCAGATATGACGGCATGCATACCGTCACATTCAATCACGTGTCCTTCTGTTCGGTTTCTTATTACAGAACCGTCAGGCGCCATTTTTATACGGCTTTGGTCTCTAGAACCGACTATAGTATGGCCAATTTGCTCTTCGTTATTCATATCTTATGCCCCGCGTCGCGCCATTTTACACCTTTGTGGTTAACGAGACACTATCGCCGCAAAAATTGAACTCAAAACATCTTATGTTGAAGTTAATTTCGGGCTTGACTGGACGTAATCGCATGCTAGTTTTCAAATCATGACCAACATTTTTCTTATTGTGGTGGGACGGCGTATGGGCAAGATGGTGTAACCATCTGGCGAAAGCACCCATGCGCGGTAAACAACAGGCTCCTAAAGGGAGCCTTTTTTATTGCCTTTTGCGGGTCATATGCCCAAAAGGTTCAAAGAGAACCAAAATATACACGGAAATTGAACGATGAACGCTAAAAAACGCGACTTTGATGGCATGGAGATGACTGGCGCCGCAATGGTTCTACAGGCGCTACGTGATAATGGTGTAGAGCACATTTTCGGATATCCGGGCGGTGCGGTGCTGCCGATTTATGATGAGTTGTTTCAACAAGACGATATTCAGCATATTCTTGTTCGCCATGAACAGGGCGCTGGTCATGCGGCAGAAGGTTATGCACGCTCCACAGGCAAAGCGGGCGTTGTTCTGGTTACCTCTGGGCCAGGCGCTACGAATACAGTGACGGCGCTGCAAGATGCGTTAATGGATTCAATTCCGCTCGTTTGTATAACAGGGCAGGTGCCTACATCGCTCATCGGTTCTGATGCGTTTCAGGAATGCGATACTGTTGGCATCACACGCCCATGTACCAAGCATAATTGGTTGGTGAAATCGGTTGATGACTTGCCGCGCGTATTGCACGAGGCATTTCGAATTGCGACGACTGGCCGTCCGGGCCCCGTGGTTGTGGATGTGCCAAAAGACGTTCAATTTGCTTTGGGCATATATCAGGGACCTAAAATTGCAGAATCACGCATCAGCTACAAACCCAAAGTGGGCGCAAATTTAGAGCAGATCAAAAGCGCTGTTGCCTTAATGGCAAAGGCTAAAAAACCAGTGATCTATTCTGGCGGCGGTGTCATAAACTCAGGCGATAAGGCCAGCGAGTTATTGCGCGAGCTTGTCAAAGAGACCGAATTCCCGATCACGTCTACATTGATGGGTTTGGGCGCATATCCAGCTTCCGGCGAGCGTTGGCTCGGTATGCTTGGCATGCACGGTACTTATGAAGCCAATATGGCTATGCATGACTGTGATGTCATGGTGAATATTGGTGCGCGTTTTGATGACCGGATCACAGGCCGCATTGATGCTTTTGCACCGGATTCCAAGAAAATCCACATTGATATCGATCCAAGCTCAATCAACAAAATTGTTCATGTTGATATTGGTGTCGTTGGAGATGTTGCCTATGTGCTTGAGCAGATGTTGGCGCTTTGGAAAAAAGAAAAGAAGAAGCACCAAGCCAAAGCATTAAAAGACTGGCATGCGCAGATTGCTAAGTGGCAAGCGCGTAATTCGCTGGCTTATAATCAAACTTCCGATGTGATTATGCCGCAGCACGCGATTGAGCGGTTGTATGAAGCCTCGCAGCGCTCAGGCAAAGAAACTTTTATTACAACGGAAGTTGGCCAGCACCAGATGTGGGCCGCGCAATATTTTGGCTTTGAAAAGCCAAACCATTGGATGACATCGGGCGGTCTTGGCACGATGGGCTATGGTTTTCCAGCAGCCGTTGGTGTTCAGGTTGCGCACCGCGAAGCACTAGTGATTGATATTGCAGGCGATGCGTCCATTCAGATGATGATGCAGGAAATGTCCACGGCTGTTCAATATGGCTTGCCGGTAAAGATCTTCATTTTGAATAACCAGCATATGGGTATGGTGCGCCAGTGGCAGCAATTGCTGCATGGAAACCGCTTGTCGAGTTCATATTCAGAAGCTGTGCCGGACTTTGTAAAACTTGCAGAGGCTTATGGCGCAACAGGCATGTATTGCGATGATCCGAACACATTGGATGATATGCTGGATGATATGATCAATGCAGAAGGGCCAGTCATTTTTGATTGCCGCGTTGCTAATCTTGCAAACTGTTTCCCGATGATCCCATCAGGCAAGGCGCATAATGAAATGTTGCTTCCCGATGAGGCAAGCGATGATGCGATTGCAACTGCAATTGATAGCAAAGGTAAGGCACTCGTTTGATGATGAAGCGCCAATTTGAAAATTTTTACAATTACCGGTGTGGCATTTTTCTCGGTGAGACCACACTCATTACACGTATCCAAAAGGAGCTTTCGCTATGAACGAAGTTGTTGCACCTCCTGCCTCTGCCTATTTCATTGTTAAAGATAATGGTACTCCGGAAAACCACACTCTATCAATCTTGGTGGATAATGAACCTGGTGTTCTGGCACGTGTTATTGGCCTGTTTTCAGGACGCGGCTATAATATTGAAAGCTTGACTGTTACCGAGACTGAGCATGAAAAACACCTGTCGCGGATTACGATTGTAAGCAACGGCACGCATTCTGTTCTTGAGCAAATGCGCCATCAGCTGGAGCGGATCGTACCCGTTCATTCGGTGACTGATCTAACTGTGGTTGCACATGCAAAAGGCTATGAGAAACCACTTGAGCGCGAGCTTGCGATGCTCAAGGTTGTCGCAACAGGCGAACAGCGTCTTGAAGCATTGCGTTTGGCGGATGCATTTAAAGCGCAAGTGATTGATGCCAATGTCACACATTTCATTTTTGAAGTGACTGGCCGAACATCTAAGATCGAGCAGTTTATTGCGATTATGGCGCCGCTTGGTTTGGTCGAAGTTTGCCGCACAGGTGTTGCTGCTATGGCGCGTGGTCCGGGGATTGAATGACTATCAACAGTCAAAAGCCTGACTTAAATGAAGGCAATATACATTTAACGGGCTATATAGATGTGCCCGTTGATCGCCTTGATGATGTGCTTGGTGCGATGGACACGCATATTAATTTAACGCGCGGGGAACCGGGCTGCATCTATTTCGTTATGGTGAGGGATGTATCAAACTCTAACCATCTAAATGTCGAAGAGATATTTAAGGATCGGGCTGCTTTTGAACATCACAAAGAGCGGAGTGCTGCGTCTGATTGGGCGCAGACGACCCAAAACATCGATCGACATTTTAAGATCAGGGAAATCTGATTAGTTAGTGGAAACAGTGATGAAATTCTCTCTTCTCCTCAATGTTCATAGTGGAACTGTTCAAGACATAGGAGCGGAGGTGATTGAGGATAAATTCTCTAAATCATTCAAAGCTGCTGGCCACGATACGTCCGTCCATCATTTCGGTTCTGGTGACCTGATTGAAGCGCTGAAAAAATGTGCTTCTTCAGGATGCGACGGTATTATTATGTGCGGCGGCGATGGATCTGCATCTGCTGCTGCTTCTGTTCTAACGGGCAGCGATGTCGCGCTCGGTGTCTTGCCCGGCGGAACAATGAACCTCTATGCCCGCTCGCTTGGTATGCCGCTTGATATTATCGAGGCAATAGAGACGTTAGCATCTGCTGAAATTCGCAAAGCGGATGTGGGCTGCGCTAATGGGCGTATTTTCGTGCATCAATTTGCAACGGGATTTCAGACACGCGCGGTTAAGCTGCGCGAGAAGATGGACTTTGGTTCAAAGTTTTCAAAAATGTTTGCCAGCACGAAGGCGATTTTCAACGTCACGGTCAATCCGCCAGTTTATAAGCTGGAAATGAGCCTTGATGGCGGGCAATTCCAGCCGGTTAAATCTTCGCTTTTTGCTGTAACCAATAATATCTTCGGGGTTGGACATTTGCCTTATGCCGATGAAATAGATGGCGGCAAGCTTGGCGTCTATTTTTCTGAACCATTGTCGCGGTTAGCAGCTGTGAACATTATACGCGATACAGTTCTTGGCACATTGCATGATAATGAATTTGTATCGACAGATACAGCAGAGCAGGTGACGTTGCGCTTTCCCAAGCTAAAGAAATCGGATCAAGCTGTTATTGATGGCGAACTGATTAAGCTAGAAGAGCAGGTCGATATTAAAATCATGAAACAAGCTTTGCGTGTTTTGGTGCCGAATAAAGTTTGAATAAGTTAGGCTTTGATGCGTTTTTTCATATTTGCCTTATGCGGCGAATCCCGTAAGCGTTTTCTATGCAGTTTTCTCCTCAACAAGATGATGCCTTAAAGGCTGTTGCCCAATGGCTTAAACGCGGTGATAGCCAGTTATTCAGGCTTTTTGGTTATGCCGGTACTGGTAAAACAACTTTGGCACGCCATTTTGCCGAAGATGTTGACGGCGACGTTCAGTTCGCCGCTTTTACGGGCAAGGCCGCTCAGGTCATGCGCGGCAAAGGCGCCTCTAACGCGAAAACCATTCATTCGCTGATCTATCGTCCACGCGGCGAAGAAGAGCGCGAGGATATTGTTACGGGAAAAATGGGAATGGCGCCGGCATTTGCGCTTAACCGTTCATCAGATATCGCTAAAGCAAAGCTTGTTATTGTTGATGAATGTTCAATGGTTGATGAGGATTTGGGGCGCGATCTTTTAAGCTTCGGCACGCCGGTTCTTGTGTTGGGTGATCCGGGCCAGTTGCCACCGATTTCAGGCGGCGGATTTTTCACCGATGCGGAGCCTGATTTTTTGCTGACGGAAATTCACAGGCAAGCAGCAGAAAACCCGATTATTAAGCTGGCGATGGATGTGCGTAATGGCATTGAAATTATGCATGGCGATTATGGACCATCGGCAAAAATTATCTCTAAAGCCGATGTCGATACGGACGAAGTTTTAGCTGCGGACCAAGTGCTTCTTGGTATCAATAAAACGCGGCGTCGTTACAATCAGCGTTTGCGTGAGCTCAAAGGCTTTTCTGCACAATATCCGCAGGCTGGCGACAAACTTGTTTGCCTTCGCAATGATCCCAATAAAGGACTTTTAAACGGATCGCTCTGGAAGGTGATGACATCATCTAAAGAGACAACCAAGCCCGGTATCAACCTTTTGGTGTCGCCTGATGATGGCGATCATGATCGGGGTGCTGCGAAAATCAAATTACTTAAATCTGCATTTGATAGTCCAGATGAAGATGTCGCTTGGCAGCTTAAAAAACGCTTTGATGATTTTGATTACGGATATGCGCTAACTGTGCATAAAGCGCAGGGTTCGCAATGGGACAATGTTGTTCTTTTTGACGAAAGCTATGCGTTTCGTGATATGCGTTCGCGGTGGCTCTATACGGCAATTACCCGTGCAGCCGAGAAAATCACTATCGTAAAATGATACAGTGACAATTATTTGGTGGAAGCTGCCGTATGGCTCTCGTATGCTTGGCCATATGAAGTGGAGTGCCTACTATGTCGGTTAAGCTGTCCGTTAATGTGAATGCGGTCGCCATGTTGCGTAATCGCCGCGATTTGCCTTGGCCGAATGTTGTCGATCTTTCCCGCCAAGCACTGGAAGCTGGGGCGCATGGCATTACGGTGCACCCACGGCCAGACCAACGACATATCCGCTTTTCTGATCTTGCGCCGCTACGCGCTTTAATCGACGATGAATTTCCGGACGCAGAGTTTAATATTGAAGGTTATCCAAGCGATGATTTTCTTGAACTGGTTATCAAAAATGAGCCAGATCAAGTAACGCTTGTGCCTGATGATCCATCTCAGGCAACGTCTGATCATGGCTGGGACTTTGTCGGTAAAGGCAATTATCTTTATGACCGCGTGTCACGCCTCAAAGATCGCGGGTTTCGCGTATCGCTGTTTTGCGATCCAGATGCTGGCGAAGATATGATCGCACGGGCCAAAGAAACCGGCGCTGATAGGGTGGAGCTTTACACTGGTCCTTATGGCGGCTGTTTTGACGATGCCAAAGAGGCAGCGCATCAGATCAATCTGCTTGGCACCACTGCTGATTATGCCAAAAATGCAGGGCTTGGCATTAATGCAGGTCACGATCTGACCGTTGCCAATTTGCCTGCGCTTGTTGAGCGTGTGCCACATTTAGCGGAAGTTTCTATTGGTCATGGCCTCACTGCCGATGCACTGGAATATGGCTATAAAGGTGCTGTGAAACGATTTTTGGCTGCTTTAGGCAACTGATTTCCGCGCTTTTTGACGTAAATAAATTACACAAGAATTTTACTTCCGTATTAGATTTATGCTTGACATAGTACCGAACGGTACGGTACACAGTTAATCATGAATACACATGCTGATCCATATATCGAAAGCGATTTTACAGACCGTCAAGGCGCGGTTCTGGAAGCTGCGCTGGGGCTGCTTGTTGAAGGCGGCGAAAAAGCAATTACCACTGCTGGTATAGCGCGTGCGGCCAATTGCTCGAAAGAAAGCCTCTATAAATGGTTTGGTGATCGCGATGGCATTTTAGCCGCGATGATTACTTATCAAGCTTCAAAAGTTCGCGTTTCTGCGCGTCTTGGTGGTCCATCTCAATCAGCAGAAGCTTTTCGCGCTGAGTTGGAAGTTTTTGCCAATGACCTTTTGACTGTTTTGTCGGGCGAGACTTCGCTTGCACTTAATCGTTTGGCCATCGGGCAGGGCAGCCGTGAAGGCTCCGTGCTTGGCAATCTTTTGATTGAGCGCGGCCGCAAAACGGTTCGAGAACGCGCCATGGTTCTTTTGCAATCTGGCCAGCTTGCGGGCGTATTACGCTTTGATGACCGCGCCGCTGCGTTTGATACACTTTACAGCCTTGTTGTTGGCGATTTTCATGTGCGTATGTTGCTTGGCGAAACTGTGCCAGCGCTACGCGACGAGCTTGCTCGCAAGGAACATGTCGAACAGGCGATTAACCGATTTCATTTGTTCTATTCAAAAGATCATATGAACTAATTTTTCTAACATTAACTCACGAACTGGAGACGACAATGCGCGTATATTACGACCGTGATGCAGACTTAAATTTGATTAAAGGCAAAAACGTACTGATCATCGGTTATGGCTCACAGGGCCGCGCCCATGCGATGAACTTGAAAGATTCTGGTGCTGAAAATGTTCGCATTGCGCTACGCGATGGTTCAACAACTGCACTGAAAGCGGAAGCTGATGGCTTTAAAGTCATGAGTGTTGCTGAAGGTGCTGCTTGGGCTGACCTTATGATGATGGCAACGCCAGATGAATTGCAGTCAGGCATCTACAAAGAGCACGTAGAAGCAAACATTAAAGACGGTGCAGCAATTGCATTTGCGCATGGCTTGAACGTGCATTTTGGCCTTATCGAGCCATCAAAAAACATTGACGTTGTTATGATTGCGCCAAAAGGCCCAGGCCATACGGTTCGCGGCGAATACCAGAAAGGCGGCGGTGTTCCTTGCCTTATCGCTATTCATCAGGATTCTTCTGGTAACGCACATGATCTTGCGCTTTCATATGCGTGCGGTGTTGGCGGTGGTCGCTCAGGCATTATCGAAACAACGTTCCAAGAAGAATGTGAAACAGATTTGTTCGGTGAGCAGGCTGTTCTATGTGGCGGTTTGGTTGAGCTTATCCGTGCTGGCTATGAAGTTCTTACAGAAGCTGGTTATGCGCCAGAAATGGCTTATTTCGAGTGTTTGCATGAAGTGAAACTCATCGTTGACCTGATTTATGAAGGCGGTATCGCCAACATGAACTACTCAATCTCCAACACAGCAGAATGGGGTGAGTATGTAACTGGTCCGCGTATCATCACATCAGAAACTAAAGCTGAAATGAAACGCGTTCTACACGACATTCAAACTGGTAAATTCACTTCTGAGTGGATGCAGGAATGGCATTCAGGTGCTGCTAAGTTCAAAGGCACACGCCGCATGAATGATGCGCACCCAATTGAAGAAACAGGCGAAAAGCTTCGTGCGATGATGCCTTGGATTAAGTCCAACGCGCTCGTGGACAAAGACAAGAACTAACAGTTCTAACCAGATTACGAATAAAGCCGCGATATCAGTATCGCGGCTTTTTTGTTTGTTACTGAAACGGATTCTTGCTTTGCAAGTGAAGCGATCATGTTAAACGCTGCGCATGATTCATCTGATTACCGATTGTGAACTGACCGTCACCAGCGAACCGCTGCCTTTTGAAGAGGCGCATAAGTTACTCATTGATGTTTTTTGGGAGCAAGCATATGCGCTTAACCCACGTCTTTGGAATGGCTTGTACTATATGTTTTCGGATGTTCAGATTAAAGACGGGCATTTGCGGGCACGAGCGCACCGAACTGATTTTGCGACATTTCTTTACTGGCGCGAGAATGGTTCTGACAACATAACAAAACACATCACAGCGACGACATTTCCGACGCTTGCGGATGGTTCATTGCTTGCTGTGCGTATGTCGCAACATACGGCTAATGCAGGGCGAATTTACTTTCCCGCAGGCTCATTCGACAGGCCTGACATTGTTAAAAACAAGCTCGATCCCATGATTTCCATGACGCGGGAAATGACGGAGGAAACCGGTGTTTCACTTGAGCCCAATTGGCTTGAAGGGTCGCTGCTCGCTGTAGAAATTGACAATTCTATCTATATTACGCGCAAATCTAATCTTCCCCACAGTTTTGAAGCCGTTGAGAAAATCTGGCGAAAACACCAAAAGAATGGCGGAGATGATGAAATATGCGGCCTTGTGCAGATTGAATCAACAAGGCACATTCCAGGTGAAATGCCGCGCTATGCAGTAGAGCTGTGCAAATACCATTTTGGAAATGAAGATTATGACCAAAACTAAAGTCTCCAAACGGAAATATGCGATTTATGATGTGTTCACGCATGAAGCTTTGAACGGCAATCCTTTGGCGGTGGTTTTTGACAGTGCTGGCCTTAGCGACGATGACATGCAAAATATTGCTGCTGAGTTCAACCTGTCTGAAACCGTGTTTATTAGCGATGCAGAAAACAAAGCGCATACAGCCAAGCTTAGAATTTTTATGCCGCGCGGCGAGTTACCATTCGCAGGTCACCCCACAGTGGGCGCAACGGTTGCGATTTGCGAAGCGCAAAACACGGATGTTTCACGCATTTTGATGCTGGAAGAAAATGTGGGTGTTATCCGCAGCGCTTATTCCAAGAAGCAGGTTGGTTATGGCGAGTTTGATCTGCCCAAATTGCCTGCACGTGAAGTGCCAATGCTTGAAAAAGATATGGTCGCAGCGGCGCTGGGAATTGCTACAGAAGATATAGGATTTGAGAACCACCTCATTAGCCAGTTTAGCGCCGAAGTGTCTTATTTATGTGTGCCGGTAAAAAATCTGGCTGTGATGGAGCGCTTGGTTTTCAACGAGAGCCGTTGGTTGTCCTATTTCCCATCGCTTACGCCGCTTGAAGTGCATTGTCCCTATGTTTATTGCCGTGAGACGGTCAATCATGATGCGTCTTTGCACGCCCGCATGTTTGCGCCCCATCATGGCATTGCGGAAGATCCAGCAACTGGCTCAGCTGCGGCGGCGCTTTCTGGCGCATTGTTTTACTTTGATAACCCGCTTGATGGTGCCCATGAATATTTAATCGAACAAGGCGTTGAAATGGGGCGGCCCTCTTTTATCCGACTTGAGATCGAGTGCCAAAACGGCATTATGAATTCGGCCCGCATTGGCGGTCATGCAGTGAAGGTCGCAGAAGGTACATTATTGCTATGAGTTTGGATTTACACATCATCCGTGGAAGATTGCTGTCGTTCTTAGGCGAACCTATGGGGCCGGACGAGCAGGATAAATTTACCTATGTCGAAGACGGTGCACTTGTTTGTGAAAACGGCAAAATCGCATGGCGGGGACCATGGGAGAGCCTTCCTGAAAAGTTCAAAGGGCTAGATTTTACCGATCACCGGCCGCATCTTATTGTGCCTGGGTTTATTGATTGCCACATTCATTTCCCGCAGCTTCAAGTTGTTGGTTCTTATGCAGGGTCCTTGCTTGAATGGCTCAACACATACACATTTGTTGAAGAGCAGCGTTATAGTGATGCTGACCTTGCTGCAGCCATGGCGTCGCGGTTCTTAGACCAGCTTGTTGAACACGGCACGACAACAGCGGTGGCCTTTGGTTCTGTTCATAAAGTGTCTTGTGACGCTCTTTTGGGTGAAGCTGAAAAGCGTAATATGCGCATGATTGCTGGCAAAGTGATGATGGACCGCAATGCGCCTGAGGCGCTGCTTGATACGCCTCAAACCGGCTATGATGATACAAAGGCTTTGCTTGATACTTGGACAGGGCGAGGGCGCTGCGAGGTTGCTATCACGCCGCGTTTTGCTTTGACTTCGTCTGAAGAGCAAATGGAAATTTCAGGTGCGCTGGTGCGTGAATTTCCCGATGCTATTATGCAGACGCATTTGTCAGAAAATCATGATGAAATTGCCGCTGTGATGGCGCTTTATCCGCGCTGTAAAGATTACACCGATGTTTATGAGCAATATGGATTGCTGACAGATAAGGCTCTTTTTGGTCATACGATCCATGTGAGCGAGCGTGAAACCGCACGGCTAGCCGAGAGCGGTGCGGTGGCAGTATTTTGCCCGACATCCAACTTGTTTCTTGGTAGCGGGTCCTATGATCATGCGCGATTAAGTGCTGCTGGTGTGCGCCATGCCATTGCGACAGACATAGGCGGTGGTACATCTTGGTCCATGCTGCGCACATTGGATGAAGGCTATAAAATTCAAAACTGCCTAGGCAATCGCTACCATCCCTTGCGTTCTTTTTATCAAGCGACATTGGGTAATGCGCGCGCGATTAACCGCGAGAGTGAGGTTGGTACTTTGGAGATTGGAACCGAGGCTGATTTCATTGTTCTCAATGTCCATGCGACATCTGCGATGGCGCTGCGCGCAGAGAGAATTGAAACTTTGTCGGAAGAGCTTTTTGTTTTGCAGACGATGGGCGATGACCGTGCTGTGGAAGCAACGTATATTGCGGGTAATAAAGTAAAATAAAACTCTTTATTATGGTAAGCATTCTTTTGTCGCAAAGTGGCCTCATATGCTGGCCACCCGATGATCAAGGGTAATTGTGCTTTGGAGCCTTTATGCATCTATTTCGACGTTTAATCTCTGTTGTTTTGCTTGTCTTTGTCGCAACATTTGCGACTGCCCAAGAGGTTGGGGAAGAAGACGTCAAAGCTGTTGAGACGATCACCCAAAAGATCGAGCAATATGCAAAACAGGTTGAAGCTGCGCGCGATTCCGATCAGCGTTTGGTTGAACTGGGCGTTGAAATTGAGGCGCTGGAAAAAGAGCTCTTCAACCGCGGCGTTAAGCTTTCGCCGCGCCTGCCACAAATTAAATTACGGCTTGATCAAATTGGTCCAGTACCAGAAGAGGGGCAGGGCGAAGAGCCTAAAAGTGTCGTAGATGAACGGCAAAAACTTGTCGAAGAGCGTGGCCGGATAAACCAGCTTTTAGGCATACTTGAAGAGCAGTCCATTCGAACCAACCAACTAACGGACACGATTTCTGAGGCGCGCCGTCAGTTGTTCACTGATGCTTTGTCGCGCCGTTATGACATTACAGAAGCCTTCAGTACTGAACTGTTCACAGATGTGGGCGATAGCATCACCTCGCTTACCAACCGTATTCATTCTTGGTGGCAATTTACGTGGCGGTTCAAATCGCAAAATGCTCTGTTAGGACTCGGCGGTGTCATCGCGCTCACGCTCCTTGCGCTGTTGGGTTTAAGAAAGATATTTTCGGGGTGGATCTACCGCGACCCGAATATGGTCGATCCATCTTATCTCACACGCCTGACAACAGCATCTTGGTACACTATTTTACCGACAGCGCTGACTTGGTTGTTTTTTCTTCTGACCTATCTGGTCATGAGCTTTTTGGGTGTTTTGCGTGACGACATTGGGCAAATTCTAAGCACCATCTTTGTTTGTGCTGCGATTATTATCTTGGTTTGGCGGCTCACAGAGGCAATTTTTGCACCGAAACTAAAGCAATGGCGTTTGATTGATGTTTCAGACCATGCGGCGCGGCCATTAAAAACATTTGTTGTTCTTATGGTTGTGGTTTCAACCGCTGATGTTCTGGTTACTCAAATTAATTCTATCATAGGCACATCGGTGCCAGTGACGATTGTAAAAAGCCTTTTTACTGCAATCGCTGTTGGCTTGCTGTTGATTTCAATCGCTTTTCTTAAGCCGTTTGATCGATATTTGGACGATCAAAGCTTGGTTAAAGTTGCTTGGCCTCGAACGATAAAATGGCTGCTCTGTTTTGCGGGGGCAGGACTGATCATCTCCGCGCTTTCAGGCTATATTGGTTTCTCTCGGTTTGTTGCGCAGCAGATTGTTGTTACAGGTGCTGTCATTGCGACGATGTACCTTGGTATTCGCACTGCGCGGGCCATTTCTGAAGAGAGTGCCTTTGTTGAGACCTCTCTTGGCAAAAAGTTTTTGCACAATTCAAGGCTTACAGAATCTGGCGTTGATCAACTGGGGCTTATCGTTGGGTTTGCGGTTACTGCGTTGGTTTTGGCCGTTGGCCTGCCGCTACTTGCACTTATGTGGGGCTTTCAGTGGCTGGACATTGAGCGCTTTGTCATTAGCGCTTTCACCGAGATTCAAATTGGCTCCATCTCACTGTCTATCAGCAGTATTTTAATTGGCGTCGTTCTGTTCTCTCTAGGCCTGCTTTTAACGCGCTATTTCAAATCTTGGCTCGACGGTAATATTTTATCGCGTAGCCGTATGGACCCAGGCGCGCGTAGTTCAATCACAACAGCGGTCGGCTATATTGGTGTTGCGATTGCTGGACTGTTCGGTGTTACAGCCGCCGGAATTGAGCTCAGCCAGTTGGCGCTCATTGCAGGTGCATTGTCGCTTGGTATTGGTTTTGGTTTGCAAAACATTGTCAGCAATTTTGTATCTGGATTGATATTGCTGGCAGAACGTCCTTTCAAAGCTGGTGATATTGTTGAAGCTGGCGGCTTTACCGGTGTTGTAAAAGTGGTGAAGGTGCGCGCAACAGAGATTGAGACCTTCGATAAGAAAACCTTGGTTTTACCTAATTCCGAGATGATCAACTCTGCTGTTATCAACTGGATGCACAAGACAGCACTTGGACGTGTGAGCGTGGCTGTTGGTGTTTCCTATGATAGCGATGCGCAGGCAGTTCATGATCTTTTGATTGAAATCGCTAAAGATCATCCGCGTGTGCTGGCCAACCCTGAACCATTTGTTGACTTCTACAATTTCGGTGATTCTGCGCTAGAGTTTGAATTGCGTGCTTATATTGCAGATGTTGGCTTTTCAGTGGGCGTGAAAACCGAGCTGCGCATTGCTATTCATCAACGTTTTAAAGAACAGGGGATTGAAATTCCGTTCCCGCAGCGCGATGTAAATTTAAAAGTCGTGGGTGATAGCGTTAGCCAAGTTTTGGGAAACGCTGCCCAAGCGGCACCAACGGTGATAAAGACGGGCAAAACGCCTAATTTGGACGACTAATATCATCGATATAATAATTATGGCTTTGTTCAGGCAGCATTCAGGTTCGCTTGTTATATTGCTTACATAGAAAAGCTCCATTTATTCAGGAGCAGAAAAGGGAGACGCAAAATGTCGTCTAAAATTATTAAAACTGTTTTTATTGCGGGCTCGGCAATTATGGTAACTGCTTTTGCAGCCTCTGCCGCCAGCATTGAGAACAAAGATTCTTCAGCTCACACATTGTCTGTCACTGAAGATGGCGTGAAGAATGAAATCATTATTGGCGCTAATGAGATCGTTACGATTTGCCAAAGCGGTTGTTTTATCACAATGCCAAATGGTGACCGTGCGGCACTATCAGGCGGTGAGAGCGTACAGATTGTCGATGGCGCGGCCATCATAAACTAGCACCATAATTTTGAATGCAGTAACCGGCAGTTAAGCATACTGCTGGTTTTTACTTGTTTTATGCATCGTTTTTACTTTGCTTCATCGATCCTTACCATTTGTCTGTCAGGTTGCCATTACCTTGAGGATTAGACATTGGGCTAGACGAATACGATGGATGCAAAAACTGAAAATCAAACAATTCCGCTTGCTGTCGATTTAGATGGCACACTGATTGCCGCTGATCTTTTATGGGAATGCTTATTCAAGCTCATCCGCCGTAATGCGCTGTTCTTGTTTATGGTTCCCTATTGGGTTGCTGTGGGGGGTAAAATACGCCTCAAGCAAGAAGTGTTTTCGCGCGTTGATGTTGATCCTACAAAATTGCCTTACCGCGAAGAGGTGCTTGATTATATTCGCGCAGAAAAAAGCAAAGGGCGCAAAATTATTCTAGCGACAGCAAGTGCCCAGCATATTGCAGAAAAGATCGCGGCAGAACTTGGTTTGTTTGATGTCGTCATTGGCTCAACCTCAAAGGTCAATTTAAAATCAAAAGACAAAACCGCATATCTCGTTAAAGAATATGGTGATGGTGGTTTTGATTATATGGGTAACAGCCGCGATGACCTAGCGGTGTTTGATGCTTCACATAAATCAATTGTTGTCGCGCCAGACAAACATGCGCGCCAATGGGCAAAATCGCATAGTGCGGAAACGCTGGCCGATGGTGGTCCTGCGACCTTCAAAGAATATTTGAAAATGCTGCGCGTTCATCAATGGGCGAAAAACGTGCTTATTGCTGTTGCGCCGATATTGGACCACCGGATATTTGATTTTACGATGATCATGTATGTCGTGGGGGCCTTTTTTGCGTTCTCATTTCTGGCTTCATCGGTCTATGTTTTCAATGATTTGTTTGATCTAGCAATCGACAGAACGCATTCTACAAAACGTAAGCGACCATTGGCTTCGGGCCGAATTGAACCTGCCACGGGCATAAAAGTCGCACTGTGTCTGATTGGCCTTTCAGTGCTTATTACGACGTTACTGCCTTCAATGTTTGCTGTTGTTCTTGTGGTTTATTTTATTGCCACGACTGCCTATTCGCTCAAAGTGAAACGCTGGTTGCTGCTTGATGTTTTAACGCTTGCTGGTCTTTACACAATTCGTGTGGTTGCCGGTGCTGCGGTGACATTCACGCCGGCATCATTCTGGTTGCTCGCATTTTCTGTTTTCTTCTTTTTATCCTTGGCTTTGGTCAAGCGGTTTGTCGAACTTGATCAAGCTAGTATCGATGAAAAGAAGCGCCTTTCTGGGCGTGGCTATAGACCCGAAGATAAATCAATCATTGCCCAAAGTGGTATAGCGTCTGCATTTGCCTCGATCCTCGTTTTAGCGCTTTATATTCAATCGGATGCAGTTTTCGAACTCTATGAATATCCGTTTTTGATTTGGCCGATTTGTCCGCTGGTTCTCTACATCATTATGCGCGTTTGGATTTTGGCCAATCGCCGTGAATTTTATGATGATCCAGTTGTGTTCATTATTTCAGACTGGCGCAGCCAAATCATGATCGCTCTCGGCGCAATCTTGATGCTGGTTGCAGGATTGCTTGAAGCGGGTGGTACGCTCTTTGTCTGATCAGTACGATAGTTTTGGTGGGCTTAATAACCATGCGCGCCATCATGTGAGTGGCGCTGTCGCTGTTCGCGATATTGAGAGCGCGGCTGCTGATCGTTATTTGCCCTTTGGCAATGGCCGCTCTTACGGTGATAGTTGTCATAATGATGGTGGGGTGCTGGCTGATATGCGCGGCCAGAACAACATCATTTCCTTTGATGCCCAGACCGGTTTATTGACGGCAGAGCCGGGTGTGTTCCTGCATGAGATTATCGATCACTGCGCGCCCCATGGCTGGTTTTTACCGGTTACACCTGGCACACGTTTTGTCACTTTAGGCGGTGCGGTTGCCAATGATGTGCATGGCAAAAACCATCATGTGCGCGGCACGTTTGGCTGCCATGTTGAAGCATTGACGCTGGTGCGCTCTGACGGTGTTCACAGACTGACGCCCGATGATTTATCTGGTCTTTTTCAGGCGACCATAGGCGGGATGGGGCTAACGGGCATGATTGCGCGGGTCACGTTGCGCATGATGAAAATCTCATCGCTTGATGTGACGGAAAAGCTGACACCGTTCCAGACATTGGACGAATATTTTGCGCAGGCTGAACAAGCTGATGCTGACAATGAATATGCGGTGGCTTGGCTTGATCAGCTTTCCGGAGAACGCGGCATATTGATGACCGCTAACCATGCCGACAATGGTAATTTTGATACTGGTTCTCATAAGGCGAAATTGCAGGTGCCTTTTAAACTACCTTTTAATGCGCTCAATCATTTGAGCCTTAAGGCGTTTAATACAGCGTTTTATCATGCAAAAAAAAGCAAAAGCGGGCAGCTACTGACATCTAACTATCAAGGTTTTTTTTATCCGCTTGATGCGGTTGAAAATTGGAACAGGCTTTATGGGCCGCGCGGCCTATTTCAGCACCAAAGCGCAATTCCGGCTGACCGTGCAATCGATACCATTCGCTTGATGCTTTATGCCAGCCAAAGGGCAGGGCAGGCATCATTCCTAACGGTGCTTAAAAGATTTGGCGCGGTTAACTCGCCCGGCCTCTTGAGCTTTCCGCAGCCCGGTTACACGCTGACGCTGGATTTTCCCAATCGTGGTGAAAAAACATTGGCGTTGCTTCGTGAGCTGGATCGGTTGACGGTTCAAGCTGGTGGCCGCGTAAATCCATATAAGGATGCGCGTATGAGCGCGCAGACCTTCGCAGCCTCATTTCCAAATTGGGAACAGCTGGAAGCAAAGCGTGACCCAAAAATCATGTCTGATTTCTGGCGGCGTACAGCACAAAAACTGCCCAAAAATGGGAATGCAAACAATTCTAATGAATTAGTTCAGCGGACTGAAACCCCTTCTGTGTAGGGTTTGAAGCAGGAATAGGAAAGCCAAATGAAATATATCATTTTCATACTCTTTACGGTTGCGACCAATGCCGCAGCGCAGTTGATGCTCAAACAAGGCATGACCACGCTTTCGCCGTCTGTTTTGGCACAGGATAACATCATCCTGAAGCTTTTGATGGTGGTGTTTTCGCCTTGGGTTTTCTTTGGATTGGCAACATTTGTCATCTCAATGGCGAGCCATATGTTCGTGCTGTCAAAGGTTGATCTGTCTTTTGCCTATCCGTTTTTATCGCTTGCCTATGTGCTGGTCGCTGTTCTTGCTTGGCAGCTTTTTGGCGAAGAACTCGGCACATATAAGATCGCAGGCATCGTATTCATATGCATAGGCACTGTGCTGATCGCGCAATCTGGTTCGCCAACGCAAGAAACATCCATTTCACAAACGACAACTGAAGAGTATAATTCATGAAACATGTCATTTTCGGCGGCGATGGTTTTGTCGGCCGCTATCTTGCAAAAGACCTTGTTGAGCGCGGCGAGAAAGTTCTAGTCGCAGACATCCATAAGACAGATCTGCCGCATTATAAATCGGCGGAATATGTGCACTGTGATGTAACCAATTCAGCGTCTGTTTCTGGTGTGAAAATCACAAAAGGCGACATGGTTTATAACATGTCTGCAATGATGCTCTCGCCAATCCAAAAACGGATTGATCGCTACCCGTTTTTCTATCCGGTCAATACATTTGGTGCAGCCAATATTATGGCGCATACCTATGCTTCTGGTGGCCGCCAATTGGTGCAGTTCACGACGGATATGGTTTACGGTAAGACCGTTCAGAGCCCGCAGGATGAAAAGCATCCGATTGAGCCGATAGGCCATTATGGTGCGTCGAAGGCTGCGACAGAAGAGATTGCTGAAAGCTGGCGCGAAAAGGGCATGAACATTACGATCATTCGTCCGCGCCTTATTATCGGCCCTGGCCGTCTTGGTATTTTGGGCAAATTGTTCAAACTGATTGATATGGGCCTGCCTGTACCGATGATTGGTTCTGGCAAAAACCCTTACCAATTTATCTCTGTGTTTGACTGCGCGGAAGCTGCGCGTTTGGCATGGGAACATGGCGTGCCGAACAAGGCTTATAATATTGGGTCGGATAATCCGCCGCCAGTGAAAGTGCTTTTGGGTGATTTGATTAAATCAGCTGGTTCAAAATCCATACTGATCCCGACACCGGGCTTTGCCGTTAAATGGACTTTGGCAACGCTTGATTGGTTCAATGTGCCGATTATGGACCCTGAACAATATATGATCGCTGATGAGTATTGCGTGCGTGATACAACCGCGATCAAGGCAGATTTTGGCTGGGAGCCAAAGTATCGTGATGAAGACATGCTCAAAGATGCTTATGCGGAATATCGCAAAGCCGTTGATGCGGGTGTCGATGTTGGTAACTCAACCGTTGTTGCAGCGGAATAGGAACGAAAATGCTTGATTTTTTGAAGTCTAAAAAAACAGTTGAAGCACGTAAAACCGTTGCTGCACCTTCCGTTGTGACGCCTGTGCCAGGACCGGTTTCAAAACCGGATCTGCTATCGGTTGAAGATGCCAAGGCAATGAGCGTTGAAAAGATGACTGATCTTTTCAAAACGCATTACAATCCGGGTCAGCTGCATTTCATGAAGCTATTAGGCTTTCATAAAATCAAAATCGAACGTGCTGAAGGCATGTATTATTACGACCAAAATGGCCGTGCGATTTTGGATTTCTTTGGCGGCTTTGGCTCGCTTGCCATGGGCCACAACAATCCGCGTATCATTGCTGCACGCAAGAAGTTTCAGGACGAACAGCGCCATGAAATTGCGATGGCTTTCATGAGCCAATATGCAACAGCATTGGCGCATAATATTGCTGCGGTTTCACCGGGCGATCTTGATATGGTTTTCCTTGGTTCATCTGGCTCCGAAGCAATGGAAGCAGCGCTTAAGGTTTGTGAACGTGCTGCTGGTCCAGACCGTTCGATGGTGCTGTTTGCTGAAAACTCATTTCACGGCAAAACAAAAGGCGTTCTGTCTTACACAGATGGCCCGCTTTACAAGAGTGAATTCAAGCTGCTTGAAAATGGCGTTAGAGTACCTTTCGGCGATATTGATGCGATTGAAGCTGCATTCAAAGCACATCCTGAAATCGGAACAGTATGTCTTGAGACCATTCAAGGCGGCGGCGGCATTAATACGGCACCTGCTGAGTTCTGGCAGAAATTGCGCGCATTGTGCGACCAATATGATGTGTTGTGGCTTGCCGATGAAGTGCAATGTGGTGTTGGGCGCACGGGCCGTTTTTATGCCTTTGAACATTATGGCGTTGTGCCGGATGTAACGGCAATTGCTAAGTCACTTGGTGGCGGCAAATGCGCTATGGCAGCCATGATCGCACGCACAGAAATTTATATGAAAGCCTATGGCACGCCTAAAACGGCGCTCATTCATGCGGCGGCGACATTTGGTGGTATCGGCGAAGGCTGTATCACTGCGATGGAAACCATTAATGCGCTTTATGAGGATAACCTCATCAATAATGCGGCTGAAGTGGGTGCATATCTTAAATCTGAACTTGAGCGCTTGCAGGCGAAATATCCTGATATTGTCAAGGATGTTCGCGGGCAGGGCCTTATGGTTGGTCTTGAATTCCAAGACTTTAGCCAGACATTACCTGCTGTCATGCGCCCAGCCGTTGCCATGTTGGACGACAAGCTAAAAGGCTCTTTGTCCGGCTTTATGGGCGCATTACTACTGCGCGACCATGATGTGCTTGTCGCCTTTACTGAATATAACCGCAATGTGGTGCGCCTGTTGCCGCCTCTCGTTTGTACCAAAGAGAACGTTGATCAACTGGTTGGCGCTATGGACAAGATGATGGGCAAGGGCGTTGTGATGATCGTGAAAGACTTCATTGCTGCGCAGGTTATCGAGAAGAAAACCAAAGGCAAGAAAGCTGCTTAAATCACTTCCAACTATCTTGTAATCTCGGGTGGATAAACGCCGAATAACACGGCGTTATATCCACCTGTTTGTGCTCGGTTAGTGCGGGCGCATAAATTTCATGCAGGCGAACAATCGTATTTGTGAACGGACATTTTGGTTTCAAGATCATATCTGTATCGCGCAGAGATTGAAGTGTGCGTTCATCAGGCTCTGGTACAGTACGGTACGGATCGGCGCCGATAGGCATGTATTTGGGCGCGTTGATGTTTAAGAGCCATGCAAAGGGATTGGTGAAGTCCAGTGTGGTTATCGACTTTATGTCCAAACCATCGGCTTGGCGTCGTTTGAGTTTAGCAACGACCCTATCTGCTGCTTGTGCCCAGCCCACTTGATAATCTAAATCCGAGAACAGCAAGAATGATGGTAGCCGCTTCTTGTCTAGCGCCAAATCATTGAGTGCTTCTGGATAGGCTAGCCAGTTGGCGCGCATAGCATTGGTGCGTTCTTGAGTGTCTGGTCTAACCGTGACCGCGCCCATGTTTCGCAGTGTTGTATGCTGCAAAGCGTGCTGTTTTACCATTGTCGATGTTGCACGTGCGCTTGCTTGAAGTATGGAAGCTGTCATTGGTAGAAGCGTTGCAGCGGCAAGAACAATGATTGTGTAAAACGTCGCTGGGCTTGTTTTTTCGCCTATGGATTTTTGAAAGGCAAAAATCACCACTGGCCATAGAAGTATCATCTCCTGGCCGCCTGTGTTTTGGCTTTCGTAGAATACGCCAGCGATCAGCGCAACGATGATCCATAGTCCTGGATTTTGAAATTTTTGTTTCCAAGGCGTTGCTCTTGGCATCGTGAATAGAAGTACGAGGCTGAGTAAGCCGCCAAACAGGCAGGCGCTAAATGTGCGTGATATACCCTGCAGGATACGGCCGAGTAGACCGCCTTCATTCATTGTTAAAAGGATGAATAGATCGTTCAAATATGCCGAAACAATACCGGTTGTGAGTTCTAATATTGCGATCACAATCGCGGCCAATAGGCTAGAAAGCGCTGCGATTTTTATACTCACACGGCCGGTAAATAATGCCCAAGCACACAAAAGACCACCTGCAGCAAATGCCGTAATTTTCACAAGAAACAGTGCCGTCATTATGGTTGCTATTGCGATGATTAATACAGAAGCGCGGCGCGCAAATAAAAGCGCCGTAACTAAGACGAATAGCAGTTGTGACCCGTGGCGATTATAGATGGCAAAGCCATCAGCACCGGGAAACGGGTAATAAGGCGTCGTATTGAATGGTATGAGCGTAAACAAGGTAAAGCCGACTACAATAGCGGTGATCGGCCATGCTTTGGATTTTATCACGTCCCACATAATGAGCGCCATGACTGGCACGGTTACAATGATCATGGACCATGAGGCGGCAAGCATTGGTTGGCTGTCGGGCAATATCGAGCGAATGAGATAGACTAGGTAATAATCAAGTGGTCCGGCAGGCGCATCAAAATCGACATTTGGCAATTGTCCTGTCGCGATACGCTGCTCCGCATCAAGATAAATATAGCTATCCCAATACATTGCACCAATGGGTACAAGTGTCGGCAATATAAGAAGCAGTACAGAAATGATGGCGATGGCAATGAGCATTGCCCATGCGCTTGCAATCATCTTGTTAGTGTTTCCGTCTGCAACATTTTGAGGAATATGCGTCATAAATTTCTCTGCGGTTTATTATTTGCAAATAATACACCGCAAAGGGTTTACTTTATAGTTACCAAAACCTTGAAAAATACTTAGATTTACCCGATCTAGCTGCGCGGTTTTAGATTTTCTGGATCGTAAAGCGGTTCATAACCAATACCAGCGACTGATACGGGAAGCTCTTCTCCCATATAATCAATCAGCAAGCTGGTGCCTTTTTTCGCATAATCATGCGGCAGATAGGCAAGGGCGATGTTTTTGCCAATTGTAGGCCCAAAGGCCATTGATGTTGTGAAAGAGCGGCGGCCCTGTGCATCCACAAGCGTTTGTTTTGTGGCCGGATCAAGAACCGGACAAATGCCCACAGGATAGCGCGCAACGCCTTGGCTATCGGTATTGTCGTCAATGATAAGCGTGCACAGCGTTGCTGGTTGATGATCACGCGCACGAATGTCCAGATAGGCTTGTTTGCCGCGGAAATCGGCTTCTTTGACTTTCGGGCGGGCAAGGTCAGCCTCAATGAGGTTGTACTCGGTGAGAAGATCGGCGTTTTGCAAACGCAGGGATTTTTCCATGCGGCGTGTATTGGCATAGGTTTCAACACCGAACGGCATGACGCCAGCTGCGTAAATGGCATCCCATACAGCAAGACCATCTTCATATTTCATATGAAGTTCCCAGCCCTGTTCGCCAACATAGGAAAGACGCAAAGTGGTCACGGATTTACCAGCGATCTCAATTTGGCGCAGTGATGCAAAAGGTGAGCTTTCCTGACTAAGTGCATCTGGATCACTGATGACCTTTTGCAATGTTGCGCGTGCGTTTGGCCCCCAAACACCAATGGTGGTGTATTTTTCAGATACGTCTTCGATGGTGACATCAAAGCCTTTGTCTTCGGCAAGGCGGCGCAAATAATGATAATCGCGTGGGCCAGCGTCCGCACCGTCAATCACGCGGCAACGGTCTGCCATGCGAATGACAGTAAGGTCAGCGGCAACGCCGCCAAGATCGTCAAGGAAATGCGTATATATGCCTTTGCCGATCATGTTGTCGCCGCCGATTTTCGCAACGCAAGCATATTCCATCAGGGCAACATGGTCCGGTCCTGAGACTTCAAACATGGCAAAATGCGACAGGTTGACCATGCCGACATTTTCGCTCATCTCGAGATGTTCAGCGTTTGAAACGCGCCAGAAATGGCGGTTGTCCCACTCGTTTGTTCGAACCGGAACTTTATCGGCCCATTTATCAAGCAAATGTTCGTTTGACGCATAGCCATGCGCGCGCTCCCAGCCACCAAGTTCCATGAAATAGCCGCCAAGTTCAACTTCGCGCTCATAGAACGGTGAACGGCGAATGCCGCGTCCGCCTGCGAAAGGTTCGCGCGGGTGAACCGCAGGGTTATAAATCTTCATCGCCGTTTCTGTGCAGCGTGCTTCAATATATTCTTCTGTCGTCTGGAATGGATAAAAACGTGCATAATCAATCGCATGGTGATCAATTTCCGTGCGTCCATCGGTCATCCAGTCAACGAGCAATTTGGCCATGCCTGGGCCGTCTTTCACCCAGATTGCGACCGCATACCAAAGGCCGCGCACTTTTTGGCTTTCGCCCATTGAAGGGCCGCCATCGGTGGTTACTTGTAAAAGACCATTAAATGAGTGGCTTTCATTGTAGCCCAGCTCGCCAAGAATTGGCGTTAGCTCCATAGCACGCTCAAGCGGCTCCATGATTTGTTCGATTGGCAGATCACGCTGTGACGGCGAAAGGCGCGCTTCGTGCTTTTCTAGAATATCGCGTGGATGGCAGAGGCGTGGTTCTTTTTCCTCATAGTAGCCCCACTCAATTTGGCCGCCTTCTGGTGTCTTTGGATCGCCCGTATCGCGCATATAGGCCGAATTGCCCTGATCGCGCAAAAGCGGATAACCAATGTCTTTTCCTGTGCCTTCAAACTCTGTGTAAGGGCCAAAGAAGGTGAGCGGGTGATCAACCGGCATGACGGGCAAATCTTCGCCAACCATATTGGCCATAAGGCGTCCCCAAAGACCTGCGCAGATGATGACTTTGTCAGCCATAATGGTGCCGCGTTCAGTTTTAACGCCTTTGATATGTCCGTTCTCGACAATCAAATCGAGCGCTGATGTATTGGCAAAGCTATTGAGCTTGCCGCTGGCGATTGCTTCATCAACAAGTTCGCCAGCAAGGGTTTGGGATCTCGGCGCAACAAGGCCAGCATCAGGGTCCCAGAGCGCGCCCTGGATTTGGTCTTCTTCGAGCAACGGAAATTTCGCTTTTGCTTCTGCCGCAGAAATCATTTCGGCACGTGTACCAAAAGCTTTGCCGGATGTGACTTTTCGCTTAAGCTCGATCATGCGCTCATCATCGCCGACACGCGCAACTTCCAAACCGCCTACTTTTGCGTAGCGGCCGCGCTTGGAAAAGAAATCAATTGAATAAAGCGTTGTCCAGCATGTCAAAAAGTCATGGGCTGTCGCGTAGCAAAAATCAGAGGCATGAGATGTGGAGCCGATATCCGTTGGGATAGCTGATTTATCTATGCCGACAATATCGTCCCAGCCGCGCTCAATCAGATGATGGGCAATAGAGGCGCCGACAATGCCGCCCAAACCGACGATAACTACTTTTGCCTGAGTCGGAAATGCTGCCATATTGGCCTCCCATGTGTTTAATTTAAGCTATGTATAATGTGCCAAATTTGATGCGCGCGGCAATGCAAATAATCGGTACATACCAATTTGATTTATCTCTAAAGCTGTTTTGAATTCCTGTTCTTAATGCGACAAGTTTTTGCGTGAACTATGAAACGCAATAAGCTAGATCAATCTCATGCACCTTTCAGCTGAGATTATTGATATTTTACTTTTGTCCTTGCGGGTCAGTATTTTGGCCTCGTTGATTGGCTTGGGTATTGGTGCGCCCATGGGTGCGTATCTGTGCACCATCGCAGATAAGAGCCAAACCATTTGGCTCACTGTCTTTAGTGCGCTGCTTGCTGTGCCCACAGTTGTTGTCGGGCTTGTTGTTTATCTTCTTTTGTCGCGCTCAGGGCCGCTTGGGTGGTTGAACATTCTATTTACGCCCACGGCTATTGTGATCGCACAAGTTCTGATCACGGTGCCTGTCATCACTGTATTTGTTCACCGTGCCTGTTCTGCTGCATGGCGTGAGGTGGGCGATGCGCTGCGCCTTGATATCGTCAAGCGTTGGCGGCGTATGTGGGAGGTTGGAAAAATAGCAAAGGCGGGCCTTGTGACTGCGTTTTTAGTCGCGTTTGGGCGTGCGATTTCAGAAGTCGGTGCGGTGATGATTGTTGGCGGTAATATTCGCGGGGAAACGCGTGTGATGACAACCGCGATCACGCTGGAAACGCGGCAAGGCAATTACTCGATTGCTGTTTGGCTTGGGGTAATTTTGGTGTTGTTATCGCTTGGCGTAACGATCGTCACGTTTTTGGTCACGCGTGAGCGCAATCCTTCCAAACTCTAATCCGTGCCAAGAAAGAACATTTGCTGACCATCGATGCGAAAGTCTTTTATAGCTTTTCTGCCTTCAGCGCCCGTTAGCCACTCATGCCAGCTAAGAGCATATTGTGTTTCTTCATTTGGAATGAGTTTATTTGTAACGACGATGCTTGAATAAGGGTTGTTGATCGGTGGATTGCCTTCAAAAACAATGACATGATCAGCTTTGCTGGCAAACTTTGTCCAGGTTGCGCGATCTGATAGAGTGTAGCCGTTGATCTGTGTTGTTGTAATGATTGTTTGCCCCATACCGCTACCAGCCTCGCGGTACCAAGAACCGAAATTGGCAACATCAAAACCCGCTTTGTTCCATTCACGCAGTTCTTTGCGGTGCGTGCCGCTATCATCACCGCGTGAGATAAAGGTCGAACCACCTTGCGCAAGAGCTTTGAATGCATCTGTGGTTGTTTGCGCGTCTTTGAGGCCGGCTGGGTCGTCGCTGGGGCCAATAAAGATGAAGTCATTATGCATGACATCGCGGCGGTCCTTGCCATAGCCTTCGGCAACAAACTTGTCTTCGCCTAGTCGGTCATGGGTTAGCAATGCAGCTGCATCGCCGTTTCGTCCCATTGCCAGCGCTTGCCCTGTACCAATAGCGACAACTTTGACCTTAATGCCTGTTTTTAAAGTGAATTGGGGAATGATCGTATCAAGAAGGCCCGAATTTTCCGTTGATGTTGTTGTTGCCAAAACAAATGATTTATCAGCCGCATGAACCGAAGAAGCCATGATGGCTGCTCCTAATACGCCTGCTAAAAACTGCCGCTTGTTCATATTAGGCAACAAGTAATTGTTTGCGTTCTGCGCGTTCTTGCTGCGGTGATTTGGCGTATAGCTCGCGGTAACATTTTGAAAAGTGCGATGCCGATACAAAGCCGCACGCAATCGCAATTTCAACCACTGGCAGTGCGGATTGAACGAGCAAGTGCCGCGCGCGATCTAATCTGATTTCCAAGTAATATCGTGCCGGAGAACGGCCCATTTCATGGCGGAAAAGCCGCTCAATCTGCCGCCGCGACAATCCGACATGATTGGCGATTTCAAGCAATGATAACGGCTCGGAAAGATTGGCTTCCATAAGCTCGATGATGGCGAGCACACGCGCATTTTGTACGCCAAGACGCGCACGCAAGGGCAGGCGCTGCCTGTCACTGGCGGCGCGAACACGGTCTGTCAGCATTTGTTCGCAAATTCTATTCACCAGTTCATCGCTGAAATCTTCTAATATCAGCGACAGCATCATATCCAATGCCGCTGTGCCACCTGCACAGGTGTAGATGTTTGAATCAACTTCAAAAAGATCAGCATAAACCTCTGCTTTTGGGAATTTTTCCTGAAAGCCGGGCATGTTTTCCCAGTGAATAGCGCAGCGTTTTCCGCTCAATAGACCTGCTGCGGCAATGACATAAGCGGCGGTGCATAAGCCTCCGATTGCAATACCGCGCGCATATTCTTCTCGCACAAGGCCCATGACTGACTTCGTGGTGAAGTTTTCTATATTGGTGCCGCCGCATACCAAAAACAATGTCGGCCTACTGGAAGCGCTTAAAAGTTTGCGCTCTTCTTCGATTGAGGTCTTTGTTATGACCTCAATGCCATTTGAAGCCGAGACGCTGCCACCAGATTCGCATGACAGACGCCAATTATAAGCATCATAGCCCAACATTCGGTTCGCTGAACGCAGCGCTTCAACCGCCGATGTGAAGGCGATCATTGTAAATTCTGGAAGCAAGTAAAAGACGACGGTTCGTCGATATGCCGCCGAATTTGATTGGGCCTCAGTCATGGCCATCGTCCCTCAATTAAATACCCGAACTACGGGGCGCAAATTCTATTAAGAAAGCAAATCATCAAACGCGCTATTTTAGCAAGAGAAATTTATTCGGCTGGATATTACTCCAGCATGAAATTGCATTGTTGATTGAGGCTCTAAGGTCAAGACAGCTTGCTTAAGCAGGACGATACCAATTTCTGAGGTAACCACAAAGCATGTGAACACAAATTGCGATGACGTAAGTTACGCAAGCAATGACGAGCATACCGCTTTGGCTGAATGTGCCGATGGTGACCGCAAGTACAGGCGTGCCAATCAAATTACCAAAATTACCCGTTTGGACAAGAAGTCCATTAGCTTTTGAACGGTCTTCAATTGTGTTGTTAAGCTGAGGAACGGCGGCAAAAGTTGCACCTTGGACAAGGCCAAGGCCAATATATAACGCAATCCCCATCCAGGCGTTGATACCAGAAAAAATCATAGTCAAGGAGACGACAAAGGCGAGGGCAAACCCCACCATAACGACTTTGACAGCGCTCATAATCCGCAGCAAATATGTGCCGAGCGTAAGAGACGCGATGATGCTGGTTACTGGCATGGCACCGATCACCAATAGTCTTTGATCTTCTGCAACAAATTGCGGGAGTAGCGTTATCATTGAAACAAAGGTCAGTGTGTAAAATACCCAGCCAAGTGCAGGCGCAGCAATAAAGGGTGACTTGTATGCCTGAACATGTGCGAGCCAGAAATTGGTATCTGGCGCGGGTGTTTGCGCGGTTGATAAATTTGTGCGCGGGTTGGGCATGCAAAGAACCAATAAGATGCCGATCAAAGCCATGTAGATGCCGTGGTAAAGGAATAGTTGGTCAAAGCTGCCGTTTTTCAACACCGCAGGTGAGATCACTGACATGAGAGCAAATGCGACACCGAAATATGTGCCCCAAAGTGTCATTGCATAGGTTCTGATCTTGTCGGTGGCGTAGCTGGCGATAAGGGTTGGCGCTGCAACCGCAATGGCAAGGTGCGAAATGCCCTCGATCGCACGCAATGTGATCATGCCCCAGAAAGGCAAAAGCAGAACCTGTGCAAAAGATGTCAGTGCACCGAGAAACAGGCCGCCAATCAGTAATTTCCGATTGCCATATTTGGCACCCATGACGCCGGCATAAAGACCGAAGATAACGCCTAAGAGGCTTATGGTCGATAAAAGAAAACCAGAGCGTGCATCGCTTTGACCATAATAGGCGCTAAGCTCACCAAAGATTATCGTGATTTTTGCAAATTGCGCGGCAGCGCCAAGGCCCGCGAGCCAGATTGCAAGAATCAAGAAGATCGGATTGACGCGCTGAAATAACATAAAGCAGCTATTAGCCTATTTGGTCGTGCAGGAAAGGCTGAATCTTATGTGCGCGCTCTGCGTCCACCGGATCTGCGTGGCCGTGTTTGTCCATCACTATCATCAGCGTTTTGTTTTTTTGCCGGCAGGGTAACAACCTTTCCAAGCTTTTCGAAAAGGTCGACTTTGTTGGGCAGCGCCATAGCATTGATGAAATGCTCTTGGAACTTAGGCTCCAATGCGGTTTCTACTTTTTCGATTTCACGCACTGTCTTTTCGATTTCGCGGCGGTAATCGCGGTTGATAAGCGCCATGCGCGCGCCTGTGCCAGCCGCATTGCCGACGGCTTTTACATTTTCGATTTCACAATCAGGGATAAGGCCCAGAACCATTGCGTATTTAGGGTCAATGAAAGAGCCAAACGCACCAGCGAATCGAATTTGATCAATCTGCGTTATGTTCTGCTTGTCCATAAGAAGTTTGATGCCTGCATAAAGCGCAGCTTTTGCCAGCTGGATTGCGCGGACATCATTTTGTGAAATAATGATTTTCTGAGCGCCGTCATGTAGCAAATATGAATATGTGCGTCCGGTTTCCTGCACACGGCTGGAACGCTCGGTCAGAACGCCGTTGATCACGCCATCTTCTGAAATGATGCCTGCCAAAAACATTTCGGCAACAACTTCGATGATGCCAGAACCGCAAATGCCGGTGATGCCAGTCTTTTCGACGCTTTCTGCAAAGCCTTCTTCATCAGACCAAAGCTCTGATCCAATAATGCGGAATTTAGGCTCTAATGTTAGCGGATCAATGCGCACACGTTCGATAGCGCCGGGCGCTGCGCGTTGGCCGCCAGATATTTCAGCGCCTTCAAAGGCTGGGCCAGTGGGGGAGGAGGCAGCAACCGTTTGTTGCTTGTTGCCAAGTACAATCTCTGCGTTCGTGCCAACATCCACCATAAGCATAATGTCGTCAGAACGGTGCGGGCCTTCGGCCAAAGTTGCAGCAGCTGCATCGGCGCCAACATGTCCGGCAATGCACGGGATCATATAGACGCGGGCGCCTTCATTGGCTTCAAGATCAAGCTCTTTGGCCGATGTGTGAACTGCACCGGAAACGGCAAGCGCAAAGGGTGCACCGCCTAGTTCTGTCGGGTCAATGCCTAAGAAAAGATGGTGCATGACAGGGTTGCCAACAAACACCATATCGAGAATGTCTTGGCGTTCTATCTCGGCAGTTTCGCAGACTTCGCCGATCAGCTCATTCAGCGTTTTTCGCACCGCGTCCGTCATCGCGCCGCGCCCTTCAGGGTTCATCATCACATATGAGACACGGCTCATAAGGTCTTCACCAAAGCGAATTTGCGGGTTTGATGCACCCGCTGATGCGATAACGGCACCAGAAAGCAATGATACAAGATGGAGCGCGATTGTGGTTGAGCCAATATCGCAGGCAATGCCATAGGCTTCGTTTTGAAGTTCTGGCCATAGCGCAATCAGTGTGGGCTGTGCTGTGTCTGAATCTCGATGTATCGCGGCTGTTGCTGTCCAATTTCCTTTGCGAAGGATCTTTTGGACTTGCGGCAAAATATGTTGCGCGACTTCAATATCTGTCCAGCCCCAATCATTTTCGAGCGAGACTTTTAGGCGATCAAGATCGCCAAGCGGCTTGTGCATGTCTGGTTCTTCAACTTCAACATAGCAAAGCTGAACGGCTGGTTTTCGCTCAAAGACCTTGTTATCAGCAGCCTTACGTATGACCTGCGCATTGACTTGAACATCAAGCGGAATGTCAACGACAAGATCCCCTTCAATCGTTGATGAGCAGGAGAGGCGGCGTCCTTCTTTTAGGTCGCGTTTTTCTGCATAGCGCAGTTCTTTTGCACCAAGCTCAGAAATGTTTTCTGCTTTTGATTCAATGCCATGCTTTGAAAAGTGACCAGTTTGAATTTCGACTTGGCAGCGGCCGCAAATGCCGCGACCACCACATACCGACTCCACATAAACGCCAAGATCGCGCGCTGCTTCGAGCACGTTTGTGCCCTTGGCGAAGCGCCCACGTCTGCCAGATGGTGTAAAAACGACGAGGTGATCGGTCAAAGTATGCCCCCTACTGAAACTGCTATATTATATATCGCAACAGAAACCAAAATAGTCGCGCCGACATAAACACCGATAAAAACAATTAATGAAGTGGGGGATCAACGCAACGTAGTCAGATAGCTTTTTTACCTGATCAGGGGCTGGCGATTGAAACGGAATATTCATTTGTCTGGCATTTCTAGGGTGCTTGAGTAAATCACCCCCGCGAGCGGCGGCCCTCACGGCGACCACGTGCGCCTGCAATTGCAGCATCGGGGTCTTTGTTAAAGTTGATCCATGCAGCGCCGCCATCATCTTGATTGAGCAAGAAATTCGCAGCACGAATAGCTTCCATTTCTTTGCCGGGGCGCGGTTTTGTTGAACCCATGCCAAACATTTTTACAAATGTTTCGTCGTCCATTTCTGGCAATATGATGCCGGCTGCTTCAACAAGCGCGCGTTTTTCTGCAATCTTCTTAGGGCCGACTGGAAGTGCAACAGGATTCATAATCGCTGATGTCATGCCAGCAGCGTAAGCCATAGGTAGGAACGCATTATTGATACCATGGCGGTTTGGCAGGCCAAATGAAATGTTGGATGCACCACAAGTTGTGTTGACGCCAAGCTCTTCACGCAAACGGCGCACGAGCGTGAACACTTGGTGTCCTGCTGTCGCCATAGCGCCGATTGGCATAACAAGCGGGTCCACCACAATGTCATGCGCGGGAATGCCAAAGTCTGCAGCGCGCTCAACAATTTTCTTTGCTACGGCAAAGCGCACTTCGGGATCTTCTGATATTCCAGTGTCATCATTTGAAATTGCGACAACCGGCACATCGTATTTTTTCACCAGAGGCAAAACCAGTTCCAAGCGTTCTTCTTCGCCTGTCACAGAGTTTAGCAATGGGCGACCTTTTGCTGTTTTTAGTCCGTTTTCCAGTGCGCCCGGGACAGATGAATCAATGCACAACGGACAGTCTGTTACCGCCTGAACATGTTCAATCAATTGCTGCATTAAAATAGGTTCAACAAAATTGTTGTCGGCATAACGTGGATCGGCAGCCATCTTGCCGGAAAATACAGCGCCGGAATTGATGTCGAGAATAGTTGCGCCAGCAGCGACCTGCGCAATTGCGTCTGCTTCCACGCGGCTGAAATCACCATCTTCAAGTTCTTGATTCAGGATTTTTCGGCCGGTCGGATTAATCCGTTCGCCGATAACGCAGAACGGCTGGTCAAAGCCAATGATTGTTTCTTTGGTAGCAGATGCAACGATTGTGCGTGTCATGGGAGTCTCCTGAAGATATAAAGAATTGTTTATATCGTTATATGAATTTGATCAAGTGTTGCTGGCGGCATTTTCAGCCATCTCAGCTGGTATTTGTTTTTGTTCGTCGACGAGTTCTTCCATGCGTTCGGCAACAAGTGCTGCGTCAGATACGGCTTCGCGTTTCCAAGGTTGGCGGCCTTTTAAAACGCCAGAATCATGTACAATTTCGGCGACGAATTCTTCTTGCCGATACGCCATAACATGAATGCCTGAAACGCCCTCGATTTCTTTAATCTCTTGCATGATTTCAATGCAGAGGCGTTTGCCTTCAGCTTTTTGCTTTTCAGCCCCTTCAAGACGCGTGATGATATGGTCAGGGATGTGAACACCGGGCACATTCGAGCGCATCCAGCGTGCTGTCTTAGCTGACGCCAGCGGTCCAACACCTGCCATGATGTAACACTTTTCATTTAATCCCATATCCACGACGCGCTTCATATATTCGCGAAACATTGGCACATCATAGCAATATTGGCTTTGCACAAATTGCGCGCCGGCCTCGATTTTCTTTTTAAGGCGTAGCGGCCTAAAATCATGGGGCGGGGCGAAAGGGTTGATCGCCGCTCCTAGAAAAACATTTGGCGGATAGGTGATTTTGCGGCCCGATAAAAAACGCTCTTCATCGCGCATTGTGCGTGCTGTTTCTAAAAGCGACATACAGTCCAGATCGAATACTGGTTTTGCACCTGGTTGATCGCCTGCCTGAACTCCGTCGCCTGTTAGGCACAAAATGTTTTGAACGCCCATTGCAGAAGCGCCAAGGATGTCGCCTTGAATGGCGATACGGTTTTTGTCACGGCAAGCAATCTGCAATATGGGTGCATAGCCCATGCGGGTTAAAAGCGCACAAATGGCAACAGACGACATATGGCAGTTTGCGCCGGATGCATCGACCGCATTGATGCCGTCTACCCAACCTTCGAAGATTGCTGCGCGCTCATAGACTTCATTAGGATCTGCGCTGTCTGGTGGGTTTAATTCGGAGGTGATTGCAAATTCGCCGCGGCGCAATACGCGTTCAAGGCGTCCGCGCGAGGAGTGGCCCGGCAATGGATCAAGCGGCGCACCAGCATCGAGTGGGTTGATATCTGAAATGCTCATGATTTAACGCTTTCTTTTGCCTGCGCTGCCTCTGCGGTGACGCGAAGCCAAGATGAAGTCTCGCGCAAAGATTGGTTCACAGGTTTTTGAACATCCATTATTTTTTCTTGGCCATGTGCCATTTTGCTGGCGCCATTCCACGCTTGCACCCATACACAAGGCATGTCTGGTTCAACTTCGCAGTTGCCATTTGCGCGCACACCGCCGCATGGGCCATTGCGCAATTGTTTGGGGCAATTCATAGGGCAGGACATGCCGGTGGAGGACAAAGCGCACTGACCGCACATGCGGCAATTAAACAGCAGGCCTTTTACATGTCTTTCGACAAATGTGACTGGTTTTTCTGCACGGTGATAGCCGACAGCTTTCCAAAGTGGATGCAGGAACAGAAAGAGATTGGCAAATTTTTCATAGAACCATTCGAAGAACCGCGCATTGCGCACGACCCAGAGCCGAATGGTGAAACGGCGCTGCTTGCGTCTGTCAGGGCTGACATTGGCGGGCTGAAAATCGGACTTAGCATTTGTCCGGCGTAGTTTTGAAGTCCACGTTTCCAGTCTCGCCATACTGTCTCAGCTTTCTTTGCCGTCGCCTTTGACCAATGCCACAAGACGAGCCTTATCATACGTTGCCTCAATCTCGGCGGCAGCAGCTTCTGCTTCCGCTTCCAGATCATCGCCAACAGGAACGGGGTCTGATTTTCGCCATTCAGCTAGATAAGCATCGGAATCTTTGGCGCCAACGCGCATTGCGCACATGTCAATCGCTTCGGTAAAACGAAGCGACAGTTCGCGCTTTGCGACATTGCGACGTCCTGCTTTTACAATTACTTGCGCAGGAATATCACGCCAATATACGATGGTCTTGTCGGCCAAAATCAGTACCTCCAATTGAAATTTGAATGAATGTGTTGCTGTCAGCTTGTTGCATGACGACGAGGGAAGATCAAAAAGCGACAGAGCCTATTTAGACTGCTCACCAGATATTTTTAGTAATTCCATTCCAAAAGTATCCATAGACCGTTGGATGGTAGTGTTGTTTTGATATTCCTTGGGCCATCATGGGCTCCACATTGCCTTCAAGGGCAGATTTAACCGCCGCAATACATATATCGGCGCATTGTGCCGATATCGTGTGGTGATAGGTCAGGAAATTATCGTTCGGATGTGGTTTACAACTTTTCTGAGCAATGACATTGCCAGTATCAATACCGGCATCAATGAAATGGACTGTGCCACCGAATCGATCCGGTTTACCTTCGATCAGCGACCAATAACCAGGATTAAGGCCGCGATAATCCGGTGTTAGCCCGCCGTGAAAATTGAGTAGCGGTATGTCAATTGATGCGATGGTTGCTTTTGAAAATATACGCGTGCCGATGACTAATGTTGTCGCAATCTGATTATCCCTCAGATGTCCGGCAAGGCTTCCATCATTGACGGAGCCAATATGGATTGTTTGAAGGTCGCTCGGCATTGTTTGAGACGTGTTATAGTCATCTGCAATTTGCTGATAACGCTTTTGTGCCCATGTTTTGCCAAGCTTGGATATGAGTTGCATGGGCAGTTGCGCCAGTGTTTGAAACCAGCCAATTTTACGTGCACGTCTTTTAAGAAATGTGGATTTTGATTCGCTGCTTTCTACGATCAATAATGCATCAGGGAACTGCTGCTTGAGCAGATTGATTAAAATAGCGGGGGCTGAGCCGCCCGCAGTTACGATTGCCAGTCTTTTACTCACCCGCCGATTATCCATGTTACGCCGAAATGGATAGCCATAACCATGCCGATAAGGATAGCGATTGAGGCAGCGCCCAATGCGACACCAATAAACAACAGACGGCCATCACGCTCAGAAAGAGCTGCTCCACAAATGGCGCATGCAAATGCGGGGAACCAGTTACCAAGCGGTACAGGTAAAATAACAGCAACACCTAAAATTAATGCCCAAATGCCGATAATTTTTTCGGCGCTTTTTACATCTGGAAATGGCCACGCGCGTGGTTTTACGTAGCTTTCAAGCTTTTCCAATGCCGGAATGATCTTGGTTGTTAGCTTTTCGAATGCCTTTTTACTCAAGGATTGTTTGAGAAAAAACTCTGGTAGCCAAACGGTGTTACGCCCCAGCACCATCTGCATGGCGACAATAACAATGGGTATGCCCAACACAATTGTGGAGCCTGGCGGGAAAGGCAGCATATTAATGAGGCAGGTGATAATGAGAAATGCTGCAAATGATCTGCCCGCAAGCGCCTCACGAATGCAGCGAATGGTAACTTTTGAGTCGCCCTCACGGGCCGCGAGTCCGCGCAAAACAGCTGATAGCGGACGTGGATGATACTCATCGCTTGCCGGTTCTACTAGCATAGTCATCGTCTCATCCGTCTGCTGTAACATCAAATTGCTCGCACTACATCGCCATTAGGCGCAATTACCTGTCGCCTTTATGACTACACGCAATTTACAACTAAATTATTTACGAAATGCCGTTATCCGGAATTTGGGTATTGGCAATTGCCGGTGCAAGGTCTCCATAGCCGGTAAACTTGCGGATATAATTTAAACCCAAAATTGCGGCTATTTCTTGTGCTCTTCTGTCCAATTCAGTGTCATTTGTTTGGGCTAAATAAAGCGCCGTCGTGTAATTGCCGAAATACATTTCTAACAGCTCTGGATGTTTGAGTATTCCAAGCGGTTTAAGCAAAAAGTTCTCATAGTGACGGGCTAAAAAATCAGTGATGAAGAAGGTCGTTGTGTAATCGTCGCTTGTTTTGTCAAAAGACTGATTGCCGATATAAAATGAAAAGCAGTGCGGCCCTTCTATGCGCTCTACGCCGTGTTTTTGGCAGATTTTATCGAGCTGCCCGCCTGTACCGCAATCTGCGTAGCCAATAAATATATTGTCGTAACCTTCGCTGCGTGCCTTAACGATTGCTTCGTCAATCGCTGGCGCAATCAATTGTGGCTTATGATGGTAATCAGCAGGCAAGCAAGTGAGCGAGACGTGCCCAAATCCATTCATTTCGCAAACATCTAGAATTTCACGCGCGATCATGCCGCAGGCAATCACACGGGTTTTTGCCTTTTCATAAATGTTTTCTAATGGATTTTTGTTGGGCATTCATTCACCTTTATACATGTAATAACTCTTTGATGGGTGTTTTGGCCAGTGTGTATACGTCGTAGTATTGTCGCATTGGCTCATAGTTAGGGGACGACATGCAAGCTCCGGAACTTACGATTGTTCTTCCGGCATTTAATGAGTCGAAGAATATTGAGCCACTTGTTGGCAAAATCGCTGATGCAATGGGCAAAATTGCCCATGAAGTGATCGTCGTTGACGATAATAGTCCTGACGACACAGCGGGTGTGACGCGCAGATTGGCTGCCAAGCATCCGCATGTTCGCTGTATTCGGCGCGTCGGGCGGCGCGGTCTATCGGGTGCCTGTATTGAAGGCATGATGGCGGCTAACGCGCCAATTGTGGTTATTATGGATGCAGACATGCAGCATGATGAAACTCGTTTGCCAACCATGCTGGATGAAATCAAAAATGGTGCGGATCTCGTTATCGGTTCGCGCTATGTTGATGGCGGCGATCATAAGGCTGGCTTTAATCAAAAGACACGCGCAAAAGGTAGCGAGATTGCGACGACAATGGCTAATTATATTACCGGCCATTATACATCCGATCCGATGAGCGGGTTCTTTATGTTAACGCGCCAGACGGCAGATAAAGCTGCTGAAACCGTTTCAAAAGACGGCTTTAAAATCCTTTTTGATATTGTCAGCCGTTATGGCGATACGCTTAAAATCAAAGAGGTGCCGTTTCAGTTTCGCGAGCGCGTCGAAGGCGAAAGCAAACTTGGCTTTCTCGTCACAATCCAATTTTTGGGCCTTTTGGTGTCGCGTTTTACTGGCGGCCTAATACCTATGCGCTTCATGCTTTATGGGCTTGTGGGTTTTACCGGATTGTTTGTCCATATGGCGACATTGTTCGCGTTACATTATGGCGCCAATGTTGATTTTGCCGCGGCGCAATTTGCTGGCGCATTTGCTGCGATGACATCAAACTTTATTCTCAACAATAGCGTAACCTATGCGCACCGAAAATTGAAAGGTAACCGCTTTTGGATTGGCCTTTTGACATTCTATGCGGTGTGTAGTGTTGGTGCATTGGCAAATGTTTCCATTGCGCAAAGCCTTTTTGAACTTAATCAATCGACATTGTTTGCAGGATTTGCCGGAGCGCTTATGAATGCAGTCTTTAATTATGCTGTCACGAAACTTGTGACATGGCGCGATACGTGACGCCAAAGTAATTTGGTTTAAAAAAAAGGGCTGCTTTTGCTGCCCTTTTATTTTTGATTTATGAAGCTACTAAGCTAATTCTTGGTTGTGCTTTCGCTTCATGAATTCTTTTGCTGTTTCCACAGCAACAGCTGCGTCGCGGCAATAAGCATCGGCACCAATTGCTTTGCCGAAGTCTTCATTGAGCGGCGCGCCGCCCACAAGCACGATAAAGTCATCGCGCATGCCTTTTTCTTTCATCGTATCAATAACGACCTTCATATAAGGCATTGTGGTCGTAAGAAGGGCTGACATGCCTAAAATGTCTGGCTGCTCTCTTTCCAACGCTTCGAGATATTCCTCAACGGGCGTATTGATGCCCAAGTCGATAACATCAAAGCCAGCGCCTTCCATCATCATGCCGACGAGGTTTTTGCCGATGTCATGAATGTCGCCTTTAACAGTGCCGACAACCATTTTCCCAAGTTTTGGCGCGCCTGTTTCAATCAACAGAGGCCGCAAAATGAACATTCCAGCTTTCATAGCGTTTGCAGAAAGCAAAACTTCCGGCACAAACAAAATGCCATCACGGAAATCTTCACCAACGATACGCATGCCCTCAACAAGAGCTTTGGTTAGAACCTCATAAGGCTCCCATCCTCGCCCAAGAAGAATATTTGTGCCCTCGGTAATCTCTTCTTTGAGACCATCATAAAGGTCGTCATGCATTTGCTGCACGAGTTCGTCGTCTGACAATTCACTTAGGATGATTTCTTCTTCGTCGGACATAGTAAACTCCTCGGCTATGCGCGATAATAACGTAAGTCTAGCGTGGTTTTTCTTAACAAGTTGAATCTGGTGCGACGTTACTTAATACGAAAACGACACGATAGGCTTAACGTTTAAACATAAGGGTATCCTTATGTCATTATGTCTGATCGATCAAGAGGTTCTTATACGTCATGTGAATTATAATGTGTCGTCTTAAAGCTAGACGAAGGCGCGTATTGAAGGGCCAAGAATCATTGTTGGCTGAATATGAGATTAAGACTATGTAGTCTCGCATTGTGGGGATAGGCAAATGAGCGATTCTGAAAATTTTGATGATATTATTCCAACACCGGAAGGTGGCGGGGAGGAAGTTCATGTGCCTGCACGTGCGCGCTCGCGCAAAGCAGGCCGAGGCGCAGCTGGACGAAGAGCCGCACGTACTGGCGGCGGCCCGGGCGAGAGCCATACATATATAAAGCGCAAAATTCCTGTTTATGAGGTTTTGAACGAAGAGGCTTTGGCGCTCATCGAAGCGAATGCTGATAAAATTCTTGAAGAAATTGGCATTGAGTTTCGAGAAGACGAAGAAGCATTGCGAATGTGGCGTGAGGCTGGTGCAATGGTTGAAGGCGAGCGCGTTCGTTTTCCCAAAGGGCTTTGCCGCGAATTGCTTAAAACAGCGCCGTCAATTTTCACGCAGCATGCCCGTAATCCGGAACGATCTGTTCAAATTGGCGGCGATGCGACTGTGTTTGCGCCTGTTTATGGTCCGCCATTTGTGCGCGATCTTGAGGGTGAACGTCGGTATGCGACGATTGAAGATTTCCGCAATTTTGTAAAATTGGCTTATATGGCACCTGCCATGCACCATTCGGGCGGCACTGTTTGTGAGCCTGTTGATGTGCCGGTCAATAAGCGTCACCTCGACATGGTTTATAGCCATATCAAATATTCAGATAAACCATTCATGGGATCGGTCACTGCGCCAGAACGCGCTGAAGACACGATTTCGATGGCGAAAATTGTGTTTGGCGAGGAGTTTGTTGATAATAATTGCGTTGTCATCAATCTAATTAACGCCAATTCTCCGATGACATTTGATGGCACGATGCTTGGTGCGGCAAAGGTTTATGCCCGTGCGGGACAGGGTTGTATCATTTCGCCGTTCATTCTTGCAGGCGCCATGAGCCCCGTCACCGTTGCGGGAACTTTGACGCAGGTCTTGGCTGAAGTATTGGCTGGCGCTGCCTTCACGCAGCTTTGCCGTCCAGGTGCGCCGGTCTTATTTGGTACATTTGCAGCCTCAATTTCTATGCAATCGGGTGCGCCAACATTTGGTACACCTGAACCTTCTTTGGTGTCTTATGGAGCTGCGCAATTGGCGCGTCGCTTGGGCTTGCCGTTCAGAACAGGCGGATCTCTTTGCGGATCAAAAGTGCCGGACGCACAAGCAGCGCATGAAAGTGCGAATACAATCAATATGACGCTGCTTGCTGGCACGAACTTTGCACTTCACTCGGCTGGATGGTTAGAGGGCGGTCTTGTTTCTTCCTATGAGAAATTCATGATCGACGTTGACCAGCTTGGTATGATGCAGGCAATGAGCCAAGGGGTTGATATTTCAGAAAACGGACAGGCCTTGGATGCAATTGCAGAGGTTGGTCCGGGTTCCCACTATCTTGGATGCGCGCATACGCAAGCAAACTTCCAGACAGCATTTTACCGCTCTACAGTCGCTGACAATAATTCTTATGAGCAATGGCTTGCAGAGGGCGAAAGCCGTGTTGAAAGCCGTGCGAACAAGCTTTGTCGCCAATGGCTTGACCAGTATGAAGCACCGGCCCTTGATGAGGAAATTGACACAAAACTCTTGGCCTTCATCGAAGATAAAAAGAATTCGATGCCGGACGCATTCACCTGAACACAGCCCGTTCACGCCAGGGAGACAGGCAGTGTGCGCCAGATGGCCCGCCTTATCCATGGTGAAGTGTGGCGTGTAGAGAGTGAGTAATATAATAAAGGCGGCGCGCTATAATCAGCGCGCCACCTTTTAAATGACCGTTATTGGCTAGAGCGAATTAGTCTTCCATATCGCCGCCGGCTTCTTTCCAGTCGCCAATGCCGCCAATATTTGTGACGTTCTGATAGCCCATATCTTTAAGTGTTTTGCCTGCAAGAGCGGCTTGACCACCAGCGCCGCATACAAGGTAAAGATCAGCGTCTTTTTGCAATACTGGATTGTGGAATTGCATCTCGCTATCGGCCGCAAATTCCATAAAACCGCGGGCAATGCGATGCGCACCCTTTATAGTGCCGCTTTTAGCAATGTCACCAGAATCACGCACATCAATAAATGTGCCGCCGCCAGACTTGTATTTCGCAATTGCTTCTTCCGCTGAAATGCGCGGAACGCTGGCGTTGGCTTCTTCGAGATAATTTTTTGCAGATTTCATGGTCTTACTCCTGTTGATGGTTCGATCAATAGGTAAGAAGCATACGCTAAAAAAACGAGGTGGTTCGCGCTTTTATTTTAAGTATCTGCGGGTTTTTCTGTGAGCCAGAACTTATATGCGTTGGCGTGTGTGCAATGGGCCAATTTCTCGCGTTTGTTGCGAAAATCAAGACTTAAACTTTCTAATTGCTGTTTTCGTGCGACGGGTAATTTTCCTAACTCATCGGGTAGTGACGTATAAAATTTACGCGCAACATTGGCACGAAGATCGGAAATTTCACCTTGTTTTTCATTGGCTTTCAAGCCGAATTGATTAACTATTTCATAGTCAGTCGCAATGTTTAAAGTGAAAAACTTAAGGTGCTCTGGCGGAAGTTCCGTTTGATATATTTGCGCTGCACATATGGCCACGCCCTTAGCAAGGACATCTTCTATGCCTGCCTTATCGCTTTTATAAGCTTTGGCATTATGCATAATATAAGCACGGATTTGCTGGTGTGATGAAGTGATACGATCATACTCGCTATAGGCTGCGCCACCGATGACGGCAAGCAGCGCCATACCTGCAATGAGAATGCGTGGTTTCATCAATATTCCTTCCGAATAGATAGTATCCCACCAAAACTGTAAAAAATGATAAACAGCACGAAAATTCCTTTTAACGTGCCTATGGCTGGCTTGCATCACACAGCCATGCGCGGCAAGGTTTGCAAAATTATTAACGGAGAATGTTATGAAAACACGTGCCGCTGTAGCCTTTGAAGCAGGTAAACCGCTTGAAGTTGTCGAGGTTGATTTGGACGGCCCAAAATCTGGTGAAGTTCTGGTTGAAATGAAGGCAACGGGTATTTGTCATACGGATGAATTTACTTTGTCGGGCGCAGATCCTGAGGGCGCATTTCCAGCAATTTTGGGCCATGAAGGCGCTGGTATTGTTGTTGAAGTTGGTCCGGATGTGAAAGATTTAAAAGTCGGCGATCATGTGATCCCGCTTTACACGCCTGAATGCCGTGAGTGCGAATATTGCCTCAATCCGAAAACCAATCTTTGCCAGAAAATCCGCACGACACAGGGCCAAGGCGTGATGCCGGATGGCACAAGTCGCTTCTCTTACAAAAGCAAGCCGATACTTCACTATATGGGATGTTCTACATTTTCGAACTATTCCGTTTTGCCTGAAATTTCACTGGCTAAAGTGCGTTCCGATGCGCCTTTCGACAAGATTTGTTATATTGGTTGCGGTGTTACAACCGGCCTTGGCGCCGTTATGTTTACGGCCAAGGTAGAGCCAAATTCAACGGCTGTTGTTTTTGGTCTCGGCGGTATCGGACTTAACGTTGTTCAAGGATTGCGGATGGTTGGTGCGCGCCAGATCATTGGCGTTGATATGAACCCTGATAAAGAGGCGATGGCACGCCAATTCGGCATGACTGATTTTGTTAATCCAAACGACATTAAGGGTGATTTGACCGGACATTTGGTTGAGCTTACTGGCGGCGGTGCGGATTACTCGTTTGAGTGTATTGGCAATACAAATGTTATGCGCACAGCGCTGGAGTGTTGCCATAAAGGGTGGGGCGAAAGCATCATTATTGGCGTGGCACCAGCTGGGGCGGAAATTGCTACGCGTCCATTCCAACTCGTGACCGGTCGTTCATGGCGCGGTTCAGCATTTGGCGGTGCAAGAGGGCGTACCGATGTGCCGAAAATCGTTGATATGTATATGGAAGGCCGCATCGATATTGATAGCTTGATCACGCATACGATGCCTTTGGACGATATCAATAAAGGCTTCGATTTGATGCATTCAGGTGAGAGCATTCGCTCTGTTGTTCTCTACTAGGTTTTAAACGAACACATGAAAAAGCCGCCTCCAATGGAGGCGGCTTTCTATTTAGACCAGTAAAACGTGCTTACTGCGCTGGGGCTTCTTCTTTAGGTGCTTCCATTGTTTCAGGAGCAACTGGAGTTTCAGCCACTGGCTCTGCCGTTGTCATTGCTTCTTCTTCCGAAGCCTGCTGCTCTTTTGTCGTAAATTCTGGCGCAGCTTCCAATTCTTCCTTCGTGCTGTTGAGCACTAGAAGTGTATCGCCTGAATCTGGATCGGTTTCAAAAGTGATTGCATCAAAATTGATCGCAACGCTTTTCTCACCGATGCCGAGGAAGCCGCCAACACCGACGATAATACCGGCTAGGTCACCTTCTGTAGACACGATAATCTGTTCAACATCGCCAAGTGATTCACCTGCCGTGTTTTTGATATCAGAACCGATCAGATCGTCAGACGTCATCTGATTAGCAGCTTCATATACGAAGAACTTCTCCGTGCTGGTTGCCGCCATATCTGTCGTTGGCGCAGCATCCATATCCGTTGCTGGCATAGCTTCTTCTGACTCCATAGCAGGTTCAGTCATTGTGTCTGTTCCGGCCTCTGCTTCAGGCGCTTTGTCCATTGTTGCTGCATCATCCGCAGGTGCTGCATCGCTTGGTGCTTCCATCTGCTCTTGTGTGGTTTCTGGCTGCGCTGTATCCTGTGCAAGTGCCACGGGTGTAGCGAACGCCATTGCGCTAAATGCTACTGTTGCGAGTGCTGTAGAAAGGTTCAATTGCTTTTTCATTTTTCTCTCCAATCTTGCCGTTGAGGCTGTTATGTTGCAACAACGACAAGAGCTGGGTTCGGTTCCTCTTGTTGTTTGAAATTTTTTCGATTTTCATATTAAGATATTGAAATATATTGCTATTTTAGATTGTGACCATTGTGTGTCTGAAAGGTTTGGAGTTGGTTTTGAAGCTTGTTGAGCAAAAAAAGACTTTTGATGGGGCGCTAGAAGTGTTCGATCACGAGAGTGAATCTTGTCAGTGCACGATGCGGTTTGCCGTATATACGCCGCCACAAGCTAAGACCGCTAAAGTGCCGGTCCTATGGTATCTATCGGGACTGACCTGCAATTGGTCCAATGTGATGGAAAAAAGCGGCATTATGCGACTGGCCGCTGAATTTGGTTTTATGGTTATCGCGCCAGATACATCGCCGCGCGGTGAGCAGGTTGCCAATGATGATGCTTATGATTTGGGGCAGGGCGCAGGGTTTTATATCAATGCGACCGAAGCGCCGTGGGCAAAACACTTCCAGATGGAAACATATATTATGGAAGAACTGCCTGCATTGATTGCTAAGGAGTTCTTAAATGCTGATATGGATAAGCAAGGCATTATGGGCCATTCAATGGGCGGGCATGGTGCGTTAAGCTTGCATCTCAAATATCCGGGGCGCTTTAAATCTGTTTCCGCCTTTTCGCCAATCGTTGCGCCATCGCAAGTGCCGTGGGGCGAGAAAGCTTTTTCTACATATATTGGCGATGATCGTGCGGCTTGGAAAGCGCATGATACGTGCGCGTTGATGTCATCATCAAGCGATGTGCCGATTTTGATTGATCAAGGAACGGCAGATAATTTTCTTGATGAGCAGTTACGGACACATTTGTTTGCTGAGGCTTGTGAGGCCGTTGGGCAAAAAGCTGAAATCAATATGCGTGAAGGGTATGATCACTCATATTACTTTATCGCGACATTTCTGCCCAACCATTTTGATTGGCATGCAAAAGCGTTGAACGCTTAAGTTTTACTTGCGGCGACGTCCACCGCTGCGACGCTCTCTTTGCGGGCCTTCACCGGCAGCTGCCGCTTTGGTGTTACGCATCGGGCCAATTTGGTCACAAATAAATTCAACCGTTGGGCGTTCGGCTTTCACATGATTGTCGAGCGCGACACGCATCGCACGTAAATGATCGCATGATGTGCCGCAACAACCGCCGATAATGGCTGCACCGCCGTCGATGGCCAGCTCAACATATCTTGCCATCAGGTCAGGGGTGCCGGAATAAACGATTTTATCGTCTTGAAATTCTGGAATGCCGCAATTGCCCTTGATGACGATTTTCGCATCGGGTGCAGCGTCTTTCATATCGAGCAGCGAAGACAAGATATCGGAAGCACCAACACCGCAATTTGCGCCGTAAGCTGTTGGCGCTTGTGGTGATTTTTCAAAAATCTTACCCATTTCAGCCGGATGTATGCCCATCATGGTTTTGCCTGCCGTATCAAAAGATGCGGTGCAAACAAATTCCATGTCTTCTGCGGCAGCGGCCTCTGATGCTGCTTGCATTTCGCCGCTGGCAGACATTGTTTCGATCCAGATAACATCCACACCGCCAGCCTTTAGGCCTTTGATTTGTTCGCGGAATGACTCCACTGCAAATTCATAGGTCAGGGCGCCAAGTGGGACGAGCAGTTCACCTGTTGGGCCGACAGAACCGGCAACGATTATTTTGCGATCTGCTTTATCTGCAACGCTACGCGCAATTTCAGCGGCTTTTTTATTGAGTTCGAAAACACGATCTTCGGCTTTGTGAAGCTTTAAGCGTTGGCGCGTTCCACCAAACGAGTTGGTCAGAAAGATATCAGCACCGGCATCAACAAAGTCCTGATGCAGTTTGACAATTTTTTCTGGTGCGCTTTCGTTCCAAAGTTCTGGCGCTTCTCCTGATTCCAGTCCCATCGCAAATAGGTTTGTACCCGTTGCGCCATCGGCAAGAAGAACGCCTTTTTCAGCGATGAAATCAGCAAGAGGTGTTGCGGTTGTCATTAGATGCTCCAAGTTTCAGAATGTTATATAAAGAAATAAGGAAATCTTTATGTGTTTGCAACGCTTGATTCTTGTCGCGTTCATTCAATCTAGGATATGGATGGTTTTTTGATGACCGTGAACTGTGCATAGCCACGATAGAGAGTGCCGAATTCAGCGGTGCCATTGATAGTTCTGGCAACTCTACGCGTTACCGTTTCAAGGTCCTGCCGTGGTTGAACATGAAATTTACGCAACCAGCCATAGAGTGCATTTTTAAACCAATTCGGCAGCTTTGCTTGATTGCCAAAATCAACAATCCAAAGTTCGCCGCCTGGTTTTAACTGATGCGCGGCATGTTCAATCGTGGCTTCCCAGTCAGGTATCATCGACACCGCATAAGAGAGCAATATTCTATCGAATTCTGGAATGCCAAAGAGTGTTGCTCCGTCAAAATTGGTGGCATCACCCTTGGCAAGTCGGAGCTTATTGTGAAGGCCAGTCCTTTGCAGATTGGCCTTTGCGGATTTGAGCATTTCTTCAGAAATATCCAAGCCATAGAGTTTTGCTGTTGGATAAAGCTTTGCGCCTAAACACAAATTTCGCCCCGTACCGCAAGCAATTTCGAGCATGGTGCCGTTTTGGGGCACAGCTAAGCGTTGCAAAATTTGATCGCGCCCAAGCAGGTAAAACTTGCGTGTCGCGTCATAAAAATAGCGCTGCTTACCGTAAATGGTATCCATCAAGGATGCGTGACTGTGATCTGCGTTGCTCAAAATCTTACTCTATTTTCGGGTGTAAATATGAAAGCCGCCATAAATCGCAGAGCGGTCTTCCAGATTGAGCGCTTGTGAGCGTTGTTGATCATAATGCCAGTTGCCGAGTATTTGGGTATCCACACGCCCTTGAAGAATGTCATCGGTGCCAGCAGTGCGGTAGATTACGCGCGCACCACTTTGAGCTGTGCGATCAATTTGTTTCCACATTGCGTTGAGCTGCTGATCGGTCATCCAGTCTTGTGCGTCGAGTAGGATGTAGCAATTTTTAGTCTCGGCGGGCATTTCCTCCAACAGATCGGTGAGGTTACGATTGTGGATTTCGGCCTTGTGAACATTGTTGCGCACAGTTTCATAGTGTTCTTTTTGTAGGTATAGGGGCAGCGGTCCTGTGCCATCTTGTTTGTAAGAGCGGTTAAACGCCTGCCAAGCAAAGTAGTTTTCATGCAATGGAAAATCACACATGAGTTTGCGTGTACGCTCAATGAGCACTGCATGAATGTCGCCATCTGCGGCTCCGGCGAGGGCCTCATATTGCTGCGGCGGAATGCCGAGACCAAAAAGAGATGCACGGTTAGACGTGATGAATTTGATGAGTTTTGCATTAAGGGCAGGGCGCATTTTTGCGTCGAAAAATGCTTTTTGCTCTGCCTGTGTTTTGCAGGCCAAAAACGCTTTGTAATCCACGCCCAATAATCGTGACATGAAATGTGCAATGCCGATGAACTTACCAAGTGCGCCGTAACGGTAAAAACCATCTTCAAACATATCGATCCGGCGCGCGCGTAAGCCTTTGCGTCCATTCCAATAGTCTAGCGATTGTTGATCTAAATAGGGAGCAATGTAATGGTCAAATAATGCAGCATTGCCTTTGACATTCGCTTTGCCAAAAAACTGATAAAAAGCATCATAATCAGGTAAGTGAAGTGCAGCGGTATATTTCAAGCGGTTGAGCGCGATGTGAGCCGGAGACAAATCAACCGCTGTTATGGATGCTGGCTGGGCGGTCAGATAGCTCATTATATTACAGCCACCAGAAGCAATCGTAACAACATGATCGGTGTGCTGAATGTTCAGCGCCTTCATATCTTGCTCTGGGTCTTCCCATATTTGCGGATAGACCAAGCCCGTGAATGTTTTGGCAAACATACGCTCTAAAATACCATCTATGCTGAGGGCTTTATTGCGTTGTACGGCTGCACCAAGCTGAGTGCGTACAGTGTTTTGAATTGCTGACATTGTGTGATTTCTGCCCTTTAAGCGGCGGATTGTTTGCCATTCGTATTGGTTGATTGTGGAGCGCTGGCGGCCAATAATTTAAGGTTTCTAAGGCGCATCTCTTCGGCCCAATCGACGAGATGAAACTTGCCACTTTCATCTTCTAAAATTGCAGTGCAACTCTCCACCCAGTCGCCTGTGTTTACATAACGAATGCCGTTTAAATCATGCAGTGCTGCATGGTGAATATGGCCGCAGATAACACCGTCAACGCGCGTTTTTTTCGCTTCTGTTGCGAGCGCTTCTTCAAAGTCGCCAATAAAATTGACTGCTTGTTTAACCTTGAGTTTTGCCCATTTAGATAAGGACCAATATTGGCCACCCCAAAGGCGGCGCACACGATTGAACCACCCGTTGAACCAGAGCAAAAAGTCATAGGCCCAGTCACCAGCATGGGCGAGCCATTTTGCGCCCATGACAACCATATCAAACTGGTCGCCGTGAATGACGAGATATCTCATGCCGTCTGCGGATTTGTGAATGTCGCGGTCGCGTACTTCAATGCCGCCAAAATGGGTGCCAAGGAACCCGCGCAGCATTTCATCATGATTGCCCGGAATATAAATTATTTCAGTGCCCTTACGCGCTTTGCGCAGTAGCTTCTGAACAACATCATTATGCGTTTGAGGCCAATAAAAAGCCTTCTTCATTCGCCAGCCGTCAAAAATGTCACCAACGAGATAAATCTTGTCGGCATCATTATGGCGCAGAAAGTCCAAAAGCATTTCGGCTTGGCAGCCGCGAGTGCCCAAATGAACATCGGAAATGAAAATCGTTTTGTGGTGCTTGGTTTCAATCATAGCAGAACCGTTTCAATTTCAGTCCGCTAGACCAGATTCATATGTCAGCTATATGAACATGCTGTGGTTCAAAATCTGAGATATTTGAATTGTATGTTTTGCAATGGGTGGTCGTGGGCTACAAAATCCAGTAATCATCTGGACTATAGATAAACACGACGCATTAACGACGCTTTAGGAAAAGCCTATTGCTCTTTGTCGAATTAAGTTGTGATAATGATGATATTGGATGATTTTAGATGAATGATTTGACGCCCATGCGCAAAGGCCGAAAAAGCAGCCTTACTAAAGGACGTCAGCTTGAAGACACAGCGCTGGACGAAATAAGGCTTGCTTTGGCAGGCGCATCGGTTGCTCGCGATTTGCTAATCGAAAATCTTCATAAAATTCAAGACATGTTCGGCTGCATAGAAGCGCGTCATATTCGTGCTCTGGCAGAGGAAATGCGCATCGGCCAGGCTGAAATATATGAAGTTGCATCCTTCTACGATAATTTTGATGTTATTCGGGAAAATGACGAAAAGCCTGCGCCGCTTACCATTCGCGTGTGCGATTCATTGTCCTGTATGATGAATGGTGCGGAAGATCTGCTCGCCAATTTAAGCGCAAATGCGAACCCAAATCATGTGCGTGTTTTACGGGCCCCTTGTATGGGGCGCTGTGCTGGCGCACCTGCAGCGCGCATTGGTGACCGCGAAGTAGACAATGCTTCGACGGAAAAGCTTCTTAAAATGAGTGAGCTTGGCGAGTTTGATGTTGCTGTGCCTGACTATATCAATCTTCATGCCTATCAGGAGAGCGGTGGCTATCAGGTGCTTGACCGTGTGCGTGCCAACGAGCTGACTGTTGACATGTTGATTGAAACGCTAAGCGGTGCAGGTTTGCGCGGTCTTGGTGGAGCAGGGTTCCCAGCGGGAAAAAAATGGGGTTTTGTAAAAGGCTACCCCGGTCCGCGCCTGATGACCATCAATGGTGATGAAGGCGAACCTGGTACATTTAAAGATCGGTACTATCTCGAAAGTGATCCGCATCGCATGTTCGAAGGTGCAATTGTTGCAGCCCATGCGGTCGAAGCGACACGTATCTATCTTTATATGCGGGATGAATATCCTGCTGTTTTGGAAATTTTACGTACTGAAATCGCAGCGCTTGAAGAAGCCGAAATCATAGATAAAGGCTTTATCGAATTACGGCGCGGCGCTGGCGCATATATTTGCGGCGAAGAAAGCGCGATGATCGAGTCGATTGAAGGCAAGCGCGGATTGCCACGGCATCGCCCGCCTTACATCGCAGAGGTAGGTTTGTTTGGCCGTCCGACGCTTAATCACAATGTTGAAACATTGTGGTGGATACGTGACATCGTGGAAAATGGGCCTCAATGGTTTGAAGATCAGGGCAAACCTGACCATCCAGGTATTCGGTCATGGTCTGTGTCGGGCCGTGTTAAAGAGCCAGGTGTCAAACAAGCGCCTGCTGGTGTTACCGTGCGCGAACTGATTGATGAATATTGCGGCGGTATGGCCGATGGACACAAATTCAAAGCCTATCTTCCGGGCGGTGCATCGGGCGGTATTTTACCAGCATCCATGGATGATATTCCGCTAGATTTCGGCGATAGTCTTTTCCAGCATGGTGCCTTTGTGGGATCGCACGCTGTCGTAATCTTATCGGATCAGGATAATATCAAAGATGCGGTCATCAATTTGATCGATTTTTTTGCGCATGAAAGTTGCGGCCAATGTACGCCGTGCCGAAGCGGTACTGAAAAACTATCCAAGCTTTTGCGCAAAGAAGGCAAGCTGGATGAGGAAACCATCCGCGATATTGAACAAGTTATGCGCGATGCGTCGATCTGCGGCCTGGGGCAGGCGGCACCCAATCCGGTCAATCATTTGCTGACCCATTTTAGGGAGGATTTGTGATGAGCAAGCAAGTCAGTTTTACTCTTAATGGCAAGTCGGCAATCGCCGAAGATGGCGAAACCATTTGGCAGGTTGCAAAGCGCGAAGGCGTGGACATTCCTCACTTATGTTATCTTGATAAGCCCGGTTACCGCTCGGATGGTAACTGCCGTGCTTGCATGGTGGATATTGAGGGCGAGCGTAATCTTGCTGCGTCATGTATCCGTAAACCGTTAGAAGGCATGAAGGTAAATACGGCGACAGAGCGTGCAGAAAAAAGCCGTAAAATGGTATTTGAAATGCTCGCCGCTGATATGCCTGCGCGCGATAGCGGCCCTGATGATAAATCCGTCTTTTGGGCATGGGCGGAAAGCTTTGGCATTGACGGTTCGGACCGTCTGCCGAACAAATTTGCCGATGCCCCGCGCGAAGTGCATGACATATCAAATCCGGCCATTGCTGTGAATATGGATGCATGTATTGCTTGCGGTCTATGCGTGCGTGCGTGCCGCGAAGTGCAGGTTAATGATGTGATCGGCATGGCGCAGCGCGGCTCTCACTCAGTGCCCGTTTTTGATATTCATGATCCGATGGGGCTTTCTACCTGTGTGACATGCGGCGAGTGTGTTCAGGCTTGTCCAACCGGAGCGCTTTATGAAAAAACGCTTATGGATGAGGCGGGAAAAACACGCAAAATCAAAGAGTTTGATAAATCTGTCAATTCCGTTTGCCCGTTTTGCGGTGTTGGTTGCCAGACAACGATTAATGTCAAAGACAATAAGATTGTACAGGTTGATGGCCGCGACGGACCGGCCAATGAAAATCGGCTCTGCGTTAAAGGTCGCTTTGGCTATGACTATGCGATGAGCAATGAGCGTCTAACCAAGCCATTAATCCGCCGTGATGATGCGCCCAAGCGCGGCGATATCGATATGCGCTTTATGAAAATCGAAGACGTTTTTCGCGAAGCGACATGGGAAGAAGCGATGGCTAAGTCCGCTGAAGGGCTGATGGCGATTGAAAAAGAATATGGCGGCGATGCGCTCAGCGGTTTTGGTTCAGCCAAGGGTTCGAACGAAGAAGCTTATCTGTTCCAGAAATTGGTGCGCCAAGGTTTTGGCACCAATAATGTCGATCATTGTACGCGGCTTTGCCATGCTTCGTCGGTTGCAGCGCTTCTGGAAGGCGTTGGCTCCGGTGCTGTGTCCGCGCCATTTACAGATGCAATGGTGTCTGACTGCGTGATTATTATTGGCGCACGCCCAGCCACCAACCATCCGGTTGCTGCGACCTATTTCAAGCAAGCGGCAAAAAAGGGCACCAAGATCGTTGTCATGGACCCGCGCAAGCAGGACATGATGAAATTTGCAGAGCATGCTCTGCAGTTCAAGCCGGGCACAGATGTCGCGATGCTGAATGCTTTGCTGCATGTGATCGTTGATGAAGAGCTTTATGACGAGCAATATATTCAAGCCAATGTAACGGGCTTTGCGGCGCTTAAAGAAAAGGTCAAAGACTTTGCGCCCGAAGACATGGCCGAAGTTTGCGGCATTCCGGCAGAGACTTTGCGCGAAGTGGCGCGTCTTTATGCAACGTCCGAGCGGTCCATCATTTTTTGGGGCATGGGCATTTCGCAGCATACGCATGGCACGGATAATTCTCGCTGCCTGATTGCGATGGCTTTGATTACGGGGCAGATCGGGCGTGAAGGCACAGGTCTGCATCCATTGCGCGGCCAAAACAATGTGCAAGGGGCCTCAGATGCGGGCCTTATTCCGATGTTTTTGCCTGACTATAAAAGCGTAGAGAACGCCGATATTCGTAGCCAGTTTGAAAATGTTTGGGGCGCAACTATTGATCCGAAACGCGGTCTTACCGTTGTTGAAATCATGGATGCTATCCATGAAGATAAGATCCACGGCATGTATATTATGGGCGAAAACCCAGCAATGTCAGACCCAGATCAGCTTCATGCGCGTGCTGCACTCGCCAAACTGAAACATCTTGTTGTTCAAGATATTTTTCTGACTGAAACGGCATGGCATGCTGATGTGGTTCTTCCTGCTTCTGTGCATTCAGAAAAGCTTGGTACATTTACCAATACGAACCGCCAGATACAGATCGGACGTCCAGCGCTTGATCCGCCCGGAGAAGCGCGACAGGACTTGGACATTATCATTGATCTTGCCAACCGGATGGGCCTTGGCTGGACTTATGGTGACGTTAGTGATGTCTACAATGAAATGATGCTTGTTATGCCATCATTGAACAATATTCCTTGGTCGCGCCTTATTAAAGAAGATGCTGTTACCTATCCTGCGAAAAGCGAAAATGAACCGGGAAGTGCCGTGATTTTTGAAGACGGTTTTCCAACGGCTGATGGCAGCGGTAAGCTGGTGCCTGCGGATTTGCGTGCACCGGATGAAGTGCCGGACGAAGAATTTCCGATGGTGCTGACAACGGGCCGTTTGCTTGAACATTGGCACACGGGGGCAATGACACGCCGTTCAGACGTTCTTGATCACATTGAACCGGAAGGCATTGCCGCCATGAACCCGTATGAGATTGCGCGTCAGGGCTTGGTTGTGGGTGAAATGGTCAGTGTTGAAACGCGCCGTGGCGCGATTTCGGCCGTGTTGCGCGCCGACCGCGAAGTGGCGGATGGTATGATTTTTATTCCGTTCTGCTTTAATGAAAGCCCAGCGAATGTGCTTACAAATCCGCAACTTGATCCATTTGGCAAAATTCCTGAGTTCAAGTTCTGTGCGGCGAAAATTGGACGATATGAAGAGGTGCAGGCAGCAGAATAAACTGCTGCCTTTGTAGCTTTTCACCCGTGCACATGCCCAAGAATGGATAAATGCGGTTCGCCATCGCTGGTTTTTGCTGGTGAATCGCCTTTAATGTCGATTTGCGCATTGATGCGTTTTCTGAAAGCTGAAAAGCTATCAAATGTGACAACATCAACAGCTTCATCCAAATCAAGCGTCACACGGAAATAAGCCCCGCCGCCTTGCTCTGTCACCGATAGAACGCGGCCTGTGAATGGCTGTTTGAGATATGTGCCACGCACATGATCGCCAACTTGTACCGAAATATCTGGATAATTTGAGAGCAGGGCCGCAGCGGTGTTCCAGTCTCTGTAGCCTAGTTCTTTGGCAACCAACTCAAGTGCTTGGCCGTGCGATAGCTGATAGCCAATTTTTGACTGTTCAACCCGCATTTGCCGTGCGCGGAATTTGGCACGCTGTAGTGGTGTGTTATTGTTCGATTGCATTCTTGCCTCCGTTGAGGCGGTCTTTGAAGTGGGGCTCACATTACCACATGACCGCAATAAACGGGATGCAGAATTCAACTTTAAAAAGGTTTCACCATTTTCAGTGAGCGGCAGGCACCTCAAGCCCAAGGCGGCATTAGCCTCAATCTTGCTTGCTTGTCAAATCCAAAGATGATGCTCAAATATCGAGCCAAACTTGCACAGCGGCAACTGCCATTGTCGTCACGCCGCCAGTATCGGGCTTTCCTTGGTCCAGCCCGCCAATTTCAGCTGTGACCGTTATGTCGCCATAAGGGAAGACTTTGGCGACTTCTGCCGTGTCCACGAGGTCTGGCTTTGCAATGCCGATGACGCATTTAACGACCATCTCGGACGGGTCTTTATCAAGTGCATGGGCGACAGTAAGCGAGTTGCGATAGAGCGCATCTTTGACGGCGCGTATTGCTGCCTTTGTGTAATCCTGACCACGCAGATCAACACCCATACCAAATTCAGTTGCAAATCGTTTTAGCGCCATAGTGCTTCGTTCCTTTGCTAAAGATGCGTTGTGCTGTGCTCAGTTTTTAGCCAGCGATTATGCCGTTTGAGTAAGATTTTGTTCTCTAAATTCCGTCGGACTTTGTCCTGTTCTTTCACGAAAAGCACGGTTAAACGGTGCCAGCGACGTGTAGCCTAAATCAAAGGCAAGGCTGGTGATTTGCTCGCGCGCAAAGCTTGGTTCGGCAAGCCGCTTTTTCGCGTCCGCTATACGATGATCATTGATAAAGGCGGCGAAATTTCTGTAGCCGAGACCATTGTTGATCAGTTTGCGCAGACGATGTTCTGGAATGTTCATCTGCGTGGCCAATTGACCAATTGAAAGGCCGGAATGCAAATAAGCACCTTCTTCCATGAGGTCGCGCAAACGCCCCAGATCAATACGGTCTGCCGCGCTTAGTTCTTCAGTATTTAAGGTCAAGTTTTGTGCGGATGTTGATATTGGCAACAGGGATTGACGCAATGTCAAAACAGATATGACCAAAATAATGCCGACACCTAAAATCGCGCTCGCAACGGTGAGGCGGGCAACAGCATGCTGTATTTCTATTGTTTCAAGAATTTCAATGCCGATAATTGCAACGCCGATAAGTGGAACAAGTACGCGCATGGCACGCCCAAAGTAGCGCCTTGAAGCCACAAGATCATCGCGGTAGCAGCAGCGAACTCTTTTAATGGTCCAGCCCATAAGCAGGGTCACGATGATGACTTGCAGCGTTTTTGCATAGATTGCTATAGGCGGAAACGGGATGCAGATAAGATAAAGAGTGCCGATCAAAATGAGCGGGACTGATTTGTACCAACGCCATCTATAATGATCATCATGTAATGCTTCAATAAAAAGCCAGAAAAAAGCAGGCGATAACATGCCGAGCATTTTAAATGGGATGATGTATAGCCCCATTGCTTCGCGCACGATGGGGAGTGCGACGACTGAATAAACAGCTGCGCCTGCCAAAAACAGGCTGCCAAATGCAGCGGCAGCGGTAATCGGGCGCCTTGCGAGGAGCTGTAAAATTAAAGCCATACAAAGGGCAGCGGCGCCGCCTCTCATAGAGCTTTCAATGAGTTCGATAATCGTCATTCAAGTCAGATATATCAGCAGCGCTCAATTTAAAAGAGCACTGCTGATAATGGCGCTTATATGCCGAAGTTGCCGGTGGGGGCACTAGGGAATTGTGGGTTGGGATTTCCCTTAGTGATGCGGCAAACAAAGTCGGCACCAAGCGCAGACGGATCACATGTTTTAATGCTGCCAGTTGCTTGGTTGTCTAGTTCTACAATTTCAGCGTTTTGTTTCGGTGCTTTAGTGTCAGCGCTCGCTGTTGTGATACCCATTTGCATTGCTGCAATAAGTGTAATCGCTGCGATTGCTGTTTTATTCTTTTTGAGGTCAAACATCTTGTGTCCCTTTCGTTTAATAAATTCGATGGGCTAGAGATGGTTGATCTATTGGCTTCGTGCTGCGCAGATTTGAAAACAGTTCAGTCATTTTCAAAAACGATCAGAGGTTTTTAAAAATGATTTACCCTCAACCGACATTTGTTGATTGCCAAGTTTTGTAGCTCTGATAGGTTTCTGTCATGAGATTGAAAACCACAACATTATCACGCCATGCTGAGCTTTTATTGCTTTGCGCACGGATCGGCTATTCGCCGCCGAATCTTTCCTGATTCATTAATCTTCACAATTTCAGGAACTGATCATGACTTTTCAAAATTATTCGACTGAACAACTTCAAAAAATGGATGCTAAACATCATTTGCATCCCTTCACTGACCACAAAGAATTACGTGATGCTGGTAGCCGCATCGTTACACATGCCAAGGGTGCCTTTATTTATGATAGCGAAGGCAACGAGATTCTCGATGCTATGGCAGGGCTTTGGTGTGTTAATATTGGCTATGGATTTGACGAATTAGCGGATGTTGCCGCAGAGCAAATGCGCGAATTGCCATATTACAATTCATTCTTCAAATGCACGACGCCAACGCCGGTTTTGTTGGCAGAGAAAATTGCATCGCTTGCACCTGATAATATGAACCAAGTATTCTTTGGCTCATCGGGCTCTGAGGCTAATGATACAGCGCTTCGTTTGGTGCGTCATTTTTGGGTGCTGGAAGGCAAGCCAGAAAAGAACATCATTATATCGCGCGATAATGCCTATCATGGTTCCACCGTGGCAGCGACTTCGCTTGGCGGTATGAGTGCAATGCACGAACAACTCAATGGCGCTGTACCGAACATCAAACATGTGATGTGTCCTTATTATTATGGACTTGCGCAAGAAGGTGAAAGCGAAGAGGCATTTGGCCTACGTGCTGCTAAAGCCGTGGAAGATGCAATTCTCGAAGCTGGACCTGAAAATGTGGCGGCGTTTATTGGCGAGCCAATTCAGGGAGCGGGCGGGGTTAAAATTCCACCGGCGAGCTATTGGCCTGAAATTCAGCGCATATGCGAAAAATACGACGTGTTGTTGATGCTGGATGAAGTGATTACCGGCTATGGCCGCACTGGCGATTGGTTCGCGGCACAGTCGATGAATATCAAAGCGGATACGATAACAACGGCAAAAGGCCTCACATCGGGTTATATGCCTTTGTCTGCACTGATTGTTGGTGACCGTGTCGCCAAGACACTGGTTGAAAAGGGCGGTGAGTTTTATCACGGTTATACTTATTCAGCGCATCCTGTTGCCTGTGCTGTCGGGCTTCGCAATTTGGAAATCATTGAACGTGAAGGAATGATTGAGCAGGTTCGTGATGAAACGGGTGCTTACCTGCTCAAGAGCCTTCAAGATAAGATTGGCGATCATCCTTTGGTTGGTGAAATCCGCGGAAAAGGCTTTTTGATTGCGATTGAAATCGTCAAGGACAAGAAAAGCAAATCGCGTCACGAACCATCGGGTTCTGGGGCGAGTGCTGTGCGCGATAACGCAATTGCCAATAATATTATGATGCGTGCTGTTGGTGATACGATGATTATGTCACCGCCATTGATCTGGACTCGCGAACATATTGATATGGCCGTTGAGCGGGTTAAGGCTGCACTTGATGGGGCTATGAAAACACTTTAGTAGCGCCTATGCTGCACTGCAGCGCGATAAAGCTTGATTTTATTGCGCTGCAGCATTATGTGTGATTTCCAATGATCGGAGATCACTATGTTTACGCCTGTTGACTTATTCGACTTATCACTCAAAAGGCGTTCATCCGGTATGGATGTTATGGTGCTTGCACCCTGGGTTATCGCCATGCGTATGCCAGCTTTGGCGTATGAAGTTGCGACACCTTGGCTTGCTAAAGATGGCAAGCGGGGCGGTGAGGGCGAATTGGCTCTAACCGAAAAAACAGATGCCCTGATGGAAAGTTATAATGCGGCTCAAGCTGAGATGATTTCAGCATGGAGCGCACTTGTTATCGGCGCTATGCGCGGCGAAGTTCCTAATGCCCAAGGAATATCCAAATCACTTCAAGATATTTCGGATGCGAGCATTGAGCCAATGGCTAAACGCGTTCGGGCAAATTACAAAAGACTACGAAAAGGCTGAATTTGACTTAAGCATCCTCAAACAGGGCTGCTAGTCGTTTCTGCTCAATAGCATCGAATCGTTTTTGAGCGCGGTCATGACTGCGCAATATACGTTTGAATGTTTTTTCGGCCACTTTATCAAGCTTTTCGCATGTTTTATGCGTTGGAAGCGTCATTAGGCTTTCGCCTATTTGTTTGGCAAATTGTTCTGCAATCTTTACGTGCATCTGCTCGTGAAGTTTTGCATATTTCGAAAGTCCATCCCAAGCGCGGCGCAAGTCACGGTCTTTCGATGCGCGTCTGTCTGCCCAGCGCGGTAATGTAATATCAGCCTTCACACGAAATTTTGCAGTCTTGAAACTGCAACCAGCTTTTGTGGTTTCTTGTAAGAGGGAAACTGGCTCAAAACTAATCGCAGCCGAGGCAAGCGCATGGCCGCTCAATGGCCCTTTGACGCGAAGCTCGCGGTCGATTTGCGCGCCTGTTTGCCCGTTAACTGTATAGAAGCTCGTCTTAACGGCTGGGCTTGTGCTCACGCATCCGAAAAGTGACGTAAGGGCAATAAAAATACAGCCTTTTTTCAATTTTGGCCTCATCGCCATGAAAGTGATCATCGAAGCTCCTTTGATTCTTCAAGAGCATTCAGCACTTGCCTGACAATATCAATGTAAGAATTGCATGATGCGCAGATGATTGTGGAAATCGTTAAAAAGTGTAAACAAAAAAAGTCATAAAAAGTGCAAAATTTAGACTTGGTTAAGGTCTCAATAACCTCGTGGTAACGATGTGTGTTTATAGATGTGAGGCAAGGCGTTCAATACAGCCTGCTCCGGATCAGGTACTGCGTACCGGAGAGAATTTCGCCACAGCGTATTTGTGGTAAGTTTTGAGTACTAACCGCATTGCAACACATAGTTGCGATGCGGTTTTTTACTTTAAATGAAGTGCGCAAGAAATTTATGTGCCGCTGCGTCATCTCTACGGCAATATATATTTGCGCTTTTCGCTCATGATAAATTGAGCTACGCGATTATCATGACACTTTCTATTATGTTGCAGGGTACAGGCTCGGATGTTGGCAAGACCGTATTGGTTGCTGGCCTTTGTCGTGCGCTTAAAAATCGCGGCATGAAAGTTCGTCCCTTTAAGCCGCAAAACATGTCGAACAATGCAGCTGTTGCCGATGATGGCGGTGAGATCGGACGAGCGCAGTGGTTGCAAGCGCTGGCGTGCGGTGTCGCGCCCAGTATTCACATGAACCCCGTATTGTTAAAGCCGCAATCGGAAGTTGGCAGTCAAGTCGTTGTGCACGGTAAGGTAACCGGAAGCGCAAAGGGGCGGGATTATCAAAAACTAAAACCCAAATTACTCGGCGCCGTTTTGGATAGTTTTGAGACACTCAAGCAACAAGCAGACATTGTTGTTGTCGAAGGTGCAGGTTCACCAGCTGAAATCAATTTACGCGCTGGAGACATTGCCAATATGGGATTTGCGACCCGTGCAAATGTACCTGTTATATTGGTTGGCGATGTTGATCGGGGCGGCGTGATTGCTTCGCTTGTAGGAACACACACAATTTTACCAGATCAAGACCGCGCTATGATCGCAGGTTTTCTTATCAATAAGTTTCGCGGCGATGTTTCGTTGTTTGATGATGGTTTAACGGCCATCACCGAATTTACAGGTTGGCGCGGATTTGGTGTTGTGCCCTGGCTTGCAGAGGCTGGAAAGCTGCCAGCGGAAGATTCTGTGGCGCTGGAGACATTGGTACGGGCTGCATCAGGCAAGGCTTTGCAAGTCGCGGTGCTGGTCACGGACCGTATTTCCAACTTTGATGATTTTGATCCGCTGATTGCCGAGGATGATGTGGATGTTCATTTCATTCGCAAGGGTGAGGCTATTCCTGCCGACTCGCAAATCGTTATCTTGCCCGGTTCTAAGTCAACCATTGCTGATTTGACGTGTCTACGCGCAAATGGATGGGATGTTCAATTATATGCGCACGCAAAGCGCGGCGGGCATATTGTTGGTATTTGCGGCGGCTATCAAATGCTCGGGCTGAAGATCGCTGATCCCAATGGTATTGAGGGCGCTGCTTGCACCATTGATGGGCTTGGCTTGTTGGATATTGAAACGATCATGTTGCAAAAGAAGAATGTGCGCAATGTGAGTGCACATAGTCCGGTGTTTGACGTACCATTGACGGGCTATGAAATTCATATTGGTGAAACGTCTGGTGCGGATTGTCAGCGTCCGACAAGCATAATTGATGGACGTGCCGATGGCGCTATGAGTGCGGATGGAAAGATAATGGGCACTTATCTTCATGGTTTTTTTGATAATGGTGCGTTTCGGCGTGCTTGGCTAGCCAGCTTCGGTATTGCTTCAGCTGGCGGCAACCATTTGGACAGTGTTGAAAAGACGCTTGATGATCTTGCAGAACGCTTAGAACAATTGCTGGATATTGATGCGATGCTGGCTGTTGCCAAACGCTATGAACAGAAAACTGCCTTACCCTCTTCAATTTGATTGACGTTGCTTGCAACAAAGACCTAATGTTGGCGTGCAATGGTTCTAAAAATGCTTATGCATTTTTGGATGAAAAGGGAATGTGACAGGCGAACCCAAATCGGGCGCCTTTATCACTGCCGACCCCGCGACTGTAGAATGGTAAGCACACCGCGTCTTTATGAGACACCACTGGGATAGCCCGGGAAGGTAGATGTGCCGGATAAACCATGAGCCAGGAGACCTGCCTTTGCGATTGATCTGATAGGGCGGGCGTCCTGTATCGGGCCAGATGTGTAGGCAGTTGGTTTGTGCTGGCAGTCTTCACCTTTAGGTTCGTTCAATGCGCTTGCTATGAAACGCAATGAGATGAACCGGACATGAGCGCAGCTTCTAATTTTGAGACAAAAGGTCGAGTAACGCTTGTTTTGGGCGGTGCGCGCTCGGGTAAATCTACATTTGCCGAAAAACTCGTCTTAAAGAGCGGTCTTTCACCTCATTACATTGCAACGGCGCAAATCTGGGATGAGGAAATGCGCGCGCGCATTGATATGCACAAAGAGCGACGAACCGCTGGCTGGACTAATATTGAAGCACCTGATGATCTGGAAGCTGCACTGCTAGAGGCCGATGGTGAAAATCATATCATTCTTGTGGATTGCCTCACCTTATGGGTGACCAACCTTATGATGGGACAAGCCGATATTGCGGCGCGTTCGCAAATATTGCGCTCAGCATTGAGCGACATGAAAGCGCCGGTCGTACTTGTCAGCAATGAGGTTGGGCTGGGCATTGTGCCTGAAAACGACATGGCGCGCGCGTTTCGCGATCACGCTGGACGACTACACCAAGAAATAGCCGCTATGGCGGATGAAGTTTATTTTATCGCAGCGGGATTACCGCTGAAAATGAAGGGCTAAACTATGTTGAACGCAAAAATTCCTGCCACCGTGATTACTGGGTTTTTAGGGGCAGGTAAAACAACAATGATCCGCAATCTGCTGCAAAACGCTAATGGCAAGCGCATTGCGCTGATTATCAATGAATTTGGTGACCTTGGCGTTGACGGCGATGTGCTGAAAGGCTGCGGCATCGATACATGCACCGAAGATGACATTGTTGAGCTGAACAATGGTTGTATCTGCTGTACCGTTGCGGACGATTTTATTCCAACAATGGAAAAATTGTTGGAGCGTGAAAACCGCCCTGACCACATTATCATTGAAACGTCTGGTCTGGCGCTGCCGCAGCCGCTTGTTGCAGCCTTTAACTGGCCAGAAATCAAAACGCAGGTCACTGTCGATGGTGTTATCACTGTGATTGATGCTGCTGCTGTATCTGAAGGGCGCTTTGCGCATGATCATGATAAGTTGGATGCACAACGTGCGGCTGACGAAGAGCTAGATCATGAAAGCCCGCTTGAAGAATTGTTCGAAGACCAAATCCGTGCCGCAGATATGATCGTGTTGAATAAATCAGACTTGATTGATGCTGACCGTCTTGAGGCTGTGGTGGCCATTGTTCAAAGCCAAACAGATCGCGCGCTCAAAATAGTGTCTGCTAAACATGGCGAATTGCCAATTGAAGTGCTGCTTGGACTTGGTTCGGCGACAGAGGGCGAGATTGAAAACCGTAAGTCTCATCATGAAATTCACCATGCGGATGGTCATGAGCACGACCATGATGAGTTTGAAAGCTTTGTTGTTGAGACAGGCGAAATTGCCGATACGGAAAAGTTTATTGCTGGGCTTAAAATAATCATTGCGGCTCATGATGTGCTTCGATTGAAAGGTTTCTGTGCTGTTCCGGGCAAGCCGATGCGTTTGGTTGTTCAAGCTGTTGGGCAGCGTATTGAGACTTATTTTGATCGTGCTTGGCAGACAGACGAAACGCCTTCATCACGTTTGGTGGTTATTGGTTTGCATGATCTGGATCAGGCCGCAATTGCTGCCGAAATCAAAGCTGCGGCTTAATCCAACATGCATTTATTGCTGGCGCAAAAAGGCTCGCTAACGGATGGCGATGGGGAGGCGATTGATCTTGGTCAGTCGCCCGCAGATATTTGCTTTTTATCTTCTGCTGATACCGAACTTGCGAGCCTTTCGGAAGCTGCAGATGCGACCGCGTGCGATAGTCTTCGATTAGCCAATATGCTTCAACTCAAGCATCCAATGTCGATTGATGCATGGATGGAGCGAACGGGCAATAAAGCAAAGCTTATCGTTGCGCGTCTTCTTGGCGGGAAAACCTATTGGAATTATGGTGTTGAAGCGCTGATGATGGCGGCGCAGCAACATGGGGTTCGCATCGCTCTATTGCCCGGCGATGATAAGCCAGATGCTGAGCTTGCTGATTTATCGACTATTTCAGTTTCCGATTATTGGGCGCTGTGGCAGTTTCTCGTGCAGGGCGGGGCATCGAATGCGCAAAGCTTTTTAGGTGCTTGCCAATCAATCGTGGATGGTCAGCCGATTGATGAAGAAGCGCGTCCGCTACTCAAAGCTGGGCTGTTCGGCGCGTTTTATACAAGCGAACAAGATCAACCGACTGCAGCAATTATCTTCTATCGTGCCTTGTTGCAGTCGGGGCAAACGGCACCCATTCATGCGCTTTGTAAAGCACTGCAAGAACGCGGTGTTCGCCCGTTACCGATTTATATATCCAGCCTTAAGGACGAGGTGAGCGTTGCGACTGTTGCGCAATTGTTTGAAAAACATGCGCCAGATGTTGTTTTAAACGCGACCGGATTTGCGGTTTCTACGCCCGGTGCAGACCGCAAGAAAACGGTGCTTGAATCCACCGGCGCGCCGGTGCTTCAAGTCGTGCTCTCAAGCTCAGATGAGGCAACATGGACAGCTTCTACCCAAGGGTTAAATTCACGCGATTTGGCGATGAATGTTGCCCTGCCTGAGGTCGATGGGCGGGTGTTGTCGCGGGCTATTTCTTTCAAATCTGCCGACGCGTTTAATGAGCGTGTGGAATGTAATATCGTTGCTCATAAGCCAGTTGCTGACCGTGTTGATTTTGTCGCTGATCTTGCGGCCAATTGGGCGCGGCTCAAGCGTACTCAGAATGAAGACAAACACATCGCCATTGTGTTGGCGAACTATCCTAACCGCGATGGGCGCCTAGCCAATGGTGTCGGCCTTGATACGCCCGCTGGAACAGTTGAGGTGCTGCGCGCAATGCGTGATGCGGGGTATAATGTTGGTGATATACCTGTTGATGGCGATGCGTTGATCGATCATTTGCGGGCGGGCCCAACAAATGCTGCTGTTGATGTGCGGGAAATTCGCGAAACGATTTCCTTTAATCAATACAAGGAGATGTTCGCAAAACTTCCCGTTCAGATTCAAGATGAAGTCGCTGCGCGCTGGGGTGCGCCAGAAAATGATCCGTTCTTTGTCGATGGTAAATTTGCGCTACCGCTTGCGCGCTTTGGTGAAACGCTTATCGGCATCCAGCCCGCACGCGGCTATAATATTGATCCGAAAGAAAGCTACCATTCGCCGGATCTTGTGCCGCCGCATGGTTATCTGGCGTTCTACATTTATCTGCGCGAAATCTATGGTGCGCATGCGGTCGTTCACATGGGTAAACATGGCAATCTGGAATGGTTGCCGGGCAAGGCTTTGGCGCTTTCTCAAACCTGTTATCCAGAAGCTGTGTTTGGCCCATTGCCGCATATTTATCCGTTTATCGTCAATGATCCAGGCGAGGGAACGCAAGCAAAGCGGCGAACCTCTGCTGTTATTATCGACCATCTGACCCCGCCGCTCACACGCGCCGAAACCTATGGGCCTCTTAAAGATTTAGAGGCGCTGGTTGATGAATATTATGATGCTGCTGGAAATGATCCGCGCCGGCTAAAACTCTTAAAGAAGAACATACTCGAACTCGTGCGTGATATCGGTCTTGATAAAGATGCGGGTATTGCCAAACAAGACCGTGATGATGCTGCGCTGGAAAAGCTGGATGCTTATCTGTGTGATCTCAAAGAGATGCAAATTCGTGATGGTCTGCACATTTTTGGCCTTGCACCAGAAGGCCGTTTGTTGACCGATTTGGTTGTTGCATTGGCACGTGTTCCGCGCAGTGCAGGCGAGGGAAAAGATGCGAGTTTGCAGCGGGCAATTGCTACTGATTTTGCCCTTGGAGTTGATCCATTGGATTGCAATCCGGCCCTGCCGTGGGACGGTGAGAAACCGCGCATTCTCATGGAGGTGTGCGACGATGTTTGGCGCACAAACGGGGATGCGATTGAGCGCATAGAACTTTTTGCGGCGCAATTGGTGAGCGGCGAAACTGCTTGTGAAAACCAATGGACAAATACACGAAACGTTCTTGAAGAAATAAACCAGCGTATTCGTCCTTCCGTTGTGGTGTGCGGACAGGCTGAACTGGACGGTATTTTGACCGCGATGGGCGGGCAGTTTGTTGAACCTGGACCGTCTGGTGCGCCAACACGCGGGCGGCCCGATGTTTTGCCGACAGGGCGGAATTTTTATTCGGTTGATACACGTGCCGTTCCAACTGAAACAGCTTGGACGCTCGGCAAAAAATCTGCCGAACTTTTGATCGTGCGTTATATGCAGGATAATGGCGAATGGCCAACGAGCTTTGCGCTCACTGCGTGGGGCACATCCAATATGCGCACGGGCGGTGATGACATTGCGCAGGCGCTTGCGCTAATCGGAGCAAAGCCAATTTGGGACGGCGTATCGCGCCGTGTTACTGGCTATGAAATTATTCCAACATCGGTGCTCGGACGGCCACGTGTTGATGTGACTTTGCGCATATCTGGCTTTTTCCGTGATGCTTTCCCCGATCAGATTGCACTGTTTGATAAAGCGATACGGGCGATTGGCACATTGGATGAAGATGAAGCTGACAATCCGATTGCTGCACGTATGGCAAAAGAGTGCCATGCGCTTGTCGGTAAGGGTATGGATTTGGTGACGGCTCAGGCGCAATCCGGCTACCGCGTATTTGGATCAAAACCCGGAGCCTATGGCGCTGGTCTTCAAGCGCTTATTGATGAAAAGGGATGGGCTGACAAAGCTGATCTTGCCGAAGCCTATATGGTTTGGGGCTCTTATGCCTATGGTGCGAAGGCTGAAGGCGAAGGCGCGCGCGGCATTTTTGAAACGCGGCTAAAGAGCGTGGAAGCTGTTGTACAAAATCAAGATAACCGCGAACATGATTTGCTCGATTCTGATGATTATTATCAGTTTGAAGGTGGTATGAGTGCTGCTGTAGAGCACCTCAAAGGCGAGCAGCCTATTGTCTACCACAATGATCATTCGCGCCCTGAACGGCCTGTCATTCGCACGTTAGAAGATGAAATTGGCCGTGTTGTGCGTGCGCGTGTTGTCAATCCAAAATGGATCGCAGGCGTGATGCGTCATGGTTATAAGGGCGCATTCGAGATGGCGGCAACAGTGGATTACATGTTTGCTTTTGCTGCGACAACGGGCGCGGTGAAAGACCACCATTTTGATGCTGTTTACAATGCGTTTCTGGTAGATGATGCTGTTCGTGAATTTATGGAAGCAAAAAACCCTGATGCGCTGCGTGAAATGGCCGACCGGCTGAATGAAGCAATAGAGCGCGGTCTATGGACGCCGCGCAGCAATTCAGCCAAATTTGATTTAGATGAGATAGTTGGAGCTTGATATGAGTGAAGAACAAAAGCCTGTGGTTGACGATGTTGCAAAACACAACGCGAAAATGGCGAAGAAAAAAGCTGCGCGCGATAAAATCATGGCAACCAAGACCGATGAAAAAGGCCTTGTCATTGTTCATACGGGCAAAGGAAAAGGCAAATCCACAGCGGCATTTGGTATGATTTTCCGCAATATTGCGCATGGGCGAAAATGCTGCGTTGTTCAGTTTATCAAGGGCGGCATGTCCACCGGCGAGCGCGATCTCATTCTGGCCAAGTTTGGAGATGTTTGTGGTTTTCATACGATGGGCGAAGGCTTTACTTGGGAAACACAGGACAAATCACGCGATATCGAAATGGCCCAAGCAGCGTGGGCAAAGGCCAAAGAAGAGATTTTAGACGAGAGCAATCACATGGTTTTGCTCGATGAAATCAACATTGCTATTCGCTATGATTACATCGACATCAATGAAGTCGTTAGTTTCTTGAATGAGCACAAACCTCATATGACGCATGTGGTTCTAACTGGCCGTAATGCAAAAGAAGAATTGATTGAAGCGGCCGATCTTGTAACGGAAATGGAGCTGATCAAGCATCCTTTCCGCAGTGGTATTAAAGCGCAAATCGGCGTGGAATGGTAAGCAAAATCTATGGTGATCAGTTTTAATATTACTGTTTAAATTTTGTAATTCTTAATATTCCCATTTTAAACTTCCTCTGCAGAACGCGGGGGAAGTAAATGGAAATCCAACCTATTAGTTCGATCGAATGTGTGTTGTTGCACACCCGCTTCTCGCCATTGGCGTCTGAAAAAATCACAGCACATATCGCGAATTTAGCGGCGTTACTTGGTTGTCGCGGCGATTGCCATATGATTTCCGAATTGGGCCAGCCGCCCGTTTTTACTGTTGGTGATTACCGGATTACGATTATTCAAGAGAATAAGCCGTTGCCGATTGAAGGCTTCGGTGGGTGTCTTCCGCAACCTATTACAAAAATGATGATGCCGGATGCGGAGCAGCGTGTCGCTAACCACAGCGCTCATAGCTTTGTGAAGATTGCGCGTAACCTTGCTTTGCATGATTATGATATTGTGCCAAATCTTGACGATGAGACGTCTGAGAATTTTGTTTCAACACAAGATTCATTGCGCGCTATGACGCTTGCCTACCGGATTGCAGATGTCATGCATCGCAACAATCAGGCGGCGGCTTTCCACTGGCTGCCAAGCGATTATCTGGTTTCGCCGCAAGCTTTTGAACAGGCAGGCAGTGAGGCTTCCCTGACTAGCTTTTTCATCCGCCCTTATCTTTATTCAAGCGACGGCTATATTAATGATCAAGGGCCGGTTGGAATGGTGGCGAATGGTTCGCAATATTTGCTGCCAAAGCCGGTTATTTTCAAAGAAGCCAATGTTTCATATGAGTGGATGATCAAGCGTTCCATTCAGTTTATCGATATGGCTATCAAAGCGGATGCGGTTCCTGCAAATGGTGCTCCTTTTGGTGTTGCAGAAGGTGAAATTATCGAAGTGTTTCATCAGCCGCCGGAACCTGCAAACCCGATGGGCGCTTTCATGTTGGTGCCGCGCAATGTGCCTAAATATGGCATCAAGGGTGGTTTGCACTCCATCTTGAAAGAGGATGTGCTTGAAAATGATATAGAAGAGCGCGCTCTTGGCGAGTTGAATAAAGATGATCCGATTGATCTGGCGATCTTAAATGCACTGCGTGAACGAATGCAGGAAGCGCAAGAACCAACTGTACTTCCACGGGTTCAAGATCGCCGCATGGGACCGCGTGAAACCCATGGGGCCGCTACATTTGGAAAGCGCAAAACGTTCGGCAAGCGCTAGTAATATTGATCGAAGAGTAGTTTTGCTGCCAAGGCTATACAGGTCAATGTGAGCAGCGGTTTAATAATGCGGGAGCCTTGCTTCATCGCTAGTCTTGCGCCGACTTGAGCGCCTGCAAATTGTGCAATACCCATCAAAATTCCAAGCTTCCAAACCACTGCGCCAGCGATTGCCAACACGACGAAGCCGCCAATATTTGAAGCAAAATTGAGAAGCTTTGTGTGCGCGGTTGCTTTTAAAATGCCAAAGCCAGAAAGAGTTACAAAAGCAAGCATGAAGAAGGAGCCAGTTCCTGGGCCGAAAAAACCATCATAAAAGCCGATAAGCGGCACTAATGTTGCCATGAATACAAATGGCGTTAGTCTTTGGGCGCGGTCAACATCGTCAAGGCCAGGTTTGAACCAAAAGAAGAGTGCTATGGCGATCAGTAGCGCAGGTAATATGAGGCGAATGTTTTCCGATGGAAGCTGTGTAATTAATATCGCCCCAATGCAGGCCGCTAACCCTGATATGATAGCAGGAACGATTTGCTTTTTTAGGTCCACATGGCCTTTAGATGCATAGGTGTAAGCAGCGGAGCCAGAGCCGAAAAGCCCCTGTAGTTTATTGGTGGCCAAGGCTTGAAGCGGCGGCAAACCTGCAATGAGTAGCACCGGCAATGTGACAAGACCGCCACCGCCTGCAATTGAATCAATGAAACCAGCAAAAAAGGCTGCGAATACTAACAGGATGATGATTTCATTGCTTGCTGACATATCATTCCATGATCATAGTAAGCTTGTATTGGCAAGTGCTAAACTGCCGAACACGGATTGGGGGATCTAATGGGCGACGAAAAACCGCAAAGTCTTTTTGCTAAAGTTAAATCAATGATTGAAACGGATAAAAATGTCCGTTTGGTTGCGGGCGATCCGACGCTGAGTGCGGAGCTCTTATTGCTTTTTCGAATGATTTTGGCTGATGGCACAGTACGTGAAGTCGAGATTGATATGCTCAAACGCATATGCGCAGAAGAATTTGACGTCACGCCCAGTGCGCTTGATGCCATATATAAATATCTTGCCGATATGGCCTATGAGACGTCCGCAACACAATCAGCTGAAATGTTTAAAGAGCTCAGCCTCGAACGCCGCCAAAAATTGCTTGATCATATGATTGCAATTGCTGAGGCCGATGGTGAGCTAGTAACGTCAGAAGTTAAGCTTATCGAGCGAACCGCGACACTGCTTGGATTCGATTTAAAATCGCATGGGCCAATTGCCGATTAAAAACTTTTGCATCCTGAGTTTCTATGATTGACCCATAGGTTTTTAATGCCTAGGTTCGACCGATTACCGGTGGTGCTATTTATGATGGCCAGAACGGGGTTTGTTAATTGGTTGACCCAGCTCGGGGACCTTGAACAAACGCTGCCGAACTGAAGATCTTGGTTCTTAATTGAACTCGAGTGCCCTTGGTAATGCCAATAGCAATTGAGGGACTTATGATGCTTAGAATTTTCGTTACACTTCTTTCTTCCATTCTTGCAACGAACGCATTTGCGCATGCTGGCCATGTTGAATTTAAAGATGGCCATGGGCATCATCTGCTCTATGCCGGTGCTATCATTGCTGTTGCAATTCTTGCTGCTCTTTATGTAAAGTTTGGCAAATCAAACAATGTTTGAGAACGCGCCTGACGGCAAAAAATACGGTGTCATGATCTGCGGTCATGGCAGCCGTAACCAGAATGCGGTTGGTGAGTTTGCAAAGCTTGCCGAACGTATGCGTGAGCGGTTTCCCGATGTGCCCGTTGACTATGGCTATTTGGAATTTGCCAACCCTGTTATTCACCAAAGCATTGATGCGCTTAAAGCCAAAGGTGTGAACCATGTGTTGGCTGTGCCGGGCATGTTGTTTGCTGCTGGTCATGCGAAAAATGATATTCCGTCAGTGCTGAATACATACCAAGCGCAAAACCGCGACATCACTGTCGATTATGGCCGCGAACTGGGCATTGATATGCGGATGATCCGCGCTGCAGGCGCACGAATTAAAGAAGCGCTTGTCGCTTCTGGCTGGAAAGAGGGCGAAAGCCTGCATGATTCCATGCTGGTTGTTGTCGGACGCGGTGCTTCTGATCCTGATGCCAACTCCAATGTTGCCAAAGTTATGCGTATGCTTTGGGAAGGCTTGGGGTTCGCATGGGGCGAGACAGCCTATTCTGGCGTTACGTTTCCGCTGGTTGAGCCAGCGCTCGAACATGTTTCTAAACTTGGGTACAAACGTATCGTTGTTTTCCCATATTTTCTTTTTACCGGCGTATTGGTCAAACGTATTTACACGCAAACCGATAGTGTTGCTGCAAAACATCCCGATATTGAGTTTATCAAGGCTGGTTATTTAAACGACCATGATTTGGTGATCGACACGATGGTTGAGCGCGTTCGCGAAATCATTGAGGGCAGCAACAATATGAACTGCCAGATGTGTAAATATCGTGAGCAGGTTCTAGGGTTTGAAGCTGAAGTTGGTTTGGCGCAAGAAAGCCACCATCACCATGTGGAAGGAGTTGGCGGCGCGCCCGTCAATTGTCCATGCGATGGTGACTGTGATGCGTCATGTCGTGATGAGGCATTTTGTGCCAAGCACGGCCTTGAGTGGACGCCGGTTCATTCGCACGACCATGACCATGATCACGCACACGACCACGACCATCACCATGACCACGCTCATAGCCATGATGATCATCACCATCACCCATATCCGCAGGCAGACCACCCGCTTGGTCCGCGCACATTGAAAAAGAACTGAGCACACTGCCGTGGCGCTGTTTGACAGATATTTGATTGTGGATTGGTCTGCAGCGAACGCACCCAAAATGGGTAAAGACTCAATTTGGGTTGCGTTGTGCGATGGCACTGAGTTGCAATGGGTGCGTAATCTGGCAACGCGGTTTGAAGCTATGGCGCTTGTTCGGGAGGTTATTGCCGACAGTTTGGCTACCCGTAAACGCCTTTTTGCTGGCTTTGATTTTGCCTTTGGTTATCCGCAAGGTGTTGCCGAGCGTATTAGCGGTGCTGCAGATTGGCAAAGTGTTTGGGAACGGTTTTCGGCACTTGTTTCAGACAATGCTGACAATCAGTCAAACACATATGAAACAGCTGGAATCCTCAACCAAACGGCTTTTGACGGCGTGGTTGATGGTCCGTTTTGGGGACATCCACACCAGCATGGGGAGCGTTATCCCGGTCTTGCGCCAACAAAACCAAGCCATGCTTTTGGCATGATCCGCGAGTTTAGGCGCGTGGAGCGGGTTTACAAAAGCGCAAAATCACTATGGCAAATGGCAGGTGCTGGCGTCGTCGCTGCGCAGTCGATGACAGGTATAAAACATCTGCAATCTTTGCGCGAAGATATGGCGCTGAAAGATCATATTGCTGTTTGGCCTTTTGAAACAAAATTTAATGATGATCTTTCAAAGTCGGTTGTGATCGCAGAAATTTATCCGTCAATTTTTCCGATTGAACAGGGCGACGACGAGGTCAAAGATGCGGCGCAAGTGCGCACGGTGGCACAGGTGTTTTCACAAGCCGATGCGCAGGATGGCTTTGCCTATTGTCTGTCATGTCCTGAAGATTTGAACGGTGCTGACCGTGCGGTGGTTGAGCGCGAAGAAGGCTGGATTGTGCGTGCGCCAAAAGTTCAGACCACCGGATTGGATTACATTCGTGATCCTGCAGAAATTTATAAGCAGTCCTTTGCGACGGTGATGCGCGAGGCGAATTTGTCGAGTCTTCCCAGTGATATGCGCGAAGTTGCTGTCAGATTGATTCATTCTTGCGGGATGATCGATGTCGTTGATGATATCGCTTTTTCGACTGGTGCGGTGAAGGCTGGAACGGCTGCGCTTAAAAATGGTGCGCCGATTATTTGTGATGTTGAAATGGTGCGTCACGGCATCATCAAACGCCATTTAATGCATGACAATAAGTTGCTTTGCGCGATTGCTGATGAGGCAACACGCACCCTCGCTGGCGACATGCAAAATACGCGCAGCGCAGCGGCTATGGATATTTTGAAAGATCATTTGGGCGGTGCAGTGGTGGTGATTGGTAATGCGCCAACGGCCCTTTTCCGGTTGCTTGAATTGATTGATGATGGCGCGGAGAAGCCAGCGCTGATCATTGGTATGCCTGTCGGATTTGTTGGTGCGCTTGAAAGTAAGGAAGCGTTGATCGCAGATAGTCGCGGAGTGCCTTATATCGCTGTGCGTGGTCGCCGCGGTGGCAGCGCAATGGCATCGGCTACGCTTAATGCGCTTGCTGGCGGCTTGAAAGGTGGTCTTTGATGAGCACAGCTTGGCTTAATATTATTGGCATCGGCGAAGATGGTATTGACGGTCTATCGCAAGAGGCGCGTGCGCTGATTAGCGCTGCGGAAATAATCATTGGCGGTGATCGCCATCATAAATTGGCAGATGCGCCGAACGCGACGCGCATTAAATGGCCGTCACCTTTTGATGCGATGATTGATACGATTAAAAGCTATAAGGGAAAGTCTGTCGTTGTTTTGGTGACGGGTGATCCACTTTGGTATTCGGTTGGGGCACGTATTGGCCGCGCTATTCCAGTAGCTGAAATTTCTTATCACCCACAATTGTCTGCCTTCCAATGGGCGGCGGCTCGGCTTGGCTGGTCCTTGGCAGATGTTGAAACGCTGACCGTGCATGGCCGTGCGGCTGAACAGATCGTTCCATATTTTGCGCCTGATGTGCGTTTGCTCATTTTGACAAAAGACAAAACATCGCCTGAAACGGTCGCAGAACTGCTTGTTGATCGCGGCTATGGCGCATCTAAAATGACTGTACTTGCCGCACTTGGCGGCCCAAACGAGGCGCGGTTTGAAGGTGTTGCAGAAAGCTGGAAGCATGATGTTCCAGATTTCCACACTTTGGCCGTTGAATGTGTTGCTGGGGCAGGGGCGCAGATATTGCCGCGCACTGGTTTGCCCGATGATGCCTTTGTTCATGATGGCAAAATGACCAAGCGTGCTGTTCGGGCGTTAGCACTGTCTAAGCTCGCCCCAACACGCGGCGCATTGCTGTGGGATATTGGCTGTGGGTGTGGCTCTATTGCAATCGAATGGATGCGCGGTGCACCAGAAGCGCAGGCTATTGGTTTGGAGCCGCGCGAAGATCGCCGTGCGATGGCGCAGCAAAATGCTGCCCAGCTCGGCACGCCCAAGCTTAAATTAGTGGACGGGCAAGTGCCTCACTCTTTGGGTGGGCTGCCTGCGCCAGATGCTGTGTTTATCGGCGGCGGCTTATCAATGGAGACTGTCGCGGTTTCAATTGATGCTTTGAAACCTCATGGCCGTCTTGTTGCCCATGCTGTAACGCTTGAAAGCGAAGCTGTGCTGCTGGAAGTTTTTGCAAAACATGGCGGCGAGTTGCAACGTATTTCCGTGGAAAGTGTCATTGATGTTGGTTCTTTTCACGGTTGGAAACCTTCTATGTCAGTGACGCAGTGGTCATGGAGTAAAGACCTATGAGCGGTAAACTTTATGGCGTGGGCGTTGGGCCGGGTGATCCGGAACTTATTACGATCAAAGCGCACCGTATTTTGCAATCCTGTCCGGTTGTTGCTTATCCGGCACCTGATAGCGGGCAAAGCTTTGCTCGGTCTATCGTTGCCGAATATCTAAGTGCTGAACAAATTGAACTTCCCATCATTGTGCCGATGCGTGTTGAGCGGTTTCCTGCCGCCCAAGTGTATGATGAAGCATCTAAAAATATTGCGGCGCATCTTGATGCTGGCCGTGATGTGGTGGTTCTTTGTGAAGGTGATCCGTTCTTTTATGGGTCCTTCATGTATGTTTATGAGCGCTTGGCTGAGCGCTATGACTGCGAAGTCGTGCCGGGTGTCTCATCTATTATGACGGGTGCTGCGATGAGCGGCATTCCGCTTGCTGCGCGCAATGATGTTCTGACAATCCTACCTGGACCATTGCCGGATGATGAATTGCGTGCACGTATTAATGCGGCTGATGCACTCGTCATTATGAAAGTTGGCCGCCATCTTGCGCGTATTCGCACATTGATGGGCGAAATGAACCTGCTTGATAAGGCCGTTTACCTTGAGCGCGTGAGCCTTGCCGAACAACGCACCATGCGCCTTGCAGATATGACGGACGAAACCGCTCCCTATTTTTCTATGATCACGATTTACAAAGGCGCAGAGCCTTGGATCGACACCGTTAATATGAATGTGACCAAATATGACTAAGCAAACTGCCATTATTGTGCTGAGCGAATCTGCGCTACCGGTTGCGCGAAAAATCGCAGAAGCAACAAACGGCGTTATTCACGCGCAGAAAAAACGTGTATCTGGCGCTGAATTGACGCCAATCGACGATCTGCGTGCACATGTTCAAGCGCTGTTTTTAGATGGCACGCCCATTATTGCCGTGATGGCTTCGGGCGCATTGATACGGTTGCTTGCGCCTGTGCTTAGCGACAAAATGAACGAGCCAGCTGTGCTTGCTGTTTCTGAAAATGGGGCAAGCATTGTGCCGCTTTTGGGTGGGCATCATGGTGCCAATGATTTAGCGCGTGAGATCGCAGACGCATTGAATGGTTTTGCAGCTGTGACCACGGCAGGCGATGTGAAGTTTGGTGTTGCACTTGATAATCCGCCCGATGGTTTTGTTCTGGCCAATCCTGAAGCTGCAAAAGAAGTTATGGCTTCCCTTGTCGCTGGCGCAACGGTTAAGCTGGAAGGCCAAGCTGAATGGCTGACGGCAAGCACATTGTCATTTTCTGATGATGGCGCTGTATCAATTGTGGTTACGGATCAAACCTATGCGCCAAGCGCAAACCAATTGGTTTATCACCTTAAAAACATCGTTATTGGTGTTGGCTGTGAACGTGGTTGCCCTGCCGAAGACTTGCAAGAGTTAGTTTTAGCGCAGTTGAGCAAGGCTAATCTTTCGCAGCATTCCATTGCGTGCATCGCTTCGATTGATGTTAAGTCAGATGAAGCAGCTGTTCATGCCTTGGCAAACCATTTCAATGTTCCTGCACGGTTCTTCGATGCAGCTACATTGGAAGCGGAGACAGCGCGATTGCAAAACCCGTCCGATGTGGTTTTTGCCGAAGTTGGCTGCCACGGTGTATCGGAAGGTGCAGCATTGGCATCTGTTGGCGACGATGGTGATTTGATTGCCCCGAAAGCTAAAACTAAAAAGTCGACATGTGCGATAGCGCGTGCCGCAAAACCAATGACGGCGCTTGCAGGCCGGGCGCGGGGCACTGTGTATGTTGTCGGCATTGGGCCTGGATCAGAAGCATGGCGTTCGCCAGAAGTCAGCCGCATGGTTTTGAAGTCCACAGACCTTGTGGGCTATTCGCTTTATCTTGATCTGCTTGGACCATTGGCCAATGGCAAACAGAGACACGATTTTGATCTTGGCAAGGAAGAAGACCGTGTGCGCCATGCGATGGAGCTTGCAGGCGAGGGCAAAGATGTTGCGCTCGTATGTTCCGGTGATGCAGGCATTTATGCGATGGCGACTTTGATCTATGAGCTTTTCGATAAGGGCGGTATTACGGATGCTGCGCAGCGCATTGAAGTTATTTGCTCGCCCGGTATTTCTGCATTGCAGGGGGCAGCGGCACGTTCTGGTGCACCGCTTGGCCATGATTTTTGCACGATTTCATTGTCTGATCTCTTGACGCCTTGGGCCGATATTCAAAGGCGCGTTCGCGCTGCTGGTGAAGGTGATTTTGTGATTGCCTTTTACAATCCAGTCTCAAAAAAGCGCCGAACGCAGCTTGCTTGGGCGCGTGATGAATTACTCAATCATCGCCCTGCCACTTCGCCTGTTATTCTAGCAACCAATCTTGGCCGTGAAGGCGAAAAGGTGCGCATTGTGCCGCTCGGCGAATTGAATGTTGATGATGTCGACATGTTGACGGTCGTTATTGTTGGTTCATCAGATAGCCGTGTTGTTACGACCGGCGATGGCAAATCATGGGTTTACACACCGCGCGGTTATAGCGGCAAAGACACAACACAAATGGAGAGCACACGATGACCGTCTATTTTATTGGCGCGGGACCGGGCGCGCCTGACCTCATCACTGTTCGCGGATTGCGGTTGATCGAAAATTGCCCTGTTTGCCTTTATGCAGGATCATTGGTGCCAACAGAGATTGTCGAAGCTGCGCCAGATGATGCGTTGGTTATGGATACCGCGCCAATGCATCTTGATCAGATCATTGAAGAGATCAAAAAGGCGCATGCGCTTGGCCAAGATGTTGCCCGTGTTCATTCCGGTGATCCGGCGATTTATGGCGCTGTAGCTGAACAAATGCGCCGTCTTGATGTGCTTGGTATTGATTATGATGTTGTGCCGGGTGTGCCAGCTTTTGCTGGTGTTGCTGCAAAGCTTAAGACCGAGCTTACATTGCCGGAAATTGCACAAACGATCATCGTGACCCGCACAGGCATGAAAGCTTCTGCGATGCCCGACGGTGAACAACTTGAAATTCTTGGGCAATCTAAAGCAACGCTTGCGATCCATTTGTCGATCAGAAATCTGGATTATATTCGCCGTTCGCTAGAGCCTTATTATGGGGATGATTGTCCCGTGGTGATTGCTTATCGCGCGACATGGCCCGATGAGCTATATATCAAGACAACGCTGGCGGGGATGAAAGAAGAAGTGCGCAAGCATAAAATTACGCGTACAGCGCTGATTATGGTTGGTAAAGTTTTTGGCGATGTCGAGTTCCGCGATAGTGATCTTTATAATGCTGATTACGCCCATGTGCTTCGAAATAAAGGGAAAAAGAAAGCGAAATAACCTGGCGGGTATGCGTCTCGCAAAATTTCGTTTTCCCAGTCTGGAAACCGCTATCACTTTTCTTGAAACTGTTTGTTGGCCCTGTAATGGTCACAAACCGGTCTAATTCAGACCAAGTTTTCACGGAATGAAACGTACAGTTATAAAACTGGAGGGGTTTTCATGAAAACAATATCATTGGCAATTTTGCTTTCGACAACGATGCTTGGTTCGGCTTTTTCCGATGAGTTTAAATTTTCATCTGCTGTTGATGCTGTAACCGTTTTTCCTCGCGGCGCAGAAGTTGAGCGTGTCGCGACAGGTGAGATGAAGCAAGGCACGCATGTTGTGCTGATTGAAAATCTACCTGCGGATATTTCAGCCGATAGCGTGCGGGTGGAAGGTGTAAGCGATGGCGATATTTCGATCGGTTCTGTCGATGTGCGGCAGGTCTATCTTTCACGCAATGAAAACCCCGAAGATCGACTTAAGATAGAATTACAGATTGAAGCGCTCAATGATGAGCATATGAGGCTTGATCAAGCTATCTCGGATACGGATTTACAGCGCTCAATGTTGCAAAATCTGATTTCAAATGCGGGCAAGCCTAATCAGGGTGATGCAAGCAATGTTCTTTCCGCATTTGAGGTCGCCGATCTGCTTGATGGAGCCGCGCAGCGTCTTGATGCTTACGCCAAGCGAACGATTGATGCGCGCGCGAGCCAACGCGATATTCAGCGCCAAATTCAGGATTTACAAGGTCAGATCGCGCAGTTTGCGCCAAATGAAGAATTACGCTCTGTCGTGGCAATTAATCTTGATGCAAAAGATGCAGGGCAGGCTTCATTTAAGATCAAATATGCCATCCGCGATGCGGGGTGGCAGGCCGTCTATGATGCTGAATTATCGTTGGGTGATGGTACAGATCCCAAAATGGAAATTGTACGCCGTGCCAATGTGCGTCAATCGACGGCTGAAAGCTGGGACAATGTTGCGCTCACACTTTCAACGGCACGCCCGTCCACACGCACTGCTGCACCTGATCTATCTTCGTTTGAAATAAACCAGATAAAGCCCATGGCGCGTTCAGCATCGAAGGTTCAAGCGTTGGAAGATAGTGTGCGTTTAAGCTACGCTGATGTCGCAGAACCAGAGGTGTTGGCTGTAGCCGCACCAATGGGAAATATGGTTCAGCAAACAGCAATTATGGAAACGGGCGGCTATCAAGCGACTTATGCAATCGCGGGAAAAGTAACGATTTCCAATACAGGTGAAACCAAATCCGTGGTTATGGGCGAAGATAATTTTGATGTTGATGTGAGCGCCTATGCGGTTCCGCGTTTGGATGCGGCGGCCTATTTAATCGCTGGTTTTACACTCAAGGGCGAGGCGACCTATTTGCCGGGCCCAGTGCTGCTGTCACGCGATGGCGCTTATATTGGGCGCGGGCAAATGCCTATGCTTGCTCCCAATGATACGCATGATTTGAGCTTTGGTCAGGACGATTTTGTTACTGTTGAATTTGTTGAGACAGATAAAAAAGAAGGTGAAACGGGCCTCATTTCCGCGTCATTGACCATTGAGCGTAGAGCCGTGACAACGATCAAAAACCTCCATGGATTTCCGATGGATGTTACGATTGTGGACCGATTGCCGGTTGCCAACCATGAGGATATTAAAGTTGCCATGCTGGCCGGAACAACGAAGCCGACGCAAGAAGATGTTGATGGCAAACGCGGCATTTTGCATTGGGATTTGAATATGGAAGCCGGTACGGCGGCAAAAGTTGATTTTGGTTATCGGGTCATATGGCCAAAGGCTATGGATGTTTCCCCGCTAAATTAAGCACTTTGCCCAACAATAATAACAGGGATTTTCAAGGCGCGTGCTGCTTCAATTTTGGCATATGCGCCTTGGCCACCTGAATTGCGACAAACGATATGTGTGATGGAGAACTGCTTTAAAAGCGTAGTTTCATCTTCTATACCGCCCGGCTTTCCAATGATAATTTGATGGTTCGGCAACGACAATTGTGTGGATGGTTCATCGACCATGCGCACAATGAAGTGCACATCGCTCCGCGTTTTAAAAATATCAATATACTGACTGCCAAGCGCTAAAAGAACGCGGGTACCTATTGGAATTGCTTTGCGCGCATCTTCCAATGTGGCAACTTCAATCCAAAGATCATCTTGTGATTTTTGCCAAGGTTGGCGCGTTCTTATATCTAATTTAATGCCAGTATTCGCTGCCGCGATTTTCGCGTTTTTAGATATGTTTTTTGCAAATGGATGCGTGGCGTCGATGAGGCGCGTGACATTGTTTTGAGTTAAGAACCTAGCCAAACCTACTGCACCGCCAAACCCGCCAATGCGCACTTCGCCTGCAACGGGCGATGGTTCTTTTGTGCGTCCAGCGAGCGAAGAAATGATGCGTGCTTGCGGCAATTCCAAGACAAGTTTTTCTGCCAATTCAGCGGCTTCTTTTGTTCCGCCTAAAATCAAAATGGTTTGGCTCATGAACCCTTAAATCCGGTTTGATGAAGCACATTTCCTTTCCGGTCCACAATCATAATTTCCACATCTACGGGAGCGCCGCGCAGCACGTTCAGTGCTGTTTGTCGCGCGAGATCAGCAATTGGAGCGGTTAAGTCGATATTGTTTGTGCGAGTCAAATCAAGCGCTTGTGCCGCTGTGTTTGCATTTAGAATCTGGTCCTTAAGATTTTGATTCAAAGGTGATTTAACGTCAGTTTTTTCGGTCAGCGCCGCTAGAAAATTCATGTCGACTTGGCTGCGACCAGAGTGGAGATCAACAGCGCCTTGGGCGAGCTTGACGATCTTAGCAAAGCCGCCTGCAATGGTGATTTTATCGATTGGATGCTCACGCAAATATTTTAAAAGACCGCCTGCGAAATCTCCCATGTCGAGTTGTGCAATTGCTTCAAAGCCATAGACTTTGATGGCAGCATCTTCTGATGTTGAGCCGGTTGAGCCGAGCACATGGTTGATGCCTGCCGCCCGTGCAACGTCGATACCGCGGTGGATGGAGTGTATCCACGAAGAGCATGAAAAAGGGTGCACAATGCCCGTAGTTCCCAAAATGGAGAGACCGCCCTTTATACCAAGGCGCGGGTTCCACGTTTTTTGCGCAAGTGCTTCGCCGCCCGGAATAGAAACGGTAATTTTGAAGTTCGGCGCAACGCTTTGCTCGGCGCAAATTTCGTGCACAATATTGGTCATGAGTTGGCGTGGTACGGGGTTAATCGCTGCTTGCCCGACAGGCAAAGGCAGGCCTTCAAGCGTAATTGTGCCCACACCTTCGCCTGCTGCAAACACGATGCCTATCTCTGATGGCTCAACTGTAACGCATATCATCGCGCCATGGGTAATGTCTGGATCATCGCCTGCGTCTTTAATGATTGCGGCTTGTGCAAAGTTACGCTCAAGTTTCTCTGTGGCGAGAGCAAAAGCAGGTTGTTCACCCTTGGGCAATGTGATTGAAACTGGATCAGGAAACTTGCCAGTGAGCAAAGCGGTCAACGCAGCTTTTGTTGCAGCCGTTGCGCACGCGCCTGTTGTCCAGCCGCGTCGCAAAGGACCGTCGGGTTTTCGCAAACCGGCATCCGGTTCATCTGCTTGTGGCATATTGTTCATAAGCGTTTTATACTCTGATGAGAGACTTACCGAAAGGTGTTTTAGACAATGTCGTTACAAGCCAATATAAGCGATGCACTGCGTGATCGTCTGCCTAATTTTGAGGCGGGACATGTTTGGCTTGTGGGCGCAGGGCCAGGCGATCCGGGGTTGTTGACGCTTCATGCTGCAAATGCTCTTAGCCAAGCTGATGTCGTGATCTATGATGCGTTGGTAAATGAGGAATGTTTAAAACTTGCCTCAAGCGATGCGCAATTGGAATATGCGGGTAAACGCGGCGGAAAACCTTCGCCAAAGCAGCGCGATATTTCGCTCAAGCTTGTTGAATATGCTCAAGCGGGTAAACGCGTTCTGCGTTTAAAAGGCGGTGATCCTTTTGTATTTGGGCGCGGCGGCGAAGAAGCGTTGACGCTTGTTGAACATGGTATTCCATTTCGAATCGTGCCGGGCATTACGGCGGGCATTGGCGGGCTTGCTTACGCAGGCATTCCGGTCACGCACCGTGAAACCAACCATAATGTGACATTTTTGACGGGGCACGATGCTACAGGCATTATGCCAGATGCAATTGATTGGGCTGGCGTTGCGCGTGGCTCCAAGGTCATCGTGATGTATATGGCGATGAAACATATTGATGTCATTGCAAAGCGTTTAATTGCTGAAGGGCGGTCAGCGGATGAGCCGATTGCCTTTGTTTGCGATGCTTCAACCGACAAGCAAAGTGTTTTAGAATCAACGCTTGGCAATGCTGCTAAAGATGTGGAAGCATCTGGTCTCAAGCCGCCGGCTATCGTTGTTGTTGGCGAGGTTGTTCGCCTTCGTAAAGGGCTTGATTGGAAAGGGGCATTGGAAGAGGGGCGCACGCTTGTGCCTGACCCGCTTGGTACTCGCGCTCAAGGTCAATCTGCATGAACGGTTTTATGATCGCTGCGCCGCATTCCGGTTCTGGAAAAACAACGGTGACGCTTGGTCTTTTGCGTGCGCTGCGCACTGCAGGCGTTGCCGTGGCACCTGCCAAGGCTGGTCCTGATTATATTGATCCGGCATTTCACGCTTTTGCCAGCGGCGAGCTATGTTTTAATCTTGACCCTTGGGCGATGCGCGATGATTTGATTGATGATCTTGCGCATAAGCATGGTGAAAATCGTCTGCTCATCGTTGAGGCGATGATGGGGCTTTTTGACGGTGCGGCTGATGGAACAGGAAGCGCTGCCGATCTTGCTGAACAGCTTGGGTTGCCGATTGTGTTTGTGGTTGATTGTGCGCGTATGGCGCAATCGATTTCTGCTCTTGTATCGGGCTATTTGAACTATCGGCCCTCACTTCGGTTTGCAGGAATTGTTTTAAACCGCGTTGGCAGTGCGCGTCACGAACAGATGCTGCGCGCTGCACTTGAACCGCTTGATGTTCCTATCCTCGGCGTTGTGATGCAGGATGCAGATTTGGCGCTGCCAAGTCGTCATTTGGGGTTGGTGCAAGCACGTGAGCATAAAAGCTTGGAAGGTTTTTTGAATAAAGCCGGTGAGATTATGGGCCAAAGCCTTGATCTTGATGCTTTGACGAAGCTCGATGCACAGCTCATCACCATTGCGCGGCCGCAATTATTGCCGCCGCTTGGGCAACATATTGCGATTGCTGTCGATGATGCTTTTGCCTTTTGCTATCCGCATATGGTGCAGGGGTGGCGTTCGGCTGGTGCAGAGATTTCTTATTTTTCACCACTTGCCGATGAAGGGCCGGAACGTGAAGCCGATGCTATTTTTCTGCCCGGCGGATATCCTGAACTATACGCAGCGCAGCTTGCCGCGACGAAGCATTTTAAACGGGCATTGCGCAATGCTGCCGACCGTAAGATTCCGATCTATGGCGAATGTGGTGGCTATATGGTGCTTGGAGAAGCGATTATAGATGCCGATGGCAAAAGCCACGATATGCTGGGGCTGTTGCCGTTGAAAACAAGTTTTGAAACACGCAAGCGCCACCTTGGATATCGCAAACTCAAGCCGCTTGATGGATCACCTTGGCAGTTTGATCTTAAAGGCCATGAATTTCATTATTCCACTGAAATTAAGCGCGGTGTTGGTGAGCCGCTTTTTGCGATGCGTGATGCGCTGGGCAATGATCTCGGCGAGGCGGGTTTACGGGTTGGCTCTGTTGCTGGCTCCTACTGCCACGTGATTGATCGGGCTTCTTGATGACTAAAGTTCAGCATGGCGGCGGCATTGATCGTGCAATAGCGCTTTATGGCGGGCATAAATCTGAATGGCTTGATCTGTCTACAGGGATCAATCCTACGCCTTACCCCATTCCTGATATGCCGAATGATGTTTGGCACCGCTTGCCAGACGAGAGCCTTTTAGAGGCATGCCTGATGGCTGCACGCAGCTATTATAAAGTGCCTGAAGACGCAGCTATCGTTGCGGCGCCCGGTACGCAAGCGATTATCCAACGACTGCCTGAATTGCTGCCTACGCCAGATATTGCCATCGTATCGCCAACCTATAACGAATATGAGCGCTGCTATACTAATGCGGGCGCGCAAGTGCACAAGGCAGCTGATTTTGATGCGGCGTTGAAAGCATCAAATGTAGTTGTGGTCGGCAATCCTAATAATCCTGACGGGCGTAGTGTTGGTGCAGATAAAGTAAAGCAAGGTGCTCTCTCGGGCGCACAAATTATCGTTGATGAAGCTTTTGCTGATGTCGCTCCAGATTGTTCGCTTGTGGGTGAGGCAGGCGGCTCCGGTTTGCTCGTGCTAAAATCATTCGGCAAGTTTTTCGGGCTTGCTGGTTTGCGTCTTGGGTTTGCGATTGGTGAGACAGCTAAAATTGATGCTTTGCGTATGTCGCTAGGTCCGTGGGCGGTGTCCGGCCCAGCGCTTTTTATAGGCGAAAAGGCCATGCGCGATAGTGTGTGGATTAATGAAGCGCGTTCGACCTTAAGTGCAAATCGCAAGCGGCTTGAGGCGATGCTAAGCGCCTATGATTTTGCAATCGAAGGCTCTACAGATTTGTTTGTTACGGCCTCACGTTCTGATTCAAGTGATGTTGCTAAGGTGCTGGCGCAGAATCATATTCTGGTGCGCGAGTTTGACTATGCGCCGGAATGGATACGTTTTGGATTTCCACCTCATAATAATGACTTTGCTCGTTTGGAAGCAGCGCTTACGCAAGCAGATTAAGAGAGCAGAAGCACGAAATGATATTGGGAACTTCAACATTTTTGATCTTGCTCATCGCGCTGATCATTGATCGTTTTGTCGGCGATCCTGACTGGCTGTGGCAGCGTTTTACCCATCCTGTTGTTGCTTTTGGCGCCGCGATTTCATGGGCGAATAAACGCTATAATCGGTTCACGCTTTCTGCCCTAGACAAAGAAAAGCGTGGCTTTGTTGTTATCGGTTTTTTGATGATTGCATCTGTCATAAGCGGGTGGATCATGTCTGAATTATTGCTTCGCTTGGGTGCTTTGGGGCTGGTTCTCGAGGCGATCACCGTGGCGATTTTTCTAGCGCAAAAGAGCTTGTCAGACCATGTTGGTTTGGTTGCCAAAGGGCTTCGAAAAAACGGATTAGCGGGCGGACGTTTGGCCGTTTCTATGATTGTTGGGCGCGATCCTCAGACCTTAGATGAGCCTGCCGTTTGCCGTGCTGCGATCGAGAGCTTGGCAGAAAATGCATCGGACGGTGTTGTTGCACCTGCGTTCTGGTACGCGATATTTGGCCTGCCAGGATTGCTTGCTTACAAAATGTTGAACACCGCAGATTCCATGATTGGCCATTTGAATGATCAATATCGCGATTTTGGCCGCGCATCGGCAAAACTGGATGATCTGGCAAATTATGTGCCTGCGCGATTAACCGGTGGGTTGATCGTCCTTGCTTCAACACCGCCGCGCTGGATTTTTAACCTCAAAACGATGCTTCGGGATGCATCGCTGCACCGTTCACCGAATGCGGGTTGGCCAGAAAGTGCGATGGCAGCAGCGACTGATTTAGCGCTCGGTGGCCCACGTATTTACGCAGGCGACATTGCTGACGAACCCTTCATGAATGATAGCGGCAACAAAAGCGCTTCAGCAGGTGACATTGAACGCGCCATTGTTATTTATTGGCGTGCGATGCTTATCGGGACAATTTTATTGGCGGGGCTCGTGCTCATTCAACACTTAATTGTTGGCTGAGCGCCGTTCTATTGCCTGTTGTAAATCGGGCGTTGCATCAACAAGCATCTGCGCTGCCTGTGTTTGTGGATTGTCGAGAATATCGGCTGTGCGGCCTTGTTCAACAATTTTTCCTTCGTCCATCACCATAACTTCATGAGTAATAGCGCGAGCAACACTCAAATCATGGGTGATGAACAAAAACGCGATGCCAAGATCGTCATTGAGCTTTGCTAGCAAATCCAACACTTGCGCACGGATTGAGACATCAAGAGCTGACACGGGCTCATCTGCGACTATGAGTTTTGGCCGTGTGATGAGCGCACGGGCAATAGCGATGCGCTGGCGCTGGCCGCCGGAAAATTCATGCGGATATTTTTTCATCGCATCAGCCTGCAGGCCAACTTCTGTAAGCGCACCTGCAATGCGTTCACGTTTTTGATTTCTTGTGAGATTCTCATCTTCAAGAAACAATGGTTCTGCAACCAGCCATTCCACGGTTTTTCTGGGATTAAACGAGCCGTAAGGGTCTTGGAAAACAACTTGCATATGACGCCGGCTGGCGCGCATAGCGTTGTCATCAAGATCGGTGGTTACCTTGCCATCAAATTGTATCGCTCCGTTTGTTGGCTTGCTGAGGCCCAATATCATGCGCGCGAGCGTAGACTTGCCGCAACCAGAACGACCGACCAATCCAACTGAACGTCCATTCGCAATGGAGAATGAAACATTGTTGACGGCGGTGAAATCTGGCGCGCGTGAAACGAAACCTGTTCTGCGCCCATTATAGGTTTTGTTGAGCTCGTTGATTTGGAGCAGGGGCTCTGCGGCCGGTTTTTGTGCGCGGTTTTGCCAAGCTGGAATATGGACAGAGGCTTTTGCAAGCTGCGCAGTGTAGGGATGTTTTTGCTCTTTGAGAACTTGAACGGTTGGCCCAGTTTCTTCCACCACGCCTTTACGCATAACAGTAATGTCGTCGGCAACATCGGCAACGACACCCAAATCATGACTGATCAAAATGAGCGCCATATCATTATCAGCAACCAGCTCTTTAAGCAGGTCCAATATCTGTGCTTGCAGCACAACATCAAGGGCTGTGGTCGGTTCATCCGCAATCAGCAGCTTAGGGTTCAGCGCTGTGGCGATGGCGATCACAACGCGCTGGCGCTGCCCGCCAGATAGTTCGTGCGGATATCGATCAAGCGGGTATTTCGATGAAGGTAATCCTACGCGGTCGAGCATATGACGCGCACGTTCTTCGGCCTCGGCACGCGATACATTTGTGTGCCAGCGGATACCTTCGCTGATTTGTTCACCGATCGTTTTAACCGGATTGAGCGCTGTCATGGGTTCTTGAAATACCATGCCAATTTCGTTTCCACGCAACGAGCACATGGACTTTTCGCTCATATTTAAGAGATCTTTGCCATCGAACTCTATCAGCCCGCCGAGTTTGCAGACTTTAGGTAAAAGCTGCATCACTGACAGTGCGGTGAGTGATTTTCCAGAGCCACTTTCACCAACAATGCCAACAATTTGTTTGCGCTCTACCTGCAAATCAATGTCGTGCAAAATCTTAGTTTCAGCGACTTTTAGGCTTAGATCTTTGATTTTTAAAAGAGGTGAAGCCATGTTAGCGCTCCCGCTGTAATCTTGGATCAAGCAGGTCGCGAAGACCATCCCCAAGCAGGTTCAATCCAAGGACTGTCACAATGATAGCCACGCCGGGAATAATCGCCATATGAGGGGCAATTGACATCATCGTTTGCGCTTCATTGAGCATACGCCCCCAAGACACATCCGGTGGTTGTGTGCCCAATCCGACATAAGACAGGCCAGCTTCTGCCAAGATGCCAAGCGAGAATTGGATGGTGCCCTGAACAACCAAAATATTTGTAATGTTTGGCAGGATATGTTCGCGGGTAATGCGTACAGCGCCTTTGCCAGAAGCGCGCGCTGCTAAAATATATTCACGTGACCAGATGGAGAGCGCTGCACCGCGTGCTACGCGGGCAAAGACGGGAATATTAAATATACCGATTGCGATGATGGCATTGGTGGCACTGGGGCCAAAAATCGCAGTAATCATAACGGCTGACAACAGCGCAGGAAAAGCAAAGATAATATCTGATGAGCGCATCAGTAATTCATCAACAAAACCGCGCTTGGCAGCTGCCCAGCATCCCAACGGAACGCCGATTAATATGCCAATGCCGACAGCAAAAAAGGCAACAGCAATGGAGTTACGCGCACCCACCATAACCATAGAAAATATATCGCGTCCAAAATGATCTGTGCCGAGAAGGTAAGTGAGGTTCGGCGCTTTAAGGCGGTCAGCTATGATGAGCTTAGTTGTGTCAAACGGCGTCCAGACAAAGGATATTAGCGCGATTGCGAGAATAAATCCGGTCAAGAAAATGCCGACCAAAAAGTTTTTATTGCGCAGGGCGTTTTTCAAAATGTGCGCCAGCCTTCAGCTTCAGCGTTGTGTACTTGATCATTCATCGATCATCCCTCCCGTCTTAGGCGCGGATCTGCCCAAGCATAGGCAAGATCGACAAGAAAATTGATGAGAATGACGGAGGCAACAAGCAGAACAACAACGGACTGCACCACCATCAAATCAAGGCGCTGAATTGATTGAAACACAAGACGTCCCAATCCAGGTAGATAGAATACATTTTCAATAATGATCGTTCCGGCGAGGAGGAACGCAAATTGTAACCCCAAAATGGTCAAAACAGGAATAAGTGCATTGCGTAGTGCATGGTGCCATAGCACGTGTTGTGCTGTCAGCCCTTTTGCACGCGCTGTCCTAATGTAATCCTCTGCCATTGTGTCTAGCAGTGCAGAGCGCGTTACCCTTGATAGAATAGCCGCCTGCGGCAAGGCGAGGGCTATTGCGGGCAGTAGCAATGATTTTAGTGCTGGCCAAAGCCCTGTGTCCCATCCTGGAAAGCCACCAGCGGGCACAAGCCGGAATGAAATCGCAAAAATATAAACCAGCAAAATCGCGAACCAAAAATTGGGAATAGCAATGCCCACTTGGGTGATTGCCATCGCGGTTGTATCTGTTGCGGTGCCGCGCCGTGACGCAGTGAAAATGCCAACCGGAATTGCGATCACAGTCGAAAGTGTCAACGCTATGAGAGCCAATGGAAGGGATACAACAACACGCTCAGCGATGAGGCTGCCGACTGCAGCGCCATAAGTATATGAGTAGCCGAAATCACCAACCATCATACCGCTCATCCAATTTAAGTACCGTTGAAGAAGCGGAACATCGAGACCGAGCTGACTGCGAAGCGCCGCTATTGAATCGTCTGTTGCATTAATGCCGAGCATTAATTGTGCCGGATCACCGGGAATAACTTGCAGCATTGCAAAGATGATTACACTCGCCACCCAAAGTGTGAGCAAGACGATTAGCAATCTTCGCACGATGTAATAGGCCATGGTCAATCCAATGCAGAAAGGAACACACGATGATTGGGAGGATACATTGCTGCACCCTCCCAGTGAGTGGACATCATTCGGACCAGCTAACGCCTGTCACGTCATTTGCTTGAACCGGTGAGTTTTCCCATAGGCCGTTCAATTTAGCGTCCCAAACGCCATTCTTAGCCAATTGGAAAAGATAAACATTTACAGCATCATCGGTGATGATCTGCTGAGCCTGACGGTATAAATCAAAACGTGCTTCTTCTTCAGCTGTGACGTTCAGCTTAGCAATGAGTGCTTTGAAATCAGGGTTTTCATATTGGAAATAATAGTCATCGCGGGCATAGATATCGATGTCATTGGGTTCGGTATGTGACACGATAGTCAGATCGTAGTCCTTGCCTTTGAAAACCTGCTCCAGCCACTGACCCCATTCCAGCGGAATGATTTCCAAATCAATGCCAACTTCACGTAATTGAGAGGCAATGATTTCGCCGCCGCGACGTGCATAAGATGGTGGTGGCAATTTTAGCGTTGCTTTTATACCGTCTGCAAATCCAGCCTCGGCAAGCATCGCTTTTGCTTTTTCTGGATTATATTCATAGGTCTCTGACAACTCTACATAAGCAGGGTTGTGCGGCGCAAAATGCGTGCCAATCGGCGTGCCCAGACCAAACATTGCACCATCAATAATCGCTTGGCGGTCGATTGCATGTGCCATCGCGCGGCGCACCATTATATTATCAAATGGTGGTTTTTTATTGTTGGTCGAAAGGATCGTTTCACCTTCGGTCGAGCCTATGGCAACGATAAAGCGCGGATCTGCCTCAAACTGCGCGATAGCTTCTGGCGCAGGCAAATTTGGAAATGCTTGAACATCGCCGGCCAAAAGCGCTGCAGTGGCAGCAGCAGGATCAGGAATAAAACGGAAAGTTACTTTGTCGAGTTTTGCCTGCTCGCCCCAATAATTTTCGTTACGCGAAAGAGTAATTGCTGAGCCGCGCTGCCAGTTATCTAGTTTAAACGGGCCAGTACCTACAGGGTTTTCTTTATTGGTATCTGCGCTTTCAGGCGCAACAATTACAGCGTCGCCCCAGCCCATATTATAAAGAAATGCGCCAGAAGGTTCTGATAATGTTACAACAACTGTTGTCTCGCCCGTCGCTTCAACTTTTTCGATTGCTGAAAAAAGTGCCTTTTGAGCGTTTGTTGAATCTTCAGCGCGTGCACGATCAAGCGAGAACACCACATCAGAGGCATCAAGTGTCGTGCCGTCGTGGAACGTTGCACCTTCACGCAATTCAAATGCATAGGACAAACCATCTTCAGAAATTGTCCACTTTTTAGCGAGCCCTGCCGTTATTGCACCATCAGGACCAATACGGGTCAGGCCTTCAAAAACATTGGCATAGACAACTTCGTCAATGGCTGCAGCGGCTTCTGCTGTTGGATCAAGACCTGGCGGCTCTAGCACCATGCCAATGGTCAAATCCATGCGGGCTGCAAGTGCAGAAGATGAGAATAGGATGGCGGCTAATCCACCGAGTAAGATAGGACGTAAAGTCATTGAAATTCCCCCGTTAATTAAAAAAAGTCTAAGCAGGAAGGCCCAGCTTTGAAAAGGCTTGTCTTTTATTTTAACCAATAAGCCCCGTCTTTATGCAACTAATCATGGATTATTTTGTTATATATAGTCTGATTAAGAAACCTAGGAGGGGATTATGTTTTCAATTTATTCAATATCATCCGTGTGGCTGGCAATTATTCTTGGCGGCATTATCGGCTGCGTAGCGACCGCATTTGTTGCTAATGCGCTTAAAGGTGTTCCGGTTAAAGCGGTTGCAGGAAACTGGGCAAAACATGTTTGGTCGATCATATTTATGGTTCCTGTACCATTGTTAATAGGCTTGCCTGCCGGATGGATCATTGCATTCTTATGGTTGGTTTTAGCGCCTACAATTGCTTCGAAAATATATTTTGGCCCAAAAGATCTTCCTTTTATAACGCTTTGTACATTTCATGCCGGTTTTGCTGTTGCGGGATTGATTATCTACGCGCTCCTATCCCGCACTCTTTAAAGTTTATGTGATAAAAGCACGTGGACTGCATTCGCCATAACTTTAGCGGATTGCACCATGTCCTCGATGCCAATCCATTCGTCTGGCTGGTGCGCTAGATCAATCACACCTGGCCCATAAGCAATGCAGTCATGCAAGTGACCAATGCGAGCAATGTGTTTTTGATCATATGTGCCCGGTGAGATGACATAGTCTGGTTCTTTGCCAAACTCATCGCGGATTGCGTCTGCAACAGCCCGTACAACAGGCGCATCACGGTCTGTCATTGTTGGTTCAACAGACCAGAGTTCGCGCAATGAATAATCGAATTTAGGGCGGCTCAATTTTAGCTGATCAAGTATGCTGACAACTTCATTGCGAACGTCTTCGACGTTTTCTTCCAATAGATAACGGCGGTCGATGGTCATCTTACAGCTGTCGGGAACATTGGGTGAGGGTAAGCCAGTAAAGCCATCCGTCTGCCCGCCCTGAATACCATTGATATTCATTGTCGATTTACGAGCACCTTCAGGGACCACAGGCATTTCAGTTTGTTTTTGTGCAAGTGCTGGAAAGAGATCTTGCTCAAAACGCTCCATTACAGCGCCCATATGGCGCACGGCGCAATCGCCCAGAAACGGCATTGACCCGTGTGCGATATGACCGTGCGTCTCAATTTCTGCCCACCATACACCGCGGTGTCCAAGGCAAATACGGTCTTTGTTGAGTGGTTCAGGAATGATGACGTGATCAACGCGCGGCTTTGAAAACATGCCTTTTTCAGCCAGATAGGCGACACCGCCAAAGCCGCCGGATTCTTCATCTACCGTGCCAGAAATTTCGATTGCACCTGAAAAATCAGGAAAGCACCATATATAGGCTTCGGCAGCGATAATAGAGGTCGCCAAGCCCCCCTTCATATCACAAGTGCCGCGCCCAATGATTTTCCCATCATGAACGGCTGCGCCGAAAGGATCAAAAGTCCAGCCAAATCCTGGCGGAACAACATCGATATGGGAGTTGAAGTGAACGGTTTTTCCCGGACGTTTGCCTTCGCGTCTACACACCACATTGATGCGGGGATATGTATCGGTATGGCCTGGATAATCGACGGCTGTGAAAAACTCACAATGAAAACCGGATCGTTTCATCCGCTTTGCAATATATTCGACACACGGCCGATAAGCATCACCGGGAGGATTGATCGTCGGAAAACGAACCAAGTCTTGAGTTAGGGCGACTAAGTCATCGCGTGAATCATTTATATATTTTGAAAGATGCTGTAACATAAATATATACTGCCTAATGTTTAATATTGTGCAAGTAAAAAAGCGAAAGAAAAGATGGCGTTAACGATTTAATTAGCTTTTTTTGACCTTTTTAAAAATCTGACGTAACGTAATTTTGGGGAAGGTTAAGTTCGTTTAGGAGAGTTAAATGGGGAAGTTATTAGGCGCAATTACATTGTCGATTGCAATCGTTTTATCGGGTGTCAGCACATCCTTGGCTGCGAAGTTGGTTGCCTATGTAGATATTTCAAGTCAGACGATGACGGTGAAAAAGAATGGCAAAACCATGCACCGCTGGAAGGTCTCCACGGGCAGGAAAGGTTATAGAACGCCGCACGGTACTTATAGTCCGAAGCGCATGCATAAAATGTGGTACTCGCGAAAATATGACAACTCGCCGATGCCATATTCAATCTTTTTTCGCGGCGGGTATGCAATTCACGGCACGAATTATGTGAGCCGATTGGGCCGCGTGGCATCGCATGGCTGTGTTCGCCTAAAAACCGCCAATGCAAAACGGCTTTATGATCTGACACGTCAAGTTGGCGCTCGTAATATGCGCGTTGTTATCAAGCATTAATATTGGTTGTGGCGGTCTGATGTTGAGTGACCGCTCGCCCTATATTATTTGCTTGGATTTTCAGAATTGCTAATCCAGCGCCGGTGCAACCACATCCATTGTTCCGGCGTTTCGCGGACCCAGCGCTCAACAACGTCGTTGAGCATTTGGGCTGATTGAGCAACATCAACTTCATTATTGTCGTCGCGTGGCAAAACCAGTTCTTCTTCTAAGATCAAGCGGAAGCGGCCACCGGGAAGCCGGATGCAGCGGGCAGGGTATACGGGCACATTAAACTGGCGCGCAAGTTTTGGTAGCAATGGGTTCGTGCGCACTGGGCGGCCGAAAAACTCACTGACAATGCCGCGCGCGAATTTTTGATCAACCAAAACGCCAACCGATTGGCCGTTATCGAGCGCACGCGCAAGTCCCCAAGCAGCACCGGCCTTTGATGGCACAAGGTGCCCCATTTCAGTGGTGCGTGATGCGAGCAAACGTTCTGCAATATATGGATTGTTCGGCGGTCTAAACAGGGCTGTTACTTCAAGACCATAGGTTGCGGCACAAATTGGAAGAAGTTCGAAATTGCCGACATGACCGGTAAAGAAGATGCACGGCTTGCCTTCGGCATGAAGGCGGCGAAAAATATCTTCGCCCTCAACTTCGACAAGACCGACTTTATCTGAGTCAGGGTCATAATCAAAAAGCTGATCTAGATAGATATATTCGGAAATTAGGCGTCCAATATTGCGCCACATACCGCGTGCGATTTTTTTTATTTCTGCATTGTCCTTTTCAGGAAAGGCTTGAGTGAGATTTTCGATCACCATTTTATGACGTGGCAGGAAAGGCCCGATGAACTGCAATAGCTTTGCGTTGAGTGTCATTGCCGATTTCATTGGCAATAAACGCAGCGCGCCAAGCATTGCAAAAGACACTTTTGCCTCAAGCCAATAGCGCACATGCTTTAGCTTTGTTTTGGCTTTGAATATCTGGATTTTCCAGCTCATGAGTACTTATCAGGAAACGCGTAGAATAATTTTGCCAAACACATCGCGTGTTTCCATACGCTCAAGTGCTTTGCCAATGCCTGCAAAATCAACTTCAGTGTCGATAACAGGATGCACGATACCGCGTGCCATTTTCTGCATAGCATCTTCCATATTGCGCATATTACAGCCGAAAGACCCGATAAGGCGCAATTGCTGCTGGAAAAGCATCATAAGGTTCATGGATGTGGAGACGCCTGATGTTGAGCCGCAAGTGACAAGTCTGCCGCCGCGCTTCATGCAAAGCATTGAGCCTGCCCAAGTGTCTGCGCCCACATGTTCGAACACGACATCGACGCCTTTTTTCTTCGTCAGCTTGCGTACAACGCCTTCAAACCGGTCTTCGCGGTAATTGATAACGTGATCAGCGCCGAGGGTTTTTGCTGGTTCTATTTTCGCGTCAGAGCCAACGGTTGTGATGACTGTGCAACCCATCTTTTTGGCAAGCTGAATTGCTGCTGAGCCAATGCCAGAGCCGCCAGCATGGACAAGAACTGTTTCACCCGGTTCAAGTTTAGCATTGTCAAAAAGCATGTGCTCGACGGTGCCAAAAGTAATGGGTGAGACAGCTGCGCCAATTTCATCAACGCCGGGAGGGGCAGCGACAAGATTGCGCGCTGGCATATTGACCAATTCCTGCGCAAAGCCATCTAAGTGGAAGCCATGCACGCCGCCAACATGTTCGCAGTGATTGTCGCGGCCTTCTTTACATGCGCGGCAAAGGCCGCAGGTGCGTGCACCAAAGATGGAGACAAGCTGGCCTGGCAAAAAGTTAGAGACGCCTGGGCCAACAGATTCAACAATGGCAGAGGCTTCTGCGCCAACGGTGAGGGGCAATTTGCGTTTTGCAAAAGCCATGCCGCGCCATCCCCACACATCAATATGGTTTAGTGCTACCGCTTTAATACGTAGTTGAACTTCTCCCAGACCCGGTGCATCCGGTTCCGGTACTTCAACAAGTTCAAGTTTACGGTCTTCGACAAGCTGTAGCGCGCGCATTAGCCACCTATTATTGTTTAACTGTTTGACGAAAGGCTCTAAGCGGGTTCGCGCCCGATGACAAGGCAGGCATTTTGTCCACCAAACCCAAATGAGTTGGACAATACGCGTTTCACATCAGCATCGCGCTTCTCATTTGGCACCGCATCCACCTCAAGAGCCGGATCTGGATTGAGATAGTTTATGGTTGGCGGAAGAACGCCGTTGCGAATTGTGAGCAGTGAAAATACGGCTTCAATTGCGCCTGCGGCTGTCAATGTATGGCCAATCATCGATTTATTGGAGGATATTGGTGTCCCGCCAAGTCTATGGCCAAAAATGGATGTGAGTGACATGCACTCCATCTTGTCATTTTCGGGCGTGGATGTGCCATGCGCATTGATATAGTCAATTTCGTCTGGCGTTACGCCTGCATCGTCAAGGGCGGCAAGAACGGCAGCAATGGCTGGTGATCCATCTGGTTTTGAGCGCGTGCGGTGGAAATCGTCGGCGCATTCGCCGCAACCTTCCATAATGCCCAGAATTTTTGCGCCGCGTGCTGTGGCAGCTTCTAGTGTTTCAAGAACCAGTGCGCCTGCACCTTCTGCCATGATGAAACCATCGCGGTCTTTCGAGAAGGGCTTGGAGGCTTTTTCTGGCTCGTCATTTTGCGTTGAAAGCGCTGAAAGCAGCGAGAAACGAATAAGTGCTTCGGCTGTCACAGAACCATCAGTGCCAATGGCAATGGCGCGATCAGTCTCGCCGCGGCGAAGGGCTTCAACGCCTGTTTGAATAGCCGTCGCGCCCGAAGCGCATGCTGTTGACAATGTGACAGGAAGGCCGCGTGAACCAATACGATCTTGCAGGCGGCGCGCTGTTGCCGCAAATTTAACCGATGCTGAGAACGAAGGATGCTTACTTGATTTTGCTGCGAGAAGCAGGCGATCATAGCTTTGAACACTCGGTGTAAGCTCAGCGCCTTCAGCGTTTAATTGAAAGCGATGTTGCCATTCAAGTTCAACGGGCGGTGCGGCAAGGAAAAGTTGGCCGCCAAAATCGCTTGTCGAAATGCCCGCTTCGTCTATGGCTTCAATGGCTGCAGCTTCCGCCAATGTATAGGTGAGGGCGGCAGAGCCTTCTTCGGGTGCTGTCATAAAATCGACAGTACCAGCGATAGTTGTTCGCAAGTGATCTTGCGGGAAGCGGGTAATTTTGTGGATGCCTGAAACGCCGCTTGTAAGCTTGTCCCAGTTATCTTTTTTACCGCGTCCAAGTGAGGAAACAACGCCAACGCCAGTTATAGCAATGATTGGGCGACCATTTTTATCGGTGAACTTTGACATTATGCTTTGCCTCCGTTCGCAGGTGTTAGAAAAGCTGCGCCTTCTGCGTCTTCATATCCAAGACTTAGAACGCCAACACGCTCTGGCTTTTGACTGATGGCAACCTCAAAGCGGCTATCCATTTGTTCAATTGGTTTTTCGTGATGCAGGCTCAAAGCGGCCAATGCGATGGCGAAGGGAAATTGCACTTCGCGCATATGACCAACGGCTGAAGCAACGCCGCGTACTGGCACGGCTTTAAGTGATGAATTTAGAAATTCTTTTTCAATTTCAGTGCGTTGCTTTGCGCCAGATGCTGCTGAAATGATGTAGCTTGCATTTGCTAGTTTTGTCGCACTGCTAATTCCGCTTAAGCGTTCAGCGGTTGCAGTTTGATCCGATTTACCTTGATCGGCCTCAACGCTTTCAAGTGTCGCATAAATACGAGCGCCGCGCGCTTCGGCATGGCTACGTGATTCCAAAACGAGAAAAGTGCCGCCTGAACCGGTTATAAGGCCGCCGCCATCACTGTCTTCACGTTGCCAAACAGACGTCCAGCCATCGCGCTTTAAATGATGCTCGATTTCATATCCAAGCAACATATCTGGATGTTCAGCGTTGAACGAAGCGCCAACAAGCGCGTGTGTGCTCTGACCTGAGCGAATACGGGCCGCAGCAGTGCGCACGGCAGAAATGCCCGCGCCCTCCTCGCCCATGAAAGTGCGTGAGGAGCCTGTTACTTTATGCACAATAGAAATGTTGCCAGCTAACAGATTGGAAAGCTGGGCTAGAAACAATGTTGGACGTAGCTCTGTCGTCAATTTTTCATTGACGATGATCGACGTGTCCGTTTCACCTTTGCTTGCTTCTGCAAGGATCATTGTGTCGACATCAACGTCGCGCTCACCGCCTGCGGCCGCAACGATCATATCCATAGTCGACGTAAATTCGAGGCTGTCCTTTAGGCCAGCATCATCAAGCGCCAAACCGGCAGTGTAGGTGCCGATACGTTGCCACGCCTCCATCTGGCGTTGATCGCGCCTAGAGATTTGCTCTGCCCAATCGATTTCGGGCAGAGGATGCACGGTGTAGGGCGAAAATTTTTCACTATCAAATACAGGCGCAGCGCCCGATGAAAAATTGTCCCAGTTTTGCTGAGCGCCTACACCCAGTGCCGAAACCATTCCGATACCGGTAATTACAACGTCACGACCGTCCATGTTCTGTTCGTTCATGGTTGACCCTCCGACTATCGAATTTTCATTTCAAGTAAATAAATTTTGTCAATTAAGCAGATTTTGCCGCGACGAGTTCGTCAATTTTACCGCAAAGATTCTTCAACACGAAATATTCTTCGGTTGGAACTTTGCCGTCGTTGACATCCTGCGTCCACTTTTCAAGCGGGATTTTAATGCCAAATTCTTTGTCGATAGCAAAAACGATATCAAGGAAATCAAGGCTATCAATGCCAAGATCATCAATCGTGTGGCTTTCTTCTGTAATTGTCTCGCGGTCAATTTCACTTGTATCCGCAATAATGTCTGCCACTTTGTTAAACGTGTCTGCCACGGTGTTATCCTTCTGATTTCATATGCACCGCGAATAATTCCCGCGCGCCTACTTATTGTTTTGGTTGCCGCGTATCTAAACGGTTTCGCGCGCAAGTAAAAGACTCAAGACGACTTTCTGGTCGATCAATCCAAAGTTCATTGACGCATCTAATGATTGCCTTACAAGGATGCAATTAAAATAATCTGCAAAAATGCCTTATCTGGCGGGAGAAAATGCTATGTCTACCGGTAATCAGTTCCTTCGCGAAGAAAATTACATCGATGGCGCTTGGCTTGCTGCTGATAGTGGGCAAACCATTGCTGTGAATAATCCAGCAACTGGTGCGACCATTGGAACTGTGCCGAATTGTTCGACGGCAGAGACTGAGCGCGCGATTGATGCGGCCGCCGAAGCCTTTAAGACTTGGCGTAAAACCACTGCGCTAGAACGTGCCAATATTTTGCTGAAAATGCATGATCTGGTTTTGGAAAACCAAGAAGCATTGGCACAATTATTGACGATGGAGCAGGGTAAGCCAATTGCAGAAGCACGGGCTGAAGTTGGTGGTTCTGCTGCTTATTTGCGTTGGTTTGCAGAAGAAGGTCGCCGTGTTTATGGAGATCTTGTGCCCAGCCCGATTGCTTCGCGCCGTTTAATGGTGATGAAGGAGCCTGTGGGGGTTGTTGCCGCGATTACGCCTTGGAATTTTCCATCGTCGATGATTCCGCGCAAGCTTGGACCGGCATTGGCCGCTGGCTGCACGATCATCATTAAACCATCAGAATTTACCCCCTATTCTGGTATCGCTTGGGGGCTGATTGCAGAGCAGGCGGGTGTTCCTGCTGGTGTTGTCAATATTCTGACTGGCGATGCTGCCGCTATCGGCAAGGCACTATGTGCAAGCGAAGCCGTGCGTAAGATCAGCTTTACGGGCTCGACTCGCGTTGGCAAAATATTGCTTTCTCAATCTGCAGATACGGTCAAAAAAGTGTCGATGGAGCTTGGCGGTAATGCGCCCTTTATCGTGTTTGATGATGCGGACATTGATGCCGCGATCACAGGTGCGATTGCTGCAAAATTCAGAAATGCAGGGCAAACATGTGTTTGTACCAACCGTTTTTACGTTCAGGCAGGCATATATGACAGCTTCGTCAAGAAGTTGACTGAGGCAGCTGGTGCGATGAAAGTTGGCGAAGGCAATGAGGATGGTGTGGTTCAAGGACCACTCATCAATGATGCAGCACTTGCTAAAGTTGAAGAGCTGGTTGGAGATGCCGTTGAAAAGGGTGGTGACATCACCGTTGGCGGTAAACGTCATGAACTTGGCCAAACATTCTTCCAGCCGACCGTGATTGCCAATGCAACGCAAAATATGCGGTTTTCAAAAGAAGAGATTTTTGGCCCTGTAGCGCCCGTATTCAAATTTGAGAAAGAAGAAGAAGCGGTTGCAATGGCCAATGATACTATTTTCGGTCTTGCGAGCTTTGTTTATACGCAAAATCTTGGGCGTGCATGGCGCATGATGGAAGAACTCAAATACGGCCTCGTTGGCATCAATGAAGGTGTAATTGCTACGCCAGAAGCACCATTTGGTGGGTTAAAACAATCTGGCCTTGGTAAAGAGGGCGGCCATCAGGGCATTGATGATTATCTTGATGTTAAATATGTCGCTGTTGGCGGTTTGGGAATGTAATGGTTGAGACAACAAATATAGAAGACTGGGGAATGACAAAGAGTGGTTCTCCTGTCAAAAAAATCGCATTGCATAATGGCGCTCTTACCGCGTCAATAATCACTTATGGCGCAGTGGTTCAGGATTTGCGGCTCCAAGGGCACAATTCACCGCTCGTTCTTGGTTTTGATAGGCTTGAGGCTTATGAAAATAACCGTGCTTATTTTGGTGCAATTGTAGGGCGCTGCGCAAACCGAGTGTCAAATGGCACGTGCACAATTGCGGGCACTGAGTATCAACTGGAACGCGCTGAAGGAGACGTACATCATTTGCATGGCGGTCCTAATGGTTTTTATAGCAAATGTTGGGACATTGTTGAGGTCAGCGAAAGTGCCGTCAAACTCCAGCTTGTAAGTGAAGACGGAGAGGCGGGCTACCCAGGAAAACTTATTGCAACGTGCACTTATCGTTTAACTGATGACAATGCGCTGAGTATTAAACTTGAGGCGCAAAGCGACAAAGCAACGCTCTGCAATCTTACTAATCACAGCTATTTCAATCTGGAAGATGGTGGCAGTAATGATGTTAGTTTGCACCGTTTAAGGGTGGATGCAGATCGCTACCTTGTGGCAGACGAAACAATCGTGCCAACAGGTGAGATCGCTGACGTCAGCCAGACTTTATATGATTTTCGTGTGTTGCGTCCGATTGGCGACTTTAAAAATTATGATCATAATTATTGTCTTGCCGACACGCGCCGCCCGCTGACTGAAGTTGCGCGCGTGTCTGCGCCTTCTTCCGGCGTGGAAATGGATGTTTTAACAACAGAGCCGGGTGTTCATTTTTATGCAAGTGGGGGCTTAGCTGTTTTAGATGCTGGTTTGGACGGCCGTGCTTATAAGCTGGGCTCAGGTATATGCCTTGAAACACAAATTTGGCCAGACGCTATAAATAATGCTGCTTTTCCCACATCTGTGTTGATGCCTAATGAGGTGCTTACTCAGCATACAATATATAGGTTTTCTAAGGTGAGCTAAGAAGTGAAGTCAATTCTGGCTTGGTTTATTCAACTTGGTGCGACTTCATCGCTGGTGTTGATCGGTTGACCATAAAATATGTTTCATTTACTCCACTTTCCAGCGAGAAATTATAGTTCTTCAATTTAAGTTGGTACTCAGTTGGGTCGTTTTTCATTTAAAGCCGCTGTCGGCCTGTTTGCCGGACTTTGCTTAGTACCGATTGTAGCTGTCGCCATTTCAGCGTTAACGGGTACATTTGATACATGGGCTGGGCTGGCAACCACCGTCATGCCGCGCTTTATTTGGGCAACGGTTCAGCTTATCTTTTTCGTCGGCCTTGGTTCTGCGGTTATCGGCACGTCAACGGCGTGGCTTGTTACAACCTGCCAATTCCCCGGCCGCAGACTGTTTGAGTTTTTATTGGCTTTGCCGCTTGCGTTTCCCGCTTATGTTTTGGCTTACGCCTATACGGATTTATTGGACCATCCCGGTGCCGTACAGTCCTTGCTGCGTGATATTACCGGATGGGGGCCGCGCGATTATTGGTTTCCTGAAGTACGCTCTTTGGGCGGTGCAGCGCTTATGTTGATGTTTGTGCTGTATCCTTACGTGTATTTGCTCGCACGCGCTGCATTTTTGCGTCAATCGCCGACGGCATATCTTGCCGCGCGAACACTTGGCCATAGACCATGGTCTGCGTTTTTACGTGTTAGTTTGCCTGTTGCGCGCCCAGCCATCGCTGGCGGCGTTATTCTGGTTTTGATGGAAACTGTCGCTGATTTTGGCACTGTTGCGCATTTCGGTGTGCAAACATTTGCGACAGGTATCTATCAAGCATGGTTTTCGATTGGTGATCGGTCTGCTGCTGCTCAGCTGGCATTTTGTCTTTTGATTGTTGCTCTATTTTTGGTCTTTCTGGAGAAAGCGCAACGCGGTGCTGCAAAACATCATGAGGCAGGCAAACGTGTTGAGGCCATGGCGCCGCATCACTTGAAGGGCTGGCAGTCTTTCTTTGCTTTTGTCATCTGTGTGGCACCGATTCTTTTTGGTTTTCTCATTCCGTTGATCGTTTTGACACAAATGGCGATTGAGTCAGGCCAAAACCCATTCACATCGCGCTATGTGCATTTCATTGCCAATTCGCTCACCGTATCGTCAATTGCAGCGGTGTTTACAGTCATTGGTGCTGTTTTGGTTGGTTATTGGTCGCGGCTTTATCCAAGCCGCTGGGCCGAGCGGTCCAAAATGCTGGCAGGGCTTGGCTATGCCATTCCAGGCGGCGTGATTGCGGTTGGCTTGCTCGTGCCGATGGCTGCTTTCGACAATGCGCTTGATGCATTCTTGCGGGAGAAATTTGATATTTCCAGCGGCTTGTTGCTCTCAGGTTCAATCATCATTTTGATTTTCGCCTATGCCGTGCGGTTTATGGCGGCGGCGCTTTCTGCTTTTGATACGGGCATGAGCGCGATTAAACCGAATGTTGATGCGGTAGCGCGCTCACTAGGCGCAAATAGTATGCGCATGTTCTTGAAGGTGCATCTGCCGCTTATGCGTGCCAGCCTTCTGACCGGTTTGTTGATCGTCTTTGTTGATACAATGAAGGAATTGCCCGCAACGCTTATTTTGCGGCCTTTCAATTTTGACACACTGGCTGTGCAGGCCTACCGACTTGCTTCTGATGAGCGTCTTGCGCAAGCCGCTGTCCCATCGCTGATCATTGTCGCGTTTGGGCTGCTGCCCGTTATCATTTTATGTTTCACAATTGCGGGTTCTCGGCCACGCCACCACAGTGAAATTTCACTGCCGATTGTGGGCAAGGCAAACAAAAAGCCCGCGACCGAGGCCGCGGGCTAAAGCTAGCTTAATTGAAGGGTGCCACCTTCGAATTTGGCGTGCTTATTTGTAACCGACAGTGTTGTAGATTTCTTGTGCTTTGGCTTGGTTCGTGCCGAGCTCAGACAGGTTCAACTCATCGGCTTTGAACTCACCTAGTTTTATAACAGAGGCTGATTTTTCAACGCCATCGACAACTGGAAATTCATCATTGCCTGCAGCGAAATAATGCTGTGCTGAATCAGATGCGAGATATTCCAAGAATTTCACCGCATTTTCTTTGTTCGGCGCATTCTTCAAAAGGCCAGCTGCAGAAACATTCACATGTGTGCCGTTGCCGTCTTGATCGGGGAAAACCCAACCGATCTGGTCGATGTCAGCAGAAAGGTCTTTTACTTCAGTGCGCATAGCACGTGCGAAGTAATAAGAGTTAGCTACAGCGATATCACATTCACCTGAAACAAGACCACGAAGCTGATCTGTGTCACCGCCTTGAGGCTCACGCGCTAGATTGTCTTTAAGACCTTGAGCAAACTGCGTTGCTACTTCTGCACCATCATGGGCAATGCGCGATGCCAAAAGTGACAACATGTAGATATTAGACGATGAACGTGTGCAAATTTGACCTTTATATTTTGGGTCAGCCAAGTCAGCATAAGTCTGTGGTGGTTCTGAAACGCGATCTTTCGAATAGAAAATCATGCGTGCACGTGTTGAAAAGCCAAACCAATGGTTTTCAGGGTGCTGAAGTGCTGCTGGAATGCGTTTTTCAAGCTCTTCGCTTTCAACGGCTGCAAAAAGATCAGCTGATTCTGCGCGCCAGATACGGCCTGCATCAACAGTCAAAAGAACATCTGCAGGACTATTTGCACCTTCGCTTTTCAAGCGTTCAATCAACTCGTCAGCATTGCCTTCAATACGGTTGATCTTAATGCCTGTCTGCTCTTCGAAGTCGCCATATAGCTTCTCGTCAGTGTCGTAATGGCGCGACGAGTACAGATTTAACTCGCCATCTGCGAATGCCATCTGGGCGGTCCCTGTAAGGGCGGTTGCCGCAGTGAGTGCGATGAGCGCGGCTTTAGCTAAAGTCATGACTGTTCCTTTTAACTTGATTTATTTTGTCATGTTTTATTGTCGACCCAATTGCGTGTCAATAAGGTCAAGAATAAAACTTGACGAAAGAAGTAAGTTTTTCTGGAAACTTATGCTTCGGGTTGCTATTTAAGTTGTGGAGACCATTTTAATGAAGCTTACAAAACAAACTGATTACGCATTTCGCATATTGATGTTTTGCGCATCGAGTGGCGGTCGGCTGAGCCGTATCGCTGATATTAGCCGCGTTTATGGTGCGTCTGAGCCATTTCTGTTTAAGATTTTACAACCGCTTGTTTCAGCGGGAATCATCGAAACAGTCAGAGGGCGAAATGGCGGTATTCGGTTGGCAAGACCTGCTTCTGAAATTAAACTGGGTGAAATTGCGCGTCTTACCGAAGAAAATTTCACAATTGCTGAATGCTTTGAACGCGAAGATACAGATTGTCCGCTCATTGATAATTGCCGTTTAACATCTGCTTTGCGTGAAGCAATGAACGCCTTCATGGCGGTTCTAGATAAGTATTCGGTCGATGATTTGGCCAAGCCAAGCGCTGCGGTTATTACATTGCTGGCGATGATGGACGAAAAGCCACAGGCAAGCCAATAGTCTTGACGATTAGCTCATAAAATTTCAAACGATTTATGTTTAGAGCTTGTAGCATTGTGCACCTTTTGTATGTACGCATTATTGTTCGTGCAAATTTAGGGTGCCGATGTTGTTAGAAAACGTATGCGCGCGTTAAGCATGGAAGTACTTTGCTGCGTTGTTTGAAGTTTGGGAGAAAAGTATGGGCGAGTATATTCTAGCCATTGATCAGGGTACGACATCGTCACGCGCGATTGTTTTCAATAAAGACCAAAGCATTGCCGGTGTAAGCCAAAAAGAATTCACGCAGCATTTTCCAAAATCTGGATGGGTTGAACACGATCTGGAAGACATTTGGGAAGGTGTCGTCGAGGTGTGTCACACCGCGATGAAAAACGCGAAAATTGACGCTTCAGACATCGCTGCAATCGGTATCACTAACCAACGCGAAACCGTTGCGATGTGGGATAAGAAAACCGGCAAGCCAGTTCATAAAGCAATTGTTTGGCAAGATCGCAGAACCGCAGATATGTGCGATGATCTGAAAAAAATAGGGCACGAACAAACATTTACAAAGAAAACAGGCTTGTTGCTTGATCCTTATTTCTCAGCCACCAAAGTGGCTTGGATGCTCGATCATGTGCGTGGACTGCGCAAGAAAGCAGAAAATGGTTCTGTTTTATTCGGCACAATTGATAGTTTTCTGATTTGGCGGCTCACAGGCGGTGATCGCCATGTGACAGATGCAACCAATGCTGCTCGCACAATGATGTTTAATATTCGCACCCATAAATGGGACACTAAGCTGCTCGAAATTCTCAATATCCCTGCTGCTATTTTGCCTGAGGTGTTGGATTGCCAGGCAGATTTTGGCACCGCGCATGCGGATATTTTAGGCGCTGATATTCCGATTTATGGTGTTGCTGGTGACCAACAGGCCGCGACCATTGGCCAAGCGTGCTTTGAACCGGGAATGTTTAAATCTACCTATGGAACAGGTTGCTTTGCACTGCTTAACACAGGCACAGACGCAGTAACGTCCAAGAACCGTTTGTTGACAACCATCGCCTATCGTTTGGATGGCAAAACGACCTATGCATTGGAAGGCTCGATCTTCATGGCAGGCGCCTCTGTGCAGTGGCTGCGTGACGGTTTGCAAATTATTGACGAGGCCAATGCCAGCGGCAAGCTGGCTGCCGAGGCTGATCCTGAACAAGAAGTTTACCTTGTACCTGCCTTTGTTGGCCTTGGCGCACCGCATTGGGATGCTGATGCACGCGGTGCAATGTTTGGCCTGACCCGTGCGACAACGGCCAAAGAGATTTCCAAAGCGACGTTGGAAGCTGTTTGTTATCAAACGGCTGACCTTTTGAACGCTATGCAGAAAGACTGGAAGGGCGCTAAAGCTGCCAAGACAACGTTGCGTGTTGATGGCGGAATGGCGATGTCGGATTGGACTATGCAGCGCTTGTCAGACCTTTTGAATGCGCCTGTTGATCGCCCGATGGTGCTGGAAACAACGGCGCTCGGTGTTGCTTGGCTCGCCGGTTCGCGTGCAGGCATTTGGCCTAATCAAAAAGGTTTTGCAAAAACGTGGAAACGCGATCAACGCTTTAAACCAAAAATGAAAGAAGCCGAACGCACGCGCAAATTGGCAGGCTGGAAAGATGCGGTCGCACGCACTTTGACGGTTCGATAATGGCGCGGGTTACACTTTTGGGAACAAAGGGCGGTCCGGCGATTTACCCCACTGAAAATTTGCGCCTTCCTGCATCATCTTTGCTGGAAATGGGCGGGCAGGCGATTGTTGTTGATTGTGGGCTCGGCGTTACACGCGGCGTTGTTAACGCAGGCCACTCGCTGAAATCGCTTAGCACAATTGTAATTACGCATTTGCACTCAGATCATTATCTTGAGCTTGGCCCTTTGCTTCACACGGCTTGGACTGCAGGATTGCAGACACCTGTAGCCATTTGGGGCCCAAAGGGCATTGATACTTATTGGCAGGCGTTTTTAACGTCGATGGCCTTTGATATTAATCTGCGCATTGAGGATGAGGGCCGTGTCGATTTGGCGTCCTTGGTCACGATCCATGAGCTTGCTGAAGGCGAGATTGTGCTTGGTGATCTGTCTATGCGTAGCATTTTAAACTGTCATCCGCCGATTGAAGAGAGCTACGCTTTGCGGTTTTCAGATGGCAGTAAGTCTATTGTTTTGTCAGGAGATACGGCGCCATTTCAAGCATTTAATGCCTTTGTTGATGGCGCTGATGTGCTGGTTCATGAAGCGATGATGAGCGAAGGTGTTGAGCGCCTTGCAGCGCGGGTCGGCAATGGTGCGCGCCTAAAAGAGCACTTGTTTGCCAGCCACACGGATGCATCCGATGTGGGCAAGCTTGCGAAAGATTGTCAGGTGCAAGTGCTTGCACTTAATCATCTTGTGCCTGTCGATGATGCTCTGATCACGGATGAAACATGGATAGAGGCTGTGCGGTCATCTGGTTATGGCGGTGATCTACACATTGGCCAAGACGGACTGGTTATCGATTTTTGAAATATAAGCTCCTGCCACACCGTGTCATGAGCTCTGTTTCATTTTGTTGAGGTCTGCTGGGTGCTCTGATAAAGCGTGCGCATAGAGTTCAAATATGCGGCATGAGTCGCACTGTTTCTGGATAATAAATATGTTTCGTTTTGCCGTCATCTTGGGATTGCTTTCGGCTGTTGGGCCTTTAGCAATTGATATGTATCTGCCTGCGCTGCCTTTAATTGAAGCGGGGCTGGGCGCTGATGTGACGGCCGTGCAGGCATCACTAACCGTTTATTTTATCGCTTTTGGTGTGGCTCAACTGTTCTTCGGCCCTTATTCTGACCAAGTTGGCCGGAAGAAACCTCTTTACATTGGGCTGGCTATTTTTGCCATTGGATCAATCGGCTGCGCTCTTGCGCCAACGATTGGCTGGCTGCTGGCTGGGCGCTTTGTGCAAGGTATTGGCGGTGCTGTTGTTATGGTTGTGCCGCGCGCTATTATTCGCGACCAATATACAGGCACCCAAGCAACGCGCCTCATGGCATTGATCATGATGGTGATCAGCGTATCGCCTATGCTTGCGCCCTTGGCTGGTAGTGTCCTTATGGAGGTCGCATCGTGGCGCGGCATTTTCTGGGCGCTTGCTGTGCTTACCCTTGCAAGCCTTGCACTGACGCTTTTTGCGCTGCCCGAGACGCTTGCTCACGACAATAAAGTGCCTGTAAATGTTACCTCACTGATGCGCGGCTGTGGTATTCTTCTGCGCGATAAAAAGTTTATGGGGCTGACATTTATTGGTGGCTTTGGCATGGCGAGTTTTTTCGTTTTTCTTGCCAATGCTGCATTCGTTTATACGTCTGAGTTTGGTCTTTCGCCTGTTCAGTTTAGTCTTGCTTTTGCGGTCAACGCTCTTGGCTTTTTTAGTAGTTCTCAGCTTGCGGCTAATCTTGGCGAAAAGTTTGGCATGGAGAAAGTTGTTGCAACGGCGACGTTCGGGTTCTTGGTATTTACCGGTCTCTTGTTAGGCTTGGTACTTGCTGGATTTGGTACATTGCCAGTTATCGTGGGCGTATTGTTTCTTGCCAATGCCTGTCTTGGCCTTGTGGTGCCATCGACAATGGTAATGGCGCTGGACGATCATGGCGATATGGCTGGGTTGGCATCGTCGCTTGGTGGTACCTTGCAGATGGTTGCTGGCGGCCTCATGGTCGTGCTTGCTTCACCGTTCTTCGACAATACGGCATTGCCAATGGTGGCTGCTATTACGGTTTGCGCCGTAGTGGCCTTCGTTCTCACACGTCTTGTACTCAATAAGAGCGATATTGCCGTCACGCCGGTTTGAGTAAACCGGTGCTTAGTTTGAAAACAACAGATAAAACATCATCACCCCTAAGAGGGTGATGAGAGGTGAGAAATAACGCAAGTTAAAAGCGGCGAACGGTTCTTCGGAATTTATGCGCCGTGCGATTGGTAGTAGGCCGCCAAGACCGCGTATTATAAAAATTGCGGTTAGAACAAACATCCCCGCGGTTACAATCCAGTTGGGTATTGGGTGTGGTATCCAGTTCAGCCATAGCATAGGCCAGATCGCAGCACCCCATATGCCAACAGACACCAAAGCGGTAACCCAGCGTGGGGGCATAACTTATATGCCCGTTGAACCAATAACAGTTTGGGGAAGGGTTTTCTCGTTTGTACCGGGCCAAAGGCCGCCCAAGGCCCAATAGATATGAATAAGCGCGGTGATTGCTAAGACGACAAAGATGAAAAGGGCTAGAATTGTGGTCATTATTGCTCTTCAGAAATCACTGCTACGTTCGTAATCACCTTAACTTAGGTTTTTGGGACCATGTTGTCTCTTAGATAAAGTGCCGCAAGGGCTATGCTGTGCCAGCAAGCCTGAATTAAATGTTCTTATGGCAACAAAAAATCCGGCATCGAACTATTCATTCAACACCGGATTTGTAACTGTCTTGATTAAATAATTTGATTAAAGGCCGAATACTTTGCGCAGTTCATTGTCGCGCGTTGTGCCTTTAGTTGCGAAATGTTGTTCAGGCATGCTCGCAATTTCTTTTGCTAAACGTGCGCGACCGAATGTTTCTGCTGCACCGAGAAAGTAATTACCGATATTCTTAAAGCGTGATTGTGAAGACATTTTCTTCTCCTTGGGTTGAGTAGAAGATACTCTCTTTTGTGCGGCGCACAATCGCTTTTTAGGGATATCAGCTATGCAATAACGGATAGGTTGCAGGCAGTATTTGTAAACAAGTCTTCATTTCAGCGCGTTTATACTTCGTGAAGGAACGTCCTTTGAACTTGTGAGTTCTATTTAAAATGAAATAGGCAAGGGATCCGAAATGACTTTAAGAGCAATCATTGTAATTCTTACTGTGTTCACACCGATTCTTGTTCACGCGCAGGGAATTTCTGAAACCTCTGTCGTGGGTAAGGAAATGACGGTTAGAACTGTCGATAGTAATGTGGCAGCCGATGCGTTCACGGATTTCACCAAAGATTCTAGAAATACTGCCAATGAGATACGTGTCCTTACCGCGCCGCAGGAAGTTCAAATTGTGAAACTTGGTGAGCGGCGCGTTGTCGGCGATGAAAAAATCGAAGAAGCCATGCGCGAAGAACGTGAGAATATTGAGGAATTACGCAGTGCAATTCAGATCAATGCAATCCTGATGGACGTTCTCGACACGCAAAAGATCGGCATTCCTCAGGTTGTTGGTGCGAAGTTTACGGGCGACAAGAAAATCGAAATTTACGCTTTTGCGGCGCATGATGAGTAATTTACCGATCTACGATCATTTGTTGTAATTCACCTGTACGTTTTTTTGTCATGCCCGCGAGGCAAGTGTTTCGGATAAGCGGTTGAATTGATCCGCCAGCATATTGTGCTGCTTCTGCAGCACATTGCCCGTCGCGATAATCAATCCAAGCGCGTTGTGCTTTTAGCAAATTGTCGGCTGCGCTTGGCTCATCCGGCGCGAATTCTTTATTGCTTTCATCAATGGATTTCACAGCCGCGCGTACCGTAGACCAAGCTTCATTGAGGGCATTGTCCGCTTCTTTAAATTCCAAGCCAGAGCAATGGTTCATGTCGAACTGCGTCTCGGCGTTATCGCAGTCAACATCTTGGCTTAATGCTGGTGTGATGGTGTTCATGAGTGCCAATAGGGCTGCCGTGAGGATAGTTCGGATCATAATTCCCACTCCATTAAATGACGAGCCATATGTGGCCTAAAGCTTAATCCAGTCGTTTAAATCAGCTTTGCGAATATCCCTTAATAATTCAATAAAGCCTGATGTCTGGTGCGCTGCTGCTGCTCTGCCTTTTTGTACTGTGGCTGCGGCGGCATTACCCACCACGCCATGTTCGTTCAAATCGCCTGCCAACCAAGCAAAACCATGTGGGCTTTGAGGCGCGAGATGCGTGAATGTTTCGCGAGCAAGTTTTGTGTTGGACTGGAAATTCTGTGCCTTAGCCATATCAACCATTGATGGCTGGAAGGCGAGCATGAGCGATGTTTCATAATCGCCGCCATGAATGCCCTGTTTCATTTCTTCATCTGTAAACAGATCATCTGGCACGCCAAAGCGTCCCCATGATGTTTTGACAACCAGCATGTCGTAGCGTTTGCGTAGCTCTAATGCGGCGATTGACATGGCTGGTTCATTGCCGCCGTGCGAATTGACAAGTACGAGTTTTTTTATGCCGTAGCTGTTTGCTTCTTCTCCGCGCTTAACGATGATGTCGACCATTTGCTGGGATGAAAGAGATTGTGTGGCGGTGAAGCGGCTATGTTCGTCTGATGCGCCAACACGTTCAACGGGAAAAATACGCACATCCAGATCATGGGTAAGCTGCTCGACGACGAGATTCAGCATGCCATCCATAATGTCTGAATCCGTGGTGATTGGCAGGTGAGGGCCATGCTGCTCAGTGGCACCAAGAGGCAGGATTGCGGTAACATTGCTCGCATCAATCCTTGAGAAGTCTTCCGGCGAAAAATCGCTCCACCAAATCTTGCGTGTCATGACAAATCCTGTTTGCGTACTTTGTGTCACGGGTGAAACGATTAGCCAAGTCGCAGGGTTGAATTTTGAGGCGAGAAAGCGCACATCACACTTTCAAATTCTGGATGGAATGCTTTCATGACGATTTCAAACGAAAAAACGCCGATCACCGTGCTTACTGGTTATTTAGGTGCTGGTAAAACAACTCTTCTTAATCGCATTTTGACGGAAAATCACGGCAAGAAATATGCTGTTATCGTCAATGAGTTTGGCGAAATCGGTATCGACAATGATTTGGTTGTTGATGCGGATGAAGAAATTTTCGAAATGAATAATGGTTGTATTTGCTGCACTGTGCGCGGCGATCTCATCCGTATTCTTGCTGGTCTTATGAAGCGCACCCGCGATTTTGATGGTATTCTTGTTGAAACAACTGGTTTGGCGGACCCAGGGCCGGTTGCGCAAACGTTTTTCGTAGACGAAGATATTGCGGCTAAAACCAAACTTGATGCGATTATCACGGTTGTTGATGCGAAACATTTATTCTTAGAGATTGACCGCGCACCTGAAGCGCAGGAGCAGATTGCTTTTGCTGATATTGTTGTGCTCAACAAAATCGATACGGTATCAGATGATGATTTGCGGACGGTTGAAGCGCGTATTCGGCGCATTAATCCAACATGCCGTATAGAGCGTGCCGAGCGTTGCAACGTGCCGATAGACCATCTTCTCGGCCAGAACGCTTTTGCGCTTGATCGCATCTTGGATGATGATGCAGACTTCTTGCAAAAAGACTTTGATGATCACGATGGGCATGATCATGAACATTGTGACCATGACCACGGAAAATGTGATCATGATCATGCGGATCACGATCACGGTCATCTGGATGCAAGCCGTCATGATGATCATGTTTCTAGTTTTTCTTTCATGACACGCGACAAAATTGATCCTGAAAAATTCTTCCCTTGGATACAAATGATCGGGCAAGAATTCGGTATTGATATGCTGCGTATGAAGGGTATTTTGGATATCAAAGACGATAATCGCCGCTATGTTGCGCAAGCTGTGCACATGATGCTCGAGGGTGATTTTCAACGTGAATGGCGCGAAGGCGAAGATCGCTATAGCCGTATCGTCTTTATTGGCCGTAATTTGCCACGCGATATCATTGAAGATGGCTTCATGAAGACGAGAGTGACTGCGTAATGGATCCGTTCGACGCAGCAGGCGCTGTTCTTCATTATAGATTTGAAGCGCAAGCAACGGCTTGTGCCTTTATTGGTTCTGTGTTGGCTGTTGCAGGCGGCGATGGCGCTGTGCGGCTTTGTGCGGTGGATGGCAGTTCGAAGAAGATAAGCCTGCACGACGGTGCAATTTTAAGTATGGCGTCCAATGCTAAAGGCGATGCGCTTTACACCGCTGGCGATGATGGCAACCTAAAGCGCTTGGGTGCAGACGGTGCGATAAGCGATATCCATACGGGCCGAAAATGGGTGGATTGTGTTTCGTGTTCGCAACGCGGCCATGTTGCATGGTCTTGCGGCAAAACCATTTATCTTGCCAAAGAAGGTGAAGAGCCTGTTGAAATTACGGCCCCATCATCTGTCAGTGCATTGGCCTTTTCACCAGATGGAAAATGGCTCGGTGCGGCAGTCTATGGCGGCGCATTGCTAATTTCACCCAATAAGCCTGAAACAACCAAGTTTTTGGAATGGAAGGGTTCGCACGTTGCTATTGGATTTTCCACAGATGGCCGTTTTTGCGTAACGGCGATGCTTGAAAATTCGCTTCACATTTGGAAAATCGCGACACCTGAAAAGCATGGCAATATGGGCGGTTATCCTGCCAAGCCGGTTTCATTTGACTGGATGGCAGATGGACGCAGTATGTTGACTGCGGGCGCTGATGTTTTGGTCACGTGGCCGTTCACGGGTAGCGATGGACCTATTGGCCAGAATGCAGCGGTGTTTGAGGGCGGTGTCGGTATTGTTCGTTCTGTGCGCGCGCGTCCAAGTTCGCGGCAGGTTTTGATTGGTTATGCTGCTGGCGGCGTCGCGTTGTTTGACCGTAAAGACGACAGCTATGGCTATATCGCGGAGGCCGATGGTTCGCCGGTGATTGACGTGCGCTTTTCACCCGATGGTCGTATGGCTGGTTTTATACGTGAAAATGGCACGGCAGGATTGCTGGATATGGGCAAGCCCTAAGCTTAAAATTGCCATGCGTAATTTGAATTTTATATTGAAGACAAAATATAGCGCATCCGCGCTGAAAGGATGATCATGCAATTTGCCACTGTAAACGATGTGACACTTCATTATCAGGAGATTGGTGGACCAACTGGAACACCGACATTGGTGTTTATCAATTCGCTGGGGAGTGATTTTCGTATCTGGCGCGATGTGATTGTGCGCTTTGTCGGCGAAGTGTCTATCATGACATATGACAAGCGTGGCCATGGTCTAAGCAATATTGGCGATACGCCTTATACGATAGAAGATCATGCAGAAGATTTGATCGCACTGCTTGATCACCTTGGGAAAAAGGATGTTGTGCTGGTCGGCTTATCGGTTGGCGGTTTGATTGCCCAAGCTGTCTATAAAATGCGTCCAGACCTCGTTGAGGCGCTAGTGCTATGTGATACGGCAGCCAAAATTGGCACCGCTGAAATGTGGCAGGAACGTATCGATTCAATTGAAGAAAAAGGTATGGTAGAACTGGCTGAGGCGACAATGCTGCGTTGGTTTACGTCTGCATACCGCCAAAAGAACCGCGATGATGTTGCCGGCTATCGCAACATGTTGGCGCGTCAGCCGCAGGACGGCTATTTGGGTACCTGCATGGCCATTCGTGACGCCGATTATACGGCGGATGCCAAGGTCATAACAGCGCCAACGATGTGTATTGTCGGGCTTAATGATGTGGTGACAACGCCAGAACATGTCTATGAATTGTCAATGCATATTGATGGCAGCCGCTATGAAGAGATTTCAGGCGCAGGGCACTTGCCATGTATCGAGAAGCCGCAGGATTTTGCTATTCTCCTCAAGGATTTCTTGAAAGAGCTAAAAGAAGAGACAAGTGATTCAGCACCTGATGGTGTTTCTGTTCACTGATCGCTCATTGAGTTGAAGACTCTAGAGCCATCTTTTTAAGCTCAGCCATTGCATCTTGTGCGCGGTTTGAGGGTACGAATAGATGGTCATGATAAAACGCTGAAACAGGATTAACACCCATGTTCAGCGCGGCGAGGCGGGGTGTGATTTTCGCTAAAAAACCGACCGCATCTAGCGATGAGTGAATGTTGAGTGTGATCATTCGGCAGGGGAAATCAAATTTGAATTTTTGCGCTTCTGCGTCTTCGCGCTTTAAGATCAGCGTTGTGCCTTCCTCTTCTGTGAAAAGCATAAGGGGCGCCGTTTCCATATAGTCGATCGGCTCGTTTGTGGTTGCAAATACAAATTCGCCATCACGCAAGACCGGCTGCATGGAGGCGATCAATGTCTTTAAATTGGTTTCACCAGTCACAAACTTACTCCTTAAAATTTGTCAATCGCTGGATATTTGCTGCGTCCAATGGTCTGATTGTACGATGTGCAATTGAGTGACATTGTTTAGTCCCTACTTATTGATGTGTCCAACCTTGGAGCCAAAGCTATGAATGGATTGAAACAGTTTATTGGAGCTGCCGCACTTTGTTTTGTTGCAGGCCAAACATTTGCCGTAGAAGGCGATGCGGATGCAGGTGCAAAGGTTTTTAAAAAATGTGCTGCTTGTCACAAAGTTGATGAAGCTAAAAATAAAGTCGGCCCTCATCTTGTTGGCATTGTCGACCGGACCGTAGCTTCTGTTGAAGGCTATAAATATTCAAGTGCGATGACAGCATTTGGTGAAGGCGAAAAGACGTGGGATGAAGCAATGCTGAGAGAATATTTGGCCAATCCGCGTGCAGCCGTAAAAGGAACACGTATGGCTTTTGTCGGTTTGAAAAAAGAAGAAGATCTCGACAATATTATTGCTTATTTGAAGACATTTCCCGCCGAGTAAAGCACGAACAATGATTAAAAAAACGCGCCGATATTTTGGCGCGTTTTTTATTTTTATAACTGTGCTAGATTTAACCTAGCTCGGGAATGTGAAGACCGCACCGTCTTTAATGCCGTCAGGCCAGCGCTGGGTAATCGTTTTAAGCCGTGTATAGAACCGCACGCCTTCTGCGCCATAAATATCATGATCGCCAAAGAGTGAACGCTTCCAGCCGCCGAAGGAATGATAGGCAACGGGCACAGGTATCGGCACATTCACGCCGACCATGCCGACTTCAATACGGTCGCAGAAATCACGTGCCGTATCGCCATCGCGTGTGAAAATGGCAGTGCCATTGCCGTATTCATGGACGTTAATCATATCCACGGCTTCTTGATAGCTTTGCGCGCGCACAACAGACAGAACAGGGCCGAAAATTTCGTCCTTATAGATGCTCATATCGGTTGTCACTTTATCGAACAGTGCGCCGCCGACAAAGTAGCCGTCCTCATAGCCTTGCAGCGAGAAACCGCGACCATCGACGACGAGTTCCGCACCTTCTTCAACGCCTTTATCCATATAGCCCAAGATGCGCTGTTGAGCATCCTTGGTAACAACCGGTCCCATATCTGCGTCGGCATCAGTTGCCGGACCGATTTTAAGGCTCTCAATGCGTGGCTTTAGTTCTGCAACCAATGCGTCCGCAGTTTTATCACCGACAGGCACGGCAACGGAGATCGCCATGCAGCGTTCACCAGCTGAGCCGTAACCTGCGCCCATGAGCGCATCAGCGGCTTTCTTGATGTCCGCATCCGGCATGATAACCATGTGGTTTTTTGCACCGCCCAGCGCTTGAACACGTTTGCCGTGCTTTGTGCCTGTTGAATAAACATATTCAGCAATTGGGGTTGAGCCGACAAATGAAACAGCCTTGATGTCTGGATGTTCTAGAATCGCGTCGACACATTCTTTGTCGCCGTGGACAACATTTAAAACACCGTCCGGAAAGCCAGCTTTTTTGAACAGGTCATAGATAAACATAACCGCAGATGGGTCACGTTCGGACGGCTTTAAAATGAAAGTGTTTCCGCAAGCGATGGCAACCGGATACATCCACAATGGCACCATAGCAGGAAAGTTAAACGGTGTGATGCCAGCGACAACACCAAGCGGCTGACGGTCTGCAATCGTGTCGATGCTTGGGCCAACATTGCGTGAAAATTCGCCTTTCAACATAGACGGCATTCCGCAAGCAAAATCCACAACTTCGATACCGCGTGCAACTTCGCCAAGTGCATCATCATGCGTTTTGCCATGTTCGCGTGAAATCTCCCGCGCAATATCATCAGCGTGTTCGTCTAAAAGCTGTTTGAACTTGAACATGAATTTTGCGCGCTTAAGCGGCGGTAAATTACCCCATGCTGGTGCGGCAGCTTTTGCCGCTGCAACCGCGCTATCTAACTCTTGGCGGCTGGAGAGGGGCAGGGTTCCTATCGCTTCTCCCGTCGCAGGGTTAAATATGTTTTGGCTGCGCGATGAATTTGAAGATATTAGCTCACCGTTGATTGCATTTTGGATGGTGTACATGGCGTCCCTTTTCGCGTGCATTTTGATTTGTTGATCTCAGGCTAATCGGTTTTGATTTGCAACACTAGATTTTTTGACCGTGCGGTAAAAATAATTTTGAACATCAATGATATGATCGCCTATTTTAGGCGTAACTAATCACAAAATTACGGCAAATAAAAACCCGCCTGTTAAAGGCGGGTTTCTGAAAGACAGTTTGTGTTTAGGATTTTTTCGGGAAAGACCCGTCTCCTTTACCTGACATGCCGCCAGATACCTCTTCTGTTGATTCATCGGCTAATTCCTCCGGCAATAGAAGGTTTAGAACGATTGCAATAAAGGCCGCAGGCAAGATGCCTGATGTTGCCAATACTTTGAGTGTTGAAGGCAGATATTGTAGGGCGCCTGGCTCTAGTTGCAGGCCGAGGCCCAGTGAAATCGCAATCGCGAAAATCACCATATTACGGCGGTTCCAGTTCACATCTGAAAGCATGGACATACCAGCAGCAACAACCATGCCGAACATAACAATCACACCGCCGCCCAGCACTTCAATTGGCACCGTTGCAATAATTGCACCGATTTTTGGTACAAGACCGCAAAGGATCAAGAAGATCGCGCCAATGGTCACCACATGACGGCTCATAACGCCGGTCATCGCGATCAAGCCAACATTTTGAGAAAACGATGTGTTGGGTAGGGCGCCGAATAGACCAGATACGGCTGTTCCCAAGCCATCTGCAAATGTCGCGCCTTGGATTTCCTTGTCAGTTGCTTCGCGCCCTGCGCCACCTTTGGTAATGCCTGATACGTCGCCTACGGTTTCAACGGCTGACACAAAGGACATGAGGCAGAAGCCGATAATTGCTGCCACAGAGAATTCGATGCCGAAGTGGAACGGATTTGGCAGTGCAAATGGTGCAGCGCTTGCCACATTGTTGAAGTTCACCATGCCGAGCGCAAATGCCACGATATAACCTGCAATAAGGCCCAAAAGAACAGCTGAAATGGACAGCATACCCTTTGTAAAGAATTTCAAACCAAGTGTTACGAGAATTACGACGCTTGCGACAAACCAGTTGATGCCTGAGCCATATTCAGGTGTGCCGATGGCAGGCACACCGCCAGCTGCATATTGAATGCCGACTTGCACAAGTGCCAAACCGATCATTGTAACAACAAGACCAGTTACGAGCGGCGGTAGCGCAAAACGAATTTTGCCAATGAACAATCCCAGACAAGCATGGAAGAGGCCACCGACTACGATGCCGCCCATCAATACGGCAACGGCATCAACGCCTTTGCCAGCAACCAGTGGGATCATGATTGGAATGAATGCAAATGATGTGCCTTGAACGATAGGCAGTTTTGCGCCGACAGGACCAACTCCGATTGTCTGGATGAGCGTTGCAATCCCTGCAAAGAACATCGACATCTGGATCATGTAGATCATTTGCGGAAAGTCTGGCGAGTTGGAGCCAAAGCCAAAACCGGCCGCACCGCAAACAATGATCGCTGGCGTAACGTTTGAAACAAACATGGCCAAAACATGCTGGATACCCAGCGGAATTGCTTTGGCAAGCGGTGGTGTGTAGTTCGGATCTCGCAGTTGTTCCTGCGTTCCAATCGAGTGGTCAGTCATGTCATTATTCCCCAATAAGTTTACATTTCAGTCCCTCTTACCAATTGCTTGGCAATTATTTTTGGTTCATCGAACCAGTATTCTTGTAAATTATCACCTGCTGAAACACGGTCGATCACGGCGAATTGGCCGGGTGCTGACAGTGGTGTCAGCACACCATGCCACGTGTTTCGGTGAAAATTGATTGCTTGTCCGGGCTTGGTGATAAATGCATGTACCTTGCCGGGTGTATCGTCGTTACCTTCTGCAACGATTACTAAAAACGGGTTTTGATGCAGCGGAATGAAGGCCTGCGTACATAAAGGATGTCGTTCAACCATCTCTAGCGCGTAGGGCAGTGAGCGCGGCTCCGCGTTAAACAGGCTCAAACCGCCTTTACAATTGGGACCAAAATCAAAATGGGCGCGATCATGATAGCGCCCACACAGACCTTGATTGATAATTTTGTCCGGCTCACCCGATATGTCCACAAGGTCGCCAAATGGTGCAAAAGCATCATGTGTAATGTCTTGTATGAGGACCGCTTCGCTCATTATTTGAGCCTCAGTGAAGGGTGGCGGTTAACATCTTTATAGAGCAGATAGCGGAACCGTCCCGGACCGCCTGCATAACAAGCCTGCGGACAAAAAGCGCGCAGCCACATGAAGTCGCCAGCTTCAACCTCTACCCAGTCCCGATTGAGTTTATAAACCGCTTTGCCCTCAAGCACATAAAGGCCGTGCTCCATGATATGGGTTTCTTCAAACGGGATTAAGCCGCCTGGTTCAAAGTTGACGATGTTAACATGCATGTCATGGCGCAAATCATCAGGTTCAACGAAACGGGTTGTTGACCAGGCACCATTGGTGTCTGGCATGACAGAAGGTTCGACGTTTTTTTCATTGGTGATGAACGCTTCTGGGGCTTCAATGCCTTCAACAGGCTCATAAGCTTTGCGGACCCAATGAAATGTCGTTTGGCTGCCTGACGCGTTCCTTAATGTCCATTTTGTATGGGCAGGAATATAGGCATAGCCGCCTTCATCAAGATCGTGAACATCGCCCTCAATGCTTACTTGCAATTTGCCTTTAACAACAAACAAAACGGCTTGTGCACTAACGTCTGGTTCCGGTTTATCACTGCCGCCATTGGGTTCAATTTCCACGATATATTGTGCAAATGTTTCCGCAAATCCGCTCATTGGGCGCGCGATAATCCATGCGCGTGTGCCAGTGAAATGCGGCAGGGCACTTGTCACAATATCGCGCATAACGCCTTTGGGAATAACCGCGTAAGCTTCGGTGAAGATTGCGCGGCCGGTCATCAATTCTGACTGTGCAGGAAGTCCTGCAATCGGAGTTGCAAAGCTCATGGTAATATATCCTTCAAGCGTAGAAGCGCGATACGTTCGACTTGTTTGCAGGCCGTCTCGAATTCCCGATCGCGTTTATTTTCAACACGTTGTTTGAAGCTGCTGAGAATTTGATTCTTGTCGAGGCCTTTGACCGCAATGATGAAAGGGAAGCCAAACTTCTCTGTATATTTGTCATTAAGCCGTGTGAAAGTTGCGTGCTCTTCTTGCGTCAAAGCATCCAGCCCAGCGCTTGCTTGTTCTGCGCTCGACTCTGCCGTTAGGCGTTTTGCTGCGGCAAGTTTTCCAGCAAGATCAGGGTGCGCTTTTAAAACGTCCAAGCGTTCGTTTTCACTTGCTGATCTGAATTTGCGTGTGAGTGCGCTGTGTAGTCCAATTGCTGTATTATGTGCAGGACTAAGTTCATCATCGAAGGCGCGTTCTGCTATCCAAGGCGAGTGTTCAAAAATTGATCCATAATGATCTATGAACTCTTGCCGGGACATATGTGTTGGGCGTGACATGTGATGTTCAGGCGCATGATTATTGTGCCAGTGGTCGGCAATCTCGATACGTTTGGCAAACCAAACATCTGCATGGCTTTTAGCATATTCGATAAAGCGGCGCAGAGCTTGGATGCGGCCTGGACGTCCGAGCAAGCGGCAATGTATGCCAATGGACATCATTTTCGCCTGACCTAATTCGCCTTCGGCATAAAGGGCGTCAAAGCTGTCTTTTAAATAGCTGAAGAACTGATCGCCTGAATTAAAACCCTGCGGTGTTGCAAAGCGCATATCATTGGCATCAAGCGTGTAAGGTATAATCAGTTGGTGGCCGCTATCATGTTCATACCAATAGGGTAGGTCGTCAGCATAGCTGTCTGAAACATAGGCAAATCCACCTTCTTCCGCAACGATGTCCACGGTGTTGACCGAACAACGGCCCGTATACCAGCCTGTTGGCCGCACACCGGTAACTTCCTCATGCAATGCGATGGCCTTGTGCATATCTGCACGCTCATCGTCTATTGTGTAATCTTTATACTCGATCCATTTGAGACCGTGGGAAGCGATTTCCCATCCTGCGGATTGCATTGCAGCAACCTGTTCAGGTGCGCGCGCAAGAGCCGTTGCCACGCCGTAAACGGTGACTGGAATATCCATCTCAGTGAAAAGACGGTGCAAACGCCAAAAGCCTGCACGCGCGCCATATTCATAGATCGATTCCATGTTCCAGTGGCGCTGGCCTTCCCAAGCTGATGCGCCAACGATTTCGGAAAGGAATGCTTCGGAGGCTTTGTCGCCATGAAGGATGTTATTTTCGCCGCCTTCTTCGTAATTAATTACGAACTGGACAGCGATTTTAGCGCCGCCGGGCCATTTTGGGTCCGGTGGGTTTGCGCCATATCCGCCCATATCGCGTGGATAACGGTTCATTCTTGTGCCTCCATACTTTTTTGTAACGCAAAACAATCAATAGGATTATCAAATAAATCCATAAAGACTATTTGCGTTTGTGCTGCATTGCGTTTTTCATTTATTGAGTAGAACACTATATGGGCATCGACCAAGTGGAGAGTTTTATGGCTGACGGTTTTTTGACGACACATGTTCTTGATACAGCGCGGGGGCTGCCTGCGGCCGGAATTGAAATCACGCTTTATCGTGTGTCGGAAGGTAGCCGCACCAAATTGGTGTCGATGGTGACAAATGATGATGGTCGTACCGATTCGCCAATTTTGCCGAAAGAGAAATTCCAAACGGGGCAATATGAGCTGGTCTTTAAAGCCGGTGATTATCTTCGTGCGCATGGTTTGGTAGACAGGGACGCAGAAAATCTGTTTCTGGATGAAGTGCCGATCCGGTTTGGTGTCGATGATGAAACATCGCACTATCATGTGCCTTTGCTGATCTCACCCTATGGTTTTTCGACCTATCGCGGCAGTTAAGCTAGCTACGTTTTTTAAGCTCTTGGCTGCATCTTTCTGACATGTAGTCGATGAACAGCCTAATTTTTGGATCTTGATAACGGCGATGCGGATAAAGGCAGCTAAGCTGCACTGGCGTTGGCGGCGTATCGGTGCACACTTCAACCAGAGCGCCGCTTTTTAAGTGCTCAATAACTTCGAAGCGTGGTTTGTTGATAATGCCACGCCCATCCAGTGCCCATTGGGTCAACACATCACCATCGTCGGATTCAAACGGGCCTTTCACATCATATTCTTTAAATGAATTGTCGGTTTTAAGCGTCCAGCGGAATTCTGCGGTTCCAGGAAAACGCAAGAGCAAGCAATGATGTTTGTTTTTAACGAGCTCGCTTCCATTCATCGGTGTGCCCATTATTGACAAATAATCGGGAGAACCACACAAAACGCGTTCGCAATCGGCAATAATACGGCGTTTTAGATTAGAATCTGGCAATTTGTGCATGGAAAATGCGACATCAATGCCCTCGGCTGTAATATCAATGAAGCGGTCTGACAAACGAAGACGCACATCAATGAGGGGGTATTTTTCTTTGAAATAAGGAACATGCGGCGCAATGAACCTGCGCCCAACGCCAAGCGGTGCACCAACAAAGATTGAACCGCGCGGATTATTGGAGATTTCTGCAATCGCAGCTTCCGAACGCTCTATTGTTTCTAAAATTTGCGTTGCACCGTCGTAAAATACTTTGCCGTGTTCTGTTGGTTGCAGTCGGCGCGTTGTCCTGTTGAAAAGCCGCACATTTAAATGGCGCTCCAATTCGGCAATACGGCTGGAGGAAACGGCCGGAGACACACGCTGATCGCGTGCTGCGGCCGACATTGACCCCAATTCAAAAACGCGCACAAACATGCGTATATTTTCAACGTAACTCATATTGTCTTGTATGATTGTTTTGCTTTGTTTGAAAGTGTTTGCTTATACCAATGCTTTTGCAAGATAATTAATGACGCTAAGCTTAGCGCAGTTTTGGAGGGGATTCGAATGTATGATCTAACTGTTGCTATGGAATGGCTGGAGTTTGCTGTGCGCTGGACGCATGTCATTACGGCCATGGCTTGGATCGGCTCGTCGTTTTATTTCATTGCATTGGACCTTGGCCTGAACCGCAATATAGCTGGCCCCGCCGATGGTGAGGAATGGCAGGTGCATGGCGGTGGTTTTTATCACATTCAAAAATATTTGATTGCACCTGAAGCCATGCCGGAGCACCTGACGTGGTTTAAATGGGAAAGCTATATGACGTGGCTGTCGGGTTTCTTCCTGCTTTGCTTAGTCTATTATCTTGGTGCTGATCTTTATTTGGTTGACCCGAGTGTCGCAGATATCTCCACATTATCAGCGGTAGCGATCTCAATGGCGTCGATTGCCTTTGGCTGGATTGCCTATGATTTTTTGTGCAAATCAAAGCTTGGCGAAAGCCCAACGGTGCTTATGTTGCTGCTTTATGCGCTGCTCGTATGCATGGCTTATGGCTATACGCAGGTGTTTTCTGGCCGTGCGGCGCTGCTGCATTTGGGTGCGTTTACCGCGACCATTATGAGCGCGAATGTGTTCTTTATCATTATGCCGAACCAGCGCATTGTTGTGGCAGACTTAAAAGAGGGCCGCACACCTGACGCAAAATATGGGAAGATCGCCAAGTTACGCTCGACGCATAATAATTATCTGACCTTGCCAGTCATTTTCTTCATGTTGTCAAACCATTATCCGCTTGCCTTTGCTACCGAATATAATTGGATCATTGCAAGCTTGGTGTTTTTGATGGGCGTTACTATTCGCCATTATTTTAACTCAAAGCACGCACGCAACGGCAACCCAACTTGGACTTGGCTTGCGACGTTAATCTTGTTCTTGATTGTGGCTTGGCTCTCGACTGCTCCGCTTTACATGAATGAAAAAACAAGCTCAGCAGAAACGATCACACCAGTGCAGCAGTCGCTTATTCAATCTGATGGTTTTGAAAATGTTGCGACGATTGTGCAAGGGCGCTGCGCTATGTGTCACGCCGATGATCCAAGTTGGGAGGGGATTGCGTGGCCACCCAAAGGGGTGCGGTTGGAAACGCACCAGCAAATCGCGCAACATGCCGAGGCAATCTTTATTCAATCAGGTGTAACGCATGCTATGCCGCCGGCAAATGTCTCGCAGATTACGGATGAAGAACGTGCGCAATTGGTGGCTTGGTATCGTGAAAACCGATGAAATATACGCCTCAAAATCCTGCGCCCTCAGATGCAGCAGAGCGTAAAGCCGTAAAGCCAGTAATCTGCTATCCGGTTAATAGTTTGCCAGCCTATGACGCAAGTGTGTTTGCACTTGCGCGTGAGAGCATGCAGCTTATCGATGAAGTGATTATTCCGCCGCGCGATGCAAAAGTTTTTGATGTGCCAGCGGGCCATTTTTTGCGCATAGTCTGTCCAGAAGGACCGCAAGTCGGTGATTTGAACCTTTGGAACGCGCACAACCTGAATGAAAGGTTCTTTTCAGGCAAAACCCGTGCGCTCCATGGAACGCATGTTTCTACTGGCGATCATTTATGGAGTAATCTTCCATATTTTCGCCCTCTCGCCACCGTTACTTGGGATACGCTTGATTGGTATGGATGGGATGCATTTGGCGGCGGTGTTCACGATGTTATCGGTACACGCTGCGATCCTTACACGAACCGATTGCTTTCGGGCGGCGACTATCATTATTGCTGTCATTCAAATCTCACGCGGGCGTTGGCTGCTGATACAGGCATGTCGCTTGATGAAGCCGAGCCTTATGTTCATGACGTTTTGAATGTCTTTATGTGCACAGGTTTTACGCGCGATACGAAGCAATATTTTATGAAAGCTAGCCCTGTACGTACAGGCGACTATTTGGAAATGTTCGCGCAAATTGATTTAAAAGGCGGGCTGTCGGCGTGCCCTGGCGGTGATTGCGGCTCTAAACATTCCAGCGAAGAAGCGGTTTGTGCGCCATTGAAAGTGGAGATTTATAAGCCTGCTGAAGGCAGTTTAGGCAATTGGACTGCGCCTGATATATCTGCCTATAGCCGAACGCATGGTTTAAAATAAACGCCCAAAGGCTGGGCGTTTAGGTTCTAGAACATTTTGCAGGGCCGTTTGTCACGGAAAAGCTCTAGTAATATAAGCTAACGGCGTGTTTTGCTTCTGCAAAAAACAACCAGCGCTCAGCAAATAGGCCAATTATCATGCTGATGGCAGCGATGAGCAAAAAGAACACTGGCGTTATAAATAGCGCAAATGTGCACATGATGACTGGTATTATGCCGCCTAAAATATAAGCGATAGCGCGTAGTTTAAGCGCATGTTTGCGCCCAATTTGGTGCACCATTTCATGGGTAAGATAGTTCTCGCCAGAATGTGGTTTTTCGAGCAGGCGCACCTTGCCGAGATGCCCAAGGCCGGTCGCCGTTCCAGTGTTGGAGCCTGTCTGCGAAAATCCGATTGTGTCTGCACGGCGCCACCAGACGGACTTGATAATCCACGCAATGCCGAGCGCGATCACGATGATTGTCGGTGTTGGCAGCCCAAGAATCAAAGTTGCCTTGCCGATCATGCCAGCCAATAAAAGTCCGGACGCAATGGAAAAGGCGAGATAGCAAAATGGCGTAAGTTTAGAATGCCAATTTGGCACCGTTTTAAGCTGCGCGTAGATCATCGATGTTGCATAAACCGTGAGCAGGGAGCCTGCCGCGACAGCCCAGCCTAATGGCGCGATGCGCTGGCCTGTAAACATCCAGATCAATGCGTAAACCGCAAATAGCAATAAGGTAATAATTGCGATGACACCTTCGCGCGATAACCACGATGAGCGCCATTGTGAAAGAGCACGCCACGCTCGTTCTGGATGTCCTAGGTGAAATGTCGAGGACAGCAAGCCTGCAACGGCTAGTCCGCCGCCGAGTAGGTAAGATAAAAACGCCGCGACTATGCCATTGTGCATTGGAAAACCAAGGCCAATCATGGTCATCAGGCCAAAGCCTGCACCGGATGTGACGGTAAAGAAAATAACAGATATTGCCGGATGCATTGGTTTTCTCCTTAGCCGAGCTTTTCAAGTGCACGGTCAAGCCAGCCAAGCAAGCCTTCGCCAGCTTTTGGCACGAATGCGGGTGCGATTTCAGTTGTCTCTTCTGGGCGGGACTTCTTGCGCGGCGGCAAATATTGATTGACCGGTTTGGTGCCCATTTCTGGCATTAGATCATAACCGCCTCGTTCTCGTGTCATTGTTGAGACGTTGGAATTTGGGTCGGCAAAATCACCAAAATGGCGCGCATTTGCAGGGCAGGTGCGAACACAAGCAGGTGTGCGGTCGATTTCTGGGATATTGTCATTGTAAATTCTGTCGACGCAGAGCGTGCATTTTTTCATGACATTTTCGACAGGGTCCATTTCGCGTGCGCCATAAGGACATGCCCAAGCGCAAAGGCTGCAACCAATGCACATGCTTTCATCGACTAGCACAATGCCGTCTTCACTGCGTTTATAAGATGCGCCGGTCGGGCATACGGTTACGCAAGGCGCATCTTCGCAGTGCAGGCAGGATTTTGGAAAATGAACGATTTGCGCAGGCGCATCATCGGGCGTGACTTCAAAGGTGTGAATACGGTTGAGCCAAGCACCGCTTGGATTGTCGCCATAAGCATCAACATCACCTAAAGGCGCGCCATAGCCGCCCGTGTTCCACTCTTTGCAATTGACCACGCAGGCATGGCAGCCAACGCAAACATCTAAGTCGATCACAAGGCCAAGTTTTTTATTTGTTTGTGCGGGAAGTAGTGTCATTTCGTCCACTCCTTACCATATTCCACGGTCTGGTCGGGCGTACCAACCGGATTGTTTTGTGCGTCAACTTGCGGCTGACTGACTTCGTCTTCTGCGGGTGCTTTTTCCACGCGCACCCGCAAATCAAACCACGCTGCTTGCCCTGTGATTGGGTCGGAGTTTGACCAGCGATGACCGTCACCTTTTGGCGGCAAAAGTTCATTTATGATGTGGTTCAAAAGGAACCCTTTTTCAGTTTCTGGTGCTTTGGCAGACAGCGCCCAAGCGCCTTTGCGTTTGCCGATCGCGTTCCACGTCCACAGGGTTTTTCCGTTCACTGCATTCATGCGCTTAACTGGCACTTTGATCTTGCCATGGTGCGAAATGATATAGGCCCAATCATCGTCTTTCAGGCCCACTTCATCGCAAATTTCGCCCGGAATGAACATCGGGTTGTGCCCATGGATTTGGCGAAGCCAAGCATTTTGCGAGCCCCATGAATGATACATAGCGGCTGGGCGCTGCGTGAGTGCATGATAGGGGAACTGGCTTAGATCAATGCTTGCGCCCTCGAACGGCGGATACCATGAAGGCAGCGGGTCAAAACAGTTTAGAATACGCTCGCGGTGCGTTTCGGGCGGCTGTGGTTCGGCCTTGCCTTCTGCGCACAACTGAAACTTGCGCATTGGTTCGAGATAAAGTTGGAACACATTTTCGACAGGCGCATCCTGCAAGCCCATTTCGATTGCCCAGTTTTGCCAAGCGGCATTGGCATGTTTGAAATAAAGTGCTTCGGCAGGGACATGCGTTTCTGAAAAGCCACCATTTTTGATATAAGTATCAATCTGGTTCGGGTTCGGCTCGCCGCGTCCGGTTTTAGAACCATCCTTGCCGCGCCACCCAAGAAGAGGGCCAACGCCGGGTTTTCGTTCATGGTTTTGAATATAGTCCGCGTAGTCTTTGAATTTTGGCGTACCGTCCTCATTGGTCATGGCTGGCAAGCCGAGGCGTGCACCAAGATCAAGCAGTACAGATTGGAAACCGCGCACATCGCGGTCCGGTTCGATCACTGGCCAGCGGATAGCATCACAGAGCGCTTCGGGTTCTGAGATCGGACGGTCAAGCGCCGAGATCGCATCATGGCGTTCAAGATAGGTTGTGTCTGGCAAAATGAGGTCTGCAAAGGCGACCATTTCCGATGAGTAAGCATCTGAGTAAATCAGTTTTGGGATGATGTATTCGCCGTTTTCATCCTTGTCTGTCAGCATCTTCATGACACCGGATGAGTTCATGGAAGAGTTCCATGACATGTTGGCCATATACATAAAAAGAACATCAATGCCGTATGGATCACGCGCATGGGCATTGGCAATTACCATATGCATCAGGCCGTGGGACGACATTGGTGCATCCCATGAAAAGGCTTTGTCGATGCGCTGCGGTGTTACGCCGTCTTCTTCCAACAAAAGACCTTCTGGTCCGCGCATAAAGCCAAGCTGCGGGCCTTTAAGCGGAGTGTTGGGAATATTGCCGCCATGTGGAGCGGGCTGCGCTGAAACTGGACGTGGATAAGGCGGTTTGAAGCGGAATCCGCCCGGGCTATCGATTGAACCAATCAAGATTTGTAGCAGATGTATTGAGCGGCATGTCTGAAAGCCATTGGAGTGTGCAGAAATGCCGCGCATGGCATGAAAAGCAACCGGACGGCCGATCATTTTTTCATGCCTTTCGCCTTTCATGTCTGTCCAAGGCTGGTCGATGATGACTTCTTTTTCAAAGGCGGCATGGGCAATTTCAGCTGCAATGCGCCGCGTTTGTGATGCCGGAACACCTGTCTCTTCGGCAACATTTTCAGGTGTATAGCGGTCATCAAGATATTTATTGGCAAGAAGTGTGAAAGACGGGACAGCCTTGCGCCCATTTTTGAGGTTCACTTCACCTTGAAGGTCAGGTTTTACGCCTTTCGCATTATAGGCGACCGTTTTGCCCGTTTTGCGGTCAAGAACTTGGGCATTGCCGTCTTTATCGCGTAAAAACAGGCCGTGATCTTTTGCATCTGGATCGTCAATCACCAGCCACGGCGCATTGGTGTAGCGGATGAGATAATCCACATCGATCCGGCCCGCTTTGAGCAATTCATGCACAATTGATAAGACGAAAAGGCCGTCGGTTCCTGGTGTTATGCCGACCCATTCATCTGCAATGGCGTTGTAGCCAGTGCGCACCGGGTTTACGCCAATGATTTTTTTGCCGCGTGATTTGAGCTTTGAAAGACCAAGTTTGATCGGGTTGGAATCATGATCTTCGGCAACGCCAAAAATCATAAAGAGTTCAGTTTTTCCCCAGTCTGGTGCGCCAAATTCCCAAAATGCACCGCCAAATGTATAGATACCGCCCGCGGCCATGTTTACCGAACAAAAGCCGCCATGGGCTGCAAAATTAGGTGTGCCAAAATTTTGCGCCCACCAGCCGGTGAGTGATTGGCTCTGATCGCGTCCTGTAAAGAACGCTAGCTTTTTCGGGTTTTTTTCACGAATAGGCTTTAGCCAACTTGTTGCGAGCTCCAGCGCTTCATCCCAAGAAATTTCTTCGAATTTTCCTTCGCCGCGTTCGCCAATCCGTTTCATCGGTGATTTCAGGCGGGCAGGAGAATAATGCTGCATAATACCCGCTGAGCCCTTCGCGCAAAGCACACCCTTATTGATCGGGTGGTCACGATTGCCTTCGATGTAGCGTATCTTTGGTTTGCCATCTGCATCGTTTCGCAAGTGGACGTTAATGCCGCAGCGACATGCACACATATAGCAGGTTGTTTTGCGTATCTCGTCAGAGACATGCGGAGATGTATTTACGCGCTGGCTGTCCGTAGTCAAAGACAGGTTCCTCCCGATAAAAATGCCCACCCTCTTCTTAGGGCGGGCATGTGAGGCATGATAGTGCCAGTTTTTTGTGTTCTTGAGACAGAAGGTCTCACAATTGTCAATTTATCAACCCCGACCTTTCCAAGGCACAAGATATTTTTCGGCCATACGCATAAGCATATCGATACCAAAGCCGATTATACCAATTAAGATAATGCCGAGTAAAACAATGTCGGTGTTTTGAAATTTAGATGCGACCATGATCATCATGCCTGCACCTTTTTCTGCCGCAACCAATTCGGCAGCAACAACGGTTCCCCAACAAACGCCCATAGCAACGCGTGCGCCAGTGAAAATTTCCGGTAGCGAGTTTGGAATGATGACATAGCGCATGATCTGCCATTTTGATGCGCCCAATGAATAGGCGGCATGGACTTTTGAAATGTTCACGCCAGAAACACCTGCGCGTGCTGCAATCGCCATAATCCAAAGCGCTGCCAAAAACAGCAATATGATTTTGCCAACCTCGCCAATGCCCGCCCAAATGATTACAAGCGGGATTAGTGCGAGCGGTGGAACTGGTCGCATGAATTCCACGATAGGATCAAACCAACCACGGAACCAGTTTGACAGGCCCATTGCATAGCCGAGTGGAATGCCAACAATTGCACCAAGCAAAAAGCCTGCAACCACACGGAATAGCGACCAACCTAAATGGCCGTATAAAGATGTGCCACGAAAACCTTCGCTTGCCAGTTTGATGGTTCTGTCCACCACGGTCTCTGGTGCTGGCAGATAAAGCGGTTCCATTTGCCAGCCGTTATAGGGTTTGAAATTAGGCGTTCCTTTGTCGGATATAGTCACCGAACCGCCTGTTACATTGACTGTGTCGCCCGGATTTACACTTTGGCCGTTGATGGCCGTAACCTGCGAGCCGTCAGATTTGCTGATGTCATCATTTTTATCCCATGGCACCAGTTTGCTGCGCCATTGAGCAACTGAAATAATATCATTTTTCGCAAAGCCGTCACCGCCTGTAGGTTCGTCCAAAGTTGGATTTTCTTCGCGCGGGTGAACAATAACAGTTACAGTTGCTGTATCGCTCTGACCGTTTGCCTCTGCTGTATAGTCAAAAGACGTTTCGCCGATAAACGGCCCTGGGGCGTGTAAAAAACTTGGCAAGAGTGACGAGCCGGTAAACATGCCCCACAATAGGAAAATTGTTAAAATGGATATGATGCCGGCTGCGCGGTTAGGGCGCACGGCACTCTCATCGCCAAAGGTAACGGTTTTGAGTGAGGTGTAATCACGTGTTGTTCGTGAAGCGATCCTTGTGATGATAAAAAAAGCGGCGACAAAAATACCGACATAGATTGCAAGAACTATCAATCCGCTCATGCGCTTTCCTCCGTACGGCCCATAATCTCTTCTTCCATGTCCCAGATCATTGAGAGAATTTCTTCGCGTTTAGGGCCAAAATCTGGGTGCTTTTTTACTTCGCGCAAATCAGCATCCACGCCCAGTTCAGCGAAAGGCAAATTATATTCTTTGTGGATACGTCCGGGGCGCGGGGCCATGACAATCAGGCGCTCACCAAGGAGCAGTGCCTCTTCAACAGAATGCGTGATGAGGATGATTGTTTTGCCAGTTTCTTTCCAGAGCTTGAGAACAAGGCTCTGCATTTTTTCGCGTGTCAAAGCATCTAGTGCACCCAGTGGTTCATCCATCAAGATGACATCGGGATCATTGGCAAGACAACGCGCAAGAGCCACACGTTGCTGCATGCCGCCGGACAATTCGTAAACTGCCTTTTCTTTAAAATCACCCAAGCCAACAACATTCAGCAGGTGATCTACTGTTTGTTTCTTTTCGGCTTTGGGCATCTTTTTCATGGAGGGGCCGAACCCAACATTTTCGCGCACGCTCATCCATTCAAATAAAGCGCCTTGTTGGAAAACCATGCCGCGTTCAGCATCTGGTCCTTTGATCTGATGGCCATTAAGTGTCATCACACCACCTGTCGGAGCAAGAAAGCCAGCGACAATATTAAGAAGAGTGGTTTTGCCACATCCAGATGGTCCAAGAATACTTAACAGCTCTCCGCTTTTTAGATCGATAGAAACATTTTTGAGCGCTTGAACCACCCCGCCATTAGGCAAATCAAAGCGCATCGAAATATTATCAATAGAAAGTTCTGACATTTCCCTCTTTCCGTCTGCTCTGGCAAACTGAAATTCCGATTGCGGTAAAAAGGTCCGGCTGTGTGCCGGACCTTAATGGTGGGTTTTACATTTTACTTGCAGCTTGCAATGGCGCAATGTTCACGGCGCCTTCATAGCTGTCGAGAGCTTTGTCGATGCTGCCCGCTTCGACAAATACATCCGCCACACCTTTCATGAAGGTTGCGGCGTTTCCACCGAGCCATTTTTCAGAAGTCTGTTCTTCTAGGCTCAGAAACTTCATTGTTGAAATGGAAGCTTTGGTCGCGTCTAAATCCATGCCGGATTGTTCAGCGATTACTTGCAGCATTTCATCGCTTTGATTTGCATTCCATTCCGCATTTGCTGCGGCTGTTACGGATAGGAATTTTGCAACAATATCGCCATTTTCAGCAACATATGCTGCTGGCGCTGTTGTCACATCAAAGACAAGGATGCCCAGATCTTCTTTTTCTGCGCCTGTGAGAAGCACATTGCCGTGTTCTTTCATACTTGTCAGGCCGCCGCCATAACCGCATGCCAAATCAACATCGCCTTGGCTAAGGGCAACGGCTCCATCAGGTGGTGACATATCTACAATTTCAAGTGATGAAAGCTCGACACCGAAGTGGTCCATTTGGCGCAGGAAACCGTAATGTGCGGCGGTGCCTAAAGGTACAGCAACTTTTTTGCCTGCAAGTTCGGAAGCGGAATCTTTGTCAATTTCAAGCGCTGAAGATACGACACAATTATCGTTATCTGAATAGCTAACGGCTACATCGAGAACCTGAATGTCCTGACCGCCAGATGCTGCGACGACAAATGGTGGAACGCCTTGGCTGATGGAAAATTGTACATCGCCAGATGCCATTGCTGCTGACATTGCTGTGCCCGTTTCAAATGCACGAAAATTGACTTTCATGCCGAGTGCTTCGTCATATTTTCCTGCGGCTTTAGCTGCAAGAAATGGCATCGGCCACTGCTCGAAATAGGCAACTGTAATTTCTGAATCGCTGGCGGCGTGTGCACCTGTTGCTGCAACGATTGCAGCTGTGCCCGCTGCTAGGCTGGTAATGAATTTTCTTAAAGTCATTTAAAGTCCTCCAAATTGCCGGTTTCCCGTGCTGAATGTCGCTTTGTGAAACAAACGACAATTATTGTGACGCGGTAAATGCCGTGATTTATCGCTCATCCCATTTCTTGGCCTATTTGGGCCAGAGACTTTACTCAGCACACTCTGGTTTCGAGTGTGGACCTAGCGCCAATAATTATAGCTGCATGAGTCCAGTAAGCAGAATGCAGCATGAATTTTCGCGTCTCTGATTACTCGTACAATTTAATGCACAAAACTTAGTGTTTGTGCCTGTTTATTCAGCAGCAAAAGTTGTGATGGTCGCACTTTGTGTTGCTTCAATCGGTGTTGAGCCGAGCACTTTTGTTGCCCGTTTTGCCAAGAGCTTTATACCTTCTTCGATTCTCTCATCTGGGATGGAGGAGAAACCAAGGCGAAAATAATTCTTATGGTTCTTGCTATCGGCGAAGAATATATCGCCGGGCTCAATTAGAATACTATCTTTGATCGCTTCGACAGCGAGCTGTGTTGCGTCAAATCCACGTGGCCCTTGAACCCAGAAGGAGGTTCCGCCAAAAGCTGGCATATGTGACCAACCGGGGAAATAATCAGCGAGCGCAAGGCTCATGATTTCCCAGCGTTTTAAATAGGTACGATGTAGACGGTTTATGAGCGCGTCATGACCACCAAGTGACAAAAACAATGCAACAACGCGCTGGTTGTTGCCGGGCGGGTGGCGCAGCATTAAGCGCCGCAATGCTCTAACCTCAGCAATCACATCTGCAGAAGCAACGACAAAGCCCATGCGAAGCCCCGGCATCATTGATTTAGACAGGCTGCCTACATGCAAAACGCGCCCGCTGGTGTCGAGACTTTTTAGCGCCGGTGTCGGTTCGCCGCGATAATTGGTTTCATACTCATAATCATCTTCGATGATGAGTGCATCGTTTTCATTGGCCCATGCCAACAGCTCACGTCGCCGCCTCATGCTCATGGTTACATTTGTCGGAAACTGATGACTTGGGGTGACAAAAACAACCTTTGCATCGCCCAAATGATCAACACAAATGCCTTCATCATCGACGGGAATACGGCGTACATCATTTGTGCGCAGTTCAAACATGTTGCGAATATCAGGATAGCCCGGGTCTTCAACTGCAACGGGCGTGTCCTCACGCACAAAAAGATGGGCAAGAAGGAAGAGGGCATTCTGCGCGCCCATGGTAATTAATATTTCGTCTGAACGTGCCATCACGCCGCGCCGCGTTAAAACACGCTGCTGAATTTGTTCAACAAGCATCGGGTCATCTGCGCTGAACCGATCATCTGTCCATGCATCGAGCCATTTGAGACTCATTGTTTGGCGCATACAATCGCGCCATGCACTGATCGGGAAAAGCTTTGGATCTACCTGCCCATAGATAAATGGATATTTGTAGTCGTGCCAGTTTTCAGGCTTTGAAATATTGAGTTGAGCGGCAGGACGCAGACGTAACTTATCGTCCCAGTTGACGGGGGTGAGCGCATCTGAGGTTTGTTGGGCTGTATTTTGTGTTTTGTGTTTGGGGGCGGCTTGAACATCGGGTGCTACATAAAAGCCAGAACGCTCCCGAGCGACGAGAAATCCGTCTGCTGCAAGCGCTTGATAGGCGAGCATAACAGTGTTGCGCGATACTTTAAGACGCTTTGCCATGGCCCGTGTTGAAGGCACAGGTGAATTTGCGGGCAATTGTCCTGCGATCATTGCCGATACAAGCATCTCACGTATCTGAGATTGCAAAGACATCGAGTCTTGGCGTTCAACATGAAATAGACTGTATCTCATTTTCGGCACCTTTCTAACGTCATTACTATGCGTAAATCTGGCCCAGTTATCAATAGATACTGGCCCTATTTAGATATTTAATGAAACTATTTGTCCCATTTATTGATTGGAATAAAGCCTTTAGCGGCTGTGAATAAGTGATTTGAAATTTTTGTTGCATTTTTCTGATTAAATGAAATTATTGTCAAATATTTCATTTAAGGCAATAGACATGATTGATGATTCCAAACTGACGCCTGAAATTGATGCGGATGTTCGGCTGCACATTGGGGATGATGTGCGTGCATTACGAAAAGCACGCAGCATGACAATTACAGAACTTGCTGAAAAACTGGGGCGCTCGATTGGCTGGGTTAGTCAGGTGGAGCGCGGACAAACCAATCCAAGCATTCCTGATATTCGTTCTCTGGCAGAGATTTTTGAAATACCAGTCTCGTTTTTATTCAGAAACGAATTAGCTGATGATGCCGAGCGTGGTTTTGTGGTTCGTAAAGACGCACGGGCATCATTCGGCAATCGCCAAGATGGTTTGGTTGAACAGCTTCTGTCTCCCGACCTGTCAGGCGATTTTGAAATTATTCATTCGACTTTTGAACCCCATAGCCAAAGCGCTTGGATCAAGGCGCGACCAACACAAGAAGCCGGTTATCTGATGTCAGGCACACTGACACTACGATTTAAAGATCGTTCTTTTGTGCTCAATGCGGGCGACAGTTTTCAGTTTCAAAATGAAAAATATCAATGGTCCAATGATGGTGATGAACCAGCCGTTGCCGTGTGGGTGATATCGCCGCCGGTTTACTGATGTCGCTTGGCTGAATTTTTGGAGAATAACATGAGTAAATTTCCTTCTACTGCGCGTGTGGTTATTATTGGCGGCGGAGTCATCGGTGTTTCTACGCTTTACCATTTGGGAAAAGCTGGATGGAAAGATTGCGTCTTGCTTGAAAAGAACGAGCTTACTGCTGGCTCGACGTGGCATGCAGCCGGTAATTGCCCAAACTTTGCGCCTAATTGGGCTGTGATGAATATGCAGCGTTATGGCTTGGCGATGTACCGCACGCTTGCAGATGATGTTGATTATCCGATGAATTATCATGTGACAGGCGCACTGCGTCTTGCGCACAGCAAAGAACGCATGATGGAGTTTGAGAAGGTTGCCGCACAGGCGCGCCATCAAGGATTAGAAATGGACATATGCACACCGCAAGAATTGCAAGCGCATAATCCATTTATGGAAATTCATGATCTTGCTGGTGGCCTTTGGGATCCATTGGATGGCGATATTGATCCAGCTCAACTCACACAAGCGCTGGCAAAAGGTGCACGCCAGATGGGCGGTAATATTCAACGCTTTTGCCCAGCAACGGGTGTCTCGCGTGATGGTGATGAGTGGATTGTCCATACTGATAAGGGCGATATTCGCTGTGAGTATGTTGTCAATGCTGGTGGATATTATGCGCAGCGCATCGGCGAGTGGTTCAAGCCATTTGGCGGTCGTACTGTTCCGCAAATTGTAATGAGCCATCAATATTTTCTAACCGGTGAAATTCCCGAGATTGAAGCTTGGACAAAAGAAAATGGCCGCAAAACGCCGATGATCCGCGATGTGGATTCATCCTATTACCTGCGGCAAGACAAGAACGGCCTTAATCTTGGTCCGTATGAGCGCAATTGCAAAGCGCATTGGATTACGCCTGAAGACCCCATGCCGGATGACTTTTCTTTTCAGCTCTATCCTGATGATTTGGAGCGTCTGGAATGGTATATTGAAGATGCAATGGGGCGTGTGCCTGCGCTTGGCACGGCTGGTGTTGAACGCGTGATCAATGGACCAATTCCTTATGCGCCAGACGGTTTGCCGATGATTGGTCCTATGCCTGGTGTTAAAAATTCATTTGAAGCGCATTCATTTACATTTGGCATCGCGCAGGGCGGCGGTGCGGGCAAAGTCATGGCAGAATGGATTGTCCACGGCGAAACTGAAAATGACATGTGGTCGGTTGACCCGCGACGCTACACTGCGCACGCCGATCAGGATTTTTGTCTTCAAAAAGCGCTGGAAACTTATGGCCATGAATATGCGATGCATTTTCCACATCATGAATGGCCCGCAGCGCGTAATAAAAAACTCTCTCCAGTCCATGAAAAAATCGTCGCCGCTGGTGGTCAAATGGGCGCGTATAATGGTTGGGAAAGGGCTAATTGGTTTGCCAAAGATGGTGATGATGTCAGCGAAGAAGCTACGCAAACTTGGTCACGAAGCGGGCCTTGGGAAGAACGCATAAGACAAGAAGTGGAAGCTGTACGCGACCATGTTGGTGTTTTGGATTTGCCGGGTTTTTCTCGCTTTCATCTTTCTGGCGAGGGTGCCGCAGAGTATTTGCGCACTATGATCGCTGGCGCATTGCCAAAAGCTGGTCGTATGACACTTGGCTATTTTCCTGATAGCCGCGGCCGCATTTTGACTGAGATGTCTATCATCCGTCACGATGAAGATGATTTTACGCTCATTACCGCAGCGCCTGCACAATGGCATGATTTTGAAGTTCTGAATAAGGATTTGCCTGCTTCTTTAAAACTCATCGATCTAACAGATGAATTTTCAACGCTGATTGTGACGGGGCCTAAGTCTCGTGCACTCTTTGAAGAAGTCGGCACGGATGCCGACCTAACGCTCGGTTGGTTGACGCATCAAAATGCGGAAGTTGCAGGTGTGAATTGTAAACTGGCCCGCGTTTCGTTTGCAGGAGAACTGGGCTGGGAAATCCATGCGCGTATAGCACATGTTCCAGCGCTTTATGATGCTGTCCTTGCTGCGGGTGCGATACCCTTTGGTATGTATGCGCTTGGCTCAATGCGGCTGGAGAAAGGCTACCGTGCTTGGAAGGGTGATTTATCGACGGATTATTCGTTGGTGGAAGGTGGGTTGGAGCGCTTTATCCGCATCGACAAACCGCAAGATTTCCCAGGTAAAGCAATTTTGAAGACAGAGCTTGAGAACGGTCCAACTAAACGCTTTGTGACAATGTCAGTGAATGCTGGTGATTACGATGCGCCTTCTATGTCGAGTATTTTTCACGAGGGCAAAATTGTCGGCGAGGTAACGTCGGGTGGATTTGGCTATCGCACCAATACGTCGATTGCGCTGGGCGTCGTGCGTGCAGATTTAACAAAACCGGGCACAAAGCTTCAGATCGATATTTTCGGTAAAAAATATAAAGCTGAAGTTCAACCTGATTGGCCCCTGTGGGACCCTAAAAACGAGCGGCTGCGCGCATAAAGCGACCGTAGTTTCACAATTTCCAAAGTCATTATTTCAGGATTAAGCCCATGACTGACAAGAAAACCCCGCCTTCAACAGCGCGTGCCGTTATTATTGGCGGTGGCATCGCAGGGTGCTCCGTTGCGTATCATCTCGCCAAGCTTGGCTGGAAAGACATTGTGTTGCTTGAGCGCAAGCAACTCACATCGGGTACGACATGGCATGCAGCAGGTTTGATTGCGCAGCTTCGTTCATCTAAAAATATGACGCGGCTCGCCAAATATAGTCAGGAGCTCTATGGCAAGCTGGAAGAAGAGACAGGTGTTGCGACCGGTTTTCGGCGATGCGGTTCGATTACCGTTGCTTTGACGGAGGAACGTCTTGAGGAAATTACCCGCCAAGCATCAATGGCACGCGCCTTTGGTGTTGAGGTCGAGGAGATTACACCAGCGCAAGTTAAAGAGCGTTATCCGCATATCAATTTGGATGGTGTGAAGGGCGGGGTTTATTTGCCGAAAGATGGGCAGGGCGATCCTGCCAATATTACGTTAGCCCTTGCCAAAGGTGCCAAAATGAATGGCGCGCAAATATTTGAGCGTATGAAAGTCACAGACATTCACACTGTCGGCGATCAGGTGAGCGGCGTTTCATGGCAACGCGATGGCACCGATGAAAGCGGCACAATTGAAGCTGATTTTGTGGTAAACTGCGGTGGTATGTGGGCGCGAGAAGTCGGTGCGATGGCACAGGTTGATGTGCCGCTCCATGCCTGCGAACATTTCTACATCGTGACGGAAAGCATACCGGACCTGAAACAAATGCCGGTCCTGCGCGTGCCCGATGAATGTGCCTATTACAAAGAGGATGCTGGTAAAATTTTACTGGGTGCCTTTGAGCCTGAATCAAAGCCTTGGGGCATGGATGGTATCCGCCAAGATTTTGAGTTTGATCAATTGCCAGAAGACTTTGACCATTTTGAACCGATACTCGAAATGGCGGTGGAGCGCGTTCCCGCGCTTGCCGAAACAGGCATCCATACTTTCTTTAATGGGCCAGAGAGTTTTACACCTGATGATGCTTATTACTTAGGAGAAGCGCCAAACTTAAAAAACTTTTTTGTCATGGCAGGTTTCAATTCCATTGGTATTCAGTCCTCTGGTGGTGCGGGATGGGCACTTGCCGAATGGATGGATAAAGGCTTGCCGCCATTTGATCTTGGTGATGTTGATATTCGCCGTATGCAGCCGTTTCAAAATAATAAAACGTACCTCTTTGAGCGTTCAAAAGAGACCTTGGGACTGCTTTATGCAGACCATTTCCCACACCGTCAGATGGCCACGGCGCGCGGTGTTCGGCGTTCTCCATTCCATGCGCATTTAAAAGAGCAAGGCGCGGTATTTGGTGAAGTTGCTGGTTGGGAGCGGGCAAACTGGTTTGTGAATGAAAATCAGGAGCCTGAATATAAATATTCATGGAAGCGGCAGAACTGGTTTCAAAATGCCGCCGATGAGCACCGTGCCGCGCGTGAGAATGTCGGCATGTATGACATGACATCATTTGGCAAAATACGCGTGGAAGGGCGGGACGCCTGTGCGTTCTTAAACTATATTTGCGGCAACGATGTTGACGTGCCCGTTGGCAAAATTATCTACACGCAGTTTCTAAATGAGCGCGGCTGTATAGAGGCGGATGTTACCGTTACGCGGTTGGCAGAAAACAGCTATATTGTTGTGACCCCTGCAGCGACTGTTCAACGTGAAATGCACTGGATGCGCCGCTACTTGGGTGATTTTCAAGCGCTGATCTTTGACGCCACATCTGCCGAGGCCGTGCTTGCTGTGATGGGACCGAATTCTCGCCAGCTATTGGAACGTGTATCTGGCCATGATTGGACGAATGATAATCATCCGTTCGGCCAAGCTAAGAATATCGAGATTGGCATGGGGTTAGCGCGTGCACACCGTGTCACTTATGTGGGCGAACTTGGTTGGGAACTTTATATTTCAACCGATATGGCCGCGCATGTGTTTGAGACGATTTTTGATGCTGGCCAAGATATGAAGCTGAAGCTCTGCGGGATGCACATGATGGATTCATTGCGTATTGAAAAAGCGTTCCGACATTTTGGACATGACATTACTGGCGAGGACCACGTGCTGGAGGCTGGCCTTGGTTTTGCTGTGAAAACGGCAAAAGAAGATTTTGTGGGCCGCGATGCCGTTTTGCGCAAAAAAGAAGAGGGCTTGAATATGCGTCTTGTGCAGTTTGCGCTAAAAGACCCGCAGCCGCTTATGTATCACCATGAGCCCATCATTCGTGATGGTGAGATCGTATCCTATATTACATCTGCTAATTACGGACATACGATTGGCGCTGCTATTGGTCTTGGTTACGTGCCGTGCAAAGGGGAGGCCGCGGCCGATATGCTGGCGTCGAAATTTGAAATTGAGATTGCAGGTGAGCGGTTCGAAGCAGAAGCTTCATTGAGGCCGATGTATGATCCGAAATCTGAACGCGTGAAGGTGTGATAAACTGATTCAAGTGTTTGGCTTAACGCCTTGGCATTGAATCATTTTACCTGTGCGGCGGTGATGGCAATCATGTCTGTCACATCCTGTGCAGAGCAGCCGCGTGATAGGTCATTGGCGGGCTTTTTAAGGCCCTGAAGGATAGGGCCGATTGCCTGCGCACCGCCAATGCGCTGGGCAATTTTGTAACCGATATTGCCCGCATTAAGATTGGGGAAAACGAATATGTTTGCATCGCCTTGCACGGTATCATCCGGTGCTTTTATCTGCGCGACAGAAGGCACAAAGGCTGCATCAAATTGCAGCTCGCCTGAGACTGTTAAGTCTGGTTCTTTTTCGCGAATTAGCTTTGTAGCCTTTTGAACCTTGCTAACTTTTTCATGACGTGCGCTGCCCAATGTTGAAAAAGATAACATGCCAATTTTAGGCTCGCGCCCTGTGAGTGATTTGTATGAGCGAGCAGATGCGATCGCGATTTCTGAAAGCTGAACAGCATCAGGTTCAATCGTAAGGCCGCAATCAGCAAATACGAATACCCCTTTTTTCGTATGATATTGCTCATTCATAACCATTAGAAAAAAGCTAGAAACCAATGCAGCATCAGGCGATTTTTTGATGATTTGTATGGCTGCGCGTACTGTGTTGGCGGTTGTGGTAACGGCACCAGAAACGGTGCCATCCGCATCGCCAAGGCGCACCATCATTGCGGCAAAGTTAAGCGGCTTTCTCATGCTCTCATGGGCAAATTCTTTTGTTACGCCATTTTCTTTTCGTAGCTCATAATAACCGCTGGCATAGGCTTCATGGTGTTGTGTATCCGCCGGATCAATCAGATTGAAATCTGATGGGGTGTAGCCGCGCGATTGAATAGCGTTCGCAACCTCAACTTTATTGCCAAGTAGAGTAATGGCCGCAAGGTTTTGTTTAATGGCCTCGGCAGCGCCATCAATAATACGTGGATCATAGCCCTCGCTAAGCACAATATGGCGACGCACTTTTTTTGCAGTGGCATAGATGGACTTTAGCGGATCAAGCATGGTTTCTCTCACGTCATATAAACGCTCTGCTAATGTTGGAATCACTGGCAGAGCGTAACTTTAATCATCCATTTATGTCATTTGACAGTCCGAACAGATCTTTAACCTTATTCAGCAGCTTGTTGAGGGCGCATATCGTTTGGATCAATGCCTGCAACTGTGACAGGTTTCTTCATTGCATCGCGGCGGAACGGTTCACCCAGCTCCTGATTTAAAACAACTTCGATGAAAGTTGTTTCGTTTCGCTTCATTTGGCCTTCAACGGCTTCGTCCAGCGCTCTTGTCAGATCTTCCATCGAGGTGACTTGCACGCCTTTGACGCCGCAAGCTTCTGCGATTCTAGCATATTCCACACCGAGATTTAGCTCTGTGCCCACGAAATTATCGTCAAACCACAATGTAGTGTTGCGTTTTTCAGCGCCCCATTGATAGTTGCGGAAGATCACCATGGTGATCGGTTTCCAGTCATTACGGCCACAAGCGGTCATCTCGTTCATAGAGATGCCAAATGCACCATCGCCAGCAAATCCGATTACGGGTGTGTCTGGGTTAGCGATTTTAGCGCCTAGGATGGCTGGAAAACCGTATCCACAAGGGCCAAAGAGGCCGGGTGCTAGATATTTTCGGCCCTTTTCAAATGTTGGATAAGCGTTGCCGATCGCACAATTGTTGCCAATATCAGACGAAATGATTACATCTTTTGGCATTGCTGCCTGAATTGCGCGCCATGCCATGCGTGGTGACATGCGTTCTGGTTCACGATCACGCGCACGTTCGTTCCATGTTGTGCCCGGATCGTCATCTTCGTGGTCCATTGATGAAAGCTGTTGCAGCCAAGCAGATTTTGTTTGCGCAATAAGCGCTTCGCGGTCTTTGCGGCCGTCATCGCCAGCGCTTGAAGATAGTTTTTCCAGAATTTGCTCAGCGACAAGTTTTGCGTCGCCTTGTATGCCGACAGACACTTTTTTCGTCAGGCCAATACGGTCTGAATTCATATCAACCTGTATGATTTTTGCGTCTTTTGGCCAGTAATCAATGCCGTAACCTGGCAGTGTTGAGAATGGATTGAGGCGTGTGCCAAGGCACAGAACAACATCTGCTTTGGCAATCAACTCCATTGCTGCTTTTGAGCCATTATAGCCAAGGGGGCCGGCGGAGAGTGGGTGTGAGCCGGGGAAGGCATCATTGTGCTGATAACCGCAGCAGACCGGCGAAGAAAGCTTTTCAGCAAGTTCGGCGGATACAGGAATAGCGCCAGATAAAACAACACCAGCGCCGTTCAAAATAACCGGAAACTTGGCTTCTGAAAGCAGTTTGGCAGCTTCGGTAATTGCTTGCTCGCCGCCGCGAGGGCGCTCAAGGCGAACGATCTGCGGCAATTCAATATCAATCACTTGTGTCCAGTAATCACGGGGCACATTGATTTGCGCAGGGGCTGATCCGCGCCAAGCTTTTTCGATCACGCGGTTAAGCACTTCGGCCATACGGGAGGGATCGCGCACCTCTTCTTGATAGCAAACCATATCTTCGAACAATTTCATCTGTTCGATTTCTTGAAATCCGCCTTGGCCAATCGTTTTATTGGCAGCTTGCGGTGTAACCAGAAGCAATGGGGTGTGATTCCAATAGGCTGTTTTGACAGGCGTTACAAAGTTGGTAATGCCGGGGCCGTTTTGCGCGATCATCATCGACATTTTACCGGAAGAGCGCGTGTAGCCATCTGCGATCATGCCTGCATTGGTTTCATGGGCGCAGTCCCAGAATTTAATGCCCGCTTTGGGAAATAGATCTGAAATTGCCATCATGGCAGAACCGATGATGCCGAATGCATTTTCAATGCCATGCATTTGCAAGACTTTTACAAAGGCTTCTTCCGTTGTCATCTTCATATTATGTACCCTCCACAGTGGTTACAGATAAATCGCGCCGTTGAGATGAACCTTGTTCGCTCAACATTCTCATTCTTGCGTAGTATAAGGGCTTGCATCATCTTCAGTGCCAGATTTTATGGTTCATTGGGCCAGTTGAGTTTTGATGCTGTTTAATGAGCAAAAATGGTCAAACACGGCCCTGATTAAAATATGCTGATATAGTGGCTTAACATATACAGCGGACACGCTCGTTCGTTGCGGACAACTCACACCAATGCATTGCTAAGCTTGACAATTGTTGCAGTGCGAAGTCAAACACTACAAGAAGCCGCCTTTTGAGAGCGGCATTTGTGGAGGTTTTGATGAAGAAGATTTATCCGAATGCGACATCTGCTTTGGAAGGCTTGTTGCATGATGGAATGTTCATTGCTGCTGGTGGCTTTGGCTTATGCGGTATTCCTGAATTGTTGCTCCAAGCAATCAAAGAAGCTGGAACCAAAGACTTAACTTTTGCATCCAATAATGCAGGTGTTGATGAGTTTGGGATTGGTATTCTTCTTCAAACCAAACAGGTGAAGAAAATGATTTCGTCCTATGTGGGCGAAAACGCTGAATTCATGCGCCAATATCTCTCTGGCGAGCTTGAATTGGAATTTAATCCGCAAGGAACTTTGGCAGAGCGTATGCGTGCCGGCGGCTGCGGTATCCCTGGTTTTTACACCAAGACTGGCGTTGGTACTGTGATTGCCGAAGGCAAAGAACACAAAGATTTCAATGGTCAAACCTACATCATGGAAGAGGGCATCTTTGCTGATCTTTCTATCGTAAAAGCTTGGAAGGCTGATGAAACGGGCAATGCGATTTTCCGCAAAACAGCGCGTAACTTCAACCCACCAGCTGCTATGTGCGGCAAAACTTGCGTGATGGAAGTAGAAGAGATTGTGCCTGTGGGCACGCTTGACCCGGACCATATTCATTTACCGGGCATTTATGTGCATCGCCTTTTCCAAGGTGAGCATGAAAAACGCATCGAACAACGCACAGTGCGGGAGGCTTGATCAATGGCTTGGGACAGAAATCAAATGGCTGCACGGGCAGCTAAAGAGCTTCAAGACGGCACTTATGTTAATCTGGGTATCGGTATTCCGACCATGGTTGCCAATTACATTCCAGATGGTGTGGAAGTTACACTTCAATCAGAAAACGGCATGCTTGGCATGGGACCGTTTCCGACCGAAGAAAATATCGATCCTGATCTTATCAATGCGGGTAAGCAGACAATTACGGAACTGCCGCATACGGCATATTTTGATAGTGCGACATCGTTTGGTATGATCCGCGGCGGTAAAATTGCTATGGCGATTTTGGGCGCTATGGAAGTTGCCGAGAATGGCGATTTGGCCAATTGGATGATCCCGGGCAAGCTTGTAAAAGGCATGGGCGGCGCAATGGACCTTGTTGCCGGTGTTGGCCGCGTTGTTGTTGTGATGGATCATACCAATAAGCATGGCGATTCAAAACTGCTCAAAGAGTGCTCATTGCCGCTAACAGGACAGGGTGTTGTTGACCGTATCATTACCAATCTTGGCGTGCTTGATGTTGTTGATGGTGGCTTAAAAATCATTGAAACTGCTGACGGTGTGAGTGAAGATGAGCTTCGTGCAGCAACGCAGGCAAATATTGTCAATTGATGATAAACTTTGTTTGTGCGCTGAACTTATTTGTTAATTTTAGCGCACAAGCGCGGAGCAATTGTTTTGAGTAATATACGCCGAACAGCCACTAGCCTTGCCAAGCTTATGGCTGTTCTGGGTGGTTTGCTGCTCATTTTCCTCATTGTAATGACATGTGTCAGTATTGTTGGACGCGGCTTCAACACGATTGGCAACATGTCTTTCGTGAAGGATAATATGTCCTCAATTGCTGGATTTCTGCAACAGTTTGCGCCGATAACAGGTGACTTTGAGCTTGTTGAAATATCAATGGCTCTGGCGATATTTCTATTTCTTCCTTGGTGCCAGCTTAACCGTGGTCATGCATCTGTCGATCTGTTCACGCAGCGTCTTTTAAGCTCGCGCGGCAATGAATATCTTGCGCTGATCTGGGAGTTTTTGCTTGTTGTAATAACAGTTGTTATCACTTGGCGGCTCTACGCAGGTATGCGCGATAAGATGCTTTATAATGAGACAACATTTCTGTTAACATGGCCGGTCTGGTGGGGGTACGCCGCATGCTTCATCGCAGGCCTGTTTGCTGTTGTCGTGGGCTTTATGAGTTTGATTATTCATTGGTCAGAGCGCAAAGAAACGATACATTCATCTGAACAGGTTGGCCCATGAGTAACTTTGATATTGGGCTCATTTCACTGCCTGTACTGATCCTTCTTATCTTCATCCGTATGCCGATTGGTGTCGCGATGATTGTTTGCGGTCTTGGTGGTACAGCGCTGGTGTTTGGCGATTGGACTGTCGTTTTGGCAAAGATGAAGTCCGAAACCTATTCCACATTTTCCAGCCATTCCTTGTCGATTGTGCCCTTGTTTTTGTTGATGGGACAGTTTGCATCGCTTGGCGGCATGTCCCAATCCTTGTTTCGCGCAGCTGAAGCATTCTTGGGCCACCGCAAAGGCGGGGTTGCGATGGCTTCTGTTGGTGCTTCGGCTGGGTTCGGCGCGATTTGTGGCTCGTCCTTGGCAACAGCTGCAACAATGGGGCAGGTGGCACTGCCGGAGCTTCGCCGCGCAGGCTATGAAGGTGGATTTGCAACTGCAACACTTGCCGCAGGCGGCACGCTTGGCATTTTGATACCGCCTTCTGTTGTTCTCGTCATCTATGCTATTTTGACAGAGCAAAATATCGCAAAATTGTTCATGGCTGCCTTTATTCCAGGCTTGCTCGCGGCGATTGGTTATATGTTGACCATTGCCATTTATGTCCGCGTTTTCCCCGGTAGTGAGCAGATTAAAAGCCGTATGCCCTATAGCGAACGGCTGACAGCGCTTTTAGCTGTATGGCCGGTATTGCTCGTGTTTTTTCTGGTTGTTGGCGGCATTTACTTCGGCTGGTTTACACCAACTGAAGCGGCTGCAATCGGTGCGGCTGGAACAGGGCTTATAGCCTTGTTTAGCCGCTCTCTTACACGTGATAATTTTGTTGATGCCTTGCTATCAACAGCATCCAATACGGCGATGATTTTCTTAATCGTGCTTGGTGCGAGCTATTATAATGGTTTTCTAGCGCTCACGCAGGTGCCGCAAGAAATGTCGCAATATGTTGTTGCTTTGGGCTTAAGCCCTTGGGTTGTTTTAACCGTTATTCTTTTGGTTTATCTCGTTTTTGGCTGCATTATGGATAGTCTTTCTATGATTTTGCTGACGATTCCGATTTTCTTTCCAATTATTTCTGGTCTTGATTTTGGATTGTCGCCAGAAGAAACAGCGCTTTGGTTCGGTATTTTGGTGCTTATTGTGGTTGAGGTCGGGCTTATCACGCCGCCTGTAGGCATGAACCTGTTCATCATCAATTCGATGGATAAGGAAACGCGGTTGGGGGCCACCTATAAGGCTATTATGCCCTTTATTGCGTCGGACATTTTGCGCACAATTATTCTTGTAATGTTCCCAAGCCTAACGCTTTATCTGGTGCGACTTTTCTACTGATGTTGCACAAGCTGCTTTATTCATCAGTGCTTTGCGCATGACGCGTCATGTTGCCGATTCAGTATTGTTCTTTTGCTGAAAATGAGACTTTTTGCCTCGATTCACCGCTTCAGTCATGCTTATGTTACTGAGAACAAGGAGTATAATTGATGACAGATGAAAGCCGAATTCCAACGAATTTAAGAACTTTATTGATACTTGAAATCGTGGGTAATTCAGACAAAGCACTGTCACCAACTGAAATTAATCAACATATCGGTTTGCCAAAACAAACAATGCATCGGCTTTGCGCGACATTGGTGGAAGAGGGTTTTTTAATATATGAGCCAAGCGGCAAGCGTTTAAGGCCAGCGCGGCGTTTGCGTTCGTTGGGCGTGGGCATGTTATATGCTTCGCATATTCATATTGGCCGTCGGCAAATATTAAAGAACGTCGCACAAACGCTTGGAGAAACGGTCAATTTTGTTGTGCCATCCGATGATGGCATGACCTATCTTGATCGGGTTGAAACCGACTGGCCAATTCGCGTTCAGCTTCCGGTGGGAACTCATGTTCCTTTTCATTGTACAGCCAGTGGCAAAGTTTTTTTGGCGTCGCTTGCACCAGCTATGCGCGAACGGCTCGTTCGCTCTCTTCAGCTTAAACCCTATACAAGCAACACGTTTGAAAATGCAGACAAGCTTCTTGAGAGCTTAGAGACGATTGTCAGCCAAGGTTATGCGATTGATGACCAAGAATTCATGGATGGAATGGTTGCGATTGCAGTGCCTATTTTTGATGAGAAAAAGCGTTTTCTTGCAGCACTCGCTACGCATGGTCCAACGGTTCGTCTTGATCCTGAAATTCTAGTTCAGCACAAAACACTTTTATCAAATGCTGCACGGCAATTGGCGCGTGCACTGGTTGATGAATGAGTTGGCAGATTTCAGATAATTGGTCGTTGTGCGTTTTTCAGCGCGCTAAAATATACCGAAACAAATGGATTGTTCTGGAAGAAGTGAAGCGCAAGAACGCTTGAGGTTCGGATAAACTAGACTTCTGACGTTGCAGGCTGGTTTGTTACAAGAAACCCGCCTGATTGGCGCGCCCATAGCTGTGCATAGAGGCCGTCGCTTTCAATCAATTCATCATGTGTGCCTTGCTCGACAATCATGCCCTTATCCATAACGACAAGGCGGTCCATCGCGGCTATTGTAGAAAGACGGTGGGCAACGGCTATCGTGGTTTTGCCCTCCATCAAATTGGTAAGGTTTTTCTGAATCGCTGCTTCTGCCTCAGAATCAAGCGCGGAGGTTGCCTCATCTAAAGCCAAAATCGGGGCATCTTTTAACAAAACACGAGCGATAGAAACGCGTTGGCGCTGTCCACCGGATAGCTTTATGCCTTTTTCGCCGACATGGGCATCATAACCTTGACGATCATCACTGTCTGTGAGTCCTTGAATAAAAATGTCTGCTTGCGCTAATTTTGCTGCGTGCTCAATTTGTGCATCGCTGGCGGTTGGATCACCATATCGAATGTTGTCGCGAATGGAGCGATGCAACAAAGATACATCTTGTGTCACGACCCCAATTTGGCGTCTAAGCGATGCTTGTGTCACGTCACGTACATCCTGACCGTCAATTTGAATGCTGCCAGCATCAACATCACGCAACCGCAGAAGCAGCGCTATGAGTGTTGATTTACCCGCGCCAGACAGGCCAACAATACCAACTTTTTCACCAGCTTTAATATGGAGATCCAGTTTGCGCAGCACCGGCTTTGCCGCATCTCCATAGGAAAAATCAACGCTGTTAAACGTAATCTCTCCAGCACGTACATCAAGGCTTGGTGCCTTTGTTTTGTCTGTGATTTTAGGCTGGCTGGTAATGACTGGCATTGCATCTTTTATTGTGCCGAGCGCCCGCGTAATGCCCTGACCAAGGCCGATGAAAGCATTGGATGAATCTGATAGCGACCGAGATACAGTCACCGCGGCGACAAACTCACCAAGCGACACAAACCCGTCCACCAACCCCCAAATGCCAATAGAGAATATTGAAACCACGAGGGCAACATTGAGTAAGTTGACGCTTGTATCTGTGGCGATGTATGCGCGGTTTTCGCTGTGCTGTGTGTCAATTGTCTCACCAATGACTTTGCGAATAGCACCAGCTTCTGAATCTTCAGCTGCAAAGAGTTTCACCATCGCGATATTGCTGTAGATGTCAGTCATTGCGCCTGTAGCTTTGGAACGTGCACCGGCAACATGTTTGGAGCGCTGCATGTAAAGTGGCATCACATAATAGGCGAGTATACTATTGGCTATGATCCAAAAAAGAACAGGCATTGCAAGCTGCCAAGACAATGCGAGCAACAGTGCAAACGAGCCAAAAAATTGAATGCCAACATAGGGAATAGTGCTCATTGAAAGCATCATAATGCGCTGTGACGCGCTTGTTACTTGCGCGATACGGGAAGCGACTTGCCCTGCGAACAAATCCTCAAAGAATGACATATCTTGGTTTTCGACAGCCTTGTGCGCTTGCCAACGCAGCGCCGCTGGCATCAAGGTTTCCACTGTTTGATACATATATGTTTCTGCGACAAACCGTATGGCCGGATTGAACACAGCAAGCGTGATCAAAATTAAAAGTAGTAATACCCAATTTTGATCTAGAAAAAGCGATGCACCTTGCGCAGATACGCCATCAACAATGAATGCCATAGCCCAGATGAGAAGCAGAGACACTGACGCAGAAATAATCGACAAAATACCGACAGCAATCAGCACGGCACGGAACATTTTTGCAAAATGCCAGACCAATTTTAGTGGTCCGTCATCCGGCATTGGCAGCACTGGTAAATCCAGTGGGGCAATCAGTTTTTCGAATGGTCCAAATATACGGTCAGCAATTGTCATCTAAGACATATAGCTACAAAAATTGTCACCGCCATATAATACAAGAATTATTCTGCTGATTGCGTTTTGGCGGGTTGAACATTCGCGGAAGATGCTTCTGATTTCGCCTCGTTCATTTGCTCTAATATTTCTTCAGGTACGGGCTTTGGCTGTGCTTCACACTCGAAGAAAATGCGTTTTGTGCATGTCGCACAAATTGATTTATCCAATGTGGGAACAACGCCGGCAATCGCATCACCTTTCGACAGGTGAATAAACTCGCGGCCTAATTCCTTGATAACTTTAAAACGCGCTAGCTTAGAAATTGTCTTGGGTGTTTTTGTTTGTAGGTGGAATGAACCGCCGCGCTTACGTCTGCGATTAGCCTCTTCTATCAACAGGTCGGCACCGGGCATATCGATTTCACCGATGCCTTTCACTATGAAGATCATACTGGTTTGATCTTTGCGCTCGATTTCAAAGCGTCTGAATTGCTTGCGTAGATATTCAACCGATCCGAAATAGAGCGGGCCATCCAAACGCGCAATCATGAGCTGCGGGCATTCGGGCAGTGTTTCGTTGCCACTGCCGATGCCTGAGCCAGAGAATGTGCGTCGTTTAGAGTTAGGATCGGGTACGCCGATACCAATTGATGGCTTTGATGTTGAATTCAAAAACAAGCCAAGTGACAAAAGCACGCCAGCATAGATCGCAAATTCAAGATTAATAAGGATTGCCGAGAAGAATGTGATGCCAGCAATGACAGCCTCTGAGGCGGAGGTGCTGAATATATGCTTGATTTCTTGAAGATCCACCAAGCGCCATGCGACAAGAATGATAACGCCAGCCATTGCCGGAATAGGCACATATGCAAACCAAGGGGCGACAAGCAGGAGTATGATGAACAGGAAAATAGCAGAGAAAATTGTTGCTAAAGGTGTTTGGGCACCTGCTTCATAGTTCACACCAGAACGAGTGAATGATGCTGAACCTGGGTAGCATTGGAAGAAACTGCCGACGATGTTTGATGCGCCTTGGCCCAAAAATTCACGATTATTGTCAACCATCTGACCTGATTTCAAGCCGATGGCACGCGCCACTGACATAGCTTCCAAAAGGCCAACCATTGCGATCGCGAATGCGGCTGAAGACAGATCGCGTAGGGAGCTCAATGAAAAGTCAGGGAGTACAAATTTTGGTATAACCGTTTCAATTGCGCCAACGGTTGCAACAGAAGTCGATTGTCCAGAAAGCCAAATGCTTATGCCTGTCGCAGCTGCTAATGCAATGAGATAGTTTGGCCATAAGGGTCGCCATTTTTTTATCGCTATACCGATAAAAAATGCGAAAGCAGCAATGCCGACGGAATAGGGGTTCACCTCTGGGAATTTTTCATAAATGCCGACGGTGAACTCAACCAACTCGTCAGGGCGTGGTATCTCAACACCCAAGGCATGGCGTACTTGGCTAAGAGCAATCAAAAGCGCTGCCCCGGTCATAAAGCCAGTCATGACGGAATGGGAAACAAAATCCACCATGCCGCCGAGGCGGGCTATACCAAGCGCGAACTGATAAATACCAACCAGAAAGGCGAGCGTAATTGCAGCGCTGATATAGCTGTCTGTACCGGGCTGGAAGCTGCCGACAAGAGACACAAAGACCAGCGCGGAAATTGGCGTAGTTGGCCCAGAAACAGCATGCAAGCTTGACCCGCATAACGCAGCGACAATAGCAGTGACAATTGCTGCATAAAATCCATATTCAGGTGGCAGGCCAGCAATAGCTGCGAAGGCAACGGCTTGAGGCAAGACGAGGGTTGCACCGGTAAGGCCAGCAATAAGGTCACTGCGCAGCGTATCTTTGCTGATCGTTTTGATCCACGGCGGCATGTAAAACAGTTCGTTCAAGTAGCCCTGAAATTGACGACCACGTTCTCGCCACGGGTGGGCTTCTTCACTCATTTTACTGTCCTGACCGAGTGGATGATCCCGCATTTCCAATACGCACAGCAGCACAATGGCTTTTTAGCCATATGCTGTATGATCGGAAATTGTTCATTCCACTACCAATTAATTTATTTGACTTGTACAGTCTGTTTGCCTGCGCATAAAATGCGCGACCCACCAATTGGCAAAACTGTCAGTACGAGCCAAAGCTCAAAAATAAAATTTATACGGGCATTTCTAATGCGTACGTAACTGAATGTCGTTATCTACTTGTAATGATGTGTCGTATAGGACCAGTTAGGTCCATGACGCAAACCGGATGATCTTACTTTGTGTCAATATTGCGAATTACCCGTTGATAAGCGCACATTTTCTCTAAATCTTAGTTTAGTGCCAGATCTTATTTAGGAAATAGCCATGACCTCTCTGCAAATTCATCAGTTTGATTATTATAAAGACAATTATGGCGTGCTGATTCACGATCCTGAAAGTGGGGATACAGTTGCTATCGATGCAGGTGATGCCGATCCTTACTTGAATGCGGCTAAGTCCAAAGGGTGGAACATCACCCAGATTTGGATCACGCACCATCACTGGGATCACACTGATGGTTTGGCAAAACTTAAGCAGGAAACAAAAGCAAAAGTCTTTGGACCAAGTAAGCAAAGCACAGCGATTGTCGGATTAGACGTTCTTCTGAATGAGGGCGATGAAATCGAGTTTGCGAACCGAAAGATCGAAATTCTTGAAACGCCTGGGCATACGCTGGACATGATCAATTTCTATCTGCCCGATGATGACATCATCTTTGTCGGCGATACATTGTTTGCGCTGGGGTGCGGGCGTCTTCTTGAAGGTACGCCGTCAATGATGTGGAGCAGCTTGCAAAAACTAGCCAAGTTACCCGCAAAAACGACTGTGTATTGCAGCCATGAATATTCCCTTGCGAACGCGACATTCGCACTAAGTGTCGATCCGGAGAATGAAGGGCTTAAAGAACGCGCTGAAGAAGTCGCAAAGCTACGTGAAAAGGGCAAGCCGACCGTTCCTTTTACATTGGAAACGGAGCTGGCGACCAATCCATTTTTGCGCCCTGATGATGAGAAAATCCGTTCCACTTTAGGAATGGAAAATCAAAGTGACGAGGCGGTATTTACTGAAATTCGCAAGCGCAAAGATAATTTCTAACGCGCTATAAGCTTTTGCTGAATTGCTTTAGATGCAACGCCCTCCATCAACTTCCATACATACACCAGTCACCATGCTGGATTCATCCGAACAAAGATAAATTGCGGCATTGGCCATATCTTCTGGTGTTGAAAAACGTCCCATAGGAATCGTGGAGAGAAATTTAGCACGCATTTCAGGGGTGTCTTCACCCATGAAGGTTTTGAGTAGCGGTGTTTCACCGGCAACGGGATTGATCGCGTTCACTCTTATGCCTTCAGGCGCGAGCTCTATCGCCATGCTTTTGGTGGCGTTGTTCATCCAGCCTTTGGATGCGTTGTACCAGCTGAGGCGCGGGCGCGGGCTAACGGCGGCTGTTGATGCTACGTTGAGAATTGCGCTTGCTTGGTTTTTCCTCATGTGCGGTACAATGTGCTTAGCCGTTAGGAAAACAGACTTGCAGTTGACGGCAAACACCTTGTCGAAATCTTGTTCGGTAATTTCATCCAAAGGTGCGGGCAGGTGGGTGGTGCCTGCGTTGTTGACCAATACGTCGATTTTTCCATAGGTTTCGAGTGTTGCTTCTACCATTGCTGCAACGCTTTGATCATCGGCAACATTGGTTTTAATTGCACGCGCACTTTGGCCAAGTTCACCGGCCAGCTCATTTGCCAAATCGATATTGAGATCGGCAATCATTATTTGCGCCCCTTCGGATGCAAATTTTCGTGCAATACCAGCGCCAAAACCTGATGCTCCACCGGTAATGATCGCGACTTTATTCTTCATTCGCATGGGTAATTCCTATCCGTGACGTGCTGCGACTGTTTTTAATGTTGAAAATCCATATAGGGCTTCAAACCCTTTTTCACGGCCATGGCCTGAAAGGCCTGATCCGCCAAAGGGTAATTCTACGCCGCCGCCAGCACCATAATTATTCAAGAAGACTTGGCCGCTGCGCAAGCGTTTGGCAAGGCGCATTTGGCGCGCACCATTTTCGCTCCAGACAGAAGAAACAAGCCCGAAATCTGTGCCATTGGCTATCGCGACCGCTTCTTCTTCGTCTTGAAACGGAATTATAACTTGCACAGGTCCGAATATTTCCTCCTGTGCCAGAACATGTTCTGACGATGCTCCAGACAATAATGTTGGTGCGATATAAGCGCCGCCTTGAGGAGCGTCTTCGACTATCTTGCCTTTTCCTATGATTTCCAGATCGCCTGCTTTTTGAAGATACCCCTCAACGATTGATTTTTGGCGCGCAGAGATGACTGGGCCAAGATCAAGGTCTGCCATAGCTGGGCCAACTCTCAATGCAGAGTAACGTTTTGCCATTCTTGAAGCGACTTCATCATATAGGCTTTGATGCACTAAAATACGTGAAGAAGCTGAACAGGTTTGGCCTGCATTTTGGATGCCTGCATTAACGAGAAAAGGCAGTGCTGCATCAAGGTCTGCATCTTCAAAGACGAGCTGGGGTGATTTGCCACCCAGCTCCAATGTCACTGGTATAACATTTTGTGCAGCGGTTGCCTGAATTGCGCGGCCAGTAGGCACCGAACCGGTAAAGGAAATGTGGTGAACACCTTTATGACTGCTGAGTGCTGCACCTGCCTCGCTGCCACGGCCGGGAACGACATTGAGTGCGCCTGCGGGAAGGCCAACCTGTCTTGCAAGATCAGCAAATGCCAGTGCTGTTAAACATGCTTCTTCTGCTGGCTTTAATACGCAGGCATTTCCCATTGCTAAGGCTGCGCCTACTGATCTGCCGATGATCTGCATAGGGTAATTCCACGGAATAATATGTCCCGTTACACCATGGGGTTCACGTAGCGTATAAACAGTATATCCATCTAGATAAGGGATGGTTGTGCCATGAATTTTATCAACAGCGCCGCCATAAAATTCTAAATAACGCGCCAGTGCCAACACATCTGCACGTGCTTGGCTAAGAGGCTTACCAACGTCCAAAGCTTCAAGCTTAGCCAGTCGTTCAGTGTTCTCAAGAATCAAAGCACTTAGCTTAAAGAGAAAACGTCCGCGCTCTGGTGCTGTCAGTTTCCCCCATTCACCATCAAGGGCAGACTGTGCAGCAGTAACGGCATCATTGATGTCAGCAGAAGATCCTGCAGCTATATCGCAAATTACCGTACCATCAGAAGGGTTGATGAGATTAATCGTTTCACTGCTATGGGATTGACGCCATGCGCCGCCAATAAAACATCTATTAGTTTCAAACCAAGTATCAGGCTGGCTCATTTGTTTCTCCATTTCAGTTTTAATCTTGCATGTAATTTATATGATGCAAAGTGTACTTATTATTCATGCCCAAAAATATTGTAAATATTTCTAATAGCCAATTTGTACATGTCATGAAAACCTAATTGTTTTTTCCATCTTTTTGGTGTTATTGAGAGTCGATATACTTGTATACAAGAGGCGTTATGACAATCGATAAAGACCAAAATCGTAGAAGGGTAGTCATTATTGGCGGAGGCATGGTCGCTAAGACGCATCTTTTAGCTTTGGCCGATCTTGCTAGTAAAGTTGACGTTGCGGGTATTTTGACACGCAGCAAAGATTCTGCACAAAAATTTGCAGATTCGACGCAGAATGTACTCGGCTACAAAATTCACCCCTATGATCGTATCGAAGAGATTTGCTCCGATGCATCTATAGACTTTGCTATTGTTTTAACGCCGCCAAATGCGCGCGAAGAAATCATTGGCGAGCTGGCCCAGGCAGGCAAGCATATTTTGATGGAAAAGCCGGTCGAGCGCACAAGCGTCGCTGCGGCTGGCCTTGTTGATCTGTGCGAAACGCAAAATGTTACGCTCGGTATTGTTTTTCAGCACCGCGTAAGAGAATCCTCAACCAAGTTAAAAACTTTGATGGATGCGAACGCGTTTGGTGCGCTGCATATTGTGGAAGCGCGTATTCCGTGGTGGCGTGAACAATCCTATTATGATGAGCCGGGACGCGGAACTTATGCGCGTGATGGCGGGGGTGTTTTAATTAGTCAGGCAATTCATGCGCTGGATCTTATGCTGAGTTTGACCGGTAAAGCAAAATCAGTTCAGGCAATGGCGCGAACAAGTGCCTTGCATGAGATGGAAGCAGAAGACCATGTGTCTGCCGGTGTCGAATATGAAAATGGTGCGATAGGTTCAATCCTTGCGAGCACGGCACTTTATCCTGGTGATGCGGAATCATTGTCTTTTCAATTTGAAAAAGCAGCGGTTTCTTTGCAGTCCGGTCTGCTTTCAATCAAGTGGCGTGATGGACGCGAGGAAGTGATTGGCGAAGCTGGTGGTACTGGCGGCGGAGCGGACCCGATGGCGTTCACGCATGATTGGCACCGCGGTATTATTGAAGATTTTGTCGATTCATTGAATGAGGGGCGAGCCCCCATTTGTCCTGGACGCGAAGCGCTAAGCGTTCACAATCTCATTGATGCGATCGTTCAATCATCGACTGAAAAATGCGCTGTCACTGTTCAAGATAACAACTAACAACATTTTATAGGAGCCGTTCCGTTGGCTAAAACGATCAAATTTGCTGCAATGGGTCTCGATCACCGTCATATTTACGGCATGTCACAAAACATGATGAATGTTGGTGCTGAATTTGTCGGTTGGTGGACGGATGGAAATCCAGAAACTCTAGACGGGTTTGAAAAGCGCTTTCCAGATGCCGTGCGTCTTAGTGACCGCAATGCAATTCTTGAGAACCCAGACATTGATCTGGTTTTGATCGCAGCAGTTCCATCTGATCGTGCGGCACTTGCCATTGAAGCGATGGAAGCTGGCAAGGATGTCATGGTCGATAAACCTGGCTGTACGACTATGGAACAGCTGGAAGCCATTAAAGCATGTGTCGCGCGCACAGGCCGTATTTGGTCGGTCAATTATTCAGAGCGTTTTGAAGTTGCGTGCGTTACCAAAGCTGCAGAACTGGTTGCTGAAGGTGCGATTGGCAAAGTGGTGCAAACCATCGGCATGGGGCCGCACCGTTTGAACCGTGATATTCGGCCTGATTGGTTCTTCGACAAACAAAAATATGGCGGCATCATTTGCGATATAGCTTCGCACCAGATCGATCAGTTCTTGTTCTTTACTGGTTCTACTGATGCAAAAGTGACAATGGCGAGTGCAGCCAATTATGCAAATCCAACTGATAAAGGATTGCAGGATTTTGGTGAAGTTGCACTGCGCAGCGACCAAGGCCACGGCTATATTCGTGTGGATTGGTATAATCCTGATGGATTGCCGACATGGGGTGATGGGCGCCTGACCATTCTTGGCACAGAGGGCTATATTGAATTGCGCAAATATGTTGATGTGGCGCGCAGCGAAGGCACAGATCATGTCTATCTCGTGAACAAGGATCGCTGTGAGTATATTGATGCTTCAGATGCAGGATATCCATATTTCTCTCGTTTGGTTGCAGACATTGAAAACCGTACTGAAACAGCCATGAGCCAAGCGCATTGTTTCAAGGTCATGGAACTGGGTTTAAAAGCTCAAGCAATGGCGGATGCTACTCAATGAGTAAGGTTCTCAAAGTAGCAATTATAGGCGCTGGAATTGGGCGTGAGCATCTTGCTGGTTATCGTGCTTTGCCGGACCGTTTTCAGGTCAGCGATATTTGTGATATTGATGAAGCGCGCGCGAGAGAGATTTCGGGGGGCGACACTGCCATTTCTGTTACCTCAGATTTTGATTCACTTTTAATACGTGAAGATATTGATTTAATTGATATTTGTCTGCCGCCGCATCTGCACTTTGATATGTCGATGAAGGCACTTGCAGCGGGTAAGCATGTGGTGTGCGAAAAACCGCTTGTTAATTCTCTAAGAGAGGCAGATTTGCTTGCAGCGCAGGCAGCTAAATATGGCAAAATGCTTTTTCCGGTTTTCCAATATCGTTTTGGGCCTGCGATTTCAAAGCTTAAAGCTTTGATTGAGCTTGCAGGCAAACCGCTGGTTGCCAGTATTGAAACTCATTGGAACAGGGAAGCCGATTACTATGCCAACCCTTGGCGCGGCACATGGAAAGGCGAGCGGGGCGGCGCTATTCTTGGCCATGCCATTCATAATCATGATCTTCTTTGTGCAATCTTCGGCGGTGTGAAAAAGGTGAATGCTTTCGTTGATACGCGGGTTAATGACATTGAGGTTGAAGACTGTGCGTCCATTTCATTTGTTATGGAGAGCGGTGCTTTAGCAACGAGCTCAATCACGCTTGGTGCAGCAAAGGATACTTCAAGATTAAGGTTTGTGTTTGAAAACCTAACGGCGACAAGTGGTACATCGCCTTATAATCCAGCTGAAGATGAATGGACTTTCGAAGCTCGTGGACGTGTGACACAAGATCAAGTTGATGCAATAGTATCAAAGGTTGATTTTGTGCATTCAGGCTTTGCTGGTTTCTTTGAAGCACTGGCAGATTGCCTTCAAAATGATGGTAAAAATGCAGTAATTATCGAAGATGGCATAAGGTCACTTGAAATTGTATCAATGATGTATCAATCTGCTCGAAGCTGCGCGATAGTGCAGGCACCGATTACAGAAGGCGATGCCTTCTATGATGGATGGGCGCCAACGATTACAAGCTAATCTTGGCACTCGAATAGACACAAAGGGAGGAACCAGATGTCTATGAATTCAATGAAACTATTGCTCGCATCAGCGACTGCAATATCCGGCCTTGCGATGAGTGCGGGCACGGCTTTTGCGCAAGAAATTACGTATATGTGTTCCAGCGATGGAACAGAGTGCGCTACAGCACGCGAGATTTTTGACCGTTTCCAAGAGGAAAATCCTGGAGTTACAGTCAAAATCGATGAAGTGCCATATAAAGCAATTGTTGAAAGCCTGCCTGTACAGCTTGCCGCTGGTGATGCGCCGGATATGGCGAAAGTTACAGACCTTGGTGGTTTGTCTGAATATTATCTCGACCTTTCTCCATATGTTGATGCAGCCTATTGGGAGAAGAATTTTGGCGGCACGCTAGATTGGTACCGTAAAGGCCCAGAAGACAAAGGCATTTATGGTCTGCACTCACAGCTGACAATTACAGGCGCATATATCAACAAAACGCTTTTTGAACAGGCTGAAGTGGAAGTGCCTGGTCCAGATGCAACTTGGGAGGACTGGGCAGCTGCAACACGCGATGTTGCAAAGAAAACTGAAACACAGTTTCCTATGGCAATGGACCGTTCTGGCCACCGCATAGCGGGGCCTGCAATTTCTGATGGTGCTAAGCTTCTTGATGAAAATGGCGTTGGTATTCTCGTTGATGAAGGCTTCACAACCTATGTGAAGAAGTTCGTTGAGTGGAATAATGACGGCACAATGGCGCGTGATGTATGGGCCAGCACTGGCGGTTCAGCTTATCAAGCTGCGGATAAAGAGTTCATCAATGGACAGTTGGTGTATTATTATTCTGGTAGCTGGCAAGTTGCTAAAATGGACGAACAAATTGGCGATGCGTTTGACTGGGAAGTCGTTGGCACACCATGTGGCGTTGGCGGATGTACAGGCATGCCGGGTGGAGCTGGTATCGTTGGTTTTGCTTCAACTGAGCATCCTGAATTGGTCGCGAAGGCAATTGATTATCTTGCCCAAGAAGCCAACTATGCAGAAATGACTGCTAAGACGAAAAACATTCCTGCACATGCGGCTGTTGCTGCAAAAGGCGTCGAGTATTCGGATGCATCACCTGCAGCTGCTGCAGCTCTTAATGCTTGGAGCGCGCAAGTTTCCAAGATTTCGCCTGTTGCCTATGCTTATCAAGGCTACAAGAACAACCGCGCAATGTTCAACATTTCAGTTGAACGTATCACGCAGGCAATTGTTGGCGAGCTCACAGTGGAAGAAGCTATGGATCGTGCAAAAGAAGACCTAAAACAGGCTCTTGCTGAAACCAAGTAACACTATTGTGCCGCCGATATTAATGATATCGGCGGCACATAAATATATTGCAAACAGTTCGACGGGAGGGAACTAGATGCTCGCAGTGCTAAATCCGCTCATGCGCTTGATCGAAGTTCCGATGAAGTGGATGCAGGATATATTGGGTTTAAAAAATCCTGCTTGGTTGTTTCTTCTACCGAATCTTATTTTATTTGGGCTATTTGCCTTTTTGCCCGTCATAATCAATTTCGTTTATTCCTTTACTGGTAGTGATGGCATTCTGCTTGCCGATCGCCCTTATGTGGGAAGCCGTAATTTCGATTATCTGTTGGATTGCAGTAGTTATCTTGATCCAAATTCTTGTCGCGATGACTTCTTCTGGCGCGCTGTTCACAATACGATTTTATTTGTGATCTTGCAGGTTGGGTTAATGGTCGGATTTTCGCTGCTGACCGCAATTGTTCTTAACCGCAAAATTCGTGCGCGCGGGTTCTTTCGCAGCGTTTTCTTCTTTCCTGTGCTTCTATCACCTGTTGTGGTGGCGCTTATCTGGAAATGGATTTTGCAGCGGGAAGGCGTTTTGAACGCTTGGCTTGAAGCCGTAGGGCTTGATAGTTTTAACTGGCTGCTTGACCCAAGTTGGGCCTTTGGCTGGTCTGTGTTCTTGTCCATCTGGGCGCATATGGGCTTTTACACTCTAATCTTGCTGGCTGGCTTGCAAGCGATTCCGCGCGATGTATATGAAGCGGCGATGATGGATCGCGCGTCGCCTTGGCGGGTGTTCAGGCGCATTACGCTGCCGCTTTTAATGCCGACCATGCTTGTTGTACTGGTTCTGGCGCTGATTAAGGGCGTGCAGACTTTTGACGAGATTTTTGCCTTCACAGGTGGTGGTCCGGGTTCTGCGACCACATTTATCATTCAATATATTTATAATACGGGCTTTGCTGGAACGCCGCGCTTGTTTGGTTTGGCATCGGCTGCATCAATCATGTTGGCGATAGTGCTGGTAATTCTCACATTTGCGCAACTCTGGGCAAACAGGAAGAACGTTGATGGCTAATCCTGTTAAATTTCTTACACGAACACGCGGTAACGGTTTAGGTGGTCTGCACTGGACCGATTGGCTGTCTTACTTTTATCTGTTCTGCGGTGTTTTGTTGATGTTCCTGCCTGTTATTTGGCTTGGTTTCTCATCTTTTAAGACGGAGGCTGATTTGTTGCGCTTTCCGCCGCGGTTGTTGCCTATGGCGCAAGAAACAATCGTCGTTGATGGATATGATGATCCATTGCCGCTTTACCGTATTAAAGGCGGTGAGCATGAAGGCAAAACCCTCGCTCAAATTCGGCGTATTGGTATTATTGCTCAGATGGTTGATCCGGCGGTGCCTGATGAGCGTTTGAAGATCAATATCAAAGAGCGCGAACCTATCGAAAGTTTCCGCCTGGCTACGGAAAACTATACGGAGCTTTTTGAGAAGTTTAATTTCGGTCGTTATTTGTGGAACAGCGTGTTTATCACGGCGACGGCGACGATTATCATGCTGATTGTCAACTCCATGGCGGCGTTTGCTCTTTCCAAATATCAGTTCAAAGGCCGAACCGTTGTGTTGGCACTTGTGATTGGCACGCTCATGATTCCGCAGACCGTGGTTTTGGTGCCGTTGTTTTTGATCTCTAAAGAGCTTTATCTAACGGATAGTCTTTGGGGGGTTATTATTCCAGGCGCAGCTACGCCAACTGGTGTGTTTTTACTGCGCCAATATATGCTGACCATTCCTGATGAAATTCTTGATGCAGCGCGCATGGATAAAGCCAGTGAGTGGAAGATCTTCTGGCGCATAATTTTGCCGCTTAGTGCGCCAGCAATTGCAGTATTGGCCATTCTAGCCATTATGTGGCGTTGGAACGATTTCTTGTGGCCTTTGATCGTTTTGTCAGACAGCAATAATTTCACACTACAATTGGCACTGAATGCGTTTCAGGGGGATCTGAATACGCAATGGAGTAATCTGCTTGCCATGACAATGTTGGTGCTGTTGCCTATCGCAATTGTGTTCGCCTTTTTACAAAAATATATCGCGACGGGAATCGCGTCCACCGGGGGTAAATAAATGTCTCATCTGGTTCTGAGTAATGTGCGCAAATCTTATGGCGCAGCAGATGTGATCAAAGGTGTCGATCTGAGTATAGAGCAGGGCGAGTTCTGTGTATTTGTTGGGCCTTCGGGTTGCGGGAAATCGACTTTGTTGCGGATGATATCAGGTTTGGAGCCAATTACTGGCGGTACAATTTCGATTGGCGGCCAAGTGGTGAACAATATTCCTGCTGCCGACCGTGGGCTGGCAATGGTGTTCCAATCATATGCTCTTTACCCGCATATGTCGGTGCGCGAAAATCTCTCCTTTGGTCTTGAGAATGTTCGAACACCAAAACCGGAAATTGAGAAAAAAGTCGGTGAAGTTGCAACCATGTTGCAAATTAGCGAATTGCTGGATCGAAAGCCGAAAGATTTGTCTGGTGGGCAGCGGCAACGTGTTGCTATCGGGCGCGCTGTTGTGCGCGAACCATCAATTTTCCTCTTTGACGAGCCATTATCAAACCTTGATGCCGAATTGCGTGTTGATATGCGCGGCGAAATTTCGGCTCTCCACAAGCGTCTTGGCAATACGATGATTTATGTCACGCATGACCAAGTTGAAGCGATGACGATGGCTGATAAGATCGCTGTTCTGCGCTTAGGGCTTGTCGAGCAATATGGTGCACCGCTCGAAATTTATAATAATCCAGCCAATATGTTTATAGCCGGCTTTATCGGTTCGCCTAAAATGAATTTTCTAACGGGTGAGGTGACGGGTGTTACGGCTGGTAAGATTTCTTTCCAACCGACTGACGGTAAAGCGATCAAGCTTGATGCAAAGCGTTTTGATGTAAAAGCTGGCGACAAGGTAACGATTGGTTTTCGCCCTAACCATTTGACTGTTGGCACCAAAGCAAAGTCAGATATTGTCGTGAAAGTGCGCAATACGGAGCAGCTTGGCGGCGAATCCTTTATTTACACTTTTGCAGCTGATGGAACGCCAGTAACAATTCATTTGAACGGACAAACATCAATTGAAGCTGATAAGGATGTTGGCATTATTCTGGATCAAAACGAGTTCCATCTCTTTGATACAAACAGCGGCGTGACACTGAAAAAGTAACCGCATCAATATTTGACGTGCGAACTGCACAATAGGAGTTGGCTGTAGGCGGACTGTGTTGTAGCGGTTGTTATGGTAGTGAATCGCTGCTGTTTAACCAACACGAAAACACGAAACCATGATGTCTGCCGCTAAAATTGATCTGGCCCGCGAGATGATTTGCGGTGTTACTTCAGCCGATAAGTCTACTGCAATTACCTATCGGCATTTGGTGAGGTCAGCTTTACCGGACAATATTCGGAGCGGTCAGCAATCTGTCCTTTTCGCCGCAGCCAATGAGCGATTTGGCGAATTGCTTGCGGCAATAACTGTTGAAAACCATAAAGCTATTCAGGACAGTAGAGACGCGTCTTTGGCCGCTCTTAGTGAGTTAGAAAAACTATTTTCTTAAGTTTTAGCCTGTTGATTCACGCGAAATTGCGCTCAATCTGTGAAGAAAATTAAATAATCTCAATTGAAAAATGATGCCGTTGGTCTGCTTTTGTTTTAATTGTTGAGAGCTTAATTTATTGATTTTACATGATAAATTATATTTATTTGGTGCTTCGGGCACTCTGCTTGAACGCAGAGTTTAGAATCGTTTTAAACTTGAGTGTTTGACACATGTTTTTTGACATGTTTAATCGGACAAAATTAGTCAGGTTATATGGCGGTTCTGCAAATGCAGGGACAAACACACACTATTGCACATCGATATCTCAGCCGTCCGCCAGAGCGGTTAGTGTTGGAGGGCTATCGACATTGGACAGAGAGCGTCGTGACGCAATCACCTGTTCCTATGGACGCGGCGAATGATCTGTACCGCGAAATTCTTGGTGCGCAATTTTCGCGTCCAGCTTTTGTGGCAATGGCAGATTTTCTTCATACGTTAGGGCTATGTGCAAAATGCCCGCTTCATATGTTTGCAACCAATACGCCGAATATCTGCACGGATGAGACAATGATACTTGGTCTTATCTCCGGTATTCAAAACGGCGATGATGAGGCTGTAGAGCTTTGTCTTAGTGCGCTTAGCTGTCCGACACGCTGCGACGAAGTTGTTATGGCAGCGGGTTCTTTCGCGCTCATTTTGAAAGGCGCAGCAAAGATATTGATGCCAATCCCTTCAGAAGTTCTCACATCGATTTTAAACCATCACGCAAAAACAGCAGCGCATCGTTTTAACGATGTGTCGCCACCGACTTTTCACTAAAAGGAACGACTAATGAAACGCTCGATTACCGGAATTGCAATGCTTGCAGCTTCCACGGCACTCTTCACTTCGACAGCATTTGCAGAAGTGACAGCAGAAGCAGTTACCAAGACTTACGCTGATATTGCTTTGGCGAAGTTTGAAGATTCTCTCGCAACAGCAAAGAAACTGGACGCAGCGATTGATGCACTTGTTGCGGAACCATCAGAAGCAAACCTTGCTGCGGCAAAAGAAGCTTGGCTGGCCGCACGTGTTCCTTATCAACAAACGGAAGTTTACCGTTTTGGAAACGCGATTGTTGATGACTGGGAAGGCCGTGTGAATGCTTGGCCGCTTGATGAAGGTCTGATTGACTATGTCGACGCTTCATACGGCGCTGAAAACGATGAAAATGCGCTTTATGCTGCAAATGTAATCGCGAATAAATCAATTGCTATTAACGGCGAGACCATTGACGCATCAACGATCACACCTGAATTTTTGTCTTCGACATTGCAGGAAGCCGGCGAAGTGGAAGCCAATGTCGCGACTGGTTATCACGCGATTGAATTTCTTCTCTGGGGTCAAGATCTTAACGGTAATGATGCGGGCGCCGGTGCGCGCTCATGGACTGATTATGCGTCAGGCGATGAATGTACGAATGGTAATTGTGACCGCCGCGGCGAATATTTAGCGGCTGCATCTGATCTGCTTGTTGCGGACCTTGAAGAGATGGTTGCCAACTGGACAACGGAAGGTGAGGCGCGCGCAACACTTACTGAAAACCCTGAAAATGCGCTTTCTGTTATTCTAACAGGCATGGGTTCATTATCTTACGGTGAGCTTGCTGGTGAGCGTATGAAGCTCGGTCTGCTTTTGGGCGACCCTGAAGAAGAGCATGATTGTTTTTCTGATAATACGCACAACTCTCACCTGTATGATGCGGTTGGTATTCAGAATGTGTACAATGGCAGCTATACACGTGTTGATGGATCAAAAGTAGAAGGTCCGTCTATATCTGAGCTCGTTGCCGCTAAAGACGCAAGTGTTGATGCTGAGCTGAAAGAAAAACTCAGCAAAACTGTATCGCTTATGCAGACAATGGCGAAACGTGCCGAAAACGGTGAAGCCTATGACCAGATGATTAGTGAAGGTAATACCGAAGGCAATGCAGCTGTTCAGGCTGCGATTGATGGTTTGGTTTCTCAGACACGCTCAATTGAACGTGCGGTTGCAGCGCTTGAACTTGGCGAACTTGAGATTGAAGGTTCAGATAGCCTCGATAGCCCAGACGCTGTTTTCCAATAGGATCTGATCAATCATGATCGTATGTAGTTGTAACTACATTTCAAAAAATGACATTGAGGGAGTCGTTCGCGGCTTCCTTGATGATGATGCATGGCAGTTAATTACGGTTGGCAAGGTGTATCATGCTTTGCAAAAGCGCGGTAAATGCTGTGGATGTTTTCCCAATGCGATTGGCGTGATTGTTGAAGTGAGTGCGCAGTGGCACCGTGAGCAACAATCGCCAGAAGCCGAGATAATTTGCCTGCTTGATCGTATTAAGCACGAGCACGATCGCTTCGAAACTTTCAAATTAATAAACCAAAAAAGCAAAATGCAACATTTTGCGGCCTGACATTCTCGTTGGATTTGGCGTAAGCTATTCAGGACATTTTTCAAATAAGGAGTGGCCTGATGAAGGGCAATGAAAAAGTAATTGAGCGTTTGAATGAAGCGCTTTTTTTAGAGCTTGGTGCGGTGAACCAATATTGGCTTCATTATCGTTTGCTTGATGATTGGGGTTTTAAAAAACTTGCCAATAAAGAGCGCGCAGAAAGCATTGAAGAAATGAACCATGCCGACAAGCTGGTTGAGCGTATTATCTTTTTGGAAGGTTTCCCAAATTTGCAGTCTGTTGCGCCATTGCGCATTGGGCAAAATGTCAAAGAAGTGCTTGAATCTGACCTTGCAGGTGAGAAAGAAGCTTGGGCAAGCTACACAAAGTCTCGTGAAATTTGCGAAGAAGCTGGCGACTATGTTTCCAAAAACCTGTTTGAAGAACTCATTGCCGATGAAGAAGGTCATATTGACTTTATCGAAACGCAACTCGATTTGATGAGCAAAATTGGCGAAGAGAAGTATGGGCTTCTTAATGCTGTTTCTGCGGATGAGGCTGAGTAAAATTGTTACTAAAACGCTTCCGAATTGGATTGTGCTGTATACTTGTCGGCATGCCTGTATCTGCACAAAGTGCTGATTATGATTTTTCTTCAACTGTGCGTGACGATCTTTCAGATAAAGATCTTCAACGGGTTGAGAAAATTACAAAGCCGACTTTAGACTTTTCAAAAGCGGAGCGTTTTGAAACCAATCAAGGCGGCGCGGCAACGTCAACGAAAGTTGCAAACCGCGACGCCTTTTCACAATTTTCATCCAATCTAACTTTTGAGGATGAGCAAACCTTCAAACTTGGCAATGCGCTGTTTCGAAAATTGTGGGTGTCATCGCCTTCATCGACACAAGCATCGGATGGTTTGGGGCCGCTTTTTAATGCGCGTGCATGCCAGAGTTGCCACTTAAAAGATGGTCGCGGGCATCCACCCGAAGGCGATGATGATGCAACGTCTATGTTTTTGCGCCTTGGCAAATCAGGCAGCACTGCAGAAGAAATAGAAGCGCTGAATAATTATGTTTCTGCGACCATTCCTGATCCTGTCTATGGTGGGCAGTTGCAAGATTTGGCAGTGCCAGGTCTTACAGCTGAAGGCCATATGGTCATCGACTATCAAGAGCAGTTGGTGCAGCTTAAAGATGGCACCGAAGTCTCACTTCGAATGCCAACCTATTCTGTTTCCGATCTTGGCTATGGTCCGATGCATAAGGATACGACTTTATCGCCGCGGATCGCTCCGCCAATGATAGGGCTTGGGCTGCTTGAGGCCATTCACCCTGCTGATATTATCAAAAATGCGGACCCTGAAGATCTGGATGGCGATGGCATATCCGGAAAATACGCGATTGCGCGAATGCCGGTCACGGGTGAGCTAACATTAGGCCGCTTTGGCTGGAAGGCAGAAAATCCGACTGTGCGCCATCAGTCTGCATCAGCATTTGCGGGCGATATAGGAATTTCATCGCCTGATGTTGATAAACCTTTTGGTGATTGCACACAGCGCCAGCAAGCCTGTTTGGCTATGGCAACAGGTGTGCAAAAACGGCTCGGGAATACCGAAGCACCTGACCCTGTTCTCGAGCTTGTGACGTTTTATTCAAAGAACTTAGCAGTACCTGCACGCCGCGATGTGGAAGATCAGGGCGTCTTGCGCGGCAAAGAGCTGTTTTATGGTTCTGGCTGTGCTTCATGCCACCGACCTAAATTTGTAACGCGCCGTGATACGGATGACAAAGCGCAAGTTTTTCAATTGATCTGGCCATATACAGACATGTTGCTTCACGATATGGGCGAGGGGCTTGCGGACGGACAGCAGGTTGGCGTTGCGAATGGACGTGAATGGCGTACGCCGCCGCTATGGGGGCTTGGCCTAACGGAAACCGTAAACGGCCACACATTCTTTTTGCATGATGGGCGGGCACGAAATTTAACTGAAGCGATCATGTGGCATGGCGGTGAGGCAGAAAATGCCAAGCAAGCATTTGCCGATATGAATAAAACCGATAGGCAAGCACTTATCGGATTTTTGGAGAGCCTTTAATATGCGTATTGCGTTTACCGGGTTGATCGTCGCTGTCGCTCTTTTAACAGGCACAGTGCAGGGGGCTTTTGCCCGCGATGCGAATGATATCGTGCGTGATGTGATTGCCGATTACATTAGGCCAGCGACAACGGCACTGAAAGCACGCGCAAATACCATGCATGCTGCCGCCAATGTGCTTTGCGAAAAGCCTAACGCAGTTGCGCTTAATACTGCCAGAGATGAGTTTAGTGCGCTTGTTAAAGATTGGGGGCAGGTGGAATTGCTGCGCCTTGGTCCGCTCGCGCAGGATAACAGGTTGGAACGCATGTTGTTTTGGCCGGATCGTCGTGGACGTGGCTTAAAGCAGGTGCGCTTTATTGTGCGCAGCGGTGATGAAACGGCACTTGATGCTGCAGGCTTGTCTGAAAAAAGCGTGGCTGTGCAAGGACTGCTCGCGCTTGAGTTTATTCTTTTTGGCGATGACAGTGCAGCGTTGACCTCTAACGCTGGCGCGGTACGATGCCAATATATGCAGGCAATTACAGAGAATATCGCTAATGTGACGGGGGAGATTGAGGCGGCATGGTATGATGACGGCCCGCAGGCGATCTCAACGCTTTGGCAAAATCCGTCTGACACCAATCCGCTTTTCCGTGATGACCGCGAGCAACTATCTGCCTTGTTTAAGATTGTCGGCGGCGGGTTAGAGATTGTTAGCGTACAACGCATTCAACCATTTTTAGATGATGGTTTTGACAGCGCTAAACCAAAGTCAGCTCTGTTTTGGCGTTCCGATAATGCGGTCAATATTATCGCGTCAAACTTTGCAGGTTTAAATGCGATTATGCGTGCAGCTGATTTAACCGGAGCGTTAGAAGGCGATGTAACCAGGACGGCCGACAGCGTGTTTTTTGAGTTTGATAATGCAGCGCGGACTTTAAAAGCGATCAACAAACCCACGGCTGATATCGCTGTTAATGCGGATGATTATGATAAGTTTAGCTATGTGAATATTGTCGGCAGAAGCATCGAAACAATCCTGCGGGAACAATTGTCGCCTGCGTTCAATCTTTCTTCTGGGTTCTCTTCGTTGGACGGGGATTAAGGATAAATGCATAAGCCGTTGCTGATTGATCGCAGAACTTTTCTCGCCTCGACAGGTGCAGCTTTTCTTAGCTGTATGAGTGACGCCCAAGCGCGGGCTATTCAACAAACAGACGCTATCTTTGCATCAGCTTATAAAGCTCCTGACGGCCGCTATGGTATTGCGACTTTGTCTGAGCGCGGCGAGTTGTTGCATAGCTATGTTTTGCCTGAACGGGGACACGATACAGTTTGGCGCGCAGATGGTGGTCAATTGATTGCATTTGCTAGACGACCGGGAACATTTGCTGCTGTAATCGACCCTAGTGGCCAAAGCGCGCCCACGATGATTAACGCTGTTGAGGGGCGCCATTTTTATGGTCATGGTGTTTATTCGCCCGATGGCGCATTTGTCTTTGCAACAGAAAATGATTTTGACAATGCGCGTGGTGTGATCGGTATTTACAATACACGCGACGGCTTCAAGCGTGTTGGCGAGTTTGATGCACATGGCATTGGCCCGCACGACATGGAACTTTTGCCCGATGGGCGCACATTGGTTGTTGCTAATGGCGGTATTGAAACCCATCCGGATTTTCCGCGAGCGAAGCTAAACATTGCTTCTATGAAGCCAAATTTGACCTTTCTTGATAGTGTGACAGGTAAGCTAATTGGTTCATTTGAGTTGCCTAAAGATCAACATAAGTTGTCAATTCGGCATATGGCGTTGATGGGAGATAATGTCTGGTTTGCCTGCCAAAATGAAGGAGACCTTGTCGCTACTACACCGCTTGTTGGGCAAGTTTCTTTAGAGAGTGGCACGATTGATATGGCTGAAATTCCTGAGGATGTGGGCATGAATTTGCGCGGCTATGTGGGGTCAATTGCTGCAAATGAGCAGGGCAACGAAATTGCGTTCACATCACCGCGAGGCGGCATATTGGTGCGCTATGATACGCGCACCAAAAAGGTTGCAGGCATTAAGCGCAGTGATGAGATTTGCGGCGTTGCGGCCTCTGGCAAGAGCTTTGCTTGGTCAAATGGCGAGGGTGCCTTTAATGTTACGAAACATTTTATGCTTTGGGATAACCATATCAGTGTTTCTAAACCTGCTAGCGCACACAAGAGCTAAACAAGCGCTACTTTCGCTATAATTAGCTCGTGATCTGAAAGCGCCGTACCTTCCGTGTCCAATGCTAGCACAATGTCAGATTTCAGCTTTGCAACGCCGCGATGGGCGAACCAATCCAGCTTCATCGTGCGTTCTGGAAACCTTGTCAGGCGGCTCTTGCGCGTCGTGTCTCCGTCAGCATTGCCTTCCCATGAAAAGCCTTGTCGTTCAGCGGCTTGAAACAATGTTTCCTCTCGCCAGTCATGGCTTGGGATATTGTTTCCCGTGTTCAAATCCCCACCAATGATTACGGGTAGGCCAGCAGCAAAACTATCGACAGCGGCGATGATACGGTCGATTTGTGATTGGCGTATGCTGATGCTTCCGGCGCTCTCCAAATGTGTTGATATGGCGCAAATATCACCAACCTGTGTTGGAATAATTGCGGCGACTGCGACCCGGCCTCCAATGCGCGGCTGGTTTGTATCCGTATCGTCGGAGGCACAAAACCAATGGCCATGATAGTCAAGACGGATTTGCAATATACGCTTGGGCTTTACCTTGCTTAAAATCGCATTGCCATGCCAGCCATGTGTGTTTTGTTCATCTTTAACAAATTCAAGCTCGGGTCCGCTGCCAAGGCCGAGTTCATGAAACTCGACGCAATAAGCATAGCCCATTTGCATGAGTGCGGCGAGATCACGCGTTGTATGGCGCTGGCCAGTACGCGCCATGCCATTGTCCATTTCAGAGAGCAGGACGATGTCTGGTGAATGTTTGCGGAGTAGTTCAGCGCTGCCTTCTACATCAATGCAGCGCTCCATATTCCATGCGGCAATGGTCAAATCTAATGGCAGTTCTTTATCGCCAATATCTGCCCAATTGTTTTCTATCAATGACAGGGCTTCAACTTGATCCATTAAATCGCGATGATTGCTGGCCGTGCGTTGAGCCGTAGAAATGTTCTTGCGCAGTTGAGCCGGTACATCCGGCAATTTTTCAGAGCTATGTTCACTATAAAGCTTCATTTAGCTGAGCCTTTTGCCAGTAGCTGTGTCGAAAAGATGAAGCATGTCGGGAGAAATGGTTGCATAGAGATCGCCTGTCGGCACTTCGTCCTCTTGATGCAGATTGATAACGAATGGCTTGTCGCCCAAGCGTCCATGCACCAAACGCGCTGCTCCAAGTTCTTCTGTAAAATCATGCACGAAAGGCTGTGTGATACCGTTTGCCTTTGTGGTCAGTTTGACCTTTTCAGGGCGCACGCCAACAGAAACATTGGATGATGCATCCAATTTATGATCGCTTTTAAGCAATCCAATACCGTCGATTTCAATGCCGCCTGTAGCAACTTTCCCTTCCATGAGGTTCATGGCAGGAGCGCCCATGAAGGTTGCGACGAATACGCTGGCTGGGCGGTGATAAATTTCGTCTGGCGTGCCGATTTGCTCGATATTGCCGCCATTGAGAACGACGATGCGGTCTGCCATGGTCATTGCCTCCACCTGATCGTGGGTTACATAAACAGATGTCGTGCCCAATTGGCGTTGTAGTTTGCGAATTTCAATGCGCATCTGGTTGCGCAATTTCGCGTCAAGGTTTGAGAGCGGCTCATCAAAAAGGAACAAAGCAGGCTCACGCACGATGGCGCGACCCATCGCAACACGCTGGCGCTGACCGCCTGAAAGTTGACTTGGGCGGCGATCAAGATGTTCTTCAAGGTTGAGAAGTCTTGCAGCTTCACGCACACTTTTTTCGATGCTTTCCTTGCTGTTTTTGCGGTTCCGCAGACCATAAGCCATATTGTTATAGACCGTCATATGCGGATAGAGCGCATAGTTTTGAAACACCATGGCAATGTCCCGATCAGCAGGATCAAGATCGTTGACCTGTTTGTCGCCAATTATCAAATCACCGGAGGTGATTTCCTCCAGTCCTGCAATCATGCGCAATAGCGTTGATTTTCCGCAGCCGGAAGGGCCGACAAGAACGATGAATTCTCCGTCCGCAATTTCGATGTCAGCACCATGAACGGCCTGAAATCCATTTGGGTAGATTTTTTGCAAAGCTTTGAGCGATACGATTGCCATAATTGTGACTCTCTATTTGTCAGATTCGGTCAGCCCTTTGACGAACCAAGATTGGAAGAAAATTACGATAAGAACAGGGGGCAGCATGGTGATTGTCGTCAGAGCAAAACCGACGGTGAACTCAGGCACACTGCTGCTATCTGTGAATGATTGAATGATGTTTTTAATGCCGCGCACGAGCGTGAACATGCCCTCATCTGTCGTAATCAGCGTTGGCCACAGATATTGGTTCCAACCGTAAACAAACATGATGATAAACAGCGCAGCGATCATGGTTTTTGATAGTGGAACAAGAATGTCGATGAAAAACTTCACAGGGCCAGCGCCATCAATACGGGCTGCTTCGACAAGTTCTTCTGGTACTGAACGAAAAAACTGACGGAAGAAAAACGTGCCTGTTGCAGATGCAATGAGAGGGACAATCAAGCCTGTATATGTGTTGCCAAGCCCAAGGCCTTGTACAACTTCGTAAGACGGTAATATGCGCACTTCGAGCGGCAACAAAAGTGTTGTGAAAATGATCCAGAAGCTGAGCGTTGCAAACCGAAAGCGGAAATAGACAATAGCGTAGGCCGCCATCATGGAAATGACGATTTTTCCGATAGCAAATCCAAAACCCAAAATGAGTGAATTGGTGAGCATCGACACACCGTCAATTGCTCCGGTGAAGCCGCTGGTCTCAAACATTGCGCGTTCGTAGTTTTCAAAAAATTGGTCACTCCAGCCAAACTGCAAACCTGACTTCGCGAATGCTAAATTATCATAGCTGGAAGTCATAAAAGTTAGCACGACTGGAAACAGCATAAAGAGCGCACCGAGAACCAAGATAAGGTGATCGATTAGCGTTTCGCGTTTTACCCGAAAGCGCTTTTTTACTTTTACAGCTGTTACGGCTGGCGGCGTTGAAAATGTATCTGTTACGGTCATGATGTGTGCCTTACGTGTAATGGATTCTGCGTTCGATCAGGCGGAACTGAAAAATAGTCAGTGCCAGAACGAGCAGCATAAGAATGACCGATTGCGCCGATGAGCCGCCAAGATCGCCGCCGCGGAAACCATCGACATAGACTTTGTAAGTGAGCGTCATCGGGTTGTTGCCAGGCTCGCTGCGCAACATCACGTCAATCACGCCAAATGTATCAAACATTGCATAGGTGATATTGGTGATCAGCAAGAAGAATGCTGTCGGTGCGAGGAGCGGGAATGTGATTGTCCAGAAGCGGCCTGAAGATGAGCGGTTATCGATCATCGCGGCTTCGCGAATTGAGCGCGGCACAGACTGCAAACCGGACAGGAAGAAGATGAAATTGATTGGAACTTGTTTCCAAATCGACACAGCGATGAGCGCGAAACCTGTGTCGTAATAATTTACGCCAATAACAAACTCATGGCCGAAAAAACCAAATAGCTGCGTAATCAGGCCGTGCCCTTGATAGAAAAGGCTCACGCCTAAAATTCCTGCAACGGGCGGGGCAACGGCATAAACCCACATAAGCAATGTTTTATAGGTCGAAGCGCCGCGTATAACTTTGTCAGCTTTTACAGCGAACAGAAGTCCAAATGCCAGCGAGAAAAATGTCACACTAACGGTGAATACCAATGTGAAAATGCTGATCCGTAAATATTCACTGTTTTGGAAAAGCGTGAGGTAATTTTCAAAACCAACGAATGTGCCAGTGAAACCAAACGGATCTTGTAGGTAGAAAGACGATTCTAAAGCTTCGAATGCGGGCCAATAGAAAAATACGAAAATAATACTTACCTGCGGCAATAAAAGCAGAACAGGCATCCAGGGACTTGAAAAAGCAGCGCGTTTCAATTGGCCAACTCCAAAATGGAAAACGGCCCGGACGTATCCGGGCCGAATGTTAGGTTAAAGATTAGCCTTGAGTTTTGGCAAAACGAGCAAGAAGTGCGTTTGACTCTTTTTCGATTGTTGCGAAGGCATCTTCAACGGATGTTTCACCGGTTAGGATGCGGCCATACTCGCGGTTCATCACGTCACGGATCTGAACGTAAAAGCCCATGCGGTAGCCTTTAGTCCATTCGCCAGCAGGCAATTGAAGCTGTTGAATGCCAACTTCTGCGGCCGGAGATTCTTTGTAGTAGCCGTCTTCTTTTGCAAGCTCATAAGCTGCTTCTGTAACCGGCACATAGCCAGTTTCTTTATGCCACATATACTGAACTTCAGGTGATGTTAGATATTGGAAGAATTCTGCTGTTGCTTTGTTTTCTTCAGCAGATTTACCAGCCATTGCGAATAGTGCCGCACCGCCAATGAATGTCTGTTTTGGTTCTTTTGTTACGCCTTCCCAGTATGGAAGAAGTGTTGCTGAGAACTTGAAGCCAACTTTTTCTTTAAGGCCGCCAAATGAGCCTGAAGAACCGAGCCATATAGCCACTTTTTCTTCTTCAAATGGGTTCTGGTTGTCGCCCCAGCCTGTGCCGTACCATTCAAATAGGCCTGCATCTTTCCACTCTTTAAGAGCTGTAAAATGCGCTTTGATTTCAGGTGTGTTGACTTTGATTTCCGTTACACCTTCATCATAACCATTGTTGTTGGTTGCGAATTCAAGATTGTGACGAGAGAAGAAGTTTTCTGTGAAAATCCATGGCAGGTGCGACTGTGCTAACGGGATGTAGCCAGCTTCTTTGAGCGCTGGTGCCGTTGTCTCTGCAAATTCTTCCCATGTTTTCGGTGCGCTAACGCCAGCTTTTGCAAGCGCTTCTTCATTGAAGTACATGATTGGTGTTGATGAATTGAACGGCATGCCGATCATTTTGCCATTCGCATCAGCATAGAAGTAACGAACGCCTGCGATATAGTCGTTGATATCGAACTTAACGCCGTTTTCGTTCAAAAGGTCTTCAACAGGCACTGTTGCGCCTTTAGCACCAATAACAGTCGCAGCGCCGGCATCAAAAACCTGAAGGATGTTCGGGTGTTCACCAGCGCGGAATGAAGCGATGCCAGCTGTTAGGGCTTCTTCATATGTGCCTTTGAAAACGGGTGTGATTTTGTATTCGTCTTGGCTCGCGTTGAAATCGGTTGCGATCTTATTGACTGTTTCGCCAAGCTGGCCGCCCATAGCGTGCCACCAAGTGATGTTTGTTTCTGCAAATGCAGTTGTTGAGAACATTGTCGCGGCAAGACCGGCTGCCAGTAATTTACGGAGGGACATAATAGCTTCCTTAAAGATTGGAGAACCCGTTCGGGGTGGGCGCTATTTATGAAGACTCCGTGACAGTTGGATGTAGCTTTTATGACATTTGAGTGAATGCTCGTGTGGATTTCTTGAATTCAAATGCGCTAGCCATTTTTTTTAGCTAGCGCATTGTTGGTTTTTTAAAAACGGTTTACCGGCATTTTAAGGTAGTGGTTTCCATCATTTTCGCGAGCGGGAAATTTTCCTGCACATAGGTTTACTTGCAAAGCTGCAAGCATTCTATCGGGTAAGGGCAGGGTCGTATCGCGCTTTTCTCGCTTGGCAATCCATTCACCCCGATCTGTGCCGCTTTTAACATGTATATTACTAGCGAGATGTTCGCTAATTGTCGCTTCCCATTGCGGCTCTTGGCGTTCATCATTGGTGTAATCGTGACCGATAAACAGGCGCACATCATCGCCCAGTGCAAAAATAGCCTGAATAGAATCCCAAAGTTCAGAAGCTGAACCACCTGGAAAATCACAGCGCGATGTTCCACGGTCAGGCTGCATCAATGTGTCATGCACCAGCGCACAATCATCGCCAACGACATAGGAGATGGAGCCGAGCGTATGACCTGTCGACAACATTACCTGCACGTCTAGCTCACCTATCGTAAACGTATCACCATCATTAAATAGATGTGCGTAATGTTCATCCACTTTCAAGCCATCGGGCTCATTATAATAATCGCGCCAAAGTTCTGCGATTTTTCGTGTCTTGGCACCAATAGCGTTGGGCACATTATAATGCTGCGCAAGCAATGATGAGGCGGTGAGGTGGTCGGCGTGGGGATGCGTATCAAGCACCCATTCCACTTTGTAGCCTTCGCGCTCAACCAGAGCGACGATCTGGTCAAAGGCGATTTTGTCGGTTGCAAAACTCTTTGGATCAAAGCCTTGAACGATGTCGACCAGAGCGCATTTCTTCGTCGTCGGGCAGGCCACCACATATTGCGCAGAACCCGTTGGGGGATCATAAATTCCCCAAACCTCGGGTGATTTTGGACCATTCGATTTTGAAAAGCGCTCTACGCGATTGTCATTCGAGTTACTCATGTTGATTACTTTCCTGCCGTTTATTCTATTTTGTCATCATATTCTTGATTGGCTGGCCTATTAAAAAGCCAATTAGCATGGCGGGCAAAAAGGCCAAGGTTCCTGTTGCCATAAGTGGCAGGGCTGTCCATGCAGGGCCGGGGCAAAATCCACCGATACCCCAGCCTACACCAAATAAGGCTGCACCCATCAAAAGCGGCTTGTCGACCGCAGTGCTTAAAGGAAGCTGAAAATCGGTCATTAGAATAGGATGATCGCGCTGCAAAACAATGCGGTAGCCAATAAAAGTAACGAGTGTTGCGCCGCCCATGACAAAGGCAAGCGATGGGTCCCATGTGCCAAATACATCCAGAAAATTGATCACTTTGGCAGGGTTAGACATGCCTGAGATTACCAGACCAATGCCGAAAACAAGACCGGAGAGAAAACCAAATATAATGCGCATTGATCAGCTCCAAACGTGACGTAGAAGGAAAACAGTGGCAGCTGCAAACAACATAAAAGTTGCAACGGCTGCGAGCGAGCGGGTCGATAATCTTGCTAGGCCGCAAACACCGTGGCCGGATGTGCAGCCGGAACCGATGGTTGTGCCAATGCCGACCAGCAAACCAGCCAGCGCCATGCCAAGCACATTGTCCGATACAGTTTGCTGAATATCGCCAGTAAAGAGCGACACCAGCAAGGGGGCAATGATAAGACCCGCGATAAAGGCTATACGCCAGTCCCAATCTGCGGCTTTTGTTTGCGAGGGTATGATAAGGCTCAAAGCGCCTGTGGTTACGCCAGTAATGCCAGCGATACGCCCGAACAAAACCATGACCATAACCGCGGAAATTCCAATTAAGACACCACCTAGAAGCGATGCCCATGGGGTGAATTCAGTAATGACACTGGGTAACATGTTCGACTCCGAGCTTTATTTTACAATGGATATCGTATATTAGGAAAATGTATATAAGGCAATGGTAATATAAAGATGCTAAACATTCAACGTGATGAAATTGAAATTTTAAAATCGCGCGCCGATGAGGTTGCGGGCATTTTATCGTTGATGGCTAATTCTAAACGACTGCTTATTCTTTGTTTTCTAGCTGACGGTGAAGCCTCGGTGGGTAAAATTCAAGATACGCTTGGTATTGGGCAGTCGTCTCTCAGTCAGCATCTTACGAAGTTACGAGAAGGAAATGTGGTCGCAACACGCCGCGATGCGCAAACAATCTATTATCGTCTTGCCGATGAGCGGATCGTCGCAATGATGAACGCGTTGTGCGACACCTTTGTCAAAGGAGGCTGAACTAAAGTTCAGCCCACCAATTTGTTTTTGTGCTGATTTGCAATTAGTTTTCTGCCTGTAGGCACCAAAACTCCTGCTGCACCTGTCAGTGCATCTTTTTGTAACTCTAAGCCAAGAAAACGATCTTTCTCATAGGGGCCGGGCATAGATAGCTGTTGTGTGAGGCCAGCAGAAAAACCAAACCGCTCATAATAAGCAGCATCACCGACGAGCAAAATTGCACCATGACCAAGCTCGGTTGCCTTGCTTATTGCAGCTTTCATGAGTGCAGAGCCAACGCCTGATGATTTTGATGCATCATCTACTGCAAGTGGGCCAAGCAGCAAGCCGTGTTTGCCGTTTTCGGATGCTACATCCCATAGGCGGACTGTGCCAATCAATGAACCGAATTCATTGCGTGCAACAAGCGCCAAGCCGCGAGAAGGCATGTAGCCACGGCGCAAAGCATTGGAGCTTTTCTTGCGCCAGTTTGGTGCCATGACACGGTCGAGCAATGCGTTACGCGCGCGGCCTTCGCCGTTTTGCTCAGCGCCAATCGTGAAATTGCTTTCGGCATCGGCCGAAACAGACATGAAATTCATTGAGATATACCCCAAACGCTTTGGTAATCGGTGCTGACACTGACGCCAGCACCGATTCCGGCTGGAGGCCGATTTAGATGACGTAAGATTTCAATGGTTCAAAACCATTGAACGCTACAGCGGAGTATGTCGTTGTATAGGCACCGGTACCTTCAATGAAAATTTCATCGCCAATGCTCAAAGTAACCGGCATTGGATAAGCGTTTTTCTCATAAAGAACATCAGCTGAATCGCAGGTCGGGCCCGCTAAAACACAGGGTGTTTTATCAGCGCCATCGCGCGATGTTTTGATGTCATAACGAATGGCTTCGTCCATTGTTTCTGCAAGGCCGCCAAATTTACCAATGTCGAGATAGACCCAGCGCACATTGTCATTTGCAGATTTGTTAGAGATCAGCACAACTTCTGATTTGATAACGCCTGCATTGCCAACCATACCGCGGCCAGGCTCGATGATTGTCTCTGGCATATGATTGCCAAAATGTTTTGAAAGCGCATCGAAGATAGCCGAGCCATAGGCTTCTGCTGTTGGTATGTCTTTCAAATAGCGCGTTGGAAAACCACCGCCCATATTGACCATTTTCAACTGTACGCCAGCTTTAGCCATCGCATCGAAAATCGTGCGTGCATGCGAAAGAGGTAAGTCCCAAGCGTCAACTGTCGTCATTTGAGAGCCGACATGGAATGAAATGCCATGTGCAACGAGGCCAAGCGCAACGGCGTGTTTAAGCACATCTGTTGCCATTTCAGGCACGCAGCCAAATTTGCGAGAAAGCGGCCATTCAGCGCCTTCGCCATCTGTCAGAATGCGGCAGAATACACGTGAGCCAGGTGCAGCGCGGGCAATTTTTTCAACTTCTACTTCGCAGTCAACGGCAAACATGGAAACGCCATGCGCAAAAGCTGCAGCAATATCGCGCTCTTTTTTAATTGTGTTGCCGTATGAAATACGGTCAGGCGTCGCACCAGCTTCAAGTGCCATTTCGATTTCAACAACAGAAGCGCAATCGAATGAAGAGCCCATATCAGCAAGGAGGCGCAGGATTTCTGGCGCAGGGTTTGCTTTAACCGCATAGAAGATTTTAGATAGCGGAAGCGCGCGGCGGAATTTTGTGAAGTTGTCGGCGACAACATCAAGGTCAACAACCAAGCATGGTGTTGCAGGGTTACGTGTGTTGAAGAAGTCGATAATACGTGCAGTTGCCATTAGGCCAATCCTCAAAATCAAATACCGGATTTTCCGGCGTCAGAACGATGTCGCTTGAAAAGAAGGCAAGAATGCACCTTACGATGAACAAGCAGCGAGATTGTGATCCTTGTGGAGTGGATCGGTTCTGCCTTTGATTGGGGATTGCTCCGCCGCACATCTGGCAATGAAAGTGGTGTCTCGAAAACCCCGGCGTTTGGACCGCCAGACGAGTAAACTTGGGCTTCAAACCCTGAGACCCTCACCGTCGTTGCTTTACGATATCCACGTATCAAGGGTTGGCCTTTGATACGTCCGGAGGGGTTAGCTCCGGTTACCTTGCCGTGCTCTTCACCATATCGAAGAGTCGGCGGATACCTATAGGCACGTGCGACTATGGGTGCGCGTCTAATACGCCGTTTTTATATGATTGCAAGTGGATTTTTTACTGTCGGTCCTCAAAGCTTCATATTTTTTATTCAATGCCAAAATGAATTGGTTTCGTTGCCTTATTTTGCAGCTTGCAGCTCATGAATAAATATTTGCACATTCATATTGTGGGTTTGGTTTCTGTGAAGAAAAATTATATTTTACCTATAGACAAATAATTATTACCTATATATTGAATTTATATGACTTGTGATAATGAATGGATTTTTAAAACAGCTGATCGTCTCTGCGATTTATACGCGCAGGAGTTCGGTGGGAAAAAATCTGGGCGATATAGAATCCCAGTAAAACTCTTGCGGGAAATAACGGGAAGGCGGCGTCTATACGAAGATGATATTCGTGAGATCGGGCGTGCTGTTGCCGAGCGTGGTTTTGTATTGATTGATATGGATAGTTTTTACGTGATTATGAGTGCAAATACCTTTGTGAACTATCGCCGCGCGAATGAGGATTTTCTTTGATAAAGGCTCCAGCGCAGTCACGTTCAGAGCCTCCTGTCCGCTGCGTCGGGTGGCGAGAAGTCGTCGAGCTGCCAGATCTCGATATAAAGAAACTTCGCGCAAAAATTGATAGTGGTGCGCGGACATCGGCAATTCATGCCGAAAACCAAGAGATATTTTATCGCGATGACGTTAAATGGGTGCGCTTCAGTTTCCCTTCGCCCGATAGCAAAGGGCGTAAAATACTTGAGGCTGTTGTTTCTGATGAGCGCAAAATTAAGAATACAGGCGGTGTGCCTGAACAGCGCGTAATCATTAGAACAAATTTGATGGTAGGGAGTTATCGCGCCAAGGTCGATATCTCTCTCGCTGACCGAAAGAATATGGAGTTTGATCTGATTTTGGGTCGAACTGCCTTACGTGTGTTGCGCCTCATGATTAACCCAAGTCGTTCTTTTTTAATGGGTGATCCTGTTTCTAAAGTGACACAAAAACATGCTGTAAACCAATAGCAACGTGGCGGTTTTCGCCTTCCTATTACATTTTAAACAAAGGAAAAGTCGATGAAGATTGCGATGTTAGCTCGAAATGCAAAGCTTTATTCTCACAAGCGGTTGAAAGAAGCTGCAGAAGAGCGTGGCCACACGCTCGATATAATCAATACGCTTCGATGCACGATGAACATCGCGTCTCGACGTCCTGATATTTATTATGAAGGCGAAAAACTCACTGGGTATGATGCAGTCATTCCGCGTATTGGCGCTTCAGTGACGTTTTATGGTCTTGCCGTATTGCGTCAGTTTGAGATGGCGGGTGTTTATCCGCTCAACGAGTCTGTTGCTATCGGCCGTTCACGCGACAAACTGCGCTCAACGCAAATTTTGGCCCGTGATGGTATTGGTTTGCCAGTCACCACATTTGCCCATGATCCTAAGCAAACCGAAGAAGTGCTTAAAATGGCGGGCGGTGCGCCGCTTGTCATCAAGCTTCTTGAAGGCACGCAAGGCCTTGGCGTCGTTCTTGCCGATACTGATCGCTCGGCAAAATCAGTTATTGAAGCGTTCCGCAGCGCCAATGTGAACATTCTTGTGCAGGAGTTCATTAAAGAAGCGGGCGGCACAGATATTCGCGCATTGGTCGTTGGCGGCAAAGTTGTTGCAGCGATGCAGCGCACCGGCGGCGAGGGCGAGTTTCGCTCGAACCTTCATCGCGGCGGCACTGCTAAAATGATAAAAATCTCGTCGGAGGAACGCTCAACGGCTGTTCGCTCTGCAAAGGCAATGGGCTTGAATGTATGCGGTGTGGATATGCTGCGTGCAAACCATGGTCCCGTCGTTATGGAGGTGAATTCTTCACCTGGATTGGAAGGCGTAGAAAGAGCGACAGAAATCGATATCGCAGGAAAGATCATCGATTTTCTCGTGGCAAGCGCTGCAAAGGGCAGCACGAAAACTAAAGGTAAGGGATAATGGCAGCGCGCGCACCTTTTTCTATTGGTGAATTTGAAATTGAAGCTGGTGCGCAACGCACGATTGACCTGCCGGTAAGTGTTCTTTCGGATCATACGCCAGTCACCATGTCTGTTCATGTGGTTCACGGTGAAAAACCGGGCCCGACACTCTTCATCAGTGCGGCTATTCATGGTGATGAGGTGATTGGCGTGGAGATTGTTCGCCGCGTTCTACAGTCCAAAAGTCTGAGCAAGCTACGTGGTACTTTATTGGCGATCCCAATTGTCAATGCGTTTGGCTTTATGAACCATTCACGTTACCTGCCTGACCGCCGTGATTTAAACCGCTCGTTTCCTGGTAGTCCAAAGGGCTCTTTGGCTGGGCGGCTGGCACATCTTTTTGAAACGGAAATTCTAGACCGTTCAGATGTTGGTATTGATCTGCATTCAGCCGCTATTCACCGCACGAACCTGCCGCAAATACGCGTATCGCCAAGTGGTGCGCGAACGTCAGAACTTGCGAATGCTTTTGGCGCGCCGCTGGTTCTAATGTCCAAAGTAAGGGATGGTTCTTTGCGCGGTGTGGCGCAGAAAAAAGGCGTGGACGTTCTACTTTATGAAGCAGGCGAAGGCCTTCGCTTTGATGAGTTTTCTGTGCGTGTCGGCGTGTCCGGCATCTTACGCGTCATGCACACTTTGGGCATGATTGGCGCAAAAGGGGTGCCTAAATCGCGCACGACATCCATGCAGTCTTCACACAGCGTGTGGGAAAGATCACCTGCAGGGGGGCTGCTGCGTTGTTTCGTCGGCACTGGAGAAAACGTCAGCAAAGGCCAAGTGCTGGGCATTGTTTCCAGTCCGTTTGGTGATTTCGAAGAAAATGTAATCGCAACGCATGGCGGCCTGATTATCGGCAGAACGAACCTTCCTATCGTAAATGAAGGAGACGGCCTCTTTCATATCGCAACCATTCGTCAGAATATTTCGGCAGAAACGAAAATTGAAAATATAGCAGCCGAGCTGGAAGATAGTATTATGGCTGACGAAGACGAGATTATTTAGCTTCACATTAAGGGGATAGAAAAAGCGTTGCATATTTCTGGGTAAAATTTATGCTTATGTGATGCTACCGTCTTTAAACGTAAACGCATGGTGTTTCCCATAAGCTACCCCAAAAGGTACATAATAGACCCAATGAGAGTTAATGAGACTGTTCGTGATCGTGTTCAAGATACTGTAATATCAAATGTTTATGACGCTAAAAAACATTTAGTTTTTTCAATTGCCCCCATGATGGACTGGACGGATCGGCATTGTCGTTTTTTCCATCGCCAATTGACCAAACATGCTTTGCTTTACACGGAAATGGTTGTGGCGGACGCGGTCATTCATGGTAATCGTGAGCGGTTGCTAGGTTTTGATGCGGTTGAACATCCGGTCGCTGTTCAAATTGGCGGCAGTGAGCCGCAGAAGATGGCCGAGGCTGCACGCATATGCGCTGATTATGGCTATGCCGAAGTCAATATGAATGTGGGCTGCCCATCGGACCGTGTTCAGTCTGGTACATTCGGCGCTTGCCTGATGCGTGAACCGGACCTTGTCGCGCGATGTGTTGACGCGATGAAAGAAGCTGTCGATATTCCTGTGACGGTAAAATGCCGTATTGGTGTTGATGATCAAGACACACAAAAAGCGCTGGATGATGTTGCTCAAAAATCATGGGATGCAGGTTGTGATGGGCTTTGGGTTCATGCCCGAAAAGCTTGGCTGCAAGGTTTAAGTCCGAAAGAAAACCGCGATGTGCCGCCTTTAGATTATGCGCGTGTGCTACAGCTCAAGGCAAAAAATCCGAGTCGTTTCATTGGTTTGAACGGTGGTCTTGAGAATGTGATTCATGGTTTGGATGCTGCGAAGGGGGAAGGGATTACGCTTGACGGCATTATGCTTGGCCGTGCCGCTTATCAAAATCCGCTGTGCCTGTCGCACGTCGATCCGCTGGTTTATGGCGAGGAGAACGCAAGCTTTGATGCTGGCGAGCTCATCGATGCGATGTGTGATTACATTGATGCTCAAATCGCAAGCGATAGCGGTATTCGTGTGAATCACATCACGCGGCATATGGTGGGCCTCTTTCCGGGCGTAGCTGGTGCGCGGCGTTTCAGACAAATTTTGTCCAATGAATCGGTTAAGCCTAATGCTTCAAGCCAAGTATTGCGCGATGCGTTTGATATCGTCAGGGATGGGCTTGGCAAAGATAGTGACAATGCACTAGACCCTTCTCAGGCGGCGTAAGCTAAACGCCTGAGATCGGAGGCGTTTTGGCTGAGTTGGATTGGACACTTATCGCTGGTTTGGCCAGTGTTGTTGCGGCTTCCGGTGTCGTTGCCGGATTTCTAGCTGGTTTGTTCGGCATTGGCGGCGGCGCTATTCTGGTTCCGGTGTTTTTCTTTGCATTTGGCGTGGCCGGTATCGACGATGCTGTGCGTATGCACCTTGCGATTGGTACATCGCTCGCAATCATTGTTCCCACATCTCTGCGATCATTTTCGGCCCACTATAAAAAGGGCGCGGTCGCAATGGATGTGTTTAAATCATTCATCATATGGGTTCCCATTGGCGTGCTTTTGGGAACCTTGGTCATTGCCAGTATTTCCTCAACAGAGCTGCGCGTGGTGTTTGCAGGCATTGCCACAATTGTTGGTTTGCGGCTTATTTTTCACCGTGAAAGCTGGCAGCTTGGAAGCGATATTCCAACGGGTCCTATTCGCTGGATTGCCGGTGTTGTGATCGGTGCTCTTTCGATGCTGATGGGCATTGGTGGTGGTGTATTAAACAATACGTTTATGACCTTATATGGCAGATCCATTCACCAAGCTGTTGCCACATCTGCCGGTACAGGCGTTTTAATTTCAGTGCCTGGCCTGTTTGGCGCGATTTGGGCCGGGTGGGGGCAGGCAGGATTACCGCCATTTTCTACCGGTTATGTGAATTGGATCGGCGTTGCGCTGATCATTCCCATTACGCTTTATATGGCACCGCTTGGTGCAAATGTTGCGCACCGCTTAAAGAAGAGACATCTTGAGGTGGGCTTTGGGGTGTTCTTGCTGATCGTAGCTGCACGCTTCGTATATAGCGTAACTTAACTGCTTTTGTTGCTGTTTTTCATGGCGCGGCGCTTTGTGACGCGGCGTGGCCGTGTTTCGATTTTAGCAACGCGTGCAGGTAGCTCTTGCATCAGTTCTTTACGGCGCTCATCTGAATACACTGTCCATGCAGCGATTTCATCGCGCGTGCGCCCGCAGCCATAACAATGGCCCGTGTTCATATCAATTGAGCATAAAAGGATGCAGGGCGATTCCATTAGTCTTCACTTTAGTTCTGTTATGTTTGTTAGATAGTGATTGCATAGGTGCTGGCAAGGCCAACGAGCATGGTAATCTCTACCAATTGTTGACACGCACCGAGTGTATCGCCGGTTTGTCCGCCAATCATTTTCATACATAGTTTTTGAAATCCAATCATAATCATCACTGAAAGTACGATTGCGATTGTTGCGGATATAAATCCGGTCCCTAAAACGCCGAATATCAAAGCGCTGCCTAAGCCCATAACGGCTGCTATGGAGACGGCGTTTTCATGCGGTTTTCCTAGTTGGCCGGACACGCCATCAATACGTGCTGGAGGAAGATCAGACCACATCCATACCATTGCGCCGCGCGAGGCGGCGTTCGCGGCAATCATCGCAAAGCATGCGGCAATAACGCCTGAGGCTTGTAGGATTGCCGTGAGAGCAAGAACACGCAGGAGCAGCGAAGATATAACGGCAATGACGCCATAGGTGCCGAGGCGCGAATCTTTCATAATTTCAAGTCGGCGCTCTTTGGTTGCGCCGCCGCCAAACCCATCGGCGATATCTCCCAAGCCGTCTTCATGTAATGCGCCCGTCAAAATGATGACTACGATTATTGCAATGGCGGATGAAAGCGCCGCGGGCAGATGCAATATGTGGGTGATAATAAAAGCTACGCTACCCAGCAAGCCGATTACAATTCCAGCTGCCGGAAAGTATCCCGCATTTTGAATTGTTTCGTTATGCGCATCATCATCATCATCATTGAAATAAGTATTTGGCACGGGCAGGCGGGTCAAAAAAGCAAGAGCGCGGGCTGTTTCTGCGATGGGTGAGTTCAATTTCATCTTTCCTGCGACATTCTTGGAACAATTGGGGGTTTAGTTGAGTAACGCTATAGGCTAATCGAAGAGCAATAACCACACTTTCAAAATGGATGGCTTTCGTGACTACTGGATTACCTTTTGATGATTTTCGTGCGCTTGTTCGCGATTTGCCAAAGCCAGCGTTTGAGGCAGCAGAAGCTGTGCGCCAGCGCGATGCCACTTTGACCAAGCCTGCCGGATCGCTTGGCCGTCTTGAAGAGCTTGCTGTATGGCTTGCTGCATGGACAGGCCGTGCGCCAGCGGTCACCAGACCACTTGTGGCTGTGTTTGCTGGCAATCACGGTGTTACGGCGCAGGGCATATCGCCATTTCCATCTAGCGTGACTGCACAAATGGTTGAAAACTTTGCAGCAGGCGGTGCCGCAATCAATCAGATTTGTATTGCCCATGATCTTGGTCTTAAAGTTTTTGACTTGGCGTTAGATTTGCCAACGGCTGACATCACGCAAGAAGCGGCAATGGACGAGCGCACATGTGCTGCAACAATGGCGTTTGGCATGGAGAGCATTGCAGGCGGCACTGATCTTTTATGTATTGGCGAGATGGGTATCGGCAACACAACTATCGCAGCGGCCATCTATTATGCGCTATATGGCGGCAAGGCAGAAGACTGGGTTGGCGCAGGTACAGGCCACAGCCCTGAAGGGATTGCATTAAAAGCAGATGTTATTCGCAAGGCTGTTGAACTTCACAAAGACCATTTGAAAGATCCATTCGAAGTATTGCGCCGTTTGGGAGGCCGCGAAATTGCAGCGATGGCTGGTGCAATTCTAGCTGCGCGCGTTGAGAGTATCCCAGTTATTATTGATGGCTTTGTTGCCACTTCTGCAGCAGCTATTTTGCATGCTGCATCGCCTGATGCATTAGACCATTGCCAGATTGGGCATGTTTCAGCCGAACAAGCCCATAGAACAGTTGTTGAGAAGCTTGGCAAAAAGCCAATCCTCGATCTTGATATGCGCTTGGGCGAGGGGACTGGCGCAGCATTGGCCGCGGGTATCGTTAAAGCTGCAGCACTATGCCATAGCGGAATGGCAACATTTGAGCAGGCAGGCGTTAGCGACAAGGCGTAAATGGCAGTTGAATGCCTATAATCAACTAAGCGATTGAGCGCTGTTGGCTTCGTTTATCGTGAAGCCCATGGCGTTTTGACTTTTGCTGATTTTCTATTGGCTCTGCCGGCAATTCATTTAAAACGCGGGAACGGGGAAGGATCGCAATCGCTTTTGTGCCTTCACGCAATTTCGAACGCAATTCCAGTTTACCGCCATGCATTGAGAGCAATGCTTGCACAATTGGAAGGCCGAGACCTGTGCCTTGTTCTGCGCTTTTGATCGCGATGGAACCTTGTCCAAATGCAGACAGAACGATTGGGATTTCTTCTTCTGGGATGCCAGGGCCATTGTCGACAACGGACATGTATTGGCCGCCGGATTCGGTCCAGCCGACGAGTAGTTTAATCGTCCCACCTGACGGTGTGAATTTAACAGCATTTGAAAGCGTGTTGAGCAGAACTTGGCGCATTGCGCGTTCATCAGCCAGCACGCGCGGCAAACCTTCTTGGAAATTGGGTTCGATTTTAATGTTCTTTTGATCGGCTTTCATCTGAATCAAAGCCATGCAATCTTCTGCAATATCGGTCAGGCGCAGGGTTTCTTCTTTGATCTCATATTTGCCTGCTTCGACACGGCTTAAGTCTAGAATTTCGTTGATGAGGTTTAAAAGATGCTCACCTGAACTGTGAATGTCCTTTGCGTAAGTCTTGTAGGTGTCGTTTCCAAGTGGGCCCAAAATTTCTGCGCTCATGGTTTCGGAAAAACCTAAGATCGCATTAAGCGGTGTGCGTAGCTCATGGCTCATGGATGCAAGAAAACGCGATTTGGCCAAATTGGCTTCTTCAGCGCGGCGGCGCGCTTCATCGGAAATTGATTTTGCCATCTCCAATTCGGCCACCAAAGAGTGGTTTTCATTTTGATAGGCGAGACCGGATTTGGATGATTTTTCAAGGCGCACAGCAACGAAAGTGAAGAATAACAAACCGGCGAAAACCAATGCTGTTGCCAACATTCCCGTCTGTTGCATACCGTATTGTGCACCAAATGCCACAACCGGAATGGCGAATGAGATAACGATGGTGATTGGCAGTGTGTAGCAAATTGTTGCTGTTGCCGATGTCGCCATAAGCAAAAGAATTGCTTTATAAAATATGGCAGGTTCAGCGCCGCAAGACGCACATGGTATGATTGTTAATACAGCCCAAGATAGACCCACAAACAAATGACCTAGGAGAAAAATACGTGTCCAGAGTTTGCGAGTGTCTTTTTTCCCTGTTTTCAAGAAACGGCGTGATAGCAATGCCATGGCTGTGTAGATCAGGCATGAAAGTGTAGCCCAAACAAATATCTCAGGCCCAAATCCAATTGCGAAACCTGCAAAAGATGCCAGTACGACCAACAGCGGAACCGCAACGACTGAAGAAACGATCGCATGCGCGTGGAGCTTCAAGAGTTCTAACGAGTATTCCGGTGATACCATGCTTTGTTTTGCGAGCCGTTCGCGGCTTTTTTGCACTGTGTTTCGCAAGTCACGGTTGCGCACAGTCTTGCGACGGTCAACAATGGTTTTATCGGGAAGATTTTCCGTGGAAATCATTTCAACAACACAACAAACACATTCAAAAAAGCGAACACTCGCGAACGACGATGCCGCCGCGTAGAACCCAATTTATACTTTCTAATGGGTTAACAAGTCCCTTCTATTCTCAGGATTTACAATTTGAGTAAGCGATATAGAAAAAGTAAAAAATGGCGCGTATTCGGATATTTGCGGCTTATCTTGTTGTTTGCCGTCGTCGCTTTTGCTGCCAGCTGGCTTGAACATCAAAGCCGAGAGCGCCTAACCGCTGATTTTAAAGTCGTTGATGGCGATAGTTTGAAGAACGGCGATGAGCGGATACGGTTGGTGGGAATTGATGCCCCAGAGATTAAGCAAATATGCGGTTCACCAAAGGGAGATTATCGCTGCGGTATCGAAGCGCGGGATTTTTTGCGCGCTCTTGCCAGTCGGGGCGCGCCTGAATGTTACGTTGAGGGCAAAGATAAATATGGCCGCTTCTTAGCTGAATGCTTTGTCGGAAAAACCAGTCTCAATGCACAATTAGTGGCCGCTGGATGGGCCGTTTCCTATGGTAGTTATGGTTGGCAAGAACGTTTGGCGCGGCATGAAAAACGTGGACTTTGGCAAGGCGAATTTGACCGGCCACAAGACTGGCGCGCGACACACAGCGCTTTAATAGACAGTCCTTCTGGCCGTATTTGGCATGGGCTCTGGCGTAGGTTAAGCTATTGGTTTTTACCCGAGGAAAGTAACATATGAGCATTGATGCGACAGACCATACGCTTTTTGATGGTGGGCGTGCGCCCAACCCACGCCGCGTTGCGATTTATTTGGCAGAGCGCGATATCAACGTAACGGTCAAGCCTGTTGATATGGGTGCTTTGGAGCATAAAAGTGATTCAATATCTGCGCTCAACCCACTGAAACAATTGCCTTTGTTGCAATTGCCGGATGGCGATGTGATCACTGAGTCCATCGCCATTTGCTGCTACTTTGATGCCCTTTATCCCGATGGGGCTCTTTTCGGTAAAGGCCCGAAAGAGGTGGCTGTTTTTGAAATGTGGCAACGCCGCATTGAACTTCAGCTCCTCTATCCCGTCGCACAAGCCTTTCGCCATATCCATCCGGGTATGAAGGACTGGGAAGTGCCTCAAGTTCCAGAATGGGGAGAAGTCAATAAAGCCAAAGCGGTTCGATTTTCCAAATTACTGAATGAACATCTTGCCGATAATGAATTCATTTGCGGCGATGATTTTACGGTTGCGGACATAACCGGCATTATTGCTGTGGATTTTTCAAAACCTGCACGCATCGCTTATGATGAAAACTTACCGCATTTCAGTCGGTGGATTGAGGTTGTGCGATCAAGGCCAAGTTATAGCCGATGAGCGTGAGCACATTAAGCACTGCAATTAAAGCCTGCCGTATATGTGTAGAAGAACCTATCGGCGCACCACTGCCGCATGAGCCAAATCCGGTTTGCATTATATCGAGCAAGGCGCGCATTTGTATATGCGGGCAGGCACCGGGCATGCGTGTTCATAAATCCGGCAAACCGTTCACAGACCCTTCTGGCGAGCGTCTGCGCGATTGGATGGGCATTGATGCGCAAGATTTTTATGATGCTAATAAGCTTGCGATTGTGCCGATGGGGTTTTGCTTTCCGGGCTATGACGCAAAGGGCGACGATCTGCCGCCGCGCAAAGAATGCCGAATGCACTGGCATGACCGTGTCTTTTCGGAAATGCCGCAGATCGAACTTATCTTGGTTGTTGGCCAATATGCGCAAGCCTATCATTTGGGCGCGAAACGTAAATCCAACATGACAAAAACCGTGCAGGCGTGGCGCGACTATATTGATGAAAAGCCTGCCATATTACCTCTACCCCATCCTTCATGGCGTAATTCAGGATGGCTCAAGCGCAACCCTTGGTTTGCGGAAGATGTGTTGCCTGTACTAAAGAAACGCGTTCAAGACTTGCTTTGACTGCTCATTGTGGTACGGAATTAAATTCTAACGCGTGCATTTTCTGCATCGCATTTTAGAAAGTCATACCGTATGGACCGTTTAGATAGAAAAATTTTGAAACTTGTGCAGGAGGATGCCACATCTTCTGTAGCTGATATTGCGAAAGCTGTTGGCTTGTCCACTACGCCGTGCTGGCGCCGAATTCAAAAGCTTGAAGATGAAGGCGTTATTCGCAAACGCGTTGCGCTTCTTGATCCTAAGGCTATCAATGCCCGTGTAACCGTTTTCGTATCAATTCGTACAAACACGCATTCTGTTGAATGGCTCAAACGCTTTTCAGAGGTGATTAGCGAGTTTCATGAAGTTGTCGAGTTTTACCGTATGAGCGGTGAGGTTGATTACCTTCTGCGCGTTGTCGTTCCTGATATTGCGGCCTTCGATGCATTCTATCAGCGCTTGATTACCAAGATTGAAATTCGTGATGTGTCGTCTGCCTTTGCTATGGAGCAGATCAAATACACAACAGAAATGCCGCTTGATTATATGGTGATCGACAAGGCTTAACGTTTTAGGTGGCGTGTGAGGCGCAGCTCCAACCCATTCCAAATATTGCGTAAGACTTCGACGATAACGAAATAAAATACCGCCGCCCAGATATACATTTGGAAATCAAAGGTACGTGAATAGGCGCGGCGGGTCTCGCCCATCAAGTCAAAAACGGTCACTAGCGCAACGATGGCAGAGCCTTTGACCATGAGGATGATTTCATTGCCATAGGGGCGCAGTGCGACAATCAAAGCCTGCGGCAAAATGATTTTCTGGAATGTTTTCCAGCGCGGTATGCCGAGCGAATCTGCTCCCTCCCACTGGCCTTTAGGCACGCTTTGAATGGCGCCTCGCAAAATTTCAGCTTGGTAGGCTGCCGTATTAAGTGTGAAGGCCAAAATAGCGCAGTTCCACGCATCACGGAAGAATATCCAGATGCCTAACGCGTCCAATTCTGCCCGAAAGGTGCCTAGACCATAATAAATTAGGAACACTTGAACGAGTAACGGTGTGCCACGGAAAATATAGACATAGGAAAACGAGAGTGCACCGATGATCTTATTTTTCGACAATCTACCGAAGGCAATCGGCAATGAAATTATTGCGCCTAGTGCAATAGAAACAGCGACTAGCGTGAGGGTAGTTTGCAATCCGGTCCAATATTTTATGCCGTATTTATCAAACTTTTCCGGGTCCCATGACGTAAAAAGAAACCAGATTAATCCAATGCCTGCTGCTGTCCAAAACAGCATGAGGATGTTTCCGCTTATGCGTGCGCTATTCCATTGTCTTGGTGGGCGCGGCGGCGGGGCCTGATCGGGCAGTATTTCTGTGGCTACGAATTTCATCGGGCATCACCTTTTTCGCTAAAGGCTTCAATGCGTGAAATCACAATCGATGATAGAAGCGCCAGAACAAAAAATAGTAGAAAAGACACGCCATAGAACAAGAAAGCGTGTTTGGTAACGCGCGCTGCAATGCCGGTTTGCCTTACGATGTCTGCTAGCCCGATAGCTGAAACAAGCGCGGTGTCTTTTAAGAGCAGCATCCATAAATTTGCTAGGCCAGGAAGTGCAATGCGAACAAGCTGCGGGAAGATTATCAACCGCATGACGACCGATTTTCGCACGCCTAAGGCAAATCCACCTTCATATTGTCCAAGTGGAATAGCGCGAAATGCGGATAAAAATACTTCTGATGCATAGGACGAGAAAACCAAACCCAAAGCAATCATGCCTGCGACGAACGAATTAAATTCGAACGATATGTCCAGATCAAGAATGACAATGATTTTTTGTATGGCGATCTGCATGCCAAAGTAGACGAGGAACAATGTTAGAAGTTCCGGCAGCCCACGAAAGATCGTTGTGTAAATATCGGCTGCAGTTCTCAGCGACCATTCTTGGCTTTGTTTAGCCAATGCTACAAAGAAACCGATCAGCAGTCCAAATGGAAGCGTGGCCAAAGCAAGCGTTATTGTTATTAAAACACCTGAGGCGATTTCATCACCCCAGCCCAGATCTCCAAAGGAGAGTAACTCCCAACTCGTCAAATCCCAGTCCCTTCGACTTGTTGATGTGACAACGGCGGAAGTTCATACAACTCCCGCCGCTCTCTTAATTAAAGCGAATAATTAGTCGCCGTAAACGTCGAAATCAAAATACTTTGTGTTGATTTCTTCATATTTTCCAGATTCGCGGATCGCAATAATGGCTGCATTGAATTTTTCACGCAGTTCTTCTTCGCCTTTGCGGATCGCAATACCTGCGCCTTCGCCATTGATCGCCAAGTCTGGTGTCAAAGTGCCAAGCAATTTACAGCATGCGCCGTCTTCTGTTGCGAGCCAGTCAGAAAGAACAACAACATCGTCGATCACGCCATCGATACGGCCGCTGGCAATATCAAGTTTGTATTCGTCTGGTGTCGGGTAAAGTTTCAGTTCAGCAGAACCTAGTTTTTCTTCAGCATAGTTAGAATGCGTTGTTGAAGATTGAGCACCAAGTGTTTTGCCTGCAAGGGCTGCATCTGTTGCTTCTGCAATGTCAGAGTCTTTTGGTACGGCAATTGCTGGCGGTGTGTTGTAGTATTTGTTTGTGAAGTCGACCTGCTCTTTACGCTCGTCTGTGATTGACATAGACGCGATGATTGCATCGAACTTGCCAGCAAGAAGGGCAGGGATGATGCCATCCCAATCGCTTGTTACAAATTCACATTCTGCTTTCATTTCTTCACAAAGAGCTTTTGCAATGTCGATATCAAATCCAACCAAAGAGCCGTCTGCTTCAAGGCTGTTAAATGGAGGGTAGGCGCCTTCAGTACCGATTTTTATTTTCATAGCGTGGCTTTCTGCCTGCGCTGCGCCGACTGAAAGCGCGACTGCTGCAACAGATGCCAGAATTGTTTTTGTAAAACGCATTTTTCTTCCCTTGTAGTTTGTGCACTGCTGTTTTCGCAGTGTCATTTAAACCCAATGTTTTAGGTGCCTGATCTTCCCACTAGTTTACATTGAAATGCAACAAGAAATCGGAGTAGCTGACAAAAAATGGGTGTACCGATTATTTGCCGCCGTTCAGTGGTTTTAACATGCGCAAAGTATTGCCATTTTTATTAATAATGGCATGGCGCGCAAAGCTTGCCAAATGAAGTAAAAATAATGGCAATAGGGCTGTTGCACAGAACAAATGTACCTGCTGCGTCATCTCCAATGCCGCTTGGTTGCCTGAATAAGATGCTGTCCAGCTGACCAGATTGAAAAAGTTATACGCAGCGCCAGAGAGCAACGGCATTATAAGTCCGGTAACTGCGAGCAGAAAAATCGCGGCCAATAAGCCGATAATAATTAAGCGCTCAAGAAAACTAATTGTCGGGTGTTGATTGGGCGTACGTGGAAACCCGCGCGAAAGGCGAAAAACAACGCGCCATATTAACGGCAGTGCGAGTAGCAGGCCAAAGCTCAAATGAATAGAAGGTAAATCAAGTTGCTGCGTGGCAACCATAATGAGAATTGCAAGCACGCTAAGCCAATGGTTGATCACAGAAAGCAGTGAATAGTTCGCCGCCGGATCTGCTTTTTCATTTGGTACATCATGCGGCAATATTGTTTCGGTCATTTATTTAATCTGCACTCAACTTGGTTTGAAGGCATGAAATGGTACAAAACGCACCCGATCGCCTTTGTTGATCTTGTTTACCTCTTCAGGAATTTCGATCAAGCCGGTTGCTTTGCGCAGACCCGTTATCAGCCCTGAACCGTCACGATCAAACTTTACTGCAATGGTGTTTCCATTTTCATCTTCTTGCAGCCAACCGCGCAAAAATTCGCGTCGGTCAGTCTTCTTCTTTCTGATTTCAAAGTCAGCTGCTACCGATATGCCTTGCGGCTGCTTGATAGGGATACCTAGCAGTTTTGCTATGACAGGATAAACATAAAGATTGGCGCAAACCATAGATGCGACTGGATTACCGGGCAGGCCAACGACAACACAATTGTTGATTTGTCCAAACATCATGGGGCGGCCCGGTTTAATCGCGATTTGCCAAAGGTGCCGCTTGCCCAAATTGCTTAGCACATTGAGCATATGATCTTCGTCACCGCGTGATGCGCCGCCACTTGTGAGAATCAAATCATGATTTTGAGCAGCATCGCGCATGGCTTGTGTGATTGCCGCTTCATTGTCTGGCAATATGCCCAAATCGCTGATTGTCACCATTGGGCTGGCAAGTAGCGCTTTCAGCATCGGCCTGTTGGCGTCATAAACTTTGCCGACTGTGAAAGGTTGCGACGCATCAAGTATTTCATTGCCAGTCGATAGAATTGCGATGCGTAATTTTTTGCGTAGTTTGATTTGTGTCATTCCAATAGAGGCGAGCGTTGCAATTTTCGCTGGCGTTAAAAGCTCTGCCTGATTGATAATGCATGTTTCAGCCTTGAGGTCTTCACCTGCTTTGCGGCAATTGGCGCCCAATTTTAAGCCTGACGGAATAAAGATTTTCCCATCTTCTGTGATTTCGCAATCTTCTTGCATGGCCACCGTATCGGCGTTTTGTGGCATGATTGCGCCAGTGAATATGCGCGCACATTCACCTTTTTTCAACGTAACCTCATGGCTATCACCAGCAGCGATTAGCGCGCCGAGCGATAATTTTCCTTCGTATGAAATATAGTCTGCATGAGAAAAGGCGTAGCCGTCCACGGCTGTATTATCGGTATAAGGTAGATTGCGCGGCGCGATCACATCTTGCGCGATGATACGTCCGTAAGCATCATCTAATGATAGTTCTTCGTCATCGACGACCAAGTTTAAACTATGATCAATCGTATCTAAAACTTCGGCATGTTTCATCCTGTCTTTGTCGTGCAAAAAGCAATCATCAAGCAATTGGCGCGCGGTGCTCATGAATGTGGCTCTAAATTGAGATGCTGAGCAATAAAGTCTGCGATCTGTTTGATGTCATTACGCTCAAAACGGGGAAGATCGCTGTCGATCTCGATATCTAGTTCGGCAGCGATAGCGACGACATTGTTGATGTGCCCCATAAGCTTTGCCTGCTCGGCAGAAGCGATCAAAAGCATCTTGGGATGTCCTTCACTTTTAAAGCCTTCAGCCAAAATCAGATCCGCATCTGCCATATGTGTGATGAGAGTTTGTAGGTTAGGCTCGTCTTCATTGGCGCTTATTTCATGCATGAGCGCCCAGCGTTTTGCGCTGGAAATCACGACTTCCTTTGCGCCTGAAATTCGATGCTTGTCAGTATCTGTGCCCGGTTGATCAAGGTCAAATTCATGATGTGCATGCTTGACGGAGGAGACGCTTAGCTTGCGTGATGTGAACTCGGCGATCAACGAAGCCGTGAGCGTTGTTTTGCCGGAGTTCTTAAAACCTGAAATACCAAAAAGCGGCTTCGTCATGCTTGCTGCTCCTGATAGATTTTCTGAGCGATTTCCAAATCTTCCGGTGTGTTAATGTTGAAGAACGGATCGCTATCTTGTTTAAACGGAAAATCGACAAAGACATGCGGGTGCGAACGAACCCACGCCATCACTTTTAAAATGCCAGTGTCACTCAACCATTTTTCAAGATCGTTGCATAAAGATACTGGCCACAAAGCGAAAACGGGGTGATTAAAGCCTCCTGATTTTGCCATAATAATGGTTTCGGCATCTGGCGCATTTGCTGCAAGCTCGGCGGTCAAGTTATCTGGAAAAAACGGCGAGTCGCTTGCAATCGTCACAATATGTGTTGTGGAGGGGCGGTTTTCACGCACCCATTGCATCGATGCTAATAGCCCTGCGAGCGGGCCTTGAAAGTTAGCAAGCGTGTCTGAAAAGCAAGGTGTAGAGCCAATGTTAAAACGGGGATCCTCCGAATTGGTGTTGATGGCAATATCTTTGACTTGAGCTTCCAATTTGTGATGCACAGCTTGAAGGATTGTTACATCGCCAAGTTTCAAAAGGGATTTATCCCCGCCGCCCATGCGCGTTGAGCGACCACCAGCAATAATGACGCCCGTGATGTTTTCAAGTTCAATCATCTTTGCTGCCTTTGCGCCCATGTTCCGCGGCTTCATGGGCAACTGATGCTAGGTCCAGATCACGGATAATGCGTTGATGACCTGCAAGTGCTGTAAATCGCTTGCCGCGTGCACGCCCGATGAGCGTCAGTCCAGCACGCTGTGCAAGCTCCACGCCCCAAGCTGTAAAGCCTGAACGCGAGACGAGAATAGGGATTTTCATCATCACTGTTTTAATCACCATTTCAGAGGTGAGGCGGCCCGTGGTGTAGAAGATTTTGTTCTCCGCGGGCTCGTTGTTCAAATGCATCCAGCCTGCAATTTTATCGACCGCATTATGACGGCCGACATCTTCCATATAGACCAGTGCTCGCCCGTCTTGGCAGAGCACGCAGCCATGAATAGCACCAGCGCTTAAATATAGGCTGGGCGTCGTGTTGATGGTCTTGGTCAACTGATAAAGGTCAGATGTTTTTAAACGCGCTTCAGGGTTGAGGGCGACATCATCAAACCCATCCATTATGTCGCCAAATATGGTGCCTTGAGCGCAACCAGATGTGCGCACTTTCTTTTTTAAAACTTGTTCGTAATTCGTCTGGCGCTTTGTGCGCACGACCACGACATCCAAATCATCATCATACTCAATGCTGGTGATTTCATCATCTGGTTTGAGCATGTTCTGATTGCGCAAATAGCCGACAGCCAGAAGATCTGGGTGGTCGCCAATTGTCATCATTGTCACGATTTCCTGCGCATTCAGGTAAAGCGTGACCGGTTTTTCAGTCACCACATTGACGGTAACGGGTAGGCCGTTTTCATCATATCCCGAAACATGGGTCGATAGACCTTCAGCTTCAGGGTTAGGCGCTAGCAAATACTGATTTTCATCTGACGTGTTCATGACACTTATATGCCTGAAGATGAGGGCTGACTTCAAATGCTAATTTGCTTCGTATCGGCGCGACATACGCGCCGCCATCAAGGTGATAATTAATGCGGCAAGTCCAAAGCCCACCAATAGGGCGCAAAGCCCATAAGGAGAGCCTGTTTCGCCAACAACGATGCCGCCAATAATCGATGCCAAACCACCGCCGCCAATTTGCAATGAACCGAGCAGACCGGATGCAGCACCAGCTGCTTCTGGTCTCACCGATATGGTCGCAGCCGTGACATTAGGCAGTGTCATGCCATTGCCAAGGCCGATTAGCGAAAGCGGTACGAACAACATCCAGGCAGCAGGTTCTGCCGACAGGTAAAACAAAAGAAGAGAGACGACCGGCCCGATAAAGCTGAAAATAGCACCAAGGGACATCATTTTTTCGAGGCCAACGGCTTCAGAATATCGCCCGGCGATTCCGTTGCCGAATGCATAACCAAGGGCACATAGGGAAAAGTACATTCCATATTCAAAAGGTGTTTGCCCGAAGAATAAGCTGGATACAGCTGGGCCACCGCCAAGGAAAGAAAAGAAGACAGCTGACGTAAACGAAGCCGAGCCGACAAATAGCCAAAATATCGGCATTGTTGCGAGCGAAATATAGCCCTGTATCTGATTGCTGGCGCTTTGGCCGATATTTGTGTTTGTCTCAGGTAACAAAATTAAAGTTGCCAAAAGGGCAATTAAACCAAATGAAGTGAGTAAGCCAAAGGACCATCTCCACCCTGCGACACTGTCTATGTAACCGCCAATAGCAGGGCCAATCATGGGCGCGACTGCCATGCCCATTACGACATAGCCAATCATGCTGGCTGATTTTTCACGTGGATAAACATCGCGCACAATCGCGCGCGATAGCACCATACCTGTTGCACTTGCTGCTTGAATTATACGGCCAATTAGAAATGATGAAGCATTGTCTGCCAGTAGGCAGATGGTGGAGCCGACGAGAAACAAAATAAGCGACCCTACAAGGACGGGCTTTCGTCCGTATTTATCTGACAATGGGCCAGAGAAAAGCGAGATTGCAGCTGTGGCTAATAGGTACATCGATAGGCCCAGCTGCACCGTTGCATAAGGTGCATCAAGATCGAGAGCGATGCTTGGCATAGACGGAACGAATATGTTGATCGCTAAAGGACCGACCGCTGCCAGAACGACCAATATCCAAATTTTTGGCTTTGCTGCCTGATAAATGTCTGCGGAAATCGTCATTGTAGCCTCATGAATAGTACGAGGTCTTAACTTGATGACCCGATACGCTTTGTGTTGTCGCTCTATAGAACTTGTATTGATTGAACGTTATTGATTGCGCTTACATTACTGGGGTTGAGGGTTTAGCTTTTTGAGCTCAAGCGCCCGTATGCGTTCGCGGTAGATCGCATAAATGCCAGAAGCGATAACCAATATTGATCCAATTATCATCATTAGATCTGGGCGCTCTTGTAGGAAGAAATAGCCAATAAAAATTGCGAAAATCAAACGGGTGTATCTAAACGGAGCAATCGTCCCCATCTCTCCTAGTCTGACCGAGTGAACGATACAGTAATAGCCCGCAGGACCGACGAGGCAAGCGGTAAAAAGATACCAAAAGGTTGCGCTATTAATGGGTTGCCATCCGCCCTGAAATTCCATCAGAAAATATGACGGTATCGCTAATGTCAAAAAAGCTATTGCAGACACGACTGCTGTTGAAATGTTGACATCAACGCGCCGTGTTGCCAAATCGCGCAGTGATATGCCGGCAACACCTATAAGGGCGAGAATAGATGCTGCGTTAAAACCAGCCATCCCTGGGCGAATAATAATGATGACGCCGGTGAATCCTATTAGAATAGCCGTCCAGCGACGCCAGCCGACAGGTTCTTTTAAGAAAATTGCAGCGCCAAGGGTTACCATGAGTGGGGTTGCTTGCAAAATTGCCGAAGCATTGGAAAGCGGCATGCGGGTTAGTGCTGTTACAAAGGCAAACGCAGCAATAACTTCACCCAAATTACGCAACACAACGGGTGTTTTGAGCAGTTTAGTTGTGAATAATGTTTCGTTCTGCAGGCGTGCAATAATTGCAAATGAAATAAAGCCCGCAAGTGAAAGAATGAAGAGTATTTGACCTACATCCAGCTTGAGAGAGGAAAACTTTATCATGGCATCTTCGACAGCAAAAAGTGCCATAGACACAACCATTAGGATGATTGCGCGAAGATTATTCTGAATGAGGGCCAATGCCATTTAAGTTCCTCGACCGCCGGGGATTTGGGTTGCTGATTTGCTGATGGCTTGAACGCTTCGGTTGCGTTGATGCTCACGAAAGATAGCGTAAAGGCCGCTGCCAACAACAATGATACTGCCGATAATCGTCCAAAAATCAGGCAGGTCTTCGAAAATTAGATAGCCCAGTAATATTGCCCAAAGTAGAGCGGCATATCGGAAAGGGGCGACAGTTGCGATGTCTCCATCGCGCATTGCAAGAACGATAAAATGATAGCCAACGAATAAAAAACCTGCTGCTATTATAAGCGTGCCCAGTGTTTTTATTGTCATTGGCTGCCAGCCGCCAAATGGGACAATTAATACAGCGCCAAGCAGTGTGACTGCTGCCGCAGCCAGTAACGAGACATAAAAAGGTGATATGTCTTTGTCGAGCATGCGTGTGACAATGTCTCTGCCTGCTGCCAGCACAACAACCACCAACATAACAAGTGAGTAGATATTAAAACCATCAAGGCCCGGGCGAATAATGATCAAGACGCCGGCGAAACCGATCAAGATTGCTGAGACCCTGCGCCAACCTACTGGTTCATTTAAAAACAGAAATGCGCCCAATGTGACAACCAAGGGCAAGGATTGCATGATCGCAGAAGCATTTGCGACAGGCAAATTTGAAAAGCCAATCAAAAAGAATGTGGTCGCCACAGCTTCTAAGACCACACGCAAAAGCATAGGCACACTTGTGGCTTGTCTAACGGTAATGCGTTGTTTCTTATAGATGATTAGTGCGGCGAGCAAAGCAACCATCATTAAGCCACGCACAAACATGACCTGACCTGCATTTATTTCATCGGACAATGTTTTGACGATCACATCATTAATAATGAAGCCGGACATCGCCAACGCCATAAATGCGGCGGCCTTATAATTTGTGGATAGGGTCATATTGATTGTCTTATTTGGATTGATGATATCGCGTTATCATCAAGATGAAGAAACACATAGTGCACTTTGGCTAATCGCGCGCTTCAAGCCGCCTCGGGTCAATTTTATTCGGCCTTTTGTGATTACTTGCCAAGACATACGCCGTTGCAACTTTAGCCACCGGTTACACTCATATGGCGCGATACAGATGGCCGTTTTGTTGTCCGGTCAATAATGAAATCATGCCCTTTTGGTTTGCGACTAATTGCTTCGTCAATTGCTTGGCTGACAAGTTCGTTGCCCTCAGATGCGCGTAGCGGTGTGCGCAAATCAGCGGCATCATCTTGGCCAAGGCACATATAAAGCGTGCCTGTGCATGTGAGGCGTACACGGTTGCAACTCTCGCAGAAATTATGCGTCATGGGCGTGATGAAGCCAATGCGTCCGCCGGTTTCAGCCACTTCAACATAGCGGGCGGGGCCGCCGGTTTTATAGGCGATATCGTTCAGGGTGAATTCCTGCTCTAAATCGCTGCGCACTTGTTTGAGTGGTAAATATTGATCTGTTCGATCTTCATCGATTTCACCCATTGGCATTGTTTCAATGAGCGTGAAATCCATATTATCCATGTGTGCCCAGCGCATCATATCAACGATTTCCATGTCATTGACGCCCTTAAGCGCAACGGCATTGATCTTGACTTTGAGGCCAGCGCTGCGTGCAGCTTCAATGCCGGTCAGCACGCGGTCGAGTGCGCCCCAGCGGGTGATCTTTTTGAATTTGTCACCATCCAGCGTATCCAGTGAAACATTGACACGTTTGACGCCATTATCAGCCAATTGTTGTGCGTATTTGGCCAGTTGGGAACCGTTGGTTGTGAGTGTTAGCTCATCCAGCTCACCTGATTTTAAGTGCCGCGACAATTGCTCAATGAGATGCATGATATTTTTGCGCACTAATGGCTCACCGCCTGTAAGACGCAATCGCTTCACACCCTTGTTGATGAAGGCTGTACAAAGTCGATCAAGCTCTTCAAGCGTTAAAAGCTCTTTCTTGGGCAGAAAGGTCATATGCTCTGACATGCAGTAGACGCAGCGAAAATCACAGCGGTCTGTCACTGAAACGCGCAAATAATCGACCATTCTGCCGAATGGATCAATCATTTCTGGTCCTGTTGTGCTTGCTGTCATTGTTTTCATGTCCTAACGCATATCAGGTGACTGTTGGCTGTAAAGGTCTGTTGGTCAACTCAACTTGCGGTGTTTTTTTGACACTGACACAATAATTAACGGATGCTTCCCATGAGCGAAATATGGCCGACTGAACTAAGGGTTTCAAGCGATAGAAAGCTGCTTTCTGTTCGCTTTGACAATGAAAGCGCATATGATCTTCCTGCAGAGATGCTTCGTGTGATGTCCCCATCGGCAGAGGTGCAAGGTCATTCGCCCGAACAGCGCAAGCTGATGCACGGCAAAAAAGACGTGGAAATTATGAAGATGGAGCCAGTTGGTAATTATGCTGTGCGGATTGTCTTTGATGATATGCACGATACGGGTATTTTTTCTTGGACTTATCTGGCCGAACTTGGCGCTAACAAGCAAGAAAAGTGGTCAGAATATTTAAATGAACTGGCAGAAAAAGGGCTAAGCCGATGAGTTTTGAAGCAGTCAAAGATGTCGCTACGCTTGAAGAATTATACGGCGTTCCGGGCCAAGCATCACAGGTTAAAGTGGCACATTCATTGACCGCTGAATATAGGGCTTTAATTGAAGCTTCTCCGTTTTTTGCCCTTGCAACGGCAGGGCCAGAGGGGCTTGATTGTTCGCCGCGCGGAGAGCTTGGCGGCGCATTTATTATTCATGATGATAAGACGATTATCATTCCTGATAGGCGCGGCAATAACCGCATGGATAGTTTGCGCAATATTGTGCGTAATCCCGAAATTGCGATGTTATTCTTGATCCCTGGCTCGCTGACAACCATTCGTTTGAATGGAACGGCCATTGTTACGACAGATGAAGAACTTCTGAAATCAATGGAGCGTGATGGAAAATTACCACGCTCTGCCGTGGTCGTCAGTCTTCGCGAAATTTACACGCAGTGCGGACGTGCTGTCCTGCGGGCAGGGTTATGGGATCCGGAGACCTATGTTGATCCGGCGGCCATTCCATCGACAGGTGATGTGCTGAAAGCACAAACGCAAGGCGCCTTTGAGGGCAAGGCATATGATGAAGAATGGGCTGGCCGCGCAGAAAAAACGATGTGGTAAAAGCTTTTGATATAGAGTTCAGAATTACATTCCGAACTCTTTGAAAAAGTCATTTCCTTCGCCATCGATGACTATAAAGGCAGGGAAATCCTCAACTTCAATTTTCCAGATCGCTTCCATGCCGAGTTCTGGATATTCCACAACTTCGACTTTTTTGATGCAGTCCTGCGCCAATCTTGCCGCTGGGCCGCCAATCGATCCTAGATAAAAACCACCGTGGGTTTTGCATGCCTCGCGCACTTGGCGTGATCGATTGCCTTTAGCAAGCATCACCATTGAGCCGCCAAAACTTTGGAACTGATCGACATAAGAATCCATGCGTCCCGCCGTTGTTGGGCCGAAGGAGCCGGAAGCCATGCCATCTGGCGTTTTGGCTGGGCCTGCATAATAGATCGGGTGGTTTTTGAAATAATCCGGCATATCTTCGCCTGCTTCAAGCCGTGCACGGATTTTTGAATGCGCCAAATCACGGGCAACGATGATGGTGCCGGTTAGAGAAAGGCGAGTCTTTACAGGGTGTTTGGACAGTTCTTCAAGAATTTGATTCATCGGCTGCGCAAGATCAATTTTGACCACAGCACCGCCCAAATGTTCTTCATCTACATCCGGCATATATTGTGCTGGGTTGGTTTCCAGCTGCTCGATGAATACGCCTTCTTTGTTGATTTTGCCAAGCGCTTGTCTATCTGCTGAGCAGGAAACACCAAGGCCAATTGGCAATGAAGCGCCATGCCGCGGCAAGCGGATAACGCGGACATCATGGCAGAAATACTTGCCGCCAAACTGTGCGCCAATACCCATCTTTTGAGTCATCTCATGGATTTCTTTTTCCATTTCCAAATCGCGATAGGCATTGGCTTCTTCGGAGCCTTCAGTCGGCAACTCATCTAAATAATGCGTCGATGCGAGCTTGACCGTTTTCAGGTTCATTTCGGCCGATGTGCCGCCAATAACGATTGCAAGGTGATAGGGCGGGCACGCCGCTGTGCCGAGCGTTAGAATTTTCTCACGCAAGAATTCTGTCATGCGGTCATGCGTTAGGAGCGATGGCGTGCCTTGATAAAGGAAGGTTTTGTTGGCTGACCCGCCGCCCTTGGCTACGAATAAAAATTCGTACTCATCAACGCCTTCCTCATAAAGGTCGACCTGTGCAGGAAGGTTGTTCTTTGTGTTTTTTTCCTCATACATCGACAAGGGCGCTAGCTGTGAATAGCGCAGGTTTTTCTTCTCATAAGCGTCACGCACACCGCAGCCGAGCGCATCTTCATCGCCGCCTTCGGTCCAAACGTTCCGGCCTTTTTTGCCCATAATGATTGCGGTGCCAGTATCTTGGCACATCGGCAATACGCCGCCAGCGGCAATGTTGGCGTTTTTCAAAAGGTCATAGGCAACGAAATGATCGTTTTCGGTGGCTTCTGGGTCTTCGAGAATTGAGGCCAGCTGCTTTAGGTGGCTGGGGCGCAATAGGTGATTGATATCGGAAAAAGCTTGTTCTGATAACAAACGTAGCGCTTCGGTTTCGACTACCAAGGTTTCCGTACCACGAAAATTGTCAACCGAGACAAATTTGTCTGTTAGCTTGCGCCATTGAGTGGATCGTTTACCCAGCGGGAAGAGCTTGCTCATCTGTTTTTCCTAAAGAATTACGATTGTTTGGTTTGTAAGGATTTGTGCGAAAATCGCAATCGCTCGGATATAGGATTTTCTGCTAAGATTGCGCATTTGGGCAGCAAAGCTTGTCTTTATGGACCTAATCCCAATCCCTAAAAAAGCGGCCCATGAAGGGCCGCTGATTATTCAGTTTCTGCTTGTTATGCTGATCTTGCTTCTGCAAAAGTGACGAGGCGTCGTTTGTCCTCATCCCACAATTGCAGGTTGATGCATTTCAAGCTTTCTAGAAATGTTAAACGGCGAATATCTGCCAAAGCGGGATTATCATTTAACACCTGTGTCAGGCGGTAAAACGGAATGCGGCTATATAGATGGTGCACATGATGGATGCCAATATTGGCTGTTAGCCATCTGAATACCGGCGGCAAATCATAATGTGAACTGCCATAGAGCGCAGCTTCATGAAGCTGCCATTCATCGCCGCTTTCCCAAACCGTCTCTTCAAACTGGTGTTGAATATAGAAAAGCCAAACACCAATGGCGGCCGCCATTGCCGTTGTTGCAAAGAAGATAGTGAAAAATTCAGCAAGGCCCATCGCATAAATGAGGACCGCAGCAATAACGGCAATAGCGACATTCGTTCCCATGGCGCTTACCCAGTATTTTGCACCAGCGGTAAAGAACTGGAACGGCAAACGGTTGTCGAGCATGAAAATATAGACAGGTCCAATAACAAACAGAACCAATGGATTGCGATAGGCACGGTACTGTAAACGTCCCCAAAATCCGCGCTCAGAAAACTCTTTTACAGTCAGCGTTTTAATGTCGCCAATGCCGCGATTGTCCAAATTACCTGAGGAAGCGTGATGCAAAATATGGCTTTGGCGCCAAACATCGTATGGCGTGAGCGTTAGAACGCCAAGGGCACGGCCAACCCAGTCGTTTAATTTCTTGTGCCTGAAAAATGCTCCGTGGCCGCAATCATGTTGGATAGCAAAAAGGCGCACGAGGAAAAAAGCGGCAGGCACGCAAATCAAAACTGAAATTATGGGGCTAATCGAGAACGCAAACCACGCCGCAAGCCACAAACCGATAAACGGCACCAATGTCCATGCTATTTCAAGTGTTGAGCGACCGTGATGCGGGTCTCTATATTTTGCGAGTGTTCGCATCCAGTCAGCAGCTGGTTTTTCGCCATTGTCGACGTCAAACGTCTCTGCACTCGGTCGTTTATTCATATCTTAAGCCCAATTAATTTTGCACTTGATGAACGGCTGAAACAATAAGTGCAATAGACGAATGGTCACAGTTGCGTTTTATCCAGAGTTAAAACCATGAAAAAAGATGGCTTATTTACTTGTTTATCAACGATAAAACCATTTCCGAGTTCATTTCGTTAAAGTGTGAAATTATCTTTTCAGGCTGATAATCTTCAACGGGCGTGTCGCAGTAGCCAAAATCAACCGCAATGACGGGAATCAACGCCGCTTTGGCTGTTGAAAAATCCGTTGGTGTGTCTCCGACCATAATTGACTGTTTGGGGGCTGCGCCTGCCATTTCGATTGTTTTTAGAAGATGATCTGGGTGCGGTTTTCGCACGGAAAATGTATCTTGGCCTGTAATGGCTTCAAACCAATGGTCCATGTTTAAGGCTTTTAGAAGCTTTTTTGCGAGCATTTCTGTCTTGTTGGTACAAACTGCGAATTGAAAGCCAGCTTCTTTAAGGTCCATCATTGCATCCAAGAGACCGTCGAAAGGTTTGGAGTTGCCAGGCATGTTTTGTGCGTATTTTGCAATGAAGTCTGCAACCAGATTATCGAGTTTTTCAGGATTTATATGTTTTCCTGCCATTTGATACGTGCGCGCCAGCATGACACGGCTTCCAAAGCCCACATGTGCACGCATTTCATCCGTATCTACGGCATCCAATCCTTCAGCCGCGATTATTTCGTTAAGCGTGGCAAGAAGGTCAGGAGCCGTGTCGATAAGTGTTCCGTCGAGATCGAACACAATCAGCGGCGAGGGCTTGTTCATAGTTGGTCCTAATGTAACTCTTTTGAAGCTTTAGCTCTTTGACTAATGTAATGTTTGTAAAATTGAAAAGCTATTTGATGTCTTTATAAGGTGTTTTGGCGGTTGGCGGGGTGAATTGCACATGTTATCGGACAATTTGACCTATTATATGAATGAGTGCTGAAATATATGTCCCAACAATCCATGAAAATTGAAGCTGCGCGTGCTGCGCTTGAATATGTTGAAAGTGGTATGCGCCTTGGTATTGGCACTGGCTCAACCGCAGAGGAGTTTGTGAAACTTCTGGCTGAGCGGGTCAATGATGGCCTTGAAATCATTGGTGTTCCAACGTCTGAACGCACGGCCAAGCTTTGCACAGAGCTTGGTGTGCCGCTGTCCTCTTTAGATGAAACGCCGCAGCTTGATCTGACAATTGATGGTGCCGACGAGCTGGACGCGAATCTATCGCTTATAAAAGGCGGGGGCGGTGCATTGCTGCGCGAAAAAATCGTTGCTTTTGCATCTAAGAAAATGATCGTGATTGCGGATGGCAGCAAGGTTGTGGAAAAACTGGGTGCTTTTCCTCTGCCGATTGAAGTCAATATTTTTGGATTGGCAGCGACCAAACAGGCTGTGGAAGATGCCGCTAGTAGATTGAACCTTGTTGGCACGATTAAAATTCGCGAAACCCGCGATGGTGATGAATTTAAAACCGATGGTGGCCATTTGATCCTTGATGCATCATTCGGCCACATTTGCGACCCAGAGGCGTTATCAAATGCGTTGCATGCGATACCAGGTGTTGTTGAACATGGGCTGTTTATTGGCCTGGCTGATGTTGCTGTGGTTGCTCAGGAAAACGGTATTGAGATTAAAACGACTGCATTGTGAACATAACAATGCAGATGGAACAGAGTTATAGGAGTTGGGTAGAATGAAGATAACCAAATGGATTAAAGGTGGCGTACTCGCTATTGCCGTGACAGGCGCAACGATGACAGCATCCATGGCTCAAGAAGTTACTGAAAGCCACTTGGAGGCTGCGCGTAAAGCGATAACGGCTATTGAAGCAACTGCGCGTTTTGATGAGATTCTACCGAATGTAGCTTTGCGTATTACAAGTCAAATGATTGGGAATAATCCTGATTTGGAAACGCAAATTAATGAAATTGTTGACACAGAGACCTTGGCGTTGGTTTCGCGGCGTGCTGACTTGGAAAAAGAAGCTGCGCTTGTTTATGCCAAGTCAATTTCTGAAGCAGATTTGAATGCTATTGCTGCGTTTTATTCATCTGATGCAGGCAAGGCTTTGTTGAATAATGGCGCTATATTGGCCCGTGAGGTTCAACAAGCTGCTGCCGTTTGGCAGCGCGGTATCGAGCGTGACTTGCTAGAAAATGTGAACGAGAAACTTAAAGAAGTCGCGCCGCGCTCGGTTGACGATAAAACCGATGATGCAGCCGAGACTAAGACTGAATAATGCGTGTAATAAACTAAGAGTGATCGTTAATCGGTCCGCTTAGACCTTGTGAAAAGCTGCTTGTAACGCGATATGTTGCAGGCAGCTTTTTTATTTGGATAATATTATGTCTGATTTTGATTTCGACTTCTTTGTAATTGGTGGCGGTTCTGGTGGAGTGCGTGCCGCAAACCGGGTGAGTGCGCTAGGGAAAAAGGTTGGTTTGGCCGAAGAGTACCGCATGGGCGGTACTTGCGTCATTCGCGGCTGTGTTCCCAAAAAACTTTTTGTTTATGCCTCACATTATCCAGAATATTTCGAAGATGCTGCTGGTTATGGCTTTAGCGTTGGTGAGACGTCTTTCGATTGGAAGGTGCTCATGGCTAAAAAAGACGAAGAGATTGCACGGCTAGAAGGACTTTACCGTAAAGGTCTTGAAGGCAATGATGTTGAGATTTTTGACAGCCGCGCGGTTCTTAAAGGACCGCATGAGGTTTATCTTGAAGCCAGCGGCAAGACCGTCACAGCTGCACAAATATTGGTGGCAACTGGTGGCAGCGCGAACACTCATAATGATTTGGATGGACATGAGCATTGCATCACTTCCAATGAGGCGTTGCATCTGGAAGAATTGCCTAAGTCAATTATCATCGCAGGCGGGGGCTATATTGCCGTCGAGTTTGCTAATATTTTCCATGGCTTGGGTGTCGAAACCACGTTGATTTATCGCGGCGTCAAGATTCTTGGCGGTTTTGATGATGATTTGCGCGATCATTTGCAGCAAACGATGATCGACAAAGGCATAAAGGTGATTTTGCATGAGGTCTTTACGAAGGTCGAAAAACGCAGTGACGGGAAGCTTGATGCAACCTTGTCTGGCGGTGATGTGCTGACTGTGGACCAGATTATGCTTGGGTTAGGGCGTCACCCTAATACCAAAGGTCTTGGATTGGAAAATGCAGGCGTAGAAATCAATCAGAAAGGCGCGATCATCGTTGATGATTATTGCCGTACAAATGTGCCACATATTTGGGCCGTGGGCGATGTGATTGACCGCGTTCAATTGACACCGGTTGCTATTCACGAATCCATGTCTTTGCTCCAGACTGCGTTTTTGAATAACCCAACAAAACCAGACTATGATACAATTCCAACGGCAGTGTTCTCACAGCCAGAGATTGGAACTGTTGGTTTGAGCGAAGAGCAGGCGGTTAAAAAATACAGCGCACTTGAAGTGTACAAAACCACATTCCGACCGATGAAAAACATTTTGCCGGGCCGTGATGAAAAAATGATGATGAAGCTCATTGTTGATGCTTCAACACGCATCGTTGTTGGCGCTCATGTGATTGGTCCGGATGCAGGCGAAATGGCTCAATTGCTCGGCATTTCATTAAAAGCGCGTTGTACCAAAGATGATTTTGACGCGACGATGGCCTTGCATCCATCTGCAGCAGAGGAATTTGTGACAATGTATGAGCCAACTTACCGTATTAAAGATGGTGAACGTGTAGGCTAATGATGGAGTGGGAAGCACTTGTTGAACGGGCACGCGGCGGTGATCTGATTGCTTATTTTGGGTATGGCTCGCTCGTAAATCCGGCAACACACCGTACCAATGTTCTGCATTATGAACGCGCGCAGTTGCGTGGTTTTAAGCGTAGTTGGCAGGAAAGGCCGGATGTTGGCACAGAGCCAGTTGCTCTGCTTAGTTCAGCGCCGTCATCGCGTGATGATTTGTTGGACGGTTTGCTGGTCTTTGATTTTAGCGAGAATTTACCTTTGCTCGATGAGCGAGAGTATGGCTATGACCGCCTTAGCGTGACGCCTGAGGATTTGAAGCTATATGATGATAAGGCTCTGCCTGAGATACCGCTTTATGTTTATTCAGGTAGATTGCCGCAAAAAGTCGACGCGCCGCATTATATTTTGCAGAGTTATCTTGATGCCGTAATGCAAGGGTATTTGCATCAATATGGTGAAGAAGGCGTCCGTAATTTCGTGGAACGCACGGCGCGGTTTGATACCAAACTTTTTGCAGACCGCGCATCGCCGCGTTATCCGCGCTATGTTTCTTTGTCAGAGAGTGAGCAGTATTTGTTTGATCAAGTGACCTCATTCATGAGCACAGTTTAAGAACTATCGTTAAAGATACAGGTCTTTCTAAGTCGAATTGCGGGGTGACATAACCATTGGTTATGTTTTATAGGGTCGCAAGTTAATGCCGCATTGGGCGGCGCATTATTAGGTTATAAGATTATGGCAGACAATTGGACACCCGACAGCTGGCGCAGCAAACCCATTTTGCAGGTGCCTAACTATCCGGACCATGCGAAACTTGAAGTCGTTGAAAAGCGCCTTTCATCGTTTCCACCACTTGTTTTTGCAGGCGAGGCACGCTCGCTGAAAAGCCACCTTGCGGATGTTTGCGAAGGCAACGGATTTCTCCTTCAGGGCGGTGACTGCGCTGAATCATTTGCTGAACATGAAGCAGATAATATTCGCGATTTCTTCCGTGTTTTCCTTCAAATGGCGGCAGTGCTGACTTTTGGCGGTTCTAAGCCTGTTGTAAAAATTGGCCGAATTGCAGGTCAGTTTGCCAAGCCACGTTCATCGGACATTGAAAAGAAAAATGATGTGGAATTACCGTCTTACCGCGGCGATATCATTAACGGCATCGATTTTGATGAAGCTTCGCGTATTCCTGATCCAGAACGTCAGATTATGGCATACCGCCAGTCTGCAGCTACATTGAACTTGCTTCGCGCTTTTGCACAGGGCGGTTACGCAAATCTAGAAAATGTGCATCAGTGGACGATGGACTTTGTTGCTGGTAGCCCGCAAGGCGCACGTTATTCAGAACTCGCTGATCGCATTTCTGAGACGATGCAATTCATGTCGTCAATTGGCATCACAGCGGAAAATCATTCTAAGCTTCGTGAAACAGAATTCTTCACGAGCCATGAAGCTCTTTTGCTTGGTTACGAGCAAGCGATGACACGTACCGATTCGACATCTGGGGATTTCTACACCACGTCTGGTCATATGATTTGGATTGGCGACCGTACGCGCCAGCTTGATCATGCGCATGTTGAATTCTGCCGCGGTGTTAAAAACCCAATCGGTTTGAAATGCGGTCCATCGCTTGAAACAGATGATCTTTTGAACTTGATCGATCGTTTGAACCCTGAAAACGAGGCTGGCCGTTTAACACTGATTGCCCGTTTTGGACATGATAAGGTTGAGCAGCATTTGCCACAGCTTATTAGAGCTGTTGAAAAAGAAGGCAAGAAAGTAGTTTGGTCATGTGACCCGATGCATGGAAACACAATTTCTGCAGGCGGTTATAAAACGCGTCCATTCGACCGTGTGCTTGGTGAAGTTCAGTCTTTCTTTGATGTTCACCGTGCAGAAGGTACTTATGCTGGTGGCATGCATGTCGAAATGACTGGCAAAAATGTTACCGAATGTATGGGCGGCGCTAAAGCAATCACGGAAGCTGATTTGCAAGATCGTTACCACACGCATTGTGATCCGCGTCTGAACGCTGATCAGGCTTTGGAATTGTCATTCCTCGTTGCTGAGCTTTTGAAAAAAGATCGTGATAGCGGCACATCGAAAGTGGCTGTTAACGGCTGATACAGTCGCATATTAAACGAATTTATAAGGCCGCAGCTGTTATTCTGCGGCCTTATTTGTTGGAGGTTTTTATGGCTAAAGGTTCATGCCATTGCGGCGCTGTTTCATTTGACGTTTCAGGCGAGCTGCGCAAAGTGATTTATTGCCATTGCGAACAATGCCGCAAGCAAACAGGTCACTTCGTTGCGGCGACCAGTGCGGCAGACAAAGATATTGAGATTCATGGCGGTGAGAGCCTGACATGGTATGCAGCGTCAGAAACCGCTAAACGCGGATTTTGTTCACATTGCGGATCGGCGCTTTTTTGGAAGAGTAATGGCAGCGATAAAACGTCAATAATGGCTGGTAGCCTTGAAAAGCCAACGGGCTTGGTTGCAGATCGTCATATCTATGTTGCTGATAAAGGTGATTATTATGAAATCTGCGATGGCCTGCCTGTTTTTGCGCAATCGGATTTGATCTAGTTTAATGTTGCGACTTGTATCTGCGTTGAAAAATTCTTGGGCTGGTTTGGTGCATTTGCTTCACCATGAGACAGCGTTCAAACAAGAATGCATCATTCTTGTCGCTGCTGTTCCTGCTGCTTACATCATTGCAGCTAGTTTTCAGCAGTATGTTTTACTGATTCTTATGTTGGTCTTTATCATTATTGTTGAAGTGCTGAATACTGCGGTTGAAGCGGTTTGCGATGCCTTGAGCACTGATTTTGATGCTAATATCAAGATTGCGAAGGACTGCGGTTCGCTTGCCGTTTTGCTCTCTGTTTTGATGGCCGCAACGGTGTGGGGCTTTGCTGCCATAGAGTGGCTATTGCGATTTAGTTGACAATGTGTCGTGAAAACCACGGCTTGTGTGAACGATCCTCGCCGCACATTATCTCCTGACTAAGGAGAAAAGTGTGATGTCTAATGAATATCCCGATGCTCTATTTATTTCGCACGGTGCGCCGGACCTTGTTTTGGCTGATACCGCCGCTGCTCGTTTCTTAAAAGAGTTCGGCGCCAATGCAGCAAAACCTAAAGCCTATGTGGTGGCCAGTGCTCATTTTGAGGCTGATCAAGTTTTGTTGTCAGGCGATGCTGAGCCGGAAATGATTTATGATTTTGGTGGTTTTGACCGACGGCTCAACGCCATGGTTTATGCTGCGCCCGGCTTTCCAAGTTTGGCGTCAGATATGGCGCAAGCATTGATAGAAACTGGCTATGATGCGCATGCAATAGATAATCGTGGTTTTGATCACGGCACTTGGGTGCCAATGATGCTCCTCAACGAAGCTGCAGATGTGCCTATTGTTCAAATATCTGTTGCGCCAAATCGCGATGCAAGATGGCATTTCGAATTGGGTAAAGCACTGCGCGCAGCGCTTTCAGATAATATTGCAATCATTGGTTCTGGCTCATTTACCCACAATCTTCGTGCGGTTTTTGGAGCAAATGGTCTGGCAGATCGGAATGCCATTGCGCCTGCATGGGTGACAGAGTTTGAGAATTGGATGACCGAACGATTGGAGAGCGGCGATATTGAAGCGCTTTTGGATTACCGCAATCAAGCACCTTATGCCGAAGAGAATCACCCGACTGAAGAACATATTGCGCCACTTTTTGTTGCTCTGGGCGCTGGTCGTTCGGGCAAAGCCGTGATGTTGCATGAAAGTCATGAGTTTGGGGCGCTGGCGATGAACGCATTTGCGTTTAATTAGGCTCTGGACCCGATTGCACGTCTTTAAAAGCCGCGCTACATCAGCTTTATGGAAAACAATTCGACCCTAGATACATTACGCATCGCTGTTGCTCAGTTAAATCCGACCGTTGGCGATATTGAAGGTAACTTAAAGCTTGCGCTGGAGGCATATCAAGATGCCAAGCGTCAGGGTGCAGACCTTGTGCTTTATCCTGAGCTTTTCATTTCAGGCTATCCGCCTGAAGATCTGGTCATGCGTCCAGCCTTCCTAAATGCTTGTGAGGCTGCGGTCGAAGAGTTTGCCAAGACGACCAGCGAAGATGGGCCGGGCGCTGTGATTGGTGTTCCGCTGGCTCGTGATGGTAAACGCTATAACGCCGTGATGGTGATCGACAAGGGTGCGATCATTGCAGAGCGTTATAAGGTGGATTTGCCCAACTATGGCGAATTCGATGAGAAACGCGTTTTCCATGCGGGCGAAATGCCTGGCCCGGTGAATTTTCGCGGCGTGCGAATAGGTATTCCAATTTGCGAAGATATTTGGGGACATTTGGGTGTTTGCGAAACGCTTGCTGAAAGCGGCGCTGAAATTTTGCTAGTGCCCAATGGCTCGCCTTATTATCGCGGTAAAGTCGATATTCGTCATCAGGTCGTGATCAAGCAGGTTATCGAATCTGAATTGCCTATGGTTTATTGCGCGTTGCTGGGCGGGCAAGATGAGCTTGTGTTTGATGGTGCGTCATTTGCATTTAACGCTGACCGTTCGCTTGCCTTCCAGATGAGCCAGTTTGAAGAGCAAACAAGTATTTCGACTTGGAAGCGTCAAGATGATGTCTGGGTTTGCACTGACGGGCCGCGTTCGAAAATTCCGGAAGCAGAAGAGGCCGATTACCGCGCCTGCATGTTTGGCCTGCGTGATTACGTCAATAAAAACGGTTTTAAAAATGTCGTTCTTGGCATGTCTGGCGGTATCGATAGTGCGATCTGCGCTGCATTAGCGGTTGATGCGCTGGGTGAGGAACGCGTTCGCTGTGTGATGATGCCTTACACTTATACTGCCAAGGATTCGCTCGTTGATGCAGAAGCAGGCGCAAAAGCGCTTGGTTGCCGCTATGATGTGATACCTATTTTTGAACCAGTGCAGGGTTTTACGTCGGCTCTGTCTGATATGTTTGCGGGCACAGATGACGGTGTGACGGAAGAGAACCTTCAAAGCCGTACACGCGGTACGATTTTGATGGCGATATCCAACAAGTTTGGTTCCATGGTCGTAACCACAGGCAACAAGTCTGAAATGTCTGTTGGTTATGCAACGCTTTACGGCGATATGAACGGCGGTTTTAACCCGATTAAAGATCTTTATAAAATGCAGGTCTATGCGCTTGCGCGTTGGCGCAACACGCAGGTGCCGGCAACCGCATTTGGACCGTCGGGCGAAGTTATTCCGCAAAACATTATCGACAAGGCACCGTCTGCTGAATTGAGACCTGATCAAACAGATCAGGATTCCTTGCCGCCTTATCCAGTGCTCGATGACATTTTAGAATGTCTGGTAGAAGGCGAAATGGGCGTTAATGAGATTGTTGAGCGCGGCCATGATCGAGAATTGGTGCACCGTATTGAGCACTTGTTGTACATCGCAGAATATAAGCGGCGCCAATCTGCGCCAGGTGTAAAAATTACCCGCAAACAATTTGGCCGTGACCGTCGCTATCCGATCACAAATAGATTCAGAGATCGGAACTAAGTGTCTGTTTTTAATTTTCTTTCGGACAACGCTCGCTGGATTGGCGGTGCGTTTTTACTGACCTTGTTTTCATCGTTCGGTCAAACGTTTTTCATTTCACTTTCGGCTGGCGAAATTCGAAGTGAATATGGTCTTAGTCATGGGCAATTTGGTTTGCTGTATATGGTGGCGACATTGTGCAGTGCGCTAACTTTGCCTTGGATGGGCAAAATTGTGGACCGGTTTACACCTGCTCAAGTTACAATGATGATTGTGCCAATGTTGGCGCTTGGCGCCGTCGGTATGGCGTTTTCAACACATGTCGCTGCATTGGTTTTGTCTATTTATTTGTTGCGCCTTTTTGGGCAAGCGATGATGACACAAAATGCATTGACGGCGACAGCGCGTTGGTTTGCCGCCAATCGCGGTAAAGCCATTTCGTTTGTTACTATTGGCCATAATGTTGGTGAGGCGGTTCTTCCATTTACATTTGTATTTGTGGCGGGGGCTGTTGGTTGGCGAAATAGCTGGTTGGTGGCAGCAGCTTTGCTTATTGTTTTTGCTTTGCCAGTGATAACAAAACTTGTCGCAAAGGACAGGGAACGGCAGAGTTCTGATCCAGAGCCAAAAGTTGTTGCCGTGCGTGACTGGACGCGACCTGAAGCTTTGCGTGATATTTTCTTTTGGCTTTTGTTGATTGGTATGCTTGCGCCAGCATTCATAGGAACAACAATTTTCTTCCATCAGGTTTATCTTGTTGAGTTGCGCGGTTGGTCACTGACGATCTTTGCTTCGGCCTTTTCTGTGATGGCGATGTTTACGATTGGGTTTGTGCTTGTATCAGGGGCATTGGTGGATAGATTTTCTGCTGTTGCTTTATTGCCGAGTTTTCTCATCCCGCTTTCGCTGGCATGTTTCGTACTTGGTGGTTTTGATGCGCAGTGGTCGGTATTTGTTTTTATGGCGTTGCTTGGTACATCATATGGCTTTTCATCCACTTTGTTTGGTGCTGTGTGGCCTGAAATTTATGGCACAAAATATCTGGGTTCAATCAGAGCGATAACAGTGGCGATGATGGTGTTTGCAACAGCGGCGGGCCCAGGCTTGACGGGATGGCTCATTGATATAGGCGTATCTTATTCAAGCCAGATTATCGTGATGGGGGTATATTGCGTCGTGGCTTGCGGTATTATGACCTTCGTTTCAAAGGGACTATTGCGGCGTAACGCAACCACATAGTCCAATTCTGCTTGCAAAATATTACATCCTTGGTTAGGCGACATTCATGTCAGTTACAGTTAGATTTGCTCCTTCACCCACCGGTTTCATTCATATTGGCAATGTGCGTACAGCATTGTTCAATTGGCTTTATGCGCTTCAAAGCGGCGGCCAGTTTGTTTTGCGCTATGATGACACCGATGTTGCTCGCTCGAAAACAGAATATGCAGAGCAAATTGCCAAGGATTTGCAGTGGCTTGGTATTGAGCCGCACCGCGTTGAATATCAATCAAAACGCATGGCAAGCTATGATGAAGCCGCGCAAAAGCTAAAAGATGCAGGGCTGTTATATCCTTGCTATGAAACAGCCGATGAGTTGGAACGTCGCCGTAAAATTCGCCTTGGCCGAAAACTACCGCCACTTTATGGGCGCGAAGCACTGAAACTCACACAAGAAGAAAAAGCAGCCTTTGATGCTGAAGGTCGCAAGCCACATTGGCGCTTTCTGCTTCCGAACTTCGAGAGCGACCCATTTACGACGAAGCGCACTGAAATCGTGTTTGATGATGCCGTGCGTGGCCGTCAAGCGGTTGATCTTGCGTCTATGTCCGATCCCGTTTTAATCCGTGAAGATGGCACTTATCTTTACACGCTTCCTTCGGTTGTCGATGATATTGAAATGGGCGTAACGCACATTATTCGCGGTGATGACCATGTTACCAATACTGGTGCGCAAATCGCGATTTTTGAAGCGATGGGCGCAAAAGCTCCGCAGTTTGGCCATCACAACTTGCTGACAACGATCAGCGGTGAGGGACTTTCCAAACGCACAGGCGCTTTGTCCATTAAGAGCCTTGAAGAAATCGGTTATGAACCGATGGCAGTTAATTCGCTGGCGGTTCTTATTGGTACATCTGAAAACGTGTTTGCCGTGCCTGACATGGCTGCGTTGTCGGAGCGTTTTGATATTGCGTCAACAACCAAATCAGCGGCAAAATTTGACCCAGCAGAACTTGATGGGCTGAATGAGACATTGGTGCATGCATTGGCATTCGACGATGTTAAAGAGCGCCTTGGCGCAGCTGGTGTTGATATTTCTGATCCGCGTGCTCAGGATTTTTGGACGCTGATCGTCAAGAATTTGAAAAAAGTGACAGATGCTGGTGAGTGGTGGCCTATTATTGCTAGCGCCAAAGCAAATGACGCAACATTAGAAGGTGAAGATCTGGAATTTGCGCGCAGTGCTTTTGATTATCTGCCTGAAGGCGAGATAAACGACCAGACTTGGAAGTCTTGGACGGATACGCTCAAAGAAAAGTTCGGGCGCAAAGGGCGTGGTTTATTTATGCCGATGCGTATTGCGCTTACTGGACGCGCGTGGGGGCCGGAGCTTGCAGATTTATTGCCGCTTCTGGGTCGGGAAGAAATTCTGGCCCGACGACCCTAACATTGCGTTGATTAGCGCTGGCTATAATTTCATCTTTGGTCTTTGGGGCAACAAATTGCTTCATTGTTTGGGCCGTTAGATCGGCCTGCGCATTCAAACGCGATTCTGCATCTGCAAATAGGTTAGGGCGGCTGGTCGGCGCGGGCAGTCGCTTTAAAAGCGGATCGTCCTGTTTCGTTTCAGCTTTTGCAGCTGCCTCTCCGGTAGAAAGCCCTACAGCCGCTGGATCAGCTACACCACAGCTACATGTTGGACTGCGTGTTTGTGTGCGGTATTTAAAAGCCGTTGGTAGCTCTGTATAAGGCTTACCTTCCAGTGAGACCATTTCTTCGCTCTGTGCTTCTGTACTGTTTTTATAAACAAATAAGCGCGATTCAGTTGCTGGGCACAATGCGTTACATATTGCTTCATCACGCTTGAAATCGCGGTTTGATGAAGCATGAGAAACAGGGAAGTAATATCCGTCACATGTACGCACGCACATTGTGCGGTAACCGCCGCCGGTGGCGATGGAAGGCGTTGCTTTGCGTGGTGCCGTTGGGGTCTTGACGATCACTGATTTCTTGCGCGTGGTTTGACCTGAAGAATTGCAATTTAAAGCCGCAAGTTTGCGTTTGATTGATTGTGCTCTACGACCAGAACCACCACTAAAGCTTTCACGCTTGCGAATAAGCGCTTTATAATTTGCATTCATTTTGCGTAGTGTCGCTGTCATGGCCCTGCATTGGCCACTATTGCTTGAATTACAGTTGGCACGGCGCATGTCGCGTTTAACGTACCAGATTTCTGTGCTTTGGCGTTCGGCAGCAGCATCATATTTTGCATAATTGCTTGAACCGCCGCTTAGCGACGACAACTGGTGCTGCAAGCTAGCGCATTGTTGAGGGCTGGCTTGTGCATCGGACATTGAGACCGAAACAAAAGATGCCAATGCTGCAAACAGCGTTGCAGCACGCTTTGGAAATCTGGAAAATGAAGCCTTTGAACCTAGCAATGTACACCACGCCTCAAACATACGATGTGATCAAACTTACGCAACTCATATCAGATAAGAGGCGCTGTTTGATTAAAAATGCGACAAAAAATGCAACAAAGTGTAAAGCTTGATATTAGCGTTAATGTTTTCCTACGTCCGTTTACTTTGCCGCCTTAGCTTGCTGTGCTGCTTCCACAGCTGCAATTGCAGTCATGTTGACCACACCCCTTGACGTCACCGAAGTGGTAATAACATGGGCAGGCCGAGCAACACCAAGCAAAATCGGTCCAACATGAAGTGAGTCTGTCATAGATTTCACAGCATTAAGCGTAATGTTTGCTGCATCCAGATTTGGGAATACAAGCAAGTTCGCTTCACCTTCTAAAACAGAATGCTGGAACACTCTGTCACGGAGCTCTGGCACGAGCGCACTGTCTGAATGCATTTCACCATCGGCCATTATCTCAGGGGCTATTCTGTGGAGAATTTCGGTTGCACGGCGCATTTTAATCGCAGATTCAGACGGGCGAGAGCCAAAATTTGAGTGTGATACCAATGCAGCTTTAGGCTCCACACCGAAACGGCGAATTTCTTCTGCTGCAAGGATTGTCATTTCAGCCAATTCTTCAGCGCATGGATCAAGTGACACATAGGTGTCGGTGTAGAATGTGAGGCCGCGCTGCGAAATCAGAATTGAAAGCGCAGACAAATCTTGCGTGCCTTCCTTCGTGCCGACGATCTCTCGTACCGAGCGCAAGTGACGTTCATAACGTCCCTCAAGGCCGCACAGCATCGCATCGGCATCACCGCGCATCAGCGCAAGCGCTGAAATGGTTGTTGAGTTGGTGCGTACCAACGTGCGCGCGACGAATGGCGTAACGCCTTTTCGTCCACCAATGCGGATCAAATCATCGACATAATCGCGGTAACGTGGATCGCTTTGCGGGTTGATGAGTTCGAAATCGCGGTCAGGACGAATGCGAAGACCGAAACGTTCGAGCCGTGCTGTAATGACTTCCGGGCGGCCGACAAGAATTGGTTGTGCAATCTTATCTTCAATAACGATTTGAGCTGCACGCAATACGCGCTCATCTTCACCCTCTGCATAAATAACGCGCTGCATCGGTGCAGACTGCGCCGCTGCAAAGATTGGCTTCATGGCAAGACCAGATCGGAAGACGAAACGGTTCAGCCCGTCCATATAGGCTTCATGATCCGTAATTGGACGGGTCGCAACGCCGCTGTCTTCCGCAGCTTTTGCAACGGCGGGCGCAATGCGTAAAATCAAGCGCTGGTCGAATGGTGAAGGGATCAAATATTCAGGCCCAAAAATTGGGGTCTCACCGGAATAGGCACGGGCTGCAACATCTGAGGGTTCTTCACGGGCAAGTTGCGCGATGGCGCGCACGGCGGCCATTTTCATTTCTTCATTAATCGCCGTTGCGCCAACATCTAACGCACCGCGGAAAATATACGGGAAGCAAAGAACGTTGTTAACCTGGTTTGGAAAGTCGGAGCGGCCTGTGCATATCATTGCATCAGGGCGTTCTGCTCTTGCTAGATCTGGCATGATCTCTGGTGTCGGGTTTGCCAGCGCCATGATGAGCGGCTTTTCAGCCATTGATTTCAAATATTCAGGCTTCAAAACACCTGCAGCGGAAAGACCGAGGAACACGTCCGCGCCGTCAATCGCTTCTGCCAAAGTGCGTTTTTCGGTTTCTCGCTCGAACAGGCATTTCCATCTATCGCATGGAATAGGACGTCCTTTGTAAACGACACCGTCAATATCCGTGACGATGATATTTTCATAAGGTGCGCCTAAAGCGACGAGTAGGTTTAAGCAGGCAAGGGCTGCTGCACCTGCGCCTGACGTTACGATTTTTGCCGTTGTGATGTCTTTGCCAGCAAGTTCAAGGCCGTTGAGAATAGCTGCAGCAACGATAATAGCTGTGCCGTGCTGATCATCGTGGAAGACTGGAATCTTCATTTGCTTGCGAAGCTGCTCTTCAACCTCGAAACATTCCGGTGACTTGATATCTTCTAGGTTGATGCCGCCGAATGTTGGCTCCAATGCCCTCGTGACCTGCACCATGGTATCGACATCAGCTGCATCGATTTCAATATCAAAAACATCAATGCCTGCAAATTTTTTGAAGAGAACCGCTTTACCTTCCATCACTGGTTTGGAAGCCAGTGCGCCAATATTGCCAAGACCGAGAACCGCTGAACCGTTGGATACAACACCGACGAGGTTGCCGCGCGCTGTATACTCGGCAGCTTTGCTTTCATCTGCTGCAATTGCAAGACAGGGGGCTGCAACACCAGGGGAGTATGCCAGTGCCAAGTCGCGCTGGTTACCCAGCGGCTTTGTGGCTTGAATTTCTAACTTACCAGGCTTTGGATATCGATGATAGAAAAGCGCGCTTTCTTCGAAGTCGGAGAGTTTCTTTTTCTGCTCATCTTTATCTGACATGGCGGCATCCTGAATTCGTTAAAGTAATAGTGTTAATGGAGCTCATTGCTGTGGTGAAGCGTGTTTAGTGCGAAACACTTTATCTGTTTTTAAAAAGCACTTGGGTACACACCGCCGTCTAGTATGATGTTTTGGCCCGTCATATAACCTGCATGGGCAGATGCTAAAAACGCGGCTGTCGCACCAAATTCTTCAATCGTGCCAAAGCGCTTGGCTGGAATTAACGCCATTTGGTTTGCTTTTTCGATATCGATCTCAAGCCCTTTTTTATCGGCTGCAAATACGATTGTATTGCGGATACGGTCGGTGTCAAATTTTCCAGGCAGGATGTTGTTTATGGTAACATTCTTATTGGCAACTGAGCGTGCGATGCCAGCCAAAAACGCTGTTAGGCCAGCGCGGGCACCCGACGATAGATCAAGACCCAAAATTGGATTGTAAACAGACAAGGATGTGATGTTGATGATACGGCCGAACTGGCGCTCTGCCATACCGTCCACAACGCGCTGCATCAACTCAATCGGTGTCACCATGTTTTGTGTTACACCTTGAAGGATTGCATCACGGTCAAGCTCTCTAAAATCTTTCAGGGGCGGGCCGCCATTATTGTTGACCAAAATGTCTGGCTCTGGGCAGGCCTGCAATAACGCATCTTGTGTTTTGTGCTCGGAGACATCGCCTAGTACGACGGTGACTTCTACGCCTTTGGCACGTAATTCGTCGGCGGTTGCCTGAGTGATTTTTTCGTCGCGGCCATTGATTGTTAGGTCAACGCCAGCGTCAGCCAGCATGAGTGCGCAACCTTTGCCAAGACCTCGGCTTGAGGCGCAAATGATTGCCTTACGGCCTTTAATACCTAGATCCATTTTACTCTCCTGGTTCTATCCCCAAAGCGATGGTGTTGGGGGTGATACCGTACTGCCAAAATAGTGCAAGGCTGGACTCCGGTCTTTTGCCAACAATAATGGTCCATCAAGATCAACAAACTCTGCATCCTGTGCCAGCAACACCGCTGGGGCCATTGCAAGCGATGATCCCACCATGCAGCCCACCATAATTCCGAAGCCAAGTTCACGTGCTTTATCGCGTAGTTTTAGAGCTTCTGTTAATCCACCGGTTTTATCCAGCTTTATGTTCACGAAATCATATTTTCCGCGCAAATTACCAAGCTCTTCGCATGTATGAATGCTCTCATCGGCACAGATGGGCACAGGGTGGGGAATATCGAGCAATATATCGTCATCATCAACGGGTAGGGGCTGCTCTATGAGTGCGATTTTCAATCGTGAAGCTTCGCGCATCATTTTAGCAAATATATCGCTGGTCCAAGCCTCATTCGCATCAATGATTATGCGTGAACTTGGCGCATTTGCTGTCACGGCATGCATGCATGCAATATCATTATCACCGCCGAGCTTAATTTTGATAACGGCACGATGCGAAGCTGCGCGTGCTGCATCCGCCATACGGTCCGGTGTATCCAATGAGAGTGTGAATGCGGTTTCCACTGGGCGCGGTGTTATGGCGCAGATTTGGTCAGCAACAGGTTTTCCTATGGACTTAGCCTTCCAATCCCATATCGCGCAGTCAAGTGCGTTGCGCGCAGCACCAGGTTTAAGGCGTGCGACCTGTGTTTCGACTTGATTCATGTCGCCATGCTTGATTGCCGAGATTTGATCAAAAACACTATCCATATTTTCGCCGTATCGACTATATGGTACGCATTCGCCATTACCTATCAAACCATCTTGTTCAATCTGGCATAAAATTACTTCCGCTTGCGTTTTTGCGCCGCGAGAAATCCGGAACTCACCACGAATAGGATAGCTTTGTTTTTCAATTTTTATTTTTAGCATGGTCAACTCGATATCGATTGTTGTGATAATGTTGGAATTTAGTCGAGAACGAATGCAAGTGTGTCTTTCAGGTTGCATACATAGTTTCGTTAATACTTTAAGAACAGCAGCATGACTCGAACTAATAGTACAATATTAAAGAAGGGATCGGCAATTTCATCATTGTCCGATCAAGAAATACGTTTGCCTTCTTTTTCGGAGACAAGCGAGGGCGATACGCACACGATTGTACTCGATGGTGTTTGGGCTACCCATAGTGTGGGTAAGGTAGATAAGAAATTCAAAGCTATCAAGCTGCCAACACAGCCTGTTCGTTATATTATCGACTGCGCTGATATAACCATGCTGGACACAGCCGGAGCGTGGATGATTTCCCGTCTGAAGTTACGGATTCAGGACGATGGTAATGAGGTTGAAGTTTTAAACCTAAGCAAAAATAACGAAATTTTGCTCGATGCAGTAATGCATGCAGTGACCAATGACAAAAGTGAAGTTGTGAAGCCTGCGCAATTCCAATTGTCTGGAATATTGGCAGCAATTGGCAAAATGTCATATTCGTTTGCCGCGGATTTTATGGCTTCGATGAATTTGCTTGGCGCAGCTGTTCGAGGCTCGCATGGGAAAACAGGCCAAGGCCGCCGTATGTCATTTGCGCCGATCGCCAGCCAAATAGATAAAATGGGCGTGGGCGCTATTCCAATCATCGTTCTGATGAGCGTGATTATGGGCGCTATTATTGCGCAGCAGGGCGCCTTTCAGTTGCGTTATTTTGGCGCAGAGATTTTCGTCGTTGATCTCGTCGGTATTTTGGTTTTGCGCGAAATTGGTGTCATTTTGACTGCAATTATGATCGCTGGCCGATCAGGCAGCGCGATTACAGCTGAAATTGGCTCGATGAAAATGCGCGAGGAGGTTGACGCGCTAAAAGTCATTGGCCTCAATCCAATCAGCGTATTGATTTTGCCGCGCTTGGTAGCGTTGGTTATTTCTCTGCCGCTTTTAACGTTTGTTGCGAATATGGCCGCTTTGGGCGGCGCGATGATTGTTGCTCAAACATATTCGGGTATTTCTCCTGATGCCTTTATGACCCGTGTTCGGGAAGCTGTCGATATGACGAGCTTTTTTGCCGGCATCATCAAAGCGCCTTTTATGGCAATTATCATCGGAATTATTGCTTCGGTCGAGGGCATGAAAGTGGAGGGCAGTGCGGAATCGCTGGGTCGCCGCGTCACATCGTCTGTTGTTAAATCCATCTTCGTCGTCATCGTGGTTGATGGCCTTTTTGCAATCTTCTTTGCGGCGGTGGATTTCTAGATGGTTGATGTAAATAACATTGTTTTATCGGTTCGCGATGTTCATGTGCAATTTGGCAATCATGTCGTGCTTCATGATCTTGATCTTGATGTTTATGCGGGTGAGATTCTCGGATTTGTCGGGGGCTCTGGTACAGGTAAATCTGTGCTGATGCGTGCCGTATTAGGTCTCAATCAACGTCAGAATGGTCAGGTCAAGTTTTTTGGCCATGACATCGATACCGCTGATGAAGAAACGCGTTTGGCAATCGATATGCGCATGGGCGTTTTGTTTCAGCATGGCGCATTATTTTCATCGCTTACGGTGGCTGAAAATATTGAAGTGCCGATGCGTGAATATCTTTCAATGCCTAAAAGTCTGATGCGTGAACTTGCGCTTGTTAAGATGGAATTGGTGGGGCTGAAGCGTAGCGATGCCTATAAGCTTCCATCAGAACTGTCTGGCGGTATGATTAAACGCGCAGCATTGGCTCGCGCTTTGGCGCTTGATCCAAATATTGTGTTTTTGGATGAACCAACATCAGGCCTTGACCCTATCGGGGCCGCCGAATTCGATGGTTTGATTGCAAAGCTTCGCGATACGCTTGGCCTGACTGTATATATGGTGACGCATGATCTGGACAGTTTGTTTTCTGTAACAGACCGAATTGCAGTGCTAGGGCAGAAAAAGGTTATTGCTGTTGGTGATCTGCAATATATGCTTGCTCAGGACGATCCGTGGATACAATCCTACTTTAAGGGCGAACGGGCGCGCACTATTCCAGCCTTTGACGAAGCGCAACGTAAAATGAAGAACAATAATTCTAAGTTAGCGAGCCAGTAAGATGGAAACGAAAGCAAATTATACACTTGTTGGTTTGTTCACAGTCGCAGTTTTTGCGGCTTCGTTCGCATTTGTGTTTTGGATCGCAAGATCCGGCGGCGGCGAAGCGCAGACCGACCTTGATGTTGTGATTGAAGGTTCTGTTACAGGCTTGGGCGTTGGCAGCCCAGTGCTGTTCAATGGTATCAATGTTGGCAAGGTTACAAATTTGCGCTTTGACCCAACCAATCCAAGGATCGTGATTGCGCGTTCGCGTGTACGTGACAATTTGCCAATCACACCTTCTACGAAGGCGGTTCTTGGCTTTACTGGTCTTACTGGTATTGCGCATATTGAATTTGAAGGCGGCGATTTTAATGAGGCGACTGTTTTTCAAGCGGCTGAAAATGAGGGCGGCGTTGCCTCGGTTACAGCAGACCCATCTGCGGTGAACAATTTGCTCATTACTGCGCAGGATATTTTTGATCGCACGGACAGTGTTTTGAGCGAATTGGAAGGCTTTGTTGCTGATGCGCGTGGACCGCTGACACAAACCCTCACCAATACGGCTAAGCTGACTGATGCAGCGGCTAAGAACACAGATAAAGTTGAACTCTTTATGAAGAGCATGGGCGATCTTGGTACGACGTTGGAAGCGGTGTCGGGCGATATGAGTACTCTGCTTAATAGTGCGAACGGTTTAGTTGCTTCTATACCGCCTGAAGATTTGCAGGCAATTTTGACGAATGCAAAAGGTGTGACTGAAAACTTTAATAAGTTGTCTGGTGATTTGACCGGCGTTGGAAGCTCTGTAACTGCATTGGTTGACGCATATTCTGGTACAGGACCTAAGGTTGTGCAGATTGTAAGCCAGCTACAAGATATTCTCGGTGCAGTTAAAGCTGAAGACATCGACAGGGCGGTTAGCGGATTTGCCGATGCAGGAACGGAAGTTCAAAAAGCGGCCAAAGAAGTAAGCACGCTGACGGAGGGGCTCGGCGAGCACCGCAAGGATATTGAAACTTTGCTCGCCAATGCGTCGCAAATGGCAGAACGCCTTAATGCGGCATCCGTAAGGGTTGATGGTGTTTTGGCCAAGGTTGATGGTTTCCTCGGCGATAGTTCAGCAGAAAATGTTATGGACAATGTCGATCAAACGCTGGCCTCATTTCGCGCTGTAGCTGATACGCTGAATGCGCGCCTTGGCACGATAACAGCTGGCCTTGAGAGATTTTCGGGCAGGGGATTGCGCGATGTTGAGGCGTTGGTTTCTGAAACGCGTCGCTCTATTAGCCGTATTGAGAGTGCAATCACATCGCTCGAAAGTAACCCACAACGACTACTGTTTGGCGGTGAAGGTGATGTGAAGCGTTTTGACGGCGCACGTCAGCGTCGATAATGTAATTGTCAAAGTGGTGCGGTTATTGACCGCGCGCTTGGTGTAAATGATTGGTTTTTGTAATGGTAAATTTGATCGCAGAAACACGTTTCTTTCGCGGTGCAATCGGTGCAATCGGTTTCGGTTTGCTCAGTGGCTGTGCTGCTATTGGTGGCCAGAAAGCGATTTCTGATACGTTTGAACTATCTGCTGCGGAAGTCACCAATGCACAGTCCGTGCGCCGTGGTTCTCAAATTTTGATCGTTGAACCGGTCGCGCTCAAAGCACTTGATTCCGAGAACATCGTGATTGAGACATCTAATCTCACCATTCAATATCTATCTGAAGCGCAGTGGAGTGATCGTCTCCCGCGTGTGGTTCAGCAAAAGATTGCGACGGCCTTTGATAATTCAAACAAGTTCGCTGGGATTGGTCTGCCTGGACAAGGGCTGGCCATTGACTACCAGTTGATTACTGAAATCCGTGAATTTGGGGTTGTTGCTACTGGTAACCGCGCGAAAGTAACAATCGCTGTGAAACTGCTTAATGACAGAACAGGTAATGTTATTTCCAGCCAAGTGTTCTCCTCGACTGCGAATGCAGGTTCAAGCGTATCAAGCGCTTATGTGCGTGCACTCGATACTGCCTTCAAAGACGTTAGCGAGAAAATGGTTGTTTGGGTTACGACTAAAATTTAACAGCTTTTCATATCGATATAAAAAGGCCGGATTGCATCGCTGCATCCGGCCTTTTTGTTTGGATTATTGACTGCGGTTTACTTTAAGTGGCCGCTTGCATGAGCAAGCATGGTGTACACTTTGCCTGTGTCAGATGTCAGATAGCTAAGTGCCATCGTGCCATCACGATCATTGCGGCTTACATCATCAATTAGTCGTTCAAAATCGGCAATGTAACGATCGACTGTGTCTGCAAATGTTCGGTCGTTATCATAGCGCCGCTTCATTTCCTCAAAGGTTTTCTGCCCACGCAATGTATAAAGACTGCGTGTGAATATGTTGCGTTCACCGCGGCGATAGCGATCCCAGAGCGCAACCGATGCTTCGTGGTCAATTGCCTGAGCGATATCGGCTGACAATGTGTTGAGCGTATCAGCTTTACGCGCATCTGTTGGTTTAGGTGCCCTTGCTGCGCCGGCAGTAGGTAAATCACCTTCTTGCGATGCGCGGCGTAGCAAATCGCTTACCCAGCCATTTGATGCCGTTTTATCACTGCTTGTTGGCGCAGCACTCACTGTGCCTCGTAATTGAGGCTGTTGTGGAGCAGATGTCCGCTGCACCTGTGCAGCAGGACGGTTTGCAACTGGTGCCTCGACTGGCGCTGTTTTAGTAGCGGTCGCCGAGGCCAAGGCCTTTTTTCCGCGGGCTCCCCCGTTCCCGACATCGAAGGCGCGTCCAGAATCTTCAACGATGCGTGAAAGATCTTTCAGTGCTTTGATTTGCTCGGTTACAGCGCGGCGCATAGCGTTTGCGGATTCGCGTGTTTCTTCTGGTAGAGCCATGACACCTTTGCGAACTTCGTCGCGTGTCGTTGCAAGCTCATCGCGCATTTCAGTTGAGACACGGCGCATATCGGTGGTTGCTTCATCAAACCGGCTCATAGCCTCTTCTGCCGTTTGGCGGATAGAATGGGCCAGATTATCGGTTGAAGACAATGCGCGTTTCTCAATTGTATCAAGCGTTGAGGTAATGACGCTTTCAAATGAACGCATCAAACCTTGTATCTCTTCTGATTTTCCAACCAGACCCGCAGACAGATTTTCCAGTGCATCACGGCGCTCTTCAAGCGTAGATGACAGATTGTCTTGGGCAGAACCAAGTAGGTTAGAGGCTTGCTCTAGCACGTGGCCATGTTCGTTGAAGCGCGACGCGATTGAGGCCACGTTTTGCAATGTCTTGGTTGAAACATCATCTAATTTATTGGTGTTGGTTGTAAGTAACGAGACAGATTGAGCAAGATTTTCAGCAACACCGCCTGCTTTTTTCAAGAAGGCTTCTGTGCTTGCATCCAACCGTCCATCAATTGAACCAATGTTAGCTGCTGCATGCTCAATCAATTCACCCAATCGCGAATTAGATGCAGATAGACGTTCAACAAGATCGCCAACATTCTCGCTCAGGTTTTGGTTCATGCCTTCTACAGCATTAACGGCCTGTGCAGTTCGGCTGGTAATCGAGTTGAGCATTCCATCAACATTGCCTTCAAGATTTGAACGCATCGTTTCGACGGTATTTACTGTATCCTGCGTTTTTGCAGTCAATGTACCCATCATGCCATCGACACCGCCTTTGAGGCTGCGCTGCATATCTTCAACAGCTGTCAATGTATCGGCAGTGCGTGTCGCAAGCATATTGACCAGCTCTGCATTTTCCGCACGCAAGCGTTCGGTTGCAGCTTTCGTTGCCACTTCAAGTTCTGCCGCAAGGTTTTGGCCACTGTCAGTCAAGCGATCAACAAGCGGTTTAGCCGAGTTATCAAGAATAGTATTCAGCTCTTGAGTGCGTGCTTCTATCTGGCTTTCATAACGGCTGATTTCAGCTGTTAGGCCTTCCTGATGGCTGCGAAGGACAGCGGCAATACGTTCAGAAATGCCCTCAGAATTGTCACTCGACATTTGCGCAATGCGGTTTGCTTCTTCTTCAATTTCACGGCGTGATTCAATAACTTTGTCACGCAGTGTCGCAGCAAGTTTGCCAGCGCTTTCTTCCAATGTGCGTCTGACATTGTCGACACCCATCGTTAGTGCTTTTTCCATCGTTTCAGTGCGCTCGGTTACGATGCCTGTTTGAGACGTGAATGTCTCATCAAGTGCTGTCGTGCTTGCTTGTACTGAATCAACGGCTGCAGCCGTGCGCTGTTCAACCAGCGCTGACATTTCCATTGCTACTGCGCTTAGGCGTTCACCAAGTTTAGCGCCTTTTGCTTCCAGATCATCTGCTGGTGCACTCAGAGCTGCACCAAGTCGTTCTGTTGTACGGTCAACTGCGCCATAGATTGCATTGGTTCGTGCATCAAGCTGCGAAATGAAGCCTGTCGATGTTTCTTCAATACGCTGCGAGGTTGCTTCTGAAATCGCGGTGAGGCGGGCATCGAGCAACGATAGTTTTTCTTCAAGCGTTGCGCTTTGCAAGTCAAAGGTTTCGCTGAATTTAGCACTGTTATGGCCAATTGAACCGTTGATGGAGTTTGCTTTTTCATCAAGCTGCGCAAGGAAATTACGGCCGTCAGTATCAATGCGGCTATAGGTTTCTTCTGTCACGCGTTTAAAGCGTGCCGCTAGCTCTTCAACCTTGGCATCCATGCCGCCTGTTTGGCCAGCAAGTGCATTGGTCAGTTTTTCAGCGGTATGCTGCACAGAGCCGTAGATAGCCTGTGTTTTCTCATCAAGACGCGCCAAGAGGTCTTCAGAAGTTTCACCCAGCTTGCTGACTGTGTTGGACGTTGCTGCTTCCACGCGGGCAGCCAATTCATCGGCCTTACGGTCAATGTTTTGCGCTTGCGCAGACAGTTTTTCATCAAAGCTGGATGCATTCTTTTGCAATGTTTCGTCTAGTTTTGATGCCTGTGCGCTAAGCGAAGAAGCTAGACGGGCCGTAGTCTGGTCCGTTTTGGTTTCTATTGCATTGGCGCGCTCGTCGAGCACTTTTGCAAATTCATCAGCCTTGGCTGTGAGTGTTGCTGTACGCGAAGTAATAGAGGCGTCGATTTGCGAGCTGCGCTGTTCAAGAGTTTGTTCAAGCTCATTTTTGCTTGCATCCAAGCGTTCGCCTAGTTTGCTTGTTGTATGATCCACGGCACCATAAATGGCCTGCGTTTTTTCATCTGCATGTTGCAGGAATGAGTTTGAACGCTCGCTAATAGAGCCTGAAACCGCGTTCAGTTTTTCTGTGAACGCAGCTGCACGACTTTCAAGTTCTGCTGAAAGTGATGTTGTTATGCTTGCCGCTTGCTCGCCGATGCGGCTTGAGAATGTATCTGCACCACTTGTCATTGTTTCGGCAATTGCGCGTGTGCGTTCAAGAAGTGTCTCGTTTAACTGGCGTGCGCGTGTGTCCAGCGCATTATCAAGGCGCTCAGTACCTGTATTGACGGCTTCTACACGTGTTTGGAACTCATTGAGTAGCGATGTGCCACGTTCGTTCAGAATGCGTTCCATATCTGCCATACGCGTATCAAACTCATTCGTCATAGAGCTTGTTGCGCCGCCGATAAGTGAGACCATGGATGAAGAGCGGGCTTCAAGCGCTTCAGCAAGACGCTGGCTCGCGCTATCGGTTTCCGTCTGTAGGGTTGCGATACGTGTATCAAGCAGGCTTGCAAATGTTTCGCCTGAAGAAAGCAAATTGCCTGAAACTTCCTGCAAACGCTTGGCAATCGATTTATTGATCTCGCCGCCGCTCTCATTAATACGTCCAACCAGCTGTTCGCCAGATTGGTTGAGGGCCATGGTGAGCTGTGTCGATGCGTTCATGACATTATCGCGAATAACATCAGCAGCGCTGGTTAGCTCATCACGAAGCTCTTCGTGTGCGCCAGAAATTGAAGCACGTAAACGCTCTGCGTGGGTGACGATGCCTTCGCGCTCATTGCCAAGGTCTGTGAGCAGCGAGCGTACCCGCACTTCGTTGTCAGAATATGAGCGCTCAAGTTCATTCACTTCGGTCTGCATAAGGGCTTCAAGCTCTGATGCGCGCGCAACAGTGCGCTCAATACCTTCGCCCATTGCAGCGACTTCGCGGCGAATTGCCTGACCAACTGTTGCAACGCGGTCTGATGCCATTTTTTCAGGGGCAGCAAGACGGAAGGCAATTTCGCTCATCGAGCGGGCTGTCATACGCATTTCTTGTGCGCGGCGAATCATGATCGCAAATGAGAAGAACATAAACACAGGCACAATTGTGCCGACCAATACAGCAAGCGCTCCAGGAATTGCCTGTAGCTCTGCAAAGCTGCTCACTTGCCATACTGCAGGTGCATAGAGAGTGTGTGCCAAGAAGATGCCGCCAGCGACCCACAACAAACTAATAAGAGTAGCTACGATGTAGGATGAGCTAGCAGGCTTATTATTAAGGCGCGCAATCATTTGTGCGTATTCACGCTCTGCGTCATCATCATTGGCAGGGCGGAAAGAAGATGTTGGCGCAACAGCTGCTGTTGCGGCCGCCGCCGTCTGGCTCGCAGCCTCCTGAAGAGCAGGCTTGTTATCGCCTTTTAATTCAGTCGCGGCTTCTGCCACCTGATTTTCAAAATCATCAAGTGATAGCTCTTCATCGAGATCTAAATCCAGATCGTCACCTAGATCTTCATCAAGTGCATTTTGAAGAGCTTCTTCCATATCCAGATCAAGATCTGCTAGGTCATTCTTCTTAACTGCCATTTCGCCTCACCTGGCCCGAGAGCCTGTACGCATACTCATTATTTTTAGATGTCACTTATATTGCCTATAAAAAGGCACAATTAGGGTGTCATCACGCTTTGCCCGTATCGTATCGATACAGGCTTGTGAAATAAACAATTGAATCGCGAAACCACTAAAAGTTTAAATATAAAGTTAACGCGCTAGATAAACATCCAGCTATTTATGTCCAAAATCCAGCAATTCCGCCCTTTTGTTAACCGGATGGGCAGGATTTGCTGGCACGATTAATATTGGGAACGGTTTGTGTACGCGTGAAATAAGGTGTTGATATGGGACAAGCAGTTATTAAAGCCGGTCATCCGGTGTTCTCCTCTCCTGCAGGGGAATCACACATGGAGGCGCGCTCGCGTCCTGTAGATTTGGTGCATTTAGCGCGTCAAACAGGCGGCAATCGCAATCTGGAAGAAGAGGTTCTTCAGATGTTCTTGCGCCAAGCCCATAAGCTAACGCGTGAAATGGCGCAGGATTGTGATTGTGAGACGCGTAAACTCGCTGCCCATAATTTAAAAGGCGCTGCGCGTGCCGTTGGCGCATTTAATGTTGCTAATTGCGCAGATGATTTGGAAAATAATCCTTCAGAAGTTTCTTATGTTTCTACATTAACGGCCGAGGTTAACACGACCTGTGATTACATATCCTCATTGCTGCGGTAATCGTTGCACAATATGTAGGTTGTAAAACGCCAATACTTGACAATTGACAGTCAACAGCTAAGCCGCAACTTAGAGACTAGGCGTGAGTAACGCCCAAAGCTTATCAGTTGGAGAAACCATGCCGAAGCTAACTATCGTCGCCTTTGATGGCACCAAATTTGATCTGGATGTAGCCAGCGGTTCAACCGTTATGGAAAATGCCGTCAAAAATTCTGTGCCGGGCGTTGAAGCAGAATGTGGTGGTGCTTGTGCTTGTGCAACCTGCCATGTTTATGTTGATGATGCGTGGAGCGAAAAGGTTGGTACGCCCGGCGTGATGGAAGAAGACATGCTTGATTTTGCTTATGAGCAAAAACCAACATCACGTCTTTCTTGCCAAGTAAAAATGACGGATGATTTGGACGGACTTGTTGTTCATGTCCCTGAACGTCAGGCCTGATATTTTCAAATAATAGTGAGGGGCGGCTATGCTTGACCCGTTCCGCAAAAGACAATGGCATATAGCGTCGGATCAAACTGTAGAGCTTGGTCCGCACGGTCATTTGATGGGCGTTGTGAATGTAACGCCTGATAGCTTTTCTGATGGTGGGCAATTTGCCGACCCGCGTGCTGCGGCAGGCCAAGCACTGAAAATGGTCAATGACGGCGCTTTGATTGTCGATATCGGCGCCGAAAGCACCAAGCCGAACGCAAAATCAGTTGATTGTGATGAAGAGCAAGCGCGCTTAATGCCCGCGCTGAAGGCTATTCTTGACACGTCGCCTGATATTTTGATTTCTCTTGATACATACCGTGCTTCCACGGCTGAAAAAGGCTTGGCTGCCGGCGCTCACATTGTCAACGATGTGTGGGGGCTTCAAAAGGAGCCTGATATTGCACGTGTCGCAGCCGATTATGGTGCGGGCATCGTTATCATGCACACCAATCGCGACAGAACCGTTCTGGATGATGTGATCGAAGATCAAAAGCAATATTTTGACAAGTCTTTAAAGATCGCAGAGCAGGCGGGATTGAATGAAAATCAGATCATGCTTGATCCAGGGTTTGGTTTCGGCAAGGAAACCACTGAAATCAATCTGGAATTGATGGCACGTTTTGATGAATTGCATGTTTTTGGATTGCCGTTTCTGATTGGAACCAGCAGAAAACGTTTTCTAGGGGCGATTACGGGGCGCGAGCCGCAAGATCGTGATATCGCAACGGCGGCAACGACGGCGATTTTACGTAAAAATGGCGCTGCGATCTTTCGCGTCCATGATATAAAAATAAATGCGGATGCATTAAAGCTTGCTGATGCTTTGATTGTTACCGGCCAACGTTCAGCAGGGAGGTTTGAACCTTGATATATGAAATCCGCATGAAAAACTGCGCATTTTTTGCACGCCACGGGGTCTATGATCAGGAAGAATTCCTTGGTCAGCGTTTTTACGTGGATGCTGTTTTGCAAGTTGATCCGGGCAATGCACTGGAAAACGATTCAATTGAAGGCACCGTGGATTACGGGCGTGCATTCATCGAAATTGAAAAAATCATCGCTGGCGAACGGCGCTATTTGATTGAAGCCATTGCTTTGGAAATTGGAAAATCGCTTTGCGATGAGTTTCCGCAAATTAAAGAGGCGGATATTACAGTACGTAAACCCAATGCCCCTGTGCCGGGCGTATTGGATTATGTAGAGGTTCGCGTTGTCTATAAGCCCTGATCGTGCCGAAACATCGGCTCTGATTGGGCTTGGTGGTAATGTTGGTGATGTGTGTGCGTCAATGCAGTTTGCCATTGATACTTTACAGACGAACGCGCAGTGCCGTGTCACTAAAATTTCCAAAATTTATAAGACACCACCTTGGGGCGTGACTGATCAAGACTGGTTTTTTAACGCTTGTGCTGAGATTAAAACGTCGCTTATGCCGGAGGCTTTGCTTGATCAATTGCTCACCGTTGAGCGTTTGCGGGGCAGGGTGCGTGATGTGCGCTGGGGGCCAAGAACGCTTGATCTGGATTTGCTCGTATATGGCGACACAACAGTTGCGACTGAACGGCTAACGGTTCCGCATCCGCGCATGGCGGAACGTTCATTTGTGATTGTGCCATTGATGGATATTGCGGCTGACCGCACCGTTCTGGGCCATACCATTGCTGATTATGCTAAAGAGCTAGATCTTGCGGGCATTGAGGTTGCGGCGCAAGAACTGACGCTGCCTATTACTTAATTGAGCCAACAGCCATATTGTCGATGCGGTTAAGGCTCATGCCGATGACAGGCACAAGGTCTTGTCCAACGCGCACAGAAACAGTGACATTGAGCTTATTGTCGTTTGCAAGACGCGCCAGCATAGCGCCGTTTAAATCCTTGCGTTTCAATGTGAGAACGATCCGGTCGCTGGTTACATTGCCAGCTGTTACATCAAGACCTTCGCCAAGTGCGCCATCCAGAAATGCACCTTTGTAGGTTTTACCCTTGCGGGTAACCGTTGCTTCCATTCTTTGGCTGAAAATACCGACGCGGCATGTGCCTTTAAGTGCCATGCCTAGGTCTTTGTCTGGTGTTGATCCATCAAGGTCACAGGTGAACTTTGTGCCCTTATATTTGCCAGCGACGATTTCGCCTGGGCCGCGCCAAGAGCCTTCAATTTTATTGAGAAATTTTGAATCGCGTTTTGCGTCCGCATGCGCCGGTAGGCTTGTTGTAGCAATGGCGGCGATAGATAGACACGAGGCAACAAAACGAACAAACATTGAAAACTCTTCCTGAATGGATTGGAATCATCATGCAATCATGAACAGAAATGGTTAACGCATCCTTTTTTTAGGCCGTGCGTATGCTATTTATTTGGTTCGTTTTGCTGGGGCTTTAAATTGCTCATGGAGGTGAGGTTCGCGGCGAAATCAGAGATTTTTGGCCTTTCGAGCGCATGAAATGGTGCCGGACGACACACATCGATCGCCGATAAGCCAACTCTTGCGGTCATTAAGCCATTAATAACGCCTTCGCCTAAACGAGCAGATAGTTTGGCGGCCAGTCCATGGCCTAAAAGTTGCTGGATGATACCGTCGCCAATAGCGATAGAGCCTGTGACAGCCAAATGCGCGACGACACGGCGCAGCAAGCTGAATGTGCCGACAAGGCCACTGCGCCCACCATAATGTTCGCACATAACGCGTATCAGCCGAATGTTTTCATAAAGAACATAGCCTATATCGACGATAGCACGCGGAGACACCGCAGTGACAACGGAAACGCGTTTGGCTGAGTTCATCACGATTTGGCGTGCCTCGCGGTCAAGACCTGCAAGGAGTTCGCGTTCGGTCAAGGCATAACGATCTTGTGCATCCATGACCTCATTTTTATTGGCTTTCAAAATGCTGCGGCCATGGGCCGTTTTTGGGTGGCCTTCAAAATGTGATTCAAGTTCTTTTGTTACGTTGTTGATTTCTTTGGGTTTGTTTTCCGACAGGGCAACCTCAATACGCTCGCGCAACTTAGATACGGAGCGGATTTTCCAAATGCCGCGCAGCTCGCGTATTATGAAAGCCAATACGCCCAGCACGAACAAAGCTGCAGCAAGCATGGCTGCACGGCCTAGCCAAAGATTTTGTGCGGCTAAATCGGATATCAAATTTTCAAGCCATAAGCCCAAAGAAGCAGATATGAGAAAGCCAAGCGCTGCCGTTGCGAGGGTACCAAATTTTATACGGCTTTTTCGCAATCGCTTTTGCGGCGGCGGCGGTGCTAATGCATCCAGTTCACCGCGCTCTTCTGCTGCAAAAAAGGCTTCATCAGTCTTTTCATAATTCAGCGTAGGCGAGGCAGGTATGGACCGTGGTTTGCGCGGCTTTGGCTTTGCTTTTTCGACGTCTGGATTGCTTGCCTGATTATCCTCTGCGGGTACAGAAAATGCGCGTGGCTTGCGAGAATCGGAAGGTTGCTTACTCACTGGAGGCGATCTCCCAAGAGGAATTGTAGCGCTTTATCAAGACGAATATGCGGCAATGAAAGCGTTATGCCTTCTGCGGTGCGCTCAACTTTGGGGGGCTTGAAGCGGACAAATCGTTGCTGCGGCATACTTTCCATGCGGAATAATGCTTCTGGGTCATCGGGCAGATCGCCGGGAAAAACGGCGGTTTGGCGGATGCCGTCAAATATTTCATCGCCGATACGTTCGCCTTTGGCCGGTATGCCGACGACGACCGGTAATTTTTCGCCGCCATCATCAATCGTGGCTTCTTCGGTGGCGCGCACGGCAGCCATAGCCACCGTTTCTATTGATGCGTTGGCAAAGCCTGCTGAGACAGTCACATTTTTCACCAGTCGGTCGACGACAGCTTCCAGCCGGTCATGGCTTTCGTGGTGCAAATGGTCGGCTTTTGTTGCGGCAACAAGTATTTTGTCGATGCGTCGCTGCCATAGCGATGTCAGCAAATTACCCGCACCTGGGCGGAAGCAACTCATGATTTCAACTAAGGCACGCTCTAAATCGGCCACGGCATCAGGGCCAGCATTGATCGCTTGCATTGCATCGATCAGAACAATTTGACGATCAAGGCGCGTGATGTGTTCGCGGAAAAATGGTTTAACGACCAGCGTTTTATAAGCTTCATAGCGCCGCTCCATCATTGCTTGAATGGAGCCCGGCTCTGCGTGGTCTGTAACATTGGTGAGGGGTGCAAATGTCAGGGCAGGCGAGCCTTCCATATCTCCTGGCATTAAGAACCGTCCGGGCGGTAATGTGGAAAGCGCTAGCTCATCCTTGCGGCAATTAGCAAGATAGGTTTTGAAGCTGTCTGAAAGTTCTCTGACAGCTGTTTCATCTGCTTCAGCATTTGATTCAAGCTTGTTTGCTAAGTCTAGGAATTCGCTTGCGATTTCAGTGCGTTTCTCACTTTTTGCACGGGCAATGGATTCGCGCGAGAATGTCGCAAAATCTTTGCGCAGCAGTGGCAGATCGAGAAGCCATTCGCCGGGATAATCGACAATGTCCAAATGGAGCTTGTTGCGGGAAAAAAAGCGTCCCCATCCTGATGCGGTTTCATATTCAATTGTTAGGCGTAGCTGCGATACGGCGCGCGTTGATTCAGGCCATATTTGATTTTTAATGAGGTCTTCGATGTGTTTTTCATAGGCAAAGCGCGGCACACCATCATCAGGTTGTGGCTCAAGGTAGGCTTTAGAAATTCGATTGTTATGGGCAGGTTCAAAAAGCGGCATACGCCCGCCATGGATCAAATTGTGTACCAAGGCTGAAATGAATACGGATTTTCCCGCTCTGGATAGGCCCGTAACGCCTAACCGTACATTGGGATAAAAAAAGCTCGTGGCGCGCTCGGAAACCGTGTCCAGCGCGATAAGCGCTTCATCTCCTAGTGAAGTCAGAGAAGCCAAACTATTCAACCTTTGTGCACAAACGTAAAAACAACCTTCTTATAAAGTAGTTACACTATGGGCACATTTCAAAAAGTAATTGCTATAATGATTAAGCGTTACAAATCGCGTGGTCGCAAATAATCTTCCAGCGTCCACTTTGTTTCTTGAATATTACTCATAGGGCCGTCGAATTTTAATATTGCGACGCAGGCTGTGCCAAATCCCATATTGATATGGGTGTAAGCTTCGTCATTGCCTGTTTGACCCAATGCGATGGCAAGATCTTCAAGCATCGGGTTATGGCCGATTAACATCAGATCGCCATCATGTCCCATTTCAGACGCAACTTCCAGATAGCCGGGGGCATCCGTAGAATAGAGTGTGTCTGTGAAGGTGACATTTTCGCGCCAGCCATCATTTTGATCGATAGCGTCAAAGGTTTCACGCGCCCGGTCAGCGGCGGAACAGATAATCTGAGTTGGAATAAGACCACGCTTGCGCAATGCGACACCGATGCGTTGAGCTTCTTCGATGCCTTCTGGCGATAGCTTTCTGTTGAAATCCCGCATGCCAGGCTCAGCCCAACTCGCTTTTGCGTGACGAAACAGAAAGAGTCGGCTCATATGGTTCTTATCCTGCTTAAATTATAGTCAATCGATAGACGTTATAATATCAGATTTCAATTAACATTTGTGAACTGTGACCCGCAAATGTTGTGTGAGAATAAAGCTTAGAATCATTTTCACTCAATCTTCACTTGTTCCATAGCTAAGCTATGAGTATACACCGCCCAATATCGATTTGCTGGGAGTAAGTGAATGGCAGACGAAATTCGCATTGCGGATTATTTCCCCGACGATAAAGAACCGTTCATGAATGATCGGATGCGGGCATATTTTCGAGATAAGTTAGTGAAGTGGCGTGCTGATCTTTTGCGTGAATCACGCGAAACTATAGATCATTTGCAGCGTGAAAGTTCGAATCATCCAGATGTTGCTGATAGAGCATCTTCTGAATCTGATCGGTCTATCGAGCTGCGAGCACGCGACCGTCAACGTAAGCTGATTAATAAAATTGATTCAGCATTGCGACGTATTGATGATGGCACTTACGGCTATTGTGAAGAAACAGGTGATCCGATTGGAGTTAAACGGCTTGATGCTCGTCCAATCGCAACTTTGTCTCTTGAAGCGCAAGAACGCCATGAGCGCCGCGAAAAAGTTTATCGTGACGATTAAGCGTTAGATATTTAGCTAAAAAATAAAGCCCGCTGAATGTTTCGGCGGGCTTTATTATGTTTACTTATCAGAGCTTGTTAGCTTGTTGAGCAAGGCTTCCATTTCATCTTCCATTGGTTCTCGCGCTTCATCATCATTAGCGCGCTCGCTTTTGTCTGAGGGAAAATCCACCGTTGGTTCAAACGTATTGACCGTGCGGGAAGGTTTTTCGATGCCTGCGGTCAAATCACTGGCTGAAATATCAAGGTCGAAATCGTGTTCACTGAACGCTTCATTTGCAGCAACTTCAATCATTGGTTCAAGTTTTTGGGGCTCTTTAACCAGTGGAGCAGGTGGGGTTATGGTTGTTGGTGTCGAAGGTTGGACTTGAGGTTCTATCGTTGGGGGCGCCTCATGGCTTACGTCAGGCACTGAAGTAACAAGTGTTTCAACCGCTGGTTCTGGCTCTTTTGCTCGCGGAGAATTAGAAGCGATAGGTGTCACGGCTGCCGCTGCTGCTGATATAGGCGCTGCCGCAACAGGTGCCGCTTTATTGCTCTCTGGCGAGCGAACTTTAGCGGCTCTCTCTTCGCGCTGCGGTGCAGGCGATGTTTTGCGTTCACCAATGTTGCTTTCAATCAGTACATCGCTCATGCCGCCGATCATCACGAGATGCTCGACATTGTCACGGCGCACCAGAACCAAACGTCTGCGGCTGTCCACAGCTGTTGCATCAACAACAGCAAGGCGGCGCTCACTCTTTGCGCCGTGCACGAAAGTGCCGCCTGACATCGTTTTCCAAATCCAACGAAGGATAAATACCGCAATGATTAGCGCGACAAAAATAACGAAATAATATATAATGAGCGCAGTTTGCTCACCAAATTGCTCGGCTAACCATTCAAACATGAATGAAATCCTTTCTTGCCTGAAGTTCTTAAGTCAGCAATTGCTATCAAGATGTCTGACTGTTTACAAATTTTTATGGATAAGGGGCTTTTGCGCCTCACAGCTTTATGATTCAAGCTATAAGAAATGAATGTGGGTGTTTTGGGGAATTTTATGTTGGGACGTAAATCGACGGTAAAAAGCAGTGAACCGCTTGTTTATCGTAAAAATCAGCCGACCGCGTTCATTCGACTTACAATGTTGGCTGCAGTCCTGCTTATTAGCTTCGGCTTTCTCGCTTTTTTTCGAGATACGATCAATGAAGGGTTTCTCCTAGGTTTGCTGGGTGTTCTGGCGATGATTGGGGTCTTTTTTCTTTTTGCGCTCGTCATCGGTTTGGTCGAATTTGGCGGCTTGAAGCAAAATGACGATATTGGTGACACGTTTCTCAATAGTTTGGATGATGGCATTTGCATCACGGATAGTGATAATTCGATCGTTTATGCCAACTCAGCTTACGGCAAATTAACAGGCGTTACAGAAAGTGTTGACTTAAACACGCTTGAAAATGTTCTTTCGCGCCATGAAGACGCTGCGAATGCCCTTTATCGCTTAGCTAATGACGCCCACAAAACAGTTGATTCTAATGAAGAGTTTCGTCTGCCTGCGAGCCTTGATGGAAAGCAGATGGAAGCTCATTGGTATAGAGCCACTGTTCGTACCATGGCGGCGCCAAATGGAACTGCGATGAAGGTTTGGCGCTTAAGCGATATTTCCAAAGAGCGTGACGCGCAGGAGCAATATTTCCTAGAATTGCAAAAAGCGATTGATCATCTTGATCGTGCGCCTGTCGGTTTCTTTTCATCTGATTCAAATAACCGCGTTCAATATCTAAATGCGACCCTTGCTGAATGGCTTGGTATTGATCTTGTCTCTTTTAGTGCCGGTTCTGTTGGAACAGATGATATTTTGAGTGAAGAGGGGCTTCAGCTTATCAATGCGATTAAAGCTGAGCCTGGCAAAATACGTACCGCTATGCTCGATTTGGATTTGGCGGCTAGCTCCGGCGAGCGTTTGCCTGTTCAACTTATACATAGAGCGCAAACTCATTCAGATGGTGTTGCTGCCCAGTCACGAACGATTGTGATTAATCGAACCGAAGGTGATAACGAATCACAAGATCTACGTAGTGCAGAGCTACGTTTTACACGTTTCTTCAATTCCACCCCGATGGCGATTGCTGCGATTGATGGAGATGGTCGGATTATCAGAACCAATGCTTCTTTTGCCAGCTTGTTTGGCACCGCTGCTGATAGTGATGAGCTGAACCGACGTGTGAAGTTTGAAGAATTTGTGCATGAGCGTGATCAGCTGCGCTTTGAAAAAATCTTTGAAGCGGCACGACAAAACCAAGTTAATATCGAGCCGCTCGACACGGTTCTGACGACTGATAATGCACGGGAAGAAAAGCATATTCGTGTGTTTGTAAATGCGGTGGCGCGCGTTGCTGGCCTTGAGGGGGATCAAGCCAGCGAAGAGGCGGCTATCGTCTATGCGATGGACACGACCGAACAAAAGGCACTTGAGGGCCAAATGGCTCAAAGTCAGAAAATGCAAGCTGTTGGCCAATTGGCAGGTGGTATCGCGCATGACTTTAATAACGTGCTGACCGCTATCATTATGGCTTCGGATTTGTTGCTTACAAACCATCGCCCCACGGACCCGTCTTTCCCAGACATAATGAATATTAAGCAAAATGCGAACCGTGCTGCATCACTGGTGCGCCAATTGCTTGCATTCTCGCGTCGTCAGACTTTGCGTCCAGAAGTTCTGTCTTTGACGGATGTTCTGGCTGATTTGCGTATGCTGTTGTCTCGTCTCATCGGGAACACGATCCATTTGACTATCGATCATGGGCGCGACCTATGGCCGGTTAAAGTTGATCTTGGCCAATTCGAGCAAGTTATTGTCAATTTGACGGTAAACGCGCGTGATGCGATGCCAGATGGTGGTGATCTTACCGTTTCCAGCCGCAATATGAGTGCAGATGAGATTGCTGAACTTGATTATCGCGGACTGGAAACAGATGATTATGTGATGATTGATGTTCGCGATAGCGGCACTGGTATTGATCCTGATGTGCTTGAGAAAATTTTTGAGCCTTTCTTTACAACCAAGGAAGTTGGCAAAGGAACCGGCCTAGGGCTGTCGATGGTCTATGGCATCATCAAGCAAACAGGCGGTTATATCTATGCTGATTCAGAGATAGGCGAGGGAACAACGTTCCGCATCTTCTTGCCACGTTATGTGCCAAGTGAAGAGGAATTGGCTAAGCCTAAACCAGCAGATGCGAAGGCAGAGAAAAAACAAGACCTTTCCGGTTCAGCCACTGTCTTGTTGGTGGAAGATGAAGATGCTGTTCGCATGGGCGGCATTCGTGCCCTGACATCGCGCGGTTATACTGTGCATGAGGCTGGTGATGGTATGGAGGCGCTAGACGTTCTCGAAGAACTGGACGGGAAAGTCGATATCATTGTTTCCGATGTGGTAATGCCAGAGATGGACGGTCCTTCACTCCTGCGTGAAGTGATCAAAGATTATCCAAATGTGAAATTTGTTTTCGTTTCAGGATATGCCGAAGACGCATTCTCGAAAAATCTGCCTGAAGGGGCAAAGTTTGGCTTCTTGCCAAAACCATTCTCGCTCAAGCAGCTTGCGACAGTTGTGAAAGAAACGCTCGAAAGCGATGACTAGCCTTGCTAGCGAATAAAAAAACGCCCGAGGCGTTAACCTCGGGCGTAGTTACTGGAAGTTATTCAAAAATTCTTAGTAGTTGCGGAATTTGCCGCGCGCGATTTCGTTCTGACGGCGTTCCAAATCTGCCAGTGAAATAGAGCGCTCAAGGTAAGAATTCTCTGCCTCATAACGAGTAGGTGTTGAGAATGCACCGGCGATACGGCTAAAAGCTGATTTCAATTTCATGGACCGTTCTCCTGTTTCAGGTGATTGTTTCGTTTCGTTGAAACCTATATAGGCTCATGGCTGTCAATTGTGCAGTGCAATATATGCAAGTTGCTTATGCATAATTGCATGGCCTGCGTAACAGGAGCTGGTACAGATATTTACATATCTACAGGATGACCAGCTTTATTGCGTAAGCGACGACGCTTAAGGCCGCCACACCGCAAAGCCATATGAAGGCAAACCATGCCAGCTTTTTTATGCGGCTACTGGCCATTAATGATAGCCTTCATCAGGATTAACTTTGCCGCGAAACACCCAATATGCGTAAGCTGTATAAGCCAGAATAAGCGGCACCAGAACTACGGTGCCTACTAACGCAAACAGTAGGCTTGAATCAGGAGCCGCTGCTTCAACGATCGTTAGGCTAGGGGGAATTATATTGGGGTAAAAGCTAATACCAATTCCGATGAAGCATAAAACAAACAGACTAAGAGCTGCCAAAAATGGTTGTGCGTCCTTCTTGGTTTTCAGTCCGGAGTAAAGTGCGAATGTTGCTGCGATGAGTGCTGCAGGCATGATGGCGCTGAGCACACTGCCGGGCAAGTTAAACCAACGCTGAAAATATACCGGGTCCTGGAACGGTGTTAAAACGCTAACCAAGCCAATAAAGGCGAGTGTGCCAGCAGCGAGCCAATAGGCGTATCGCTGCATCTGTTCTTGCAGTGGGCCTTCTGTCTTGAGTATGAGCCATGTTGCGCCAAGCAAAGCATAACCGACCACAACGGCAAAGCCTGTTAGGATTGAGAATAGGCTGAGCCAATCCCACCAACCGCCAGCGTAAGCACGGTTTGCGACTTCGACACCTTGAACCAATGCGCCAAGCGCTATGCCTTGCATAAAGGCTGCCAGCAGTGAGCCGCCAAAAAATGCGACATCCCAAACGCGTTTCCAGCGCACGGTTCGCCAGCGATATTCAAAAGCGACACCGCGGAAAATTAATGCAAGCAGCATTAAAGTTATGGGCATGTAGAGCGCAGGCATGACCACGGCATAGGCCAGAGGAAAGACCGCAAAGAGGCCACCACCACCCAGCACCAGCCATGTCTCGTTGCCATCCCAAATCGGCGCGATGGAGTTCATCATCGTGGAACGCTCTTTTTCTCCTTTTGCGAAAGGGAAAAGGATGCCGACACCAAGGTCGAACCCATCAAGGATAACATAAGTCAAAACGGCAAAGGCAATAATACCAGCCCAAATAAATGAAAGCTCAAACATGCTAGGGCTCCTTATGCCTTGGGTTGGTTGTCAGAATTAGATTGCATAACCGGCGTGATACCGGCGCTGCGGATAGGTCCGTCGCGAAGCCCGAGGTGAGCTGTGCCAGCCGGTTTGTTCATCATGCGCAATAGATAGAACGTGCCTGCGCCGAAAACGAAGAAATATACGATAATGAAGGCTGTGAGTGATGCGGCAACAGCAGGCGCTGCAATGGGTGCAAGGCTGTCACTGGTGCGAAGCAAACCATAAACTGTAAATGGTTGGCGGCCGACCTCTGTTGTTACCCAGCCCGCGAGCACTGCGACAAATCCCATTGGACCCATTACAATTGCAGCGCGTTGAAGCCATGCGCCTTCATACAATGTGCCTCTAAATCTGCGCCAAAGGCTCCAGATACCGAGGCCAAGCATTGCAAAGCCAAGCCCAACCATCACACGGAAACTCCAAAAGACAATGGCCACGGGCGGATGGTCTGCCTTTGGTATCGTGTCGAGGCCAGCCAATGGGGCGTTAAGATCGTGCTTTAAGATCAAGCTGGATAGTTTCGGAATTTCAATCGCATAATCAACGCGTTGTTCTTTGGAATTGGGCATGCCAAATAGAATGAGCGGCGCACCGTCTGGATGGCTTTCGAAGTGACCTTCCATTGCCATGACTTTGGCGGGCTGATGCTCCAGCGTATTAAGGCCATGCAGGTCGCCTGCAAATATTTGTATTGGGGCGACAAGAACAAGCATCCACATGGCCATTGAGAACATGCGCCGCGCCGATGCGTCTTTGCGGTTCCGCAGGATATGAAGCGCGCCAACACCGCCAACAACAAGTGCTGTTGTGAGATAAGCTGCAAGCACCATATGGACAAGACGGTATGGGAATGACGGATTAAAGACGATCAACCACCAGTCTTCTGGCACAAATTGCCCAATATCATTGATGCTGTAGCCTGCGGGGGTCTGCATCCAAGAGTTAACGGATAAAATCCAAGTGGCAGACATGAGCGTTCCAAAGGCAACCATAGCGGTTGCGAACATGTGCAGGCCGTTGCCGACACGTTCTCGGCCAAAAAGCATAATCCCGAGAAAGCCTGCCTCAAGGAAAAAGGCTGACAGAACTTCATAGGCCATAAGCGGGCCTAAAATTGGACCGGTCTTGTCAGCGAACACAGACCAGTTCGTGCCGAACTGGTAGGACATGACGATACCGGAAACGACGCCCATGCCGAAGGCAACCGCGAATATTTTCTTCCAATAATTGAATAAGGTTAGATAGATCTCGTCGTTCGTTTTCAACCAAAGTGCGTTCAATACAGCAAGGTAGCTCGCAAGGCCGATTGAGAATGCGGGGAAAATAATATGGAAAGAGATGGTGAATGCAAACTGCACGCGGGCAAGCATTTCTGCTGACAGGTTTTCAAACATTATTTGCTCCAACAACCATAGAGATCAGTGATTGTACTGTGTTTTAAATGCTAATTCGCCAACATTATGCGCTTATTTTGAACAGTACAGCAATGCGGCAACAAGAAGCGTGACCAAAACGCGCAGTTATTTGTCGAGTGTTCTATTTTTAGAAGTGTAACTATTGGGTCTGATAGGGGGATGAGAGTCAATTCAAACCTGCTGCGCATAGACTGCTAGTATGTTTACACTTTTCGTTTTAAAGTGAACCGAAATCACAAGGACAAGGTTTACAAGTGCAGTCACGGCATAGACATCAAAGAATTCTCGATATTCTGAAAACCAATGGTTCGGTATCGGTTGAGCAACTTGTCAAAGAGTTCGATACATCACCGCAAACGATACGCGCTGATTTGAGGGATCTTAGTTCAACCAAGAAGCTTGTTCGGGTTCATGGCGGTGCGCGCAGTATCGACCGACGTGAAAATTTGGAATATGAAGCGCGCAGGCAAATTGCCGCGGATGAAAAGGTCGCTATAGGTAAAGCCGCTGCCAATCTTATTCCCAACAATTCTTCTATGTTTGTGAATATAGGCACGACAACCGAAGCGGTTTGCGCCGCATTGTCCTTGCATAAGAAGCTTCTTGTTATTACCAATAACATCAATGTTGCCAATAGTTTGCGGATATATCCAGAGATTGAAACTGTTATTGCTGGTGGTGCTGTGCGCATTAGCGATGGGGCCATTGTTGGTGAAACGGCTGTTGATTTTATCAAGCAGTTTAAAGTTGACTACGCCATCATCGGTTCATCAGCTTTAGATGTAGATGGTTCTCTTCTGGATTTTGATATTCGTGAGGTGAAGGTAGCGCAGGCAATTATTCAAAACGCTCGAACCGTTGTGCTTGTTGCCGATTCTTCAAAGTTTGATCGTTCGGCACCTGTTCGCATCGGCCATCTCTCACAGGTAGATATCTTTGTTACTGACCGTTTGCCCAACGATGAGATTGGGCAGATTTGTTCTGATTGCGATGTAACTGTGATTGAAATTAGCAAATCTTGAGTGTTTTCCACATTTTCGTTTTCTTTCGTTTGACATTCGTTTAAGTTTCGTATTCTTTGGTGGGAACCGTAATCCTTAATGAGGATTGTGCGGCGATCGGAGGATCTTTTGTCAACAGATTTTGATATATTCGTCATTGGTGGCGGTATTAATGGTTGTGGTATCGCTCGTGATGCTGTGGGCAGGGGCTATTCGGTCTGCCTTGCAGAAATGAACGACCTTGCAAGCGGAACGTCCTCTTGGTCTTCAAAGCTTATTCATGGTGGCTTGCGCTATCTTGAGCATTACGAATTCCGCCTTGTGCGCGAGGCACTGGGTGAGCGCGAGGTTCTTTTAAAATCCGCGCCGCATATTATTTGGCCTTTACGTTTTGTCTTGCCGCATCATAGCGGTTTGCGCCCGGCATGGTTGCTGCGCCTTGGCTTGTTTCTTTATGACAATATTGGCAAGCGCGTGCTTCTTCCTGGGACAAGCACTGTTAATTTGAAAACGGCTGAAGTTGGCAAGTCGCTTAAACCTATTTTTTCTAAAGGCTTTGAGTATTCAGACTGCTGGGTTAATGATGCGCGTCTCGTTGTTTTGAATGCAAAAGATGCGCAAGAGCGCGGCGCTGTTATTGAGACCCGTACGCAGTGCATCTCTGCCAAGCGCGAAAATGATCATTGGTCTGTCACGACGAAAAACCTGAACACCGGTGAGACGCGCACGCGCACAGCTAAGCTTGTTGTGAATGCTGCGGGGCCTTGGGTCGATGAGGTTTTGGGTAATACGTTTGGTAGTAATTCATCTAAAAATGTACGCCTCGTTCAGGGCAGCCACATCGTTGTGCCAAAACTGCATGGCCATGATCGCGCTTATATTTTCCAAAATGCAGATGATCGCATTATTTTCGCACTGCCATATGAGCAAGATTATACGCTGATCGGTACAACTGACAGGGATTATACGGGCGATCCAAAAGATGTAAAAATCACGCCAGAGGAAGTCGATTACCTTTGCGATGCGGCCAGCGAATATTTCAAAGAGCCGGTTAAGGCGGAAGATATCGTCTGGACTTACTCAGGTGTGCGTCCGCTTTTCGATGATGGTGCTTCGGAGGCGCAAGAAGCGACCCGAGATTATGTTCTGCGTGAAGATGGCGGAGGCGATGAGCCGCGTGTCATTAATATTTTTGGCGGCAAAATCACGACATATCGCAAACTTGCTGAATCCATGCTGAAAAAGATCGAGGCGGTTCTTGGCTCTAAGAAGCAAGCTTGGACTGCAAACTCGACCTTAACAGGTGGCGATTTTAAGGTTGGTTCGTTTGACGATCTTGTTGCCGATGTTCAGTCAAAGTACCCATTTTTAGAACCCAAATTGGCATGGCGTTTGGTGCGAGCATACGGCACGCGCGTATGGATGCTTATGGATGGCGCTTCTTCAATTGAAGATATGGGTATTCAATTTGGTGGTTCTTTGAGCGAACGCGAAGTTGATTATTTGATGCAAAATGAATGGGCGCAAGTTGCCGACGATGTCATTTGGCGTCGTTCTAAACTGGGATTGCGTTTGAAAGCTCCCGAAATTGCAACGTTGGAAGAGTGGATGCGAAATAGATTCGCCCAACTTTCACAAGCTGCAGAATAAAGGTTTCTCACAGTGCTTGAATTTAAAAACGTCAGCAAGAAAGTTGGAAACAGTTTCCATATTAAGGATGTATCCTTGAGTATGGAAAAGGGATCTTTGAACGTTCTTTTAGGGCCAACGCTTTCTGGTAAAACTTCCCTGATGCGGCTTATGGCTGGCCTTGATCGTCCTGCCTCTGGTGAGATTCTTATGGATGGTAAGAATGTTGTTGGGATGCCTGTTCAAAAGCGCAATGTGGCGATGGTTTATCAGCAGTTCATCAACTATCCAGCGATGACTGTTTATGAAAATATTGCATCACCAATGCGTGTTGCAAAAGTTGATGCTGCAACAATTGATCGCCGTGTTCGTGAAGCCGCTGAACTCATGAAGCTTGGCCCTTATCTTGACCGCACACCGCTTAATTTGTCTGGTGGTCAGCAGCAACGTACAGCATTGGCGCGTGCGCTCGTTAAGGATGCTGAATTGGTTTTGCTTGATGAGCCGCTTGCGAATTTGGATTATAAATTACGCGAAGAGTTGCGTGTTGAGTTGCCGAAGATTTTTGCCGCGACAGGCGCGATCTTTGTTTATGCAACAACAGAGCCGCAGGAAGCGCTTTTACTTGGCGGTCAAACTGCAACGCTGCACGAAGGCCAGATCACGCAATTTGCCGACACGATTGATATTTATAACCGCCCGATAGATTTGCTCACAGCGCAAACATTTTCCGACCCGCCAATGAATGTCATTACGGTTGAGAAAAAAGGTAAAGTGCTGAATGCTGACGGAGCGCGCGTTGCTGCGCCTAAGCAAATTGCTGATCAGGCCGATGGTACGTATAAAGTGGGTGTGCGGCCGCACCATGCCACATTGTCTGAGCCAGCTGGTGAATCGCTTAAAATTGAGGGCACTGTCACAACGACAGAGATTACCGGTTCTGAAACATTCATTCATATGGATATTGGATCATCTCAAATTGTTGCGCTTATGCACGGTGTTTTCCGCGTCAATATTGGCGACAAATTGCCAGTTTATCTCGAACAGCCCAAATTCTTTGTATTTGATGCGCAAGAGCGACTGATCGCGTCACCTCAAATGGCAGGAGCTTAATCATGGCTAAAATTACGCTCGATGGATTGGCGCATTCCTATTACCCAAATCCGAAAACCGATGCTGATTTCGCTCTTAAAGAGCTTAATTACGAGTGGGATGATGGCGGTGCTTACGCGCTGCTTGGGCCTTCTGGCTGTGGTAAAACAACGCTGCTGAATATCATTTCTGGCCTGCTTGTTCCTTCAAAAGGCAACATTCTGTTTGGCTCGAAAAATGTTACAGAATTGCAACCTGAGCAGCGCAATATTGCGCAGGTTTTCCAGTTCCCTGTGATCTACGATACAATGACGGTGCGCCAGAATTTGGAATTTCCGCTGGTTAATCGTCAGGTTCCTAAAAATGAGATCGACAAGCGCGTTGCGGAAATGATTCAGGTTCTTGACCTTGAAGACAAAGCTGATCGCAAAGCGCGCGGCTTGACGGCCGATGAAAAGCAAAAGATTTCGCTTGGGCGCGGACTTGTGCGCTACGATGTTAACGCGATCCTATTCGATGAGCCGCTGACCGTTATCGACCCGCACATGAAATGGCAGTTGCGCACGAAGCTCAAAGATTTGCACCGCCAGCTTGGTCATACGATGATTTATGTAACACATGATCAGACCGAAGCGCTGACTTTCGCGGATAAAGTGGTTGTTATGTATGAGGGTGACGTTGTGCAGATCGGCACACCTGAAGAGCTGTTTGATGAACCAGCGCATACATTTGTTGGTTATTTCATCGGTTCGCCGGGCATGAATATCCTTTCCTCTGAGGTCAAAGGAAAAACGGCACGCATTGGCAGCCATGAAATTAAGTTGGCTCATGAGTACCACGCACTTGGCGAAACTGCTGAGGTTGGTATCCGGCCGGAATTTGTGACGCTTTCAGGCGGCAAAAAAGGCATGCCGGTAAGCATTAATTCAGTTGAAGATATCGGACGGTTTAAGATCGTTCGCGCTTCGCTTGAAGGCCAAGAACTTAATGCTGTGCTGCCAGAAGGCGCTCCGGTGCCTGCAGATCCAAAAGTATCCTTCGATATGTCGCGGATCAATATTTATGAGAATTCACACTTGGTTAGAAAGGGCGCCTGATCATGGACAAGACCTATAATAACAAGGCGTGGTTTCTCGTTCTTCCTGTGTTTGTATTGGTTGCGCTGAGCGCGATCATTCCGATCATGACAGTGGTGAACTATTCCGTTCAAGATACGTTTGGTAACAACCAATTCTTTTGGGCTGGCACTGAATGGTTTGAAGATGTTTTGAGCTCTGAACGTTTTTGGAATTCGCTAAGCCGCAATTTGCTCTTCTCATTTATCATTTTGAGTATCGAAATTCCACTTGGTATCGGTATCGCGTTGTGTATGCCTAAAAAAGGCCCTTGGGTGCCGGTATGCCTCGTTATGATGGCGCTGCCGCTTCTTATTCCTTGGAACGTTGTTGGTACGATCTGGCAGATTTTTGGGCGTGCTGATATCGGTCTACTTGGCCACACGCTTGAAGCGATCGGCGTTGATTATAATTACACCTCAAACATCTTTGATGCTTGGGTCACGATTATCGTGATGGATGTATGGCATTGGACAAGCCTTGTTGTGCTGCTTTGTTACGCTGGCTTGGTTTCTATACCCGATGCTTACTATCAAGCTGCACGCATTGATGGCGCTTCTAAGTTGTCTGTTTTCCGTTTCATTCAATTGCCAAAGATGCGCGGTGTTTTGATTATCGCATTCTTGTTGCGCTTTATGGACAGCTTCATGATTTATACCGAACCATTCGTTTTAACGGGCGGCGGACCGGGTAACTCAACGACGTTCATGTCTATTGATCTCGTCAAACAAGCCATCGGCCAATTCGACCTTGGACCGGCAGCTGCTATGTCACTGATCTATCAATTGATCATCATCTTGATTTGTTATGTGTTCTTTACAGTCATGAGCCACACGGGCTCAGACAAACCAGAGCAGGGAGCGGGAGAATAATGGCTGATACAATGCTAACACCCTCAACGCCAACGGATGCATCTGGTAATAAGATTGACATCACGCAGGTTCGCACGGCGAATTCGATGAAGCAGCAGCGAAGCCTGAAGTGGCTTGTGCCGACGATTTATATCATTTTGCTTATGTTGCCGATTTATTGGCTTACCAATATGAGCTTTAAGGACAATCAGGAAATCCTGTCTTCATTCTCGCTTTGGCCTGCCAATCCGACGCTTGCCAATTACCGCGTTATTTTTAGCGACCCGTCTTGGTATAATGGTTATATCAACTCGATGATCTATGTGGCTATGAATACGGTGATTTCGATCAGCGTGGCATTGCCTGCTGCTTATGCCTTTTCGCGTTATCGTTTTCTTGGCGATAAGCACATGTTCTTCTGGCTTTTGTCTAACCGTATGGCACCTGCTGCGGTGTTTGTGTTGCCGTTCTTTCAGCTCTATTCCGCGTTTGGATTGATCGACACGCATATTGCTGTTGCGCTTGCACACTGTCTGTTCAACGTTCCGCTTGCTGTGTGGATTTTGGAAGGATTTATGTCTGGCGTGCCAAAGGAAATCGACGAAACTGCCTATATTGACGGCTATTCGTTTCCGAAGTTTTTCATCAAGATTTTCACACCATTGATTGCTTCGGGTATCGGTGTTGCTGCGTTCTTCTGCTTCATGTTCTCATGGGTTGAACTATTGATTGCACGCACGCTGACAACCACAGATGCAAAACCGATTGCCGCTATTATGACGCGTACAGTTGGCGCATCTGGTGTCGACTGGGGCGTACTTGCTGCGGCAGGTGTTTTGACAATTATTCCGGGCGCACTGGTTATCTATTTCGTACGTAATTACATCGCCAAGGGCTTTGCCCTCGGACGGGTTTAGGGGGAGTTTGTCATGGAATTATCATGGATGGCATGGACTGGCCCAACCACACTATTTTGGGCCGGAATTATAAGCTGCCTTATTGCTATGTGCGTGTGGGAATATTTCTCACCGGGCGGCAATCCACGCGTTGGCATTCTACGATTTGAAACAACACGCGGCGACCGGCTTTTTATATCGTTGCTTGGCGCGGCGTTTATCAACCTTGCCTGGTTGGGCCTTGTCGGTCCCAGCCTTTGGTGGGCCATGGGTGTCTCAGTTCTCTACGCAATCGTTGTGTTTAGAACTGTATAGCACTCGACTAAATGAGAGGGGCGACAAGCTCTTTTCAAAACGCATTGAACCTTAGGGAGGATTAATAATGCGAAACTATCTTTTAACAACCAGCGCAGCCAGCGTGCTGATGTTGGCTATGGGCACAGCCGCCCATGCTGACATGGCCGCAGCTGAAAAGTTTCTAGCCGATGAAATCGGTGAGCTTTCAGTGCTGTCTCCAGATGAACAAAAGGCAGAAATGCAATGGTTCATTGATGCAGCCAAGCCATTTGATGGCATGGAAATTAAAGTTGTTTCCGAGACAATCACGACCCATGAATATGAGTCAAAAGTTCTCGCGCCAGCATTTACTGCAATTACCGGCATCAAAGTCACGCATGACTTGATCGGTGAGGGCGATGTGGTTGAAAAGCTACAAACTCAAATGCAGTCTGGTGAAAACATCTATGACGGCTATGTCAACGATTCCGATTTGATCGGTACGCACTGGCGCTACAAGCAGGTTCGTAACCTAACTGACTGGATGGCTGGCGAAGCCAAGGATGTCACAAGCCCAACGCTTGATCTGGAAGACTTCATCGGTACATCGTTTACAACTGCACCAGATGGCAAGCTTTACCAGCTTCCAACACAGCAGTTCGCGAACCTTTACTGGTTCCGCTATGACTGGTTCAACGACGACAAAAACAAAGCCGACTTTAAAGAAAAATACGGCTATGATCTTGGCGTTCCGGTCAACTGGTCTGCTTATGAAGACATCGCAGAATTCTTCACAGGCCGCGATCTTTCGCATATGGGCATTGATAGCAAAGTCTATGGCAATATGGACTATGGTAAAAAAGACCCATCACTAGGATGGCGTTACACTGACGCATGGATGTCTATGGCAGGCATGGGCGATGTGGGCGAACCAAACGGTCTTCCTGTTGATGAATGGGGTATTCGCGTAAACGAAAACTCACAGCCTGTTGGTTCTTGTGTCGCACGTGGCGGCGCAACTAACTCTCCAGCTGCTGTTTATGCTGTTGAAAAAGCAATTGACTGGCTCAACAAATACTCACCACCTGAAGCTATGGGTATGACATTTGGTGAAGCTGGCCCAATTCCTGCGCAGGGTAATGTTGCCCAGCAAATGTTCTGGTACACAGCCTTTACAGCTGACACAGTGAAACCTGGTCTTCCAGTCATGAATGAAGATGGTACGCCAAAATGGCGTATGGCACCTTCACCGCATGGTGTTTACTGGAAAGAAGGCACGAAGATTGGTTATCAGGATGCTGGTTCATGGACACTCATGGAATCAACACCGGTTGACCGTGCAAAAGCTGCTTGGCTCTATGCACAGTTCGTGACGTCAAAAACTGTAGACGTGAAAAAATCTGATGTTGGACTAACATTCATTCGTGAATCAACAATCCAGTCAGATCACTTCAGTGAACGAGCTGACAAGCTTGGCGGTTTGGTTGAATTCTACCGTTCACCAGCGCGTGTTCAGTGGTCTCCAACTGGTACTAACGTTCCAGATTACCCGAAACTCGCACAGCTTTGGTGGCAGAACATTGGTGATGCAATGTCAGGCGCGAAAACTGCGCAGGGTGCATTGGATAGCCTTTGTGAAGCACAGGAAAAAGTACTTTCTCGTTTGGAACGCGCAGGCGTTCAGGGCGATCTTGGTCCTAAGCTGAACGAAGAAAAAGGTGCTGACTTCTGGCTTGCTGAGCCTGGCTCACCAAAACCAAAAATTGAAAATGAAAAGCCGCAAGGCGAAACAGTTTCATATGATGAGTTGATCAAAAGCTGGCAGTAAGCTGAACGCTTTTAATTGATATGCACGCAGCCATTGCCGCGCGCTAAAAGAGGGGCCAAAACATGTTTTGGCTCCTTATTTAATTGGTTTTATGATTGTGTAGGAGGAACGAAAAGTTCCTCAAATTAGGAGCTGCGACATGACAAAATTCGGTTTCGATAAGGATTTATTGGCTGGTAAGACAGTTGTTTTAACTGGCGCTGGGCGCGGCATAGGCTTGGCAGTTGCGCAGGCTATTGTTGAGTGCGGGGCAAAGTTGATTGCTCATAGCGGACGCGCGGGGACAGCTTCATCATTGGATGGTATCGCTGATGCGATATTTGAGGGTGACTTATCCGAAGGTCAAACATGCGTTGATTTCGTTGATTTTGTAAAATCAAAGACATCAGGTGTGGATGTGCTGATTAATAATGCGGGCACAATGCTAGGGCGTTTTGCTGCGGACGCATTGACGATGGAGCAATATGATAAGCTTGTGGCGCTTAATCAGACTTCTGTTGTGCGGATCACAAGCGGATTGATACCGTTATTGAAAACGTCTCATAGTGCGTCAATTATCAACACAGTTTCGATTTCTGCTACCACTGGCGGTAGCGCAGGGTCGTCCATCTACAGTTCAACGAAAGCCTTTGTTGCGACTTATACAAAGGCGCTTGCAACTGAACTTGCGCCAGATGGTATTCGGGTTAATGCCGTTTCACCTGGCACAATTGCGACGGACTTTCATGAGCGTTATTCGACGAAAGAAAAGTTGGAAAAGACGAGAAATGCTATTCCGCTTCGCAGATTAGGGACTGCGGATGATTGCGCGCCTGCCTATGTCTTCTTTGCCAGTGAGCGCTTGTCTGGATATGTGACGGGCCAAGTTTTTGAAATCAATGGCGGGCAGCTTATTTGCTGATTAAAACGTTGATTAAGCTACGAAAATTTTCTAAAAAAGCGCGTGCGGTCAAACATGTTTTCTAAATCCTGCATGCGTTCTTTTGTCGTGTCCCAGTGATGCTCTTGTACTTCGGCGATCACAATTTCAGCTAAAAGCATGCAGGTTACATTGGAGTCCCATGCAGACGGAACGGCTATTCTGCTGCTAAAGCTGTGGCTGGCGTAATTGCTGATGGGGGACTTCCATTGGTCGGTAAAGAGTATTATTTCAGCGCCTTTTTCACGCACCATTTCAGCTAATTTTAATGTGCTGTTTTCATAGCGGCGAATGTCGAAAATAACGACAATATCACCTTCAGTCACGTCAATCAGATAATGCGGCCATGCATTCGAACTTGAGCTAATGTGCGTTACATTATTGCGGATAACTTGCATGTGCAGAAAGAAATAATCTGCAAGTGTGCGCGTAATTCGCCCACCCACAACAAAAATTCGTCGGTCTACATCGCTCAGTTTTTGACAGGCTTGGTCAAAAAGTTCGGTGTCAATGTCGGCCAATGAATGTTTGATATTGTCGATAACGGCATCGGTGAAACGGTTTATTATGTGCTCGTTCGGCGCGTTGTTTGCCCAGCCTTCACGCTTGGCAATCGGGCCGGATATTTTCTCATTCAGCTCTTTATGCAGATGCGCTTGAAAGTCGGGAAAGCCCGTAAAACCAATCTTTTGCACCAATCGTGCGACTGTTGGCGTTGAAACCTCAGCGGCGCTTGCCAGTGTTGTAATCGTGCCTAATCCTGACGCTGGATAATTTTGCATAATGGTTTGGGCGAGCTGCCGTTCGGCGCGGGTGAGTTGATCTGTCTTATCCTGCAAACGTTCGGCAATTGATTTCATCGGACAGTTTCACCCCTTCGTTGAAAACAAGATTTAAAGTATCAAAGCAAAAAAGAAAATAGAATAAATCTTGACAAGCCCAACTCAATTGAAGAGGATTTTACAGAACGGGGTTTTTGACAGAGGATTTTTTACTTGTCGCAGACGCAGCAAACACCGCAGATTGAAATTTTAAGAAGTGGTCATCAGTCACCATTCCTATTTGTATGCGAGCACGCGTCGAATTTTATTCCTGATGATTATGACAATCTCGGACTGCCGGAAGATTTGCGCCAAAGCCATATTGCTTGGGATCCCGGTGCTGCAATGGTCACGCGGTTTTTAAGCGAAAAGCTCAATGCTCCTGCCGTTCTTGGTGTGGCCTCTCGTTTGCTTTATGATTGTAACCGGCCGCCTGAAGCCATTGATGCTGTGCCATCGCGCAGTGAAGTTTTTGATGTTCCGGGCAATCTAAATTTGACTGCAGAGGACATTAAAGCGCGTGTCGATCAATTTTATCTTCCCTTCGAGGCGGCGCTAAAATCTGAACTTGATAAGCATGGCGCTGATATTGCGCTTGTTACAATTCATAGCTTTACACCTGTTTATAAAGGGCAGGCTAGGGCGGTGGAAATTGGTATTTTGCACGATGCGGATTCACGTTTTGCAGATACAATTTTAATGCATGCGTCTAAACATACTTCAATGAAAGTTGAGCGAAACCAACCCTACGGCGCGCAGGACGGTGTTATGCATACGCTTGTTGAGCATGGTTTGGGGCGTGGCTTGCTTAATGTGATGATTGAAATTCGAAATGATTTGATCGCGACAGATGCAGATTGTGAAGCTGCTGCCGATATGCTCGCTGGATTGTTTAGCGATGCCCTTGGAAGCGTCACACAAATAAATCAGGCTAAGCAGGTGACCTCATGAGTTTTGCCCGTACCTATATCCGCAGTGTTGATGCCATGAATTATCGCATCGGGCGCGTGATGATGTACGGCATTTTTGTCATGGGCGGAATTTTGCTTTGGTCTTCGATTTCCAAAACCTTCTTTAATCCATCGCTTTGGACATTGGAGATGGCGCAATTTGCGATGGTCACTTACTACATTTTGGGTGGACCATATTCGATCCAGATCGGTGCTAATGTACGCATGGATCTCTTCTATGGCGAGTGGAGTGATCATCGAAAAGCACAGATTGATGCGATTACGGTGTTGATGTTGATCTTCTATCTTGGTGTTCTGCTTTATGGCGCGCTTGGCTCAATGGCCTATTCGCTTGGGCATTATAAAAATGTGCCGTTCCAGTTTTATTGGGGCTTGCTCACAGGTGCAGAAGAAATAGGGCGCCTAGAGCATAGCGCGACGGCATGGCGTCCTGTAATTTGGCCGATCAAACTCATCATGTGTTTCGGATTCTTCCTTATGCTGCTTCAAGCCATATCCGAACTTTTGAAAGACCTCATTCGAATTAAAGGCGGCACCGTTTAATGTCACAAGAGATGATCGCCATCTTCATGTTTTCCTCCATGATGCTGATGCTGTTTACAGGCCAGCGTGTGTTTGGCGCAATCGGTGCCATTGGTGCGATTGCAGCGATTGCACTGTGGGGCGTTGGCGGCTCAGATATTCCATTCTCATCGGCAATGAAAGTGATGAAATGGTATCCGCTCTTGACGCTGCCTATGTTCATTTTCATGGGCTATGTGCTGTCGGAATCAAAGATTGCCGACGATTTGTACAAAATGTTTCATGTCTGGATGGGACCGGTACGCGGCGGACTGGCTATCGGCACAATTGGCTTGATGGTTTTGATTTCAGCGATGAACGGCCTTTCTGTTGCTGGTATGGCAATTGGCGCGACCGTTGCGCTGCCTGAACTTATCAAGCGTGGCTACGATAAGCGCATGGTGACAGGTGTTATTCAGGCTGGATCATCGCTCGGTATTCTTGTGCCGCCATCGGTGGTTCTGGTGCTGTATGCAATGATTGCGCGTCAGCCGGTTGGTCAGCTTTGGCTTGCTGGCATTTTGCCTGGCTTGATGATGGCCGCAATGTTCATGATCTACATCTATATTCGTTGCCGTATTCAGCCAGAGCTTGGGCCTGCGCTTCCGGAAGCGGACCGCGATATTTCACGCAGTGAAAAATTCAAACTGCTGCGCGCAGGACTGCTTCCTTTGTTCATATTTGCAGCGATGATGGTGCCGTTCGTTAATGGGTGGACATCGCTGGTGGAAAGCTCTGCCGTTGGTGCTGCAACAGCGTTTCTTGCGGCTGTTGTAAAGAAGCGTATGACGCGTGCCGTGTTTGAAGTGTCCGTGCGCCAAACGCTTGCGATCTCTTGCATGTTCATGTGGATTATTCTGGCAGCACTTGGCTTTGGTGCGGTGTTTGACGGTTTAGGCGCAGTAAACGCAATCGATGGATTGTTCACAGAACAGCTTGGGCTTAACCCATGGATGATCTTGATTTTGATGCAGCTTTCATTCCTGATTATGGGCACGTTTTTGGACGACACAGCCATGTTGGTTATCGTTGCACCGCTTTATGTGCCGTTGGTGGATGCGCTTGGTTTTGATTTGATCTGGTATGGCGTGCTTTATACGATCACGACACAGATCGCTTATATGACGCCGCCATTCGGCTATAATCTGTTCTTGATGCGGGCCATGGCCCCGCCGGACATTACGCTTAAAGATATCTACGCATCGATCACGCCATTTGTGCTGGTGATGTTGTTCGCTCTGATCTTGGTCATGCTGTTTCCGCAAATCGCGATGTGGCTGCCAAACTACGTATACGGGAAATAACAAGAACCTCGCAAAGAGGCGGCAACTGTTTTTTAAATAGAGCTGAAACCGAGGAGAGTACCATGACGACAAGACGTAAATTTATTAAGGGTGCGGCATTGGCTGCACCAGCCGCTGCATTGGCAACACCTGCCATTGCACAATCAAAAATCAAATGGCGTATGCAAACTTATGCAGGCAGTGCATTGGGTGAGCACGTTATCAAACCAGCGATTGATACATTCAACAAAATTGCTGGCGATCAGATGGAAATTGAACTTTTTTATGCCGACCAATTGGTTCCAACGGGCGAGCTTTTCCAAGCTTTGCAACGTGGCACAATTGACGCCGTTCAATCTGATGATGACTCAATGGCTTCACCAACCGAGGTTACTGTTTTTGGCGGTTACTTCCCGTTCGGCAGCCGTTATTCGCTGGATGTACCAGTGCTGTTTAACCAGTATGGTTTGAAAGAAATCTGGGATGAAGAATATGCCGCTGTTGGCGTTAAACACATTTCAGCTGGTGCATGGGATCCATGTCACTTTGCCACAAAAGACCCGATCAATTCATTGGCCGATCTTAAAGGCAAGCGTATCTTTACATTCCCAACAGCTGGCCGTTTCTTGAGCCAGTTTGGTGTTGTGCCTGTAACGCTTCCTTGGGAAGATATTGAAACTGCTGTTCAAACTGGTGAGCTTGACGGTATTGCTTGGTCTGGCATCACTGAAGACTACACAGTTGGCTGGGCAGATGTGACAAACTACTTCCTGACCAACAACATTTCGGGTGCTTGGATTGGCCATTTCTTTGCCAATATGGACCGTTGGAATGAACTACCGGACAATCTGAAAGAACTTCTGACTGTTTGTATGGAGCAGAGCCACTATTACCGTCAGTGGTGGTATTGGGGCGGTGAATCCGATCTTCGTGTGAATGGCGATAAGCTGAAACTGACAACTATTCCAGATGAGGAATGGGCGACAGTGGAAGATGCAGCTGTTAAATTCTGGGATGAAATTGCTGCAGAATCGCCAACGAAAGCAAAGGTTGTCGAGATTTTCCGCAAATATAATAACGACATGAAAAAAGCGGGACGTCCATACCGCTACAGCTAAGCTTTAGCTGGGACTTGAATAAAGCCAGCGCCGAATTTCGGCGCTGGTTTAATGTGAAAACAGTTACTTACAGAGAAGAGAACTTTCATGGCAGGTACGATGTCGTTTGATGCGCTAAAACAAAAAGTATCATCGGGTGAGATTGATACAGTTCTTGTTTGTCTTGTTGATATGCAAGGCCGCCTGATGGGTAAAAGATTTCACGCGCAAAACTTTGTAGACAGTGCCTACAAGGAAACTCACTGCTGTAACTATTTGCTGGCCACAGATTTGGAAATGGCCACGCCAAGCGGATACGCGTCGACCAGTTGGGAAAGCGGTTATGGCGATTATGTCATGCAGCCTGACCTTGAGACGATCCGTCCGATGCCTTGGCTTGAAGGAACGGCGATGGTGCTCTGTGATGTGCTTGATCACAACACACATAAGGAAGTTCCACATTCGCCGCGTGCAATTTTGAAGAAGCAAGTCGCGCGTCTTTCTGAGCTTGGGTTTGAAGCCAAAGCGGCGACGGAGCTTGAGTTCTTTTTGTTTGAGAAAAGTTTTGAGGAAATTCGCAAAAGCGGATTTCGTGATTTAGAGCCAATTAGTGGCTACAATGAAGATTACAACATTATGCAGACCACGCGTGAAGAGGTGGTTATGCGTCCGCTGCGTAATCATCTTTATAATGCTGGTATTCCCATCGAGAACTCGAAGGGCGAGGCTGAGGCTGGTCAAGAAGAGCTTAATATTCGCTATTCAGATGCGATGGATTGCGCCGAATTTCATACAATCGCTAAACATGCGACCAAGGAAATTGCTTGGCAGCAAGGACATGCAGCAAGCTTTTTGCCCAAATGGCATCATGAGCGCGTTGGTTCATCCTCTCATGTGCATATGTCGCTTTGGACGAAGGACGGCGAGGCTGTGTTCTTTGACAAGGATGGCGATCATACAATGTCGCAGACCATGCGCCATTACGTTGCCGGCATGCTCAAATATGCGCCTGACATGACTTATTTTCTTGCGCCTTATATCAATTCCTATAAGCGCTTTTCTGCTGGTACGTTTGCGCCAACAAAAATTATCTGGTCGATTGATAATCGCACGGCAGGGTTCCGTCTTTGCGGCGTTGGTTCAAAGGCAGTTCGTATTGAGTGCCGTATTGGTGGCTCAGATATCAACCCTTACTTGGCGATTGCCGCCATTATTGCCGCTGGTATCAAAGGTCTGGAAGACAAGTTAGAACTCGCGCCGCCAAGCAAAGGCGATATCTATAAAGATAACAAGGCTAAGACGCTGCCGACATCGCTACGTGATTCTGCTGAAACGCTGCGCAATTCCAAAATGCTGCGTGAGGCAATGGGGGATGATGTGGTTGATCATTATGTGCGCGCAGCGACTTGGGAGCAGGAAGAATTTGATCGGGTCGTTACCGATTATGAAATCGCACGTGGATTTGAAAGAGCGTAAATAATGACAAAACTATTGAAGTGTATTTCGCCGATTGACGGTTCGGTTTATGCCGAACGTCCGGTGTTAAGCAGTGCTGAAGCGCGTGATGCTGTTGCAAAGGCCAAAGCTGCTCAGCTTGAATGGGCAAAACGTCCCTTGCAAGAGCGTATTGATTTGGTGCTGGCAGGCGTTGCCGCCGTTGGTGCAATGAATGATGAAATCGTGCCAGAACTTGCCCATCAGATGGGCCGTCCTGTGCGCTATGGCGGCGAATTTGGCGGCTTTGAAGAGCGCGCAAAATATATGGCAAAAATTGCCAGTGAAGCATTGGCGGATATTGAAATTGCGGATGATGCGCAGTTTCGCCGTTTGATCGCTCGCGAACCGCATGGCGTTGTGCTTGTCGTTGCGCCTTGGAATTATCCTTTTATGACGGCGATTAACACGGTCGCGCCTGCTTTGATTGCAGGCAATAGTGTTGTGCTTAAACATGCAACGCAAACGCTGCTTGTGGGCGAACGCATGGCAAAAGCGTTTCATTCTGTTGGTATTCCTGAAGGCGTATTCCAAAACGTGTTTCTTGACCATGACACGACGTCGGCGCTTATTGCTGAGCGCAGCTTTGGCTTTGTCAATTTCACAGGTTCTGTCGGCGGCGGCAAAGCCATGGAAAAAGCTGCTGCTGGAACATTTACCGGCGTTGGGCTTGAGCTTGGAGGCAAAGACCCAGGCTATGTGATGGAAGATGCAGATCTCGACAGTGCTGTTGATACGCTGATTGACGGCGCAATGTTTAACGCTGGTCAATGTTGCTGCGGTATTGAACGCATTTATGTGGTCGAATCTCTCTACGATTCTTTCGTAGAAAAAGCGGTCGCCATTGTTAAGGGCTATAAGCTTGGCAATCCGCTAGATAAAGAAACCACGATGGGGCCAATGGCGCATGTACGTTTTGCGCAAGAGGTTCGGGCGCAAACTGCTGAAGCCATTGAGGCAGGCGCAATTGCGCATATCGAGACCTTTGCGGAAGATGATGGCGGGGCCTATTTGACACCGCAAATCTTGACCAATGTGAACCATGATATGCGCGTGATGCGCGAGGAAAGCTTCGGTCCTGTTGTTGGCATCATGAAAGTCAAAGACGATGAAGAAGCGATCGCGTTGATGAATGACAGCGATTACGGCTTAACCGCATCGCTTTGGACAGCAGATATCGACCGTGCTTTGAAAATTGGCCGCCTTATTGAAACAGGCACCGTATTCATGAACCGTTGTGACTATCTTGACCCAGCGCTTTGCTGGACCGGCTGCAAGGATACAGGTCGCGGCGGCGGGCTTTCCGTAATCGGATACCACAATTTGACCAGACCAAAATCTTACCATTTGAAGAAAGCAAACTAACATGAATTTGACTGCTAATTGGTCATATCCGACAGCCATTCGATTTGGCGCAGGCCGGATTTCAGAAGTCGCCGATGCATGTATTGCAGCGGGTATTTCAAAGCCGCTTTTGGTAACGGACAAAGGCTTGGCGTCCATGGATATTACATCCAAGACGCTCGACCTTATGGAAGCGGGTGGTTTGGGCCGCGCGATGTTTTCCGAGGTTGATGCAAACCCGACAGATTTGAATGCCGCAGACGGCGTCAAGATTTACCGCGAGGGTGGTTTTGACGGTGTTATCGCATTTGGCGGCGGCTCTGGTTTGGACCTTGCAAAAGTTATTGCTTTTATGGCTGGTCAGACGCGTCCGCTTTGGGATTTTGAAGATGTTGGCGACTGGTGGACGCGTGCGGATGCAAGCGCTATCGCACCAGTAATTGCTATACCAACGACGGCTGGAACAGGGTCTGAAGTTGGCCGTGCGAGCGTGATCACCAATTCTGAAACGCATGAAAAGAAGATCATTTTTCATCCGAAAATGCTTCCTGTGACTGTGATTTGTGATCCGGAATTGACGGTTGGTATGCCGAAATTCATCACGGCTGGTACGGGCCTTGATGCTTTTGCGCATTGTGTTGAAGCTTATTCCAGCCCGCACTACCACCCAATGAGCCAAGGTATGGCGCTTGAAGGCATGCGGCTTGTAAAAGAATATTTGCCGCGCGCCTATGCGGATGGCTCGGACATTGAAGCGCGTGCGCATATGATGTCTGCTGCTGCAATGGGGGCAACGGCTTTCCAAAAGGGACTTGGAGCAATCCACGCGCTGAGCCACCCGATTGGCGCATTGCACCACACGCATCACGGCACAACCAATGCGGTTTGTATGCCTGCAGTGTTGCAGTTCAACAAAAGTGCGATTTCAGACAGATTTAATGCGGCCTCCGCATATCTGGGAATTAAAGGCGGCTTTGATGGTTTTTGCGCCTATGTTGATGAACTCAACGCGTCGATGCAAATTCCAAAAACTTTGACGGCGCTTGGCGTTAAAGACCCTGATCTTGATCGTTTGACTGCTGATGCGCTGCGCGATCCAAGTACAGGTGGCAACCCAATTGAAATGACTGCTGAAAATACACGCGCACTGCTTGAAGCACTTCTTTAAGTTGCGCATCTAAAAAATATAAGTTACAGACGATTTATCCGTCGGGGGGCCCATTAGGGCTGAGAGGTGCTTGCACCGACCCGTCGAACCTGATCCGGGCAATGCCGGCGTAGGGAACGGGTAAATCGCAAAACTTATTGCGACCAATCTCCTTTTCTCGCCGTTTTGCCCCTTTTTGGAGGCATGATTGCGTTGAAAAGAATACCAATTGCATTGACGATTGCTGGCTCCGATAGTGGCGGCGGCGCAGGCATTCAGGCCGATTTGAAGGCCTTTAGTGCCAATAAGGCCTATGGCGCGAGCGTCATAACTGCGATTACGGCGCAGAACACAACATCCGTTACAGCTGTTCATGAGGTGCCTGCTGACATAGTTGCGGCGCAAATCTCTGCGGTTCTGTCCGACATTTCAGTGGATGCAATCAAGCTCGGCATGTTGTTTTCAGCGCCGATTATTTCTGCTGTTTCCAATGCATTGAAAACCTATGACGGGAAGATCGTCGTTGATCCGGTGATGATTGCAAAGTCCGGTGATGCGCTTTTGCAAGATAAAGCGATCAGCGCTTTACTCGCAGAAATTCTGCCGCGTGCTGATCTTTTAACACCGAACCTTCCTGAAGCTGCACGGCTGCTTAATTGCGATGTTGCAAATTCAAATGATGAGATCATCGCGCAGGCCAGAGCGTTATTGCAGCTGGGTCCTAAAGCTGTGTTGCTGAAAGGTGGCCATGCTGATGGCGACATTTGCACCGATGTTCTTGTTGACCGAAGCGGGGTTGTTACAAGCTTCACGGCTCCGCGTATCTATACGAAGAATACGCATGGTACAGGCTGCACATATACAGCTGCGATTGCTGCGCATTTGGCACATGGCGAAGAAATGGTGGCGGCTGTTCAGCGCGCGCATGATTATTTGCACGCATCCATTTGCGCTGCTGACACATTAGATGTTGGTGCAGGGCACGGCCCAGTTCATCATTTTTCTGCGATGTGGACATGACCCAAATCACCATCATAGGCGGCGGTGTTGCCGGGCTTTGCGTCGCGCGCAGTTTACGTGATCGCAGCGCCGATGTGCGCGTTTTTGATCGGCACGGTGCGCTTGGTCCGCACGCTTGTTCATGGTGGGCAGGCGGTATGCTTGCACCTTTTTGCGAAGGTGAAAGCGCAGAAGAGCCGGTTGTGCGGCTTGGGCAAGAGGCGGCAGATTGGTGGGATGCAAAAACCCACGCTGTTAATCGCTGCGGCACGCTGGTTATCTCGCTCACACGTGACAAGGCCGAGTTGATACGGTTTGGCCGAAGAACAAGCAATTTTGAAACGATTTCAGGCGCTGACATTGATGCGCTTGAGCCAGACTTGGCTGGCCGCTTTAACACGGGTCTTTTGTTTAAAGATGAAGCGCATTTATCACCGCGCTTGGCTCTTAACCATCTGCGTGACGGTTTAATCGCTGATGGTGTGACATTTGAAACCGCTGATGCTGATCCAGAAGTTTATGCCAGAGGCGGTTTGACTGTGGATTGCCGCGGATTTCAGGCACGCGACAAGATCAATGATTTGCGCGGTGTCAAAGGCGAGATGCTCATTCTTTCTTGCAAAGATGTTACGCTCAACAGACCCGTGCGACTGCTTCACCCACGTATCTCGCTTTATGTCGTCCCACGCGGCGACGGCATTTTTATGCTTGGCGCAACGATGATTGAGAGCAGCCAAAAATCACATGTTACGGCGCGTTCATTGCTTGAATTACTCAGCGCCGCCTATGCATTGAACCCAGCTTTTGGTGAAGCTGAAGTCTTGGAAATCGGCGTCGATGCGCGTCCAGCTTTTCCTGATAATTTACCGCGCATTCGCCGCAATGGAAATTTGATCCGTGCAAACGGGCTTTTCCGTCATGGCTTTTTGCTCGCGCCCGCAATGGCGCGCATGGTCGCCGAAATGATTTTTGACAACACAAGACCGGAGATGATGGATGAAACTTCAGCTTAACGGTATCGCAATTGATACGGACGTGACGACACTGGCCGCACTTCTTGATGAGCAAGGTTTTGCTGAGGCGAAAGTGGCAACGGCTGTCAATGGTGAGTTTGTACCAGAAGCGCTTCGCACTGCTCAAATTCTTGATGAAGGCGATCTGATTGAAGTGCTTGCCCCGATGCAGGGAGGCTGAGCATGCGCGATTTTTATGGCACCACTTTAACAACCGGACTTATGCTCGGCACGGCGCAATATCCGTCGCCTGCGGTTATGATGGATGCCTTCAAACGCAGCGCCGCATCGGTTGCAACCGTTTCACTGCGCCGTGAAAGCGGGCAAGATCGTGCAGGGCAGGATTTTTGGGCCATCATCCGCGATCTAAATGTTCATGTGTTACCGAACACGGCTGGCTGCCACAGCGTCAAAGAGGCTGTCACAACGGCACATATGGCACGCGAAGTTTTCGACACAAAATGGATCAAGCTAGAAGTCATTGGCGAAGAAGATACGCTTCAGCCAGATGTCTTTGGACTGGTCGAAGCGGCGCGTATTTTGAGCGAAGACGGCTTTAACGTGTTTCCTTACACGACTGAAGATCTCGTTGTCGCTGATAAATTATTGAATGTTGGCTGCGAAGTTTTGATGCCTTGGGGCGCGCCAATTGGTTCAGGCTTGGGCCTTAATAATCCATATGGTTTGCGCTCAATGCGCGCACATTTTCCTGATGTTCCGCTGGTTATTGATGCGGGGCTGGGCCTGCCGTCACAGGCAGCGCAAGCAATGGAAATGGGGTTTGATGCGGTATTGCTGAACACGGCTGTGGCGAAAGCAGGTGATCCGGCAGCTATGGCCGAAGCCTTTGCAGGGGCCGTTCATGCGGGACAATTGGCGGCTAAGGCCGATCCCATGGAGCCGCGCGATATGGCAGCACCTTCCACGCCCATACTTGGAAAGGCTTTTTTAATATGAAGCTTGATCGATTTTATCCAATTTTTGACAATGCAAAATGGCTCGAACGGCTTTTGCCGCTTGGCATCAAGCTCGTGCAGCTTCGTATAAAAGACATGCCCGATGATACGCTGCGTGATGAGGTTCGTCGTGCACGCGATCTGTGCAAACAGCACAATTGCACGCTGGTCGTGAATGATTATTGGAAAATCGCCATAGAAGAGAAATGCGATTTTATTCATCTTGGCCAAGAGGATTTAGAGGATGCTGATATTAAGGCCATTCGCGCTGCTGGCTTGCGCATTGGTATCAGTACACATGATCGTGCTGAGCTTGATCGCGCATTAGCGCTTGAGCCTGATTATATTGCGCTTGGTCCCATTTACCCAACCATTTTGAAAAAGATGAAATGGCATGAGCAAGGCGTTGAAAAACTCACTAAATGGCGCGGACTGATTGGCCAAACGCCTTTGATAGCGATTGGCGGTATGAATATTGAGCGGGCGGCAGGCGCTTTTGAAGCGGGCGCGGATGTCGTTTCTGCCGTGACAGATATTACTTTGAACGAAAACCCTGAAGCGCGTGTGAACGCTTGGTTGGAGGCGACACGATGAGCCGCTATGCGCGTCAGGAAATATTGCCAGAAGTCGGCGCTCAAGGTCAGGCTGCTATTGGCAAAGCAACTGTCCTGATTGTTGGGGTTGGCGGGCTTGGCTGTCCCGTCGCGCAATATCTTGCAGCGGCTGGTGTTGGGCGCTTGATCCTCGTTGATAGCGATATTGTTTCGGTTTCAAATTTGCACAGGCAAACGCTGTTTCGCGAAGCTGACATTGGAATGCTCAAAGCTCAAATAGCAGCGCAAAGTCTGGCAGGTTTGAACGCTGATTGCACTATTATGCCTGTGTGCGAACGCCTTACGCCGAAGAATGCAAAGGCGCTAATTAGCGAGGCGACATTGGTGGTAGATTGCGCCGATAGTTTTGCTGTCAGCTATATTTTGTCAGATTTTTGTAAGGCTACAGCAACGCCATTTATCACTGCTTCAGCGCTTGGTTTATCTGGATATGTCGGCGGGTTTTGTGGTTCTGCGCCTTCCTTGCGCGCCGTATTTCCAGATTTACCAGCTCGAGCGGCGACATGCGCCACCGCTGGTGTCATGGGGCCCGTTGTTGGCCTTTTGGGGGCAGCACAAGCGCAGATGGCACTGTCTGTTCTATTGGGATTAGAGCCTTCACCGCTTGGCCAGCTTGTTACCCATGATCTGCGAACAATGCGCAGCAGTGGATTTCGTTTTGACAATGCGCCGGAACCTGAAAGCGGATCATTTGCATTCATTGCCGATGATGAAATTCAACAATCGGACTGGGTGATCGAATTGCGAGATGAGGCAGAAGCGCCCGCGCTTGTTCATCCTGCGGCGCGGCGCATGAAGGTCAGCGATTTTCCAACCGCAAAACCGATGCCTGATACAGGCCAGCGCGCTGTTTTAATTTGCCGGTCAGGGCTTCGCTCTTGGCAGGCAGCAACGCACCTTAATACATATTGGGATGGTCCCATTTCTTTAATTGCAATGGGCGATGAGCCCGAACTTGAAAGGCCTTAATGATGAAACGAACCGCTTTGACGATGGCAATTGCAATGCTGGCTTCTCCTGCAATCGCAGCAGATCAGATGACCCTTTTACTCGACTGGTTTGTAAACCCTGATCATGGGCCTATTATTGTTGCGCAAGAAAAGGGTTATTTTGCAGAGCAAGATTTAGAAGTTGAAATCATCGCGCCTGCTGATCCTTCCGATCCGCCTAAATTAGTGGCGGCAGGAAAGGGTGATCTTGCGGTTTCCTATCAGCCACAATTACACATTCAGATACATGAAGGTTTGCCGCTCAAGCGCGTCGGCACATTGGTTGCCACACCGCTCAATTGTTTGCTTGTTCTCAAGGACGGCCCGATTAAAACACCTGCGGATTTGAAGGGCAAGAAAATTGGAACTTCTGTCGCCGGCGTTGAAGAGGCCATACTTGGTACTGTTTTAAAAAATCACGGTTTAACTTTGAAGGACGTTGAGCTGGTCAATGTGAACTTTTCATTGTCACCAGCGCTCATGTCCAAACAGGTTGACGCTGTGATTGGTGCGTATCGAAATTTTGAACTCAACCAGATGAATATTGAAGGCGTGGAAGGCAAATGTTTCTATGTCGAAGAAGAAGGTGTTCCGCCTTATGACGAGCTTATCTATGTTGCGAATTCAGACACAATGGATAAGGAAATGATTGCACGCTTTCTTTCTGCAACCGAAAAAGCGACGCAATATATCACCAATCATCCGCAGGAAAGTTGGGAAGTTTTTTCCAGCACATCAACCGAATTACAAGACGAGTTGAATAAGCTTGCATGGACAGATACTTGGCCGCGTTTTTCCAAGCGTCCCGCTGCTATGGATGCTGGTCGCTATGCCAAGTTTGAAGCATTTTTGAATGAAGCAGGTCTTATTCCATCGCAAAATCCAGTAGAGGCGATTGCAATCGATGTGACCGCGCAATGACACATCCTGATTATGGAAAAACATTCGCTGTCTGGCGTGCCGGAGCAGGGCAGAGCTGGCATGATTATATCAACCACGATTTTGTAGAAGGTTTACGTGATGGCAGTTTGCCGCGTGCTTCATTCCTTCACTACTTGATCCAAGACTATGTGTATCTTGTGCACTATGCGCGTGCATGGTCATTGGGTGTGATCAAGGCCGAAACGTTAGATGAAATGAAAATCTGCGCCGGAACGGTCAATACGTTGGTCAATCTTGAGATGTCTCTGCATGTGGCAACTTGCACTGCTGCGGGTATCAGCGAAGAAGCACTCTTTGATGCTTCTGAAACCACGGAAAATCTTGCCTATACGCGCTATGTAATGGACGCTGGCATGCAGGGTGATTTTCTTGATCTTATGGCGGCACTTGCACCTTGCGTTATGGGGTATGGTGAGATCGGTTTGCGTTTGGCAAAAAACGCAGCAGAAGACACACCTTATGCGGACTGGATTGCGGTCTATTCAGGCGATGAATATCAGCAAGCTTGCCGCACCGTTGGTGCAATGATTGACCAATCGGCTGAACGACGTATCGGCCATGATATGGCTTCGTCGCCGCGCCTTGCCTCTGTGCAATCCCGTTTTACCAAAGCGACCGAGTTAGAAATTGGGTTTTGGGATATGGGGCTGCGCGGAAAATGAGCCCGTCGCCTGAAATCATGTTCAAGGGCTGTTTTTTCATTGAGAATAAACAGCTCTTTGATGCTTCATTTGTGATGCCTGCGGGACAATGGACTTGCTTGCTTGGTCCTTCTGGCGTTGGGAAATCGACTATTCTGCGGTTGCTTTTGGGGCTTAAGACTGGCGGTCATTTTAAGGGTGAAATTTCAACATCTGATGGGCAGTCCATTGCTGGGCAGATAAGTTATATGGCGCAATCTGACTTGCTTTTGCCTTGGTTGTCGGTTGTTGAAAATCTCATGGTTGGTGCTTCACTTCGCGGTGATACGCATGATGAGGAACGTGCAATGATGCTGCTTGACCGTGTTGGTCTTAGCGATCATGGGCACAAAAAACCGGCGGCTTTATCTGGCGGCATGCGGCAACGTGCTGCGCTTGCACGCACATTGATGGAAGATCGACCAATCGTTTTATTGGACGAACCTTTTTCTGCGCTCGATGCGGGCACCCGTGCAGATATGCAAGAGCTTTCTGCAGAGCTTTTGACAGGTAAAACCGTATTGCTCGTTACTCATGATCCGGCAGAGGCGAGCCGAGTGGCGGACCAAATTCTCGTTATGAATAAGACCGGCATGGTGGTTTGGCCTGCACCTGAGTTGCCAGCCATTCGGGCGGTTGATGCGCCGGAAACCTTGCTTTGCCAATCAAAATTATTGGCCCATTTGAGAGCGTTAGCGGCATGAGAAAACTCGATCTCCTTTTCGCAATTCTATTGATGCTTTGTATTTGGCAGGCTCTGGTTTTGATTACTGGTGCGCCGCATTTCATTTTGCCATCGCCGTGGCGGGTAGCAAAATCGGCCTATTTTAATCGTGTGTTGATTGGTGAAAACGCACTTGTCACAATAACTGAAATTTTGCTGGGGCTGTTGCTCGGCACGTTATTTGGCGTTGCGACTGCATTGCAATTGACGCTTTCAAAAACCGCAGAAAGATTGATGCTCCCCATTTTGGTATTCACCCAAGCTGTACCCGTTTTTGCGCTCGCACCTTTGCTAACATTGTGGTTCGGCTACGGCATGGGGTCCAAAGTGGTGATGGCCGTTTTGATTATCTATTTTCCGGTCACATCGGCTTTTCATGACGGTTTGACACGCATTGATCGCGGGTATCTTGATCTTGCTAAAACGATGGGTGGCCGGCAGTTGCAGATTTTGCGCCATATCCGAATTCCAGCCGCTTTGCCGGCGTTAGGCTCTGGATTGAAGTTGGCCGCTGTCTATGCGCCCATTGGTGCGGTAATCGGCGAATGGGTCGGTGCTTCCAAAGGGCTTGGCTACTTGATGTTGCTTGCCAATGGACGGGTTAAAACCGATCTCATGTTTGCCTGTTTGATTACGCTTGCGTGCCTGACTGTGATCTTACACAGCCTCGTTGGGATGTTGGCCAAACGCCTATCCAACTATGCGGAAGGCGTTGAGCGGTAATCGTTTTACGCCTTTTTCAAAAACTCTGTACGCAGCACAAGACCTTTGATTTTTTCGACACGGCATTCAACTTCGTCAGGATTACCCGTCAAACGAATACCTTTGACCATCGTGCCGCGCTTAATGGTTGAGGACGTGCCTTTCACCTTCAAGTCTTTAATGACGGTAACATTATCACCATCAGCAAGTACGGCTCCGTTTGAGTCGCGTGTTTGGTCTTCATTTTCTGACATAATCATTCTCCTTTTATGCCGTATTGGACCAAATCAATGCCTGTGTCTATTGCGGCACTCCATCGCAGACCTCAGCAACGCCAAAAGTGTTTACTTAACACAAATGGCCTTGCCCAAGTTGAGCAAGGGCTGCGGTTAGGCTGTCGATTTCAATCTGAGCATAAAGCGCCATTTCGTCGATGACTTTTGTGCCGAGTGCAGCTTCAAAAGCATCTTGATTTGCCGAGGCGCTATAGTTTGATTGATCTTCTGCTCCAAGGTTTGATTGGAAAATACCGGCGGCTGAAACGGGCAGGAAATCTTCATAGATTTGCGGGTCGGCTATGAGTGCACCTGAGGCAATCAATTCGGACACATTTGTTGCCTTGCTTGCCAGCGTTTTATCGGTTGCACGATAGCGGAAAAATGCCAATCGTTCTTGGCGCAATGTTTCTAAATCGTCCGGCAGTGCCGAAAAGGCAGCTTCGAGTAGTGCTGTGTAATTATCTGCGCCAGGTTTTGATGCGGCTTCGCGGGTTTGCGTCAAAGCTTTGTCATAAAATTCACGCCCTGCTGGTGTGAGCGCTACGCCGCGTTGTTCGATCTCGCCAAAGCGAGCTGTGTGGCTGCCTGCTACACCTTGGAATAAAACCTCTTCGTCGAGTGCTTTGAATGATGTTTGGCGCAGCAGAATATCAGTTTTGCGGTGTGGAGGCCCTTCAATGACTGCCTTTGGTGAAATGCCACGCGAAGGCATTTGTGCTTGCACGGCATCAATGTCCAGCGTGCGCGGCGTTAAATGGTTGATATGCGGGCCTTTGAAGCTGACGACATCTGCAATCAAGCGGTGTGCTGCGACCAGTTGTTCATAGGTTTGCGCATCGACAGTCGCATCGCGGTGCCAGCGGAAAGTTTCTAAAGCCTCTTGCACAAATTCGTGCGCTTGTTCTTCTGTTAGGCCGCCTTGCTTTTCTGCCACATCAATAAGTGCGAAAGCGCCGTCGGTAACAATTTGGCGCTTGCTTAAAATTTGTTCGGACTTTTCAGCCAGTGCACGATCTTCCACCAAGTCTAAACGCAATAGCGATGTGAATACACGGAATGGATTTGCCTGAAGTGAAGCCTGTTCAATAGGGCGAAACGCGGTTGAATGCACAGGTATGCCCGCAACGGATAAATCATAATAGCTGACGGGAAACATGCCCATCACAGCAAACATACGCCGGATTGCTGCTAATTCTTGCGCTGTACCAAGACGAATTGCGCCGTGACGTTCCACATCAAGACGGTCCAATTCTCCTGCTGCTTCTAGCCGCGATTTTAGCGCTGGATTTTCTTTCAGTGCCGCGTCATTCACATCGCGCACAAGTTCCATCAGCGTGCCGTATTGCGGCACCTCTGCGCGATACATATCGGACATCGCTTGGGAAAACAGTGTGCGAATTTTATCGGGGTTCATGTGAGTAGTCATCAGTTTTTCCTGATTGAGCTGGCTTGGCCTTTTAAAAGCCAAGCCCATATAGAGTTTAGATATCGAAAGATACACCTTGTGCAAGCGGTAGTTCAGCCGAATAATTGACAGTTGAGGTCTGACGCCGCATGTAACCTTTCCATGCGTCTGAACCGCTTTCACGCCCGCCGCCTGTTTCTTTTTCACCGCCAAATGCGCCGCCAATTTCTGCACCCGATGGGCCAATATTGACGTTTGCAATTCCGCAGTCAGACCCTGTGGCTGATAAAAATGTTTCCGCCTCACGCATGTTGAGCGTAAAGATACAGGACGACAAGCCTTGTGGTACATCGTTTTGCATATGGATTGCTTCGTCCAATGTCTCATATTCCATGACGTATAATATAGGCACAAAAGTTTCGGTCTTTACCGTTTTGGTTTGGCTTGGCATTTCAACCAACGCGGGCGCAACATATGCGCCTGATGGCACGCCTTTGGTCACAGTTTCGCCGCCATGCACGACACCGCCTTCGGCCTTGGCGTTTTTCAATGCTTCTTGCATCGCCGACAGTGCATCTTGGTCGATTAATGGGCCAATCAATGTGCCTTGGGTTCGTGGATCGCCGACGGCCAAGCTGCTATAGGCCGATTTAAGTTTCTCGACGAGTTCTGCTTTGATCGACTTGTGCACAATCAAACGGCGCAGTGATGTGCAGCGTTGCCCTGCGGTGCCAACAGCTGAAAACACGATGCCGCGCACAGCCATTTCTAGATCAGCAGATGGAGCGACGATCATTGCATTATTGCCGCCAAGTTCAAGAATAGAGCGGCCCCAACGTGCGGCAACTTTTGGTCCAACAATGCTGCCCATCCGCGTTGACCCAGTGGCGGATAGAATTGGCACTGCTTTGCTATGCACTAAGGCAGCACCGATATCTGCGCCGCCAATCAGCAATTGATGCAAACCGTCGGGCGCATCATCGCCAAAGCGGGCAATGGCACGTTCAAGAATTTTCACACAAGCCATTGCAGTAAGGGGTGTTTTTTCAGATGGCTTCCAGATCACCGGATTGCCGCATATGAGTGCAAGAGCCGTGTTCCACGACCAAACCGCAACCGGAAAGTTAAATGCGGAAATGACACCGCATGGACCCATGGGATGCCATGTCTCAGACATTTTGTGGCCGGGGCGTTCAGATGCAATCGTCAGGCCGTATAATTGACGCGATTGACCTACGGCAAAATCGCAAATGTCGATCATCTCTTGTACTTCGCCCAAACCTTCTGAGGTCACTTTGCCAGCCTCTAATGTGACCAAAGCGCCAAGCGCATCTTTTGAGGCACGCAATTCTTCGCCGAGCAAGCGCACCAATTCACCGCGGCGCGGGGCAGGCAGGGTGCGCCATGCTTTAAACGCTGCTTGAGATTTGGCGATGATCGCAGGCATTTCTGCTAATGGCGTTTCATGCACTTTGGCAACTTCTGCACCATCAATTGGCGAGATGACTGCAAGCGTGCCACCTGTCAATTCAACGGCTGTAAAGCCAAGGTTTTTCAATACTGTGGAATGATCCATGAATATTCTCCTTGATTGGGCTGCTAACGCAGTTTTTTAAGTGCAGAGGCCATGCGGGTGAGGCCTTCGTTCAGGTCATCTTGGCCGTAGGCAAAAGAAATGCGGGCGTGTCCAGGCAGGCCAAAGGCAGCGCCTGGAACAATGGCGACATGTGCTTTTTCGAGTAGCCAGTCACATGCATCCGTACAGGTTTCAAAACCGCCCTTGGCCATCACCCCTTCAATGTTGGGAAAGACATAGAATGCGCCGTTTGGCTCTGGACATGTGATGCCAGCCATGGCGTTAAGGCCACCAACGACAAGTTTGCGGCGAGCATCAAAATCCTGAAGCCTATCGGATAGTAGTTTTCTATCACCAGTTAATGCGACGAGTGCGGCCGCTTGGCTAATCGAACATGCGCCTGAGGTAATTTGGCCCTGAACAGCAATCATTGCTCGGATCAATGGCGCGGGGCCGATGCCCCAGCCAATGCGCCAGCCTGTCATGGCCCAAGCTTTTGAGACGCCATTGACGATCAATGTGCGGCCCGCCAATTCGGGTGCTGCGACAGCGAAGCTGGTGAAAGGTACATAGCTAAGATGCTCATAAATTTCATCGGCCAAGACCCAGACGTGAGGGTGTTTTGCTAAAACTTGAGCAAGGGCGCGGATCTCGCCTTCGGTGTAAATTGCACCGGATGGATTGGATGGTGAGTTTAGCATCAGCCAACGCGTCTTAGGGCTGATGGCTTTTTCTAAATCTTCAGGTGTGAGTTTGAACCCTTGAGACATCGGGCAGGGCACAGTGACAGCGGTGCCGCCTGCCATTGTCACAATGTCAGAATAGGATGTCCAATAGGGGGTCGGTATAATGACCTCATCGCCAACATTTAAAGTGGCGAGCATGGCGTTGGCCAAGACTTGTTTGGCACCTGTGGACACAATCACATGGGCACGCGTGACATGGCTTTGCGCTGCGATCTCATCACGCAGCGCATTGGTGCCAGCCGTTGCCGTGTAACCAGTTTGTCCAGAGAGGGCAGCACTAAGGGCCGCTTGAATGACAAAATCCGGTGTGGGAAAGTCCGGTGCGCCAGTGGATAAAGCAACAACATCGTGGCCATCAGCACGCATCTGCGCTGCCGTTTCGGAAATTTGTACAATTTGTGAAATCTCAATTCCGTTGATGCGGGCGGCGCGGCGAAACTCGCTTGGACTATCCTGCATAACGCGCCCCATTGGCGGTGTTTAAGAACGATGCCAGCGATATATCTTCCTGTTTTAAAAAGCCTGTTTTTGGCAAGGTGCCATCGCGCACCATTTCAATAATTGCGACGACGGAAGATGCGGTCGTCCATGCAATTGCTGTGCGGTGTTTACCCGCAATCTCAAGTGGTTTTAGACCTCTTACAAATTCACGGCGCTCTAAGCGTCCATCAATCGTGCCTTCAGCAGAAACATGAATATAAACGATGTCATCGCTCACAGGCGGCTTGGCATTGACGAGAATTTCTCCGGCCTCTTTGCGTCGGTCGCGCATTAAAAGTTCGTGGAAGAAGAAATTCATCAAATCGACATGGCCCGGATAACGCATGGTTTTATAATCCATGTTCGGCACCGTTTCGGCATAGGTTTCGCACATGGTGCCAAGCCCGCCTGATGTGGTGAAAGCTTCGAGCTCAATTCCGCCAATGACAACTTTTTCCACCCACTCCATCGGGGAAATCCACTTGGTTTCTCCGTTCTCAAGGACTTCGCAATCATTCAAATATTCGTTGACGACACCTTCTGGTGACCAGTTGAACGAATAGCCCATTTGCCCTGTCGGGTTTTGAGGTAATGCGCCAACGCGCATTCTGCATGAGCGGCAGTCATCAAACTGGCTGATAAGATCAGCACCCACAATGCCAACAAATCCGGGGGCGAGGCCGCATTGCGGAGCCATCAAGCCTTTGGATGTTTTAGAGAGTTTCAAAATAGCTTTGGTGGTCGGTACGTCTTCGGTCAGATCAAAATAATGCAGCCCTAAGTCATGGGCTATTTGCGCCACGCCGATGTTTAAAAAGTAAGGTAAGCAAGACAATACGGCATCTACATTTGATAGTGCTGTTCGCAGCGCTTCCAAGTCAGATACATCAACCGCCTTTGTTTCAAAGGGCAGGTCCGTCATAGCGCGATTATCGATGCCTGTAACTTTAAAGCCTGTATCGTGCAGTAATTCACCAGCCAGCGTGCCGACTTTTCCCAATCCAAGAATCGCGACGTTTTGCATTTGATCTCTCCCAGTGTTGGAGAGAGCGTAAGCGGAATTCACATTGCAATAAATACCTATGATATGTATTTATTCATTCATAAAATGAATGGATTAGTTCTATATGGCACATGCTGACCGACTGCCCACACTTGCTGTTTTGCGATGTTTTGAAGCATCGGCAAAGCAAGAGAGTTTTACTGCTGCAGCAGAAGAATTAGGCCTCACACAAAGTGCCGTTAGCCGGCAGGTCAAGGAACTAGAAGAGCAAATTGGCACGCCTTTGTTCAGGCGAGAAGGGCGCGGTGTACGGCTAACAGGAGCAGGGCGCGCGTTAGCTGATGCCGTGTGCGGCGATCTGGAGCGGCTGCGCCGCACGATATATCATGCCATCGCCGCAGGAACAGGGCCGCAAGTGCTTGCAATCGCTGCGCCGCCAACTTTTGCTGCGCGGTGGCTCGTTCCGCGCTTGCCAAAGTTTCGTGATCTGCACGATGGCTTGGAAATGGTGGTGTATAGTCGCTCAGAGCCGTTCGATTTATATAAAGAGCAAATTGATGTCGCCGTTCATTTTGGTGGATGGGATTGGCCAGGGGCACAGCTTTCGCCTCTTTGTCCTGAAACGCTTGTGGCTGTGGCCGCACCAGACCTAATTACACGCTATGGAGTGTCTAAGCCATTAGATGTGCTCGATATGCCTCTTTTGCATTTATCAGCGCGGACACATTTATGGGAAGAGTTTGCAAAGAGCCTTGGTCATAATGGCTTGGCGCTGCGACAAGGAAGCCATTTCGACCAGTTTAGCCTTGTCATTTCTGCTGCGCTCGCAGGAATGGGCGCTGCGATTTTGCCGACTTATTTGATTGAGCGCGAACTCAATGATGGTGATTTAATTCGGCTGGCGGATGTAACGACCGATGCTGTAAAAAGCTATTTCGTAGCGACCCCAATGGGGAAAAATTTGCCGCTTGCAGCTTCCTTTACGGCTTGGCTTCGCAAGCAAGTTATTCAGCCGCGTATGGATTAATGGATAAGACGTCACGCTTTTGACGCGGTTAATTTCAAGGTACGGAACATATTTCGGAACGGGTCAAAAAGCGTTTGCCGCGACCATTGTCTAGCGAAAACATGCCGCCTTTGCCTTCGACAACATCGATTATCAATCGCGTATGTTTCCAGACTTCATATTGATCGCCGCCAATATAAAATGTTGCGCCGCCTATCTCGCCAAGCTTAACATCATGATCGGCAATGATAAGTTCGCCGAGAGCATAGCACATGGGCGATGAACCATCGCAGCACCCACCCGATTGATGGAACATGACCGGTCCGTGATCTTCAACAATTTCTGCAATGAGTTTTAATGCGGCATCGGTTGCTTCAACTTGATTTTCCATGAGGGCACCTTTCTTCAGGTTGATGTTGGGGCACGCAAAATTGCGCACCCCATTTATTCCTTAGAAGAAACCCAGTTTGTTCGGGCTGTAGCTCACAAGCAAGTTTTTCGTTTTTTGGTAATGGCTAAGCATCATCAAGTGGTTTTCACGGCCAATGCCTGACTGTTTGTATCCGCCAAATGCTGCGTGCGCAGGGTAGGCATGGTAGCAATTTGTCCAAACACGGCCCGCTTGAATTGCACGTCCAAAGCGATAGCATTTGTTTGCATCGCGGCTCCAAACTCCGGCACCAAGGCCATAAAGCGTATCGTTGGCAATTTCCAACGCTTCTTCATCTGTCGTGAACGTACAAACAGACAGAACAGGGCCGAAGATTTCCTCTTGGAAAATCCTCATATCATTCGTGCCTTTAAACACGGTTGGCTGAATGTAATAGCCGCCTTCAATATCGCCTGTTTGTTTGGCAGCGCCGCCGCCAATCAATAGTTCAGCGCCTTCTTTCTTGCCAATATCCATATAGGACAGGATTTTCTCAAACTGTTCGCTTGATGCCTGTGCGCCGACCATTGTGCTTGGATCAAGCGGATCACCTTGCACGATCGCTTCGATACGCTTGAGACAACGCGCCATGAATTCTTCATAAATATCTTCATGAATGATTGCGCGGCTAGGGCAGGTGCAAACTTCACCTTGGTTAAAGGCAAACAACACCAAACCTTCAATCGCTTTGTCGAAGAATGCGTCATCTTCGTCCATGATGTCTTTGAAGAAGATGTTAGGAGATTTACCGCCCAATTCCAATGTGCATGGAATGATGTTTGCGCTTGCATATTGCATAATCAAGCGTCCGGTTGTTGTCTCTCCTGTGAAGGCGATTTTTGCGATACGCTTGCTGGATGCCAAAGGTTTGCCAGCCTCAAGACCAAAGCCATTTACAACATTGAGCACGCCCGGCGGTAATAAATGTCCAACCAGTTCCATAAGAACGAGAATGGATGCTGGCGTTTGTTCAGCTGGTTTAAGGACAATGCAATTGCCAGCTGCAAGCGCTGGTGCAATTTTCCATATCGCCATAAGAATTGGGAAATTCCACGGAATGATTTGACCAACAACGCCCAATGGTTCTTGGAAGTGGTAAGCAACTGTGTCGCTGTCAAGCTCGCTGAGCGCGCCTTCTTGTGCTCTGATTACGCCTGCGAAATATCGGAAATGATCAATCGCAAGCGGAATATCGGCAGCGGTTGTTTCACGAATAGGTTTGCCGTTGTCCCATGTTTCTGCTTCAGCCAGTGTTGCCAGATTGTCTTCCATTGTTTGCGCAATATTGATCAAAATCTGGCTGCGTTCGGTAACGCTGGTTGAGCCCCAAGCGTCTTTTGCAGCATGGGCAGCATCGAGTGCTGCTTCAATATCTTTTTCGTTGGAACGTGCGATTTGGCAAAGCACTTTGCCATTCACGGGTGAGGTGTTGTCGAAATATTGACCGTCTACCGGATCGGCGAATTTACCATTGATAAAATTGCCATATTTCTTTTTGAATTCAAAAACCATGATTTCCTCCCTGATGGTCGTTGCAAGGAGATGGTGGGCGGTGAAACTCAAATTGTCACGATGGCCGCACATGGTTCATGCATAGATGTGTAATGGTTTTGCGACACTTTTTTGCAATAAATGTGCTTGTTTTCCGTTTAGTTGGATTGGCGAAATTTATTGATTTTTCGGTGCAGCGTTGCGCGGCTTATACCCAGTGCAGAGGCGGCAGCACTGATGTTTCCATTCGTGCTGGCGATTGCCTGATGAATGACGCGCTGTTCTGCTGTCGCATAACGATGTGCCTGATCGTTCTCATGACCAAGCAAACTTGAAAGCGGCACATTGTTTTTAATATCTTGATGGCCGAGTTTATAAATGCTTCGGGCTGCCCGTGTTGCGCCAATAATCAGATCATCTTGATCAACCGCAATAAGGGCTGCGCTTTGCCAGCGGTGCTGTGTTGCCGCATCGGCTGTATCTTGCGGCACGAGCAAAATTTTCGCGGTAGAAAACTTCTCGCTGAAATAATTTGCTTCAATGGTGCGCGCCGCATTGATGACTGCGGAAGAGATCAATTTGGAAAATCTTGACGTTAGGTCTGAGCGGCATGAGGATACATCAACCACTGCAATGAGCTCGCCCTCATGGTCAAAAATAGGGGCGGCGGTGCATGAAAGTTCAATATTCTTTTTGTGAAAATGTTGGTCTTTATGAATGGTTAGCGGGCGCTCTTCGACAATGCATGTGCCAACGCCGTTTGTGCCTTCGCTTGCCTCGCTCCAGATCGCGCCGGTCCATAAACCCCAGCTCTCAAATGTGTCATCATCAGCTGGCGAGCCGCGCCGTGTGAGCGGAACGCCCTCACGGTTTGCCAAAATGACATTGCAGCCAACATCGCCAACAGCTTGGTAGAGTTGGTCCAATGATGCTTCGCTGTTTTTAATCAGAAGCCCTGCTTGTTCGCGCGCAATGTTAAATTCGGCCTGCGTTAAGCGTTCCGGTGCGCTGCGTTTATCGGGATTTAAATCGTGCAGCTTTTTAGATCGCTGCCAAGAGGCAACGAGAGGGGCGTAGGCGGCTTCATTGCGCGCAATTGCTGCATCTATGCGCGTTGCATGATTATAGGGCTCCCGCATTTTGATATTCCTCCCAAGATACCAATTTTCACCTTAGTATGAATTTGCCGTCAGTGTAATGCCATTCGTTGCGTTTCGTTTTGTGCATGAATGTGTCGCAGTTCTGAGACAGTTTTGCGAAAGTAACGATGCTAACACCTATAATCGATATTTTAACATCACGAAATGGTTTCCGCATATTTTGTTTTTTGCCAAACGTTTGACGGCCTATGCGCAGGGTGAAACGCGCAGCGGACCATAAAAACCGGTGTGATCTATCGTTCATGATGTATCCGCCAGCGCCATGTGCTGAAGCACCAGCGCGTGACATTCTTTTAAGACATAATCGGCTTCGAGGTTTGGCTTTTGCCGAAAGCCTGGAGGCAGGCCTGGCCGCAATGGTGGTACGCGTTTTGGTCCCGCGGGGGCGATTTTCCGCTTTTGCATTTGGCGGTTCAAACGCTTTGCCTGTTTGGGCAAATCGCCAAGCGCTACTTGCAGCGCTTTGAGCCTTGCGGTGAGGGCAGCGCTATCTTGATGGGCCTGCTTTGGTGCTTCAAATAGGGGCTGCGACACGCCGATCAAGCTGATGCGTGGCTGAAATTTGATCGCCTGTTTTGCTGCTTTCTCATCAAGCCAGTCAAAGCGCTTGCGCGGATCGAACAGTTTAAAACGGGGTGTTTGTGTTGCGTGGTTGAATGCTGCAAAATCGGGCAGGTTAGGGCTGACCGAAGAAGCAGAGGGGCCGCTCACGCTTTTCTGAAACCGTGCGGCCAGCACAATCAACCGCCGCGCCGCGCTTTCGGCAGGGCGCAGCACGCGCAGGATTTGATGGCGCACGGGGCTAGGCAAGATATTGCCGATTTGAACAAGAACCACCAGTGCCGCTACGATCCGCAGCAGTGCCTTCCTGTTGATGTCGATCGCCGCGAACCAGTCCATATTGCCTCGTTTGGTTGGGGAGGATTATGAGCGCAGGTTTTGAGCTGTTGGATAAGTTTTTTCTGCCTCCTCCCGCAAGCGGGGGAAAGGAGGGCGCAGCATTTGACCCCACCCCCGTCATTCCTGTGCTTGTCACAGGAATCCATGGCGCTAAAGTCTTAGGATGAAGCGCAAAGGCTACGTTTATATTCTCGCATCAAGGAAAAATGGCACGCTCTATACAGGCGTGACAAGTGATCTCGCGCGACGGCTTCTTGAACATGAACACGGGATTGGATCGCAATTTACCGCGAAATATAATGTTAAACGCTTGGTTTGGTATGAGGAATATGATCTCGTGACCACTGCTATCACGCGGGAGAAAACGATTAAGAAATGGCCACGGCAATGGAAAATAAATGCCATTGAAGAAATCAATCCGGATTGGAACAATCTAAAGTCTTGGCTTCTTTGACTACCATGTCAATCGCCTACATTACGCTATGGATTCCTGTGACAAGCACAGGAATGACGGAGGTTGGGGTTTTGCTCCCAGACCTTTAACCGCACTCTCCCTTCTCCCGCTGGCGGGAGAAGGTGGCCGAACGTAAGTGAGGTCGGATGAGGGCATACAATCAATTGCGTTGCTGAAATTAATTTGAGCACAATAGATTTTTTTACTTTAGCTCACTACCTAGCTTTAAGATTTTTGAAAAATAGATGCACATCGTCATCCAACTTCAACTCAGGTAACTTATGTACTGGCTTTATCCCAAAATTGATAATCTTGGCAGTTTCGGGACAATTAAAAAATCGCGTACGCAGTTCATTCAAATATCTAGTTTCAGGAATGTGAAAATTAGCCTTGGACTTATCTACCGACTTGAAAAGTGAGTGGGCGACTAGGTCTGCTATTTGCATGCTTGGCTTGTCACCTTTTGGTGACGTTCTTATTTTTAAATGATCTATTCTTCGAAGTAATTTGGTTTGTTCGTTGATCGGGTTCTCCTGGCATCTATTTATGAGTGTCATCAATGCTGAATAATTAAAATTGGCTTCCTCAAAAAATATACTGACATCGTCAGCTTCTATATCTTTCATTTTCAAAAAAAGACCTACTCGCTCCAGTAGATATTGAGCACATTTGTTGTAATATTTTGTACTATCACCTTCGATAGCTTGGCTGTACGCGCCTAAAGTTCTTTTTTCAGAAATCATGCCAAAGCATAGAAATTTCTCTTTTGCGATTGTCCTAGCATAGTACACTTTCTGTGGGTGGCTAAGTTCAGAGCAATGTAGATGTGATCTGTTCAAATCTTCTTGTATTCTAGCGAGGCGATCAGCGATTTTATTTTCATAGCTGGATGGTACTAAGCAGGCTCCTAAAGTCATGTAGGGGGTAGCGCCACCGCTAGTATCAGTTCGTACTTTGTTAATTCCGGCCTCACCACTTTCATCAATGTATAAGGTGTACTTCAAAGGCTATTTCCTAATGTAAAAAATACCCCACGCTGTGCATCCACAACGCGGGGCTGATAATTTAGTGTCGGGGGTTCAAATCCCTCTTCATAGGCGTATTACGAACAACCGCTCGTTGAGCCGCAAGTGTCACACTTCAAGCAGGTGCCATTTCTAACCATCGTGAAGTTAGAGCATTCCGAGCACATGTCGCCCGTATAGCCCTGCATGATGGATTTTGCGCGGCGGGTGTTTTCCAGCTTTTTGGCTTCGGCCGCTTCAAGCTTTGCTTCCGCATTGGCTTTGGCGACTTCATCCACTTTTTCTTTTTCAATCACCTCGTCATGCACTTCGGCTTGGAAGTCCGCATTGCGGTCCTCATAATCGCGTTTGAAGGCGGAAGCCTCTTCCTGCAATTCAAGCACTGGTGCTGTGGCAAGCGCAGCTTTGTTTTTTGCAGCGCTGGCAATCGCCGTTACACCTTTAGATGCGCTGCCTGCGGGTACATCGCCAGATGATTTTTTGCCGGAGACAACAGACAATTTGTGACCGCGTGTGAGGCCCGAAGACACCGCATCGGCTTTGCCGCTTGTGATGCCTTTGCCGAGTGTGGTCTGTTCAAATGCTGACTGGTCAACATGGGACAGGTCGTGGCGGCCAAGATAGGACACGGCCAGTTCGCGGAACACATAATCCAAAATGGATGTTGCGTTTTTGATCGCGTCGTTGCCCTGAACCATGCCCGCAGGTTCGAATTTGGTGAATACGAACGCATCCACATATTCTTCCAGCGGCACACCATATTGCAGGCCAAGCGACACGGAGATCGCGAAGTTGTTGATCAGCGCGCGCAGCGTTGAGCCTTCCTTGTTCATATCAAGGAAGATTTCACCAAGGCGGCCATCATCATATTCGCCCGTGCGCAAGAACACAGTGTGACCACCGATTTTTGCTTTTTGCGTGTAGCCCTTGCGGCGTGATGGTAGTTTTTCTTGATCGCGTGAGATTTTCTCGATGATGCGTTCGACGATTTTCTCTGTCACCTGAACGGCACGGGCCGCTGCTGGCGCTTCGATCAAATCTTCCATTGCATCTTCGTCGTCATCATCCTCAATCAGTGAAGCATTGAGCGGCTGTGACAGTTTAGAACCATCGCGGTAAAGCGCGTTGGCTTTTAGCGCCAATTTCCATGACAGAAGATAAGCGTCCTTACAGTCTTCAACAGAAGCCGAGTTTGGCATGTTGATGGTTTTAGAAATCGCACCAGAGATGAACGGCTGCGCCGCTGCCATCATACGGATGTGGCTTTCGACAGACAAATAACGCTTGCCGATTTTGCCGCACGGGTTGGCGCAGTCAAACACCGCATAATGTTCTTCTTTCAGGTGCGGGGCACCTTCCAGCGTCATGGCACCGCAAATGTGAATGTTGGCCGCTTCAATGTCTTTTTTGCTAAAGCCCATCGCAGACAGCATGTCGAATGAGAAATCATCGAGTTGCTCATCGGTAAAGCCGAGCGTTTCTTTGGCAAAATCTTCGCCGACAGTCCATTTGTTGAACACGAATTTAATATCGAAAGCAGCGCCAAGAGCGGCATTGATCATTTCGATTTTCTCGTCGGTAAAGCCTTTAGCTTTCAAGCTGCCTGGGTTGATTGCGGGGGCTTGGTTCATATTGCCATGACCAACCGCATAGGCTTCGATCTCGGCAATTTGTGCTTCTGTATATTCGAGTGTGCGAAGAGCCGCAGGCACAGCACGGTTGATGATTTTGAAGTAACCGCCACCGGCAAGTTTCTTGAATTTCACCAATGCGAAGTCTGGCTCGATACCTGTTGTATCGCAGTCCATGACAAGACCGATTGTGCCGGTTGGCGCAATCACGGTTGCTTGCGCGTTGCGGTAACCGTTCTTTTCACCAAGCTCGATCGCACGGTCCCATGCACGCATTGCCGCTTTTGGCAGGTCAGCATCTGGGCATTCTTCATGAACAAGCGGTACAGGATTAACGGCTAGTTCTTCATAGCCTTCTGATTTTCCGTAGGCCGCAAGGCGGTGGTTGCGCATAACGCGGGCCATGCTTTTAGCGTTTGGCTTGTAGCCCGGGAACGGACCAAGTTCGCCAGCCATTTCAGCGGATGTTGCATAGGACACGCCGGTCATGATTGCTGTGAGTGAACCACAGATCGCGCGGCCTTCTTTTGAGTCATAAGGAATACCCGATGACATGAGCAAGCCGCCAATATTTGCATAGCCAAGGCCAAGCGTGCGGTATTTGTAAGATAGTTCTGCGATTTCTTTTGACGGGAACTGCGCCATCATCACAGATATTTCGAGCACGATGGTCCACAGACGAACTGTGTGCTCATATTGCTCGATATTGATGTTCTTGGTGCCAGCGTCTTTGAACTGGAGCAAGTTGATAGAGGCCAAGTTACATGCCGTATCATCAAGGAACATATATTCTGAACACGGGTTTGATGCACGGATAGGACCAGCGGACGGGCAGGTGTGCCAGTCGTTCATTGTCGTGTTGTAGTGCAGACCCGGATCGGCAGAAGCCCAAGCGGCATAGCCAATTTTGTCCCATAGGTCGCGGGCTTTAAGCTGCTTGACCACAGAACCGTCGCGGCGTGCTGTCAGCTCCCAATCAGCGTCATCTTCAACAGCGCGCAGGAACCCATCTTTGATGGAAACCGAGTTGTTGGAGTTCTGGCCAGCAACTGTCAGATACGCTTCTGAATCCCAGTCAGTGTCATATGTTTTGAAGTGAAGATCGGTGTAGCCTTGCTTCGCAAATTGAATCACGCGAAGGGCGTAATTCTCTGGAACCAAAGCTTTTTTTGCCGCTTTAACTTCACGCTTAAGCGCAGGGTTCTTGTTTGGGTCAAAGCAGTCATCATTATCAGCCTGACAGTTTAGGCATGCTTTCATGATGAGCGAGAGGTGTTTTGAAACAACTTTCGAACCGGTTACAAGCGCTGCAACTTTCTGCTCTTCGTTCACTTTCCAGTCGATATAGGCTTCGATATCTGGGTGGTCGATATCAACCACAACCATTTTGGCTGCACGGCGTGTTGTGCCACCTGATTTAATGGCACCAGCTGCGCGGTCACCGATTTTCAAGAAGCTCATCAAGCCTGATGATTTGCCGCCGCCTGAAAGAGGCTCGTTTTCGCCGCGGATATAAGAGAAGTTTGAGCCAGTGCCTGAACCATATTTAAACAAACGCGCTTCGCGAACCCAAAGGTCCATGATGCCGCCTTCGTTTACAAGGTCGTCCTGCACAGACTGGATGAAACAAGCATGCGGCTGCGGATGCTCGTAAGATGATTTTGATTTTGTCAGTTTGTTGGTGAATGGGTCCACATAGAAGTGGCCTTGACCCGGACCGTCAATACCATAAGCCCAGTGAAGGCCCGTGTTGAACCATTGCGGTGAGTTGGGTGCAACGCGCTGTGTGCATAGCATATAAGACAATTCGTCCATGAAAGCTTGTGCGTCAGCTTCTGAATCGAAATAGCCGCCTTTCCAGCCCCAATATGTCCATGTGCCTGCAAGGCGTGTGAACACCTGACGCGCATCAAGCTCAGAAATATAACGTTCATCTTCAGGCAGTTCTGCCAAAGCTTCTTCGTCAGCTACAGAGCGCCAAAGAAACGATGGGACAGAGTTTTCCTCAACTCTCTTCAAGCGGGCAGGCACACCTGCTTTACGAAAGTATTTTTGAGCCAGAATATCAGCCGCAACTTGGCTGAACTGTTTTGGTACATCAATATCGGCTAGACGAAAGACGACAGAGCCGTCCGGGTTCTTGATTTCACTTGTTGCCTTGCGGAATTCTACTTCCGCATATGCTGATTGACCTTCTTTGGTGAACTGACGTTCGATGCGCATTGGTTTGTCCCTTTAGTGCCTTAAATCTATATCTAGTGTTTTCCACAGGCAGCCATTCAAGCGCACCTGTTTAACACATTACATTCACTGATTGTTTGGCACAGTGTTGCCGTGTCGCCGATCCCCAAGACAAAAGCGTATACCGGCGACTGGTATGCGCAAAACTCAAAATTACTATGGTTTGTTCCGAAATATGCGCTGCATATGAACTCGGCTCAAATACCTTATATGGTTGCTACGATGCCTGTAAACACTAAATATAGTGTTAATGAAACATTTTCACTGTCTTATTTTGACACGGCAAAAGTCGTGAAAAATTACTCGAATTGCCGTGCGAAAGACGTCTGAAACACACGGTTGTCGACTGAAACTCATCTAAAATTTGAAAATATCACCGGTAATCTAACCCCATCCAGCGATGTGACTTGCATCACATGAATGTCATAAAGCGCGACTCGCCCGCGACCGTCAAGCACTAGATTTAGGAAAATAGAAAAACACTACATATGGTGTGTGCGTTAACCTTATCTGACCTGTGGAAAAATGAATAACGGGGAAAAGTGTAAAACGGGGTTGCGAGATAGAGAAGGCCGGTAGCCTAAGGGTTTTACTGTAAATCGATATTTTGGACTTGAAATGCTGATGTGTGTTTGTTTTTCACGGCGTCACTGAAGATCGACCTTCTATCTCTCAATGATCCAGTCTGTGCTAAATGTATCGTGATTGGTGTGTCGGTGTGGCACTGACGAAGTGAGGTGAATTCAATGCGGTTATTAAGAACTCAATGTGTTGTTGCTGGCGGTGGTCCCGCTGGATTGATGACAGGTTACCTTTTGGCACGGCAGGGGGTTGAGGTTATTGTGCTGGAAAAGCATGCTGACTTCCTTCGTGATTTTCGCGGAGACACTGTTCATTCATCGACATTAGAGCTTTTCCATGAATTGGGTATCTTGGATGAATTGCTCACTCGCCCTCATCAAAAAATCCGCGAAGCATTGATAACAATTTCTGGGCAAGATTTTAAAGTTGCTGATTTTGGCAAACTACCCACGCAGTGCAAGTATATCGCTATGATGCCGCAATGGGATTTTCTCAATTGTTTGGCTGTTGCCGCGCGTAAGTACCCTAACTTTAAACTTCTCCAATCCACAAAAGCCGAAAGCTTGATTGAAAAAGAGGGGAAAATTATTGGCGTGAAAGCAAGTGATAAGGATGGATTATTTACCATCCAGGCGGACCTTACAGTTGGAGCTGATGGACGGGATTCTAAGTTGCGCGATGCTTCTGGCCTTGAAGTTGAAGATCGCGGTGCGCCGATTGATGTATTTTGGATGCGGTTACCCAGAACGTCAACAAAGGAAACTGAGTCATTAGGGCAGGTCGGTGCTGCTGGATTTCTTGTTCAGCTCAATCGCGGTGATTATTGGCAATGCGCCTTGCCATTCCAAAAAGGGGCAGCGGATGTTATTCGCGCCGAGGGACTTGAAGCGTTTCGTCAAAGAATTTCTGCTATTGCACCAGAGTTATCAGAAGCAGCTTTAGTCTTGACCTCATGGGAGCAAGTCAAATTGCTGACAGTGCAGGTCAACCGCCTCAAAACATGGTGGCGTGATGGGTTCTTGTGTATTGGCGATGCAGCACACGCTATGTCTCCATTGGGCGGCGTTGGCATTAATCTTGCCATACAAGATGCTGTTGCTGCTGCGCGTATTTTAGGGCCAGCTCTTCTAACCGATACAACTGACACCAAACATCTTGCTCAAGTACAAAAGCGTCGCGTTTGGCCTGCAAATATAACTCAAAAGGCACAAATTTTGGCTCATAAGTATGTTCTGGTGCCCGCAATTAATACGAAAACCGCGCCACGACCGCCTTTTGTGATCAGATTGCTTAATAAGTTCTCTGTTCTGAGAGGTATTCCAGCACGTGCTGTGGGCATAGGGTTGCGACCTGAACATTGGCAAGAACCGGACTAAAGCGACGTCAGCTTTTGCGCGCAGCCGCTTATGATTTATTCAAATGGCGTAACATTTCGTGACTTCTAAAATTGAACTCTTAGCGCCTAACAGCGTTGTTAAGTTACAATCGAAAAGGAGTTGGCTATGAGAGAATCTGCAAAAAGAATCCATCCTGATGTTCAACGAGTTATTGACAATCAAAGCTTGTCGAACGGCGACAAGATTGCTGAACTCAAGAAAATTTATGAAGATGAGCGTGCAATCCAAAGAGCGGCTACCGAAAGCCCAATGGCGGAGGATGACGGTCTCAATGATCGTCTTCATGATGTTGAGCTAGCACTTGAGGAACTTGAGGCAGATGTAAAGGGGCCCGAAGATAACTTGGGTGCTACGCTTTAGTCTTATAAATTGATATTTCTGCGCGTGAGCATTGTCGCTCTTTGATATACATTAATGAAACGGCCAAAAAGGATTGCGTAGGCAATCGCGATTTGGCCGTTTTAAATTTGAATGCTATTGCGCTTCGTTTTCCAGCTTATCTTGCGTTTTGTTTTCAAAGTCGCTGACATCGTGGCGTTCACGCAATTGGGTGTTTAGTTCACCCCAAGAACGGTTGACCATTTTTCCGCGCTTCACGGCTTCACGGCTTGCAATCAATTTTGCCCAGCGCACGAGGTTCTTATAGCCAGCAGCCTCAAGGAAAGTTGCAGCATCATCGTAGATCGTGCCTTCAACAACAGCGCCATACCAAGGCCAGATCGCCATGTCGGCAATCGTGTATTCTTCGCCGGCAATATAAGTGTTGTTTTCAAGCTGTTTGTCGAGCACATCAAGCTGACGCTTGGCTTCCATCGTAAATCGATCGATAGCATATTCTATCTTGTGCGGTGCATAGGCGTAAAAATGGCCAAAACCACCGCCTAGATAAGGCGCAGAACCTTGCAGCCAGAAAAGCCAGTTGAGAGCCTCTGTGCGTTTTGCTGGTTCGGTTGGCAAAAATGCACCAAATTTTTCAGCAAGATAAAGCAGGATCGCGCCAGATTCAAAAACACGGGTTGGCGTGTCTGTCGAATGGTCCATCAATGCTGGGATTTTTGAATTCGGGTTAACGCCGACAAAACCTGAGCCGAACTGATCGCCTTCCTGAATATTGATTAGGTAAGCATCATATTCTGCCTTGCTATGGCCTGCTGCGAGCAGTTCTTCGAACATGATCGTGACTTTGATGCCATTAGGCGTCGCGAGCGAGTAAAGTTGAAAAGGGTGTTTGCCAACGGGCAATTCTTTTTCGTGTGTGCTGCCAGAAATCGGGCGGTTAATGTTGGCAAATTTGCCGCCATTACCTGGTTCCCATTTCCAGATTTTCGGTGGTGTATATTCGCTTGCGTCTGACATGGAAACCTCATTGTTTTAAATTGGATAACGTATGTAAGAGAAACATAATGCGATTCAAGCAATGCACGTTTTAGTGATCGCTTTTGCAGGTGCTGTGATCGCCCAACGCTTCTAATACTTTGCAATGGCCAACGGTGTCGCTGTCACAATTTTGCGTAATTCGGGTCAATTCCAAGCTTAATTGCTGCAATTGCGTAATTTTACGTGCCAAATCTTTCAAATGCTGATTGGCTATGAGATGGGCTTCATCACAAGGCATGTCTGGATTGGCATTTAATATAAGCAAATCTTTGATCGCATCTATGGAAAGTCCCAAATCGCGCGCATGGCGAATGAAGGTCAGTCTGTCCAGCACTTCAGGCTCATATCGGCGTTGGTTGCCTTCTGAACGGTGAGGCGGATCGATCAGTCCGATACTCTCATAATAGCGAATAGTGGGAACCTTTACGCCGACTTTGGATGATAATTGACCGATAGAAAACATTTTTAAAAATACCGCTTGAACCTCTAGTCACTAGAGCAATTACATAATTAGTCACCTAATTCAATGGAGACTAAAATGCCAGGCTGTAATCATTGCCACGATCAATCTACATTTGACGGTATGTCGGATAAGTATAAACGCCGTTTATGGATGGTGATTTTCCTCAATGCAGGAATGTTTATTGTCGAAATTTTCGGTGGTGCATTTGCCAACTCAAAAGCACTTCAAGCCGATGCGCTCGATTTTCTAGGTGATGCAACCACCTATGGCTTGTCCCTATATGTCATTGGCATGAGTATCACGGCGAGATCCAGAGCCGCTATGCTGAAAGGCATAAGCCTGTTTGTAATGGGGCTTTGGGTTTTTGGTTCAACGGCTTATTCGTTTTGGACTGATACTTTGCCGGTGGCCGAACTCATGGGCGGTATTGGATTTATGGCGCTTGCTGCAAACCTTTTGAGTGTTTTTCTTTTGGTCAATTTTAAAGATGGCGATGCCAATGTGCGCTCGGTTTGGCTGTGTTCGCGCAATGATGCTATTGGCAATGTTGCGGTCATGCTTGCTGCTGTCGCAGTTTGGTTCTTGGGTAGCCGATGGCCGGACCTTATTGTCGCAATAATGATGGCAGGTCTGTTTTTGAGTTCTGCTTGGCAGATATTGACGCAGGCTCTGCGGGAGAAAAAAATACTCACCGCATAGTCAGGTTTGGTATTTTAAAACACCAAAAGGCAAGCACGCGTTTCATGCAGTGCTTGCCTAAGGCTCTTTAAGTTCTAGCCTTTGTGGTCTTCGGCGATTGGCTTTTGGTATGTAAAGCCCATATCCCAAGGGAAATAAATCCACGTATCTTGGCTGACCTCAGTGATAAAAGTATCAACAAGCGGCATGCCTTTAGGCTTGGCATACACTGTCGCAAAATGCGCTTTAGGCATCATCGCACGTACAAGACCTGCCGTTTTACCCGTATCGGTCAAATCGTCGATAATCAGAATGCCTTCGCCTTCTTGCTCAAGAAGTTCAGGAGATATCTCTTTCAACACATAGATTTCACCCTGATTTTCGTAATCATGGTAACTGGCGACGGATACGGTTTCTATGACGCGAATACCGAGCTCACGGCTGATAACAGCAGCAGGCACAAGACCGCCGCGCGTAATGCAGACAATGGCTTTCCATTCTTTGGATACATTGGCAACGCGCCACGCTAATGCGCGTGCATCGCGGTGGAACTGGTCCCAAGAAACGGGAAATGCTTTTTCAGGTAGGGACATGGCTAGACTCCAAAATGTTTGGAGTTCGCTTAGCGGTATTCTTTCGTAGAGGCAAATGTTTGCGACTACGAAGCTGTGAGTTTTGGCTATTTCGCCTGTTAAGCTGCGATGCTTTGCTTACTCGATTCAGTGTTCTTGCGTGCAGGGCTAGCTATTTTCGATCCTGCTTTGAATTCAAATAGTGGATTAATCGGAATTTCGTGCTCTGCGATCGACTTAATAAGCTTATCAAATGTCCAGTCAGCCAGTGGGTTGATTTGTAACACACCGCGGTCATCGTCCCATTTTGCAAACTCTATGGATTTATTTGCGCTCAATTGTTCGTTGCGCAAACCGGAAATCCACACATCGCTTGCAACAGCCTTAACGGCAGGAATGTCGATGTCATATTGCTCGGCAGTGATGGAGCGCAAAGTCTGCGCATTCTCTAATAGCAAACCATTTAAGGTTGTTACGATTTTCAAACGGTTGCCGTGATTGATAATCGCCCACGCGATCAATTGATCTTCGGTACTGAAATTTGTCGGAAATATTGCCTTGGGGAATTTCTTTGCGATAAGTGCAACGCGCTCATCCAATGGAAGCGCTGCAAATTCATCATTCAGTGCTTTGGCTAGTCGAACATAGTTCATGAGAACATTCCTTGTGGCTATGCCTAGAATGTTCAAAAAACGAGACTTTTAAAAGAAACGAGAATCTATAAATCAGCTCAATGTTAGAATGGAGCTTCTGGCTTTAAGCGTTTTGCAATTTTGAGAGCATGATTTTAATGTCCTCAAGGGCGCTATCAAGGGAAGCTTCATTGGCACTGCGCACAACCAGCTCTGTTGAAAAATTACCATCCTCATAGCGCGGGTATGATCCGATCACCGTATCGGGGTGGTTTTTCTGCACCTCGCCAAGCGGTGCGCCAATGGTTCCTTCGCCTAAATCTGAAAGCACTGATTTGGACAAGAGTTTGCGGCCTGTACGCAATGAATGAACGACATGATCCAACATGGCTTGGAAAATTGACGGAACGCCTGCCATGACATGCACATTGCCAACCACGAAGCCGGGGGCTTTTGATATCGGATTATCAATGTGGTGCGCGCCTTCTGGCATACGGGCCATACGCTTGCGAGATTCAGTAAACTCAATGCCGCGGTTTTTATAATGCTCGGCCAGAATTTTTAAGGCTTGATCATCATAATCACAGGGCAGGCCAAAGGCTGCTGCTATGGCGTCTGCGGTAATATCATCATGGGTCGGGCCTATGCCGCCGGACGTGAACACATAGGTATTGCGTTCGCGCAGCTGGTTGACCGCTTCGATAATGGCATCTTGGTCATCAGATACAAAGCGTACTTCTTTAAGATCAATGCCAATTGCAGTCATGATGGACGCTAAATGGCCAGCATTGGTGTCGCGTGTACGCCCTGACAGAATTTCATCGCCGATCACCACCATAGCGGCGGAAACAACATCAAAATTTTCGTCATTTTCTTTGGTCATGGTCTGCTGCTTGCCGGTTCGTTAGCGTGACATTGGTGTACCTGCTAATGTAGCGGCTTTTTACAGTATGAGGAGGGGGTAATTCCAAAATTGTGAAATGAGTTTAGCGCAGCCTTACGCGCGCAGCGAAATGTGATGCTGCGTGCGTCATTTTTATACAGTCTTTGTCTTAGTTGATCGTGTCGCTATTCTTGTCGAATTTGAACATTTTATCACGGTCAAAATGGAGCGAAATATCGCTTCCCACTTCTGTGTCATGTTGCCCAAATAGGCGAATGCAGATGAGGCCAGCATCAGCACAATCAGCATATATATTGGTGTCGCTGCCCAGTTTCTCGATATGAGAAACTTTGCCTGTTAGGTCTGCTTTAGCACCGTCAATCAAAATGTTTTCAGGGCGTATACCGATGGTTTCAGCATCGTCGATTTTAAGGCAGCTTGCAGGAATAAAGTTCATTTGCGGCGAACCGATGAATCCAGCGACGAATTTGTTTTTAGGTTCGTTATACAATTCCATCGGCGTGCCGACTTGCTCAATCACACCATTATTGAGAACGACGATGCGATCAGCCAATGTCATGGCTTCTGTCTGATCATGCGTTACATAAACCATCGTGGCGGATAATTGCCTGTGAAGGCTTGCGATTTCGAGACGTGTGTTAACGCGCAGTGCTGCGTCCAAGTTCGAAAGCGGCTCATCAAAAAGGAAGAGCTTTGGTTGGCGAACAATGGCACGGCCAATCGCAACACGCTGGCGCTGCCCACCCGATAATTCAGCAGGACGGCGATCAAGATAATCATCAAGCGATAGCATGGACGATGCAAAGCCAACGCGTTTTTCAATCAACTCTTTGGGACGTTTTGCTTGCTTTAGCCCTAAGCTCATATTGTCTTTGACCGTGAGGTGCGGATAAAGCGCATAGGTTTGGAAAACCATTGAAATGCCGCGCATTGAGGGTGATTGTCCGTTGACCGGATCGCCATCAATTTCAATGCTGCCAGTGCTTTCGGTTTCAAGACCGGCAATAATTCTAAGCAGTGTTGATTTTCCGCAGCCAGAAGGGCCGACGAAAATCACCAATTCGCCATCCTTTACATCAAGATCAATGCCTTTGATGACTTCGACATTGCCGAAAGATTTACGAATGTTTTTGAGCGATAATGATCCCAAAACGAGTCCCCAATACTAAAATGTAATTTCTTTGTTGGTGCGGATGCTTTCATCCGCAGCCAGACACACTGCTAAGGATTTTACTGCGTTTTCCATGTGCTCGGTTAAATCCACATCATTGCGGATTGCATCCAGCACAAATTGCTGTTCAAGCACGCATAATTCGTCATGCGAAATATCGGCATTGGTGGATAGAAGCGTATCTTCGCTTTTCACAAACTCTCCCTGCGCATCCGTTTCTGAATCATGGATACGTATGGTTGAAGCCTTGGTGTGATTATCAATGTCATCAGATTGCATATCATCGGATACGACGATCGAAACCGAACCATTTGGCGAAATAACATCTTTCACGAAGAAGGCCGTTTGAGACATCATTGGGCCCCATCCAGCTTCATACCAGCCAATAGATCCGTCTTTGAATGTGACTTGGAAATGACCGTAATTATACATGTCTTCGGCAATTTCATCGCTTAAACGAAGACCGATGCCGCGCACTGATACTGGATCTGAATTTGCAATCTGGCACATCACATCGACATAATGGACGCCGCAATCAACGATAGGCGAGGTGGTTTCCATAAGTCTTTTATGGGTTTTCCAAGTATCGCCCGATGATTGCTGGTTGAGGTTCAAGCGGAACACGAATGGGCCGCCGAGCTCACGAGCTTTATCAACAAAAGTAATCCATGACGGATGATGGCGCAGGATATAGCCAACAACGAGTTTGCGGCCTAACTTTTTGGCAACAGACACTACTTTTTGTGCTTCGGATACAGTATTGGCAAGTGGCTTTTCAACAAAGACATCGCACCCTGCTTCCATCGCTGCGATAGCATAATCTGCATGGGTGTCTGAGTAGGTATTGATAGAGACCAGATCAGGTTTGTATTTTTTCAATGCGGCAGGGTATGATTTTTCAAACTCATAGCCTTGCAAATCAGCAGGCAAATCTCTTTCGGATCGATTGACCAAAGCGACAATCTCATAACCATCATTGTGATGATACGCTAGAGCATGGCTCAGGCCCATATTGCCGAGGCCGACAACGAGAACGCGCACTTTATTGGTAGACTTATTCATTTAACTGCACCTGCTGTAATACCCTTAATGAGCTGTCTGGAGAAGATGAGATACAAGACCAGCACCGGAATAATTGCCAATGACAAGGAAGCGAGAACGGCATTCCAATCGGTTACGAATTGGCCAATGAAAACCTGCGCGCCGAGCGTGATTGTTTTAGTTTCTTCGGCTGGCGCGAGGATGAGTGGGAACCACAGATCGTTCCAGATAGGGATCATGGTGAACACGGCAACCGTTGCTAAAGCTGGCCGGATGAGCGGCAAAACAAGAACGCCGAAAATAGTGTATTCGGTTAGCCCGTCAATTCGCCCCGCATTTTTAAGGTCATCTGAAATGCCTTGCATAAATTCGGACAGAATAAAGACTGCAAGCGGCAAGCCTTGCGCTGTGTAAACCAAAATGAGGGCTGTCAGCGTGTTCACGAGACCTGATGCGACCATCATTTCTAGAATGGCAACTGTGCCAAGGCGGATCGGAATCATGATGCCGATTGCTAGATAGAGACCTGTCAGCAAATTACCGCGAAAGCGATATTCAGACAAAGCAAAAGCGGCCATTGCGCCAAACAGCAAAACCATAGTGAGTGAGGCAACGGTCACGATCAGGCTGTTCTGAAAATAGAGAACAAAATCGCCCTGTTTAAGAACGGTCTCATAGCCCTTCAAGCTGAATGATTCAGCGTTCGGCAGGGATAAAGGTTCTCTGAAAATCGCATTGCGAGACTTGAAGGAATTGATAACAATCACAAACACAGGGAAGAGGGCGATGAGCGTGTACGTAATAAGAATTGCGTGCGCGGCGATCGCTCTGAATGTTACCTGCGAACGGGCAGTTCTTTGGATATCAACGGACATGTTTTGGCTTCCTAAAACTGGTATCGGCGAAGGCGCGTTTGAATACCAAAGAGGTATATCGATACGCCGATAAGAATGATGATAAACATGATCGAGGCGATTGCGGAGCCCATATTAGGGTCGCCCAATTGCAGCTGAAATCCGAAGAATGTTCTGAACATAAATGTGCCAAGTACATCGGTTCCGAAATTTGGACCAGCCAGCGCACCTTGGACTGAATATATCAAGTCGAATGCATTGAAATTACCTACGAAAGTCAAAATCGAGATAATGCCGATTGATGGCAAAATGAGCGGCAGTTTGATTTTCCAAAATTGTGAAATTCCGGTTACACCATCACATTCGGCGGCTTCTAAAATTTCATCTGGTATGGACAGCATGGCTGCGTAAATCAGCATCATTGGAATGCCAACAAATTGCCAAACGGAAATCAGCGCAAGCGTGGTGAGGGCGTATTCTTCTTTGCCAAGCCAGGGTGTGAACAGGCTTTTCAAACCAATTACATCCAGCATGCTTGGTGCAACACCCCAAATAGGGCTCAAAATCAGTTTCCACGCAAAGCCAACAATCACAAAGGAAAGGATTGTCGGGATAAAAATTGATGTACGATAGAAAGCCTTCATGCGTAGCTTGTTGCTGCTGAGTAGCGCTGCAAGCAAAATGCCGATTGGGTTTTGAACCAGCATGTGAATGACAAAGAACCACGTATTATTGAGCAGAGCGTTCCAGAACTGTTGAGACCAATGCTGGTCGCCCAAAAGGGTTTTAAAATTGGCAAGGCCAACAAAAACCTGCTCACCGTCAATATCACTGAATAAGGAAAGCTGGATCGTTCCAAGCAATGGAATGACCATAACGGCCGTGTAAATCAAAAAAGCTGGAGCAAGAAAGACTGGTATATGCCAACGGATTGGAGGCTTGCTGATCGGTTTTTGCATGAGTTTTTCCAGCTTGTTGAATGGCGTGAAGCGGGCCGCACGAAATGTGCGGCCCACAATCATATTAAATACTTATTTTTGTGGATCGTACCAAGATGCAAGGCCATCTTGTAAACGCTTGCCAGCTTCTTCAGGTGTTTCTGCACCTTTGATAACGGACACAGATGCGTTCCAAGTTTCGTTTTCGAGGTTTGGTGTGCCGCGTGACAAAATCTGGTATGTTGAGCGGATTGTTGGCTCGCATTTTTCACGCCAAGAAATGAATTCCTGTGCAAGTGGGTCTTCCATTTTTACAGCTGTTTTAGACAGCGGGAAGAAGCCAGGAAGTGAATTGGCATATAGGCTTGCGAATTCTTCCGAACCAACCCAGTTCAAAAATGCTTTTGCCGCTTCTGGGTGTTTCGTGTTTGCATTCATGCCAATGCCGATATCGGTATGGTCAGAAATGTAACATGTATCACCTTCATTCGGCACAGGCGGGTTGAATGCACCCATTTTGAATTGTGCGTTTGTGTTGAAGCCCGAAATTTCCCAAGAGCCTGCTGGGTAAACAGCTGCTCGGCCAAGCGTGAAGAGGTTTTGGCTGTCAGGGTAAGTTTGCGCTTCAAAACCGTCGCCAAGGTAATCTTTCCATTTTGCCAGCTGGCGGAATGGAGCAATCCAAGGCTCATCGGTAAGTTTTTGCTCGCCTTTAATCAAAGCGTTGCGGCCTTCTTCGCCTTTCCAGTAGTTTGGACCAACATTGTTGTAGCCCATTGTTGCGGCTTCCCACTGGTCGTTCGTGCCCATAGCAAGTGGAATGTAGTTGCCTTTTTCTTTGATCGCATCGAGCGCTGCAAAGAATTCAGCTTCGGTCTCAGGCACTTCTACGCCTGCATCTTCAAATGCTTCTACATTGTAAATGAAGCCATGAATAACAGACGCCATTGGTACGCAGAACGGCGTTGAACCGTCGTCTGTGATCCATGCTGATTTGGCAACGTCTGAGAAGTTGTTCATGCCTTCTAGGTCAGTAAGAGGTGCAAGGTGGTTCGCTTCAAACAGAGATAATGACGCATCAAATGGGCGGCATGTGATGAGGTCGCCAGCTGAACCTGCTTCAAGCTTTGAGTTTAAAACCGCATTGTATTCAGCAGGGGCTGATGGGGTAAACTTTAGCTTGATGTTTGGGTGCTTTGCTTCAAACGCTGGAATGATTTTGTCTTGCCAGATTGACAAGTCGTCATTGCGCCAGCTTTCAATAGTCAATGTAGCGTCCTGAGCATATGACAAGCCTGCGCTGCCAAATACTGTCGATGCAACCAAAATTGCCTTGAACGATTTGTGTTTCATTTGCTTACTCCCTGTTGATGCATAAGATTATGCGTTAAAATTTTAGTCAGACTGGATTTGCTCCAAGCACTTTCTGAGAACGCCTCCATGCTCGATTAACATGCGTTCTGCTGCATGTTCATTTTGGGCTCCCGCCGCCAGAAGTACGGCTAATTTAACATTGCCTTTTGCTTGCTGGAGCATGTTTTTCGCCGTGCTTAAATCGCACTGGGCAATGTCTTTCACCATGCTCAATGAACGCTCGACTAGTTTTGCGTTATCGGCTTTGAGGTTCACCATTAGCCCGTCGTGGATATGTCCGAGCTCAATACCCATAAGGGTAGAGACCATGTTCAATGCAATTTTCTGCGCTGTGCCGGCACCTAGTCTGGTTGAGCCGGCAATGATTTCTGGCGGCGTATCTAAATGAATTGCAATGTCGGCGTTGTTTAATAGTGCGCTTGGGTTGTTATTAGCGATGGCGATTGTCGTAATGCCCAGCTTCTTTAATTCTTGCTGTGCAGCAACGGTGTAAGGTGTATTTCCGCTTGCAGAAACCAGAATGGCACAGTCGCCAGCTTTTAAATTTGCGCCTTTAACGTCAGATATCGCAAGGTCTGTATCGTCCTCTGCGCCGCCGCGCATATCAACAAGCGTATCTGGGGCACCAGCAAAGAGGATCTTGATTTGGCTCATTGGCACGCCAAAAGTGCCTGTTAATTCTAAGCTGTCTGACAGCGCCATAAGGCCGGAGCTACCTGCGCCGACATAGCATAAGCTGCCGCCAGACTGAATCGATGACGCAGCGGCCATGGCTGCTTTGGTGATGGCGGGAGAACAAGAGCGAAGTGATTGTACAGCCGCTAATTGGCCGTCGAGCAGTGCTGCAAGTGCCTGTGTAGCGTCGAGTGTATCGATGCCTTGCGCTAGTTTACTTTTTAACTCTGTCTTGGCTTTTAGCATTAAAACCCTCCGTGGTTATCTAATACCAAAACAATACCATCTGTCTAGCAAAAGTTAACATTTTTGACCGCTTACCTTTTGATAAGTAAAAAAACACATAAATTTCAGATGATTAGTAATTCTTTGTGATAATTTTTATGCTTGGCTATTGGATGTGGTATTAAATTGGTTTATATCGCTGGTATGGTTGAGGGTCAAAAATATTACTTAGGTGTTGATGGCGGGGGGACGGGCTGCAGGGCGTGTCTTTGCGACGCTGCCGGCAATCCTTTATCATACGCCAAGGCCGGTTCTGCTAATGTCATGTCGAGTTTAGAAGTTGCGCGTGATAGCATTTTAAAGTGCAGCACTGAGGCTTTGTTGGAGGCTGGCATATCTGCCGAAGAGCTGCCTAAGGTGCCAATCTATATGGGGCTCGCGGGCGCTGAATATGAAGCGCAAAATCAAAAACTACGGCAAAGTTTGCCGTTTGAGAATATGATCATTGAAACCGATGCTCATATTTCGCTAGAGGGCGCTGTTGGTTCTGGCGATGGTGCTGCTGCAATCATTGGTACAGGCTCTATCTACCAGTTCAGACATAATGGCGTTGAAAAAACGATTGGCGGCTGGGGGTTTGTCGTTGGTGATTTGTCCGGCGGTGCTTGGTTGGGGAGAGCATTGTTACAAGAAGCGTTGCTCGTTTATGACAATATTCATGCAGGCTCTGACTTAACGAAAAAAGTTTTAGATCAGTTTGGGAATAATCCGCAAAAAATCGTTGAATTTGCGCAAGCTGCTAAACCTGGCGATTTTGGCGTTTATGCGCCGTTGGTCTTTGAATATGCTGATTTAGGCGACGCCTTTGGTTTGTATATAATGCAGCAAGCGATTGCCAATATCGAAGAAACGCTTGATCGAATTTTACCGGATGCTGACAGTCAATTTTGTATGATTGGTGGCCTTGGCGCTGTTTATGCAAAACGCCTTAGCGACGATTATAAAAAACGTCTTATTGCGGCAAAGGGCGATGCGCTCAGCGGTGCCGTAAGTCTGGCCATTCAAAGTTTTTCAGGGAAGGATTTGTAAAATGTCCGCAGATATTTTGCAGGTACTTGCTCCAGATAACTGGCTGAAAAAGAATGGTGGGCCATTATACTCTCAACTTAGCCAACATATTGAAAATTCAATTCTATCTGGTGAGTTGAAAGAGGGCGCTGCGCTTCCTTCTGAACGTGAATTGGCAAGCATAAGCAATCTATCCCGCGTCACTGTTCGCAAAGCTGTCGAGAAACTTGTCAAAGACGGTCTTGTTATCAGAAGGCAAGGGTCCGGAACGTCTGTTGCGCCGACCTTCGGACGAGTCCAACAATCACTTTCGAAGCTTACATCCTTTAGTGAGGATATGGAGCGGCGCGGATTGGTGGCTAGATCAGAATGGCTCGACAAGGGCATATATGTGCCGTCGCCAGAAGAGAGTATGACATTGGGAATTAGCCCAACAAGTGCCGTTGTGCGGATCGCGCGATTGCGTATTGCCAATGATCAACCGCTGGCGATTGAGCGCGTATCTATATCGTCAAATATCATTGCTGATCCTAACCTGATTGACGGCTCACTTTATGAGTATTTGCATAAGATCGGCAAAAAACCATTTCGAGCCGTACAGCGCATTTCTGCAGACATTTTGGTTGGAATAGATGCTGGACTTTTGAATGTTGAAGATGGTTCGGCTGGTTTGCGCATTGAAAGGGTTGCCTATCTTGAAAATGGGCAAGTCGTAGAATTTACCAAATCTGTTTATCGCGGCGATGCTTATGATTTTGTCGCGGAATTACAGCTCTAAATATCCGAGGGCGAATTGAATGTTTGATTTTAAAACTAAAATGCGTGCTGAAGTTGAAGGCATTCCTGATGCTTTAAGCGAACTGCTTGGTAGCTCGCGCGATAGCATCATGAATGCTGGCGCTGAATTGCGAGCAATGGAGCCCAATCTTATTTGCACCGTTGCGCGGGGATCATCTGACCATGCGGCGACCTACCTTAAATATGCCATTGAACTGACCGCGCAGACGCCTGTTGCATCAATTGGGCCTTCGGTGAGCTCCATTTATGGTGCTGATTTAAAGCTGCAGAAGACAGCTTGTATAGGCATATCTCAATCTGGCCAAAGCCCCGATATTGTAAGCATGGTCAAGACTGCGCGCAAAAATGGTTCGCTGACGATTGGACTTACGAACACCCCCAAATCGCCCTTGGCAGATATCAGCGATTACACAATCGATATTCATGCCGGTATTGAAGAAAGCGTTGCAGCCACAAAGACATTCATCACTTCGGTTGTCTCTGGCCTAATGTTATTGGCTTATTGGCAGAAAGATGAAGCGCTTTTGAGTGCGCTTGAAAAACTGCCTGAACTGGCAAAGCAAGCGCTTGAAACTGATTGGGACCAACTAACAAAGCGTCTGCTAAGGCAAGACCGCCTCTATGTGCTTGGGCGTGGTCCAGCCTTTGCGATTGCCAACGAAGTTGCGCTTAAATTCAAAGAAACATGCCAACTACAAGGTGAAGCTTTTAGCTCTGCGGAAGTCTTGCATGGTCCGGTTTCTATCGTGTCTTCTAACTATCCGGTTCTTGCGTTAGTTGCGCGCGATAAAGCTGAAAGCTCAATGATAGAAGTGGTTGATGATTTGTGCGCGCGCGGCGGCGATGTTTATGCAACATCCAGCAATTCGGCCAAAGCAACGCAATTGCCTTTTGTTGCGACAGGCCATCCACTTACCGACCCGCTTTTGCTGATTGTATCGTTCTATTCGTTCGTCGAAGAATTATCGCGCTTGCGCGGTTTTAATCCGGATGAGCCTTTGAACCTTAAAAAGGTGACTGAAACAGTATGAGTAATAAATGGATATTATCGTGCGCTGATCTGTTTGACGGGAATAATCACAGTAAGAATCAATCGCTGTTTATTGAAGACGGCATCATTGCGAAAATTTGCGATTCTGTAGATGTGGGCGACAACCAGATTACACTTGATGCGGGGCATGTTGCACCCGGCTATGTGGACCTGCAGGTTAATGGCGGCGGCGGCGTATTGTTCAACGATAGCCCAACGGTCGATACAATTCGGACCATATGCGATGCGCATGCTTTGTTTGGCACGACATCACTTTTACCCACACTTATTACGGATACGCCGGAGGTGACATCTCAAGCGATTGAAGCTGCGATTTTAGCTCAAGAGCAAAATTTGCCAGGTTTTCTCGGTCTGCATTTGGAAGGTCCGCATTTGGACAGTGGCAAACATGGTGCACATGATCCGGCGCTTATTCATGCCATGAGCGATGCCGATATGAATGAGTTATTGGCAGCAAAACAAAAGATTTCCCATATCATGATCACGGTTGCACCAGAATCGGTGTCGCGTGAACAAATTAAAACATTGTCTGATGCGGGTATTGTTGTGAGCTTAGGCCATAGCTCAACGACTTATCAAAATGCGCAAGCCGCAGCAGATGCCGGTGCAACATGTGTTACCCACTTGTTCAACGCAATGAGTGCTTTGTCGCACCGTGAACCTGGCCTTGTTGGTGCGGCGTTGCAAAATGAAAATCTATATGCCGGATTGATCGCGGACGGTATTCACGTTGATCCTGCTGTGATCACAATTGCGCTGAATGCAAAGCAGGGCGGTAAGAAGATATTTCTGGTGACGGATGCGATGTCGACCATCGGCATCGATCAAAAATCGTTCTTTCTTAAGGGGCGTGAAATTACACGGGCAAACGGCCGTTTGGAATTAAGTGATGGCACGCTTGCTGGTGCAGATTTGGATATGAACGCTGCTGTAAATTATATGAGCGATGTCATTGGATTGAGCGCCGATGAAGCTTTGCGCATGGCAACACTTTATCCGGCCAATTGTATCGGCGCAAAATCTGGTCTTGGCGAAATCAAAGTTGGCGGCGCGGCAAGTTTTGTTCATCGATCTGACAAGGGTGAGATGCTCGGCTGTTGGCGTTCAGGTGAAAAGGTCGCCTGATTTTACGTGTCAGCCAGTACAATTCGCTGCATAGGAATATCCCACGGCATTGGATAGATGGTGTCCATTTTTGCAAAGGATTGACCAACACCAATGGTCATTGCGGAAGGCAATTGCGCTAAGGTGCGATCATAATAACCGCCGCCATTGCCTAAGCGAAATTGCTCTTTATCGACACCAAGCAGGGGTACAATGATAATGTCTGGCGTTACGGCTACCGCATCAGCAGGGACGGGAATACGCCAATACCCAATGGTCATTTTGCAATCCGGTGTCCAGAGGTGGAACTCAACGGGGTGGTTCTTTTCAACCACGACCGGCAGGGCAATTTTGGCGCCTTGCTCTATGGCTTTTTCCATCCAAGGGCGCAAATCGAGTTCACCGCGGATTGGCCAATAGGCCGCGATTGTTTTGCCAGATATATCATCCAAAATGGTGCCGAGTTGGTCTGCAATGTTTTTTGCTGCACTTTGGCGCGCTTCAAGCGTTGGCTTTTGTCTTAACGCGTAAAGGCGCTGGCGATTGGATTTGCGAAAAACGCTCACATCGTGGCGCGTTTGAGGGTCAACAACATGACCATCAACCAGTGTGTGCGCAAAGCAAGGCGATGAATCGTCTTCCTGTTCCATGTCAGCTCCTTATGCATAAACCCTGAAGCGTCCGCGCGGTGGAAACGAAATGTCAAAAATCCCAAAATGAAATTACATTTCACTTGTTGGAATATCGGCGTTCAACACGTTCTCCGATTGAGGTTAGCACTTCATAGCCAATAGTGTGTTCGCCATCTGCAATTTTGTCGAGTGTTTGTTCGGTATTGATAAGGTCGACAAACATGTTTCTGGACAGCTGCGCCTCTGCTAGGTCCGTGATATCAACAACCATACTATCCATTGATATTCGGCCGACGACCGGCAGATAAATACCCTCATACATAGCGCCTGATGTCCATTGTCGGTGCCATCCGTCCGCATAACCTATAGACAATGTCGCTAATCTTCGCGGCGTTGATGCTTTGTATAAATAATCATAACCAACTTGGGTGCCGGCAGCGGCATCGCGTATTTCCAATATGCGTGCCTGAAGTTGCACGACAGGCTTCATCGGATTTGAAGAATGGCCTGTTGGATTGATGCCATAAAGTGCAGCACCTGGGCGTGCGAGATCATAGTGAAATTCACCCGACAGAAAAATACCAGATGAATTGGCAAGCGAGCGTTTTGCTTTTGGCATCGTCTTGCATAGCGTATCAAATGCTTGTCGCTGTTGCTCATTTGCAGGGTTTGATGGATCACCTGCGCAAGCTAAATGGCTCATCGTAAGGTCAATGTTTATGCCTTCGACCAAAGAAGGATCAGCGTTGATTTTTTGTATGTCTTTTGCAGATAGCCCTAAGCGCGACATGCCCGTGTCAAATTGCAATGCGGCGGTAAGCGACTTGCCAGTTTGTTTGGCAAGCGCTGTCCAGAGTTCAAGGTCCGATAGAGAGTTTATGACAGGCGTTAAATGATTTGCCAGAAACTCATCCGCATAATTATTGGGTATTCCATTTAATATGAGGATTTCAGGCGAACGGCCAAGTGCTTTGCGTAGCTTTATGCCTTCTTCAAGGTGAGCCACAAAGAACGTATCGCACTTATCTGATCGTAATTGCGTTGCAATTTCTTCAGCGCCAAGGCCGTAAGCATTGCTTTTGACGACTGCAGCAACTTTGGTGGTTGGGGCCTGTTTGCACAAATATTGATAGTTTGCGCTAATTGCTGCCAAGTTCACATTTAGAACCGCACCTGCACGGGTCATCATCATTATGCTCCGTGATAACGGGTTAAGCTTAAGCCAGCAGTATCAACATCAGGCGTTGAGCCGTCAATAATATCTGTAACAACGCGCGCTGAACCGCATGCCATTGTCCAACCCAATGTGCCGTGACCTGTGTTGAGGTAAAGCCCTTCGATTTTTGTTGTACCAATGATTGGTGGGCCATCTGGCGTCATCGGGCGCAAGCCACTCCAAAATGATGCCTTGTTCAGGTCGCCGGAATTTGGGAATAGGCTTGTGAATGAGCGCTCCAAAGCGCCGCGTCTTTTAAGGGCAAGGCTGTTGTCATATCCAGAAAGCTCTGCCGTGCCGCCAATGCGCACACGGTCTCCAAGACGGGTGATTGCCACCTTATAGGTTTCATCCATGACCGTTGATACGGGTGCCGCATCAGCGTCAGATATAGGCACCGTCATTGAATATCCTTTTACCGGATATATAGGCAGATTTATTCCGTAAGGCATTACAAGCGATCTGGATGCCGTGCCAAGTGCAACAACATAGGCATCAGCTTGCAGTTTTCCTTTGGACGTGACGACAGATGTTAGCTTGCCGCCATCAACGTCTAAATGCTTGATCTCGGTGTCGAATAGAAACTCAACGCCCAAGAGCTTAGCTTTTTCTGCAAGTTCTTTTGTGAAAATGTGGCAATCACCGGTTTCATCTTCTGGAAGATGAAGACCGCCGACGAACGGATCGGCTGATTGTGCCAGTGCTGGCTCAACTTCCATACACGCAGCTTTGTCCATGAGGCGGTAGGGGACATCAAACTGCTTTAGAATCTCGATGTCGCTTGCAGAATTATCTAATTGTTTGGCTGTTCTGAAAAGCTGCAACGTGCCTTCACTGCGCTCGTCATAGGAGATGCCGCTTTCTAGGCGAAGTAACCTCAAACTATCACGGCTATATTCAGCCAAAGGCACCATTCGGCTTCTGTTAAGTGCATATCGGGATGATGTGCAGTTTCTCAACATTTGCATCATCCAAGTTATAAGCTCTGGGTCTACCCGTGGCTTTATCAGCAGCGGACCATGCTTCATCAAAAGCCATTTTATCGCTTTAAGCGGAACGCCGGGCGCTGCCCAAGGTGAGGCATAACCCGCTGATATCTGGCCGGCATTGGCAAAACTGGTTTCATTTGCAGGCTGGTGCGCGCGGTCAATGACCTGCACTTCATGACCTGATTTTGCCAAATAGTAAGCTGTTGTTACGCCGACAACTCCAGCACCTAAAACTATAACTTTCATGCGACTTTTACCTTGGTGTTACGCTTGGGCCTAGATCTCTAAAAAGACTGTGGCGTAGCGGTGGGTGATTTATATTTTGGGCCGGAGGATCAAGTATACCCCGGCGTTTCAACAATTGGCCGAACTGCTCGCGTCATGAAGTCATGCTGGCTATTTGCCGAATGAACCAGTTTCATTGATGCGCGGCGTTTTGAAGGCGCGTTTTCTGCGACAGAATCTTTTAAGAATTGCCGATGCGCTTCGGGTTGAAAGCGTACTTTTTTAACGTGAAGCAAATCAGTTTCCTGTCCTGCTTCTGTTAAATGATAATAGTCGCCTTCCTTGAGGCCGATAAGCGCAAGGCCTCTAAGGTTTGTTATCGAAAGAGATAGGCCAACAATATCGTTGCTGCGATGCGCTGACAGAATGCGCGTATCTGTAAAAACATCATTCACGCTATAGGTAACGCGGCTATCCAAGGTGACGATATTCGCTGGTAAATCACTTTCGGAACATATCTGTGCGTTCTCTAATTTGGCTTTTAAGAGCATTGAAAACGGAGTGTTTTTTGCATGCTGGGCATCAAAGAGCCTTTGCAGCAGGGCCGCATTGCTTTGTGTTAAAATACATTCGTTTAAAATCACGATCAGTCTCCTGGTGCCTTATGGCTATTTTCTAATTTGAAAATTGAACCGTTCCCCTGGCTGCATTTTTGCAACGCAGGGGTTAGTATCCTGCCAGCAGACATCCTCCTGATAATGCTAATCTATTGAACTTTGGGTATGACATCAGCAGACCTATTGCGCCGCTTGAACAGGAGCTTCTTGTTCAGTGCTGGTGGCCGTAATGGTTAGCCGATGCTTATCACCTGTTGGTGTTGTCCAGATTATTGATTGCCCGACGCGCAAGCCGATCAATGCTGCACCGATTGGTGTCAGTATAGAAATTTTGCCGAGCGAAATATCGGCATCGACAGGAAACACGAGCGTGACGGTTCTGCTCTCCCCATGGTCTGTTTCATAGGTGAGGGTGGAGCCCATTTTCACTGTGGTCGGCTTGACCAAACGATCAGGTTTGATCGTCGCGCGATCAAGCTCCGACATCAAATATTCAGCCACTGAACTGTTCGATTTAGCTGTTGCCTCAGCAAGACCGCTCAGTCTGGCGTAATCAGATTCGCTAATTGTTATTCTTGGAGATGATGAGGTCATATCGCGTTCGTTTCACAATGTTCAATGCATCGTGGCGCGCTGAAAAAATCACGCGTTCACGATCAATAATAAAATAAATGGTGTGGGGTGACAGCAACTTGCTGTTGGTCGTTCGGATGTTCCGATGATTAACGCGCCCCGATATCGATGCAATAAATGCACGATTCGGGGTCTAATTCCGTGCCGGAATTACCCTCAAGCAATAGCGTATATGTGCTGTTACGTTTCTCATACCTAAAAGCTACATTAATGCCCAAAGCTGTCAAGTTGTCTTTTTGATGCTCAGAAATAAGACGAAAAGCGCAGTGTAACGAATGAGATAAAGCTTAAAGAGCAATGATAATATGATGGGGCAGCGGCCCATGAAATTGGACCGCTGTTATGTGTTAAACGAATCTCTCGATGTTAATCGAGACAAACCTGTTGCCTATCCGTCAAGATAGCTTTCAAGCGGCGGGCAGGTGCAGACGAGGTTTCTGTCGCCATAGGCGTTGTCGATGCGGCCGACGGATGGCCAATATTTATCAACCCTAAATGCACCAGCAGGAAAACAGCCAGCTTCACGCGTATAGGGGCGATCCCAATCCGCAATCAAATCGGCTGTGGTGTGTGGTGCGTTTTTCAGAGGGTTGTTTTTCTCATCCATTTCGCCGCTTTCGATTGCAGCGATTTCATTTCGAATAGACAACATTGCTTCACAAAAACGATCAAGCTCGGCTTTGGTTTCGCTTTCTGTTGGCTCAACCATCAATGTGCCGGCAACCGGCCAGCTCATTGTCGGTGCATGAAAACCGCTATCAATCAGGCGCTTGGCAATGTCTTCGACAGTGACATGGGCGCTATCCGCAAAAGGCCTTGTGTCTAAAATACACTCATGGGCAACACGGCCATTGCGCCCTTTAAAGAGCACGCCAAATGCATCTTCCAAACGCTTGGCGATGTAGTTGGCGTTTAGGATCGCAATTTTGGTTGCTTGTGTTAGCCCGCTGCCGCCCATCATCAAGCAATATGCCCAGCTGATTGGCAGGATTGATGCTGAACCATAACTTGCACTGGAAACGGCGCCTTCTTCCTGCAAGGGATTGCCTGGCAAGAAGGGTGCAAGATGGCTTTTAACACCAATCGGGCCCATGCCCGGACCACCGCCGCCATGCGGAATACAGAAGGTTTTGTGCAAGTTCAAATGGCTGACGTCAGAGCCGATCTCGCCCGGCTTTGCCAAGCCGACCATTGCGTTTAAGTTCGCGCCATCCAAATATACCTGTCCGCCGAACTCATGGGTAATGTCGCAAATATCGCGCACTGTTTCTTCAAACACACCGTGGGTTGACGGGTACGTAATCATACAAGCAGCTAAACGGTCGCCTGCAAGAGTTGCTTTTTGGCGGAAATCCTCAATGTCGATATCGCCGTTTTCAGCTGATTTGACGACAACAACTTCCATGCCTGCCATTTGAGCGGACGCAGGGTTGGTGCCATGTGCAGAAACTGGAATGAGGCAGACATTGCGTTTCTGATCGCCGCGTGAGCGATGGTAAGCGCGAATGGTTAGAAGGCCTGCATATTCGCCCTGCGCGCCTGAGTTTGGCTGCATTGACATCGCGTCATAGCCAGTAATCAAGCATAGCTTGGCCGACAAATCGGTCAGCATTTCATTGTAACCTTCAACTTGTTCGCTCGGCGCATAGGGGTGAAGGTTGGCAAATTCCGGCCATGTTATCGGCATCATTTCTGCTGCCGAATTAAGCTTCATTGTGCATGAACCAAGCGGTATCATTGCGCGGTCTAGCGCAAGATCACGGTCGGCTAATCTGCGCATGTAACGCATCATTTCCGTTTCGGCACGGTTCATCTGAAAGACCGCATGCTGGAAATAATTAGTTGTTCTGACCAATGTTTCAGGCAGGCAGTAATCTGGATCTTTTTCTTCTACGCCATCGGTAATGCCAAAGGCTTGGAGCAGATCAGATAGGGATTCAAGGCGCGTTGTTTCATCAACGGAAATGCCTAGCTTGCTTGTGCCAATTTTACGCAAGTTGATTTTGCGTGCACGCGCAGATTCCAAAATGGCGCCTTGCATAGGACCAACTTCGACACAGATTGTATCAAAGAATTCTTTATGCTCGATCTCAAAGCCATTGGCAGACAATGCTTTTGCAACGCGCGCAGCCTTAAGGTGAATGGCTTGAGCGATAGCTTTTAGCCCTTCAGCGCCATGGAACACGGCGTAAAATCCGGCGATCACAGCGAGCAGTGCCTGTGCTGTACACACATTCGATGTCGCTTTTTCGCGGCGAATATGCTGCTCGCGGGTTTGCAGCGAAAGGCGGTAGGCTTGATTGCCTCTCGAATCAATCGACACGCCAACAATACGGCCGGGCAGGGAGCGTTTGTAGCTATCACGGCATGACATATAGGCAGCGTGTGGCCCGCCAAAGCCCATAGGTACGCCAAAGCGCTGGGTTGAGCCAACGGAAATATCTGCGCCCATTGCGCCGGGCTCTTTAAGCAAGGCAAGTGCCATCGGATCAGCAATCACGATTCCGAGCGCTTTTTCGTTATGCAGTGCTTCGATTTGCGATGTGAAATCTTGTAGGCCGCCATTTGTGCCCGGATATTGGAAAATCGCACCAAAAACTGTTGCTGGGTCTAATTGGTCAACGGGTCCGACAACAATCTCGATGCCGAGCGGTTCGGCACGGGTTTTCATCACGGCAATATTTTGCGCATGACAGTTTTCATCAACAAAGAATTGTGTGGCTTTTGACTTGGAAACACGCTGTGCCATAGTCATTGCTTCGGCAGCCGCTGTGCCTTCATCCAGTAAAGACGCATTGGCCACATCGAGACCGGTTAGATCGCAAATCATGGTTTGGAAATTCAGCAGGGCCTCAAGACGGCCTTGGCTGATTTCAGGCTGGTAAGGCGTATATGCCGTGTACCATGCTGGGTTTTCCAAAATGTTGCGCTGGATGGCAGGCGGTGTCACCGTACCGTAATATCCTTGCCCAATCATGGATGTGAAAACATCATTTTTCTTGGCAACCTGACGCATGTGCCACAAAAGGTCTCGTTCCGACAAAGGTTTACCGAAATCGAGCGGCTCTTTTTGGCGAATGCTTTTCGGGACCGTTTGGTCAATCAGTTCGTCGAGGCTATCAACGCCGATGACTTTGAGCATTTCAGCGATTTCAGCGGGGGAAGGGCCAATATGACGCCGGTTGGCAAAATCATAAGGCTCGTAATTTGTCGGAACAAAAGACATTTAAAAAGGCTCCGTTAAGCGATCATCGCGTTATAGGCGGTTTCATCCATCAGTGCGTCCATCTCGGATGCGTCTTTCAATTTCATTTTGAAAAACCAGCCATCGCCAAGTGGGTCGCTATTGACGAGCGCAGGGTCATCGCCAAGTTTGTCGTTAACTTCGACGATTGTTCCATCCAGTGGCGCAAGAATGTCAGAGGCAACTTTCACACTTTCGATAACGACAACATCATCGCCTTTTGAAACGTCATTATCTGCATCGGGTAATTCGACGAAAACAATGTCGCCGAGCTGTTCTGCTGCATAAGCTGTGATGCCAACAACGACCAGATCGCCTTCGACGCGAAGCCATTCATGTTCTTCAGTGAACTTCATAATTATAATCTCCGAGATTTTTTTAGCGTTTAAAATTTAATGGTGTGAAAGGCATAGCGCAGATACGCGCCGGCAAGCGTTTGCCGCGCACATCACCAAAGATGATTGCATCGACGTCCGAATGTTCAGCGCTTACATAGCCCATAGATACAGGCCGTTCGACCGTTGGGCCAAAGGCACCGGAAGTGACTTGTCCAATCGGTGTTTCGTCATTTTCATGCGCATAAAGATTTGTGCCTGCACGCATGGGCGCACGCCCTTCGGGCAACAGGCCAATACGTTGCTTTTTCACACCCTTATCAAACTGGGCAAGAATATGCTCGGCACCGGGGAAACCGCCTGCGCGCGCGCCATCCTTGCGGCGTGCTTTCTGGATAGCCCATTGCAATCCAGCTTCAAGCGGTGATGTGGTTTCATCAATATCGTTGCCATAAAGGCATAGGCCAGATTCTAGCCGCAGACTATCGCGTGCACCAAGTCCGATTGGCAGCACATCTTCATGAGCCAGTAATGCTTCTGCCAGCGCTACGGCTTGTTCGTCTTCAACTGAAATTTCAAACCCATCTTCGCCCGTATAACCTGATCGCGAAATCCAAAGCTCGCCAAATTTGCTTGGCGAAATGCGCACATCCATGAACCGCATATCGGCGACATCAGGCACAATTGTGCTCAATACGGCTTCGGAAGCAGGGCCCTGCAGAGCCAGAAGAGAGCGGTTACTGATCGTTTCAACCTTGCATTTAAGGTTGCGCTCCATATGGGCGATGTCGGCATCCTTGCAGCCAGCATTTACAACAACAAACAGGTGGTCGCCTCTGTTGGCGATCATGATATCGTCTAATATGCCGCCTGTTTCATTTGTAAAAAAGCCATAGCGCTGTCTGCCTTCAGGCAGGGTTGCAACATCTACAGGCACAAGGCTTTCGAGTTGCAATGCGGCATCAGGGTTATGTAAGATCACCTGTCCCATATGGCTGACATCAAACAAACCAGCCTTGGCGCGGGTGTGTAAATGTTCTTTCATCACACCAGCGGGGTATTGAACAGGCATGTCATAGCCTGCAAAAGGCACCATTTTGGCACCAAGTTTTAAATGCAATTCATGCAGTGAAGTTGTTTTTAAACTTTCCATCCGGCCCTCTAAAAAAACCGGACGATCCGGCACCACTCATACCGCGGATGCGGATGATGATACCCCCTCTGTCTGTTTGCCTGAGATTGTTATCCCTTCGGCGGGCAATTAGCCTCTCTCCAGAGTCATTGTACTATATTGGTCCATTTGCCTGAGAGTTTCCGGGGTGGTTGCTCCTTCGGCATCGGTAATTCCGATTCTCCCAAAATAGTGAAGTGACGTTACAGTCGATATGAATTTACTGTCAATATGTTTTAGCAATGCAGGCGCGCGCAAAATAGTTCTGTCACCAGAATTATAGGCGCATTCTGCCAATTTTCACATGTTTGTCACACGCGATATAGACTTGCCATCGGTCAGTTCGGCTACTTTCTCGATGATGGAATTCGCATCAATGCCGAAATGTTTATAAAGGTCGCCAATCGTACCCGTCTGGCCAAAATGCTCGACGCCGAGGGGAACTGTCTGATGGCCTTTCACGGAACCAAGCCAAGCCAAAGTGGCCGGATGGCCATCAATAACAGTTATGATTTTGCAATGGCTTTGAAGATCACCAAGCAATTTTTCAAGGTGGCTTTGGGCAGATTTATTGCCGCGCGCGCGGGCGCGCTGTGCAGCCGTCCAACCAGCATTTAAACGGTCTGCCGATGTTACGGCCAAAACGCCGATATCGCGGCGACTTTCTGCGATGATACCTGCTGCTTTAATTGCTTCTGGTGCCACAGCGCCTTGATAAGCGATGACGACTTCGCAATTAGGGCCAGGCTTGCGCAGCCAGTATGCACCGTCGATTGCACCTTGGCGGAAGTCTTCGTCCACCCGTTTTCCGGGCTGTTCAATTGGGTTGGTTGTAAGCCGTAGATAGACCGAGCCGCCGGTTTCATCGCGCAGCCATGTGCGCTCATCGGGATCGCCTTCACCATCACGCTGTAGATAATCAAATGCCCATTGCATGATAACGGCAAGCTCATCGGCAAAGGCAGGCTCAAAGCTTGCAAGGCCATCTTGGCTCATGCCGATAAGCGGTGTTCCAATCGATTGATGGGCGCCGCCTTCTGGCGCAAGCGTTACGCCCGATGGTGTGCCGACGATCATAAACCGCGCATCCTGATAACAGGCATAATTTAGCGCATCGAGGCCGCGCGCCACAAAAGGATCATAGACGGTGCCAATTGGAATGACACGCTTGCCAAACAGTGAATGGGACAAGCCTGCTGCTCCAAGCAACAAAAACAAGTTCATTTCAGCAATGCCGAGTTCAATATGCTGGCCTTTTGGGGTGAATTCCCATTTGGCCGTTGAGGGAATTTTCTCATTGATGAATGTATCTGACTGTTCCGTGCGGGCAAAAAGCTTGCGCCGGTTCACCCAAGGACCAAGGTTTGTGGTGCCGGTTACATCCGGTGACATTGTCACGATGCGGGCGGCTAAATCGCTGTCACCTTTTGATAAATCATCAAGGATTTTGCCAAAAGCCATCTGTGTTGAGATTTCACGGTCTGACGATAATTCAATGTTTGGCACGTCGAGCATTTTGTCAGTGTAACGGCGCACGCCCTTGGCAAAGAACGGTGTTTTGTCCAATGCGGCTTGTAGTGCTGCAGGATCTTCCACTGTCGCAAATTTTTCCCATTCTTCGCCTTCTACCACACCCATATGGGCCTGCCATTCAGCCATTTGGGTTTTGTTCATCAGGCCGCCATGATTGTCCTTATGGCCAGCAATGGGGGTGCCCCAACCTTTAATCGTATAGGCAAGAAAACATACAGGGCGATCATGATCGATAGCATCAAACGTTTCAGCCATTGTCTGTACACAATTACCGCCGAGATTTTCCATCAGTTCAGCCAATTGCTGATCTGTGCGCGCCTCGATGAGCGCCGTGACATCGCCCTGATCGCCAAGCGCATCCATAAGACGCTTACGCCAAACTGCGCCGCCCATAAAGGTTAGTGCTGAGTAAAGCTGGTTCGGGCAATTGTCGATCCAGTCACGCAATTTGTCGCCGCCCGGCTCGTTAAATGCTGCACGTTGCAGCGCGCCATATTTAACTTTGACAACGTCCCAGCCAAAAGCATCAAATATCTGCTCAATGCGCTTGAAAAGTCCTTCGCGCACGACACCGTCCAGTGATTGGCGGTTGTAATCGATGATCCACCATGTATTGCGAAGGTCGTTTTTCCAGCCCTCTTGCAACGCTTCGTAGATATTGCCTTCATCTAATTCTGCATCGCCAACCAGCGCTATCATACGGCCAAGCGGCACATCTTTGCCCCAGCTTTTTGCTGTGATGTAGTCTTGAACAATCGAGGCAAAAGAGGTGATAGCAACGCCTAGGCCAACAGACCCCGTGGAAAAATCAACATCGTCGATGTCTTTGGTACGGCTCGGATAACTTTGCACGCCTTGAAGCCTGCGAAAGTTTTCCATTTTCTCGCGTGTTTGATTGCCCATCAGATATTGTATGGCGTGAAAGATCGGCGAGGCGTGGGGTTTAACCGCCACACGGTCCTCTGGCCGAAGAGCACTGAAATATAGCGCCGTCATGATGGACACCATTGATGCAGACGATGCTTGATGCCCACCAACCTTAATGCCATCTGCTTTGGGGCGGATGTGGTTGGCGTTATGTATCATCCAATGCGACAACCATAATAACCGTTGTTCGATGGTTTTGAGGTGAGCTTGGTCAATATGAGGCATGGTGATGCTTTCGTTTACGCTTGGTGTGCTCGAATTGCTGCGCTGTTTTCAGCCAAACAAATTTAATCCGTCAATTCGTCGGCTGGCATATTATGGGCGCCCAATGCAGCCTGCAAATCGTCGATAATATCCTGCGCGCCTTCCAACCCAACGGAGAGGCGTACCAAGCCTTCGGCAATGCCGTGCTCTGCGCGTTCTTCAGGCGTATAGGTGGAATGTGTCATGCTGGCAGGGTGCTGGATAAGGCTTTCTGCATCGCCAAGGCTTACGGCTCGCTGGATGAGGTTTAGCCTGTTCATCACCGCGATACCTGCAGCTTTTCCGCCTTTGACTTCAAACGGTATCATGCCGCCGAAATTAGACATTTGCTTGCAAGCAAGCTCATGCTGCGGAAAGCTTTTAAGGCCGGGGTAAAACACATTTAGAACGGCTGGATGTGCTTCCAATATTTGCGCTACTTTGAATGCCGTCTGGCAATGTCTTTCAACGCGCAGCTCAAGCGTTTTAATGCCGCGCAACAATAACATCGCTGTTAAAGGTGACATCACAGCGCCGGTCATGTCCTTCAAGCCGACAAGTCTGATTTGCGTCATATCTTCCAAGCTGCCGACGATGAGCCCAGCAACAACATCGCCGTGGCCGCTCAAAAACTTGGTAGCGGAATGTAGAACAATGTCAGCGCCATGTTCGATAGGGCGGGTGATAACTGGTGTGGCATATGTGTTGTCCACGATCACTTTTGCGCCAACACTGTGTGCGATTTCAGAAATTGCAGCAATATCGACCAGTCGGTTGTTGGGATTGGCGGGTGTTTCAAAATAAACAAGTTTGGTTTTGTCGCTGATAGCGTCTGCTAGATTGGCAGGCGTGGTCATGTCGACAAGTTTTACTTTGACCCCAAAGCGCGGCAGGCCGTGCGTCATGAATGCAAAAGTGCAGCCATAAAGTGTTTTGTCGATAATGATTTCGTCGCCAGCGGCTAGAAAAGACCAGAGCGTCGATGTGATAGCGCCCATGCCAGAGGCGGTGCAAAGTCCGGCTTCTGCGCCTTCAAGATTGGCGATGCGTTGTTCCAAGTGATCCAAGGTCGGATTGGAAATGCGTGAGTAAAAATGGCCTTCTTTTTCACCGGCAAACATTGCGCCGCCTGCCTCTGCACTTTCAAACGTGAATGTAGAGGACATATAGATTGGCGGGTTTAATGCGCCATGTTCAGATTGAGCGTCATAACCGTGGTGAATGGCGCGTGTTGAGAAGTCTTTATTATTGTCGCTCATGGGGTGCCTCTAATTTTGATAAGGGCATTATGTGCTGTCATAAAAGGTGTTTAGTTGTTATTATTGACCGTGTTCACATGAATTTTGGAATCTAATGCCAAAAATACCGCAATTAGATGCGCTTGATCGCAAGATTATCAGAGCCTTACAGCGCAATGGCCGTATTACGAATCTTGAATTAGCAGCAGAGGTTAATCTTTCGCCTTCGCCCTGTTTGCGGCGATTGCGTAATCTGGAAAATAACGGCGCGATTACAGGGTATAGTGTTGACGTAAATACGAAGGCCTATGGCCTGCCTGTGACTGTTATGGTGCGTATTAGCTTGGAAAAACATACAGAAGATGTTGTTGTCCGGTTTGAAGAGCGCATGAAGGCCATCCCAGAAGTGCTGGAATGTTTTGTCATGACGGGCCTATCGGATTATTTGCTGCGCGTGGTCGTTAGCGATCTTGAAGATTATGAGCGCTTTGTCAGAGATCGCCTACACCCGATTGGCGGCATCAGCTCTATCGACACAAGCTTTGTCTATGGCGTGGTTAAACGCACGCATGTGTTTCCCGAATTTCATGGGTGAGGGCTTTGGGGGCCGTGCGAAGCAACAAGAAAAACAAGGCTTAGAATATCCAAGTGAATACAAAGGGGGGGAATCCCGCACTTTTGCATCTAAATCATTGATTTTATTGGAAATTGGTGCCCCCTGCCGGACTCGAACCGGCACGATCAAACGATCGAGGGATTTTAAGTCCCTTGCGTCTACCAGTTCCGCCAAGGGGGCACATGCTGAAAACAGCACGAAGCACTCCTAGCCAAAGTGGCCGTCAAACAAAAGCCCTTAATTGTCGTTGATGCGTTTTTTTACACTGACAATCATTATGCATTGCGTTTGGTGGGATTTTTACGCCGCCATAAGATGATAAATAGCATAAATGCACAGGCAATATCGGCGGCGATGATCACCTGATAGCCGATTTGAACAAATCCTTGCTGGGATGGCATGGTCATATAGGCACCAACTGCACCGATCAGCATGAATGTAAAAACAATATAGGCGATCCAGCGGCGGCCAGCTTGCATGAGATAGGCAAGCAGCAAATAGGCAACGCCGATACCAAGTAGAACAGCATCAAAAACACGCAGGCCAGACAAGCCCGCAACGACAATATGCGCTATTCCGGAAACTGAGAGAAACAGAGAAGCAAGCTGATAGCGGCGCGGCGCATTATCCATCGGACTTTTCCTCCTCTTGCGGGCACGGTTTCCCTGCAGCTGTCCAAGCCAGAATATCCATGACATTGACTTTGGCAGAATAGGGCGCTGGTTGACGCCCGGGGCCAGGGTTCCAGCCCCAATGTACTAACTCATCATTGGCAACATGCTCTGCAACTTCTTTCATTGTGCGGTCGCCATTGCGTTCTGGATCTTGAATTTGCGCGCAAATTTCAGCCGATGATTTGTTGTACCATACCATTTCAGGCGGCGGTAAATGCCACACTTCAGCGCCGGGCGGTGCGTGATTAATATCGCCATTGTTTAACGTGTGGCAGGTCGTGCATAATATGGTTTCTGCACCAACGCGGCTTTCACCCGCTTTGATGTTCATACCATGTGGGCGTGGCTCTGGTCCATAAGATGGTCCCGACCATATGGGTATGCCACCTTCATCAACATGGCAATTCGAACAGCGGGGGTGCGAGAAAACTTCATAAATTCTGGCCCAGTGCTCAAGGCCTTTTTCCGGTGAAACTGTCCCTTCTTCGAGCAGTTCCACCTCAACTTTTTCTTCGGTTTCCTGCGCGATTGCCATTGTCGGTGACAGCACTATTAATAAGCCTATGAGGATGTTTTTCATTTGCTTTTCCTCACACGAAATCAATGTGTTTGTTGAATGGCATTTCGCGAATTCGCTTGCCTGTTGCGGCGAAGATTGCGTTGGCGAGAGCAGGTGCAGCGGGCGGTACAGGCGGCTCACCAATACCGCGCACTTTGACGCCATTTTCCAGAGCGCGTACTTCTATATTCGGGCATTGATAAAGCCGCATACCTTCATGATCATGAAAGTTTGACTGCTGCGCCATGCCGTCTGCATAGGTGATCTGGCAGTTCATGGCATGGCCAAGCCCCCATATAACGCCGCCCTTGACCAGATTATCAAAGTTGATGGGATCAATCACTTTGCCAACTTCGGCCGCAACATAGACATTGTCTATCTTGATGCCGTTTTCGGTATTCGTAACTTCTATGACTTCAGCGACTGCTGTGCCGAATGACAAACAGAAAGCGACGCCGCGACCACGGTTTTCGCCAAGATCGCTGCCCCAATTTGACATTTCACCCACAGCTTCCAGCACTTTGCGCGATGGTTCATGCCACATAAGGCGAATGCGCTCTTCAAGTGGATCTGCACCTGCTGCATGGATTAATTCATCCAATGCGCAATCATGAAAGAAGCCGTTTGAAGATGCACCGACTGAGCGCCAAGAGGAGATGGGCGCAAGTTCAGGCGCGCGATATCCGGTCGTGCGATAATTGGGGATAGCGTAAGGCTGCTCCCACGCACCAGCAAGGATTGCTGGATCAGGGCCGGGCACAGGAAAATTTTGTCTGCCCATTTGTGATGCAATGACCGATGGCATGGCGATGGAAAGATCAAAGCTGTCGACTTTGCCGTTTTTGACTTTGCCTTTTGCACGCGCCATTGCGATTTGACGCGGATAATCATGTGCAAAATCTTCTTCACGGCTATAGGTCAGTTTAATCGGTGTTCCTTTGATGGATTTTGCAATTTCCACGGCTTGCTTGACCACATCATCTTCAAGCCTGTGACCGAAGCTGCCGCCGACATAAAGCACATGAACAAAGACTTGTTCTTCCGTTAGGCCCGTTGCCTTGGCAACATTGCTGCGCACAAAGCCCGGAATTTGTGTGCCTGTCCAAATGTCTGCGCGTTCATCGGTAATTTTTGCAATTGCTGAAAGCGGCTCTAACGGTTGGTGCGCCACATAGGGTGCGCGGTAATCGGCCTCAAAATCAGGTGGTCCTTCGGCGAACACATTGTCGATTTCGCCGTCATCGCGCGTGCGCGAATCTTGTAAATCAGGCGTGAATGAATCTGACAAGGTTTGCCAATGCGCGTCCATTTCAGCCGGATAGGGTGCTTGGCCCCAATCAAATGTGACAGCGTTTGCGGCTTTAAAAGCACGCCATGTATTGTCAGCGATCACGGCAATACCGTTTTTAAGCGGGATTATCTTTTGAACGCCGCGCATTTTTTCAGCTTCTGTGGCGTCATAGCTGTTCATTGCGCCGCCTTGGCGCGGGTTTATTTTAACCGCAGCGTAAACCATGCCTTCGGCTTCGAAATCAATGCCATAAGGCAGAGTGCCCGTTGATTTGGCGATGATGTCATGGCGCAGCACTTTTTTGCCAATTAAGCGCCATTGGTTCGGGCTGCGCAGTTCAATATCTTTTATCGGTTCTATTGTGGCAGCTATGGGTGCAAGTTCGACATAGGACAGGGAAGCACCATCGGGTAATTGCACCATGCCTTTTTCGGTTTTGAGCCGGTCAATCGATACGCCAGATTGTTGTGAAGCCGCTGCTTTTAATGTTTCGCGCGCGACAGCGCCCGCTTGGCGTAATTTTTCGTATGAATCGGGCACAGAGGTTGAGCCGCCAGTAATTTGAAGGCCGAGAAACTTCATTGCAGCATCAACAAATGAGCGTGTGGATTCTGCTGCAAAGCTATCATCTGTCGGCCTGAACGGTGCGCCTTCATCGGACAAAGCGGTGTTGTAATAAGCAGGGTCCGGCATGCCCGGATCGACTTTGATTTGATCAAGCTCAACATCAAGCTCTTCAGCAATCAACATGGCTTGCATGGAATAGGTGCCTTGGCCCAAATCCGTGCGCGGCGTGATGAGTGTAATGCCGCTCGCATCAATTTTCACATAAGGTGTGATGGCCGCTTCGCCCTCTTTAAGATTGGCGGTGAGCGGGTTTAGCGGATCGCGCTTATACATATAAGCGCCAAAAGCGACACCGCCTGCGATAGCCGTTGAGCCAATCAAAAATGTGCGGCGTGTGATGGTTTTGAGCTTACTCATGCTGCACCTGCGCTCAGTTTTGAGGCGGCATCTTTTATCGCTTCACGAATGCGTGGATAGGTGCCGCAACGGCACAGATTTGCCGACATATAATTGTCGATCTCTTCATCGCTTGGATTAGCGTTTTGGTCGAGCAGGGCTGCGGCCGACATGATTTGGCCAGACTGGCAATAACCGCATTGCGCAACCTGATGATCTATCCATGCTTTTTGAACAATGTGAAGCGCATCAGGATTGCCAAGGCCTTCAATCGTTGTGATTTCACCTTCAACATCGCTTGCACGTATGGCGCATGAACGCACGGCAACACCGTCAATGTGAACGGTGCATGCGCCGCATTGTGCGATGCCACAGCCATATTTTACGCCTTTGATGTCAAGTTCATCGCGCAGAACCCATAAAAGCGGCATGTCATCTTCAACATCCACCGTCTCGGATTTTCCGTTAATGGTCAGCCGCATGGTTGGCTCCGCTCGTTTGAGGACGTTTTACGCTGTGATTACTATATTGACCAATTGGGCAAAGTTTCAAGAAAATGCGCTGAATTAAGTTGGATTGAGTTGCAAAGATAAAATCAGCTCAAAAAATAGTGCATTGAAATAGCCAAAACGTCTGGCTTTAACGGCTTATGCTTGGCACATTGTGCCAAACAATTGGAGCCTTATATGTCTGAATCGAAAATTAAGCCTTGGACCGACGTTTCTGCGCATCTTGTGGATGTTGCTATGGGGCGAAAGCCAGCTGATCTCGTCGTGCGCAACGGCAAATGGGTCAATGTTCATTCAGGCGAAATCATTCCCGCAACAGATATCGCGATAGCCGAAGGGCGCTTTGCTTATTGTGGCAATGATGCCAGCCATTGTATCGGGCCAAACACCAAGGTCGTGGATGCGCAGAACCGTTATCTGGTGCCGGGGCTTTGTGATGCGCATATGCATGTCGAAAGTGGTATGGTGACAGTGACAGAATTTACACGCGCTGTTATTCCTCATGGCACCACATCCATGTTCATTGACCCGCATGAAATTGCCAATGTGCTCGGGCTTGCAGGTGTTCGGCTGATGCATGATGAAGCCGAAGCCATGCCGGTCAATGTCTATGTGCAGATGCCTTCTTGTGTGCCGTCTGCGCCGGGGTTGGAAAATGCCGGTGCTGAGCTTGGACCGGAGGAAATCGCTGAGGCGATGGATTGGCCCAATATTATTGGGCTTGGCGAAGTGATGAATTTCCCAGGTGTTGCGGCAAATGATCCGGTTATGCGCGGCGCGATTAATGCAACGGTGCGCGCTGGCAAAACAGTCGGCGGTCATTATGCATCGCCAGATTTAGGGCTGCCATTTCATGGCTATGTGGCGGGCGGTCCAGAAGATGACCATGAAGGTACACGCGCAGAAGATGCGATTGCACGTGTGCGCCAAGGCATGAAGGCGATGCTGCGTTTAGGATCAGCTTGGTATGATGTGGCCGAGCAAATCAAAGCGGTGACGGAGCAGGGCGTTGACCCGCGCAATTTTATTCTTTGTACCGATGATTGCCATTCAGGCACGCTTGTTAAAGACGGCCATATGGACCGCGTGGTGCGCCATGCTATCGCGCAAGGGCTAAAGCCTATCACGGCCATTCAAATGGCAACGCTCAATACGGCTTTACATTTTGGTCTTGAACGCGAGCTTGGTTCCATTACGCCCGGTCGGCGTGCGGATTTTCTGCTTGTTTCAGATTTGGCGGAACTCAAAATTGATGCGGTTTACGGCCGCGGCATAAAGCTTGCAGAACAAGGCAAATTGATCGCAGATATTCCCGCTTACCCATATCCTGATAGTGCGAAAAACACAGTCAATCTGCTGAAAAACATGACCGCACAGCGCTTCCATATTGATGCGCCGAGCGGTGCCAATGAAGTTAATGCGCGGGTGATCGGCGTTATTGAAAACCAAGCGCCGACAAAAGCGCTGGAAGCAACGCTTAACGTTAAAGATGGCATGGTTGAAATGGACCGCAAAAATGATGTTTGCCAGATCGCGCTGGTGGAACGTCACCGCGCCACAGGCGGCGTTACCAATGCGTTCGTCTCTGGCTTTGGTTACACAAAGGATTGCGCGATTGCTTCCACCGTTGCCCATGACAGCCACCATATCATTGTGGTGGGCACGAACCACGGCGACATGGCGATGGCGGTAAACCGCTTGGCGGCCGTTGGCGGCGGCGTGTGCATGATCAGCCAAGGCGAAGAATTGGCAATGGTGGAAATGCCGATTGCCGGATTGATGAGTGATGAACGCGCCGAAATCGTTGCCGCAAAAGCCGATATTTTAACCGCCGCTATGCGCGAAATGGGCTGCACGCTCAACAATGCATTTATGCAGCATTCTCTATTGGCGCTGGTGGTTATTCCCGAACTGAGGATTTCAGATGAAGGCCTGATCGACGTGCGCACATTTGAAAAGGTGGATTTGTTTGTTTGAGGGGGTGCGGGTATTGCGTTTAACGTAACAAAAGATGTTCCATAGATTTAATTATGTGAAAACGAATTACAGCTCCGAGCCCAAAGTGACGAATGCTTCGCATACCTTTAATGGCAGCTTTTTGTTCACTAAATGTATCTACGCGTCGACCATGACGTAATTTCTTTCAGCGGGATTTGTAATGAGCGCTATCTTGAACCACCCAAACGTCGCCCAACCTGTGGACCAAAATTGTGAACTTTGGAGATACATGAGTTTCGCAAAATTCGTGTCGATGATTTCAAGCAACAAGCTACACTTTGCACGCTGTGACTTGTTTGAAGACTCGTTCGAGGGCAGCTACCCTGCCCAGAACATTGCGGACAGAACCCGAATTTGGCAAGAAAAACTAACAGAGGCGGGCTACGATGAGCCTATTGAACATGGGCAGTTTATGTCAGACTCCAGCGCCTATATGCACCGACTTGCAAGAACTAGTACCTACGTAAGCTGCTGGCATCGGAGCAATTATGAGTCCGCCGCGATGTGGAAGCTGTACGCAGTTGAAGACCCAGCAATTGCAGTTGTGACTAAGTACGATTTGTTAGCCAACTTACTGCCTGAAAACGTATATCTCGGGCAGGTAACCTATGCTGACTATTCGACAGACAACATCCCCGAAGGAAACCTACTCGCCGCCCCGATGTACAAAAGGCTTTCGTTTGAGCACGAAAAAGAAGTCAGGGCGCTCTATCTAGCACCACATGCGAAAACTGATCAAGAATTAGACCTAGGATACGCGTTGAATCGTCCACCAGTATGGGAGTGCGAGTTGGCCACAGGTTCTCTCATCCAAAGAATTATTGTTTCGCCAACGGCCCCTAAGTGGACTGTCGATCTCGTGACGGATGTCTCACGCAAATATGAGATTGATGCACCGGTTACTCAGTCGGACCTCTACGGAGACGCCGTCTTTTGAAAGCCTGCTTGCGCACATCTGCTCTGTGAAGCAAGGCAGACTTTGAGAAGAGTTGGAACAACCGCAGTTTTGTCCGCATTGCCGCCATTGAGAGTCGCAAAAACCATCCTTTTTGCAACAAGTTTTGCAGGCTAATAATATCAATCATTTGAGTGTCGCAGATATTGGTGGCTAAACTAAAACATCATGGGGGCGAGTGTTTGGCCAGAAAAAATCGAGAGGAGATGGGGCGATACGCACAATGAAAGCGTCACATACCTAAACAATCATCACCCAAGCAAATCTCTCAAATTTTCTTCAAGTGCATGTTTTTCAAAACCGCTGGATTTTTTCAGTTCAAGATAATCCGCCCACGCTTTTGCGCGGTCAACTTTATCTGATTTTTTGCCTGCCAGCATGACGTTCTTTGCCGTGTGTTCAAGCGGGGTGAATTCGAGGAATTTTACCTCATAACCAAGGGCGGTTAACATCAGCGCGCGTGCGGTGTCTGTTATTAGATCGGCTTGCCTGCGGCGCATCAGCGGGTATTGGTTGACCATATCAAATGTCGTGCCTGCATTGCCAATCTGGCGCGAAATTTCGGCCTGACAGCACGGCGCACAGAAGAAATATTGCATATCCGCACGTATGCCCAGCGCCAGCGCATCATCGGTGGCGGTATCGCAGGCATGGAGCGCGATCAGAATATCGACGTTTTTCGGTTGGTTTTTGTCAATGCGCGCATTGATGAATTTTAGCCCGTCAAAGCCTACATCGCCAGCAATCTCGTTGCATAGATCAATTACATTTTCCTTGATGTCGATGCCTTGACCGATGGGCGTATGGCGCGCGCGTTCGGCCACATAATCATAGGTCGCAAAGGTCAAATAGCCTTTGCCGCACCCAAGATCGAGAATTGAAATCGGATGATCTGCCGTTTCAACAAAGGTGCCAATGTCACGGTCAATAATCTCGACAAAATTCGCGATCTGGCGAAATTTTGGATGATATTTCTTGATGATATGACCGCGCTGGTCGGCAACGCCAAGGCCGCGCAAATAAGGTCGGTTTTCTGAAAGGACGTAATTTTTAGGCTTGTTATGCGTCTGCACCACATCGCGCATCGTTGCTTTGGCAGGGTAAAAGCTTGGCTCGCCTTTACGGTTTTCCGTATAGTGGAAATCCTTACCTTGCGTGAAAAGCGTCGCCGCGCGAAAGCCTGCATAAGGCTCGGCTTTTATCAGCGCGATAATCGCTTGCGGATCATAGTTCAGCGTTTCAGCATCGCTTAAATGGCTGGCTTCATGTTTGATGATTTTTTTGGAGCCGCCCACCACCAAATCAAAGCTGGCTTTGAATTTATCGGCGCTTTTGGCTTTTGCAGAAAATGTCACGCGTTTGAAGCTGGAATCCTGCAGAGCATTTTCCAACTGCTTTACGAAAGCTGCTTGTTGCGCGTTGCGCCAGATGTCACTCATCCGCAATGCTTTCGTGCAATTTCTTCAAACATATCAATACCAGTTTTCATAATGCTGTCGGGGAAATCATAATTTGAGGCGTGAAGCTGCGGGCAGTCTTCGCCGCTACCAAGCACGAATAAAGCTGTATTTCCTGCTGCGCTGAATGCGCCAAAATCTTCTGACCAGCGGAATGGCTTGTCGATGCTCACCATCGGCAATTGCAAGTTTTCCGCTGCATTCTTAATGTTGGCTGTTGCCGCTTCATTGTTGTCGCAAGCGGCAAATTTTTCGTCATAGCTGATCGAGGACGATAAGCCATGTTGCTCTGCATAGGCTTTGGCACGCTGGGCAGCGTTCTCAATCAGCTTTGCTTGCAAGGCGTCATTTTCAGCGCGAAAGGCCGCCATAAGTATTGCATCGCCCGGTGTGATGCCAAAGGCAGGTTCGCCTAAACTCGCATGGCAAATTGTTACCAGTGTATGTTCTGGATCAATGCCAAGCTGTGCGGGAAGGTTGGTCAATTCGTCAATCAATCCAATCAATGCTTTCATCGGTGACACAGCATCTTCGGGGTGTGACGCATGAGAGGTTCGCCCATAGAGCGATATTTTTAAACCTTCTGAGGCAAAGCACATCGGGCCAGATTTTACGCCAATATGGCCGAGCGGCATGCCCGGTAAATTGTGCAAAGCGTATGCAAAATCAGGTTTGATGGCTTTAAACTTTTCATCAGCAATGACGGAAGGCGCGCCAACGCCGGTTTCTTCTGCTGGTTGGAACAGCAACACGATGCGTCCGCGTGTGATGGGGTTTTTAGCTAAGCGCTGCGCAACGCCGATCATGATCGACATATGACCATCATGGCCACACAAATGGCCTTTGCCTTCTACCGTTGAGCGGTAGGGCGGCTCACCTGTTTCAATGATCGGCAACGCATCAAGTTCGCAGCGTAGCAAAATTGTTTCGCCCGCTTGTCCGCTATCAAAAATGGCGGCAACACCGTGCCCGCCTAGGTCGGTGATGATCTGCGACGGATTGCATTCGCCAAGATATTTCACAATGCGGGTCGCGGTGATGCGTTCCTCGCCGGATATTTCTGGATGGCGATGGAGTTCGTGCCTGAGGTCTATAAGATCGATCATATTAGTCTCGCCAAAATGCCGGGCTTAGCAGAACCAATACCGTGAAGAGTTCTAGTCGGCCAAGCAGCATGCCAAATGATAAAACCCATTTGGCGCTATCGGCCAGAGGCCCGAATGTGCCAGCTGGGCCTACAATCTCACCCAAGCCCGGCCCAACGTTTGAAATTGAGGTAATGGCAGCGGAGAACGAGGTAACAAGGTCTGCGCCGGTAAGAGCCACAAGAAGCGTACCGATGCCAACCAGCAAGCCGAAGGTGCAAAAATACATGAGCGTCACAAATTGAACTTGTTCAGGGATCGGCATTGCGCCGCTGCGCACGGGACGCACCGCATTCGGATAGATGAACTTTTCCAAAGCGCGGTTGATAACGCCGAAAAGCACAATCCAGCGCGATGCCTTGATGCCGCCTGATGTTGACCCTGAACAGCCGCCCATGAAGGTGGCGATAAGAAATACACCTGTCGCAAACGGTCCCCACAAAGTATAATCTTCGTTAGTAAAGCCTGTCGTCGTAATGATGGAAACCAGATTAAACGTGGCATGAGCAAAGGCTTCGCTGCCGTCCATAACACCTGTGCGTTCTAGCTGAATTGTCAAGATAATTATGAAAACCATCGTGTAGGTGAGGAAGAACATCACCTGATTGTCGCGAAAAGCATCAAACCGGCCGCGCAATGCCATAACGAGAATTATGGTGAAGGGAACCGCGCCAATGATCATAAATATAACAGCTATCCAATGGAGCTGGTCGTTGAAAATTCCAAAGGATTGATCATGGGTCGACATGCCGCCTGTCGATAATGTCGTCATAGCGTGGTTGATTGCATCAAACCCACTCATACCAAAATAAGCAAATAGAATGGCGCACAGTATGGTGAGGGCGGTGTAAATTAAAACAACAGATGTTGCATAGGTAGAAAACCGCGCGAAGGGACGGTCATAGCGGTCTGACGATTCGATTTTGAAAAAGGACGAGCCGCCGATTTTCAAGAACGGAAGGATGAAAAGACCAAGCACAATCACACCCAATCCGCCGACCCATTGCAAAATGGAACGCCAAAGCAAAATGCCGGGCGGCATTGTATCAAGGCCCGTTAGAACCGTTGAGCCGGTGGATGTCGCACCCGATACAGCTTCAAAAACCGCATCGGCGAGAGAGATGTTTAGCGTGGATAGATAAAACGGCACCGCTGCACAGATGCAAAAGGTGATCCAAAGCAAATTGACGACAAGAAAGGTAAACCGTGTTGAAACCACAGGTGGGCCAGAGCGTGTGGCAATGGCAATAAGCGCCGATATGCCGCCAATGCCAGCAGCGGAAGCTGCAAAAACTTTCCAGTCAGCATTGTTGTAATAGAGATCGACCAAGCCGGGGATCAGCATCATCGTTGCTAAATAGAAGGCAAATATCGCACTGATATGCAGTGCGTTTCGCAGCGTCGAACTATTCATATGAGCGCTTTGCTCCCGCAGTTTCGTCTCAATTGTGCTTTTTAGCTTATTACAGAACTGGCATTGTTAAGAAAGCGCCTATACACCGAGCGGTGAGCTAATGCATAGGAAATTGCAAAATCTGCGTTACGAAAGTCCGTTATGAGTGAATTTTTAGACAATGTTGCCACTGCCGCAGATGCGATGCGTGATTTATTCGCACAAACGCCGCTGCAGGAGAATGTATTTTTAAGCCAGCGCTATGATGCAAATATTTTGCTCAAGCGCGAAGATTTGTCGCCTGTGCGATCCTATAAGATTCGCGGTGCTTTCAACTTTTTCCGCAAATGTTTGGCGACATCCAACCCTGCGAGTTTCGTTTGTGCTTCGGCTGGCAACCATGCGCAAGGCTTTGCCTATGTGTGTCAGTATTTTGGCAAGAAGGGCGTTATTTTTATGCCTGTAACAACGCCGCAGCAAAAGATTGATAAAACGCGCGCGTTTGGCGGTTCAGCAATCGAGATCCGATTGATTGGCGATATTTTTGATCAGTGCTACGCGGCTGCCAATGAATATGCCCAAGATAATAATGCCATGATGGTGTCGCCTTTCGATCACCCTGACATTATTGAAGGCCAAGCAACGGTCGCGCATGAAGTGCTGTCGCAAATGGCTGATGGCCAATCGATTGACCGGATACATGTTGCTGTGGGCGGCGGCGGTCTATCGTCGGGCTTAGCGCGCTACTTTTCCGATATGAAGCTTGCGCCGGAGTTTATGTTCGTCGAACCGCTGGGAGCGCCGAGCCTAAAACGCAGTTTGGCAAAGGGCGAACGTGTTGATGTTGGTCATGTCGATAATTTTGTGGATGGCGCATCAGTTGCTCTGATGGGGGAATATCCGTTTGAAATTCTGAAACGGTTTTCACCTGATAATGTCAATCTCGTGCCTGAAGATCGCCTATGTTTGACAATGATCGAAATGCTCAATGTTGAAGGCATCGTGCTTGAGCCAGCCGGAGCGCTGTCCGTTGATGCACTTAAAGACGTTCAGCCCCATGCAATCAAAGACAAAAATGTGCTGTGCATTGCATCGGGCGGTAATTTTGATTTTGAGCGCTTGGCCGAAGTCAAAGAACGCGCATTGCGCCATAGCGGCGTTAAGAAATATTTCGTATTGCGTTTGCCGCAGCGCCCCGGCGCTCTGCGTGATTTCCTAAACCTGCTCGGCCCAGACGATGATATTGCGCGCTTTGAATATTTGAAGAAATCTGCGCGGAACTTCGGTTCTATTCTCATTGGTATCGAAACCAAGAATGCCGGTAATTTTGCAGGACTAATGGCGCGTATGACCGATAGCGGCATTGTCTGGCAGGATATTACTGATAATCAGCTGGTTGCAGGCCTGCTGATCTAAACTTCGTCAAACATGTTCGTGATCGTCGGTGATGGGGGTATCTCCTGCACGTTGCCGGCGAGGCGGAATTTTCCCCGCGCGCGAGAGCAACACAGCGAACGGCCTTGTGCCTTCAAATTCTGAAAGAATGATAACGAGAATCGCTGTGATCGGCACTGATAGCAATGCGCCCGCGATGCCCCATAATGTTCCCCATGTGGTCAATGCCACCAGAATAACAAAGGGGCTTAAATTGAGTGTGCGGCCCATTAAATTTGGTTCTAGAAAACTACCAACAAGCACTTGGCAAGTTATGAGCGCTCCGGCGACACCGATAATCCAAGTAGGATCGCCAAATTGGACGATGGCGATGGCAACTGGAAATGCAACGCCTAAAAATGATCCCACATAAGGGATGTAGTTCAGCAGTGCGATTAACACGCCCCAAAACGCAGCAAAATCCAACCCGACAAAAGCCATCACAACATAGCTCATCAAACCCAATATGAGATTGACGAGGGTTTTTGCCGCTAAATAATTGCCGATACGCTCGTTGATGATGGCGATAATGTCCGCAATACGTGCAGCGGCGATAGGGTCATCGGTTAACTTGGCAAGTTTCCTTGTAAAGGTCACACGTTCGGCAAGCGCAAAACCTGTATAAACCAGTACAACGAACACCGATCCTGCGAGTACAGATATTGATGTAATGGTCGAAGTGATGAGGCTTTGTAAGCTGATATCGCCCAAAACATCGCGGCGGATCGTCTGCCAAGTTGGCTCAGTTTCGACTTCAAATTCTTCACCAATGGTGCGGGCAATATCCTGAATGAAGGTTAGGAGTTTTGCCTGATATGTCGGTGCGACAGCAATCAATTGGTTGATGTTCGATATGATCAAAAACACGAATGCTGACACGACCGCAACAATGACCAATATGGATATGAGATAACGGACCCAAGCTGGCGCAGATCTCCCGCCAATTGCTAAATAGTTTAGCAATTCGGCAAGTGCGATAATAATATAGGCCAGAATAATGCTGGCGATGATCGGGATGAAAACACTCTGCCCTATGCTGAGAACCCAGCCGATCATCAAAGTCATCGCGACACCATATACGGTGTTGCGAAACCGCTCATTGCGTTCGTGTGGGAGCTGAGGCTCAAGCGGGGCGTTCATTATGTTTCTTTCTCCATCGCGTCTATTTTTAGCGTTGCGCGATAATCGGCATGTTGATCAATATATAGACTAACTTGCGACAATTTTGCGTAAGCCTTTGGGATAATTTTAGGGCTTTGGTACATGCGTATATTATCAAAAACCTACGGTAGCCCTAAATAACCACTAGTGCAGCGTTGTTACCCAATTGACGATAATGTCTGCCACCTCTTGGGTTTTGTTGGGCGACAAAGCATTTCCAGCAATTACGTGTTTATATGGATCATCGGCACCGGTCACCGCATGAAGGCTGGTTTGACCGCCCCATCTATCCATGACTTGACTGGTCAGATGATGATCAATCACTTTGTCTTCGTTTGAATATATAAACAGTGCAGGCTGTGTGATTTTTTCATAGCGCAAAGTTTTGGCATAAGCGACGAGGGCGCCCATCGGCAAAATAGCTTTGGTTGGATATGTCGATGTCCAATATTTTTCATGGTCATCATTGACCGGCTCAAAGCTTCGCTCTTTTCCTATGATTAAAGGAAGCCACTTTTCCGCGTATGGAAAGGTCAATAGCTCGCTGCCTGCAGCCTTAACTTTGAAGTTCGGCGATATAAGGATAAATGCAGCCACTTTGTCTTTAAGAGATGGTTCAAGCGCTGCAACCGCTGCAAGTGTGGCACCTGTTGATGTGCCGATAACAACCACTTTTTCGCCAATTCGTGCGCCGATTTCGATTGCTTCGGCCGTATCATCCAACCAGTCTTGAGCGGTAGCTGTTCCCATTGCGGGGCCGCCTGCGCCATGTCCTTCAAGGCGGGTATAATATAAATTAGCCTTAAGCGCGGCAGCAGCAAGATCAGGTACAGGGCGAATTTCGCCTTTTGATGCTGAAAACCCATGAATATAAACCAGAGAAATTGGCGTTTTGGCCTTGGATGTCGGGTATGCCCAAACAATCTCTTTTATAGCTTGGGGAAGCACATCAGGATTAGCGCTTTCTGATTTGGCAAGATAAGCATCCAGATCACCATCTAATGAAGCTGCATCGAAACGAATATTGTCATCGAATGTCGCGCGCGGACCAAAAATAAACAGTGCCGCCAGCGCAATCGCAATGAGCAGTATAAAATAGAATACCATCTTTAATTTTCCGCGTTTTTTAGGCTTCGATGGTTGGGCTGCTGGTATTTGATTCATTAAATACTTCCTGTTTTCGCTATAACTAAATGCTGGAACTTGCGAAAGCAATTGGATAAATTTTGAACTAAAGTCACCTAATACTTGCGATTTAACCACAATGCCCTCATCTTATCGTTAGTTTAAAATTTTAAATTGAGTGAGGTGTTATGGCCGGATTTTTGAAACGCTTATTTGGTGGTGGAGAGGATAAAACCTCCAATCCTGCTGATCTGCAGCCAAATGAAGTTTACAAGGATGTAGAAATCAGGGCCAATCCAATTAAAGATAGTAGTGGTCAATGGCGTGTCGCGGGCATGATTACTAAAAACATTGATGGAGTGAGCGCATCACGGAAATTCATACGTGCGGATCTTGTGCAAAATCAGGATGAAGCGATTGCTGCCAGTGTAAACAAGGCAAAGATGATTATTGATCAAAACGGCCCAAGTCTTTGGCAGGGGGATGACAGTCAGCCGGTGTGATTATGAATATTTATTTATTATTTTTAGCGTAGTCGTTGTTTCTTAAGATTTGATACTTATACTTTATCAATACTTACCTCCAATGAGATCAGAAATATTATGAATAAAGCGACAGTCACTGCAATCGTTGGTTCATGTGCAGCTTCTTTTGTTGGTGTCAGTCCTTCTGCGGCGCAGGAATCTAACTTGTTTTCCAATGTCAGCCTAGCTGCAGGGGGATTTGTTTCAGTTGCTCCTGTGTATGAAGGCTCTAATAAATACCGTGTTAGCGCGTTCCCTATTGCCTATCCGACCTTTGGCGACGGTAATGGTGAGCGTTCGCGACTTACATTTCGCGGCATTGATGATGTACGTTATGCTGCCTTTCGCAAAGGTGGTTTCGATCTGGGACCCGTTGTGGGCTACAATTTCGGTCGAAAAGAAAGTCTTTCAACTGATTTGAACGGGCTTGGCGATGTGGATGGCGGCGTTGTGGCTGGTGCTTTTGCAGCTTATACTGTCGATGGATTCTCAGTAGATGCAGCTGCCTCAAAGCAGTTCACAGGTCTTGATGATAGTGGTTTTCTTGCGCGCTTTGGAGCAGGCTATGAAACGGCTGTTACCGATAGTTTGACATTAAGTCTTTATACTGGGGCGACCTATGCTTCAGACGACTATATGGACAATATGTTTGGTGTGAGTTCAGCTCAAAATGCTGAATCTGGACTGTCCGTGTTTAACGCCGGTGCCGGTTTCAAAAATATAGATGTTAAGGCCGCCGCCAGCTATCAGGCGAGCGAGCAATTGAATTTGCGTGCCAATGTTGGTTATTCGAAATTAATCGGTGATGCGGCTGACAGCCCTATATCTGTAACGAATGATCAATTTTCCGGTGGTCTTGGCTTCATCTACCAATTCTAAATTTTAGCATTTTTTCGCTAGCCCAGCATCAATGCCAACATTGGGCCGATCAATAACTTCGCGAAGGGCGAAGCTTGAGTTGATTTTTGCAACATGGGGAAGGGCTGTGAGCCAGTCCCTATGGATGCGCTCGTAGTCCGCAAGGTCTTTAGCAACGACCCGCAAGGTGTAATCATATTCGCCGCTCATTAGATAACAGACAACGATATTGGGGCAGCGTTTTACTGCCGTTTCAAATTCGCTAAGTGTTTTTTGAAACTGACCTGAAAGTGATATGTTCACAATCGCCGTCATGTCATGGCCAAGTTCTTTGTTAGACACGCGTGCATAATAGCCGCGAATGACGCCGTTTTTCTCCAGTGCATCAAGCCGTCTTGAACAGGCCGAAGCAGACAGACCTACCTTCTCGGCAAGGTTCGCATTGGCAAGTCGTCCATCTTTTTGTAACGCTTCTAAAATCGCGTAATCAATCGTATCAAGCTTCATAAACGCAAATATCTTTTGTTTTGTATGTTCTTCTTGCAATAAACAGCAATAATTTCATGTTTGCAAACCCAATTTCGCAAGGACATTGCGTGCGTTTTTTTTGTAAAGTACTTAACAATAATACATATTAGAGGAGAATATTATGCGCGTTGGTTGCCCGAAGGAAATCAAGAACCACGAATACCGTGTTGGACTGACGCCTAGTTCTGTTCGCGAATATGTGGCGCACGGACATGATGTTATTATGGAAACAAATGCTGGTGCAGGCATTGGTGCTGGTGATGACGCTTATAAAGCGGCAGGCGCGAAAATTGTTGGCACAGCCAAGGAAGTTTTTGAACAATCAGATATGATTGTGAAAGTAAAAGAGCCACAGCCTGCCGAATGGGCAATGCTTCGTGAAGACCAGCTTCTTTACACGTACCTTCACCTTGCTCCAGACCCAGAACAGACAAAAGGTTTGATCGACAGCGGTTGTACCGCAATTGCCTATGAAACAGTAACGGATGATCGCGGCGGCTTGCCATTGCTTGCGCCAATGTCAGAGGTAGCGGGTCGTTTGTCGATACAAGCATCTGCAACCGCTTTGCAAAAAGCAAATGGCGGTAGCGGTGTTTTGCTTGGTGGTGTGCCGGGTGTTCTGCCTGGCAAAGTTGTTGTCATTGGCGGCGGTGTTGTTGGTATTCATGCTGCTAAAATGGCCGTTGGCCTTGGCGCTGATGTGACTATTCTTGATCGTTCATTGCCGCGCTTGCGCCAGCTTGATGATATTTTTAACGGCCGTGTGAAAACACGCTATTCTTCAATCGATGCGCTTGAGCAGGAAGTTTTTGCTGCTGACGCTGTTATCGGTGCGGTACTCATCCCTGGTGCTGCTGCACCTAAGCTTGTAACGCGCGAAATGCTGTCCGGTATGAAGACGGGTTCTGTGCTTTGTGATGTTGCGATCGACCAAGGCGGTTGTTTTGAAACATCAAAAGCAACAACCCACTCTGAACCAACATATGTCGTTGACGGTGTTATTCATTATTGCGTCGCCAATATGCCCGGCGCTGTTTCGGTTACTTCAGCACATGCGCTCAACAATGCGACGCTGCAATATGGCGTTATGCTTGCCGATAAAGGCTTAAACGCGATTTTGGAAAACCATCATTTGCGTAATGGTTTGAATGTTCACAAAGGCAAAATCACCAATGCTGCGGTTGCCGAAGCGCTTGGTTATGAAATGACAACGCCCGAATCTGTTTTAAAAGTCGCTTAACTCCCCAGTTGTTGTGACTTATTGAAACGCCGGATCATCTTCATGATCCGGCGTTTTTATTTAGCGTGTTATGAAATCTGTAATTCGGCGCAGTGCAACACGGCGGTTGCGCCAATCTTCTCTTTGGGTTTGAACCAACAGATCTTCTTCGCCATAACCTATCGTTTCCATCGCTCTAGGCGAAACGCCAAAGCGGGTAAGTTGCCGTGCTAAAGAGCGGGCGCGGCGCTCGGAAAGCGCAAGATTTGAGGTGTTGCTGCCGACTGCATCAGTGTGGCCTTCGATAAGGAAGACTTCGCGTGGATTGCGTTGCAAAATTCTATTCATCGCGACGGCAATACGCTCAACTTTCCAATATTGGTCCTGAGGAATGCGGTCTGAACCAAAGGCGAAGTTAATAGACTGAATGTTGATCGACGGCGCGATACGGCGCAGTTCTGGACGTTGCTTAAAGATGCGCGGCGAAACTCGTTTTGCAGGAGCAAGCCCTTTGGTTGGTGCTGATAGGCTGCGCTCAATGGATTGTGCAGATGGGGTGGATTGTGCATGCGCAACAGATGTTACAAGACTGGCTGCTCCAACCAAAGCTGCTAGGGCGGCACGGCGGGTAATTACTTTTTGACGTTCCATTTTAGAGCTCCTTAATTTTGCTTTATTCAGATATCGCAAAATCAATATGAATTGGAGCTGAACGGATTTAACCGCTGGTTATGCCGCTGTGTGCCGCCAGATTAGCACATTCGCTGCCGCTCAAAGGACGCACATGGCCTTTTGATTGACGGTAGGGTTTGAAGCCTAATTTTTGGTACAGTGGCAAGGCTGCCGGATGATCAAGTGTGCATGTGTTGACAGTAACACGGCTTGGATTTCCGACCCAGCAAGCATCAATTGCATTTGACAAAAACCAACGGCCCAAACCTTTGCCTGCACCGTGGGGCATCATGCCAAAATAGGCCAAGTCATTGGTGTCAGTTGCTGTTCGATTTACTTCATAGAAGCCAGCTGGCGCGCCATCTAAATAAAGCACTGTTATTTCAATATTGGGATTGTGAATTGCTTCGGCAAGTTTCTCATCTTTGAGTCTTAAGCGCGCTTCCCAGCTCCAATGAATGCCTACATTAAAATATAAGTAGCGATAAAAATGGAGTGGCATGTCTTTGGTAACAAGCAGTGCTGCATTGATGTTTGATGGGCGCTGAGCATGTGTTTCAGGCCGCTCAAACATTTCAAGATATGTTACTGTTGTCTCTAATGTTTTCATGTTTTTTTCGAGCTTAACGCCCGGACCAAACCAATTCATATTAATCTCCAGTAACAATCGCTGTGTCTGGCTTGCTACCCCATTCAGCCCATGATCCATCATAGAGTCGCGAACTTGCTGCATTGACGGATGCTAAGGCCAGATTGATCACGGCTGCGGTGACACCAGACCCGCATGTTGTGACCACAGGTTTGGATAAATCAAGGCCAGCTTCGATCAATGTTTTTCGAAGCTCTTCGGTGTGCTTTAAATAGCCTTTGTCTGAAAGATTATTAAACGGAACATTTATTGCCGCTGGCATATGCCCTGAGCGCATTCCAGCGCGTGGTTCTGCTTCGCTGCCCTCGAAGCGACCTTTGCCGCGGGCATCAGCTATCTGGCAGCTAACATTTTGGACAATCTCATTCATTTCAGTGAATGTGACCACATTATCTGCGCTTGTTTGGCAGTCAAAAATTGTTGGCTGCGGGGTCGATTTTTCGTTCGTAACGGGGCGTTGCTCTGCTTTCCAATTATCAATGCCGCCATCCAAAACGAATACATTTTCAGCACCAAAATGGCGCAGCATCCACCAAACGCGTGGTGCTGTGAAAATGCCGGGACCATCATAAACAATGATTGTCTTTTGTCGTGTCAGGCCCATTTGTCCTGCGAGTTGGGAAAATTTCGCAGGCGAGGGCAGTGTATGCGGCAGTCCACTATCGGCATCAACAACGCGTTCATGGTCAAAAAAGACCGCACCTTGTATATGGGCTTCGTCATATTCTGTGCGCGCATCCCGATTTTGGGCAGGCAGATACCAAGCGCCATCAATGATGGCGATGTCTTCGTCATCTAAATGTTCTTCAAGCCAATCGGCCGATACAATGAACGGACTTTGTGTCATGAAAGCAATCTCGCATTGAGTATGTAACATTTGGAAAATGTAACGCTGGAAACGTTTGTTATTCCGCATTTGGCTTTTTTGAATATTGCAGCAAAACAATGCTGCTGCAAATGTTTGCTTGGATTTTAAGCCTTAAACATCATCCTCATAGGGCACGGCGATATCCACTTTTGCTTCCATCCATTCTGGTACGGGTAAGTCTTTCGAGCGCAGAAATTCAGGATTGTAAATCTTGGACTGGTAGCGATTGCCATAATCACACAGCATGGTGACGATAGTTTTTCCCGGTCCTAAATCTTTCGCCAGTTTCTTTGCGCCAGCAATGTTGATGCCAGTTGAAAGGCCCATGACCATGCCTTCTTCTTGCGCAAGGTTAAAGATAATCTCTAATCCTTCTTTGTCCTCTGCTTGATATGCGAAATCAGGTTTGAAGCCTTCCAGATTTTTGGTGATACGGCCTTGGCCAATACCTTCTGAGACTGAACCGCCTTCAGATTTGAGCTCGCCTTGCGTGTAGTAGGCATAAAGGGCAGCGCCCATTGGATCGACAAGGCCAATTTTTACGTCAGGATTTCCAGCGCGTAGTGCTTCCGCAGTTCCAACCAAAGTGCCGCCTGATCCACAAGCGCAGATAAAGCCATCAATTTTGCCATCTAAGTCGCGCAAAATTTCAGGCCCTGTGGTTTCAATATGGGCTTGGCGGTTGATAACATTATCAAACTGATTGGCCCAGATCGCGCCGTTTGGTTCTGTTTTGGCAAGCGCTTCGGCTAATCGCGCTGAAACCTTGATGTAGTTATTTGGATTTTTGTAGGGCTTAGCTGGCACTTCGACCAATTCTGCGCCCATCAAACGCAATGCATCTTTTTTCTCTTGGCTCTGCGTTTCAGGAATAACGATCACTGTGCGGTATCCAAGCGCCTTGGCCACCAAGGTCATACCAATGCCTGTATTGCCTGCCGTGCCTTCAACGATAACGCCGCCCGGTTTAAGTTGCCCTTTTTTTTCTGCATCTCGAATAATAAATAAAGCTGCGCGGTCTTTGACGGACTGGCCAGGATTCAGAAATTCGCATTTGCCATAAATATCGCAACCGGTTTCCTCCGATGCGCGTTTTAGGCGTACAAGGGGCGTGTTACCAATGAGGTCGATGACGGAGCTGTGCATAGCGCAATCCTTTTATTGTTTTGACCTGCAAATTAGGGTTGTGCGTGCGTTCGGGCAAGTCAGAATTGGTTAGATAAACAACTGAAGATGATAAATATTTGCTTTGGCGCATGGATATTAGAAATTTAGCCTCAAAACTGATCCGATTTTGATTGCGGTGCGTAATAACAAAGTGGCTTAAGAAGTAAGTGAACGAGTCACGACAGGCTGATAAGATTGACACGTTCATATGAAGACGGGACGAGCATGACGATAGACTTTGACAATTTGGACGCGCTGCTTTCCGCTTATGTTGCAGGGAGCCTGCCTTTGCCCTTGCAAGTTATGATGGCATCACAGCTGCAATTATCCAATCAACATCACGCTTTTGTTGCAGGCTTGGAGCGTGCAGCTGGCGCTGAGCTTGAAGAATTGTCGCCTGTACCGATTTTGAAACGCGATGAAACGCTGGACCGCATATTTAATAGCGATGATAAAATGCGTACTGAAATGAAAGCGCCTGTGCATTGCGATGTTATGCCGGCTGCACTGGTTGGGTTTGTTGGACGCAGCGTTACTGATATTCCTTGGAAAACCAAGCTGCCGGGTTTCAAGGAATTTGATTTGGGCAATGTGGATGGCTGTGATGTGTCCATGTTTTGGATACGCCCAGGTAGAACAGTGCCCATGCACACGCATGAGGGCAAAGAGCTTTCGCTTGTTTTGCAAGGTGCATTTACGGATGAGCGCGGTGCATTTGGACGTGGCGATATTTCGATTGCTGACGAGAATGTTGAGCATCGGCCTACGGCAGATATGAGTGCGCCGTGTATTGGCTTTGCTGTTACGGACGGGCCGCAGCGCCTGAGCGGATCATTAAAGCAGCGCATAGGCGACATTCTAGGCGCTTATTAAACGTCGCAAGATTTGGAACCAATCAGGCTCTCGCGGCGTAGTGCTGGGAGAGCTTTTTTATGGAAAACAGTATGAACCTTTATCAAATTTCAGCTGGCGACGGTGTTGTGTGGATTACTGGCGCAAGTGGCGGCATGGGGCGCGAACTTGCGCTTCAGATGGTGCGCGAGGGATATGTTGTTGTTGGCAGCGCGCGCGGCGAAGATAAGCTGAAGGAAATGGAGGCAGAAACCGCCTCATTTAAGGGCCGTTTCCATGCGCTACCATGCGATGTGACAGACCGTGACAGTATGGCGGTTGCTGTTGAAGAGATTGAATCATCGTATGGCCCCATACGTCTAGCCGTGTTTAATGCTGGTAATTATTGGCCAACGGCAGGCGAAGCACTTGATATTGATGCTTTTCGCAAAACATATGAAATCAATGTTTTTGGTATGCTGAACGGGCTTGTTCCTGTGGTTGAGAAAATGAAGGTTCATGGAAAAGGGCAAATCGCGCTTGTGGCATCTGTATCTGGTTACTCTGGTTTGCCAGCTGCAGCCGCTTACGGTGCATCAAAAGCTGCGATCAACAATATGGCGGAGTCTTTGAAATTCGATTTTGATAAGATGAATGTTCGCATTCAGGTCGTCAATCCGGGCTTTATTGATACGCCGCTTACCGAGAAGAATGAATTTAATATGCCTGCTTTGATGCCCGTTGATAAAGCTGTGCGCCGAATGATCAGCGGTTTTGAACGTGGTGGTTTTGAAATTACTTTCCCGCGCCGGTTTACTTATCTGCTGAAAATTTTGCGTATGTTGCCGCATCGTGTTTATTTTTGGCAAATGAAGCGCGCAACAGGTTGGAAAGAACGGCCTTTGAAGTTTGGCGATACGGCAGCAGCTAAAGTACAACGCAAAGTTTAATGGCTTTCGATTTTGCTGCGCAGTTCGCGCTGCATTTCTTCCGTCAATGGAAAATTCCATACCAATGCGATTGCACCAAGTTTAAGCAGGGCAGGTATCCATGCGTAGATTATTGCAAGCGCACTTAGCGATGTGTCGCTTTGCTGAGTGCTTATCTCAGGTTGAAAACCGAAAAGTCCAAGCAGTGGAAAGGCAAAGCCCACCGCTAGTGCCAGCGACATTTTTGTCGACAAGCTCCATGCTGCAAAATATGTGCCTGAGCGTTGTTCGCCTGATGCCGCGGTGTCGATGTCGATGACGTCGGCCTGAATTGATGCGGGCAGCGATAGGTCAAAACCAACGAGCAAACCAGTCATCGCGCAAATGAAGGCGAAAGCCATTACATCGCCATGTGACAGAAACGGCGTGAACGCAAAAATGATCGTCGCCGCCAACATGCCATAAGCCCAAGCGCGGTGCTTAGAGGTGCGTTTCGCGATGAAGGCGGCCAAGGGCACGCCCGCAACTCCGCACATAAAGTATAAAAACAAAAGCGGCCCACGCATTTCTGGTGCGCCGAGATAATCTGATACGAAATAAAGAAAAAGCGTGGCTGGAATGCCGTTTGCGAGGCCGTTGACAAAGAAGGCCGCGATTAACCGCAAAAACGGCCTGTTGTTTTTCAAATGGCGAATGCCTTCGGTAAAGCTTACCGCTTGCCGCGTATATTCGCGTGGCTCCGGTACTTTCCAAATGGTGAGGCTGCCCAGAAGCGGCAAGGTCAATGCGATAACAATGCCAAGCAGTGCCAAACCGTGAAAACCATTGGCGTTGTGCGTGCCAATTGCGAAAGGCAGTGCGATCGCAATCAAGGTGCCGATAAGTGTTAAAGCTTCGCGCCAAGCTGTGATCGTTGTGCGCTTTTCATAGTCGCCAGCCATTTCTGCGCCCCATGCGTAAAATGGAATGAGGCAGGCGGTGTAGCCAAAGGATAAAACAGCGCCCCAAAAGGCTAGATACCAAATCGTGGCCTCTATTGGCGGCCAGAAGATCATGAGTGCTGCAAAAGCAGTAAGCGGTAAAGAAAGCGCAAAAAGTGTTCGCCTGCGGCCAAAACCAATCCGCAATTTGTCTGCGCCATAGCCGATAAGCGGATCGTCAATGGCATCAATAATACGCACAAATAAAAGCGCTGCGCCAACGGATGTCAGCGATAGGCCGAGTGTTTCTGAATAGAACGTTGGCACCAATATATAAAGCGGCAGCGTGAGCGCGGCGAGGGGCATTGCAGGCAATGCATAGATGATGATGCGCGCAAGCGTGAGATTGGAACCACGATCTTTCAATGTGTACAATTTCCAATTGGTGAATCAATACAGCGTGTTGCGATCATTGGTGGATAAAATGATTCAAGGTAGGTGGCGCGAATGCGCGTGACTTATTGTACACGTTCATAAACGACTTGGCGCACATCAATGAATTCTTCTTCAAAACCGGCTTCACAATAATAGAGATAAAACTCCCAAAGTCGTTTGAATCGATCATCGAAACCCATGGTTTTTAGAACATCCCAGCTTTGCCAGAAACGCTCGCGCCATTCAGCTAATGTGCGGGCATAGTCACGTGCGAAAATGCGTTCATCCTGTTTTTTCAAACCGATTTCGATAGGCAGTTGATCAAGCATAGAGGGCGGCGGCAACATGCCGCCTGGGAAAACATAACGTTGAATAAATTCAGGGTTTTCACGGTAGAAGGGAAATGTTTTCTCATTGATTGTAATGATTTGCAGGCCTGCTTTGCCGCCGGGCTTTAAGACGTCGCGTAGTTTTTCAAAATATGTGCCCCAATAGGCTTCGCCAACGGCCTCGAACATTTCTATTGAGACAACTTTATCATATTTTGCGCGCTCATCGCGGTAATCTTGAAACTTGAATGTGACCTTGTCAGAAAGGTTGGCAGCGCGAATACGCTCCCGTGCAAAATCCAATTGCTCACGGCTGATCGTCAAGCCTGTAATTTTACAACCAATTTCACGCGCCGCAAATTCTGCAAACCCGCCCCAGCCACATCCAATTTCCAAAACGTGATCGTCTTTTGTTATGCCCGTAGCCTTTGCAAGCGCACGATATTTAGCCGTTTGTGCTGATTGCAGATCATTCGCGCCGTCCTGATAAAGGGCAGACGAATATGTCATCGTTGGGTCAAGCCAAGCGGCATAGAATTTATTGCCAAGATCATAATGTGCTGAAATGTTCTGTCTGGCTTTGGCTTTGGTGTTTCTGTTTAGCCAATGGCGCAGCTTGCCAAATGCGGTCATGATTTTACTGCTGCTGGCGAGGCGATTGCCCCATTCTTCATTGATGACAAACAGGCGCAGAAAGGTCGTTACATCAGGGCTAGACCAATCGCCATTCATGTAGCTTTCTGCCACACCAATGGTTGCACCGCTCAAGGCGCGTTTGGGCAAGTTCCAATTATGCAGAACAAGCGCTGCGTTAGGGCCTTCTTCGCGTCCTTCGATTTTAATCACACGGCCATCGGGCATCTGAATGGTCAGTGTGCCTTTTGGTAATTGCAATGCGAGTTTAAGCGCAAGACGTGCTTTTACGGGCAGGCCGCGCGCGTAATTGCGCAAGTTTTCTGCGGTCAATGGCTCTGCAGAGGCCGAAAGATCATCCATGCTGTTTGTTGCGTGTGACATATCAATCTGTCTCGTTTCTTCTGTTTATAAAGTTATACAAATTATTCGGCAGGTCCAGTAATACGGTCTTTGTAACTGACCGGATCAGGCGGCGTGCCTCTTGCGCGGTACTTTGCGCCCTTGATCCAAAGCTTGAGTGCTTCCCAATGGATGCCTGCAACTACCTTCAATGTCATAAAGGGCAAGCGAGCGACCTGACCAGCAAGCGCAAGCGTTTTGAAGGGCTTTGCCTCGCCGATAAATGTCGCTGATAAAAGCGGGTCTGTGCCATCGGTTTCAAAAATGCGGATTTTAACCTTTTTGCCAGGCGGCGTAATGCGGAAATGGTATCGCATACCCATGTCGATAAAGGGAGAAACGTAGAAGATTTTGGTGCGTTCCTGCCGCAGTCCTGCGCTCGTAAGCTGTCCATTTTCGACCTTGCAAACATAGCTATGTCGCTCACCAAATGTGTTGCGAACTTCGTAAATGACAGCGGTCAAATGATCGTTTTCATTATAGCAAAAATACACGCTGATTGGGTTGAAAACGAAACCTAGAATACGCGGATAGGCCAGAAGAAGAATGCGGTGAGGGCGCTGCACACCTGCTTCCTGCGTCAATGCCGATGCATAATCGCGTAAGCTACGCTTCTCACCTTCAGGCAGGTGATCACGCTGATAAAAGCTAATGAGATTAAAGCGGTCAACTGAAAACAGGGGAGACAATCTGGAGGCATCTGCCAGCTTGTCTAGGTCAAACAAGCAATTGAAAACGCGGTAATTGAAGCGATGTCCAAACGGTTTTAAGCGCGCATGCATTACCTTGCCGGGATACAGCTTTGCTGCTTGTTCCGGCGGCGGGAACAGTGCTTGATTTGACATATTTTGCATATGCATATCCACAGTCTATTCGGCCGCAACGGCAATTGGAAGTGTTTCAGGTAGCGCCGAGCGCCAAGGCACATGACCGCCCAGCGCTTCAGCGGCCGCCAAGCCGGAACGCAATCCGTCTTCGTGGAAGCCAAAACCTGTCCAAGCACCGGCAAAAAAGATGTTGTCGTTGCCTTGTAGAAACTCAATGCGTTTTTGAGCATCAAATGCGGCTTGATCATATTGTGGATGGTCAAAGCTCCATTCGCCGAAGACTTTGGTTGGGTCAGGTTCACGCGTTGGGTTGAGTGTTACAAACAGTGGTTTTGAACTGTCAATATTTTGAAGCCGGTTCATCCAATAGGTGAGGCAGATTTCGCTTTCATCTCCATTGGCTTCTGTTTCACGCATATAGTTCCATGCAGCCCACGCTTTGGTGCGTTTTGGCATAAAGCGAACATCGCGGTGCAGGACGACGCGGTTCGGCTTATATTTGATGTCAGATAGAACACTTTGCGTTTCCAACGGCCCATTGCCAGCAGCAAGAATGGCGCGCGCTTGATCTGAGTGGCAGGCAAATACCACGGCATCAAAATGTTCAATTTTGCCATTTTGATCGGTTAGTGAAGCGCTGCCATCATCATTGTTATGAAGCGCGGTGATTTGCGTGTTTAATTTTACGCTGTCGCCGAGTGCGCTGAGTAATTTTTGATGATAGTTACGCGATCCACCAGAAACCGTGCGCCATGTTGGTGGCTCTAGTTCAAGAAGGCGGTGGTTTTCAAAGAACTGAATGAAAGACAATGCAGGAAAAGCCAGCATTTTTATTTTGGGCGTAGACCAGATCGCTGCGGCCATTGGAATTAAATAGTCATCTTGAAACCGCTTTGAGAACTTTCTCTTGTTTAAATATTGACCGATCGTCATCGTGCCAAGATAGCCGCTGTCACGGTCTTTTAGGCATTGCTTATTGAAGCGCACGACCTCGCGCAGCATCCATAAAAAGGACGGTGAAAAAATATTGGCTTTTTGAGAGAAAACAGTGCTGAGGCTAATGCCGCACCATTCACGCTGGCCGCCATTGAGCGATAGCGCGAAACTCATATTGGTTTCCTCAGATTTCACACCGAGAAAATCAAACAAAGCGCAAAGATTTGGATAGTTGCGCTCGTTGAAAACAATAAAGCCCACATCCACAGCAATGGGTGTGCCGTCATAATCGACATCAACGGTACATGTGTGCCCGCCAGCGCGGCCTTCTGCTTCATACAGCGTGACGTCCTGCGTGAAATTCAAAGACCAAGCTGCCGCTGCGCCAGAAATACCACTGCCGATGACTGCAATTTTTTTGCGCGGCGCGGGTGTATTTATGTTCATCCGGTGCTCTTTCTCATGGTTTGGTATGCGGCCAAAGCTCGCTCGCGCGCAGTTTTGTGATCAACGACGGGGTTGGGATACGTATCGCCGAGGGTCACACCTGCATTTTTAAGGATTTTCTCGGGGGCTTCCCAAGGTTTGTGTATGTATTTGTCAGGAACATCACGCAGTTCGGGGCAGTAAAGTTTCACATAAGCGCCAAGCTTATCGAATTTTTCGCCCTGCAGAATCGGATTGAATATACGGAAATATGGAGAGGCATCAGCGCCGGAGCCTGCAACCCACTGCCAGCTTGCCGTATTGGATGCGGGATCTGCATCTACCAATGTGTCCCAGAACCATTTTTCGCCTTCGCGCCAATCAATCAGCAGGTGCTTTACCAAGAACGAAGCAACGATCATTCTGACGCGATTGTGCATCCATCCGGTTTGCCAAAGTTGGCGCATGCCTGCATCAACGATGGGGTAGCCGGTTTTGCCCTGTTGCCAAGCCGCCAAGTGTTTTTTGCTGCTATTCCACGGAAAAGCATCAAACTGACTATTATAGTTCTTGTTTTTTAAATCTTCGAAATTGACCAAGAGATGATAAGCAAATTCGCGCCAGACGACTTCTTTTCGAAATGTCTCTTTATTGGGCGTATGGGTGCAATGCTTCGCATTCACCTCAGACCAGATTTGATAGGGTGAAATTTCACCAAAGGTGAGGTGCGGTGATAGTTTTGATGTATCATGTTTGGCAGGGAAATCACGCCCTTCTTTATAATCATTGATGGGCCCATCAAGAAAATCATCCAAACGTTCTAACGCGCCTTGCTCTCCAGGTGTCCATTCATCTGAAATGCCGCCTGACCAGTCTGGCTTTGTTGGGAGCAACGCCCAATCCTCAAGCGAATCGCTTTTTATGGTTTTGCTGTAGGGTTTAAGTGTTTGTGGCTTGGGGGCAGGGTCGCGAGGTTCATCCTTGCCTGACAGCGCGCGCCAAAAGGGTGTGTAAACCTTGTAAGGACCACCCGAGCCTGTGCGCAGTTTAGTCGGCTCATGCAGTAATGCGCCATCAAAGCTGATTACCTCAATGTCATCATTGGTCAGCTCGCTTTTAAGCTCTGTGTCGCGCTTGATGTGGCTTGTCGCATAGCGCCTGTTCCACAGAACGGTTTTCGCACCTGTATCATCGATTAAACTCTTGATGATTTTGTTTGGCGAGCCGCGCTTTAGAATCAATTCTGCGCCGATAGCTTTTAATGATTTTGATAGTGCGATTAGCGAATGATGCAGCCACCAAAGCTGCGCGCCGCCATAATGCGTTGTCTCGTCTGCATCTTCATCCAATATATAAAGGCAAATCACCTCTTGGTTGCTTTGCGCTGCCTTTAACAATGCGGCGTTGTCAGCAATCCTCAAATCATTGCGAAACCACACAATGATTGGGCCGTCTGGTAATGATGGATTCGTTGCAGTCGGCATAGGATCAGAGCGCCCAAAGTTACATTAAAGCATTTGTTGTTTCTGCTTACGCAACGCCAGACGTTTTAGATCATTCAAGAATGTCGATTTATTGAAATATGCGCTGAAAAGAAAAACCGGCTGATGCGATTTGCATCAACCGGTTTTAATTGGCTCCCCGAGTAAGATTCGAACTTACGACCGATCGATTAACAGTCGATTGCTCTACCGCTGAGCTATCGGGGAATATCTTGCGATGAGCGCTCATAACAAAAGGTATTTTGTTTTGCAAAGGGACTTTTGAGAAAAAGTCACAATTTTTTTGTTTGATGCCAAAATAATGCTTTGAAGCGAGATAAATGCTGGCAGATCGAGGCAGAAATTCACATATAAGCTTAATGCAAGATAAATCTGATCATCATTTGAAGCTGTTTGGTCGCTCCATACGTTTACCAAGGCGTCGCTTCATGCGCGTTTTGCTTGGTGTTGCATTGATTCTCGGCGGCATATTGGGCTTTTTGCCAATATTAGGCTTCTGGATGCTACCGCTTGGAATATTCGTTTTGAGTCATGATTCTAAAGCTGCGCGGCGCTTTAGTCGTAAAATGGCTGTGAAAATAGGGCGTATAAAAGCCAATTTTCGCGCTAATCGTGATTCAAAGCAAAAATAATAGGTACAATAATGATTGCCCTGCTTGTCGTTTTAAAAACGCTCTGTTAACAGATGCCGCGATACGCAGTGGTATTAGGGCCTCGTGGCGGAGTGGTTACGCAGCGGATTGCAAATCCGTGTACTCCGGTTCAAATCCGGACGAGGCCTCCATTTTCTTATTGCTGCACACCGAAAAGCGCAGAGATCAATCGATGATGGAAAATTACACAGAGCTTCGTCGTGCAATGGTTGATAGCCAGGTTCGCACAACAGATGTGACCGAGCTGCGCTTAATTGAAGCGATGTTCGAAATTCCGCGTGAGGCTTTCGTACCAGCAAAAACCAAGCCGCTTGCTTATATTGATGATGAAATTCTTGTCACATCCCCAGATGCAGCGCAGCCGCGTTATCTTATGGAGCCATCGCCTTTCGCTAAGCTAGCGCAGATGGCTGATATTGGTTCGGATGATTTGGTTCTCGATATTGGTTGTGCAACGGGTTATTCATCTGCCGTATTTTCTAAACTTGCCGGTGCTGTTATTGCGCTTGAGAGCGACGAAGACCTTGCAAACAAGGCATCAGAGACTTTGGCATCGCTTGGGTTTGATAATGTTGTGGTTGTTACTGGCGAACTGAATGCAGGTTTTGCCGGTGAAGGGCCATATGATGTGATCTTTTTGAACGGCGCAGTTGATACTGTGCCTGAAGCGCTTCTCGCACAGCTTAAAAATAACGGCCGTTTGGCTGTGATTGAAGGGCGCGGAACGACAGCTTTTGCACGTCTTTATATTAAAGACGATGAAGGCGTTGTATCGAGCCGTAAAACATTCAATCTTTCTGCGACAACTTTGCCGGGCTTTGTGAAAGAGCCAGAATTCTTATTTTAAACCTTAAACTTACTGACATTGTGGTGCGAATTAACAACGGTTAACTTATTAAAACTGTAAACACTGTGTCTATGACAATTTTGTAACTTGAGTTTTGCGCCTCAATTGCCTTATTGCGATCATACGGTTTAATAAGCGTGCTTAGTCAGATTGGGATTTGTTATATGCGTCGGTCAATTTTTTCAGCGGTTCTGACTTTGACTGTTTGTATCGCTTCAGCCGCGCACAGTGCTGAAACAATTTATGGCGCTATGGCGAAAGCCTACGAAAACAATCCCAGCTTAAACTCGGCTCGTGCTGGTTTGCGCGCTGTTGATGAAAATGTTCCGCTTGCAAAATCGGGCCATCGTCCTCGCGTTCAGGCAACATCTTCACTTCTATATAATTTTGATGCTGACAAACGTGGGTATAGCTCTGCGAGCTTTGGCGTTGAAATAAATCAGTCAATTTTTGATGGGTTTCAGACACGTAATAATATCAAAGGCGCGGAAGCTGGTGTTCGTGCAGAACGCGCTAATCTTCTAAATACAGAGCAAAATACGCTTTTTGATGCGTCGCAAGCATATATGGATGTTTTGCAAAATCGCCAGATAGCTTCTCTGCGGGCGCAAAACATTGATTCGCTTAATGAGCAACTACGCTCTGAGCGCTCTCGCTTTGAGGTTGGTGAAGGCACACGTACTGATGTTGCGCAAGCGCAAGCCAGTTTGGCTGCCGCTCGTGCGCAACTTATTGCTGCACAAGCGCAAGTAAAATCATCCGAAGCAATTTACATGCAAATTGTCGGTACAGAGCCGGGTGCTTTGAAAACGCCAGCACCTCTTTCTAAGCTGTTGCCACGTTCTCTTGCACAAGCAGAGCAAATTGCCTTTTCAAGCCATCCTGCAATCGAAGTACGCAATGCACTGGTTGATAGTGGTCTGTTCTCAGTTAAAGCTGCTGAAGGCGCGTTTCTGCCGCAGGTTGGTATGAGTGCGTCTGTTACGCAAAGTTACAGCAGTTCGGCATCGGGCGGTTCTGTGTCTGGTGATAGTTCGGGTTCTTCGACAAATGGCCGTGTCGGTTTGAGCGTGACAGTGCCTATTTATCAAGGCGGTCAAGCGTCTGCGACTGTGCGTAAAAGCAAAGAGCAGTTAGGCCAAGCACGTTTAGAAGTTGATGTGGCGCGTAATCAAGTTCGTGCGGCCGTTGTGTCTGCTTACACGCAGCTTGAAGCGTCTCGTGCCTCTGTGAGTGCCAACCAGGAAGGCGTGAGCGCCGCCCGTCTAGCACTAAACGGCGTTGTTGAAGAGCGCAGCGTTGGCCAGCGCACAACACTTGATGTTCTTAATGCCCGCACCGTTGTTCTTAACGCCCAAATCGCATTGGTTCAGGCGCAGCGAAACCAAGTGGTATCAAGCTATGCGCTTGCTTCTGCCATAGGGCGACTAAATGCCAAGCGTTTGGGCTTGAGCGTTGCCGTTAAAGACCCTGAAGAACACTATAATGCTGTTAAAGATAAATGGTTCGGTTTGCGCACGCCTGATGGTCGCTAACCGCTTTTACTGGTCTCGGTAACCATTTTAACGGTTATTCTTGTGGGTTGTAGAATCAATTTCCCATCAGCGATTCTCATTTCCAAATCTATGCGCTAAGTTGACGTATGATTCGGTACGCCGAATGTTCAGTGGATAATTGTAGAGTGGGTGACATGGCGCAGACCAATCCGGTGCAAGACCAACCTTCAATGGATGATATTCTAGCTTCGATTCGCCGTATCATTGATGACGGTAATAAAAAGTCGGACGTCACGACTATCGTTAAAGAAGCTGTTGCAAATGATGACATTACGCCTGCGCCAAGCGCACAGGTTGATTTGGTGTCCGCTGCCGATCTTCTTGGGGCAGAAGTTGCCGAGCAAACTGAACTATCTGTAGATGATGCGTTTGATGAAGTTGGTGTTCCTGAGCTTGATAGTTTTCTGGAATCCCTTGATGCGAAATATGAGACGTCTGAAACCAATGTGGTGCCGCTGGAAGCTGTAAAAGTGGCGGATAGTGTTGCGGAGCCTGAAAGCGTGGATGTTCAGACAATTGAACCAGCACAAAAGAAATATGAGCAGCGTTTTACGCATGATGACCGCACCGCTTTTGAAAAAGTGGGTAGCGCACTTGCTGCAAAAACATCTGATTATCAGCAAGTGACTGCTAATATACGTCCTTCAGCACCTTCATATATGCCGGAAACAAAACGCAATTTGGTTTCTGATCAGGTAAAATCCGTTATCGGCAATTCATTTGAGAGCCTTTCTGAAGCGCTGGCAAATGAAGCGGGACGTGACCTGCCTGCCATGACAGAAGACTTGCTGAAACCAATGTTATCTGACTGGCTTGATAATAATCTGCCGGCAATGGTTGAGCGCTTGGTTCGTGCTGAAATTGAGCGTATTGCGCGCGGCGAGTGAATTTGCCGCCATGTGAACTGCTGGCCCTGTGTTGACAGCAGGGCTTCTATCCGATTTATCCAAGCTCATACTCTTTATGATAATTAGCCGTTGAACGGCGCGGATTTTTCGATGCTAGATAAGACTTTTGACGCGGCCAATGTTGAGCCGCAAATCGCCAAAAAATGGGATGATGCAAACGCTTTTGCTGCCGGAGCAGGCGCACGCGAAGGTGCGGAACCATTTTCTATCGTAATTCCGCCGCCCAATGTTACTGGCTCTTTGCATATGGGCCACGCACTCAACAACACGCTTCAGGATATAATGGTTCGCTACCAGCGTATGCTTGGCAATAATGTGCTGTGGCAGCCAGGTATGGACCATGCGGGTATTGCTACGCAGATGGTTGTTGAGCGCCAGCTGAATGCCGAAGGCAAAAAGCGTAACGATTTTACGCGTGCGGAATTCATCGAGAAAATTTGGGAATGGAAAGCCGAAAGCGGTGGCACGATTTTCAATCAGTTAAAGCGTCTTGGTGCTTCATGTGATTGGTCGCGTGAGCGCTTTACGATGGATGAAGGTCTATCAGAAGCGGTGCTCAAGGTTTTCGTTGAGCTTTATAATGGAGGCTTGATTTACCGCGGCAAGCGTTTGGTCAATTGGGACCCGCATTTTGAAACCGCAATTTCTGATCTGGAAGTCGAGAACACCGAAGTTGATGGCCATATGTGGCATTTCAAATATCCTTTGGCGGACGGTGCAACATATATTTATGTTGAAAAAGATGAAGACGGCAATGTGGTTCTTGAAGAGACGCGCGATTATATTTCGATAGCGACAACACGCCCAGAAACCATGCTGGGTGATGGTGCTGTTGCTGTTCATCCTTCCGATGAGCGCTATGCTTCAATTGTTGGCAAGCTTTGTGAAATCCCTGTTGGACCGAAAGAACATCGCCGTAAAATTCCTATCATAGCAGACGAATATCCTGACAAGGATTTTGGTTCTGGTGCAGTTAAAATTACCGGCGCGCATGATTTCAACGACTATCAAGTTGCCAAGCGCAATAATATTCCTCTGTACCGTTTGATGGATACAAAGGCATCTATGCGCGCTGATGGCGATGCCTATGTTGAAGAAGCGGCGAAAGCAAAAGCAATCGTTGAAAGTGGCGAGCTGCCTAGCGAAGCTGTTGTTGATACGATCAATCTAGTGCCGGATGAATATCGCGGACTGGACCGCTTTGAGGCGCGCAAAAAAGTTATTGCCAATATTTCCGCTGAAGGTTTAGCGGTTATGACTACGGTTACGCTTAAAGACGATGAAGGCAATGAACGTGAGGAGAGTGTTCCTTACGTTGAAAATAAGAAGATTATGCAGCCGTTTGGTGACCGCTCTAAGGTCGTTATCGAGCCTATGTTGACAGATCAATGGTTTGCCGATGCGGAAACGCTGGCCAAACCTGCGCTTGCGTCCGTTAAAGAGGGCCGCACAAACTTTGTGCCGAAAACATGGGAAAACACCTATTATAATTGGATGGAAAACATCCAGCCATGGTGTATTTCGCGCCAGCTTTGGTGGGGGCATCAAATCCCTGCTTGGTATGGTCCTGATGACCGTGTTTTTGTGGCGAAAAATGAAGGTTTGGCGCTTGAGGCGGCAATCCAGCATTATATTTCTCATGAAGGGCCGTGGAAAGCTTGGGTCGAGAATAAGATTGAGGCATCTGAAACGCAGAGCATATTGCAGCGCGATCCAGACGTTCTCGACACATGGTTCTCATCTGCGCTATGGCCGTTTTCAACGCTTGGTTGGCCTGAAAAGACCAAAGAGCTTGAGGCTTATTACCAAACGGATGTGATCGTTACCGGTTTTGACATTATTTTCTTCTGGGTTGCCAGAATGATGATGATGGGCAATCACTTTATGAAGGACGAAGACGGGCAATCTGTCGAGCCGTTCCATACGGTTTATGTCCACGCATTGGTGCGTGACAAGGACGGGCAGAAAATGTCCAAGTCCAAGGGCAATGTTATTGATCCACTGGAATTAATGGATGAATACGGCACGGATGCGCTGCGCTTTACGCTGGCGATTATGGCAGCCCAGGGCAGGGATGTTCGGCTCGATACTGACCGTATCGCTGGCTATCGCAATTTTGGCACCAAGCTGTGGAATGCGACGCGCTTTGCACAGATGAACGATGTTGCGCATGATCCGAATTTCAAACCGGAAGATGCCAAACTGCCTGTTAATCGCTGGATTTTGACCGAACTTTCACGTGCGGTCAAAGAGGTTTCGACGGGCATTGATACGTATCGCTTCAATGATGCTGCATCAGCGGCTTATAAATTCGTTTGGAACAATTTCTGCGACTGGTATCTGGAACTGCTAAAACCTGTTTTCCAAGGTGAGGACGAAGCGGCTAAAAAAGAGGCTCAGGCTTGCGCTGCCTATGTTCTCGACCAAGCTTATAAAATGCTGCATCCGTTTATGCCTTTTATGACTGAAGAGCTTTGGGGATTAACAGCTGCAAATCGTGAGACTCTGATTTGCCATGCGCCTTGGCCTAAAGCCGAGTTTTCTGATGATGAAGCCGCTGACGAAATTAATTGGTTGATTGAGTTGGTATCGGGCATTCGTTCTGTACGTGCAGAGATGAATGTGCCGCCATCCGCCAAGGCGCCGTTGATTTTTGTTGATGCTGGTGACGTGACACGCGGCCGGATGGAGCGCAATGCTGCGGCTATTCAGTGGTTGGCACGGGTGGAAGCACTTTCTGTGGCTGATGTTGCACCAGAAGGCTCTGCGCAAATCGTTGTGGGTGAAAGCACAGCTTGTTTGCCACTTGGCTCACTTGTCGATGTGGCGGCGGAAAGTGCGCGCATCGAAAAGGCAATTGGCAAGGTACGCGGCGACATGGCTAAAATTGAAGGCAAGTTGAACAATGAGAAATTTGTTCAAAATGCCAAGCCGGAAGTCGTCCAAGCTGAGCGTGAAAAACTGGCAGAATTCAAACCTACATTGGAGAATCTTGAGGCTGCACTTGCCCGCGTTAAAGCGCTTTAATGATTCGAGATTTCAATTTTGATGCAAAACAGACCGTTGACGCTTACGTCAACGGCCTGTTTTTGTATGATCAGTCGTAAAGATGTGTTCTTGTGACACAATTGCAACATATTGTTGGCGATTCAGCTCGAAATGAGGTTTTTTAAAGGGTGTTCAAGGGGGATGCGACGATTTCACCTGCTTAAATAACTTTTTTGTTACAATTAGGAGTGTCTCATTTTGCTTCAGTAGCGCTAAAAAGTGCCACCTTACGTGGCGTTTGGGCCTCAAAAACGGCCCTTTTGGAAAATCTTCTTGAAGTAGTAACCTTATTTGAGTGAGATAGGGTTAATTCGTTTTCTGGAGGGGGGCACATGTCTAGCTCAATCAAAAAAATTATTCTCGGTTTCGCTGGTGCGACAATTCTTACAACTGCAGCTAGTGCAGGTGGCTTTAGCCGCGGCACAGCAGATACAGATATTCTGTATGAAGATGGTAATTTCGTGTCGCGTTCGTCTATGACGTTTGTGTCGCCTACACAAAATCTTAAAACCCAAGGAACTAGCGCTCCAGAGTCTTCTGATTTGCTTGAAAGCTATGTTATTCCTAGCTTTGCCATGAAGTTGGAACCCGTTGAAGATATTGCTTGTGCTGGCACTTATACAACGCCATTTGGTGGTAAGTCTGACTATAGTGGTACTGCAGATGGGTATGATACTAGCTCGGCAACTCGTTCAGTAAAGCAAGACTTCGTGACAAATGAACTTGGTTTGACTTGTGGTGTATCATTCAATGCCGGCCCTGGAAAATTCACAATTTTGGGTGGCGCATTTTATCAGTCTTTGGATTTTGAACAGCTGATTGGCCATAACCCAAAAGTGGGCGGCGTGCCTACAGCAGCTTTACGCCTTAGTGATGATGGATATGGCTATCGTGTAGGTGCTGCTTATGAGATTACTGAAATCGCATTGCGTGCACAGCTTATGTATCGCTCAGCGGTAAACGTTGATGCTAACGGAAGTTTGGATAATTTATTCACTGGCAAGCCCATTAATCCTTTTGCTACTGGTAAGGCTACTTTCCCGCAAAGTGTTGAATTGAAAGTTCAGTCTGGTGTTGCACCAGGCTGGCTTGTATATGGCGGCGTTAAGTGGACAGACTGGAGCGTTTTTGATGTTCTTGAATACAATGCGGAGGGCACGCCAGCTTCCCTAAACTTCTTCTGGAAGGATGGCTGGACAATTAATGGTGGTGTAGCACATCAACTTAATGATGCACTCGCCGTTACTGCTGGCCTGACATGGGATCGCGGTGTTGGCACCGGACACGACCTTCAAGAATCGGATGTTTGGACTGCTAGTGCAGGCGCGTCTTTCAAACCAAGTGAAAACGTTGAGTTCCGTGGTGGTGTTGGCTATTCTTGGTTCGGCGCAGCGTCACAAGACTTTAAGGCTAATGGCAAAGTGGGTGGATTTGTTTCGGCACCAGGTACTAGCACAGCAGAAGCAGGTTCTGCGCTTGGTGTGAACATCAGTGCGAAAATTAAATTCTGAAATCTAAAATTCAGATTTTTAAAAACCCGTCCTTGTGGCGGGTTTTTTATTTGTGCGGTTCTGTTCATTTTGTGACGATTCAGCAACAGTTTGGTTAGAACTATTGTTGTAAAGTTACGTGAAGGTTGTTTGCCGCGATCCCGCCACAAAGATTAATCAATTACGAAGACATGTGAAAACCGCATTTAAATGTCAGTCAATAGATATTGAATGTTGGAGCGAATGATAGAAATTAAGATTGCTCACCTTTATGATATGGTGGAGCAGAGGAACTGAAGTGTTGCGTGGATATCTCATAGATAACCTGACCGTATTCAGGAATTTGGGCCATTATGCCAAGCTTGCCAGCCGGCCAGCGATGCTCGTGTGCTTTTGCGCAGGGCTCTTATTGAGCATACCTGCACATGCATTCGACCAGCAAGATGGTGCGGAGCCTACGGGTGAACGCAAAGCTTGGACGACATTCAGATTTGGTTTTTCAGCCTATAAAAGCGGACGCAAAGACGAAGCTTTTAAAGCGTATAGCGATGCTGCCAAGGATGGGCACATTGGTGCGCGTTGGAAGCTGGCAAAAATGTATGCTGCTGGTGATGGCGTTGAAGAAAATGATTTTGAAGCTTTTCAAATTTTACGCGGCATTGTGAAAGAAGGCGCTGAGCAAGGCAGCCGGGATTCATCTTTTGTTGCGGATGCTTTGGTGTCGATTGGCGCTTATGTACAGCGCGGTATTGCTGGATCGCCTGTGAAAGCTGATCCGGCACGTGCGCGTGATATTTATTGGCAAGCGGCTGCAAACTTCAAAGATGCTGATGCTCAATTTGAACTTGGTAAAATGTTTTTAAGCGGTGAGGGCGGCGCTGTTGATCCTCGCCAAGCGGGGCGCTGGTTTAATTTGTCCGCAAGTAAAGGCCATGCAGGATCGCAAGCCATGCTTGGTAAAATGATGTTTGATGCGGGCAAGACTGTAGAAGGCTTAGGCCTGATGACCGCTGCTTTGCACAATGCCGAAGAAGGCGATCGAGGCTGGATTAGAGCGATGCAGGAAGAAGCTTTTGCTGTTTCCTCTGAAGCGGATAGACGCACTGGCATCTCTTACGGTGATAGTTTAGCGCGCAATTAGTGCGCGGCAAAATTTGGTGTTCCTTTAATAATGAGGTCAATTTCAACGATGAGCGTTAGCACCAAGTTGAAAGTGCTCCAGCTGTTCGTAGCTGCTTTATTTACGCTCATCGCAAACGTATTTTTTCCAATTGGCGATACTGGTTTTGTCGTCTTCTTCGTGCCGATTATGTTCTTTGCAGCCTATCTATGGGCCGGAATTTTATTCTTCTTCGCTGATTTGATCAGGAAGCTTATTGCGAAACCGCAAGAACGGCTGTTTGCCATCACCATGCTTGGATCAAGTGTTTTTATAACTGCGATGTTGATTGCTGCATATTGGCTTATCAAAGATAGCCTTGGTATCGGCGGGACCATATTTTACGCGATCATTGCCTATTGCGTGTTTTCTATTGTTTGCTGGTTTCGCCGCCATACGGCAAGCTATTATGCAGCGCTAGAAGCCGAGCAGAGAAATGCCGAAAGCACAGATGTGGCCGCAGATAATAAAAGCCTTTAGCTAAAGCGCACAGGTATCGGTTGCGCATGTTTTTTAAGAGAGCCAAGCGGACATTCTTGTTCTAGAATTTTCCATGACGTATTGTTTAAAACGCGGCTGCATGTGGCCAGAACATTACCAGAAGGCAGGTTTAAGCATACTGTAATGCCCTCTGGCACCGAGCGGTCTTTAAACCGGCAAGTACATTCACTTTTAGCAAAAGAAGTGACTGGTATGAGAGCCGTAAAAATAGCTGCAAGCAGTACCAATCGTGTCGATGATAGCTCGTATTTCATTGAAATAGCCTCCCATCTTATGATGGAAGGCTCTCACAGAACTTCAATTCGTGCAAGTTGAGCTTTATTCTTCGTCTTTGCGGGCAAAAGGATTGAGGGTCGGCATTGATCGATTTTGCCGTGTTGAAAACGTGCTTTTGGGCGTTTTATCTTTGTTGGGGGCCTTGTGATCGGCGGCCCTGATCGCGCCAATCGTATTCATGAAATGCGCGCTATCTTGCATATCGGCAAGGATCATATTGCCATGTGCGGCAGCCGTGCTGATCGTATCAAGGCGGTTGGTATCCATAAGCAAATGCAGCGCTTCTTGTTCAGATAAGCCTGAATTAGTCAGCGTTGCCATCGCAGCTTCCATGCCATGGGCAATGGCTTTGCGCATATTGGCAATGCCTTCACCTTGTAGCTTTTTGGATTCGCTTTCGGCCTGAGCAACACCGACCAGCTCGATGCGTTTTGCATCGGCGATATTTTGTGCAGCTTCTTTTTCGCGCTCGGACGCGATAACGCGGTTAAAGGCATCGCGCACTTCAACACTTGGTTGCGGCTCATCAATCAGTACGTTTTCAATAGAGTAGCCATAGCGGATAAAGCGCTCCTGCAAAGCTTCCTGTACTTGCTCCTCAATGGCATCACGGTTTTGATAGAGATCGATCATTGTCATACCAGAAGCGGATTGGCGTACATTGTTCAGCACATAGCTTGTGATCTGCTGTTCTGGGTCCTCAAGCTCGTAATGGGCACGTACGGCGCCTTCAGGTTCAGAGCTCGCACGGTACTGGGCTTTGACAGGAAGCAACATGAACGCATTGTCGGATGTCTTAACTGAAACATCCGCAGAAATTTCTTGAAGCTGCAAATTGACCTGCGCAACCATAATATCAATTGGCCAAGGCAATTTGAATGTTAGTCCTGACATTTTAGCCTTAGGAAGGGGGCGGCCAAATCGCTCGACGATGCTCGCACGCTTACCTGGCGTGATAACAATAATGCTCCAGATGATCAAAACTAAGAATATCAGTCCGGCAGGCATCAAAAACAGGGTGAGTTCGCTCATATCGCTATCCTAAAAAACAAAGCTTATTTTGATGTGGTGATAAACTGCAAAGGTTTCAATTGTGCGAATGCGGCTACTCAGCCAATGTTTGACCTAAAATGGCGCCGCCAAAATAAGTGGCTAGATAGATTGCGACGACAATTATCGTTTGTATCGTACCGCGCGCGGGGCCGCGTGTTTGTATCAAATGCATCCAGATGCCGATTGGGAAAAACAGAAGGGCGCTGATAATCACCCATTTTCCAGGTCGTTTTTGTTTGAAGTCGGCTGCATCCAAATAAAGCCAATAAACTACCAGCACGGACATTATGAGCGTGTAGACTAAAATATATTGTTCAACCAGCTGTGGTCTATAGCCGTCAAGAAGCCCAGCTAGAAACATAACCGTCAAAATGACGCTGGCAAGGCGGTCCTGCTTGCGCCAGCTCATTAGAAATTGAGTTCGGCCGCAACGGGCACATGGTCGGACGGTTTTTCCCAAGCGCGGACGTATTTTTCGACATCAACACTGACCAATTTGTTCGCCGCCTCTGGCGAGAGCATCAAATGGTCAATGCGAATACCGTTGTTTTTTTGCCAAGCACCCGCTTGGTAATCCCAAAAAGTATATGTTTCCGGCGCGTCGGTCACAGAACGCAGCGCATCGGTAAAGCCAAGATTGGCAAGACGGCGAAAAGCTGAACGGCTTTCAGGCCGAAACAGTGCATCGCCTTCCCAAACTTTTGGGTCATGGCAATCAACAGGCATAGGGATGACATTGTAGTCACCGGCAAGGATAAGCGGCTCTTCAAGCGCTAAACGTTCTTGTGCCCATGCTTCTAAACGGTCCATCCAGCCAAGCTTATAGGGAAATTTTATGGAGTCAGCGGCGACGGGATTGCCATTGGGCAGATAAAGCGAAACCACGCGCAATGCGCCATGCTGCGTTGAAACAACACATTCAATAAAGCGGGCTTGTTCATCGGCATCATCACCGGGCAAGCCGCGATTGACCTCATCAAACGGCAGCCGCGATAAAATTGCGACGCCGTTAAAGCTCTTTTGACCGTGCGTTACAAGATTATAGCCCAGCGATTCGAACTCTTCACGCGGGAAGTTTTCGTCAACCGATTTGATTTCTTGAAGGCACGCAATGTCGGGTTTCGATTGTTCGAGCCAATCTTTTGCCGTTTGTAGGCGCGCTTTAACGCCGTTGATATTCCATGTTGCGATTTTCATTAGACGCTGAAACTCGTGCCGCAACCGCAAGATGCTACTGCATTTGGATTCTTGATTTGAAAGCTTTGGCCAACAAGATCATCAACAAAATCAATGACCGAACCGCCCATATACACTAAGGAAAGCTCATCAATGAGGATGGTTGTACCGTCTTTTTCATAGACAATATCATCATCATTGCGCTCTGATGTCAGATCAAACTTGTAGGAAAATCCAGAGCAGCCGCCACCTTCAACCGAAACGCGCAAGGCGTTGTTGTCCGTTTCGTTTTTAAGCACTTTGGCAACGCGTGCAAATGCTGCGTCGGTTATCTGAACTTGTTTTGATGGTTCGTGGGCGGTCATGATTTGCTCCAATCTTCTCTATAGGTATGGACGCGAAGGGCGCTCGTCAATATGTGTAGGTTGAAACATGTTTGAGGCATGAACAAGGACAGGTTCCGGTGGTGCAGTTTGACGATATAGGGTTTGGCGGTGGATTACGCGCAGCTTTTGCGAGCAATCCTGAAAATTCCAAAGGAAGATTGGTGCCGGAGCGCGAGAGCCCGACACGTACACCCTTCCAAAGAGACCGCGATAGAATTGTTCATTCGACTGCTTTCAGGCGCTTGAAACATAAAACACAAGTGTTTTTTAGTCATGAAGATGACCATTACAGAACACGCCTAACGCATACGATTGAAGTGGCTCAAATTGCGCGGGCATTGGCGCGTGCATTTCGTTTAGATGAAGATTTAGCAGAAGCTATCGCGTTGGTGCATGATTTTGGCCACACGCCTTTTGGGCATACGGGCGAAGATATTCTTGATGAAATGATGGCTGATTTTGGTGGGTTTGATCATAATGCCCATGCGCTCAAGGTTGTTACCGAATTAGAGCATCGTTATGCGGATTTTGATGGTCTCAACTTAACGTGGGAGACGCTTGAAGGGCTTGTGAAACATAATGGCCCTTTGCTTGGTGAAGATGGGCAATCGCTGGATGGTAAGCCGCTGCCGCGCGCTATCGAAAATTACAATGCTAAAAACGATCTTAAGCTTGCTGACCATGCGAGTTTAGAGGCGCAAGTCGCTGCTATTGCCGATGACATAGCTTATAACACTCATGATATTGATGATGGTTTGCGCGCTGGATTGCTTTCTTTTGATTTGTTGAAAGAAGTTGAACTTGTTGGTGAGCAATTAGCGATTGTTGATGGCAAATATCCTGATCTTGACCAGACACGACGCGGCCATGAAACAACGCGCCGCGTTATGACTGTGATGGTTGAAGATGTGATCCGGACCGCTGGCGAAAACCTTAGCTTACTGAACCCTAAGTCCGTTGATGATATTTATAATGCCGGTCAGACAATTGTGACTTTTTCATCTGTGATGAAAACGCGTGAAAAGGAACTGAAACGTTTTATGTTCGCAAATATGTATCGCCATGAGAATGTTTTGCGGGTGCGCGCACAGGCTGAAGACATTGTTCGGGATCTGTTTAAGCGATATATGCAAAACCCTGCTGATATGGGCGGCGAATGGGCAGACCAAGTAACAAAACTTGATCAGCAAGCGCTGGCTCAGCGCGTATCAGACTTTTTGGCTGGTATGACGGACAATTTTGCGATTGCGCAGCATCGACGGTTGTTTGACCAAACGCCCGAATTGCGGTAGCAGCGCCACACACAATTAACGCATTTGCGTTTCAAAATTTCAGGAATGTTGACATGAATATCTTTTCCGCGTTTCGCGAGCGGGTGATTACTGCCGTTGAAGGTCTCCAATTGGAAACCCGTGATGGTGGGGCATTGGAAACTGCACGTGTCAATGTTGAGCCACCGCGTGATCCTTCACATGGCGATATAGCGACCAATGCTGCGATGGTTATTGCCAAACAAGTTGGCGAAAACCCACGTGTGCTTGCAGAAAAAATTGCGAGCGCTTTGGAACAAGACGCTGATATTGTTGAAACATCAATTGCTGGACCTGGTTTTGTCAATCTTCGTATTTCTAACGAATTTTGGTTGGCGCAGCTTAAATTAATGGCGAGCGAAACCGTTGAATATGGTCGTTCTGATATTGGCGGCGGCAAGAAGGTCAATGTTGAATTTGTTTCAGCGAACCCTACTGGCCCTATGCATGTTGGCCATTGCCGCGGTGCGGTGATCGGTGACACGCTGGCCAATTTGATGAAATTTGCGGGTTTTGACGTTGTAAAAGAATACTACATTAACGACGCTGGTGTGCAGATCGATGTATTGGCGCGCTCTGTTATGCTGCGTTACCGCGAAGCGCTTGGCGAAGTTATTGGTGATATGCCGGAAGGCCTTTATCCCGGTGATTATCTTGTGCCGCTGGGCGAAGCCTTGGCGAAGCAATATGGCGAAGCGCTTAAAGAAAAAAGCGAAGAAGAAGCGCTCGCTATCATCAAGGATGCGGCCATTGATGCGATGATGGCGCTTATCCGCGAAGATTTGGCCGCGCTTAATGTTCATCATGATGTGTTCTTTTCAGAGCGCACTGTGCATGATGACAATGGCGCGAAAATTAAAGCGGCTTTGAACGATATGACGCTAAAAGGTCATGTTTATCGCGGCACACTTCCGCCGCCAAAAGGTCAATTGCCTGATGATTGGGAAGACCGTGAACAGGTTCTGTTCCGCTCAACTGAAGTGGGCGATGATATCGACCGGCCGCTCGTTAAGTCTGATGGCTCGTACACTTACTTTGCCGCCGATGTTGCTTACTTCGTTGATAAGTTTGAGCGCGGCTTTGAGGAAATGATCTTTGTGCTTGGTGCCGACCATGGTGGTTATGTCAAGCGGATGGAAGCTTTGGCACGGGCCGTATCTGATGGAACTGTCGATCTGACGGTCTTGCTTTGCCAGCTTGTGAAATTGCTGCGTAATGGCGAACCTGTAAAAATGTCCAAGCGGGCAGGGCAGTTTGTGACCTTGCGCGATGTGGTTGATGAAGTTGGCCGCGATCCTGTGCGGTTTATGATGGTTTATCGGAAAAGCTCCGAACCGCTTGATTTCGATTTTGCTAAAGTGACAGAGCAGTCAAAAGATAACCCCGTATTCTATGTGCAATATGCTTCAGCACGGTGTTATTCTGTCTTTAGGCAGGCGCGTGAGCAGATTCCTGGCATCACGGCTGATCTTGAATTGCTTCACATGTTGGATGATGAGAGCGAAATTGCACTTGTGCGTAAATTAGCTGAATTTCCGCGTATTGTGGAATCTGCGGCTATGGCGCAAGAGCCGCACCGCGTCGCTTTTTACCTTTATGAGCTAGCCAATAGCTTCCATGGACATTGGAATAAAGGCAATGACAATGAACACTTACGGTTTGTTAAGGTTAACAATCCACAATTGACCTCTGCCAGACTTGGCTTGGTGCAAGGCGTTTTGAACGTGTTGCGCTCTGGTCTTGGAATATTGGGCGTGGACTCACCTGAAGAAATGCGGTGATATTAGCCACTTTTTGCCCATATTACGCTGGTATTGCGCAATTTAAGTGGAAATTTCCACGGGTAAAGAGTTTAGGTGACCGCAATGATCGATGCAGCAACGCGAAGCGTTTCTCGGGATGAAACGAAAGACGTGGATATCAATAGTGATGATCCACTTTTCGAATTGTCACGCATTATGGGGTTTGCTGACGAGGAATCTCAATCTGATTCATCTCAGATTGATCCGCAAATCGATCTCGAAGATGCATTGCTTGCGGAGCTAAGTGTCGAAAATTATGCTGAGGCTCCAGAGGAATCTGTAGAGCCTTATGTGGAAGCGCCGGAACATATCGCGCCGACGGTTTCCTCTTTGGAAGATGAGCTTGCTGCCATGTTGGGCGGTAATGTTTCCGTTGGCACTGAGGTGCCTGAATATGCGGCCCAAGTTTCTGAAGAACTTGCACCTCTGGTTGAAGAGCCCGTATCGCATGAGTTTGAGCAGGCTGCATCTGAAGCCAGCCTAGATGACATGGACACTGAAGCCAGCTTTGCTGATATGGATGAGGAGCTTGAAGCTATTCAGCTACAAGAAGCAATTCAGCCTGCAACTTTTGATGATCGTTCATATGAAGAGCCTGCACCTTTAAGTGAGCCTGCGGATGAATATTTTGAACAATCTATATCTGCAGAAGAAAACGCCGTTTCTGAACCCGTTGCAGCGTTTGATGATAATGCTCTTGAAAATGAGTTTGCGACATTTTTCAATGAAGATCTTGCAGAGATAAACACTGATATTGCTCCAGAATATGCAAGTATGCCCGAAGAAACAATAATTGTTGACGAGCCGCCATTGTCGCTTTCTGCAGCTGTTGATGAAAGCATTTCGCAATTCGATAGCAATATCGAAGATAATTTTTCACAGCATTACGAAGAGCCTGTTGCACAAGCTGATACTGCTGGCGCTCCAGTTTTGGACACGACAGATATGTCCGCTTTCAATGATGGCGGACCCGTGGCGATCGATGTTCCACAATTGCCCGATGTGGATTCGGAATTCTCTTCAAGCTTCGAAGACGATTTAGACATAGATTTTGATGAAGCTTCGCTTGAAGTCGATGATAGTTGGCCTGCCACAACGGCTGCCGTTGCTGCAACGAGCGCAGTAGCAGGAGTATCCGCTCTTTCGCGCCGTGCTGGTGAAACAGCAATGGCGAATGATGACGAATCCTTTGATGAAACACGATTTGAAGCTGAACTTGCGCGTGATATCGAGTTTGTAAGCCATGATACCAGTAGTTTGGGCAATGCATCGCCTAATGCCTATGATGATGGTTTTGATGGTGCTGCTGCTGGTCCGCGTTATGACGAACCTAAAACCGTAAAGCGCGGTCTTGTGGTTGCTGCCGTGCTTGGGTGCGTTGCAATCGTTGGCGCAATTGGTATTTTTGCGCTTTCTGGCGGCGGAACAAATAGCGCAGATGGCCCCGTTCTGGTGAAAGCAAGTTCGGACCCTGTAAAGGTCGCACCGGAAAATCCAGGCGGCAAAGAAGTGCCTAATCAGGACCGTGCTGTCTTTAGCGAATCGAGAGGCGTGCCTTCGCAAGAAGAACTCGTTTCAACCTCCGAAGAGCCGGTAGATATCGCAGCTGTTCCAGAAAATGCATTACCAAGCAGCTTGAACGGCGAAGATTTGCAAAAGGGCGAAGATAGACTTAAGCCTTCAGCGCAGACTTCTTCGTCTAATGAAGCTGCACCGTTTGTTGTTGCGCCGCGCAAAGTGCGTACTCTCGTTGTGCGTGCTGATGGTACATTGGTTGAGCGCGAAGTTGTGCCAACACCAGCACCGATTGCACCACAGACACCTGCAACAGAAGTTGCTTCTGCCGAACAAGCGCAATTGGGCGGTGTACCTGTTGGCGAAGCAGCGGTAAATGGTGAAGATAGCGCTGTTGCTGATGAACCTGCTGCTACGCCTGAGCGACTTACGCCGAGTGAGCCTGCTGCAGCACCAGCATTACCGACACGGACAGTTCAAACGAAAACGATCTCGCCGTCAAATATCGCTGAGCGTCCAAAAGATCAGCCAGTGAACATTGTCAATCCAGAGCCGACGCAAGTTGCAGCTGCTCCAGCAGCTCCAACTGTGGCAACAGAAGCTGCGCCGACACCATATTCAGTGCAAATGGCTTCCTTGCCGACTGAGGCTGATGCTCAGCAATCTGCGCGCACACTGTCTAGCAAATTTGGCAATGTACTTGGTGGCCGCGACCTTGTAATTCGCAAAGCCGATATTGAAGGCAAGGGTACCTATTACCGCGTTCGTGTTGGTGCCAATGATCGTGCTGAGGCCAATAGTTTGTGCGAGAGAATTAAGTCCGCTGGCGGCAGTTGTTTCGTAACACGCTAATTATCTGGCACAATTGGGCGGTGTGATGCCGCCCAAATATCATTTAAAAAAGTAAGGAATTGCCATGACCGATGCAAAGGCCATGATTGCTGGTTGCGCAACAATTGCGCTTACACCTGAAGAAATAGCAATGTTTGCCGAGCATAAGCCGTGGGGACTTATTCTCTTTGCACGAAATATTGGCACAGCAGATGAGATACGCGCTCTGACGGCGCATTTCCGTGAGCTTGTGGGCCGGGAGAACGCGCCAGTGTTCATCGACCAAGAAGGCGGCCGTGTGCAGCGTATTAAAGCACCGATTACACAAATCTATCCGTCGGGTGCTGCGTTAGGCGAAATATACAAAAAAGATAAAAATGAAGGCATGCGTGTCGCCCGAATGATGTCCAAACTCCATGCGGCAGATCTTTTGCCGCTCGGTATCAATGCGGACTGTCTTCCTGTGCTGGATGTGCCTGTTGAAGGCTCGCACGATGTGATTGGCAATCGCGCTTATGGCCACACACCGCAAGCGGTTGCCGACATGGGGTTGGCGGCAGCAGAAGGCTTGCTTGAAGGCGGTGTTTTGCCCGTTATCAAACACATTCCGGGCCATGGCCGTGCATTGGTTGATAGCCATAAGGACTTGCCAATCGTTGATACAAGCGCGGCGACGCTTCGTGCGCATGATTTTGAGCCATTCAAGCAGCTTAAAGATATGCCAATGGCGATGACGGCGCATGTAATTTACACAGCCCTTGATGCAAAAGCGCCTGCGACCACGTCAAAATACGTCATAGAGACAATTATTCGCGGTGAAATCGGATTTAACGGGCTTTTGATGACCGATGATCTGTCAATGCATGCACTTTCTGGGGATTTCTGTGATAGAGCGCAGGCATCCTTTGCAGCGGGATGCGATGTTGTACTACATTGCAATGGCGCTATGCACGAGATGTTGCCGGTTTGCGAAGTGACACCTACATTATCAGGTAGGTCGTTAGATCGCGCAAATGCAGCAACGGATTTGTTGAAAGCGCCGCAAAGTGCCGCCCAAGAAACGGCGGCCCTTCGTGAAGAGTTCAATGCGCTGGTGAGCGCTTTCGCCTGATAATGCTCACTGGCTTGATACGCTCTAAATGGAGCGTTGAAGGAAAGTGGCTGCATGGCACAGCAAAGTGCAAAGAAAACGGCTGACGGATCGCCAAATGCCAAGAATGGTAAAGCGGTGCCGATGGATGCTGTTTGGCAGGATGGTGGCCCTGAACGCCTGACCAATGAAGAAGCTTTGGTGGTTGATGTTGAGGGTTTTGAAGGTCCGATGGACCTTTTGCTTCACCTTGCGCGCAACCAAAAAGTTGATTTAACGCAGATTTCTGTTCTTGAGCTTGTGCGCCAATATCTCACATTTATTGAACGGGCTAAAAAGATACGCATTGAGCTTGCCGCCGACTATTTGGTGATGGCTGCTTGGCTCGCATTTTTGAAATCAAAACTCCTTATTCCTAAACCTGCCAATGATGACGAACCTTCTGGTGAAGAAATGGCGGCGATTTTGCAGTATCGTCTGCAACGTCTTGAAGCGATGCGCGATGCAGCGTCCAAGCTGGTTAATCGCAATAGGTTAGGGCGCGATGTATTTGCGCGCGGCATGCCAGAAACCGTTGTGCTGGAAAAGCGCACTGAGTTTTCTGCATCGCTTTATGATTTGCTAGCGGCTTATTCTGGCGGGCGCCAACGCCATGCAATGAATGATGATTATTCGATTGAGCGCCGTCCTGTGTGGTCATTGAAGGATGCGCGCACAATTTTGCAGCGCCTTGTCGGCGATATGAGCGACTGGACAGCGCTGGACAGTTTTTTCCTTGCCTATATTCCAACAGCAAAAGAGCGCCGCACTGCGATTGCCAGCGGGTTTGCTGCCAGTTTGGAACTGGTGCGTGAAGGTGTGTTGGAAATACGCCAAGATAAGCATTTTTCTCCGATCTATTTGCGCGATTCCGTTGCTGGTCCCAAACAGCCATCCGTTGAGGCTGCCCTATGATGGATGAAATGAACGAAAACGTGGAACCGCAAGCTATGGAAGATCACGATGGTGATATTTCATCTGACAATAATGATGCGGAAGCGGTGACAAGAGAAGCCATGCGTATGGCCGAAGCTTTGGTTTTTGCGTCATCGCAGCCGGTTACAGAAAAGGCTTTGGCTGACCGTTTGCCTGATGGTGTAAATGTGCGCCGCGTTATGGAGGCGCTTGTTCAGCTTTATGAAACACGCGGTGTTAATCTGGTTCACATTGATAATGCATGGGCATTCCGTACCGCTGGCGATCTTTCGTTTTTAATGCAACGCGAACAAGTTCAGCAGCGCAAATTGTCGCGTGCTGCGCTCGAAGTGCTGGCGATTATTGCGTATCACCAGCCGGTCACGCGCGCTGAAATGGAAGAAATTCGCGGTGTTGAAACATCGAAGGGCACGCTTGATGTGCTTTTGGAAACAAGTTGGATCAAACTGCGTGGCCGCCGCAAAACACCGGGCCGTCCTGTAACCTATGGTACAACGCTTGAATTTATGGACCATTTTGGCCTTGGAGAGATCCGCGATCTGCCTGGAATGGAAGAATTAAAGGCGGCGGGGCTTTTGTCTGCGCGTATGCCGGCTGGCTTTTCTGTTCCAATGCCGAGCATTGATCCTGATGCACTGACCGATGATGAAGAAGAGTTGGGCGATATTGACTTGGAAGAACTGGGACTTTTAACGCCGCTTGCGCAAGATGATTGATCAAGTTTGATTGACATTGCGGGGCTTGTTAGGGCTATAAGCTGACTTAAGTAGTCAACTTCCCAACTCGAATGATAGTGAACGGCAAATAATGGCTTCGGCGACTTCTAAAAATGCTGCCCGCACGGGTGTATCATTTGCTGCCGAGCTTATGTTCCGTGACTTGCATTTGCATTATGGCGACAAGCACATTTTGCAGGGCATTGATTTGCACATCCAGCCAGGTGAAGTGATTTGTCTTCTTGGGCCATCCGGTTCTGGTAAAACATCTCTATTACGGGTTGCTGCGGGGCTTGAGCCACAAACATCCGGCGTTGTGGTGATGAATGGGCGCGAAATTGCCAGCGATAAGATATTCTTGCCGCCCGAAAAGCGCTCCATTGGATTGATGTTCCAAGATTTTGCACTGTTTCCACATATGACAATATTGGACAATGTGCGCTTTGGTTTGACGACGATGTCTAAAGCTATGTCCAAACAGGAAGCGCTCAATGCGATCAGGCGTGTTGGGCTTGAGCATCATGTGAATTCTTACCCTGATGTTTTGTCAGGCGGCGAGCAGCAGCGCGCAGCGCTTGCGCGTGCTTTGGCACCGCGCCCATCTGTGATGCTTATGGACGAGCCTTTTTCTGGACTTGATACACGGCTAAAAGATTCCATACGCGCTGAAACATTGGCTATTTTGCGGGAAACACGCGCGACGACGATCGTTGTGACGCATGATGCAGAAGAAGCAATGCGCATGGGTGACCGGATTGCATTGCTGAATGGTGGGCGGATTGTTCAAGTTGGCACATCTGGCGAAATGTATCGTGCGCCCCGCGATTTATTTGTCGCCAGTTTTTTTGCAGAGCTAAATGTTTTTGATGGTGTTGTTAAAGATGGCTTTGCCGACACGCCGCTTGGTATATTGCCAATCACCGATAATGGTGATGCGCGGAATGTAAAAATTGCCGTTAGAACGACTGGCATTGAAGTCAGTGCGGCTAAAAAGAATGATACAGGTGTGCTGGGCCGTGTCACGGCCAGGCGCTTTTTAGGTGATTTTGAACAGTTGAGTTTAGCAGTATCTGGGGTTGATGAACCGGTGCGTGCGCGCATTCGTGCAGACGAACTTCCATATGATGCTAAAGACGTGGTTATAAAAGTTAGAAATAACGACATTATGTTGTTTGAAACTACGGGCGATAACGCTTAAATAATTTGTAAGATTACTTTTGGCAGTTTAATGCCATAGATCACAGTTTGGGAGAATGAGTCATGGGTATTACAGGTTGGTGGCAGTGGGTCATCGTTTTGGTGATTGTGTTGTTGCTATTTGGCCGCGGCAAAATCCCTGAATTGATGGGTGATGTTGCAAAAGGCATCAAGAGCTTCAAAAAAGGCATGTCCGATGAAGCCGATGATGTGAAAGATGCTGCTGAAGATGCAGCTAAAACTGTAGAGCACAAAGCTGAAGACGGCGTTGAAGCTGTTAAAGCGTCTTCTAAAAAAGTGAAATGATTTCAACTCCAATCTGCAAAGCTTAAGCTATGCTGCCTGATTTTGGCTGGACCGAATTACTGCTTATTGCAATCGTTCTAATCGTTGTGGTTGGACCGAAGGATTTGCCGCGCGTATTGCGCGGTTTTTCCAAGACGCTAGGCAATGCACGTAAAATGGCTGGGGATTTTCGCAAGCAGTTTGACGATGCTTTGTCAGAAGCTGAGCTGGATGATCTTAAAACACTTGCCAGTGATGTGCGCGGATTAGACCCGCGTACTAAGATCAAAGATGCGCTCAATCCGCTTAGCCAAGTTGGACGTGATATCAACGATGAGCTTAAGGGCGTTGCAAAATCTGTCGATAAGGCTGCACAAGCCGATATTGAGGGTGAAGAAGCTGTAAACGCTCAAATTGATCGCGCTGAAATGAAGGCGACCGAAAAAGCTGTCGCTACAGTAGATGCTGCACCTAAGAAGCAAACGCCTTCAAAAAAAGCGCCGGTTAAAAAAGCACCAGCGAAGAAAGCTGCAAGTGCTAAGGCAGCCCCTGCTAAAAAAGCAGCGCCTAAGTCTTCGTCAGCGGCAAAAACCAGCGCTGCAAAGACAACAACGCGTAAAGCAGCCCCTAAAAAAACAACGACTAAAACAACTGCGCCAAAGGGTGAATCGTGAACGATAAATCCTTGAAAGATGAAGTTGAAGAAACCGCAGCGCCGCTTATCGAGCATCTCAAAGAGCTACGCACACGGCTGCTTTATTCTATTGCTGCGTTTTTTGTAGGCTTTATTCTCTGCTACTCTTTCGCCACGCCCATATTCAACTTTCTCGTTGTGCCTTATACGGTTGCTGCAGGCTGGCTCGATATGGATTTGGAAAAAATCCGCTTCGTTTATACCGCGCCGCAAGAATTCTTTTTCACGCAGATCAAGATCGCCGCTTTCGGCTCGTTGGTCCTAGCGTTTCCAATCATTGCGACGCAAATCTATCGTTTTGTTGCGCCCGGCCTTTATTCTAATGAAAAATCTGCCTTTCTGCCGTTTCTAATTGCAACGCCTGTGTTGTTTTTGGTTGGGGCGGCATTGGTCTATTTCTTGATTATTCCTATGGCGATGTGGTTCTTTCTCTCGCTAGAGCAACCAGCGAGCGCAGGGCGGGTGGCCATTGAGAACTTGCCAAAAGTATCGGAATATCTGTCACTTATCATGACATTGATATTTGCGTTCGGATTGGTTTTCCAATTGCCCGTTGCAATGACTTTGCTCGGTAAGGCAGGGCTTATTTCATCTGCCGCGCTCGTTGATAAGCGTAAATATGCGATTGTTCTGGCCTTTGTTGCCGCTGCTATTTTAACGCCGCCCGACCCGCTGACGCAGCTGGGCTTGGCTATTCCCACATTGCTTCTTTATGAATTGTCTATCTATCTTGTAAGAAGGGGCGAACGTAACCGTCCGTCTTATGATGATAGCGACGACGATGATGATGAAGAAGATGGACTTGGTGACACGCCTGCATCTCTCGAAGAAAAGTCTTAAAGCGCTCCCCCTTGACCGCTTCGTATATTTACGCGATTGACGGACCAAATTTGGGCGCGCTCATTTGCGTGCAATAAAGGTAAGATTATGCTTGATATTCGCTGGATTCGTGAAAACCCTGAAGCACTAGACGCTGGCCTTGCTAAGCGCGGTGCAGAGCCCCAATCTGCGGGTTTGATTGCTTTGGATGAAGAGCGCCGTGCGCATGTTACCAAAGTTCAGGAAGCGCAATCACGCCGCAATTCAGCATCTAAGGAAATCGGCGCTGCTATGGGGCAGGGCGACACCGACAAAGCCGAGGCATTGAAAGCTGAAGTGGGCGAGCTGAAAAGCTTTCTGCAAAATGCAGAAGAAACCGAACGGCAATTAAACGCTAAGCTCAATGATGCGCTGTCTGTGCTGCCAAACATACCCCTTGATGATGTACCGGAAGGTGCAGATGAAAACGATAATGTTGAACTGCGCAAAGTTGGCGGATTGCCGAATTTTGCCTTTGCGCCGAAGGAACATTTTGATCTGGGTGAAGCGCTCGGCATGATGGACTTTGAAACAGCGGCTAAAATGTCTGGCTCACGTTTCACGCTGCTAAAAGGCGGGCTTGCGCGTCTTGAGCGCGCGCTTGGCCAGTTCATGCTGGATATGCACACAGGCGACCATGGTTATATGGAAGTCAATCCGCCGCTTATGGTGCGCGATGATGCGATGTATGGCACAGGCCAATTACCGAAATTTACAGAAGATCTGTATCAAACGCGAGAAGGCCACTGGCTCATTCCTACGGCTGAAGTCTCACTAACCAATATAGTGAGCGGCGAGATTCTGGATGTTGAGACGCTGCCGCGCCGTTACACAGCGCTGACACCATGCTTCCGTTCTGAAGCTGGTTCTGCTGGCCGCGACACGAAGGGTTATTTGCGCCAACACCAATTCTATAAAGTTGAGATGGTGTCTATCACGGATGAGGATAGCTCAATTGCTGAACTTGACCGCATGACAAAATGTGCGGAAACAGTGCTTGAAAAGCTGGGCCTTCCTTTCCGCACGATGATGCTTTGCACGGGCGATATGGGCTTTGGTGCGCGCAAGACGCACGATATTGAGGTGTGGTTGCCGGGACAAAATGCTTATCGTGAAATTTCATCTTGTTCGACTTGTGGTGATTTTCAAGGTCGCCGCATGAATGCGCGCTACCGCGCTAAAGACGAAAAGCAGACTAAATTCATTCATAGTCTCAACGGTTCTGGCGTTGCGCTTGGCCGCGCTTTGATTGCGGTTATGGAAAACTACCAAAATGAAGATGGTTCAATTCGCGTGCCGGATGTGCTCAAGCCTTATATGGGTGGACTTGAAGTTATAGCCGCATGAGAATTTTAATCACGAATGATGATGGTGTTAATGCGCCTGGCATTGCGGTTCTTGAGCGCATTGCCCGCACATTAAGCGATGATGTTTGGATTGTTGCGCCCGAAACAGATCAATCCGGTGTTGGTCACAGCGTTTCAATGAGCGAACCGTTTCGTCTGCGCAAACTTGCCGATAAGCATTACACGATCAACGGCACACCAGCGGACTGTATCATTATGGGCGTTCGTCACGTACTTGATAAAGCGCCCGACCTTATCCTTTCTGGCGTCAATGCAGGCCATAATATTGCGCAATATGTGACCTATTCGGGCACTGTTGGTGGCGCGCTCGAAGGCACGATTATGGGCATCCGCTCTATCGCGCTCAGCCAGCATTATAATTATGAGCAAGATACGAAAACCGTTCCATGGAATGTGGTCGAAGCGCTTGCGCCTGCATTGCTGAAAAAGCTTATTCAAGCCAAAATGCCTAAAGACACTTTGCTCAATGTGAATTTTCCGAGCTGTGATGTGAATGACGTCAAAGGCACGCGTGTTACAGAGCAGGGCCGTATTGAGCACGGCTTAACGATGACAGAGCGGGCTGATGCGCGCGGCAAGCAATATTTTTGGTTGGGCTTTTTCCCAACGGATGCCGAGCCAAATCCGAATTCAGATTTTAGCGCGATTAATGATGGCTATATTTCGGTTACGCCAATTAAGCTTGATCTTACGGCACGTGAAGTAACGCAGTCGCTTGAAGATTTGCTGAGTGGAAGTTGAGCTAAAGAATGAATAATAGCCCAATTGATCGCGAAGGTTTTGCCGCTTTTTTGCTGCGTATGCGTGCAGCAGGGCTCGATAACCGCAAACTAATCGGTGCATTTGAGGCAACCCCTCGGCGTGATTTTATTCGTAGCGAGTTTCACGGCGCAGCGTGGAGCAAAGGATCAATCCCCATTGATTGTGGGGAAACGGTTGAGAGCGTGGATTTTCAAGCGCAGATTATTCACGCGTTGGATATTCAGCCAGAAAACCGTGTTTTGGAAATCGGGACGGGTTCTGGTTATACAGCCGCTGTTATGGCAAGGCTTGCAAAGCGTGTTTATACGGTTGAACGTTATAAGACTTTGCATAATGCAGCGCTTTCCTGCTTTTCTGCACTACAGCTAACAAATATTGTTGGTGTGCATGGGGACGGTTCGCGCGGTGCATCTGACGGACCTTTTGACCGTATCGTTGTATGGGCTGCGTTTGAAACAATCCCGCGGCAATTTATTGAGCAGCTTGTTTCATCGGGCGTGTTGATCTGTGCCATTGGTGCTGCTGATGAACCACAAGAACTGGTTCATATGACAAAAGTTGGCAGCCGTTTTGAGCGCCGCGATTTAGGCGCAGTGCGGATGCAGATGCTGAACCCGCGTGTGCCTAAGAATTTATAATGTTCGTTTTTTAACCATAATTTTTAAAATTTAACCGTCGAGTAACATTAACAGAGTCTAATGACCTCTCATGTTAAAGGTTGCAGGACGCGTTATGAGTAAAAAATCTGCCAGCCGCATTTCGGCTCATTTAATCAAATCCGTATCTATCTTGGCGGTCGGTGCCTCTTTGGCATCGTGTGCAAGTGATACAGTTCGTTTTAATGACGGCTTTTATACCGGCGCTGTTCCTAAGCAGAGCGTGGGCGCGGTTCAAACACCATATCCTCAAGCTGCGAAGCAGCAGACTTATCAAGGTCAGTCGCAAGGTTATGTCGCGCCGCAGGGTGTTGATAATACTTATACTGCGTCTGTTAATCAGCAGGGACAACGCATTCGCTCACGCGTACACGCACAAACACCGCAAGTTGCAAAACCGCTATTTGGTCAGCGCCAGCCTGTTTATACGCAGCCACAAAATGCAAATACACAGCCCGTTGATACGACTTATACCGGCTCTATAAAGCCGCAAGCGACTGTTCAGCGCCAAACTCTATCTGCGCCACAGCCATTGCCAGTCAAAGCTGCACCGCAGGCTGCTGCAAAACCAGCGCCGACGGTGACCACACCTTCTGCGCCGAGCCAAGTTGCCAATGCAACACCTAGAAAAGAAGGCTGGACAGCCGCAGGCGGCACTTATGTAACCATGCGCCAAGGTGAGACTGTCTATAATCTGGCAAAACGCTACGGTGTGCCTGCCAATGCGATTATGGAAGCCAATAATCTTTCTGATCCGAAAGGTGTCGCTGCTGGAACTCAGGTTATTATTCCAACCTATGTTTATTCCAGAACTGCACCTATATCGACGCCGGACAATAATATTGCAGTGCGTTCTGCCAGCTCCAATATTGGCGGTCGCTCAGAGTTTCCAATGTCGATTGCACCGGTGCCCGATAAACGGCCGCAAGGTGTTCAGGTAGCGTCTATTGCGCCTTCCATGGCGCAGGTAGCTTCGCCCGTTTCAAGCTCAGGCACATATGTCGTAAGTGCAGGTGATACATTGTCATCTATTGCACAGCGTGCTGGCACAAATGTTACGGCGCTCAAAAATTTAAATGGCCTTTCCGGCGATAATATTCGTCTTGGTCAGAAGTTGATGATTCCAGGAGTTGGCGGCAATGCGGCCAGCGTTCAAAAAGTTTCTGCACCAAAAGACGTGCCAGCTGTACAGCCTAAAGCTGCGGATAAAGCTATTTCAACGATTGATTCATCAAGCACTGCCAAAGCGCCTGCTAATACAGGTGTTGAAGCATTACGCTGGCCTGTGCGTGGACGTGTTGTGTCCAGTTATGGTTCAAATGTTGGCGGTAAGGGCAATGATGGTATCGATATTTCTGTACCACGCGGTTCGGCTGTAAAAGCTGCTGAAAATGGTGTCGTTATCTATGCCGGTGATGGTCTGAAAGAGTTTGGTAAAACGGTACTTGTGCGCCACGGTAATGGCCTTGTGACTGTTTATGGCCATTTGGATAGCATCAATGTTGAACGCGGTGCCAATGTTAGCCGTGGTCAAAATGTTGGCTCATCGGGTATGACAGGCAGTGCAAAGCAGCCGCAACTTCATTTTGAGGTGCGCAAAAACACGACACCTGTAAATCCAATGACATATCTTAGATAGGTAATTACAGATCACGATATTAAGCCGCCTTTTGGGCGGCTTTTTTCGTTTTAGTCTTTCAGTTTTTGGCCCAGCTCACCAGCAAGATTGTTGATGAATTGCCAAGCAACACGGCCAGAACGGCTGCCACGTGTTGTTGACCATTCTAGGGCTGCGCGGCGCAGTTCATCGGCTTCGATTTTTAGTTCATGGTGAGCAGCATAGCCTTTCACCATATCGAGATATTCGTCCTGACTGCATTTGTGAAAACCAAGCCACAGGCCGAAACGGTCTGAAAGAGAAACTTTTTCCTCAACAGCTTCTGATGGATTGATCGCTGTAGAGCGCTCATTCTCAATCATGTCGCGCGGCAAGAGATGGCGGCGATTGGATGTCGCATAGAAGATGACGTTTTCAGGCCGCCCTTCAACGCCGCCATCTAACGCAGCTTTAAGCGATTTATAGGATGTGTCATCGTGGTCGAAGGATAAATCATCGCAAAACAGAATGAAACGATGTTCGCTGTCACGGATTTGGACGAGCAGCGCTGGCAGCGCGTCAATATCTTCACGGTGAATTTCAATCAGCTTGATCTGTGTGTCTTTTGTTTGTGCATTGACCGCCGCATGGGCCGCTTTGACCAGTGACGACTTGCCCATGCCGCGCGCGCCCCAAAGTAAAACATTGTTGGCTGGGAGACTGTTTGCAAAGCGCTGTGTGTTGTCGAGCAAGATATCGCGCACGCGATCTACGCTTTTAATCAGGCTAACATCAACGCGGTTCACCTTGGCAACGGGGGCGAGAATATTCTTGGCCGCATCAAAAACAAAGCAGTCTGAAGCGTCGAGGTCAGACTTTGGTGCGCTTTTAGGCGCCAGTTTTTCTACGGCCTGAATGAGTAAATCAAGCTTGGCGGAGAGTTCTGGGCTTAAAGTTTGAGCATCATTTGCCATTTTCGAGACTTTCAGTTGTTTTGTCGCGGGAAAACACGTTGGTTTTGGTTGCATTGCAAGGGTTCGTGACTATATTCGCGACACATTTCAAGGTGCAATGTGCCTTGTTTAGTCTTGAGGAGCTTTTTTATGTTTATTACCCCAGCATATGCGCAGGGTGCGACTTCCATTGGTGGACCAGATATTCTGACATCACTTTTGCCATTCGTTCTGATCTTTGTGATCATGTATTTTTTGATTATTCGTCCACAGCGTAAAGCTATGAAAGATCGCGCTGCGATGCTTCAAGCGGTTCGTCGTAATGACACAGTCGTTACAGGCGGCGGTATTGTTGGAAAAGTGTCTAAAATTATTGATGATAACGAGCTGGAAGTTGAGATTGCGGCGAATACTAAAATTCGCGTGCTACGCTCAATGATTTCAGACGTGCGCGTTAAAGGCGATCCTGTCGCTGCAAATGATGCACCTGTGAAAAGCGATAAAAAATAACCAAATCAAATATTTGCGCGCTTAGGCGCGTATTTTGATTCAACATACGCGAACATTATTACATGCTATATTTTTCTCCTTGGAAAACTGTCCTCATTTGGCTGACTGTCTTTGTCGGGCTAATGTTCGCCTTACCAAATCTTTATCCGAAATCAGTTTCGGATAATCTGCCTAGTATACTTCCATCTCAAGCGATGACACTCGGTCTTGACCTTCAAGGCGGTGTGCATCTGCAATTGAAGCTTGATCGTAACGAGCTGGTCGAAAACCGACTTGAGTCGGTGCGTGATCAGGTTCGCCAACTCCTGCGTGAAGATAGTATTGGTTATACCGGCCTGTCTGGCAAAGGGCAGACCGTTACTGTTCGTATTCGTAATGAAGGCGATGTTGAAGCGGCAATGGAGCTGCTGAGCGAGCTTTCAGTCCCTGTTGTTGGCAACACTTTAACAGGAACCGCAGTCACTGAAGTTGATATTGCGCCGCGTGAAGATGGTAGCCTTGAACTTATTCTAACAGATGACGGTATTGATTACCGTATGCAGCAGGCGCTTGCGCAGACTGTAGAAGTTATTCGCGGCCGTATTGATGAACTTGGCACAACAGAGCCAATCATTCAGCGCCAAGGTAATGATCGTATTATCGTTCAGGTTCCCGGTGCAGATGATCCTGAGCGCGTCAAAGAACTTATCGGAACTACAGCCCGCCTGACATTCCAGATGGTTGATGTTGAAAATTCGGTTGAAGATGCCATCGGGGGCAGACCGCCAGCAGGTACTGAAGTTCTGTACAGCCAAGATGATCCGCCAATTCCATATCTTGTTGAAACACGAGAATTGGTAACAGGCGAGAACCTTGACGACGCCGGTGTATCGTTCGACCAAAACACCAATGAGCCTGTTGTAACTTTCCGATTTGATGGAACTGGTGCGCAGCGCTTTGGCCGTGCAACGACACAGAATGTTGGCCGTCCTTTCGCAATTGTTCTGGATGATCAAGTGGTGTCAGCGCCGCGAATCAATGAGCCTATTCTGGGTGGTTCAGGCCAGATTTCAGGCAACTTTAGCGTTGAGGGGGCTAACAACCTCGCGATTTTGCTCCGTGCTGGCGCATTGCCGCTTAAACCAACCTTTGTTGAAGAACGTACCGTTGGACCAAGCCTTGGCGCCGATTCTGTTGCCGCAGGTGAGTTTGCCGGTATTGTTGGCGGCTTGCTCGTCTTGGTCTTTATGTTTCTTGCCTATGGTTTACTTGGCCTGATCGCGAATTTAGCACTCATTATCAACATTGTGTTGCTGGTTGCTGGTCTTTCCATTCTGGGCGCAACCTTAACGCTACCGGGTATTGCGGGTATTGTTTTGACGGTCGGTATGGCCGTTGATTCCAACGTTTTGATTTTTGAGCGTATACGCGAAGAAAAATTGGCAGGACGTTCTCTTATTCAAGCTGTTGATATTGGTTTCCAGCGCGCGCTAACAACGATTGTGGATGCGAACGTAACGACGCTGATTGCAGCCTGTATCTTGTTCTATCTGGGTTCTGGCCCGATACGCGGATTTGCCGTTACGCTGGCCATTGGTATCGTTACGACTGTCTTTACAGCTTTCGTTCTGACACGATGGATGGTGGCGTGGTGGATACGTAATCGTAAACCAAAAGCACTGCCTGAGGGGTTTGTTAAACTCGTTCCGGATAATACAAAGATAGGCTTTATGTGGCTGCGCCGCTTTACTTTTACAGGCTCTGCGATCGCTGTCATTGCCTCAATGGTTTTGTTTGCCACGATCAATATGAACCTTGGTATCGACTTTAAGGGTGGTTCACTTGTTGAAGTGCAGTCTAAAGCTGAGATTGCTGATACGAGCGATATACGTACTCGTTTGTCCGAACTTAATCTCGGCGAAATTCAAGTTCAGGGCTTTGGTTCGCCACAAGATGTTCTGATCCGCATTCAAAGTCAGGGCGGCGGGGACAATGCTGAGCAAAGCGCATTGAACCTTGTGCGCTCTGAGTTGGAAGCTGACTACGATATAAGACGTGTTGAAGTTGTTGGGCCAACGGTATCAGGTGAGCTTGCGCAAGCTGGTACAATTGCCGTTTTGGCAGCACTTGGCGCTATTCTTATCTATATCTGGTTGCGGTTTGAATGGCAGTTCGCGCTTGGTGCGATCATCGCGACATCGCACGATGTGATTTTGACCATTGGCATGTATGTCATTACAGGGCTGGAGTTCAATCTGTCCTCAATTGCTGCGATTTTGACGATTGTGGGTTATTCACTCAACGATACCGTTGTTGTTTATGACCGTGTTCGAGAGAACTTGCGGCGTTATAAGAAAATGACATTGCCAGCGCTGCTTGACCTTTCAATGAATGAGACTTTGCCGCGGACAACGCTAACATCGTTGACAACATTGCTTGCACTTGTTGCGCTATATTTCTTCGGTGGGGAAGTTCTACAAAGCTTCGTTGCTGCCATGATTTTTGGTGTGGTTATCGGTACATTCTCATCAATCTTTGTTGCAGCACCTTTGTTGATCCTATTCAGGCTTCGCCCGGGTTCATTGGCCGAGAAAGACAAGACGGTTGATGCTGAAAAAGCTGCGACGGCAAACACTTCACCGATAGATTTAGGTTAAGTGTAAGCACTATGGCAAAAGGCATCGAAATTCGGGAAGCACATTTTCCAGGCCGTGCGCAAATAGATGCCTATGGCAATGGCGGGTTTCGCTTTGCGGATATGTCGCATCGCGGCTCGGTGCTTCTTTTGCCATCGGGCATCTATGGCTGGAAAGCTGAAACGATGAGCGATGTTACGATTGAGGCTTTGGCTCAAGTACTCGACGAAGCTGATAATATCGACGTGCTTCTTTTGGGATGCGGTGCTGATCTGTTGCGCATTCCTCAGGATGTTCGAGATGCATTGCGAGAAAAAGGCATTAGCTGCGATAGTATGAGCACTGGCGCTGCTGTGCGTACATTCAATGTTTTGCTGGCGGAAGAACGCAATGTTGCTGCAGCGCTTATCGCTGTTGAAAAAGCATAGTTTGCGCTGGTTGTTTATATGACCAAAACAGCAATTCTCAATCATTTGCGCGACATTGACCGCGAAGCCTATATTGCGACATTGTTTTTGGCCGAGGATAAGCGGGAGCCTGCCGCAGCGCTTTGGGCATTTAACAATGAAGTTGAGCGTATACGCGATCTAGTTTCTGAACCATTGCCCGGAGAGATTCGGCTGCAGTGGTGGCGCGATGCTCTCACTGGCGAGCGCAGCGAAGAGGGCGCGCAGCATCCCGTTGGTGCAGCTTTACTGTCTACGATCAATCAATATGATTTGCCGCGCCGTGCGTTCGATGCGCTGTGTGAAGCGCGTATCTTTGATTTGTATAATGATCCTATGCCAAGTCTGTCTGACTTTGAGGGATATTTGGGCGAAACACGGTCTGTTCTCTTTCAAATGCTTGCTCAAATTGTCAGTGGTAAAGCACCTGAAACAGGCGAAGCTGCGGGTCATGCCGGCATTGCTTACGGCGTTGCCAATCTGTTGCGCCTTATGGCGTTTCACCGTGCACGCGGGCAGATATTTGTACCCAAAGAATTGTTGCAGATAAGTGGCTTAACGAGCCAGCAATTTTTAGCACTTGAAGATCCTTCTAATGCCAACGGTCTTGTTCAGGCGCTTACATCGTTTGGCCGTGATCATTTGGCAAAAGCCGAAGCGGCAATTGCAGCTCTGCCCAAAGAGCAGCGCGGCGCGTTTATTCTTCTTGGTATATGTCAACCAGTGTTCAAGCGGGCTGAAAAGCGCGGCGGGGATATCGCGTTAGAAACGTTCAGTATCTCACCATTTACGGCGCAGTGGTATTTGACCCGTTACGCCGCAATAATTTAAGCACCGCGTTACAATTTATAAAAGCGTAGCGGTTTTGAATTTTCGCGTGCAACGAGCTTTTTTGCTTCGAGATCAAGCTGAACGCATTTCATCCACCAGCCAGCCGTTTTGCCTCCTGGAAATAATTCTTCTGGCAGTTTTGGCAAAATGGATTGTTTCATCTGCGCTGCCGTTAGGCCGGGCGCAGTAGAGGGAAGTGAGGCAAGGAGCGCGGTCTTCATCGCTGTATATTTTGAAGCATCCACGCGGGATGTTTGCCCTGGAATATTTACGTTTTCGACCGTGACCTTGCCATCATCCATATCGTTTACTCCGCAGCTTGTTGAGCGGTTAGGCAGAGCCATTCACGAACAGCAATTTTAGCGCGTGCTGTGTAGGCTCGCTTTTTCGCTTGAGCTTTGTCTTTACCACGAAAACGGCCGATATGACCTTCTGGTTTTTGTATCGCGCCAGCTTCAAGCGGTGGAAATAGTCCAAAATTGACATTCATTGGTTGGAATGAACGTTTTCCGCTTTCTTCTTCGTGAGCAAGATGCCCAACGGTGATATGGTTTAGCAGCGCGCCAAAGGCTGTTGTGACAGGCGGTAAAACTGGTTTCTCGCCGCGCGATTCTGCCAAAGCAAAACGACCAGCAAGCAATCCCATTGCCGCTGATTCCACATAGCCTTCGCAACCTGTGATTTGTCCTGCAAAGCGCAGGCCGGGGCGTGATTTTAACGTCAAGTCTTCTGCTAATAAGGTCGGCGAATTGAGATAGGTGTTGCGATGCAAACCGCCAAGTCGTGCGAATTCAGCGTTTTGCAAGCCTGGAATCATCCGCAAAATATCGCTCTGCGCGCCGTAACGAAGCTTGGTTTGGAAACCAACCATATTATAGAGCGTGCCTAGCGCATTATCCTGTCGTAGCTGCACGACGGCATAAGCTTTCTCTTCAGGTTTGTGCGCGTTTGTTAGCCCCATTGGCTTCATTGGGCCGTGACGCAATGTTTCGCGGCCACGTTCAGCCATAACTTCCACAGGCAGACAACCATCGAAATAGGGTGTGCCTTCCCATTCTTTAAAGTCCGTCGTGTCGCCCGCAATCAGCGCGTCGATAAAAGCATTATATTCAGCTTCGTTCATTGGGCAGTTGATATAGTCTTTGCCGGTGCCGCCTGGGCCAACTTTGTCATAGCGTGATTGAAACCAGCAGATATCCATATCAAGCGAATCAAAATGGATTATCGGTGCAATTGCATCGAAAAAGGCGAGTGCCTCTGCGCCTGTTTCTTGCTGTATTGATTCTGCCAGTGCCGGCGCTGTGAGCGGTCCGGTTGCGATAATGGTTTGTTCCCATTCGCGCGGCGGTAAGCCGGTTATTTCTTCGCGTACCAGCTCAATATTGGGGTGGTTGTTGATCTTCTGCGTGACGAGTTCAGAAAAACCGTCACGGTCAACGGCAAGCGCTGAACCGGCAGGAACCTGAACTTGATCGGCGCAAGCGATAATCAAAGAACCAGCCAGTCGCATTTCATGGTGAATGAGGCCTACTGCGTTAAGATCAGAATCATCTGAGCGGAATGAGTTTGAACAAACCAGCTCTGCCAGACCATCCGTTTTATGCGCTTCTGTACCGCGTACGCCGCGCATTTCATGCAGTATGACTTTGCCGCCATTTTCGGCAATTTGCCACGCTGCTTCTGATCCGGCTAAACCGCCGCCAATAATGTGAATAGGATTTTTTGTCATGCGTTCAAATAGCGTGAATGTGGTCACGATTCAACAAAACAAAACACCCGCCGGGGGAGGATCCTGCGGGTGTTTTTAGAGTCGTTCGCGTTTTCTGGGAGGAAAGAATGCGAACCACTTATTAGGCTAGCTTATCTTAATACAGCTTAGATTGTGCTGTTGCGTGCCGATTTCAATGCAATTTCATAAATTGCTTCGCGTTGGATGCCGACATCGGCCAACTCGCGGTTTGAAAGGCGGCGCAATTGAGTTGCAGTGCGCTGTGCTGTGCGCCATGTGTTGAATGAACGTGCGATTGACATTTTCGTTCTCTTTCTCGTGTTCTTTTGATTTTCTCTTGAAATCAATATGGAGAAAGTTTCTGATTTTAGAAGGCTCAATGCTGCATAGCACTTATGCAATATTGCAGTGCAGCATTGTATAAGTCTGTATCTCAAACAAAAACACCCGCCGGTGGAAGGACCAGCAGGTGTTTTATGTGGGAGGGCAGGTGGGAGGACCGACCCTCGGAAGCCGCATTTATTTGGGAGGAGAGAAAGCGGCTTCTATACTTAACGTTCTACGTTGTAAGACTGGCGTGCAATCGAAGCGATATCGCCACGGTTGATGCCTAAGTCGTTGAGTTCACGTGCTGAAAGGCGTGAAAGTTCGTTGAAAGTACGGCGAGCTTGGCGCCATGCGCTGAAAGAGCGTTTGATGTTCATTTCGTTATCCTGTCGTGATTATCACAAGTTTTCTTGTGTTTTTTAATTCTGTTGACCGGCATCTATGCCCGAATGTGCTTTATGACTAGAGCCAATTATGCATAGGTCTTATGCAATTGTGCATTGCACAATTTCGCCTTGTTTATTAACTGCTGATGAATGTGGTATAGGACGCTAAATAGCTGAAAAGTATATGGTTTGGAGCTAAATTGTCGAATCTAATTGAACGCCAAATTAATGATTGGCAAAATCGTGGCGTAATCGATACGTCCGTTGCTGATGTGTTGCGCAAAGATATTAATTCTTTCAGCGCGAATATACCGCAAAAATCAAACGCCAAGATGCGCACGCCAATGCGTCGATTTTCTTTTTTCCAAATTTTGATCGTTTTCGCGGCAATTTCATTCGCTGCAGGTGTTGCGCTCTTGATCGCATCAAACTGGGAAGCGATTCCGCGTCTTGTGCGCGCTGCAGGCGTTCTTTCTATTATTGCGCTCGGGCTTTTGGGCGGTGTTTTCGTGCATGGCCGTTTTGGTACCAAATCGATATATGCAGAAGATGCGTGTTATCTAATTGCAGGCGGCGCCTTTTTAAGTGCTGTCGCTCTAGTAGCGCAGATGTATCATATTTCAGGCGATGAGCGCAGTGCTGCGTTGCTTTATACAGCAGGGCTGGGATTTGGCGCTTTAGCTGTCCGCTCTTTGGTTTTAACTGGCGGCGCGTTGTTCTTCTGGGTCACATGGCATCTGAGCAGCCCTGATGCGGGCAATATATTCAGTCTGCCATTCTGGGTTTTTTACGCTGCGCTATGCGCCGTATTGCTGATTTGTCTTTTGCTGAAATCCAAATGGGCAACATGGATGGTTCTGTTCGCAGCTTTGGCAGGCCTGTTTCCGCTTGTCACGGACGTGGCATGGTGGGTTTTGCAGCTCTTCTTCGACGGAATTGAGTGGTTCTACAATTTGCCAGATCAAAACCGTCTTATTACGTGGTGTGTCTTGTTGGCAGTCATGTGTTTTGGACTAATGCTGCCAGATGCGAAAAAAGAGCGTAAAGCAGGATTCTTACGGCGTCACCGTGTAGGCCTATGTTTTACCATTGGCTGTATCGCTTTAATTGCGCTGCATGAATTTGTTGATGAAGGTTTAGTCTCCTTTGCGATTGCAGCTTTGGTGATCGGCTTTGTCCTACTCACACTTTATCGCCACGGCAAAGAACATAGACTTGTGCGCTATTGTTGTTACGCGGTTTTTCTCGTTGAGGTCTTTTTCCTTTATACTGTCACCATATCCTCAATGATTTCCACATCGGGATTTTTGATGCTTCTTGCTGTGTTCTTAATCGGTGTCGCGACGTTTGTTTATCGCTTGGAGAAACGTTTTTCAGCCGCCAGCACGCTTAAGGAGGAGGTTTAATTATGAATACGAACTCTAAGAAGCCTTTTCATCTTGCCGGTGCTTTAATCACGATTGCCTTCATGTGGGCGTCGGTTCTGTGGATGATTGAGAGCAGGGCATCTATCTTACGTGGTGGTCAGGAGATCGTGCTTAAAACAGAGCCCATAGATCCACGTGACTTTCTGCGTGGCCGCTATGTGCGACTCAATTTCGATATAAGCCGAGTGCTGGTTGAAAATTTTGAAGATATGTTTGCTGGTCAGAGATCTGAAGTTCTTATTGGCACACCGGTTTATGTTATTTTGAAAAAGAACGCTGCGGGACGAGATGATTATGTCAGCTTGCAGCTGCAAAAACCGGAATCAGGACGATTCATCAAAGGCAAAATACGAAGTGTTGGCCTTCGAAATGATGGAAATAATAGGGGGTATTTGTCACTGGAATATGGAATCGAGCGGTTTTATGCCTCTGAAACCGTTGCTCCTGACCTGGAAAAGCGTATGCGGGACGGAGAAGTGACAGATATTATCGTTGCCGTTTCAGCAGACGGAATCCCGCAAATTAAGGCTTTAAGGCAAGGTAATCACAACTTTTTAACAGAAGTTTTCTATTAAGATGCTTTTTTGGTGATTTTCTATTTGATCACTGCGAATGCAGTGGTATAGGAGCCGCGACTGACCAAACGCCTCGGCGTGCTGGTTTGCGGATATGGCGGAACTGGTAGACGCACTGGATTTAGGTTCCAGCGCCGCAAGGCGTGGGGGTTCGACTCCCTCTATCCGCACCAGCCGGGGTCAGTTTACCTGCGAGTGGAGCAGGTTCTACCAATGCGATTTACCCGGCGCATGGAGGTGGTAATAGACCTCGTGCAATGCCATGCGAAAAAAGAAGGTTATGATATGCAGGTCACTGAAACCCTCAATGAGGGCCTGAAACGCGAGATCAAGATTGTGGTGCCTCAGGCCGATCTTGAAGCTAAGCTGACCGAAAAGCTTGAGGACGCAAAGGGTAAGGTTAAACTGAATGGTTTCCGCCCTGGTAAAGTACCTGCGGCTCACTTGCGTAAAATGTACGGCAAGTCATTCATGGCTGAAACAGTCAATGAAATCTTGAACGATACACCACGCACAGTTTTGGCTGATCGCAAAGAACGCTCTGCAACTCAGCCAGAAGTTCAAATGACAGAAGACGAAGCTGAAGCGCAAAAAGTGCTCGACGGTAAAGCCGACTTCGAATTCTCACTTTCTTATGAAGTTATTCCTGACATCGAAATCAAAGATTTCTCAGGCATTAAAGTAATTCGTGAAGTTGTCGACATTCCTGCTTCAGAAGTTGACGAACAGGTTTTGAAAATTGCTCAGTCTGCTGCTGAATACTCTGAAAAAGAGGGCAAAGCTGCTGATGGCGACCGCATCACAATGTCTTATGCAGGCAAGGTTGATGGCGAGTTGTTTGAAGGCGGTGCTGACGACAATGGTCAACTCGTGCTTGGTTCAGGCCAGTTCATTCCTGGTTTTGAAGAGCAGTTGATCGGCAAAAAAGCTGGCGACAAAACAGTTGTTAAAGTGACATTCCCTGAGGAATATCAAGCAGCACACCTTGCTGGTAAAGACGCTGAGTTTGATGTTGAAGTGAAACTCGTTGAACAGGCTGAAAAAGTCGAAATCAACGATGATCTTGCAACAAAACTTGGTCTTGAATCTGCTGACCGCCTTCGTGAAGTTGTGCGTGAACAGATTGAAAGCCAATTTGGCGGTATGACACGCCAAAAGGTTAAGCGTCAGATTCTCGATCAACTCGACAAAATGTACCAGTTGGAATCGCCGCAGAAATTGGTTGATACAGAATTCAACAATATCTGGACACAGATTACAGCTGAGCTTGAACAGGCTGGCCGTACTTTCGAAGATGAAGAGACAACAGAAGAAGATGCGCGTGCGGAGTATCTTGCTCTTGCTGAACGCCGTGTTCGTTTGGGTCTTGTGCTTTCTGAAATCGGCGAAAAAGCTGAAATTCAGGTTACTGAGCAGGAAATGCAACAGGCGCTTATGGCGCAGGTTCGCCAATATCCTGGTCAAGAAAAGCAAATCTATGAATTCTTCCAGAAGAACCCAGATGCAGTTGCAAACTTGCGTGCGCCTATCTTCGAAGAGAAAACAGTTGATCATCTACTAAGCCAAGTCGACGTGACTGATAAAACAGTTTCGAAAGAAGAGTTGATGGCTGATGATGAAGCGGAAGCTGAAACAAAGCCTGCAAAGAAAAAAGCAGCGCCTAAGAAGAAAGCTGCTGCAAAGAAAAAAGACGCTGAATAAGCTCTTTTAAATTGTTTATTTTATTGCCCGTTGAGATCATCTCAGCGGGCAATTTTGTTTTTGCCTGCATGTGATTGTCGCGCGGAAGCTGAATCATTTGAATCGCTTAGGCGCGATTCTTTAAGTGTTACATTCAGTGCTCTAGGTGCGCTTTTACTTGGAAGCTTTCCGGTATTGCATCGATCTGACCTGCCGCCGCGCTCAAAGCGCAACGTGCCATAATATGTGCAATAGCGAGTGTGATTTTAAAGCCGCCTGTTGCGACAATAATATCAGGTGCATCAGGCAACATACCGATCAATGGATCACGGCCAGCGGCGCGGGGCCTTATACCGGCCCAACGCTCTATGACTTGAGCATTTTCGAACATCGGACATATGGCTTTTGCTTTAGCAATAACTGCATCGAGCTTTTCATCTGTTTGCGCCGCATCGGTAAACTCACGTTCCGACGTTGAGCCGATTGCAACATTACCGTTTTCATGGGCAATGACATAGGTGCCACCATCATAGAGGATCGGTGATGCGACATTGATCTCTTGAGCAGGTTTAAGCAGCGCAGCTTGCCCCTTTACGCCCCAACCAAGTTTTTTCTCGGTGAGAGGCTGGAGCAGATCAAAACTTTCAAATCCGGCTGTAATGATTGTTTTGGCAGGCTGTATTTTTGTATCGTCGTTTAGAGTAATCGCGCCAGTATTTTCCACCGCATGAACGCGTGTGTGGGTCAATATTGTAACATTGCTAAATGTGCCCATCATCACCGTTAGCGCTTTGACGAGTGCGCGCGGATTGATGCGAGCCGACAGATCATCGCTATTGTAACCATGGGGCCCGATATCATTGAGCCAGCCATCTGCGGGATTTTTATCGTGAACGGTCCAATCGAATGGCGAGACCCAATGTTCTTTGGCGCCTTGCGCCCAAGTGGTGCTCTGCTTGCGCTTTGCTTCATTGCCAATGGGCATAATGCGGCCGCAACGAAAATAACCACAGTCGATTTCAGAGCGCGCTTGCAAATTAGCGATTTGGTCGGGCAGGGTTGTTAGGCCATCAAGCTGGAATTGTTTTTTGTCGTTCCAGTTTATTGGTTGATGCGGCATGAGCGCACCAAGCAGGCCGTAGCTTGCGCCATGTCCTAGCTCATCCTTGTCTATGAGCAGAATGTTCTGGCCCGACAGAGCTGCATAATAGGCGGTCCACAGCCCCACAATGCCGCCGCCAATAATCGCGATGTCAGGTTTTAAACTGGAGGCTGGCAAATCGGATGCATTTTGATATGAAGTCATGATGGAAAACAATTTGCCCAGAGATGTTTTAGAGTTTCGTGAAGGTGATATGCCTTTTTCGACACAGTTTGGCGACCATTTTTATTGTAAAACAGATGGTCGGGCTGAGTGCGCGCATGTTTTCTTGGGCGGTAACAATTTACCCCTACGTTGGGCTGATGCTGGTGATTTTACCATTGCAGAGCTTGGGTTTGGAACGGGCCTTAATTTCTTAGAAACATGGCGGCAGTGGAAAGCACATCGCAAGCACGGCGATGTTTTGCACTTTGTGTCCTTCGAAGCATTTCCAATGACAGAAGATGTTATGGCGCGCTCGGTCGCGGCATGGCCGCAAGTGTCATCCGAGCAGGCTGAACTTGCGCGTATGTGGCCTGAACTTTCAACCGTTCCAACCGCTTGGGCAATGGATGAGCAGACTACACTTACAATAATTGTTGCGGATGTTCTGGACGGTATGCGCAATTGGACTGGCAAGACAGATGCATGGTTTTTGGATGGATTTGCGCCAGCGCGTAATCCGGACATGTGGTCGCTGGAATTGATGCAGGAAATGCATCAACGAACAAACGAAGGCGGCACATTTGCCAGCTATACTGCTGCGGGCTGGGTGCGCCGAAATTTGGCAGAAGCCGGATTTGATGTGATGAAAACATCAGGATTTGCCGGCAAACGCGATATGATCAAAGGCGCTAAATCTTCTGTGCAATCACAAGATAACCTGGGATAGGCGCGCCCTGTTCAAGCCGCACTGTAATATCTTGAAAAAGTTCTACTTCTGAAAATCCTGCACGTTCACACATGGCCTGCAAATAGGTTTTAGAGTGCGCAAAGCGTTGGTTCGGCGTGATGTGCCAATCTTTGCCTTCCATCATATCGTAGGGAAGCGTTTCGGCGGAGAAAACAAGTTTAGCATTTGGTGCCGCATTGGATTTTAAACCATCAAACAAATCTTCTAATGCGCCAATATATGGCAGTACATCGGTCGCAACGAGAAGATCGAAAGGTTGATGCTCGGGCGCTTCGCTTTTTGACCATTCTTGCAGATAGTGAACCGCTTCATTGACAAAAAGCTCGTCATAGCAGGCACGTTCATCTGCTTTGTCTATCATGTTCTCTGACAGATCAACGCCTGTTGCATGTACGCACATGTCGAGCAACATCATGCCCGACAGGCCTGTTCCGCAGCCAAGGTCAAGCATACGCTGATAAGGGCCCGGTGCGTTTGCTGCTAAATATTCAGCAACTTGCATCGGTACGGCATATTGTAGCTGGCCGGTTAGAATATCATCGAAGTCGTCGGCGTGCTGGTCAAACAATGTTGCAACATAAGCATCTGGCGCTTTGAGCGGCGCTTCACCAAGCCCTAGCGAAGCAAGGCGTACAGATGCGCCACACATGTCTGACGGATCCATGGAAAGGCACTTGGCATAGAGATCAGCTGCCTTTTCAGGCTGGCCCTCTTTTTCAAATGCCAATGCTTGATTGTAGGTATCAGCGAGTTCTTGTTCGTTATCAGACATAAAATTTTAACCGTTTTTGAGCGCAAGAATTTAACCATGGCGGTTAGCCAAATCGCAAATTCGACCGTGTATGTTCTCTTCAAGTCTTATGTGCAAGTGCGATCTTTTTAGGACGCGCTGTAACGAATAGGGAATGTTATGGGTGAATTACTTTTGAATAACACTATGTCTGCAATGGCAAATAAAACGAAGCTTATGGATGGCGATGTTCTTCAATTGCGGCAGACTGTTTTTGCTGATGGCGTTGTTCAGCGGCGTGAGGCCGAGGCACTTTTTGCTCTCGACCGTGCTGTGGCAGATAAATCCGATAGCTGGGTATCTTTCTTTGTTGAAGCGGTCACTGACTATTTGGTCAATGTTGAAGCGCCTAAAGGCTATATCTCCAAAGACAATGCACAATGGCTAATCCGCACCATATCGTCTGACGGTGTCGTTGATTCTCTTACTGAACTTGAAGTGCTGCTTCGCGCGATGGATAAGGCCAAATCAATGCCGCCTTCACTTTCTGCTTTTGCATTGAGCCAGGTTAAGCACGCTGTACTTGAGGGCGAAGGCCCACTTGCGAAGGGGCGTTCATGCGTAAAAGGTGTTGTTACAGCTGCTGATGTCGCAATGTTGCGCCGCGTTCTTTATTCTTATTCAGGTGTTGGCGCGTTGAGCATTAGCCGTGATGAGGCAGAAGTCCTGTTTGACATCAACGATGCGACATTTGACGCGGATAATGATCCAAGTTGGAGCGATTTGTTTTCAAAAGCGATCGCATTTTCACTTATGGCTGCTGGTGGCCATGTGGCGGAATCGCGTGAAAAGGCCTTGGCGCGTGAAGAATGGCTTGCTGATGACAGTGTGAATGTTGGCGGGTTCTTTTCAAAGATGTTTGCGAATGGTTTGAGCGGTGTGCGTGATGCACTGGCTGCGCCGAATAGCCTTGAAGCCGTTTATAGAGCGCGTAATGAAACATTTGAGCGCGATAATAGGATTGCAGAACGCATTGATGCCGAAGAAGCTGCATGGCTGATCAATCGCATTGGTCGCGATGGAAAATTTCATGAAAATGAATTGGCGCTCATCGCCTTTCTAAAAGCAGAATCGCATCATTTGCACCCATCATTAAAGCCACTTTTGGATAAAGTCGCTTAAAGCGCTTAGACCAGCCACATTTGGCAAGCCGCGCATTACACGAGGTAATGTGCAGAAGGATTTGTTCGTTTGCATATTGCATTTTTGTTAATTGGCGTTCTGCTTTTGATGTGGCTTGTCATGTCGGCACCTGTTGGTATCCGCACGATAAAACGGACATTTCGTGTTCATGCGCCTGCCGAAAAAATGCGGGCGGCGCTGCATCCGTTTGGCAGTGATTTTACTTGGAATGGAGCGGTGAGCGCGGTTGAAAAATATTCTGCCGATAGCGGTAAGATGATTACTTCGCATGCTGACCGAAAGGGCAGTTTTATCGAACGCGATTTTGCGCTGTATCAAAGCGATAATGATCTTGAGTGGATGGTGTGGTTCACCAGCGATACATCGCTTGATCAATCATTTTGGCGCCATCACCGGATGGAAACCAAATTGCTTGCTGTCTCGCCGCATGAGACAGAAATCGAGATAAGCGAAACGGATAGTTATAATGGCATCGCATTTTTAATCTTTCGCTATTTCTCGATGCGCCGTATGGCGCTCAAGCTTAAAATTTGGGGTGAAAAGGGTACATATCAATCTGGCGGACTGTTTGAGCGTCCATCGACACAAATTGTCATGGCTATGCTTTCCGCGCTTTTGCTTTGGCCAGTTTTCGGCCTGACGGGCCAAGGGTTTCTTTTGTCGGCCGCTCTCACACTGATTGTTGGTCTGCATGAGCTTGGACATATTGCAGCGTTTCGCATTATGGGACATCGCACAGCACGTATGCTTTTTATACCGATTCTTGGCGGTATAGCGCTGGGGGGCAGGCCCTATGACCGGCATTTTGAGATTGGCTTTTCTGCCTTGATGGGCGCAGGTTTTTCAGCATTTTTGACTGCGCTTTTGATGTGGTCACATCCCTTGATTGCGGAAATGAGCACTAAACTCATTGCTGATTGTGTCGTTGTGTTTGCCCTTATGGGCGCGCTTTTTAATCTGGGTAATCTTATTCCTGTCTGGAAATTTGATGGCGGGCAGGTGCTGCGCCAAATTTTTAGAACGCCATATGCAAAAGCGCTATGCGCATTTCTTCTTTTGGGCTGGCTGATGGCTATTGGCCATATCATTGGGTTGCCGGCGGAAATGCTTATTATTTCAGGCGCAATTTTTTCACTGTTAAGCGTGTTTACGTCTAAGGGCGGTATAAAACCTAAAACGCCTTTGACCCCCATGAACAACAATGAACGTGCGGCCATACTTGCTGCCTTTGTCGCGGTATTCTTCATTCATTGTAGCGTGTTGGTCTGGAGCGCTGGCATTTTGTTTGCCTAAGAGGCGGTTGGTCCGAATTGGTTTTCAAATTCGCTTTTGAGCGCTTGATCAAGATCATCCATTGTTACTGGCAGCCCTAGATCGACCAAACTTGTGACCCCATGAACTTTGATGCCGCATGGCACGATGCCGTCATAATGGCTTAAATCTGGTTCGACATTGATTGATATGCCGTGAAACGAGACCCATTTGCGAAGGCGAATGCCTATGGCTGCAATTTTGTCTTCAGCGATTGCACCTGCAACGGGGCTTTTTTTCTCCGGTCTTTGAACCCACACGCCAACACGGTCCTCGCGGCGCTCGCCCTTGATGTTAAAGCTATCGAGTGTGCCGATAATCCACGCTTCGAGCGCAGAAACAAACGCGCGCACATCGGGCCTTCTGCGTTTTAAATCGAGCATCACATAGGCAACCCGTTGGCCGGGCCCATGATAGGTGTGTTCGCCGCCGCGCCCTGTTGCAAAGACAGGAAAGCGGTTTGCATCGACAAGATCTGCGTCTTTTGCGCTGGTGCCAGCTGTGTAGAGCGGTGGATGCTCAACCAGCCATACCAGTTCTGGCGCTGTGCCATCACGAATTTCGCCCACACGCTGCTCCATAAAGGCAACGGCCTCGTCATAAGGCGTAAGGCCATCTGCCACGCGCCATTCGACAGGCTTTCCATCCATCTCTTGGGCAAAGAAAGGCTGCCCCGTGAGAAGCGCGCCGCGTTGGTTTTTAGGCTCTTGTGTCAAATTCATCTTCCCAATTTTTCCCGCCGTAGAAAATGCGGAGGATTGTAACGTTGGTATTGGACACGATAAATGCAATGGTCAATCGCTTTTCAAACCCGACAATGCGCAGACCTGAACGGATATCATTGCGCATTTGGCCGCGCTCCGATGCAAAGTCGAATTCATTGCAATAGGTCTCAATGCGCTCGATATATCCCATTGCAACAGCAGGGCTGGCTTTCACGCTAATCCAATCATAGAGCGCGAATAGATCGCCGCTTGCTTCTGGCGCAAATTCTACGGTGCGTTGTTTCACGCTGGGCCTTTGGTTTTTTCATTGTGATGGGCGCGGATTTCATCAAACACAGATTTGGCAGAAAGCCCACGCGATGGGTCTTGCATCATCGCGTCATAGGCAGGGGCAACCTGTTGGTGTAGCCAGTTTTCAACGGCGCGGTCACGTTCTTGCAATGCGCGAAGTCCTGCACGCACAACCTCGCTCGCAGAAGCGTAATCGCCAGAACTCACTTTCTGGTCAATATAGGCCGCATGCTCATCGGGTAGGCTGATTGTTCTCTTATCCATCGATTCATCCTCTCAGAACTTATTTTATCAGAAAGTATGATTTAATCATACCGGAATAGTGCCCATCTTTTTATTGGCCCTACGATAAAATTATCGCGACGGGCCGTGCGATTTATATCGGTCAAATGTATAATGCGCAGCACCAAGACATGGCGGTGCGCGGCCGTTAAAAGCGGCGAATTTGCGAAAGCCGCCGCCGCTGTAAAGCGCAGAAGTTTGCGGATAATTGTTTGGGGTAAAACAAAGCCAGCGCCTCAGCCACTGGCCTACGCTTGGCTTCAAACGAATTAGCAATTTTTTGACAGCGCGAAGCCTGTTGATCACGGCCTTGATTGTTATTTGTCCATGCGGCTCAACGGGCAGGGAATCCTTTGCTTGCATGAAGCCGGAAGCAATCTGCAAATAATAGGCCGCCTTTTCGACTTTGAAAATGATGCGCGATACCCATTACCCAATCCGGCATGGCAGCACGCGATTGGCGCTTAACATTGCGGCGATCATCAACCAGCACCGCACGAGGCGCAAAAGCGCGGCGCGGTTTTTCTCTATGGCAATGTTTTTCGCGGTACGGTTCATCACCGCAGTGTGAATGTGTTTTGTGGTGGGTGGATAAGATTGGTGCTTTCCTCTCCCGCTTGCGGGAGAGGGATGTGAGGCTTCGCGCATTGCGCGTTAGCCGCAACTGGGTGAGGGGAATTTGATGCGGAACGCCCTCATCCGTCTACTCGTTACCACTCGTATCCCCCTTCTCCCGCAGGCGGGAGAAGGGAGGGGCAGCCCATCCTGCCGTCATCCTCGGCCTTCGAGCAAAGACAAGCGTTGCGACGTCGCGGGATCCATTCCGTGATGCTGACACTGTAATCATTCTTCAAGAAAAAACACCCAAGTGAACTTCACGGAATGGATCCTATGGTCAAGCCATAGGATGACGGAGAGCGGCGTTATATCCCCTCTCTTGCCAAAACTAAGGACTTGGCAAGCCAAGCCCAAGTTTTCGCTTTCTCTCCCACAAGGGGAGAGATAGGGAGCGCTGATTTTCCTCTGCCGCTTGCGGGAGAGGAATGTGAGGCTTCGCGCATTTGCGCGTTAGCCGCAACTGAGTGAGGGGAATTCTCTGTCCCCCTCATCCGTCTACTCGTTACCACTCGTATCCACCTTCTCCCGCAGGCGGGAGAAGGGAGGGGCACTCCATCCTGCCGTCATCCTCGGCCTCCGAGCAAAGACAAGCGTTGCGACGTCGCGGGATCCATTCCGTGATGCTGAAAGCAGAGAGGGGTATCATTTCTTCTCATCACTTGGCCTATGACCATCAAACAGGTTGTCGAGCCCTAAATTGTCGTTACCATTCAAGATGTTAGGTGATCTTAATATCTCTGAAAAAAAGAGTGATGTGGTTGAGCAGGTAAATTCAAAACCGTCGCTCTCGCCATTAGCTCCGCAATTGGCTGCCGCTTCTGCTGGCTCGTGTGGAGAGTTCCAGCATTTCGCTCTCGCGAATTGCTGTTGGTGCGGTCGAGAAGACTCGAACTTCCACGGGGGTTAGCCCACAGCGACCTCAACGCTGCGCGTCTACCAATTCCGCCACGACCGCACTTTTTGCCAGTAAATTTACTGAACTTGGTAGAACCGATAAAGCATCGGTTGAGCGCGAATAGCAAAGCCTGAATGAGTGCACAAGGGAGCAAATTCTATTTTTTTGCGAAAGTAGCACTTTTCTCAATTTTCTAAGGGTTTACTCGTTTGCCACAACCGAATAAACGACGGGCATTAGATCGTGTCAGCGCTTCATTGAATCACTGACACGATCTAATCTTTTATTTTATAGCAAGTCTTATCGGAAAACCGGTTCCCACTTTTCCGGACTTGTTCTAATCAACCACCCGCATTGTAGGCGGGACTGGACAGGAGAAGAAAATGTCTAATTTAATTTCCCTCACATTTCCCGATGGCTCAATCCGCGAATATCCTGCGGGCACAACTGGCCGCGATGTTGCTGAGGGCATATCCAAATCATTATCCAAAAAATCTGTCGCCATCGCGATTGACGGTGTTTTGCGCGATCTGTCCGATGAGATTGAGACAGGCTCGGTTGAGATTATCACCCGCAGCGATGAACGCGCGTTGGAACTTATCCGCCATGACGCAGCGCATGTTATGGCTGAAGCTGTGCAGGAGCTGTTTCCGGGCACACAAGTCACCATCGGCCCTGTGATCGATAATGGTTTCTTTTATGATTTTAAACGCGACAAACCTTTTACAGAAGAAGAATTGCCGCTGATTGAAAAGAAAATGCGCGAGATTATTCAGCGCAATGAGCCTTTTACAAAAGAAATTTGGACACGCGAAAAAGCCAAGCAGGTTTTTGCCGATAAGGGCGAAGATTATAAAATTGAGCTTATTGACGCTATTCCGGGCGATGAAGACCTGAAAATTTATTATCAGGGCGATTGGTTCGATCTTTGTCGTGGACCGCATATGGCCTCCACTGGCCAAATTGGTACAGCTTTCAAATTGATGAAGGTGGCTGGCGCTTATTGGCGCGGCGATTCTGACAATGAAATGCTAACCCGTATTTACGGCACAGCATGGGCTGAGCAAAAAGAGCTCGATCAATATCTTCACATGCTTGAAGAAGCTGAAAAGCGTGACCACCGCCGCCTTGGCCGCGAGATGGATTTATTCCATTTCCAAGAAGAGGGGCCTGGAACTGTTTTCTGGCACGGCAAGGGCTGGCGTATTTTCCAAGAGCTTGTTTCCTATATGCGCCGCCGTTTGGCCGGAACCTATGAAGAGGTGAATGCACCGCAGGTTCTTGTTTCTGATCTTTGGGAAACATCAGGCCACTGGGAGTGGTACAAAGAGAATATGTTTGGTGTGAAATCCGCTGATCCAGACGCTGAAGACCAGCGTACATTTGCGCTCAAACCGATGAACTGCCCGGGCCATGTGCAGATTTTCAAGCATGGTCTGAAATCGTATCGCGATTTGCCCATTCGTATGGCGGAATTTGGCGTTGTGCATCGCTATGAGCCATCGGGTGCTTTGCATGGTTTGATGCGTGTGCGCGGCTTTACGCAAGATGATGCGCATGTGTTCTGTACCGAAGCGCAACTTGCTGACGAATGTATGCGAATCAATGATCTGATTTTGTCGGTTTATGAAGATTTCGGATTTGAAGAAATTACCGTTCTTCTTTCAACGCGCCCTGAAAAACGTGTGGGTTCTGATGCCAATTGGGATCATGCCGAAGAAGTCATGACCAATGTGCTGAAGGAAATTGAGGCCAAATCTGGCGGCCGCATTAAAACCGGAATTAATCCGGGTGAGGGCGCGTTCTATGGGCCTAAATTTGAATATACGCTGAAAGATGCGATCGGACGCACATGGCAGTGTGGCACAACGCAGGTTGATTTTAACTTGCCTGAGCGGTTCGGGGCTTTCTACATCGACAGCGATTCAGAAAAGAAGCAGCCGGTCATGGTACACCGCGCGATTTGTGGCTCCATGGAGCGTTTCCTCGGGATTATCTTGGAGAACTATGCGGGGCATTTCCCGCTTTGGCTTGCGCCAACACAAATTGTTGTTGCAACGATTACATCTGAAGCCGACCCTTATGCTGAAGATGTTGCCGAGCAGCTACGCGATGCTGGACTTCAGGTGATAACAGATTTCCGCAATGAGAAGATCAACTACAAGGTGCGTGAGCATTCAGTTGCCAAAGTGCCTGTGATCATCGTTATCGGACAGCGTGAAGCGGATCAGAAAATGGTCAATATTCGCCGGCTTGGATCGCGTGATCAAACACCGATGCAGCTTGATGAAGCGATTGCATCTTTGGTGGAAGAGGCAACACCGCCAGATGTTATGCGCAAGCGCTTGGCGAAAAAGTCATAATCTAACTGTCATATTTCGCAGTTAAGATAGACGTGCTATTTATTGCGGGCCGCATTGTCGGCCCGTAATTTCTATGGGGCATATTCACATGAAAAACACGCAGTTTGCTGAATTGTCTTATGCGCGGGCAACGGACCCAGTGCTGAAAAGATGGTTTATACGGGCCATTGAAAATGCTTCAGGGCGCGAACGACTTGCTGCGCTCTACAGCTATTGGCGTGATGAGATTTTCGGCAAAGATGACCGTGTCTTCAATGCGATGCTGTCCTTAATCGATGTGGACTTTGTGCCGGAAGGGCAATGGCCGCCCAAGGATTTGCCCGATACGCCGCTCGTGATGATTGCCAACCATCCTTATGGTATTGGCGATGGTATTGCCTTTTTGGCTCTGGCTGAGCAGCTTGGTCGTCCGTTCCGTATTGTTATCAATAATGATTTGATGAAGGTGCCGGAAATCCAGCCCTATTCGCTGCCTATTTCATTTGAAGAAACCAAAGAGGCTGTGGCGCTCAATTTGCAAACACGCAAAGAAGCTGTGCGCCTGTTAAAAGAAGGCGTCACCATTATCATTTTCCCATCGGGCGGTGTTGCAACAGCGCCAAAGGGGATTGGCCGTGCTGTTGATCTGCCGTGGAAAATGTTCACCTCACGGTTGGTGCAAAGCGCGAAAGCGTCGGTTATTCCGGTTTATTTCTCAGGTCAAAATGGGCGCTTTTTTCATATCGCCAGTCAGTTCTCGATGACTTTGCGCACGTCACTGTTAGTGCGTGAGTTTTCCAAACGCTGCGGAAAACCAATCTCTGCTGTCATTGGAGAGACCATGGTCTGGTCAAGCCTGGAAAAATTGGACGATCGAAAAGCGCTGCTTACGCATCTTTATGATGCGGTGTTTTCTCTAGACCCTGAAAAGAAAATCAAAGTTAGTTCTTAATGCGGTTTTCTTCGGTTGCTTCAACACGGATCGTTTGATCGCGGCCAGAGCGAACTTCAATGTTCTTCTGGTAGATATTGTCTTTGTTTTGAGCAACGATTGTATATTCACCAGCAAGCAATATCATGGTGGAGATGGCATTCACGTCTTCGCGAATAACATCGCCGGATGGTGCGACAACAGACCATGCAGTGTCAGCGAGTGGGAAGCCGTTTTTTCCGCGCACAAGGTTGAGCGTTACTTGCGCTGCACGGTGCTCAAGCGAGGCCTCTGTGGTGCGTCCAGCTTCAACCCGTAAATCGGCCCGTGTTACGGCGTTGATTGTGCCGTATTTGGACACGACGTGATATGTGCCAGCATTGAGCCGAATGACTTTTCCTGCCGGTACGTCTGGCAGTATCAATTGATCGTCATCAGTATTGCCGTTGCGGCTGAAAATATCAAAAGTCAGCTTGTTGCGGCGTACCTGACTGCCATCGGGTAGGGCTGCTTCTAATTTGAGGCCGCCTGCATTGAGGACCAATGATTCGCGTCGTGTTTCTTTGGTGAGTGTGACGCGCGATGTTGCGCCGGCGCGGCCAAAAGCTGCGTGAACGAGATAGTTACCCGGTTCAAGTTGAATACGCGCGCCGCCACCTTTTGCAACAGCAATGAGGGGGAGCTTGCCATCTGGGCCAACTTCAGCATCAAAAACGCGCCATACCATGCCATCGGCAAGAGGAGCGCCATCATCGGTTAAGCGTGCTTCCAGAAATAGAACGCCGCTATCGATGCCTTCAAGGGGGACTTTGCGATCCGCAGGTGCATATTTGGAAATGCCGGGCAGGGACAGGTCGCCTAGTGATTCATCTTGAGCATAGGCAGCGCTGGCTAAAGCGAGGCTCATAAATACAGCTGAAAATGATCTGCTCAGGAGTTTCACTATACGCAACTTCACTTTGCTTGTTGAATTCTATGTACTTATCGACCCTATTGCGGTGGCAATTTCAAGGCAAATCGCGCTAAAGGATGGGAAATTATTTGTTTGAAGCAAGGAAGCTGGGCATGTTCGAAAATAAAGAGGCGCTAGAGTTTCTCAAAATCAGGAAATCTGTTCCTTTGACCCAGCTAACCACGCCTGGTCCTGATGAAAAGAAATTGGCCGAATTGTTGGAAATTGCTGCGCGTGTTCCCGATCACGGACGTATGGAGCCTTGGCGTTTTATTCTCTATCGCGGTTCAGCAGTTTTAGAGGCTGGGGAAGCTTTGGCGGCAATCGCATTGAAAAAGAATAGTTCAATGAGCGATGAGGAACTTCAGCGCGAGCGCAACCGCATCAACCGTGCACCGATTGCTATTGGCGTTGTTTCCAATGTTGTTGACGATAGCAATATTCCTGAATGGGAACAGTTTTTATCTGCGGGCGCAGCTGCGATGAACCTTGTGACGGCTGCAACGGCGATGGGCTTTGGTGCAAACTGGGTCACGGGTTGGTACAGCGATAGTGCAGAAGGGCGGCGCATTTTAGGCTTGGCGCCGCACGAAAAAATGGCTGGTATTGTCCATATTGGCAGTTATGACCGCGCTATTCCCGATCGTCCGCGACCTGACGTCAAAGCGCTGACATCTGAATATACCGGCCCATATCAAGCGTCTTAGGATATAAATATGTTTTACCGCCTCGAAGATGGCCACGGGCTGCCGCATGACCCTTTTAAAGCAATTGTTGCGCCCAGACCTATTGGCTGGATATCTTCGGTTGCGCATGATGGTTCGGTGAACCTTGCGCCTTATTCTTTTTTCAATGCTGTGAGCGGGAAACCGCCCATCGTCATGTTTTCATCGGAGCTTCGCAAAGACACGCTGGAAAATGTTGAAGAAACCCGCGAATTTGCGTGTAACTTTGTTGGAGAACCGCTTCTCAAAGAAATGAGTGCGAGCTCTGCTTCTTTGCCGCGCGGTGACAATGAGTTTGACTTTGCACATATCGAGCAGGCTGCATGTCATGAAATTAAAGCGCCGCGCGTAAAGGCAGCTTATGCATGTCTTGAATGCAAGGTGATTAAAATCCTGAACTTAAAAGATATCAATGACGAGCCAACTAACGCTTGGACCGTGTTTGGTCAGGTTGTGGGTGTGCATATCGCTGAAGAGGTCATGACTGATGGGCGGTTTGATCTTGAAAAAGCAAAACCTGCGGCGCGGCTGGGCTATAAGGATTATGCCGTTGTCAGAGATATATTCGAGTTGAAACGACCAGACCAAGCGTAAAAGCACATCTTAATAGATATGGTAAACCAAACATAAACTATTGAGGGATACGGTCAGGCTCTACCGAGTATGGAGTCGCGTTTTGATTATTCAACATTTTCTTCAGTGGAAAGATTCGGCCAGTGTATTGCGTCGCCAATCAGCAGCCGCAGCACTCGGTAGAGCTTATTTACAATCCGATATGAGTTTCGAGAATCGTTGTGCGGCCGAGGCGGCCATAACGATATTGCTTGAAGATCCATCGGAGAAGGTGCGCTATGCGCTTGCTGATGCTCTGTGCACCAGCTCAAATGCACCAATGCAGGTTATTCGTGCGTTTGTTGACGATCAATTTGATATTGCGAGCCTGGTTATTGCGCGCTCACCTATTCTACTAGACCGAGATTTGGTTGCGCGGGTTCGCACGGCAGAAGATCGCTTGCAGGTTGTGATTGCCAATCGGCCGCATGTTTCCAATATTTTGGCAAAAGCGATTGCAAATCTTGGCAGTGCGGATGCATGCGTTGCATTGCTTAATAATTTCAATGCTGATGTGTGTGCCGAATGCCGCAAGCAAATTGCTCAGCGCCATTGTTCGGTCGCCAATGTGCGCGGCGCGTTGCTCAAACAAAAACATTTAGAATCAGAAATTCGCCTCATGATCATGAAAGCTGCCGCTGATGCGATGGCGCAATCAGGTTTATTTGGTGCGCGCAGGCAAACTGGGATTTCCAATCATATTGTTCATGAGGCCCAGCAACGCGCATTGGTTCATATGGTGAGCAATAGCCGCGATGAAAATGCCGATACTCTTATCGAAAACCTTCGTCAGAATGGCGATCTGACAACACAATTGCTGATAAGAACAGCGTGCTATGGCAAGATGGATTTTGTTGCGCGTGTTCTGTCATCTTTGTCTGGAGAAACGCCAAGTCGCGTGACGTCGATTTTGGTTAAAGAGCGCACAAACCAACTGCGTGCATTGCTTGCAGGTGCTGGATTTTCAGAAACCGTACAGCCTGTGTTTGAATATGCGATTTCGCTTTGGCGCGATGTGGCGCAAGGAAAGCTTGCTGCTGGCGCGCAGGAAATTACACGCGAAATCATGGAGCGCTTCGAAGAGGAGGCTTCTGGGTCTACTCACATGGCGGCCAATGACGACATCATGTCATTGCTTCGTTCAATCTATCTGGATGCGATGCGTGACAATGCGCGCAAACATGCCGTCGCTTTAACGAAAGCCGCTTAAGCAAACACTTGAGGTTAAATATCCAAGTTTTTCGCGTATTCAGCGTGTTCTTGGATAAAGCGGAAGCGGGCCTCTGGCTTTGTTCCCATCAGATCGTCGATTGACTGTTTTGTGGCTTCTGCATTGCCTTCAAAAATATCAACGCGCAAAAGCGTGCGTACTTTCGGGTCCATTGTTGTCTCTTTAAGCTGCTTGGCGAGCATTTCGCCAAGTCCTTTAAAGCGGCTCACTTCGACCTTTTTGCCTTTAAATTCTGTTTCCATCAATTCTGCGCGGTGTGCTTCATCACGCGCATAAAACGATTTTCCTCCATTGCTTAGCTTAAAGAGCGGCGGAACAGCCATGAACAAATGTCCGTTGCGGATAAGCTCTGGCATCTCCTGATAGAAGAATGTGATGAGCAGGGAGGCAATATGTGCACCATCGACGTCGGCATCGGTCATAATGACGATGCGTTCGTAGCGCAGGTCTTCTTCGCGGTACTTTGAGCCTGTGCCGCAACCCAGCGCCTGAATAATGTCGGCGATTTGCTGGTTTGCTGTAAATTTCTCACGGCCAGCCGAGGCGACGTTGAGGATTTTACCGCGCAGTGGCAAGATTGCCTGATTGGAGCGATTGCGTGCCTGTTTGGCCGAGCCACCCGCTGAGTCACCCTCAACGATGAAGAGTTCTGCGCCTGCTGCTGAATTTTGTGAGCAGTCGGCCAATTTTCCAGGAAGACGTAATTTGCGCACGGCGCTCTTGCGGTTGACTTCTTTTTCCTGACGCCGTTTCAAGCGCTCGTCAGCACGGTCAAGAACCCATTCGAGCAGGCGTGTTGCCTCTTGCGGCGACGCGGTTAGCCAATGGTCGAAAGGATCGCGGATCGCATTTTCAACGATCTTTTGCGCCTCTACAGTGGCAAGCCTATCTTTCGTTTGGCCAACAAATTCCGGTTCGCGCACAAAAACAGACAGCATTGTTGCGCAGGACATCATCACATCTTCGGTGGTGATGATGGATGCGCGCTTAACGCCAGACAATTCGCCATAGGCTTTTAAGCCGCGCGCAATGGTTTGGCGCAGGCCAGCCTCGTGTGTGCCGCCCTCTGGCGTTGGAATGGTGTTACAATAGGAATGTACGAAGCCGTCATCTGTGTGCCATGTAACGGCCCATTCAACGGAGCCATGGCCGCCGCTTTTTTCTGTTTTTCCAGCGAAAATAGTCGGTGTAATGCGCTGCTCGCCCGCAAGCGTGGCTTCGAGATAATCTTTCAGTCCACCTGGAAAATGAAATACTGCTTTTGTAGGTGTTTTTTCGCGGTCTTTTTCTGCAACGAGACTTTCATCGCATTCCCAGCGGATTTCAACGCCGCCAAAAAGATAGGCTTTTGAACGTGCCATTTTGCAAAGGCGGGCAGGCGAAAACCTTATCTTGTCACCGAAGATTTCCGGATCGGGATGAAAGCGCACTTTGGTGCCGCGGCGGTTGTTAACGGGCCCGAGTTGTTCAAGGCCGCCTTGCGGAATGCCCTTCGAGAATGTTTGACGATAAAGCTGCTTGTTGCGTGCAACTTCAACAATCATGTCATCTGACAGTGCATTCACAACCGACACGCCAACGCCGTGCAAACCGCCAGATGTTTCATAGGCTTTGCCGTCGAACTTACCGCCAGCGTGTAAAATGGTCATGACGACTTCAAGCGTCGATTTGTTCTTGAATTTAGGATGGTTATCAACCGGAATGCCGCGGCCATTATCTGTTATGGTTAGATAACCATCTGCGCCCAGATGAACGTCGATAAAGGTGGCGTGACCGGCAACCGCTTCATCCATCGAGTTGTCGATGATTTCGGCAAATAAATGGTGTAGCGCCTTTTCATCCGTGCCGCCGATATACATGCCGGGGCGGCGGCGAACAGGTTCCAGACCTTCCAAAACTTCAATAGAATCGGCGCCATAGTCCTCAGACCCATCGTTTGATGGCGCGGCTAATGGTGTTTTTTGTGCCTTTGGCGCAGCCGGTTTTTCTTTCGGCGGCACGGGGGCTGTTTTTGGTGGTTCTGAGCCGAAGAGATCATCCATTGTGGAAGCATACCTATCACATGTCACGAATCGTTTGTTACTATGGCACGGCGCAGTGTAGTTTGCGAAACTGGATAGGCGTTTATCCATGAAAAAATCGACCAAAATGCTTGCAGAACCTTAGCTGAGGTGTTCTATCGCATTTCCAATTGAGATAAGGAATTTTGTCATGCGCGATATTTTGAGCGAGTTGAAAGATAGCTTCGAATTGCCGGCCCCCGATCCGATGGGATCAGCCCAGCGTTCTATGCGTCCTCATTTGCCAAAACGCTTCTATAAAGAGGTGGCTGTGGCAGAAGCAGAGGGCGGATATATCATCAATCTTGATGAGCGTGCGGTAAAGACTCCAAGCAAGAAAACGCTTGTCTTTAAAACGAAAGCGGCCGCTGAACATGTTGCGAAAGAGTTTTCATCGCAGCGCGATGTGCTTGATCCAAAGCTAATGCCTTGTTTTCGTTTATCGAACACAGCTGCGGATGGCGTATCGCAGGATATGCAGGCCGTGAAAGAAGATATTTTGCGGTTTTGCGGAACGGATTTGCTTTGCTACCGTGCGGATACACCTGAAGAACTTGTTAAGCGCCAACGGGCCGTTTGGGATGGACCGCTTGATTGGGCTGAAAATCTGCTGTCGGCGCAGTTTACACTGGTAGAAGGCGTGATTCATGTCGCGCAGCCACGCGAGACAATCGCAGCTTATGGCGCGCAACTAAACGTAATTGATGATCCGCTAACACTCTCAGCATTTCATTCCATGATGACGCTTACGGGCTCAGCTATTTTGGCTCTGGCAATTTATAAGGGGCATATGACAGCTGCTGAGGCTTGGACTGCATCATATGTTGATGATGATTATACAATCGATCAGTGGGGCGAAGACGATGAAGCAAAAGATCGCCGCGCTTATCGCTGGGCTGAAATGGATGCGGCTGACCGTATGATGAAAGCACTGCAGTAATCTGATTGGTTTTATTTCTGCCAGCTTTCAACAAGAGTTTTAAATCAACTGCATGCCGCGCATGCTGGCATGGCCTGATTTGCCAATAATGATGTGATCATGAACCGTAATTCCGAGCGGTTTGATTGCTTCGATGATTTGCTTTGTCATTGTGATGTCAGCACGCGAAGGGGTTGGGTCGCCCGACGGATGGTTATGGACGAGGATGATCGCTGTGGCTGAAAGCTCAAGCGCACGTTTGAGTACTTCACGGGGATATACCGGCGTATGGTCTACGGTGCCCGTTTGCTGCACTTCATCGGCAATAAGGACATTCTTTTTGTCGAGGAATAAAATGCGAAATTGTTCTTTGTTTTCAAAAGCCATAGCGGCTGTGCAATAATCCAGAACCGCATTCCATGAGGAAAGCACTTCGCGGTTTTGAACAGTTGTTTTGATCATTGTGCGCGCGGCAGCAGCAACAATTTTAAGATCAAGCGCGGTTGCTTCTTTTACGCCTTTGACCTCCATCAACAAGGCCGGATCAGCGCCGAGAACTTCTCCAAATGAGCCGAACCGTGCAATCAGAGCTTTGGCTATCGGCTTAGTGTCGATGCGGGGCAATGAGCGAAACAACAACATTTCCAAAAGCTCATAATCTGCAAGGGCACGCTCACCGGCATTTGCAAATCGCTGGCGCAGACGATCTCTGTGGCCAGAATTGGGATTGGCTTTTGATGCTGATTTAGAGGTTTGAGCGACTGGGGCAGGAGTTATGGCGGGCTGCTGCGGGGTAGATTCAGCAAAAAATAGAGCCCGCTCGTCACCCTCTTCGTTGTTTTGCACTGTCATTGCCGCCCCACGCTCAAATCATGCAGTAACCTAAGATGATAATCCGGGCCGGTCGAGACCATTTGGCGACAAAGTGAAAATTTCGCACCCATCATCGGTCACACCAATTGTATGCTCATATTGCGCTGAAAGGCTTCGATCACGGGTTACCGCTGTCCAGCCATCGGCAAGGACTTTAACGTGAGGGCGACCAAGATTGATCATCGGCTCAATTGTAAAGATCATGCCTTTGCGCAGTTCTGGTCCTTCGCTCACGCGGCCATAATGCAAGACATTGGGTGCGTCATGGAACAATTGTCCGATGCCATGGCCGCAAAAATCGCGCACAACTGAGCAGCGCTCAGCTTCTGCAAATTCCTGAATTGCAGCGCCAATTGCGCCGAGTTTTACGCCGGGCTTTACTGCTGCGATACCGCGCATCAAGCTTTCATGGGTGACTTCCATCAACCGTTCTGCAGAACGCTTGATTTCGCCAACTGGATACATACGAGAAGAATCGCCGTGCCAACCGTCCAAAACATACGTCACATCAACATTGACAATATCGCCTTCACGCAAGGGTTTGTCGTTTGGAATGCCGTGGCACACAACATGGTTGATCGATGTGCAGCATGATTTGGTATAGCCGCGATAATTCAACGTCGCGGGAATGGCATTGTTGTCCATGCCATATTCATACAGCATTTGGTCGATTTCATTGGTGGTGGTGCCGTTTTTGACCATTGGCGCAACCAGATCGAGCGCTTGGGCTGTCAATAAACAGGCCTTGCGCATGGCCTCAAAGCCTTCTTCGCCATGAAGGCGTATTTGTCCGGTGTTTTTTAACGGTGCGGTTGCCGCATCAAGATAATTGACCATCTACATGTCGCTTTTCGTTTATTCTGCCTGATTTGGCGATAATGGCTCGTCAATCGGGATCAATTTTTCTGGCACAATAGCCTGTGGGCTGATTTGGCATCGAATGGCGTAAGCTTCAACCCCATTGCGCATGGCTGCGTCAAAAGCTTCACAATAGACCTTATCGAGATCGCGGCATAAATTGAACCGATCGCAATCTCCGCGCTGAATAAGATATATCATAATTGCGCGATGACCTTGAGCAACCATATCGGATAATTCGCCCAAATGCTTGGCCCCGCGCGATGTTATGCTATCGGGAAATTCTGCCAATCTGGCTTTTCGCATTAGGTGAACATTTTTAACTTCAACATAGGTGCGGCCTAATTGGGCATCTTCCAGCAAAATGTCGATGCGGGAATTTTGACCGTATTTTTGTTCTCGCTTGAGGTCAGTATAGTCACTTAAATTACTGATGAGACTGTTTTTAATGGCTTCTTCGGCAAGTTTGTTGGGTAGGCCAGTATTGATTCCGACGATAATTCCATCGGCCTCGACCAATTGAAGCGCGCGGGGATATTTACGCTTGCCGTCATTATTGACCGATAACCACACCTTGCTTCCGGGCGCCGTTAATCCCAGCATGGAGCCGGTATTGGGAACCGATGCCGTTATTTCTTGGCCGTCATCGAGGGCAATATCTGCCAAAAAACGCTTGTAACGTTTGATGAGTTTTCCAGATACGAGCGGCGGATCAAAATTCACGTCAAAGAGCCTTTATGAACGCACTTTGACATATGTTCCGGGCGCATCGCAAAGAGGCTTTAATTTGTTGCCGCCATGTTTTTTGCGGGCAGCAACTTCGGTGTCATCTTGCGTGCGAATCCAAGTGTTCCAGTGATCCCACCAAGAGCCTGCCGTTTCTTCTGCCTTGTCGACCCATTTGGCAAAATCACCTTCGACTTTGCCGCCAGTCCAAAATTGGTATTTCTTTTTGGCTGGTGGGTTGACCACACCAGCAATATGGCCGGAGCCGCCCATAACATAGGTGACATCGCCGCCGAAGAATTTAGAGCCTTCAAACACGGAAAGAGCAGGGGCGATATGATCCTCTTTGGCTGCAAGATTGTATATCGGTATGGTCACTTTGCTCAAATCAACCTGCTTGCCGCCAATGCGCATTGTGCCTTGAGAAAGTCGGTTTTCATAATAGCAATTTCGAAGGTAAAACAAATGGTTAGTGCAAGCCATTCGCGTTGCGTCTGAGTTCCAATAGAGCAAATCGAACGGTGTTGGGGCTTTGCCGCGCATGTAATTATTGACCATGTAAGGCCAGATCATATCGCCTGCGCGCAGCATATTAAAAGCGGTCGCCATCTTGGAGCCTTCAAGATAGCCCTTTTTGTGCATTTGCTCTTCTAGCTTACTGAGCTGTTCCTCGTCCACAAAGACCTTCAAATCACCTGCATGGGTGAAATCAACCTGAGTGGTGAAAAATGTCGAGGTTGCAATGCGCGTGTCGCCAATTTGAGCCATATAGCCAAGCGCAGTGGCCAAAAGTGTACCGCCGACGCAATAGCCGATCGCATTGACTTGCTTCTCGCCTGTCGCTTTTTCAATATTGTCGAGCGCGAAAAACAGACCTTCATGAATATAGTCTGTCCAATCCATGTTTTTGTGACGCTCGTCGGGATTAACCCAAGCCATAACAAAAACTGTATGGCCCTGATCGACGGCCCATTTGATGAAGGATTTTTCAGGATTGAGATCAAGAATATAGAATTTATTGATCCAAGGCGGACAAATCAAAAGCGGGCGCTTGAGAACTTTGTCTGTCGTTGGGGTGTATTGAATAAGTTCGATCAAATCACTGCGGGCAATAACTTTTCCCGGTGTCGTGGCAAGATTTTCTCCAACAACAAACTTTGATCCATCCACTTGGCGCAGTTTTAAATCGCCCTTGCCATCACGGATATCATCGGCCAGCATTTTCATGCCTTCGACAAGATTGGCGCCGTTGGTGGCGATTGTCTCTTTGAAAACTTCAGGATTGGAAATCATGAAATTCGATGGCGATAATGCGCCCGTAACCTGCTTTACGTAGAATTCGGCTTTATGTTTGGTGTGTGGGTCCAATTCAGAATCCGCAACCAAATCTTCTGCCCATTGGGAAGTCACTAAATAAGTTTGTTTGAGAAAGCTGAAGAAAGGCTGGTTTGACCAATCTTCATCTTTAAAACGCTTATCATGTGACGCGTCCACGGCTTCTGGAACCGTCGAATCATTCAAGCGCTGTATTGAATTAGACCAGACACCCATAAAGCCTGAAAACAGTTTCGTCTGTGCTTCGATGGCCCGTTGAGGATCGGAAAGCCAATATTCAGTTAGCTTGGAGAATGTGTTTGTTAATTCAGACGTTGAATCGGATGTTTCTTCAATACTGCCTTCCTCGCGGGGCTTGAGCCACTCAGAAGCTGCTTGGCCGGCAGCCTCAATCATTTTCGCAAGGTTTTTGCTGAATTCATCAGGATTTTTGACGACATAGGGTTCCAGCGCAAAGTGCTGTTTAGTGTCATCGGAAGTATTTTCTGACTTTTGCCCTTTTTCGGACATATATCACCCTTGATTGACCTTGGTTAATATCGGAAAGACGTTTAGCACCGTATTATTCCCTAATCATGACACAATTAAAGGGATGTCGTATAGGGTGATCGACGTTTTGATTGCACAGTTTTACTTTTTGACGAACGGACAGGCTCATTATGATCAATATTTATAGAAGTCCGTTTCTATTACTGCTTTTTTTGACTGCTGCTTGCACTGGTACGGGCAATATCAATAGTGCAGATGATTTGGGGCTGATAGCGCGCAATCAAAGCCGTGCGCCATTGCCGATCAATGACCCGCTTTATTCGTCATTGCCCACTGGACCGGTCAACACAGATACATATCCAAATTTTGGTGATCAGCCACAGGCGCGCATCGCGGCCAATTCTCGCTCTCAAAATGTAGCCCTCATGGCGCAGATGGAGGCCTTGGAAAATGCTCAGCGCAGCGGTACACTATCGCCAGCTGTATACCAGCAGCGCCTGCTGGCTCTTCGCAGGCTTGCCGCCCAGCACTCACCTGAAATGCTCGCGCGTATTGACGCGCGTACCTCGAATTGAATTTAATTTAGCGGACCCTCATTCTCGATAGAAAGACATCGATCGCACATGGAAGATTTTCATAAAACCCGCCGACTGCCACCTTATGTGTTCGAACAGGTCAATAAACTAAAAGCCAACGCGCGTAGCGAAGGCCGCGATATCATCGATTTAGGTATGGGAAATCCAGATTTGCCCACGCCGCAACTGATTGTCGATAAGCTTATCGAAACGGTACAAGACCCGCGCACGCACCGTTATTCCTCTTCAAAAGGTATTCCGGGGTTACGCCGCGCGCAGGCCAAATATTACCAGCGCCGCTTTGGTGTGACGCTCAATCCAGACACGCAGATCGTTGCAACGCTTGGTTCAAAAGAGGGCTTTGCGAATATGGCGCAAGCGATTACTGCGCCTGGCGATGTTATCCTTTGTCCTGATCCAAGTTACCCAATTCACGCTTTTGGGTTTATCATGTCGGGCGGCGTTATCCGCTCCATGCAGGTTGAGCCTGATGATGGTTTCATGCGGGCGTTAGAGCGTGCTGTGCGGCACTCCATTCCAAAGCCGCTTGCGATAATTTTAAGCTATCCGTCAAACCCGACGGCCAAGCTTGCTAGCCTTGATTTTTATAAGGAAGTTGTTGCTTTCGCTAAGAAGCACGACATCATTATTCTATCAGATTTGGCTTATTCTGAGATTTATTTCGATGATACACCGCCGCCTTCCGTTTTAGAGGTGCCAGGTGCAATGGATGTTACTGTTGAGTTTACCTCGATGTCTAAAACATATTCTATGCCCGGTTGGCGTATGGGGTTTGCGGTTGGCAATGAGCGATTAATCAGTGCGTTGACACGGGTGAAATCCTATCTCGATTATGGTGCTTTTACACCTATTCAGGTTGCCGCGACTGCTGCGCTGAACAGCGATGGCGCTGCTATTGAAGAAGTGCGGCAAACTTACAAAAAGCGCCGTGATGTGCTTGTTGATAGTTTTGGTAAAGCTGGCTTTGATGTGCCGCCGCCGCCTGCGACGATGTTTGCTTGGGTGCCAATACCTGAACAGTTCAAGCATCTTGGTTCGCTTGAATTTTCCAAATTGCTTATCGAGAAAGCCGATGTGGCTGTTGCGCCGGGTCTTGGCTTTGGCGAACATGGTGATGACCATGTGCGCATCGCGCTTGTGGAAAATGAGCATCGTATTCGTCAAGCTGCACGCAGTATAAAGCGTTTTATGGGGCTTGCCGAAAAGAATTTACATAATGTGGTTTCGCTGGAGGCGCGTCGCTGATAAAGCGGCTGTGAATTCTCCAAAAGAGCGTCAAAGGTCTGAAAATGAATAATAGTTTGCGCGTGGGCATCGCCGGTCTGGGTACAGTCGGTGCTTCACTGGTTCGGGTATTGAATGAAAAGTCCGAACTTCTCATCTCACAGTGCGGTCGGCCGATAACTGTTACGGGTGTTTCTGCGCGCGACAAAACGCGTGATCGCGGCATCGATATTTCAAATTTGCATTGGTTCGATAAGGCCGAAGATCTTGCAATATCTGACGATGTTGATGTTTATGTCGAACTCATCGGCGGTGATGAGGGGCCTGCGCGTGCAAGCGTTCTTGCAGCCCTTAATGCTGGAAAACAAGTTGTTACTGCCAACAAAGCGCTTTTGGCAAAACATGGTTTGGAACTGGCACGGGCTGCCGAAGCCAATGGTGTGGTTTTGAACTTTGAAGCGGCCGTTGCCGGCGGTATTCCGATTGTTAAAACAATGCGCGAATCCATTTCAGGCAATAATACCACCCGCCTTTACGGCATCATGAATGGTACGGCTAACTATATTCTGACGCGCATGGAGCGCGATGAAATCAGCTTTGAAGAGTGCTTGGCTGATGCGCAGCGCCTTGGTTATGCCGAAGCTGATCCAACCTTTGATATTGAAGGCAATGACACGGCCCATAAGCTCGCTATTTTGACTTCCATAGCTTTTGGCACTGAAGTTGCCGTGGATGAGATTTATTTGGAAGGTATTTCCAATATTTCACTGGGCGATATTCAAGCCGCGCGTGATCTTGGCTACCGTATCAAACTGCTTGGCGTTGCACATAAAACAGATACTGGCATTGAACAGCGGGTTCACCCGACTATGGTGCCGCTTACATCTGTTATTGCGCAGATTGACGGCGTAACCAACGCGGTTGCGGTTGAAGCTGATATTGTTGGCTCATTATTGATGTCCGGTCCAGGGGCTGGCGGTAATGCAACGGCTTCTGCTGTTATGGGCGATTTGGCAGATATTGCTAAATCACGTCCGGGGCATCAACAGGCGCCTGTTTTTGGCCGCGCTGTTGCAGATCTTAAGCCTTATCAGCGCGCAGAAATTGAATCCCATGCAGGCGGTTATTTCGTGCGGATGGTCGTACACGACAAATCTGGCGCTTTTGCTGCAATCGCAACCGATTTTGCTGAAAATGATATTTCGCTTGAATCAATTGTTCAGCGTGAGCCGGCTCATTCAAAGGCGAGTGATGCGAAAACTGTCATCATAATCACGCATGAGACAACCGAATCAGCCATTCGCAAAGCTATTAAGTCGATTACGGAAGAGGGATATCTTGTCTCGACGCCGCAAGTAATTCGCATTGAAAAAGCCGAATAAGCAAATAACTTAATTCTAAATCGATTGAGTTTAACCTTGTCTGCAAACGGTGCTTTCAAGTCATCCCAAGGTGTGCTTTTCCCTATTCTAGTTTGTTAAAGCAGCATTCGTGCTGCCAATAATTGGATATTGATATGAATGATCGTCGCTCAACAGATGCTGGTTTGACACGCGAACTTGCAATGGAATTGGCTCGTGTAACGGAGGCTGCTGCGGTTGCCGCTGCGCGTTTGCGCGGGCGAGGCGATGAAAAAGCTGCCGATCAGGTTGCTGTTGACGCGATGCGAGCTGAACTTAACCGCCTGCCAATCCGTGGCACAGTGGTGATTGGTGAGGGCGAGCGCGACGAAGCGCCGATGCTTTATATTGGTGAAGAAGTTGGCCTCGGTCATGGTCCTGAAGTTGATATTGCGCTTGATCCTCTTGAAGGCACAACGATTTGTGCGAAAAATATGCCGAATTCATTGGCTGTAATTTCGATGGCATCTAAAGGCACGCTCCTGTTTGCGCCTGATGTGTATATGGATAAATTGGCAATTGGCCCGGGCTATCCTGTCGGCATCGTCGATATTGATGCGGACCCAGCCGACAATATTAGAGCGCTTGCTAAAGCAAAGGGTGTGCCTGTTTCTGAAATAACAGCCTGTATCCTTGATCGCCCACGCCATGCCGATCTTCTCGCGGCTGTTCGCTCAACGGGCGCTGCGGTGCGTTTGATTGGCGATGGTGATGTGGCCGGTATTATTGATACGACAGATCCAGAAGTGACGGGCGTTGATATTTATATGGGCCGCGGCGGCGCACCAGAAGGTGTTCTTGCAGCATCAGCGCTGCGCTGTGTTGGTGGGCAAATGCAGGGACGCCTTATCCTTGATACGCCTGAAAAGATTGCGCGTGCAGCCAAAATGGGTGTGTCTGACCCAATGCGTGCTTATAAAATGGATGAGCTGGCATCTGGCGATGTTCTTTTTGCTGCCACCGGTGTTACCGATGGTAATATGCTCAAGGGCGTAAAATTTGCGAAAAATTACATTCAGACTGAAACAATTGTGATGCGTTCATCTTCGCGTACAGTGCGGGAAATTACAGCGCGTCACCAAGATATTGAAAAATTCAACTGATAGCGGTCAATCATTGCGCTTGACGTTCATCGATGACAGGCTGAAAAGCAGTCATGGCTCAGACATTTCTTGATATCGAAAATTCTGCGGGTGGACGGCGCTGGATAGAGCGCTTGTCTGCACCGCAGAAAAATATTGCTTTGGATATTGCACAAACCCACGGTGTGCCGGATATTTTGGCGCGGGTTCTTGCTGCACGCGGTGTGCACCGCGACGAGGTAAAGGAATTCCTTGATCCGACGATAAAAGCACTGATGCCAGATCCGCGCACAATTACCGACATGGAAGCTGCGGCAGCGCGCATTGCGCAGGCCATAAACGCTAAAGAAAAAGTAGCCATATTTGGTGATTATGATGTGGACGGCGCTGGCTCATCGGCGCTGATGGCCCGTTATCTTGGCCATTTTGGTTTGCAGGTAGAAATCTATATTCCTGACAGAATATATGAGGGGTATGGCCCCAATGCTGCGGCCATGAAAGCGCTTGCAGAGCGCAATGATTTTATTATCACAGTCGATTGCGGAACAAATAGCGCTGAAGCATTTTCAGCCATTGATGATACAGGCATTGATATTGTTGTCCTCGATCATCACCAAGTTGGCGGCGCATTGCCGGCTATTGTTGCTGTGGTTAATCCAAACCGTGAGGACGATATTTCGGGCCTTGGACATTTATGCGCGGGCGGCGTTGTTTTTATGTCATTGGTTGAAGTGTCGCGGCAATTACGCGCTTCTGGTCGCAACGATCTGCCAGACTTGATGCGTATGCTCGATTTGGTTGCGCTAACGACGGTTTGTGATGTTGTGCCACTGATCGGGTTAAACCGCGCATTCGTTGCCAAAGGGCTTGTGACAGCGCGTCACCAAACGAATTTGGGTATAGCGGCATTGGCATCGGTTGCGCGCATCGGAGAGCCTATTAATCCGTTTCATTTTGGATTTGCGATTGGTCCGCGCATCAATGCGGGTGGGCGTATTGGCGATGCTTCGCTTGGTGCAAAATTGCTTACTGAAACCGATCCTGACCGCGCCGCTGAAATTGCAAAAGAGCTAAATGAACTCAATGCGCAGCGCCAAGCGATTGAAGTTCAAATGGTGGAAGAAGCAAAAGCTGAAGCTGAGCGTGAATTGCAATCTGCATCGCCTCCAGCAATCATTGTAACGGCCAGTGAAAGTTGGCACCCCGGCATTGCTGGCCTCATTGCCTCACGGCTTAAAGATTCAACGCGGCGTCCATCTTTTGCCATTGCGCTTGGGCGCGATGGAAAGGGTACAGGTTCAGGCCGCTCAATTCCAGGATTTGATCTTGGTAAAGTCGTGCGCATGGCTGTTGAATCTGGTTTGCTCATTAAGGGCGGCGGTCATGCCATGGCGGCGGGCATTACGGTTGAGAAATCAAAACTTGGTGCGCTGCGCGCATTTTTTGATGATCAAGCCGCATCTGCCGTGCAAGAGCTGGTCAATACGTCCGAACAAAAGATTGATGGTGCGTTATCCGCGCGTGGTTGCAACATCACTCTCATAGAGCTTCTTAATAAGGCTGGACCATACGGTGCTGGCAATCCAGAACCTGTATTTGTGCTTCCTCACCATATGGTCGCTTTTTCAAAGCCAGTTGGGCAGGGGCATTTGAAAGTAGCGCTGCGTGCACAAGATGGGGCGCAGATTGATGCCATTGCATTTAGAGCCGTTGATAGTGAACTTGGCAAAATTCTTCGTGAGGGCAAGGACCGGCCTATTCATGTTGCGGGTACTTTAAGCGCAAATCATTGGAATGGCCGTGTAACGCCGCAACTTCGTATCGTTGATGCGGCGATGCCTGTCTAACACATTGCCGTTACAGATAATCGCTCAATCGGGTGCCAGCGTTTAGATAACCAATTGGGTTGATTGGTTTGCCGCCTGAGCGCACTTCATAATGTAAATGCGGGCCCGTTGACCTGCCTGTGCTACCGGCTGCACCAATTTTTTGTCCTGCAACAACGCGTTGCCCGACCTTGACAAAAATTCGGCTCATATGTGCGTAGCGTGTCGTCAAACCGTTGGCATGTTTGATTTCAACCATATTACCATAGCCGCCATTGCGGCCAGCTTTCACGACTTTTCCATCTGCCGTGGCGTTTATTCTTGTGCCCGTTGGTGCTCGGAAATCAATGCCGCCATGAAAAGCGCTTCGCCCGATGATGGGATCTTTGCGGTGTCCGAATTTACTGGAAATACTTTTGCCCGGAGCAGGGTTTGCTATGGGAAAGGAGCGGACCGTTTCCTTTGTTTCTTCAAGTTCTTGAATGGCTTTGTTGAAAGAAACAATTTCACTATCAAATACAGCGTCTAAATCTTTTGCATTACTTGGAATAAATGGACCGCCTGTACCCGTGGTCTCTAAAGCACGTATGGGCAGGCCTGCTTGACGCGCCGTGTTCACAATTTTTTCGCGCTGTTCAGCTGCTGCTTCTGATAATGCGGCGATTTGTTCAATCTGGGTGCGCTCAATATCGTGTAGATCGCTTTTTACATCGGCGAGCTTTGTAAGGCTTGGTAATTCGTCTGCATCTTGCGCCGCAATTGATCCCGTTGTGATGGTATCAATGTTTGTCACGGACGTGCCGAAACCTAGCCTTGCTTGCTTGTTTTTCGTGCCGGGGCGTAGCTTTGGGACGGGCAAAGTTGATGCAGGTGACGCCGAGACGCCAAGCTCTTTTGCACGCTCAAGAAGCGGTTCAATCATGCCTGACCTGCTTGCCAAAACGTTTTGGCGGCTGGCAAGCTCAGCAATCTTGCCTTCCATGAACTGCTGATCAAGCAGGCGATGAGAGGTGATCCGGTCTACTTGCCCGCGCAGGCTTGCGATACGGTCTTCATAGGCATGTTGAAGCTTTGCCTGACGCGCAACGGCTGTATTGAGGAGGTCATCACGAAGAATAAGATAACTTGTCGATAAAAGATAACCGACCGCCATAGCCATAAACAGTGTCGCAGCAAGACCAACGACCCAAGGCCGGATGGTGAAATGACGGATATTTTGACCCTGTGCAATGATTACAGTGTGGGGCTCTTTTCTTTTGCCGAATTCTTGGACCTTTTTCACTAGCAAACCTTGTCATATGCGTGAGCAGAAGACTTGATTACACTTTATTAGGGTTAATAAAGCGTTGTTTGCGCTGTAAAAAGATTAACTTATTTTGGATGGGAGGGCGCAACGCACCCTTCCAAAAGCTTATTCACAATTAGCTGTTCAAGACTGTTGCTTCTTGGAGCACTACTTCGGCATGGCCGGCGACTTTAACTTTACGCCAGATTTTTGCGATCTTGCCTGTTTTATCAATCAGGAAGGTTGAGCGTTCAATGCCCATATATTTTCTGCCATACATGTTTTTCTCGACCCAAACGCCATATGCATTGGCTAATTCATGGTCTTCATCGGCCAGTAATGTGACACCTAGATCATGTTTGGCTTTGAATTTTCCATGTTTGATCACAGTGTCAGGCGAAACACCCAAGACGGCCGTGTTTTGATCTGCAAATTGTTCAAGAAAGGCTGTAAAAGCGATTGCTTCCTTCGTGCATCCTGGCGTGTCATCTTTGGGGTAGAAATAAAGCACGACTTGTTGTCCGTTTAAATCCTGAACCGACATCATATTGCCGTTGTCTGCAGGCAGTGCAATGTTTGGGGCGTCAGAGCCTTCTGTCATTTCGTTCATGTGGATTCCTTCATTTAGCGTGAATTTCGATGCATACGATATAAGGTTGATAGGCCATAGTTCTATGGCGATTCGTTAATTCGTCGGGCACAAAACATTTCGGAATCATTTTGGACGACAAAACTGACAACAACATTCGGAAAATGAGGGGCGGTGCTGACAAGTCTCTGCATGAATTGCCGTCTTTTGATGGGGCTAAAGGACCAGTACATGCGCCGATTATGGCACCGCGCCGTGTTCTTGCCCGTCGTTGTGTAATCGGGTTTTGCGGTTTAGTTTTTTTTGCGATTGCTGCACTTATTTTGGTTGTGCGAAGCGGCGTTGTTTTACCTGTTGTGGAAAATGCTGCCGCAGATGCTTTGCGCCGTGTTGTGCCTGTGACGATGGACGCCGAAGTTGGCGATACGGATGTTGCCATTTTGTGGTCAAATGGTCTGGGCATCACATTCAAAGATGTGAAATTGACACGAAAGAGCGATCAGCAACTCATGCTTTCTGCTGATGAACTGACGGTTGGCATTCGTACTCGTTCGCTCATTAGCGGTAGGCCCGAATTTTCATCCGTGCGTTTGCGCGGGGCAACATTGGATGCCAGCAAGTCTGAATTTGGTGAAACGCCCCAGCTTAAAATAAGTGATGCGCATAATAAGTTTGAAGCTATTTTTGCGGCAATGGACAATGGTGTCGGCGGTCTTATCTCGCAGGAAGGCGGTATGCGTCTGCGTGCGGACAATGTCAAAGTTGTGCTGCGTGATAACCCGTATTCAAATACGATAGATGTCGTTACGCTGAGTATGAAAGCAGAAAGCGGTCAGGCCGATTTTGACGGACAATTGGTGATTGACGGTTATGATGTGCCTGTAAAGGGCAAGTTGGTGCTGCCAAGATTGATCGACACAATCAGTGATGATAGTAGCGTGGGCGATACGCAGGAGATAAGTGTTGAGGCCACTAATTTGCCGCTTCCTTGGCGCCGGTTTCAGACCATGTTTTCCAAAATGGATGAGGATCGTGTTCCCGACAAGCGGCACGAACCTATGCGCGGGCGGGCTTCGCTACATTTTGTCAATGCGGCTGAAGATGCGTCCGATATGGCCTCTATAGAAGCATATCCGGAAAATATCTCATTTAAGCTTGATCAAGATGATTATGTGCCCATTGAAGGGGCTTTGAGATTAAGCGCGGACTTTGCTTCTGATGCGATCACATTACATACAGCACCATGGCTGGTGGGGCGAACAACTTTAGATTTGAGTGGCCGCTTTCGTGACCAACCAGAAGCGACAGAAAAGAACGTCTACCAATTTGAAGTGCTGGCCAATAATGGTGTTGCATATGCAAGTGATGCGAATGAAGAGCCGGTTAAGTTTGCAGCCAGAGCGCAAGGCTCATTCCTATTATCAGAGCAAATCATAAGTTTTACGCGTCTTGATATTAATTCGGACAGCGGAACAATGAGCGGTGAAGGCGAACTTGCGCTAGAAGAAGAATATCCAACTGCGATCTTTACCGTTTTTGCTGATGACATGTCGGTTGCAGGGGTCAAGCAACTTTGGCCTGCTCCTGTTGCGCGAGGCGCAAGGCGTTGGGCTTTGGAAAACCTTGCTGGCGGCCGTGTCGTTAAGGCACGCTTTGATATTATCGAGCCTTTAAAGCGCCGTATTACGGGAACCTTGCTTGAACATTCAGGTGAAACCAGCGTTGAACTGGATGTTGAAGGCGCAGAATTTAGCGTCGTTGGCGACATTCCACCTGTTCGCAATGCCAGCGGTCATCTTTCCAGCGCCGATGGGGTGACGACGGTAAATATTGACAAGGGATCGCTGTATTTGCCGAGCGGTCTTGAGGCGAATGTTAGTGATGCGACATTGGTTTTAACTCTGCCAGATGGAACTGATGGGCGAATTGACGCAAATTTGAAGATGAATATGACCGGTGTTTCACGCGCAATCGGTGAACTGGTTACATTCAAACCCATAGATGCAACACGCTTTTACAAGTTTAAACCTGCTGATTTGCTGGGCGATGTTGATGCGAATGTCACGGTGGATTTTGTTCTTGGGGAAGGCCCCAACACGCCAGCGCCAGATTGGAGCGTTGATCTGAAAGTCGCCAATGCCGGAAGCAAAGCAAAAATCGAAGGGCGTAATTTAAGCAGTCTTGACGGGCGTATCCAGATTGACCCTACGCGTGGGGATTTCGATCTTAAAGGCAATATTGATGGATTGCCTGCAGATATTGCAATGGTTTTGCCCTTCAACAATTCAGGCGTTAAAGCAAAACGCGATATATCATTGGTGCTTAAAGATGCGGACCGTAAAAAGCTTGCTCCTGGACTTGATGAACTTTTAACGGGCACGACGCCAGTCAAATTCGGCGGCGGCAGCGGTTCACGCGTCAATATCGATTTAACATCCTCCAAACTCTCGCTGCCGTGGATTGGCTGGGCTAAAGGTTCAGGCATTAAAGCCAATGCCGTCTTTGAGCTTGCTCAAAATGGTGGCGCAACAGCCTTAAAGAAGTTCGAACTTAAAGGTTCTAGCTTCGGCGCGCGCGGCGAAATTGATATTGATAAGAATGGTTTGCAGCGTGCACGATTTGGCTTTCTGCAACTCAATAAGGACGACAATATTGCGCTTGATGTAAAGCGCAGTGGCAAAGGGTACAGCGTTGCCATGAGCGGCAAGTCGCTGGATGCGCGCGGTGTTATGCGCCATATCCGTGCAGAGGCACAGCGAACAGGAACATCCGAAGGGGCAATCCCCGTTGATATCACTGCGGATATTGCGCGCGTTACTGGTTTTCACGGCGAATATTTGACGAATATGAAATTGAGCATGATGGTGCGCGGAGGCACTGTCTCACAATTATCCATTCGCGGTAACACCAAATCTGGTTTTCCTGTTTTTCTAAATCTTGATGGGGTCGGTTCCAGTCGGAAAATTAAATTGGAAGCGCTTGGTGCGGGAGAGTTTTTGCGATTTGCCGATATTTATACAAATGTGCGCGGTGGAACGCTGAACTTAAGCTTGAATGGCACTGGCCCTCGAACACTGAGCGGTAAGGCTGACTTGTTCGATTTTCGGGTGTTCAACGAGCCTAAGCTTGCTACTCTTGTTTCATCGAAAGCCAATGGCTCACAAAGCTTGGAGCAGGCCGTAGATCGCAAGATAGACACACAAGAAATTAAGTTTGAACGCGCATCCGGTGATTTGATCTTTAGTCCGGGAAGGCTGGATATATCAAAAGCTGTGGCGCGCGGCCCGCTTGCTGGCTTTGTCATTGATGGCAAGGTTTTTGATAGCAAAAACCAGACAAGACTAACCGGCACATTTATGCCGGCCTATGGTTTGAACCGGTTATTTGCAGAAATTCCAGTCTTAGGGCTTTTTCTTGGCAATGGGCGCGATCGCGGGCTAATCGGCGTAACTTTCAAACTGTCGGGTAGTTTCGACAGTCCGCAAGTCACCGTTAACCCGCTATCGGTCATTGCACCTGGTATATTCCGCTCGATTTTCGAATTCAGGTGAGCGGTATTTATACCGGTTTGATAAGAATGTGACGTTTTTTACCCATCGATAGTTTGACTGTGCCGTCGATAAGATGGCTGTCATTGATTGTCATTTTATCATCGCTAACAGGATTGTCATTGACCTTAAATGCGCCGCCTTTGATACTGCGACGTGCTTCACCATTAGAGGCCGCAAGTCCTGCATTCACAAAAGCTGACAGGACGCCAATGCCGTCATGAAGTTCTGCTTTGGTAACTTCAACAGTTGGCAATGATGCTGCGGTTGCACCTTCTTCAAAAGTCAGGCGGGCGGTTTCGGCAGATTTTTCTGCTTCATCACGGCCATGAACAACGGCTGTTGCTTCCGTTGCGAGAATCTTTTTGGCCTCATTAATTTCAGAGCCGCCCAGTGCGGAAATGCGGGCAATTTCATCAAGCGGCAGGCGGGTGAATACTTTCAAAAAGCGTTCAACATCCGCATCTTCAGTGTTGCGGAAATATTGCCAGAAATCATATGGCGAGAACAAATCGCCATTCAGCCAGACAGCACCAGAAGCGGACTTGCCCATTTTCTCACCAGATGACTTTGTCAGCAAAGGCGTCGTGAGTGCATAAAACTGTTTCTGCTCCATGCGATGGCCAAGGTCGATACCATTGACGATGTTGCCCCATTGGTCCGAGCCGCCCATCTGCATCACGCAGCCATAGCGGCGGTTCAACTCAACAAAATCATAACCTTGCATGATCATGTAGTTAAATTCGAGAAATGACAGGCTCTGCTCGCGGTCAAGGCGGGTTTTCACCGATTCAAAAGAAAGCATGCGGTTGACGGAAAAGAAGCGTCCCACATCGCGCAGGAAATCAACATATTTGAATTCCATTAGCCAATCAGCATTATTGACCATGATCGCATCGGTTGGACCGTCGCCATATTTCAAAATCCGGCCGAAAATCTTCTTGATACCAGAAATATTTTCTTCGATCTTATCGGTTGTTAGCAATTGGCGCTGATCATCGCGAAAAGACGGATCGCCAACCATAGACGTGCCGCCGCCCATCAATGTGATGGGACGGTGCCCTGTTTGCTGCAGCCAATAGAGCATTGTAACGGAAATAAGATTGCCGATGTGGAGACTTGTCGCCGTTGCATCATAACCGACATAAGCGGTTAGCGGCTCTCCAGTTATGAGTTGCTTGTCCAAACCTGCTGGATCTGAAATCTGGTGGATGAGACCACGATCTTGCATGACATTGAGAAAGTCGGACTTGTAAGCGGACATGGTTTTCTATTCCGTGGTAATTTGGTAATTTATAAATTCTGCGGGGCGTGTAGCACCGTTTAAGACGCCTTTGAAAGTAATTCAATGCAACAAATCATCCGCGCAATCGGTCTTATGAGTGGAACATCAATGGATGGCATTGATGTGGCGCTTATAGAAACCGATGGTCTTGCCTATGTGAAACCATTAAACAGTGCCGTTTTGCCGTATAATGAAGACTTCAAAAAGCAGATTGAGCAGGCATTGATCGACGCGCAAAGCGTGACGAATCGGCAAGAACGGCCGGGCTGTTTGAATGAGGTTGAGCAGGCGATCACCGCTTGGCACATTTATGCGGTTGCTCAACTGGGTGAAATTGCTGATGTGATTGGCTTTCACGGCCAAACTGTTCTGCACCGTCCCGATGAAGGCTACACAATTCAATTGGGTGATGGCGCTGCGCTTGCGCGTGAGAGTGGCATGGATGTCGTTTTTGATATGCGTGCCAATGATATGGTTCATGGCGGGCAGGGTGCGCCTTTGGTGCCGATCTATCATCAGGCCCTTGCTGCGCAACTTGATGAACAAACGCGAAAAAACGGTGTTGGCTTTATCAATATTGGCGGTATTTCCAACGCGACCTTTGTGTTTGAAGGCCAAGACCCGATTGCGCTTGATTGCGGACCGGGCAATGCGTTGCTTGATCAATGGGTGCAAAGCGAAGCTAATATTGCTTATGATGATGGTGGGCTTATCGCAGATAAAGGCGTTGCGCATGATGATGTGATCGAGCGTTATATGGGGTTGCCGTTTTTTGATCGCGAGGGGCCAAAATCACTTGATCGCGGCGATTTCACCTTAGAGCATGTTCAAGGCATGGCGCTAGCGGATGGTGCTGCAACACTAGCAAAGCTGACAGCTGCTGCGATTGCTAAATCAGCATCGGACCTAGATCAAATGCCTAAAACGCTCATTATTTCTGGTGGTGGTGCGCGCAATGCATCCATTATGCGCTATTTAAGCGAAATCATGGGCGATGCGGTTAATGTTGCTGCTTCTGATACCTATGGTTTTAGCAGCGATATGATGGAAGCGGAAGCATGGGCTTATTTGGCCGTGCGCTCTTTAAAAGGTCTGCCGCTTACATTTCCGTCCACCACCGGCTGTGAAAAGCCGGTGACGGGCGGTGTTCTTGCAAAAGCTATTTAAGCTTTTTGATAACTTCTGGGACCAATTCGCCGCGCAAGCGCGCATCAAGGTAATCAGAACAATTCTCAATAAGAGCGTCTTCTTGACCTTGGAAGAAGTGGTTTGCGCCTTCCATGGTTTTCTGTGTGATCAGAATACCTTTTTGAAGGTGTAGCTTTTCAACAAGACCTTGCACAGCTGTTGGCGGTGCAACACGGTCTTCTGATCCGTGAATTATCAAACCTGATGAAGGGCAAGGAGCCAAAAATGCGAAGTCATAGGTGTTTGGCTGCGGCGCAATTGACATAAAGCCCTCTATTTCAGGGCGGCGCATGAGCAATTGCATGCCAATCCAAGCGCCGAATGAATAGCCAGCAACCCAGCATGCACGTGATTCAGGGTGTAGTGATTGTACCCAGTCTAGTGCGCTTGCCGCATCAGATAGTTCGCCAATACCATGGTCAAAATCACCTTGGCTGCGACCGATTGAGCGGAAGTTGAATCGCAAAGTTGTAAAACCGCGCTGCTGGAACATATAAAAAAGATCATAAATGATCTTGTTGTTCATAGTTCCGCCAAATTGCGGGTGCGGATGCAAAATCATCGCAATAGGTGCGTGTTTATCAGCGGCTGGCTGATAACGGCCTTCAAGACGTCCGGCAGGGCCGTTGAAAATTACCTCAGGCATATAGTCTCCACATCGTCACGGGCGCATATCATGCTGTGGCAAATCATTTATTTGCATTAGCTGTTCTTGATGGCGCGCGTTGATTGTTCCAAATAGAATGAATTGAACGCACTCTTAATGGGTTTGGTGTGCAAATTACAAGAAAATCCGACATTGATTGAGCAAACGATGGCAAAAACCGCCACATATCTGGATTATAACGCAGCGGCACCGCTATTAGATGAGGCACGTGCAGCGATTATCGATGCATTGGACGTCAATGCGAATCCCTCTTCTGTTCATGCCAGTGGGCGAGCGGCAAAGGCGATCATCGCCAAAGCGCGCAGACAAGTTGCGGATTTGGTCGGCGCAAAGCCCGATCATGTCATTTTTACATCGGGTGCAACTGAGGCGGCGCAAATGTTGCTGACGCCCCATTATTCAATGGGGCGTTCGCCCTTAAAAGTTGGCCATCTTTATGTCTGTGCCACAGATCATCCTTGCACATTGGCTGGCGGACAATTTGCAAAAGAAGCGGTCAGCCTTATTCCGGTGCAAGCGAGTGGCATTATCGATTTTGATACGCTTGAAGAGACTTTGCGCGCCCATGATAAATCGAGCGGCTTGGCGCTTGTTGTGTGCCATGCCGCCAATAATGAAACGGGCGTTATTCAACCATTTGCCAAAATTGGCGACATTGTAAAAGCAGCAGGCGGGATTTTCGTACTTGATGCGGTGCAAGCTGTTGGGCGTCTTGATCTGACGATGACAGATACTGGTGCGGACTATCTTATTTTGTCATCGCATAAAATTGGTGGGCCAAAAGGCGCAGGCGCAATTGTTGCTGCTTCTGATCTGGTTATGCCGATGCCGCTTATTAAAGGCGGCGGGCAGGAGCGCGGGCACCGCGGCGGTACTGAGGCGGTTGTCAATATTGCAGGTTTTGGCGCAGCAGCTGAAAGCGCAAAATTTTCAAGTGAACGGTTTAATGCATTAACCGATGTGCAAAACCATTTGGAGCGCGGGTTACGCAAAGCGCTGCCAGAGATAATTATCCATGGTCAAGTTGATGGTGCGGAAGCGCCGCGCTTGCCCAATACGACGTTTTTTACCGTGCCAAACGCCAAAGCCGAGACACTTCAGATCAATTTTGACTTGGCTGGTTTTGCGGTTTCAGCCGGTTCAGCTTGTTCATCGGGCAAAGTCGGACGCAGTCATGTGTTGACAGCGATGGGCGTTGAGGGTGATGAGGGGGCGATTAGAGTCTCGTTTGGCCATAAGACCACCAAAGCTGAAATCGATGCTTTTTTGGTTGCATTTGAGCAAATTCTGGCCCGAATGAAGCGCTAAACGTCATTTTTTTGTATCCATGACAAAAAACTTACGGGTTTACTCAACTTTTTCTACTTTAGAACTTTTCAAATGTAGAAAAATGACTATTTCAACAGTACGGACTTTTTGCGCGGCGGGCATATGCCTATTTCGCGCGTACCCACACCATTTGAGGGAGCATTTTATGCCAGCGGTTCAAGAAACCATCGACCAGGTCGCACAGATAGATGTTGACCAGTACAAATATGGCTTCGAAACCATTCTTGAAATGGATATGGCGCCAATAGGTCTTTCCGAAGACGTTATTCGCTTCATCTCGGCTAAGAAAGAAGAGCCGGAATGGATGCTGGAATGGCGGCTTGATGCTTATCGTCGTTGGTTGACAATGGATGAGCCGGATTGGGCACGCGTCAGCTATCCGAAGATTGATTTCAGCGAAATCTATTTTTATGCAGCGCCTAAAGGCCAGTCTGGTCCAAAAACGCTGGATGATGTTGATCCAGAAATTCGCGCCACATACGAAAAGCTTGGTATTCCACTTGCAGAACAAGAACTGCTTGCTGGTGTTCAAGAACGCCGCGTCGCGGTTGATGCGGTTTTCGATTCTGTTTCTGTTGTTACGACGTTCAAAAAAGAGCTTTCAAAAGCTGGCGTGATTTTCATGTCTATTTCGGAAGCCATTCGTGAGCATCCGGAACTGGTGAAAAAGTACCTCGCATCTGTGGTGCCGGTATCAGACAATTATTATTCTGCGCTCAATTGCGCGGTCTTTACGGACGGTTCGTTCGTATATGTGCCTGAAGGCGTTCGTTGCCCGATGGAACTATCGACTTATTTCCGTATCAATGCCGAAAACACAGGCCAGTTTGAGCGCACGCTTATTGTTGCTGAAAAAGGCGCTTATGTTTCCTACCTTGAGGGTTGTACAGCACCGCAGCGCGACGAAAATCAACTTCATGCGGCTGTTGTTGAACTTGTGGCGATGGATGACGCGGAAATTAAATATTCGACCGTTCAAAACTGGTATCCGGGCGATTCTACAGGCAAGGGCGGTATTTATAACTTTGTGACGAAACGTGGCGATTGCCGCGGCGACCGCTCTAAGATTTCTTGGACACAGGTCGAAACGGGTTCTGCGATCACTTGGAAATATCCATCATGCATTTTGCGCGGTGATGATAGCCAAGGCGAGTTTTACTCAATCGCGGTTTCCAATGGCGCGCAGCAGGTCGATAGCGGCACCAAGATGATCCATTTGGGCAAGCGCACAAAGAGCCGCATCATTTCAAAAGGTATTTCGGCAGGTCGTTCGCAAAACACCTATCGTGGCCGCGTTTCGGCGCATCGCAAAGCAACAGATGCACGTAACTTTACGCAGTGTGACTCGCTTTTGATTGGCGATCAGTGCGGCGCGCATACGGTGCCTTATATTGAAGCAAACAATGCAACGGCACAGTTTGAGCATGAGGCGACAACGTCTAAGATTTCCGACGATCAGCTGTTTTACTGCATGCAGCGCGGCATTCCTGAAGAAGAGGCCATCGCGCTCATCGTCAACGGGTTTGTGAAGGAAGTTATTCAAGAACTGCCAATGGAATTTGCGGTTGAAGCACAGAAGCTTATTGGCATCAGCCTGGAAGGCTCTGTTGGATAATGTTCGATAGCACAGCCATTGTTTGGTACGCCGCGGTTTGCGGCGCACTTGCGGCTTTTGCGCCGCGCTTTGGCGGTAGAACGGTGCGGATTGTTACGGGTGCCGTCGTTGGGATTGTTGCAGCTTCGGTGTTTCCCGCGATCAAAGGCATAATGGGATATTAAATGGACGACAATTTTTTTGATAGTTTGCCGGAAGATGATGACCAAGCATTTTTGGAATATGCGACTTATGCGATGGAGGAGATTCTTCAGCTAGATGAGGAAGGCGATCCGACCTATTCTAGTGTCGAACTTTTGCGCGTGAGACTAGCTCAGCTTACAGATGTATTTTCGGTATCAGATAAAATTAAACAGGAGATAATTGATGCCGATGAAATCAGTGATTATGTAGAAGGGCGAAAGTTTCTTTTCATTATTCGATCGTTTCGTGACATTTTACGGCTTAAAAAATCGCGTGAAAAATACAATGCAGTTTTTGATACTGTCAAAATTCGAAGTGAATTCAAAACCGAAATCCGTGACTTAATCGGGAAAATTAAGAAAAAAATTGATATCGCCGGTTTAGAGGTTCCGAGGACTGAAAGTCTTCATAATAAGCTCAATGTATTTTTAGCTGAATTAGACCGCGATAGAACTAAGTTGACCGCGCTTACTGCTGCGTTTGTTCAAGTGAGTGGCGCGGTAGGTGAAGGCGCTGAAAAACTTGATCCGGCTATAGCTATGCTTGAGCGTGTGATGAAAGCAATCGGGATTGGCAGTGAGGAACGCCCTGGGCTTCCTAAACCAGAAAAACAAAAGCAGCTTCCTGCTCCTGAAACAACAAATGGCTCCGGCAACGAGCCTGAAGTGAAAGAACAAAAAAATGCTAGAAATTAAAGACCTTCACGCGAAAATCGCTGGTACAGACACAGAAATCATCAAAGGCCTAAATTTGTCAGTGAAAGCTGGCGAAGTGGCAGCGATTATGGGCCCGAACGGTTCAGGTAAATCAACGCTGTCCTACATTCTGGCTGGCCGCGACGATTATGAAGTCACATCCGGCGACATTCTTTTCAACGGCGAAAGCATTCTTGAAATGGACCCGTCAGAGCGTGCTGCTGCTGGTCTTTTCTTGGCGTTCCAATATCCGATGGAAATTCCAGGTGTTGCGACGATGCAGTTTTTGAAAGTTGCGATGAATGAGCAACGCAAAGCGCGCGGCGAAGAAGAGTTGAAGACACCTGACTTTATCAAGCTTGTTAAAGAGGCTGCTGGTGATCTTGAGATTTCAATGGAAATGCTCAAGCGTCCACTTAATGTTGGCTTTTCTGGCGGCGAGAAAAAACGCGCTGAAATCTTGCAGATGAAACTGCTTGCGCCAAGCCTTTGCGTTTTGGATGAAACCGATTCTGGCCTTGATATTGATGCGTTGAAAATTGTGTCTGAAGGCGTCAATTCATTGCGTTCACCGGATCGTGCAACAATCGTCATCACGCACTACCAGCGCTTGCTTGATTATATTGTGCCGGACAGCGTGCATGTTCTTTCCAAAGGTCGGATCGTCAAAACGGGCGATAAAGAACTTGCTAAAGAGCTGGAAGCAAATGGTTATACGGACATCATCGCAGAAGCTGCGGCTTAACTGACGCGCGGTTTGCCAGCTTGGCCAATAGGCCTGCTGGAAACGATGAATTAGAATTTTAAAGGATAAGCCATGAATATTCAGGCTCCAATAAAACATACTGCTGCAGAAGAAGTGTTGTTCCAGTCGTGTGAGGCAGCAAATGCTGCTGTTGCATGTTCTGAAGAAAGCCAAAAATTGCGTGAAGCTGCCGTTGCGCAATTACGCGATAATGGTTTTCCAACACGCCGTGTTGAAAGCTGGCACTATACTGATCTGCGTGCTGCGGTGAAGCAGTTGAGCACACCCACTGGTTCTCGTGTGTCAACGCCATTGCTCGCAGGCTCTAAGGTGTTGTCCGCTGATACTCATATCGCAGGCGTTAAGATCGAACCTTGGAGCGCTGATAAAGCGCAGTTCGCACCGCTTGAAAGTGATGATGCTGTTGGTCAGATCAACACAGCATTGGCAACATGCGGTTCGATTGCGACCATTGAGGCAGGCCAGACAATTGATACGCCTTTGTCGATTGAAAACCGCGGTGCCCATGCGCGCAATGTTGTTTCTATCGGTGCTGGTGCATCTGCAACGATTATCGAATCAGTGTCAGGTGATGACGGCTTTTCGTCTGATGTTACGTTGATTTCGCTCGCAGAGGGCGCAAAAGCAACCTATGTGGCGACTTGCGAAAAAGGTGCTGACGCAATCCAGCTTGGACAATTGCGTGTCGCACTTGGCAAGGATGCCAATCTTGATATCGTTATTTTCAACGCTGGTGGCAGGCTCATTCGCCGCGAAATCATTGTGCTTGTTGAGGGCGAAGGCTCGAATCTCGACATTAAGGGCGTTAATCTGATCGGTGGTAACAGCCACATTGATGTGACCACTGTTTTGCAGCACACGGTGCCGAATACGGTGTCTGAACAATTGTTCCGCAATATCTCTACAGGCAAAGGCCAAGGTGTATTCCAAGGCCAGATTAAAGTGCACCAGATTGCGCAAAAAACAGATGCACAAATGGCTTGCAACACTTTGCTGCTTTCTAACGATGCAAGCTTTTCTGCCAAGCCGGAATTGGAAATTTTCGCAGATGATGTGATCTGTGCGCATGGTGCTACCGTGGCAGAGCTGGATGAAGATCATCTCTTCTATCTTTGTGCGCGTGGTATCACAGAGCGTACAGCACGTGCATTGCTGGTTGAAGCTTTCGTTGATGAAGCGGTAGAGCAGATTGAAAATGAAGCACTGGTTGAGGCGCTGGAAACACGGATTGGCGCTTGGTTGGAAGCCAATGGCTAACCCGATTTCAGCTTTTTTTGCTTATCTTGCTGACAGTTTGAAAATTTTTCTGCTGCCTGTGAGCACGATTGGTAAAGCCGCTGATCGTCAATTGCCCGCCGGTTCAGCGTTTGTTGCGCTGTTTCTATTGGCCATTGTCGCTGGTGCTCTTCAGTTCGTTTTAGGGCAAATGCCCGGCGGGCTTGGCCAGTCTGAAAGCCTTTCAAATGTGGCTATGCAGGCCGCTGCTTACGTCGTGTTCTTTCTGCTGGCGCTTGGACTTTTGTTTGCGCTGATTGTTAGCTTTGGCGGTAAGGCAAGCATTGCGCGCTTGTTTGCGGCCAAGCTTAGTCTTGCCTCCGCGGTTGTCGGCGCCTTAATGTTCGGGCTGCTTGGCAAGCTTATTATTGGCTTGCTGTTTTTAGGCGCAAGTGATGGCGTTGCTGGCGGTATGATTGTTCTTGGTGAGCAATTTGGTGCGATGGCGATAGGCCTCATCGTTGCTTTTTACACGATTATTGTTGCGCGTTTTGGCGGGCAAATATCATGGCCCAAAGCGGTGATCGTGGCTGTTGTACATTTCCTTCTTATGGTCGCTATAGCGACAGCTTATGGTGTGATTTTGCCAGACAGTAATCTACTCGTCGTTCAACCCGCATTGCAGATTTGAGACCTATATGGCTTATGATATCGAAAAAATTCGCGGTGATTTTCCAATTCTTGCGAGCCAAGTTTATGGCAAGCCGCTGGTTTATCTCGATAATGGTGCCTCGGCGCAAAAGCCGCGTCAGGTGATTGAAACGCTTACGCATACCTATGAGCATGAATATGCGAATGTGCATCGCGGCCTGCATTTTATGTCCAATGCGGCAACAGATGCCTATGAGGGCGCACGGGAAAAAGTACGCAAATTTTTAAATGCGCCCACGGTGGAAGAGATCGTTTTTACGAAATCTGCAACCGAGGCAATCAATACCGTTGCTTATGGCTATGGTGTGCCAAATATTGGCGAAAGCGATGAGATTGTACTGTCAATCATGGAGCATCACTCCAATATCGTGCCATGGCACTTTTTGCGTGAGCGCCACGGTGCTAAATTGGTTTGGGTGCCTGTGGATGAAGATGGCGTGTTTGACATTGCCGAGTTTGAAAAATGCCTGACGGACAAAACCAAACTTGTCGCGATCACCCATATGTCAAACGTGCTGGGCACGGTTGTTCCGATTAAAGAAATATGCCGTTTAGCGCATGAACGTGGCATCAAGGTTTTGGTTGATGGCAGCCAAAGCGCTGTGCATATGCCGGTTGATGTGCAGGATTTGGACTGTGACTTTTTTGTTTTTACAGGTCACAAAGTTTATGGCCCGTCTGGTATTGGCGTTCTTTATGCAAAGCGTGAGCTGCTCGATACAATGCAGCCCTTTATGGGCGGCGGCGATATGATTGTCGAAGTGACGCAAGACAATGTTACCTACAATAGTGGTTTTCACCGTTTTGAAGCCGGAACACCGCCGATTGCGCAGGCCATTGGCTTGGGCGCAGCGCTTGATTATATGGAAAGTATTGGCCGCGCGGAAATCGCAGCGCATGAGCATGATTTGCTCACTTACGCCAATGAACAGCTTGCGCATATAAATTCCATTAGAATCATCGGCAATGCACCCGATAAAGGGGCGATTATTTCATTTGAGATGGAAGGCGTTCACGCGCATGATGTTTCTATGTTAATTGACCGCTCTGGTGTTGCCGTGCGGGCAGGCACGCATTGCGCGCAGCCACTCTTGCAACGCTTCGGTGTAACCTCCACATGTAGGGCATCCTTTGGTATGTATAATACGCGCGGCGAAGTTGATGCGCTGGTGACTGCTTTGGATAAAGCGCGGACATTTTTTGAATAGGATTATGGCTCATGACTGAAGAAACAAAAACAGAAGTCGCAACAAGCGCCATTCCCAGAGATGAATTGGCGCGGTTGACGGATGATATCATTGCGGCCCTTAAGACCGTTTATGACCCGGAAATTCCGTGCGATATTTATGAACTCGGCCTGATCTACAAAGTCGACATCGAAGATGATCGCACAGTTAAGGTTGATATGACACTGACTGCGCCTGGCTGTCCTGTTGCTGGCGAAATGCCGGGCTGGGTTGAAAATGCCGTGCGCAGTGTTGAAGGTGTGATGGATGTTGATGTGGACATGGTTTTTGATCCGCCTTGGACGCCGGACCGCATGAGTGAAGAAGCGCAAATCGCCGTTGGTATGTACTAACAGTTACGCCTTGTAGATCGTAGCGGCTGTGCTTACATTTAGTTTAGTTGATAATGGAGAAATCCCATGGCTTTTGCCATAATGACTATGACGGATGCAGCTGCGACACGTGTTCGCGAGATTGTTGCCAATCGTGCAGACGAGGGCGCTTTAGGCGTTCGCGTCGGCATTAAAAAAGGCGGCTGTGCAGGTATGGAATATACCGTTGATCTTGTCACTGAACCCAATGCTGCCGACGACCACATCACGCACGCAGACGCTAATGTGTGGGTTGATCCTGCTGCAATGCTTTACCTTTTGGGAACGCAGATGGATTTTGAAGTGACAAAGCTACGCGCTGGTTTTGTTTTCAATAATCCAAATCAGTCTTCGGCCTGTGGTTGCGGCGAATCTGTTGAGCTTAAGCCTGCTGATTTGAAAGAATTGGCTGAAGCACGCGGTCAGGTTTAAGTTTGGACGAAGATTTTCTTCGCGATTTATTTGCCAGCATAGCACCACTGTCATTTCGAAAAATGTTTGGCGGCCTTGGTATTTATACCGATGGATTGATATTCGCCGTCATTCTTAAAGGCGAATTGATGCTCAAGGGTGATGAGCAATGCTGCGAGCAATTTGAAGCTGCCGGCATGACGCGCTGGACTTATAATAATAGTAAGTCGGGAAAAAAGGTTTTAATGCCTTATTGGTCAGCGCCAGAGCAAGCAATGGAAAGTGCCGAAGACATGGCGCCTTTTGCTCAATTGGCATTTGCAGCAGCATTACGCGCTAAAAAGACGTAAAAGGGCGCTTTTAGCGCCCGTTGAACATGAACGCAGGTATCGCGTCTTCAGCACCAAAGCCAGTTGATTGATTATTATCATTATCAACTTTGTTTTTCTTATTATTACGGCGACGATCATTGTTTTTATCATCGTCTTTGCCCGTTTTTTGCTGGGCATTATTTTCTTTGATTTTAGTCTTGCGATCATCTTTCTCTTCGCTCGGCTTAGCTTCTGAGATTGGTTGCTCGACTTTTTCTTCAGTTTTAGCACCGCGTTTACGGCTATTGCCGCGTTTTGCGCGCTTAGGCTCTTCGGCCTCTGAAGCATCAATAGCATCGGCAACGCCGTCAGCCAGATCAATCCACTCGATCTTTTTCTCAATCAATTTTTCAATCGCATCGAGATATTTAGTCGCTGATTTTTCAACAAGCGAGAAAGCTTGACCTTCACGGCCAGCACGGCCTGTGCGGCCAATCCGGTGTACATAATCTTCTGCATGTATCGGAACATCATAATTATAGACGTGGCTTACGTCTGGAATGTCCAAGCCGCGCGCGGCAACATCAGATGCAACAAGGATCTGAATTTCATTGTCTTTGAAACCTTGGAGCATTTGTGTGCGAGAGCGCTGGTCCATGTCGCCATGCAGCGCGCCAACAGAAAAACCATGTTTTTCCAATGACTTCCAGACAGTTGCTACATCACGTTTGCGGTTGCAGAAAACAATCGCGTTCTTGATGTTATCCTGACTTTTAAGCGCATCGCGTAAAGTCGCGCGCTTTTCATAGTCTTTGCCACCGGTTCTAATGAGCCGCTGTTCAACAGTGATTGCGGTGGTTGACGGTTTTGCCGTTTCAACGCGCACAGGGCCTTGCAAAAACTTATCAGCCAAGCGCTGAATTTCAGGCGGCATAGTCGCTGAGAAAAACAATGTCTGACGTGTGAACGGAATGAGCGAAACAATACGCTCAATATCAGGGATAAAGCCCATATCCAGCATACGGTCGGCTTCATCGATCACGAGGACTTCAACGCCCGTTAAAAGCAATTTGCCGCGCTCGGAGTGATCCAGCAAGCGGCCTGGCGTTGCGATTAAAACATCCGCGCCGCGCTCAAGCTTCTTTTCTTGATCGCCAAATGAAACGCCGCCAATTAGAAGCGCTACGTTCAACTTGTGATACTTGCCGTATTTTTGGAAGTTTTCATCAACCTGCGCGGCTAATTCGCGCGTTGGTTCTAAAATTAGTGTGCGCGGCATGCGTGCGCGGGCACGGCCACGCTCCAGTCGCGTTATCATAGGCAGAACGAAAGACGCTGTCTTTCCTGTTCCTGTTTGGGCTATGCCGCAAACATCTTTACCTTGAATCGCGTGCGGTATCGCACCTTCTTGAATCGGGGTGGGCTGGGTGTAACCAGCATCCTCAACAGCCTGCAATACTTTTTGCGAGAGGCCGAGGTCAGCAAATGAGACCAATGGAATTCCGTTTTGTTTAACAAAATCTGCTGCTCCCCGCATGGGCGCAGCTCATGCTTGGCGATAGGCAGTATCGACCGCAATGTCAATAAAACTATAGTAATTTCGAATGCTTCTGCTCAATTGACGCGTTTAAATGACATATTAGGCACATATTTTCACACATGTCTAAAATACGACTCAATATTTAAATTGTTCAGCAAGAATACGCTCATCCCAAGAATGGGAGGCATCAAACAGGATTGTGCTGCTTAAATCGCGTGCCTCTGACACCGTTACGCGCGTGACAGATTTTACTTCGCAATGATCTGCAACAGCGTTTACGGGCCGTTTTTCGCTTTCAATAACATCAAACTGAACCGAAACCTGATTGGGCAGCAATGCGCCGCGCCAACGCCGGGGCCTGAATGGGCTGACAGGTGTTAAAGCCAGCAGGGGGGCATCTATGGGAATGATAGGGCCTTGCGCCGACAAATTATAAGCGGTTGAGCCCGCAGGGGTGGCAATCATCAAGCCGTCGCAGGTTAATTCCTCAAGGCGCGTTTTGCCATCGACTGTGATTTTCAGTTTTGCAGCCTGATAGGATTGACGGAATAGTGACACTTCATTGATCGCCAAAGCTTCAGTAAAGCTGCCGTCAGCGCTTTCGGCCTTCATTCGCAGAGGGCAAATGGTTTCTGACGTGGCCTCACTAATACGCTCGCGCAAATTGGTTTCGCTATATTCATTCATGAGAAAGCCGACTGAACCGCGATTCATGCCGTAAATTGGAATGTCCTGATCCATAAAGCTATGAATTGTGGCCAGCATGAACCCATCGCCGCCAAGGGCTACAATCACTTCGGCATCGTCTGCACTGCTTTGACCATAGATGGATGCAAGCAAATGTGCAGCTTCATCGGCTGATTCTGTGCCTGAAGAGACAAAGTGAAGCGCGTTGACCGCAGGTTTAATATTTTCGTCGCGCATTATTTGCCTAATTTCGCCAGAGTTAACTCAAAATCATGTGTTTTTTTGTAATTCAAACAAAATGATTTAGCAAAGGTGCACTTAAGGTCTTTACAGGCCGTGAAATTGTGCTATTTCGCGTCTCGTTGCCCCTATAGCTCAGTTGGTAGAGCAACTGATTTGTAATCAGTAGGTCCGCGGTTCGAGTCCGTGTGGGGGCACCATTCTTTCCTTTAGCTGCTGATTTGTTTTGTAATATGACATACGCTTTGGTTTTACCTTTAGCGGGCGTTAGTTCTTTGTAGGCACTGTAAATTTAGCTAAATCTAGTTGGTGCAAGCTGTGCCAATTACACAAACGTCCGTCTCATCGCCCAGCTTTGCCAGAACTAGGCGAATCGTGAGACGCTGCTTTTCGATCTAGCTTCTGTTTTCAGCAGCCAATGCCAGTCCATCGACAATCGCCGTAAAAGCATCCGCATGAAGAATAGGGATGTTTGGAAACTGCTTCGTGACCTTTGTTTTGACGATTTGCATGAGGCTTGAGCCGCCGACAAAAATGATCTTGTCAATTTTGTTGCTATCAAGCCCTGCCGATTTCACGGTCTCAGACGCTGTAGTGCTAATTTTTTCAGCGTAAGATGCCAAAGATTCATCCAGATTAGCCATATTCAACGGCACGTTTAATTGTGATTCGATAAAATCAAGATCGATAAAGGCTTCGGTTGTTTCATTGGATTTGATTTTTGCGCGCTCAACGGCAAAGGCAATATCGTGACCATGCTCTAGTTCAAGCACGTCTATCAAGCGGCCGAACGTTTTCTTGTCGATCGCTTTTTTGTGCAAATCTTCGGCAAATCGCAGGCTGTCACGGCTGTATAGAGCGGGGATTTTTTCCCATGTCGCCAAATCATGAAATATATGGTTGGGAGCGGTCAATGTGCCAGCGCCCATATCTTTTTTAATATCCCCGCCAAAGCCTAGAAGAGGCATGACGTGGTCGATATTTAGCGTCTTGTCAAAATCTGTTCCGCCGATGCGTATACCATTATTGGCCAATACATTGATGCCATTGGCGGTGCCTTCAAACAAACAAAAGTCCGATGTGCCGCCGCCAATATCGACGATCAATGCGATTTCCCCGATGCCAACGCCGCCATTTGCGATCGCGGCAGCTTCGGGCTCAGCCATAAAGCTTACGCCTTTGAACCCAGCTTTCTCGTAACAGGCTTCTAAATCTGTGAGTGCTTGGGCGTTTTTCTTTTCATCGTCTGAATGAAAGTAAACAGGGCGGCCAGAGAGCGCATAATCAAATGATTGACCTGCTGCGTTTTCTGCGCGTGTTTTTATCTCGGTCAGAAATTGTGCGATCACATCAATGAAAGTAACACTTTGGCCCATGAGATATCGGCGTTCATGCATTAAGGTCGTGCCAAGTACGCTTTTTAAGGCGCGCAAAAAGCGTCCTTCTTCTCGATTAACGAGGGCAGCATTCGCTTCGCGTCCATATAGAACTTGTTTGCTTTGGTTATCGAAGAAAATCGAGGTGGGCAGTGTCTTTTCACCCTCTTCGACATGAAGCAGAACAGGCTTGTTATTCATCGCAATTCCTGCTGCGGAATTTGACGTGCCGAAGTCTATGCCGAGCACAGTGATTTGTTTGAGATTGTTCATGGATTCCACTTGCGCCAGCTGAATTAAAACAACGGTCGTTATCGGTTTAAGTTTAGATTCTCAAGTGAGTGTTTGCAGAAAAGCAACGAGGCTTATAAACCAAAAAATCTGTTGATCGGGAGAATTGTATACTTACCCACTTGATATACTTGAAACATGGTGTCTATGCTCAATTTTTTCGTGATGAATACTGACCTAAAGTAATCGCGAAACTCGCATTTGAGATCAACAAATTGAGAAAGTTCCCTATGCAAATTTTAAATTTCAAAAAGGTGCTGGCAGGCATGACGCTTGGGTGCATGATGACGGGTAGTGTTTTTGCTGCCACGTTAAATCTGCACAATGGCGGCGATGCTAGCTCACTCGACCCACAAAAAGTGTCCGGCGATTGGGAGAATCGTATCGTAGGCGATATCTTCGAAGGTCTGACGACTGAGGACGCGCATGCTGAACCAATTCCTGGACAAGCTGAAAGCTGGGAAATCTCGGATGACGGCCTTACTTATACATTCAAGCTGCGTGACGGCATTCAGTGGTCTGATGGCGAACCTGTAACCGCAGAAGATTTTGTATACTCTTTCCAGCGTTTGATGAATCCAGAAACCGCTGCGAATTATGCTTATCTTCAATTCGCGATCAAGAATTCTGAAAAGATAAACAGCGGTGAAATCACTGACTTTAACGAACTTGGTGTTAAGGCGATTGATGATAAAACGCTTGAAATTACGCTTGAACAGCCGACACCATATTTCCTAGGTGCGCTTACGCATTATACGGCTTATCCTTTGCCAAAACATGTGGTCGAAGAAAAAGCTGGCGATTGGGTTCGGATCGATAACATTGTGACGAACGGCCCTTACAAGCCAACAGAATGGGTGCCGGGCTCTCATGTTCTGACGACGATTAATGATAAATACTATGATGCTGACAAGCTTGCTATTGACGGCGTTAAATTCTTCACTCTGGAAGATCAGTCTGCTGCGCTTAAGCGCTATCGTGCAGGCGAGTTTGATATTCTGACGGCGTTTCCTACTGACCAGTATGAATGGATGCAGGAAAACTTGCCCGGTCAAGCGCGCGCTGCACCATTCGCTGGCCTTTATTACTACGCGATCAACAATCAGAAAGCGCCATTTGATAATGCGGATGTGCGAAAAGCATTGTCTATGAGCATTGTGCGCGAAGCAATTGGCCCGCAGGTTTTGGGTACTGGTGAAATCGCGGCTTATTCTTGGGTGCCGCCGGGCATGGCGAATTATCCAGAGCCAGCAACAGTTGCTTGGAAAGATTTGTCTCAAGCAGACAAAAACGCCGAAGCTAAAAAACTGTTGGAAGGTGCGGGCTATAATGCTGATAATCCGCTAAAATTGCAGTTGCGCTACAATACAGACGAAAACCACAAGCGTGTTGCGGTTGCTATTGCATCTATGTGGAAAGCGCTTGGTGTTGAAGTAGAGCTATTTAACACTGAAGTAAAAGTTCACTATGCTGAACTACAAGAAGGACAGCTTGATGTTGCTCGTGCAGGTTGGCTTGCTGACTATAATGATGCGGATAACTTCTTGAATCTTCTCAAAGGCGGTATCGATTATAACTATGGTCGTTACCAGAATGATGAATTTGATAAATTATTGGCAGAAGCAAATGCGAATACAGATGCAAAAGAACGTGCTGCACTGCTGAAAAAGGCGGAGCAGATTGCCCTTGATGAGTCAGCTGCTATTCCGATTTATTACTATCTGTCACGCAACGTGGTTTCGCCGAAGGTCAAAGGCTTTGAAGACAATGCTTTTGATATTCACCGCACACGTTGGCTTTCGATTGAAGAATAAGTTTCATCCTTAAACTTAGGCATGTTCGGTCATTTCGGTGACCGGACATGATTTCAAATATGCTCACTTATGCTTTTAAGCGTACTTTGACCGCTCTGCCTGTGTTGTGGATTGCGATCACTGTTTGTTTTTTCGTTCTTCGCCTAGCCCCAGGTGGCCCGTTTGATGGAGAACGGCCTATGCCTGCTGGAATCAAGGCCAATCTTGATGCGCATTACAATCTTGATAAGCCATTGATCCAACAATATGCGATCTATATCGGAGATGTGTTGCAAGGTGATCTTGGTCCGTCTTTTACAACCGAAGACTTCTCTGTTGCTGAACAGATTTCCATTGGTTTGCCTTACACGCTCATTTTGGGCGGTGCGGCATTTGTCGTGTCGATCGTGTTTGGTGTTCTTGCGGGAATTATCGGCGCGTTAAAACGCAATTCTTGGTCCGATCATACTTTGGCAGCGCTTGTTCTGCTGGGCTTGGTGATACCAAACTTTCTAATGGCTCCCATTTTGCAGCTCTTATTTGGTATTGAGTTGGCTTGGTTGCCTGTTGGCGGTTGGGGAGATGGCTCATTGCGCTATCTGGTTTTACCCGTTGCCGTTTTATCATTTCCACACATTGCACGTATTTCGCGGCTGATGCGCGGTGCAATGATTGAAGTTCTCGCCTCCAATTTCATCAGGACTGCGCGTTCGAAAGGGCTTGGCTCAACGCCGATAGTTATGCGCCATGCGCTGCGTCCTTCTTTGATGCCCGTTATGTCGTATCTTGGGCCTGCAGCGGGCTATTTGCTAACCGGATCGCTGGTTGTGGAACAGATTTTTGGCCTGCCTGGCATTGGCCGCTATTTCATTAATGCAGCGCTAAACCGTGACTATGGCATGGTGCTGGGAACCGTGATTTTCTATATGGTCATAATCCTTATCCTCAATTTGATCGTCGATCTTTTATATGCGTGGTTAGATCCACGGGTGAGGGCGCAATGATTTTACAATCTTTCAAACGCAACCTCTTTAAAGGTGTTGCAGATGGCGAAGTTTCTGGCCGCTCATTGTGGCAAGAAGCAATGCTTCGTTTGCGCCGAAACAAAGCGGCAATGATCTCTTCTGGCATTCTAATCGTACTTATTTTAGCAGCGTTAATTCTGCCTTCATTTTTGCCCTACGGTTATGAAGACCCTGATTGGAACGCGTTTCGTGCGCCGCCTTCAATTGAAACGGGGCATTATTTTGGTACAGACCAAAATGGCCGCGATTTGCTGGCGCGCACGCTCTATGGCACCCGCGTTTCACTGCTTGTGGCACTGGTCGCCACCTTCGTGTCGATTGTAATTGGTGTGTCTTATGGTGCAATCGCTGGCTATATGGGCGGGCGAATTGACCAAGCAATGATGCGCTTTGTCGATATTATGTATGCGCTGCCATATATTCTGTTCGTTATTCTTCTCATGGTGATTTTCGGGCGCAATGTTTATTTGCTCTTTGCTGCAATCGGTATGCTCGAATGGTTGACGATGGCACGTATTGTGCGCGGTCAAACCTTGGCAATTAAAAACCGTGAATTTATTGAGGCTGCACGTGCGTCTGGACGTAGTTCTACGGCCATCATATTCAGGCATATTGTGCCCAATCTTGTTGGCCCTGTTGTTATTTATGCAGCGCTGACTGTGCCAGAAATTGTTGCCACAGAAAGCTTCCTTTCTTATCTGGGATTTGGTGTTCAAGAGCCGCTTACTTCGCTTGGTACGCTGATTGCGGAAGGCAGTGATGCGATGGAAGTGTTGCCTTGGTTGCTGTGGTTTCCAGCTACTTTTCTCATTTTATTGCTCTTGAGCTTATTATTCATCGGCGATGGTTTGCGCGATGCGTTTGACCCGAAAGATCGGTAATCAATCATGACAAAATTATTATCAGTACATGACTTGCATGTTGATTTTGCAACCGAAGACGGCACTGTTAATGCGGTTCGCGGGATCAATTGTTACGTCAATCCAGGTGAATGTCTGGGTGTCGTGGGCGAATCTGGCTCGGGCAAAAGCCAGACATTCTTGGCGGCAATGAACTTGCTTTCAAATAATGGTAGTGCACGTGGAGAGATAAATTTCAAAGGGCAAAACCTACTCGATTTGCCTTTGAAAAAACTCAATAAAATACGTGGTTCTTCCATCTCAATGATCTTCCAAGACCCGCTGACATCGCTCACTCCGCATATGCGTGTGGTCGATCAGATGCGCGAAGTTCTAAAGTTTCACCAGAAACTAAGTGGTGCAGAAGCCGATAAAAAATGTCTGGAGTGGCTGGAACGGGTACATATTCCTGAAGCCAAACGCCGTTTGCGGCAATATCCATTCGAGCTTTCTGGCGGTATGCGCCAGCGTGTGATGATCGCAATGGCGATGTTGTGTAATCCTGATCTATTGATCGCGGATGAACCAACGACTGCGCTGGATGTTACAATTCAGGCGGAAATTCTCGACATTATGGATGAGCTTCGGCGCGAGCAGGGCACTGCTATTGTCATGATAACCCATGATATGGGCGTTGTGGCGCGTATGTGTGACCGCATACAGGTTATGCGATATGGCGAATATGTGGAGGAAGGCGCGGTTGATGATATTTTCTCCAATCCGCAGACTGAATATACTCGCATGTTGCTGGATGCCATGCCGCGTATCGATAAGCCCCGTCTTGAGCGTAAGCAGCCCGTTACTGCACCATCGAAAGACAGCTTTCTCAATGTTGATAGTTTGAAAGTTGAGTTTGATATCTTCAATGGCTTATTTGCGCGCAAAAATGTTTTGAAGGCTGTTGATGGCATCAGCTTTGATTTAGCGAAAGGCGAAACGCTTGGCGTCGTTGGGGAGTCCGGTTCAGGTAAATCAACTTTAGCGCGCGCGATTTTGCGTTTGCTGCCGGTGGCATCAGGCGAAGTGTCTTGGCTCGGTGCTGATTTGATGGGCATGGGCAAGAACCAGATGAAGGATGCTCGGCAAGATTTGCAGATTGTCTTTCAAGACCCAATGGCAAGCCTTAACCCATCTATGACAATTGGTTCGTCGATCATGGAGCCGCTGCGTATTTTTGCGCCTCATTTATCAAAGGAAGAACGGCGCCAAAAAGTGGAAGCCATGATGGACCGTGTTGGTTTGCCAAAATCTATGATTAATCGCTATCCCCATGAGTTGTCCGGTGGTCAAAATCAGCGTGTGGGAATTGCGCGTGCTGTCATTTTAAGCCCTAAACTTGTGATTTGTGACGAGGCGGTTTCAGCGCTTGATGTATCCATTCAGGCGCAGATCATCGATTTGTTGCGGGATTTGCAAAAGGATATGGGGCTCTCCCTCATTTTCATCAGTCATGACCTTTCGGTCGTGCGGGAGATTTCCGACCGTATATTGGTGATGTATCTGGGTAATGTGGTGGAGCTCGCAACGAGCGATGCGCTGTTTGAAGCCCCGCAACATCCATACACAAAGCAGCTTATTTCTGCTGTTCCAATTCCTGATCCTGTTGTGGAACGCACGCGCAAGCGCCTTAAATTAAAAGGCGAATTGTCTTCACCGCTTGATTCTGCTGCAAGGCTAAGATTTATGCCGTCTAAATCAGAGAGTTTGAGCGCTGCGCAAAAATCTGATTACCGTCCAAAATTGATTGATCAAGGTGATAATCATTTTGTTGCGGAGCATGATCCAATTGAAATGTTGCTGGTTGACGAATAATGCCACGCTTTTCAGCAAACCTAGGTTTCTTGTGGACGGAGCTTTCTTTGCCTGAAGCTATTGCTGCTGCAAAGGCTGCGGGCTTTGATGCTGTGGAATGTCATTGGCCTTATGATGTTCCAGCCGAATTGGTCCGCAAAGCCTTGGGCGATAACGACATTCAAATGCTTGGCATCAATACACGCCGCGGCGATGTTACGGCTGGCGATAATGGTCTTTGCGCATTGCCGGGTCGTGTGACGGAAGCCCGATCCGCGATCGATGAAGCAATCGATTATGCTACTGCTATAGATTGCCGCGCTGTTCACGTCATGGCGGGTTTTTCAAGTGGGGCAGCAGCTGAAGACACGTTCATCGACAATCTTCAATATGCCTGTTTGCGCGCTGAGAAGCATGGCATCACAATATTGATAGAGCCGCTCAATAGGTTTGATGCACCTGATTATTTTCTGTCGACGACAGATCATGCGCTGCGAATCATCGAGGCTGTGGCCAAGCCGAACATTCAACTCATGTTTGATCTTTATCATGTGCAATTGATGGAGGGCGATCTTGAGAATAAGATTGTAAATCTCTTGCCGCATATTGGTCATATTCAATTTGCTTCTGTGCCGGACCGAGGGCCGCCACAAAAAGGTGAAATTGATTTTGCTGCGCTGTTCGAACTGATCGATAATTTGGGCTATAAAAGGCCGCTTGGTGCTGAATATAAGCCCAATGGTCCGACTGAGCACACCCTTGAATGGCTACGCACTTACTCTTAATCATTTAAAACTTTTTTCTGCCTCACTTTTTACAAACTTTAGTGCGAATTTGAACAAGAACAATAGTGAATAATTACGCGTCTAACAAAATCCTATCTATTCAAATCATGAATAGGGGACTAGAGAGGCGCGGGAACCAAACGGCTCATTAAGTGTTCGTAATATTGGTTGCTTCAAATTTTCAGGACTCCCATGCATTCTAATATGTCTGATCGTAATTCATTGCGCCAATCGACTTTGTCTAGGCGTGGCTTTATTGCAGCTCTCGCTGCGACCACTACATTGGCTTTTTCAACGCGCGGTTTAGCTCAAGATAATGTTGCTGAAGTCGAAGCTACGGCTCAAGCGCCATTTTCTTTTGAGATTCTCATCGACCAAATGAGGGAGCTATCTAGCCAAGATTATGTGGAACCTACACAGTTAGGTCAGCCATTTAATAAGCTCAGCTATGATGATTACCGCAAGATTCAGTTTGATCCTAAGCATGCGCGCTGGAACGACGAAGGTAGTCAATTTCAGTTGCATGGATTTCATCCAGGTTGGCTCTATCGTGAGACCGTTGCTCTTTATGAAGTTAATGAAGGTGCTGCGCGTCCGCTCAATTTCACAGCCCATGATTTCAAATATTATGACGGCATGAAAACAAAAATTGACCCGGATATGCAATTGCCCGGCATTGCAGGTTTCAGGATCAATAATCCGCTCAATCGTTTGGATAAATTTGACGAGCTGATGGCATTTGTTGGCGCGAGTTATTTCAGAGCGCTTGGGCGCGGCAATGCTTATGGCATGTCTGCGCGCGGTCTTAGCATTGATACTGGCCTATCAACAGGTGAAGAGTTTCCTCGTTTTACCGCTTTTTGGGTTGAGCGCCCAGCGGCGAATAGCGGTATCATCACACTTTATGCAGCACTGGAAAGCCCATCTGTGACAGGCGCTTATAAGTTCGTGGTTGATCCGGGTGAAGACACGGTAATGGACGTTGAGTGCAAACTGTTTTTCCGCAAAGATGTAAAACAGCTCGGTATCGCCCCTTTAACCTCCATGTTCCTTTATTCTCATGTGAACCGTTCGGATTTTGACGATTATAGACCGCAGGTTCACGATAGTGATGGTCTGCTTATCGAACGCAAGAACGGTGATAAGGCTTGGCGGGCGCTGTCAAACCCTAAGCGTTTGAGCCTTTCTTACTTCTCAGAACATAATCTGAAAGCCTTTGGCCTTTATCAGCGCGCGCGTGATTTCGACGATTTTCAAGATGTTGGTGCACGTTATCATGACCGTCCTTCGGTTCGTGTTGAGCTAATTGGCGATTGGCCCAATGGGTCGGTGAGGCTACTTGAGATACCGGCTAATATTGAGGCCGATGATAATATTGGCGCTTTTTGGTCGCCAGACAAATCGCCTAAAGCTGGCGAAGAGTTGACGTTCGCATACCGGTTGCATTGGGGTGGCTTACCGCCTGAAATCAATGGTGATTTGGCTTATGTTGATTCAACACGCAGCGGGATCGGCGGTTTTTCAGGTGTGTCAAATCCTGACACGAATGTGCGTAAATTTGTCATTGATTTTGTTGGCGGTAATATTGCAAACCTTCCCTATGATCCTGACAAAGAAATGCCGATTAAACCTGTCGTAACCGCATCAGCTGGTGAGGTTAAAAATGTCGTGTTGTCTAAAGTGTCTGGTAAAGATATGTGGCGACTTGTCTTTGATCTTGATTCAAAAAATGAATCACTGTTGGAACTAACCGCGCATATTGCGGGTTATGAAAGTAAGTTAAGTGAAGTTTGGCATTTCCAATGGACGCGTGAACAATGACCACCCAAATAAATCGCAATAAAAATACTGTTTCTGACATTCTTGAACAGGGTGCATTACCAGAGGCACCGCTTTTTATGCCGCTCCAAGATTTGGAAAGACAGCGTTCTGTTCTTCCACGTTTTAACTGGTTTGGTTTCATCGGTCGAAAAACAGCAAATGGCTGAATAAATGGCAGCGCATTATTCGCGCGCAACAACTCGTAAATTCCGTTTTGTTGCGGCATCGATCAGTATCATGTCGGGCGCAATTGCTGCGTTTCTTCTGCTGCAATTTAGTGCAGCAGACGGCTTGCGCTTGATCGATTTAGTGCTGTCTTTTTTAGTCTTTTTAACGACAATTTGGCTCTGTTGGGGCGCTGTGCTTGGTATGGTGGGTCTTGTTCGCTCTTTGGCGGCAAAACCAGTGTCATTTTCTGATGAGCCAATAGACAGCAAGACCGTCATTTTGATGCCTGTCTATAATGAAGACCCTGCCACATCCTTTGCCCGTGTTGCGGCAATGGATACGGCACTGGCTGAGACAGGACTTCTTGATAAATTTCATTTTGCTATTTTGTCCGACACGACCAATGACGAGGTCGGCGAATTGGAAAAGCTTTGGTTCGCAAAGCTGATTAAAACGCGCGATGCTGCAGGGCGCATTTTTTACCGTCGGCGCTTACAAAACAAAGGCCGTAAAGCCGGCAATGTGAAAGACTTTATCGAACGTTCTGGCGCGGCCTATGACTTTGCTCTCATTCTTGATGCCGACAGTTTGATGGACGCTAACACCATTGTTGAAATGGTGCGCCGCATGCAGGCTGATCCAGAGCTTGGCCTGTTGCAAACACTGCCCAAAATCATCAATGCAAAATCATTTTTTGGCCGTGCAATGCAGTTTTCAGCCAGCTTCTTTTCGCCAATCTTTGCGCGTGGCCAAGAAACGCTGCAAGGTGATGAAGGCCCGTTTTGGGGCCATAATGCGATGGTTCGCATTACCGCGTTTGCAAACTCATGTGGTTTGCCGGAACTGCCAGGTAAAGCGCCTTTTGGTGGAACTATTTTAAGTCATGACTATGTCGAGGCTGCACTTCTTGCGCGTGCCGGATGGCGGGTGCGGCTAGACTGCGATCTTGAAGGTTCTTATGAAGAAGGACCTGAAAATATGATTGAATATGCCAAGCGTGATCGGCGTTGGTGCCAAGGCAATTTGCAGCATGCGGCTCTTGTTGGTGCGCCAAGATTAAAAGCGTGGAGCCGGTTTGTCTTTATACAAGGCATAATGAGTTATATCGCACCTGTTTTATGGGTCGCGTTTCTTATTGCTAATATTCAGGCAACCGCAACGCAGCCTAAAATTGATTATTTTCCGCCTGAAACATTGTTTTTCCCTGTCATACCCAGTGACTATACAAATAATGCGCTTGCTTTGGCGTTTGGTATTGTCGGTCTTCTTGTTCTGCCGAAAGTGCTTATCGTTTTTGGTGCTGTGCGCGAAGGACGTGCTGAGGCTTTTGGCGGGGGCGTTAGTGCTTCTTGGTCAACCTTTGTTGAGCTTTTAACATCGAGTTTCAATGCGCCAATTTTGCTTGCCTATCAGACGCGATCCGTATTTCAGGTTTTATCCGGTATTGATGGTGGGTGGCCTGCAACCAGCCGTGATCAACAAGCAATAACGATGCGCGAAGCCTATGATGCAAGTTATTGGATTTCGCTTATTGGTATAGGGCTGTTCGTAGCTGTCCATTATTTTGCGCCATCCTTGATCTGGTGGCTAAGCCCTGTTGGCATTCCGCTTGTTTGTGCACCTTTTGTGATTTGGAAAACGGGGCAAAGTTTTGCATCGCCAACATTTCACGTTCCTACAGAATCTGAATTGCCCTCAATCGTTGTCACGCATAACCGCATTATGGCGGCTTGGGAAAAAACCGGACTTGTCGATATAAATTCTGATGAGGCCAAGCCTATGAATGATTCTAGTAAGGGTAAAGTGCTTGCCTAACTCTTCGAATTTAACGTCGGCCGCAAAATCTAACATCGGTATCGAATCGGGTATTGTCGCAAACTCAAAGTCTAAGCGTGATCTTAGGCTTGATTTTTTTCGTGGTCTCGCGCTGTGCATGATCTTTATCAATCATTTGCCGAATAATTTCTATGAAATCTTCACCAACCGGAATTTTGGATTTTCTGATTCTGCAGAAGGTTTTGTTCTCATGTCCGGTATGGCCGCTGGCATAGCCTATGGTGCTGTGTTTGCGCGGGTATCGCTTTGGCGTGCTTTTGCAAAAGTCTGGGGTCGGGCGTGGCAACTCTACCAAACGCATCTTGTTATCACCGTTCTGGCGATTGGCATTGTTGCTGCAGGAGCTGTTCTGTTTGGCATAACCGACCCGTTGTTCAAGAATAATCTGAAAGCGCTCTGGGGCACGCCTTTAAAAACAATTGTGGGATTTGTGTCGCTTGGGCACCAAATGGGCTATGTCAATATTTTGCCGATGTATATGGTGCTGCTTCTTGGTACGCCGTTCTTCATCTTAATCGGACGCAAACATCCTTTTTTCTTGGCACTTCTTTCACTCGCTGGCTGGGCGTTAAGCGCACATTTTCGGATTAATTTGCCTGCCTATCCCAATGAGGGTGGTTGGTTTTTTAACCCACTTTGCTGGCAGTTGCTGTTTGTGTTGGGATTGTTGACCGGACTTCATTTGCGAGACGGCAAACGCTTTATTCCGTTCAACTGGCCGCTGGTTATAATTTGCAGCGCTTATTTGTTGATGTCACTTGTTTGGAAAGAATGGAGCGTGTTGTCGAAGCTCGGCAATAATACTCTTAGAGATTTAAATCAGTTCGGATTTCCGTATTGGATCACAAGCTTTGATAAGACGTTTCTTTCACTGCCAAGGCTTTTGCATATCTTATCGCTTGCCTATGTGATTTCAGTTATCCCGCAAATCAGCGCGATGTGCAAAACTAAGCTTGCAGCGCCTATCGTCCTTTTTGGTCAATATGGCCTTGCTGTTTTTGCGACTGGAACGGTGCTGGATATTGCGTTTCAGGTCATCAAAAATGGCGGCAAGGTGGATTTCGTATTAGATACGATCCTGATTGGCGGTGGTTTTATTGTTTTATATTTGGTGGCGTTCACAAAAAATGCACTGGCTGTGCGTGCAAAATAACATCGATAGTGCCGAGGGGTATCACTTGCTCGAAATGTTGCGAAGTCTTGGGACCAAATAGGCAAAAATGCTATTTGTTATTGCTGATGCAATAATGAGGATAACAGCGAGTATTGTCGTAAATATTGCAATTTTGATAGGATTTGCGATGTTTAGCCCGTTTAAATAGGGCAGTATCAACTTCATGCCGCCTGCGATGATGAACACATGCAATAGATAAATTTCATACGACCAATCGCCCAGTTTTTTAAATAAACGACTGTTAAAGTTCATCGCGCTTAAACCGGCATAAAGCGCAAATGCTGCCGGAAGTCCCCAAGTTAAGACACGGTGATTATTGATCTCGGCCATCGTCGTCAATTGCATGATAGTAAGGCTAGTGATCAGGACGGTATATGCGAGGTAGCTCGGCAATGACTTGCCTTGCACGCGCACGATATGAAAAACAGCGATACCAAAGGCAAATTCTAAAATGATGAGGTCTGTATAAAACTGCATATAGCCGTTTTTAAAATGGATCAGCTGGCCAATAAGCGCAATGAGACAAAGCAATGTTGCGGTTAAAGCCAATGACTTATCGCGGAACAATCCAACGCAGATTACGATAAGTGCGTAAAAGAACATCTCATAATTTAATGTCCAACCAATAACGAGTGTTGGTGTGCTGCTTAGTGGGTTTGCGCCGTTGGGAATGAAAAACAATGAATGTATGAGTTGTCCGATATCGGCTGTCGTTGAGCTCAGTAAGTCAGGTGCAACAGCAGCAATAAAAAACACAAACAATGTTGCGCTCCAATAAAGTGGCACAATGCGCCAAATGCGGCTGTTTACAAAGTTTTTTGCATTGAATGGTTTTTCCCAAATTATCTTGGCCATGATGTAACCGCTGATAACGAAAAACAAATCAACGCCTGCTGAACCAACTTCATAGATCGCGGGCACATAATCATTGCCGCTATTTTTTAGGTTTGCAGCAATGTGGTAATAAAACACAGCAAAGGCTGCTAGCGCGCGTAAATATTGGACTTGTAGTTGCATTGAGCAATCGCATTTAATTTTAGTTATGAGGGGCTTTATAGTCCTGAAAGGCTTTAGACAGGTTAACACTGACACCAAGTACTAACCTGCCAATCGCTACGGCTATTAAACATGCTTGTTGCAGATTTAAAATTTAGCTATCAAACGGTAAATTATACGGAGATTTTACGATGTGGTTTTCACGGGTTCTTGCTGAAGTTCTGGAATCACTCAATCTGGCAATTGGTATCATAATTGTTTTGATGGGTGGCTATTTTGGATATCGAACAGCGTATTGGGCAGGTGAGAACCTTACATTTGGCGCAGGTCTTGGTGTTGTTGCGGGGCTCGTTGCCGCTGCTTTAGTGTGCGGCTTGATCGCGAACCTATCACTTATAGAGCAGCATCTGGCTCTTATCGCGGACGATATCGAAGAAATGCGCGCGCGTGATGCTGGCGAATTGAACGCCGATAAAGATAGTTGATGCAAAAAAGCCGCACTCAATAAAGCGCGGCTTTTTAAATAAATATCAGATTGCCGATTCTTAAGAAATTGGAACCAGTTGAATTTCAACGCGGCGGTTCTGTGCACGGCCTGAATCTGAGTTGTTATCAGCAATAGGGCGTGTTTCACCAAATCCTTGGACAGCAAAACGCTGGCCGTTTACGCCTTGGCTGGACAGATAGCTGGCAACTGATTGTGCGCGGCGCTGTGAAAGAGCCATGTTGTAACCGTCATCGCCCGTTGAATCTGTGTGGCCGTAAACGTCGATGAGTGTCTGGTTGTATTTTTTCAATACAAGAACAACCGAGTTCAATGTTGGGTAGAAGCCAGAATTGATCGAATCTTGATCGGTTGCGAATGTGATGTTCGATGGCATGTTCAGAACGATGTTGTTGCCAACACGAGTTACCGATACGCCAGTGCCTTGAAGCTGTGCACGAAGCTCGGCCTGTTGGCGGTCCATGTAAAGGCCAATGCCGCCGCCTGCGAGCGCGCCGATGCCTGCGCCGATCAGTGCATTTTTACGATCATCACCGCCAGCCAATGTACCAAGCGCTGCACCGGCTACTGCGCCAATACCTGCGCCACCTGCTGTACGGGAAATTTGCTGCTGTCCAGTGAATGGGTCAGTTGTACATGCAGCCGTAAACAGCAATGCCGTTAGAGATGCAGTTAGGATCGTGGATTTATTCATTATGTGCCTCTCATGGCGATGGGTAAGAATCTCAAGTTTAGGCATAGTACCAAAAAAGGCAAAAATGCGAAACCGATGTATAATACTGCCTTATCAAGTCTTAATGCGTTCAAATTACGATACGAATATTTGTGTTTCGTTACTTTATTTGAGTTTTGATCGGGCAACATAGAGCGCTAATGCGGCTGCATTTGATACGTTGAGTGATTTAATGGCACCAGGCATATCAAGTCGTGCAAGGGTAGAGACCGTTTCGCGCGTTTTCTGGCGCAATCCTTTTCCTTCCGCACCCAGCACGATGGCCAGCTTTTTACCCTGAAGTGATTCTTCAAGGATATCGGGGCCTTCCGAATCAAGTCCAACGGTTTGAAAACCCATTTTATTGAGCTCACCCAGTGCATTTGCCAGATTTCGCACTTCAATATGCGGAATCATTTCCAAAGCGCCGGAAGCTGATTTGGCTAATGTTCCTGATTCTTGAGGGCTGTGTCTGCTTGTTGTAATCAAAGCGCCTGCATTTAATGCGACTGCTGAACGCATGATGGCGCCGACATTGTGCGGATCGGTTACTTGGTCGAGTACGAGAATCAGATCGGAACGCTCAAGGTCATTAAGATGTTTGGGGGCGAGGGGATCTGCCTCCAGCACGACGCCTTGATGAACCGCATCGCTGCCGACCTTAGCGTCCAGCACTTTCGGCGTTACGATTTCAACGGGAAAAGGCAGATCTGAAGGGCTTTCAACATCCAGACGTATGAGCGCATTGTCTGTCGTATACATCGTATGGATATTGCGCTGCTCGTTATCTAGGGCTGCGCGAACGGTATGTAGGCCATAAAGATAGATTCGGCCTTCCGGCACGCGACCTGCATCTTGATGCGGGCGTGGGCGAAATGTTTTAGGGTCATTTGGGTCAACACCAGCCTTTTTATCGCGAAACTGACGGCGCAGTTTTGCGTAATGAGTGTCTCTTGGTGTTTTTGTGTTTTTGCTGTCTGTCATGGCGTCCTTATAGTGCCTTTACTTTTTATGGCCACACATTTGCACTGTTTAGCAAAAAAAGATGAAATTTCGTTGCTTTGAGCGCAACTCCGTGTTGACACCGAGGTCGACCGGTTTCATAAGGCGGCCGTTGCCTCATATTGCAACGACTTGACACCGCCAGATGGAGGAGTGTCCGAGTGGTTAAAGGAGACGGACTGTAAATCCGTTCGCTTAGCGTACGCTGGTTCGAATCCAGCCTCCTCCACCATCGGCGTGTCAGTTCGCTTCAGTACAAGCTTAACGCGGGTATAGCTCAATGGTAGAGCAGCAGCCTTCCAAGCTGAATACCCGGGTTCGATTCCCGGTACCCGCTCCATATTTCATGATTTCTATTCTTGCGTGTTCAACTTTCCCCTTGCGAAAGTGATGCTAACATCTTAAATCGCGGCGATAACCGGGGCTTGCCCCAAAGTTTGAGCCACGAACAATAGGATTTGACATGGCCAAGGAAAAGTTTGAGCGCAATAAGCCGCACGTGAACATTGGCACGATTGGTCACGTTGACCACGGCAAAACATCACTAACAGCGGCGATCACGAAGTATTTCGGTGAATTCCGTGCGTATGACCAGATTGATGGTGCGCCAGAAGAGCGTGCACGTGGTATTACGATTTCTACAGCTCACGTTGAGTATGAGACAGAAAACCGTCACTACGCCCACGTTGATTGCCCAGGCCACGCCGACTATGTGAAAAACATGATCACTGGTGCTGCGCAGATGGACGGCGCGATCCTTGTTTGTTCAGCTGCTGATGGCCCAATGCCACAGACACGTGAACATATTCTTCTTGCCCGTCAGGTTGGTGTTCCTTCGCTTGTTGTTTTCTTGAACAAAGTTGACCAAGTTGATGACGAAGAGCTTCTAGAACTCGTTGAAATGGAAGTGCGTGAGCTTCTTTCATCATATGATTTCCCAGGCGACGATCTTCCCGTTATTAAAGGTTCTGCACTTGCAGCGCTTGAAGATAGCAACAAAGAAATCGGCGAAGATGCAATTCGCGCTTTGATGGCTGCTGTTGATGAATATATCCCAACACCTGAGCGTCCTGTTGATCAGCCGTTCTTGATGCCTATCGAGGATGTGTTCTCAATCTCAGGTCGTGGTACAGTTGCGACTGGCCGTGTTGAACGCGGTATTGTTAATGTTGGTGACGAACTTGAAATCGTTGGCATCAAAGACACGCAGAAAACAACATGTACAGGCGTTGAAATGTTCCGCAAGCTGCTTGACCGCGGTGAAGCAGGCGACAACATCGGTGCTCTTCTTCGTGGTGTTGACCGTGAAGCTATTGAACGTGGCCAAGTTCTCGTTAAGCCAGGTTCAGTAACACCGCACACAACATTTGTTGCAGAAGCCTACATTCTGACCAAAGAAGAAGGCGGTCGTCACACACCGTTCTTCAACAAGTACCGTCCACAGTTCTACTTCCGCACAACAGACGTCACGGGCGAAGTAACACTGCCGGAAGGCACTGAAATGGTTATGCCTGGCGATAACGCCGAGATGAATGTTGAGCTGATCAACCCGATCGCGATGGAAGAGCGTTTGCGCTTTGCTATCCGTGAAGGTGGCCGCACAGTAGGCGCGGGCATCGTTTCTAAAATTCTGAAGTAAGTTGTTACTATCTTGTTTGTGGGGCGGGGGGTTTTTTGCGGCTTTTTTTTTTGCTGTTTTGGCTGTTTCTGATTGTCCCGCGTCTTGGCGTCCGTGTTGGTGGTTTTTAGGGGTGTGTCTTGGTTGGTTGTGCGTGTGTCTTCGTGTCGGCTGGTCCACGTTTCGGTGCTGTTGTCCGTTGTCCTTTTTGGCTTTTGATTGGTCTTTGATTATTCTTGGTGTCCCTGTTGCCATTTATCTTGCAGTAATGCCTTGATTTGTTCTGGATTCGTCGCTATATCCGTTTGGTGGTTGTCTTTGATTTATGCGGGTGCGCAGTGGCCGCGCTTATGTTTGTCTTGCTTGTTGTTGGTGTTGCTTTGGAGATTGAGCTTTGTTCTCGGTCTCTTAAGTCGTTTTGTTTTCGTTCGGGTTTTATTGTGTTTTTGCTGTTTATGGGCCGCGTTTCGGCGGTTTTTGGTGTCTGGCCAGCGGTAATCGTTTTCCGTTTTTTGAGCTGTTTGGTTGTTGCTCTGCGTACTTGCGTTGGCCTTGGCTCCGCGGCTGTTTGATTTGGTGTTTTCTTGTGTTGGTCATGGTGTTTTTCGCGTGCGTTTTGTTTTTCTTTTGCGATCGGTTGTTTTGCTGGGTCTTTTCGCTTGTGTTTGTTCTTTGTTTTCTTAGTCAATTTTCTGGATGTTGTCGCTTGGCTGCTTGCTGGTCCCTTTTTTGCTGTTCTTCGAGTTTCGTGCAGAGGGTCGCTGCAGGGTTTGGGGTTTGCGGTTGTTTTGAGGGGTTTTCGGTTTGTTTGGGGCCGTTTCTTGTTCGTTTTGTCAGTTTCGTTGCGTTTGGTTGTTTCGGTAGGTTTGTTTCAGGATGTGGGTTCTTTCTTGGTTGGTTGGTGGTTGGCGGGTCTTTTGGGTGCTAGGTTTGTCACGTCATCGAGCCTCGGCCTTGTGTCACCTGTTTCCTTTGTTGGTTTGATCCTCGTTTGCGGTTCCGTTCTTGGGTCGCGGGTGGTATTTTTTTTGATCTTCGAGGGTGTTTGGGTCGGTCTTCGTGATCTTTTTCTTTTGCCTTTTGCGATCCGTTGTTTGTTTGGGCGGGCTGGTTTGGGTGGTTTGTCGTTGTTGTTTCAGTAGTGGACGTTGATGGTTCATGTTTGGGCGTTGTCGTTTTTTTTTTCGGTGTTTTTGGGCTGGTTGCTCTTGCTTTTCTTCTTGTGGGTATGGTCTGTTCTGAATTGGGTGGGGCTGAGCAGTTTTTGCGTGTTTTTCCAGGTGGTTGAGGCGTTGTTTTCGCCGGTTGTGGTCTGTACCGCCCGACCTTTTCTGGTAAGTGCGGTGGTCGCGCTTCATCTGCTGCGGCTTTTTGTGGTTGTGGTAATTGCCGGTGTGCTGTTGCTGGCAGTGCTTGGGTTTTCTTGGCGCCCGTCGTTGGTGCTTTGGCTCTTTTTGGTTCGCTTTGGTCTTAAGCTCATTGTGTTTTGTTTATTGTTTTTGGTGGCTTGATTCGCGATGGCAAAAGGCGGTCTGTTTCTTCCGCTTTTTAGTTATTGTGTTTGTAAGTCTTTTTGTTTTTCGGTGGTGACACCTTCTGTTTGTTTTTTCTTGACGCTGGTGGCTGGTTTTCGCTCTTTTTTGTGCTCGCCATGCAGGTCATTCGTGTGTATGGTATCTTGCGTTGCAGTTCTTTTGTTTTGTGGACTTCGGCTGTCGGAGCTGTTTGGGGGCGTTTTCGATGCCGGTTTTGTGCTGCTCTGATGTTCTGGTCTTTCTGTGTGTTTGGGAGTGGGCGGCTGTTGTGTTTGCTCACATTGGGGTCGTCTTCAATGTAGTTCGTGATGGTTTTGATCGGGTAATGCTTTCCTCTGTGGATGCCTTTTTTGCTGTGGTTGTTGAAGGTGTTACTGCTTTGTTCGGTGAGGGTATCGTTATTGGCTTGCGCGTTGTTGTTGGCCGCCGTCGTGCTGTTCAAATGGTTCTTGTGGTTGTTGTCTTGGGCCGGTGGATCGGTGTTGCTGTTGGCGTTTCTGTGTTTGGGGGTGGTGGCTTGTGTGATTGAGGTAATTTAGTGGGTGCTGATCTCGTTGGTGTTGGTTGGTTTTTGTCGACCGTTCTGGTTTTCGTGATGGCTTTTGTGTGCTGTCTTTGGCCCCCTGCCTTTCTGCGTCTTGTTGGTGTTCTTGTTTGGGTTGTTTTCCTGCGTACCATGATGGTGGTGGTTACAGTTGGCCTTGTCGTGTCATTGGTTTCTGCTGTTGTTAGTTTTTTTTTGGGGGTCGCTTTTGGGTTTTGGGTTGTGACCGGTGGTGTTCTGCTTTTATTTCTTTGCTGTGCTTTGTTTGTTGTTGGTTTGCTTGCATCTTGTCTTCGCGGCTTTTTGGTTGTTGTGATTAGGTTTTTGCCGCTGGGCGTTCAGGGGTGTTGTGTGGTGCTGGTTTGCTTGTTTTCTCTATTGGGTTTTGTCGTTTTGTTTGCTCTTTTGTCGTTTTGCGCGGCATGGTCGCTCTGTTTGGTCTTTCGGCCGGTGCTTCTGGTTCGTTTGTTTGTGGTGTTGGTGTTGTTTCTTTTCTTCGTTTGTGTTTGGGGTGTCTTCGTCTTGTTTTTTTTATTTGTATTGGCCTAGTTGGTGCTGTTTCTAGCCCGGTTCTCTGATTTATCGGTTTTTGTGTTGGAGGTGTTCTGCGTTGTGTCGTTTGTTTTGCTTCTTTTCGGGTTGTTTTTGTGGGGGCTGTCTCTTCGCGCGTTGGTTTTGTTGAGGGTCTTATGTTGGTTGTTCGTGGTGCCGTGGGCCCTTTGGGTATGCTTCCTTAGGGTTTGTGTTCACTCTGCGTTACGTCGTGTGATGAGTTGATCATGGGGTCTTGTTCCGCGCGTTGGACTTAGTTTTTGAGGACTCTGGTTCTGTTTTTTTGGGTTTGTACAGGTGTGTTTGTGTTGGGGTATTTTGTGATGTTCGTTGAGAAGTGCGGCGTGCGGGGTGGTCTGTTCGTTTTGCGAATTTGGGTCTTTTTCTCGTCGGTTTTGCCGGCGTTGGTTGTTTTGGCATTGGTTGTCTGTTCCTTTGACAGGCTTTTCTTGGTTTTGCTTTCTGTGGGGTTGGTTGTCCTCAAGTTGGGTGCGTTTTCGCTATGGGTCACTTCCTGCTGGTTCTTCTTGGCGGCGCAGTTGGCTCGGCTGTTCTCGATGGGTATGGCTTGGGGGCTTTGGCGGTTGTTGGATCATTCGGCGCGCTCCGTGGCTAGGTGGTTTGTCTTTTGCCCTCAGCAGCTGCGCGTTTTTGTGGCGTTACTGCTGGGCCGGCCGGTCTGGTCGGCCGTTTCTTCTGTTGATTTGTCGCGCAGGGGTATTTCGGGTAGGGTTTCTTTGTCACTCGTGTCCGCTCTTGCTTGGTTTGAACTTGACCATGCTTTGGATGTTGATTGGCTGGTGTTGGTTGAGTCTTTTGTGGGTTCTTCGCTCTTACTGTAGTGTTTTCTGGTGCGTTTTCTTGGTTGCTTGAGGCGTATTGTTGCGTTTTTTTTGCTGTTGCTGTTGGTTTTTCTTGTGGTTGTGGCGGCGGAGGTGGTGGTGTTGTGGGTCAAACTGTTTTTGCCGTTGTTTTTGGTGTTGGCGTTGCCCGGACGTTGGATTTGCTTTGGTATGTTCGCGGTGTCGCTTGTGTTGGGTTGCTGGATGCTGACTTGATGGTCGGTGCGTTTCTTGAAGCGGTTCTTGAGGCGGTTTCTGTTGGTGAGGTTGTTGTGGTGGTTCCGCACCTTACGTGCGGTGTTGCTATTGCCTCTGTGCGTTCGGGTTTTGTTTTCTGTATGTCAGGCGTGGTCATTTGGTTGTTTCTGACGTCGTTTTCTGAGCTTACTCCTTTTGCTGCACTCTTCGTTGTTTTTGAGGTTTTTGGGCCTGGGTTTTATGCGTTTCTTGTTGGTCAGTCTATTTTTCGGCCGTTGGAGCGGGGTGTTTCTTTTTGTCGTGCTATTCGGTGTGGTTTTCATTCAGCAATGTGTGTTGGCGTACCGGGGATCACGCTCTCTTGGGGTGGTGGTGTTGGTGGTGCATGGCTTGGTCGTTTTGATTTGTCGGTCGTAGGCGGTTTGGCGTTTTTTTTGGTGCGCTTTGTGATTTTTTGGGGTTGTGCAGTCTGTTCGAGGTGTTACGGGCTTCTTGTGATCAATTTTTGGTTGTTTATGTGTGGGATGGTTGTCGATGATCCGATGGCTTCTGGGCGTCGTTCTATTGAGTATTTCCTCTTGGGGGTTTTTCTGGCCCGTCGCTGCTCGAATTCTTACGTTTTGCTTGCTTGGAGCCTAGATTTTGTTGCGACGGATGTGGTCTGCGTTCTTTGACCTTTTCAGCGGTGCTGTCCGTGGCGTTGCTTTTGGTTGTGTTTGCTTTCGCTTTGGTGCTTGGGGTTTGGTGTGTTTTGGGCCTTACCGCGTGAGTGGTTTTGATGTGGGAGCTGCTGGTCGTGCGATTACATGTTACATTCATCGTGCTTGGTGTTTTTGGTTTTGTCTTTTCTCAGATGCACCGTTCACTTGGTGTGTTCTTTGAGTACGTCTGGGTCAAGGTGCGGTTTTTTTGTATTCTTGTGTTTGCCTCGTTCGTTCTTGCCTTTTTCTGTTTGTGGTTGGTTGTTTTCTTTGATGTGTGGGATGTTGTTCGTTTCGGTTTGGTTCTTCGCCGCTTTTTGTGGGTGCCCGGTTTGTTTATGGCGTTTGGTCTTTGGGAATATTATTTTGTGGCTTGCTGTTATCCGTTTGTTTCTTGTCGGTGTGTTGGTGGTGGGTGTCGCATTCCTGTTTCAATCGCAGTTCTGCCTGGGGTTTCAGGGTGTCACTATCTTGTTTGTGCTGATAGCTGTTGTTTTCTTGTTTCGTCTTGCCATCGCATGTCTTCCAAGTCTTTCCGGGCTGTTGGGGGGCAAAGCGTCAGCTTGATTGGAGGACCGGATGCCGATTTGTTTTTTGGCTGTTTTGGTTGTGATCTTGTCAACGGGGTGACCGGTTGTCTTTCTGGTTGAGCGTGGGTTTGGATCTCCGCTGTTTTGCTCGCCTGTTTGATGGTCTCTGGGCTCTCAAGCTTCTGAGTCTTGTATCTCGGTTTTGTTTGTGTTGGCGGTTTTATTTGCAGAGTGTTGGCCTCTTTTAAGAAGCGCGCGTTTGAGGGTTGTTTGTTCTTCATTTCGGTCGTTTTTTTTCTTTGTTTGGTTCCGGGTATTGCGGGTGCGGGAGCAATGTTGGCGTCCTTTTTTTTTTCCGCTGCACGTTACGCTCTTTGTGGTTTTTGCTTTGTTCGCCTGTCGTTTTGCGTTGATCTTCGTGCTTGGGGTTTTGTTGGTTTGTTGTGCTTCTGTTGTCTTGTTTATGTTGTTCTCAGTTTGCTTAGTTTTTGTGCTTGGACGGGTGAAATCGGGTGCTTTTATGACCTTTGTTGTTGTCGTGTTCGCTCTGTTGGTGCGTTGCTGGGATGGCAGTGTCGTTTTGTTTTGCTTCGTTTGGGGCGTTCTATTGGGGGGTGTATGTGTTCTATTGGGCTCGCGTCTTTTCTGCCGCGTGCTTTGCTCGTTGCGCGGTCTGCTGCTTCTGCTGTTCGTGTCTTTTTCGGCTGATGTGTTGTTTGAGAGTTTGTGGTGCAAACCATCCGTTTGTGTGAGATTGTGGTTGTGCTTCGTGTTTCTGCTCTTGGGCGTTGTGGTTTTGTACGTGAAGTTGTTGGCTTTGATGTCCGCGCTGTTGTTGCAGGTCTCTATGTTGTTATCTGCCCGATTGGCCCGTCGGAGGGTCGGGACGTTGGTCTTATTTCCTCGGTTTCGCCATTTGCGTTTTTGAATTTGTCGGTTTTTGTTGCTAGCGCTTGCCGGCCAATTCTTGTTGGTTTGGTTATGGTGGGCGTTGTGTATGTTTGTTTCGTGGAAGGTTCTGGATATTTGGTTGCTGGGTGAAGCTCTTTATTCGCTGCTCGTGGCGGTTTTGTTCCTGGGTTTGTTGTTTGGCGTCTTGCTGGCGTCGTTCTGTTGTCAGCGCGTTATGTGGTTTCCTTTGTTGACGTTTCTCGTTATCAGTTTGTTTCTTTTTGTGGGGCTGTTCTCTTGTTCGTTTCGTGCTATGGTTGGTGCCGTGTTGTTTTTGGTTGCTGGTTGCAGCGTGCGGGTGTGTTTTTTTTGCGTTTGGATTGTTGTTTTTTCGGTTCGGGCATGTATGCCGTTTTTGTGTGTGGTTCCTGTGCTGGTCTTGGGTCTGTCTGTGTTGGTGTTGTGTTTGGTGTTGATGGGGCTCGTGTGGTTGTTTGTGTTTCGGGGGCTGTTTCTCCAGGGGTTTGTTGGTTTTGTCTTTTTTGCTTTGGGTCTTTCCGGCGTTCTCGTGTTTCCAGATGTCTCCTCTGGTGTCGTCTGTTCCGTTTTGGTGATGTTCTTTATCGTTTGTATGTTTTTGCTGACTGTTGTTGAAGCGTTGTTTTTGCTTTGGGGCTTGGCCTTCCCGTTCTTGTCGCGTTTATGGCTTGGAACGGCTGGTGTTTTGGGGTGTCTATCGTTCTTTCAGTCGGTGTTGTTCGTGGTGGCGTTTTCTTGTTTGTTCACTTTGCTGAATTGGGCGTTGTGGTGCGTGCTATGATTCTTGGCCGTGAGGTTCTCATTGGCGATCTTTTGAACGTGTCGGTCGAATTGGTTGCTATGCTGGGTGACGGTGGTATCATTTGTATTGGTGCTGGCTTTGGAGTTTGTGGTCTTCTCGTTGGTTTGTTTCGCCCGCTGGGTGTGTGCCGTATGGCGCTTGGCGATCTTGTTCTCCGTGGCATTTTGGGTGGCGTCGTGTCTTCTGTCTGTTACGGGTCTGTTCGTATGTCGGTTTGTGCTTTTGTTGGTGTTGTTGTGGTTCGTGTTTTTAACGGTTTGGGCGTTTCTAAAGGCGGGGTTTCTATGGCTGTCTCTCGGGAAGGTGTTGGCGTTCTTGCTGTTGTTCGTTCTGATGGTTAGATCCTTGTTTATTGCCAGGTTTATTGTGGTTTGGGTGATTTGGTGTTCGTTCTCGAACTTATTTCTGGTGCGGGGGGCTTTGTAATTGGCGCTGTGGTTCGTGTTTCGCTGCTTGGCGGTTGTGTTTGTTTTGGGTTTTGGTCGTTTGCCGTTGTTGCCGATGGTTTGGGGGTTTGACTTGTGTCGCTTCGCTCCGGTTTTGTTGCGTCTCAGGGTGTTCTTGAGCAGCGTTTTGTTGGCGAGTTTGTGTGGGTCGTGTTCTGCGGCGAGATTGCTCCTTGCGTTTTTAAGATGGTTCAGGTTTTTGTTTGTCTCGTGTTGGTAATCCAGCGATTGGCCTTGCTGGTGGTGTTTCAGGGTCGCTAGGGTGTGGTTTCGTTCATTTTGCCGGCCGTAGGGGTGCGGTTGCTTTCGTCTGGTGCGCTTGTTTTTTTGTTGCTGTACCGGCTTGGTGTTTCTTTGTTTATGCTCGTTGTTGCTCTCCTTTTGCCCGATTTGGGTTGGGCCTGTGCCGGTCTGTGCTCGAGGATTTTGTTTCTGGTGTTCGCTTATGTTTTGAGTGGTGGTTTTCAGTCGCTGGTGTTGGTTATGGTGGTTTTGTTTCCTGTTAACGCCTGTAGTTAGCGGTTTGTTGTTCTGGTTGTTTTGTTTATTGTTTTCGTTGGTGCGTCTTTGCTGCGCGGCGTTTGCCTTGTGACATCGTTTTTTGTTGGTTCTGTTGGGGACGGCTTGGTTGAGTTGCTTCTGAAATTCGTTCTTTCTGCTCGCGTTCGGTTTGTCTTGTCTGGTGTTTTTACTGTTGGGCAGTTCGGCTGTTCGGTGACTGTGGTTTGCATCTGTATGGTTCGCTTTCATGGCTTCGTGGATGCTAGCATTGCTGCGCGTTGGGTTGGTCGTTCGTCGCTTGTTGCGGAGGGTCGGCTGGGTGGTCGTGCGCCTTTCGGTTTTCCGCTCTTCGGTGAGTTTGTATTGTGGGCTCTTTGGTGTTGTGGCGGGGCATACACTTTGTTGTGCCTGCTGTTTGTTTGGTGGTCTTCGGTTGTTGGTCGTGTCAGGTTGTGTTACTCATTTGTTCGCTGTGGTTGTCCGTTTGGTTGCGGTATTTGGTTCTGCTTCAGGGTTCTGGTCAGTGGTTTTCGTTCGTTTGGTCTGTATTTTGCACTGTCTTCTCCACGTTTTGTTTGTGGTTGCGCGTGGGGGTGGTTTCCTGTTGTAGTTTGGTCGTCGTTTTGGTTAGTTTTTTGGCGGTTTTTTGCGGGGGGTGGCTTTTCTTTGTGGGGGTTTTCTTTGTTGCTTTCTTTTTTTTAATTTCCGTGGTTGGGGTTGCTCCTGTGTTTTAGGGGGGTTTGGCCCGATGGTGGCGGTCGTGACGCCCGCGGTTGCCGCTCTGTTGTCGCCTGCGGCTTCTTTGCCGAGTTTGTTCTTCTTTCTCGTTTTTCTTGCGTTTTCGGAGGCGGTTGTTTCTTTGTTTTTGGTGGGCTTTTCGTTGTTGGCGACCATCAAGTCCGTGTCGTTTTTGGTCGTGGTTGGTGGTGTTTTGTGTGTGCGTCTTTTTGGCCGGCTCCTGGAGTTTGAATGTGTTTGCTGCTTTTCTTTGCGTTTGGCATCTGACGTCCTTTTCTGCGCGACGTTTGGTGTTGTGGTTGCTCTGTTACGGTTTTGTTGCGTGCGTCTGGTGCTTGTTGTGGTTTTCTTGCTTGTTGTGCTTTTTTTGTTGTTTTCGTCATTGTTGGTCTGTATTGCTTTGTTGCTTGATCTGTTTTTTCTTGGTATCGATCGGGTTTTGTTTTTGGGGCATTTGATGGTTTGTGAGCCGGGTTTGACTTGTTTGACATCGCTTCTGCTTGTTTTTTTAGATGCTTTCCTGTTGGGTGGTGTCGTCTTGGTTTGATTTGCGTTGACGTGTATGATTGGTGCTGCCGTTCTTCGGGCCATTTTTTCCGGTGTTGTTGTGCTTTGGTTTGTTGTTCCGCTGGGTGGTGTGTTTGCGTTGACCTGTTCTGCGGTTCAATCTGCGGCTCTTTTGACGCGCGTTAAAGTCTTTTCGGTCTTGGTGTGTTTAGGCTGTCTTGTTTAGTGGCTGTTTATGATACTCGTTCGGTTTGTTGCGTGGTCTTTGCGTTCTCTTGTTTCGTTTGTTTGCGGGCGTTTGGTTGCTTGAGCTTTGTATTTGCTTTGCCGCTGTGTGATCTACGGGATCATGCGTTTGCAGCGTTTTCTGGAATTGGTTTTGGTGGGGGTCTTGGTTCTTGTCGGGGCGCGTCTGGTTGACGCGTCTTTTGATGTCTTGTTTGATGCTGGTGTTTGTGTCTGTGTGGTTACGGGGGCTGCCAGGTGTCGGTTTATCTTCGTTTGTGTCATGGTTGCTTTTCAGCCGTGTTTTTTCCGCCCTTCCTTGTTGTTTCTATGGGTCGTCTTTTCGGGTCTTTTGGTTCTCGTGAGTTTTCTTGTGTTGACATTGTTCCTGTTTGGTCTTTGTTCGAAGCTGGCTTTTGCCGTTTTGCTTTGGTTGGTGTTTGCGTTCTTTGTTGTGGCGGGTTTTTCTTTAACTTTTATCTTGGCGTGGCTGGTGGTTGTAAGTGAGCGGTTGGAAGTTTGGGATATGCTGGTTGTGGTTTTTCTGTTGCCTCCGGTGCTGTTTCGGCGTTTTCCTCTATTTTTTGGCGTTGGTGTTGGGGCTTTTGCCGCTTTTTTTGTTTGTGGTAATGGTTTTCTGCTTTACTCGCTTTTTTTTTCAGTGTTTTTGTGCGTTTTTGGTGGGGTCTCTTTTGCTTTTCTGGTTTCGCTTTGTTTGGTCGCGTTGTTTGCGGGGCGTGTTGTTCTGGTGTCTTCTATGGCCTTTGTTGCCGCAGCCTTTGGTTTTCCTATGATTTTTGGGTCCTTGTCTATGGTTCTTGGTCTTTACTATCTTTTTTTGTTTGCGGTTGGTGCTCTGGTTGTTTATCTGCTGTTTGCTTATATGGGGTTGCTGGGTTTTGCTCTTGATGCTTTTGTTGTAGCTTTCCACACCCAATTCAGCGGTCTTTTTGGGCCCTTTGATGTGTTTGGCGGTGGGGTGATTGAGCTGCTTGCGATTTTTGCAGTTGGTATTATGCTTTGTGTTTTTTTGTCTGTTGCTGTTCAGTTGCTGTTCTCTGTTTTTCCTCAGGTTGTGCCGCTTAAAAACGTGTGTGCGCTGGTGGGTACGGTTTTTCGTCACTGTGGTCGTTATGGGACTGTTTTCTTTGCTGCCCTTCTTGTTTCTGTTGTCTTTGTTGGTGTTTGGGGTGGTGGTGTTTTTTTTTGTGATGCCGGTTTGTTTTTCCGGTTTTCAACAGTGGTTTTGGTTGTTGGCGGTGCCATGTTCGTCATGTGGTTTGGTGAGCAGTTTACTGCTGGCGTGATTGGTTTTGGTGTTTCGTTGATTATTTTTGTTGGTGTTTTTGCTGGTTTGGCTTCTGCGCTTGCTGGTGCTCTCGTGGTTGGTCTTCCGGGTGTTTTGTTTGCCGGTCTTGTGGTTGGCATACTGGTGCTTTCTGTTTCTATTATTGCTTTTTTTGTTTTTGTTGGTTGTGCACGTCGGCTGTTGCTGCTTGCTTGTCTGCGTGGTCTTGTGGGCAAGCGGTTGTTTGAGGTCGTTGCGTCGCCGTTGCCATTAAAGTTTAACGCAGGTTTTGTTGTTCCTGCGTTCTTCGCCTCGTCACTTGTTTTGTTTCCTGGTCTTGTTGCTGGTTTGTTTGATACTGGGAATTTTGGTTACTTGGCGCGTCGTTTTGTTGCTGTTGTTGGTGATTGTCTGCTTCTTTCTATGGTGTTTTGTGCTGCTTTGGTTGTGTTCTTTTCTTTCTTTTTTGCTGCGGTTGTTTTTGTTGCTTCTGTGGGCGCTGGCGTCTTTGGTCGTCCTTTTGTTTTCGTTGTTGTGGTTCGGCCTTGTGCTGGTATCGTTGTTTCTGTTGGTTGTGTTTTTGCTGGGGTTGCTGTTGTTGGTGTTGTTTCGTTTGTTTTTGTTTGTATTTTCCTCGGTTTTGTGCTGGCTTGTGCAGTGGTGTCTTTTTTTTTTGGTGTTTGTTCTTTTCTTGTCGTTGTCCGCGTTACACTGGTTACGGTCGGTGAGGTTGTCGGTGTTCTTGTTGCTCAGTCGTTTGGTGGGTTTGTTACGCAGTTTACATTGCGTGGGTTGCACATGGGTGGTTGAGCTTAGTTTTTGTAGTGCTGCTTGGTTGGGGTATGTTATGATGGTGTTGTGGGCTTGTTGAAGCTTACGGTCTTGCGTAACTTTCGTGTGGTTATCTTTTTTGTGGGGCTGTTGCTGTTTGTCCTGATTTTGGTTTTCGCGGTCGATGCGTTCTGTATGCATGTGGTTTTTTGTGGTTTTCTCTTGTTGGTTGGTTTTTGTGAGGTTGTCTTGCGCGGTTTGCTTGTGGTTGAGTGTTCCTTTTTGATGGGTCCGCTTGTGTGGTGGGGCTCGGTTATGGTTTAGCTTGTGTGTTTTGTTGATGGTGTCTGTGGTTTGGTGTGGTGCTTTGGCTGTCCTTTTATGACTAAGTTTTTTTTTATCGCCTTGCTTTCCGCTTTACGTGGTGCTGTTGTGGCGCTGGTTATTCTGGTGCTTTGTAGCCTGGGGGTAGTTTTGGCGTTTGCGCGTGGTGCGGTTGTACGTTTTTTGCTTTCCGTAGGTGTGATCTTGGCGGTTGGGTCAGGTGGGGGGTTTTGGCCTGTTGTTGTTATTGCTCGTCTTTGCTTGGTTTTTGCTATGCCAAAGGCCTTTTCCGGTGGTTTTCTGGGTTTTGGTGGATTGTTTGAGTTGGGGCGTGCTTAGGACCATTTTTTGATGGCGTTTATTGCGGGTCGGTTGCGTTCCGTCCGTTCGTTCTGATTCGTGCGTCGTGTCTTTTTTGAGTTGTTTGCGTCGGGTTTGTAGCCCGCGGACTCTCTTATTCCCGCGTGCGTTTTTTTTCCTTTTGGGGTTGGTTTGCGTATTTGGTAGGGTGCCTCGCTTGTTGCTGGTTCCCCTGGGCGGGATGATCTTCTTGGTGTTTTTGGTGTGGATGGTGTTTTTTGTTTGGTTGTTGTTGCCGTGGTTGACGTGTCCCGACTTCAGGGTGTTTTTATCTCCGTCCAGTACATTGACGTTATTGTTGGTCAGTTGGTGCAGGAGGTGGTCGTGACTGAGCCCGTTGCTTCAGGTTGTCTTGTGGGCGACTTTTTTGACGGTGTCGTTCTTGGCGTTGTTGATGCGCTTGTGCGTGACTATGGTGTTGCAGGCGCCCTTGGTGGTGCTGTTTTTCTGGGTGTTACGCGGTTGTTGTTTCTTGGTTGTTCGTTTGTTTTTGGTGCTTGTTTTGGTGTTCCTGTTCGTGTTCTGCGTGCGGCCTCGATTGCGGGTACGCTTGATGGGCTTGCGGGTGTTATCGCTGGTGTGATTGTTTGTTGCTTGATTTTTGGTTTTGCCGGTGGTGCTATGGCGGCGCTTGGCCTTATCGGATCTTTTCGCTGTCTGCTGATGCTTGATGCGTTTCAGGCCGCTTCAAGCGCAGCATTTGCTGTTGCATTGTTGGTGTGCATTCTGGTTTCGAGCGCGCCATGTTCATAATCTGTGGTTTTCAGGTTAATGCAATTGCTTGGTCTTTGGTTGTTCTGCTTTTTTTTTTTTGTTGTGGTTGTTTTTTTTTTTTTGCTGTTGGGCTGGCTGTCGAAGGTTTTTCTCTCTTCGTCCTCGTCGGTGGTGTGGGTTCTTTGGGGGTTTTCGTTATCGGTCCTTTCTTCGGTGGTGACTCTGGCTTGTTTGCGTTGCATGGTGCGTTTTTCGGCTTCTGGTTTTTTCTTGTTGTGGGGCTTGTTGCGGATTGTTGCTGTCTGGTTGAAGGAGGTTTCTGGGTATCCATCTTCCGATGATGTGTTTTGTGTGTCTTTAATCGCGGGATGGTCGTTTGCTGCTTTTGCTCTACTGTTGGCTTGTATTGTTGTTGTTTTCTGTTGCTGCTGTGCTTTGCCTACACTGGTGAGAACTGGTTGGTCTTGGTCTTGTTGAGTTTCCATGTTTTGTTCAGTTTTTTTCTTTGATCTTTTAGTGTCTTGGCCTCGGTTTCTGTTTGGGTTTGGGTTGTGCGCTTTGCGGTGTTTTGTTGTTTTTACTTGGTTGTGGTTTTGTTGGTTTTGTGCTGCTTGGCGTCGTTCTAGTCGATTTGTGTTCTCTTCGTGGTTTTGTCTATTCTGTTGCTTTCATCCTCTTGCACGTTTCATATATTGTGTTTATCTTTGAAGTTGTTGGGCTTTTGCTTCTTGTTGTTTGCGGGCAAGTCGGAGGCGCTGTTTTGTCTTCTTATGTTTAGGTTGTTGGCTATTTTGTGGTTCTTGTGCGTGCCGATTTCTTGTGTGGGCTTGTTTTAGTGGCTGCAGTCCGTCTGTTGTTCCGCGTTGCTGGTGTTGCGGGTTTTGTTCGTGCTGAAGTTCCTGGTTTTGAGGCTGCGCCGCTCGGTCTTGTTGTTTTTGCTCGTGTTTATTCACCGGTTCGGAAAGTTTCTTACTCTGTTGTTCGTACAGTTGCCGGGGTTGTTCTCGCTTATGGTTTTTTGGTTATGGGTTTTGTCCCTGGTGGGGGTGTTTCCGTTGAAGATGCTTTTGTTTTTGTTGTCCGTGTTGTCCGCGTCCAGGTTTTTGTGTTTGTTCGTTTTGACGTTCTGGGTGGTGTTGTGGATGCGGAGGGCGTTCAGGACCTTGCGTTGCGTCGCTCTCTTTTTGGGGCTGTTGGTGCTTTGTAAGTTTCTTTTGGGTTTTGTTTTTGCTTGAAGGTGGGCATTTTTTTTTTTCTTTGGGCTCTTTTTCGGAAGAGGTGAGGTGAACTGTTTTGTGCGGTTCGGTTCTGTGGTTGTTCTCTTATTGATGTTCGCGATGTTTTTTGATGTCTGGGCGTCTATTTCTGTGTGTATGTTCTACGTTGGCTTCGAGATCGTGTCTGAGATGTCGCAATCCGTTCCGGTTGTCATTTTTCATTTTTGTTTTTACTCTGTTTGGGCGGGTGTTGTTGTGCGTTGGCTCCTTGTTGGTGGTGCTTCATGTCGGGTTCTTGTTGGTGTGCGCCGTGAGCGTCGTGCAGTTTTTGCTATTCTGTGGGTGTTTGTTGTTGCACGCGAGCGTATCGTGACAACTTTGGTTGATGGCTTGTCCTTTGGTTTGCTCGTTGCGGCGCTCGTTCGTTTGGGTGCCGTTGGTGATCTTGACGCCCGTCGTCAAGTGGCTTCTTCCATTCGTGCGTTCTTTCAGTCCCGTTGGTTGTTTGCTTTTTTTTTAGCGGGTTGTGCGGTTTGTTGTGGCGGGTATTTGCGCTTCATGATTGTGGTCTTTTTGGTATGTTGGCATGCGTTTATGGCGGTCATCGAATTCTTTGTTCGTGTTTTTTGTTTTCGTGTTGTGGGCTTCCGTGCATGTCTTGAGTGTGCGGATGTGCTGGGAGTATGTGCTGGATGGTTTCGGCTTTGGAGGGGGTTTTTGCGGTTAGGTCCTTTGGTGGGCCTTTTTTTTTTGTATGTTGTGCTTGTTATAGTGGTTTGTTCGGTGTTATTGATGCTTCTTGGTTTTTTTGCTTTACCTTTTATTTTGGGGGTTGCTTGCGTTTGCTCGATTGTTGTTTTTGCGTTGTTTCTGGCTATTCTGGTGTTTGGTTTTCTCCTGGAGTTGTTTGGGGTCAGTGTGCCTGGTCTAACTTTTGCTGTGTGATCTCTGCCGGTTGGATGGACGTGACTGGTGCTGCGTTTTTCACTTGGGTGAGGCGAGTTTCAGCTTTCTTTTGTGCTGCTTGTTGTGTTTTGCTGTTGTTGTTTTGTTCTGGTTTTTGGTTTGCGGGCGTTCTTGCTGTTATCGTCGTGTTTTGGTTTTTCTGGATTTTTTGGGCGGTTTTTTGGCGCTGGGCTTTTGTGGCGTTTGGTGCGTGTTTGATGGTGGCTTGTTTCGGGTGTTGTTGTTTGTTGTTCGGGGCTGGTTTTGACGTCGATTCATGTGCTTTGTGGTGTTGTTTTGATGGTAGTGTGTCTGTCAGTTGTCCGTTCGTTTGGCTTTTTCGTTGTGGTTGTTTCTGCGTTTTCTTCTTTTGGTTTTTTTGTGGTTCGTGCTTTTGAGGCTTTGGTTTCGCTTCGCTTTTTGGAGTTTTATCGGTTTTTCTTCGTTGGTTTGTTTTTGTGCCTTGTCTTTCGGTTTTTTGTGTGCCGACTGATTACGTGCGGTCTTGTTTCTGCTGTGGTGCTTAGCCGGTTTGTCTTTTGTGGTTTTGGTTTCTTTATGCCCCGTTTTTTTGGGCTTTTTCTTTGTGCTTTCTGTGTTGTGTTGATTTTTATGCCGGTTGTTTTGTTTGGCATTCTGTGCGGTGTCTTTAGTCGTTCTTTTGGCTTATGTTGTATCTGCTTTGTTATTCTGGCGTTTATGTTGCGTGCGGTTTTGGTGGTGGCCTTGTTTGTCTGTGTTGTTTTTGAGCGACGTTATCTTGGGGTTGATTTTGTGCTTGTTTGGCCCGATTTTTTTTGGAGTGTGTGGTTTTCGCTTCTCTGGTGTTTTCTCTTTGTATGTGTTGTTGATCTGGGGGCTGCTGAGAGTGGGTGGTTGTTGGTTTGTGCCGTTTTGCTGGTGATTATCGTTCATTGCGTGTTCGTTCGTGTTGCGCTTGGTTTTCGTTTGTTGTTTCTTTCCTTTGTTGGCTTCGCCTCGGTGTTTTTTTTTTCTGTTTGCAAGGTTGTTTCGATGTTGGTTCGACTTTCGGCGCCTCGGGGTTTGGTTGCTGCGAGGCCCTTGCTCGTGGAGGGGCGCTGTCTTTTTGGTGTTGGAAACATTCTTGTGGTTCTGTTCGGTTTTCTCGTTTGGCTGTGGTTTTTGGGTGGTGTTCGTGGTGTTGTGATTTTAGATTTTGATCGTGGTTCGTTTGCTGTGCGTTTCGTCTTTAGTCCCTTCGGGGTTTTGGAAGATGTATCCGGTGAGTTGTTGATGCTTGTTGGGTTTGTTGCTTCTGTTTTTTGGGTTTTTCGTCGTTGTTGGTTTTTTGTGCTTATTATGACTTTGCGTTTTCTGTTTTTGTTTTTGCGGTCTTTGCTTGTGTGGCCTTTTTTGTAGTTGCGCTGAGGGGAGGTGCTCCGTTGGTTGTTTCAATCGTGCGGTTTGAGGTGGTTTGCGCTGCAGAGTGCTTTGGGGTGTTTTTTGTTGGGCTTATTTCTCTTGGTGTTCGGGTTTTTTGTCGTGTCTGTTTTCTCCTTGTGGCGGTGGTCGGCTTTTTTTTTGGGGTGGGTCCTGTGTTGGGTTACGTGCTTTCTTTGGTTTGATTGCTGGCAGGCCGTGTCCTGTCTTTGATGGTTTTTGTTCTTTTTTTTGTGGTTTCGCTGGTTTTGTGTGGCTATTTGAATCAGCGCTTTTGTTCCGTTGTCTTTGGCGTGCGTCCTTTGTTTTCGTTGGCGGCTTAGCGGGCTTCATGGGGGCACGGCATGGCCGTTTTTTAGTTTTTGTGGAATATGGTGCGCTTGCCTTTTTGGGTGCTTGGTCGGGTTGTCCGTGGTTTGACCTTACTGCTGGGGTCTTTTCACGGGCGCGGGTGCTTACTTTAAAGCGCCATGATGAGAATAGTCTTTCACTTCTTTTGACCAAGGCTGAAGCGCTTATTGGTCGGCCTCTGCCCGTTGATGAAGATGGGCGCGTCGCCATCATCGCTATGGCTGATGGTGATGGACGCGCAGTGCTAACACTTGCAGAAGAGCTTTATCGTTCAACATTGCCTGATGAGCGCATCGGCGTTGATGGTTTACGTAAAATTTTGCAACGCCGTGCGCCGCTTTACGACAAGGGCCAAGACGGTCATTACAATCTCATATCGGCCTTACATAAATCTGTGCGTGGTTCTGATCCGGATGCTGCGCTTTATTATCTTGCACGTATGCTCGATGCTGGCGAAGATCCGCTTTATCTAGGGCGGCGCTTGGTGCGTATGGCGTCAGAAGATATTGGTCTTGCTGATCCGCAAGCGCTGCAGATTACGTTGGCTGCTAAAGATGCGTTTGATTATCTCGGCTCGCCAGAAGGTGAGCTGGCACTGGCGCAAGCATGCGTCTATTTAGCCTCTGCGCCTAAATCCAATGCCGTTTATAAAGCTTATAAAGCGGCGCGTATATCAGCACAGCAATTTGGTTCATTGTTGCCGCCTAAGCATATTTTAAATGCTCCAACCAAATTGATGGGTGCTGAAGGCTATGGTGTTGGCTATCAATATGATCATGACGCACCGGATGCTTTTTCAGGGCAGGACTATTTTCCAACCGAGATGGGGCGCCAGAAATATTATAAGCCCGTCGAGCGCGGCTTTGAACGCGATATCGGGAAACGCTTAGATTACTGGTCGAAATTAAGAAGACAGCGTGGCAGTTCTTGATAGCAGGTCAAATTGTAACCTTGCTGATTGAACGATCAATGCGTAAATGAAACACATAAATGAACAAGTGATGGTGCTGCGATGAATCGTGATACAAAAAAGCTTATCAAAAGCATGGCAATCGCCGCTATTGTATTGGCAATTCTATTTTACTTCATACCGTTGATTACGATTTTTTGGCTGATCTGCGGTCTGCTTGATATTTCACGCAATAAGGCAAAGACCGGTATGATGTTTCGGCGCTATTTTAGCGGCAACGGATTGCTGACTTGGTTTTTATCGCCATTCAACCTGTTTGTAGATATCATTTCACCGCGCAATCCCGGTGTTCTTAAGCTTGAAGATTTGCCCGAAACACACCGTGCTGAAATTGATGATGTGTTGGACGTATTTCGCGCGCAAAAAGATACAATTATTGCTGATATTGACGCTGTCTTTGGCGAAGGCCGACGCGGCATGTATGTGTATCGCTGGTTTGGTAAAAAGCAGATTGATAATGTGCCGGAATTGAACGGCGATTATAAATTTGTCAAAACAATTGCAGTTTCTGTGTTTAGCGGCAAAGAAAAAACAACGTGGCACTATGGTCCACACCGTTTGAGCTATCGCGTTTTGCTTAATTTGTCGCCGATTGAAACAGACAAAGTGTTTATCGAATGTCAGGGCAAAAAGCATTACTGGCACGAAGACCCGCTTTATATTTTTGACGATACATTGTTCCATCGCTCTATCAATGATCTGGATGCGAGACGTTACGTAGTGTTTATGGATGTGGCGCGCCCAAGTTACGTGCCTGCCTTTATTGATGCTGGTTTGGCTTTTGTGTCATTTGTTGGTGGCCGCTTGAAGAAGTTTTTCTATAAAAATTGGAAGTTGATCGGGGCCAAAGCGAACTGATGCGTTATGTTTAGTTTCTTGCTCATTGGTATTGGCGGCGCTTTGGGCGCAATGCTGCGGCATGGCGTGAATGTGAGCGCCACGCGCCTGTTGGGCGTTGGGTTTCCTTATGGCACCATCATCGTCAATATCGCTGGCTCTTTTTTAATGGGGCTTTTGATTGCATGGCTCGCGCGCCGCATGGGCGGCTCGAGCAATGAATTGCGGCTGTTTCTTGCCACTGGTTTTCTCGGTGGATTTACGACATTTTCTGCATTCTCTTTGGATGCGGTTGTTTTGTATGAGCGCGGTGATATCGCTCAAGCAGGACTTTATATTGCGATTAGCGTTATCGTTTCGATCGGCGCGCTTTTTGCCGGTTTGCTGCTTATGCGCAGCTTAGGTTAGGGAATTTTATGGCGGGCGTTGAAAATATTGAAGTTGACGGCGAAGAGGATGGCATGCGCTTAGACCGCTGGTTTAAGTCGCACTATCCAGGTTTAGGCTTCGGGCCGTTACAAAAACTATTACGCTCTGGCCAAGTGCGGGTTGATGGTGGCCGTGTAAAATCAGATACGCGTCTTCAAAAAGGCCAAAGCGTTCGTATTCCGCCTATGCAGACGGATAGAGCAAGTGATGGCAATATGACAGCGCATTCCATTCGTAATACGGGTGATGCAGAAGCTATTCGCAAGATGACGTTGTTTGAAGATGAGCGCGTGCTGGTTATCAACAAGCCGCCGGGGCTTTCGGTGCAGGGCGGTTCAAATGTGCCGCGTCATATTGATGGAATGCTTGAAGCGCTTCGCAATAAGAAGGGTGAGAAACCGCGTCTTGTTCACCGTCTTGACCGTGATACATCCGGCGTTCTTATGGTTGCGAAAACACGCAGTGCCGCTCAAAAGTTAGCCGAATCGTTTCGTCACCGTGAAACGAAGAAGACCTATTGGGCACTTGTGAAAGCTGCGCCGCCGAAAACTGAAGGCACAATCAAAAGCTGGCTTTTGAAAAAGCAGACACCGGATGGCGACCGCATGGAAGTTGTTCGCCATGGTATTAAAGGCGCAGATCACGCTGTTTCAAACTACCGGATTATTGAGCGGATTGGCCAACGTTTAACATGGCTAGAGCTTGAGCCTTATACAGGGCGTACGCACCAGCTTCGTGTTCATGCCTTGCAGATGGAATGCCCAATATTGGGCGATCCGAAATATTTTGAAGATGATCCGAACTGGGATTTTCCAGGTGGTATTCAAAATAAGCTGCATTTGCATGCACGGCGCCTACGTATACCGCACCCGTCAGGCGGTGCGATGATTGATGTCAGTGCGCCAATGCCGCAACATATGGTTCAAAGCTGGAACCTCCTCGGTCTTGAAGAGGCCCGCGGCGATGAAATGGAAGACAGCTAAGCCTTAAAGCTGGGATTTTAGTTTGGCCAACAAAGCGCGTCTTTGTTGGTCATTTGTGCTTTTGTCGAGTTTCTTGGTTAGCTCCACGACGAATGCTGCATAATCATTATGCCAATCGGTTTTCATCTCGCTTGTATCAATGCGCGGCGGTTTTGCGCCCAATGATTTAACGCGGCCCTTAGAGGCGGGATCGCCCGCTTTAAGCGCGTAGCTTTCATCGAATTGCGGCATATGAATGAGTTCAGGCTTGATGCCTTTTTCAATCAGCAGGCCTTTTAAAACTGCGCGCGCATCATCGTCGCCGTGATTGAGGAAAAGACCGCCAGCAATTGGTGAGCGTTCCAAAATCCATTCCAGCAATTCGCCCTGATCTGCGTGCGCTGAATAATTTCCGAGGCGGCGAATATCAGCCTTCACGGCATATTCTTGGCCATGAATGCGGACTTTTTCCGCGCCGGATATGATTACATGACCGAGGCTGCCCGGTGCCTGATAACCGACGAACAGAATAGTCGCATTACGTTTCCATATATTGTTTTTAATATGGTGCTGGATTCGGCCAGCATCGGCCATGCCTGATGCAGAAATAATGATCGCACCACCTTTGATTTTATTGATCGCTTTGCTTTCATCAACGCTTTCAACGAGGCGGAAATCTTCATCGCGGAAAAGCTCGCTATTGGCAATTTCCACATCATCAAGCGTATCAGCGTGTTTGATAAAAACTTCTGTGACTTTACGCGCAAGTGGCGAATCTAAAAATACAGTTGTTTGCGGCAACTCATTTCGAGCAAGCAATACACCAATATCATGCAGAAGCTCTTGGCTTCGCTCAACAGCAAAGGCTGGAATGACAACATTGCCACCTTTTTCTAAACCGCGCACCAATTCGGCTTTAAGCATTTCGCGGCGCTTTTCCAGCGTGTAATCATCGCGGTCACGGTCGCCATAGGTGCTTTCTGACACAATGTAGTCAAAGCCTGTTTCGCCGCCAGGTTCTGGGTGGAATACTTTTTCCTCTGGCCCAATGTCACCGGAAAACAAAATGCGCATTGTGTTGCCGTTTTCATCGGGAAATTTGATTTCAGCCGAGGCCGAACCGAGAATATGGCCAGCATTCCAGAATCGAAATTCGATATCTTTGTGCGGTGAAAACCAATTGCCATAATCGACGGCTTCAAGCAGCGGGAAAACACCTTTTGCGTGGTCTTGAGTGTAGAGCGGCTCAACGGGATCAAGCCCTTTGCGCGCGCGCTTGCGGTTTTCGCGCTCATTATTGCCTTCTTGAATCCGTGCCGAATCAAGCAGCATGAAACTCAACAAATCGACCGTTGGCGTTGTGGCGTAAATTTTGCCTTTGAAACCATATTTAATGAGCTTTGGCAGTAAGCCAGAGTGGTCGATATGAGCGTGAGTAAGGATGAGAAAATCAGCCTTAGCGGCATCGAAAGGAAAATCCTGATCGTTGAGAGCACGGACTGTTTTGTTGCCTTGAAACATGCCGCAATCAACAAGAAAGCTTGCGCCTGCTGTTTCTACCATGGAACAAGAACCGGTAACTGTGCCTGCGGCACCGAAGAATGAGAGCGTGGTCATAGTTGGGATATCCTTGATCATGTGAAAACGGCGGTATTTCTACCGCCGAGTTCTAATCGTTTATGTGACGGAGACAAGCTCAACATCAAAGACAAGGTCTTTACCTGCCAATGGATGGTTTGCATCCATTGTTACAGTCGTTTCATCAACTTCAATGATGGTCAGGTTGATGGCTTGTCCATCTTGGCCTGTTGCTTGGAGCTGCAAACCAACTTCAGTTTGAATTTCTGGTGGCAACTGGCTGCGCTCGACCTTTTGCACGCCTTCAGGGTGGTGCGGGCCATATGCTTCGGCTGCTGGAATTTCGATTGTTTTCTTCGCGCCAACTTCCATGCCGCGCATCGCTTTGTCTAAGCCAGGGATAACTTGTCCTGAACCTAATTCGAAAGTGAGTGGGTCGCGATTTTCAGAGCTGTCAAAGACAGTGCCGTCTGGAAATTTACCCGTATAGTGGATGTGTACGGTGCTGCCGTGTTCTGCTTCTGCCATAATAAATGCTTCTCGGGATAAAGTTCTGGGGAGCGTACTCACCCATTGGATAATCCGCCATGCGGCGGGATGTTCTCTTAACATAATAACGAAGAGCGTGATGTAAAGGTTTGAAGCCCAGCTTATCGTTCTTGTGCACCTTACAATGCCCAATGCGCTGCCTTGTGTGGGCTTTTTAGGCGCATAAAAAAACCGGCAATCATTGCTGATTGCCGGTTTGACTTAAGAAATCGCTAAATTAGAGAGAGTAGTACATGTCGAACTCAACCGGATGCGGTGTTTGTTCGTAACGAAGGTTCTCTTCTTTCTTAAGCGCGATGTAAGCATCGATCTGATCGTCGTCGAATACGCCGCCAGCTTTCAAATATTCACGGTCATTATCCAAAGCATCAAGCGCTTCACGCAGTGAAGTACAAACTGTTGGAATTGACGCAAGTTCTTCCGCAGGAAGATCGTATAGATCTTTGTCCATTGGTTCACCTGGGTGAATTTTGTTTTTGATGCCGTCAAGGCCAGCCATCAACATCGCTGAGAATGCCAAATATGGGTTTGCCATTGGGTCAGGGAAACGTACTTCCATACGCTTGCCTTTTGGTGATGGTGTGAACGGAATACGGCAAGATGCTGAACGGTTACGTGCAGAATAAGCAAGAAGAACCGGTGCTTCATAACCTGGAACCAAGCGCTTATATGAGTTGGTTGATGGGTTTGTAAAAGCGTTCAATGATTTTGCGTGCTTAATGATGCCGCCGATATAGAACAAGCAAGTTTCTGAAAGGCCTGCATATTCGTCGCCAGCAAATAATGGCTTGCCGTCTTTCCAGATTGACTGGTGCACGTGCATGCCTGTGCCGTTGTCGCCAAAGACAGGTTTTGGCATAAATGTTGCTGTTTTGCCGTAAGCGTGCGCTACGTTCTGAACAACATATTTGTAGATCTGTGTTTCGTCGGCTTTAGCAACCAGCGTGTTAAAGATCATAGAAAGTTCGTGCTGAGCAGCCGCAACTTCATGGTGATGCTTTTCAGTAGCAATACCCATTTCAGCCATAACTGTAAGCATTTCAGAACGCATGTCCTGACAGCTGTCGACTGGGTTTACTGGGAAGTAGCCGCCTTTGTTTGTTGGGCGGTGGCCCATATTGCCTGTTTCGTATTCAGTGCCTGTGTTTGAAGGCAGTTCAGACGAGTCAAGCGAGAATCCTGTGTTGTATGGGTCTGTGTTGTAGCGAACATCATCAAAGATGAAAAATTCTGGCTCAGGGCCGAAATAAGCTGTGTCACCGAAACCACCAGACTTAACGTAAGCTTCTGCGCGTTTTGCTGTCATGCGTGGATCGCGGTTGTAGCCTTCGCCAGAAACGGGATCCAAGATGTCACAGATAACAACCATTGTAGACTGCGCGTAGAACGGGTCCATATGGGCTGAAGATACGTCAGGCATCAAAACCATGTCTGACTCATTGATGGCTTTCCAACCACCGATTGACGAGCCGTCGAACATAACACCGTCTGAGAACATGTCCTCATCAACAACAGCAACATCAATTGTTACGTGCTGCAATTTACCGCGTGGATCTGTGAAGCGCAGGTCAACGAACTTTACGTCGTTGTCTTTAATCTGCTTCAGAATATCATTAGCGCTCATTTATTGGCCTTCCTTCTCATTTTAAGTTGGCTCGTTTTAACAACAGACGTTAAACAGCGTCTGCGCCGGTTTCTCCCGTGCGGATGCGCACGACCTCTTCGATCGGCGAGACAAAGATTTTGCCATCGCCAATGCGACCTGTTTGCGCCGCATTGCGGATCGCTTCTATTGCGGCATCGACTGTTTCAGACGTTACCACAACCTCGATTTTAACTTTCGGCAGGAAGTCCACGACATATTCTGCACCGCGGTATAATTCAGTATGGCCTTTTTGGCGACCGAAGCCTTTTGCTTCGGTTACTGTAATTCCCTGTAGGCCAACTTCCTGTAGTGCTTCTTTGACTTCATCAAGTTTGAACGGCTTAATGATCGCTTCGATCTTTTTCATTCAGGTGACCTCCGATAGATGTTGTCGCGTGCTATGCAAGGTGCGTGCCAGTTTGAATTTTTGGCTGAGATGAATATTGTGCCTCATTATTACATCATATGCGGCTTTTTAAGGTGCGCGAAGGGCATTGGCAAACTGTCAATTTATCTACGCGCTTAAACTTTGTGCTTACTGCCTATAAAATGTGCAGTGGCTGGTTTTATAGGCAGTATAGTATTCTGAGCTTGTGGTTGAATCTGCTTATTAAAATTGCGTGGCGGTTATTTTTTCAAAGGGCGGCGTTCAAGAAGTTCTTTTAAAAAATGACCAGTGTAAGACCGTTCAACGGTAGCGATATGTTCTGGCGTTCCTTCTGCCACGATTTCACCGCCACCATCGCCGCCTTCAGGGCCAAGATCGATAACCCAGTCCGCTGTTTTTATAACTTCGAGATTGTGCTCAATAACCACCATCGTGTTGCCGCTATCAACCAGCTCATGCAAAACTTCGAGCAGTTTAGCGATGTCGTGGAAATGCAGCCCCGTTGTCGGCTCATCCAAAATATAAAGCGTTCGGCCAGTTGCGCGGCGTGACAGTTCTTTTGCAAGCTTAATGCGCTGCGCTTCACCGCCCGATAGGGTGGTTGCTTGCTGACCGACTTTTACATAGCCCAAGCCAACGCGGCGCAAGGTTTCCATTTTGTCGCGCACAGCTGGAACGGCCGCAAAGAAATCGACACTTTCATCAACGGTCATATCCAAAACGTCGGAAATTGATTTTCCCTTGAATTCGACCTCTAATGTTTCACGGTTATAGCGTTTGCCGTGGCACACATCGCATGTCACATAAACATCGGGCAGAAAGTGCATTTCGATTTTGATGACGCCGTCGCCCTGACAGGCTTCACATCGGCCGCCCTTTACATTGAAAGAGAAGCGGCCCGGCTGATAGCCGCGAACCTTTGATTCCGGCAATTGTGCAAACCATTCACGGATCGGCGTGAATGCACCTGTATAGGTTGCAGGGTTCGAGCGCGGTGTCCGGCCAATCGGTGATTGGTCAATATCAATGACCTTGTCGATATGTTCAAAACCTTCAATGCGGTCATGTTCGGCCGGCACATCGCGTGCGCCATTGATGCGCCTTGCGGCAGCTTTGTAGAGTGTTTCGATTAGAAATGTGGATTTGCCGCCGCCCGATACACCGGTAACAGCGGAAAACACGCCGAGCGGCAATGTTGCTGTCACATTCTTTAGATTGTTGCCTTTGGCGCCGATGACTTTAATGCCGCGCTTTTTGTCAATTTTACGCCGCTCGTCGCGCATGGGAATGCTCAGCTCACCGGTCAAATATTTACCAGTAAGCGATTTCTTATTCTTCATTATCTGTTTGGGCGTACCGCTGGCGATCACTTCGCCGCCGTGAATGCCGGCCGCAGGTCCAATGTCCAGTACATAGTCTGCCGTTAGAACTGCATCTTCGTCATGCTCGACGACAATAACAGTGTTGCCGAGGTCACGCAGATGGCGCAAAGTTTCAAGCAAACGCGCATTATCGCGCTGGTGCAGGCCAATGGATGGTTCATCAAGAACATAAAGAACACCAGTTAGGCCCGAACCAATTTGAGAGGCAAGGCGAATACGCTGACTTTCACCGCCTGAAAGTGAGCCAGAGCCACGCGATAGCGTTAAATAATCAAGTCCAACATCGACGAGAAACTTCAAGCGGTCCCGAATTTCTTTCAAAATTCGGCCAGCAATCTCCATTTGTTTGTCGGTCAGGTTATTGGGCAGATCGCCGAACCAATCATTGGCCGCGCGAATTGACATTTCAGCAACTTGGCTAATGTGCAGCTTATTGATTTTGACCGAAAGAGCTTCTTCCTTAAGCCTGTAACCATTACAATGAGAGCAAGGATTGCGCGACATATAACGTTCAATTTCTTCGCGCATCCATGCCGAATCTGTTTCGCGCCAACGGCGTTCCAAGCTTGGTATCACGCCTTCAAATGGTTTGCGGGTTTTGTAGGTGCGCAGCCCGTCATCATAAGCAAAGTCAATGTTTTGCGTGCCTGTGCCGTAGAGCACAGCATCTTTGCTCTCTTGGGATAAATCATCCCACACATCGTTCATTTTAAAGCCGTATAATTTTCCGACCGCTTGCAATGTTTGTGCGTAATAGGGGGAGGGATTTGTAGATTTTGACCAAGGGGCAATCGCGCCCTTGTGCAAGCTTAGGCTTGAATTGGGCACAACCATGCCCGGATCAACGCCTTGTTCGGTGCCCAAACCATCACAATGCGAACACGCGCCAAAGGGGTTGTTGAACGAGAATAAACGCGGCTCGATTTCCGGAATTGTAAAGCCAGACACAGGGCAGGCGAATTTTTCGGAGAAAACCAGCCGCTCATGGGTGTCGTTTGCGGATTTGTTTTTGGATTCTTTTTTCGTTTCGCTATCAGGAAGTGGCTTGTCGGCAAATTCTGCAATCGCCATGCCTTCTGTCAGGCTAAGGCACTGCTCCAAAGAATCGGCAAGTCGCGACTGCATGTCTTCACGCACCACGATGCGATCAACAACAACATCAATGTCGTGCTTGTATTTCTTATCAAGGGTAGGGGCGTCAGCTAATTCATAGAATTCGCCATCGATTTTGACGCGCTGATAGCCTTTTTTCATCAGCTCTGCGAGTTCCTTCTTATACTCGCCTTTGCGGCCGCGAACGATAGGCGCAAGTATAAAGAGCCTTGTGCCTTCTTCGAGCGCCAAAACCCGATCAACCATTTGGCTAACGGTTTGGCTTTCAATCGGTAATCCGGTTGCAGGAGAATAAGGAATGCCAACACGCGCAAACAGCAAGCGCATATAGTCATAAATCTCTGTCACCGTGCCAACCGTTGAGCGCGGGTTTTTCGATGTTGTTTTTTGCTCAATGGAAATTGCAGGCGACAACCCATCAATTTGGTCAACATCTGGCTTTTGCATCATCTCCAAGAACTGGCGCGCATAAGCAGATAAGCTCTCTACATAGCGGCGTTGGCCTTCTGCATAGATTGTATCAAAAGCGAGTGATGATTTGCCTGAGCCTGAAAGGCCGGTGATGACGATCAATTTATCACGTGGTAAATCAACGTCGATATTTTTGAGATTGTGCTCGCGTGCACCACGTACGGAAATATATTTGCTGTCGGCCATCTTATAATCGCTGTTGTTGCTTCGATGAAGTCGAATTCACCCACCATGTAGGCCGTATTGCTGGCGTGTCGAGGTCGATGAAGTGAATCTTGACAGATTCGCTTCGCTTCAATAGAACAAAAATAGAACGTATGAAAGTCTGTGGACAGATTACATGTCACTGTTTTGCATCTATTCGATGCTTTAGTGTGTTTAGAAAGAATTCGAGTAGGAGTTTCTGCAATGGCAGGCAGCGTGAATAAAGTTATTTTGGTTGGAAATCTGGGCGCTGATCCAGATGTTAAGCGTATGTCGAGTGGTGACCCTGTGGTCAACCTTTCGGTGGCAACGTCTGAATCATGGCGTGATAAGGCTTCTGGTGAGCGTAAAGAGCGCACCGAATGGCACCGTGTCGTCATTTTCAATGATCAGCTGGCAAAAGTTGCTGAGCAGTATTTGAAAAAGGGCGCGAAGGTTTATCTTGAAGGCGCTTTGCAGACCCGCAAATGGCAGGATCAAAACGGTCAAGATAAATACACGACGGAGATTGTGCTTCAGCGTTATCGCGGCGAGTTGCAAATGCTTGACGGACGCAATGAGCGCGACGGCGGCGGTTACCAAGGCGGTCAATCAGGCGGTGGCCAACAGCGTAATGTTTCGAATGATAGCGGCTATGGCGGCGGTAATCAGGGTGGCAACCAAGGCGGCCAATCATCAGGCGGCGGCGATTTTTCTAGGGATATGGATGACGAAATTCCGTTCTAGAATCAAACCTAGAAATGAAATTGATGTGCGCGCGGGAGGGTTTTCTTTTCCGCGCGATGTCGGTTTGCACTCGCGTGATTTGGTCGTCGGTGTCGCTCTTGCTGCGCTGGGATTAATATTAATCGCGGGACAAGCGATTGCTGGGCAGGCCGATATTGTTGATGTTGAGGCGTCACAAAGCTCAGATAAATCTTGGCGATTTAGTGTGACTGTCAAACATGATGATGCCGGATGGGATCATTACGCCGATAAATGGGCGGTGTTTGCACCAGATGGAACGATGCTTGGCGAGCGTGTGCTTGCGCATCCCCATGACAATGAGCAGCCATTTACACGCTCGCAGAGCGGTATCCTCATTGATGAGGCTATAAATGTTGTCACGGTTAAAGCACATGATAAGGTTCATGGCTGGGGCAGCGATGCTTTCACTTATGAGTTGAAGCGATAGGGCTGTTTAGCTTGCCACAATCGCTTTAATGCCATCGGCAACAAACTGTACTGCTAGCGCAGACAGGATTACACCCAAAAGACGGGTGAGCACCGAGCGGCCTGTTTCACCAAGCAATTTGTCTACTTTTTCCGCTACAAGAAAAACCAAATAGGTCACAAGAATTATCAGGCCGATAATTAAAATGAGGCCTGCGCGTAAGGCAGGTGAGGAAAAATCGTTCGACAATAGAATGCCAGCTGAAATTGCGCCCGGACCTGCCAGAAGCGGAATAGCAAGCGGAAACACGGCAACAGAGCGCACCTGATCGGCCGTAATCGCCTTTTGAGCGGTTTCTTCATGCCGTTCCTGTCGTTTCTCGAAAATCATTTCAAACGCAATCCAGAAGAGCAGCAGACCGCCAGCGACGCGGAATGCAGGAAGCGTAATGCCGAAAAGTGTTAGAATGCCAGATCCAGCAACGACAAATACAACCAGAATGCCAAACCCCATAAGACATGCGCGCATGGCCACTTGTTTGCGCTGTGCGGTGTCCATGCCACCGGTTACAGCTAGAAATAAGGGCGCTAGGCCTGCTGGGTCGATCGTAACAAGCAATGTCACGACAGCATTTACAATTAGGTCTAAGTTCATAGCGGGCCTATAGTCAGCGGAATCTTGATGCGTCAATATATAGTCGACAGCTATGTGTATCGGCAAATCTGGTGAAATTCTACCGCTCTAATAAAATCGTCTAAACAATCCGGCATCAGATTGTTTGATAAGGTCGGTGATAGAGCCATTTACCTGCTGTTTAACCGCGAGTTTGGTCCAACATTGCTTTAGAAAGAGCATTTAAGCAGCGTGGCTGTCATCCATCGTGCGCGATGACGTGTTGAATGGTGGATAAATGCCCGTAAACCTTGGATGTTTGGTGTAAACGGGCTAACCTTACTCAATTGATTCTGAATTGAAAGTGGCTAGTTTTGAACGACAAAACACCGATAGATGGCAACGGCGGAAATTCCGGCATTGAACCTATCTCTATTATAGAGGAAATGCAGCGCTCCTATCTCGATTATGCAATGAGCGTAATCGTGTCTCGTGCGCTTCCCGATGTGCGCGATGGCTTGAAGCCTGTCCACCGCCGTATTCTCTATGCAATGCATGACAGTGGTTATCACTGGAACCGCAAATATGTGAAATCGTCGAAAATCGTCGGTGACGTGATGGGTAACTTCCACCCCCATGGCGACAGTGCGATTTACGATTCGCTCGTGCGTATGGCACAGGATTGGTCTTTGCGTGTGCCGCTTGTCGACGGGCAGGGTAACTTTGGCTCGATTGACGGCGATCCACCTGCAGCGATGCGTTACACAGAATCGCGGCTTCAAAAGGTTGCGCATGAGCTACTTGAAGATATCGACAAGGATACTGTCGACTTTCAAGATAACTATGATGGCTCACGTGAAGAGCCTAAGGTTTTGCCTGCGCGCTTTCCAAATCTGTTGGTCAATGGTTCTGGCGGTATTGCTGTTGGCATGGCGACCAATATCCCGCCGCACAATCTGGGCGAATTGGTTGATGGTTGTATCGCGATGATCGACAATCCGGCAATCACTTTGCCGGAAATGATGCAGCATGTGCCAGGGCCGGACTTTCCGACCGGTGCTATGGTGCTTGGACGTTCTGGTATTCAGTCTGCTTATGAGACAGGCCGCGGTTCGATTATCATGCGTGGTAAAGCTGAAATTGAACAGCGCCCGAACGACCGCGAAGCAATTATCATTACTGAGGTGCCATATCAGGTCAATAAAGCGACCATGATTGAAAAAATGGCTGACCTCGTGCGCGATAAGCGCGTGGAAGGTATTTCTGATCTGCGCGATGAATCTGACCGTACGGGATACCGCGTGGTTGTTGAGATCAAGCGCGATGCTAATGCGGAAGTGGTTTTGAACCAGCTTTACCGCTATACACCGCTGCAGACTTCGTTCGGCGCCAATATGGTTGCACTGAACGGCGGCAAGCCAGAACTTATGAATATTATGGATATGCTACGCGCGTTTGTAGCATTCCGCGAAGTTGTTGTTCAGCGCCGTACCAAGTTCTTGCTGCGTAAAGCGCGTGATCGTGCTCATGTCTTGGTTGGTTTGGCGATTGCTGTGGCCAATATTGACGAAATTATCCATCTTATTCGCGTTGCGCCAAATCCGGCGACGGCGCGTGAACAATTGATGGAACGTCGTTGGCCTGCAAAAGATGTTGCTCCTTTGGTGGAACTGATTGCTGACCCACGCCATAAGCTCAATGAAGATGGAACTTATTTCCTTTCAGAAGAGCAGGCACGCGCCATTCTCGAATTACGCCTTGCACGCCTTACTGCGCTTGGACGTGATGAGATTGCCGATGAATTGAACACGATTGGCGGCGAGATTAAAGAATATCTTGAAATTCTGGCATCACGTCAGCGCATTCAAGATATCGTCAAGGAAGAACTTGCTGCCGTTAAAGAAGAGTTTGGTACGCCGCGCCGCACGGTTTTAGCTGAAGGCGGTCCGGACATGGACGATGAAGACCTCATCGCCCGTGAAGAAATGGTCGTCACATTCAGTCATGAAGGATATATCAAGCGCGTTCCGCTCGATACGTATCGTGCACAGCGCCGTGGCGGTAAGGGTCGCTCTGGCATGGCAACCAAGGACGAAGATTTCGTAACACGTTTGTTCGTTGCCAATACCCATACGCCGATCTTGTTCTTCTCGTCGCGCGGCATCGTCTATAAAGAAAAAGTATGGCGCTTGCCGATAGGTACGCCAACATCGCGCGGTAAATTCTTGCGTAATATGCTGCCGCTTGAGGCTAATGAACGTATCACTTCCATTATGCCGCTTCCTGAGGATGAGGAAAGCTGGGCTGAGTTGGACGTTATGTTCGCGACAACGCGCGGCACTGTGCGCCGAAACAAATTGTCTGACTTTGTTCAGGTTAATCGTAACGGCAAAATTGCGATGAAATTTGAAGAAGGGTCAGGCGACGAAATTCTATCTGTTCAGACCTGTTCTGAAGATGATGATGTGCTTATGACAACCGCGCTCGGCCAGTGTATTCGTTTTGCTGTCACCGATATTCGGGTGTTTGCAGGGCGTAATTCGACAGGCGTGCGCGGCATGAATATTGCCAATGGTGACAATGTGATTTCAATGTCCATTCTTGGTCATGTGGACGCAAGTGCACAGGAACGTGCTGGTTATCTGAAACATGCAGCGGCGCTTCGCCGTGCGGATGTAGAAGATGAGGATGTGGCTGTAAGTACTTCTGATGATGAAGAAAATACAGTTGCGGCTGAACTTTCACCTGAACGTTTGGATGAACTTGCAGCACGCGAACAATTTGTGTTGACCATCTCTGAATTTGGTTATGGCAAGCGCTCTTCTTCTTATGATTTCCGTGTTTCAGGACGTGGCGGCAAAGGCATTAAAGCAACCGACACATCCAAGACCAAAGAGATTGGCCAATTGGTTGCGACTTTCCCTGTTGATAGCGATGACCAGATTATGCTGGTGTCGAACAATGGGCAGGTTATTCGTGTGCCGGTTGAGGGAATACGCTTTGCGAGCCGTTCAACTAAGGGCGTTACGATCTTCAAAACGCGCGATGGTGAGCGTGTGGTTTCGGTCGAACGTATCTCTGAACCTGCTGATGATGAAGCCGAAGACGGTGAAGGCATTGAAGCTATTGAAGGTATCGTTTTGCCTGAAGGTGGTTCAGGCGGTGCTGTTGAAGGTGATACAGATTTGCCGGATGAAGCTTTGCCTGGTGATGATGACTAATGATTGATGCAGCAGTGCTTTGGACTTTTGTTCTTGCCTGAGCAGCAATTGTTGTCGTGCCTGGCCCGACGGTTACGGTGATTATCGCTAACTCGCTACGGTCAGGCTCTAAAGCTGGCTTTATGAATATTGCTGGCACGCAGTTTGGCCTAGCGATTATGATCGGCGTACTTGCCTTCGGTTTGCAGGCCGTCGTCTCTATAATGGGTGAGATCTTCGATTATGTGAAGCTGTTCGGGGCAGCTTATCTCATCTATCTGGGTATCATGATGTGGCGTTCAAACGGCGCATTAGCAAACCCTAATGAGATGCGCACAAAGAAACATTCAATGAACGGCTATTTTTGGCAAGGATTTTTTGTAATCTGGTCAAACCCTAAAGCACTGTTCTTCTTTGGCGCATTTATTCCGCAATTTATTGTCGCGGAAGGCAATGCCTCTGTTCAAACAATTATACTGGGCGGTATTTTTATGATTATCGGTGCCGTTGGTGACGGGATTTATGCGCTTGCCGCTGGCAGAACGGGAAGCTGGCTTACACAGTCCAATATTCGTTTGATTGAACGCATATCAGGCACTGCGCTTATTGGCGCCGGTATTTGGTTGGCTCTAACAAAGCGCGCTTAAGTTATTTCGATTGTTCTTGACGTATCAAAAGAGCAGCGGACAAACCGCTTGTGATTGTTAAAAGTGCGATTGCGAAAGCGGCGGTATAAAGTGCGAACATTTTGCGTTCCTATTCTTACTTGTTTTGCGCGCCGCAACTGCTGGAGTCTCGTGCGGTGCATTTGTTGACTTGCTGATATAACGCGGGATGTGATTTAAAGTTGCATCATTTACGTACACAGATGCGTGTTCAGCCTGTGAGGAGGCCTCAATGTTATTAAAACGAGCCAGTTTACAGCTTTTCTTCCTGACTGTTTTTGCAGGCCTTTTTACTTTCTCTGCGTCTGCATCGGCCAATATTGAGTGCCGCGCGGTTGATGGGCGAAGCGGTGAAATATCTATGAATGTAGGGCGTTTGGATGTGCTGTCTGTTTTGTCTGCGCGGGTGACCGCTTTTGGCAGAACATGGTCCACGACTGAAGGTGAAGGCACAACGATCATTGTTGGGCAAGCATTTCAGGATGATAAACGCATGCTGGTTGATTTCACCGATGATAGTGTTGATGTTGTTCTTATTTCATTGCGCACGGTGCGTGTTTCGACCGCAGATGAATATGGCGAAGCCGGAATATTGCGTATCGGTAAAGCAGTTTATCCTGTTTTATGCGAAGGCGATTGATTTACGACTTTCAAGCCAGCTGAAATACGGATAAATCAAAATCATGACAAAGCTTAGTATCGGTTTTTATTCAGGTTCCTTCGATCCTATTACCAACGGCCATATGGCTGTTTTGGAAGGCGCACTCACATCATTTGACCGCGTTGTCATTGGTATTGGCGTTCATGCTGTTAAAAAAGGCATGTTTGATTTTGATCAGCGCAAAGCTCTTATTGAGCAATCGCTGAGCGATTCAGCGCTCGATCCGAGCTGTGTAACAATTGTTGCATTTGACGGTTTGGTGGTTGATGCCGCTCGAAAAGCGGATGCAAAAGCCATTGTGCGCGGTCTGCGCGATGCTTCTGATTTTGATTATGAAATGCAGATGGCAGGCATGAATGCGCAGCTCGCACCGGATATTCAAACAATATTTATTCCTGCAACAGTTGAGACACGCCCGATCAGTGCCACATTAGTGCGGCAGATCGCAGTCATGGGCGGCGATGTGTCGTCATTTGTACCGGCGCCAGTGTTGCAGGCGCTCAAAAAACTCAAATAAACAGGATATTTTTATGCGTTTAGGAAAATTCATTGGTGGCGCACTGGCCGCAATTACAATTGCTGCGGCATCCACAATTGCTGCTTTTGCCGCTGAACCAGAAAACACAATGGTTATCACCCTTAAATCGGGCGAAGTGGTTGTTGCTTTGCGTCCAGACCTTGCTCCAAAACATGTTGAGCAAATTAAAAAGCTCGCGCGCGCTGGTGAGTATGACAATGTGGCTTTCCACCGCGTGATTGAAGGCTTCATGGCGCAAACGGGCGATGTTCAGTTCGGCGATATGGAAGATGGTTATAGCGCGGATCGTGCGGGCACTGGTGGTTCTAAGCTTGACGATATTGATGCCGAGTTCACAGACACGCATTTCAAGCGCGGTGTTGTAGGCATGGCACGATCACAGAACCCGAACTCTGCCAATTCGCAGTTCTTTATCATGTTCGCCGATGGTGACTTTCTCAATGGTCAGTACACAGTTGTTGGTGAAGTTGAGAGCGGAATGGAGTTTGTGGACGAAATCAAACGTGGTTCTGGTCAATCGGGCTCAGTTTCTGGTCCAGATCGCATGATCAAGGTTGAGATTGCCGCCGACAAATAATAGGGACATGTCACGAATGTTTTCATATCCCAAAACGAAGGAATAAAATTTGGCTTATAAAGATCCAGAAAATACACTCATCCTTGATACAACTAAGGGTGAAGTTGTTATTGAAATGCGTCCTGATTTGGCGCCTAACCATGTTGCGCGTATCAAAGAACTTGCCCGTGCAGGTGAGTATAATGGTGTGGTGTTCCACCGCGTTATTGATGGCTTCATGGCACAAACTGGCGATGTTAAATTCGGCAAACAGGGTGGCGCATCATTTGATGCTAACCGTGCTGGCATGGGTGGTTCAGACAAGCCTGATCTTGCACAAGAATTTTCTGACGAAAATCATGGCCGCGGTGCTTGTTCTATGGCGCGTGCGCAGAACCCAAATTCTGCAAACTCACAGTTCTTCATCGTTTTTGATGATGCTAGCTTCTTGAACAAGCAATATACTGTTTGGGGCCAAGTCACCGAAGGTATGGACAATGTTGACCAGCTAAAACGCGGTGAACCGGTTCAAATGCCTGATTCAATTACAACAGCGAAAATTGCGGCTGATTTGTAAGCGACTACTATAATAGCTTAATGGGCAGGCCTTCAGGTGATGGCCTGCCTTTTGCATGTGTGGACTTGCCTAATGCGCGTAGATGATTTTGATTTCGAGCTTCCTGAAAAGCATATTGCGCTGCGCCCAGCTGAGCCGCGTGACAGTGCAAAATTGCTTGTGGTCAAACCATCAGGCCGCACAGATTCGCAAGTCAGCGGACTGGTTCAGTTTTTAAAGGCCGGTGACTGCCTTGTTTTCAACGACACGAAAGTCATTCCTGCGCAGCTTAATGGTATCCGTGAGCGCGACGGTGCTCCCGGCTCTGAAGTTGGCTTTACGCTTCATTTGCGCGGTGCGCCCGATAGCTGGAATGCTTTTGCTAAAGGCGCAAAAAAGCTGCGTGTGGGCGATCTTGTTACTTTTGGTTCTGAACTGAATGCACATATTGCTGAAAAGTTAGATGGCGGTGAAGTGCGCCTTGTGTTTAATTGCAGCGGACCGGATCTTGATATAGCAATCATGGCCGTGGGCCATGTGCCGCTTCCACCCTATATCGCCGCAAAGCGCGAAGATGATGGTCGAGATTTAAAAGATTATCAGACAATTTATGCGCGCGAAAATGGCGCTGTGGCTGCGCCCACTGCCGGATTGCATTTTACCGACGAACTTTTTGCTGCATTGGACAAGGCTGGTATCGGGCGTGAATTCGTAACGCTTCACGTTGGCGCAGGAACATTTTTACCTGTCAAAGTAGATGATACAAAAGACCATAAAATGCATTCAGAAATTGGCACGATTACTGGTGATGTTGCCGAGCGGCTCAATGCCGTTAAACAGGCCGGTGGCCGTATTGTTGCCGTTGGCACAACATCATTACGCTTGCTTGAAAGTGCGGCTAAAACGGATGGCAATCTGGAGGCGTGGCGCGGTGCGACTGACATTTTTATAACGCCTGGCTATAAATTTAAATTTGTCGATCTTTTGATGACAAATTTTCATTTGCCGCGTTCAACCTTGATGATGCTTGTGAGTGCTTTTGCAGGCTATGAAAATATGCGTGCAGCTTACGAGCATGCCAAGGCGCATGATTATCGATTTTATTCTTATGGCGATTCAAGCCTGCTTTTTCCTGAAGGTTCTGACGAATGACGCAAAATTTTGGTTTCACGCTACACAATAGTGATGGCATGGCGCGGCGCGGTACTGTTCATACGGGGCGCGGCGATATTCAAACGCCGGCCTTTATGCCCGTTGGTACGGTTGGAACAGTCAAAGGGCTTTACCTTAATCAGGTTAAAGATGCTGGCGCTGATATTATTTTAGGCAACACATATCATTTGATGCTGCGGCCGGGCGCTGAGCGTATGGACCGGCTTGGGGGCTTGCATAAGTTCATCGGATGGGATGGTCCAATCCTGACAGATAGCGGCGGCTTTCAAGTGATGAGCCTGTCTGCTTTGCGCAAAATGAGTGAAGAGGGCGTGACGTTTAAAAGCCATGTGGATGGCAAATTGTTCGAGATGTCACCGGAGCGCTCGATTGAAATTCAGGGGCTTTTGGGTTCTGATATTCAGATGCAGCTTGATGAATGTGTGGCGCTGCCTGCCGATCATGACACGATGAAAAGCGCGATGGAATTATCTTTGCGCTGGGCAGAACGGTGTAAAGTCGCCTTTGGTGACCAGCCGGGCAAAGCGATGTTCGGCATTGTGCAGGGCGGCGATAATGTGAAACTTCGTGAGCAATCTGCACAGGCGCTGGTCGATATGGACCTCAAAGGTTATTCAATTGGCGGCCTTGCTGTTGGTGAGCCGCAAGACGTTATGCTGTCCATGCTCGACGTTGTTTGTCCGATTTTGCCTTCTGCAAAACCGCGCTATTTGATGGGTGTTGGTACGCCGCAGGATTTGCTGCGCTCGGTTGCCCACGGTGTTGATATGTTTGACTGTGTCATGCCAACGCGCTCAGGTCGTCACGGCTTGGCATTTACAACACGTGGCCGTGTGAACTTGAAGAATGCGCGTCATGCCGAAGACAATCGACCTTTGGATGAAGGCGTCAATTGCACAGCATCAAATACGTATTCACGCGCTTATTTGCATCACCTTATTCGCTCGAACGAAATGCTCGGAATGATGTTGTTAAGTTGGCATAATATTGCATATTATCAACACCTTATGGCGGGTATTAGAGACGCAATATCAAGTAACAATTTTGCGCAATTTGCAGAAGAAACAGAAGCACGCTGGGCTGCTGGTGATATTGATGCACTTTAAGTGCCTTACTTAAAGTAGATGTTTAGGTCATGCCAGCTGCGCCTTTGCGCAGATTAACGGCATCGATTTTCCAGCTACCGTCAGGTTGTCGCTGCATGTAATATATTGCGGTCCAATCTGACCCATCTGGTGCGCGGATTAGTAAGTCTTGTTTGATGCGGCCTTCGGTTAAATTTTCAGTGTTTCCAAAGGCATAATTGCCGGGTCTTAAAACGGGCAAGTAACCGCCTTCAACCATCGCCATGAACTGTTCCACCGTTGGGAATATGCCTTTGATATTGTCTGACGCGAATGAATAAGCCAGATCAAAATCACGGGCGATAAATGCTTCCAGTTGATTGGTGATTACGCCGCGTGCTGCATTATTATCGGACTGCGCATTTGCCGTGGCAGGTGTGAGCAATAAAGCCAGCGCGAAAAAAGCGCTTGGAAACATATTCCTGATCATTCGCATTTCCTCCTATCATCATTATAGAATAGACGGGCAGGTGAGCAACTTAGTTTCAAATTGTCAGTTCATTGGTGCATGCGCTTGCGGATAGTTTGGAAATCGGGCAGAGCTTCATCAACATTAGAAAGCGGAAAATCGATGTCAGCAAAATTCTTTGATCATGCGGTTCTACCAGTCGAAAGTCTTGAGGTTAGCCGTGAGCGCTATCAGGCGCTTGGTTTTACTGTGGCTGCGGATGCGCGCCATCCTTTTGGTACTGAAAATGCCTGTGTTTTCTTTAGCGATGATACATATCTCGAACCGTTAGGCATTGCTCAGCGTGAGGATTGCGAAGCGACGGCAACAAAAGGAAATGTATTCACGAAGCTGGATCAAACGTATCGCTTCCGTGTCGCGCAGGATGGGTTCTCTGCTGTTGCTTTTAAAACCAATGATGCGGATGCGGACCATAAGGCATTTCAAAAGCTGGGTATTTCAGCTGGCAAAAAATTATCTTTCGGTCGCAATTTTGTGGACGGTAATGGCAAAAAAGAACGTGCATCGTTCAAGCTTTCTTTTGCAAGAGATGACCGCGCACCGGATGCTACTTTCTTTACATGTGAACGTATCAACACCCCCAATGTTGATCGTTCATCGCTGACCAGTCATGCCAATGGTGTTACCGGTATTAAAGAGATAATTCTAAGCGAATTTGTTCCTTCAGATTTTCAATATTTTCTTCAGCCTGTGATTGGAAACCGAGACACGCCGTCTCATTCCTTCGGTATGGAAATCACATCGGCAAATGTGAATTTTAATGTTTTGACGCCAGAAGGTTTGACAGCGATGTTCGGCGCTACGCGACAAACATTGGACCGCGGCCTACGTCTTGAAGGGATCGTTTTTGCAGCAGATAAAAATGCGCTGCTTGCTGCGCTTAAACAAGGCAATATCGAATACCGTGATACAGGGCGTTATATCATCGTGCCAGCTGCCAATGGGCAGGGCGCGTTTTTTGCTTTTGAAGGCAATTAAGAAGGCGATTTAAAAATGAGTTCTACAGTCAATTCAGTTGTTAAAGCTGGTAATGTTTCGTTCGGCAATGCACTGCCTTTGTCGCTTATCGCGGGTCCGTGCCAAATGGAAAGTCGCGATCATGCGATGGAAATGGCATCTGCATTAAAAGAGATCTGCGCAGAGCTTGGTATCGGGTTTGTTTTTAAAACATCATACGACAAGGCAAACCGCACATCGATTTCCGGTCAGCGTGGCCTTGGCCTTAAAAAGGCGATGGATGTTTTTGCAGAAATTAAGACAAGCCTCGATTTGCCTGTTCTAACCGATGTTCACACGGCTGAGCAGTGTGCGCCGGTTGGTGAAGTGTGTGACGTTTTGCAAATCCCAGCCTTTTTGTGTCGCCAGACCGATCTGCTGATTGCTGCCGCTGAAACAGGCAAGGTCGTTAATGTCAAAAAAGGCCAGTTTCTTGCGCCATGGGATATGACGAATGTATTGAAAAAAGTCACAGATAGCGGCAACCCAAATGTCATGTTAACGGAACGCGGCGCCAGCTTTGGCTATAATACGCTGGTTTCAGATATGCGCGCGCTTCCCATCATGGCTGAAACAGGTGCACCGATCATTTTTGATGCAACCCATTCGGTTCAACAACCCGGTGGGCAAGGCACATCTTCTGGCGGGGATCGCCGTATGGTGCCTTATTTGTCCAAAGCCGCTGTAGCGGTCGGTGTGGCGGGGCTCTTTATAGAAACGCACCAAGACCCTGATAATGCACCATCTGATGGGCCAAACATGATGCACTTAAAAGACATGAAATCGCTGCTTTTAAAACTAATGGCTTTTGACGCTTTGGCGAAATCTGCCTGATTTATCAGGCGCAACGATTGGTTTGCGGCCGCTCGCTTGATTATGTCAGGCGCATGAAATCGCTCGCAGGCCTATTTTACTTTTTAACGGTCTCGTTTATGCAAAGACGAGATATATGACTTACGTATGATAAGGATTAGAAAATGACTGCAATTATCGACATTATTGGCCGCCAAATTTTTGATAGCCGCGGCAATCCTACTGTGGAGGTCGATGTTATTCTGGAAGACGGTACGCTTGGCCGTGCAGCTGTACCATCGGGTGCTTCAACTGGTGCTTATGAAGCGGTTGAATTGCGTGACGGTGGTAGCCGCTATGGTGGCAAGGGCGTTTCAAAAGCAATCGACGCAATCAACGGTCCTATCTTTGATGCGATCGGCGGAATGGACGCGACACAGCAGCGCCAAATCGATGAAACAATGATCGAGTTGGACGGCACAGAAAATAAAGCCAATTTTGGCGCTAACGCTATTCTTGGTGTTTCGCTGGCTGTTGCGCATGCCGCTGCAAACTATCTTGGCCTGCCGCTTTATAAATATGTAGGCGGCCCAAATGCTCGCATTTTGCCTGTGCCAATGATGAACATTATCAATGGCGGCGAACATGCTGACAACCCAATTGATTTTCAAGAATTTATGATTTCTCCGGTTGGTGCTGAATCTCTTGAAGATGCTGTGCGCATGGGTTCTGAAGTTTTCCATGTTCTTAAAAAGCGTTTGTCTGTTGCTGGCCACAACACATCAGTTGGTGATGAGGGCGGTTTTGCACCGAACCTTTCCAGTGCAATTGATGCGCTTGATTTCATTATGGATTCGATCAAGGAAGCTGGCTACAAGCCGGGCGAAGACATGTATATCGCACTTGATTGCGCTGCGTCTGAATTCTTTAAAGATGGCAATTATGTTTACAAAGGTGAGGGTGTTACGCGCACGCCATCTGAGCAAGCAAAATACCTTGCTAAACTTGCGGCTGATTACCCAATCATTTCGATTGAAGACGGCATGGACGAAGATGACTGGGATGGCTGGGCTGAGTTGACGGCCCTTATCGGTTCGACTTGCCAGCTCGTTGGCGATGATTTGTTTGTAACCAACACCAAGCGTTTGAAGACCGGCATTGAGAAGGGCGTTGCAAACTCCATTCTTATCAAGGTCAACCAGATTGGCACATTGTCCGAAACTTTGGATGCTGTCGAGCTTGCGCATAAAGCTGGTTATACGGCTGTTATGTCTCACCGTTCAGGTGAAACCGAAGATGCAACCATTGCTGACTTGGCTGTTGCTACCAATTGCGGACAAATCAAAACCGGTTCGCTTGCCCGTTCAGACCGGCTCGCGAAATACAACCAGCTCATTCGCATTGAAGAAGAGCTTGGCAATTACGCGCAATATGCGGGCCGCTCAATTTTGCGGAAATAATAGTTACTGAGCTTTTATTAAAAAGGCCGCGCTGGATTTTCTTCCAGCGCGGCCTTTTACGTTTTGTTAGCTATGTTTTTTGGGTGAGGCTTAACCAAGACCGTATACCTTCTGGATCAGTTATTACTTTCAGGTGTGTGTATGTGGACCAGACAATATAAGAGATCAAAACTGCGCGTCGTCGTGGTACCAGTGCTGGCGTGCTGTCTGCTTGGCTATTTTGTATTTCATGCTGTTAATGGAACGCTTGGTCTTAATTCAAGTGAACGCTATGATGCTGAAATATCAAGGCTCGGTGTTGAGCTGGCTTCATTGGAAAAACGCCGCGGCGAATTGCAAACGCGTACCAAGCTTTTAAGCGATGGATCGTTGGAGCGTGATTTGATTGATGAAACAGCGCGCAGGGCGCTCGGATTGACTCGTTCTAATGAACTCATAATGCTGCATAGCAGCAATTAACTCGATTTCAGTTAATTGCACTATTTTTCAAATAAAATAGCCACTTAACGTGTCCGTGTTATGCAAAAATGCCTCTTGCAACTCCTTTGCGCTGCGTTAGTGTTAATTCAGATAATAATGTAACGGGAGATCTTCATGGCAGCACGCGCGCGTAAATCTGCACCTAAGAAAGCGGTCGATCATGCTTTGCTTGGTTCTATTCCGGCACCTGAGCCGGCAAAACTTTCCAAAGATGAAGAGCTGAAGGCATATCGCGATATGCTTTTGATCCGCCGCTTTGAAGAAAAAGCGGGCCAGCTGTACGGTATGGGTCAAATCGGTGGCTTCTGTCACCTTTATATCGGTCAAGAAGCTGTTGTTACCGGCATCCAAATGAATATGAATGATGGTGATCAGATGATTACTGCTTACCGTGATCATGGTCATATGTTGGCTATGGGCATGGAAAGCCGCGGCGTTATGGCCGAACTTACAGGTCGCAGCGATGGTTATTCGCGCGGTAAGGGCGGCTCAATGCACATGTTTAGCCGCGAAAAGAACTTTTACGGCGGTCATGGTATCGTTGGCGCGCAGGTTTCGCTCGGCACAGGTTTGGCTTTTGCGAACAAGTACCGAGATAATGGTAATGTCTCTGTATCGTTCTGCGGCGATGGCGCGGCCAACCAGGGTCAGGTCTATGAGAGCTTTAACATGGCAGCGTTGTGGAAGCTGCCGACAATCTATGTGATTGAAAACAACCGTTATGCGATGGGTACATCGACAAAACGCCATGCAGCGCAGCTTGATTTCTCAATGCGCGGTGTATCTTTCGGTATTCCTGGCATTCAGGTTGATGGTATGGATGTTCGTGCCGTGAAATCCGCTTCGGAATATGCGCTCAACCATTGCCGCAATGGCGATGGTCCAATCATTCTTGAGATGATGACATATCGCTATCGCGGTCACTCAATGTCTGACCCTGCGAAATACCGCACCAAAGACGAAGTGCAGAAAATGCGCTCGGAGCAAGATCCGATTGAACAGGTCAAACAGCGTATTATTGCTGAAAAACTGGCTACGGAAGATGATTTGAAGGTCATCGATAAGGAAATTCGGGAAATCGTGGTGGATGCTGCAGAGTTTGCGCAAAACAGCCCCGAGCCTGATGTTTCTGAACTTTACACCGACATTTTGCTTTAAGGGGAGATACCAGCATGCCTATCGATATTCTTATGCCTGCGCTTTCTCCAACAATGGAAGAAGGCAATCTGGCCAAATGGACTGTTAAAGAGGGCGACAAAGTCGGCCCCGGCGATGTGATCGCTGAAATTGAAACGGACAAGGCAACCATGGAAGTGGAAGCCGTTGAAGAGGGAACCATCGGCAAAATCGTTGTCGCCGAAGGGACCGAAAACGTTAAGGTCAACGCTGTCATCGCTATTCTATTAGAAGAGGGCGAAAGCGCGGGCGATATTAATGCTGAAAAATCATCTGCTAAATCCGAACCATCTGACGACAGTTCAGCGCCAGCCAAGGATGATAGCAAGGCGGCATCTGTTCCTGCAGAGCCAATCGCTGTTGAGCCTGCATCTGATCCCGATATTCCCGAAGGCACGAAAATGGTGCCAACAACTGTTCGTGTTGCTTTGCGCGATGCTATGGCCGAAGAAATGCGCGCCAGTGACGATGTGTTTGTCATGGGTGAGGAAGTCGCCGAATATCAAGGCGCGTATAAAATCACGCAAGGCTTGCTTGATGAGTTCGGACCGCGCCGCGTTGTCGATACACCCATCACAGAGCATGGTTTTGCCGGTGTTGGCGTTGGCGCTGCGATGACAGGTTTGCGTCCAATTGTTGAGTTTATGACATTCAACTTTGCGATGCAGGCGATAGACCAAATTATCAACTCTGCTGCCAAAACGCTTTATATGTCTGGCGGCCAGATGGGCGCACCAATGGTGTTCCGTGGTCCAAACGGTGCCGCAGCGCGTGTGGGTGCACAGCACTCACAATGTTATGCTGCTTGGTATAGCCATGTGCCGGGCTTGAAAGTTATCATGCCCTATACGGCGGCTGATGCAAAAGGCTTGCTCAAAGCGGCAATCCGCGACCCGAACCCTGTTATCTTCTTGGAAAACGAGGTTCTTTACGGCCAAACATTTGATGTGCCGGATATGGATGATTTTGTTTTGCCAATCGGCAAGGCACGCATTCATAAAAAGGGTAAAGATTGTACAATCGTTTCCTTCGGTATTGGCATGACTTACGCCATCAAGGCTATGGAAGCGCTGAGCGAGCAGGGCATTGATTGTGAATTGATCGATCTTCGCACAATCCGCCCGATGGATATTCCGACAATTTTGGAAAGCGTTAAAAAGACAGGCCGTTTGGTGACTGTTGAAGAGGGCTTCCCACAATCATCTGTTGGTGATTTCATCGCAAACAAAGTGCAACGCGAAGCATTTGACTATCTTGATGCGCCGATCATTTCGATCTGCGGTAAAGATGTGCCAATGCCTTATGCGGCCAATCTTGAAAAACTGGCATTGCCAAATGTAGATGAAGTCATTGATGCTGTTAAAGCTGTCACTTACGCGGGTTAAGGAGGTCTATCATGCCTATTAATATTACAATGCCCGCACTTTCGCCAACGATGGAAGAGGGTAACCTTGCCAAATGGTTGGTCAAAGAAGGCGACAAAGTTGGCCCCGGCGATGTGATTGCTGAAATCGAAACCGACAAGGCAACGATGGAAGTCGAAGCGGTTGATGAAGGTACGATTGCCAAGATCCTTGTCGAAGAGGGTACTGAAAACGTCAAGGTGAACGCTGTCATCGCGATTTTGGCTGAAGAGGGCGAAGATGCTTCTGAAGCTGCTAAAGGCGGTGCTTCTGCGCCAGCGAAGCAAGAGGCTCCTGCCGAGGCAAAAGCTGAAAGCGCTTCTGAAGCGCCAACGCCTGCGGCCAAAACATCGGCGGCTGATTCCAAGCCACTTAGCGAGGATAAGGGCGGTTCTGCTGGACCAGTGCCAACAAAAGACGGGGCAAAAGTTTTTGCCTCTCCTTTGGCACGCCGTATCGCGAAGAATGAAGGCGTTGATATTACTGCCGTTTCAGGCTCCGGCCCGAAAGGCCGTATCGTCAAACGCGATGTTGAAGAAGCAATTGCTGGCGGCGCTCAGCCTAAAGCCGAGGCACCAAAAGCTGCGACAGCAATGCCAGTTGGCGCATCTGCCGAAGCGGTGCTGAAAAACTTCGAAGAAGGCTCTTACGAGCTCGTCAAGCACGACGGTATGCGCAAGACAATTGCCAAGCGTTTACAAGAATCCAAACAGACCATCCCGCATTTCTATGTGACGATGGATTGTGAATTGGATGCACTGCTTTCCTTGCGCTCGCAGCTCAACAAATCTGCGCCTGTTAAAGATGATAAGCCTGCTTACAAGATTTCCGTCAATGACATGGTGATCAAAGCGCTGGCGCTATCTTTGCGTGATGTGCCGGATGCGAATGTGTCTTGGACCGATGAAAATATGGTCAAGCATAAACATGCCGATGTTGGTGTGGCTGTGTCTATTCCGGGCGGTTTGATTACACCAATTGTGCGTTCTGCTGAAACCAAAACTCTGTCTGCCATTTCCAATGAAATGAAAGATTTGGGCAAACGCGCCAAAGAGAAGAAACTTAGCCCGAATGAATATCAGGGCGGTACGACTGCTGTATCCAATATGGGTATGATGGGCGTGAAGAACTTCTCTGCTGTGGTTAATCCGCCGCATGCGACAATTCTTGCTATTGGTGCTGGTGAACAGCGTCCGGTTGTTAAAGATGGTGAGTTGACGATCGCAACCGTCATGAGCGTTACGCTATCGACAGACCATCGCTGTGTGGATGGTGCGCTGGGTGCAGAATTGCTCGGTGCATTCAAAAACTACATCGAAAATCCAATGGGCATGTTGGTTTAAACCATCATGACCACGGTTCTCGCATATGGCGACTCGCTCACTTGGGGCTCATGCCCCGAGACTGGTAGTCGTCATCCGGTCAGTCACCGTTGGCCTGATGTGCTTAGTGCGGCTTTGGGCGATGATGTGACCGTTATAACCAATGGTTTGCGCGGTCGCACAACGGCGTATGATGAATATTTGGCCGATTGTGATCGCAATGGTGTGCGTGTTTTACCAACGGTTTTAAATACCCATGCGCCGATTGATTTGGTTATCATTTTGCTGGGTGCCAATGATATGAAACCTCATATTTGCGGTACGGCAATTGGCGCTTTGCAAGGTGTGCGGCGTTTAACGCAAATTGCTAAAAATCATATGCAAGGACTTTCAAACGGGCATTGTGCAAAGGTTCTAATCGTCGCACCGCCGCCTTTGGTGGAAAGCGATGATCTTGAGTTTCGCGCTATGTTTGACGGCGGTATCGCTGAAAGTAAGAAGCTCGCCGGCCTATATGAGAAGCTTGCTAAAGATATGGATGTTGCATTTTTTGATGCTGGCACTGTGGCTGAGGCCTCTACATTAGATGGTGTTCATTTGGACGCCGAAAACACAAAGAAAATTGGTGCGGCACTCGCGCCCATCGTGAAAAAATTACTCGCGGTTTAAACCGCTTTGACACGGAGAAGCTAAAATGGCTGACAATAATTATGACGTGCTGATTATCGGTTCCGGTCCCGGCGGTTATGTAACGGCGATCCGTGCTGCGCAATTGGGCATGAAAGTTGGCATCATTGAGCGTGAGCATCTTGGTGGCATCTGTCTCAACTGGGGCTGTATTCCAACCAAGGCGTTGCTGCGTTCTGGCGAAATGCTCGACTATGCAAACCGCGCATCCGAATATGGGTTGAAGCTTGAAGGCAAAATGACGGCCGATGTGAAAGAGGTCGTTAAGCGTTCGCGCGGTGTATCAATGCGTCTTAATGGCGGTGTTGGTTTTCTGATGAAGAAGAACAAGATCGATGTGATTTGGGGCGAAGCCAAACTTGCTGGTAAAGGCAAAGTTACAGTTGGTAAACCGACTAAAAAAATCATGGAGCCGCAAAACCCTATCCCTAAAAATATCAAAGGTGAAGGTGACTACACGGCCAAGCACATCATTGTTGCGACAGGAGCGCGTCCACGCGCATTGCCGGGCATTGAGCCAGACGGCAAGCTGATCTGGACTTATTTTGAAGCAATGGTGCCGCAGGAATTGCCAAAGAAGCTCATCGTTATGGGCTCTGGTGCTATCGGCATTGAGTTTGCATCATTTTATAATTCTATGGGCTGCGACGTTACCGTTGTTGAACTCATGCCAAACATTATGCCGGTTGAAGACCCTGAAATTTCTGGCATAGCTCGAAAAGCGCTTGAGAAGCACGGGCTTAAAATTATTACTGAGGCGAAAGTCACAAAAGTTGAGAAGAAATCCAATTCGATCATTGCCCATGTTGAAGGCAAAGACGGCAAAGTGACGCCGATGGAAGCGGACCGGATGATTTCGGCTGTTGGTGTTCAAGGCAATATCGAAGGCCTTGGCCTTGAAGATCTTGGCATTAAAACTGATCGCGGCTGCGTGGTGATCGACGGATACGGCAAAACCAATGTCGAAGGTATTTACGCCATTGGCGATGTTGCTGGACCGCCAATGCTGGCGCACAAGGCTGAGCATGAAGGTGTGATTTGTATCGAAAAGATTGCCGGTGTGCCAAATGTTCATCCGATGGAAAAAGACAAGATTCCAGGCTGTACCTATTGTCATCCGCAAGTTGCCTCTGTTGGTTTGACGGAAGCCAAAGCCAAAGAAGCAGGCATTGATATTCGTGTTGGCCGTTACATATTTAATGCAAATGGCAAAGCCATTGCGCTTGGCGAAGATAATGGCATGGTCAAAACGATCTTTAACAAAAAGACGGGCCAGTTAATCGGCGCGCATCTTGTTGGCGCAGAAGTCACAGAACTTATTCAGGGCTTTGTTATCGCGATGAACCTTGAGACGACGGAAGAAGAGCTAATGCACACGATCTTCCCGCATCCGACACTTTCAGAAATGATGAAAGAGAGCGTGCTGGATGCCTATGGACGTGTTTTAAATGCCTAAGCGTTCTCGCCGCGGCATCATTCGCGGCGGTAATGCGCGTTGGTGGCAGTCAACAGGCTGGAAAATCATGCGCGTAAGCATCATATTGTTTATGGTGATGGGGTTTCTTGCTTCATTCGCCGCGATGCGCAACGGCGGTGTCACATTTAACGGTGTTCTGGTTGAAGGTTGGACTGGCGTTTGGTACGTGACTGGCATTACGGCGTGTGCAGGATTTTTATTTGGCGCTATTTGGCTGCTTTTATTTAAAGCAATGTCGATGGCATCGAAAAACTAGAAAGTTAGGTTGTCCGAATGGTTACGGTTCTCGATACAACAAGGCCTTCCGGCAAAATGCGGCATCCTGAAAAGGCGCATCGTCCAGATCAGCCAACACGCTTGAAAAAGCCAGACTGGATTCGCGTGAAAGCGCCGACATCGAAGGGCTTTCACGAGACAAATAAAATCGTTAAATCGCATAATCTTGTGACGGTTTGCGGTGAGGCGGGCTGTCCAAATATTGGCGAATGCTGGGATCAGAAACACGCGTCCTTTATGATTATGGGTGAAATTTGTACCCGTGCTTGTGCTTTTTGTAATGTCGCGACTGGCATGCCCGGTGCGCTTGATAAAGAAGAGCCTGTCAATGTAGCAAAAGCCGTCAAAAAGATGGGGCTTAAGCATGTGGTTATCACGTCGGTTGACCGCGATGATTTGGCTGATGGTGGCGCGCAGCATTTTGTAGAAGTTATTCAAGCAATCCGCGAATATTCGCCCGGTACGACGGTTGAGATTCTAACGCCGGACTTCCTTCGCAAAGAAGGTGCGCTTGAGGCTGTCGTGGCCGCTAAGCCTGACGTGTTTAACCACAATCTTGAAACGGTGCCTTCTAATTATTTAAAAGTGCGCCCTGGTGCACGCTATTTCCACTCAATCCGCCTTCTTCAACGCGTCAAAGAGCTTGATCCTTCGATTTTTACAAAATCTGGAATCATGGTGGGGCTTGGCGAAGAGCGCAATGAAGTGCTGCAATTGATGGATGATTTGCGCATTGCTGATGTCGATTTTCTAACGATCGGCCAGTATTTGCAGCCAACAAAAAAGCACCATGAAGTGATGAGCTTTGTGACGCCTGATGAGTTCAAATCATATGAAACAATTGCTTATACAAAAGGCTTTTTAATGGTTTCGGCTTCACCGCTTACGCGTTCATCGCACCATGCGGGGTCGGATTTTGAAAAACTGCGGGCGAACCGCGAAGCAAAGCTGGCCTCGATAAAGTAATATGCCGAGTTTTAAGACCACGCGCCGCGTCAATCACAGCGCAGACAAAATGTTTGCGCTGATTGCTGACGTGGAAAAATACCCTGAATTTTTGCCCTTATGTGAGGCGCTCAGTGTTCGTGATATCCGCGAACGTGATGGCAAGCAGATGCTGGTTGCGGATATGAGTGTTGGCTATAAGGCAATACGCGAGACATTTACCAGTAGGGTTCTGCTCAATCCTGACGAGAGTCAGATTGATGTGTCCTATATTGATGGGCCGTTCAAATATCTCGACAATCGCTGGACGTTCACCGATGTTGATGAACGCAGCTCTGATGTGCACTTTTATATTGATTATGAGTTTAAGAGCAGAATGCTTGGTATGGTCATGGGGTCGATGTTCGACCGTGCTTTTCGAATGTTTGCGGAGGCATTCGAAAAGCGTGCAGACGAGATTTATTCAGAGTCTTGATCTGGCTCTTTGTCAGGCGCTTCTTTTAATGTCTCAATCAAAATCATCAGCGCGGTCATAACTGTTTCTGCGCGAATTGCATCGCGGCCATTATCGTCAAAGTAACGGCTGATCGCAAATGTTGGCGCCCAATCGCAGGCACAGCCAAACCAGACGAGGCCGACCGGTTTATCTTCGGTGCCGCCGCCTGGACCAGCAATGCCTGTTACTGAAATCGCAATGTCTGTTGAGCTTTTCTGCAAAGCGTTCTTTGCCATTGCTTCGGCAACTTCTTCGGACACAGCGCCGGGGCCGCCATCTTCAAAGAATTCTTCCGGCACGGATAGCATTTCGATTTTGGCATCGTTGGAATAAGTTACATAACCGCGATCCAAAACCTTGCTGGAACCAGGAATATCGGTGATCATGCCAGCGATTAGGCCGCCTGTGCAACTTTCAGCGGTCGCGATTGTAAATCCACGTGCGGAAAAGGTTTCGACGACTTCTAGCGCAAGTGCGCTCAGCGGGTTGTCGTGTGCTGGGGTGTCATTCATGATTTTTCTCCATAGACAACACTCGCAATTGCAAGCGCCATAATGCCTTCTTTACGGCCAATAAAGCCCATTGTTTCGTTTGTCGTTGCCTTCACCGAGCAGCGCTCTAAAGAAATACCGAGCAGTTCGCTTAATTTCTCACGCATTGCCATCCGGTGCGGTGCAATCTTGGGTGCTTCGGTTACGATTGTCACGTCAGCGTTCATGATTGTACCGCCGTTTTGCCGCACAATTTTGACTGCTTCTGATAAAAAAACATGGCTGGCCATGCCGTGCCATTTTTCATCAGTTGGCGGAAAATGGTCGCCGATATCGCCCGCGCCGCAAGTGGCAAGAAGCGCGTCTGTTAGCGCATGCAATCCAACATCTGCATCTGAATGACCCGATAGTTTTTTATCGAACGGAATATCAATGCCGCATAAAATAACTTTATCACCATCTTCAAAACGGTGAACATCATAGCCATTGCCTGTGCGCACATCGGGTAGAGAATTATTGTTCATATTTTCCTGTGCGGTAAAATCTTGAGGGTAGGTGAGTTTGATATTGGAGGCGTCGCCCTCCACAATCCGCACTGTCATTCCCGCCCATTCAAAGATTGCTGCATCATCAGTGAAATCAGATATGGATTGCGCGCTCGCTTTATCATGCAGTGCAAGAATAGTTTCAAATGGGAAGGCTTGAGGGGTTTGTGCGCGGTGCATATCTTTGCGCGATGCTGTGCCAGTCACGATACCATCTGATACGGTTTTGAGGGTTTCCGACACGGCGATGGTTGGTAAAATTCCGTCATTGGGATTTGCCCCAATTTCTTCGATGACCCGCAATAAAAAGTCATCATTCACATAAGGGCGGGCAGCATCATGTATTAGAACATGACTAAAATCTTGTGCCATGTCGCGAAGCGCCCGTAGGCCTGCATGCACGGATTCCTGCCGTGTCGTGCCGCCCGTTACAATTGCCATCTGCGCTGTATCAATATTGCATGTTGCTTGTTTGAGCAGCGCTGCATCATCTGCATGAATAACGAGAACGGTGTTCGCCGCTGGTATAAAGTTTGCAAAACGTGATATTGTTTGTTCTATAACAGTGCTGGAACCGAGTTTTCGGTACTGTTTTGGCCCGTTTTGCATGCCTGCGCGTTCGCCGCGGCCTGCCGCCACAATCACCAGTCCCATTGAGTGTTGCAAATATGCTGACAAAATATCTCGTCCTAGTCGCAGGTTTCGTTGCTTGCTTTGGTTTGTTTAAAGTTTTGCGACCTTTATCATAGGTGGCTAATTGCGCAATTAGTCTATATTGTATAAAGAATGTGCAGTCGATATAGCTGCTTAAAAAATGGACAATCACTTGACTGCACTCCTTCATGAACCGTTCCAGATTGGAAATGTTGCCGTTCGCAATCGCGTTCTGGCTGCTCCTTTATCTGGTGTGAGTGACTTGCCTTTCCGTCAGCGCACTTGGGCGGCGGGCGCAGGTATTGTTGTTAGTGAAATGATTGCGAGCCGTGAGTTTTGTTCTGAATCCGACGAGTCCACACGGCGTGCGCTTTCTCATGATGCAGGTCCGGCAATGCTTCAGCTTGCGGGCTTTGAAGCGCACTGGATGGGCGAAGCGGCGAAAATCGCTGAATCAAATGGCGCGGAAATTATAGATATCAATATGGGGTGTCCTGCTCGCAAAGTGACAGGAAAAGCATCTGGCTCGGCGCTTATGCGTGATCTTGATCATGCCATGACGCTTGTCAATGCGACGGTTGATGCGGTTCAAGTTCCGGTGACGCTCAAGATGCGCTTGGGCTGGGATGACGAAACAATCAACGCGCCAGAGCTTGCAAGGCGTGCGGTCGATGCAGGGGTGCAAATGATTACCGTGCATGGGCGCACGCGCTGTCAATTTTATGACGGTGTTGCGGATTGGCGGGCTGTTGCGGCCGTTCGGGATGTGGTGGATGTGCCTTTGGTCGTTAATGGCGATATTGACGACCTTTCATCCGCGATTGCGGCCTGCGAGCAATCTGGTGCTGATGCCGTGATGATTGGGCGGGCAGGGCAAGGTTCGCCGTGGAAAGCCGGCGACATAGCCAATGCGTCTGCTGGGCTTCCACAATTTACACAGGCACCATCCTTTGATGTCGCTGATTATGTGATCTCCCATTACCAAGCAATGCTTGAACATTATGGCGAGCATGTTGGCACGCGCCATGCGCGCAAGCATTTGGGTTGGTATATTGATGGTCTTTTGCCAAAGACGCAGTCCATAACTGAACTACGCACAGAGATTATGAGATCTCATTTGCCGGAGAAAGTTATTCCGCTTTTGCGCGATGTTTTTAACTCAGTAGATATTGAAAAATCGGAAGCTGCATAATGAGTCCTGCAAGTAAAAATGCCAGTCAGGCAGAGAATGCGCGGCGCGTATTAGATAATCTGCGTGATCCGGTTATCATGATCGATAAGGATAATTTGATCACTTTTGCCAATTTGGAGGCGGAGTATTTTTTCTCTTCGTCGATGGCAAACCTTGCTAATTTCAGAATTGATGAGTTTGTTGGTTTTTCTAATCCATTGTTGACGTTGATAGATCAGGTGCGTTTGGCTCAATCACCGACAAATGAGTACCGCGTGGATGTCTCATCGCCGCGCTTAGGTCTTGACCGGACTGTCGATATTCATGTCACGCCTGTTGCTGAAGAAGACGGTGCGATGGTGATTGTTTTCCGTGAACGTTCAATGGCTGAAAAGTTTGACCGGCAAATGACACATCGCGGCGCTGCCCGTTCGGTAACGGGCTTGGCGTCCATGCTGGGCCATGAGATTAAAAATCCGCTTTCAGGTATTCGCGGTGCTGCGCAATTGCTTGAAAGTGTTGTCAGCGATGAAGACCGTGCGCTGGCACAGTTGATTAAAGATGAGTGCGACCGGATTGTTCAACTTGTCGATAAAATGGAAGTGTTTTCTGATGAGCGGCCGCTGGACCGTGATCCGGTCAATATCCATGTCGTTTTGGACCGCGTTCAGAAAATCGCTAAATCGGGATTTGGACGGAATATAGAGTTCAAGCAGGACTTTGATCCATCACTGCCTTATATTGCTGGCAATCAGGATCAGCTTATTCAGGTGTTTTTGAACCTCGTCAAAAATGCCTGTGAGGCCGTTGCCAATGTTGAAAATCCAAAAATAAGATTGAAAACAGCATATCAACCCGGCGTTCGTCTTTCGATCCCAGGCTTGCATGAGCGCGTTTCTTTACCGTTGGAATTTTCTGTGCAGGACAATGGTCCCGGTGTTCCAGAAGAAATTCAGAGCTATATGTTCGATCCTTTTATTACAACAAAAACAAATGGTTCAGGCCTTGGGCTTGCTTTGGTTGCCAAGATTGTTGGGGACCATGGAGGCGTTATTGAGTGCGATAGTCAGCCTGGAAATACCAAATTCAAAATTTTAATGCCAACTGCGCCAAAAGCGCCGAGCTAAGGCTTTTAAGGTAAATGCAATGAACGGAACAATTCTAGTTGCAGACGATGATGCAGCCATTCGCACCGTGCTTAGTCAGGCATTGTCACGTGCTGGGTATGATGTTCGCTTAACGTCGAATGCCTCAACTTTATGGCGTTGGGTGGCTGAAGGTGAAGGCGACTGCGTGATCAGTGATGTGGTTATGCCGGATGAAAATCTATTTGATCTTCTGCCGCGCATGAAAAAAATGCGCCCAGATCTGCCGGTTATTGTCATGAGTGCGCAAAACACATTTATGACGGCGATCAGAGCTTCTGAAAACGGCGCCTATGAATATCTTCCAAAGCCGTTTGACCTTGTAGAGCTCACTGCGATTATTGAGCGTGCGCTACAGGAAGCGCGGCGCAAACCGACTGATAGCAAGAGTGCTGTGGCAGAAAAAGATGAAGCCATGCCGCTTGTTGGCCGCTCGCCAGCGATGCAGGAGATATACCGTGTTTTGGCGCGCATGATGCAGTCTGATCTCACGGTTTTGATCAATGGCGAATCAGGAACCGGCAAAGAGTTGGTTGCGCGTGCGCTGCATGAATATGGCAAGCGCAAAAAGGGCCCGTTTGTTGCGATCAATATGGCAGCTATCCCGCGCGATTTGATTGAGTCTGAGCTTTTCGGTCATGAAAAAGGGGCATTTACTGGCGCCCATAGCCGTGCCACAGGCCGGTTTGAACAAGCGGAAAATGGCACTTTGTTTCTTGATGAAATCGGTGACATGCCTATGGATGCGCAAACGCGTTTGTTGCGTGTGCTTCAGCAGGGCGAATATACGACGGTTGGCGGACGCACACCGATCAAAACAAATGTGCGTATTGTGACCGCGACGAATAAAGAGCTGCGTAGCCTTATCAATCAAGGGCTGTTTCGCGAAGACTTATATTATCGCTTGAATGTTGTTCCGCTGCGCATACCGCCTTTGCGTGAACGTGTTCAGGATATTCCTGATCTGGTCAGCCATTTCTTGAAGAAAGTTCAAGAAGAAGGGCTTGAAGAAAAGATATTATTGCCGGATGCGATTGAGGCACTTTTGCATCACTCTTGGCCGGGCAATGTGCGTGAACTTGAAAATCTGGTTCGCAGATTGGCAGCGTTGTATCCGCAAGATGAAATAACAGCCGATATCATTTCATCTGAACTTCAAGACCCTGATAATCATAATTTGCCAGACATCGGTCACGTTGAAAACGGTAAAAATATCACCATCGCGCAAGCGGTTGAATTAAATATGCAAAAATATTTCAATTCATTCGGCGATGGTTTGCCGCCGCCAGGACTATACCACAGACTTCTTTCCGAACTGGAATATCCGTTGTTAATGGCAACATTGACCGCAACGCGGGGGAACCAGATTAAAGCTGCGGATATTTTAGGCTTAAATAGGAATACGCTTCGAAAGAAAATCCGTGATTTAGGCGTTAGTGTTTTTAAAGGCCAATAAATGCGTTAAATAAAGTCTGGGAGTGGTCATTTATGTTGCAAAATGGCCACATTCTGTTGCACAATCGCCTCAGTATTACTGGGCTGGATTGAATCGCTAAATGGTCTCTCTCGACAAGGAAATGATGACACCGGTTGCCGGTCTTGCTCCGGGCAGGGCTGTGTTGCGTTACGGCTTCATTCTGGTGTTTGCGGCGGTTATTGTTGCGATTGCCTCTTTCGTTATTCTTATTGGTCTGACACCCATTCTGCCAGATGACACCGTCGCGATTACGGCTGTTATTATTAATGGTATGTTTGTTGCGGGTCTGCTGCTGCTTATCGGTATCGAACTTAAGCGCATTAAAGATGCTCGTCGTTATGGCCATGCGGGTGCGCGTTTGCATGTGCGTATCGTCACACTTTTCTCGATTATTGCTGCCGCGCCAGCTTTGGCTGTTGCTATTGTGGCAGCCATTACTTTGGACCTTGGCTTGGACCGATGGTTTGAAATCCGCACACGGACAATCGTGGAATCATCCAAAGAAGTCGCGGAAAGCTATATCAACGAAAATGCGATCAATCTGCGCGATGCGTCAATCAATATGTCGTTTTCACTGGATAATCAGGTGCGCCTTTTTAGGCTAGATCAACGCGGTTTTCGTAATTTTCTGACACAGCAAGCCAAGGGGCGAGGCATGTTGGGCGCATCGGTTATTCGTCCTGACGGAACGGTCATTCACAGCGCTGATATTGAAACAAGTCAACCTTTACCGTTGCCGCCAGAAGATGCACTTGAGACAGCCAAAGATGGTGCGCCAGTGATTATTCCGCCCGGCGTGACCAATTTGGTGGGCGCGCTAATTATGTTACGCGAAATTGATAATGCGATGCTTTATACCGTGCGAAGCGTTGATGCTGATGCGCTTAATGCTGTTCGGCTCATGGAACAGAACCGGCTGGAATACAGTAACCTTGAAGGGAACCGTCCGGTTCTACAGCTTGCTTTTGCTATTCTTTATTTTGGGCTGACGCTGATCATGCTGCTTTCTGCAATATGGACCGGCATCGCTGTTGCGAACCGTATTGTGCGGCCGATTCGTCAATTGATCACAGCATCTGATGAAGTGGCGGGCGGGAACCTTGAGGTGCGGGTGCCTGTTCGTGCCAGCGACGGCGATGTGGCGCATCTGGGTGAAACATTCAATGATATGATTGTTCAACTCAAAACACAGCGTAATGACCTTTTGACAGCGCGCGACACAATTGATGAACGCCGACGGTTCTCAGAGGCTGTTCTTTCTGGTGTATCTGCGGGTGTTTTGGGTGTTGACCGTGCAGGTGTGATTCATGTCGCCAATAGTTCGGCGGCTCAAATTCTCGTTGGCAGCAATCAAGACATTATTGGCCGGCTGCTGAGTGACATATCACCGGCGCTTGCTGATTCTTATGCGGACATGGTTTCAAATGACCGTGATGATCTTCGTAGGCAAGTGACCTTCATTGATGGCGCAGGACGTGAGCGCGTGCTCAATGTACAACTGACACTAGAGCAAGAGCCTGCGGGCAGTGCAGAACATGGTCGTTCCGTCACAGACGTTTTAACGATTGATGATATTTCGGATCTCATGGAAGCGCAGCGCTCTAGTGCTTGGGCCGATGTCGCTCGGCGTATTGCTCATGAAATCAAAAACCCATTGACGCCTATTCAGCTTTCCGCAGAGCGTATACGCCGCCGGTTTGGCAAGCAAATTGCTGATGAGGACCGAAAAGTCTTTGACCAGTGTACAGATACGATCATCCGGCAGGTTGGTGATATTGGCCGTATGGTCGATGAGTTTTCATCATTCGCGCGCATGCCAAAACCTGTCATGCAAATGCAGGATTTGCGGACGGTTATCAAAGAGGCTGCTTTTTTAGTTGAAGTTAGCCGCAATGAAATCAAATTTGACCATGATTTGGGTGCAGGACCTTTAAAATGTCTACTCGATGATCGCCTAGTTGGTCAGGCTATTGGTAATGTCATCAAGAATGCATCCGAAGCTGTTGAAAGCCGGATTTTTGAAGGTCTGCTTGATAATAAAGAAGGTCATATTTTGATACGTGCCTATGGGGCCGGAGATCAATGGATTCATTTGGATGTAATTGATAATGGGCGCGGTTTTCCGAAAGCCAATCGCCAACGCTTGCTTGAGCCTTATATGACCACCCGAGAAAAAGGGACGGGGCTTGGGTTGGCGATCGTTCGGAAAATTATGGAAGATCATCATGGACGTTTGGAGCTTCATGATGCACCGCTTGAGCACCATGAGGGAACGGGTGCCATGGTGCGCATGATCTTCCCAAAAAGCGAAGCTGTGTTTGATGAACAGGCTGAAAATATAACAGATAAAAACACGACAAGTGTGGAGAATTCAGTATGAAAGCAGATATTCTCATCGTCGATGATGAAGCTGACATCCGTGATATCGTATCGGGTATTTTGGAAGATGAAGGACATGAGACGCGGACTGCTTATGATAGTGACAGTGCGCTGGCGGCAATTTCTGACCGTGTACCGCGCTTAGTGTTTCTTGATATTTGGATGCAGGGCAGCAAGCTTGATGGACTTGGGTTGCTTGACGAAATTCAAGCGATGCACCCCGGACTTCCGGTTGTCATGATTTCTGGTCACGGTAATATTGAAACGGCTGTGTCTGCTATTCGCCGCGGTGCATTCGACTATATTGAAAAGCCGTTTAAAGTGGATCGTCTTGTTTTGGTTACGGAGCGAGCGCTTGAAACAAGCTCTATGCGCCGCGAAATTTCCGAACTTAAAAAACGATCTTCTGACTCTGAAGAACTGCTTGGTAATTCTGCCGCGATGATGAATTTGCGCCAAAGCATTGACCGTGTCGCGCCAACCAATAGCCGTGTGCTTATCAAGGGACCAACAGGCGCAGGAAAAGAGCTTGTCGCACGGGCAATTCATGCTGCTTCATCGCGCGCTAGAAGTTCGTTTGTGTCGATTAATGCGGCTGCAATTACACCAAGCCGGATGGAAATTGAGCTGTTTGGTACAGAACCAGATGGTACAGAGCGCAAGGTCGGCGCGTTAGAGCAAGCGCATGGCGGTATTCTTTATCTTGATGAAATCGCTGATATGCCGCTTGAAACACAGTCTAAAATCTTGCGCGTTCTTGTTGAGCAAGAGTTTGAGCGGGTAGGCGGTGTCAGGCGCGTTAAAGTGGATGTGCGTATTATCTCATCGACTGCTTTTGATTTGGAAGCATTGATTGAAGAGGGCAAATTCCGCCGCGATTTGTTTAATCGGCTGGCTGTTGTGCCTATTGAAGTGCCACCCTTAACGGCGCGGCGCGAGGATATTGATGTTCTTGTTCAGGCCTTTATGAAGCAAATATCAGCTCAGACAGGTATTCGGACTAAAATCATAGACGATGATGCGATGGCTGTTCTGCAAGCGCATTCTTGGCCGGGTAATATTCGTCAATTACGCAACACCATTGAGCGGATCATGATTTTGACTCGCGATGAAAGCGATGAAATTCCGATCACTGTCGATAAATTACCTGCAGAACTCAGTGATAATTTACCCAAAGCGCCAACCGAGTCAGATACACACATTATGTCATTACCGCTGCGCGAAGCACGCGAGCGTTTTGAGCGTGATTATTTGTTGGCTCAAATATCTCGTTTTGGCGGTAATATTTCACGGACGGCTGAATTTATTGGTATGGAGCGCTCTGCACTACACCGTAAACTGAAGTCTTTAGGAGTTTAAACGCCTATGCGGGTTATTATTTGTGGCGCTGGACAGGTCGGTTACGGTATCGCGGAACGGTTGGCAGCAGAGGACAATGACGTTTCTGTTATTGATACGTCTGCGGCGTTAATCCAGCGTGTGCGTGATACGCTCGATGTGCGCGGTTTCGTTGGGCATGGGGGCCATCCGGATGTGTTGGCTGCAGCTGGTGCTGACGAAGCTGAAATGATCATTGCGGTTACGCTGTATGACGAAGTGAATATGATTGCTTGTCAGGTTGCGCACTCGCTTTTCGATGTGCCAACGAAGATCGCCCGTATTCGTGCGCAATCATATCTTCAAGATCAGTACCGTGACATGTTCAGCCGCGATAATCTGCCGATTGACGTGATCATTTCGCCAGAGCGTGAAGTGGGCGAAGTCGTGTTGAAACGCATTGCACTGCCCGGTGCAACGGACGTTGTTCAGTTTGCCGATGACAATGTGACGATGATGGCGATTGAGTGCCGCGAAGATTGTCCTGTTATCAATACGCCGCTTAGCCAGTTGAGCGAACTTTTCCCTGACCTTGGGGCAACGGTCACAGGTGTGTGGCGTAATGATAAGCTTTTCATTGCGAAATCAAGCGACCAGCTATTTGCAGGTGATCTTGTCTATGTGATTTCTGTCAAAGGACAGGTGCGCAGAACACTTGCACTGTTTGGCCACCAAGAAACACAGGCGCGCCGCATTGTATTTGCAGGCGGCGGTAATATCGGCCTTTATGCTGCTTCTCGATTGGAAAAGTCGGCGATTAAAGCCAATTTGAAAATCATTGAAGCAAACCGCACCCGCGCGGTTGATGTTGCTGACCAATTGCTTCGAACCATCGTCTTGCATGGCAGTGCACTCGATCAGCAGATATTGCGTGAAGCAGATGTGCAGGATGCCGACCTTATGGTTGCGCTCACCAATGATGATCAGGTTAATGTTTTATCGTCGGTTATGGCTAAAAGATTGGGCTGTAAATCAACGATGACTTTGATCAATGATTTGTCATATCAAAACTTTACAGCGGCGCTTGGTATTGATGCGCAAATTAATCCGCGTGCCGTGACCATATCGCGCGTTTTGCAACATATGCGCCGTGGCCGTATCCGCCAGGTACACTCTGTTCAAAAAGGTCAGGCGGAAGTCATAGAAGCGCAAGCTTTGGAAACGTCGCCGCTGGTTGGCAAACCATTGCGCGAACAAGAACTGCCTGAAGATGTGCGCATCGGTGCCATTTACCGCGAAGGTGTCGTCATCAAACCGGACGGTGACACAATTGTAAAAGCAAATGACCGTGTCGTCATGTTTGCCAAAACTTCTGCTGTTAAGAGTGTAGAGCAGTTGTTCCGCGTAAGTCTTGAGTTTTTCTAAGCCCTTGGAAGGGAAATACAATGTCGCGTATTGCTTATGTCAATGGATGCTATGTGCCGCATAACCAAGCGGCTGTGCATATTGAAGATCGTGGCTATCAGTTTGCTGATGGCGTCTATGAAGTGTGTGAAATTGCGGATGGTTATATCATTGATATGACGCGGCATCTTGCGCGCCTTAACCGCTCATTGAGCGAGCTTCAAATGGCGTGGCCTGTCGATAAGAAAGCCTTCGTGCGGATCGTCAAGGAAGTGGTGATACGCAACCGCGTGCGCAATGGTCTTGTCTATATTCAAGTTAGCCGCGGTGTGGCTAAGCGCGACCATGTTTTCCCTTCAGCCAGTGTTAAGTCGGCGCTGGTTATCACAGCGCGGCGTAGCGATCCTGTACAAGCAGATGAAAAAGCTCAAACTGGCGTTGGGGTTATCACTGTTCCAGAAAATCGCTGGGACCGAGTTGATATTAAAACGGTTGGTCTGCTGCCCAATGTTTTGGCAAAGCAGAAAGCAAAAGAGCAGGGTGCTGCTGAAGCATGGTTTATTGATGAAGATGGCATGGTGAAAGAGGGCGGTTCTACGAATGCGTGGATCGTCACTCAAGACGGCACGCTAGTGACGCGTCCTGCAGATCATGGCATTTTGCGCGGGATTACCAGAACAACAGCTATTGATGCAGCGGAAAAACTAGGCTTAAAAGTCGAGGAGCGCTACTTTTCTGTGGATGAAGCAAAAAATGCACGCGAAGCATTCATTACGGCTGCGACAACCATATTAATTCCTGTTGTATCTATTGATGGTGATTCTGTCGCAAATGGGCATGCAGGCTCAATAACTGAGCAGCTACGCATTCAGTTTCGTATCGAGGCAGAAAAAACATCTGTCTATAGGTAACGCAGTAGGCAGTTTTTTCTAATAAAGGTACAGCAATTGACGTTGACGTACTGGTGATAATTGAAAATATGCTTATACATGGGCACCTTGAGGTTACGAGTTTGATTGCAAGCTCATTTTACACGGTAAGAAAATGGCAGATAGATCACAAAACTTACAGGACCAGTTTTTAAATTCGGTCCGAAAGCAAAAAATTTCACTGACAATTTTCCTCGTAAACGGCGTAAAGTTGACAGGTGTTGTTACCTCATTTGATAATTTCTGCGTTTTGTTGCGTCGTGATGGTCATGCGCAGCTTGTTTATAAGCATGCCATTTCAACAATCATGCCGGGCCAGCCTGTGCAAATGTTTGAAAGTGAAACGGCTAATCAAGGCGACGAGTAATCGGCTCCCCATTTGATGATATTGATGGCGATGAAGACGCCAAAGGACCTCGCGGATCAATTGATCACGCGGTAGAGCCAACACGCGCAATTGTCATTGCGCCGGATATTAGCCAGAGAAATCAGGCAAAATCTACTTTTGCAAACGGCGCTATCGAGCGCAGCGCTGCTGAACGATTGGTTGAAGCGGAAGGTTTAGCGCTCGCGATCGATCTGGTTATTGCACATTCTGCTGTCATTAATGTTGCAAAACCACGCCCCGCAACCTTGCTAGGGTCTGGTAAAGTTATTGAATTAGCGGAAATCGTAAAAGCCGAAAACGCGAAATTGGTCGTCATTGACCATGCATTGACACCTGTTCAGCAGCGTAACCTTGAAAAAGAGCTGCATGCTAAAGTGGTTGACCGTACAGGTCTTATTTTAGAAATTTTTGGTCGCCGTGCGCGAACCAAAGAAGGCTCTTTGCAAGTTGAGCTCGCGCATTTGAACTATCAGCGTGGCCGTTTGGTCCGTTCATGGACACATTTGGAGCGTCAACGTGGCGGTGCTGGCTTTCTGGGTGGCCCTGGTGAAACGCAGATTGAGGCTGATAGACGGCTTCTGCGCGATAAGATTAAAAGCCTTGAGGTTGAGCTTGAAGCTGTGCGCCGCACACGCACGCTACACCGTGCCAAGCGCAAAAAAATACCGCTGCCTGTTGTTGCATTTGTTGGTTATACCAATGCGGGAAAATCCACGCTTTTCAATCGTTTAACGGGCGCAGATGTTCACGCAGAAGATATGTTATTTGCAACGCTAGACCCAACATTGCGGCGCGTTCAATTGCCCGGTGGCACATGGATTATTTTGTCCGATACTGTGGGCTTTATTTCCGATTTGCCAACACACCTCGTTGCGGCCTTCCGTGCGACACTTGAAGAAGTGCAGGAAGCCAATCTCGTGCTGCATGTTCATGATGCCGCCGATAGCGCTGTATCCGCTCAGGCCGATGATGTGCGGCAGGTTTTGAAAGATCTTGAAATTGATCCTGAAGACACATCTCACATCATTGAAGTGTGGAACAAGATTGATGCACTTTTGCCTGAAGACCGTGAAGCGATACAAAAACGCATGGTTCCGAGTAAGGGCGATACGCTCAACCAAGTTGCGGTGAGTGCGCTTGATGGCACTGGATTGCCGGATTTACTCGCGCTTATTGAACAAAAAATTGCTGGGTCGCTTGTTTCACGCACTGTAGAAATTTCACCTGACCATTTTGCCGACGTTGCTTGGCTTTATGAAAATGGCATTGTGCGCGGCCGTGAAGCGCTTGATGATGGTATGATTGTTGTGCGTGTGGATTTGACGCCTGAAAACTCTGAAGCCTATGATCGAAGAACCAAAGGTTAGGATATGGCTGCGCAAGAAATCGAATTTCCTGAGTTTTTTGATAGTCTTGATGAAATTTCGCCGCCATGTGCTGCGACCTCTCTCATCGGCCATGAAACGGCGATGGAACAGATATTTTCAGCAATAACTGGTGGTCATCACGCATTGATATTGGATGGTGAGCAGGGGATAGGCAAGGCGAGCGCTGCCTTTCTTACTGCAAATGCTGTGCTTGGAAATGTGCCGCTTGATGATGTTCAAGCCCTTTATCAATGCAATGAAAATACAGGCACATATCGCCAGATTGCACAGAACGTGCATCCCAATATGCTCTATTTAACCCGTCCTAAAAAAGATGACGGCAAGGGATTTAAGACGGTTATTACCGTTGATGAAGTGCGCCGTTTGCAGCGCTTTCTCGGCATGACGTCTTCGGCTGGTGATAAACGAATCATCATTATCGACAGTCTTGGCGATATGAATCGCAACGCTGCCAACGCTGTTCTTAAATTACTTGAAGAACCGCCTGTAAATACATTGTTTTTGCTTGTTTGTCATGGCTTGGGCGGTATCTTGCCAACCATTCGTTCGCGATGCCAAGTGGTGCGGTTTCAACCACTTGATAATGAGCAAGTGAAAACTGTTTTAAATAAGGTTGCGGGCACGCTTCTTGATTCAGATCAGATTCCGCAGCTTACTGCCTTGTCTGGTGGCTCTGTTCGCCATGCGTTGTTAATGGCGCTTAATGGCGGGGTGGAGCTGAAAGAGAATCTCGATCTGTTTTTAACGTCTGTGCAGTTTGATACGGCACGCGCGCATAAGCTTGCAGAGGTCGCAGGAGCGCGGGGCAGCGATACGCATAATATTTTGCTGCGTCAGATGATGTTTGAGTCCATTCAGCAAGCGGCGATACAGGCTGCTCATAATGGCAATGTTCACCGTGCTGCGCAGATTGCAAGGTTTGACGAAGAGTTCGGCGAGCGCGCACGTATGGCCGATGGTTTTAACCTCGACCGCAAGCAAGAGTTTCTCATCATGGCCAATAAGGTGCATGCATTGCTGCATACGGCGTAGTTTAGCGCCTCACCCATGATTTGAGCGCTATTGCCTTGTTGATGTGAGACTGCGTCAAATATCTCGAAAAATTTGAACAAGTTGCAATTTCAATTCGGGACAATTTGTTCTAAAGCTCCGCTACAAATTTCAATACGATCAGATTGTAGCTTATGAGCGATAAATTCTTCATCACGACGCCAATTTTCTATCCAAACGGTGTTCCGCATATCGGCCACGCCTATACTGCGATTGCCACGGATGTTCTCGCACGTTTCCAGCGCCTTGATGGTAAAGATACCTTCATGTTGACCGGAACGGATGAGCACGGGCAAAAAATGCAGCGCACAGCAGAAGAGCGCGGAATTACGCCGCAGCAATTGGCTGATGAAAATGCAGCTGTATTTCAAAAGATGGTTGAGACATTTGGCTGTTTGCACCGTGAGTTTATTCGCACGACTGAAGATCGTCATGCCAAGGCCGCACAAGCGCTTTGGAAAAAGATGGAAGCCAATGGTGATATCTATTTAGACACCTATGGCGGCTGGTATTCTGTTCGTCAGGAAGCCTATTTCGACGAAGCTGAAACTACGGTCGGCGAAGATGGTGTGCGCCGCGAGCCGCTTGGCTCTGAAGTTGAGTGGGTGGAAGAGGAAAGCTATTATTTCAAGCTTTCTGCCTATGGTGACAAACTATTAGAATATTACGAAAAGCACCCCGATTTTATTGCGCCGCCTGAGCGCCGCAATGAGGTGATGAGTTTCGTTAAAGGTGGTTTGCGTGATTTATCTGTTTCGCGCACGACATTTGATTGGGGCATTCCTGTTCCAGGAAATGACGATCATGTCATGTATGTTTGGGTTGATGCGCTGACCAACTATATTACAGCAGCAGGCTATCCGGATGAGCAGGGGGCTGATTGGAGCTATTGGCCTGCGACCCATATTATCGGCAAAGACATTATCCGTTTTCACGCCGTTTATTGGCCTGCATTCTTGATGTCGGCAGGCATTGAATTACCAAAGCGAATTTACGCGCATGGCTTTCTTTTCAGCAAAGGTGAAAAGATGTCGAAATCAGTTGGCAACGTGATTGATCCGTTCGAACTGGTTGATGAATTTGGTCTCGATAAAGTGCGCTATTTCTTTATGCGAGAAGTGCCGTTCGGCAATGATGGTTCTTACAGCAATGACGCGATCATTACGCGCACCAATGCTGATCTTGCCAATGGTCTTGGTAATTTGGCACAGCGTTCATTGTCTATGATTGCTAAAAACCTTGATGGTGTTTTGCCAGAGCCAGGCGCTTTACAGCCTGAAGATAAAGCATTGATCGGCCTATGTGTGCCAGCTTTGGAAACAGCGCGTGCCGCGATGGACAAACAGCAAATACATAAAGCGCTCGAAGCTGTTTTTGATGTTGTGACCGCTGGTGATCGCTATGTCGATACAATGGCGCCGTGGGGCCTTAAAAAGACCGATCCTGAACGTATGGCGACTGTGCTTTATACGGTTGCAGAAACCGTGCGCCGCATTGCCATTATGTGCCAGCCAATCATGCCGGAATCAGCCGGTAAATTGCTCGATCTTGTGGCTGTGCCAGACGATCAACGTAATTTTTCTAATATCGAAGACGCACTTGTTGGCGGCATATCATTGCCTAAGCCGGAAGGTGTTTTCCCGCGCTATGTGGAGACAAAAGCCTGATGCCTGCACTCGTTGACAGTCATTGCCATTTGAACTTTCCCGACTTTGCGCCAGAGCTAGATGCGGTTGTTGAGCGTGCTCGTAGCGCTGGTTTGGTGCGGATGGTGACCATATCCACGCGCGTGCATGAGTTTGATAAGATACGCGCCATTGCTGACGCTTATGACGATGTGTACTGCTCGGTTGGCACACATCCGCACAACGCCGATGAAGAGCTTGATGTAATGACGAGCGATCTCGTCGCGCATGCTGAGCACCCCAAAGTTGTTGCTATTGGCGAGGCGGGGCTTGATTATTTTTACGACAATGCACCTGTTGAAGCGCAAAAGATCGGCCTTATTCGCCATATAGATGCAGCACGTGAAACCGGATTGCCTTTGGTTATTCATGCGCGTGCGGCGGATGATGATATGATGCAAATCTTGCGTGATGAAATCGCTAAAAATGGTGCGTTTCCGTTTGTGCTTCATTGCTTCTCATCGGGCAAAGCGCTTGCCGAATGCGGTGTTGAACTTGGCGGTTATGTATCGTTTTCAGGTATTTTGACATTCAAAAACAGCCAAGAAATTCGCGATATCGCCAAAGACATTCCGCTTGACCGCATGCTCGTAGAAACCGATGCGCCTTATCTTGCGCCGCCGCCACACCGTGGTCAGCGTAATGAGCCAGCCTTCGTCGTAAATACAGCCAAAGTGCTCGCTGAAACGCTGGATGTTTCTTTTGAGGCCATCGCTCAGCAAACGACATCAAATTTCTATAATTTATTTTCCAAGGTGCCACGTCACGATGGTTGATAAAGACGGAAGATTGCAAGTGACCATCTTAGGATGCGGTTCATCGCCAGGCGTGCCGCGCCTTAATGGTGATTGGGGCAATTGCGATCCAAATAACACTAAAAACAATCGTTTGCGTGCTGCGGTTCTTATTGAGAGAATTGCGGAAAATGGCGACAAAACGGTCGTTTGTGTCGATACTGGTCCTGATTTTCGTGCGCAGATGATTGCGGCCCAAGTTCAGCAATTGGATGGGGTTGTTTATACGCACGCGCATGCAGACCATGTGCACGGTATTGATGATTTGCGCACATTTGTGATCATGCAAAAACAACGCATGAATATTTATGCCGATGATCTGACGACTGAACGATTGCGCGATGGTTTTGCCTATTGTTTTGAGACGCCTATTGGCAGTTCTTATCCGCCAATTTTGCACCCGCACCGGATTAAACATGACGAGCCATTTACAATAGATGGAGCAGGGGGCGCATTAGAATTTGTACCGCTTGTTCAACAGCACGGCAGCATTCATTCTTTGGGCTTTCGAATAGGTGAGTTTGCCTATTGTTCTGACGTGTCTGCTTTTCCAGAAGCAACGCTTGAAAAAATGGCCGATCTTGATGTGTTGATTATCGATGCCTTACAATATCGTGAGCACCCAAGCCATTTATCGCTGGAGCAAAGTTTGCAAATTATCGAACGTTTAAAGCCTAAACGCGCATATTTAACGCATATGCATATTCCGCTGGACTATGAAACTGTGCTGCGCGAGACGCCGGATAATGTAGAGCCTTGTTATGATGGGTTGATCATAAAAACATCATAACGCGTTGATTTTCCTAATATTTGATGGGAATATTTTCGTATGCCGTTCATCGGATCAGCTTTTGCCGGCCATTTGAGAACGACACGCTTTTGCGCATGTTCTAGCGCGACTTGCATTAATTCGACAGCATCGTCATCAGTCCCAACGATTTCACGAACTTGGCGCAGCTCACGCTTGACCAGAGCGGAGTTTTTACGTGGAGGATGCATCGGATCGATTAAAATAGACTCGCATTTTAGCTCAGGCAAAACGTCTTTGGCATCGCCTTTAATCAGGGTCATACGACCAATAATGTCTCGGAATTCACCACCTTCGTTCAAAGCGCGTTCCATGCCTTGAGCCAATAAAGCATGCATTTCTTGCGAGCGTTCTATCATTGTAACGTGCGCGCCGAGCGATGCTAACAGGAATGAGTCGCGACCCAAACCAGCCGTTGCATCAACAATTGTGGGCGTAACGCCAGAACGGAAACCCATTGCTTTGGGCAAATCTTGTTTTCTTCCGCCGCCAAAGCGAAGCCGATGAGCGACAGCGCCACTGACGAAATCTACCTGCAACTCTCCAATATTCTGCGTCATATGTGGCTTATCGCTATTTTCGTATGCTTCAAATTAGCCAATGATTTAACCCATTTGATGCAAATTCCAATTGCTTTTCTATATGTCGTGTTGATTAAAGTGAGATTTGGAGCTTGTGTATATGCATTACCTATCCAAGATAGATACACATTTTAGTTCCATAATCTATCTTATGCGACAATTGTATGTAGCTGTAAGTATTCAGATTGTTTTGAGGATACCGATGTCAAAGAGCGTGAAACGTGTCGAGCAAGCCATTCTTCATCTAAAGCTTAGTGCTTCAGTGCAGCGTATGCCGGAAACAACACGAACGGCAAAAGACGCTGCTGTAGCGTGCGATTGTAGTGTTGGGCAGATCGTGAAGTCCATGATATTCGAAGGTGTCGAAACAGGTACGTTGAAGCTGCTGCTTGTCAGTGGCCAGCACAATTTTGATCTCGATAAAGCTCCTGAGCTGTTTGGAGAACCGTTGATGAGAGCCGACCCGAAGCGCGTCCGTTCAGAGACAGGTTTTGCAATTGGCGGTGTGTCGCCCATTGGCCATTTATGCGAAATTGAGACATGGATGGACGACAAGCTTTTGGACTATGGGATCGTTTGGGCAGCAGCGGGTGCGCCAAATGCTGTTTTCAGTGTAGCGCCAGCGGATTTGAGCATGGCGACGAAGGCTAAGACTTTTAGGGTTGCCTGATTCCAATTGTTGATTTGAACTCCCGCTCCTATTTTAAACCAGTTTAACGCTCATCTTTACGCAAGATCAAAAGCAACAGCCTGTTTTATGAAATGAGCCATCGCTATATTTGGATATTCGTCAATGCTTGAAACTCGCACTGTGCGAGACCGTTTACCTGAACCTGTCAGTATTTCAAAAGGATCTTCAAATTTTCCGCCAGCCGTAAAGGAAAACGTGATGCCAGCTTTGGTTGGGCTAATGGCTACAATGTCCCTTTTTACCTTATAAACAGGAACAGAGTAATATTTCTCTGTTCCTCCTCGCATACGTAGTGATGCTTCAGGTGCTATCCTAGCCATCTGTTCACAGAAGCGAAGAACGATGAGTTTATGGTTCGCAAGTACACGCTCTTGGAGAAAATGATTATATAGATCGCTCATAAGCATCAAAACCCATCACTTAGAAGCCTTGTTATTCTTGGCTAAAGTATGAGCCACCAGAGCGTTGGCATGGCCATGGCCCATTGCGTGGTTCTCCTTTAAAAAGCTAACGAGCTCCATATGTTTGTTGCTCGCCTTTTGGCTCAACAGTTCAATCCAATCTTCGACTGGACGACCATATTTTTCTCGATTGAAGGGAAATAGGATGCTGGTCCCTTAACAGGTGCTTCGTTATTCTTGCTCATATTGATCTCCATTAGCTACTTTTGTGCCTTAAACTCGCCTCTCCTACTTTTGAGCAAGCGTCACAAGAAGTTCGTCTAGGCGTTCCAATGTAGACGTCATGCCGTCTTGCATGCCCATGTCTATTATCTGTTCGAGTGCCCGCGTAGAATTGTAATAGCCAATCGTCTGGACAAGACAGTTCCCTGATTTTTCAGTAAAAGTGACGTCCCATTTTGATCTCGGCAAGTCTGGATTCAACGCTCCTGATGCGTCGCAAAAACCGTCTAGTGCCGTATAATTTTCGATTGGAGTTATGGTTTCATAGTCCAATCTTGACCAGTATTCCTGTCCATCTGGGTCAATCATTACATAGTGCCAATACCCACCCTCTTTGAAATTCATAAAGCTGGTTTTTGTTGTGAGCGGTTTGGGTGCAAACCATTTATCGAGGAGCTCGCTTTTTGTGTAACAGTCCCAGACCTGTTGCCTGCTGGCTGCGAATTCCTTTTTGATAGTTAGAGTGTTTTTTTGTTTGTCGACGAGGAAGTCAAATTGCAATTTAGTATTCATTTTTATCTCCGTTCAATTCATTAAGTAGACTGTCGAGATTTTCATAACGACGTTCCCAAATTTTACGCTGTTCATCGAACCATTTTTCAACATCAGCCAACCTTTTTGCTTTGATTTCGCAGGTTCTCACGCGGCCGATTTTTCTTGATTCAATTAGTCCAGAAGATTCGAGTACACCGATGTGCTTCATGAAGGATGGCAAAGCCATATCGAATGGCGCTGCAAGTTCACTGACCGTTGCCGACCCTTTGCCAAGTTGCTGAATGACTGCGCGGCGTGTTGGGTCTGCCAAAGCGTGAAATGCGGAATCTAAAGTGTTACAATTGTTATCCATATGGCTAACTATAATGATAAGTAATAGTTAGGTCAATGGGTAAGTTTTAATTCTGATAATGTGAGTTTAGTTTGACCCGTTGTTCAAGTCGATGAACTTGAGATTTTCATGAGAATGATCCCTGCCAAGATTAAAGCGCCGGCAGTCAATCGCATTGGCGTCACACTTTCTCCAAGCAACACGATGCCCACAATAAACGCGCCAACTGCGCCAATTCCTGTCCAAACAGTGTAAGCAGTACCCAATGGCAGTGAGCGCATAGCAATCGAAAGCAATGCAAAACTAGCGACCATTGTAATGATGGTGATCGTGCTGGGCACAAGCAGCGTAAAGCCTTCAGACTTTTTCATGAAGAACGCCCAAACAATTTCGAACAGTCCTGCCAATACCAAATATATCCAAGCCATTTTGTACCCCTTAGTGATGGGGTCGTCCCCGAATATTCCTGATAAGGCGCAGGTCGTCCTGCACACTCTCATAATATGAAATTCAGTGGCATTGTTCAAGCTGATGTAATTTTTTAAGCGGCAATTGCGCAGGATTAACTTACAAAGACGAGTTTTATATATCTTTGGATGACTAGCGTGTCGTCATTGCATTTAATTGCATTAGGTTTTGTGTGCCGTTAAAGACTGCTCAACAAATAATTCTTTGGAGAAGATACGTCCATGACACAATCAAGTACTTTGAATGTCGCTGCTAACCCGCTTAACCTTCAGCAAAGGTCCCTCGCCTGGCAAGTAACTGCCGTTGTCCTCGGCACGGTCTTTCTCGCAGTGTCTTCCTATATTGAAGTACCAATGGTGCCTGTTCCAATCACAATGCAAACATTCGCTGTCGCATTGGTCGGTGCGCTTTATGGATGGCGTTTGGGCGCAATCACAGTCACAGCTTGGCTTGTTGAAGGCGCAATGGGTTTTCCTGTTCTTGCAGGTGGCGCGGGCGGTCTTGCTCGTTTCGCTGGCCCAACAGCTGGCTATTTGTTTGCCTTTCCAGTTGCCGCTGCTGCGGTTGGTTGGCTCGTTGAAAAAGGTTGGAACGGCAACCATTTGTTCCTAGCGTTTCTCGCTATGCTCATTAGCAATGCAATTTGCTTGGTTCTTGGCGCGACATGGCTTTCCTTTATGATTGGTGCGGAAAAAGCGTTTACTTTGGGCGTAACACCATTTTTGTTGGGTGCAGTGCTTAAATCAGGTTTGGGTGCAGCCACACTTAAATTCGCCACATGGGGCAGTGCTCGTCAACGCACATGACCGTTAGGCTTCGCTCACACCACCTCCTCTGCCTGCTTACCTATGTGGGCAAAGGATATAGCGATGCATTTATCGAAAATTACGATAAGATTGCAGAGCGGCTTTGTGATGGCGAAGATATTATAATCGTTGCGGGGCCAGATGATATTTGTGCCCCGCTTCTCGATGACACTGATGCCCATTGCTGGCGAGACAGTGTCGTTTTGCGCGATAAAGCGGCGGCCACAGCACTGACTGCAGAGCTCGGCACACCTATCGAGGTTGGCGCAACGATTTCTCTTGAACCTTCAGCTTTGCGCAAAATGCGTGATGGCTTTGTCAAAGGCACAGTCAGGCAAGCATGCACGGAATGCGAATGGCATGATTTGTGTACGAACGTCGCAGCATCAAATTATGAAAATGCCAAAGTCGACAGATAAAACTCAGACCGCTTTTGACGGCTTTTTTGTCTGCCTGAGTGCGAAACCAATAAATCCAGTCGCGAGCAAGAGTGCCAAACCGAATAGGCTTAAATGGTCAGGCACAGTGTCAAAAATGATGATTCCCAAAATAGTGGCAGAGAGCAATTGCACATAAACAAGCGGTGCTAGCCGTGATGCATCTGCCATTTTAGTTGCGGTTACATATAATAAATTTCCAATGGCTGAAAATGCTGCGCTTAAAAAGACAAGCATACCTATATTAAAATCAATCTGCGGGGTTTCCGGAATTCCCCACGGTGCCAAGAGCACAGCACCAACGACAAGATTTGATAAAAGAAGGCTGCGTGAATTTGATAAATGGGAGAGCCATTTTGTTGAAACCAGAAAGCAGCCATAAAGCAGGCCAGCAGTGACAGCCCATACGTGGCCGATAGTCAGGCCAAAACCTGGTTTGACGACAAGCAACACACCGCAAAATCCGACAAAAAGAAGCGCTGTTCTTGTGCCCGATATAGGCTCTTTTAATAGCCAGCCTGCTAGAAAATAAGAAATAATCGGTCCAATAAAAAAAGCTGCGAAAACATCGGCAATGGGCGTCGTTGAAAGTGCGGTTAATATGCATACCACGCCAAGCATTAGAAAAATACCGCGGAGCCAAATGCGCCAGTCGGTCATGATTTTAAAATTAAATTGGCGTCCTGCATAGGCAGCAATGATTAGAAGTGACCCAAGTGCAAAGCGGCTCCAAGCAACAAAAACTGGTGCAATAGCCCCCTGCTGCGTCATGCCTGATGTCATCCATTTGCCTGCGGTGTCACCAGCAGGAATAAACATCATACCAAAGGACATTATGAGTGCGGCTTTGACCAACATTGTTTTATTCATCAGATGCCGCACGCTCACGCTGTTCTTGTAAAGCGCATTTTTGCCACATCAAAAGCAACTTTCACAAGGTCCATTAAACCTCATTCAGTACGCTTACAGCACATTGTAATGGCAAGCCTGATAGGTCTTTGGACAAACTGCGTTAGGGCGTGACAAACGCGTTAATTTCGTCAATCTAAGGATATGGAACCTTCAAATGATATAAAGCGTCTCATCGACATTATGGCGCGTTTGCGTGATCCGCAAAATGGCTGTGCTTGGGATGTTGAGCAAACCTTTGAAACAATTATGCCTTACACGATTGAAGAGGCTTATGAAGTTGCTGATGCCATTGAGCGCGGCGACATGGATGATTTGGCCGACGAACTTGGCGATCTGTTATTGCAGGTCGTCTATCATGCGCGGATAGCCGAGGAAGCAGGCTTGTTTGCCTTTGGCGATGTTGTTCATGCGGTCACAGACAAGATGATCCGCCGACATCCGCATGTGTTTGGTCCAGAAAATACCCGCAGCATGACAATGGCCAAAGGCATGTGGGAGAAGGTCAAGGCGCAAGAAAAGGCAGCCAAAGCACAGCGACAACTTGAATCGGGCGCGATCGAGAAGCGCCCTTCTCTGCTGGATGATGTGCCACGCGTACAACCATCGCTGATGCGTGCTCTTAAAATGCAAAAGAAGGCCGCGACCGTTGGTTTTGATTGGTCCGAGGCGGAACCTATTCTCGACAAAATCAGTGAAGAGATGGATGAGCTGCGCGAAGCAATGCAGAGCAAAGATCAATCACATATTGCCGAGGAATATGGTGATTTGCTTTTTGCGATGGTCAATCTGGGCCGTCATTTGGGCATTGAGGCAGAAACAGCGCTTGCAGGAACGAATTTGAAATTTAGCAGGCGGTTTGCATTCATCGAAGATCAATTGGAGCAACAAGGCAAACCAATCAAAGATGCCAGCTTGGATGAAATGGAAGCGCTTTGGCAGTTGGCTAAAACTGAGTTGAAGCCTTTATAAGCCGCTCTTGGCTTTATCTTTGTTTCGCGCATCGTGCAGGTCAAAACCAGCTTCGATTAAAGCTGTTTCTACGATAGACCAAATTTGATCAGCGATTTCTTCGACGGTGCCTGATGCATCAACAACTTTGCAGCGCTCCGGTTCGGCTGATGCAATTTTTAAAAATGCTTCTCGGCGTGCTTGATGCTTTGCCAGCGTTTCGCGTTCAAAGCGATCAACATCAACATTGTCTTCTCGTCGTTCGGCTGCACGTGCCAGACCAATCGCAGGGTCCATATCTAAGATAAGCGTAATGTCAGGGCTTGTTTCATTGATTGCGACGCGTTCCAGTGTTGATAAAAAGTCCTGATCTAAATCGTTGGATGCGCCCTGATAAACACGCGTTGAATCCATAAAACGGTCAATGATGACCACATCACCGCGTTTCAATGCTGGTTTGATGACGCTCTCGACATGGTCAAGGCGCGCAGCTGCAAATAGCAACGCTTCCATTTGGGCCCCAAATGGTTCTGCGGCCGCTTTATCGAGCACGACATGGCGCACAGCTTCTGCACCTGCAGTTCCGCCCGGCTCACGCGATATCGTTGGTGAAAAATCCAGTTCGGCTAAACGCTGGGCAAGCTTGCGTATCTGCGTGGTTTTGCCAACGCCTTCGCCGCCCTCAAAGCTTATGAAAAAGCCGGACCGTTTTCGTTTGTTTGTCTTCTTGCTCAATTCTTGATCCAGCCAATCGCAAGTTCAGTGATCGCATCAAGCGCTTGTCTGTGAATTGGACCTTTGGCAATAGTTTCAGCTGTAAACAGTGGTGCTTGTTGAGCCAGTTGATCGCCAATATAAACGTTCAATGTTGCGATTTCGACGCCCTCTTCAACCGGCGACGCAATTGGTCCTTCATAGACAATGCGCGCTTTGAGTTTATCGCGATTTGTCAGCGGCACTAAGATCGTAACCTTGTCATGCGTCTTTACTGGGACATGAAGCTGTGCACCGCCATAAAGACGCGCCTGCCCTATGACTTCGTCCTTCTTAAACAATGTGTAAGGCTCAAAGGCACGAAGCCCCCATTGAAGCATGCGGCGTGATTCTTCTGCGCGATCTCGATCACTCTCAAGGCCGCTCATGGCGACGATTAAACGGCGACCATCTTGCTTAATAGAACCAACGATTGCGTAGCCTGAATCTTCTGTAAAACCTGTTTTAAGCCCGTCAGCGCCGATATCCATATTGATCAATGGATTGCGGTTGCGTTGCCGTATTTTGTTCCAAGTAAATTCTGTTTGAGAATAATATTTGTAATATTCAGGATATTCCCGCTGAAGATGCAGCGCCAATTTTATCAAATCGCGCATAGAGGTTTTTTGGTCTGGATGCGGCAAGCCTGTCGAATTGTAGAAAATAGAATCTGTCAAACCGATTTGTTTCGCGCGTTCGCTCATCAGACCTGCAAAGGTTTCTTCTGATCCCGCCATACCTTCCGCGATAATGATGCAGCCATCATTGGCAGACTGTACAATGACGCCTTGAATCAAATCTTCTAATGGAATGGAGGATTTGAGTTCTGCAAACATCGTTGATGTGCCCGATGGTGCACCACCTGTGCGCCAAGCGTTTTCGCTGACATAAAATTCGTCTGTCAGGCTTAGCCGGCCCGTTTTTAAGGCGTTAAAAACCACTTCCATCGTCATCAATTTGGCAAGTGATGCGGGCGGTATCTGTTCAGCTTCGTTTTTTGCGAAAAGAATAGAGCCTGTTTCTACGTCAATCAGCATTGCTTGTTTGGCGCGCGTTTCAAACAATTGCGCGTGCGCACCCGTAGAAACGGCAAAAAGCATGATTAAAGCGAGTGAAAGTGCCGCAACAAGCCTCTGCAAATGGCTGTTTGACGTTAAGAAACTAGATTTAAGTGAAGTAATCATAATTAATCAGGAACACTCTGAAGCAAAGGAATGTCCCTTGTAGCGCGTGCCAGATCAGCATTGCAAATATCAATTTTAGTTTTGGTTAGTTGCGCGCGTTCATGCGCTTCCAAAGAAGGCTGGCTTTTTCGGTTTTATAAATGTCGAAAGCGGCACTAACGCGCTGTGTTGCATAGGCAGACACAGGCACATGTGGGCGCGGTGCTGGTATATTCGAGCCAGATGCTGTCAGAACATTTGCATCAACGCCCGGCAAAGGCATAATCGGGTTTCCGGGCAGTCCTTGCATAGAAGCCATCAAATAATCATCATCGCGGCCGTGCAATGGCGCTGGTCCGACATATTCGACTTTCACTTCAGCTGTACCCAGAAGCGTATAGTCCAAAATTTCAGCAGCGCGTTTTGAAAGATCGATTACGCGGTCGTTTGAAAATGGGCCGCGATCATTCACACGAACAATAACAGAATGACCATTTTTAACATTTGTTACACGGGCATAGCTCGGCAGCGGCATTGTTTTATGTGCTGCCGTTAAATGGTTCATGTCATAGACTTCACCATTGGCTGTTTTGCGTCCGTGAAATGCTTTTCCATACCAAGAAGCACGTCCAAACTGAACTGGCTTCGGGGTTTCTGTCGGATGGTAGCGTCGGCCTTTTACAACATAGGACGAGCCGATTTTCAGATATCCGCCGCCCCTCGGTAATTTGGTGCCGGTTGCAACACGTGGGCTGGCAGAAACACCATAGGCGCTTTCGGTGAAGTTTTCTTCACCTGAAGTTGCGCCATTGTCGATTGCGCCGGGCGTTGTAAAGTCAATCTTTGTGCGCGGCGTGCCGGATTTCGTGCCAATATGGGACGTAGATGATGTACACGCAGATAAAACGGCACTGCCCAATATAAGGCATGCCCAAGATTTGATTCTATTTTTATATAATATGTCCACCATCGATGGTTGGCATACACAAAAGCCTGTTTTTAGCCAAGTCTAAAAGACCACAGCTTAAATCACATTTTCTAACAGGGTTATTTTGTTATTAATGAGCAGCCATGCGCGCTTTATCCGTCTAGCCGCCTTCGCAAACTCATTTCAGTGCTCTCTTGGTTCTATATTCCAATGGAAATTTACCGCCAAGAGAATGATTCAAATGAATATTTTGCCAAATAAGAGGCTTTTAAAAGCCATGCCGCTCAATTGTTTGCCTGCATGTACTGTGTTGGTAAGCAAAATGATTCCCAAAAATGCGCTGGCCCCTGTAATTTCATTCAACATATGTCCGTTCAGTTGCGCATATTGGCAATATTTACGCCCTTAACACACTCCGGATCCTCTGGATTTGAAGAAAATCAAAAAAATCTTGCATCAATGGCGGATTGATCTTGCGGTCATCGAATTGTCATGCCATTAGGAGCGCGGTTTGGAGGGGTGGCCGAGCGGTTTAAGGCACCGGTCTTGAAAACCGGCGTGCGTGAGAGCGTACCGTGGGTTCGAATCCCACCCCCTCTGCCATTTATTTGGCAAACCAAAATCAAAGCGTCCTTCGGGGCGCTTTTTTTGTTTGCTGTGATATTCAGCCCCATTTCTGACCCCACTCCAACTTTTATTTATTTGTTACTCTATCGATTCTTTCTCGGTTTAAGTTTCATGTGGAGGCAAAGAAAATTTCGAAACGTAAATCTTATATGGTTAAGCTTGACGAATAGGAGGAAGATTGATTGCGGCGCACGGTTGTCTTTTGATTTGGTAGGTGCATCAAGTTTTGACCACCAGATGGTAACCTTCTATTTCATTACGTTGATAACCAACTTCATTTTCATAAATTGATATCTCGATTTTGTGTTTTTGACAGAATGGCTTGACGAATGTGTCGGCGTCAAAAAGTGCAGCTGCGCAATTTCCTGTTCCAAGTATTCGTTGAATGACAAATTCATGCCTGCCATTGCTTTCGATCGTGCAAACTTGTGCACCAAGCCAATACGCGATGTCTGCACCAAACATTTTTATTCGTCGAACAAAACAAATCCGATCAAGTTTGCCGAGCGGTTCTTTCTCTATTTTCTCAAAAGATAGCTTTAGGTGCCCTTCGTTCACTTTAGTTAAGTAAAAAGCTTGTGACACACATTCACCCAACTGGTAAAAATCCGAAAGCGAAAACTTTTCCTCGGGTAAATCAAATGCTTTCCAAATGGCCGAAATAATATGTAGTTTACTGACAAGGTGAACAACTGGCTCAATCAATGAAGTTATTAACGCTCCTTCAGTTACTTTGAAAGCTGCTGAGCCTAATTGCGTTTTGAGAGTGAATTCTGAAACGGGTCCGGAAAACGCAATTAAAAAGTCATTGAGTTGTCGCCATTGTTGAGCGTGGAGTTTTGCATTGTAGTCTATATTTAAAGTTACAGTTTCCTTTTTACCTGTACTAATACGCATTTCTATTCCGTTGCCAATGAACCTGACTTTGGAATGGTCATTAAATACGAATTGGGCAGGAGGCGTTATTAATTGACCCACAATTTGGTTTGAGGGAATGCCATCTTCATCTAAATTTGCCAAAGTGCAAAAATCGCCACTACTTTTTGAAATTACAGCTTTAAATTTGGTTCCAGTGGGTAGCTGTTGTATAACACGCTCAATTCCAAATCTTTTCTGGAAAATTTTTCCCTTAGATATTGTCGCAGCAGACAGGCCTATTGACGCGTCCAAAAGCTGTTCAATTTCCTCTCCATTTATAGAGAACTCCATCCGGTGAGATCCGGTATCAACTCCGAGATTCTTCCTCTGGTCAGATTTTTTTTGAGCGTATTCTACTCCTGAAGAATATTGTTTCAGGACAGAGTTTAAATAATTACGGACGCAATACGCCTCACTATAACAAATTTCTGTCCAGCTATTATCGACGGTAAATGACGATGCAGCATTAGTCTCAACAAATTGCCCAGCAAGTGTTAGTTTCCTCAGCGCCAGTTCGAAGAAATCATCGAGCACATGTTTGGCGAATAGGCCGACCACCTCTTGATCATTATTCAATTTCATCACAATTAAGAAGGCGGGACCATTATACGAAGTCAAACGCTGCAGCGCTCTTAGTTTGATTTTTACGCGGGAATTATCGTGCCAAAGCGTTTTTAATTGTACTTTTGCAGATAAAATATCGTCCGCCAGATCTTGAAAATCCTCTTTAGCGACATCTTCATTGGTGGCATCCAGAAGGTAATCCCACCCTGCCCGATCTTCCGTGGATTTGTTAACAACTAACCCAGCGCAATAGGTTGGGAACTTACGTTCCCCCGAAGTTCCAAGTTCATCAGAGCTCAACGATCTTTTCTTAGCCACCTCGTCCCCCAAGAGAATCATAATCGAGAAAGCTTATCTGTATTACTAAGCTAGTAGCAATCTGTCCCTCAATTTGAATGGTGGATTAGTGCATGAATTGTTTCGGATAAAATGAACTCTGCTGGCCAAGATTAAATTACCAAGCTCCCCCGCCATCACTAAAATTCCGGTTGATGTCCTGCTCAACTCTGCTCTCCGTAGCCTTTGCAGCGCCATTGGCTTCATTAAATAGAGATAGCAAGCTGTGGATCTTTTGAACTGTTGTCGCGATTGTGGCATCAACACCAGACATATCAATTGTAGGCTTTCCGTTGGCGCTGAGTGCGTCAGAGAATTTTGCTACATTTCCATTTCCATTGCCTGCTTGCTGGCCAACATCACTGAAAGTACCATTATTTATTTGGCAACCCAAAATCAAAGCGCCCTTCGGGGCGCTTTTTTGTGCAATTTATACATTGTGTGCAATCTTCCCGTTTACGCCCCGTAAAAGTCTGCCTGCTAAACAGGTTTCAATGTTTTAAATGGTAGGAACGCACTATGCTAAGCAGCATTAGAACCGGCGCTTGGATTGATAAAGACAGGTTACTTTTCTATCCGGCAGTGATCGTCGTGTTTACGATCGCTGCAATGACATATGTGCTTGCTTCCAACGGGTGGATGTTGCCCAGCGGTGCACCTTATGGTTCTGACTTTATCAGCTTTTGGACTGCTGCGCGTGAGGCTGTTGCGGGAAATCCACTCGTTCCCTATGAACGCTCTCAGTTTGAGCCAGCTCAATTGGCCTTGTTCCCCAAAAGCGTTTACTTCGCCTTTTTCTACCCACCACACTACTTGATGTATTTAATGCCACTTGGTGGATTGTCCTATTATGCAGCTTTTGCGCTCTGGGTATTTGTAACATTTGGTGCTGCGTTTTGGGTGCTTGTTCAGATCGCAGGAAAACCCAAACATTTATTTTTGTTGGCACTCGCCTTCCCTGCAACTTTTTTGACAATCTCACACGGACAAAACGCGTTTCTTTCTGCTGCTTTGTTTGGCGGCGGGCTTCTTTTGCTGGAGCGCCGTCCCATTCTCGCAGGTGTGTTGTTCGGGCTTTTAACTTTTAAACCGCAATTAGGTTTGCTTATTCCTTTGATTTTACTCGCTGGCGGTCATTGGCGCGTGATTATTTCTGCCTGTGTCACGCTTGTCATATTGGTGCTTCTTTCAGCTCTTGTGTTTGGCATTGAGGTATGGGGATCGTTTTTTGCGCAGGCAGATTATGCCGTTTTGACAATGCGCGAAGGGCTCGTGAGCTGGGCAAAAATGATCTCTATTTATGCTGGATTACGCATCTTTGGGTTCGGTGATTCTATTGCCAGTATTTTGCATTGGCTTATCGCTGCCTTTGTCGCCGCCGTTACATTCTGGGCATGGTTGCCGCGTAACAAGATTGATCTTAACCTTAAGAAAGCGCTGGTTTTAACGGCAGCTTTAATCGTGACGCCTTTCGGGCTTAATTACGATATGTTTTTGCTGGCACCGGCTACTGCTTTTGTTGTTGTGCACGGTATGGAAGCAGGTTTTATGCCTTATGAAAAATCAACATTAGCGATGATATATTTCTCACCGATATTTGTTTTATTATCCATGGCAGGCGGTTTTTCACTCGCGTCAATCTTCCTAATTATTATGTTCGCTCTGATTTTAATAAGCATGCGATGTGACACCAAACATAACGCAGCAGTAGCAGTTTTATAGCGACCAAATAAAAAGGCGCCGCACTTACTGCGACGCCTTTAAAATCAGATATATCTAAATCTTATTGCGGCAACTTATCGTCAACGCCTTTGATGTAGAAGTTCATGCCCAACATTGTTCCAATATCGGCTTTGTCGCCTTCTGCAAGCCATTCAGAGCCGTCTTGCTTGGTAATTGGACCAGTAAATGGCTCCAATTCGCCAGACTTGATTTTCTCTTCAGTTTCTTTTGCCATCGCAGCGACATCATCAGGCATGTTGGCATATTCTGCCATGACAACATTGCCTTCAGCCAAACCGTGCCACACATCCTGTGATTTCCATGTGCCATCAAGCACTGCACCAACGCGCTCTACATAGTAAGGCGCCCAATCGTCAATAATCGCAGTTAGCTGTGTCTTCTTGCCAAATTCGATCATGTCTGATGCTTGACCAAATGCTTTAATGCCACGTTCTTCTGCAACTTGCATTGGTGCCGTTGAGTCTGTGTGCTGTGTGATAATATCAACACCTTGGTCGATGAGTGATTTTGCTGCGTCAGCTTCTTTGCCTGGGTCGAACCATGTGTTGGCCCATACAACTTTCACTTTGAAGTCTGGGTTTACAGATTGCGCGCCCAACATGAATGAATTGATGCCGCGTACAACTTCTGGAATTGGGAAAGAGCCAATATAGCCTGCTTCACCTTTTTCAGACAATTTTGCTGCGATCTGGCCCTGAATGTAACGGCCTTGATAGAATTTAGACGAATATGTCGCCACATTTTCTGTGTCGCGCTTATAGCCTGTTGCATGTTCAAATTTCACATCAGGAAACTTTGCAGCAACTTTGTTGGTTGGGTCCATGTAACCAAATGATGTCGTGAAAATGATGTTACAGCCCGACCGTGCGAAACGCTCAATGGCGCGCTCTGCGTCAGCACCTTCTGGAACGCTTTCTAGGTAAGCCGTTTCAACTTTATCGCCATAGGCTTCTTCGACAGCCAAAAGACCTTGGTGGTGCTGATAGCTCCATCCGAAGTCGCCAATTGGTCCAACATAGATAAAGCAAGCTTTAGCATCGGCCGCCATCGCGCTGCTGGCGAATAAAGTAGCTGCTGCTGCTCCCAATATTGTTTTTGTAATTTTTTTCATTTCAAACCTCTGTGGTATAATTTCATTTTGTATCAGTGCCTTACGGTTGCGGCTTTTGCCCTACCCCGTCTATCTCTTACCGATCAGGCACAAATGGCTTGCCCAGCGATGCTGGTGTGTTTTTCATCGTCATGCGCTTGTTCGTGGAAATCAAGACCAGAACGATAATTGTTGCGATATATGGTAAGGAAGAAAGCAATTGTGAAGGAATTGCAACACCTTGCGCCTGTGCGTGGAACTGCGCAATCGTAACCGCGCCAAATAAATAGGCGCCTGCAACAATGCGAAGCGGCCGCCAAGATGCGAACACCACAAGTGCCAGCGCAATCCAGCCGCGCCCTGCAGTCATGTTTTCTGTCCATTGCGGTGTGTAAACCAGCGATAGATGCGCGCCAGCAAGTCCGGCGCAGGCCCCGCCAAACATAACGGCCAAGTAGCGCACTTTTAGCACATTGATGCCGAGCGCATGGGCTGATGTGTGATTGTCACCGACAGAGCGCAGCGTTAGCCCTGCCCGCGTTTTGAAGACGAAATACCAGATGGCAATTGTGAGCAAAATAGAGATGTAAAAAATCAAATCTTGAGCAAATAATAATCTGCCGATCACGGGAATGTCGGAAAGAAGCGGAATTTCGATAGCTTTGAGTTTTATGCCCGGTAGCCCGATAAAGTTTTCGCCAATCATGCCCGATGCGCCAAGCCCTAAAAGGGTGAGTGACAGTCCCGTCGCAACTTGGTTGGTCGCAAGTGACAGCGTCAACACACCAAAGAGTAGCGAGAACAATGCGCCGCAAATGATGGCCGCCAATAAGCCAAGATAGGCAGAACCGGTAATTTGCGCTGCACCAAAGCCAGTGACAGCGCCCATAACCATCATGCCCTCAACACCAAGGTTGAGAACACCGGAACGCTCCACAACGAGTTCACCAAGCGCGGCAATTAAAAGCGGTGTCGCGGCTGTTGCGATTGTTAAGAATATAGCTATCGCGATTTCAGGGGTCATAATGCCGCCTTTCCGCGCATGGTTTTGACGATTTTGATTTTGTAGTGGATGAGCGTGTCACAAGCCAACACTGAAAAAAGCAATAAGCCTTGGAACACTGCTGACACCTTGTTGGAGACGCCAATCGAAATCTGTGCTGCTTCACCACCAAGATAGGAAAGCGCGAGAATAAGCCCTGCGGCGATGATACCGAGCGGGTTAAGCCTTCCTAAGAAAGCGACAATGATCGCTGTAAAGCCGTAGCCAGGCGATATAACGGGTCGCAGCTGGCCAATTGCGCCCGATACTTCGCTAATGCCCGCTAGTCCGGCAAGACCACCTGCAACGATGAATGCGGTGTAAATCATTTTGTTTTCGGAAAATCCTGCAAATCGCCCTGCCCTTGGGCTAAGGCCAAGCACCCGCACTTCAAAGCCTTTGAGCGTTTTGTTTAAGACGAACCACATCAACACAGCGATAATAATGGCGAAGGCAAAACCCCAATGGGCACGGCCAGAAGCAAACCAAATTTCTGGTAAAATCGCGTCTGCGTGAAAGGTGCGTGATTCTGGAAAATTAAAGCCTTCTGGATTGCGCCAAGGACCACGCACCAGCCAATCTAAAAACAATTGAGCAACATAAACCAACATGAGGCTCGATAGAATTTCATTGGTGCTGAATTTTGCTTTCAGAAATGCGGGTATTGTCGCATAGGCGGCACCGCCAATAATGCCCATGATTAGCATGAGCGGCAGCACCATCGGGCCTGTAAATTCAGGATATAAAATAGGAAGTGCGGAGCCAAATATACCGCCTAGAATGAACTGTCCTTCGGCGCCAATATTCCAATTGTTCGATAGAAAACAAATAGATAGGCCTGTTGCAATTAAAATGAGCGGCGCAGCCTTAATCATCAACTCATGGATTGACCACATGTCGGTCAGGGGCTCTATAAAATAGGAATATAGCGCTGCAGTTGGCGATTTTCCAAGCAGCAAAAACATAATCGCACCAAGCGTCGCAGTAATTGCGAGCGCGATTAAGGGCGATGTGAGGCTAAAGATTGCCGAATGTTGAGCGCGTTTTTCAAGTTGAATACGGATCATGCCGCTTGCCCCGCATTTGCACCGCCCATCAAGAGCCCCAATGTTTCCCGCGTGACGGTGGATGCTTGTTGCGGTTCAGACATTTGCCCTTCGGACATAACGGCAATCCGGCCGCACATTTCCAACAATTCATCCAAATCTTGACTGATCACAACCACCGCTGAGCCAGATTTTGACAAGTCGATCAATGATTGACGGATACGGGCCGCAGCGCCAGCATCAACACCCCAAGTGGGTTGGTCGACGATCAACAATGATGGTTGACGATCAAATTCACGACCCAGAATGACTTTTTGTAAATTGCCGCCTGAAAGTGTTCCTGCATCTGGGTTTTCTCCAGATTTGCGCACATCCATTGTTTCTACAATACGCGACAGCGTTTTTCGCAAAGCACTTGGTTTGGCAATTTTTAAAATACCGCCGGAAAGATAGACATTCGCATCGCTGGCATGGCGCGACAGCAAAATATTGTCGGCTAAAGATAAGGTGGCGATAGCGGCATGACCAAAACGCTCTTCTGGCGAGAAAGCTGCACCAGCTTTTCGGCGCTCATTGATTGACTTGTGACCGATAGGATCATTGCGAAATGTGATCATCGCGGCATCTTTTTGCATCCGCTCGCCTGACATGGCTTCGAATAGTTCGAACTGGCCATTGCCTGCAACACCTGCAATGCCAAACACTTCGCCTGCAGGCACGTCAAAAGAAATGTCCTTCAGCGCCGTTGAAAATGGCCCCGTTGGTTTCTGTGAGAGATTTTGAACAGACAGCACAATTTCGCGGTTTTTGTCTGTTTCATCCGCGACTTTGCGTATGGTGTGAATGCTTTCACCCACCATCATCGCGGCTAGACTTGAAGGCGTTTCGTCCGCTGGAATGCAATGACCAACCACTTTGCCGTGACGCAGCACTGTCGCGCGGTCGCATAGACGCTTAACTTCGTCGAGCTTGTGCGAAATATATAGGATCGATTTGCCTTCGCTGCGCAGCGTTTCCAATGTTTCGAATAGACGGTCGGATTCCTGCGGCGTGAGTACCGATGTTGGCTCATCGAGAATGATCAGATTGGGTTTTTGCAAAAGGCAGCGGATAATCTCGACGCGCTGACGCTCGCCGACGGACAGGTCGCCAACCATTGCCTCTGCATTGATAGAGAGACCATATTTGTCCGCAACACGTTCAGCTTCTTCAGAAACTTTTGACAATGGTGTCGAGGCGTCCAATGAAAGTGCAATGTTTTCAGCAACACTTAATGAGTCAAAGAGTGAAAAATGTTGGAAGACCATTCCAATGCCGAGTTGTCGTGCAAAAGAAGGCTTTGTGATAATTTGAGGTTTGCTGCGCCATAGGATTTGGCCGCCATCTGGCTGCAATGTACCGAAGAGCATTTTGACAAGGGTTGACTTGCCAGCGCCGTTCTCGCCTAGAAGTGCGTGAATCTCGCCTTCGTCAATATCGAAATCAACGCCGTCATTTGCTTTTAGTGTTCCGAAAACCTTTGTCAGGTTTTCAACTGCTAAGAGTTGTTTTCTTTGCGCAATTTCTGATGCAGCCACACATGCTCTCCCTATCGCAATCTACTTTAACCAAGTCTTGCACACACGCAATACGCAAGAAGTCTCAAAAGACTTTTCCCCAAGCTAGATTGTATTTAAACGTAAATTTTAATGTGCGGCATCATGCCGGTGGACACTGCGCCGCTGCTGCCCCATTTTAAATGCAGTTGAATAATGATGGAATAAGATACCATGTCCCATTCACGTGCAGATATTGTTGTTGTTGGCGGCGGCCCCACGGGTATGGCTGCCGCACTTGAATGTGCTAGCCATGGACGCAGTGTCATTATTCTTGCGCCGTCGGGCTCACATGTTGATAGCGATGCGCGCACTACCGCGCTTATGGTGCCGAGTATTGATCTCATTAAAGCCATGGGCGTTTGGGATGACTGTGCGCCTCATGCTGCGCCCTTGCGCACATTGCGTATTGTTGATGACACCAAGCGCCTGCTGCATGCGCCGACAACCGACTTTAAAGCCGAAGAAATCGGCGAAAATGAATTTGGCTTTAATATCCCCAACCGGATATTAAATGCAGCTTTGCAAAAAGCGATTGATGGCACGCCGGCTATTCAGCAAATGGCTATTTCCCTGAGCGCCGTTCACTACAGTGAAGATGCGGCCGAGCTAACATTGTCAGACGGCAATAAGATTACCACTCAACTTGTTGTTGGTGCTGATGGCGCGCAATCTATCGTGCGTCAATCGGCAGGCATTGATGTTCGCCGCTGGGATTATCCGCAGACAGCGTGCGTTATGGCGTTTGATCATGCGCGCAGCCATAATTTTGTTTCGTCCGAGTTTCATACTGTAGAAGGCCCGTTTACGCAGGTTCCTCTTCCTGGAAAGCGATCAAGTCTTGTGTGGGTTCGAAAGCCTGAAGAAGTTCAAACGCTCATGGCAATGGGAGATGATGAGCTTTGCCTCGCCATTGAAAAGCAGATGCAATCCATGCTTGGGAAAATCAGCAATCCGACCAAGGTTCAAGCTTGGCCGCTATCAGGTTCATTAGCGCATCAATTTGCTAAGCGGCGGTGCGTACTTGTTGGTCAAGCAGCACATGCTTTTCCGCCAATTGGCGCGCAAGGGCTTAATCTTGGTTTTCGCGATGTTGAAGATTTGGGCGCAGCTTTATCAAACGCACCTAAGGATGCTGGTGCGAACAGTGTGACAAGCCATTATGATCGCAAACGCCGCACAGATATTTATTTGCGTACTGGCGCGGTTGATTTGCTGAACCGATCATTGCTCAGCGAGTTCGTTCCGCTTCATATGGCACGTGCACTGGGCATGGGCGCTTTGAAATATGGCGGCCCTCTTCGCGGTATTTTTATGCGCGAAGGCATTAAGCCGGGCAGCAGTTTTTCCAACGTCCTAAGCAGCTTGGTGGATAAGCGAAAAACAGTGAGCAGCCCAAGTTAAACATCAAGATTCACAGTGGAATTAAGTTGTTCTTTGCCAGATAAAGCAGAGCTGTGACTGTAAATACAGACAAAACAGTGGTGATAAGCACCATTGCTGACGCGCGTTCCACCCAGATATTATATTGCTGAGCGATAACAAAGACATTGGTTGCGCTTGGTAGTGCTGCCAGCAACATTGCACAATAAACCCAAATTGGCGGAAAATCGCCGATTGAAGTCACCAATACATATACGATGACTGGCTGTATGATGAGTTTCATCGGGGCGATAAATATCGCTTCTTGCGGCACGCGTTTTAGCGGCCTGAGTGCGAGTGAAACACCCATGGCAAATAGTGCACATGGCGCAGCTGCATTGGCAAGATAATCAATCAATGTGCCGATGGCTATTGGTGGCTGAACTTCAAATATAGCGGCTAAAACACCGACAATTGTTGCCAAAATAAAGGGATGCAACAAGATGCGTTTTGCGACCTGCCCGACGAGTTGAAGCTTGGACACATTTTGGTCGCCGCTGCCTGACAGTGCCATAAGCAAGGGCGCTAAAACAAAGTGTAATGTGTTATCAAAACAAAATATCAGCGCGACAGGCACAACAGCAGCTTCGCCAAATGCCAGCAAAGCCAATCCCGGCGCCATATAGCCAATATTGCCATAGGCACCTGCAAATCCCATAATCGCGCTTTCGGCGACATTGCCTTTGCTGCGCCAAATGCCGAGCGCAAAGACCAATGAAAAAGCGATATAGGTGGAAAATGTCGTTGCCAGAATGTAACGCCACTGCGTTAATTCTTCGATTGGCGTCTGTGACAATAGCTTGAAAAACAATGCAGGCAGCGCAATATAGATTATGAAAGTATTCATCCAACCAAGCGCTTCAAGCGGCTGTTTGGTCAAGCGTGCTGTTGCAAATCCGAGTGCTATCAGGCCAAAAAATGGCAGTACAAGCGCGATAATGCTTGCCATTGTTGTTCCTCACAGACGAAAATACGGGCCATTTAAGGCTTAAAGCGCGCGCAGATTGATGGTCAAGCCCTTGAAAAGCCCGATTGAACAGGTCATTTAAACTATATGGGTAAAAGAGCTACAAAAATTGTTGAAACACGCTACGCAATCGGACAAGTCGTCAAACATCGGCTCTATCCGTTTCGCGGTGTTGTTTTTGATGTTGATCCGGAATTTGACAACACCGATGAGTGGTATGATTCAATTCCTGAAGACGTCCGCCCTTCAAAAGAGCAGCCTTATTATCATTTGCTCGCTGAGAATGACGATTCTGAATATGTCGCCTATGTTTCAGAGCAAAATTTGGTGCTGGATGAATCAGGCACGCCCGTTCGTCATCCGCAAGTTGAAGAGATATTTGACTGGAACTCTGAAAAAAACCGTTACATGACGCGCGATAATTTCGGACATTAAGTGTTTGGGTGGAGGGCTTTTATAGCCCCTCACCGGCAGCAATCTTTTTAATCGCCATTGCCAATGTTTCTGGCGCTTGCGCACCCGAAACGCCGTATTTTCCATCAAATATAAAGCACGGTACGCCGCTCACACCGATTTGTTGTGCGTGGTCGATGGCTTGTCTCGTTTCCAAAAGACCATCTTCAGATTTTAATCTTGCGGCAACTTGCTTTGCGTCCATTCCAGCTTCAGTCGCAATTTCAGTCAGAACAGCATGGTCACCGATATTTTTGCCATCTTGAAAATAGGCTTTGAACAGTAATTCGACCATTTGATTTTGCGGTTCATCACCTTGCTGACCAGCCCAAGCAATTAAACGGTGTGCATCAAGTGTGTTGGGAGAGACTTTTATGGCATCAAAGTCGAAATCTATCCCCTCACCCTCGCCTGCTTGCTTTATCGTCTGGTAAAACTTGTCGGCATTTTCTTTTCCGCCAAATTTATCGGATAGATAAAGCTGTCGGTCTTTGCCCTCTGGCGGCAATGTTGCATCAAGCTGAAACGGCAGCCAGTTAATCTCGACACTAATATTCGGATCGGTATTTTCGAGTGCTTTTTCAAGTCGTCTTTTGCCGACAAAGCACCAAGGGCACATCACATCTGAAACGATGTCGAGTTTTACAGTATTTTCCGCAGCGCTCATTCTTCGATCCACCATGTTGGTAATTGGTAGCCGTATAGAGGGCTGTAATCCGGCTGTTTGATGCGTGATCTATGCGCCACGCGTTTTTCGCTCAGGTGGTATAGTGGGATCACATAATGTCCCGATATCAGTAAGCGATCATAAGCGCGTACGGCGGCTGCAAAATCTTCGCGTTCACGCGCATTCACAAGCGCATCAATCATCGCGTCAATGCCCGCAGATGAGCCACCGGAATAGTTAAACGTGCCTTCAGGTTCGACAGATTGTGAGCCCCAACGCCAGATCTGTTCTGCGCCGGGTGACAGAGATGCCGACAGTGCACCTGCAACCATGTCATAATCCCATGTCTGGCGGCGCTTTTGAAATTGTGCATCATCAACAGCGCGAATGCCAACATTGATGCCTACGGCTTCAGCCGTGCGCTGATACGCCAACACCATGCGCTCGATTTCACTTTGTGATGCACCGGCGACACTGCCGATAAGCACTTCAAACGACAATTGCTTGCCGTCTTTCATCATCTTGCCGCCTTCAATTGTGTATCCAGCCTCGCTGAGCTTTTTAACCACATCACGCATAATTTTGCGATCACGGCCCGAACCATCCGTTTTAGTTGGCGCATAGGTGCCATCCATAACACTTGGCAAAACATCATCCATGAAAGGTGCAAGTAGCTCTTTCTCTTTGTCATCCGCAGGGCGGCCAAGAGCAGATAGTTCTTTCGAATTTTGCCAATAGGAGCCAGTACGTGTGAAACGATCATTGAACAGGTTTTTGTTAACCCATTCAAAGTCAAACAGCATGGACAATGCTTCACGCACTGGGCGCTCTTTAAAAATTTCACGGCGTGTATTGAAGAAAAAACCAACCATCCGCTCAGGTTCATCGGATGTGAATGTCGATTTGATTATTTTGCCTTCGCTGACAGCTGGAAAATCATAGTTGTTTTCCCATTTTCCTGGGTCCGTTTCAGGATAGATGTCAAACACACCTTTCTTGAAAGCTTCGAATTGCGCTGTCGTATCGCGGAAATATTCAACTTTGATTTCGTCATAATTATCGACCCCAACTTTCGATGGGATATTTTTGCCCCAATAGTCAGGGTTTCGTTTGTAAGTGATGCTTGTGCCCGGTTTCACTTCACCCACAAGGTATGGCCCGCTGCCAATTGGTGCTTCAAGCGTGGATTGCTCAAATGTTTCAGGGTCAATGGCGTGTTTTGGAAGAACAGGCGTTAGGCCAATAATGAGCGGATATTCGCGGTTTGATTTTTCATTGAAGGTGAATTTAACTTTGCGCTCGCCCGTTTTTTCAATCTTTTCGATACGGGCCATTCTACCATCATAAGGTGGGCGGCCTTTCTCGGTTAAGATTTCATAGGTGAAGATAACATCTTCTGGCGTGACAGGCACACCGTCAGACCATTTTGCACCTGCATTAAGCGTAAATTCGATCCATGTGCGCTCGTCGTCGGTTTCAACCTTCTCGGCTAGCAATCCGTACATGGTAAAAGGTTCATCGTAATTGCGTTGAAGCAATGATTCATAGACAAGATTGCCGAATTCTGGATCCCATATGCCTCGCGCAGTTGTGCGCATGCTTTTTAACACAAAGGGGTTGAGGCTATCGAAAGTGCCAACAACACCATAAGCCATAGAACCACCCTTAGGCGCATCTGGATTTACATATTGGAAGTGTTTGTAATCCGCAGGTAATTGCGGCTCTCCATGCATTGCAATGCCATGTTTAGGCTCGGCGACTGCGAATGAAGTTGTTGCAAGTAATATGGCGCCAACAGCTAAGCAGCTTTGAAATTTAGCAAGCAAAAGGTCTCTCCCAAGGCTGGTATTAATGAGTCGTAACACTATCATTGTGCAATTGTGCCGTCCAACCCAAGCGATAAATTCTATCAAGTCTATATGTGGGGCTGGAAATTACGTGTCCGTTTGTGTAAACGGGCGAGAACAAATGACATTTTGCGGCCTTATTTCAAGCCCAGAGCGTCGATATTACAATTTGAAGTATCTAAAAGGACAAGCTCGCTTATGCGTTCACTCATGAATAAAACAGTTTTCGGTTTTGCTGCCCTCGCAGCTACTTCCATTATGACGCCTGCATCTGCACAAGATGCTGCTCAACAACAGCCGCAGGGTTGGTTTAAAGTTTGTACTCAGCAAGGTGATAATAACATCTGTAATGTACAAAACATTCGCCAAGCCAATACTGGCCAGCTTTTGACAGCTGTGAACCTCATTCAGATCACAGGTAAAACAAACCGTGCTCTCTTCCAGATTGCTGTTCCAACTGGCCGCGTTATTCCAGCCGGTGTTGGCATGCAAATCGATGGTGGCACAGCCAAGAAGATTAATTACTCAATCTGTTTGCCAGACCGCTGTGTTGCTGAAGCTCCATTGACACCGGAATTGGTTGCTTCTTTGAAGCGTGGCGGTGAATTGACATTGACGACTGTTAATTTCCAAAACCAGCCAAACCCAATCAAGATCACTTTGGAAGGTTTTACATCAGCATTTGATGGTGAGCCGCTAAAGCAGTCTGAATTGCAAGATCGCCAGCAAGAACTTCAAGCTGAGATCGTAAAGCGCCGCGAAGAATTCCAGAAAAAGCTCAAAGATGAGCAGGAAAAAGCGAAAAGCGCGCAGTAAAAACTGCTTAAGTTTCTTTATTAGAAATCAAAGCCGCTGGGTAAAACCAGCGGCTTTTTTATTCAGTTGTTTGAAGCTTCTGCGATTTTGGCCAGCTTATTGATGATGACCGCGGCCCCTTTGAGGCGTTTTTCTGCACTTGGCCAATCACGGGCAAAGACAATCGACTGATCCGGACGGATACGGGCCAAAGTGCCCTGCTCGCCAATCCATTTGACAAGACCTGCCGGATCCACAAACGTTTTCTCACGGAATGTGACAACTGCGCCTTTGGGCCCTGCGTCAATTTTCTCAACATTAGCCTTGCGGCAAAGTGCTTTGATATAAACGATTTTCAGCAAGTGCTCGACTTCGCTTGGTAGCGGACCAAAGCGGTCGACCATTTCAGCGCCGAATGCATCAATTTCTTGCAATTCTTCAAAATCACCAAGGCGCCTATAGAGCGACAGACGCAATGACAGGTCAGCAACATAGCTTTCCGGAATCATGACTGGTGTACCGATTGTAATTTGCGGCGACCATTCAGATGATTGCGGGCTGTTATCGCCTTTAAGTTCTGCGACCGCCTCTTCCAGCATTTGCTGATAAAGCTCAAAACCGACTTCTTTGATATGGCCGGATTGCTCATCGCCAAGCAAATTGCCCGCACCGCGAATATCCAAATCATGGCTTGCCAATTGGAAGCCAGCACCAAGCGTGTCCAGCGATTGCAAGACTTTAAGGCGGCGCTCAGCATTTTTCGTCAGCGTTTTATTGACCGGAAGCGTAAACAGCGCATGGGCGCGCAGTTTCGAGCGGCCAACACGTCCACGCAATTGGTAAAGCTGTGCAAGGCCGAACATATCGGCGCGGTGCACGATCAATGTGTTTGCAGATGGAATATCTAATCCCGATTCGACAATCGTGGTTGCTAAAAGCACATCGTAAGAGCCGTCATAAAACGCGTTCATGACATCTTCCAGCTCGCTCGATGCCATTTGGCCGTGGGCGATTGCAACGCGCAGTTCTGGAACATCGCTTTCGAGAAAAGCTTTCACATCAGCGATATCTGAAACGCGTGGGCAGACATAAAAGCTTTGGCCGCCGCGATATTTTTCGCGCAGTAATGTCTCGCGAATAATCAGCGAATCAAACGGCGACACGAAGGTTCGCACCGCTAAGCGGTCAACGGGTGCCGTTGTGATAAGCGATAATTCGCGTACGCCCGTTAGCGCCAATTGCATGGTGCGCGGGATTGGTGTTGCCGATAGGGTCAGCACATGAATGTCTGATTTAAGCTCTTTTAAACGCTCTTTATGTTTCACACCAAAACGCTGCTCTTCATCGATAATAAGCACGCCAAGATTTTTAAAGCTGATGGTTTTTGCCAATAGCGCATGGGTGCCGACCACGATATCAACAGTGCCGTCCGCAATGCCTTTTTTCGCTTCGGACAAGGCTTTGGAGCCTGCAAGCCGTGATGCATGTGCAACTTTGATGGGCAGGCCAGCGAAACGTTCAGAAATTGCTTTGTAATGCTGGCGGGCAAGCAATGTCGTTGGCACAACAACCGCGACCTGAACGCCGTTCATGGCACCTAAAAAGGCTGCACGCTGTGCAACTTCTGTTTTGCCAAATCCCACATCACCGCAAACCAAGCGGTCCATGGGTTTTCCAGCGCCTAGATCATCAATGACGGCATCAATGGCGCTCTGTTGATCTTCTGTTTCATCATAAGGGAAACGGGCTGCAAATTCATCATAAAGACCATCTGGCGAGCGCAATATTGGCGCATCGCGCATTTGGCGTTCAGCGGCAATGGCGATGAGTTCCCCTGCCATCTCAAGCAGTTGCTTCTTAAGCTTGGCTTTGCGTGATTGCCATGCGCCGCCGCCTAGGCGGTCAAGCTGTGCTTCTGCGCTATCCGAACCGTAGCGCGATAAAAGCTCGATGTTTTCAACTGGTAGGAACAGGCGATCATCGCCGTGGTATCTAATTTCGAGGCAGTCATGCGGTGCGCCCGTCACATCAATGGTTTTCAGGCCTGCAAAGCGGCCAATACCGTGATCAACATGAACAACCAGATCGTCCACATTTAGCGATGCGACTTCGGAAATGAAATCAGAGGCGCGTTTTTTGCGGCGGCGGCGCACTAATCTGTCGCCCAAAATGTCCTGTTCGGCTAAAACAATTGTACTTGGTGTTTCAAAGCCGTGTTCAATATTTAATACCGCAGTCGCAGTGACACCATTTTGAACATTGGCAATATCTGATGCGCGCTCAATGGGCTGAAAACCACCCAGACCATGCTCTTCTAGTATCTGGTGTAAACGGCCAAGTGAGCCGTCCGACCAACCGGTCAGCAGCGTGCGCTTATTATCTGCGCGACGATCTGCAATATAGTGCGCCGCAATCTCAAATACATTTAGATTAGGCGTGGCGCGTTCAGCCGAGAAGTTACGGCCGGTTTTCGCATCTAGCGATACGATTGATCGTGTATCGCTTTCCGGCTCATCAAAAGGGGTGATGTTAATGCGGGTGCGGCCTGTTAGGCTGGCTTCAAATTCACTCTTACCGACATAAAGCAGATCAGGATCAAGTGGTTTATAGGGCGTGCCCTGCCCACTTTTGGAATTTTCTAGCGATGTTTTGCGCGAATCATAATGGTCATCGACCTGCGCTCTGCGTTCTGCGATCGAATCCTTCGCCAGATGTTCAAAAATGATCGGCGCGTCATCTAAAATAAGCAGCGGTTCGTCCAGCGCCTCATAAAAAAGAGGCAGCCAGTGTTCCATGCCAGCAAAACGGCTTTGCGCTGTAATGGCTTCATAAAGTGCATCACCGCGCTGTGTGGCGCCAAATGTCTCCAAATAACCCGATCTAAAACGTGCAATCGTCTGCGCGTTGAGCGTGACTTCGCTCATAGGTTGGAGCGAGAATGATTTAAGCTGTGTAATTGTGCGCTGTGTTGCGGGATCAAATGAGCGAATTGTTTCCAGCGTATCGCCAAAAAAGTCCAACCGAACGGGTGCATCACTGCCTGGTGCGAAAAGATCAAGAATACCGCCGCGCACTGCAAATTCACCGATTTCACGCACGGTGCTAACGCGCTCAAAGCCATTACTTGAGAGTTTTCGCGTGATTTCATCCATCGCGATGACGGAACCGGGTTTGGCTGAAAACATCTGCTGTGCGACAGATTCAATCTTTGGAACGCGTTGCAAGACGGCGTTGGCCGATGTGATGATAATAGCCGCTTTGGGTGTTTCTTTTAATGCGCCAATTGCTGCCAATGCCATCATGCGCTGCGCTGAGACTTCTGCGCTCGGTGATACGCGGTCATAGGGCAAACAGTCCCAAGCGGGGAAGTTGATGACTTTTAATTCCGGCGCTTCAAACGCAATGATCTGCGCGAGCTCAGCCATATGTGCGCCATCGCGCGCTACATAATAAACGGGCGCTTTGAGCGTCTGCGCATATCGAGCCGCAAATAATGCTTCTATGCCATCAGCGGCATTGGCAAGTGTAACCTCGCCTGCATCTTTGGGAATATGCGGCAGGTCGAACAAAATAGCTTTATCGCTCATGACAGATCTATTTTATGAAAAGCACAAATTTTGTGAAACACAGGCGTGTTAAATTCGTCAGGCACTGGGCCTTCGCCTGTGAACCATTTGAAAAGATCTCGGTCGAGACTATCCATCAAATCTTCTAAAATTGTCAGATCTGATTCTGATATATCGTTGATATGTGCATCGGCGTAACCGCCCAAAATCATATCCATCTCTTTCATGCCACGGTGCCAAGAACGAAATCGTGCGCGTTTGCGCCGTGCATCAAGTGATATTGCTTCGGTCATGCCTTGCCTTTAATTCGCTTTGATATGCTTTTTTCAATCTTTGCTAGAGTTGGCGGTATAACGCTACACTATTGGTTTGTCAGCCTTGATCTGTCAGCAATTTCGAAACAAAGATAAGTCATGCGCCCTTCTATTCTCGATCCATTGTTTGCACCCGTTACCACGCTTGAGGGCATTGGTAATAAAGTGGCTATTCTTTTGGGCAATCTGCTGGGTAACAGTGGAGAGCTTAATGTGCCGCGCGTGAGTGCCTTGGCATTTCATTTGCCGCACTCTTTGATTGACCGCCGCTCGCGGCCGGGCATTGCCTTTGCTGGCGGCGGCATCGTTACGCTTGCGCTTTATATTGACCGACACCAGCCCACACCGCGCGGTCAGCCGCGTGTGCCATACCGTGTTTTTGGACATGATGAGACGGGCGAAATCAGCCTCACGTTTTTCAGAGCAAAAGGCAATTGGCTGGAAAATGCGCTGCCTGTTGGTGAAAGAGTCATCGTGTCTGGCCGTGTGGAATGGTTCAATGGTCGCGCTTCTATGGTGCATCCAGACTATATGGTGCTTGAAAGTAAATCGCATGAATTGCCATTAGTTGAGCCAATATATGGGCTTACGGCTGGTCTTTCATCTAAAGTATTGCGAAAAGCTGTGACGCAATCTGTAGAACGCGTACCAGAAATGCCTGAATGGATTGATCCAACTCTTCTGGCGCGTGAACAGTTTCCGCCATTTAAGCAAGCACTTGAAACATTGCATAATCCTGATTCGGAGGCTGATCTTGCGCTGGATACTTTACCGCGCCAGCGCCTTGCATATGATGAATTGCTGGCGGGGCAGCTCGCGTTGGCTTTGGTTCGCAAAACGATGAAGCGCAGTGCCGGACGTAAATTGGCTGGCGACAACACCATAAATCAGCGCGTTCTTGAGGCCTTTCATTATCCGCTTACCGATGCGCAAAAACGATCAATTGATGAAATCAAAAAGGATATGGCGTCTGACGAGCGCATGCTTCGTTTGCTGCAAGGTGATGTTGGTAGCGGCAAAACGATTGTGGCTTTATGTGCGCTTAGCACCGCCGTTGAGGCGGGCACGCAAGGAGCTTTGATGGCACCAACTGAAGTGCTGGCGCGCCAACACTTTGCGACAATCAAGCCGATTGCAGAGCGTGCAGGCTTGCGTGTGGACCTACTCACAGGCCGTGAAAAAGGTGTTGTGCGCCGCGATATGCTGGCTGCGCTGGCGGCTGGCGAGCTTGATATTCTCATTGGAACCCATGCGATTTTTCAAGAAGGTGTTGTTTTTAAAGACCTTGGCCTTGCTGTTGTGGATGAGCAGCACCGTTTTGGCGTTCACCAACGCTTGCTCTTGGCGTCTAAAGGGCAAGCAACGGACATGCTGGTTATGACAGCAACACCGATACCGCGCACATTGGTTCTTACGCATTATGGCGATATGGATGTTTCACGGCTTGATGAAAAACCTGTTGGCCGTAAGCCTATTAAGACGGTTGCGCTGCCGCTTGGCCGGATTGAAGAGATTACCACCCGTATGGGCGATGCGATCAAAGAGGGACAAAAAATCTATTGGATTTGCCCTCTTGTTGAAGAAAATGAGGATTTAGGTCTGACCTCAGTTGAGCAACGGCACAAAGAACTGAGTAGCCGTTTTGGCAGCAATGTCGGACTTGTTCACGGGCAGATGAAGGGCGCAGAAAAAGACGCTGCAATGGCTGCGTTTAAATCTGGCGAAACGCGTATTCTTGTTGCAACAACGGTTATTGAAGTTGGCGTTGATGTGCCTGATGCAACGATTATTGTGATTGAACATGCGGAACGCTTTGGCCTGTCGCAATTGCACCAGCTGCGCGGCCGTGTTGGTCGCGGCGATCAAGATTCCAGCTGTTTGTTACTTTACAAAGATCCGCTCGGCGAAACATCGCGTGCACGCCTAGAAGTGATGCGGCAAACCGAAGATGGATTTCGTATTGCTGAAGAGGATTTGCAGCTTCGCGGCGAAGGTGAAGTTTTGGGCACACGGCAGTCCGGCATGGCGGGATTTCGCTTGGCGCGAATGGAGGCGCATGGACATCTTTTGGAGATTGCACGCGACGATGCGCGGCTGATAATCCACAATGATCCAAAGCTGGAAACGCAGCGCGGCCAAGCGCTACGCACCCTGCTCTATTTGTTTGAGCGCGATAGCGCGATCCGGCTTTTGCAAGCAGGTTAGGCTTTCTTTGACGCTTCATAAATTGCTTTGATGCGTGCGCGTAATTTTACGGCTAGACCCAGTTTGGTTTCTTGACGTGCGCGGCCAAAACCAACGGCATCTACTGGAATATCATTCGTGATGACTGAACCTGATGCGATATAGGCATTGTCGCCGATTGTTAACGGTGCAACCAATGAAGAGTTGGAGCCGATAAATGCGCCCGCACCAATCGTCGTCTTGGCCTTGTTCATGCCGTCATAATTGCAGGTAATTGTACCTGCGCCGATATTTGCGCCAGCACCAATAGAGGCATCACCGATATACGTTAGATGATTGACCTTTGCCCCTTCGGCAATGTCAGCATTTTTAACTTCGCAGAAATTGCCAACCTTTGCCTTTTCGCTCAAATTTGCCCCGGGGCGCAGGCGCGCAAAAGGTCCAATCTCTGCATTTGCGCCAATTTGGGCGCCTTCCAAGTGGCTAAAAGCACGAATTCTTGCGCCTTTATCAATGCTTACTTTGGGCCCGAAAAACACATTTGGTTCGATCACAACGCCATATTCGATTTTAGTATCATGATGGAAGAAAACAGTATGCGGCGCGGTCATGCTGACCCCGTTTAGCAGATGTTTTTCGCGTATGCGCTCTTGCCAAATTTGCTCAACATTGGCCAGTTCCACGCGATTATTGACGCCAAGCACATCTTCTTCAGATGCAATCATTGCTTCAACATTCAGGCCTTGAGCATTGGCAACAGCAACAGCATCGGTCAGGTAAAACTCACCCTTGGCATTTTTATTGTCGATCTTATCCAGCAGTCCGCCAAGTTTGCGGCCGTTAAACGCCATCAAGCCGCCATTGCAGAACGTAATTGCGCGTTCGGCGTCATTGGCTTCTTTTTCTTCGACAATAGCGGTTAGCTGCCCATCTTTGACAACCAAACGGCCATAGCCGAATGGATTATCTGTTTCAAAGCCGATCACAACGACGTGGGCACCAGCTTTTAGTTTTTCACGTGCGTCAGCCAGTGTTTCAGGTTTTACCAATGGAGTATCGCCAAACATAGCGATGACATCATCAAAGCCTTCATCGATGACGCTGCGCGCTGCATCAACGGCATTGGCGGTGCCTAATTGTTCTTTCTGGATACATGTTTGCGCGTCCACACCGTGCGACTTCAGCGCCTCGTCAAGCAGTTCTGCGCCGTGCCCTGTCACAACCGCCAGCCTGTCCGTACCAGCTATATTTGCAGCATTGATCGCATGCATAACCATTGGCAGGCCGCCAACAGGATGAAGCACTTTTGGTAAATCGGATTTCATGCGCGTACCCTTGCCTGCTGCAAGGATGATTGTGAGGCATTTTCGCGTCATATGGACGGCTCCATCGTTCGGATAGTCAATTATGACCATCATTTATAGGTGCGCCTTGATTTCATGACAGGACACATAGCGCAAGATATGGCTTGAAGAATATTGCGTTGCGTGAGATTGCGCTAGAATGAGCACACAGTCTTCCCCAAATTGGTTGCCGATCTTAGTCATGATCGCAGCACCGGCATTTTTCTCAACGAATCTTATTTTCGGACGTTATGTAGCACCGGAAACCGACCCTTTTATATTGGCATTTATTCGCTGGGCGTGCGTTGCGATCATTCTTTTGCCATTTGCGATTAAAAGCGGCGGTGCGCAAATGGTGCGTTTGATACGAACTGAGTGGCCCTTCTTCTTGTTTTTGAGCTTTTTGGGCATGGGGATTTCTGGCAGCGGCGTGTATTTAGGCCTTCAATCGACAACCGCGACCAATGCAACGCTGATCTATTCCACAGCGCCGATTCTCATCATTCTGCTAGAGCGTGTGTTTGCGGCACGTAAGTCCAGCCCAGGCGAAGGCTTGGGAATCGCCGTGGCATTTGTGGGCATTGTTATTATTGTCGCTAAGGGCAGTTTTGATACGATTGCGCAGTTTGCGTTTAACCCTGGCGATTTGCTGATTGCTTTGGCCGCTTTGTCATGGGCTGGATATTCCATCCTCTACCGCTCTGAGCGCTTTAGCGGACTTTCCAGTGTTACGCTTTTCGGGATAATCGCTATTTTCGGTGCGATCATCAATTTACCTGTTGCTACTTATGCTTTTTATACAGGCGCGCAATTGCCTCACTCAGCTTCTGCATGGAGTGCTGTGGCTGGCATTATATTCATTTCATCTTTGATCGCGTTTTCAGCTTATCAATATGGGGTGCGTGCGCTTGGTGCATCCATTGCCGGATTGTTTATGTATCTGATGACGCCATATGGCGTACTGATGGCAGTGATCTTTCTTGGCGAAGAATTGCTACCATTTCACATCATTGGCATTATTTGCGTCATGGTCGGCGTAACAATGGCGACTTTTCCCAAATCCATGCTTGATAAATTTAAGCGAAAAGCAGCTTAACCAAGGCGTCCGAGCGCTGGAAACTCTTCAAGCAGCCAAAAGGCCATGCTTTGCATGCCGCCGGTCAAGAACAACACGCCGGCAATGATCAGAAGAACGCCCATTACTTTTTCTACCAAACCCATTTTGCTGCGGAAACGGCTTAAGAATCGCATAAATGCGCCAGAAAACAGTGCTGCAATTAAAAATGGTATGCCGAGACCTGCTGAATAGACCGCTAGCAGCATTGCGCCGTCTGCGACGCTGTCTTTTGCGCCTGCGAGCGTAAGGATTGGGCCGAGCACGGGCCCGATGCAGGGTGTCCAGCCAAATGCGAAGGCAAGGCCCATAATATAAGACATGAAGGGATTGGCTGGTTTTCCTTGCGCTTGAAAACGTGCTTCGCGCGATAATATCGACAAGCGGAAAACGCCAAGAAAATTCAAGCCCATGATAATGATCACGACACCGGCCGCGATTGCCAGTTCTTGCTGATATGCGCGCAAAAAGCCGCCAATCGTGCTGGCCCCTGCTCCAAGCGCCACGAATACGGTTGTAAAGCCTAAAACAAAGGCAAGCGAAGCGGTGATGAGTGCGCCGCGTATGACGATAGCTTTTTTCTCAACGGCCTCTCCGCGAAACTCATCCACAGTAACGCCGGCCATGTAGCACAGATAAGGTGGTACAAGCGGTAAAACGCATGGTGATAGAAATGATAAAGCGCCTGCACCCAGTGCCGTTGCGTAAGAAATGTCCAGTGCCATACAGCTTAATCCGTGTGATTCTCTAATTTAGAGCTTAAGCGGCTTATTTGGTTTGTTTACAAGGTGGTTAAACCGCGCACCCTTTGAAATTAGGGGCACAAATAGGCTGTAAAACGATCACAAGCCAATCACCATTTCGCGTGTGTGGCAAAATTAAGTATTTTTCTACAAATCAACGCAAAAACGCGGTTGACCGCGCGATAATGTATCCCTATACCTCGCGCCGACCAGAAGGATATTTTCTGATTTATCCAATCAAATTTGGTTTCCCTTTGGGAGCGCGTAGCTCAGTTGGTAGAGCAACTGACTTTTAATCAGTAGGTCCAGGGTTCGAATCCCTGCGCGCTCACCATACTCTCTCATAAAATTACATTGATGAATGTTTGAGTGTTTCCATTGAGTTAGAATGGAATGCTAACGCGTTCTAATGTTTGCTTTGCGGAAACCTCAAATGCGTCCTCAGCAAACCCTTTATGGCTTAGTTGTCCATTTTATCCGCGCTTTAGAGTTGTTTTGGCGTTTAGGTATTAAACATCCCCGCTCAATATTTTATTATTACTAATAATTCGCATTATATTTATTTATGTTCTTTAATGTTATGTATTTATGTTTACTTATATTAAATATAATTCACACTAATAAAGAGCTATATTAATCAGTATTTGATAATTCATATCAGGCCTGTTTTATATTTCCGCCTGCGTTTGCGGAGCCTCATGACCACCCAGAAGATCGACTTAATAGTAAGTACTTGGCGTCTCTTAGCGCCATAGCTTGCGTCTAAAGCAGCTTAAAAAGCGAAGATGATGGAAGCGTCATGATGGGTGGTATGCACGCAAATTTTCTTGGGCGGGATATCTGCAGCTAAATAAAAGCGGGAGCCATCGACATGATTTTAGTAACAGGCGCAACAGGTAATGTCGGCTCGAAATTAGTGCAGCGGCTGACAGACAAGAACATCGCCTTTAAAGCACTTACACGCGATCCAGTGGCTGCAAAATCAATATTTCCTGACGGCACGCAGATCGTGAAGGGGGATTATACAGATTTGGACAGCCTCAAAGAGGCAACAATGGGTGTTGAGGCTGTCGTCCTCATTTCTCCTGCGCATCCAGATATGGTTGCTCACCAAACAGCTATTATTGATGCCGCTAAAGCCAATGGTGTAAAAGATATCATAAAATTGTCTGTTCTTGGCGCGAATCTTGGCGCGCCTATTCGACTTCCAAAACTTCATGCGGAAATAGAGATTTATGCTGCAAACAAAGGTTTGCGTGTCACAGCAATTCGGCCCAATCTTTTCATGCAAACTCTGCTTGGCAATCAGGATAGCATTTCATCGAATGGAAAGATTTACGCTCCTGCAAGTAATGCTGCTATTTCTTTCACTGATACATGCGATATTGTTGACGTTATCGTTGGCGTGATCCGAAAAGAGGCTTTGCGCGGCCAGATTCACGAAATTTCCGGTCCCGAAGCACTGACTTATGCGCAAATCGCCAAGAAGATTGGAAAGGTAGCTCGCTATAATGTTGAACATGTTGATGTGTCCGAGGACACCGCGCGCCAATCCATGCTGTCTATGGGAATGGACCCATGGGTGGTTGAAGCTTTTCTTGAGCTTTTCGGTATTTACCGTGCTGGATATGGTGCTGCTATTCATGCGGACAATGTTGCAAAAATAACAGGGTCACCTGCCCGTAAATTTGATCAATTCGCGTTCGACTTCAAAGATAAATTTGCACTTCGTGTATAATCAATTCTGGCAAAATGAGCCTATAGAATAAGCTCAAAAACTGCGCAGAAAGAGCGATCAGATCGCGAGATATTCATTCCGCAATTGCTCATTCTCAAGCACGTCTTTAGCAAGCCCGTCATAAACGAGCGTGCCTGTATCGAGAATAAGAGCGCGGTCAGCAAGTTTAAGCGCAGCAATGGCATTTTGCTCAACCAGAATGGTTGTCATGCCCTGATCGCGGATAATATTGAGGGTTTTCTCGATCTCCTGCACGATCACAGGTGCAAGGCCTTCGTAAGGCTCATCGAGCAACAACACTTTGATGTCACGGGCTAGTGCGCGCGCAATGGCCAGCATTTGTTGTTCACCGCCAGATAGCGTTACGCCCTCCTGTTTACGGCGTTCTCCCAAGCGTGGAAACAGATCATATAGGCGCTCAATCGACCAGCCGATTGGTTCAACAATTTGCGCCAACTGTAAGTTTTCTTCGACCGTCAGGCCGGCAATAATGCGCCGATCTTCTGGCACAAGGCCGATACCGGCAACGGCAGCCTGATGGCTTTTCATCTGGTGCAATGGTTTATGGTCGAGCCAAATTTCGCCGCGCCGAGCTTCGGGCGAATCGAGCCTTGCAATGGCTCTGAGCGTTGATGTTTTGCCTGCACCATTACGGCCCAGAAGAGCGATAATCTCGCCCTCATGAACGTTAAAGCTCACACCTTGAACGATGTAGCTCTCGCCATAATATGCATGCAGATCGTGAACAGACAGATAGGCTGGCGCCGTTGCAGCATGGTTGGCGTTTTTATCAAATTCCGGCATCGCGTTCATTACCTATAACCTTATTGTCAAATTGAGTGTGTCTGGCTTTAAGCCGCTGTCTCACCCAGATAAGCTTCTTTTACTTTCGGATGGCCTTTGATTTTTTCAGGCGTATCCTCAACCAGTGGCCTGCCCTGCGCGAGTACGGTAATGCGCTGTGCAAGCGAGAAAACCACGTGCATATCGTGTTCGATAATTACCATAGTTATGTCGCGGCTGGCTTTGATTTCTTTTAAAAGCTCGATTGTGTTGTTTGTATCGGCGCGTGCCATGCCGGCCGTTGGCTCATCCAGCAGCAAGAGTTTTGGCTCTTGCACAAGACACATCGCCATTTCCAACCGGCGTTTATCACCGCGCGACAATGCACCCGACAAGACATCTTTCTTATCCAGCATATTCACATCATCGAGCATTTTTTCAGCCGTTGACATGACGTCTGTTTCATTGCCGACGGTGCCAATTGCATTCATTCGAAACGAACCATCACGTTTTGCAAAACACGGAATAAGTACGTTTTCCAACACGCTTAGGTCACTGAAAATTTCCGGTGTTTGAAAGACACGGCTAATGCCCAACTGGTTGATTTGGTGCGGTTTTAAGCCGAGTACTGGTTGACCATCAAACGTGACCGAACCTGTATCTGGCTCTAATTTTCCAATCAGGCAGTTAAGCAGTGTCGATTTACCGGCCCCGTTTGGACCGATAATCGCGTGAACCGTATTTTCCTGAATGTCCAGATTAACATCGCCCAGCGCTTGAAGACCGCCGAAGCGCTTATTGACGTTTTTAACTTCGAGAATACCCACGTTAAATCCCCCTATTCGGCTGGTGTTGCTGGAGCGGACAGGCCGCCATTGGTGTCTTTGGGCTTGCGCTTGAACATTGCGCCAATGCGTTGCCCACCTTCAACAAGACCGCCAGGCAAGAAGATCACGACCATCATGAACATAAGACCTAGAGTGAGATGCCAGCCCTTACCAATGAATGGGTGAACGATCGTAATGAGGAAATCCTCAAGACCATCTGGCAAAGCTGAGAACCATTGATGCAAGATATTGTCATTAATCTTGGAAAAGATGTTTTCAAAATATTTGATAAAGCCTGCGCCAAGCACTGGACCAATCAATGTGCCCGCGCCGCCAAGAATAGTCATCAAGACCACCTCGCCTGATGCGGTCCATTGCATGCGTTCAGCACCTGCAAGTGGATCCATTGCCGATAGAAGCCCGCCAGCCAATCCGGCATACATGCCCGAGATGATAAAAGCTGCAAGCGTGTAAGGCTTTGTGTTCAATCCGGTATAAATCATGCGTTGCTGGTTTGACTTCACCGCCCGCAACATCAAGCCGAATGGAGAGCGGAAGATGCGAATAGACAGGTAAAATGCTAAAATCATGATGATCGCGCACATGTAATAGCCAACGTTGAACTGGAAATCCCAGCCGCCAACAGTCAGTGTTTCTGTTGCGCGCATTGGCAAACCGAACAAATGCGGTGCATTTGGCGCGCTGGCTGATTGCAACCATTGCGGATCACTGGCGTAAACTTGCAAACCGGTTTCACCATTAGTCAAGTTAAAGGCCGGATTTGAAAGAACCGAATAGGCAATCGCGAATGACATTTGTGCAAAGGCAAGTGTCAAAATCGAGAAGTAAATGCCTGAGCGCCTAAGACTGATAAAGCCAATCGCTACAGAGAATATGCCAGCCATTACCACTGAGAGCAAAATTCCGGGCACAACATTGTAGCTGAGCAGTTTGAACATCCACACACAGCTATATGAGCCAATGCCTAAGAACGCAGCGTGACCGAAGGATAAATATCCGGTTAGGCCAAACAGGATGTTGAAGCCAACCGCGAAGATGCCAAAAATGACAAATCGCTGCATTAAGTCTGGGTATCCGGCATTGAACTGCGCCAAGGCGCTGTCCGTCGGAAACGGATTTAAGATAAATGGTGCGAATAATGCCAGCACCATGACTATGAGAAGGAGGTTTAGATCCTTTTTATGTAGCCCCATCATGAGCCTATTCCTCCATAACGCCTTTGCGCCCCATGAGACCGCGCGGACGGGTCAAAAGCACAATAATAGCAACGAGATAAATGATAATTTGGTTGATTCCCGGCAGCATATTTGATGCCCAAGTTGTGGACGCAAAACTCTCCAGAATGCCAAGCAGGAAGCCTGCAAGAACGGCGCCTGGTAGTGACCCCATGCCGCCAACCACAACAACAACAAAACTAAGAACCAGAAAGTCCATACCCATATGGTAATTGGGCGAATTGATTGGCGTATACATGACGCCGGCTAGACCTGCGACAGCGGCGGCAATACCAAACATAATGGTGAAGCGCTTATCGATGTTGATGCCTAAAAGGCCGACAGTTTCACGGTCTGCCATGCCTGCGCGCACAACCATTCCAAATGTTGTAAATTGCAAGAAGCAGAATACGGATGTGATGAGTACGCCAGCAAAGGCGAAGTAGATTAGACGCCAATATGGATAGATGATCGAGCTGCTTTGCATGCCAATCAAAGCGCCAAAATCTAGCGAGCCTTTGAATGCATCAGGTGCAGGCATTGGAATTGGGTTTGCACCAAAGAAATATTTCACGATTTCTTGTAGGACAATTGCGAGGCCAAATGTTACCAGAATCTGGTCGGCATGCGGCCGCTTATAAAAGTGCTTAATCAGGCCGCGCTCTATCGTAACGCCTATTAAAACCATGATCGGGATGGCGAATAATATTGATAAGGGAACAGACCAATCAATGATCCAGGCGCCAACCTCAGGACCAAACCAATCGCTCACATAAGGCATTTTCACCTTAAGCGGATTGCCTAGAAAATCAGTTTTTGTCTCATCGACAACAACATAGCTGACCTGAAACAGTCTTGATATAGTTACAGCGCAGAATGAGCCGAGCATGAAAAGCGCACCGTGAGCGAAGTTTACAACGCCAAGTGTGCCAAAGATCAAAGTCAAGCCAAGCGCAATAAGTGCATAGGCGCTGCCTTTGTCTAACCCGTTTAATATTTGAATAATGAGGGCGTCCATTGAGAGACCTGTCAAAGTGCTTGTTCAAAAGGGAAAATACAGTTCATCAATGGGCCGCGCGGAAATATCCACGCGGACCAAAATGTAGAACTCATGGCCTAAGCCATTAAGTCTTATGCGCCTGGGTTACATTTACCCATGTCGCGTCCAGCGAAATCAGGGTGATCCAGTGCATACTCAACTTGAGCACGTGGTGTGATCTCCACAACTTCGAGCAAGTCGAACTCTGATGTTGGGTTTTCTTTACCCTTCACGACGAGAACGTCTTTAAAGCACTGGTGGTCGCCAGCACGGTAAAGTGTTGCGCCATTGCCCATGCCGTCAAACTCAAAGTCTTCCAAAGCTTCAGCAATGCCGCACGGGTTGAATGTGCCTGCACGTTCAGCAGCATCAGCATAAAGAATTGCTTGAACATAACATGTGTGTGCAGCCTGTGATGGCGGGTAGCCAAACTTTTCGCCAAAGGATTTAACGAATGCTTTTGAGCCTTCGTCTGTCAAAGACCAATGCCAGTTGGTTGAACCGAAAATGCCTTTAGCAGCTTCACCAGCACCGCGCGCCATAAGGCGAGAATAAAGCGGTACGATGATTGTGAAGTCTTTGCCGTTAACCTGCTTGTCACGAAGGCCGAACTGAACAGCCTGTGTGAGCGAGTTCACCATATCACCGCCGTAGTGGTTCAAGATGAGCGTATCGGCACCAGAGTTTAGAACGGGCGCGATATAGGATGAGAAATCGCCAGCACCAACGGGTGTTTTAACGGTCTCAACCGTTTCCCAACCAAGAGCCTCAGTATAGGTTTTCATCGAGCTTTCTTGTGAATAGCCCCATGTGTAGTCAGCTGTAAGGTGATACGCTTTACGGTCTTTACCGTAAGCTTTCTCTAAGATTGGGCCTAGCGCCGCACCAGACATTTCAGTGTTGAAGAAATGGCGGAAACCGTTGGCTTTGCCGTCTTTACCAGTTGTGTCGTTTGAGTGTGTCAAACCAGCCATAAAGATAATGCCGGCTTCCTGACAAAGACCTTGAACGCCAATCGCAACACCTGAAGATGATCCACCAGTGATCATAACAGCCTTATCTTTTTCAATAAGTGAACGTGCGGATGAACGGGCTGCATCTGTGTTGGTTTGTGTGTCGCCTGTTACATATTGTACTTTTTTGCCGAGAATACCGTTACCTTTGAGGGCTTTTGATGAGAATGTGTTCATCATGCCGCCGTCGCCAACACCGTTTAGATGCTCGACAGCCAACTCATAAGCACGAAGTTCGTCTAAGCCTTCGTCTGCATAGGCACCTGTTTGAGGTACGTTAAAACCGAAAGTAACGGTGCCGCCAGTTGGTGCATTTGTGTAACCTGCCTGCGTTTGTGCAAAAGCAGGTGAAATAATCGTAGGCATTGCCAAACCAGCGCCTGTAGCAGCCGCTGCCTTGATCAATCCACGACGTGTAAATTGAAAATTGGACATATAGTTCCTCCCTATGTTCCGCCATAACCCCTCCCGAGTTACAGCAGGCTAGATTCGTAGCCTTGGATGGAAGAAACCGCATTTCTAAAATAAAATCTATGCGACTTACGTTGTGGTTAGTCGCATTTTAATCACAAAATTGCCGAATTGCGCCCGATCAGAGAACTGACAAGGCGCAAAATCAGTTAAACGAGCCTGCTTTGTTTCAACGCAGCTTCAATGAAACTGGAGAATAGTGGATGTGGCTCAAATGGGCGTGACTTTAATTCAGGGTGATACTGAACGCCGATAAACCAAGGATGCACGTCTGCTGGATATTCGATGGTTTCCGGTAGTAAGCCATCAGGTGACATGCCAGAGAAGATAAGGCCCGCCTCTTCCAGCTGCTCTTTAAAGTCCAGATTGACTTCATAGCGGTGGCGATGGCGTTCGCTCACATCATTTTTGCCATATATTTCAGCAATATGGCTGCCCTCTTTCAAAGGATGAGGATAGGCACCAAGGCGCATTGTGCCGCCAAGATCGCCAGCTTCTTCACGCTTTTCAAGGCGGTTGCCCTTGAGCCATTCCGTCATAATGCCGACGACATTTGTACCATTTTCATTGGTGTCAAATTCGCTGGAGCGTGCATCTTTAATGCCTGCCAAATTACGCGCAGCTTCAAGAACGGCCATCTGCATGCCGTAACAAATGCCGAAATATGGCACTTTATGCTCGCGTGCGAATTGCGCTGCTTTGATTTTGCCTTCTGCACCCCGTTCGCCAAAGCCGCCTGGTACGAGAATACCATGCACATTTTCGAGATGCGGTGACGGATCTTCTGATTCGAAGACTTCTGATTCGATCCATTCGAGTTTTACACGGGCGCGATTCGCGATGCCACCATGCGTCAACGCTTCCATCAGCGATTTATAAGCGTCTTTCAGGCCTGTATATTTGCCCACAATAGCAATTGTGACTTCCGCATCAGGGTTATGGATACGGTCAGAAATATCGTTCCAAACATCCATGCGCGGCTGCGGCGCAGGTTCAATGCCAAATGCAGACAGAACTTCTTGGTCAAGCCCCTCTTCATGATAGGCTTTTGGCACATCATAGATGGATTTCACATCAAGCGCCTGAATAACGGCTGATTCGCGCACATTACAGAACAAAGACAATTTACGACGTTCAGACTGCGGAATTTCGCGGTCTGCGCGCACAAGCAAAATATCCGGTGCGATACCAATTGAGCGCAGTTCTTTAACAGAGTGCTGCGTTGGCTTTGTTTTGAGTTCGCCCGCGGCCTGAATCCACGGCATAAGCGTTAGGTGCACATAGACAGCATTGCCACGTGGCAAATCATTGCCCAGCTGGCGAATGGCTTCCATGAATGGCATCGCCTCAATATCACCGGCAGTGCCGCCAACTTCGCACAACACAAAATCATAGTCATCATTGCCTGCCAGCACGAAGTCTTTGATTTCATTGGTAACGTGCGGAATGACCTGTACCGTTGCACCAAGATAGTCGCCGCGGCGCTCTTTGGTGATGATATCTTGGTAGATTCGGCCCGTGGTGATGTTGTCTTTCTGATTGGCCGAGCGGCCTGTAAAGCGCTCATAATGACCAAGATCAAGATCGGTTTCAGCCCCGTCATCGGTGACAAAAACCTCACCATGCTGATAGGGCGACATCGTGCCCGGATCGACGTTGAGGTATGGGTCCAGCTTTTTAAGCCGAACGGAATAACCCCGCGCCTGTAAGAGTGCGCCTAAAGCTGCAGCTGCAATACCTTTTCCAAGGGAAGAAACCACGCCACCAGTAATAAAAACATATCGTGCCATGGGAGTTAACGCTTAAAATGGTTTGTGTTGTTTGGCAAAGAAAAAATCAATTCTCAAAAAAAATGCCGGTGGAAAACCGGCATTTAAAAAAGTGTTTCGTAAAAATTATTCCGTTGGTACGGAGGAGCCGCCTTCAGGAGCTGTCTCTGCGCCGCCAAGTTGATCAAGAATACCGCCCTCTGTCGGGACACCACTTTGTGATTCAATTGGCGAATTACCAATACGGTCCAAAATGTCTGTTGGGTTTGTGCCGTAACGGCCAACCACGCCCAATGCTACAGACGTAAAGAAAAACGCTGCGCCAAGAATTGCAGTTGTACGTGTTAGTGTATCAGCTGCGCCGCGTGCGCTCATCATGCCACCGCCACCGCCGCCGCCAATGCCTAGACCGCCGCCTTCAGAACGCTGAAGGAGTACAACGATCACCAGCGCGATAACGACGATCAGGTGAATGACTATAAGGACGTTTTCCATAAACTTATTCCGTTAGATTTCCGGCGCGTCCATACATGCTATATCCAAGCATGCCAAGGCGTAGCGGTAAGATTTATCGCAAATTGCGCTGACTTAACTGTTTGGTACTGCCTCACAGATGGCTAGAAAATCATCAGATTTCAAGCTCGCACCGCCAATTAGACCGCCATTGACGTTCTTTGTACGCAGAATTTCGGCTGCATTGGAAGGTTTTAGTGAGCCGCCATACAAAATGCGCATGTTTTCGCCTTCAACGCCGTAACGTTCTGACAATTTTTGTCTTATGTGCGCATGCATGTCTTCAATGTCATGGTTTGACGGCACCAAGCCTGTTCCAATGGCCCATACTGGTTCATAAGCAATAATTGTGTTTTGGCTGTTCGCATCTTTAGACATTGAGCCTTCTAGCTGTGTGCTGACGATTTCCATCGCCCGACCCTCTTCGCGCTCTTGGCGTGTTTCTCCCACACAAATAATCGCGCTTATGCCTGTTTCATAGGCCGCCAAAGACTTCTTAAGCACATCCGTATTTGTTTCATCATGGTCAGCACGGCGTTCAGAATGGCCCAATATAACATGGCTTGCTCCTGCATCTTTGAGCATGTCGGCCGAAATATCGCCGGTATGTGCGCCGGATTGTTCAAAGTGACAATCTTGTCCACCGAGTAAAAGCGATGTGCCGTTGCATAGCCGCGTTCCGCGCTCAAGCATCGTTGCTGGCAAGCAAATCAAACCATCAAGCTTGTCTGTATGGTTGCTTACACCTTCTGCAATTGTGCGTAATGCGGTTAGTCCGCTGGTGACGCCGTTCATTTTCCAATTGCCTGCAATGAGTGGTTTTGGAGTAGTAGCCATCTTTATTTTTATCCAATTATGGGCATTATTTTGCCTGTTTACTGCAATTTATTGATAGCTAGCGTGTTTGTGATCAGCTTTAAAGCCCGAACCTCCTTGCTTCTGGCGCAAAGCATTCATAAAAGCATTGAACCAAATCAATTCGCTAGAGGTTTAAATGTTAAGTACGCTGCGTGATGCGTCCAAGGGCTGGGTTGCTAAAATATTATTGTTGTTGCTGGTGCTCAGCTTTGCCGTTTGGGGCATAGCCGATCAACTGAATGGCAATATTGGCGGCACGACCGTTATTGAGGCTGGAAATACCAAAGTAACGGCGACCGAGTATCGTCTTGCATATGACCGACAAATTTCGGTTCTTTCGCAACGCCTAGGGCAGCGCATCTCAAATGAGCAAGCGCGCCTGTTCGGAATAGACGGGCAAGTGCTTGGCCGTTTGGTCGGCGGTGCTGTTTTAGATGAGCAAGCCCGTGTGATGAAGCTTGGCCTCTCCGAGGACCGGCTTGCCAGTTTGATTGCCGAAGATGAGGCCTTTCAAGGTTTGAGCGGCCAGTTTGACCGCGGACAGTTTCGTGCTGTGCTCAACAATGTTGGCATGCGTGAACAAGATTACATTGTCAGCCGCCAGCAAGCTGCAATACGTCAGCAAGTCGCTGAAGCCGTTTCAGATGGCATGACAGCGCCGAAAACATTCCTTGATGCATTGTTTCAATTTCAGGGCCAGACGCGTGATGTGCAATATATTTCCATTGATGAGCAAAGCTTGGCTGAAATCGAAATGGCCGATGATGAAGCTTTGAAAGTGTTCTTTGAAGAAAATAAAGCCGATTACCGCGCACCAGAATACCGTACATTCAAAGTTGTAACACTCACGGCGCAAACGCTTGCTAATCCAGATGATATTGCAATGGATGATGTGCGTGCTGAATATGACAAGAATCAAGATCTCTATTCGACACCTGAAACACGCACTATTCAACAGCTCGTTTTTGATAATAAAGAAGCTGCTAATGTTGCGCGTGAGCGTATTCTAGCTGGTGAAACATTTGAGGCAGCTGTTGAAGCTGCTGGTCGCAGCGTGTCTGACGTAACGCTCGGCACGTTTTCTAAAGCTGATGCGCCAAGCACAGAAATTGGTGAGGCTGCATTCGAATTGGCATCAACAACCGATATTAGTCCGGTTATTGATGGCTTGTTTGGCCCAATCCTTATTCGCGTGTCGGAAATCATAAAAGAAGACGTTAAGCCCTTCGCTGCTGTCAGCGATGAAATTCGCCGTGATATGGCGCTCGTTGAAGCGCAGGATATTTTGCTAAATGTTCATGATGGCTATGAAGATGCGCGTGCTGGCGGCGATTCGCTGGATGAAGCAGCTTCAAAACAAAAGCTTGAGGTGAAAACCTTTGAATTGGTCGATCGCCAAGGTTTGGACAATAATGGACAATCAGTCGATATAGGCGATGAAAAATCAGCCATTATCCAAGCGGTTTTCGAAGCTGAAGAAAACACTGAAAATCAGCCGCTTAATGCGGGGCGTGATGGCTTTATTTGGTACGAAGTTACCAAGGTTGAAGAATCCCGTGATCGTGATTTTGACGAAGTTAAAGACCGTGTGCAAGCCGATTGGCTGATTGCGGAAAAATCCAAGCAATTAAGCGCAGAGGCAGAACGTCTTGCATCTGCAATCCGCGACGGCGGTGATATGAACGCGCTTGCAGCGGAGAAGTCATACCCTGTTGAAAGCAAATTTGGCGTTGCGCGCAATGCTGATGATGCCGATTTTGGTAATGCGGGTGTGGGCGAGATTTTCGCCGTCGGTCCGCAAGGTGTTGCCGTTGCCGAAGCTGCGACAGGTAACCGCCGTTTGGTTTTCAAAATACAGGCGATCAATACTCCGCTTGGAAATGGTGAAACGCTCTCTGATCAAGAAACAGCAGCTGTAAATAGTGCTGTTGGCAATGATCTTCTCGACCAGCTTGTTGGTCGTTTGCAGAATGAATTTCCTGTTTCCATCAATCAATCAGCAATTCAAGCTGCGCTCCTTCAATGATCGGGCGCAGACTTAGAACAGATATTTAATTGAGAAGAATATGAGCGGCCTAAAACCTATCATCGCAAAAGTGGCAGACGGCGCTTCTTTAAGTGTTGAAGAGGCCCGTGAAGCGTTCGGTATAATGATGTCTGGCGATGCTACGCCGTCGCAGATTGCAGGCTTTCTTATGGCTTTGCGCGTTCGCGGCGAAACCGTTGAGGAAATCAATGGTGCGGTTTCCACAATGCGTTCTAAAATGCTGAAAGTGGATGCGCCTGAAGGTGCTGTCGATATTGTGGGTACAGGCGGCGATAATTCTGGCAGTTATAATATCTCCACCTGCGCGGCGATTATTGCAGCGGGTGCAGGCGTTAAAATAGCCAAGCACGGCAATCGATCCCTCTCCTCAAAGTCTGGCACTGCGGACGCGCTTTCTCATCTCGGTGTTAATATTGATGCGGACGCCAAAACCATTGGCCGCTCAATTGCTGAAGCAGGTCTGGGATTTATGTTTGCACCAATGCACCATGCAGCTATGCGCCATGTTGGTCCAAGCCGTGTTGAGCTTGGAACCCGTACAATTTTCAATTTACTTGGCCCGCTTTCAAATCCGGCAGGTGTGACCCGTCAACTGGTCGGCGTGTTTGATCCTAAATGGCTTGTACCCATTGCCAATGCGCTTAAGCAATTAGGCTCAAAACATGTTTGGGTGGTTTATGGTGACGGTCTTGATGAATTGACCACGGCGGGCACAACACAAGTTGTGGAGCTTAAAGACGGTCAAATCACTGAGTTTGAGATCACCCCAGAAGATGTTGGACTTACGCGTGTGACGATCGATGATCTGAAGGGCGGCGAACCAGCTTATAATGCAGCAGCGTTGATGGATGTTCTTAAAGGCGCGAAAAATGCCTACCGCGATATTGCGTGTTTGAATGCTGGGGCTGGTTTGGTAGTTGCTGGTCTTGCATCTGATTTGAAGGACGGCATTGCTCAATCACAAAAGGCGCTCGATAGCGGCGCTGCTTTGAACGTTCTAAACAATGTGATCGCTGTTTCCAATGGAAAGGCAATGAGCTGATGGTTGATATTCTAAGCAAGATCGAAGCCTATAAGCTTGAAGAGATCGCCGCAGCAAAGGCTGTGCTGCCTCTTGGCGAGCTCAAGGCACAAATTGACGATGTCGAAGCACCGCGCGGTTTTTTAAACGCATTATATGCCAAACGTGATGCAGGAAATTATGGCCTAATCGCAGAAATTAAAAAGGCCAGCCCATCGAAGGGCTTGATTCGCGAAGATTTTGACCCGCCTGCTCTTGCAAAAGCCTATGAACAAGGCGGCGCTGCCTGTCTTTCTGTTTTAACAGACAAGCCTTCATTCCAAGGTGCGCCTGAATTTTTGACCAATGCACGTGCTGCGGTCAGTATTCCGGCGCTGCGCAAAGACTTTATGCATGATATTTATCAGGTTTATGAGGCTCGAAATTGGGGCGCTGATGCTATTTTGATCATTATGGCAAGTGTCAGCGATGATCTGGCAAAATCGCTTGAGGATACAGCATTCGCGCTTGGCATGGATGCGCTGATTGAAGTGCATGATGAGGCCGAGATGGAACGGGCGTTAAAGCTTGATTCGAAACTTCTTGGCATTAACAACCGCAATTTACGAACCTTTGAAGTGTCTTTAGAGGTAAGCGAAACGCTTTCAAAAATGGTGCCGGATGATCGTTTGCTTGTTGGCGAAAGCGGCATCTTCACACCTGATGACTGTGCGCGGCTGAAAACATCAGGCATCACAAGTTTTCTTGTTGGTGAAAGCCTGATGCGGCAGGAAAATGTGACCGAAGCCACACGCACATTACTCACACAAACACGCGAAACTGCTGCGTAATGGCTGGCGATAAGCTCACCCATCTAACCGGTGACGGCTCGGCCCATATGGTGGATGTGGCGGACAAAAATGTAACGCGCCGAGAAGCTGTTGCCAGTGGCCATGTGATGATGAGCGCTGACACGCTCGCGGCCATTTTAGCGGGTGACGCAAAAAAAGGCGATGTGATCGGCACAGCACGTATTGCCGGTATCATGGCGGCAAAAAAGACGCATGAGCTGATCCCGCTCTGCCATCCGCTTATGTTGTCCAAAATCAATATCGATATAGATCAAGGTACTGATTTTACAGGTCTATCGGTAACAGCAACTGTCAGCCTATCTGGTAAAACAGGCGTTGAAATGGAAGCGCTAACGGCTGTTTCTGTTGCCTGTCTTACGATTTACGACATGGCTAAAGCGCTCGAAAAAGACATGGAAATTGGCTCCATTAAGCTGATTTCTAAAACAGGTGGCAAGTCCGGCACTTGGACACGCGGGGCGTAATGGCGGCTACTCGCAAACCGCTTTTACCTGTTGATGAAGCGCTTGCACGGCTTTTGCATGGCGCTGAGCCTCTTGGCATTGAGACCATTGCCCTTGAAGACGCCCATAACCGCACTCTTGCCACCGACTTGTTTGCCAAACGAACACAGCCGCCCTTTGCTGCTTCTGCCATGGATGGTTATGCCGTTCGTGCGCTTGATGCTGCCCATGTAGGTGCAACGCTCAAAGTGATTGGCGACGTTGCTGCCGGCTATATGTTTGACGGTGTGGTTGGCGCTGGCGAATGCGTGCGCATTTTCACAGGTGCACCGCTACCTGATGGCACGGATGCCATTCTTATTCAGGAAGATGCAGAGCCTGCTGGTGATAACCACATCACAGTGACCGAAACTGTTACTAGCGGCACTTATGTGCGCCCTGCTGGACTGGATTTTTCAGACGGCGATATTTTGCTTTCTCAAGGGCGCGTTCTTGATGCGGGAGCGCTATGCTTGGCTGCTTCTGGAAACCATGCATCCCTGCCCGTCTATAAAAAACCGCGCATCGGTATTTTAGCGACAGGTGATGAATTGCTTGCGCCCGGTTCGACTTTAAAGCCCGGACAAATCATTGCCTCTAACGCTTATGGTGTTGGTGCAATCGCGACTGAATATTATGCAGAAGTCATCGATCTTGGCATAGCGCGCGATGACGAAAAGTCGCTTAAAAATGCTTTGCAGAGCGCCATTGATTCGCAATGTGATGTGCTAATCACACTTGGCGGTGCTTCTGTCGGCGAGCATGATTTGGTGCGCTCGGTTTTCATATCAGCTGGCATGGAACTTGATTTCTGGAAGATTGCCATGCAGCCCGGAAAGCCGCTGATGTTTGGCAAACTTGGCAATATGCGTATTCTCGGCCTGCCAGGAAATCCGGTTTCTAGCCTCGTTTGCACACATTTGTTTGGTGTACCGCTGATCTGCGCACTGGGTGGACGCAGCTATAATCAAGTTCGCCAGAAGGCAACACTGACAGGTCCGATTAAAGCCAATGGCAACCGTGAGCAATATGCCCGCGCGATGATCAAGCGCACAGATTCAGGGTTTGAAGCGTCCGTTTTTGAAAATCAGGATTCTTCGATCATCTCTTTTTACGCCAATGCCAATGGTCTTGTTGTGCGCCCCATTGATGCGCCTGCAGCGATTGCAGGCGATGACGTTGAGTTCATTGCGCTCACACCGATTGGCCGTTAAGCCAGCGTGAAAGCGTCAACAAATGCGTCCACGGCAGCATCGCTATCACCTGCAGCGTAGGCTTCCATGCTTACCGGTCCATTATATCCGATTTTGTTTAGTTTTTGCGCAACGACCTTGTAGTTGATCTCGCCTGTGCCAGGTTCGCATCGTCCCGGATTATCGGCGACTTGAACTTCTCCAATCCACGGCAAGCATTTTTCACACCAACGGATAAGATCACCCTCGCCGATTTGCGTGTGATAAAGGTCAAGATTGATGCGCAATTGAGGACGGTCAATGGATGACACAAGCGCAAGAACATCTTTGGTGGAGCCAAAAGGACAACCGGGGTGATCGAGTAAATTCAGGTTTTCAAGCGTAAACATCACATCTTCATCATTGGCTAAATCACAAATGCGGTTGAGTGTATCGCGGGCTTTGAGCCACATTGCACCATCCGTCACATCGTTTTGCCAAATTGGAATGCCGCCGTCACCGAGCGCGGTGCCATGTAAATTAAGACGGTCGACACCAAGGCGCTTGCCCACTTGAACTGTTTCACGAACCGATTTTAGCAGCAGATCAGCCCCCTCATCGTCAGCCAACCGTCCTTCAAGATAGCCATTCATGATGGTGTAGTTGGCACCGACAGATTCAAGCTTTTCCAAACAATGATTGTTGTAGTTCCACAGCCCGACCCCAAGCCCCCGTTCGTTCAAACGAGCGGCACGCCATTCAATGGGTTTGTCAGTCCAAATCATTTCGGCGCAAACAGCGAGTTCGAAAGGCTGGGTCATTCTGGCTTCTTTCTATTTGGGTTGCAGCCCATTATTTCATCAAATGTTCCAAATTGGGTGCGGCAACAAAGCGCCATGCGCGGCGCGGCCCAGCCATGACGTTGAGATAATACATCTCAAATCCGTGCGGTGCGCCGCAAGGGTGATGGCCGCGCGGAACACATACGACATCATGATCATGCACAGCCATGGTCTCATTGAGGCTTAGATCATCGGTATAGACACGCTGAATGCCAAAACCATCAGCAGGGTTCAGGCGGTGATAATAGGTCTCTTCAAGATAGGTGATGCGCGGAAAGTCATCCTCATCATGGCGATGGCTTGGGTAGGATGACCAATTGCCAGCAGGCGTGAACACTTCTGTCACCAGAAGGCTATCGCAATAGTCTTCGTTTTCCATCGCAATATTATTGATGTGGCGGGCGTTTGAGCCTTCGCCGCGCTGTGTCAATGTGATGCCATCAGGGCCAATGCGGCGTGCCTCATGCCCTGATTTTCCCGGTGCCTTACACACGGCAATGGTCGCATCGGTTGTGGTTTCAAGCGTCCAGTCACTGTCGTTTGGAACGTAAAGACAATGCGGCGGTGTCTTTTCAAACACATTCATCCGCTCACCCAATTCACCCCAGTTTTTTCCAGCTGCGTGAATTTTTGCTTTGCCTTCTACCATGACGAGGATGATCTCATCTTGCCCTGTAACATCTGCAACTGTCTCACCTGCCCGCAGGCGGTAAAGATCGAACCCCACATAACGCCAGCCCGCGCTTTGGGGTGTTATCTGGTGCACTTTTCCATGGGCGCCAAAAGGATGTTTGAGAAGATCAGGCATGATAGAAATTCCTTACTTTGGCTTAGATAAGTTGCGTTTCACGTGCGAGACGTTTCAGTGTCGCCAGACCGAGGGTCTGATATAAGAGTGGATTACGCAATGCTGGGTCTTGTTCTGCTTCAATCACGATCCAGCCATCATAATTATGCTCTTTTAGTATTTGCAAAAGCGGTCCAAATTCCACGGCCCCTTCTTGATCGCCCGGCACTGTGAATACACCGCCGCGCACACCTTCCATAAATGACCAGCCGTCACGCTCGACGACTTCGCGCACAGATGGACGCACATTCTTGGCATGGAAATGGCGCACACGACTTGCGTGTTTTTTGAGCACTTCGACGGGATCTCCGCCGCCAAAATAACAATGACCTGCGTCAAACAACAGCTTTGTCGCTCCGCCAGCTGCCGCCGTTGCGGCCATAAATGCATCAATGTCTTCTGGGCTTTGCACCACGGTTCCCATGTGGTGATGGTAAACCAAATCAATGCCCTGATCTGCACAATAGGCCGCGATCTGTTCCACGCGGTTAGCAAAATCTGTCATCCCAGCATCATCTAAAACTGGGCGCTCAGACAAAGGTTTAACCTCGCCTTGGATCGTATTGGAAGTCTCGCATGCGATACAGACTTTGCAGCCATTATATTTGAGCTTGTCGAGGTGTGGCTGAATAGCCAGCTTTTCGTCCTCAATCGAATTGGTAAGCACATTGAGTGAATGCCAACCTGTAATGAATTGCAATCCATAGCTATTTAGCAGCTCTTTGAGGGCTTTTGGATCATCCTGCGGCCAACGGTGGCCATTCTCGATTCCATCAAAGAAAATTTGACGACCCGCCTCCTCTAAGATTTGCGTCGTTGGAACATGCGCGCCAAGGCTATGGTCATCATCGTTCGCCCATGCAATAGGGTTCGTGCCAAATTGAATCATGGCTCTTGTCTCCGGAAATTGTGTGTTAATTGACGCGGCTCTGACGAGCAATTTGGTCAAGATATAAAAGGTAGCGCTCACGCTGTTCTTGGCGTTCAGAAACTTCAGGCACTGCGACATCCCAGAAGAAGCCGTGCGGACCTGCGGTTGTTTCTAGCCCCGTTCCGGGAAAGTCTTTTGCCGTGGTGTCGATGACAATAACAGTGGGAATATTACGACCACGGGCCGCTTTAACTTCCGCCTCCAACATGTCGGTGCCAGATACTTTAACCGCATGCGCGCCCATGCTTGCTGCATGTGCCACATAATCAATGTTGGGCTGTGTTTCGATGTTGCAATCGACATACATATTGTTGAACGGCTCACCGCTACAGCCCTGTGTCTGCAAACGGTTGATACAGCCATAGCCTGCATTGTCTGTCAGCACGACCGTGAACCGAATACCCCGCATAACGGCCGTTGCCAGTTCCGAGTTCGCCATCATGTAGGAACCGTCGCCGATAAAACAGATCACCTCGCGATCAGGTGTTGCGAGTTTGATGCCCATAGCGCCGGCAATCTCATAGCCCATGCATGAAAAACCGTATTCCATATGATAACCGCCTTGAGCGGGTTGCCATAGGAGTTTGAGCGCGCCGGGCATTGTGCCGGCCGCACACATTGCAACGGTTTTGTCATTAGATGCGCGTTGTACTGCGCCAATGACTTGGCCGTCTGTCGGTTTGGCTGCCTGATCTTCGGGGCGTGCGCAATATACGTCTACAGCACGTAGCCAGTCTGCACGCGCATCCAAATTGGGTGCTTGTGCCTTGTAATCAGGAATAGCTTGCGAGAGTTTTTCAAGCGCGATTTTGGCATCTGCAACAAGGCTTTCTGAGGCGTGTTTAGCTGCATCATAACCATGAATATTAATCGACACGAGCGTTGCACTCTCATTAAAGAGTGTGCGTGATCCCGTTGTGAAATCTTGCAAGCGTGTGCCAACACCAATCACAAGATCGGCCTCTTTCAAAGCTGCATTGGCAGCAGCAGAACCGTCTACGCCGCTTGCACCAAAATTCATTGGATGGCTTTGTGCGAGAGCAGATTTACCTGCCTGCGTTTCAGTCACTGGAATGTTATGCTTGACCGCAAATGCTGCAAGCGTCTCTTCTGCTTGAGCATAAATCACACCGCCACCGGCAATGATTACGGGGTTTTTGGCCAATTTGATGAGATTTGCCACATGGGACAGCTCCTCTGCATCAGGTTCAGGACGACGAATGCGCCATGATTTTTGATCAAAGAAAGCTTCAGGGTAATCATAAGCTTCTGTTTGAACGTCTTGGCAAAAGCTTAGCGTAACCGGTCCGCAATTAGCCGGATCGGTCAACACACGCATCGCACGTGGCAACGCCGTTAAGAGATGCTCAGGCCGTGTAATACGATCAAAATAGCGCGAAACTGGGCGCAAGCAATCATTGGCTGTAACCGTTCCATCATCAAAATCTTCGATTTGTTGCAACACAGGGTCGGGCCTGCGGTTGGCAAAGACATCGCTTGCCACGATTAGCACAGGAAGACGATTAACATGCGCAAGCGCTGCGGTTGTGACAAGGTTTGTTGAACCTGGTCCAATAGAAGATGTTAGAGCCATTGCGCGCGTGCGTTTTTTAGCCTTGGCATAGGCAATAGCCGCATGGCCCATTGTTTGCTCGTTTTGACCGCGCCACGTTGGAAAAACATCGTGATAGGCATGCAGCGCCTCGCCGATACCTGCAACATTGCCGTGACCAAATATGGCCCACATACCGTCAATATAGCGCTCACCCTCGGATGTCATTTGGACAGAGAGCCATTTGATCATCGCTTGGGCAGCTGTTAGCCGAATGGTTTTACTCATGTTATCTCCTTAACCAGCCATGTTCAGGCGGGCGTTTGATCGGGCAGTGTCCCACACTTTACACAATTGGCTATATCGAGCGCTCATTTGTTGGATAGCCGCTGCATCATCAATCTGGCCCATCATCCAAGCGCGTGCTGCATCACCAAAAATCGTGCGTCCAACCGCGAACCCTTTGACCAATGGATAGCTGGAAGCGATCTCAAAGCTCTTTGCAAGCTCGGCTTCCGGGGCATCCAAGCCCAGAACCACAATTCCGCGAGTATGCATATCGTACTCTTCGATGGCAGCCACGGCGGCAGACCAGCCTTCCGCGTCTGCCATCGGTTCCAGCTTCCACCAGTCAGGATAAACACCTGCTTGGTAGAACTGCCGGATCAAGGTTGCGGTCGTGTCGGGAGTAACAGGCCCAACCTTTGATGGAATGACTTCCAGTAAGAATTCAAGATTATTGCGGCGTCCTGCATCAAACAGGCGTTTCACAGTTTGTTCTTGGCTTGCGCGTGTTTGTGCATCATCATCAGGATGGCAAAAGCACAGACATTTGATCACGTTTTCACGTGGCCATTCGTTCAAACCGCCAAAATCAGAGCCAAGCTCAGGCTCCAACGTCAATGGCCGTGATGCTGGCCATTCCGTAGGGCGTCCAATCCAAAGGCCGGAACCAGAAGCAGCATGCAGCGCTGATTTTCCAATCCGGCTGTCACACAAAATGCCGTAGCCAGTTTCGCCGTTTTGCACGTCCAATGCAGCTTTTAAGCACAGTTCTTTAAAGGCGCCCGCTTTATCAATGGAATAGCCTTCCATTTCTTCAAGCTGCAGGCGGTGATCAAAGGCAAAAACCCGCATGGATGACCAATCGCCAGAATTACGTGTATGGCGCGTGGTAGACCAATGGATTTGTTCCAACACAGGATCGTTACGCAGATCCTTTTGCACAACGCCGCGCTCAAGGAAGAGATTAAGCTCTTCCACGCTTGGATAGGCAGGTGTGCAGCCATGACGCGATACCGCAAAGGCACCGCAGGCATTGGCGTATTTGAGCGCTGTTGGCCAATTTACGTCGTCAAGACTGCCTGATTCCATCCAGCCTTTGAGCAAGCCTGAGAAAAAACCATCGCCTGCACCGAGCACATTGAATACCTCAATGGGAAAGCCCTCACCTATCTGCCCATCATCAAGGCTGGCAGGGATTGCGCCTTCAAAAGCCGATGCTCCAAGAGCGCCGCGTTTACACACCAGCGTGGCGGGAGATTTCGTGCGCACTGTGCGCAGCGCCTCAAGCGTATCGCTCGACCCGCCAGCAATATGAAACTCTTCTTCTGTGCCCACAATGAGATCAAAATAATGTAGCGTCGCCAAAAGCTTGTCCGTAACAGCTTGGCTTTCGACAAAGCGATTTTCGCCGTCGCCATGCCCTGCAACACCCCAAAGGTTTGGTCGGTAATCAATATCGAGCGCTGTGCGTAAGCCATGTTCACGTGCTATCTTTAGCGCTTTGATCACAGCTGCGGCCGTGCGTGGGTTGGATAAATGCGTTCCGGTTACCACCAGCGCACGCGCGCGTTTGATAAATGCCTCATCAATATCATCTTCGCACAGCGCCATATCGGCACAATTTTCACGGTAGAAAATCAGCGGAAATTGTTCCTCGTCGCGAATGCCCAAAATCACCAAAGCCGTCAGGCGTTCAGGATCGGTCACAACGCCGTCCGTACACACATTTTCACGCGCGAGTTGCTCTAATATGAAGCGTCCCATGTGCTCATCGCCGACGCGGCTAATCAGGGCTGTTTTCAAACCTAGCCGCGATGTGCCGCATGCAATATTGGTTGGTGATCCGCCGATATATTTCTCAAAGGAACCCATATCCTCCAAGCGTCCACCAATCTGCGCGCCATATAAATCAACGCTTGAACGGCCAATTGTAATTACATCTATATCTTTTGCCATGGTCTATCCAGAATAACAGGGCATCCTTGCGACGCCGACATTGCGTGAATGATCCGCTCAATTTCCAGCCCTTGCTTGAAATTCGGACCTACATTGTGATCGCCTGCTATTGCTGCAAGCAGATCGCGCGCTTCGACGATCTTTTGTTCGTTAAATCCAAAATTATGCCCTGGTGCAGGGCAAAAGTTTGCAAATTCAGGCTGTTCGGGACCGCTGAGGTGGCGTGTAAAACCCGCATCACCCGATTTGTGGACCCACAATTCGTTCATATTTTCTTGGTCAAATATGATTGTCCCATCGGACCCATGTATTTCCCATTGCAGGCGACATTTACGGCCTCTTGCTATACGCGATGTCGCAAATGATCCTTGCGCACCGGAAACAAACTTCAACATAGCCATTGCGCTATCTTCATTCTCAACGGCTCTTGGACCATCAGGTGAACTGCGCTGAGGAATCGCGATATGTGACTGCGCTGTTAACTCGGCAACTGGCCCCATTAAAGCAACCATTTGGCTTACAAGATGGCAGCCCAAATCACCGAGCGCGCCAAGGCCGCCGCCTTCATGCGTCATACGCCAAGACCACGGCAGATCAGGGTCAGCAGAATAATCTTCATCATACACGCCGCGAAAGGTGTGCAGAGCGCCGATTTCACCTTTTTCAATCATACTGCAAGCCGCTTTGAAGGATGGGCTGCGTAGGTAGTTGTATCCCAACATGGTGATTTGCTCTGGATATTGCGCTGCCGTATCCATCATCGCTTCCGCATCTTCGAGCGTTAGTGCCATTGGCTTTTCGAGCCAGACATGTTTGCCAGCTTTAAGTGCTGCTTCTGCCATAGGGCGGTGAAACCCGTTCGGCGTCGTAATAGATACGATATCTACATCTGGGTCAGCAAGCGCACCCTTCCAGTCTGTTGTGGCGCGTTCAAAACCGAATTGTTCAGCATGGTTGTTAGCTTCCGCCTTATTAACATCGCACAAAACCACAAGCCGTGGACGTGCGCCGCCAAAGACTGTCGACACATTGTTCCATGCCATAGCATGGCATTTTCCCATGAAGCCTGTACCGATCAGCGCAACACCGAGGGATGTTTTTGGCAAGTTTGACATGTACATTTCCAATGGCCAAGCGGCCCAATAGATGAAAAATATAGGTAGCAACCCAACAAGACGCTGGGTTGCTATGCGTGTTATTTAAATAGTGCCGCCCAAAGAGCCTTCTAGCTTTGCTAGTTCTTGGCCACCTGCCATCAGGTCTTGCAACTCAGCGGACGTAATCTCATCTTTCTTGGCCGTACCAAGAGTTTGCCCACGGTTGAGAACAGTGAAACGGTCCCCAACAGCCATGGCATGACGCACATTGTGCGAAATGAAGACCACGCCAATGCCTTGTCCACGAACGCGGTCAATCGTTGAGAGCACATTCGACGTTTGGCGCACGCCAAGTGCAGATGTTGGCTCGTCTAAGATCAGGACTTTCGCTCCGAAATATACGGCACGCGCAATCGCTACCGTTTGACGTTCACCGCCCGAAAGTGTGCCAACGGCTTGATCTGGTGCACGCAAATTAATGCCCATTTTGCGCATCTCTTCCATGCAGATCTCATTGGCCGCATCAACATCGAACCGTTTTAAAAGACCTCTCCCCTTGGTTGGTTCACGCCCCATAAAGAAGTTTCGGGTCACACTCATTAGCGGGATCATTGCCAAATCTTGAAACACCGTAGCGATGCCAGCTTCCATTGCATCGCGCGGCGAACTGAATGAAAGTGGCTTGCCTTCAAATGTTATCGTTCCTTCGGTCGGCTTATGAACGCCCGACATGGTTTTGATGAAGGTTGATTTGCCTGCGCCATTGTCGCCTAAAAGACAGTGGCATTCGCCAGAACTTACATCAAAGGTTACGCCATTGAGTGCAATGACATTGCCAAAATGCTTCTTGATGCCTTCCATATGAATGATCGTATTGGTCATATTAGTGCTCCCCTGTCACGCGTTTGCGGATAACGTTGTTGAACACCACGGCGAGTAAAAGCATGCCGCCTAAGAACACTTGAAACCAGTCTTGGTCGAAATTGGTATAAGTTAGACCAATCGTTACCATGCCGAAAATGATCGCTCCGAAGAAGGCACCAATGGCCGAGCCATATCCACCTGTGAGCAAGCAGCCACCAATAACTGCGGTAATGATTGCTTCAAATTCTTTCATGAAACCACGGCGGGCATCTGTAGAACCTGCATCAATCACTGTGATAATCGCGACAAGAGCAGCGGCCATAGCGGTCAACATAAAGAGTGAAATTTTTACTTTTTTGACAGGAACACCAGAGTTGGATGCCGCATTGGAATCACCGCCTGTAGCAAATATCCAGTTGCCAACGGGGGTGCGAAGCAACACATAGGTCGCCACTGCTGCAAGAAGGATAAACCAAAGGATTTCAACTGGAATACCAGGAACCTTTGAGGCACCGTTTTTGAAGGTTTCCACCATACCTATGCTTGCAAGATAGCTAAATAGGCTCTCAAATGCATCGCCAGAGAAGATTTCAATTAGAGGGTCGCCTTCAAGAGCGTCGCGCACACCGCGTAATTGTGTTGAACCACCTGAAAAGAGTTTCAAACCAACGAGAGAGACACCGCGAAGAATAAATAAACCAGCAAGGGTAACGATGAATGATGGTAATCCTGTGCGAATAACAATCGTTCCGTTTACAGCCCCAACCGATGCAGCTGCTCCAAGCGTTAGCGGGATAGCCAGGATCAAAGGTAAGCCGAAGTTAACGGTCAGGACGCCAAAGATCATACCTGCAAAAGCAATCATGGAACCGATCGAAAGGTCAAATTCCCCACCGATCATCAACATAGCTGCCGCAATACCCAGAATACCCAGTTGGGCTGCTGGCGTCATGAAATTCATGGTGCCCGATAAGGTAAACATCGTGCTATCAGCGGTCATGTAAAAGAAAATAGTCACGAGAATGACACCGCCCATAGCGCCAAGCTCTGGACGTTTCATGAATTTAGTAACTAAAGACTCCGATTTTACCCGTTCGTCACTTGTGCTTTCAGCATTGCTGGTCATGTGCTCTCCTCCAAAAGTTAAAAATCAGGCCATGCTGATGCATGGCCTGATAACCGGTTTAGCGAATGCCTTGTGCAGACAGTTCGATCACTTGACCGGCTGCATCTTGAGTCACAAGATTTGGACCAGATGGCACATCACCGCCTGGCATCAATCCGTATTCAGCGTTTAACGCCAAGAATGCGACAGGTAGGTAGCCTTGCAAAAATTGCTGTTGGTCGATGGCAAATGCAGCCTTACCTTCAGACACGTGCTTCAAAAAGCCAGCAGACAGGTCAAAAGATGCGATTAAAACATCGTCACGACCCAAAGCTTGGGCGGCCGCTACCGCTGGTTCACCGACCAATGATGCTCCAAGACCAAGAATAGTATCAACATCTGGATCTGAATCGAGTGCAGCGCGAACCTTAGATTCAACTTCTGCTGGATCAGCCTGTGTCGGAATAACATTTACTTCTTGAGCAAAACCATCGGCAAAACCTTCACAGCGCAAATCGAGCGCAACATTACCAACTTCTTGGTTTACACAAATACCTTTTGTGCCACCCATAGAAGCAAGTTTTTCACCTGCTGCTTTACCTGCATCATATTCAGATTGACCAACATGAAGCAAAACACCAAGGCCTTTAGCAACATCGGAACCAGAGTTCATCGAGATAACAGGAATACCAGCCGCTACGGCACGTTCAATTGCAGGCCCGAGCGCATCAGCGTCTGGGATAGATACCACGAGGCCATCGGGTTCTTGGTTTACAGCTGCGTCAATTAACTGACCCATAGCGACCATGTCGAATGTTTCAGGTGAGCGAAATTCAACATTCGCGCCAGTATCTTCGCCAGCTTTTTGAACGCCGTTTTTCACAACTGACCAGAATGGGTCATTTGCTTGACCATGAGCAACGACAATAATGTCGCTCGCCATTGCAGGGGTAGCAACAGCCAAAGTGGCGGCCATAGCAACAGATGATAAAAGTTTTTTCATGTTTATCCTCCCGAGGATTTTTCAGGTGACTAAAATTAATCACCTCTCCGATATCAGGCGTTTCAAATCGCCCGATCATTGATGCGGCTGGCGCGATCTGCGCCTCACGCAAATCTGTGTTAGTAGCTCACCTCAACGGCCGAGCCTGACTTGAAACTTTCTGTTGCAGCTTCGGCCATTGCCAATGCGGCAACACCGTCCTCCAGCGTCACAGGAATGTCCGCGCCATCAAGAACAGCGCAAACAAACGCCTCCCATTCGGCGATATAAGCGGGCATGTATCGTTCTAAGAAAAAATATGTCGGCTTGGCTGAAACAACGCCGGCGGCGGTTGATTTGACCATTGTGTTTTCAAGCATGTTTTGAACTTGAAGCAGCCCTTCAGAGCCTAGAATCTCGACGCGTTGATCATAACCAAAGGCTGCACGGCGGCTGTTTTTAATCACTGCGATACGGCCATCGTGATAGGTCATGGTAACAACGGCTGTATCAACGTCTCCAGCTTTACCAATTTCAGGATCGACAATTGAACTGCCAACGGCACGAATTGTTGTAGGACGTCTGCCCATCAAGAAATTAGCCATATCAAAATCATGAATCATCATGTCGCGAAACAGACCGCCCGATACTTTAATGTACGATACTGGCGGCGGTGCTGGATCAAACGAGGTGACAGACAGTAATTCTGCCTTGCCTATTTCGCCTGCCGCAAAAGCCTTGCGCACAGCTGCAAAATTAGGATCAAAGCGGCGATTAAAGCCAATCATAACCGGCTTGCCGGTGGCAGATACGGCTGAAAGACAGGCCTTTGCACGTTGCAAAGACAGATCGACAGGTTTTTCACACAGAACCGCTTTTCCAGCAGCCGTGGCCGCCTCAATCAGATCGGAATGAGTGTCGGTAGAAGATGCAATAAGGACAGCATCGATGGCAGGGTCGGCCAAAATTGATTCGACAGAGCGCGCTTCACATTGATGATCAGCCGCTAGTTTTTCAGCAGCCTCCTGATTCACATCAGCAACCGCGACTAAAGTTGAACGTGCGTTTCCCGCTATATTGACTGCGTGGACCTGACCAATTCGTCCAGCTCCAAGTAAACCGACCTTAAGCATTCAAACCTCCCATTTTGCAGCTGTTATGCCGTCTTAGGTAAATCTATAAGCATTTTGCACGCGTGTGCAAGATATTTTTGCACACGCGTGCAAATTATTGTGATAGCTTGAATTGGTAGCGTTGCTATAATTATGAAAACACTATGAAAAATGGTCATTTCGACGTAGACACATGAAATCGGAAAATGGAGTTATTGGTTTGAAATCGTCGCCTTCGACTGGGTATGTTACCGCTGATGATGTTGCGACCGCCGCTGGTGTGTCACGGTGGACCGTCAATCGCGCTTTTAAAAAAGACGCTTCAATATCAGCGGCAGCACGAGCGAAGGTTCTCTTAGCTGCCGAGACATTAGGCTACGTTCCAGACCTGAGGGCTGCATCGCTTGCGTCCGATCATTCCAATCTTGTCGCAATCCTAATTGATGATTTTGCAAACCCACATAAATTGGTCATGCTTGAGCGCCTCACCCGTGTGCTGCGCGGCCGTGGCTGGGACATGATGCTGGTTAACACCTTGGACCGAGATGATGCAGAGCCAGCACTTATGAATGCGCGCCGCCGCCGCGTCGATGCAACAATCCTAATCGGTATACAGTTTGATGACGAGGTTTTAGAAGCAGCTCACAAAGCGCAGCATTTCAAAAAGCTGATTATCTTTGCACGCTCTTCTGAAAACAAAGACACGATCTCAATATCGGTCGATGACCGCGCTGCCACGCTAGAAATTGCTGAATATGTCCGTGACCGAGGCTATAAGGCACCCTTCTATCTTGCGGGCCCTCGCACGAGCTCTGCACACCTATCTCGAAAAGAAACTTTTTTGGATTTTTGGGCCAAAGAGTTTGGCGTCACCTGCGATAGTGTTGCTGTTCCTGCCTATGACTCTATCCTTGCCGCTGATATCATCTCTGAAACATTGTCTAACAAGCCAGAAAATCAAAGGCCTGATATTATTGTGTGCGAAAACGATGCGCTTGCCCTTGGTGTTATTGATGCCATTCGGCACCGCTTAGGACTTCGGGTTCCCGATGATATTGCTGTGATTGGTTTTGATGATGTGCCTCAATGCGAGAGCCCTAATTACCGTCTCACAACATACCGCCAACCCTTGATGGACATGGCAAATTATCTCGTTGATGTTTTGGAAAGTTCCGAAAATTCTCAACTCGATAAAACTTTTATAGGGCGTTTGGTTGTGCGCGAAAGTGCGTAATTAGCTTCATAAACATATGATTTAAAACAGATATTGTTCCTCTCGCAGGGCTTGCCCCGTCATCAAATGGGCCTCAACTAAATCTTACAGGTTGCAGAACACAAATAGAACACGTATAGATGTTCTTGATTTGTTTTATTGATTCTGGAAACCGCCATGCTGACACGTAAGCAACTTGATCTTCTCGTCTTCATTAATGAACGACTGAAGGAGACCGGTGTTCCGCCTTCCTTTGACGAAATGAAGGAGGCGTTGGATCTGGCATCAAAATCAGGCATTCACCGCTTGATCACGGCACTTGAGGAGCGTGGTTTTATTCGGCGCCTGCCCAACCGTGCCCGTGCATTAGAAGTTATAAAACTGCCAGATGCTATGATGCCCGGTAATGGCGCACGGCAAGCATTTTCACCCAGCGTTATTGAGGGCAGTAAAGGCAAGGCCCCAGCCCCAATCAAGACATCGCCAGCACATTTTAATGGTGCCAGCAATGATGATAGTGTCGGCATCCCTATGATGGGTAAAATTGCTGCTGGTGTTCCGATTTCTGCTATTCAGCACCAAACACGTTCCATTCAAATGCCGCCGGATATGATTGGCAAGGGTGAACATTACGCGCTTGAGGTGGAAGGCGATTCCATGATCAATGCCGGTATTCTGGATGGCGATACGGTTATTATCCGCCGCACAGATGTTGCCAATATGGGCGATATTGTTGTGGCTCTGGTTGATGATGAAGAAGCAACGTTGAAGCGCTTCCGCCGCAAAGGTGCATCCATTGCCTTGGAAGCTGCTAACCCTGCCTATGAAACCCGTATTTTCGGACCGGACCGTGTTCAAGTTCAAGGCCGTCTGGTTGGTTTGGTGCGTAATTACTGATCATTCGCGTTGATAAGGCCCGAGATTTCGGGCCGAACGCGAATATTTGCGGTGTGCCTGCCAAGGGCGTGCCGCATCTCCTTGTGCAAAGATTGTTTGATATTGCAGCTTCTTTTCATCCGTTTGACTGGCTTTACGGATATATATCTCCGCACTGCCGTTGAGTGCTAATTGCTGCGCTGTGATGATGATATTCTGCTGGTTTTCACATGTCGCTGTAAAGGGTGCGAATGCGGCAATAATTATGCCCTCTTGCTTGCAGACCGATGTCCATTGCGCTTCATCGGGTGCCTCAGTGAGATAGGTTACAGTGTAGCCGTGGCCATTGACCTGCCCTTCATAATCGCATCGTTGTTTGCTTTGGCAGATAAAACTGCCTTCGCCTTTATCCGGCAGTTTTATTGTTTTTGCGTTATAGGCGGCTTGCCATTGTTCTATAATAAATGCGCTGGGTCGTTTACGGTTTACTTTTAACGCTCTTTCTTCTGCATCAATGATTGCAACTTGTTTTGCGTCCTCAGAAATAATCAGCTGCGGCATTTCAAGCGTTGATTGCGCGATATAGGCCGGTATCAGGCACAATAGCCCCAAATATCGAAGCTGCGAACGCAACAAACAGATCATTAGAATTGTTGCACTCAACCAAATAAGCGCTGCTGGCGACAATGCGCCAGTAGAACCATCCGGCGTGATGTCGGATACTATTTGGGCGATTTCGATGACAATTTTTACAGACCAGTTCATCGCTTTGTAAACATAGCCATCCAGCCCAAATGGAATGAGTAGTGTCGCAATTATGGCAAGTGGCATTGTGATTAAAGACACAATCGGCATGGCCAATAGGTTTCCCAGCAATCCAAGCATGGCAATACGCTGAAAATGATATGCTGCGAATATTCCCGTCGCAGTGCCCGCAACCATAGATGTCACAGATAATCCCGTTAAAAAGCCTGCTGATGTGCGCGTTATGTTTACGGCCACGCTTTGGCTCTCAACAAATTCCCTGCCTGCTCGGTGGCTTGTCCACCAAGCATAAACGCCTATCAAAGCCAGTGTTGCTGCAAATGACATCTGAAAGCTTGGCCCCAGCACAGCTTCCGGCGCGATAAGAATCACAATGATTGCTGCAATTGCCAGATTGCGCATTGTGAGGGCCGACCTGTCAGACAATAGTGCGCCCAACATCACAGCCAGCATGATAAAAGATCGCTGCGTGGCGACGCTTGCCCCCGCTAAAAACAGATAGATAATAATTGCGCTAAATCCGGCAATTGCTGCGTATTTTTTGGTTGGCCGGTTTGCTGACCAATTGGGAGAAAATGCGAATGCCGCGCGCAGAGCAAACATCACGGTGCCGGCAACCAAAGCCATATGCAGCCCAGAGATGGAAAGAATGTGCGCCAAGCCTGATATGCGCAGCACTTCATTCGTCTCTTCTGGAATTGCAGCTTTATCGCCTGTGATAAGCGCAGCAGATACAGCACTCACCGCACTTTTATTGTCACCCCTTATTCTGTTCGCCAACCAGTAACGCGCACGTTCAACCAACAATATGGGGGTGTTTTTGGTATATTGTGCGCCTTGATCGTTGGTTTTGGGCTGCCCTAAGAAGAAACCATTTGCGCCAATACCGCTAAAATAATTGTAGTACGCAAAATCATAGCCCAGTGGCCTGACGGCACCGGATGGCGGGCGCAGGCGCGCATATCCATGAATTCCTTCTCCAATTTGCGCTTTTTGGAGCGGTTTCCTTGCCGTTAGACGTATACGCTCTGGTGCGTAGCGCAGCTTTGGCCGCTCTGTTTTGGTCAAATCAATTGTGTAACGCACCGATCCGTTGGGCCGGTTTTCAATTGCTCTGATTTGACCTGTAATACGCGTTGAAACTTCTGAACCCAGCATAGGCGTTGCCAGCACATGCGTTCGTAACTGCATCAAACCCATTGCGCATAAAATGATAAGCGCGGCATTCATTGCAAAACGCATTAAAATTGGCGCATGGCGCAGTACAATTCGCAAAGCGGCAAAAACAAATAGCGCTGCGGGTATGTTGTGAATGGCAGGCTCAACAGGAAGCGCCATATAGATTGTCACGCCAATAATCATAGCGACGGGAATGAATAGAAATGCTGTGCCCTGCCCGATTTCTATCTGAAGCTGCGCATCAAGCCATTCATGCAACCTTTGGCTAAGCGATAGAGCGCCATATTGTATATTCTGCTTTTGAAGCTTTTTCGCACTTGGCGTTTTCGCTACAACAACATTGTCTTCAAGCGTCCTAATGTCGGAATATGGAGGAATGTCTAAATGATTGAAATCATCAAGCTTTAACAACCAGCGTTCATCTGGCTCGAGCGATTTTTCTTGTTTTAAATCCCCACGCATGGCGCGTCATCCTGCACCGGCCACCCCAAATTACAGCCGCGGGCCGTAACCTAACGTCAGTTTAGGTTAAAACGCAAATTTATCCAGATATTGTCGCCCACGCTTGCACGACAAGGCGGCTGTGCTACATCACACACATCAAAGCGCATATGCTGCGCTCACCCAAATTTGGAGACGTTCTATGACAGCAGGTGTTGTGACCCGCTTTGCCCCTTCGCCAACTGGTTTTCTGCACATTGGCGGGGCGCGGACAGCGCTTTTTAACTGGCTTTATGCAAAACATACTGGCGGCAAAATGCTGCTGCGTATTGAGGATACGGACCGCGCACGCTCTACGGATGAAGCTGTTGAAGCTATTAAAGATGGTTTGACCTGGTTGGGCCTTGATTGGGACGGCGATGTAATTTCTCAATTTGACCGCGCTGAACGCCACCGCGAGATTGCAGAGCAATTGGTTGCCGATGGTAAAGCCTATTATTGCTATGCAACGCCTGAAGAATTGACCCAAATGCGCGAAGAGCAGCGCGCAGCGAAAAAGCCGCCGCGCTATGATGGTCGTTGGCGTGATCGTGATCCGAGCGAAGCACCCGAAGGCGTTAAACCTTCCATTCGTATCAAAGCGCCGCAAACAGGTGAAACGCTTGTTGCAGATGCTGTTCAGGGCGATGTGCGTTTTCCCAATGCTGACCTTGATGATCTGGTAATCCTGCGCTCAGACGGCACACCTACTTATATGCTCGCTGTTGTGGTTGATGATCATGATATGGGCGTTACCGATATTATTCGCGGTGATGACCATTTGACCAATGCCGCACGTCAGCAAATTATCTATGATGCGCTTGGATGGCCGATCCCAAAAATGGCTCATATCCCGCTTATTCACGGTCCTGATGGTGCAAAATTATCCAAACGCCACGGCGCTCTTGGCGCGGAAGCCTATCGCGCAATGGGCTTCTTGCCAGAAGCTTTGCGTAATTATCTTGCGCGTTTGGGTTGGAGCCATGGCGATGATGAAATTATGTCTACCGAGGACATGATCTCATGGTTCCAAGTGAGCGACATTAACAAGGGCGCTGCACGCTTTGATATTCAAAAGCTTGAAGCTCTTAATGGTCATTATATTCGCGAAGCCAATGATATATTTCTCGTTGATTCAATTGAGCAACTTTTGCCTTATCTTGAAGGCGGTGAAGATCTTTCAAAAAGCCTATTTGGACAAAACAAAGAGCGCCTTGTTGCGGCAATGCCAGGCTTAAAAAATCGCGCAAAGACTTTGTTGCAACTCATTGAAAGTACGTATTATATTCACGCCTCAAGGCCGCTAAATTTTGATGACAAAGCAGGCTCCATACTTGATGGCGATGCGCGTGCTTTATTGGTTGATGCGCATACAGCTTTAAGCGCAGTAGATGACTGGACTGTTGAAGCTTTAGATGAAGCTGTGCGTGCTTTTGCAGATAGCAAAGAACTTAAACTTGGCAAGGTTGCGCAGCCAATTCGCGCCGCTTTAACGGGCCGTGCAACATCGCCGGGTGTGTTTGATGTTTTGTTCGTTTTGGGCAAACAGGAAGCGTTAGCGCGTATTTCAGATCAAGCCTCCAACTAAGATATATGAACTTTATTGCATCGCACCAAATAACCCTTTGGGCTAGCTTGGCAGCTTGCCCGAAATGTTCTAGCAAGTGTGCACAGGACAACGGATCTTCGGGTTCGTGCATTGCATGAACCAACGAATGTCCATCATGACGAGGAGTATGAATACGATGGCTGACAATAAGTCAAAGCTGAATGTCAATTCTAAGGATTACGAATACGAAGTTAAAAGCGGGACTATTGGTCCTGACGTAATCGATATTGGCAAGCTATACGCCCAAACAGGTATGTTTACGCTGGACCCTGGCTTTACATCCACCGCTTCATGTGAATCGCAAATTACCTATATCGATGGTGATGAAGGTGTTTTGCTGCACCGCGGTTACCCGATCGATCAATTGGCAGAACAAGGCGACTTCTTAGAAGTTTGCTACCTTCTTCTTTATGGCGAGTTGCCAACAAAAGCGCAGAAGAAAGACTTTGACTACCGCGTAACGCACCACACAATGGTGCATGAGCAGATGCAGCGTTTCTTCACTGGTTTCCGCCGTGATGCGCACCCAATGGCAATCATGTGCGGTGTCGTTGGCGCCCTTTCTGCGTTTTACCACGACTCAACAGACATTGCTGATGAACACCAGCGTATGGTCGCATCATTGCGGTTGATCGCCAAAATGCCAACAATCGCAGCTATGGCCTTCAAATATCATGTGGGACAGCCTTTCATATACCCACAGAACGATCTGGATTATTCTGCAAACTTCCTGCGCATGTGCTTTGCTGTTCCATGTGAAGAGTACAAAGGAAATCCTGTTCTTGCCAAAGCAATGGATAAAATCTTTATCCTTCACGCTGACCATGAACAAAACGCGTCAACATCAACTGTGCGTCTTGCTGGTTCTTCAGGCGCTAATCCTTTTGCATGTATTGCTGCTGGCATTGCATGTCTTTGGGGCCCTGCTCATGGCGGCGCGAACGAAGCTGCGCTTAATATGTTGGCGGAGATTGGTCATGTTGATCGTATTCCTGAATTTATCGCCCGTGCGAAAGATAAGAACGACCCATTCCGCCTAATGGGCTTTGGACACCGCGTTTATAAAAACTACGATCCACGCGCTAAAATCATGCAGAAAACGTGTCATGAAGTTCTTACAGAACTTGGCATTAAGGATGATCCACTGCTTGACGTTGCGATGGAACTTGAAAGAATCGCGCTGACGGACCCATACTTCATTGAGAAGAAGCTTTATCCAAACATTGACTTCTATTCAGGCATTACGCTCAAAGCGCTCGGCTTCCCAACAACAATGTTCACAGTGCTGTTTGCACTGGCACGTACAGTTGGTTGGATTGCTCAGTGGAAAGAGATGATCGAAGATCCAGGTCAGCGTATTGGTCGCCCACGCCAGCTTTATACAGGTTCAGCGCACCGCGATTATAAACCTGTCGAAGAGCGCTAAGCGTTCTTTATAAACATTAAAAAGCCCGGCTTAGACCGGGCTTTTTTAGTTCTTTTGACTGAGCAGTTTGGCGATGATTTCAGCTGAATGTTGGCTGGCACCTTTTTCGATGGCCATTTTCTCGCGCACTTCGCTGTAGCCTTCCAGCACATATTGCCGCGCGAAAAGTTTTGGGTTCACCAGTTCTTCTATCGACCGTGCCAACACGCCGGCACGAACGAACTCTTCATAAAACTCTTTGATAATCGGCCTATCAACAATGATATTGGGCAATGCTGCCGACCATGTTGTGATCAATGATTTGGCAAGCTTCATGATAGGATCAACACGGTAACAGCTGATTGCGGGTATGCCTGCTAAAGCCAGTTCCAACGTCACAGTGCCAGAAGCTGCTAGCGCCACATCTGAGCGCTTATAGGCATCAATCTGGCTCTCACGGTCGGTCGTAATGACGGGCGATACGGGCCAGCTTGCCGTATATTGACGTATACGCGTTTCTAGCCGTGGTAAGGTTGGCAGACATATATTGAGCTTGTTACCGCGCTCATGTAGCAAATGCACCGTTTTACCAAACTCGTCCATCAGCGCATTGATTTCGCCGCTGCGCGATCCGGGCAACACCAATAGGTTTATCGTATCGCTTTCAGGCATTACCTTATTGTAATTGTGGTCCCACACATTTTTCAGTGCAGAATCCGATATAAGGCGATGGCCCACATAATGGGTTTTTGGGCCACCAAGCTTTTGCATAACTTCTGGCTCAAAAGGTAAAATTGCCAGAATTTCATTGATATAGGATGCCATTTTTGCCGCACGCTCAGGCCGCCAAGCCCAAACGGTGGGGGCCACATATTTAACTATGGGCAAGTCCGGCAGCGCGGTTTTGACTTTTTTTGCCACGCGCAACGAAAAGTCAGGACTATCAATCAGTAAAAGGCAATCTGGCTTTTCTTTGATGATTGCATCTGCTGTTTGTTTAATGCGTGCAATCAGCTTCGGCAGTGTTTTGATGACAGCAGAAACGCCCGTAATAGCGATTTCAGCAGGGTCGAAGATAGACTTTAGCCCCAAGCTTTCCAGCCTTTCGCCGCCGACACCGATCAATTTTACGGGCTGGTCAACAATCTCGTTGAGCGCGTCGATGAGTTCACTGGCCAAGAGTTGTCCCGATTCTTCACCGGCAACAATTCCAATTTTATAGGGTTGGCCATCAGTCATTTTGACTGCTCCCATAAGTACCATCAATGCCTATTATAAACATGTCAGCGGCATCAGCCTGTTTGATGACATCTTCAACGTCAACAATCATTGCATTATCGCCATGAACTGCAATGCCGTCGAGCATGGCCAGCGCTGCATTTTCAATGGTGGACTGGCCAATGGTTGGCAAATCAACGCGTTTGTCTTGTTGCGGTTTGCACATTTTGACCAGAACGCCGCCGCGCGTATTTGTAAGGCGGCCATGTTGTTTTTGATCTGCAACACGTTGCAGCATCGCATCGGTGCCTTCAACGCCTTCCAGCGCAATGATATTGCGGCCAATAACAACGCAGCATTGTCCTGCATCAATCACGCCAAGCGCTAAGGCGGCTTCAATGCCCCTTGCTATCGATCCTCGTTGAGAAGCCGTAGGCATAGAGCCTGCAATTTTGCCCATAGGCGCCAATAGCTGCGGCATCACATCATGCGCGCCAACAACTTTGACACCTATTTCTTCGATTGTTTCCACGATTTTAGAAAGCAGTTCATTGTCACCGCTCACGAGACCCGAAACGAATCGACCAAGAAATTTCAGCGTGCTTAAATCAGGGCGCAAATCTGTTATTTTCGGCCGTCTGCGAACACTGCCAATTATAACAACACGCTTGATTTGTTGCTCTTTCAGCACGCAAACCAGCTTGCCAATGGCTGCAACACTTATCTCTTCATGTTCGAAAGCATAAAGCGCTGGATCAGCTTCGCCTGCCAGCATAATTATAAAGGGTTCTTGCTGATTTTTGCGCAAATAGTGTGCGATCTGGACTGGCACTTTGCCGCCGCCTGCGATGATCGCAATGCGGCCGCCAGCGTTCGCATCGCCATTCAGGTCGCTGATTTTTGTATCGCGACCTGTCATGATTTAGATGCCTTCATGTTCACGGGCTTTGCGCCCTGTAATCGGCGTAATGAATTTGCGTTTACTGTCGGCAAGAACAAAGCCAAGCATGTCTTTTACCGCTGCGCTATTGCTGTATTCGATCATCAACTCTGCTGCGTTTTCTCGCAAGGTGCCGCTGTTTTCTGCAAATAGCTTTTTGTAAGCACCACGCACAGCGTTGATTTCATCGCGGGGCATGCCGCCGCGCTTCATGCCAACAAGGTTCAAACCTGCTAAAAATGCGCGGCTGCCGACGACCATGCCGTATGGGATAACATCATTTACCACAGCAGACACGCCGCCGATAAAGGCGTGATGCCCTACCGTGCAGAACTGGTGAATACCTGCGCCGCCGCCCACAATAACGCGGTCTCCGATGGTACAATGACCACCAATCATCACATTATTGGCAAAGGTTACATGTTCGCCCAAAATGGAATCATGGGCGACATGTGAATAGGCAAGAAACATACAATTATCGCCAACAATCGTCGTGCCACGCGCATTACCAGTGCCGCGATTCATCGTCACACCTTCACGCACAACAACGTTTTTGCCAACGACCAATGTGGTTTCTTCGCCCTTATATGCAATGTTTTGTGCGTCAGATCCCAACACAGCGTTCGGAAACACTTTCGTTCCCGCTCCTAAGGTTGTGTGACCGATAACGCTGACATGACTCATCAATTCGACATTTTCATGCAGCTTGGCATCGGCACCGACGTGACAAAACGGTCCGATCTTTACGCCAGATGCGAGTTCAGCCCCATCTTCAACATAGGCAGATGGATGCACTTCTACGGCAGTATTCGTCATTATTTGCTCCGCGACTTCGCATCTGACGGAGAAAGCATGGCTTGCACCTCGGCTTCAGCCACCTTTTCACCACCAACAATGCCAGTACATTCGTACTTGCAGATGCTGCCACGTTGTTTGATGAGCTTTACATGATATTCCAGAATATCGCCCGGCACGACCGGCTTTCTGAACTTCACCTTGTCAATTGTCATAAAAAACACGAGCGCAGGCTTGTCGAGCTTCAAATCGCGGATGCCGATTGCGCCGGATGTCTGGGCCATGCCTTCAACAATCAACACACCTGGCATAATTGGCTCGCCTGGGAAGTGTCCTTGAAAATGTGGCTCATTGAAGGTGACGTTCTTAATGCCAACGGCAGAACGATTGCCATCGATATTGATGATGCTGTCAACCAGCAGCAGAGGATAGCGGTGTGGCAAAAGGCGCATAATCTCGTGCAGATCGGCTTTTTCCAGCGCATTATCATGCGTTGTAACCTGATGTGTCATAGCAAGACTTTCCAAGTAGCGTTATTATTGAATTTTAAGCTTTATTTGGTTTCGCCAAGCGGCGCAATGTTGCTTGTTCACGAAAGAAAGCTTTGAATGGCTGCGCAGGCGTGCCAGCCCATTTTTCACCATCAGGAATATCGTTCATAACGCTTGATGTTGCGGCAAGCTGAACGCCATTGCCCAGAGTGATATGATCGGAAATTCCCACGCGGCCGCCAATGAGGCATCCATCGCCAATTTTAGCCGAACCGGAAATACCCGCAAAAGCTGCGATAGCGCAGCTTCTGCCAATAATGACATTGTGGCCAATCTGAACCAGATTATCAATCTTGGTGCCCTCACCGATCACGGTATCGCTCAAAGCGCCGCGATCAATGGTTGTATTTGCGCCAATCTCGACATTGTCTTGAATGATAACACGGCCGAGTTGCGGCATTTTTTCAAGGCCGGTCTTTGATGCAACAAAGCCAAAACCATCTTGGCCAATGCGAACACCGGGATGTATCGAAACATCATCGCCAATCAGCGCATATTGGATCGTCGCACTGGAACCAATCGAACTATTGCGACCTATCTGGCAATTTTCACCTATTGTCGCATTCGCACCAATGAAAGAACCTGCACCAATTGCAACACCTGCCCTGATAACAGCGCCAGCACAAATCGTAACATCATCTTCAATCGTTGCACTGGGATCGACAATAGAAAATTTCGAAATACCTGTTTCAGCACGACGATTGCCAAGACTATCTGGGTAAAGTTCGCGCGCTAAAGCGGCAAAAGACAGTTGTGGATTTTCAACAATAATCACCAACGGACCATCTGGCATTTGAGCTGCTAGCTTTTCCTGACAGATAACCGCGGCACATATGGATAGCGTGCTTAATTCCAGCCCTTTTGGGGACTGCACAAATGTAAGCATATCTGATTTTGGATTATTGGCTGCACAAAGGCCGAGAATCGCATTGTCCTCTGTGTTCGAGCTTCCTTCGTCAGCGCCTAGGAATGTCTTTATCCAGTTTAGTGATGCTTTTTGAGTATCAATTTTATGGAAGACTGGTGACGAATGGGACAATAGAGGACTCTCAACGAGCAAATACGCGATACAAGTGGAAAGTCCGGCACTTAGCCGGACTTTTTAATTTAGAATGCTGACGACACAGAGAAGTTGAACTGTTGCACGTCATCCGTATCTTCTTTTGATATCGGGAAAGCGTAATCAACACGCAATGGTGCAAATGGCGACTGCCATATCAAGCTGATACCAGCTGACGTACGGAATTTCATATCGTCAGTACCAGCTTGCACACCAGCAAGGTCGCTTCCAAACACTGTACCTGCATCAGCAAACACAGCACCTTTGAAGCCTAGATCACGCGGGATAGCAGGCAGAGGAAACTGTGCTTCAGCAGTAAAGTTCAAATAGTTCTTACCACCGAGATGATTTCCAGCTGCGTCCACAGGCCCGATACCATTATTGGCAAAACCGCGAAGACGCGATGGTCCCATACGTAGATTGTCAAAATATCGAATATCTTCACCAAGGCCAGTAATGTTACCACCGCCTGCGCGCAAGAACCCGACAATGTCAGCCTCTTCAGAAAGCGTATGATAATAGCGTCCATCAGCTGTTGTCTTGATGTAGCGTGCATCACCGCCCAAACCAGCAATTTGTTGCTGTACCGTTACATAAATACCTTCATGCGGGTCATTGCGATCATCAATTGAATTATAGACGAAGCCATAATTGATAGCAGAGCGCGTATATGGGTTACGACCAGCAGAAAACTCAGTCTGAATGGAATCTGGCAAAGTACAGTTAGCAAGAGAATTATCGACGACACCGGCTCCGGTAATACAATTGCCGTCGGCAGTATATTCATCTTGCGAATAAGAATAACCGAAATTGGCACTGAAATTATCCGTAATTGGCAAGCCGAAGCTTACTGAGCCGCCATTTGTCGCGCTATCATAATCTTCATCAGAATACTCATTCGTGCTTCTAAACGCACGGAAAGTAGCCGACATACGGTAGCCCAAGAAATAAGGCTCTGTGAAGGATACGTTATAAGTGCGGGTATCAACACCACCGCCAACAGCAAGGCGAATTGCCTGTCCGCGACCTTGGAAATTACGCTGAGAAATTGAACCTTCAAAGTTCACACCAGCATCAGATGTATCTGTGCTGCCGGTTGAGTAACCAACGCCGATACCAAACTCACCTGTTGGCTTGTCTGCAACTTGTACAACGATAACAACGCGGTCTGGCTGTGAGCCTGCGCGTGTTGTGATTTCAACGCGTTGGAAAAAGTCCAATGCTTCCAAGCGCTTCTGCGCACGGCGGATCAAAATCTGGTTGAAAGCATCGCCTTCTGACAGATCAAATTCACGGCGGATGACATAATCGCGTGTTGTTGTATTACCAACGATTTCAATACGTTCAACATAGGCACGCTGGCCTTGGTCAACGATGTAGGAAACGTCGATTGTGTTATTTTCGAAATTGCGGTTACCAACAGGTGTCACTTCCGCAAACGGAAAGCCTTTAGCGGCAAGCTTTTCAGACATTGAGATAAGCGTGTCTTCAACATCTTTTGCGCTGTATGTTTTGCCGTCGCGGGTTTCTACAGAGCGTTTCAGCTCCTCTGGATCAACACCAGAAACCGTACTGTCGATATCAATATTGCCGAATGCATAGCGTTCGCCTTCATCAACTTCGAAATTGATGGCGAGATTGCCTGTTTCAGGGTCAACATTCGCTGAAGAAGAAATCACACGGAAATCTGCATAACCACGGTTAAAATAGAAACGGCGAAGTTGTTCTTCGTCTGCAGCTAAACGCTGGTCGTCATAAACGTCCGTGCGTGTGAACCATGACAACAAGTTTGTTTTCTTGATAGAAATGATGCCTTGGAGGCGACGATCACCAAACGCATTGTTACCAACAAAGTTGATCTGCGAAATTTTTGTTTTTCCGCCTTCAGCAATCTGGAAGATTACGTTGACGCGGTTCTCACCCAAATCAACAACGCTTGCGTTGACTTCAACGTCAGAACGGCCAGTGCGGCTGTAAGCCTCAACAATAGCGTCAACATCAGCATCAAGTGTTTCTTGGTCAAAACGTTCGCGTGAACGCAAACGCACAACCGCAGAAAGACGATCGTCTTTTAGCTTGCGGTTACCTTGGAAGAGCACCTGATTGACCGTGCCGTATTCAACAACACTGATAACCAGCGTTGAGCCTGACGTCTTTACAGACACATCAGAAAATAGACCTGTACGGAAAAGTGCTTTAACAGCGCTGTCGATTTCAGAACCTGAAAAGTTCTTTCCAGATTTATAGCCGACGAAATCAGCAATCGTTGCATCGGCAACACGCTGATTACCGCTCACTGAAATCGAGCGTACAACGGCTGCTTGTGCAGCAGATACGCTGACAGCCTGAAGAAGAATAGCGCCGCCAACAGCCGGTGTGACGGATAAGGCAAATATCGATGCCGCGTTTAGTAATTTTCTAGCCGCTCTCATGCGGTTACTTCCCCACTATTGTCTGTTTGTTCGCACGCACAGGCGCACCTATTCCACAGTTATCTAAGTCGTATTACAGTCTTTTTACCTACACGCAAGCTTTAGGGTTAAAAAGCCTTTACCTTGTGCCGTTCCGTGACGTTTTAGCCACTAATTTCTCGTTCCTATGGTTAAAAAACCATGATTTTCACGTCAACTAGCGCTAAAAATGCGAGTCACGTCGTTCCACGTCGCAAAGACCATCAAACCAAGAATCAGCGCGAATCCAATCCGATATCCGAATTCCTGTGTTCGCTCTGAAAGTGGCTTTCCTAAGACCGTTTCAAAAAGATAAAACAATAGATGGCCGCCATCAAGTACTGGAATCGGCAGCAGGTTCAAAAGACCGATTGAAACCGATAAAATCGCCGCCAGATTGAGCAATGCTGCAAATCCAAGTGTGGCAACCTGCCCTGAAACCTGAGCAACGCGAATTGGACCGCCAATTTGATCTGCCTTTTCACGCCCTGTGACCACACCAGACAAATACCCACCTGTGCGCGCGATAACCCAGCCGGTTTCTTTGACACCCATCCACAGCGACTCACCGATACCATATTCACGCTTACGGAAATTGCCGACTTCCGAATTATTGGTCACGCCAATAATGCCCTGCTCCATTTTATTGCCGAAGCGATCTTCAATTTCCAAACGCTCAGGCGTAACGGTCAAATCAAGTTCTTCATCGCCGCGGCGCATACGCATGACAATTGGCGTCTCGGCGCGCGGTGCCACATAGCGTTGAACATCGGAAAATGTTTCCACAGATGCACCGTCAACAGAGACAAAGATATCGCCAACCTGAATACCGGCAGCTTCTGCTGCGCTTTGCGTACGCACTTCGGCAACAATGGGATCTGCGATGGTTCGGCCATATGTTGCTGTAATTACTGAAAATATTACGATGGCTAAAATAAAATTGGCAATCGGACCCGCTGCAACAGTTGCTGCGCGCCGCCATACTGCTTTGTTATGAAACGCGCGCGCTTGGTCTGCTACAGACAGTTTTGCATTTGGATCATGCTCGGTGGACGTCGTTGAGGCGGCATTCATATCGCCAACAAATTTAACATAGCCGCCAAGCGGAATGAGAGACAGACGCCAGCGTGTGCCGCGCTTATCATTAATGCCGAAGATCTCTGGGCCAAAGCCCACGGAAAATGTCGTCGCGCCAATACCGCACAAACGCCCTACCCAGTAATGCCCAAGTTCGTGGATAAAAACCACGATGGTCAACACGAAGAGGAAAGGCACAAGTGTGCCCAATATAAATCCATCTGTTGATATCAGGCTGGAGACAAATTCCATGAAAACTACCTATAATAGAATCGCGCTAACGCGTTAAACAAACAATGCTGTTGCTGGTGCAACCAGACCATTGATAACGACACTGAACATCCACAATACAATTGCAGCGAAAACTAGGCCGTCGACCCGGTCCATCATACCGCCGTGCCCTGGAATGATATATCCGGAATCTTTAACGCCTGCGCGCCGTTTAATGCCAGATTCGAACAGATCCCCCATTTGGGAAACAGCAGAGAGCACAATGGCCAACAACAATAAGACGCCTTGGTTGTGCACGCCAGAAACAATGATAATGATCCATGCGCCAAATGCGGCAGCAATGATACCGCCCATTGCTCCTGACATTGTTTTATTGGGAGAGATTGAAGGCGCAAGCTTAGGCCCGCCAACAAGTCTTCCCACAAAATAGGCACCGATATCGGTGAACCAGACGGTGACGCACAAATAAAGGATAGCAATCAATCCGGCTGTGCTTTCAAATCCGCCGCGCAGGCTCACCATCGCGATTAAAAAGCCACCGGCATATAAAAGACCGGATACGCCGCGCGTTCCGCCAGACCAAGATAGCAATAGGCTGCTGGCAATTCCGAATGCCGCAATAATTGTTATGAACAGAAGCGCCCCTGAAAAGAATAACAAGGCGATCGTCATAATGGCGATACAGACAAAGCCGACGAGCTTTGCGCGGTCATCCCCGTCGGGTAGCATAATATTGGTCCATTCAGACCAAATAATTGCCGACATAACGCCAATGAGAGCCGCGAAAAGCCAACCGCCCATAAAGACGGCGAATAAAAACACAACGGCCATAACAATGCCGGAGACAACGCGTAAATAAAGTTCGCTCATAATATAGCGCCTTTTACGGCTTCAACACCGCCATAGCGGCGCTCGCGCCGTGTGAACTCTTGAATAGCCTCTTCCAAGTGGCTTTCGTCGAAGTCTGGCCACATGCAATCCAGAAACACCATTTCTGCATAGGCAACCTGCCAAAGCAAGAAATTAGACAAACGCATTTCACCGCTTGTCCTAAGAATTAAATCAGGATCGGGACTGGCAACAGTATCCATGACGGCTGAAATATGCTGCTCGGTAACAGGTTTTCCGTTTGCAACGGGTCCAGACGGATCATCTATAATGGTTTGCATCGCGCGAACAATTTCATCACGCCCACCATAGTTAAAGGCGATATTCAAATTAAGTTCAGTATTATGCGCGGTTTTTTCTTCTGCAGATTCAATCAGCGCCAATATATCAGGGCGCAAACCTTCTCTGCGGCCGATGATGCGCACCCGTACACCGTTTGAAGCAAGTTCGGCCAAATCACGCCGAATATAGAGTTTTAGCAAACCAAGGAGATCTTTGACCTCGTCGGCTGGCCGCGACCAGTTTTCAGATGAAAACGCATATAAAGTGAGGTGCTTAATACCAAATTTTGGAACAGACTTTACGGTACGGCGCAAAGCCTCGACACCCGCTTTATGACCGAATGTACGCGGCATTCCGCGTGCGGCAGCCCAGCGCCCATTGCCATCCATAATAATGGCAAGATGGTTCACTGGCTGTGTCATGTTGGCGGGTGTGTCATTCAGCAAATCTGCAAAGCTCCTCTTTCATTTGGATTTGCGACTAAAATTAAGCCGCAAATGATCAAACCTGCAAAATTTCCTGCTCTTTTTCGGTCAGCATTTTATCAATGCGCTCGATAAAACCGTCGGTTTGTTTTTGCACAGATTCAGATTCAGCGCGGGCTTCGTCCTTACCCAAATCGCCGTCTTTTTCCAGCTTTTTGAGGATATCCATACCGTCACGGCGCACATGGCGCACAGCAATACGCGCATTTTCCGCATATTGGTTGGCAACCTTCACAAGTTCGCGGCGGCGCTCTTCGTTGAGCTCCGGCAATGGAACACGCACTGTCGTGCCATCTGTCATCGGGTTAAGGCCGAGCGTTGATTCACGGATTGCTTTTTCCACAGCAGAAACCATGCCCTTGTCCCAAACATTAACGGCAAGCATGCGTGGTTCTGGCACTGTGACGTTGGCAACCTGCGTGATTGGCATTTGGCTGCCATACGCATCAATCATAATTGGATCGAGCAAGCTGGCCGAAGCGCGGCCCGTGCGCAAACCTGCCAAATCACCGGAAAATGCATTGATTGCGCCTTCCATACGGCGTTTTAAATCCGCCAAATCATATTCATTACTCATCTGGCTAAACCCCTATAGTTATGCTTTCGCCCTGTGCATATAATCCTGATTATACAGTCTATGTGCACCAATATTGATCAAAATGAGGACTACACCTCGGTTACAACTGTTGCGCGTCCGCGCCCATTCAAAATTTCGGCAAACATGCCTTTTTCGTGGATCGAGAACACGATAATTGGAATGTGGTTTTCGCGTGTAAGCGCAACGGCCGCGACATCCATGACGTTGAGGCCTTTATCCAAAACCTCTTTATGTGTCAGCTTATCAAAGCGCGTTGCTGCCGGATCTTTTTTCGGATCGGCTGAATAGATGCCGTCGACTTGCGTTCCTTTGAACAAGGCATCCGCGCCAATTTCTGCAGCGCGCAAAGCAGATGCAGAATCGGTTGTGAAATATGGATTGCCAGTACCGCCAGCGAAGATCACGACACGTCCTGTATTGATGTAAGCCATTGCTTTGCGCTGAGAGAAACTCTCGCAGATTTCTGGCATTGCAATCGCAGATAAAACAACCGCGTCAATGCCATGTTTTTGAAGTGATGTACGAAGCGCCACAGAATTGATCACAGTGGCTAGCATGCCCATATGGTCGCCGCTGACGCGGTCACCGCCGCGTGAGGCGACCGCGACACCGCGGAAAATATTGCCGCCGCCAATAACGATTGCAACTTCCACGCCTAAGTCGCGGGCTTGTTTGATATCACCGGCAATGCGGTCTGCAACAGAAACATCAATGCCGAAGCCTTGATCGCCCATCAATGCCTCTCCCGAGACCTTAATCAAAACGCGTTTGTAGAGAGGCGTGTCCGTCATCGTTCTATATTACTTTCAATGTGGGCGTGTGGATTCGTACTTTCGATACAACAAGGGCACCGCGTTGTCACGCGATGCCCTATAAATGTTCAATTCAAACCAAAGGTTTTCTTAACAAGATAACCCGCAGGAATTGTTTTAGCCTTTTGCAGCCGCTGCTACTTCTGCAGCAAAGTCGCTTTCTTCTTTTTCAACGCCTTCGCCAAGAGCGAAACGTACCATGCCAGTAATTTTAGCAGGTGCGCCGATTTCTTTTTCAGCTTCTTTAAGAGCAGCTTCAACAGAAAGATCAGGGTTGATAACGAATGCTTGGTTCAACAAGCAAACTTCGCCGTAGAATTTGTTGATGCGGCCTTCGACCATTTTCTCAATAATGTTGGCTGGCTTGCCTGAAGCGGCTGCCTGCTCTGAGAAAATCGCGCGTTCACGCTCAACAACATCCTGATCAAGATCAGAAGGGCTGATTGAAAGTGGGTTAGTCGCAGCAACATGCATAGCGATTTGGCGGCCAATTGCTTGCGCAGCAGCTGCATCGCCAGTTGTTTCGATAGCAATAAGAACGCCCAGCTTACCAAGATCAGTTGCAACAGCATTGTGCACATATGATGCAACAACGCCTGAACCAACGCTCAACTTTGCAGTGCGACGTAGGTTCATGTTTTCGCCGATTGTGCTGATAGCGTCTTTAATCGCGCCATCAACGCTTTTGCCGCCAAGGTCAGCCGCAAGAACAGCTTCAACTGAACCGTCTGTACCCATAGCTGCACCAGCAACACCAGTTACCAACGCTTGGAAGTCATCGTTGCGTGCAACAAAGTCAGTTTCAGAGTTTAGCTCAACAACAACGCCCTCAGTGCCTTCGCTCTTCACGCTAACAAGACCTTCAGCGGCTGTACGGCCAGATTTTTTGTCCGCTTTCGCGATACCTTTTGTGCGAAGCCAGTCCATCGCGGCTTCAATATTGCCGTCGTTTTCCTGAAGTGCTTTTTTACAGTCCATCATGCCTGCGCCAGATGCTTCGCGCAGTTCTTTTACCATTGCTGCAGTAATAGTAGCCATTTTCATTACCTCTTGTGCCGCTCTTGTAAAATAGATGCGGCTTATTTTCGATCAGACCCTAAATAGGTGCTCTGAACGTGATTTTCATCAGTTTTATGAAAGTGCATGTGCGGAAGCTCATTTGCATCCGCACATGTCTTATAAATTCAAGCGTTTAACGCTTATTCAGCAGGTGCAGCTTCTTCAGCCAAAGCTTCTTCTACTGGTGCGTCTACCATGCCGCCAATATCGATGCCTGATGCGCCGGCCTGACGTGCAATGCCGTCAAGCGCTGATTTAGCAATAAGATCGCAATAAAGTGAAATTGCGCGTGCTGCGTCATCGTTACCTGGAATTGGGAAGTCAACAACATCTGGGTTACAGTTTGAGTCAACGATCGCGATAACAGGAATTTTCAAGCGGTGCGCTTCTTGAATAGCGATTGCTTCTTTGTTGGTATCAACAACAAACATAAGGTCCGGCACGCCGCCCATGTCTTTGATACCGCCAAGTGCGCGGTTTAGCTTTTCACGCTCACGTGTGAGGTTCAAAAGCTCTTTCTTCGTAAAGCCTTGGCCTTCGCCAGCAAGCAATTCGTCTAGTTTACGAAGGCGCTGAATTGAATTGGAAATTGTTTTCCAGTTCGTCAACATGCCGCCGAGCCAGCGTGCGTTTACGTAGTACTGTGCTGAACGCTCTGCAGCGTCTGCAACGATCTCAGAAGCCTGACGCTTAGTACCAACGAAAAGAACGCGGCCGCCGCCTGCAACAGTGTCAGACACCATTTTAAGCGCGTTTGAAAGAAGCGGAACAGTCTGTGAAAGATCGAGAATGTGAACGTTGTTACGGTCACCAAAAATGTATTTAGCCATTTTTGGGTTCCAGCGGTGTGTCTGGTGACCAAAGTGTACGCCTGCTTCTAGGAGCTGACGCATTGAGAAATCTGGCAATGCCATCGTATTTTCCTTTCCGGTTTAGCCTCCACGGAGAGAAGCAACATTATGTTGCAACCGGTGGTGCTTTGGGATTTCTCCCCAAAACACACAGACTCCGTGTGTGGAATGGCGCTGCCTTAACGCACAGCGCCTTTAAATGCAATAGAGCCTCGCAGAAACTAGTCTTCGCAGCTTTCCGCTTCGATCAACTCAAGGTCTGTAATCTTTCCTGTCAATGAAAACTCACCATAATCCATTTCCAAATCACGGGTCACGCCATTGTCGTAAAGTTTAAAAGCAATTGTGTACTCCGGCAACGCTTCTTGCTTATCGGCCTTGTCAAAATAAGAGATTGTCACCTTGCGGTAATCATCATCTGCCATTGCGCCCAGCACAGCCTTGTCTTCATCTGCATTTGTTTGTTCAGAGCCAACGATGACTGTCGTTGAGAGAACACGGTCGCCGCCATCAGAACCGTCAAATATTGGCAGTTCAAAAAAGGTTTCGCCCGCATCTGCGCGATTGAGCAAGTCAACGATATGAGCCGTTGGGAACATCGCTGGCGACAATTCCAGATTAATCTCGTCAGGCTTTGCCAATGCCACGGCCGTGTTGTCTTTTTTCGAAACAGCACTGCCTTCGATCTCACGATCTTTCTTATCGTTGACATAGGTTTGCGTGACAAAGCGGAAATTTTCACCCTCAGCATCTTCATATGTGGAGGTGCGTTGATCGGTGACATTTGATTCGCCGCGCGCCGTCACACGGTTCACAAACCTGAAACTCGTCGTGTAGCCCTCACAGGTTGAGCCGCGAAACTCATAAACGATACGTCCGCTCATGCCATTTATGCCGCTGCGTTCGGATGCTTCGTCTAAGTTGACGTCATAGACAGCGCGGTGCGGCACGAGATTAACCTCAGCAAAAGCAGTGTTTGCCGGCACGATAAAGCCCGCCAGTGCTGCACAAGATAAGGCAATTTGATACTTGGTAAAAATTGGACGCATAGGTTTCCTCTAAGATTTGACTTGAATATAGAATTTCTCGTGGCAGAAGCGAGGCAGAAGATATTTATTTACAATCAATTTTTGCATCAGGTTAACAGGAGCATTCAATGAGCGGTACAATTTCAGAACGTTTGGAAGCAATGGGCGTAACAATTCCAGAGGCTGCGGCTCCTGCTGCAAATTATTTGCCTTGGATTCGCTCTGGTGAGCTTTTGCTGACATCCGGCCAGCTGCCGCTTGAAGATGGCAAGCTGATTGCAACAGGCAAGCTTGGCAAAGACGTTGATCTCGAACTTGGTCAAAAAGCAGCACGCCAATGTGCAATCAATATTTTGGCACAGGCCAAAGCTGCCCTTGGCGATTTAGAAAACATCAAGCGTCTTGTGAAAATCACTGTATTTGTCGCTTCTGATCCAGAGTTTAGCAATCAACACTTGGTTGCAAATGGTGCATCTGATTTTCTAGCAGAAGTCTTGGGTGATGCTGGCTTCCATGCGCGTTCAGCGGTTGGTGTTCCTGTGCTGCCTCTTAATGCTGCGGTTGAAATCGAAGCGATTATCGAAGTCAAATGAGCGATTTATCGTTTCTAACGCGCCAGCCAATTGCTCATCGTGGTTTGCACGATGGCAATAATGCTGTGTTTGAGAACTCAATGGGCGCAATGCTTGGCGCTGTTGAGCACGGCTATGCCATTGAACTTGATGTGCAATTGTCAAATGATGACCGCGCAATGGTGTTTCATGACAGCACATTGGACCGCGTGACCGCAAGCCAAGGCGCCCTCAAAGCACTTGGCGCTTCTGATCTTGCTAAAATTAAACTTGGCGGCACCAATGATGTCGTCAACACGCTTGAAGAAGTGCTTGGCGCCGTGGGCGGCAAGGTGCCAGTCGTGATCGAGATGAAGGGCGACGGCAATCAAGCCGATACCATTCGTCTTGCCAATGCGGTTGCAGATGCAGTTCAGGATTATGATGGCGACATTGCTGTTATGAGTTTTGAACATGATTTGCTGCAAGCATTTCGCGATACAGGTTCCAAGCGGCCGCTGGGCTTAACAGCAATGGGCATGACAGAAGACGCATTAGAGAAACACCGTGCTGCGCTAGACTATGGAATTGAATTTGTTTCGTTCTATGTCAAAGAGCTACCCAATGCGTTTGTTTCTGAAATGCGTGAAACGCGCAAAATGCCTGTCATCACGTGGACGGTTCGCACACCGGAAGATGTTGAGCTGACAAAACAGCATGCCGATCAGATGACTTTTGAAGGCTTTTTACCGTAAATGCGTTTTCATGCCTTGCACATGTATCGCGCAGCCTTAAATCTGTCTGTATGAGTGAAACACCGCCTGCCTCCGAATCTAATTCGTCTTCTGACGCCGAATTTATAATTCGGGTGCAGGAAAAGATAAACTCGATCAGTGTTCATGATTGGGCAAAGCTTTCTGGCTCTTCAAAAACTGAATCTAGTATTCCTTATAACCCATTCATAAGTCACGCTTTTTTGAGTGCGCTTGAAGCCTCAGGCTGCGCTGTCCGTGACACTGGTTGGTTGGGACAGCATCTTGTTTTAGAAGATAATAAGGGAACCATACACGGCGTTGTACCTGGCTATATCAAGTCACACAGCCAGGGCGAATATGTGTTCGATCATGCTTGGGCCGATGCCTATGAGCGCGCCGGTGGCCGTTATTACCCCAAATATCAGGCTTCAGTGCCTTTTACGCCCGCGACAGGCCCGCGCCTTTTGGTTTCCAATTCGGTTAATGTGGATGCGGCGCGTGCAGCCTTGGCGCAAGCGATTACGCAATTGACGCAGCAGCTTAATCTTTCATCCGCGCATGTTACCTTTGGTGAAGAAGCCGATATTGCCGCTTTAAAGGCTGCAGGTTTCTTGCACCGGATGGATCAGCAGTTTCATTTTCGCAATGATAATTATGAAACTTATGATGATTTTCTGGGCACGCTGGCATCACGCAAACGCAAAAACCTGAAGAAAGAACGCGCGAACGCGCTGCAAAACGGCATCACGATTGAATGGCTAACGGGCTCCGATATTACCGAAGAAGTCATGGATGCTTTTTATGTGTTTTATGAAGATACCGGAGAGCGCAAATGGGGGCGGCCCTATCTCAATCGTCAGTTTTACAGCATCATTGCTGATACAATGGCGGATGATATTTTACTGATTATGGCAAAACGCGATGGCCAATATATTGCTGGTGCGATCAATTTTATTGGCGGCGATACGCTTTATGGCCGCCATTGGGGCTGCACAGAAAATCATCCGTTTTTGCATTTTGAAGTTTGCTACCACCAAGCGATTGATTTTGCGATTGAGCGTGGGTTGAAATATGTGGAAGCTGGCGCGCAAGGCGAGCACAAGCTCGCACGCGGCTATATGCCAACCATCACGCACTCTGCACACTATCTACCCAATGAAAGTTTTAACCGCGCTGTTGCGGATTACCTTGAACATGAGCGTGCAGAAGTGGCACATTTCGGAACGATTCTCAGCGATCACAGTCCATTTAAAAAGAGTAGAAACGCATGACGCAGTATGATCCCAATAATATTTTCAACAAGATTATAGCTGGTGAAATTCCATCTCACAAAGTCTATGAAGATGATGATACTTTTGCATTTATGGATGTAATGCCTGAATCAGACGGGCATTGTCTTGTTATACCGAAAACTGGATCGCGCAATTTACTCGATGCTGCTCCTATGACACTCGGCGGCTTGATCGTCGTGACGCAAAAGATCGCCGTTGCAGTCAAAAAAGCATTTAACGCTGATGGCATTATCATTCGCCAATTCAATGAAGAACCTGCAGGGCAAACAGTCTTTCACCTGCATTTTCACATTATTCCACGTTATGAGGGCGTTCCGCTTAAACGCCATACGGGGGAAATGGCAGATCATGAACTATTGGCTACTCATGCAGAGAAAATTCGCAATGCGCTTTAGAGCGCTTTGAGATCTTTCTTGAAGCGTTTGGCATTTTGAACATAATTTGCAGCTGAATCGCGCAGTTTTTGTGCTGAATTTTCATCCAAAGTGCGCACAACCTCGGCTGGTGAACCGACAATTAAGCTGTTTTCGGGAAACTCTTTGCCTTCTGTGACAAGCGCCCCGGCACCAACCAGTGAATTTTTGCCAATTTTTGCGCCGTTTAAAACAATTGCGCCAATGCCGATCAGTGAGTTTTCGCCAATTGTGCAGCCATGCAGCATAGCGCGATGGCCAATCGTGCACCCCTCGCCGATGGTCAGCGGATAGCCCATATCAGTATGCATACAGACATGTTCCTGCACATTGGTTCGCGCGCCAATATTGATCTGTTCATTATCACCGCGCAGTACCACGCCAAACCAGATGCCTGTGTCTTGGCCCAGCACAATATCGCCAATAATTTGCGCGTCATCAGCAATAAATGCTGGTCCATCACCTTGAAATTCGGGCTTTTTGTCAGCCAAATTATATAGCGTCATTTGAGTGCTCCGAACCTGTTCAATGTGTACTGTGTTACCAAGCCTAAATATTCAACAGCGACGGTTCAAGCGCTAGATAGGCTGAACGTGTTGCGATGAAGCCTAAAACACCGCTCCACAAAAGTGCAATCGTGCCATTTGCGATAAGTGCCAAGCCCCCTGACTTTTCTTCTCCGTGACGATTTTCATCGAAAAACCAGAGCTTTAAAACCAAAACGGGTCCGCAAAATGCAAAAACAAATGTTGAAAAAACAACGCCTAGATTTTCAACAGTGTGAATATCCATATTGGGCTCGGCGGCGAATATGGCCGACAATAGAAAATATATTGCCAGCGCCACCGCCATTCCGGCGATAATCATCATTAAAACAAACATTACACGCACACTCTTTACTAACTATTTACCATGATACTGCTCAATAGAGGGTGTGCCTAGCACCTGATTCCAGACTCTATCGGAGTAGTTAATGTCCGCTCAGGCCATGAACCCATCGCAAGAAGTTATAAGCCACGGCCTACCTCACATCGTTTGGCGGGTATTTACTGCCTTTGGCATTCTGGCTGTCTTGTCATTGGCGCTGTATTTATTTGGTCCGCTCTATGGCGAGCGAATGAGCCATGCTGGCCATTCAATGGATGAAACCACTTTGCCGATCAGCATTGGTAGCGATAGCTTTCAAATTCCGACCAATATGATCCGGCATGCGAACCAACGTATTGGCGGCAGCACGTCACGCATTGACCTTTATATCCATTGGCCTTCGCAGAGCGGCTACACTGTCGAACTTGCTCCTGCTTTTCGTGAAGCCAACCCAAAAGAAATTCAGCTTGTTTTGGCGAGCGTCACCAAGCGCCGCAGTTTTCTTGACATGGCGGATCGTTTTCAGCCCGTTTATCTTGATGCAATCGATCAAACGAAAATCAAGAAAATGAACAACGGCCTTTATGTTGCACCGCTGCTGAATGAATATGGTTATGTGAATGAAAAGCTTGTTTACGGCTTGGCGCAAGGCACAGATCGCCCAGAATTTATTGCGCGATGCCAAATGTCGACTGTTGCAGGCGACGGGCTGCTTTTGCCCTGCGAGACAGATATATTTATCGGTAATACGTCTGAAGCGAAATTTCGTTTTGCTACATCGCAGCTTGTCGAATGGCAGAGTTTCTCAAAAGAACTCAATGCATTTGCCGACCGCATATCAGCCGGCAAATAATTAGTTTAGAACGCTTAAAGATCTTCGAGATCGAAATCCAAGATAGACATCGAAAGATCGTAAGAGGTTTCGCCCTCATCAACGATTTTCGTTACAATGCCCAAGAACTCCTCGCCCATATAAAGCTCAGCAGAATCTTTGATCTTAGGACGCGCTTTGACAGCCAATGTTGGGTTGTTAAATGTCTTGCGAAAATATTTTGTTAGCAGTGCTAATTCGTCAGCGTTCACGCTCATTCTCCGGCTTTATGTTATAATTTAAGTGATCGCTGTGAACCATGCTCATTGATTCAGCGCAACCTCTTGGCAGATGATTATCCAATCAATTGGTCCATCGCGCGTGATGGCTCTGAACATCCGCTATCGCCAACGACTTTTGCAGGCACACCAGCAACTGTCTTCATCGGCGGAACTTCAGCCAAAACGACAGAACCAGCGGCAATTTTAGAGCAATGTCCAATTTTGATATTGCCAAGAATTTTTGCACCAGCGCCAATCAACACACCATTGCCAATTTTTGGATGGCGATCAGAGCCTTCTTTGCCCGTACCGCCAAGCGTTACAGCGTGCAAAATAGAAACATCATCACCAATCACCGCAGTTTCGCCAACAACCAATCCTGTTGCATGGTCAAGGAATATCCCTTTACCGATGCGCGCAGCCGGATTGATATCCGTTTGGAATACTGATGACGAACGGCTTTGAATATAAAGCGCCATGTCGCGGCGACCATTGTTTAAAAGCCAATGGGCAAGACGGTGCGCTTGTATGGCGTGAAAGCCTTTGAAATAGAGCACAGGCTCCAAATAGCGGCGGCATGCTGGATCGCGGTCATAGATAGCTTGAATATCGACACGCATAAAATGACCGAACTGATCATCGCTTTGTGCAAGTTCGCCAAATGCGTGGCGAATAATATCGGCAGGCACATCGGCATGATCAAGACGTTCGGCTATCCGGTGCGCAACGGCATCTTCAAGCGTTTTGTGGTTGAGTATAGACGAATACATGAATGCGCCGAGCAATGTTTCATCTTTGATCGCGTCCTGCGCTTCATGGCGAATGGACGACCAGATGGGATCAACAGGATTGATCTTTTCACGCGTGGCGATTGGATTTGAAGATGACATTGTCAGTTCCATTATTCGTTGCAGCTCATTTTTGAGCATCATTTAGAGCACAAAAGTAACACGGGAGCTAAATCAATCAAAGTTGATCATTTAAAAAGCTCAATGCAGTTTTTTTGAACGATGCATCGCCCACCGCTAACATATGGTCTCGGCGTTCGATTTCAAAGGCTTGCGCATTGCTCATCAGTGCTGCCAACGCACCAGGATCGCCTGCAATATCGTCTTTTGTGCCAACGGCGATAAGCGCTGGTGCTTTAATTTTGGCAATATCATCTTCAGAAACCAGCGTGCGCGATGCTTTTATGCATGCTGCTAGTGCAAATCGATCTGATTTTGTTTGGTCGGCAAATTTGCGGAAAGTACGCCCCTGCTCGTGTGTTACATCATCAAGCGAAGGCGCAAGCAGCGCGTCAGCAATTGGGTCCCATTCGCCGACACCTTTGACCATGCCGATGCCAAGGCCGCCGAAAATCACACTTTTTACTTTTTCAGGATGACGAAGCGCCAAGAACGCCGAAATACGTGCGCCCATCGAATAGCCCATGACATGCGCCTGCGCGATATCAAGATGATCCAGCAAGGCTGCGGCATCATCGGCCATTTTTTCCGGCATATAGGCTTCTGGCTCATGTGGCTTGTCACTGCCGCCATGACCGCGATTGTCTAGTGCAATCACGCGGTATCCGGCGCCCGTGAGCGTTTGCACCCAGCCGGGGCTTACCCAATTGACCCGTTTATTGGAGGCAAAGCCGTGAATCAGTAAAATCGGCGCACCGTCGCGCGGTCCTTCATCGAGGAATTCGAAGTTCAATTCGTCATGAATAAAGTCAGGCATTGTTGATCCAAGGTTGAGAAAGCCAATTTGCTATGTAGAAATTTTATTCAAGATTGGCTAGAGCATAGAAAGACAATAGCTTTTGAGCGATATAGCGGAGAATTTAGTATGGCTGGCGGCAAAACACCTCATTTCCATAATAGTGAAGGACATGCGCGCATTGAAGTTGGCGTGAAGGAATTCATGTGCATTGGTGCTTTACCACCTTATGACCATCCACATGTGTTTTTGGATATGGGTAGCGATTCAGAAAAAGTGTGTCCTTATTGCTCAACACTTTACGTTTACAATAGCGCACTTAAAGCTGAAGAAACGACACCGCTAGGGTGTGCGTTTGATATTTCTAAAGCTGCTTAATGCGTAAGATCGCCATTGTTGGTGGCGGTATTGCAGGGCTCACGTGTGCTCTTGCATTGGCAGCGCGCGGCATAAGTTCAACAATTTTTGAACAAGCGACAGCTTTAAAGGAAGTTGGTGCTGGCATTCAACTATCGCCTAATGCGGTAAAACCGCTTCAAGCGCTTGGTTTAATGTCGGCAATCAATGGTTTTGCCAGTGCACCGCGTTCAATCGATATTTATGCAGGCCGTTCGGGCAGCCATATCGTGCAATTGCCTTTGGGCGCATCAATCGAAAAACAATTCGGCGCGCCCTATCTATCAGTTCACCGCGCGGACCTTCAATTAGCATTGGCGCAAGCCTGTGAGCGCTCGCCTTTCATTGCGATTAATCTTGGCGCACAAATAGAACGCGTGCCGCTTGAGAATGGCCAAGCTGATATATTCGGCGATTTTTTCGATCTTGTGATTGCGGCCGACGGTGTGAACTCCAAACTGCGCAAGCAATGTTTTGCACTGGAACCCGTTGATACGGGCCTCATTGCTTGGCGCACGACAGTGCCGATGAACGAGCGTCCTCAAGCTTTCTCAAATCATTCAACGACTTTATGTCTTGGACGTTCTGCCCATCTGGTAACATACCCTATCGCATCAGGCTTGGAGCTGAATGCGGTTGCGATTCTGCCTGTCGGAACTCACATCAATGATGGTTTTAATCAATGGTCATCCAAATGGACGCCATTGTTTAAGGGCGACCAAGAATGGCTTGATTGGCCGCTGCGCGCTGCGCCGCGCCTACCCAGCCGCATGAGCGCTCCATTTGTGTTTATGGGCGATGCAGCGCACGCAATGCTGCCTTTTGCAGCACAAGGCGGCGCTATGGCGATTGAAGATGCTTTTACCTTGGCGACAGCCATCGCCAAATTGGACGATGATTCTCAGTCTTTGCAAAAATGGGCAAGCTTTCGCGAAAATCGTTCAGAAAAAGTTGCGGCGCTGGCACGGCAAAACAAACATATTTACCACCTGCCCGCCCCGCTGGCTCTGGCACGTAATTCGAGCATGGCTCTGCTTGGCGCAAAACGTCTTATGGCGCGGCAAAACTGGATTTATGGCTTTGATGCAACCGCTTGGAGCCCTAATTCAAGCGACTGAGATGTTGGTGTCCACACGCCAACGCCAATGCCAATTTCTCGCAAGCGTCTGCCCGTCCATGTATTGCAGCTTAGCCAAGGCGCAAAGCGCCCTTTGCCTTTGTAAAAACGATCGCCAAAACCTTGCGTGACATCCAGCGGCTCCGTGCTTGAGAAGAAGCGTTTCATGTCTTCAAGCAAAGCTTCATATTGCGGCACAGATATTTCGAACGCATATACATTTTCCCCTGCCGCCAAAGCGCCAAGCGGCGTGATGTGCATGACAGATTCATCAAATGCGAGTGCTTTGGCAGCGATGCTAAGTGTTAAATCTGATACGGCCATCAAGCTGGTGTAAGCGGTTTTCGATCCCCAGCCCAAAGCCCAATATTCAACTTGGTCAAGTTGGACGGGATAATCATCTTCTATAAGGTCCAACCGTTCAAACGTGTCACCGCCAAGCCTCGGCACGGCGATATCTGAGTGAAAACCGTTAGAAAGAACATAGATCGTGATGGTCTCATCGCCTTGAGCATCATTACTGATGGTAGCAGGAAAAGGCACGGCCCCAAGCAAAAGCGCCGCGATCAAGATGATCACGGCGCCCGCAAAATATTTAAAGATACGCAGCAGCAATTAATGCAAGATCTGGCTCAAGAACAATTTTGTGCGTTCATGTTGCGGGTTGTCAAAGAACTCATCTGGTTCGTTCTGTTCAACAATCTGACCTTGGTCCATGAAAATCACACGGTTCGCAACCTGACGCGCAAAGCCCATCTCGTGCGTTACGCAAAGCATTGTCATGCCTTCTTCTGCAAGACCAACCATTGTATCGAGCACTTCTTTGATCATTTCTGGATCAAGCGCTGATGTTGGCTCATCAAACAGCATAATGCGCGGGTTCATACACAAAGAGCGTGCAATCGCCACACGTTGCTGCTGGCCACCGGAAAGCTGGCCTGGATATTTATGCGCCTGCTCAGGAATTTTAACGCGCTCAAGAAAGTGCATTGCTGTTTCTTCAGCTTCCTTCTTGGGTGTTTTACGCACCCAAATTGGTGCCAAAGTACAGTTTTCCAAAATTGTGAGATGCGGAAAAAGATTAAAGTGCTGAAACACCATGCCAACTTCGCGGCGCACTTCATCAATCTTTTTCAAATCATTGGTGAGCTCAATTCCATCAACAACGATCTTGCCCTTCTGGTGTTCTTCCAGACGGTTGATACAGCGGATCATTGTCGATTTGCCAGAACCTGACGGTCCAGCAATAACAATGCGCTCGCCGCGCATGACTTTTAGATTGATGTCTTTGAGCACATGAAAGTCGCCATACCATTTGTGCATACCGTCAATTTCAACGGCCACTTCAGTATCTGACACTTGCATTTTTGAGCGATCGACGCCCTTTTCGTCTTTTACGGCGTTATCAGTTGCCATTTTAGTAATCCTAACTTTTGTGGCCAGTGTCGAGACGACGTTCCATATACATGGAATAGCGTGACATGCCGAAACAGAAAATGAAGTAAATAATAGCTGCGAAGATCAAGCCTGTCGCAGGTGTTTTCGAAGAGGCCCAGTTCGCATCTGTGAAGTTAAGCTGAACAATGCCTAGAAGATCGAAAATACCAATAATCAGAACAAGTGTCGTATCTTTAAACAGACCGATAAAGGTGTTCACGATGCCCGGAATAACCAGCGTCAACGCCTGCGGTAAGATGATAAGACGTGTGCTCTGCCAGAATGTCAGAGCCATAGCGTCACCCGCTTCGTACTGACCTTTTGGAATTGCCTGCAACCCGCCCCGAATAACCTCCGCCATATAGGCTGAAGCAAACAGTGTTACACCGACCAATGCACGCAGCAATTTGTCGAAAGAAACACCATCGGGCAAGAAAAACGGTAGCATTACCGACGACATAAACAGCACCGTAATAAGCGGTACACCGCGCCAGAACTCGATAAAGATAATCGAGAGCATCTTGATGATTGGCATATTAGAGCGGCGCCCAAGCGCCAAGAATATGCCGAATGGAAACGAAACGACGATACCAACAATGGCAACGACGAGCGTGACCAACAGGCCGCCCCATAGAGAGGTTTGAACCGGCTCTAGCCCAAGCTTTCCCGTTAGCAGAATGAACGCCAAAATTGGGAAAATAATGAGAACGAAAATAGCGTTCCATTTTTTATAAGGCACAGATGGCATTGCGAGCGGAATTACGCCAGCAACCAAAAGGATACCTGTTAAATCCACGCGCCAACGCTCTTCGAATGGGTAACGCCCATACATAAATTGAGCGAATTTTGCATCAACAAAGGCCCAACAAGCACCAGCACCTGGCACAATACAAGCTTCTCGGTTGTCACCTGTCCAAATCGCATCCGCAATCAGGAAGCGAAACATAGGCGGGATAATATAAACGAGCAGTAATAATGCAAAGATCGTGAATAATGTATCCGGGATTGTTGCAAAGAGGTTCTGACGCAACCAAGCGACAGGGCCTTTGGCGTTGATGGGTGCAGGTTGTTCCTGCACCATTTCAGTTCTTACATATGCAAGTGAGTGATTTCGATCTTGTGCCATGGTTTATCTCTCCACCAGCGATACGCGGCTGTTAAACCAGTTCATGAAGGTCGATGTAATGAGTGAAATTGCCAGATAGACAAGCATTGTCATCAAAACAACCTCAACCGCTTGTCCGGTCTGGTTCAGCACCGTACCGGAGAAAACAGCAACAAGATCAGGATATCCGATCGCAACCGCCAAAGACGAGTTTTTGGTAAGGTTCAAATATTGGCTTGTTAGCGGCGGAATAACCACACGCATCGCCTGAGGCACAATCACTTTACGCATTGTAATGTTCGGACGAACACCCAGCGCGTAAGCAGCCTCTGTTTGACCTTTGGATACAGCTAAGATGCCGGAGCGCACAATTTCAGCGATAAAGGATGCTGTATAAAGTGACAAACCAAGCAACAAAGCGACAAATTCCGGCAAGACAACCGAACCACCATTGAAGTTAAATCCGCCAAGTTTTGGATTTTCAATTGTAAACGGAAAGCCTGTTACAACCAGTGCAAGCAATGGTAGGCCAACAATCAACGCAAAACCGACCATAATCGTTGGAAATTGCTGCCCCGTCGCCATTTGGCGGCGTTTAGCCCATTTTCCGACAATCACAGCGGCGATTACACCAATAATCACAGCCCATAAAATGGCAGACGCACCTGCTTCTGGAATGAATTTTGGAATGGCAAGGCCACGGTTACTTAAGAAAATATCGCCGACTTGCATCGCATCGCGAACATTCGGCAGCACACCCAATACGGCTTTGTACCAAAACAAAAGCTGCAACAATAGCGGTATGTTACGCAAAGTCTCGACGTAAATCATACAGATTTTACGGACGAGATAATTCTTAGAGAGACGACCGATGCCGACAGAAAACCCAATAATTGTCGCAAAAAATATGCCGAGAGCTGAAACGAGCAATGTGTTCGTCAAACCGACATAAAAGGCGCGTAAATAGGAACTGTCATTCGTATATTCTATCAATGACTGGCTTATATCAAAGCCGGCACGATCCGTCAGAAAGCCGAAGCCAGAGGCAACATTTGCTTTCTCAAGGTTTGTGATCGCATTATTAACGCCGGCATAAACGAGCCAAGCGACAATAGCGACAGTCAGACATTGGAAAAATATAGAGCGTGCAACGGGATCGTATAAAAGCGAAGCTTTACTGCTTTGAGCATTGCTGTCGTTATTCATTGTTCAATCACCAAACGCATGTGAATTTATAATACAAAATGGCCCATCCAAAGGGATGGGCCATGATATTTCGTAGCTCTTAACGGACAGGCGGTGCGTACTGCAAACCACCATCAGACCACAAAGCGTTTGTGCCACGTTCAATTTTCAGCGGTGAACCAGCACCAACTGTTCTATCAAAAACTTCGCCGTAGTTACCGACAGTTTTGATGATGTTGTATGCCCAATCAGCGCTTAGGCCGATTGACTCACCGAAGTCGCCTTCTGCACCGAGCAGACGTTTGATGTTCGGGTTATCGCTGTCTTTTTCAAGATCAACATTTTCAGATGTAAGACCAAGCTCTTCAGCGTTGACCATTGCATTGTGTGTCCACTTTGCAATGTTGAACCACTGGTCGTCGCCCTGACGAACAACAGGACCGAGAGGCTCTTTTGAAATGATCTCAGGAAGCACTGTGTGTGCGTCTGGATCTTCAAGTGTCAAACGGATTGAATAAAGGCCAGATGCGTCAGTTGTGTAAACGTCACAACGGTTCGCTGCATAAGCTGCGTTCACTTCTTCAAGTTTTTCGAAAACAACTGGCTTATATTCCATGTTGTTAGCTTTGAAGTAGTCAGTAAGGTTCAATTCAGTTGTTGTACCTGTTTGTACGCAAACTGATGCGCCTGAAAGCTCAAGAGCTGAGTTAAGGCCGAGAGCCTTACGAACCATGAAGCCCTGACCGTCGTAATAGTTTACGCCAGCAAAGTTCAAACCAAGCTGCGTGTCGCGGCTCATTGTCCATGTTGTGTTACGTGAAAGAACGTCGATCTCACCAGACTGAAGAGCTGTAAAGCGCTCTTTAGCAGTCAAAGCAGTGAACTTAACTTTCGTTGGATCACCGAAGACAGCAGCTGCAATACCACGGCAATATTCAACATCAATACCAGACCATTCGCCGGCATCATCCGGTGCAGAAAAGCCTGCAAGTCCTGTGCTCACGCCGCACTGTACAAAGCCTTTAGCTTTAACATCGTCTAGCGTTGCAGCAGAAGCTGTTGATGCGCTTAGTGCGAGTGCAGCAGACGCAAGCATTCCTGTAAAAATTTTCGTTTTCATATGAGTTGAACCCCTTGGTTTCTCAAGTTGTGATTTACGGGCCTGAGTACTAAATAATTTATTGTGAATATGATTATATGACTTCGTAATAAGGCCCTCGCCAGATCACGAACAATTATCAGTACCTCCCAATACCCAAGACATATCCAAGGCCAAAACTACGTAACCGTCAAGTAAAAAACCATATTTTCTACATAGATAGGTAAATGGCGTACCGTTATGGAACTGGGCCACCTTGCAAATGTCCGTTATAAAGGCATCGCGCACAGTGTTGCTGCAACACGATTAAAAAGAAGGCGCGCGCTCAATCATATGCCATCGCAAACGAGACGTTCTCTTGAGCGCGCATTGTGATTCGCAGCCACACTCAAAACATTACCTAGAGTAATCAGATTAGCATTTAAGAACGGGGAATAATGCATTCGGCATAAGCTTGAACATGGCAGAACGGCTTGCCAGCCACCGCGCGAACACCAGCGTCATCATGGCACCTATCAAATAACCGGCAATAACATCCGATAAGTAATGTGCATTGGCCGCAACCCTTGCGAAGGCCAAAAATGAGAAAGCGATTAATGCTGGCCAGCGAATTGCTGGCATATAAAGCGCGATAATCATACCAATTGAGCCGGCCGTTGCTGAATGCCCAGAAGGGAAACTTTGAAAGACGTGCGAAAACTCGAATGATGAAAACACATAAGGTCCAAACTCATCAAATGTTCGCGGCCGGCCCCTTCCCACACATTGCTTGATAATATTCACAATAATGCCAGGCCCTAAGATCGCAACAAAGATAAATGCCGCACGCTCATAAGAACGCACAAGCAGCTTTTGCCGCTGCAGATTGCGACATCGCCAATCACACGACGAAATGATTACCATGATGAGCGCTGCTGGAATGAGATAGTAATGCGCTTTTACCGCATCGGTGACACTGCGCAGGAACGCGAAAAAATCGCTGTTCGTGTGACGCATATGAAGAGAGATTTGGCCGTCAAAATGACTTGCCAGAAAAACGAATGCGGCGGCAAGAACCACAAAGACAGTGAATTCATCAGGCCAAATTTTCAAACCATTGTTGCGCCTTCTACCACATGAGCGCATCCACACCTTGTCTGCGGTCGTGCTTATATTGAGCGCCGTGTCGTCAAACATCTTGGGACGGTTAATCTGCCTGACAGATTGATACACTCTTTCCAACCCTACCCCCACAATTTGACGATCCCCATAGGGCGAGCCATGAATTCGTGGTGGAGGCTTAGCTTTGTTTTATGACAGCCGTTTAAAAGCAGAGCAGCTATAATGGACGCTTTGCGCGGTTAATTCTGCCCTTAAAGCGCGGTACTGTGTGATGAAGTGAATTTTGGCGAACCCGGAAGGATTCGAACCTTCGACCTGATGATTAGAAGTCACCTGCTCTATCCAACTGAGCTACGGGTCCACACAAGCCATGCCTTAGCCATTACAATTGGCTTCGACAAGGCTGTTCGGCAATTAAATAATTAAATAGACGCACTAGTGCGTCCAAGGAACCTTACGGTCAAATTTGAAATTGTCTGAATAGGTCGCGTTGCGGCGCTTTTGCAGCTTTGGCTCTTCTAAGCGATAAGCCAGCCCTTGCTTTTGAGCATAAGCAACAGCGTCCTCTTTGCTGGTGAAGCGCAATTTGACCTGTGCTTGTGTGTCATCAGACGAGGTATACCCCATTAGAGGGTCAATGCTTTTAGCAGAAGAACGATCAAACTCGACAAGCCACACGCTTGCTTTGCCCTTGCCGGACTGCATTGCGGTTTTTGCTGGGCTATAAATGCGTGCGGTCATTAATCTTAATCCTAATTGAATAGAGCAAGCCGTTGGGAAAATGGTTGAAGCGGCATGATTCGAACCTGCGAACCTCTGATCTCAACCCAACTTTTGACCTGCAAGTACCATGCAAAATAATGGTTGTTAAGTCAGAAAATGTGAGAACAATCCAAAACATACGCCTTCTACACCGCACCATGATGCAGCATTTCGTTGTTTCCTTTTGCAAGGAACCAAAACGCTACAGCAGCCTATGCTCTATCGGCACTCGCCTGGGCGCAAGATGCGATAGCCAGCGCTGCGCGCCGTGCAGGCATTGGAAAAGCTACGTACGGACCCCTTGCGTTGTGCGCAGACGGGCGCAAACTCGCGCGTACACACTTTTGAAGGACCGTTCTGCTGCGGGCGGCATTTGCCTTGACTTACAGGACGGAACCCCTTGGCGCGCGCCATGCAAGCATTGGCGAATGTGCGCTGTTCCTTGCCATCTCGGGCGCAGACAGGGCTGTATTCCTTCGTGCAAATTTGTGGGCGGTCGGGGCGTGGTGGTCGCGGACGCTCCGCACCTTCCTCAACGACAACGGTGCAGCTTGTTAGAATGACAGCGGCGCCCAGCAGTGTCGCAGCCCTAGGAATAAGATTTGACCAGAGTATCGGCATAGTTTCCCTCCGCAAAGACTGCGTTACCAGCTAATCTATTGGCTTCTTCCACATTATTTCAGCGGATCAGCGACAAATGATTTTATTTCTCTGAGGAATTCCATAGCTCACAACTTGCAACTTGGCAATTTTGCACCCGCGGACAAGTTTAAGTGAGGTAGCGACGTATGTGATAACTATTAGAAATGTTGGGAAGTAAATGGTCGGAGCGGCAGGATTCGAACCTGCGACCCTCTGGTCCCAAACCAGATGCGCTACCAGGCTGCGCTACGCTCCGACTTCGTGTTTCCACGCTGGCAGTCCACTACACGGCTGATTGGAAATGAGCAATACATAGAATGCAAAGATTCCAAATAAATTTGCTTTTTTTGCGTTTTTTTTATTGAGCAGCACCAATTACTGGATGTTCGAGCGTCTGCCCGACATTGATCCCAAGCTTTTGTGATAAACCTGCGTGAATTTCAAAGGCATATTGAGCCGGCGCGCGTGATGGAATCGGCGTTGTGGAAAACGGCGTGGTGTCACGGGCAATATGAACAATCACACCTTTGGTATCGGCATAAATGATATCCAGCGGTGTTGGCGTGTTTTGCATCCAAAAGAATCGCTGCGCCTCACCATCAAAGACAAAGAGCATGCCGCTGCTTTCAGGCAGATCCACTCTATGCATAAGGCCAGCTGACCTTTGCGCTTCTGTATGCGCAATCTCAATGTCAAACTGACCCAACATTTCTGCCTGATCATATACCGTCAGTTTTTCTGCGTGAACGTCCAGCCGCATTGGTTCTTGTGCGTTACCGCACGCGGCGGCAAAGAAAAACATGAAAAGGCTGATAAATATCTTCATAGGGTACACGCCTGTTAGAAAGGTGGTTTACCCTATATCAATGTGATGCAGGCGGCTGCAATCCAATGTCAGGATAAATTTCGGCGGCCATAAGGCCCTTATCCCCATTGCCAAAGCGCACGATAACCATTTGCCCAGGCCTTAGTTCGGTTAAGCCGAAACGGCGCAAGGTTTCCATATGGATGAAAATGTCTTCTGTCCCCTCGCCGCGCGACAGAAAGCCAAAACCTTTGGTTCGATTGAACCATTTTACAAGCACACGCTCTAAACCGCTGGTCGGGACAATATGCTCGTGAGTTTTTACTTCATTGCTGGCAGGATTAACCGCTGTGGACGTATCCATGGACAGAACGTGAAAAGCTTGAAGCCCGCGCTGACCTTTGTTTGCTTCACAAACAATTCGCGCACCCTCAAGGGCTGTTTGAAAACCATCTCGTCTAAGGCAAGTCACGTGAAGCATCACATCGCCATATTCAGCAATGTCAGGTGTTATAAAACCGTAGCCTTTACCAATATCAAACCATTTGATAGTGCCGGTAATCTCTACAGATACAACTTTTTCGCCGTTGTGATCGACGAATTCTGCGCTTTCTGGACTCTGCGACTTTTCACTCATTACAAACTACCCCTCGGAAACAGGTTTAACCACATAGGTTCGGGCCTGATTCGAACGAAGCATAACATCTGTCTGCACCAATACGGAATAAACAAAAGGTAAAGTTTTAATAAAAACACCCAACTTTTTTTGGTTGCCGCTTTAAATCATCGCCCTATTGTCGCATTAAACAACATTGCGGCACAGATTCGCAGGTACAAATAGAGATTTTAGTCAGGAGCATTCAATGCGTTATCTTCACACCATGGTTCGCGTCAAAAACCTTGAGGAATCATTGGATTTTTACTGCAACAAATTTGGCCTTGAGGAAGTCGACCGCATCGACAATGAAAAAGGTCGCTTTTCACTAATCTTTCTTGCAGCACCCGAAGACAAAGCAAGTTTCCTAGAGGGTAAAGCACCAGCCCTTGAACTTACTTATAATTGGGACCCTGAAGAATATGAGGGTGGACGCAACTTTGGCCATTTGGCCTATGTGGTTGATGACATTTATGCACTGTGCGCGAAATTGCAGGATGCAGGCGTGACAATCAACCGACCGCCACGCGATGGGCATATGGCATTTGTGCGCTCACCGGACGGCATTTCGATTGAAATTTTGCAAAAAGGTGAACGCTTAGAACCTAAGGAGCCGTGGGCTTCTATGGAAAACACTGGCAGCTGGTGAAGAGTACCTTAGAGTACTCAGTTCATTTTTCTGCCTCATTTGAATATTATCGCATTTATTATAGTTTCTTATGGGTGGTGGTAAGGACTTTGTTTACCAACAAAGTCCATGTAAGATTTTTACGATTACCACAGGAATCGGGGGTACGGGCTTGAGACGCATAGCTAAGCGAAACAGATATTTGACGGCTAGCGTTGCGTCTTTATGTGGCTCTATCTTTCTAAGTGGATGCGTAAGCTCTTCTATCAATACCTCTGAAGGCTTTGCTGCCGCGCCTCAAATTCCACAAACGTCTGATATTCTTGCGCTGAACGAAGATGATGTTCTTGAAGCGTCTGGCTCACAAGAAGTCGCCGATTTGGCCGATGAGATGGATGAGGAAGAAGATGATTCAGACGTTGCGCTAACGGCTTTATCTGAAACAGAAGTACCCTCGCTCGCGACAGCTCAATTACCCGTTGCATCGCTTGCAGGGCAATCAGCTATTGTATCGGATGCCCCGCAAGCTGTTATTGCCGAAGCAACAAGCGATATAAATGATGTTGCCACACAGCGCATCGCAGCGGCTGCATCTGCACCGGTTGGCAATTCTACATCGGGTATCAATCCTGCGCCTGCAGATACGTCTACGACCGCAAGTATTGCTGGTACCTCTTTTTCTACCATCACGCCATCTGCTCCTATAGCAACCGCGGCGCTGGCACCCCAAGTGAATACTAAACCTGCTAAGAATCGTCCTGGATTTTTGAGCGCACTCTTTGGTAATGCGCCTAAAAAGCCAGCGGTTCCTGTTGGCGGTTCTCAAAAGATAGCCGCAAAGTCTGCTCCAGCGCCGCGGCGCATTATCGCAACGGCCTCTGCAGCTGGCACAAACTCAGCCCTGCCCGGTGTCGACCGTCAGCGGGCTCTGGGAATCAGCAATAGTTCTTCTTCATCAAATGAGCCTATTCAAGTTGCATCCGCTGCAGGTCTTGCACGTTTGGCGCCGAACGGACTTCAAACGCAGACCAGCAGCGTTGATGTTAAATGTTTAAAACCAGCGCTTGTGCGTGTGCTCAAACAGGTTGAACGAAAATACGGCAAACCAGCGGTGGTAACATCAGGCTATCGCAGCCCATCACGCAATAAACGCGCGAGCGGTGCTAAGAATTCACTCCATATGTATTGCGCTGCGGCTGATATTCAGGTCGAGGGCGTTGATAAATGGGCGTTGGCTAAATATTTGCGCTCAATGCCTGGGCGCGGCGGTGTTGGTACTTACTGCCACACAAAATCTGTCCACATCGACATTGGTCCGAATCGTGACTGGAACTGGCGCTGTCGCCGTAAAAAATAATCTAAGCCGAAGCGACTCGGCTTTACGATTCCCGATAATCACACCTCACTTCAACATTTAAGCATCAACTCACTGATATTTGGCACATTTGTGTTCGGTATTTTTCGGTGTGCGTTTTAACATGTGCATTATTTCAGTTCTCAACAGCCGATTTAGGCCCGTTTTCTGCTGTTTATCGGACTCTTGTGAAATTCATTTGAAAAAAGATCATTCAGATGAAGAAACAGGGTTGCGGCCTTAAAATTTCTTGCATATATACCGCGCATCTTGGACGCGCCCTTCGTCTATCGGTTAGGACGCCAGATTTTCATTCTGGAAAGAGGGGTTCGATTCCCCTAGGGCGTACCAAGATATTTCCCCTAAAATCATTGCACTATTGTGACAGCATCCAGTTAATCGCTGCACGCCAATCGATCATACGAATTGGTGTTCCGTGCGTTCCAGTTTCAAAGCGCACCATGCGCACCGGAAGCCCGTTGCTGCGTGCGCGCGCATAAAATGATTCAACCTGTTGAATATCGAAAACAGTGTCATGGCTTCCATGCGCGATATAAAGCGACACCTTGCGTTTACCTGCCGCAGAAGCAAACAGCGCGTCATTCCAGAACGATCCCAGCAGAGCGATGCCGTCCAAGCGCTGTGCGATATTATTTTGATCTGCCAGCGCATAACAAACCGCGCCGCCCGCAGAGCCGCAAGCCAGCACAATTTTAGCGCTTGGCGAATTTGCTGCAGCCTGACCAATCAGCGCTTCAATCTTTGCTATATCGCTTTGCGCAAAATCACCGGCATCGGGCGATAGATACAGACCGTTATTTTTAAGCATCAGCATTTTGATACGGTTGAAATTGCCGCCAAAACTATGGTCATTGACGCCTTGCTTGGCATTGCCGCCCTTGCCGTGAATATAGATTGTGATGAAACGCGCATTGCTGGTTTTTCCAGCGTACTGATAGTTCAGCGCACCTGCTGGCGTTTCTAATTGTGCTGACTTGGTCGCGCGCCTGCCTGCAAGATCGACATATTGGCGCTTAGCGCGTCTTTCAGGCACAGCGTCGCGCTCATTAATATCGCGTAGCTCGCGGTAATCGACTTTAAGATAAGCACCGCCATCGCGCTCTTCTAATGTTTGCGGATAGGCAAATAGACGATCTTTGAACGGCTTGAGTGTTTCTTGACCGTTCGCGTTGACGGCGGAAAACAACAGCGCGAAAGTGACGGCAGAAATTCCAGTAATTCTCATTATGTTGCAACCCTTTGGCCTTGCTGCCGTAACCCAATAAATCAGTTCATCATCATAGGCATTTAGATCGGCATGAAAAGACTATCGATCTAGTGGACATTTGGTCCAAATTGCATCATGGGAACATTATGGCCCATGTAAAACCCATATTACCGGAAAAAGATTGCGCGCATTGCGGGCGTGTCATGGTTTGGCGCAAAGCTTGGGCCAAGAACTGGGAAGATGTGAAATTCTGTTCGCAGCGCTGCCGCCGCGAAGCAAAATCCAGCAAAACCTCCGATCAGCCGCGCAAATAAGTCTGGTAAAGTTCGGGCGTGTCGATATCGACAAGAACACCTGCGCTACATTCAACATCAACAATGTGCCCTGCCTCAAAAATTGTGCGTGCGCCCTCATCGCCAATGAGCTGCGCTTTGAACTGTTTGGCAAAGCACAGCGGCAAAATGACAGGGTTTCCATTCTTTCCATCATGTACGGCACGAATAATAGCATTGGGCGCTACTTTGCATTGCTCCACGAGCCTATTGATATCTTGCGCAGTAACATCAGGCATATCGCCCAATATTATCATAATATGTGACGCAGATAGCGCGGCGGCATAATCCAGCGCGGCTTTGACGCTATGGGCCATATTGTTGGATTTTATCGTGCGGTAGCTGACTTTGTCATGCGCCTTATTAATTGCGATTTCTCTGGCCTCATGCAGCAGCACAGCAATAGTCTCAAGCTTGGAGGTATCGGCGGTTGCAATCACGGCCTCTAAGACAGTTTGCCCGTCACGCGCAGCCAGCATCAGCTTATCTTTGCCCATGCGGCGAGACTGGCCTGCTGCGAGAATAGTGCCGATGATATTTTCTGGCTGCTTTCTCAAAGTCAAAACCCAAAGCTTGAAATTTCAATCAGTGAACCGCGTCCATGGCCGAATTTGAGTATCACCCTATGCCCCATCCCTAAGGCGGAGCACTTGAATAATTTCTGCCATGATCGCCACAGCAATTTCTGCAGGGCTTGCCGCTGCAATATCAAGGCCAATGGGCGATGATATACGGCTAATCTTCTCTTGTAATATGCCTGCTTCAGCTAAACGCTCCACACGTTTACTGTGCGTTTTTCGGCTGCCTAGCGCACCGACATAAAGGCAATTGGCATAGAGCGCTTCAATGAGTGGTGCGTCGTCAATCTTTGGATCATGGCTCACAGCCACCAATGCGGTGTATGTATCAAGCGGATGTGCAGCCAGATAATCCTCTGGCCACTGCGCATAGACATCCACACCGGGAAAACGCTCAGGCGTTGCAAAGGCGGTGCGTGGATCAACAATATCAATTGTGTAATCAACCGCTTTTGCGATTTGTGCCAATGCCTGCGAAATATGCACGGCGCCAATGACAACAATACGCAAAGCTGGCACATGGGCATTGATAAAAAAGCGCCGACCCTCTGTATCGAAAATAGAAGATTTTCCAGAACGAAGGGCTGCCTGTATCGCATTGCCAAGGGGCCCTTGAATGACATCGCTGCCCGCTTGTTTTACCAGTCGGTCACGCCCGTCACTAAGGTCCGTTACAACGGCGCAAGCGCGCCGTGCTGCACGTTCTATATTGAGTTTTTTAAGAAGGTTCGGGTCCATGTCAGCCTACACGCTCCAGATAGACTTCAATGCGCCCGCCGCAGCTTAAACCCACGCGCCATGCTGTTTCATCAGCAACGCCGAATTCCAGCATTTTAGGCTCGCCGCTTTTCATCACCTCGGACGCTTCTTCAATGACAGCGCCTTCAACGCATCCGCCAGATACCGAACCTTCAAATGTCCCATCTTCACAAATCACCAAATGACTACCGACGGGCCGCGGTGCAGAACCCCATGTTTTAACGACAGTTGCGATGACAACTTCTTTGCCCTCAAGCATCCATCTCTCGGCATGGATGAGCGGATCTAGCATATCCATCATGCACCTTTCGCGGTCGGTTTAGCCAAGCCTTATCATAGGGCTTTATGGGATTGCGACCACCCTGTATCGAGTTTCCAATCAAGATTTTTATTGCTGGTAATGATCCATATAATGATCTTCGCAGCTTAAGTAGACTTTCGATATTATGTCTTGCTCTGATCGCAATCCCGTTGCATCAAAGGCATATGAGATTGCAGCCTTTTAAAACCGCATTGACCTGCACATTTATTTTCAGCGCCTTTACGGTCATGGCGCAAGAAATGCAGCTTATCGCGCCGATGAGCGGCACCAGCACCTTTATTGGCAAGCAGATGGTCAAAGGTTCCGGCCAAGATGCTGCTGATGATGCGTGCAAAGCCGAAACGGCGACTACCGCGACAGATACAGCGCTTAAAAATGGTGCGCGCTTTATCTATGGCCTACCCTGTATTGAGGCATTAGATGCTGCCGCAGATCGTGTCGTTGCCAGTGACGATGATGCTATCATTCTGGCGCTTGGCGTTGAAGTTGATGACATTACCAATCGCGACAAACGTGCTCATTGGCCCGTATTTCGCCTTGGCCCTAAAACATCTGATGAAGCCGTCATTATTGGCAAGTATTTGAAAGCATCATGGCGCGATAAACCTTTTGCAATCATTGATGATGGTACGCTTTATGGGCGGCAATTGGCGCAAGATGTGCGTGCGCTGCTTGAAGACGATAAATTGACACCCGTTTTTACCGACACTTACCGCCCATTGCTTGAGCGCCAAGCGGGTCTTGTGCGGCGCATTGTTAAATCTGGTGCAACACATGTGTTTGTTGGCGGCGATGCCTATGATGTTTCCATTATGGGGACCGATGCACAGGCGATTGGCGCTGATCTTGTTTTTGCAGGTGGCAGCGCATTTCTTGCCCCGCCAGCAGATGGCACATTGCCTGAAGGCGCACTATTTGCCGGACTATCTGATGCTTCCAAAAGCACGGACGGCGCCTATTTTGCAGCCTTGGCAATGGCGGCGAGCCAGATCGGCACGCAAGCTTTAAACTATGCCAAAGACAACGATACGACTATGGCGCGTGCGATGACGGCACAACCGTTTGAGACAAATTTAGGCTTAATCCGCTTTGATCTAAATGGAGAAAACGACCGCCAATGGTTCAGCGTGTTTGAAGTTAAAGACGGTAAGCCAACTCCAATACAGGAAAACAACGGATGATTACCCGCGGCCCCCGCAATCTAATTACTGATATTGATGGCTTGAGCGTTGGCAATGCGCAAGATTTAGCTTTGAAATCCGGCGTTACGGCCCTGATTTGTGACAAACCCTATACCACCAGCGTGCAGGTACTTGGCGGCGCACCCGGCTCACGCGAGACAGATCTGCTTGCACCGCAAAACACCGTCGGCGGTGTTGATGCGCTTGTTTTATCGGGCGGCTCTGCCTTTGGCCTTGATGCTGCATCAGGCGTTGCCAATAGTTTGAGAAGCCAAGGGCGCGGGTTTGAAATTGGGCCAGTGCGCGTGCCAATTGTGCCTGCCGCGATCCTTTTTGATTTGATCAATGGCGGCGATAAAAGCTGGGGTGATCAATCGCCCTATATGGCGCTCGGCGCTCAGGCAGCTCAAAATGCGGCACAAGATTTTTTCCTTGGCTCCGTTGGTGCTGGCGCTGGTGCATTGAGCGCAAACATCAAAGGCGGACTTGGGTCTGCATCCTCTGTGATTGAAGCACATGGCGTGACCATTGGCGCACTGGTTGCAGCCAACCCACTTGGCAGCACAATAATCGGCGATACACATCATTTCTGGGCGGCACCATTTGAACTTGATGATGAGTTTGGCGGTTGTGGATATCCCTCACCGATGCCAAAAGATGCCAAGGATTTGCGCATTAAATTCCGTGATCGCGGTCCTGCACAATCCGGCACCAATACGACCATCGGCATTATTGCAACGGATGCTAAGCTTAGCAAAGCTGAATGTCAGCGCCTTGCGATTGCTGCGCATGATGGGTTCACCCGCGCGATATGGCCATCACACACACCGCTTGATGGTGACCTGATTTTTGGTGTTTCTACAGGCACTGTGGATTTGAAAGGCTCGCTTGATGCGATGATTGATATTTGTGCTGTTGCGGCCAGCACAATGGCACGTGCTGTGGCGCGCGGTATCTATGAAGCAACACCGCAAGACGGGGATATTATGCCTGTTTGGTCGTCTTTGCGTTGACTTGAGTGCGCTCAAAGGCCAATCAGAGCCCACCTTAATCATGCTTACGGAACTAAGATCATGACAGCGCATCGCCCTATTAAAATCGCCCCTTCAATTCTTGCCTCTGATTATTCAAAACTTGGACAAGAAATTCGTGATGTTACAGAAGCCGGTGCAGACTGGATTCACCTTGATGTAATGGATGGCCATTTTGTGCCAAACATATCTTATGGACCTGATGTTATCGCGAAACTTCGCCCCCATACGGATGCCGTGTTTGATTGCCATCTCATGATTTCGCCCGTTGATGTCTATCTTGAGAGCTTTGCAAAAGCAGGATGCGACATCATTACAGTTCATGCAGAAGCAGGACCGCATCTTCACCGTTCGTTGCAAGCGGTTCGCAACCTTGGCAAAAAAGCGGGCGTTGCGCTTAATCCTGCCACACCGATAAGCATTGTCGAGCAAGTGATTGATATGGTTGATCTTGTACTTGTGATGAGCGTGAACCCTGGCTTTGGCGGACAGAAATTCATTCACTCGGTTACAGACAAAATGGCTGATCTTCACGCACTTATTGGTGACCGCCCAATTGATCTGGAAGTCGATGGCGGTGTTACCGCGCAAACAGCAATTGATTGCGCGAAAGCCGGTGCAAATGCGCTGGTGGCCGGTTCTGCTGTCTTCAAAGGCGGGACAATTGATTCCTACCGTGATAATATTAATGCGATTAGAAATGCAGCTGAGGCCAACCGCCCTTAACCTTCGAGGTTTGCAATGAATATGATCCGTTTTTTGACACCCCGTATCGTCCCTGCTGTGCTTCTGACATTGTCCAGTAGCGTTTCTTTAGCTGGTGATTTTTCAACGTTAAATGTGCTTGGATTTTCACAAGACGGTTCGATTTTTGCTTTTGAGGAATATGGCATCCAAGACGGTTCTGGTTTTCCTTATGCCAACCGCTTCTATATCGACACGGCAACCGACAGTTTTGTGAGCGGCTCGCCGATACGAAAACGTCTTGAAGATGAAAATGCGAGCGTTAATGATGTGCGCGATATGGCGGCACAATCCGGCAGCGCTATCATTGAAGATGATGAATTGGTTGACGGCTTTGTTGCGGGCCTAAACAGCGTCACAGAAACATCTGCTGACCCTTACCGTATGGCGGTGAATCCGCGCCCTGTGGTTCCGCCAATTGATGCTGAAATTGAGTTTCGCTTGAAAGAACTGCAATTTGCAGCATCTGGCAGTTGCGCTGGCATTACCGAATCGTCAGTTGGTTTTAAACTAACGCAAATCGCGACAGAGGCTGGTCAAAAAGCAAAAGTGCTTCATGAAGATGTAAGTATTCCCACTTCACGCAGCTGCCCGACAGGGTATCGTATTGGCGGTGTTTACACCTATTATCCGCCTGCATCTAAGCCCGTCTATGCGGTTACGATCGCCGTTAAATCCTTCGGGTTTGAAGGGCCAGACTATCGCTGGATGGCTGTGACGACACACGCTGAAGCCAGTAATTAAACCCAGAAAGCATTTATGTCCGCACTCAAAACGAGATTAGTACAAGCGCTGCCGCCTGCCTATGCGTCGCTTCTGCCTTGGGTTTTCTGGACCTTGGTTTGCGGCACCGCTTGTCTCGTAGCTTTGATTTATACGCGAGGCTGGGCATTGGGCGAGCAAACCATTGCGGTTACATCGCTCTACGCGCTTGGTGCCGCGCTTGCTTTTTGGCCTTCGCTTTATTGCGCACGTCTGTTTGCGCCTAAAGCAGGCCGCCTTCGGTTTTTCTGGCTGATCGTGTTTTTAGCGGGCGGCACCATCTTTTTTACCAGCGTTTTATTCGCCCTGCAGTTTCGTCTATATTTCTCACAATGGCATGGTCCTGCTTTTTCTAAGCTATGGATATGGCAGCAGTTTTTCACCGCTGGCAGCGCGGTCTATACCTATTTTGTGTTGGGTCTTCGGTTTTATTTGCCGATTGGCATTATCGGTCTTGCGATAACAAGCTGGTGGTTAAACCGTCAGCCGGATTGAGAATTGCACCATCATCTGTTAGGCGGTGCAGCATAAATTAACGTAATGATGAGTTTTACCCATGATACCTCGCTATTCACGCCCGCAAATGGTCGATATTTGGTCGCCTGAAACCAAGTTTCGCATTTGGTTTGAAATAGAGGCGCATGGTTGTGATGCGCTTGCTGATCTTGGCGTTATTCCTAAAGATGCAGCCGCGACGATCTGGGAAAAAGGCAATGCAGCGACTTTTGACATTGACCGGATTGATGAGATCGAGCGCGAAACCAAGCACGATGTTATCGCGTTTCTAACGCATCTGGCCGAAATCGTCGGCGAGCCAGCGCGTTTCGTGCATCAGGGCTTTACCTCATCTGACGTGCTCGACACGACGCTAAGTGTTCAGCTCATGCGCGCAACCGATCTTTTGCTTGAAGATATGGATAAGCTGCTTGCAGCAATCAAAAAACGTGCTGAAGAACACAAATATACAGTGTGTATTGGTCGCTCGCACGGCATTCACGCCGAGCCCGTGACATTCGGTCTTAAAATGGCGCAAGCCTATGCTGAATTTGACCGATGCAAAGCGCGGCTTCTAGCGGCACGTGAAGAAATCGCAACTTGCGCTATCTCTGGCGCGGTTGGCACATTTGCCAATATTGATCCTGCGGTTGAAGAACATGTTGCTAAGTCATTGGGTTTGAAAGCAGAACCTGTTTCAACGCAGGTCATTCCGCGTGACCGTCATGCGATGTATTTTGCCGTTCTTGGTGTTGTGGCCTCGTCAATTGAGCGCCTTTCAACAGAAGTGCGTCATTTGCAACGAACAGAAGTTTTGGAAGCTGAAGAGTTCTTCTCTAAGGGCCAAAAAGGCTCGTCCGCAATGCCGCATAAGCGCAACCCTGTGCTTACAGAAAACCTGACAGGCCTTTCACGCATCGTACGTGCATTCGTAACCCCTGCGCTTGAAAATGTGGCGCTTTGGCATGAGCGCGATATTTCGCACTCATCTGTGGAACGCATGGCTGCACCGGACGCAACTGTCACGCTTGATTTCGCGCTGGCACGTTTGACCAATGTGATTGAAAATCTGGTTGTTTACCCTGAACGTATGCTTGCCAATATGGATGCGCTTGGCGGACTTGTGCATTCGCAGCGCGTTTTGCTTGCGCTCACTCAGGCTGGCGTTAGCCGTGAAGATAGCTACCGCCTTGTACAGCGCAATGCGATGAAGGTTTGGGATGCTTATCAGCAACGCTTGCCGAACCCGCCAGTATTCCTCGACGAACTGCTTGTCGATGAAGATGTCCGCAAGGCGCTGAGCGAAGAGCAAATTCGTGATAAATTCGACATTGGCTATCATACCAAACATGTTGATACGATTTTCACCCGCGTCTTCGGCTAATGCCCGCCGCCCACATCGCGCTCGCCATTCTGGTGGCCGCGATTTATGGCACTGCCTTTGTTGCCATTCAATATGCCGTTCTTGAGATCCCGCCGCTTATGGCGACGGGGTATCGCTATGTTTTTACGGCGCTGCCGCTGATTTTCTTTATACGCAAACCCAATGTTGCTTGGCTGCATTTAGCAGCTTACGGCATCATGCAGGCTGTCGTAATGTTCGGCATCATTTTTACGGCAATCAGAATGGGCATGCCGCCTGGCCTTGCATCGATGGTGGTGCAGCTTCAAGTCTTTTTCACGGTCTTTTTTGCTTTCGCGCTGATGGGTGAAAAGCCAACACCTAAACAAATTTTAGGCGCTGCTATCGCTATTTTCGGTGTTGGTATTATTGGCTGGGGGCTTGGTGCATCCGCGCCGCTTGTTCCGTTTTTTATGACCATCGCGTCTGCTGCCGCATGGGGTATTGCAAATATCATCTCTAAAAAAGCAAAGCCAAATTCTATGCTTGGCTATGTGGTTTGCTCAGGTGCATTTGCGCCGCTACCGCTCTTTGCGCTTTCGAGCCTGATTGAAGGCACCAATTTTGGAATATTGCCTGTCTGGCCGCCGAGCCCCATCGTCATCGCTTCGATTTTATATCTTGCCTATCCAACAACCGTATTGGCGTTCACAGCTTGGGTATTCCTGCTGCAAAAGCATAGCGCTGCGGCCGTGACACCGTTTGCTTTGCTCATTCCGATTTTCGGCATGGGATCAACGGCAATCATGTTTGGTGAACCTTTGAGCGCAATAACGCTTTTTGGTGCAGCACTTGTATTTATCGGCCTTGCCGTTGCTGTGATTAGGCGACGAACAATTCGTGTATTCAAGCAATGATTTTTATTTGTCCCGTTGACATTTGCCTTTCAAACCCCACTTTGCATCCATGAAAATACGTGATGCAAATATTCTGATTATTCCTGGTTACAAGGGTGCCGATGAAGACCATTGGCAATCGCGGTGGGAGGCTAAAATGCCGAACGCCACCCGTATCCATCAAGCTGAGTTTAACAAGCCAGTTTGTGAGGATTGGAAGAAGGAAATCGAAACCGCCATTCTTGCCAGCGACAAGCCTGCAATATTGGTTGCGCATTCGCTTGGCGTTGCGGCGGCTGTTCACGTTTTAAGTGAAAATGACGATGTCAAAATGAAAGTTGTCGGCGCGTTTTTTGTCTCGCCGCCCGATGTTTCTAATCCGAAAATTCGACCCAAGCATCTCATGACATTTGGCCCCTATCCAACGGGCCCAATGCCCTGCCCGACATTTGTAATCGGCAGCGTCAATGACAGTTTTTCTGATCAAAAACGCATGCAAGAAACAGCGGCAGATTGGGGCGCGTTCTTTGTTGATGCTGGTGAAAGCGGGCATATTAACAGCGAAACAGGCCACGGGCCTTGGCCTGAAGGGCTTATGGTGTTTGCCGAATTTATGAAGCGCCTTTAATCAATAGCCGCCATCAAGTTTAGTTTCTTTGCCGCCTTTGGCAGCGGCAAGGAACTGAGTCGCGCCCGCGCTGATCAAACCTGTTTCAAAGCCCAATGCGATAAATTGAAAACCCATTTGCGTAAATCGCGGCGCATCACTTGGATCGACCGAGAAGATACCTGCGAATTTATTGGCGGCCTTTGCCTTTTTCGCAATGAGCGCAATGGCTTCCATCATATCTTCACGCGTGGGATCAACACTATCGCCATTTGTCCAAGCAATCGACAGGTCGGAAGGCCCAACAAAGACGCCATCAATGCCTTCGACGCTAAGAATATCATCCAGCGCTGCCAAAGCCTGTCGGGTTTCAATCATTGCAAGTGAAAGCGTATCCTTGTTGGCGCTTTTTAAAAACGCGTTGCCGCCTTCCAAACCACGCAAAGATTGCGCGCGCGGCGCACCCCATGAACGGCTGCCCAGCGGCGGAAATTTCATAGAATCAGCAAATGTTTTTGCATCCTCTGCCGAATTGATCATCGGTGCGATAATTGCATCCGCGCCCATATCAAGCGCGCGCGATGCCATGTCGTTGCGGCCAACCGGAATGCGCACAACGGCGCATTTTTGCCGATTGATGATCGCTAAAAGCCCATCCCAGACAGATTTTTCATCGTGGCCGCCATGCTGCATATCGAGCGTGACAGCATCAAATTCAGTGGTTGCAAGCTGGTCAACCAAATCAACAGAAGGCAGCGACGACCATGCTGTTAGAAGCGTGTCGCCGCGGGACAATTGTTGTGCCATTTGATAGGGTTTAGCCATCTGGGAGGTAGTCCTTTAGTCGTTTTCGATCTGCTTAATTGCTATGTCGATCAATTCAACCATTTTGGCACGAATATCTGTATCGCTGATTGCAACATTGGCCTGATCTAGATCGCCGCGCACTTTGCGGAACACATCTTCATCGCCGGCTTCTTCAAAATCAGACATAACCACTTCTTTTGCGTAAGCAGCAACTTCATCGCCTGTTTTGCCGAGTTTTTCTGCAACCCATTCGCCGAGCAATCTGTTGCGGCGTGCTTCGGCTTTGAAACGAAGTTCGGCATCATGCGCAAATTTGTTTTCAAATGCGTTTTCGCGATCTTCAAGGCTCATGTTTCTCTCCAAATTAGAAATGTTTATCTACTGTCATTAGATGCGATTTAACGCAGACAAAATCAATCACCGCGTCCAACTTTATAAAACATGTGTGTTTATTAAAAAAACCGTGGCATTTCAGCCCATATCCACGACTTGGTGTTTGTACCTTGCCTATAATTGGTTTATCTGAGCGCATATTGTTTCAGTGGCCGACGTCGGCCCTCCCACACAAGCGAGCATTTGCATATGAAACAGCGCCGCCGCATTTATGAAGGCAAAGCCAAGATTCTCTATGAAGGACCGGAGCCAGGCACTCTCATCCAGTTCTTTAAGGATGACGCAACCGCGTTTAACGCTAAAAAGCACGATGTTATTGAAGGTAAAGGCGTTCTGAATAATCGAATTTCAGAACATATCTTCACGCGCCTTGGTGCACTCGGTATTCCGACACACTTTATCAAACGGTTGAACATGCGCGAGCAGTTGATCCGTGAAGTCGAGATCATTCCGATTGAAGTTGTTGTGCGCAATGTTGCCGCTGGCAGCATCGCAAAGCGTTTGGGCCTTGAAGAAGGCACCGTTCTGCCGCGCTCCATCATCGAATTTTACTATAAAAACGATGAGCTTGATGACCCGATGGTCTCTGAGGAACATATCACGGCCTTTGGCTGGGCTAACCCGCAGGAAATCGACGATATGATGGCGATGTCCATTCGTATCAATGATTTTCTATCCGGCATGTTTATCGGCATTGGTATCCAGCTTGTGGATTTCAAAATCGAATTTGGACGCCTGTTTGAAAACGACACGATGCGCGTTGTATTGGCCGATGAAATTTCGCCAGACAGCTGCCGTTTGTGGGATGTGAACAGTCAAGAAAAGCTTGATAAAGACCGCTTCCGCCGTGATCTTGGCGGCCTTGTGGAAGCCTATACAGAAGTTGCACGACGCCTCGGCATCTTGAACGAAAATGACACACCGCGCCCAAGCGGACCAACATTGGTGAAGTGAGACTTTAGATGATCAAAGCACGCGTTATCGTAACCCTGAAAAATGGTGTTTTGGACCCGCAGGGCAAAGCTATTGAAGGTGCCTTGAGCGCACTTTCATTTAGCGGTGTCGATCAGGTTCGCCAAGGCAAAGTGTTTGATATTGCTGTTGAACATGATGACAAAGCCAAAGCTGAGGCAGACATCAACGCCATGTGCGAAAAGCTTTTGGCCAACACAGTGATCGAAGATTACAAGGTGGAGCTGGTTTAATGAAAACCGCAGTCATTCTTCTTCCCGGCCTTAACCGCGACCGCGATATGATTGCGGCAATCACCCATATTTCTGGCGAGCCGCCTGTTACTGTGTGGCAGACGGATACAACCATTCCCGATGTTGATTTGATCATCGTGCCGGGTGGTTTTTCCTATGGTGACTATTTGCGCTGCGGTGCAATTGCTGCGCGTATGCCTTTCATGAAGGCATTGAAGGAAAAAGCAGCCCAAGGCGTTAAAGTTATTGGCGTGTGTAACGGCTTTCAAATTCTGCTTGAGGCAGGTCTTTTGCCCGGTGCATTGATGCGTAACGCATCACTTAAATTCGTTTGCCGCGAAGTTGAATTGGAAGTGTCAAACGCTTCAACCGCGTTTACAAGCGGTTACAGCCAAGGCCAAATCATCCGCTGCCCTGTTGCGCATCATGACGGCAATTATTTTGTCGATGATGCAACGCTCAAAACACTTCAAGATGATAACCGAATCGCCTTCCGCTATGCCAATGGCACCAACCCGAATGGTTCAATCGACAATATTGCAGGCATTTTGAACGCTGAGGGCAATGTGCTCGGCATGATGCCGCATCCTGAGAACCTCATCGAACATGCCCATGGCGGCGTTGATGGCCGTGCCTTGTTTGAAAGCGCTCTTGGGCTTGTCGCCGCTTAATAATTATCCTTATTTTTGAGCGACTTATAATATTTTTGGCGTGACGCGTGGAACATATCTAAGTTCTGAAACAGCGCCGCGCCAAAATCGCAGATTTCTGCTTCTTATTCCGCATCACATAATAATACGTGCCGCTATCAAGTTTTGTGCGAACACGATTGCTGTTTGCACAAAGCTGCGGCAACATAGTAAAAATTACCGCCGGACAACCATGCAAATGAACGGTCATGCGGATGTCTTCACCAACAAAACAACATTGCCACCATGCCCATTTGGCACTCTGGCTCTGATCAAAGGCAAGCTCTTTATGGTTCGATCTATTAGCTCAAATGCTCCGGCGAAACGGTTGGTGGAAAAAACGCGCCCTTGGAAAAACCTAGCGGCAATTCTGCCCGTCATGACACTTGCGCTTTCTGGCTGCACAACCAGTGAACCTGTTGCAGGGCCGCTATCAGGTGAATTTGAATCTAAAAACGCCACAGCGCTGCTTCAAAACATCAATTCATTGGGACTTAAATGTTGGATCAAGTCCGGGGACAAGGCATTTAGGGGGTTCGCCCTCGTCCCCGAACTCGATACGCGCAGCGGCACTCCGCGCATATTGATCGTGCATAAAGGCAAATCTCAAGGTTTGCCGCAGCTGGTGATTGAAGCCACTGGAAGTCCTGTAAAGCTTCAAACATATGGCCCGCTAACATCGTCGCCAGTCTCAACCCGCATTAATAGCGACATCATCGCTTGGAATACGGGCAAGCATAAATGTTAGTCGGCGTATTAGCGTAATTTTGAACGAAAAACGGTTTCCCTTTCGCGGGAAAACCATTCGCCTGATGGTTTTTTAAGCCGCTTAACTTCCTACAAATGCTCTAGCTGTCAGAACGCACATACATCGGAAAGGATTTGCGGATTTCAATATCCGCATCCTCAACCGAAATACCGATATCATGCAGACTATGATGATCGAGCTTCATCAAATTATAGCGCGTGCGGCGCTTTTGGAGCTTCGCAACAGACATCGCTACAGCCACTTTTCCCCATGTGCGAAATGGAACCATGTCCATTGCATCAAAATTTTGAGTGCCAATCCGTACAGATTGATCTTGAAAGCGCATTGTATCGATTGTACCCATTTTATTTCTCCAGTCTAAAAATTTGGGTTACATTGTTGCAGTATTTTGATATATTGAACTAATAATTGTATCAATATAGTGAATTGACACCATGACAAATTGGCTCCCTGAACTGTCAGAAGACAAAGGTCCGCTCTATGTGCGGCTTGCTGACGCGATTGAACGCGACATTAGTTCGGGTACATTGCCTGCTGGTTCCAAATTGCCCCCGCACCGCAATCTGGCTTTTGATATTGGCGTTACGGTTGGCACGGTGAGCCGTGCTTATGGTGTTGTGCGTGAGCGCGGGCTTGTCGCTGGCGAAGTTGGCCGCGGCACTTATATCAAGTCCCCTGCCGCAGACCGAAATTCCACATCCAACAGCTTGAGCCGTTACAATGGCTTGCTGCCCAAAGCGCATCCTGAATTAATTTTGATGAATTCGACCTCTGCGCCAGAAGTTGGTCAGGCAAAAATGATCGCCCGCATTTTCAGTGAAATTGCAGAAGAAGACCCCAAGGCGATCTCCGATTATTTGCGCCATATTCCCGATAGTTGGCGTGAAGCTGGTCGGCGCTGGGTCGAGCGCAATGATTGGTCGCCTTCGCTGGAAAATATCCTGCCCACACAGGGCTCCCACGCGGCTCTGGTTTCTGTGCTCAACACGGTCACGGGAACCGGCGACCGGATTGCCTTTGAAGAACTGACCTATCCCGCCACGGTGCGCGCCAGTGCATTGATGGGCAGGCGCGCGATTAAAATTGCCACAACAGATCAAGGGCTTGATCCTGATTCGTTTGAGCATGTTTGCGCCCAGCAGCATCCTAAGATTGCGGTCATCGTATCAACCTTCAACAATCCGACACTGACGACTATACCGCTCGAAAACCGGTTGAAAATCGTTGAAAGCGCACGGCGTCACAATGTTCTTTTGCTGGATGACGACACTTACGGCGTGCTTGACGTTGATGCACCGCCGCTTTTTTCTGAATTGGCACCGGAGCGCACTTTTCATGTGACGTCCTTATCCAAATCGGTTGCAGCTGGTCTTCGCTCTGGCTTTGTTGTGTGCCCAACGGGTTATGCAAACCGTGTGATGAATGCCCACCGTTTGATTACAGGCAGCGCACCGCGCGCAATCATGGAAATTTCAACACGGCTTATTTTGTCGGGTGAAGCCGATCAGATCATGGCTAAGGTTGCCATTGACACATCAGCACGCATCGAAAAAGTACGTGCGGCGCTTGCTGGCTTTGAATTTCGCAGTGATCCGCGTTGTCCTTTCGTCTGGTTGCGCCTGCCAGAACCTTGGCTTCCGAGCACATTTTGTAAGGCTGCCCGTGCGCAAAATGTTGTTGTGGAAGAAGCTGATGAATTTAAAGTTGGGCAAACGGAATATGCAGTGCCGTTTGTGCGCGTTGGCATTACAGGCGAATTGGAAGCTGATCGGCTTGATGACGGGCTTGCTGTGCTCAAACAATTGCTTAAACAGCCTGCCCTTGCCTATGATACCATTGAATAAGCACGATTTAACTGTGGCATCGTGCAGATAGGGCTGTAAACGCTCGTCATGATCGGCTATCAGAAGGCCAATCAAAAACGCCCGAATTTGCTGGATTGTCATGAAAATCAACAATACCGCCCCGATTACCGAAGCCCTCATTGCTGCGCACGGTTTGAAGCCTGATGAATATGAACGGATTTTAAAGCTGATCGGCCGTGAGCCGAGCTTTACCGAGCTTGGTATTTTCTCGGCAATGTGGAACGAACATTGTTCGTATAAATCGTCCAAGAAATGGCTACGCACGCTGCCAACAACCGGACCGCAAGTCATTCATGGCCCGGGCGAAAATGCCGGCGTTGTCGATATTGGCGATGGTGATTGCGTTATCTTCAAAATGGAAAGCCATAATCACCCGTCTTATATTGAGCCTTATCAAGGTGCTGCGACAGGTGTTGGCGGTATTTTGCGCGATGTCTTTACAATGGGCGCGCGGCCAATTGCTGCAATGAATGCGCTGCGCTTCGGCGAACCTTCCCATACAAAAACAAAGCATCTGGTCAATGGTGTTGTTGCTGGTGTTGGCGGTTATGGCAATGCGTTTGGCGTGCCAACTGTTGGCGGCGAGGTTGAGTTTAATGCGCGTTATAACGGCAATTGCCTTGTTAATGCGTTCGCAGCAGGTATTGCAAAAACGGACGCGATCTTTTTGTCGGAAGCCAAAGGCGTTGGCCTGCCGATCGTTTATCTTGGCGCTAAAACTGGCCGCGACGGTGTTGGCGGCGCAACAATGGCGTCTGCAGAATTTGACGAGACCATCGAAGAAAAGCGCCCGACCGTTCAGGTTGGCGATCCGTTCACTGAAAAGTGCCTTCTGGAAGCTTGCCTTGAATTGATGAAAACTGGTGCGGTGATCGCTATTCAAGATATGGGCGCGGCAGGTCTTACCTGCTCTGCTGTTGAAATGGGCGCGCGCGGCGGACTTGGCGTAGAGCTGATCCTCGACAATGTGCCGATCCGCGAAGACCGCATGACAGCCTATGAGATGATGCTTTCTGAAAGTCAGGAACGCATGCTCATGGTTCTCGACCCAACGCGGGAAGAAGAAGCCAAAGCAATTTTTGTCAAATGGGGTCTCGACTTCGCAATCGTTGGTAAAACAACGGATGATTTGCGTTTCCGTGTGATGCATCAGGGCGAAGAAGTTGCCAATTTGCCGATTAAAGAACTTGGCGATGAAGCGCCTGAATATGACCGTCCGTGGATTGAGCCCGGCTTATGGAATCCGATGGCTTCTTCAGAGTTTCCGGAAGTTGAAGATTACGGTCGGGCGATATTATCGATGCTTGGCTCTGCCAATCTTTCCTCACGCCGCTGGGTGTGGGAGCAATATGACACGCTTATTCAGGGTAATTCTTTGCAACTACCTGGCGGTGATGCCGGTGTTGTGCGCGTTGAAGGCCATGAGACCAAAGCATTGGCTTTCTCATCGGATGTGACACCGCGCTATTGCGAAGCTGATGCGTTTGAAGGCGGCAAACAGGCTGTTGCTGAATGTTGGCGCAACATCACGGCCACAGGTGCCGAGCCTTTAGCATCCACCGATAATTTGAACTTTGGCAATCCTGAACGTCCTGAAATTATGGGCCAGTTTGTCAAAGCGATTGAAGGCATTGGTGCGGCATGTTCTGCTCTTAATTTTCCAATCGTATCGGGCAATGTGTCGCTTTATAATGAGACATTTGGCGAGGCTATTTTGCCCACGCCAACGATTGCTGGTGTTGGCATATTGCCAGACTGGAACCAGATGGCACGTATTGGCACAATGCAAGACGGCGACCATGTGTTTGTGCTTGGCGGTGATGGCACGCATCTTGGCCAATCAATCTATCTCGACATTTTGCATGAACGCAATGATGGTCCGCCGCCGCCAGTCGATCTCGCGATTGAAAAGCGCAATGGTGATTTTGTGCGCTCTGCCATCCGCAATGGTCAGGTAACGAGCTGTCATGATTTGTCGGATGGCGGCCTTGCTATCGCGCTTGCTGAAATGTGCATGGCGTCTGGTAAAGGCATGGATGTTGATCCGGGCGACGCTGAACTGCCGCACGCATTGCTGTTTGGTGAAGACCAAGCACGCTATATCGTGACTGTTCGCGATGAAGATGCAAACTTCTTTGCGATCAATGCGGAAACAGCGGGCGTTCCGTTCCGTGATCTTGGCATTGTGGGAGGTGATACGCTAACATTGACGGGAATCGTATCGACCACCATATCAGTAGCAGACATGCGCAACGCACATGAAAACTGGTTCCCGCATTATATGAGCGCCGACCAAGCGCCAATGGCGGCCGAGTAGGAGAACACTCAATGCCAATGAACGCCAATGACATCGAAAAGATGATCAAGAACGCCATTCCTGATGCCACAGTTACGATTCGTGACTTGGCTGGCGATGGTGACCACTATGCCGCTGAAGTTGTATCGGAAAGCTTTCGTGGTCTTTCCCGTGTGAAACAGCATCAGATGGTTTATGCAGCATTGGAAGGCAATATGGGCGGCGTTCTGCATGCCCTCGCCTTGCAAACATCTGCCCCTGACTAAGCAAATCATCTGGCGCGCTGTGCTGGCTGGCAGAAATGTCATCCAGCATTTGCAAGAAAGACGCATATCAAGGCTGGAATTTGTCTAAGGCCATCGCTACATTGCAGCTAAACAATTTAACGAACAGGAATATGCCATGAGCATGAACGATTTCATCGATAATGAAGTGAAAAACAACAACGTCGTGCTTTTCATGAAAGGCACACCGGATTTCCCGCAATGCGGTTTTTCAGGTCAAGTTGTTCAGATCCTTCAATATTTGGGCGTTGATTATAAAGGCATTAATGTACTTGCTGATGATGATCTGCGCGAAGGCATTAAATCATATTCTGATTGGCCAACTATTCCGCAGCTTTATGTTAAAGGCGAATTTGTTGGCGGCTGCGATATTATCCGCGAGATGTTTCAGGCAGGCGAGCTTCAAACGCATATGAGCGATGCAGGCGTGGAAGTAAAAGTAGCCAGCTGATCTACCATGAGCATCCCGCAATCAAACTTGCTGGGAGAAGGTGCGGCCCAAGCGTTTGAGACGCAATCTCAGGCGTGCGGCCGAATGGGCTCGCCCTTCATGGAAAAGCTGTGTGCGTTGATTGCTCAAAACGGCTTTGCGTCAGGTGCGGTTTTTAATCGCATCAATCATTGGAACGGCACCATTGGCAATAGCGGTGATGCCGTGCCTTTGCGTTTGGCGGGCGCGTTTCACTGGCTTGTTCTTGATGACGCAGATGCAGGCTTAAAGAGCGTTTATCCTCCGAACAATTCTAGCGATGCAGAATTGCTGTCGGCAGTTAATCAGGCTGTTATCAAACATGCTGATTTTATTCTTGAATATTTGAAATCCGCGCCACAAACCAATGAAGTCGGCCGTTCAGCGCTGCTTCTGCCAGCTTTTCTGTCTTTGAATGCGCAATATGGAATGCCGTTTTCTCTGTTTGAAATTGGCTCTAGTGCCGGTTTAAACCAAAACCTGCCGCATTTTCATTATGACTACGGCTCTTGGCAATGGGGCGATGCAGCATCGCCTGTTCAATTAAACTGCGAATGGCGCGGCAAACAACCGCCCGTCACGAACGGCGATATTTACTTTTCAAAAGTTCAAGGCTGTGACTTGGCGCCCGTGCCTATTTCGACAGACAAGCAGCGCGTGAAGCTTTCCTCCTATGTATGGCCAGATCAAACAGAGCGCTATGAACGCCTGTCCGGCGCGCTGGCGCTGGCAAGCAAATTTGCACCTGCGGTTGACGCATGCCAAGCAGCTGAATGGCTTGGCGAGAAACTTAGCACTGCACCAGAAGATGGTGTGCACAGTATAATCATGCATACCGTTATGTGGCAGTATCTATCAAAAGAAGATCAGGCGCTTTGCGAGGCACACATCAATGCCTTTGGTGCGCGCGCTCATGCTCGCGCTCCCGTATCGTGGCTACGCTTCGAGGCAGATGATAATAGCCCCGGCGGTGCGCTTACACTCACCCATTTTGATGGAACGTCTAAGACGCCGCGCACAAACATCCTTGCGCGTGCAGATTTTCACGGGCGATGGATAGAGTGGTCACCAAATCTAGGCAAAGCTTGAACGCGCCATCGGGGCGCGTTTTGTTTTTGTCACAATTGAAATTGTCAGTAGACAGCGCCGCTGCATGCGGCATAGGCAAGCATTAAAGAGGAGTTCGCCAAATGAGCAAAACAGACAAGTGGAACATATATCTTTCCGGTGAGATCCACACAGATTGGCGCGAACAGATTCAAACCTCGGTGTCAGAAGCTGGACTACCTGTCATTTTCAGTGCGCCGGTAACGCACCATGAAGCATCCGATGATTGCGGTGTGGCGATCTTAGGCGCAGAAGAAAACAAGTTCTGGCATGACCATAAAGGCGCGCAGATTAACGCGATCCGCACCCGCACGCTCATCGGCAATGCTGATATTGTGGTTGTGCGTTTTGGCGAGAAATATAAGCAATGGAACGCTGCCTTTGATGCAGGCTATGCCGCAGCACTTGGAAAACCGCTTATTATTATTCATCAAGACGAACATGCCCACGCGCTCAAGGAAGTTGATGCGGCAGCGCTTGCTGTTGCTAAAACACCGGCACAAGTTGCTGATATTTTGCGCTATGTGATTGAAGGCAAACTTGCTGGTTACAATGATAAGTGAACCGGTAAAATTTGCTGGCTTTGAAGAAAGATCGCTTAAGTTTTTGACAGCGCTCGGTTTTCACCAAAACCGCGAATGGTTTCATGAAAACAAAGATCTTTATCTACAACTTGTCAAAGAGCCTATGGGCGATTTGGTCGAGGCGGCATCTACACGCTTTGCTAAGCTTGATATTCCTTTGCATGGCACACGCAAAACATCGCTTTATAAAGTCAATCGTGATGTGCGCTTTGCAAAGAATAAAGATCCATACAACACCCATGCTTCTGCGGTTTTAACGCGCAATGGCACGAAGAAAGACGGCTCAGGCGCCTATATGCACTTTAAACCCGGCAATTGTCTTTTTGCTGCCGGTGTCTGGTATCCTGAACCTTTAGAGCTGCGCGCTTTGCGTGAAACGATCATTAAAAGGCGCGGTGAATTTCTTGAAATCGAGCATAATCTGGCAAGCAAAGGCTTGTCTTTTGACAACGAGAAGGCTCTAAAGCGCGTACCGCCTGCGTTCAAACATATTGAAGATTTGGACTTGCAGCGGCTACTCAAACAAAAGAGTTTTACGGTCACACGGCACGTTGAGGATGCAGATATCCAAAGCCCTGCTTTGATTGAAACTCTTATCGAATTGACCCAAGACACGATGCCCCTCATGCAGTTTTGCTGGCGGGCGATGGACCCGCTACGGGACCAGTAACGGAGTGACTTTTGACGGATTCTGTTCAAACTAAAACGGCCCCTGCTCAAGCCTTGAAAAGCGAGGAATTTATAGCAGGTAACCCGATCAAACGCCCGATGTTCATTGCAATGATTGCGATGTTGATGGCGCTTAATGCGCTCGCGATTGATATTATTTTACCTGCTTTTCCTGCGATGCTTGACACTTTTGGGCAGGATATCGGCAATAAAGTGCAATATGTTCTATCAGCCTATTTGATCGGCTTTGGTATTGCGCAGCTCTTTTATGGTCCGATTACGGATAGTTTTGGCCGCCGCTCACCACTCTTTTTTGGCATGACGCTCTATATTATCTTCGCATTTGCGGCTGTCTTTGCACCAAGTTTTGAAATGCTGCTGTTTTGCCGTGTGATGCAAGGCGTTGGTGCTGCATCAACGCGTGTTATTGCCGTTGCTGTTGTGCGTGACACGCATTCTGGCCGCGCGATGGCATCGACTATGTCACTTGTCATGATGGTGTTTATGGTGGTGCCTATTTTCGCACCGATGATTGGACAAGGAATCATCATTTTCGGCGATTGGCATTTAATCTTTCTCTTTATGGCAGCGATTTGTGCCGTTGTGCTTGTCTGGACGGCGCTGAAAATGCCCGAAACGCTGCCCGTTGAAAAACGACGCGAGCTAACGCTAAAATCAGTTCTAATTTCTTTCAAACTGATTATCACGAACCGTCTTGCATTTTTCTATGCGCTTGCAACCGCGTTCTTTTTCGGCGGTTTGTTTGGCTTTCTAAATGTTGCACAACCTATCTACGGCGATGTTTACGGGCTTGGCTCATGGTTTCCCATTGCCTTTGGCTCAGTTGCTGTCTTGATGGCAATATCATCCTTTGCAAACTCCAAACTCGTTGGCACATTTGGCCAGCGCCGTTTGGCACATAGCGCTCTATTGGCATTCTTTGGCGCGGCTGTGCTGCTTGTTGTCTCATCGATTGGCGGCAACCCACCCTTCTGGGTATTCATGAGCATTCTTGCGCTTGCCATGCCGCTATTTGGGCTCATCGGCGCGAACCTCAACTCACTGGCAATGGAGCCGCTTGGCGCTGTGGCTGGTACGGCGTCTTCTGTGCTTGGCTTTATGCAAACGGTGGGCGGCGCTTTGGTTGGTGCAACGATTGGCCAATATTATTCTGGTCAAGTTTTAGACCTTGCAACGGGCTTTGCACTGGTATCAGGCATTGCAATTGTGTTTGTTTTGGTTGCTGAAAAAGGCCGACTATTTGGCACTGCCGCCGACATTCAAAGAGGCTAACGCACCGCTTTACCGCGTTAATTATCGAGCGCAGTAAAATCAAACAATGTACGGTCAAGTAAATGGCCTGGCCGTACATGAGACAGCGCGCGCAAGATTGTATCTTTTCGCCCCGGTGCCCGTTTTTCAAGATCAGCTAAAAAACGCTTCATTGAATCGCGCTGCAAGCCATCCTGACTGCCGCAAAGATCACAGGGAATTATTGGGAACTGCATCGCCTGCGCGAACTTCTCGATATCAGGTTCGGCTGAAAAACTAAGCGGGCGAAGCACGGTCAAATCTTTTTCATCATTGATCAGTTTTGGCGGCATTGCCTCCAACCGCCCGCCATGAAACATATTCATGAAAAACGTTTCAAGAATATCTTCGCGGTGATGGCCCAGCACCAATGAGGAACACCCCTCTTCGCGCGCGACACGATACAAGTGACCGCGCCGCAGCCTTGAACAAAGCGCACAATAGGTTTTGTTTTCAGGTATTTTATCCGTAACGATGGAATAGGTATCGCGGTATTCTATGCGGTGCGCAATGCCGTGCTTTTCAAGCCATTGCGGCAAAATATGTTTTGGAAAATTCGGCTGCCCTTGATCCAGATTGCAGGCAAGCAGGTCCACGGGCAATTCGCCACGCTTTTTCAAATCCAGCAAAATGGACAATAGCGCGTAAGAATCTTTACCGCCTGAAATGCCCACCAACCAGCGTGCGCCCTCTTTGACCATTGAAAAATCATTCAATGTGGTTTGCACCTGACGCGTCAAACGCTTGCGCAGCTTATTAAATTCTGTGGTGCTCGGCGCGTCTGCAAACAAGTCTTGCGCGACACGATCTATAGTGATGTCAGGTGCGATGTTCATAGTAATTGCAAGTATCGGGTGGCGTGAATTTTAGCAAGCACCATAGTGACTGCAATTAATATGGAGAACACAATGAATTTTCAATTCCGCGCTTTGGATAGCCAAGAATTTGCACATCTACCCGTGTAACGCGTGCTTAATCGGCGGCAACGCTGTTACCTTCTGGCTGCCCAAATATAATATTGATAGGTGGATGGGCCGCCAGCACCCTTTAACGCATCTACTTGCAATGCAGGCAGGCTTGTGAGCTTCCAACCATCGTCCTGCCAATCTTTCACACAATTGGCCTCTTCACAGATCACAAGCAGTGCTTCACGCTTGAAGTCTTTCATATCAAGCCAAGGATTATACGCAGGGTTAGTCTGAAAGATAGTTTGTTTTTTTCCCTCGGCGGAAAATGCCATGCCGTAGGTGAGCGTATTGTCGCCGCCAAATGCAAGCAAACGATCATATCCAGCCTCGTGCCAAATTGCTTCGGCTTGCTGCGCCAGTTCTTCATAAGGCATTACGGAAATGCCTCTTGGTTTTGCAAGGTCCGCATTTTTTAAAAATGGTGAAGCGATCAATGCCACTGTGCAAAAAAGAGAAAAGACAAGCGGCCCGACCCATGGCCTTAATTCAAATTTTTCTGCTGGCAAAAACAGCACAACCAAAAGCGGCGCGACGATATGAATGGGTAAGGACCAGTTACTGGTTAGCGGCGTCCACATCACAAGAGCAATCAGCATTGCCGCAATGATTGGCCCAACAAAAGCCCAAAGGATGATGGCAACCATCGGGTTTTTAAACTTTTGCGGCACATGGGAAAAGTTGAAAATTTGCAGTCCTTCATGAAAGGACCGAAAAAACGCCAATGCAACAAAGCCAGGAAGTAGATAGACAATCTGTCCAATGAAGAACTCTGCCTGCCTGTAGATGATATTGCTTATGCTGTCGTTACCTTGTTCACTTGCCGCAAAGACGAAGGGCCGGAAATCATTATCGATCAGCCAAATAATGTGCGGCAGTAAAACGGCGAGGAACACAGCTGTTGCCACCAGCCCAACACGCCCAAACACCATGGAGCGTATATGTGGCACGGTCATCGCGTGAATAAACAATGTGATGATAAGCGTGGCGGAGAAATATTTGGACAGCATCGCCAAGGCAGCAACCAGCCCTAATGCTGCGGCATCGATCAGCCTGCCTTTTTCATACAATCGAATATAGAAGAAAATGGTTGCAGCCCAATAGGGCAACATGGCGGCATTTGCATTGTAACGGATTGCCTGAAACCCAAGCAAAGGCATAAACAATGCGATCAGCAATGTGCAATCTTGCTGTCGCTCATTTAGAAAACGGCGCGCGATCACAATCATAAACCCAAGGCTTATGGTCAAATTGAGCGCCGCAAGAAGCCAATAATTTAGTCTTGTTCTGGGAAAGAGCTCAAACCAAGCGGCAACTGTCCAGCCAAATAAGGGTGGGTGCGCATCATTGCCCCACTGCCATCGGATGCCCCAGACATAGTTTTCAAACATGTCGCCATAGCTGTCGAAGCTAATCTGCGAAAGCAGCGGGAAAATTGTCCAGAAAACAAGCGTAGCTAGGAGATAATAAAAAATGCGCGTCGATATGGGATACATATCGCCGCGCATTGAAATAGTTTTCGTCACAGTAGAATTAACGTGAGTAGAATTCGACTACGAGGTTTGGTTCCATCATGACTGGGTATGGCACATCGCCCAATGAAGGAACGCGCACATATTTTGATGTCATTTTAGTGTGATCAACTTCGAGGTAATCAGGTACATCGCGTTCAGCAAGCTGAGTTGCTTCAATAACAAAAGCAAGCTGCTTAGATTTTTCACGAACTTCAACAACATCGCCTTCTTTCAGGCGGTATGATGGAATGTTCACGCGTTGGCCGTTCACTTTAACATGGCCGTGGTTCACGAACTGGCGTGCAGCAAAGATCGTAGCAACGAACTTTGAACGGTAAACCATTGCGTCCAAACGGCTTTCAAGCAAACCGATCAAAAGATCAGGTGTATCGCCTTTACGGCGTGATGCTTCGTCGAAAGTTTTACGGAACTGTTTTTCAGAAATGTCGCCGTAGTAGCCTTTAAGCTTCTGCTTGGCACGTAGCTGAACACCGAAGTCAGACAATTTGCCTTTACGGCGCTGACCGTGCTGGCCTGGGCCATATTCGCGGCGGTTAACAGGTGACTTTGGGCGACCCCAAATGTTTTCGCCCATACGGCGGTCTAATTTGTATTTTGTCGATTCGCGCTTGCTCATCGCATTTCCTTTCAAGTTGTATTGCCCAACACATAATGTCTTGGGTCAAGGAAACGCGCCCTCCTCTGATAGCTATTGCCATCTGACAGAACCAGTTACGCACGCATTGTATGTAATGGCTCACGGGACACGTAAAAAACCCCGCAGAAGCGGGATGGCTGCACTTATGATTATTTGCGCGATTTGTCAAACCTTATGCCGCACTAATCCTGATTATTAGGCATGCACGCCTTTGACTAGGCCAAAATCATTTAAACGGAAAGAATATGCTGATCGCAATTATGGAAACGATGCCGACAATAATGTTCATCGGAACGCCAATTTTGAGAAAATCAGTGAATTTATAATTGCCCGCACCATAAACCAGCGTGTTTGTTTGATAGCCAATCGGCGTTGCAAAACTGGCGCTGGCAGCAATCATAACAGCAACAAGAAACGGCCTTGGATCAACGCCAAGCTGCGCGGTCAGTGAAATGACAATCGGTGTTAAAATAACAGCGACCGCATTGTTGGTGACAATCTCTGTTAGGAAGGACGCAATCACATAGACCGCGATCAGCGTTACCAAGAGCGGCAAGCCTGTCAAATATGGCACAATGGCAGATACAACCAGCTCCACAGCTCCGGTTGCTTCTAATCCTGCACCGACAATCAGCATCGAAAAGATAAGGATAAGGATTGAGCCATCAATCGAACTCCAAGCCTCATCATTATCAATGCAGCGCAGCAATAAAATGCCGACAACACCGACAATTGCTAAAAGACTGATTGGCAAAATGCCAAATGCGGCAAAGGCGACAATGCCTATTAGCGTTAAAATGGCAATGGGTGCTTGCCTGCGGCGAAACGCACGCGCGGTAGGCTCTGTTATTGATACAACATCGCCCGATGCCGCCAATGTCTGAAAACCAACGGTGTTGCCTTGCAAGAGCAGCTTATCAGAGGGACGCAAACGCACGCTGGCAAGGTCAGAGCCTGCAATATGTTGAGGGCGATATGCACCAAGCACACGCACACCCGCACGGCGTCCTAAAGCAAGGTCAGAAATACGTATACCGCGCTGCGAGCGCTGCGCTGTCACAATGGCCTCAGCGATATGCACATCTGAATCACTGTCAGCATCTGAAAAACTGCGCAATCCGACGCGCAGCCCAGCCTCTTCGGCCAATGTTAGCAGTTCAGATGTTTTAGCAATCACAATGAGCGCATCGCCTTTTTGAAGCACACAATCATTGATATCAGATCTGCTTATCTTACCGCCGCGCCGAACGCCTGTTGTGCGCACACCAGCGCGCTGCAAATCAGGAATATCTTTGATGGCTTTGCCGATACCAGCATAGCCCGCAAGCACGGTAATCTCGGATAGAAAAGGTGTCTCCTGATCTTCTTCGTTTGCGCCGTCATGTTCACGGTTTGGCAAAAGGAAACGGCTTAACACCACCATCGCAGCCCCGCCAAACAGTGATACGGCAAGGCCAACGGGTGCGATTTCAAAGATCGTAAAGGGTTCAATGCCGCTTTGGCGCGCAACACCATCAACGAGAATATTCGTTGATGTGCCAATCAATGTGATGCTTCCACCTAAAATAGCAGCATAAGAAAGTGGGATTAAAAGCCGTGTCGGTGCAAGGTTTAAACTTACCGCAAGGCGGATAACAACCGGAATTAAGACCAGCACAACGGGCGTATTATTCATAAAAGCGGATGCGGCAATCGTTGCCAAAAAGAAAGCGACAATAGCAATCACAGGCCGCACAACGGCATATTCAATGATAAAATTGGCGATTGCGTCCAAAACACCTGTTCGAACGAGCGCGCCCGACACGACGAACATAGCTGCAATGGTAATCGGTGCCGAATTGGAGAAAACGCCCATAACATCGTCTGTGGGCACCAGTCCAAGAATGATAAAAAGTGCGGCAGCACCCGCTGCTGTTACTTCTGGCGGGTATTTTTCCCAAACAAAGGCGGCAAATAGCAATCCAAGGATCGCAAGTGCAATATAGGGAGCATATGGCGCTAGTACTGCCGTCATATTACCTCTGCGAAATTTCCAACTGATATATTTTCCCGCGATGCGCGTTCTGACTAACTATCATACGGTAATATCGTTCCAAGTTATTCAGCCATCGATGCGAAGAGAAAAACAAGTAAAATATTCCAATTTATTAGCTTCAGCTTGATTTAATTACTAAGATTGATCGCACCGACAACTTCAAGTCCGGCAAGTATAGAATCAACAGCAATTGTTGCCAGAACAATACCCATAACGCGGCTGACAACGCTCGCGCCTGTCGCGCCAATGATTTTATGAATTTTACTTGCCAGCAACAACAAAAGGAGTGTTAGCCCCAAAACAATCAGCAAAATTGTCGCTGTGACAGCCTGTTCAGGTATCGAATAACGATAATTATCGGTCAGGATAACCACACCAAGCATCGCGCCCGGTGATGCAATTGACGGCATAGCAAGCGGGAAAACCGCCCCGGAAAGATGGTCTTTTTCAGCCGCCTTTATTTCAGTGGCTGGTTTTGAATCACCAAAGATCATTTGCAGCGCAAACAGCAAAAGGATCAACCCGCCTGCAATCTGAAAGGCCCCGAGCCTTAACCCTAAGGCTTCGAGTAGAAATTGCCCACCAATGAGAAAAGCCATCAAAACAGCGGCGGAGATAAACACAGCGCGAATGGCAAAGCGTCGATGCAAATGAGATGGCACACCAGCTGTTGCGTATAAAAAGACCGGCAATGAACCGATCGGATCAATCACCACAAAAATGGTGATAAAGTCTTTCAATATGGAAGACCAATCAATCATAATAAGCTTTTCTAATGGGGTGTTGTAGACGAATAGTCGTTATCATCTATGGATATGCCGTTCCAATCAACCCAAATCCCACAACCAAACGCTGAATTTCTTTCGATACTTGATTGGATGTAAACAAAGCAATGTCCGGTAATGCGGCATCACGTTGTTTGAATGTCAAATCACTAGCTAACGACACGGCACGGCGCGCAATTGCCTCGCAGGTGTCAATCCAATCGACAGGCCAAGGCGCAGTCTTGCGCAACCTGTTCACAAGGAATGGATAATGTGTGCAGGCCAGTACGACAATATCCGTGCGCTTGCCATCTTGCTCCACAAAACAAAGTTCGGCTTCTGTTTTCACCGCAGCCTCATCGACAAATCCGGTGCGCATATATGTTTCAGCCAATTGTGCAAGATTTTCGCTGCCGACCAGCCGCACATGGCATTTGCTAGCATATTGCTTGATCAAATCGCGGGTATATTGCCGCCTAACTGTTCCAGGAGTCGCCAAAACAGAAACAAGCCCCGAATGCGTGCGTTCAGCCGCTGGCTTGATCGCAGGCACTGTGCCGACAAAAATCTGATCGGGGTAAACTTTACGCAAATGATGGATCGCCAGTGTGGATGCTGTATTGCAGCCGATTACAATCATGCCCGGATTGTGCCGCTCTATCAACGCGGCAAACAGCTTCGTCATGCGCTCTAAAAGTTCTTGCTCTTCCCACGCGCCATAGGGGAACGCTGCATCATCGGCGACATATATATAGCGCATAGAAGGCAGGATAATGCGCATTTCTTTTAAAACGGAAAGACCGCCAATACCGCTGTCAAAAATAAGTATAGACGCATTGCGCGGTTCAGCCATTTTTGGCAGCCTCTTTTTGCGCCTTACGGTGGGCATCATCATCAGGACTGCCCGCCCCGCGCGGCATTTTTCTGGTAAACCGATCAAGCGATGAAATGACACCGCGCAGCACTTGGATTTCATCTTCTGAAAATCCAGGACGGGTTAGCACAGCGCGCAAGTTTTCAGTCAAGACAGGCTTTTTTTGCGGCGTTCTAAAATACCCACGCGCATCAAGCGCTTCTTCCAACTGATTAAACATCCCAAGCAAATGTTCTTTTGGTGCTTCTTCAAAGCTGGCACCAGCAAACGGCAAAATATCAGCCTCGACGTCTTTGGTTTTCAAAAACTCATAAGACATCAATAAAACGGCCTGCGCTATATTAAGTGATGCATAGGCTGGGTTTACCGGAAATGTGACAATATCATCGGCAAGGCTGACTTCTTCATTGCGCAAGCCAATACGCTCACGCCCGAACAATAGACCGACTTTTTGATTTTTCACAAAGCGAGCACGCAAGTTAAGGCTAGCTTCTTGCGGGCCTAAAACCTGTTTGAACCCATCGCGCATACGCGCCGTTGTCGCGACAACATAGTTCAAATCTTCCATTGCCTCTCGCAAGGTTGGATAGATTGTTGCTTGTTCCAAAACATAAACCGCCCCGCTGGCAGCACTGTTGGCTTTCTCATTTGGCCAACCGTCGCGCGGATTTACAATGCGCAGATCAATAAGGCCAAAATTGGCCATAGCTCGCGCTGCCATGCCGATATTTTCGCCAAGTTGTGGCTCTACCAGAATGATGGATGGGCCTTCGGCCAAAAGTTCTTGTTTGTTGTCAGTGCCTGCCATTGGGCGTCGCTTAATCTTGTCACGGTTACAAATACTGGTCTTGTCATATTCAGAGCGGCCATCAAAGTCATCCCCAAATCAATAAATGGGATAAGATGATGCTTTCTGCTGCTTTTATATTTGTCGACGGTGCTCTGGATGAGGAGTTCTTTCGGTTGGATGGCCTTATTGAGCAAGCGGCAAAAGCAACCGATGGTTATCTTGGCGTCGAGCGCTGGGTCGAACCTGAGGGTAAAAAGCGCAATTCCACCTATTACTGGCGCAACGATGCAGCTTTGAAGTCTTTTTCTAACAATCCGATTCACCTTGAAGCCAAGCGGCAATATCAAAAATGGTATGAAGGCTTTCATGTGATCATTGCGCGGGTCGAAAAAACCTATGGCGACGGTGCGCTGGATAGTTTTTTGCCCGATAATCGCGCAAAATTCCGCAGCTGACACAAAAAACTATTATTAAACGAAAGACACTGGTTCAAAAGTTTGCGCAGTGTGAATGGCTTTGCTATAGCCCATTTCATAATCCGACGGATATGCGCGCTAGCGTATATTCACCACACCAAAAACTGAGGCATCCATGGCTAAAATCAAAGTCGCCAATCCCGTCGTTGAGCTCGACGGCGATGAAATGACACGTATCATCTGGCACTTCATCAAAGAAAAGCTCATTCATCCTTACCTTGATATTGATCTGAAATATTATGATCTGAGCGTAGAATCGCGTGATGCGACGGATGACCAGATCACGATTGATTCAGCCAATGCGATCAAAAAATATGGTGTCGGCGTTAAATGTGCGACGATCACACCTGATGAAGGCCGTGTTGAAGAATTCAAACTGAAGAAAATGTGGCGTTCGCCAAATGGCACAATTCGCAACATTCTTGGCGGCGTGATTTTCCGCGAACCTATCATCTGTAAAAACGTACCACGCCTTGTTCCTGGTTGGACAAAGCCAGTTATCGTTGGCCGCCATGCTTTTGGTGACCAGTACCGCGCTACAGATTTCCGTTTTCCGGGCAAAGGCAAACTGACAATGAAATTTGTCGGTGATGATGGCCAAGAAATCGAACACGAAATTTATGACGCGCCAGCTGCCGGTATCGCTATGGGCATGTACAACCTCGACGCTTCTATCGTCGATTTTGCCCGCGCATCATTGAACTATGGCTTGCAACGCAAGGTTCCTGTTTATCTTTCTACAAAAAACACAATCTTGAAGGTCTATGACGGCCGTTTCATGCAGATTTTTGAAGAAATCTATCAGGCAGAATTCAAAGAGAAATTTGAAGAAGCCAAAATCTGGTATGAGCACCGCCTCATCGACGACATGGTTGCCTCTAACCTTAAATGGTCTGGCGGCTATGTTTGGGCATGTAAAAACTATGATGGTGACGTTCAGTCCGATACGGTTGCACAGGGCTTTGGTTCTCTTGGCCTGATGACATCTGTTTTGATGACGCCAGATGGTCAGACTGTTGAAGCTGAAGCTGCACACGGTACAGTGACACGTCACTACCGCCAGCACCAAAAAGGCGAAGAAACATCAACCAACTCAATCGCTTCGATTTTTGCATGGACACGCGGTCTTGCGCACCGTGCGAAACTCGACAGCAATGATGATCTGATGAACTTCTCACTCACATTGGAAAAAGTTTGCGTTGATACCGTTGAAAGCGGCTTCATGACGAAAGACTTGGCACTCTTGATCGGTCCTGATCAGCCTTGGCTTTCAACAACAGGCTTCCTCGATAAAATCGACGAAAACCTGCAAAAGGCAATGGCTTCCAGCTAATATGGCCCATGGTCAACGCACCATATTAAGGGGGCTTGCGGTAATAATACGCCGCAGGCCCCTTCTTTCTACTGCTTTTTTAGCAACCGCTGCACTGACCTTTATTTTTGGTCTTAAAGCTATTTTCTACTTAACCTATTGGACGGATCATCGGCAAAAACCGATCGCCTCATGGATGTCTATCAACCATATTTCGCGGGTCTGGAAAGTTGATGCGGATGCGCTCAACGGCGCTTTACAAATTTCTGATAGCGCGATGAATGGCGTATCAATCGCCCGTATTGCGCAAGAAAAAGGCGAGCCGGTACAGGTCATTATAAAGCAAATAAAATCAGTCATTGAACAAGAACATGGCGAGCCTCCGTCATGATCGATACTGTTCTGACATGGTTTGCTCTTTACGGCGTGCAAACATTGTTCGTTGCGCTTTTTGCTGGGCAAACAGGCATCATTCCTGTTCCCACAACGATTATTCTTTTAACCGTCGGCACCATGCTGGTCGATAAAACCGTTGCACCCATCAATGTGTTTTTGTCCTGCCTATCGGGCGCTATTCTGGGTGACCAGTTTGGCTATGCCATTGGGCGCGCTGGCGGGCCTGCATTTGCTGCCTATTTAGCCGATAGCCGCTGGGGAAAAATGTTCAAGCGTGCAGAAATGTACTCTTTGAAATGGGGCGCGATTGGCGTTTTCTTTAGCCGCTGGCTGGTTAGTCCGGTTGGCCCATATTTGAATTATCTCGTCGGTATGACCGGCCTGCCTTGGCTGCGATTTACCATCATGAGCGCTTGCGGTGAAGCTGTCTGGATTGCTGGATTTTTAGCAATTGGCTATGGTTTCAGCGCGTCGATAACATCGATCGACAGCCTTGTTGCCAATGTCTCATTCTTTATCGGCGGCCTCGTCGCCACACTGTTTTTCTGGTCACGGGTCAAAAGGTCGCTTGCCAAATCGAAAGCTGGCAAGCGACTTTGAGTTTTTAAAGCGCTGCTGCGATTGCTTCAATCGCTGCTTCTGCTTTTGCACCATCTGGTCCGCCAGCTTGTGCCATGTCTGGGCGTCCGCCGCCGCCTTTACCACCAAGCGCTTCAGAGCCGACACGCACCAATTCAACGGCGCTTTTGTCTGCTGTCAGATCATCAGAAACACCAACCACAATGCTGGCTTTGCCGTCTTCTGAAACGGCAATCAACGCGACAATGCCAGAACCAAGTCCTGCTTTTGCCTCATCCACCATTGGCTTTAGATCACGCGGTGAAACGCCGCTGACAACACGGCCAAGGAACTTGACCCCATTGATCTCGCGTACGCCATCATCGCCGCCGCTTGATGCTGGACCTGCAAGTGCAAGCGCTTTGCGTGCTTCGGTTAATTCGCGTTCCATTTTCTTGCGCTCATCAAGCAAGCCTTCAACGCGGCTAACAACATCATCTGGTGATGTTTTAAGCAGGCCCGCTGTGCGGCGCATCAAAGCATCTTGATTTTGCAAATAGTGACGTGCCGCCTCGCCTGTCAGCGCTTCAATGCGGCGAACGCCGGATGAAACTGCGCTTTCGCCAATAATTTGCGCAACGCCGATTTCACCAGTCGCAGCAACATGTGTTCCGCCGCACAATTCAAGCGAATATGTCTGGCCTTGCTTGTCGCCGCGTAGCGCTGTGCCCATCGACACAACACGCACTTCGTCGCCATATTTTTCACCGAACAACGCCATAGCGCCAGCGTCGCGCGCATCATCAACATTCATCAGACGTGTCGTGACAGGACTATTTTGCAGCACGATTTCATTGGCAATATCTGACACTTTGGACAGATCATCATCTGAAATCGGTTTGTTGTGCGAGAAGTCAAACCGCAGGCGATCTTCTGCCACGAGCGAGCCTTTTTGAACAACATGTGTGCCCAGCACTTCGCGCAGCGCTTCATGCAGCAAATGGGTTGCTGAATGGTTTGAGCGCAGCTTTGAGCGACGTTGATGATCAACAATCAGTTCAACCGATGCGCCTTTGGCAACAGTGCCGCTGACCACTTCGCACACATGAACAAAAAGCCCGTTGGCTTTTTTCAGCGTGTCGACAACGTTTAGTTCAAAACCATCACCCTTGATGATGCCGCGGTCGCCTTGCTGGCCGCCAGATTCGCCATAAAATGGTGTCTGGTTCACGGTGACAGAAATTTTGTCACCTTTGGCCGCGCTATCTGCAATGTCGCCGTCTTTAACAATGGCGTTAATCACGCCTTCTGCTTTTTCGGTTTCATAGCCAAAGAATTCCGTTGCGCCGAATTCTTCGCGTAGGCCGAACCAGATTTTCTCATCGGCCGCATCGCCTGAACCGGACCAATTGGCACGCGCTTCAGCCTTCTGCTTTTCCATCGCCGTATCAAAACCGACTAGATCAACCTCGATATTGCGCGCACGCAAAGCGTCCTGTGTCAAATCAAGTGGGAAACCATAGGTATCATAGAGTTTGAAAGCGGTATCGCCAGCAAGCGCATCACCTTCTTTTAAATCTACAGTCGCTTCATTGAGCAAGCCAAGGCCGCGCTCGAGCGTTTTGCGGAATTTTGTTTCTTCCAGCTCTAGCGTTTCAGTAATCAAACCGCGCGCGCGATCAAGCTCAGGATAGGCTGCGCCCATCTGCGTGATCAGCGACGGTACAAGACGGTGCATCAATGGGTCTTTTGCACCCAGCAAATGCGCATGGCGCATCGCACGGCGCATGATACGGCGCAGCACATAACCGCGGCCCTCATTGGATGGCAAAACGCCATCGGCAATCAGAAAGCTGGTTGCGCGCAAGTGATCGGCAATAACACGGTGGCTGGCCTTATTGGCACCATCGGCTTTTGTCGATGTTAGTTCTTCGGACGCACGAATGAGCGCCTTGAAAAGATCGATATCGTAGTTGTCATGCACACCCTGCATGACCGCAGAAATACGTTCCAACCCCATGCCCGTATCAATTGATGGGCTCGGCAAATCATTGCGCACATCCGGTGAAATCTGCTCATATTGCATGAAAACGAGGTTCCAGATTTCAACAAATCTGTCACCATCTTCTTCAGGGCTACCTGGAGGGCCACCCCAGATGTGGTCGCCGTGATCGTAGAATATTTCTGAACATGGACCACATGGCCCTGTGTCACCTGCCGACCAGAAATTATCGCTTGTCGCAATGCGAATGATTTTCTCATCCGGCAGGCCAGCAATTTTTTTCCAAAGGTCAAAGGCCTGATCGTCGGTGTGATAGATCGTCACCAGCAATCTGTCTTTGTCCAAACCATATTCTTTGGTGATCAGGTTCCACGCATGGGTGATTGCTTCTTCTTTGAAATAATCGCCGAAAGAGAAATTGCCCAGCATTTCGAAAAATGTGTGGTGGCGTGCTGTATAGCCAACATTATCAAGGTCGTTGTGTTTGCCGCCTGCGCGCACGCATTTCTGCGATGTGGTCGCGCGGGTATAATCACGGGTTTCAAGTCCCGTGAACACGTTCTTGAACTGCACCATACCGGCGGCCGTGAACATCAATGTTGGATCATTGTGCGGCACCAAAGAACTCGACGGAACTTTGGCATGGCCGTTTGAGCCAAAATAGTCGAGGAATGTATTGCGTATCTCGTTAACGCCGCTCATTGGAATACCTGCCTGATCATCAGCATTGATAGTTATTAAGTGCGTGTTGCATCATTGTTTTTCAACTTTGCGCATTGCACTTAACGTTCAGCGCATTGATTAGTCGAAACTATGGGTCAGTGTCCAGCGGTTGCGGGCCTTTGTGGGGTACAAAGCAACGAAAACCCGCCTCTTGGTAAAGAAGCGGGTTAAATCGATCAGATTATGCGACGAATTATCTTATTTGCCGCCGCTTGCTGCATCGGGCAGATCGTCTTTTGAACCGTCAAAATCTTCGCCGGATTTTGCTTTGCCTGCCGTTTCATCATCATGCAGGAATTGTTCTGCAATCAATCCAGCATTCTGGCGCAAAGCCAATTCGATTTTGTCATAGACATCACGGTTATCAGCAAGGAATTGCTTGGCATTTTCACGGCCCTGTCCCAAGCGCTGGCTATCATAAGAGAACCAAGAGCCGGATTTTTCAACGATGCCAGCTTTCACGCCAAGATCGACCAATTCACCGGTTTTGGAAATGCCCTGACCATACATGATGTCAAAGATCACTTCTTTGAATGGCGGTGCGAGTTTGTTTTTAACAACTTTAACACGGGTCTGGTTGCCCACAACTTCGTCGCGGTCCTTAACGGCACCAATACGGCGAATATCGAGGCGAACAGAAGCATAGAACTTCAAAGCATTACCGCCGGTTGTTGTTTCGGGCGAACCGAACATCACACCGATTTTCATGCGAATCTGGTTGATGAAAATAACCATTGTGTTGGAGCGTGAAATCGAACCCGTTAATTTACGCAAAGCTTGGCTCATCAAGCGCGCTTGAAGGCCAGGCAGTGAATCGCCCATTTCGCCTTCGATCTCAGCACGCGGCGTCAATGCAGCAACAGAGTCGATAACAAGCACGTCACAAGCGCCTGAACGCACAAGCGTGTCGGCAATCTCAAGCGCCTGTTCACCATTGTCTGGCTGCGAAATCAAAAGATCTTCAAGATCAACGCCCAATTTACGCGCATAGACAGGGTCAAGCGCATGCTCGGCGTCCACAAAGGCGCAAATGCCGCCGCTTTTCTGGGCTTCGGCGATTGTGTGCAGCGCCAATGTTGTTTTACCTGAACTTTCAGGGCCGTAAATTTCAATGATGCGGCCTTTCGGCAAACCGCCAACGCCAAGCGCAATATCCAAAGACAATGAACCTGTTGGAATTGTCTCAATCTCTACGATCTGTTCATTCGCCCCTAAGCGCATGATTGAGCCCTTGCCAAAAGAGCGTTCAATCTGAGCCAAAGCGGCATCTAATGCTTTCGATTTATCCACTGATTTTCCTTCAACCAAACGCAAGCTATTCTGGGCCATATTTTCCACCTTTAGGTATCGCACAACTGGGGTACGAATTGTCAACGTGATTTATTTGTACCGCATTTGTTCTATCTTTGCAATGCATTCAACCTATTGTTTTTATGTATAAATTTAATTTTGTTCCACTTTCGTTTCACCGAAACACTATTCCATCCCAATCTCTTCACCACCAAAACACGGCCCGCTTTTGCCAATTTAAGGGAATCGGTTGCCGCAATTGGCTCAAGCACTTAAGTAGATTTGAGAAACATCACTCATTTGCGGATATAAGATAAATGACACCTGAAGTGGTCAGGCTCCTTGCCGTTGGCGGCGCCCATATAGACCGAACCGCACGCATGATTGCGCCGCATATTGCTGGTGCGTCAAATCCCGTGACCTTTAGCGAACATATTGGCGGCGGCGCATTTAATGTGCTGCGCGGTGCGCATATGCGCGGTGTTGGCTCTGCTGCCATGATGTCTGTGCGCGGCGGTGACAGCGTTGGTGCAGCTGTTGAGCAAGCAATTGAAGATGCCGGAATTGATGATTTCAGCGGCACATTTGTTGACCGTGCAACCCCAACATACACCGCTATTTTGGATACTGACGGCGAATTAATCACCGCCTTGGCCGATATGGCGCTTTATGATGTGGGTTTTGACAGGCAAGTGCGCCGGATTGAAGGCCGCTCGCGCATTGCCGCGGCCAAGGCTCTATTAGTGGATGCCAATTTGAGCGCGACTGCGCTGATTAAAACGGCAGAACTTAGCGAGCAGCCCTTATATGCAATGGGCATATCGCCGGCTAAAGTCACGCGGCTAAAACCGATTGCGCAGCGTATATCTGTGCTTTTTATCAACCGGCGAGAGCTGACCGCCTTAACCGGCAGCAATGATGCGAATGCGCTGACCTCTTTGGGGTTTCGCCGTGCGGTTATTACCGATGGTGCCAACAGCCTTCTAACTCTTGAAGACGGCGCTTTGTGCACGCATATCATTCCGGCAAGCGCGTCAATCGTGGATGTTACGGGTGCTGGCGATTCGCTGGCTGGCGGCACGATTGCTGCCTTAATCACACAGCGCGCAAACACATTGAAAGACGCAGTTAGATTTGGCATTGCCTGCGCACAAATGACCTTGCAGGCGAACGGTCCGGTGTGTCAAGCCCTCGCCAACGAAGAAGAATTTAACGCTGTCCACGCCCGCGTCCTTGCGGCGCAGTGATATCAGCGACCAACAGAAAGCTAAAACAATGGATATTCATTATACTGAAGAAGTCAGCAATGCGCTGAAAGAGAACCGTGCGGTCGTCGCGCTTGAATCAACCATCATCACGCATGGCATGCCCTACCCTGATAATTTGGAAATGGCGCGCTCAGTTGAAGCGATTATTCGCGACAATGGTGCCGTGCCTGCAACGATTGCCGTGATTGAGGGCAAGCTTCATGTGGGCCTTAACGACGATCAGGCCGAATGGCTTGCCCAGCAAAAAGGCACCATGAAGCTTTCGCGTGCTGATTTGGCATTTGCAATGGTGCGCGGCGCAACGGGCGGCACAACGGTTGCGGCCACCATGATGGCGGCGCAAGCAGCAGGCATTGCCGTGTTTGCCACGGGCGGTATTGGCGGCGTTCACCGCGGCGCAGAAGAAAGCTTTGATATATCGGCAGATCTCGACGAGCTTGGCCGCACGCCTGTTACCGTTGTGAGTGCTGGTGCCAAAGCTATTCTTGATATTCCAAAGACAATGGAAGCGCTGGAAACGCGCGGCGTGCCGGTGATTGCGTATGGCCAAGATGCGCTTCCGGCGTTCTGGTCACGCGATAGCGGTTTTACAGCCCCTCTTCGCCTTGATACAGCGTCGCAGATCGCTGAATTCATGCAGATGAGAACGCAGCAGGAAATCTTTGGCCATGGCGGTATATTGATTACCAATCCAGTGCCGGAAAGCAGCGAGATCCCCTATTCGGAAATGGCGACGATTATTACCGTTGCGCAAAACGAGGCGGATCAGAAAAACGTATCCGGTAAAGCTGTCACGCCTTGGTTGCTCAGCCGCATTGTTGAAATTTCAGGTGGCAAAAGCCTTGAGACCAATATTGCGCTGGTGAAGAATAATGCCGATCTTGCGGCTAAAATTGCCGTCGCATATTCAAAGCTCAAATAAATTTTGATTCCGAGGTCAAAATAAAATGCAAGCTTAGTTGCGAAAGTTTATGCAAATTCTTGCAATTGTCACAATTACAGCCTACGTAACTCTTATCGAACTTGACGGACTATTGAATTGCCTGCCCAAACTATCGGTCGCGCACGTTTAAGAATTCTGAGAATTTCGAAATAAACCGGAGTTGAGGAAATGTTTTTTCAGCTCCACGCGAAGACGATAGTGAGAAGGAATTCACATCATGGCTACAGGCACAGTTAAATTTTACAACGACCAAAAAGGCTACGGCTTTATTGCACCAGACGATGGCGCGAAAGACGTATTCGTACACGCAACAGCACTTGAGCGTGCTGGCATGAACGGCCTTACAGAAGGTCAAAAAGTTAACTTTGAAACTGATGTTGATCAGCGTTCAGGTAAAACAGCAGTTTCTACAATCTCTGCTGGTTAATTTATTTTTGTAACGTTTTCATAACGTTACAAACTGATCTTAAACCGCCGTATCATTTATGATGCGGCGGTTTTTGTTTGTCTTGATGATTGCGAACTGCGACGGCTCGTGAAATGGTTTCACCATGAACACCACGGCTCCTTTAGAGATTCGCGAAACTGTCAAAAACTTGCTGGGCGTTGAGTTTCAGCGGGCAAAACTTTTGCCTCCGCAAATACGCTCCACGGAGCAGCGCGCTCATGGCACAGCCAAAAGACTAAATTTCAAAACACAAGATGGCAGCAACATCGCGGCCATATTGCTTGAGCCAACGGGCGCAAATTCAGAATCACCTAGCCCGGCTATTTTGTACTGTCATGCCCATGGTGCGCGTTACGATATAGGGATTAATGAGCTTATCGACGGTCGCCCTGCACTTATAAATCCTTATGTCGATGATCTTTTAGCGCTTGGATTGGTTGTTCTGTGCTTAGAAATGCCTTGTTTTGGCGCGCGCGCTCACCCTGAAGAAAGCGCCGCATCTAAAACAGCATTATGGTTTGGCAAAACATTATTTGGCCAAATGCTGGCAGAGCTCTCCGCTGGACTGGATTATCTGAGCGATCTTTCCCATGTGGATTGCGCACGCATTGGCACGCTTGGCATTTCGATGGGCGGCACACATGCGTGGTGGCTGGCAGCGCTCGACACACGCATTAAGGCGGCGGCACATTTATGCTGTTTTGCTGATCTTGAATCGCTCGTCAAATTGGGCAATCACGATAATCACGGGCATTACATGACTGTTCCTGGCTTGCTTGCAACCTGTTCTAGCGGACAATTGGCAGGCCTAATTGCGCCGCGCGCGCAGTTTTGCGGTGTTGGGCTTCAAGATTGGAGCTCACCGCCAGATGCGTTCAAAATCGCAAAGGATGAGCTGATTGAAGCCTATGAAAACACGCCGACCATGCTGTCTTTTCATATTGAGCCAGATGTCGGACATGAGGAAACACCGGCGATGCGCGCAGCCGTACTAACTTTTCTGAAAAGACGCTTGATTGCGCGCTCGCTTTAAAAACCAAACAATTTATTTTTTTGCTCTTTCATCCCACACCTGCATAATACTGGGCATATTGATTTCAATCCAATCGGCCAGCTCACGAACTTTTTCAGCAGCTTCCAAACCAAGAGAGGTCAGGCTGTATTTTAATATCTGCTTAATCCAGCTTTTTTAATACGATCTGCAATCAATTTTTCTCGACTTTTAACAAACTCAGGTAGCTTATCAATAGACCAAAGCGTCTCATCAGATGGAATCAAATGCCTACTCAGGAAGTCTTCATCTCGAGTCTGAACCCACTCATTAAATGGAGTATCACTCTTTTCTCTGTTCTCACGTCCTATAAGTATTTGTAAATTACCAAGACGATTCACGCTTGCGAGAATTTCCTGAATTCGTACTTCTGGAATATTCATTTGCATAAGCCGTTCTCTATTCGCTAGAGATTGTGGGATTATATGATCGATATGAAATCCAGATGTGCCCCACTGATAAGAATCGTATAATAAACTCAGCACCAAGAAACAGTTTCTTTTTCCATAGGTAATTTCGAACAGCGCTGGAATATTTTCTTCATTAAAGGATGCAAGGCGTCCACGTCGAGCAAGGCCTGAAACAAGTTCAACCAAAGGAAAATCTGCTTGTGTCCTCAAAGCGTCTCGAATTAAGCCGCGCGATGTGGATATTGCCTGATCGGATGTTCCACTAAATGTGCCATTCAAAAGACTTCCTAAAAGGAAGCTCTGAATATTAGCGACATTCTCAGTCTCGAAAGCGGAACTACCGTCTAAACTTTGCTCAATGTTATGGAGATAATATGCAATAGGCATTAGGGCATTTGTAGAAGTAAGCGTCTCTTTATCGATACCGAGAGAATTAATTAAGCGAAGTGTTGCTTCTAAAGTTTTCTTTATCTTAGGCCAATTTTCTTCAATTATAGCCAAGTTAGCGTTTGTAAAGTTATTGATTTTATAGGCTACATCAAGATCGGTAAGCACCAAACAAGCCTTCATTAAGAAGTCTTTACTCAAGCTGTTCCGAGCGGATAGTCCGTCATTTAGATAATCAACTAAGTCAAATATTTCCTGCCTAGCGCTTACACCTTTCCATTTAGATGTAATCATCGAAAGAAGAAGATCTGACTTAGATAGTTTAGTGCCTCCATCGTTAGCACGTATAAAGATATCTAGTACTCGGTCTAAAGATTGATCCTTTTCCGTATAATATGAGATCACATCATCTTTCCATATTACTCGATACAAACGGCCTAAGTTTTGTTCAATTACACGTCGCTCAGATCTAAGGATTTCATTAGGCAAAGAATCTATAATATTATCTGTTAATTCGTCGAACAAATCGTCGGAAGTACAGTCAAGAATTTTTCCGACTTTGAACCACTGGTGAATTGAACTATTTTGTGGTGGATTCTCAAAAAACTTAAGCCCGTAAGTTATACCGATTTCGTTATCATCGGAATCATCAGAGACTTTGGATGACTTTAATAAATCTAGATAGAGTCGTTGCTTCGTCCATGCATCAGGATTATCTTTTCTGCCGTGTTTTCGGCGACTCGTATACGTTCCACGCAGTCCAATTAACAACGATGTTAAACGCTGTTGACCATCGAGAACCAATGTAATTTCTCGACCATCTGGTTCTGCTGGTTCATTATGGATACCACCCTGTCGAAAGTTATCAATAAACTTGTAAATTTCCCAATCAACACGACGTTCTGAATCAACATTCCAAAACAAAAAAGAACTGATCGGATACCCTTTCAGTAACGAATCAAAGAGCGCTACAATTTGATCATTCTCCCATACATAGGGACGTTGAATTGCAGGTAAAAAAAGAGAAACATTAATGTCATCAATGACAGTTGCAATTTGAGTTGATGCATAAGACATTCAATAATAACCTCTTTTTACTAAATTCTATATTTAGAGAAACTTAGTTTGAATCTTCTACTGTTATAAACGAATAAAAAAGCTATCGTTGACAATCCACCAGTAAAGCTAATCACAAGATAATCTTTATTCTTAGTTTTACAGAAATATCTTAGCGGCCCAGATCTTCCTAAATATCTATTTATGAATTCGCCTTTTCCGGCAGGCTACGGCGGGCAAAGGCGGCAATCAGGTCTGTTTGCGTAACAATGCCAACGATGGAATTGCCCTCGAGAACAGGTATTGCATCGACCTCACCTTGCGCCATCAATGGCAAAAGCTTGCCAATGGAAGTTGTCGGCGTTGCGCGCGGTCCATCAACATCCATCACCTCATGCGCCAATACGGGCCTGTCTGATTTTTTGGTCAGCAAACGCGCCATGGCAGCACTAAATCTGAGTGTTGAATTATCCGCATCTTGCGTGCCGCGGCTAATCAGATGAATTTGAAAAATCACCCCTAAATAATGGCCGTCATGATCGACAACAGGCAGTGCGGTAAATTTATGACGGCGAAACAGTGCCGCAATGTCCGCCAGCACGGTGTCCGGTTTTACCGTCACAAGATTGCGCGACATAATATCATCGGCGCTCAGCGGCCCTGTTCTGTGGGTTGCGGCTTGCATTTCGGCTGCACCAACAAGCCGTGCCAAATCTTCAACACCCAAATTGAATGATTGTTTATAGCGCTCCAGAATTTCAACCAATTCATCTTCTGTCAAGCCAAGGCGTTCTATGGGCGCCGGATCTTGCGTGCCATAATTGTTAGGTTCATCAAACTGGCGAAATGGATATCGACGGCCAGTTAGTTTTGCATAGATTGTAGCCGTGATAACGAGGAATATTGTACCTGTGGCTACCGGCGTTAGCGCAAACTGAAATCCGAGTTCAGCCACCGCATCAGAATTCAAGGCAGCTGTCATAGCCACTGCACCTGCTGGCGGGTGAACCGCCCGAAACAAAGATGTCGCAACGATGGTTAGGCCAACAGCCAGAGCAATGCGCAAAGTAGGATCAGGCACGGACAGGCACACGGCAACGCCAACTAAAGCTGCAATTATATTACCAACAATTGCCGACCAAGGCTGCGCCAATGGACTGTTTGGAACCGCAAAAAGCAAAACAGCGCTCGCACCAAAAGGCGCAATCAAATAGAGGCGCAGCTGCAAATCTATCGGCAGAAGCGAGAGAAAATAACCTGCAATTGCGAGGCCTAACAACGCCCCAAAGCCTGCTCGAAGCGCTTCTCTTGGCGATACAAGACCGATAGGCGGTCCAAGAGACCGCAGCATGTTGGATACAAATGTCATTGGTAAAATCTATGTGCCCTGCGTTGCACAGCGCTTTGTCACATGCATTTTGAATTGTATAGGCAAGTATTTTTCAAATAAGTGCGAATATTGAATTATCATTCTACAACGATAAAATGAGTGCAAAAAAGGCGGCCATTGCTGACCGCCTGATTTCTTTAAATTCGCTAAAATCTATTCAGCGTTTTTAGCAATCGCTTCACGCGCAGCTTTTACCAGCGCTGCACCATCGATGCCCTTGCCATCCATATCGGCAATCCAGTCCGCTTCAACTTCCGCACCGACTTTCATCCATGCTTCGCGCTGATCTTCCAGATCAATGATTGTATTGTCTGTTTCTTCAGCTTTCGAACGACCAACCTTATCCATGTCGTCCATGGCCAGACCAAAGATTTTGGACACTTCAGGACCGGAATTGTTGTCGATCACCGCTTTCAGATCATCCGGCAGGCTCTCATATTTTGCTTTGTTCATCGTCATGACGAATGTTGCTGTATAAAGGCCCGGCGCTTGGGAAAAACCAGAATGGTTTTTCGTCAATTCAGGTATTTTCAATGGGATTGTTACTTCCCAAGGAATAACTGCGCCATCGATAACCCCTTTTGAAACCGCTTCAGGCACAGCTGGAACCGGCATGCCGACAGGTGTCGCGCCGAGTTTACCGAGCAAATTCGTGATCACCTGAGTTGGGCCGCGTAGTTTTTGGCCCTTAATGTCTTCAATCGTTGCAACTGGTTTGATCGAATGGATAAAGCCCGGTCCGTGTGTGTGGAACACGATTGGATGCGAATCTGTGTATTCATCCATCGCATATTCATTGACGAATTCATGGAATGCTTTTGATGATGTTGCCGCATCGCCGCTCATGAACGGTAATTCAAACACTTCAGATTTCGGGAATCGGCCAGGCGTGTAGCCCACAACCGTCCACACAATATCGGCGACGCCATCAACAGCTTGGCTGTAAAGCGCTGGTGGTTTGCCGCCCAATTGCATTGACGGGAAATGCTCGATCTTGATGCGACCTTCTGATTCTGCTTCGACTTTCGCAATCCACGGCTCAATGGCGCGGCCTGGAATTGATGCCTGTGCTGGCAGAAATTGGTGCAAGCGCAGTGTAATTTCCTGCGCATAAGATGATGTTGTACTCATCATTGCTGCAAGTGCTGCACCAATGATTAAATGACGTCTATTCATAAAAGCCTCCCGTTTATTTGTCGCCCTATCGGGCTTGGCGGCATAATGTCATGTAAAAAATGCGTTGCAACGTTTATTCGGCACCACACTAGCAAAAACAGGCGCCCTAATTCAGGACACCTGTTTGTTTTTTCAGCAATATTACCAATTAGCGCGTTATTATTCAGCCGCGAACTGGTTCATTGTGTTGTCTTTACCGCCTGCTTTAAGCGCAGCTTCACCGGCAAAATATTCCTTATGATCGTCGCCCATATCAGAACCAGCCATGTTCTGGTGCTTAACGCAGGCAATACCTTGGCGAATCTCTTTGCGCTGAACACCTTCAACATAGCCAAGCATGCCCTGCTCGCCGAAATATTCCTTGGCAAGATTGTCGGTCGACAATGCAGCCGTGTGGTAAGTCGGCAACGTGATCAAATGGTGGAAAATACCCGCCTCACGCGCTGAATCTTTCTGGAATGTACGGATGCGTTCATCGGCCTCGATTGCCAATTCCGTTGCATCATAATCAACACTCATCAAACGGTCGCGCTGATAATCAGAAACATCCTTGCCCTGCTCCTGCCAAATATCGAAAACCTGCTGGCGGAAGTTAAGCGTCCAGTTAAATGACGGCGAATTGTTATAAACCAGTTTCGCATTTGGCATAACTTCGCGGATACGGTTCACCATACCGCCAATCTGGCCGATATGTGGCTTTTCAGTTTCAATCCAAAGCAGGTCGGCTCCATTTTGAAGCGACGTGATACAGTCAAGAACACAGCGATCTTCGCCCGTGCCAGCTTTGAACTGGAAGAGGTTTGAGGCTAAACGTTTTGGACGCAACAACTTGCCATCGCGCTTGATAACAACATCCGATGAACGCAGATCGTCGGCCGTTACTTCTTCGCAATCAAGGAAGCTGTTATATTGGTCGCCGATATCGCCGTCTGTTGCAGAATAAGCGATCTGTTTTGTAAGGCCCGCACCCAGCGAATCTGTGCGTGTAACGATGATGCCATCTTCAACGCCCAGCTCCATGAATGCATAGCGGCACGCGCGGATTTTCGCCAAAAAGTCATCATGGGGAACCGTAACTTTGCCGTCTTGGTGACCACATTGCTTTTCATCAGAAACCTGATTTTCGATTTGCAGCGCACAAGCGCCCGCTTCAATCATCTTTTTGGCCAGCAAATATGTCGCCTCAGCATTACCGAAACCCGCATCAATATCCGCGATGATCGGAACAATATGCGTCTGGTGCTCGTCGATCTCTTTTTGAATCGAGGCAGCTTTAACCTGATCGCCGCTCTCTTTGGCGCTATCTAAATCGCGGAAAAGACCGCCCAATTCACGCGCATCTGCTTGGCGCAAAAATGTGTAAAGCTCTTCGATCAATGCAGGAACCGATGTTTTTTCATGCATAGACTGGTCCGGCAATGGGCCAAATTCCGAGCGAAGCGCAGCAACCATCCAACCGGAAAGATATAAATAGCGCCCTTTTGTCGTGCCAAAATGTTTCTTGATAGAAATCATTTTCTGCTGACCGATAAAGCCATGCCAGCAACCAAGCGACTGGGTGTAATTGGCAGGGTCGGCATCATAAGCCGCCATGTCTTTGCGCATGATTGCCGCTGTGTAACGGGCAATATCAAGACCGGTCTGGAATTTGTTCTGCGCACGCATACGGGCAACTGATTCCGCATCAATGCCGCTCCATGATGGACCGTTCTTCGCGATTGTCGCTTTTGCTGCGTCGATTTCAGCTGTGTAGCTCATCTTACTTGCTCCTTGAGACGCTCTGCGCCTTTAGTTGTAAAAACTGTAACAACGAACGCATTCGCTGTGTTCATGGAGCAATGTCTAATGAGTGCGGTGCAGCAAAAGCCAGATAAATCGTGTTTCACCGCGCAAAAATGATGTAAATCCGTGACAGAAAATTAGGAGGGGTTTTGTCGGATTGTAAAAATTGTGACAGAATTGGTGGCATTTTAAACTTCAAGTAAGACCTTCGTAATTCAGAGGGTCAGCCTCCAATTCCTATCGCTTCCATACTCCCCGTCATTCCTGTGCTTGTCACAGGAATCCATAGCGGCATGTTTGCAACACGCTCAATTCTTCCAAGAATGTACTCTTCACCAGTTTCACGGAATGGATTCCTTCCCACGTCACTACGCTTGTTCTAGTCAAGCTCAGGAATGACGGCGGCGGTGATTTTAACCTCGCAAACTAAAATCTTATCCACCCCGCCGCTCCCTTCCTCATAATGTGCGCCAAACAACGGAGCGCGTATGAGCATCGCCGTCGCCATAGAAAGAAACAGGATTGCGCTTTTGCGCATTGTTTTCTGCTGGCTAAGTGCGGCCTATTTTATCAATGTGCGCGCAGACAAGCCGCTACCGCGTCGTTTGTCCGCATGGGTTCTCGATCTCATCATAAATGCTGAAAAAGCCACCCTGTGCTTGCTGGTTGCAATTTTCTATTCTGGCCAAACTAAAAAGCGTTTTGCGCCGGACTATGAGAAAGCGGCCAGTGTCCTTATGGCTTTCAACAGCGCGTTCACGCTTGGCACGCTTACAATTGGTGGCATCATCAAACGCCTAAAATCTTTGCGGCATATATTGCTTAATCTGCGCGCTATCATGCGGCGATTGGCCAACTTTATGGCTGCGCGTGCGCGGGTTGCAGCGATGAAACTTGCCGCGCAAAGCAATGCGTTTTCTGACGGCCTATCAATGACACACCCTGCCCCTATGCTTGAAGACGCCATCCCGCCCTGATGCCACTTACATTGTTGTGTCGTTTAAATTGCCTCAAACCAGAGTGCGATGATGCAGCTGCGCGAATACATCTCCGCGCGTCACACCCTCTTGGTGATTGGTTCGCAATACTGCTTTCGTTTAAACCGATTTAAAACATTTAAATTTACCAGGCCTGTGAATTCTTTATTATTTCAATCGTTTAATAAATTTCTGGAGGGTTTCGTTTTTAAAAAAATTAAACTAAGTGGCGGCGAAGATGTGTGCGTTAGCACTAAAAATTGGAGATTTTTAATGACTATTCGTGTTGCCATTAACGGGTTCGGACGCATTGGCCGACTAACATACCGCGCCATTCAAGAGCTTGGATGCGATGATATTGAGGTTGTTGCGATCAACAATTCCGGTCCAGTTTCCACCCACGCACATTTGCTCCGCTATGATTCTGTGCATGGTCTATTTCCGGGTGAAATTACCGAAACTGAAAAAGGGTTCGATACGGGTCGCGGTTTTGTGCCGTTCTTTGCAGACCGCAATCCAGCGAACTTGCCTTGGGATGATTTGGGCGTTGATATTGTGCTGGAATGTACGGGCGCGTTTAATTCGACGGAAAAATCCATGCCGCATATTGAGGCTGGCGCAAAACGCGTGTTGCTTTCTGCCCCTGGCAAACCCGCAGACAAAACAATTGTTTACGGCGTCAATCACGAAGAAATAACGCCGGATGATTTGGTTGTTTCAGCCGCATCATGCACCACCAATTGCCTTGCGCCGATGGCTTATGTTTTGAACAAAGCAATTGGCATTGAGCATGGCTTTATGACCACGGTTCACTCTTTTACCGGCGATCAGCCAACGCTCGACCGTCACCACAAGGATGTTTACCGCGCACGCGCTGCTGCCAACTCCATGATCCCCACATCAACCGGTGCCGCAAAAGCTGTTGGTCTCGTAATCCCTGAGCTTAACGGCAAATTGGACGGCTCATCTGTGCGCGTGCCAACGCCAAATGTTTCGCTGGTTGATTTGAAGTTCGTTGCCTCACGCGCCACCACAATCGACGAGATCAATGAGGCGATGCGCGTTGCCGCTGAAGGCCCGCTCAAGGGCATCGTGTCTTATGATCCTGCGCCAAAAGTTTCCATCGACTTTAACCACAACCCTGCATCATCATGCTTTGCCCCTGCGCAAACCAAGGTTATGAGCGACACAATGGTTCAGGTTATGGCTTGGTATGACAATGAATGGGGGTTTTCATGCCGCATGACTGATGTCGCGCGACATATGGGAAAAGTCATGCAAGCGGCTCAGCCCGTAAAAGCTGATAGATTGGTTGCCGCGGCTTAAGATCAGTTTAGATCGTCCACATCGCCTTTAGCGCCGTCAACTTTGGCGGCCAAGGCAGCTTCCATAAACGGGTCAAGCGCACCGTCGAGCACATCTTGCGGCGATGTTGATTCAACGCCGGTGCGCAAGTCTTTGACCAGCTGATAGGGTTGCATCACATAAGAGCGAATTTGGTGGCCCCAGCCAATATCGGTTTTGCCATCATGGGAGGCCGCAGCCGCATCTTCGCGCTTTTTCATTTCCATGTCATAAAGCCGCGCACGCAATGCTTTCATACAGTTCGCACGGTTTTGGTGCTGTGATTTTTCTGATGAAGTCACAACGATGCCCGTTGGAAAGTGTGTGATCCGAACCGCGGAATCCGTTGTGTTCACGTGCTGACCGCCTGCACCGGATGAGCGGAATGTATCGATGCGGATATCCTTATCCAACACTTCAACTTCAATGTTATCGTCAATCACAGGATAGACACCAACGGAGGAAAACGATGTGTGGCGGCGATCATTGGAATCAAATGGCGAAATGCGCACTAAGCGGTGAACGCCCGTTTCTGTTTTCAGCCAGCCATAGGCGTTGTGGCCTTTGACAAGAATGGTTGCGGATTTAATGCCAGCTTCATCACCGGCAGAATATTCCTGCAATTCCACTTTAAAGCCGCGGCGTTCTGCCCAGCGCGAATACATGCGGAACAGCATGCTCGCCCAGTCTTGGCTTTCCGTTCCGCCAGCACCAGAATGCACTTCAACAAAAGTATCGCTGGAATCAAGTTCGCCAGACAGCAAAGCCTCAATCGACATTTTCTCAATGTCGCCCTGCATGGATTTAATGATCTCTTCGGCGTCGGTTACCGTATCTTGGTCACCTTCTTCTTCGCCCATCGCAATGAGTTCAACACTATCGGCCAGATTTTGGTCAAATGCTTTGATCGCGCCTGTCATCTCTTCAAGGCGCTGGCGCTCTTGCATCAATTTTTGCGCTTCATCGGGGTCATTCCAAAGATCAGCATCTTCGGCGCGTGAATTTAGATAATCTAATCTTTTGGAAGCTGCATCCCAGTCAAAGATGCCTCCTCAACAGGGCAATCGCCTGCTTGATGTCATCGACAAGTGCCGAAATTTCCGCGCGCATAAATAAAGGTCCAAATTTGAAATGAGTTACAAATGATATCTCAGGCTTTTAGGAAAAGCCTGAGTACAATGTAAAGGGGTCAATGGTTAGAAAAGTCCACCGGAGTTTGTTTCTACAGCGCGTTGTGCATTGGGTGAAATTGCCCGCTGGCGTTCGCGCTGCTGCGCTACTTCTTCACCAATCACGAAATAAGTATCCGCAGGACCAGTGCCAGGCTTAAAGGCTTCAGCGATAATATCGCCGCCAACAGGACCATCCGCCTGCAAACCAGTTTTGCGGTTGATGTTGATGATCGTCATGCCGTCCGGCACTTTGAAGCTCACGGGCGCTACGCCCTCAAGCGCTTCGGACATAAAGGCTTGAAATACGGGCGCTGCAAGTTCACCGCCTGTCGACCCTCTGCCCATCGCACGTGGACGGTCGAAACCGATATAGACGCCGGTTACCATATTGGGCGTATAACCAACGAACCAAGCATCCTTTTCATCATTGGTCGTGCCCGTTTTACCAGCGATCGGACGGCCGAGCGCTTGAAGTTTCGTGGCAGTACCGCGCAGGACAACGCCTTCCATCATTGATGTGATTTGGTAAGCCGTCATCGGATCAAGAATTTGGTCACGCGTATCAACGAGCTCTGGCTCATCTTGGCCAACCCAGCGCGACGCGTTGCAGCCTTCACAAATCCGGCTGTCTTGCTTGTAAATCGTTTTGCCATAACGGTCTTGAACGCGGTCGATAATTGATGGCTTTATCTGACGTCCGCCATTTGCAAGCACAGAAAAGGCTGAAACCATGCGCATGACAGTTGTTTCACCAGAACCGAGCGACATCGCAAGGACCGGCAGCATTTTATCATAAATACCGAAATGCTCAGCATAATCAGCAACAAGGCGCATGCCCATATCTTTTGCAAGACGGACCGTCATCAAGTTACGTGAGCGCTCAATACCAAGACGCAATGTCGATGGTCCAGCACCGCCGCCTGAATAGTTTTTTGGCTCCCAGACTTCGCCGCCCGAAACAAGCTTAATAGGCGCATCTAAGATAACAGAAGCTGGCGTGTAGCCATTATCGAGCGCAGCGGCATAAACGAACGGTTTGAATGATGAGCCGGGCTGACGATTGGCTTGCGTGGCTCGGTTGAACTGCGATTCATAATAAGAAAAACCGCCCGCCATTGCCAATACACGTCCCGTATTTGGGTCCATAGACACCAAGGCGCCAGACACTTTGGGAACTTGGCGAAGGTCATATTCGTTGCCCTCACCTGATTTTTCGACAAAGATGACGTCGCCAGGTTTAAGAACATCATCAATTGATTTGGCGGTTACGCGATTGCTTTCTTTGTCGCGCATGCGGAAAGCCCATTTTAAGCCTTCGGCTTTAATGAAGCCGCGCTTACGCTCACCGTCGACGGCACCTGAAACCTCTGTAGCTGGTCTAAGACCGATATCTGCGCCATTTTCAGACACGGATAAAACAGCGGCAACATCCCATTCTGGACGATCTCGCAATGCTTTCTGCGCAGCAAGTGGGATACCCCAATCGCCAGAAATGTCGATTGTTTTTTCTGCACCACGCCAGCCCCAACCGCGGTCATATTTAATCAAAGCAGATTGTAATGAGCGCCGAGCAATATCCTGCAAGCGAGGGTCAAGTGTTGTACGAACCGATAAGCCGCCTTCATAAAGTGCATCTTCGCCATAGCGGTCGATCACTTCTTTGCGGGCTTCTTCGGTGAAATATTCAGCGGCAAAAACGTAAGAGCCAGATCGGCGATAATTAACGCCAAGGCCTTTGGCTTGCGCTAATTCAGCCTCTTCTCCAGTGACATAACCGTTTTCGACCATACGTTCGATAATCCAGTTACGGCGTTCGGTTGCAGCTTCTGTGTCATCAAATGGGTCATAATTGCTCGGTGCCTTTGGCAAGGTCGCCAAATATGCAGCTTCATGCAAATCAAGCTCATTAACGGATTTGCCAAAATAGGTGAGCGACGCACCAGCAATACCATATGCACCTGCTCCAAAGAAAATCTCATTAAGATAAAGCTCAAGAATACGGTCTTTTGAGTAAGCTTGTTCGATTCGGAACGATAGAATCGCTTCCTTGATTTTACGATCAACCGTTCTGTCATTTGTAAGAAGGAAGTTTTTCGCGACCTGCTGCGTGATCGTGGAGGCACCAATCATACGTTTATCGTTGCGATAATTTTGTATGTTCGTCACCATAGCCCGCGCTAAGGCCAAAAAGTCTACGCCCTGATGCTGATAAAAGTTTTTATCTTCAGCAGAAAGAAAAGCAGCTTTTACACGATCCGGCACAGCCTGAATTGGTATAAACAAACGCCGCTGGCGTGCAAATTCGCCCATTAGCTGCCCGTCGGAAGAGTGAATACGGGTCGTCACCGGAGGCTCATAACTGGCCAAAACTTCGTAATCAGGAAGATCTTTTGATAAGTCACCAATATAGATGAATACACCCGCCGCAACGAGTAAGAACATGACAACGCCTATGCCAAAAAAATAGCCTAGCAGTCTCAACATTATGAATTCACCTATTGAACCAGTGTCCAAGGACACTCTTAAATCTTCGTGTTTGCGCCTGAACGCCAAATTAGACGTTAAAATGGCAACCGCCAATCCACGCCAGCTATTTTCCCCTACACTTCGTGCTATCGTTGCTATTGTGCAACAAAAACGACAAGGGATTTATTGTTCAGATCATTCTTTCTCATTGGCCACTGAGAGTCTCCTGCCCGACAATTCAGCAAAACGACTCACAGATTCCGCAATTTGATTGACAATTTTTGCGCGCCAACTCGCTTGCTTTAGCTGCTTTTCATCTTCTGCGTTTGATAAATAACCAAGCTCTATCAATACAGACGGCACATCTGGAGCACGCAAAACTCTAAAACCAGCATGACGATGCGGGTTATTGATCATTTTAGTCTCTTCTTGGAGCTTTGATACAGCAAGCCGTGCGAACTGAACCGAAAAGCCAAGCGTTTCTCTGCGTGCGAGATCAACAAGTATATCTGCTACATCTTCAGGCTCATCGGCAAAATTGATACCGCCAATTTCATCGGCTCGGTTTTCAGACTCAGCAATGCTTGCAGCAACTCTATCCGATGCTTTGTCTGAAATCGTATAAACGGTCGCGCCGCGCACATAATTTTCACGAATAGAATCAGCATGAATAGAAATGAATAAGTCGGCATTACTTTGGCGCGCAAACTGGACCCGATCATTAAGCGGGATAAATACATCGCTGTCGCGGGTCAAAATCGCTTCGACATTGCCTTCAGTATCAAATTTTTTCTTCAATTCTTTGGCAAAGGCCAGAACGATTTCCTTTTCCAACGTTTGGTGACGTCCAACAGCCCCAGAATCAATGCCGCCATGGCCAGGGTCAATCACAACTGTAAATTTCTTTGACACTGCAGGTGCTGAAGACGCGCCGAGACGATCAGATTTCGTGTCGCGCTGCACCACTGCATTTGTGCGCATATTATCAATCATTGCCGCATTAAAAGTGTCGCTGTCACTCTGCTTTAACGAAAGTGTGAGGCTGAATGTATTATTGCCTTTGTTTTCCTGCGCTTTGACTTCAGCAATACGGAATGGTTTATCCATTTCAAAGATAATGCGCGAATTTACATCGCTCATATCGCCCCACCGCATATCAGAGGCAAAACCGGACCAGTCTTTCTGGTCAATTTCAAACCCAAAGCCAAGGCGCTCAAAATCAAGCACCAAACGCCATGGATGATTAAGCAATTGCGGAACCATATCAACTTTGCGGTCAAAGATAAGAGTGATCGACATATCTTCATCGCCGCCCTCAACTTTTGCTGACAGGGCGAGTGGTACACTGGTGTTTTGTGCGTAAGCGACGGAAATTCCGCCAATCAGCCAACCGATGAGCAGTAGCAAGGCAAAAATTTTGCGCAGGATGACCATTTGCGTCCAATTTGTTCGTTGATTTTGCTGCCGTGCTAACACGCAAACCATCCCGCTTGTTGGCATATACGCAATTACACGCATGATTGATCGCTATTTATCCTGCATTTTATGCATTTATGGTTAACCAGTGCTTTACAAATAATATTGAGCAAGAACTTGACGTTGCCTTAGGTTTAACACCTTACCACAGCAAGCATTACGTAAGAACAAGTATTCCAAGACAACAAATTCACACTAATCGTTCCTCTTAATGCGCCTCTGTGAATTAAATCACTTGCGACTTTGCATGCGAAAACCTAAGTTGAAGCAATCCACTGAGCGAATACGCGCCAGTGTGACAAAGAATTTACCACTGTCCGACATGCTAGGTCAGAGGTTTTTAACAGGGGCCAAGCGTCTTTAATTACGAGATTGCACGTCCTAGCCCGATACCGGGCACATATCACCGACTGCTATATGCGGTCATAAATTGGAATGCCGACGGGCCATGAGAATGTACAAAAACGCCATGAGGAATGAGACAACGCTTCGCGCGTTGCCCCTCTTAGCGATCATCATGAAGCTTCGTCGCAGCCACATCACACAAAAATCAGTTCGCCTCGGCACATTTACTTATCACCGCCTATCCGCAGCAGCGCATAGGCTTATAAGAGGTGTCACGTGGACTGTCGGAATAAACTACAATGTCCAACAAAATGCTTATCGATTCCTCCCACCCGGAGGAAACACGGGTTGTCGTCACTAAAGGGAATCGCCTCGAAGACTTCGATTTTGAATCACAACACAAACGCCAAATACGCGGTAATATCTATCTCGCAAAAGTAACGCGCGTAGAGCCATCGCTACAGGCTGCATTTGTCGATTATGGTGGCAACCGCCACGGATTTCTCGCATTCAGCGAGATACACCCTGATTATTATCAAATTCCGCTGGCAGACCGTCAGGCGCTTCTTGAAGAAGATGCCGCGATTGCGAATGCTGAAGAAGAAGATGATGACGCAGAAGCCGAAGCGCGCAGCCAAAACAAAGGTCGCGGACGCGGACGCCGTCGGCGTGGTCGCAAAGATGACCGCAACAGCAATGGCCGCAATCATCAACCAAACGCACAAAAATCTGTTCCTGAAGCCGAACCTGTCGCATTTGATGCGCTGCTGGCTATCTATGAAGAACGGATGAAAGCCAATAATGGCGAGAACGCTTTTGTTGAAGCTGTCGTCAATGTTGCAGCCGCAATAAACAATAATGATGTCATTTCAGAAGAAGTCGATCTTGATACATCAGATGATGATGAAGATGACGCCAATGAAACTGATGATCAAAACGACGAAGATGTCGATGTTGTTGCCGATGATGATGACGCGATTGAGGATTCACGCCCTCGCCGCCGTCCTTCGCGCAAACAATATAAAATTCAAGAAGTTATCAAACGTCGCCAAGTGATTTTGGTACAGGTTGTTAAAGAAGAGCGCGGCAACAAGGGCGCAGCTTTGACGACTTATATGTCGCTTGCGGGTCGCTATTCTGTTTTGATGCCAAACACCGCACGTGGCGGCGGCATTTCTCGCAAAATCACAAGCGCGGATGATCGCCGCCGTTTGAAAGACATGGTCAAGGATCTCGAAGTGCCGAAAGGCATGGGCGTTATCTTGCGGACTGCAGGTGCAAACCGCACACGCGGCGAAGTCAAGCGCGACTATGAATATCTGATGCGTCTTTGGGATAATGTGCGCGATCTGACATTGTCATCTTCTGCACCGTCTCTGGTCTATGAAGAAGGCAATCTGATCAAGCGTTCGATCCGCGATCTGTTTAACAAAGATATTAGCGAAATTACGGTTGCTGGCGAAGAAGGCTTCCGTCAGGCAAAAGACTTCATGCGGATGTTAATGCCGGGCAGCGCAAAGCTGGTGAAGCCTTGGCTTGATTCATCGCCCATTTTTGCCCGCACCGGCATGGAAGCGCAGCTTGATAAGCTGATGACACCGCAGGTGACGCTGAAATCGGGTGGTTACATTATTATCAACCAAACCGAAGCTTTGGTGGCCATTGATGTGAACTCGGGCAAATCCACCCGCGAGCATTCCATTGAGGAAACGGCAATAGCGACCAATCTGGAAGCTGCCGAAGAAGTTGCGCGCCAGCTACGCTTGCGTGACCTTGCCGGCCTTATCGTGGTCGATTTCATTGATATGGAAGAAAACCGCAACAACCGTGCGGTTGAAAAGAAGCTTAAAGACTGCCTGAAAAACGATCGCGCCCGCATTCAAGTTGGCCGGATATCGCATTTTGGTCTGCTTGAAATGAGCCGCCAACGTATGCGTGCCAGCGTGCTTGAAAGCACAATGCAGATCTGTCCGCATTGTGAAGGCACTGGTCTCGTGCGCTCGTCGCAGTCTGTTGCTCTTCATGTTATTCGTTCAATTGAGGATTATTTGATCCGCAATGATAAGAATCACGTGACAGTGCGCACACCTGGTTCGACTGCGCTCTACCTTCTAAACGACAAGCGCGAATCGCTTATCGACATGGAGCAGCGCTTTGGTCTCAAAATTACCGTTGAGATTGATGATAGTGTTGGTGCTGATATGGTCGCGATTGATCGCGGCGAGGTTTCAAACCTTCCAAAACGTGCGCCAACCCATGTGACCATTGATTACGACGACAGCGAAGACGAAAACTACGTCGAGATTGTTGAAGATGGTGATGACGAAATTCTCATTCAAAATGCGATTGGCGAAGAAACGCCGGAAGCACCAAAGACTGAGGAAGAACAAGGCAATCGCAATAAGCGCCGCCGCCGCCGCCGTGGGGGTAAAAACCGCGACAGCAATGGTGATGAGACACAAAATGCCGCATCCGATTCTGAAAATGATGAAAGCGGCACTCAAGAAAACCAAGATGGTGACGATAACGACGATAATGACAGCAACAATGGTCGCGGTAAGCGCCGCCGTCGTTCACGTGGTCGTCGCGGCGGTCGTGGTCGTAAAAACCGGTTCGACCGCGTTCCAAATGTAGAACTCATCGGCCCTATGGTTGAATTTGCGGCTGCTTGGGATGAAGCCAACCCGAAAGCTGAAAGCGAACAGCCTTCAGACAATGGCAACGATCAGCAGGACAATGGTTCATCTGACCAAGACGGTGATAATCAAGGCAACGCAAAAAGCCGTAACCGCCGAAATCGTGGACGTGGCCGAGGACGTAATCGTAATGAAAATGGCCGCGATAATACGGCCAATGGTTCCAGCGAGAATGATGCTGATACCAAGAACGATAATGATAAGGCCGCCTCTCCTGAGGTAGAATCTCAACCGGTTGCTGCACAAAGCAACAATGCGGTTCAAGTAACTGCTGCTCCCGTAGAGACGCCAAAAGTTGAAACAGCCGAAAAGCCTGTTCTGGCAAAGCGTGAAGAAGTGGCGGTTGAAGCTGCTGCCGAAACAGCGCCGCCTAGCAACAGCGAAGAAGATGCGCCTAAGCGTGTTCGGGCAACAGAGGCCAATATCAATAATGATGTTGAACCGATTGTTGTTTCTGAAACAAGCGACAAGCCGAAGCCTAAAAAAGGCGGATGGTGGGCACGCAAGCTGCTTGGCTAAAGCCTAACGATCTGAATCAAAAGCCCGCTCTATCTTATTGGTAGAGCGGGCTTTTTTGTATCTAGGATTTAAAAACTGGTATTAGACAGATACCCAGTTTTTCATTCTCTCGATTGATTCAGCAATCGCATCATGGTTTCCAGCATAGGAAAAACGCATGTAGCGATTGCCATTTATCGGGTCAAAATCAACGCCCGGCGCTGCGGCGACAAAAATCTCACGCAGCATCGTTTTGGCAAAGACCATCGAATCATTGGTATGTTTTGACACATCGCACCACGCATAAAATGCCCCATCTGGCGGCGCAGCGAAAGTGATGCCCATTTTCGGCAGTTCTTCCATCAAAAGCGCACGGTTGGCGCGGTAACCGTCCTTAATCAGTTCCAAACTCGTGGTCGCTTCAAATGCTTTGGGTGCAGCAATTTGGCTGATTTCAGGCGCACAAATATAAAGGCTTTGGGTCAGTCTTTCGACGGTTCTGACCATGTTTTGCGGCAGCACCATCCAGCCAATGCGCCAACCCGTCATGCAATAATATTTCGAGAATGAATTGATGACGATGGCATCATCACTGACCGACAATGCCGTTAGATCATCAGCCACATAGTTGAGGCGATGATAGATTTCATCAGAAATGAAACTAATGCCTTCGCGGTCACAAACCTCGATAATTTGCGTCAGCTCAGCCTTGCTCACTGTTGCACCCGTTGGATTTGCAGGGCTAGCAATCATCAGCGCATCAATCTTCTTCGTCCTATGCGCAGCAAGAAGCGCATCCAGGTCAAATACGCTGCTTGACGCATCACCAGACGGTATTTCGACAGCCTCAAGCGATAGCGATTTGATGATGTTGCGATAAGCAGGATATCCCGGCGCTGCAATGGCAATGCGCCCGCCCGGCTCTGTGATCGCTAAAAATGCCAGCATAAAACCAGCGGATGACCCAGTGGTAATTGCAATGCGATCCGGTGAGACGCTTACGCCATAATGGTCAGCATAATGCTGTGCAATCGCTTCGCGCGTATCGGCACGGCCAAGCGCATCAGTATAACCAATGGGCGCATGGAGCGCTGCCTGCGCTGCCGCATCGCGCACCCCTTGAGGGGCTGGCGACCCTGGCTGACCAACCGCCAATGATAAAACATTATTGCCTGCTGCTTTCAGCCGGTTTGCTTCTGCAAGCACGTCCATTGCGTGAAAAGGTTCAACATTGCTTCTTGTAGAGAGTTTCGGTTGCACAGACTTTTCCTAATTTGCTTTCGCTTTTGCACTTCACGTTGATGTTAAGTGCCATGATTTTGCTTTGTTTGATGCTCAAATGACGGTACGAATGGCTCAACACGAGGTAAGGCGTGTCTCATATGGAATCATTGGAAGGCTTTGCCAATTGATAAAAATCAGCTTTAAATCACTATGGCGCAAAAATATTGTCGCTGGCTTAATGCTGGTTGCTATTTCAATGGCACCCGTGAAGGCAGCCTATGCTCAATCAAACTTGCCGATTGTTCGCGATGCGGAAATTGAAGAGCTGCTGAATGACTATGTCGTGCCGCTTTTAAAAGTAGCTGGCATTCGGCGAAACCGCGTCGATGTGGTTCTTGTCAATTCCAAATCATTTAACGCATTTGTTTCTGGCACCAAAATCTTTGTCAATCTGGGCGCTATTGTGGACTCAGATACGCCTAATGAATTGATCGGCGTTTTGGCCCATGAAATTGGCCATTTGGCCGGTGGCCACCAAGATAGGCTTCGCCAACAGCTTGACCGCGCGCAAACAATTGCCGTTGTGTCATCCATTCTTGGGGCAGCAACCGTCGTTGCCGCAGCTTCTCAAGGCAGCGGCGATGGTGCAAGAGCTGGCGCTGGCATAGCCATGGGCGGCGCGGAGCTGGCACAACGTGGCCTGCTTTCATATCAGCGAACAGAAGAATTGGCCGCAGACCGCTCAGCCGTTGATTATCTGAATGCGACGAAACAATCGACCAAAGGTATTTTAATAACCTTTGAGCGCTTTCATAAAGATTTGTCGCTTGTGCGCGACCGCATCAACCCTTACCGCTTGAGCCACCCTCTGCCCCGCGAGCGCATTGCCGCACTTGAAATTCTGGCCAAGCAAAGCCCCTATTTTAACAAGCAAGATTCATCGTCGCTGCAAGTGCGCCATGATAAGGTTCGCGCTAAAATTCTTGCCTATACCTATGGTCCAAATGCTGCGGAAAGCGCGTTTTCTGGCGCAAAAGGCTCTGTTGCTCACCAATATGGACAAGCCATATCCACCTTTCTGTATCGCAATCCGCGCAATGCTGTTCCGATGATTGATAAGCTCATCAAGAGCAGCCCAAACAATGCCTATTATCATGAAATCAAAGGCGAAATACTGCTGCGTGCGCAAGATGCAAAAGGCGCGGCAAAAGCTTTTTCTGATGCTGTACGCATTGATGGTGCCCGTTCGCCGACCATGATGGTGGGTTTAGGCCATGCGCTTGTGCTAAGCGGTACAAATGAAGATTTGCGCCGCGCGGTGGGAGAGCTAGAAGTCGCCATTTCGCTTGATCCAAACAATTCCAATGCGCATCGGCATCTAGCAATGGCCTATGGCCGCTTGGGCGATACTGGCAGCGCTAATCTTGCCACAGCTGAAGCGCAGTTCTATGCAGGCCAATATAAGTCTGCAAAACAATTTGCGGCACGTGCTAAGCAGGCATTTCCCAAAAATGCACCGCAATGGTTACGTGCAGACGACATACTCCGATTCAAAAGTCCAAAAAGATAAACGGGATAATTATGACGCCAATTACACTTAAATCGACAGCACAACGCATTCAAACAAGCGTTTCTGCTATGGCTTTCGCATCCTGTTTGGCTGCATCTGGCATCATGATGTCTATCGGCACGGCCTCAGCATTTGATCAAGCTGAAAAAGAAGAGATTGGACAAATCGTTCGCGAATATCTGCTTGAAAATCCAGAGATCATGATCGAAGTTCAGCAGGCTCTCGAAACAAAGCAAGAGCAGGAATCGATAAAGCAAAAAAGCGAAATTCTCGCGCAATCTAGCGACGCTATTTTTAACAATCCATTTGATCCGGTTTTTGGTAATCCTGATGGCGATGTCACGATTGTTGAATTCTTCGATTATAATTGCAGTTATTGCCGCCGCAGTCTTCCCGACATGCAGCATATTCTTGAAACGGACCCAAATGTGAAATTCGTGCTTAAAGAATTTCCTATTTTCGGCCCGAATTCCATTGCCGTACACAAGGTCGCCCTTGCCTATAAAAACACTGCGCCAGAAAAGTATTTTGATTATCATGTGACAATGATGGGCCAAGACACAGAGCTTAACGAAGCACTCGCGCTCAAAATTGCAGAAGATAGCGGCGTTGATATGGATGCCTTGCGCGATGAAATGAACAATCCAGCAATCATTGATAGCTTTCGCCAAACGGACAGCCTAGCCGGCGGTTTAGGCATTACCGGTACTCCATCTTATGTTATTGGCGGCGAAGTTGTGGTTGGCGCACGTGGTAAAGACTTGCTGATCGAAAAAATTGAAAATATGCGCAAATGCGGCAGTACAAACTGTTAAATACGATAAAAAATGCGATTTAGTGTGGGTATAAGGTTGATTCTGCCCATAATTCAGGCACAAGCCTTGCAGCAAAGTTAAGGGCGTTCTACGCCTTTTACTCGTTGCGTTGGACAGGTAATATGAGCGCTAAAATACTAATCTTAAATGGACCTAACCTGAACATGCTGGGAAAGCGTGAACCAGGGGTTTATGGTTCCAAGACTTTGGACGATGTTATTTCAGCCTGTACGACCCTAGGTAATGAGGTTGGCTTGGCGGTTGAAAGCTATCAATCCAACCATGAAGGTGATCTGGTTACTCGCATTCAAGAAGCGGGTCTGGCAGGCACACCTATCGTTTTCAACCCCGGCGCATACTCACATACTTCGATTGCCCTGCGTGATGCGATCACCAGTGCAAAAGCGCATGTTATCGAGGTTCATATCTCGAATATTCATGCGCGCGAAGAATTTCGTCACGTGTCATACATTTCAGCGGTCGCCAATGGTGTGATTGCTGGATGCGGCACGGATGGTTATTTGATGGCAATTCGTGTAATCGCCAACCAGTTGCAACTTGCAGAACAGACAAAACAAGCTTAACCACGCCGCAGAGTAGTGGATATTGAGGATAAAATGGCAGAGAAAAAATCAGCGTTTGACAAAGAACTGGTCAGCGATCTGGCCAATATTTTGAACGATACAGATCTCACAGAGATTGAATTCGAACATGGTGAAATGCGCATTCGTGTAAGCCGCGAACCAGCACAACAAATGGTTAGCTACGCAAACGCACCGGTTGCTCAAGCAGCGCCTGCACCTGTGGCTGCACCCGCAGCGGCAGACAGCGCCCCTGCCTCAAAAGCTGCATCAGGCAGCGAAGTCCCTTCTCCAATGGTTGGCACCGCTTATATGGCGCCGAGCCCAGATGCGGACAATTTTATTGCTGTTGGCACTAAAGTTAAAGAAGGCGACACATTGCTGATTATTGAAGCGATGAAAGTGATGAACCAAATTCCTTCGCCGCGTTCAGGCACTGTTACTGCTATTCTTGTAACAGACAGCGAGCCGGTCGAATATGGCCAAGCACTCGTCGTGATTGAATGATAATTCTGCCCAAAGGCAAACCATATGTTTAACAAGGTTCTTATTGCCAACCGCGGTGAAATTGCATTGCGCATTCTGCGTGCCTGCCGTGAGCTTGGTATCCCAACTGTCGCTGTTCACTCAACAGCTGACGAAATGGCGATGCATGTACGTCTTGCAGATGAAAGCGTTTGTATTGGCCCGCCGCCATCACGTGACAGCTATCTGAATATTCATCAGATCGTTGCTGCCTGTGAGATTACTGGCGCAGATGCTGTGCACCCAGGTTATGGCTTTCTTTCAGAAAATGCGAAATTTGCAGAAATTCTGGAAGCGCATAATATTACATTTATCGGCCCGACTTCCGACCATATCAAAATTATGGGCGACAAGATCGAGGCGAAACGCACAGCTGCCAAGCTTGGCATTCCGGTTGTACCGGGTTCTGACGGCGGTGTGAGCGATGTAAATGAAGCAAAGCGCATTGCCAAAGACATTGGCTTTCCTGTGATTATTAAAGCGACTGCCGGCGGTGGCGGCCGCGGTATGAAGGTTGCTAAAAACGAAGCCGAACTTTCTAACGCACTCGACACAGCACGCCGCGAGGCAGAAGCTGCGTTTGGTAATGCGGAAGTTTATATCGAGAAATATCTTGGCAAACCGCGCCATATCGAAGTTCAAATTGTGGGCGACGGTAAAGGCAAGGCCATTCATTTGGGCGAACGCGACTGTTCATTGCAGCGCCGTCACCAGAAGGTTTGGGAAGAGGCTAACTCCCCTGCTCTGAACTCAGAACAACGCCATGAAATTGGTATGATCTGCGCCAATGCGGTTGCTAAACTTGGCTATCGCGGTGCTGGCACAATTGAGTTTCTCTATGAGAACGGCGAATTCTATTTCATTGAAATGAACACCCGTCTTCAGGTTGAGCATCCAATCACCGAGGCTATTACGGGCATCGATCTGGTGCATGAGCAATTGCGCGTTGCATCTGGTGCTGGCCTTTCGGTTACGCAGGATGAAATCAAGTTTAATGGTCATGCGATTGAATGTCGTTTGAACGCGGAACATCACCGGACTTTTGTGCCTTCACCGGGCAAAATCACGCATTATCATGCACCTGGTGGCCTTGGTATCCGTGTTGATTCAGGCGTTTATGCCGGTTACAGCATCCCGCCATATTATGACAGCTTGATCGGCAAACTGATCGTGCACGGCCGCAATCGGTTGGAATGTATGATGCGTTTGCGCCGTGCGCTTGATGAACTCGTTATTGACGGTATCAACACCACTGTTCCACTGTTTCAAGAACTGATTGATTGTCCTGATATTGCCAATGGTGATTATGATATTCACTGGCTTGAACAATATTTGGCCGCGAAAGAATAATAGTAAAGTTCTTTCAACGAAAGATATTTCATGTCCGGAAGCGATGAACACGATACGTTCATTACACCGCAAATTCTGTTAAAGGCCTATTCTTTAGGCCTTTTTCCTATGGCAGAAAAAGCCGATGATCCAACCATATTTTGGGTGGAACCGGAATTGCGCGGCGTCATGCCACTTGATGCATTCCACATTCCGCGCAGCTTGAAAAAAGAGGTGCGGCGCGGCACCTATGACATTACGTTCAATCAAGCTTTCGATACGGTTGTAAAAGCGTGTGCCGCCCCTGCACCAGGCCGCGAAGAAACATGGATCAACGATCCTATTCGCCTGTTGTATAATGAGTTACATGAAATTGGCCACGCGCACTCCGTTGAGGCTTGGTATGAAGACCAGATCGTCGGCGGCTTGTATGGCGTATCGCTCGGACGTGCATTTTTCGGTGAAAGCATGTTCAGCCGTCGCACCAACGCATCCAAAGTTGCGCTTGTTCATCTTGTTGAACGGCTGAAAGAACGTGGTTTTGTACTGCTTGATACGCAGTTCACCAATGAGCACCTTACGCAGTTCGGAACGATCGAAATACCGCGTGCTGAATATGAGATTTTGCTGGAAGCAGCCTTAGAAGAAACAGCTAAGTTCAACTAAAAGCTTGTCTAGCTTGGCGCTGGAATTTCTGATTCATTTTTGCAGCCTGTAAGCCACACATCATAAACAGCATGCTCAACGGCATTTAGGCCCGGACTATCGGCAAACATCCAGCCCGTAAAAATACGGCGGATCTTGCGTTCCAACGTAATTTCGTCAACTTCAACAAAACTATTTGATCCGGGTGCTTCATTTGCAGAGCGCGAATAGCAAACACGCGGCGTTATCTGAAGTGCACCAAATTGAACTGTCTCATCGATATAAACATCAAATGAAATGATCTTTCCTGTAATTTTATCAATACCGGAAAATTGAGCGATGGAGTTTTCAGCTTTTTCGGCGCTAACGGGCGTTCCCATTACAGAAGCTGCCGTGACCAAACAAGCGAATATTATTTTCTTAAAGTTCTTCAAAGGCGCCCACACAATAGTTTGAACAGTAACACTGTTCTTTCCAGTATAAGCCACATATGGCCAAAACAGGGTCAACAATTAATTAATGCTGAATATCTGATTCTTGCGCTTTGGCCTATTAGTTGCCCGGTGTCCAAGCATCATAATCGCCAGACACTTCCGGACGTGGCTCAGGATTAAGCATTGAGCCCTTCGGACGATAAGCGCCGACAGTGCCCGTCAAATTAGGCTGGTGTTCTTTTTGCCAAGCATGCGGCTTGTAATCTTCTTCAGACGGCGGTGTATCAACACGGTGATGCAGCCAACCATGCCAACCAGAACCAACCGCAGAACCTTCTGCTTCGCCAGCATAGATCACCCAGCGGCGTGTGTAGCCATCTACATCCTTGCCGCCTTCATAGTAGATATTGCCCATTTCATCTTCGCCAACTTTGGTGCCCGTGCGCCAAGTCCACAAGCGTGTTCCAAGCGTCTGTCCGTTCCACCAAGTGAAGAACTGCAAAAAGAAATTTTTCATAGGTCAATCCACATTCCGTTATATGTCCGCTTATGGCTTTGGTTTGCTGCAAATGCAAGGCAACAATGGGTATACACCCTTAAATTCAGGCAATTGGCCTTGTGTAATTTCGGCGTGGCCGTGCACGAACGTCAAATTTCTTGCACCTCAAGCCAACTCAGCAAAAGTATTGAATCTCACCATCGTTTGAGATGGTATATATTAACCACAGTATACGAGCGAGGAAACTGAAATGATCCGATTACGCATAGCGCTTACTCTCTCATCAATTCTGATAGCCATGCCCGCTATGGCTCAAGATGGCCCGCGCGGTATTGCCTTTGTTCAAGCACCTGAACAGGGCAGCGGTGTGGCAACAGGTGTAACAATGGAAGAAGCGTTTGGCAAAGCCACCGACCAATGCATGGAATCAGGCGCATTGGCAGAAGATTGCATCAAAACGAATTGGTGTTATCCGGCAGGTTGGAGCGTGGATATTTTTGTTCAACACAGCGAAGGCCCGCATTGGCACGAAGTTGTCTGCGGCCTACCCTCAAAAGCTGCTGCACAAGCAACTGCCCTGCACATATGCGACCGCAATGAGCGCGATTACCTTATCGAGTGTTCACCTGTTCAATTCTACGATGAACAAGGTGTGGCGCAGATGGAAAACTAATCCCATCTGCGCACAATCTGCATTTACCAGATAACTTTTTCCATGATGACAGCCGGAATACCGGAGCCTTTAACGCCGCAATCGGGTGATGTGCCGACCTTTTTAAAGCCATTGCGCTCATAAAATTTCATGGCACGATCATTGGCTTCTTCGACTTCCAGCCGAATTTTGCGCACATCAGGAAAACAGGCCTCAACCTCAATCAGAAGTTTTTCACCGAGACCCTGCCCCTGTGTCGATGGACGCACATAAAGCTGGTGAAGCATGGTTGTTTCATTATCAATTTGTGAGGCATAAGCCATAGCGCCGATTTCGGCGCCATCATCACAAATAATGAATTCTGACCGCGGCTTATTCAGGCGTTGTTTAAGCGCTGGAACCGAGTGCCATTGTGAGGTGAGTTCGGCCACTTTTTCGCGGCCATAAATCTGATCATATGTATCATGCCACGTTTCGGTGAGCATGTTTGAGACGATTTCTAAATCTTGTTGTGAAGCCGAGCGGACCCACATAATTACTGTTCTCCTATAGTATTCGTGTAATATTCCACGATTTGAACAGCTTATACAAGTAACAGAATTTACAACGGAATCAACAAGCGTGCGCGGCCGCCCAATAGCGACCGCGCTTAATCATAATTATTCAACGCCAAGTTTAGATTTAACCAATTGCTGAACGGCTTGTGGATTGGCCTTACCGCCGGTGGACTTCATCACCTGCCCAACAAACCAGCCAGCCAGTGCCGGTTTTTCTTTAACTTGCTCAACTTTTTCAGGGTTGGCAGCAATGATTTCATCGACAGCGGCTTCAATCGCGCTGGTGTCTGTGACCTGCTTCATGCCCCGCTCTTCAACGATTTTGGCAGGGTCGCCGCCTTCTTCGAAGATGATTTCGAACAGATCTTTTGCAATTTTACCTGAGATCGTGCCTTCCTTGATGAGATCAAGGATTGTGCCAAGCTGCTGCGGCGTAACGGACGTTGTTACAATGTCCTGTCCGGCTTTGTTTAACGCGCCCAGAAGATCATTGATCACCCAGTTTGCAGCCTGTTTTGCGTCGCGGCCTTCTGCCACTTTTTCGAAATAATCAGCAATCGCTTTTTCTGAAATAAGCACATTTGCATCATAGGCTGACAGGCCAGATTCGATAAAGCGCGCACGTTTTTCGTCTGGCAACTCCGGCAAATCTGCTTTCAGTGCTTCGATATAAGCATCGTCAAACTCAAGCGGCAGCAAATCTGGATCTGGGAAATAGCGATAATCATGCGCTTCTTCTTTTGAGCGCATAGAGCGTGTTTCGCCCTTTACCGGATCGAACAGACGCGTTTCCTGATCAATCGATCCACCATCTTCCAAAATGGCGATTTGGCGGCGTGCCTCATACTCAATTGCTTGGCCCATAAAGCGGATAGAGTTAACGTTCTTGATCTCGCAGCGTGTGCCGAAATCTTCGCCCGGACGGCGCACAGACACGTTCACATCTGCGCGCATGGAACCTTCATCCATATTGCCATCACATGTGCCAAGGTAGCGCACGATCTGGCGGATTTTCGTCACATAGGCTTTTGCTTCATCAGATGAGCGCATGTCAGGCTTTGACACGATCTCCATGAGGGCGACGCCCGAACGGTTCAAATCCACATAGGACATGGTTGGATGCTGATCGTGCATTGATTTGCCCGCATCCTGCTCAAGGTGCAGACGCTCGATGCCGATTTCGACGTCTTCGAAATTACCTTTTTTGTCTGGACCGACAGAAATATGCACAACGCCTTCGCCAACGATTGGCTGCTGGAACTGTGAAATCTGATAGCCTTGCGGCAAATCTGGGTAAAAATAGTTTTTGCGGTCAAAAACCGATTTCTTGTTGATTTGCGCTTTAAGGCCAAGGCCCGTGCGTACAGCCTGCGCCACGCACTCTTCGTTGATGACTGGCAACATGCCCGGCATTGCTGCGTCAACCAATGACACATTGGCATTTGGCTCAGAACCAAACTGCGTGGAAGAACCGGAAAACAGCTTTGACTGTGATGTCACCTGCGCATGAATTTCCAAACCGATAATCAATTCCCAGTCGCCAGTGGCACCAGGGATCAGGCGTTTTGCTTCGGTCGTGCGTGTATCTACAAGAGCGTTCATTGGTCTTCCATTTAAGCTTTGCGAAAAAGTCGCTTTTTACTCTGTGGGTTGGATAATCGAAGGGCTATGCCGATACAAGTGTTTCTATCGGTTTGTGGCTTATCTTCCATGCGAAAAGCTAGGAACGGATGATCGCGCGGCTGCTTTCCTCAATATTTTCGTTAAAATCACGCATATCCGGTATTCGGTTAAAGGCGATTTTGCCGCCCACATAGCCGCCCGGCATTTGATCAACGGGGCCAAGCGTTAGCGCTTTTGCGCCGAAGCGATCCCGCAAAGCATCCATTGTGTCGCTGGCAGCCTCCCATTTTCCATGGGTTTTAATGTCGCTTTGCGTATCAAAAAGATCCTCCATGAACCCCGCGCCTCCCTGATGTTCTGGCGCAACAAGACCGTGAAGCGTCACGCTTACCGACCTGATTTTATTAAACGGACGCTCTGCCTCAAAACGGCGGTGCAGCGCCTGCATCGCATGCAAAAATGTTGCATCATCCCGCGCCGCCGTAAAACGTATATCAGCGGACCATTTTTGCCGCTCAAGGCCGCGCAAACCATAGCTTAAATTGCACGCTCTGAAATTTTCGCGCCGCAACCTTCGCGCAGCGCTGGTCATCAGCATTCGGGCGCAGGTGAACGCACGTTGCGGCGAGCGCCAATCGCGCGGTAAAATACGGCCATGGCCAAACATGCGCCGCTTCGTCTCTTCGCGAATGGTTTCATAACCATGCAAGGACGCCCAGAATCGCTCGCCTTCCACATTGCCCCAAATGGCGCGCATATGTTTAGCGTCCAGCGCCCAAAGCTGCTTCACATCCATAATGCCCGATTGATGCAAACGCCGCTCAATGCCCGATGAAATACCGGGCAGATCGCGCAAATCCAGTTCAAACAGGCGGCCTGGCAGATCAGCCGGTTCAAACACGACAAAGCCGTTCGGCTTATTCATTTCAGCGGCGATTTTGGCAAGAAGTTCGGTGGGCGCAACGCCAATTGAACAGGGCAGCCCCTGCCCGATTTCAGCCTCAACACGCTGTTTGATGCGGGCGGCAAGTCCGGCAGCATCGCGGCTTTCAGACAGCATGAGATTGCAGACCATCTCATCAATGGAGCGCGTTTTGCTGACAGGCACGCAGTTTTCCACCGCCGCCACAATACGGTGATGCAGCCGCACATAAATGTCGTGCCGCGCAACGACAAAGCGAATACCGGGGCACATTTCGCGCGCGTCTTTCATCGACGTTCCGGTTTTAACGCCGAACTTTTTGGCCTCATAGCTGGCCGCAATACAGCCTGAATAATCCGAATCGAGCGGAATCACCCCGACGGGCCGCCCGCGCAGTTCAGGGTTTAAATGCTGCTCAACGCTGGCAAAAAAACTGTCAAAGTCGATATATAATTTTTCGGCAAATTCCGGCTTACGCATCACGCACCTCACCGGAACATAATAGGAACTTTTGCCTGTGCGGCGCAAGAGGGCGTGTGATTATTTTCCTAGGGAGATTCCCAAAGTGTCGTCATGCTCGGGCTTGACCCGATTCCTGAGCGTTCAACCCCTGCACCAACTTCACGGAATGGGTCCTAGGCTCAAGGCCTAGGATGACGGAGCATTAATAGGTAATACAACCTTCTAACATTCACCGTTTGCCAAACTCAATCAGATCATCAAACTGGCTCTCAACAATAATAGAAATCTGTTCGCCTTGCGCTATCAGCTCTTCTATTTTCAAGTGCTTACCCGTTTTTGGTTTGCCTTTGGTCGCATCCAAATCCACGGCCCCAACAACAAGTAAATCTAATTTCTTGGATGCATGCCGAACGACTTGAAAGCCTACGCTTGCAGCCGCATTTTCTAAATCTAATTTTGATTTATTAAAGTCACCAGTAAGCAATATAGTTTTGCCAAAAAACTTACCTGTCTTAGAAGGCTCATTTGGTTTCTGCGGCTTTTTAAATTTGCGCTTGGATTGATATTTTTCAGCCCATAATTGAGGGCTCATATTACTCTCATTAAACGCTAAACAGGCGATTTGACCTGCTACACGAGCATCAGAGAGAGCGTCATGGTGTTGAAGTTGCAACCCGAAATGCCGCGCTAAATTATTGAGAGCATAACCGCGATGAAAGAACTGGTCCCAAGTGTGCCGGACAACCAGAAAGTTGTTTAGCCAAATTGCATCAATGGGAACCAAACCATATTTCTTATAAGCTCCGTTGAAAGCACTTACATCAAATGGGCCATGGTGAACAACAACTCGACTTTCTATCGCTTTCTGAATTTGTGAGAAAGCGTCCGCAAAAGTAGGTTTTCCTACTACATCCAAAGGTTTGATTCCATGTATGGCAACATTGCCAGAATCAAAATGAGTTTCTGGATTGATCATTATATTCAATGCGTCGATAGGGATGCCGTTCTCGAACATCACAATACCAACTTGGCAAATGGAAGACGGATCAGAGTTTGCCGTCTCGACGTCTAGAGATACAAAACTCCAAGACAATTTGCACACTCCAATCTATAGATCATCACCATAATCTCAGTGTGAAGGTAGTTTCAAATATCTACCACCACTTTGTCGCTGTAAATTTACCAGCGGCTTGTTCAATCACATGGGCCGTTTTGAACAGAGTTTCTTCATCAAACGGCTTGCCGATAAGCTGAAGGCCGAGCGGTAGGCCTGTTGATGAAAGGCCTGCAGGCACCGCAATGCCCGGCAATCCGGCCATGTTCACAGTCACTGTAAACACGTCGTTCAAATACATTTTCACCGGATCAGCTTTCATGGCCTTGTCGCCAATGCCAAAGGCAGCGCTTGGTGTTGCTGGTGTCAAAATCGCGTCCACACCATCGGCAAACACATTTTCAAAATCGCGTTTGATGAGCGTGCGTACTTTTTGCGCTTTCAAATAATAAGCGTCGTAATAACCAGCCGACAGCACATAGGTGCCGATCATAATGCGGCGTTTAACTTCCGCGCCAAATCCGGCAGCGCGGGTCTGCTCATACATGTCTGTAATGTCTTTTCCCGGTACACGCAGGCCGTATTTTACGCCATCATAACGCGCAAGGTTTGACGATGCTTCGGCCGGAGCCACGATATAATAGGCTGGCAATGCGTATTTGGTGTTTGGCAGCGAAATATTGACGATTTCTGCGCCTGCATCTTTGAGCCATTGAATGCCCTGCTCCCAAAGCGCCTGAATTTCAGGGTCGAGACCATCGACGCGGTATTCAGCTGGAATACCGATTTTCATGCCTTTTACAGAGCCGCCAAGCGCTGCTTCATAATCTGGCACAGGCAAGTCAACGCTGGTTGTGTCTTTAGCATCAACAGATGCCATGGATTTCAGCATAATTGCCGCATCGCGCACATCGCGCGTGATTGGTCCTGCCTGATCGAGCGATGATGCAAAAGCTGCAACGCCCCAGCGTGAACAGCGGCCATAAGTTGGCTTAATACCGACGGTGCCTGTAAAGGCTGCAGGCTGGCGAATAGAGCCGCCCGTATCGGTTGCCGTTGCGCCAGCGCAAATATGTGCAGCAACAGCAGAGGCCGAACCACCAGACGAGCCACCTGGCACCAAATCAACGTCTGAGCCGTTCGCACGCCACGGGTTTTTGACCGGACCGTAATAAGATGTCTCGTTAGAAGAGCCCATCGCGAACTCATCCATATTGAGTTTGCCGAGCATCACCGCGCCGTCATCCCAAAGGTTCTGCGTGACGGTTGATTCATATTTTGGCTTAAAACCATCGAGAATATGCGATGCGGCCTGTGTGTGCACATCATATGTACCGAACAAATCCTTGATGCCAAGCGGAATACCTTCCAGCGCGCCAGCATTGCCAGATGCATATTTTGCATCCGATGCTTTTGCCATGTCGCGGGCTTTTTCAGGTGTCAGCGCAACATAGGCATTGAGCGCGCCATTGGCGGCATCAATCGCAGAAATGTAAGCATCGGTCAGTTCGACCGCTGTAATTTCTTTAGCGCGGAGTTTTTCGCGGGCTTCGGCAATCGTGAGGGCTGTCAGATCGGTCATAAATTGGTTCTTCTATGTCAAATATTTCGGTGCGGCGCAGGTCGGTTTATTCAACCACTTTGGGCACTTGGAAGAAGTTTTCGTCGCTGGCTGGCGCATTGGCGACAATGTCAGCGGCCTTGCTGCCGTCAGTGACTTCATCAATCCGCTTTTTCATATCCATTGCAACAACGGAAACCATCGGCTCCACATCACTCACATCCACCTCATCAAGCTGTTCAACAAAGCCCAAAATGGTGTTGAGTTCGCTTTCAAGGTTTTTTGCCTCATCATCTGTGACGGCAATGCGGGCAAGTTTGGCAACGCGCTTAACGGTAGCGGTATCGACGGACATTGGATTCTCCGGTGTTTTGTGTGTGCCCGCTATAGCGCTCGCAGCTTTGTGGTGCAATATGGAGTTTGACCATTTCACCAAGCAGCAATGACGGAACCACTGTGAGCGATCAAAAAGGCGAGATTATCGACGTTGGAACGCTAAACGCGCAACTGCCGCGTGGGGCACGTATACTTGGCCTTGATCTTGGCACCAAAACGATTGGTCTGGCGGTTTCTGATGCGAGGTTGACCCTTGCATCACCACGCAAAGTTATCAAACGCACAAAGTTCATGGCTGATCTGGCGATCATCAAAACGCTGATAGAGGCTGAAAACATTGGCGCGGTTGTGCTGGGCCTGCCGCTTAATATGGACGGTTCTGAAGGACCGCGTGCACAAGCAACACGCGCCTTTGCGCGCAATATGATGCAACATGTGCCCTTGCCTGTCGTGCTTTGGGATGAACGGCTATCGACGGTTGCCGCCGAACGCTCACTACTTGAGCAGGATGTTAGCCGCGCAAAAAGGGCCGAGCGGATTGATTCCGCTGCGGCCTCATTCATTTTGCAAGGTGTGCTCGACCGGCTTTACTCAGCCGCGACGACGGACGATTCTTGATTTGTCTCATAATTATCATCTGATGATTTTCGCTGCTGCCACCAAGCTTTGATTTGCTTGCGTTTGCGATAGGCAACAATCGCGCTGATGATGAATGAATCAAAGATACAGGCTTTGATAAAGCCAGTAACAATTGTCTCATAATCTGTGCCTAAAAGATTCGCATAAATGCCAAAGACAAGATTGTGGATGTCACGGCTCAAAAACGATAAACCGAAATTCATGTCGTAATAAGATAGACCAAACCACGCCCAAAAGAGCGACATCGGTATCAACCACAGAGCAAGAAAATATTTCATAAGATTTCCGTCAATTCATCGGTTGGAAGTTACGTTTTGGAACAAAGCGATTATTCCGATTTGCCGTCATATTTGTACTCATGGCGAGATTTGCATTCGGGCGCTGCATATTGCGCGCACCAGCCAAGCCAAAGCCTTCGTTTGCAGGCACAGGCATTTTGCGCCCTTCGGCCTCAATCATAAATACGCGATGTGCGATTCCCGCCAAGATCGTGGCAAAGGATGCGATACAGACCATTGCGCTTAAAACCGCTGCACTTGTGTAAATTGCCAAAGCTAGAATGACGGCAAACACGCAAAGGCAGATGCCCATCGAAAGCATGATCACCAAATCCAGCTGATTGTTCTCCACCCCGTTGGGTGCAGCGAAAATGATTGCCAGCAGCGCCCAAACAGCGGCGATCATCACGGTTAAAACGGCCGCATTGGTGAGTAATTTTGCCGTTACGGCTGGCAATTGCAGCCCCGCCTCGCCGCTGAGTGTTTCATTCAGTGCTGCGATCATGCCGCCTGATCCGTTTTCAAGACCAAAACCAACAATACCGAGCACGCAGAGCACTGCGAGCCAGTTCAACATTACAGCAATGGAAAAAAATCGATACATGCGGACCTCGTTGTGATGCGACTATCACAAGCAAGACCAGCGCCCGCAATATAAACCATTCATTAAGGTTAACGCGGCAGCTCAAATTGTGGATATCTCATTGCAGCGCCGTTCGATTTGCTTCAATAGAGTATCGAAAGGCTCCTACTATGCTCATCACGATTCAATCCATTCTGCCAATATTTCTTATCATCCTCGTCGGCAATTTGCTGCGCCAAGCTCCTGTTTTCACAAAAGAGTTTTGGATTGGCTTAGAGCGCCTTGGCTTTTATGTGCTTTATCCTACGCTTTTATTCGTGATGATATTGGACGCAGATTTTAGCGGGCTGTCACTTGGAAAAATTATTACTTCACTTGGATTGGCTTGGCTCACACTTTGCCTTTTAACGCTGGCTCTTTGGCCATTTGTGAAGAGAATCGGCATTGGCGGGCCGACTTTTTCATCAATCTATCAATCAAGCGTGCGCTGGAATGGTTTTATAGCGCTTGTGGTTGCAGAAAACATGTTCCCGCCTGAAGGCGCTGCTTTGGTCGCGCTGGTGATGGCTGCGATCGTTATTCCCATCAATGTTTCAACCGTTGCTGTTGTTGCTTGGTTTACCGATAGCCAGTCGGACATTGCTTCCGTTTTCAAGCGCGTTGCGGTCAACCCGCTTATCATTGGCGCTGCGCTTGGGCTATTGTGCCGTTTAATTCCTGGCGGTTTGCCTGATTTCATGATGGACGGGCTTCAATTGGTTAGCCGCGCCGCGCTCGGCATGGGGCTTTTGGCAATTGGTGCTGGTCTGCGCATGAGCGATGTCTTGCGTCCCTCCGCCGCCGTCTTGTTACCAACATTTATGAAGCTCGCACTGTTTCCCGTTATCGTTCTGAGCTTTGCAATCGCGTTTGGTGTTACAGGCCTTGAGCTTCAATATCTTGCGCTTTGCGCGGCGGTTCCAACGGCGATGAATGGCTATGTTTTGGCACGGCAAATGGGCGGCGACGCAGAAAACTATGCCGTTACCGCGACGTTGCAGACGCTGATTTCATTGTTCTCAATTCCAGCGGTGCTAACGCTTACAGCTTATGTGACTGGCGGATAAAGCGCGTCCAGTATCGTTTGATTGTCAAAGCGCTTACCAAGCATGCCGTAGCTTGCGCGCCAGTTGCCGCCTAAACGCGTATCGGCATAGGCATCCGCGAGCACACCTGTTTCCAAGCGATAAAGTTCCGACGCTGCAGCGGCAATGGCCAATTGTTCAACCAAAATACGCGCCGCACTTTCATCGTCCTGTGCCAGATCAAAAGCTGCCCTTAAAACGCTGCTTGTATTTCTTGCTCTGTCACCAAGATTTGCCTCAATGTCTTTTAAAATGACATCGAAAAGCTCCGGTGTTCGTTTGAGCACGCGGCACACTTCGAGCGCCATCATATTGCCGGAACCTTCTAACACCGATTGGTGCGGCGCTTCACGGTAATGGCGCGGCAATACGCTGCTTTCAACATAACCATTACCGCCCGTTGCCTCCATCGCCTCTGCAATAACGGTTGGTGCAATTTTTGACGTCAGATATTTAACCACCGGCGTCATCACATGGGCAAACGCGCCTTCTGTGTCGTTTGAGCGTGCACCATCAAATGCGCGCGCAAGGCGCATCGACAACGCTGTTGAAGCGGCAACATCAAGCGCAATGTCAGTTAAAACAGCACGCATGAGCGGCTGCTCGATGAGCAAACGTCCGCCAACTTTTCTGTGGCGCACATGATGCACCGCTTCGCTCAACGATGAATGCATGATCGCCGATGATATCAACGCGCTATCAAGACGCATCAACGTTTGCATTTCATGGATAGCGCGGCTGCCCTCGCCGTCGCGTCCAATCATTTGGGCAATGGAGCCGTTGATTTCAGCTTCTGCGGTCGCAGCAGACCTGTTGCCTAGCACATCCTTCAAACCAACAAGATTTATATGATTGTGCTCATCATCGGCTAAAAAGCGCGGCACCAAAAAACAGCTTGTGCCGTTGGGCGTGCGCGCAAGCATTAAAAAAGCATCAGCCATAGGCGATGATAAAAACCATTTATGGCCCGTTAAGCGAAACAAACCATTGCCAACGGTTTCGGCGCGTGTGGTGAGCGCTGTAAAATCCGTACCGGCCTGTTTTTCTGTTATGCCCATGCCAATTGTCAGGCATGATTTATCCACAGGCGACTTGTGAGCGCTGTCATATTTGCGCGTTGTAACGCGCGGCACCCATTCTTTAGCCAAATGCGGCGCTGTCATGAGGGCTGCAACCGCCCCATTGGTGCTGGAAAGGCTTGAAAGGTGCCCTGTATCGAGGCCTGCAAGCATGAAAAAGCGAACAGCGCGTTTTAAATGACCGTTATTGTTGCCGCGCGCTGCGTCTTCCCACACAGAACTACCAATGCCATAGCTCATCGAGCGGCGCATAAGTGCGTGATAAGACGGATGAAATTCCACCTGATCCACCCGCCGTCCGTAACGGTCATGCGCTTTTAATTGCGGTGGATTACGGTTTGCCATTTCAGCAAGTTCTTGGGCTTCGCTCGATAATGAATATCGCCCGATCTGGTCAAAATCTTTCAATGTCTCAGCGTTTGAGCTCGACGCGATCTGCAACAAAAGCGGATTGAGGCGAAATGCATTAAAACCAGACAGCGGCGGTGTCTGGTTGGTTACACGGTGATGATTTGTCGTCGCCATAATAGAAATCCGAATCGTGTTTTCTTATTCATATATCGAAATTATGGTGATGTGTTCACCTTAGAACGGTTTCCCCACTCTATAGTCCCGTAAAATTGTTCTGATGTTCTCTTTATTGCAATTGCGGACGTAAAACCGTTGTACACTTTTACTGCAATTGGGTTTGTCTGACGCAATTGCAGACGTAAAACCGTTGTACACTTTTACTGCAATTGCTCTTATGCCTTGCAGACAGATGTTTTTGGCCCTATTGCACCACTTTAAGATGACAAATTCAGCGACCTTTCCCGTTTACCCGCATCGCCACTTGCTTGGCATAACCGGTTTGAACGTACCAGATATTGCGTGTCTGCTCGACCGCGCCGATGAAGCCGTAGCTCTTTCGCGTCAGCGCGAAAAGAAAAAGTCGGTTTTCAGAGGGCTGACGCAGATAAATCTTTTCTTTGAAGCATCCACACGAACCCAAGCCTCATTTGAGCTTGCGGGCAAACGTCTTGGTGCTGATGTGATGAACATGTCTGTTGCCTCCTCATCGGTCAAAAAAGGTGAAACCTTAATTGACACAGCGATGACGCTGAACGCGATGCGTCCTGACATTCTAGTCATTCGCCACCAATCGGCAGGCGCTGCAGCATTGCTATCGCAAAAAGTCGGATGCGCGGTTATCAATGCTGGTGATGGTGCCCATGAGCATCCAACACAAGCATTGCTTGATGCGCTCACCATTCGCCGCGCTAAAGGGCGTTTTGATGGGCTAACCGTTGCGATATGCGGCGATGTTCTGCACAGCCGCGTGGCCCGCTCCAACATTATATTGCTTAATACGATGGGCGCGCGAGTGCGTGTTGTTGGGCCTTCGACCCTTATGCCAAACGGTATTGAGCATATGGGCGTTGATGTTCACACCAGCATGGCAACTGGCCTTAAAGATGCTGACGTTGTGATGATGCTGCGTTTGCAGCGCGAACGTATGGCCGGTGCATTTGTGCCTTCTATACGCGAATATTTCCGTCATTTTGGCCTTGATGCCGAAAAGCTCAGCTATGCCAAACCTGATGCCATGGTTATGCACCCCGGCCCTATGAACCGCGGCGTTGAAATTGCCTCTGAAATTGCGGACGGACCGCAATCTGTCATCGAAGAACAAGTCGAAATGGGGGTCGCTGTGCGTATGGCTGTCATGGAAGCGCTGCTTGATCCGGCAAAGAATATTGGCGGTGCGGCATGAGCGTGACAGTTTCCACAGGCACACAAGTTTACAATAATGCACGCATCGTTGATCCATCGCGCGGCATTGATGAACTGGGCACATTAATCGTTGAAGATGGTGTGATCGTTGCATCTGGCTCTGATGCCAATAATCAAGGCACGCCAGAAGACGCTGAAGTTCATGATTTGCGCGGCATGACGATCATTCCAGGCCTGGTTGATATGCGGGTGCATATTGGCGAACCTGGCGGCGAGCACCGCGAAACCATAGCATCGGCTTCTGAAGCTGCTGCCGCTGGCGGTGTCACGTCATTGGTCATGATGCCGGATACAAATCCCATTATCGACGATGTTCAATTGGTTGAATTTATCCGCCGTACAGCTTCCGAGACAGCAATCACTCGCATATTGCCGTCAGCCGCCATCACCAAAGGGCTTAATGGCGTTGAAATGACTGAAATGGGCATATTGCGCAATGCAGGCGCGATCATGTTTACCGATGGTCGTCAAACAATTGCCAATGCCGCTATTATGCGCCGCGCGATGACTTATGCGCGTGATTTTGGTGCGTTGATCTCGCACACAACTCAGGATGCAGATCTTGCTGGCAACGGCGTGATGAATGAGGGATTATTTGCCTCATGGCTTGGCCTTTCAGGCATGCCGCGCGAAGCCGAGCTTTTGCCGCTTGAGCGCGACTTGCGATTGGCAAGGCTTACGGGCTGCGCTTATCATGCAGCTAAAATATCCTGCGCGATGAGCGCTGACGCAATGCGCGCTGCAAAAGCCGAAGGGCTAAATGTAACGGCGGGCATTTCCATCAATCATCTGGCGCTCAACGAAAATGACATTGGCGAATACCGCACATTTTTCAAACTATCGCCGCCGCTGCGTTCAGAAGATGATCGCCAAGCAATGATTAATGCGCTGGCTGATGGTACAATTGATGTGATCGTATCAGACCATGACCCGCAAGATGTGGACACCAAGCGCCTGCCCTTTGCAGAAGCAGCAGATGGTGCTGTTGGACTTGAAAGCCTGCTTGCGGCAGGGCTTCGCCTCGTGAATTCGCAGCAGATCTCATTGCCCGTCTTAATCGGTGCCATGTCAACCAATCCAGCCAAAAGGCTTGGCATTGAAGCTGGCACACTTGGCAAAGGCGCGGCCGCTGATTTTGCAATCATTGATCTTGATGAGCCTTGGCTTCTCAAGACAACCGATCTTAAGTCCAAATCAAAAAACACCGCTTTTGAAGATGCACGCCTAACGGGTCGCGTTCAGAAAACATTTGTTGCAGGTACTTGCGTTTATAGCATTTGAGCTTTTCAATACGGCGCTAAATAAGAATGGATCCCGTCGATACATTTTTAGAAATTACTCCGTCAGATTGGATGACAATGTTTGAAATCTTCGTAGCACTTATCGGCGGTTATCTGCTCGGCTCAATTCCATTTGGCCTATTGCTCACACGTGCCGCTGGCATGGGTGATGTGCGCGCGATAGGCTCTGGCAATATTGGCGCAACAAATGTGCTGCGCATGGGCAATAAAAAAATAGCTGCCGCAACGCTTCTGCTCGATGCATTAAAAGGCACATTTGCAGTTGTTCTGGCCAACCAACTGTTTGGTATGGACGCTGCAATGGTCGCAGCTTTTGGTGCCTTTATGGGGCATTTATATCCCGTGTGGCTAAAATTCAAAGGCGGCAAAGGTGTTGCAACTTTTGCAGGCATTTCGCTTGGCTTCTCATGGCATGTGCTGGCACCATTCGCGATCATTTGGCTTTTGACAGCTTTTATCTCGCGCTATTCTTCTCTTGCGGCGCTGCTTGGCTCTGTTGCTGCAACCGCTGGCCTGTTCTGGGTCGAGCGCTATTCGCTTGGCTATTTATTCGTGGTTTTGACCGTGATTGTATTCTTTAAACATCGCGAGAATATTTCAAGGCTGCTGAAAGGCACAGAAAGCAAAATCGGCAAAAAGGGATAAAATTTGAACCAGCCGACCCATAGCGACATTACGCCTGCCCAGTTCGAACTCTCTGATCGGCAACGGCTTTCATGGCTTAGGCTTTATCGGTCTGAAAATGTGGGTCCGGCAACATTCCGCGACCTGATTAATCATTGTGGTTCTGCCAGTGCAGCCCTTGAAATGCTGCCAGAAATGGCCTCTCGCTCTGGCGGCAAGCGTTCTATTCGCATTGCAAGTCTTGATGATGTGGAGCGCGAATTAGAAGCCACCACGAAGTTCGGTGCGCGTATCATCGGGCTTGGCGAACCAGACTATCCATATTTATTGCGCTACACGGAACTTGCACCACCGCTTATCACCGTCATGGGCAATAGCAGTGCTCTGAATAGGCCTTCTATTTCTATTGTTGGGTCACGCAACGCTTCAATGGTTGGCATCAAAATGGCACAGCAATTGGCAGGCGCGCTGAGTGAATCTGGTCATGTGATTGTCTCTGGCCTTGCGCGCGGGATTGATCGTGCAGCGCATGAGGCGTCACTGGAAAATGGCACAGTCGCCGCTATGGCCGGCGGCATAGACCAGCCCTACCCGCCTGAAAACATTGCCTTGTTAAAAGATATCATCGCTTCTGGTGTGGGATGTGCCATTACAGATAAGCCTTTTGGCTGGGAGCCACGCGCACGCGATTTTCCGCGCCGCAACCGCGTTATCGCGGCATTATCGATGGGGTTGATTGTTATCGAGGCGGCGCAAAGATCAGGCTCTCTCATCTCTGCGCGCCTTGCCAATGAACTGGGGCGCACTGTGTTTGCGGTTCCAGGCTCACCGCTTGATCCACGCTCTCAAGGGACAAATAACCTCATCCGTGAAGGTGCAACGCTCATTACATCTGCCGATGATGTTCTGGAGTCATTAAAGCCTGTCAGCGAGGCGCGCCAACATGCTGTTCAAAACCAATTAGGACTTTTTGAAAAAGAAGAGTTCATGACTCTGCCGCCCAGCGATGATGCCCGCACAACCATTGTGTCGCTTCTAAGTCCATCTCCAACCGGCATTGATGATATTATCGCCCATAGCGGGTTTGCGCCTGCGCAAGTTGCACTCATTATATTAGAATTGGATTTAGCAGGCCAGATCGAGCGCCATTCAGCCAATAGAGTTTCCTTGCTTGGGACTGGTGACCGCTGACGGTTTCATTTCAACTGGCCGCTGTCCGTGCACAATATCATTGCTCTCTATATATGCCATCTCGATCATATAAGTGAGCATTTCACACCGTTCAGCTTGCGCAAGAGCTCGCAACTCTCCCAAAAGCGCGTGAATATAACGAATGCGTTCCATTCGTGCTGAATTAAGCTTATCTATCATATTGCAATCAAGTCCGTTGTGCGCCCTACTAAACATGGCCTTACGTCATGTGCGGCATAGTATATCGTTAAAGTTGTATTTCAATCCCGCATTTAGACATTTTTACAACCTATAAGGGAATTCATAGAGAGGAATAATTTCTCAATCTTGCAAATTATGCTGTTTGGGCTTGACCAAAGCCCCGCACGAAGCCATGTGCTGTCCAGTTATTTGATTGGTGCCCTAGGGCGCAAAACCTCGGGATATGTAATCATTATGGAAGTAGTAGTTGTTGAGTCACCCGCAAAAGCCAAGACAATCAACAAGTATCTAGGCCCGAATTATAAGGTGTTTGCATCCTTTGGTCATGTGCGTGACCTGCCGCCAAAAGACGGCTCTGTGTTGCCAGATGAAGACTTTGCAATGTCATGGCAGGTGGATACCGCGTCCAATAAACGCCTTAAAGAAATTGCGGATGCAGTAAAAACGGCCGATGGCCTTATTCTCGCGACCGACCCTGACCGTGAAGGTGAAGCCATTTCATGGCATGTGCTGGAAGTTCTTGCAAAAAAGAAAGTCCTGAAAGACAAACCAATTAGCCGCGTCGTCTTCAATGCGATTACGAAGAAAGCCGTGACGGATGCGATGGCGAGCCCACGCGAGATCGACCAGCCGCTGGTTGATGCCTATTTGGCGCGCCGCGCATTGGACTATCTGGTAGGCTTTAATCTTTCACCCGTATTATGGCGCAAATTGCCAGGCGCACGTTCTGCTGGACGTGTACAATCGGTGACATTGCGTCTGGTCACAGACCGCGAATCTGAAATCGAGCGCTTCAAGCCAGAAGAATATTGGAGTGTCATTGCACATCTGAAATCTGGGCAAGGCGCAAGTTTTGAAGCGCAGCTCAACACGATTGATGGCAAGAAAACCAACAAAATGACGCTCGCCAATGGTGAGGAAGCTGGTTCAATTAAGACAGCGCTTGAAGCTGCAAGCTTTGCGGTCACATCGGTTGAAGCAAAGCCAGTACGCCGCAATCCGCCGCCGCCTTTTACAACATCGAGCCTCCAACAGGCAGCCTCTGCCAAGCTTGGCTTTGCCCCTGCTCGTACCATGCAGATCGCGCAAAAGCTTTATGAGGGCATTGATGTGGGCGGTGAGACAACCGGTCTCATCACCTATATGCGTACAGATGGTGTGCAGATGGCACCGGAAGCGATTAGCAGTTCACGCGATGCGATTGGCCAGCGCTTTGGCGCAAATTTTGTGCCCGACAAGCCGCGTCATTATGAAACAAAAGCGAAAAACGCACAAGAAGCGCACGAAGCCATTCGTCCAACAGACTTTATGCGTGCGCCCGATGAGATAAAATCAAAGCTTAATGACGAACAATACAAGCTTTATGATCTGATTTGGAAACGTTCTATCGCATCGCAGATGGAATCTGCTCAAATGGAACGCACCACCGCTGAAATCGAAGCAAAAGGCGCTGGCCGCACGATTGGTCTTCGCGCTTCTGGCACCGTGGTCAAGTTTGAAGGCTTTTTGGCTGCCTACACTGAGCACCAAGACGATCAGAAAAAAGATGATGATGACAATGACGACGATAAGCGTCTGCCGGAATTAAAATCTGGCGAAACATGCCAAAAAGAGAAAATAGACGCCGAGCAGCACCATACAACACCGCCGCCACGTTACTCAGAAGCATCGCTTATCAAGAAAATGGAAGAACTCGGCATTGGCCGTCCTTCTACCTATTCAGCGACACTTTCAACGCTGCGCGACCGTGAATATGTGCGCCTTGAAAAACGTGCGCTTGTGCCCGAGGCAAAAGGCCGTTTGGTAACAGCGTTTCTGCAAGACTTCTTTGAACGTTATGTGGAGTTTGATTTCACCGCATCGCTGGAAGAAAAGCTCGACAAGATTTCAGATGGTTCTTTGCAGTGGAAAGACGTTCTGCGCCAATTCTGGGATGAGTTTTCTGCACAAATTGACAGCACAAAAGAACTGCGCATTACCAATGTTCTTGATGCACTGAATGAGCGCCTTGAACCGCTTGTATTTCCGGTGCGTGAAGATGGTTCAGACCCACGTATTTGCCCTAAATGCGGCGAAGGTAATTTGAGCCTGAAACTGGGCAAGTTTGGCTCTTTTGTTGGCTGTTCAAACTATCCAGAGTGTAATTTCACCCGCCAGCTTGGCCAAGAAGGTGAAGGCAGCGCCGATGCGCTTGCCGATGGTCCAAAGGAATTGGGCGCAGATCCATTTACCGAGGAAATGATTACGCTTCGCACAGGGCGCTTTGGCCCTTATGTGCAACGCGGCGAAGGCAAAGAAGCAAAACGTGCAGGCATTCCAAAAGGTTGGGATGTTGCAGAGATTGACCATGAAAAGGCATTGGCTTTGCTTGCATTGCCACGTGATGTCGGCGAGCACCCTGAAACCGGCAAAATGATTTCAGCTGGACTTGGCCGCTATGGTCCGTTTGTTTTGCATGATGGCAAATATGCCAATTTGGAAAGCGCAGAAGAAGTGTTCTCCATCGGTCTTAACCGGGCTGTATCTGTTATCGCTGACAAGGCGGCCAACCCTGGCCGTGGCCGTGCGGCTCCTGCCAAAGCGCTTAAAGAACTTGGCGAACATCCTGAAGTTGGCGGACCTATCTCTGTGAAAGACGGCCGCTATGGCCCTTATGTCAATCATGGAAAAATCAACGCGACAATTCCTAAGGGCACTGACCCGCAAAGCATTGATTTGGAAACAGCGGTTCGTATGATTGCGGAACGCGCTGAAAAAGCTGGCAAAAAAGTTGGCGGTGCAGCGACGAAAAAGAAAGCTGCACCAAAGAAAAAGCCAGCGGCCAAAAAGAAGGCACCCGCTAAGAAACCCGCCGCAAAAAAGCCTGCTGCAAAAAAAGCAGCCGCCAAAACAGCTGATGAAGCATAATGGCTGAAACCCGCGCACAAAGACGGGCAAAGCTTGAGGCTAGAAAACAGGCACGCGCAGGCACTGAAACCTCGCGCGCCAAAGGCCGAAGCAAAACAACAAGTGGCGCTGCTGGCAAAAGCAGCATGAAAATGCCATCGCGCGATGCGCTTTTGGCTTTTATACGCGATAATCCTGACCGCGCCACCAAGCGCGATATTGCCAAAGCCTTCAATTTGAAAGGCGATGACCGCATCGCGCTCAAGCACTTCCTCAAAGAATTGGAAGAAAATGGTGCGTTTGAAAAACGCGGCAAGCGCTTTGCGGAACCGGGCGCGCTTAACGGCACAACCGTTTTAGAAATTGTCTCGCGTGATAAAGATGGCGGCCTCATCGCCAAGCCACAAGATTGGGACGAAGCTGCGATGGGCGAACGTCCAAGCGTGCTTGTTTCAACACCGCATAATCCGCGAGCAAAAGTTATCATTCCGGGCGTTGGAGAACGTATTCTTGCGCGTGTTGGTCGTAATGGCGACGGTGAATATACCGCACGTGTTATCAAACGTCTTGAACGTCCAAAAGCTGCAACGCTCGGCATTGTGCGCAAACTCAAAGATGGTAGCTGGCGCTTAGTGCCGATTGAACGCAAAGAGAGCGAACTTGATATTCAGCCCAATAATTTGGGCGATGCGCAAGACGGCGATCTGGTTGAAATCAGCACTGTTAAGACAGGCCGCTACGGATTGGCTTCGGCCAAGGTTTTGAACGTAATCGGTTCACTGTCTTCTGAAAAAGCAGTGTCCATGATTGCGATCCATGCGCAAGGCATACCGCATATTTTCCCCGATGCTGTCTTGGATGAAGCCGAAGCGGCTCTACCGCCTAAGATTGCCGCCCCGCGCGAAGACTGGCGCGATGTGCCTCTCATCACGATCGATCCTGCCGATGCTAAAGATCATGATGATGCTGTTTATGCGCAAGCAGACCCTGACCATGAAGGCGGCTTTATTCTTTATGTGGCGATTGCCGATGTTGCCTATTTCGTGCGGCCCGGCTCACATATGGACCGTGAAGCTTTAAAGCGCGGCAACTCGGTTTATTTTCCTGACCGTGTTGTACCAATGCTGCCTGAGCGCATTTCGAATGATTTGTGCTCTCTGCGCGGCGGTGTGGACCGCCCTGCTCTTGCCGTTAAAATGTGGTTTGACGCTAAAGGCGAAAAGACCAAGCACACATTCCACCGCATCATGATGATGAGCCATGCCAAGGTTTCTTATCAGCAAGCACAGGCAGCAATTGACGGCGCAACGGATGAAGACACTGCGCCAATTATGGACAGTATTCTAAAGCCATTATGGGATTGTTATGCCTGCATGACGATTGGCCGCAAAAAGCGTGGCCCGTTAGAGCTTGATTTGCCAGAACGCAAAATCCTGCTGAAAGAAGACGGCACTGTCGACAAGGTTGTTGTTCCTGCACGTCTTGATGCACATAAGCTGATCGAAGAATGCATGATCCAAGCCAATGTGGCAGCGGCAGAAACTTTAGAGCAAAACGAGCAAGTGCTTGTTTACCGCACCCATGATGCACCATCGCTTTCCAAGCAAGAATCGCTCCGCGAATTCCTGAAAACATTGGATATTCCGCTGGCACATGGCGCGGCCCTCAAGCCGCAAGCTTTCAATGGTATTCTTGAACGTGTCAAAGGCACAGATCAGGCTGATCTGGTAAACTCCGTTGTCTTGCGCAGCCAAAGCCAAGCTGAATATACACCGGAAAATTACGGACACTTTGGCCTGAATTTACGCCGCTACGCGCATTTTACATCGCCAATACGCCGTTATGCCGATTTGATTGTCCACCGCGCTCTGATCAAAGCTCTGGGGCTTGGTGACGGCAAAGATGCTTTGCCTGACATGGAAATGGATGATTTACGCGAAATTGCGACCAGCATTAGCCAAGCTGAACGCCGTGCAGTTCAGGCAGAACGCTCCACCATTGACCGGTTGATTGCCCAGCATCTTGAAGATTGCATCGGTGATACTTTTGACGGCCGCGTTGCTGGCATGGCGAGCTCCGGCCTATTTGTCACACTCAATGTGACTGGCGCGGACGGTTTCGTTCCCATATCTAAGCTTGGTGATGACTATTATCATTTCGATGAAACCGCTCACGCCATGATTGGCGAAAAGTCTGGTCTTGGTTATCGTTTGGGTGACAGCGTCGAAGTGAAGGTCGTAGAAGTACAACCAATGGCTGGCGCCATGCGTTTTGAAATGATGTCTGAGCCTCGTGACTTGGGCATGGGAACACGTTCATTCCACAAAGCGCGGCGCAATAAATCAGCCAATAAGCCGTTTGGCAAAAGGTCCAAACGCGGCAAAAGATAGGAAAGCGAATGACCGAAGTTCAGGTTTTTGGCAATCACCCTGCTCAGGAAAAGCGCGCATTATGGCCAGCATTGAAAAATGGCATGCGCTGCAAATGCCCTAATTGCGGAGAAGGTAAGCTATTTAGTGGCTTTGCCAAATCAGCGGATGTTTGCGAAAATTGTGGTGAAGAAATTTTTCATCACCGCGCCGATGATCTACCTGCCTATCTTAATCTGTTTATCGTCGGGCATATCGTTGTTGGTGCCTATTTATTGTTTGACCGAATTACGGATTTATCCGCATGGACAGAGGTTGTTCTTTGGACAATTATTGCGGTTATCATGACAATTATTATGATGCAGCCGGTTAAAGGCTTTGTCATTGCTCTTCAATGGGCCAACCGTATGCACGGTTTTGGCGGTGAAGGCGAAGATGGCACGTTAGACACGAATATAGACCCGACACATTATGGCTAAGAATACCGCACCGGACTTTGGCAATGGCCCTGCGCCTAAGCGCTATGCGAACACACGTCCAAAGCCTGCGGCTTCTCTGGTCCTTGTCGATAACTCCGGCTCATCTCCGCGTTTCCTGATGGGGCGGCGCTCTATGAAACATGTTTTCATGCCTGGTTTCTTTGTCTTTCCAGGCGGACGCTTTGAGCGCTCTGACAATTCTATAAAAGCTGGCCTGCCAAGTGAAGATGAGACGCTCATTCATGCGCAAGCGGCCAAGACGCCCAGCGCTGGCGCGCTGCTTGCTTGTGCATTGCGTGAAACGCATGAGGAAACAGGCATAGAGTTGGAAAACGATGCGCTGAATGCGCGTTACCTTGCCCGTGCAATTACGCCGCCCGGACAAGTTCGCCGCTATGACACGCGCTTTTTTATCGGCCTATGTGATTCGAGCGCATTGTCCCCGACCAGCTCCACCGATGATGAATTATCCAGCATTGCATGGATAGGTATGGATGAAATGCCCGAGGGGCGAATCCACCGCATCACAGAACTTGTTTTAAAGTCATCTTTAGAGCGCCTTGAGAGAGACCCTGCTCTATCTAAGACTGTCAAAACACCGACCTTCCGCTTTCGTCATGGCAAACCCGTCATCGAGTACGACTAGCTTCTTATCTAATGTGGATGCAAAACCGCTGCGATCTCTCTGTTTGCCGCAATCGCGGACGCAAAACCGCTACACACTTTTGCTGCGATTGCTTTAACACTTGACATTGAGCGAGGGATAAGTAGGTTCGCACCAAATCTGGAGACGCGCCAACAGCGTGTGCCAGTCTTTTTTATTGAAAATATCAGGTGTTTCATCATGGCAAAAGCCACAACAATTAAAGTAAAAATGCTTTCCACTGAAGGCACTGGCTTTTTCTACACAGCCAAGAAAAACAGCCGTACAATGACCGAGAAAATGGTCATGCGTAAATATGATCCGGTTGTACGCAAACATGTTGAATTTAAAGAAGCTAAAATCAAGTAATCTTCTTTATATTTCAGTTTAAAAAGCCGCTGCAATGATATGATTTGCAGCGGCTTTTTCGTTTTTAGATTAGGCGGATGAGCATGGTCTACACTTTTGAAAATGCCCGTGAAGAACACTTAAACGACATTGTGCGCATTTGGCATGAAGGGTGGACTGATGCTCATGCTGCGATTGCGCCTGCTGAACTCACAAAGATGAGAACGATCGAAAGCCTTGAGACACGTGCCAATGACCGCTTAGATCTGATACGCGTCATGATGGTTGATGGTCAGGTGGCTGCGTTTCATATGATCAAGGATGACGAACTGGACCAGTTTTTCGTTGATCGCGCCTATCGCGGCAAAGGCGCTGCCAAAGCCTTGATGGCAGATGCAGAATCGGTCTTTTCAGAAAACAATATCAAAACCGCTTGGCTTGCCTGCGCTATCGGCAATGAGCGTGCTGCGGCGTTCTACCGTAAAGCAGGTTGGCATTTCGTGCGCGTAATGCCCCTTTCCGCTCATGTTGAATCAGGAAGCTTCATCTTGGATATATGGCGATTCGAAAAACAGATAGCTTAGGCTGCTTTTGCAACAACCTTGTTACGACCGCCCGCTTTCGCCTCATAAAGCGCTGTATCAGCCTGCTTTAAGAGATCACTCATATTATCGTCGCTGTTGCGGTTAAGCGTGGCAACGCCCACGCTTGTCGTGACAGACAGCACTTGGTCGCCACTGGCAAAGCCCGCCTCTTCCACACTTTCGCGAAGACGCTCGGCAACTTCTGCTGCCATCTGTGCAGATGTGTCAGGCATAACAATAACGAATTCTTCGCCGCCATAACGACAAGCCAAATCCATGCCCCGCACATTTTGGCGCAGACGGTTGGCAAATTCGCGCAGCACATCATCGCCTGCCGCATGGCCATGCGTGTCATTAATCCGCTTAAACTTATCAATATCCGTGATGAGCAAAGACAATTCGCGTCCGCGATTTCGTGCGCGTTCGACAAGTGTTTGCAAATGCGTATCAAGATAGCGTCTGTTATGCAGCCCCGTCAGACCGTCGGTTATAGCCAGCTCAATCGATTCGGCCACATTGGAGCGCAAACCATCATGGTAATGTTTGCGGCGCACCTGCGTGCGCAGACGTGCCGTGAATTCATTGGCATCAATCGGGCGCACCACATAATCATTGACGCCAAGTTCAAGCGCGCGTGATACCAGCGCGTCATTTTCCATATCGCATGCAAGGATAATCGGTAGGAACCGTGTGCGGTTGAGCGAGCGAATCTGGCTGCACACACGCAAGGGATCAAAGTCAGACAGATTTGCAGACAAAATCACGCAATCATAATTGCCTTCGGCAGCAGCAAATAGGCCGTCTTGCGGGTTTGAAACATGATGCAGTTTTGCAGATTTACGCAAGATTGACGAGAATCGCTCATAGACTGACACACGCTCATCAATCAGCAGAACATTCGGCTTTTCTTTTGTGAAATCTGCGCCTTTGGCCAGCAGTTCTTCAATCGCGATATCGCGCGTTGTAACAGCACGCAAACGAAGCTCATCGGTTAGCATTTTAAGACGCACGAGACTTTTGACCCGTGCCATGAGTTGCAATTCATTAACCGGTTTTGTCAAAAAGTCGTCAGCACCGCATTCTAAGCCGCGAACACGGTCCTGAGATTGGTCTAAAGCCGTCACCATGACCACTGGAATGTGACTTATCGCCGGATTTTCTTTCATGCGTTTGCACACTTCAAAGCCATCTATGCCCGGCATCATAATGTCCAAAAGCACCAAATCCACAGGTTCGCTATCCAACGTTTCAAGCGCTGTTTTACCGTCAAAAGCGGTTAAAACCTCGAAATATTCCTGTTCCAAGCGTGTTTTTAGCAAATCCACGTTTGGTTTAAGATCGTCAACAACGAGAATACGAGCGGTCATTGGATGCGTCTCCGGCTTTAATTATGCTCTTAGGCTTCACCAAGATACGACTTAATAGTTTCTATAAATTTAGGAACTGAGATTGGTTTTGAAATATACCCCTCACAACCGCCCTGACGGATGCGTTCTTCATCGCCTTTCATGGCGAAAGCCGTGACTGCAATCACCGGAATATGATGTAGATCATCATCTTCCTTCAGCCATTTGGTAACTTCCAAACCAGAGACTTCCGGTAGCTGAATATCCATCAAAATCAAATCAGGTTTATTCGTGCGCGCAAGTTCAAGTGCTTCCAACCCGCTATAGGTGCGGATAGTCTCGAATCCGGTTGCCTCAATTATGTCGCGAAAGAGCTTCATATTCAGCTCGTTATCCTCGACAATCATTACACGTTTCGCCATGCTTTACCTCATTACGGTTGCGCTGGAGAATCAGCCCCGTTTTCGACATTGTGCCCCGTGGCACCTGATAAAAGCTATAGTGCTGAATTATTGAGATAAAACAAACGTGCGAGCAAAAATATGAATGATTCTGCCAATAGCGCTATGAATGCCGACCATGAATCGATTGCTATCGGTGCTTTGTCATGGATTGCATCGGATGGTGAGTTGATGACGCGGTTTCTCGGTTTGACTGGTATTGAGCCCGATCAAATTCGCGATGTTGCCGCTGAGCCGGGCTTTCTTGCTGCTGTTTTAGATTTTTTGCTCGCGCATGAGCCTACACTCAACCGCTTTTGCGAGGACAATGGGCTAGAGCCAAAATTTGTCGCGCGGGCACGGCAGCGTTTCGGTGATCAATTTGTGCCCGGCCCCGGTGATTATACAGGCTAATAATGGAGCAAAGCATTTCATTTGGATTTTGCCGCGACTGCATGACACCGCGCAAAACATCTGCGCGGCGCTGTGTGAAATGCGGCAGTCCGAGAAAAGCAGAACATCCAGAACTCAACGAACTGGCCATTGCACATATCGATTGCGATGCGTTTTTTGCATCTGTTGAAAAGCGCGATAATCCTGACATACGCGATAAGCCCGTAATCGTTGGCGGCGGCAAGCGCGGTGTGGTGTCCACATGCTGCTATATCGCACGCACATATGGCGTGCGTTCGGCAATGCCTGCGTTCAAAGCGCTGGAGCTTTGCCCCCATGCCGTTGTCATAAAACCAGATGGGGAAAAATATGCCCGCGTTGGGCGCCAAGTGCGCACCATGATGGAAGAGTTGACGCCTGCGGTGGAGCCAATATCAATAGACGAAGCTTTTCTGGATCTGAACGGCACAGAGAAATTGCACAAAGACACGCCTGCCCGCACATTGGCAAAATTTGCCAAGCGAATTGAAGATGAGGTTGGCATCTCGGTGTCTGTGGGCCTTTCCTACTGCAAATATCTTGCAAAGATTGCGTCTGACTTTGAAAAACCGCGCGGATTTTCAATTATCGGCAAAGCTGAAGCGCTTACATTCTTGGCAGACAAACCAGTCAAAATGATCTGGGGTGTTGGCCCTGCCTTTGAAAGAACGCTTCACAATGACGGCATAAAGCTGATCGGCCAGCTGCAACAGATGGATGAAGGCACGCTGATGAAGCGCTATGGCTCGATGGGCCAGCGGCTTTATAATCTATCACGCGGGATTGACCACCGCACCATAGAGCGACGCGGCGGCGCGAAAAGCGTAAGCCATGAAACGACATTCAATGAAGATCACGCAACAGCAGATGTGCTTGTTCCGGTTCTTCGTGCGCTCTCTGAAAAGGTTTCTGCGCGGCTTAAAGAAAAGAACATTGCTGGGCGCACAATTGTTCTCAAGCTCAAAGACAAAGAGTTTAAATCAATCACCCGCAACAAACAGCTTAGCGACCCGACACAATTGGCTGACAAAATATTTAGAACCGCCATGAGCATGCTGGAGAAGGAAATCAACGGCACGAAATATCGCCTGCTGGGTGTTGGCGTATCAGATTTTGCTGATTCTGATCGCGCCGACCCGATGGATCTGGTCGATATTGATGGAACAAGGCGCGCTGAAATGGAACGTGCGATGGATAAATTACGCGGCAAGTTCGGTGACCGCGCCGTCGAGACGGGCTATACGTTCGGTAAAGGTAACCGCGGAAGGCCAAAGAAAAGTGACAATGACTGAAACTGACACCATCACCACACCAACTATTCTGATTGATGCGGACGCCTGCCCTGTCAAAGATGAAATCTATAAGGTTGCCGAACGTTACGACCTTCAAGTCATCACTGTTTCCAACAGCTATATGCGGGTGCCACGCGAAGATTTTATTCGGCAAGTCGTTGTTTCAGACAAGTTCGATGCTGCCGACGATTGGATTGCCGAACGCGCCACAGATTTAACCATTGTTATTACCGCTGATATTTTGCTCGCAGAGCGCTGTGTGAAAGCTGGCGCAGCGGTTTTATCGCCTGCGGGCAAGCCTTTTACTGAAAACTCAATCGGCTCCCAGGTTGCGACACGTGCCATCATGGCGGATTTGCGCGCTGGTGCTGTTGGACAGAATATCGGCGGACCGCCGCCTTTTTCTAAAGCGGACCGTTCGCGTTTTTTGCAAGCGCTTGATCTGGCTGTCACAAAACTGAAACGCAACAAAGCTTAAATAAATCCAATAATTGTATTGCATCAGTCCAATATATCAATTATTCATGATATATGGATATTAAACAAACAACAAGCGCTTTTGCTGCATTGAGCCAGCCCACACGGCTGGAAGCATTGCGCATTCTTATCAAGTCTGGAACTAGCGGCATGCTTGCCGGTGATCTTGCCGATTTGATGGAAGTGCGCCAGAACACCATGTCTGCAAATCTTAGTGTTCTTTTACAGGCAGGCCTCGTGCGCAACGAACGCGAAGGCCGCTCCATCCGCTATTTTGCAGATTTTGAAGGACTACGCGGCGTTCTTGCCTTTCTCATGGAAGATTGCTGCGGCGGTTCGCCGGAAAAATGCCAACCCCTCATCGATGAAATTACATGCGCTTGCTAAGGAGCAACCCGAATGAGCGATCAAGTCTATAACGTCCTCTTTTTATGTACTGGAAACTCGGCACGTTCGATTTTGGCAGAGGCCATTATGAACCGTGTCGGCCAAGGCCGCTTCAAAGCATATTCTGCCGGTTCTCAGCCCAAAGGCGAAGTCCACCCCAAAGCGTTAGCGCTGCTCAAAAACCTTAATTACAATACGGATTTTGCACGGTCTAAAGATTGGACCGAATTTGCAAATCCTGATTCTCCTAAGATGGATTTCGTTTTCACAGTCTGTGACAATGCAGCCGGTGAAGCGTGTCCCGTATGGCCAGGCCAACCGATGACTGCCCATTGGGGTATTCCTGATCCAGCAGCGGCAACGGGCACAGAAGCTGAAATCGCATTGGCATTTGATGATGCCTACAGAATGATGAACGCACGTCTTTCAATTTTTACCGCATTGCCTTTGTCTGGGCTCGACAAATTGTCATTGCAAAACCGATTAAACGAAATTGGCAAATCAAAATGACCACGAACAATGAAGCAATAAACACGTCCGCTGGCGGCATCGGTGTCTTTGAAAAATGGCTATCTTTATGGGTCGCGCTGGCGATTATCGCCGGCATTGTGCTTGGGCAGGTTTTTCCAGATGTGTTTAACGTGCTTGCAGCGCTAGAGATTGCACACGTTAATCTGGTGGTGGCCGTGCTTATCTGGGCGATGGTTTACCCGATGATGGTGGGGGTCGATTTTGGTGCAATCCGACATGTTGCCGATGAACCAAAAGGCTTGTTGATAACGCTGGTGATCAATTGGTTGATCAAACCATTCACCATGGCCGCATTGGGCGTGTTGTTTTTTAAATATGTTTTCGCCGGATTAATCACGCCAGCAGATGCTGACTCTTATATTGCAGGTCTTATTCTGCTGGGCGCAGCGCCCTGCACTGCGATGGTGTTTGTATGGTCACAGCTCACACGCGGCGACCCTAACTATACGCTTGTTCAGGTCAGCGTGAATGATCTTATCATGGTATTTGCTTATGCACCTATCGTGGCGCTTCTATTGGGCGTGACAGACATTCCTGTGCCATGGAACACACTTGTCTTAAGCGTTGCGCTTTATGTCGTAGTGCCGCTCGTTGCTGGTGCACTCACACGCCGCGCCTTGATGGCACGCAAATCATCTGCAGATGCTGTCACAGCGTTCACAGATAGGCTAAAGCCCTTCTCGGTGATCGGCCTGCTTGCCACTGTGGTTCTGCTCTTTGGATTTCAGGGCACCGTCATTTTAGCGCAGCCGCTATTAATCGTACTCATCGCTATTCCGCTTTTGCTACAGTCCTACGGCATATTTGCTGCGGCCTATGCAGCGGCCTATATGATGAAAGTGCCTTTTCGCATCGCGGCACCCTGCGCCATGATCGGCACATCAAACTTCTTTGAATTAGCCGTCGCTGTGGCAATCGGGCTGTTTGGTCTGAACTCAGGCGCTGCTCTTGCAACCGTTGTCGGCGTTCTGGTTGAGGTGCCCGTCATGCTGTCGCTGGTCGCATTTGCCAACCGCACGCGCCGTCATTTTCCAGCTGGCTGAATTTGAAAAACACACAAAGGTATCGCCATTATGAATATTGTTATTCACCACAATCCAGCTTGCGGCACATCGCGCAATGTACTCGAAATCATCCGTAATTTTGTTGGTGAGCCGACTGTCATTGAATATTTGGATACGGGGTGGACACGCCCGCAATTACAAGCACTTTTTGCTATGGCAGACATCACGCCGCGCGATGCATTGCGCACGAGTAAATCTCCGGCGCAAGAGCTTGGCCTAACCGATCCATCGGTCACAGATGACGCGCTGCTTGATGCGATGATTGAGCACCCTGTTCTTGTGAACCGCCCTATCGTGTGCACGCCAAAGGGCACCGCCCTGTGCCGTCCCTCTGAAAAAGTGTTTGATTTACTCGATATAAAATCCGGTGCCAGCTTTACAAAAGAAGACGGCGAAGTGGTCACAGCACCATGAATGACTTGCCTAATATTGATACCGACAGCTTGCAGCCGATTGACTTAAACGCACTTGGCGTACCACCGCAGCCCGATCACAAGCCCCGCATTTTGATGCTCTATGGCTCATTGCGCGAGCGTTCGTTTTCACGGTTTATGACGGAAGAAGGTGCACGCATTCTTGAGGCGCTGGGCGCGGATGTCAAAATTTTCAATCCTTCTGGCTTGCCGCTGGTTGATGAAGCCAATCTAGACCATGACAAAGTGCAAGAACTGCGCGAATTATCGCTTTGGTCTGAGGGGCAAGTCTGGTCGTCGCCTGAGCGCCACGGCGCGATGACAGGTGTGATGAAAACACAAATCGACTGGCTGCCGCTGGCACCGATTGGCGGGGTTCGCCCAACGCAAGGACGCACATTGGCGCTCATGCAGGTTTGCGGCGGATCGCAGAGCTTTAATACGGTCAATCAGATGCGTATTCTTGGCCGCTGGATGCGGATGATTACCATTCCCAACCAGTCTTCTGTTGCCAAGGCATGGAACGAATTTGATGATGAGGGCCGCATGAAACCATCGCCGTTTTACAACCGTGTTGTTGACGTGATGGAAGAACTCATGAAGTTCACACTCCTCACCCGCTCGCAATCTGCTTATCTAACGGATCGCTATTCGGAACGCGTTGAAAGCCGCGAAGAACTATCAAAACGCGTTAATCAAAGCGCGATCTAAACCAGCTCCACATCCACAACGCCCTCAATGGCTTTGATCGCGCTGGCAACGGGACCGGATACGGCATATTTGCCCGGTAATTCGATTTCCACTTCGCCCTCACCGTCCGGCTTGATAACGATCAATGAAACCGGACTGCGGCCGCGCCCTTGGAGCTGGCGTGCGATGCTTTTGGCGGGCATTTGATCGCGCACAAACACACGCAGCAAATGCGCTTCACGTGCACCCTGATCTTCTGACAATGCTGTTAGAGTATTCATTTGCAAGCTGACCGATTCATCATCGCGCACGCGCACGCCTACAGTCATAATGAAGCTCTTGCCCACTTCTAACTGATCGCCGAACTCTTCCAGCGCTTCCGAGAACAGTACAATTTCATATTGGCCGGTTGCATCTGACAGCGTGATAATACCCATCTTGTTGCCGGTTTTTGTGCGCCGTATCTGCTTGGATGCAACAGTGCCAGCCAAGCGTCCTGCCTCTGCGCCGCGCTTAATGCCGATTGCAAAATCAGCATATTGCTGCACACGCATCTTCTCCAAAATCATCTGATATGCATCAAGCGGATGGGCCGAGAAATAAAAGCCAATGGATTGAAACTCTTTCATCAGCTTTTCTGAATCAGACCATTCTGTGTTTTGTGGCAGCTGCAAACGCTCTGGTTCTGCGGCTGCCATTGTGCCAAAAATGTCTGATTGTCCGCTGGCTTTTTCTTCTGAGGTGCGTTGCGCCAGACCAACGATGCGGTCCATGCCGCCAACCAATGAAGCACGATCATGGCCAAAACAATCGAATGCGCCTGCGAATATCAAGCCTTCAAATGTGCGGCGATTGACCATTTTTGGGTCAATGCGTGTTGCGAAATCTTCCAATGATTCAAATGGCTTATCACCGCGAACTTCAACGATATGATCAACGGCAGCTTCGCCCACACCTTTAATCGCAGCAAGTGCATAAAAAATCTTATTTTCAGCAACTTCAAAACGTCTAAACGATGTGTTGACGGACGGGGAAATGACATCAATGCCAAGGCGAATGGCATCACGGCGAAAGTCGTTCAACTTCTCCGCATTTTGCATATCATAGGTCATGGAGGCGGCAAGAAACTCGACCGGATAATGCGCTTTCAAATAGGCCGTATGGTACGACACCATCGCATAGGCCGCAGCGTGCGATTTGTTAAAACCATAGTCGGCAAATTTGGCAAGCAGGTCAAAGATCACATCAGCTTGCGGCTTAGTCAAATCGTTTTCTTTGGCGCCTTCCACAAAACGGGAGCGCTGTTTATCCATCTCTTCGCGGATTTTCTTACCCATCGCGCGGCGCAGCAAATCCGCTTCACCAAGCGAGTATCCCGCCAGAACCTGCGCGATCTGCATCACCTGTTCCTGATAGATGATAACGCCTTGGGTTTCCTCCACCAGATGGTCAACCATTGGGTGAATGGAGGCGATCTCCTCTTCGCCGTGTTTACGCGCATTATAGGTCGGGATATTTTCCATCGGCCCTGGGCGATAAAGCGCAACCAGCGCGATGATGTCCTCAATACAGTCAGGCTTCATGCCCAAAAGGGCTTTGCGCATGCCCGGGCTCTCCACCTGAAATATGCCAACGGTTTCGCCTTTGGCCATCATTTCATAGGTCGGCGCATCATCGACAGGCACCTGTTGCAGATCAATTTTGATACCGCGCCGCGCAATGAGTTTCACCGCCATATCCAAAACGGTCAGCGTTTTAAGGCCCAAAAAGTCGAATTTAACGAGGCCGGCTCTTTCCACCCATTTCATATTAAACTGGGTCACAGGCATATCCGAGCGCGGATCTCGGTACATTGGCACAAGGCGCGATAAAGGCCGGTCACCAATCACGATACCCGCCGCATGGGTGGACGCATGGCGGTAAAGCCCTTCAAGCTTTAGCGACATATCAAGCAGCTGGCCGACGATTGGCTCACGCTCGACTTCTTCTTCAAATTTGGGATCGCCCTCAATTGCTTTAGCAAGGGTTGTGGGCTGGGCTGGATTGTTGGGCACCATTTTACACAGGCGGTCCACCTGCCCATATGGCATTTCAAGCACGCGCCCCACATCGCGCAACACCGCACGCGCTTGCAGCGATCCAAAGGTGATAATTTGCGCCACCTGAGCGCGGCCATAGCGCTCCTGCACATATTTAATCACTTCTTCGCGTCGATCCTGACAAAAATCGATATCAAAGTCAGGCATGGACACACGGGCAGGATTGAGGAAGCGCTCGAACAGCAGTGAAAAGCGCAACGGGTCAATATCCGTGATTGTTAAACACCACGCGACCAGAGAACCAGCACCCGAACCACGGCCCGGCCCCACGGGAATTTCATGGTCTTTGGCCCATTTGATGAAGTCAGCAACGATCAGGAAGTAACCGGGGAACTTCATATTCTCGATGATAGAAAGCTCGGTTTCCAAGCGGTCATCATAATCTTTGCGCGTATAGCCTTCGGCCATGCCCTGAATTGTCAGACGCTTTTCCAAACCTTCGCGCGCTTGGCGTTTGAGTTCGTCTGACTCAGCCTGTAGCGCTTCTTCTTCACTTGCACCTTCGGCACTTTTGGTAAAGCGCGGCAAAATAGGCGGACGTTCTAACGCATAATATACACAGCGCTTGGCAATCTCAACCGTTGACTCCAGCGCCTCCGGTAGATCTTTAAACAGCGCGGCCATTTCAGCTTCGGTTTTTAGATAATTATCAGGCGTCAACTGACGGCGATCATCGCGGGATACAACCGTTCCTTCAGATATCGCAATCAATGCATCATGCGCGTCATATTCATCGCGCGTTAAAAAGAAAGCCTCATTGGTCGCAACCAAAGGTACATCTTCATCATAGGCAAGAGCGATTTGAGCAGCTTCAATACGTTTGCTATATCCTGCAGGACGCTGCAATTCGATGTAAAGACGGTCGCCAAAGGTTGATTTCAAGAAAGCAAAGCGCTCCGCCAATGCTTTTTGATCTTGGTTGGCAATCGCACGGCCTAAAGGACCAAGCTCTCCGCCCGTTAGGCAGATAATACCGTCGTTAAATCCGTCGAACCATTCAGGACGCAAATATGTGCCATCGGTTGATTCCATATCCAGATAGGCGCGGCTCACAAGCTCAACCAAATTGGCATAGCCCTGCTCGGTTGCAGCGATAAGAACAACAGGTTCAGGCGTAATGGTTTGGTTTTTATTCTGACTGCCCTTTAGCGCTGCATTGGCATCACCATCAGAGTTTTTGGCAAAACGAATATCGAGTTGGCAGCCTATGATTGGCTGAATGCCCGCCCCTGTCGCTTTGACAGAAAACTCAAGCGCACCAAATAAATTGCCAGTATCTGTAATGGCAATTGCGGGTGCTTTTTGATCTTCTGCAAATTTAATAATTTTACCAACCTGCAGCGCGCCTTCCAAAAGGGAATAAGCCGAATGCGTGCGTAGATGGATGAATTTTGGCGACACATAGGCTTTGCCTACCACATCCAAATTTGCATCATTTTCAGCCATAAACAGCACCCCAAAATCAAAACCGACTCTCTCATAAGAGAGTGAAAACACAAAGTTGGATTTTGAAGCAATTCGCGATGATGTCCACTGCCTGGCATCATCATCCCCTTGGTTCTTTTACCCCAAAAGGGGATGGTCGCGGCTCACAGCTTCGGGGCAATGCTGTGTGCTGAATGGGGATGGGCAGAGCCGCGACCAATGGAGTATTATCGACCTATATGAAGTCGACAAAAATTGAAAATGTTGCAACAAAGGCAGCGATTGAGGCGAGAGAAGCGAGGTCTCGAACAAAGTCGGTCATGATGAACAGTCCTTATGTTTTGTCTATGGACCTATATTGTTCCATTTTTGTTCTCATGTAAACCCGTTTTGTTCTCATTTTGGCACAGGTCAGCCTTATGGGTAATAAAAAGTAAAGAAGCAACCAAGATCAGCGCCTCTTTACCTTTAAAACTTGCATTTTGTTCTGAGTTTTGAAGTGCCTAAAGCGCAGCTTTAATCGCGGCTTTCACATCGAATGGCACAAGTTTTCCATCCTGCATCGTAATCGCACGGTCCATACGCGCAGCAAGAGCGTGGTTGTGAGTCGCAATTAACGCGCTCAATCCCGATTGACGCACCAAGGCTTCCAGTGCTTCAAACACATAGGATGACGTTTCAGGATCAAGGTTTCCTGTCGGCTCATCGGCAAGGAGCAATAAGGGTGCATTGGCCACGGCACGGGCAATAGCGACACGCTGCTGCTCGCCGCCAGATAGTTCTGCTGGGCGATGGGCTGCGCGCTGTCCTATACGCATATAATCAAGCAGCTCTTGCGCTCTGACTTTTGCATCTGATTGAGACAGTCCGCGAATCATCTGCGGTATCATCACATTTTCAAGCGCCGAAAACTCAGGTAGCAAATGGTGGAATTGATAAACAAAGCCAATATCATTGCGGCGGCGTGCTGTGCGCTGGCGATCATTGAGGCCAGAACATGCTTGGCCTGACAGATAGACCTCGCCGCCATCGGGACGCTCCAACAGGCCAGCAGTATGCAGCAAAGTTGATTTACCTGCGCCTGAAGGGGCAACAAGGGCAACCATCTCGCCTGTCTCAATCACAAGGTTCGCGTCTTTGAGAACATCAAGACGTTTACCAACCTCATCATAATGGCGCTGGACGTTTTCTAACAATAGTACCGGTGCATTGCGTGCAGACATTATTCGTACCTCAAAGCTTCAACCGGATCGAGTTTGGCAGCGCGCCAAGCAGGTAATATTGCTGCAAGAAACGATAAAACGAGCGCTAGGATAATAACGGACATGGTTTCGACGAAATCCATTTGCGCCGGAATTTCGCTTAAAAAGCGTACCGTCGGGTCCCAAACATCCGTACCGGAAATCCAATTCATTACGCGTTGAATACCGCGAATATTCAGGCAGATTAAGACGCCGAGCAATACGCCTGCAGCCGTGCCGGCCAATCCAACGCCAGTGCCTGCCATGATAAATATGCGCAAAATCGCATTTTGTGACGCGCCCATTGTGCGCAAAATCGCGATGCCGCGCCCTTTTTCTTTCACCAACATGATCAGCGATGAAATGATATTCAGTGACGCTACAATGACCACGATAGACAAGATCAGAAACATTGCGTTGCGCTCAATCACAAGCGCTGAGAAAAATGCACTGTTACGTTGCTGCCAATCGCTAATAACGAGTGGTCGTTCGGCGGCGGCAACAATATCTGTTTTATAAAGATCAACATTATCGGGATCATCGACAAAGACTTCGATGACCTGCACGACGCCTTCTTGATTGAAATAAAGCTGCGCTTCTTCCAAATGCATAAATACAATGGAGGTGTCATATTCTGACATGCCCATTTCGAAGATGGCTTCAACGGTATAGCTTTTAACACGCGGGGTGGTGCCAAACGGTGTTACATCGCCTTCAGGGGAAACCAAAGTCAGCTTATCACCAACGAGTAGCCCCAGATTTTGTGCCATGCGAATACCAATCGCAACGCCATTACCCTCTTCGTATTTTTCCAAAGAGCCTTCTTTAATGTTTGTCGCGACGCTTTCCAGCCTTGCAAAATCTTGCTTGCGCACACCGCGCACCAATGCACCGGTACCAGCACCAACATTGCCAGAGGCAAGCGTTTGACCTTCAAGCAATGGCAGCGCCATTTGAACGCCATGCACTTCTTCAAGTTTTTTAGCCACGGCATCGTAATCATTCAGCGGCGTATCAGAAGCTTGGAGAATTATATGACCGTTAAGACCGAGGATGCGGTCCAAAAGCTCTGCGCGGAAGCCGTTCATGACAGCCATAACGATAATCAGAGCCGCCACGCCAAGCATTACGCCTAAAAGCGAAATAACAGTAACAATCGACACCATACGCTCTTGTTTGCGCGGCTTTAAAAAACGCCAAGCAACAATGCGTTCAAAGGCTGAAAACGGCCTTGCTCGGCCATCCTCTTTGCCTGAGCTTGAAGATTTAACTGCTTCGTTCGCCGATGATGCGTTCAAGCTTATTCTCCTGCTGAAATCTTAGTGATGGCCGCCTCCAGCGTCATATTTTCTTTGGCGCCGGTTTTGCGGTTTTTAAGTTCGACTTCTCCAGACTTAACGCCGCGCGGGCCAATAACAAGCTGCCACGGTACGCCGATCAAATCTGCGGTCGCAAATTTAACGCCTGCGCCCTTGTCTGTATCATCCAAAAGCGGGTCAACACCTGCATTGGTGAGTTCGGTATATGCTTTTTGCGACCAGCTATCACAGCCCTCATCGCCAACGCGCATATTGATAATCACGGCACCAAATGGGGCAACGGACGCTGGCCAAATAATGCCATTATCATCATGCGATGCTTCAATAATCGCGCCCAGCAAACGGCTAACGCCAATACCATGGCTGCCCATGTGAACAGGCACAGGCTTGCCGTCCGGTCCTTGGACAACGGCCTTCATTGGTTCGGAATATTTTGTGCCAAAGTAGAAAATTTGGCCAACTTCAATGCCGCGCGCAGAGCGTCTGCGCTCTTGCGGCACTTCGTTAAACAGCGCCTCGTCATGCGTTTCATCTGTGCGCGCATATTTGGATGTGAATTCCTGCATGATCGCAGCGCATTGTTCGACATTGTCATAATCGATTTGGCGATCACCAAATGTCAGATCAGTCACTGCTGCATCATAGAACACTTCACTCTCGCCAGTTTCAGCCAGAACGAGGAATTCATGTGTGTCATCGCCGCCAATGGGGCCGCTATCGGCGCGCATTGGGATAGCCTGCAAACCCATACGCTCGAAAGTGCGCAGATAAGTAACCAGATGACGGTTATATGCGTGCAGCGCATCTTCTTTTGTCAGGTCGAAATTGTAGCCATCTTTCATAAGAAACTCGCGGCCACGCATAACGCCAAAGCGCGGGCGGCGTTCATCGCGGAACTTCCATTGAATATGGTACAATGTAAGCGGCAAATCTTTATAGCTGGTGATATGGCTGCGGAAGATATCCGTGATCAGCTCTTCATTGGTCGGGCCATATAGCATCTCACGGTCCATACGGTCTTTGATGCGCAGCATCTCTTCGCCATAATCTTCATAGCGGCCGCTTTCGCGCCACAAATCAGCAGATTGAATGGTCGGCATTAACATTGGCATGTGGCCAGCGCGTTGCTGCTCTTCATGCACAATGTTTTCAATTTTTCGCAAAACCTTATAGCCGAGCGGCAACCAGGAATAGATGCCGGCGCTTGACTGCTTAATCATCCCTGCCCGAAGCATCAATCGGTGCGAGACGATTTCGGCTTCTTTTGGATTTTCTTTCAATATGGGTAGAAAGTATCTTGAAAGGCGCATTTATCTATTCCGTTGTGAATTGTTTGATATGCCCAGAATCAGACCGTCTTAAGGCAAATTTCTATGTGTGTTTAAGCGGTTGGACAAGGAATTGAAAGCGGCAAGGCACACAGCTTTGAAAAATCCGCGCTGTATAAATAACGACGCGTGAGTGCCAAAATGTTACTAATGTATTTTTTACGTGACAATGGCATTTCATCTTGTTACCAATTGCCAAGAAATTGTGAGGCTTCATAATTTCTAACGGGTGTAAGTCTTGGGAGGATCTTGATTTTACGCGCTTTTTAGCTGCGAACCTTCGGGTTTATAAAATCACACTCGTTGAAAATGGCAGGACTTATGTCCTGCCATTTTTTATTTGTAATTTTCTAAAAAATTATTGTTTGGAAAAATCCGGCACAAATTGCGGAAAATCATCAATGCCAAAACCAAGTACGATGGTCAGGTAATAAAAAATCGCAAAGATAATAATGGCAATGCCCGTTGTGATGAGCAGCTTAAATTTCATGCGGGAATTTGATGGCGCTCCGCGCTCCGTGCCAAGGATTGTGTCTTCTGACTCAACTTGGCTACGCACGCCGAACGGCAAAACAGTAAACAGTACCGTCCACCAAATGATGAAAAAAATCGCGAAAGCGGACAATAACTGCATGATATCAGACCTGTTCTAGTTCAATCAGCGTGCCGTCGAAGTCTTTCGGATGAAGGAAAAGCACAGGTTTACCGTGCGCCCCAATTTTCGGATTACCATCACCAAGCACACGAACACCATCTTCGATCAGCTTGTCACGTGCAGCCAGAATATCATCCACTTCATAACACATGTGGTGCATACCGCCTGACGGGTTCTTTTCCAAGAAGGCACCGATGGGCGAATTGTCGCCCAAAGGAAAAAGCAACTCTGTCTTGGTGTTTTCCACTTCGACAAAAACGACGGTCACCCCGTGTTCTGGCAAATGTTGCGGCGCGGAGACTTTCGCACCCAGCACTTTTTCATATCGATTGATCGCCGCATTCAAATCGGGCACGGCAATCGCTACATGATTTAAGCGACCAAGCATTTCCACTCCTAAAAAAACAGTAATTTAAACCTTATCGACCATCACTGTTACGATTGGTTTCTTGCCCCAAATATTGCGTACCGTGCCACGCACTGCGCGGGTAACACTATCTTCAATCAGGTCAAGATCCTTGCGGCGGCCGCGCGGCATAGATTCAACCGCACTGACAACAGCATCATAGATGATATCTTCCATGTCATTGTCATTGTGATCGGTGGCAGGAATGCCCAAACATGACACTTGAGGATCAACCAGCAATTCATTGCTTTTGTCCAAAATGACAGACACAGAGACATGCCCTGCGAACGACAAACGGCGGCGCTCGGTCACGCCAACAGCGTCGGCTGACCCGATGAATGTGCCGTCTTTGTAGATCTCGCCATGCGGCACATCATCAATGATCTCGGCTTTACCGGGTGCAAGGCGCACCAAATCGCCATTGCGAACATTGAGCACATCTTGAATGCCGTTTTCACGCATCAATGCTGCATGGGCGGTTAAATGTGCAGCCTCGCCGTGAACCGGAATACCGATCTGCGGGCGTGTCCATTTATACATCTGGCGCAATTCATTGCGGCGCGGGTGACCCGACACGTGAACGAGTGAATCTGGGCCATCTTCAATAATTGTAATGCCCATATCAATCAGACGGTTCTTCGTCTCAAGAATAGGTTTTTCATTGCCTGGAATTGAACGCGACGAATAAACCACAGTATCGCCTGCGTTCAGCGCAACATCACGCATTTCATCACGTGATAGTTTCGCAAGCGCTGCCCTGCTCTCGCCTTGAGAGCCTGTCAAAATAATCACGACCTTGTCGCGCGGAATATAGCCATATTCATCTTCGGTAAGAAAATCTGGCACGCCTTCCAAATAGCCAAGTTCTGAGGCGACGTCGACAACCCGCTTCATTGAGCGGCCAAGCAATAATGTTTGTCGTCCAGCATCGGCAGCAGCAAGCGCGATTGATTTAATACGCCCAACATTGGAAGAAAAAGTCGTGACCGCCACGCGGCCAGTCGCTTTTTCAATGACTTTGCGCAGACCTTCAGACACTTCTTGTTCTGATGGGCTTTCGCCGTCACGCATAGCATTTGTCGAATCGCAGATAAGCGCCAACAGGCCCTCATCACCAAGGCGCGTAAAGGCATTGCTGTCGGTTACCGGACCCATGGATGGGGCAATGTCGTTTTTCCAATCACCCGTATGCAAAACGGTGCCAAGCGGCGTTGTAATTGCAATCGACACAGGCTCTGGAATTGAGTGTGTAACAGCCAAAGCTTGCAGCTTGAATGGGCCAACCTCAAACGAGCCGCCCTGCTCAAATGTTGTAACCTTGATCTTTGGGGCGTTCTTTTCGCCAACCGCCTTGCTTTCCAGCATGCCGGAGCCAAATGGCGTCATATAAACAGGCACATTATCGCCCGGTGCAATGCGCGGATAAAGCGACAGCAACGCACCATAATGGTCCTCATGGGCGTGGGTAATGATGATCGCTTTAATATTGTGTTTTTCGGATTCCAAGAAACGAATGTCGGGCAGTACGAGGTCCACGCCCGGTAAATCCGGCCCTGGAAAAGTAACGCCAACATCCATGACAATCCACGAGCGGTTATTGGCTGGCCCGTATCCATACATGGCTAAATTCATGCCGATTTCACCAACGCCGCCTAGCGGGACGAATACCAGCTCATTATTATTTTTTGTCATTAAGTACGATAGACCTTATTAAATTCTGTCTTCACTTGGCTAAAGCGGGAAGAAGACATCACCCGCAGAAATTTCTTTGACTGTGCCAGAAGGCAGACGCAGCGACAGCAAGCCGTCAGCATCAATGCCTTCAAAAACGCCCTCTAAGCGTTCATTAGCAAGGTTGATAATGATTGCTTGGCCTATTCCGCGCGCATGCGCTACCCAATAGTCGCGAATTGCGGCTTTGCCGCGTCCGCCATTCCATTCATCCAGCGTTCTTGCAAAATTTTCCGCTAAATATTGAAACATGCCCTGCGTCGTTAATGCTGGATTTTTTTCATTCAGATGCATTGCCGGATAAGGCGTATCTTGCGGATGTGCAACGATGTTCAGCCCGCAGCCAATAACAATATTGATAACGCCGCTTTGCTGATCCGATTCCATCAACATGCCGCAGCATTTAGCACCATCAACCAAAATGTCATTGGGCCATTTTATTTTGATCTCGGACTGTTTTTCATCCAGTGCCTCACTGATGGCACGGTGCAACGCAACAGCACAAACGAGCGGGAAGAAACCAATATCTTTGAGCGAAGCCGGATTTCGTAAATAAAGCGAAGCATGAAGATTACCGTGCGGCGAAACCCATGTTCGACCGCGACGGCCGCGGCCTTGCAATTGCTCACCTGCAGAAAGCCAAAGCTTGTCCACATCATGGCCAGCCCCTGCAAGTTCAATCAGATCAGCATTGGTGGAACCGGTGGATGCAACATGGATCGCCCTCCATCCGGTTAAACCGATAATTGTCTGGCTATCTGCTAGCTCAAGCAATGTTTAAAAAAGCGCCTTTGCGGCATTTTCAGCATAAGCGGCAATCGGGCCACCAAAGACGATGTAGCCAACCACAAAGATACCTGACAGCCCCATAACCAAACGTAGCTCGCCAGCCGTTGATACGAACTTACCTTCTGGCTCATCAAACCACATGATTTTAATGATGCGCAAATAGTAGAACGCGCCAATAACAGATGCCACAACACCGATGATTGCTAGCGGGTATAGACCTGCTTCAACCGCGGCCAAGAACACATACCATTTACCCCAGAAACCTGCGAGCGGCGGAATACCAGCAAGCGAGAACATAAGGATCGTTAGTACCGTTGCCTGCAATGGGCTGTTTTGAGCGTAACCAGCTAAATCGGAAATGTTCTCGACATTGCCCTCATCTTTGCGGCGCATAGCCAGAATGAACGCAAATGTACCAAGCGTCATCACGAGATAAATCGCCATATAGATCAACACGCCTTGAACACCTGCGACAGTGCCCGCAGCCAAGCCAACCAGTGCATAGCCCATATGGCCGATGGAAGAGTAAGCCATCAGGCGTTTGATATTGTTTTGGCCAATCGCTGCAACCGCGCCCAAAACCATAGACGCAATCGAAATAAAGATGATGATCTGCTGCCAGTCACCTGTCACCGAGCCAAAGGCATCTGTGACAACGCGCACGAGCATAGCCATTGCCGCCATTTTAGGCGCACCGGCAAAGAAAGCCGTTACCGGCGTTGGCGCACCTTCATAAACATCAGGTGTCCACATATGGAATGGAACTGCTGAAATTTTAAATGCAAGGCCTGTGAGCAAGAACACAAGACCGAACAGAAGACCGACAGAGCGTTCTTCGCCAGACAAGGCTGCTGCAATTGATGCGAAATCGACATGGCCCGTAAAGCCATAGATCAACGAAATACCGTAAAGCATCATGCCTGACGACAAAGCGCCCAGAACGAAATACTTCAAACCAGCTTCAGTTGAACGCGCGCTATCACGGTTAATCGCCGCAATAACATAAAGCGCCAATGATTGTAGTTCGAGCGCCATATACAAAGACAACAGGCTTGTTGCTGAAATCATCAGCATCATGCCAAGCGTTGCCAATATGATTAAAATCGGAAACTCAAAGCGGTCAAATTTTTCTTCACGGGCAAAGCCAACCGACATGACAAGCGCTACGATGGAGCCGATCAATGTGAGTATTTTGAAGAAATAGGCAAATGAGTCTTGAACGAAAGCACCGCCAAAGGCCGTGCCCTGCTCGTCAAAGAATACCATCCAGCCCAGAACACCAATCAACAGTGCCACGGCCAATCCTGTTACGGTTGAATTCGCACTATCCTTAGGCGCGAAAACACCGATCATTAGGAGAACCATAGAACCGACCGCCAGTGCCAGTTCTGGCGCTGCGATGTTCAAACTTTGGGTCAATTCAACGACTGTCATGACAGCAATCCGATTACTTAGCGTTCAGGGCAATATTCATTGCCGCTTTGGCTGCCTCATTGGCAGCATCATAATTCGTGACAAGTGCATCCACAGAAGCGCCGATCACATCAAAGACTGGTGCTGGATATACACCGAAGAAAATAGTCAGTGCGGCCAGCGGGTAAAGCATTGCTTTTTCACGGCCTGAAAGGTCGAGAAGTGCTTTCAAGCTTTCTTTTTCCAATGCACCAAATATCACACGGCGATACAGCCATAGCGCATAACAGGCAGACAAGATCACGCCGCTCGTTGCGAAGAATGCAAACCATGTATTGGCACGGAACATGCCCATCAATGTCAGGAATTCGCCAACAAAGCCGGATGTTCCTGGAAGGCCAACATTGGCCATGGTGAACAGCATAAACACCAATGCATATTTAGGCATGTTGTGAACAAGGCCGCCATAAGCTGCAATCTCACGTGTGTGCATACGATCATAGATCACACCAACACAGATGAAGAGCGCAGCAGACACAAGGCCGTGCGACAACATTTGGAAGATAGCGCCCTGCAAGCCCTGCTCATTCGCAGCAAAGATACCCATCGTTACAAAGCCCATATGCGCAACAGATGAATAAGCAATCAGCTTCTTCATATCTTCCTGCATCAAGGCGACAAGCGATGTGTAGATGATGGCAATACAAGACAGCGCAAACACCAGCCAAGCCAGTTCAGCAGAAGCGACTGGAAACATGGATAGTGAGAAGCGAATGAAACCGTAACCGCCAAGTTTTAGCAACACACCAGCAAGAATAACAGATCCAGCTGTTGGCGCTTCAACGTGTGCATCTGGCAACCAAGTGTGGACAGGCCACATCGGCATTTTCACAGCGAATGACGCAAAGAATGCGAGCCATAACCAGAATTGCATTTGCGGTGGGAAATCATATGCCAGCAATGCCGGAATAGAAGTCGTGCCTGCCTCCCAATACATTGCCATGATCGCAATCAGCATCAACACTGAGCCAAACAATGTGTAGAGGAAGAATTTGAAAGACGCATAAACACGGCGCGCGCCGCCCCACACACCGATGATAATAAACATCGGTATAAGGCCCGCTTCAAAGAAGACATAGAACAGCACGATATCAAGCGCAGTAAACACGCCGATCATGAGTGTTTCCAAAATAAGGAAAGCAATCATGTAGGCTTTAAGACGCTTGGTAACGCTCTCCCAGCCAGCAAGGATACAGAAAGGCATCAAGAAGGTTGTCAAAATGACAAACAACATTGAAATGCCGTCCACACCCATACGGTAGGTTAGCCCGCCACCGAGCCATTCAGCTTCTTCAACAAATTGGAAGCCGGGATTTGAATTCTCAAATCCAACCCAAATCATCAAAGATACGAGAAATGTAAAGATCGTCGTCAGTAACGCGACCATCCGAACGTTGCGTTTTGCCGCTTCTGTTTCATCATTGATAAACAGAATAACAAGAACACCAACCAAAGGAAGGAAAGTTACGAGCGAGAGGATTGGCATACCGTCCATTAGTGGATGCCTCCAAGCATAATCCAAGTCACGAGAGCAGCGACACCAATCAACATGGCGAACGCATAATGATAAAGAAATCCGGTCTGAACCTTCACAGCACGCTGTGCGAGGCCAGAAACACGCGCTGCGATATTGTTGGGACCAAACCCATCAATAAGCCAGCCGTCACCGCGTTTCCAAAGGAATGAACCAAGGCGTTTTGCAGGGCGCACGAACAAGAAGTCGTACAACTCGTCAAAATACCATTTGTTCAATAGGAATTTGTATAAGCCATTGTGGTCTCGCGCCAAAGAAACAGGCGTTTGAGGCGAACGGATATACATATACCAAGCACCCAATAAACCAAGCAACATCACAATTGTCGCGCTCCATTTGACCAAGAATGGTACGTTGTGGAACTCTTCAACAATGTTGTTATCTGGCAAGGTGAACAAAGCGCCCTTCCAGAACTCAGCATAATGGTGGCCGAAGAAGTAATCATGAAAGACAAAGCCAGCTAACAATGCGCCGACAGCCAAGATGAACAATGGCACGAGCATAACTGGCGGTGAGTCATGCACATGATGCATCACATCAGCTGTTGCACGCGGTTTGCCGTGGAATGTCATGAAGATCAAACGCCATGAGTAGAAGCTGGTAAATAGCGCAGCCACAACCAGCATCACGAATGCATAACCAGCAGCAGGGTTTTGTGCAACGAACGCGCTTTCAATGATGGCATCTTTAGAGAAGAACCCGGCTGTTCCAAGCAATGTGCCCGGTATGCCAACGCCTGTGAGCGCAACAGTTCCGATAATCATCATCCAATATGTTGTTGGAATGAGTTTACGCAAACCGCCCATGCGGCGCATATCCTGCTCATCAGACACAGCATGAATGACTGAACCGGCACCAAGGAACAACAAGGCTTTAAAGAAAGCATGTGTGAACAGGTGGAATACGGCTGCGCCATAAGCGCCAAGGCCCAATGCCACAAACATGTAACCAAGCTGCGAACAGGTTGAATAAGCAATCACGCGTTTGATGTCGTTTTGAACAAGACCAACCGTTGCTGCAAAGAATGCAGTGGTTGCGCCAATGATGACAACAAATGTGAGTGCTGTTTGCGACAGTTCGAAGACTGGTGACATACGCGCGACAAGGAACACGCCAGCTGTAACCATGGTCGCAGCATGGATTAGCGCAGACACAGGTGTCGGGCCTTCCATCGCATCTGGCAACCATGTGTGCAGCAAGAATTGCGCAGACTTACCCATGGCGCCCATGAACAACAGCAAGCACACCACAGTTACGGCGTGAGACTTATCCAATGAATAGCCTAGGAATGTTAGCACAGTGTCTGTGCTTCCCTCCGCGCCTTCTGTCGGCAAATAAGTCGCTGCGTTTGCAAAGATCGTGTCGAAATTCACAGAACCGAACAGTACAAATACGCCGAAGATACCGAGAGCAAAACCAAAGTCGCCCACGCGGTTGACGATAAATGCCTTCATTGCAGCAGAGTTCGCCGAAGGTTTTTTGAACCAGAAGCCAATGAGCAAATATGATGCCAGACCAACGCCTTCCCATCCGAAGAACATCTGAACAAGGTTATCAGATGTTACGAGCATAAGCATCGCGAATGTGAAAAGTGAAAGATAGGCAAAGAAACGCGGACGGTGCGGATCGTGGTGCATATAGCCGATAGAATAGATGTGAACGAGGGTCGAAACCGTGTTCACAACCACCAGCATAACAGCAGTTAGCGTGTCGATGCGGAAAGCCCAGTTCACATCAAGCGAACCGACCTGAATCCAGCGCATAACCTGAACAGTGGTTGAATGATCCTCATGGGCCATAGCAACAGTTAAAAACGCAATCCACGAAAGGACTGCGGCAATAACCATAAAGCCGCTGGTTACATATTCCGAAGCTTTGGCACCGATAGCACGGCCGCCAAAGCCAGCAACGATAGCGCCAAGTAACGGGAGAAAGACGATGGCGTGATACATGGGTCCAATCAGCCTTTCATCATGTTGACGTCTTCAACCGCGATGGAACCACGGTTCCGGTAGAAGACAACGAGGATAGCCAAACCGATAGCCGCTTCAGCAGCAGCAACGGTCAAAACGAATAGTGCGAAAACTTGGCCGACCATATCCTGCAAATGCGCAGAAAAGGCCACGAAGTTCAGATTGACAGCAAGCAAGATCAACTCAACAGACATCAAGATAACAATGACGTTCTTCTTATTGAGGAAAATGCCGAATATCCCAATGACCAGCAGTAGCGCTGACACGACGAGATAATGAGAAATCGTAATTTCCATTAGATCAAAGCCCCTTGCCTGTTTCGACTTCGACAATTTCAATCGAGTCTTCCACTTTACGTGCAACCTGCTGGCCCATGTTCTGGCGTTTAACACCAGGACGTGTTGGACGCAGCGTCAGCACAATCGCGCCAATCATAGCAACCAAAAGCACCAAGCCGGCAATCTGGAAGAAGAAGACATAGTCGGTATAAATAATATCGCCGAGCGCCGCCGTATTGGTGCGCACTAACGGGTCCGGTGTCGGTGAAGCGACACTGCCAGGTTGCCCCACGCCAATGAACTGAGCACCAAGCACGATCAATAGTTCAGATGCCAGCACAATACCGACCATGGCACCAATAGGTGCATAATCGAGTGCGCCACGCTTCATAGATGCAAAATCAACATCCAGCATCATAACGACAAACAGGAACAGTACTGCAACCGCGCCGATATAGACCACCAACAGGATCATGCCGAGAAACTCGGCCCCTGTGAGAATGAACAATGCCGCCGCATTGAAGAAGGTCAAAATGAGGTACAGCACGGAATGTACCGGATTGCGCGCAGAAATAACCATCACGGCAGACGCGATAGCTACAAATGCGAACAAATAAAAGAAGGCCGCGCCAAGTCCGGTCAACAGCATCGGTTCCCCCGAAATCCTTTGTTATCCTGCTGAGATTTCAGTCAGGATGTGTGCTCTGCCATCTTGCGATGACAGAACGATTAAAATTATCGATACGGCGAGTCGAGTGCGATGTTGCGCGCAATTTCGCGCTCCCACCGATCTCCATTCGCCAGCAGTTTGTCTTTGTCGTAGTATAGTTCTTCACGTGTTTCGGTCGCGAATTCGAAATTCGGTCCCTCAACAATTGCATCCACTGGACAGGCTTCCTGACAGAAGCCGCAATAGATGCATTTCACCATATCAATGTCGTAGCGCACGGTACGGCGTGTGCCGTCATTGCGGCGCGGGCCAGCTTCAATGGTAATTGCCTGTGCTGGGCAGATCGCCTCACACAATTTACAGGCGATGCAGCGCTCTTCACCGTTTGGATAACGGCGCAATGCATGCTCACCGCGAAAACGTGGGCTTAGACGGCCTTTTTCATGCGGGTAGTTCAATGTGGCCTTCGGCGCAAAGAAGCGCTTCATGGCCAAACCGAATGCAGAAATGAATTCCAGCAAAAGAAGTGATTTTGCAGCTTGTGCGATCGTGCTCATAGCGTGTTGTCCCTTCCCTTATGCCAAACCGGTGAATTTCAAGAATGATGCTGTCGCAACCACCATGAAGAGTGAAATTGGCAAGAACACTTTCCAGCCGAGGCGCATCAATTGGTCGTAGCGGTAACGCGGTACGATTGTTTTGACCATAGCGAACATGAAGAACACCATGCAGATCTTGAAGATGAACCAGAATACACCCGGTATCCAGTTAAGCGGTGCAACATCAATCGGTGGCAACCAACCGCCCAAGAACAAGATGACTGTCAGCGCACACATCAACAGGATCGCGATATATTCGCCCAGCATAAACAAAAGATATGGCGTTGAAGAATATTCAATCATGTGACCGGCAACGAGCTCAGATTCAGCTTCAACAAGGTCAAATGGTGGACGGTTTGTTTCAGCCAATGCCGAGATGAAAAAGATCACGAACATTGGGAATAGGCCGAGCCAATGCCAATCAAGCAGAGAGTTCGTCAATCCGAGATGCGTTCCAAGGCCGTCTTTCTGGCTCAAAACAATGTCTGTCATGTTGAGCGAGCCAACACACAGAAGCACGGTCACGATCACGAAACCAATTGAGACTTCGTAGGAGACCATCTGCGCAGCCGAGCGCAGCGCACCAAGGAATGGATATTTAGAGTTTGATGCCCAGCCCGCCATAATGACGCCATAGACTTCCAGCGATGATACCGCGAAGACAAACAGGATGCCGACATTGATGGATGCGATTGCCCACCCTTCGCTTACTGGAATAACGGCCCAGCCAGCCAAAGCGAGTGCTGATGAAATCAAAGGTGCCAGCAGAAAGATGCCTTTGTTCGAGCCCGATGGAATGATCGGCTCTTTAATGACAAATTTCAAAAGGTCGGCAAATGATTGCAGCAATCCAAAGGGGCCAACAACGTTTGGCCCTCTACGCGACATGACAGCAGCCCAGACCTTACGGTCAGCATAAAGAATGAACGCGGTAAAGATCAGCAATGCCACCAGAAGCACAACGCTCTGGAGCAAAATGATCAGACCTGGAAATATGTAGTCTTCAAACATCAGTTTAAGTCCAATTTACCGGTTCCGTGCTCTACTCTGCTGCCTCAGCATAGCCCTTAATGGCTAAGCTTGAGCATTCTGCCATCACCGCAGAAGCACGGGCGATTGGGTTGGTCAAATAAAAGTCTTTCACGCTGGATGCAAATGCAGATTTGCCCAAACGCCCACCTTTCTTGGCTAATTGTGCAATTACAGCAGGATCACCGGCTTCAATTGCATCAATTGCCGCAAAATGCGGATGCGTTTCGTAAAGTTTGGCACGTAGTTGCGCCAGTGAGTCGAATGGAAGGCGCTGGCCCAACACATCAGAAAGGGCACGCAAGATAGCCCAATCTTCTTTTGCTTCGCCCGGCGCAAATCCAGCGCGATTAGTCATCTGAACGCGGCCTTCTGTGTTCACATATGTGGCTGACTTTTCAGTGTAAGTCGCAGCAGGCAAAATGATATCTGCATGATGCGCACCAATGTCGCCATGTGTACCGATATAAATTGTTGTCGCGCCAGCTTTACGGCTACGCAAATCCAATTCATCTGCACCAAGAAGGAACAACACATCTGCGTCTTTAACCGCAGCCACAGCGTCCATACCGTCGCCTGATGGCACGAACCCAAGGTCCAAGCCGCCAACACGTGCAGCAGCTGTATGAAGAACAGCAAAGCCGTTCCATGCGCCTTTAACAACGCCTGTTGCATCCGCAAGTTTGGCAGCATTGGCCAGAACGGCTGCACCATCGCCGCGCGCCAGAGCGCCCTGCCCGATGATGATCATCGGCTTTTTAGCGCGTTTTAAAACACCAGCAAATTTGTTTGTACCATCAACAAGCTCTTTGAGCGTTTCTGGTCCAGCGCCGAGCATTTCGTAATCATAGCGCAGGTCGCCCATATCGCCGATAACGCCAATTTTCATGCCGCTTGCACGGTATGCTTTACGAATACGCGCATTGAGCACTGACGCTTCAAAGCGTGGATTGGAGCCAATGATAAGCACAGCATCTGCGTCTTCAATGCCTTCAATCGTTGGATTGAAGATATAAGAAGAGCGGCCAAGTGCTGGATTGAGCGCTGCACCATCTTGGCGGCAATCAACGCTTGTTGAGTCGAGCGATGCGAGCAATTCTTTCATCGCATACATTTCTTCAACACCAGCCATATCGCCAGCGATTGAAGCAATCTGATTACCAGACTTGCCGTCCAATGCAGATTTGACAGCAGCAAAGGCTTGCGGCCATGTGGCAGGCTTAAGCTTACCGCTGGCATCGCGCACGAATGGGCGGTCAAGGCGCTGTGTGCGCAAACCATCCCAGACAAAACGTGTTTTGTCTGAAATCCACTCTTCGTTCACCGCTTCATTGATGCGCGGCATAATGCGCATAACTTCACGGCCGCGCGTATCAACACGGATAGCAGAGCCAACAGCATCCATCACATCAATAGATTCGGTTTTAGACAATTCCCAAGGACGTGCCTGAAACGCATAGGGTTTTGACGTCAAAGCACCAACGGGACAAAGATCAATGACATTGCCCTGAAGCTCAGATGTCATGGCTTTTTCAAGATAGGTTGTGATCTCGGCATCTTCGCCGCGGCCAAGCAAACCAAGTTCAGAAATACCAGCAACCTCTGTCGTAAAGCGAACGCAGCGCGTGCAATGAATGCAGCGTGTCATGATCGTTTTTACGAGCGGGCCAATATATTTATCTTCAACAGCGCGTTTGTTTTCTTGAAAACGCGACGAATCAACACCGTAAGCCATTGCCTGATCTTGAAGATCGCACTCGCCGCCCTGATCGCAGATTGGGCAGTCAAGTGGGTGGTTGATAAGCAGGAATTCCATCACGCCTTCGCGGGCCTTTTTGACCATTGGCGTGTTGGTGAAAATTTCAGGTGGCTGACCTTCTGGTCCAGGGCGCAGATCTTTAACGCCCATTGCACATGAAGCAGTCGGCTTTGGTGGGCCGCCTTTTACTTCAACAAGACACATACGGCAGTTACCAGCAATCGACAGACGCTCGTGGTAACAAAAACGAGGAATCTCGGCACCAGCCTCCTCACACGCCTGCAAGATCGTGTAGTGGTCTGGAACCTCTATTTCGTTGCCGTCAACTTTGACTTTCGTCATCGGTATCTTCCGTTCTTTTCGCTCATGCACAGCGCAGTTATATCTTCGGCGTTTAACCACCGCTAGGCCGTGCGGTAAAGACCTTAGTCGCCTCTAATGCACGTCCATCTGTTCTTTGTGACTGTTACCAGCCATTTTTCGCGCCGAGCAATCATTGACTGCCCATACACTTTAGTTCGTCGCAGGCATTTTGCCTGTATTAACGTCTTTATCCCGCACACGCATATGTTGATTGATATGCGCGATCAGCGACCACATAGGTTGGGCGTGAGCCCAATTTTGTTAAACCGTCTTTGCAAATGATTGATTTAGCAACATCATCATTGACGGCTTTAAATTCACTGGAATCATCAACAGGTTCTGACGCACCAGATTGTGCCGATGACATTACAGCAAAACGGCCACGGCTATCTGGAAAAGAATAGCTCACCAGAAAACGGTTATTCGATACAATCGAACCATAATCGATATCTGTGACATCCATCTGGAAAGACGATGTTTCCGATGAAGCAGACGCAGACGTTGATGCCGTTGTCGTTCCCCCGCTTGATGAACAAGCACCAAGAGCAAGAACACCGATTAATGCAAATGCAGAATTACGCATCATTCTGCCGCTACCATTACTGGCTGCACCTGATGTGCATTGTGAGAGAACTCATCAATACGGCGCTCAATTTCAGGACGGTAGTGGCGGATAAGACCTTGAATTGGCCATGCAGCCGCATCACCAAGCGCACAAATTGTGTGGCCTTCGATCTGTTTTGTCACATCCAGCAACATGTCGATTTCACGCTTCTGCGCATTGCCGGCGACCATGCGCTCCATAACACGCCACATCCAACCAGTGCCTTCACGGCACGGCGTACATTGGCCGCAGCTTTCGTGCTTGTAGAAATAAGCAAGACGCGCAATCGCTTTGACGATGTCTGTTGATTTATCCATCACGATCACAGCCGCAGTACCAAGACCAGACTGTAAAGCGCGCAACGAATCAAAATCCATCGGGCAATCAATGATTTGCTCTGCAGGAACCAGCGGCACGGATGAACCGCCCGGAATAACACACATAAGGTTATCCCATCCGCCGCGAATACCGCCGCAGTGACGATCAATCAATTCTTTGAAAGGAACCGACATTTCTTCTTCAAATGTGGCTGGCTGATTAACATGGCCAGATACACAGAAAAGTTTTGTGCCTGTGTTGTTTTCCTTACCGAAGGAAGCGAACCAGCCACCGCCGCGGCGTAAAATTGTCGGCGCAACAGCAATTGATTCAACATTGTTCACAGTTGTTGGGCAACCATAAAGGCCAACATTGGCTGGAAATGGAGGCTTGAGGCGCGGTTGGCCTTTTTTGCCTTCAAGGCTTTCCAAAAGCGCAGTCTCTTCACCGCAAATATAAGCGCCTGCGCCATGGTGCACATAAACATCCATGTCCCAGCCGCATTTATTATTTTTGCCCAGAAGTCCCGCATCATAACATTCGTCAATCGCAGCCTGTAGCGCATAGCGCTCGCGAATATATTCGCCGCGCACATAAATATAAGCGACATGCGCATTCATGGCGAATGATGCCAGCAAGCAGCCTTCGATCAGCGTGTGCGGATCGTGGCGCATAATATCGCGGTCTTTACATGTGCCTGGCTCAGATTCGTCAGCATTGACGACCAAGTAGTGCGGGCGTTCGCCCACTTCCTTTGGCATGAACGACCATTTGAGACCTGTAGGGAAGCCAGCACCGCCGCGTCCGCGAAGGCCAGAGGCTTTCATCTCATTAATGATCCAGTCGCGGCCCTTTTGGACCAGCGCCTTTGTACCATCCCAATGGCCGCGTGACATTGCGCCTTTAAGCGACTTGTCGTGCACGCCATAGATATTTGTGAAAATGCGGTCTTTATCTTGCAGCATCTTGCTATCCTATCGCGGTTTCTTGCCGAATACTTTGATGTATTCTGCTTCGCCGCCTTTGGCCAAAGCCTTGGCTTGTTTTATCCAGTCGTCACGCTCGATGCGGCCTTTGAATGAAAGCTCATCATCTACAATCGCAACGTCGGATTTTTTCCATTTTGCAATCTGGCTGAAATGCCAGAAGCCGAGACCATTCAATGTTTGCTCTAATTTAGGGCCAACACCTGAAATCAGTTTCAAATCGTCTGCAGCACCTTGCGGCGCAGAAAGACGTTCAGGACCAGCTGCTTTCGCCGCTGCCGGTTTCTTTGCAGCAGAACTCTTGGTCGCAGGCTTTTTCGCTGTTGTTGTTTCAGCAGCTGCCGCTTTTTTCGCAGTACCTGGCGCTGGTGCAGCATTCTTTGCAGAAACTGAATCAGCTGATACGCGATTTTCTTTCGGGCTTTTAACCGTTCCATCAGAAAGCGATGTGCTCTGCTTTGGCTTGGCCGCCCGTGTTGGCTTATCCGCAGATTTAGCGGTTTTTGCCTTAGCATTGCTATTGGCCGCTTTCGCGCTTTTGCCAACAGGCTTGCCGTTCAATGTTGTCAAACCACCAGCAGGCGCAGAGAAAATACGATCGATCTGCGGGCCCGGTTTAATGCTATCACCATTGCCTGCTTCAAATGCGTCGATGATTTCTTCAAGACGCTCTGGCGTCAAATCTTCATAAGTGTCTTTGAACACCATGACCATTGGCGCATTCACACAAGCGCCCTGACATTCCACCTCTTCCCAAGAAAGAGTTCCCTCTTCGTTGAGTTCAAACTGGTTCGGGCTGATTTTTGACTTACAAACAGCCATCAGTTCTTCAGAACCGCGCAACATGCATGGTGTTGTGCCACACACCTGAATGTGCGCTTTCGTACCCACAGGCTGAAGCATGAACTGCGTATAGAATGTAGCCACTTCCATCACGCGGATGAGCGGCATATTCAACATTTCTGCAATATGTTCGATCGATGCTTTGGTCACCCAGCCCTCTTGCTCTTGCGCAAGCATAAGCAAAGGTATCACAGCCGATTGTTCACGGCCTTTCGGGTATTTTTTAATCCAGACTTTCGCTTCCGCGCCAAGCGCACGGTTAAACTTAAAGCCTTCAGGCTGGACAGCATCTACTGCTAAACGACGAACGGACATTAGCGGTCCACCTCACCAAATACGATATCAAGAGAACCAAGCACGGCAGATACATCCGCGAGCATATGGCCGCGGCATAGGAAATCCATTGCTTGAAGATGGGCAAAGCCCGGTGCACGCACCTTACAACGATAAGGCTTGTTCGTACCATCAGATACGACATAAACGCCGAACTCGCCTTTCGGTGCTTCAACAGCTGCGTAAACTTCACCTTCAGGCACTTTATAGCCTTCAGTGTATAGTTTGAAATGGTGGATCAATGCTTCCATTGAACGCTTCATTTCGCCGCGTTTTGGCGGCACCATTTTACCGTCTGTCGAAGAAATTGGCCCTTGGCCTTCAGGCGCAAGCAGCTTTTCAACGCATTGGCGCATGATTTCAGCAGACTGGCGCATTTCTTCCATGCGAATGAGGTAGCGGTCATAACAATCGCCATTTTTGCCGATTGGAATATCGAACTTCATCTCATCATAACATTCATAAGGCTGGCTTTTGCGCAAATCCCATTTTGCACCAGAGCCGCGCACCATGACGCCAGAAAAGCCCCAAGCCCACGCATCTTCAAGTGCAACAACGCCAATATCAACGTTACGTTGTTTAAAGATTCGGTTGTTGGTCAAAAGGCCGTCGATTTCTTTGACAACGCCCAAGAATGGGTCAATCCAGTCGCCAATATCGCGCACCAATTGTTCCGGCAAATCCTGATGAACACCGCCTGGACGGAAATAAGCGGCATGCAAGCGTGCACCACAAGCGCGCTCATAGAACATCATCAGTTTTTCGCGCTCTTCAAAGCCCCAGAGCGGCGGTGTCAACGCGCCAACATCAAGCGCCTGCGTTGTGATATTCAGCATATGCGACAGGATGCGGCCGATTTCTGAATATAAAACACGAATCAACTGGCCACGGCGCGGCACTTCAATGCCAGCAAGTCTTTCAACAGCAAGCGCGAAAGCATGCTCCTGATTCATCGGCGCAACATAATCAAGGCGGTCAAAATATGGCACAGCCTGTAGATAGGTTTTGTGCTCGATTAGCTTTTCAGTGCCACGGTGAAGCAGACCGATATGCGGATCGATGCGCTCACAGATTTCACCATCCAACTCAAGAACAAGGCGCAAAACGCCGTGCGCCGCAGGGTGCTGCGGGCCAAAGTTGATGTTGAAGTTTCTGACATTATGTTCGGTCATGGTCTATTGGACCCGCTCTATAAAAGTGGAATTGTCTTTAGAAAATGAGAAGTAAGTTTCAACGCGTTTGTCGCATCCAGCCAATGAAAATGATTTACGCAATCTGTCTCGGTCCTCAGCGTATTTCTTACCGTATTCACTGTCAGCTTTTTGCACAGGAAGGTTGACCAACAGGTTAAACGCAGACTTATTTTCTGCTCTAATCTGAAAATGCGATGGGCAAGTCGTTAGCGCAATCTCATCATCAAGCGCAGTCTTTTGCAATTGCATCACGCAATCGCCAGGATTGCCTTCTGCAGAACCCTCAGGCAAAGCACCATTGGCCAATTGAAGAATATTGGCAGCACTAATTGTATAGCTGCAGCTCGGCACTTCTCGTGCAGATGCAGCATGCGCGCTAAGAAGAGCAGCAGCGCCAACCATTAGTGTTATGCTTACGCGCCCCTTCATCACTTGCTTTCTGCCTTTTCATCGCCTGGAAGCACATATTCTGCGCCTTCCCAAGGAGAAAGAAAATCAAAGTCACGGAATTCTTGGCGCAAATGAACAGGCTCATAAACAACGCGTTTTGTTTCGTCATCATAACGCACTTCCACAAAGCCAGTCAGCGGGAAGTCTTTGCGCAATGGATGACCTTCGAAGCCATAATCGGTCAACAAGCGACGCAAATCTGGGTGGCCTGTGAACAAGATGCCATACATGTCGTATGCTTCGCGTTCGAACCAATTTGCACCGGGAAAAATATCTGTCACGCTTGCAATAGGCGTATCTTCATCGGTCTGCGCTTTAACGCGAATACGCTGGTTCAATGTTGGGCTCATCAAATGATACACAACATCAAAGCGTTTTGCGCGTGCTGGATAGTCAACGCCGCACATATCAATGAAAGAGATGAATTTCATCTGCACATCATCGCGCAACACTTTGAGCGTCGCTGAAATATCCTCTGCTGCGACATTCACAGTCAATTCGCCAAAAGAAATTGAGAGCGAATGGTCAATATTGCCCAAGCCGTCGCTGACGGTGCTTGTCAAATCCTGCAAAGCGTCTTGCGCATTTTGTTTCGTTGATGTTGCCATCTTATTTCCCCTGCCCCTTACGGGACAATAAACCTAGCGTTCAATTGTACCTGTGCGGCGGATTTTCTTCTGCAGCATCAAAATGCCGTAAAGCAAAGCTTCTGCTGTTGGTGGACAGCCCGGCACATAAATATCTACCGGTACAATACGGTCACAGCCGCGCACCACAGAATATGAATAATGGTAATAACCACCGCCATTAGCGCATGATCCCATTGAAATCACATAACGTGGCTCTGGCATCTGGTCATAAACTTTGCGCAGCGCCGGTGCCATTTTGTTGGTCAATGTACCAGCAACAATCATGACATCGGACTGACGCGGCGATGCACGCGGCGCAACGCCAAAGCGTTCCGCATCATAACGCGGCATAGATGTGTGCATCATTTCAACAGCACAACATGCAAGACCGAACGTCATCCACATCAACGAGCCCTGACGGGCCCAGTTAATCAGATCATCCGTTGAGGTAACGAGAAAGCCTTTATCGGCTAGCTCATTATTCATCTCGCCGAAAAATGGATCATTCGCGCCTATCGGTTTTCCCGTAGACGGATCAATGATGCCCTTTGGCTGCGGCGCTACGAGCGTCTTGTTATCGCTTAATCCCATTCTAGCGCACCTTTTTTCCATTCATAGATGAAGCCAATTGTCAGAACGCCTAGAAAGACCATCATTGACCAGAAACCGAACATTCCCATTTCGCCGAATGAAACAGCCCAAGGAAAAAGAAAGGCAACTTCAAGGTCAAAAATGATGAACAAAATTGCGACCAAATAGAATCGCACATCGAATTTCATGCGCGCATCATCAAATGAGTTAAAACCGCACTCATAGGCAGACAATTTCTCAGGGTCTGGATTGCGGTAAGCAATCAAAAAAGGTGCGATCAAAAGCGCTGCGGCAATGCCAAAGCACACGACCAGAAATATGATTATTGGCAAATAGGAGGCGACGACTGCGTCCATCTTGTCTTTCCTAAACACTCTCGCTGCTTTTGCAGCATGCTTGTTAAGTGATTTTATCACGGGTCTTTTAGGCTGATCGCGCAAAAAACACAAACCAAAACCACAGTTTGTGTGGTGGGTTACTGCTATGTCGCACGTGGCGCAAGACCATATGAGAACAAAATGTGGAAGAACCTTTAAGTGCAGTAAAGATCGTGGGGAAAACAACACGCTAAGCGACACTTCGCCCCTGCGGTTAATTACGTAACACTTTGGAGGAAATGGAGAAAATGGCGCGAGTGACGGGGCTCGAACCCGCGACCTCCGGCGTGACAGGCCGGCACTCTAACCAACTGAGCTACACCCGCGCATCTTCTTCTTGCCAGCGTTGCTGACGTGGCGGTGATTTAGGCGGTTCTCTTTCAAGTGTCAACGGCGAATATCAGACTTTTGCAAGATAATTGCATACAAAATAAAAAGTTCATTTCTATGACAAGAAGGGGTTGCGGAAATCGAAATAGATGCGTAGAAGCCGTTGCGTTGGGGCGATTAGCTCAGTTGGTAGAGCGCTTCGTTTACACCGAAGATGTCGGGAGTTCGAGTCTCTCATCGCCCACCAGCCCCTTCCCTTATAAAGTTAGACGCCTATCCTGCCAAAATGCAGGAATATAGGCGCTTTATAACGGTTTTAGCTCATATCTATATGGAATCAGCACGGTAAACTGCATTAAATGCACAGTTTTAAGCCTGCGCATAGTTTCAACATCCATGATTCCAGCAAGCTTTAGTCTTTTAAAAATGTCGCTTCTTCGATGCGTTTTTTCACCAAAGCCCATAATTCTGGGCTGGCATCTTTAATCGGTTGATTCTTTTCAAGCACTTTTGCACGCCGAATATCGTGTGCGGTCCAGCTTTGACCGCCCGATTCTAAATTTTGTAGAACGGGCATTACGCGGTCACATGCTTTTGCAAATTTTGCTTCAGGCGTTTGCGCCTGCTCAAATTCATGCCAAAGCGCCAATAAGGGCTCGCCAATATTTGTGTCCAACATACCAAAGAGTCGCTCTGCAGCCTCAGCTTCTGCCGCAAATGCCTCTTGCCTTGCCTGTTCATCATAAACAAAAACATCACCGGCATCGATTTCCACAATATCGTGGATGAGTAACATTTTTAAAATCTTGAGACGATCCAGCTCGGCAGGCGCAGACTCAAGGAGAATCATTGCGGCAAGTGTCGTCTGCCAAGAATGTTCAGCTGAGTTTTCAAAACGATCTTCGCCCAGCGGCTTGGTTTGCCTTAATACGGATTTCAGTTTTTCGCTTTCCAGCAAAAATGAAACAATATTTTCCATTTTTTTATCCCCAAAAAAACGAAAGCCCGCGAACATGCGCGGGCTTTCGTACAAATATTATGCAGAAATTAGCTGTTCACAGCGTCTTTCAGGCCTTTGCCTGCAGAGAACTTAGGAACTCGTTTAGCAGGAATATCAACAGGCTGACCTGTCATAGGGTTACGGCCAGTTGTTGCAGCGCGCTGCTGAACAACGAAATTACCGAAACCAAGAACACGAACATCGTCGCCGCCCTTCAAAGTTTCTGTAATGACTTCAAAAAGTGCTTCAACAGCTGTTGTTGCATCGCTTTTTGTGATGCCAGCTTTTTCGGCTACAGCGCCGGCCAATTCGTTTTTATTCATTTCATTATCTCCAAGTTCCCATCGTTGAATATCAACGAATCAAGTTTGCCTAAAGCAATACGGGATAATAACGAGATTTTCGGAGTTTAGAAATCGAAACGGGCAAAACCCTATATTTTCTGGGGTTTCTGCACCGCTTTTGCTCATAAAAATAAAAAAACGCCGCAAAATGCGGCGTTTTTCGATCAAAATACAGAGCGTATTTAGAACGCTCCATATATTTTTACGGTCAATGAGCCAGATTCGCAGCCTGATTGGCACGTGCCAACCGCAAATCAGCCGCTAAAGCTTCTTCTTCTTCGCTCCACTCAATCGGTACTGGTTGCTCAACCAGCGCATGAAGCAAAACCTGATCCAAATGCGCTACCGGCACAATCTCAAGTGCTGACTTCACATTGTCCGGAATATCAGCCAGATCCTTGGCATTGTCTTCTGGAATAAGCACTTTCTTGATGCCGCCACGCACAGCTGCAAGTAGCTTTTCTTTCAGACCACCAATTGGCAGCACGCGTCCACGCAGTGTGATCTCACCTGTCATTGCAATATCCTTATGGATCGCAATACCAGTCAAAATCGACACAATCGATGTTGCCATCGCAATACCGGCAGATGGACCATCTTTTGGCGTTGCACCTTCCGGCACGTGAACATGAATGTCACGCTTGTCGAACTGTGTTGGTTTAATGCCGAACTCAATTGCCCGCGAACGCACATAGGATGCTGCCGCAGAAATTGATTCCTTCATCACATCCTTCAGATTGCCGGTAACCGTCATTTTGCCTTTACCCGGCATAGCGACGCCTTCAATCGTCAGTAATTCACCGCCAACTTCCGTCCACGCCAATCCGGTCACAACACCAACACGGTCTTCCGTATCAATTTCACCATGACGGAATTTCGGCACGCCCAGATAATCATCAAGATTGTCTACAGTGACTTTTACCGTTTTCGTATCCGTACGCAGAATCTCAGTCACGGCTTTACGGCCAAGTTTCATCAATTCGCGTTCCAAAGAGCGCACGCCAGCTTCACGTGTATAAAGCTGAACCGTTCTGCGGATTGCGTCCTCATCAACCGAAAACTCACCGTCTTGAAGCGCATTGTCCTTGATCGCCTTCGGCATCAGGTGACGTTTTGCGATCTCGACTTTTTCGTCTTCTGTGTAACCAGCGATACGAATGATTTCCATACGGTCCATCAATGGGCCAGGAATATTCAGCGAGTTAGCGGTCGTAATGAACATCGTTGATGACAAATCATACTCAACCTCAAGATAGTGATCCATGAACGCATTGTTCTGTTCAGGATCAAGCACCTCAAGCATTGCAGATGATGGATCACCACGGAAGTCCTGCCCCATTTTGTCAATCTCATCGAGAAGGAACAATGGGTTGGATTTCTTAGCTTTCTTCATCGACTGAATGATCTTGCCCGGCATAGAACCTATATAGGTTCTACGGTGACCACGGATTTCAGCTTCATCACGAACGCCGCCAAGCGCCATGCGCACAAACTCACGGCCTGTTGCTTTCGCAATAGACTTGCCAAGCGATGTTTTACCAACACCTGGAGGGCCAACAAGACACAAGATTGGGCCTTTGAGTTTGTTCTGGCGTTTTTGAACAGCCAGATACTCAATGATCCGCTCTTTGACTTTTTCCAAGCCATAATGATCTTCATCAAGCGTTGCTTGCGCTTCGTTCAAATCATATTTGACTTTGGTTTTCTTGTTCCACGGAATAGAAACCATCCAGTCCATATAATTGCGAACAACTGTTGCTTCAGCAGACATAGGGCTCATCTGCTTGAGCTTTTTCAGCTCAGCATCAACCTTTTCGCGCGCTTCTTTGGTGAACTTGGTTTTAGAGATTTTCTCTTCAAGTTCAGCAAGCTCGCCGCCGCCGTCCTCGCCGTCGCCAAGTTCTTTCTGGATCGCCTTCATCTGCTCATTGAGATAATATTCGCGCTGCGTCTTTTCCATCTGGCGTTTAACGCGGCTGCGGATACGTTTCTCGACCTGAAGCACAGAAATTTCAGCTTCCATGTGATCAAGCGCTTTTTCCAAGCGCTCTTTCGTCGAAGCTGTTTCCAAAAGCGTCTGCTTATCAGCAATTTTGATTGCAAGATGCGATGCAACTGTATCAGCCAGTTTAGAGAAATCCTCAATCTGGCCTACAGCGCCGACAACATCAGGCGAAATCTTTTTGTTGAGTTTTACATAATCTTCAAACTCAGACGCAACCGAACGCGCAAGCGCCTCGACTTCAATCGGGTCTTCTTCGACCTCAGCTGTAACGATTGCTTCAGCTTCCATGAAATCATCACCATTGATGAATTCAGTCACTTCCACACGGCTCACACCCTCAACCAATACTTTCACAGTATTGTCAGGAAGCTTTAGGAGTTGCAGCACATTGGCAAGCGTGCCGTTTGTGTAAATACCGTCGCCAGAAGGATCATCATCGCCAGCATCATGCTGTGTGACCAACAAAATCTGACGGTCGTTTTCCATCACATCTTCAAGCGCACGGATTGATTTATCGCGTCCGACAAAAAGCGGGACGATCATATGCGGAAAAACAACAATATCGCGCAATGGTAGAACGGCATAACGCCCGTCAACACCACCCGCTGCTGCTTCCATGATTTGGTCGCTCATAGTCTTTCCTTTCGTGCCTTTCGGCAGATATTTTAGACACATGCTAACATAGCCCTGTGTCCCGTCTTTTAGGGCACTTTTCGATGCAGTTAATTAAGGCATCTAGTCGGTGCTCAGTGTAATTGGAATTTCAAACACCTGATTTCAAGGATTTTAAACACCGTATGCACACGAATCATCGGGTATTCTGCCCTATTCGTGCATTTATGCAAAGATTAGGCCCACTTATCCTATATTTAGCCCTAAATTCCGAGCGCCATTCCAGCCGATAGAACCACAAGGGCTGCTAAAACACCAAGCCCGACATGCCGCCCGATAAAGATATAGGCTGCAAAGCCAGAAAGCGCTGCCGCTATACGCAGCAAAACAGGCGTTTCGGCCAAGGCACCGGACGGAAAGACAATCAACTGCGCAATAACAGCTGCAACCAACGCTGTGGCAACGGATCTAATATAGACCAAAATCTCTGAACTATCATCAATTCGGTTGCCCATCAGGACACCGAGCCAACGCCACATGTCCGTGGCAATCCATCCCGCGATAAGAATAAAGACCAGTGGCCACCACCACGTATCAATCGCCTCAAAGGTCATGCGTCACCTTTTGCCGTCTGCTTGCGCCAGATGCGCCCAATAATATAAGCGGCCGTTCCGCCGATGAAGCCGGTGGCAAGAAGATCTATTCCCGGAAGGGTGAGATAGAAATAAGGGCCAATCATAAGACCGATAACCATTGCAATCTTGCCTGTGACTTCTCGTGCAGAGCCCCAAAGCGAGGTCAAAAAATAGATGGGCGTTAAAAAGAAGAGCACGCCCAGCACTTTTGGCGAAAAACTATTGGCCGATAGATAAACACCAAGCACCACGAATTGATTAATCGCCGTGATCGTGCCGCCTAACCCGCCAAAATAATACGTTCTATATTGTTTGGGCACATCTTTGAAACGGCGCAGTGCAATGACCCATGCGGTGATTGCGATAAAATGCGACAATAAAAGCAGTACCCATGTGCGCGTATTCTTTGTGCGCATCTCTGGTATCAGCGCAATCGCCATCGGCATCATACGCGCAGAAGACAGCGTGACAGCGATAAAGGCTGCAATCAGCGTTGCACCATTGGATATGGCCGTAATCAGCACCACACAGGCTGGTAACGCCCATATAGTCGATGTCATGACCAATGCCTGAAGCATTGTGATGCCGTTTTCTCTGGCCAGTCCTGCAAAGCCCACAAACGCACACATCAATAAAAAGGTCGGGAGGCAAATAGCCTCACGCATACCTTTTAAGAGCCAATAGCGGCCTGCATTTTCTGGATTGAGAGATTCGTCGTTCATGCCCTTCGCTACCATGATTATAATAAACGTAAACAAAAAAGCGCCGGAACAATGTCCGGCGCCTTATTCGTTTTATGTTTATTTACGTGGCACCTTAGGCACACTGGATCGGCCTTTTGTACCGCTGCCGCCCTCGTCTTTGTCATCCTTGGTTGGCTTCTTGGATGCACTTGCCGCAGGTTTGCGTTTTACAGGCGCTTTGGTTGCCGTTTTGGCCTTGGCACCTGCCTTAGCCGTCACTTCAGACTTAGGCTTTATCGGCTCTTGTTCGGCGATTGTGTCGAGTTTTAGTGTCTCTACACCGCTCTTATCTTTTTCAACGGTGACTTTAACAGTACCGCCTTGTTTCAAGCTGCCGAACAGTAATTCTTCCGCCAATGGCTTTTTGATGTGCTCTTGAATGACACGGGCAAGCGGACGCGCGCCCATGCGCTCATCATAACCCTTATTCGCAAGCCAAGAGATTGCCTGTTTTGAAAGATCGAACACAACATTGCGGTCAGCCAATTGAGCCTCAAGCTGCATAACGAATTTCTGCACCACTTTGTGGATAACAGGCACCGGTAACGGACCAAACGGAATGATCGCATCCAAACGGTTGCGGAATTCCGGTGTGAAGAGCCTATTAATGGCCTCCACATCATCACCCTCACGTTTGGAAGAACCAAACCCGATCGCATTTTTAGCCGCATCAGAAGCACCAGCATTGGTTGTCATGATGATAACAACGTTGCGGAAACTCACTTCCTTGCCATTATTATCTGTCAACTTGCCGTGATCCATAACCTGCAACAAAATGTTGAAGAGATCTGGATGTGCTTTTTCGATTTCATCAAGCAGCAACACGCAGTGCGGGTTTTGATCGACGCCGTCCGTCAACAAACCACCCTGGTCAAAGCCGACATATCCTGGAGGCGCACCAATCAAACGCGATACGGTGTGACGCTCCATATATTCAGACATATCAAAGCGCAGTAATTTAACGCCAAGCGATGATGCCAGCTGATTAGCAACTTCGGTTTTACCAACACCTGTTGGGCCGGAAAACAGATAAGAACCAATCGGCTTTTCGATTTCGCGCAAGCCTGCCCGTGCCAACTTGATCGATGAAGACAAGGATTCGATTGCAAGATCCTGCCCGTAAACGACGCGCTTTAGCTCTTTTTCAAGACCAAACAGAACCTGCTCATCGTCTTTCGATACAGATTTAGGCGGAATCCGAGCGATTGTCGCAATGGTTTCTTCAATGTCGATGACATCAATCAGTTTTTTGCGTTTTTTCGCAGGCACCAACATTTGGCGCGCTCCAGTTTCATCAATCACGTCAATCGCTTTGTCCGGCAATTTACGGTCATTGATATAGCGCGCGGAAAGTTCAACCGACGCTTTAACGGCTTCGTCCGTATATTCCAGATTGTGATAATCTTCGAAATACGGTTTTAGGCCCCGCATAATGTCGATTGCATCTTCAATGCTTGGTTCTTTGACGTCAATTTTCTGGAACCGGCGCACAAGTGCGCGGTCTTTTTCAAAGAAATTACGGAATTCTTTGTATGTTGTGGAACCAATACAGCGGATTGAGCCCGATGAAAGCGCAGGTTTTAAAAGGTTTGACGCATCCATTGCGCCGCCTGATGTAGCACCTGCACCGATGACCGTGTGAATTTCATCGATGAACAGGATTGCGCCTGGAAAATCTTCCAGTTCTTTGACAACTTGTTTCAAACGCTCTTCAAAGTCACCGCGGTAGCGTGTGCCTGCGATCAAAGCGCCCATATCCAGCGAGAAGATCGTATCATCTTCAAGCACTTCTGGCACATCGCCATCAACGATACGTTTTGCCAAGCCTTCGGCAATCGCTGTTTTACCTACGCCCGGATCACCCACATAAAGCGGGTTGTTTTTTGAACGGCGGCAAAGCACCTGAATTGTACGGTTAATCTCTTCAGTACGGCCAATAAGAACGTCGATCTTGCCAGCGCGTGCTTTTGCATTGAGGTCTACGCAATAAGAAGACAACGCGCTTTCAGGTTTTTTTGCACCTTCTTCGCCTTCGCCCTGCCCGATATTTGGACCGCCCTCTTCTGCACCATCTGGTGTGCGTGCCACAGATGCGCCCGGACGCTTGGCAATGCCATGCGCGATGTAATTGACCGCATCATAGCGTGTCATATTTTGCTCTTGTAGGAAGTAAGCGGCATGGCTTTCACGTTCAGCAAAGATTGCGACAAGCACATTGGCACCGGTTACTTCTTCACGGCCAGATGATTGCACATGAATGACTGCGCGCTGAATAACACGCTGGAAGCCAGCCGTTGGCTTGGCGTCCTCATCATAACCTGTGGCAAGATTGGCCAGCTCATTATCAACATATTCAAAGAGCGTGCGGCGCAAAGCGTCCACATCAACATTGCAAGCATCAAGAACTGATTTGGCGTCAGAATCGTCAATGAGCGCCAATAGCAAGTGTTCAAGCGTGGCATATTCATGCTCGCGCTCGCTTGCTAGTGTCAGTGCCTGATGAAGTGCTTTTTCCAGACTTTGGGTAAATGCCGGCATTATTTTTTCTCCATCACACACTGTAAAGGGTGCTGGTTTTGACGCGCAAAATCCATCACCTGTGTTACTTTCGTTTCGGCAACTTCATATGTAAACACACCGCACTCGCCGACACCATACTGATGAACATGCAACATGATTTGTGTCGCTTGGTCACGGTTTTTCTGAAAAAATCTTTCCAGAACATGAACAACGAATTCCATCGGCGTGAAATCATCATTAAGCAGCAGCACGCGGTACATATTCGGCTTTTTTAATTTCTTGTCGGTACGCGTGATAACGCCTGTGCCGCGGCCGCCATCAGACGCACCGTCATCGTCCTCATTATCAGGACCAAGTGTTATCGAAACTCGTTCATCATTTTTCATTATCAGCAAAAGTTCTACTCGGCTTATATCACTCGAAGTTGCGCGTACTATGTAAGCACTCATGTTCTGATTTTAAGCCCCTTATATAAACGTGCAAGCTTGAGCCGAGCTTTCATGCAGTTTTGTTAGCATTTGAGCCCAAAATTTAAGGCTTTCTCGTATTAAAATTATGCAAAAAATAAAACCCGCCTGCTCTTTCGAACAGACGGGTCCATATCTAACCGAAGCGAGAAACGCTTCAGGCAATATTATTTTGTTGTTTTAGCAGCCGGTGTAGCAGCAGCTGGAACAAATGCTTCGAAAGGCTGGAAAGCTTCTTTTGCAACGTTCATGTAAAGTTCAGACATTTTTGTAGCCTGCGCAACCATCGCTTCGTAAGCTGATTTCGCATAGTCTGTCTGTACTTCCATTGCTTTTTCTACTGATTTTGTAGCAGTAAGTTTTTCAAAAGCAGCTGTACCAGTTTCGTACTGGGACTTAGAGAAGTCTGTCGCTTCTGATGCAATAGTCTGCATGCCTTTTGTCAAAGACGCATATGACTTCAATGATGAGTCCATCATTTCTTTGTTTGTTTTGCTAATTTCTTCGAATGACTTGATCATGGGAGTGACCTTTCAAATTGGTTTTCTAAGTATCTCCGAGATACGTCACCGCTCTCGTTAAGGAACATATAGTGTGCACCGCACCATAATGCAAGTGTCAATTTGGTGCAGTGCAACATTTTCGTGATTTTATCTATTTTTAGTCAAAACCGTCTCAAATTGGATAGAAATCGATTACCATAAACGGATTGGTAACCCTGTTCGGCTAGGTTTTGGAAAGTAATGGCTTTGAAAGCCTGTATTTGAGTTCAGTGTAAAAGTGTGAGTTAATCGTGTTCCAGTCATCCGACCGCCCGACGTCCTTCGCCAAATCATCAAAGTTCAAGGTCATAGCCGCCGTGCTTGTCGCCTTCTTTGTCGCTGCACCTGTTAGTCAGGCGCATGCGAACTCAAAATATGCAGGTATCGTCATTGATGCCCGAACAGGTAAAACGCTTTATGACTATAAAGCAGACGAAAAGCGCTATCCGGCATCGCTAACGAAAATGATGACGCTTTATATGCTGTTTGAGGCAATGAAGCAGGGTAAGGTCAAGAAATCGACCAAAATCCGCATTTCTAGTCATGCCGCATCAATGGAACCATCTAAGCTTGGCATTAAAGCAGGCGGTTCACTTACTGCTGAACAGGCCATCTATGCGCTTGTTACCAAATCAGCCAATGATGTTGCCGCGGCAATTGGTGAGCACCTTGCCGGAACCGAAAGCAATTTCGGTGTCATGATGACCCGCAAAGCACATCAATTGGGCATGAAATCAACGGTGTTTCGCAATGCGTCCGGTCTTCCAGATTCCAGACAAGTATCTACAGCCCGCGACATGGCGCGCCTAGGTATTGCATTGCAGGAACATTTCCCACGTGAATTTGCTTATTTCAAAACACGTAGCTTTAAGTATGGTCGCTCAACATTCGGCAACCACAATCGTCTGCTTGGTAAAATCAAAGGCGTGGATGGCATTAAAACCGGCTACACACGTGCCTCAGGCTTCAACCTTGTTACTTCTGTAAACACAGGTGGTCGCAGCATCGTTGGTGTTGTTCTGGGTGGCCGCACAGGTAACTCACGCAACGCACAGATGACAAAACTCATTAACTCATATCTCGGCAAAGCTTCGCGCCGTGGTGGTGGTGATTTAATTGCAAAAGCAAGCCCAACCCAGTTCGCAGCGCCAGTACAAGCAGGTATTGCGAGCATATCTCCGTCTCGCTTGCCTATTCCGGCTGATTTACAGCGCCCTGAAGTCACTCAAGAAGCCGTTGCCGTTGCTTACGCCCCTGTTCCAAAGCCTCGCGTGAACGTTGATAGCGGCATCACAACAGCATCCATCAAACCGCGTTCAGGCTGGGTCATTCAGATTGCTGCATTGGACAGTCAGTCGCTTGCTCTTGATTATTTGCGTGATGCGCAGTCCAAAGCATCTTCAGTTCTTGATCAACGCGACCCTTTTGTTGAAGTATTCAAAAAAGGCAATGCAACATATCACCGTGCACGCTTTGCAGGCTTTGCCTCTAAATCAGACGCATGGGACACATGTTCAGCACTGAAACGTTATGATTACGCCTGTATGGCCTATCAAAAGTAACCCTATTTATCACCTTTGAGTGAATGTGTTTGTTCACTCAAATTCAAATTCTGAACCCTCGTATTTTGTATCAGGATCTATCTTCATGCGCTCGCAACAAAAAGTCCTTCGCCTCGTTAACCCGCTGCGCCAAAAACGCACTACCGCCAACATCGGGGTGAACGCGCTGCATCAAGCTTCGATGCGCCTTTCTGATTTCCACAGCGGTCGCTCCCGCCTCAATGCCAAGGATCTGATAGGCTTCTTGATGTGTCATGGCTCCAGATTGAGCCGCGCCAGTGCGCCCCGCGCTCGCGTTCGTCTCAAAGTCATCTCGCCATTGCGGCAAACGGCGGTCAAGATACGCCTCTAATAATTGCATGCTTTCATGGTCGCCGGACATTTCGGCGGCCAAAATCAGCAGCGCTTCGTCGCTAAGCTCGTCAAGTACATCGCCCTCAAAGCTACCAGCCAGCACAACGCCGTTCATGGCGCCGGTATCATGATCGAGCATCATTTCCAGCATCGCGGTGCGCACCGTTGATTTTTGCGCCTTGGCTTTTGTAACACCGCTATATTTGCGCATCCGCGAAAACAGAGCAAAAGCAACCATCATCATCGGCCCGCCGATTGAAACCCTGCCCGCAAAGCTTAGAATGATACCAACAACGCCAAGAATGATTGGCACAGCAAGACGCAACCCTTTTGCGATTTGTGCTGGTTTTGCATTGAGCGCGTAAATACCCAGCAAAATGGCAATGCCTATACAGCCAATGAGTACGAGAAGAATGGTCATGATCTTCTTCCGCCTGATAGTTTTTCTAATAATAATTTATCTGATTGTGCGCCGCGCAATTGAAGCGCTTTGATGCCGCCTGTCGCATAGATGGCAATTGATGACAGCAAGTCTTTCAATACATTGGGCGCATTGCGGTCAAACCTGAACCAACCGCCTGATGATAAGCGCGCAACTTCTTTAAACGCTGCTTCGGCAAGGTTGTTATGGCCTTCCTGAAACACGAAAACCGGCACTTTGCGCATGCCAAGCTGCGCAGCCACATGGCCTAAATCATCTGGATTTTCTTCCATCGCATCACCAATATAAACCAAGGCATTGATCGGCACATTGGCATTCTCATCAATGGCGTGTTTCAAAACTTTATTGATTTGCGTGTGGCCAGCTCTGCAATCAATCTTGCTCATCATAGTGGCCAAATCATCGCCGGAGCGCACCCAGCGCGATGCGCGGCACTCGCCGCTGCCGCGAAAATAAACCAGCTGCATGGACAAGGGCGTTGATTTGCTGACCGCTTTGAACATCTCCGCTTGAATATGGCACGCCATATCCCATGTTGGCTGACGGCTCATGGTCGCATCGAGTGCCAAAACGACCCTGCCCTTTGCACCGTTTGCAGCGCTCTTGGCTTGATTGAGAAAGCTGCTGATTTCAGACGCAGAAGACCGCGCCACTGCGCCGCCTTTTGCAGTCGTTGGGTTTCGTACAGGAATTTTTGAACGCTCTTTCATGATTATAAAATGGCGCTCTTGTTTACTTATGCAAGCTAAATCAGGCCAAGGCCTGCTAATTCAGCGCGCATCTCTTCTGGCATATCTGAAATTTCAGCTTCTCCAGCGCCTAAATCGCGCGGCGTATCTTCTGCTTTGAAATAGCGCCACCCTTGAAAAGGACGTTTTGGCTGGTGCGCGGTGAGTACAAGTTCAGGCTTCATCACGATATCGCAGCGCGAAATGCCTTGGCTGTCATTATAGGTGCGCAGATCAATAATCTCTTGCCTGCATTGAACACGGCCCTTGATCACCCAATAGAGCGATCCCGCACCAATGATTTCATCTGCGCGTTTCGGCGCCATACGTGTCGTATGCACGATTTCAAGCGGTTGCTTAACGGCGCTCAATCGCTTTTTACGGCGTTCGATCGACTGCGCCAAATCGTCAACTGTTTCCACGCCGACGCATAATTTTATGAGATTTAAGGCCATATGTTTAAAATGGACATCTGCCGATAGAAATCAATGGCGCGATTTAACAAGCCACAACATTCACAGCCAAACCGCCCTGACTGGTTTCTTTGTATTTCTCATCCATATCACGGCCTGTTTGGCGCATTGTTTCAACGCAAGTGTCAAGCGACACGATATGTTCGCCGTCACCCATCAATGCCAAAGACGCAGCCGTTACCGCTTTTACCGCGCCAAGACCGTTGCGCTCAATACATGGCACCTGCACGAGTCCTGCGACCGGATCACAGGTCATGCCGAGGTGATGTTCCAAAGCAATTTCAGCAGCATTTTCGATTTGTTCGGGCGTGCCGCCCATAATCGCAGCAATACCGGCTGCGGCCATTGCAGAAGCAGACCCCACTTCGCCCTGACAACCGACCTCTGCACCCGAAATCGACGCATTGTGCTTAATCAAACCGCCTATGGCCGCCGAGGTGAGCAAGAATGTGCGAATATCTTCAGGCTTAATATTATCATGGAACTTTGTGATGAACTTCAACACAGAAGGAACAACACCGGCTGCCCCATTGGTTGGTGCGGTGACAACACGGCCACCGGCCGCATTTTCTTCATTGACCGCCATTGCGTAAACATTCAGCCAGTCATTTGCTTCCAGCGGGTTAAACTTGTTTGACAAGCGCCTTTCGTCCAAGCGTTCGGCCAATTGTGCAGCGCGGCGGCGCACTTTTAATCCACCGGGCAAAATACCGCTTTCATTCATGCCGCGCTCAATGCAGCCATCCATCGCAGACCAGATACCGTCCAGCTTGGCGTTTAATTCAGTCTCGCTAATACGGCACAGCTCATTATCGCGTTTCATCGCCGCGATGGATTTGCCTGACTTTTTAGCCATGGCCATCATTTCAGCGGCTGTTTTGAAGGGAAAAGGCACATCGGGTGCTGGTTCTGGCGTGGCGATATTATCGATCCGCGCCAATTCTTCTTCTGTGACAACGAACCCTCCGCCTACCGAATAATAGACGCGCCGTAACAATGTGCGTCCTTCTCCATCATAGGCGCTAAAGGAAAGTCCGTTCGCATGACCAGGCAAGGCTTGCTTTTTGTCAAAGATGAGATCGGTTTTGGGATCAAAATCGTAAGCAGGATGACCTTCTGGTGTAACTTGCCTTGTCTCTTTGATGGCAGAGACAATTTCATCAATCTTATTGGGATCGATTTCGGCGGGCAAATAGCCAGCCAAGCCCAGCATAACAGCGCGGTCTGTCGCATGGCCAACACCAGTGAAAGCCAGTGAGCCATGCAGGGATGCACCAAGACGCTTGATTTCTGAGGCTTGTGGTTTGGGCCAGTTGCCGGAAAGTATTTCTTCCAAGAAACGCGCGGCAGCCGTCATCGGCCCCATCGTATGCGATGAGCTGGGTCCAATACCAATTTTGTAGAGGTCAAAGACGGACAGAAACATAAACAAACTCCGGTTGTCGTACTAACTTAAACCAAGCTTGCTAGAAGTTTCGCTTTTTGTCGACATGTGCTGTCAGAAGCGCGACATAAAAGAAATAAAACCGGATTTAAGAAACCGGCTGAACTGCGTTTGAGGCTAATTCTTGGCCTGAGCCACTCAACATAGCGATGATACAAACCAACACGACGAAAATACCAAGAGCCCAAGCGGTGATGTTCCAGCAAGGCTTCTCTACGTGATCTTCCATATGAACTTTGCCCATAATTAATTTAAACCCAACGAGCTGTTTGAATAGCTGTCGTGAAGACGGCGTATAGGCCGGTGTATCTGGGGACGCAAGTTAAAAAACTATTAACACCGTGAATGGCTGATATGCATCGAAAGCATAGGAGAAAACAAAGCCCGATATTTCAATCACTTAAATAGATAACAACGCTTAATATCTATTAACATCACAATTTGAACTCTTGGCGCTGGCTGTGAAATAGAGTGGAAAACCATCTTGAATTCAAAAACCGTCACAAATTTAGATATTTATACCGCTCCTAAAACTCTAACGTTTTGGCTTTCACGTAGCGATTAAGAATGGTCTAGGGTCTCATTGATGATTCCGTCCACCCTATGAGCAACCCTAGGAAGAAGCCTCACATGAACCCGATTCGAAAAGCCTCGCCTGCGGACCTTGCTCTCCTTCTTTTTGTCGCGATCATTTGGGCAATGGCTTTCATAGCCATTAAAATTGCCGTGCCAGAAGTTGGGCCCCTCTGGCTTGCAGCTATTCGCGTTGGCATTGGCGCGCTTGTATTAGCGCCCTATGCGATTTACCGCGGCATGGCGCTGCCGAGTTCGTCAAGAATGTGGACGCTGATTATCGCAATGGCCATTCTTAATGTTGTTATTCCATTTTTCCTCATTTCGTGGGCAGAACTGACAATCGACGCCGGCGTAACGTCACTCTTGATGGGTGTTGGCCCTTTTCTAGCATTGGTATCTGGTCATTTTTTCACCAATGACGACAAGATCAATACGCGCAAAGCAATCGGTGTGCTTTTTGGGTTTGTTGGTGTTTTGACCGTTGTTGGCGCTGATGCGCTGAGCCACATGGGCGACAGCAATATTCTTGGCCAACTGGCAGCGCTTGGCGGCTCTTTATGCTATGTTACAGCTGGTGTTCTTATCCGCAAAATTGATATGCCGCCGACACGTTTGGCTTTTCTAGCCTTGTTAATTGGCACGGTTATTTTGTTTCCGGTCGCACTTCTATTTGCTGATCCAATCAGCGCCATGCCTTCGTCAAACGCCATGATGGCGCTTATTTTCCTCGGCGTTTTACCAACTGGCGTTGCCTATATCATCCGGTTCTATCTCATCAATAAAGTTGGTTACTCCACTTTTTCTATGTCGATTAATTTGATACCCGTTTTTGGTATTTTTCTTGGATTTTTAATTCTCGGGGAGCCTTTAAGGCCGCAAATCTTGATTGCGCTGGCCTTAGTGCTCATAGGCTTGTTCATTGCCAAGTCTGGCGGCCCAAAGGGCGAAAAGATCGATAAAGAGGCCGTTTCATGATGCAACACAAAACAAGACTTCCCTTTCTTGATGTTTTGCGTGGCATCGCCTTGGTGGCGATGGCAATTTATCACTTCGGCTGGGATTTAGCATTCTTCAACTATGTCGCGCCCGAACTCGTGAACGAAGGCGCATGGAAATATTTTGCCCGCAGCATTGCCTCATCATTTCTAATATTGGTTGGCATCGGGCTAATACTCGCCCACAGCAAAGGCATAGGCTGGCAAGGTTTTTGGAGGCGCTGGGCGAAAGTTGCAGGCGCTGCATTGATCATTACAATCGCAACGTATTTTGCGACACCGGACGCGTTTATCTTCTTCGGCATTCTGCACCAGATCGCATTCTCGAGCCTTGCCGGATTATTGTTCTTACGGCTGCCATGGCCAGCGCTCATCATATTGGGTGCCGTTTGGATTGGTGCTGCGCCCTATTTGCGCTTGGATGCGCTGACCGACCTACATATGGCGTGGACAGGTCTTGCCAATGAAACTGTGCGTTCCAATGATTATGTGCCTGTATTTCCGTGGTTTGGTGTCGTTCTTATCGGCATGGGTATCGGCGCGTTTCTGTTTCAGCGCGAAACATTATTTACGAACCCGTTTGCAAAGTTTTCACACACTTGGCTTGGCCGGCTTCTGGCTTATATTGGTCGTCACAGCCTGATTTTTTATCTTATTCACCAGCCTATTCTTATCGCGTTGATATATCTTTTTTCGCTTGTTATGCCTGCGCAAATTGACCCAGCGCGGCTTAGCGCTGATTTTCAAAGCAACTGCCAGCAGACCTGCATGATGCAATATGGTGAAGCGCGTTGCACATTCTATTGTGGCTGTGTTGAAGCAGATCTTGCCGCGGTAGACCTGTTTACGCCCCTTATGAACGGCACAATCAAATTTACCGAGGAAGAACCCCTTGCTATCTCGCAAGCTTGCAGCTTGGATATGTTAGCCATACCGCAAGAGGACGATACAAATGACAACGGATAATAATTACAAGGACCGCCCGAATACCATTCCTTGGCCACCGATTGTTTTACTGTGCACAATCGCGATTGGCTTTATTTTATCCGGACTTGTACCGCTTGGATTTCCACGCACCATTTTGGGCGAATTGCTGTTTGGCCTTGGCCTTATGCTGATTGTGCTGGCATTGTTGATTGATGTTTCTGCAATGCGCTTGATGAGAAAGCACCAAACCGCCATTTTACCCAATCGCGGCGCTGATAAATTGTTGACCAAAGGTATTTTCGCGTTCAGCAGAAACCCAATTTATGTTGCCAATATCATGCTCATCATTGGCCTTGGTCTGACTTTCAGCACATTCTGGCATTTATTGCTCGCGCCAATGGCCGCATTTGCAACGCGCAAATTGGCGATTGATCGCGAGGAAAAGCATTTAGAATCGCGCTTCGGTAACTCATTCAGAACCTATAAAAAGAAGGTCAATCGCTGGGTTTGACGTCAGCTCAGATCAGGATGTAACGCGCATCTCTGCCAAACGGTTGACGCATGCTTCTTCTACAGCATCAAGCTCGGCCAATGTTTCTTCAATGTCTTTGCGCTTTTGCCGTAGTTCGCCGCGCTTTTCTTCAACGCGGTCTACAATTTTCTGCAACTGGCCCGCCTCACCTTGAGGCGCTTTATACATCTGAATAATGTCTCGAATTTCAGCAATTGAAAACCCAAGACGCTTACCGCGCATAATTTGCTTAACGAGCAAGCGGTCCGCAGGGCGAAAAAGGCGCGTGCGCCCACGCCGTACCGGAGCGATGAGCCCCTCATCTTCATAGAACCGTAAAGTGCGGGTCGAAATTTCAAACTCGCGGGTCAGTTCTGTAATGGTATAAAATTCGCGCATAATATGTGCCTCCTATGTCGGAGACATTCCCCTATTTGCGAATGACTAGATAAAATTCTTACGTAAAAGTCAATTAATATATGACCTATTGGTCAAACAAACTACAGTTTAATTAATGCATTGTCTAAACAAGGAATAACGCGGCGAGCCCCAAAAAGGCAAAAAAGCCAATAACATCAGTAACGGTCGTCACAAATACGCTGGATGCACTGGCTGGATCGATGTCCAGTTTTGCAAGCATCAACGGGATGAGAATGCCCGCAAGAGCAGCACAAATCATATTAATTATCATCGCAGCTGCGATTACCAGCCCCAACGGCACATTGCCAAACCAAGCAGCCGCCATCAGTCCAATCAATATCGCAAACAACATGCCATTTATAAGGCCAACGGTTAATTCACGGCGAATGATACGCCCTGAGTTATAGATGTCGATATCTTTGGTTGCCAGAGCACGCACAGCAACCGTCATTGTTTGCGTGCCCGCATTACCGCCCATAGAGGCAACAATCGGCATGAGAACCGCCAAGGCGACCATTTGTTCGATTGTCGCGTCAAACATGCCAATGATGTAAGATGCGATGATTGCAGTTGCCAAATTGACAAGCAGCCAAACAAAGCGCGAGCGTGTTGTCGATATCACGTTATCGGACAGTTCTTCGTCGCCCACACCAGCAAGGCGTTTAAAGTCTTCTTCTGCTTCCTGCTGGATAACATCAACGACATCATCAATTGTAAGCACACCGACCAGCCGATCGTTTTCATCGACAACCGCAGCAGACAGCAAGTCATATTGCTCAAATATTTGTGCAGCCTCTTCCTGATCCATCTCGGCAGGAATGGCGTGGCGTGTTTCGCGCTGAATGTCTTCGACGCGCACATCGCGCCCTGCTCGCAAAACGCTATCCAGATCAACCGCGCCCACGAGGCGGAATGTCGGGTCAATTACGTAAAGCTGTGAGAAGCTATCGGGCAAGTCTTCAGTATCACGCAGATAATCAATCGTTTGGCCAACCGTCCAATAAGGCGGCACAGCAACAAACTCAGATTGCATACGGCGGCCAGCTGATTCTTCAGGATAATCCAAAGAACGGCGCAGCCTGATACGTTCGGTGAACGGGATTTTGGCCAGAATGTCGGCCTGATCCTCCTCCTCCATATCCTCAAGGATATAGACGGCGTCATCGGTATCCATCTCGCGCACAGCAAGCGCAATCTGTTCATTCGGCAGGACAGTCACGATATCCATACGGATCGCTTCGTCCACCTCCGTTAGCGACGAGAAATCAAACTGATCACCCAAAAGCGCAACAAACTCTTGGCGCTCATTTGGCTCCAAAGCTTCAATCAGGTCGCCAAGTTCAGATTCGTGAAGGTTTTCAACGGTGCGTTGAAGTTGCTCGACATCGCCTGCCTCGATGGCATTCGAGATTTGTTCAATGACGTCCGCGCGAATAACACCGTCGTCACCGTAAATTTCGGTGCCGTCAGAAGTCGCGGTTTGCGCTTCACGGATGTTTTCTGTTTCTGACATCAAAGATTATCGCACTTAACTCTATAAGGATTGAAGCCTTATTGGCTTTCTTTAAGAGTTATATGACGGGGCGTTAAATGCAAATGTATTGATGACAAGTCTTTAAAAAAACTTCGGAAGTGGAGGCATTTATATAAATGCCTCCACAATTATTTAGTGTTTAAACTTCTTGATCTCACCAGACGCTAGACGCGCACTGTATGACTTAAGCTCTTTCTTCACGAGCTTCATGAGGAAGTATAAAGCAAAGATGTTCACGACCGCCATTGCGAAGATCGCAGCATCAGAGAAGTCAATAACGGGGCCAAGGCTGGCCGCAGCACCGATGATAATAAAGATACAGAAGATTGTTTTGAAACTAAGCTCCTGCATTTTGCCTTCACCGAACAGATAGGTCCAAGCTTTCAATCCGTAGTAAGACCAAGAAATCATGGTTGAAAAGGCAAACAGCACAACGGCCACAGCCAAAACATATGGGAACCAAGAGATCGATGATCCGAAAGCCGCTGATGTTAATGCGACACCAGAATTGTCACCTACCGTTGCAATCGCGTTTCCTGCTTCATTGAGAACGAATTGGCCTGTGGCCGGATCCATAATCAACTGACCAGAAATTGTGATAACCAAAGCTGTCATCGTACAAATAACAACAGTATCAATCAGTGGCTCAAGCAGTGAAACGAAGCCTTCTGTAATTGGCTCATTTGTGCGAACAGCAGAGTGCGCAATCGCAGCTGAACCAACACCTGCTTCGTTTGAAAAGGCCGCACGTTTGAAACCTTGGATCAAAGCGCCTACAAAGCCGCCCGCAATACCAAGTCCTGTAAATGCACCTTCAAAAATCTGGCCAAATGCCCAACCGATTTTGTCATAATTGACAATCAAGATTATCAATGCGGCGCCAACATAAAGAACGCCCATAAATGGTACGACCTTCTCAGTCACGTTCGCAATCGACTTAATGCCGCCGACAATAACTGCAAACACGATAACTGCGAATACTACACCGGTAATCCAACCTGGATAATCTCCGACGATGCCGGAAATCTGCGCATGAGCCTGATTGGCCTGGAACATATTGCCGCCGCCCAAAGCGCCGAGAATACAGAAGATTGAAAACACAATCGCCAGTATTTTACCACCCGGCAGGCCAAGTTCATCAAAGCCCTTTGACATATAGTACATAGGGCCACCAGAAACGGTGCCGTCGGGATATTCATTCCGGTATTTCACACCAAGCGTACATTCGGTAAACTTGGACGCCATACCCAAAAGACCCGCTAAGATCATCCAGAATGTCGCTCCTGGACCGCCGATACCGACAGCAACAGCAACACCAGCAATATTACCGAGCCCAACAGTACCCGAAAGCGCTGTTGCAAGGGCCTGAAAGTGACTGACTTCACCTGCATCATTTGGATCAGAATAATCGCCTTTTACCAATTTGATCGCATGACCAAAAAACCGGAACTGCACAAAACCAAAGTAAAGCGTGAAAATTGACGCCGCGACCACAAGCCAAAGCACAATCCATGGAAAAGTTGTGCCCGGAAATGGTGCAAAGATCAGGTTTACGAATGGTCCGGTTACAGTGGCAAAAACCTCGTTGACCTTTTGGTCAAGCGTCATAACTTCTTGCGCGTAAGCTGTTGAAGCCACTGTGGCCGCTGCAACTTGCGAAAACAAAATTGTTTGAATTTTTTTCATAGCCATCGCCCCCTACGCCACAACAGTGACAGGAACGCTAGCGCTCATGACAAGGTTAGAAGTTGCACTACCGAAAATACGCTTTGTAAAGCCGCCAGCAGATGAACGCGCGACGACGATTTGTTGCGCATTATTTTCTTTTGAAATGTCATTCAGTGCCGTGGCTACATCGCCGTGACGAACGATACCTTCGGTTTTCACCCCTGCATCTGATAATTTCTTAATCGCTGGATTTATAATGCGTTCTTTTGCCGTCGATATTTCTTCTTCACGGCGTTTGTGCCGCACTGCATTTTCTTCAGCTGTTTGAAATGAATAGGGTGACCATTCGATGATATAAGCAACCAGAATCTCACAATCGCCAATAAGGCCTGCTAAATTCTGTGCATATGCCAACGCTCGTTCACCTGTTTCGTGACCATCGAGGCCAACCACAAGTTTCGTCGTCATTTGATATTCCTTCCCTAAAACACCCATCCCCCTTGATGGATTTTAAGAGTGAAACACAAATAGTTATATGCAGCAACAAATGCCCTGATTGAGGCTGTTAATAAATTTATTTTATCGGTACATTGTCAATGCCACTTGTACCGCCGGGGCCGCACCGTATGACGCGCTTAAAAGTCAGCCAACCACCGCGAAACAAGCCGTGGCGCGCAATAGCTTCATAGCCATATTCAGAACAAGTCGGCATATGGCGGCACGTATTGCCAATGAAACCAGACAAGGTGAGCTGGTAAAGCCGAATAAAGCCTGTGCCTAATAACCGCCCCGGTGTGCGGCGCCATTTACCCTGCCAATTGCGAGAATCGGGTTGTTTTTTATGGTTGGCGCACATTATGCCGCCGGTTCCTTTTGGCGCTCAATCTGATCGATTGCATCAACAATAGCATCAAAGACAAGCAATGTTGATGCATGGCGCGCCTTATAATCTTTGACCGGCTGCAGATATTTAAGTTCTGCAAAACGCCCCTGAGGCGGCTCACCCTCTTCTTTAAGCATCTGAATCATTTGGTTACGCGCGTCGCGCAATTCCTGCGCTTTGGCACCAATGATATTAGAGGCAACAATTGATGCTGCTGACTGGCCAAGCGCACAAGCCTTAACAATCTGCGCAAAATCAGAAACAACATCGTCGTCCATCTTCAAATCAATAGAAATGGTCGAGCCACAAAGTTTTGAATGCGCTTTTGCAGTTGCATCAGGGCTTTCTAGTGTGCCAACACGGCTAATATTACCTGCATATTCAAGCAACTTGGAATTATATACATCATCAATCATGTTCAGACCGCGTCAAAAAGTTACTTAAATAAAGTGGCAATCCACCGTTCGCATTCTATATAGGTGTTTGAAAGAGCGATCTGCAAGGTCGCGAAACCGCAGTGTTTATGAAATAAGACCTCTAGCGCTAGCTGAGTCTGTTTGATGCCTTTTGTTGGAGACGAGCCGTGGATGCAATTGTGAATAAGCTGCCAGGCAAGGAAAATACTATGTTGGATAATAACAACACGAAACCAACTCAGGCTGAAGCGGAAGAAGCAGTACGCACACTCCTGCGCTGGATAGGTGAAGATATTACACGTGAAGGCCTGCTTGATACGCCAAAACGCGTTGTGAAAGCTTATGGCGAATTGTTTGGCGGCTATAATGCTGACCCTTCTGAAGTTCTGGGTAGAACCTTTGAAGAAGTGGCCGGTTACAACGATGTTGTGTTGGTCAAAGACATTCACTTCCACTCGCATTGCGAACACCACATGGTGCCTATCATCGGCAAAGCGCATGTTGCCTATTTGCCGGATGAACGCGTTCTTGGCCTGTCAAAGATTGCACGCGTCGTTGATATTTTTGCGCACCGTTTGCAAACGCAAGAAACGATGACAGCCCAAATCGCCACTTCAATTGATGAAACGCTCGCACCGCGCGGTGTTGCCGTGATGATTGAAGCTGAACATATGTGCATGGCGATGCGCGGTGTTCGCAAGCAAGGCTCAACGACAATAACAACACGGTTTACCGGTGAATTTGAAAAGCCGGAACACCAATATCGTTTCCTAGAAATGTTGCGTCAGTAAAATCTATGAGTTTGCCAGTGTCTCAAATTGTTTTCGCCTCCGCTGATGTCTCCAAGCAAGAATTGGATTCAGGCGACTTGTTTCGTCCGCGCTTTAATGAGGCTGGACTTATCACGGCAATCGCAGTTGATGCGGAAGACAACACCATATTGATGGTGGCATATATGAATGCGGAAGCGCTGCAACTCAGCTTGCAAACGGGCATCGCCCATTATTGGTCACGCTCACGCAATGCACTTTGGAAAAAAGGCGAAACGTCTGGCAATGTGCAGATCATCGCAGAAATACGCACCGATTGCGACCAAGATGTGGTCATGATGCGCGTGCGCACGCAAGATAGCGGTGCAAATTGCCATACGGGCCGCAAAAGCTGTTTTTACAGAAGTTTAGAAGTAGCCGATGACGGGAAAGTTGTTCTTTCTTTTGATGAGAAAGACCAACCACGTTTTGACCCGTCAAAGGTCTATAAATAACGCCAAATATGCGCCGTATTAAACGGAAGCAATATAAGATTTAATTTCTTCTGCTTCGGCTTCAACAGCAGCAATACGGCGTTTAACAACATCACCGATTGAAATAATGCCGACCAGTTTTCCATCTCGTGCAACTGGAACGTGCCTAAAACGGCCTTTCGTCATCAGTTCCATGAGTTCTGCAATGTTGGTACTTTCTGCACATGTCACGACGTTTTTTGTCATGTGCGTTGAGATGGCACTGTCTAGTGCTTCTGCGCCGTGATTGGCGATTGCACGCACCACATCACGCTCCGACAAAATACCGTCAATACTGCCATTTCCAGACGATACGATTAAGGCACCAATCTTATGCTCACGCAGTGATTTTACCGCGTCCATGGTCGTTGTTTCAGGCGGCAAGGTAAAGACTTCCGAACCTTTAACTTCCAATATGCGTGAAGCTGTCATCGTTCATTCCTCCTACAAAAAACCATCTAGAAAGAAATGATGTACACAAACGGCATGTTTGACAAGACGCTATACTGCTTTCTTTACTTGTGGCGCTTGGTATCCAGATAACCGATGGCGAAAAATCCTGCGATAAGCCCGCCTATATGGGCCTCCCACGCAATGGATGCGCCTCCGCTTAGCCCAAGAACATCTGATCCGAAAGCAAAGTTTAGAACCATCCATATGGCCAAGAACGGAATAACGCCGCGTTGGCGAAGCGAATCCAACGGTCCATAGAGCGGTCCCGCAAGGCCAGCACGTGGGTTGCGCCGATTGGCTTTAAATCCAAAACGCGCAGCCCCCCCTAAAAATCCAGAGACAGCACCCGATGCACCAATCAGCGGCACCGTATCGCCGTAATAAATAATCGTGTGCAATATCACTGCGCCAAGTGCAGTCAGTATCCAGAACAAAATAGAGCGCAACGCGCCAAGCCGGTAAGCAACGGGCGCACCAAAGGCGACGAGCCAAACCATATTCATGCCCAAATGGGTCCAATCACCATGCAGGAAAGTGTGCCCAATTGGCGAAATCAGCGTCGGCAAATCTAACGTGAAAAACTCTGGCGTGAAGCGTATTGGGAAATAGGCAAAGGTGACAAACACCCATTCAGCAAGCTGTTGCGAAAAAACCGAATTGCGCAAAATGTGCATGCCGACACAGATTACAACGAACACCACTAAAATCGCAGGTAAGTTGAATATAGGCTCGCGCGGCTTTTCCTCGGCAAGCTCATTGTCGACGGGTAGATTTTCCATAGGCACCTGCAATTCGTATGATTGTTACATCCCTACATAATATCAATGGGCATTTTTGCCAGCACCTATAGGGCATAAAAAAAATGGCCACTGATGTTTCCATCAATGGCCGTTGAGACGAGTCCCTGCTCACCCCTAAATTTGTGCTGTTTGGAACGAGTGGCTCCAAGTTGGTTTATTAATGCCATATTAACGAACGGCTATCAAACGAAACAGCTTGTTAAGGTTAACAAATCTTTTCCATTTATCGCCCCTGCTTTGGCCCGCTTCGTGCAACGCCTGTCTCAAGAGAGCTGCAAGGCACGTCATATGTCCCGTCTTGCAACAGTTGAAACAGATAAATGGGAAACTGATAGCGATGCTTCACAATGGCACAACGCAATTGTTTGATTATTGGAATGCCGTCAAAGGCAACCGCACAGCCCCCTTGCGATCTGAAATTGCACCGGCTGCAATATCATCCATATTACCGTCGACTTTTATTCTTCACCAAGATGATACTGGGCAGATGGTATTTCGCCTCGCCGGCACTGCATTGTGTTTGCTCTTTAGCGAAGAGTTGAAAGGCAAACCCTTTGACCATCTGTTAGATCAAGATGACCGCAACCTTATGCGCCGCACCCTATCGTCGCTGCAAACAGAGATGGTTGCCGTTGTGCTTCAATTAGAGGGCACATCTGAGCGCGGGCGATCTGTTCAGATTGAAGCCCTGCTTTTACCGATGATGGATGAAGAGCCCCGTATTCTGGGCTGCTTGCACACAATGGACATGCCATACTGGATCGGCGCAGAAGCTTTGATGAGCCTCACTATTTCAAACTTGCGGATTATTGATGCGGGAAAAGAACTTATATCGCTTCATAACCGTCCTGCGGTCGCTTTGTCGCAACGTAAAGCCGCGCCGCAACCCTTTCAATCAAATAACAAATTCGCCGTTTTACAAGGCGGAGCAATGCTTGGCGCAAAACAAGCGCCGCGCGTTGCTACCCGATTACAAAAGCCAAATTTAGTTATCCTGCCTGGCGGGCGATCATGATCAATAATATATAAAAATTTAGGTGCACGGCTTACCTGTTGTTAACCTCGATGCCTCATTCTAAGGGGACTATTTATTAGACTCGTGGAAAAACCGATGAGCTTTGCCCCAAATGCAGCTGAGATTGACCTAACGAGACGCCAGTTTCAACGCGTCGATGTTAATTTAATTGGCCGCTATATGTTGCAGGACCGTTCAGAACATGAATGCAAGATTTGCAACATGTCACCGGGCAGCGCAGCATTTATATGCAACAAAGTTGGTGAAATCGGAGAGCGTGTCGTCGCCTATATCGATCATGTTGGTCGCATCGAAGGTAAAATTACCCGCATTACAGACGTTGGCTTTGCGATTGAGTTGACCTCAACAGCACGTAAGCGCGAAAAACTTGCCGCGCAGCTTACTTGGCTTGCCAACAAGCATGAGCTTGCTCTTCCTGAAGATCGTCGCCACGAACGTATCGTGCCGCAGAAACAAGCTGTTGTGTTGTCGCTTCCAGATGGGCGTCAATATCGCTGCCGTATCATTGATTTGTCTCTGTCTGGCGCAGCTATAGAGTTGAAAGTAAGGCCCGCATTGGGCTCGGCTGTGACACTTGGCAATATGCGTGGACAAGTTGTTCGTCATTTTGAAGACGGAATCGCAATTGAATTTGCAGTAATTCAGCGACGTGAAAGCCTCTCAGATTACCTAAACTAGGCAATTTATATCAGCAAAAACAATATGTTGCTGAGAATACGTAAAAAATACTTTGAATTTTACACGTAATTTCACAGAATTTGCTTCAAATTTACACGCCAGAATTCGGCTGATTTAAAACTCTTGCTGTCAGTGTTCATCCCACAGGAGATGGACATGACAACAATAAAAAAATCAGCGAGTAAGTTTCTAGCTTCCGCATTCGGCGCTGCACTGTGTACCATAATGGTATCGAGCGGCAGTGCCTATGCGCTCAGCATGAAAACGACGAATTTCACCACACAGCCAATTGGCCACAATGAGTTTTGTAAAGCTGCCCCCGTTGAATGCCAACGCACAGGCCGCAACATAGCACCGCATCAATTGACGCGTGCGAGCTGGGCAAAAATTGTCAATGTAAACAATCACGTGAACACGACAATCACGCCGCTTACAGATCTTGAAATCTGGGGCAAAATGGAAGTTTGGTCATACCCAACCAATGTTGGCGATTGCGAAGACTATGTTCTTTTGAAACGCATCAAACTGATTAAGGCTGGCATTAATCCGGGCAATCTTTTGATTACCGTGGTCAAACAACCCAATGGCGAAGGTCATGCCGTTTTGACTGTACGCACCGATCGCGGTGACTTCATTCTCGATAACCTTGTCGGCCGTATCGATGATTGGCGTGACACACCTTATGAATATCTAAAGCGGCAATCGACTGAACATGCTGGTCGCTGGGTAACAATCGAAGACAACCGAAGCCGTATCGCACGGAACTGACGTGTAAATAGCAACACTGTTAACTTGAGTTTGCCCGAGTCGAGTCCCATCATCCATCCCCAGACTTGGGCAACGGCCGATCTTCTTAACTGAAGATCGGCCATTTTTTTATTCAATCATCGGCTTTGTTCTAAAAGCCTTCGAGCACAAGTTTGCCCCGCGCTTTACCGCTTTCAAGAATAGCATGGGCGCGTTTCAAATTTTCTGCATTGATTATGCCAAGTGTCTCTGTCGCGGTTGAGCGGATTTTACCGTCATCAAGCAATGCAGCAACTTCGTTCAATATATCGCCCTGCCGCTGCATATCATCTGTTTCAAACAGCGAGCGCGTAAACATCATTTCCCAATGTATCGACACGGCTTTGCCTTTGAACGGCATAATGTCGAAGCTTTCTGGATCATCAATCAATCCAAAACGCCCCTGCGGCGCAATTAACTCTCCAACTTGTGCAGCATAGCTACCCGAATAATTTGTCGAGAATACAAAGCCGGGCTGACCGATCCCCAAGGCTTCGATCTGTGCGGCCAACGGCTTACTGTGATCAATCACATGGTGCGCGCCCAGATCTTTGACCCAGTCCATTGTTTCGGGGCGTGATGCCGTTGCGATAACCTTAAGATCAGTCAAAGCACGCAGCAGCTGGATTGCGATTGAACCAACACCGCCTGCCCCGCCGATGATCAACACCGCAGGTGCAGCGCCTGGAACAGGATCATTCACACGCAAGCGGTCAAACAGCATTTCATGCGCTGTTAGCGTTGTTAATGGCAAGGCTGCGGCTTCTGCATCTGTCACCGATTTAGGCTTTGTGCCGACGATACGCTCATCCACGAGGTGAAATTCAGAGTTTGTGCCCTGCCTATTGATAGCGCCAGCATACCAAACCTCATCACCTGGCTGGAACAATGTCACATCGCTGCCTGTCTCTACGACTTCGCCAACCGCATCCCAGCCTAAAACAACAGGGACATCATTTTTTGATTGCTTGCGACCGCGTATTTTGAAATCAACCGGATTAACCGACACAGCCTTTACCCGAACCAACAAATCTCGGCCTGTTGGTTGCGGCTTATCCATTTCCAATTCAACCAGCGCCTTGTCATCGACAATCGGCAGGCTCTCATAATATCCAATTACTTTCATTTCATTCTCCATCGCCGCAAAATGTTGCGGTGTTATATCAAGCTATTTTGCTAAGTTCATTGACACTAAAATTAGCAACCGCTCCATCCGTTGCCTTCATATAGGCTGCTAAATGCGGCGCACTCATATGCTGCTGCCAAAGCTCACGGCTTTCCCAGTTTTCGTAAAACACGAAGAAGCCCGGATTCTCATTATCGATGTGTAGATCATATTGCAGACAACCCTGCTCTGCGCGTGTGATCGAAACCAGCTTCTCAAGCTGTGTGCGTACCAAATCTTCGCTGCCAGCAACCGCTGTAATTTGGGCCAGAATAGTAAGTGCCATGTCAGTTCCTTTTTTGACAATCAAACAAGTTAGATGCATATGAGACTTTACACACAATCTGACAAGTACGCACAATTGATGCATATAGGTACATTATGGATACTGTAGAAACGCACTTACCCTTACCGGCACAGCGCTTTGAAAATTATGATTGCAGCGAGGGGTGCCCTGTTGAAGCAGCGCTTGAGCAAATTTCAGGTAAATGGAAGGGCTTGATTATCTTCCACCTGATGCAAGAAACCCTGCGTTTTAATGAGCTATCCCGCCGTCTTTCTGGCGTGACACAGCGCAGCCTGACGAAGCAGCTACGTGAATTAGAAACTAGCGGCATTGTTCACCGGAAAGTCTTTGCTGTGGTGCCACCAAAGGTGGAGTATCGCCTGACAGATAAAGGCCGTGAACTGCACGATGTGATTGAAGCATTACGCTCTTGGGGCAGCCGTTACAGATAATAAAAACGCCGCAAACTCAATGAGCTTGCGGCGTTTTAAAATTTAATAGTGCTCGCTCTTTAAGCTGAAGCGTTCTCTGCTTCTTCGGCACGCTCTTCATAAATATAAAGTGGGCGCGCACCGCCGCGAACAACTTCGTCAGATATAACGACTTCGCGTACACCTTCCATCGCTGGCAATTCGAACATTGTGTCCAGCAAAATGCTTTCCATAATAGAGCGAAGACCACGAGCACCTGTTTTGCGCTCGATTGCTTTTTGCGCGATTGCGCTCAAAGCATCTTCGTGGAATGTCAGCTCGACTTCTTCCATAGAGAAGAGACGTTGATATTGCTTCACGATTGCATTTTTGGGCTCGGTCAGAATGCGGATAAGCGCTTCTTCGTCGAGATCTTCCAATGTTGCAAGAACCGGCAAACGGCCCACGAACTCAGGAATCAAACCAAAGCGTAGCAAATCTTCTGGCTCAACCTTGCGGAAGAGTTCGCCTGTTTTGCGTTCATCCGGCGCTTCAACCGAAGCGGCAAAACCAATGGACGTACCTTTACCGCGTTCAGAAATGATACGGTCTAGACCGGCAAATGCACCACCTGAAATAAACAGGATGTTTGATGTATCAACCTGCAAGAATTCCTGCTGCGGATGCTTACGGCCACCTTGCGGCGGCACGGAAGCAACAGTGCCTTCCATGATTTTCAAGAGTGCCTGCTGTACGCCCTCGCCCGATACATCGCGTGTAATAGACGGATTGTCAGACTTACGAGAAATCTTGTCGATCTCATCGATATAAACGATGCCGCGCTGCGCGCGTTCAACATTATAATCAGATGCCTGAAGCAGTTTGAGAATGATGTTTTCAACATCTTCGCCCACATAGCCAGCTTCTGTCAGTGTGGTTGCATCGGCCATTGTGAACGGCACATCAATCACACGCGCTAGCGTTTGAGCGAGAAGCGTTTTACCGCAACCTGTTGGGCCGATCAGCAAAATGTTAGATTTCGCCAATTCCACATCATCGTTTTTCTCGGCATGTGCCAAACGCTTATAGTGGTTATGAACAGCAACAGAAAGAATGCGTTTCGCATAAGGCTGGCCGATGACATAATCATCTAGCGCACCCAAAATCTCTTGCGGTGTTGGCACACCTTCGGACGATTTAGCCACAGAGGATTTATTTTCCTCGCGGATGATATCCATACACAATTCAACACATTCATCACAAATGAAGACGGTTGGTCCTGCAATTAGTTTACGCACTTCATGCTGGCTCTTGCCGCAAAAAGAGCAGTAGAGTGTGTTCTTTGCGTCTCCGCCTGAACTTCCACCACCACTATTACCGACTTTGCTCATCAATTCGTCCCTATGTTTCGCAGCATATTCTACTATGCCGGATTTTGCCCTTTAGGGGCTATTTGTCCCGCTATTACCGATCATAAGGTAAACGGATACTATTTAACTGGACGCAAAACATTTCCAGCGTGATTCGTATCAACATGTGACCACACATCTTGTAACCAACACATTAACGCGTCCAAAATTTAACGCGATTGCGCAAATACGCAATCGCAAAGGCGTGTCACAATTGCCGCACTAACGTCTAAAACAACGCAATATGCGTTAAATCAGACGATTACTTAGCGCTTTCGCTCTCGATCGCCGCACGTGACGTGATCACTTTGTCGATCAAGCCAAATTTTTGTGCTTCATCAGAAGACATAAAGTTATCGCGCTCTAGTGCGTTTTCAATAGTGTCGTAGTCCTGACCTGTGTGTTTGACATAGATCTCATTCAAACGACGTTTCAAGCGCTCTGTGAACTTGGCGTGGATCATAATGTCCGTTGCCTGTCCCTGATAACCACCTGATGGCTGGTGCACCATGATTGATGCGTTTGGCAATGCAAAGCGCATATCTTTTTCGCCAGCTGCAAGAAGCAACGAGCCCATGGACGCTGCCTGACCTGTACAAAGTGTAGACACGGCAGGTTTAATGAACTGCATTGTATCATAGATCGCCATGCCGGCTGTCACAACACCGCCTGGTGAGTTGATATACATTGCGATTTCTTTTTTCGGGTTTTCTGCCTCAAGAAAAAGAAGCTGCGCGCATACGAGTGTCGCCATACCATCTTCAATCGGGCCCGTGATAAAGATAATACGTTCTTTAAGAAGGCGTGAAAAAATATCATAGGCGCGTTCACCGCGTGCGGACTGCTCCACAACCATCGGCACAAGGTTCATCGCGGTTTCAATTGGATTGCTCATTTATCACCTTTGGCGTGTTAGCTTGATTTCATGTTTAATTTTGCGAATGCAAAATGATAATTCTAATTCCCGACTTCATAGACATTTCGGGAATCATTTAAATCTGTTCCTGATAAATAGGGTGTCAAACCCCTATTTCGCAAGGTAGGTATGGGAATTTGGTTTAAAGGTGGTTTATACATTCCATTCCTACCCCTCTTTCACATCATTTATTTTCATGACCACCTGCCCAAATTACCTTAAAATTACGTTGAAGCCGTCTGGGCCCCATGTATCCATCGATCCACATGAGTCAGCCTTCGTTCAGAACCCCTATGCTGCATATGCCGCCTTGTTTGAGGTTGGTCATCCGGTTTTCTTTTGGGAAGAATATGGCATTTGGTGTCTGGCAGGGTTTGACGCCGTCAATGCTTTGTTTCGTGACCGCCGCTTCGGACGACAAATACTGCATGTGGCAACCCGCGAAGAACTTGGCTGGCCAGAGCGCCCTCAACATTTGAAAAACTTTGATGATGTCGAGCGCCATTCACTTTTGGAACTTGAGCCGCCGGGCCATACACGTTTGCGCAAACTAGTGAACCGCGCCTTCGTATCACGGCAGGTCGAATTGCTGCGCCCGCAGATTACAGACCTTTGCCTGCAACTTGCGGATAAGTTTAGCGGCGAGACTGAACTTTTGGCTGATTACGCAACGCCGCTTCCCCTCACGACGATCTGCCGCTTGCTGGGTGTTCCCGTTGATGCTGGCCAGCAATTGCTCGATTGGTCGCACGCCATCGTGAAAATGTATGTGCTGGACCCAACGCCTGCCGATGAATTAGCCGCGGACAAAGCGTCGAAAGACTTTGCCGATTTTCTGCGTCATCACATCCAGCAGCATAAGCAGGCACCGAAAGATGACTTGCTCTCAACGCTCATCGCCGCCACAGAAGATGGTGACCGATTGACGGAAGATGAGTTGATTTCAACGATTGTCGTGCTGCTTAACGCCGGACATGAAGCAACGGTTCATCAGCTTGGCAATGCTGTGAAAACGATTCTAGAAAGCGGCATAAGTCCTTCAAAACTATTTGAAAGTGATGCTTCAACGATTGCGACGGTCGAAGAATGCATACGCCATGACGCGCCGCTGCATATGTTCACACGCTATTGCCTTGATGATCTAACACTTGAAGTCGATGGTGCATCTATTCCTTTGAAAAAAGGTCAACAGATCGGACTTCTCTTGGGGGCTGCCAATCGCGATCCGCGCAAGTTCGAGGCACCAGACCAGTTTAATCCTGAGCGTTCGTTCCAAGGTAATGTATCGTTCGGCGCTGGCATTCATTTTTGCATTGGGGCGCCGCTGGCGCGGCTTGAGTTGCAAATAGGACTGCGTACATTGTTTGAACGCGTACCGGATTTAAAACTATCGACACCGCCGCAATATCGCGACATTTTCCATTTTCACGGACTTGATAAAGTTCTCATTTCATAGACGACAAAGAGGCATTCATGACCACCCCGAACTTTGACGAACAGATTAACCGCATTGGCACAAATTGCGCCAAATGGGACGCGCTTGAGAGCACGTACAACATTGCGAGCGACGAAGGCTTGGCCATGTGGGTGGCCGATATGGAATTTAAGCCACCGCAATCGGTTCTTGATGCGCTGAACTCAATGGTCGATCACGGTGTCTTTGGTTATTATGGCGATCAAACCTCTTACAAAAACGCCATCGTAAACTGGATGGACCGCCACCATAATTGGAAAGTTGACCCAGCGTGGATTTTCACGACGCATGGCCTCGTCAACGCTACGGCATTTTGCGTTCAAACATGGTCTAAGCCAAATGATGCCGTTATCCTGTTTACGCCGGTTTATCATGCCTTTGCACGCATTGTTGAAGCCAATGGCCGCCGTGTGCATGAAAGCCCGCTGATTAATGAAGCTGGGCGCTATGTGCTTGATATGGAAGGCTTGGAAAAGAGCCTTAAGGGCGATGAGACAATGCTCATCTTCTGCTCACCGCACAATCCGGGTGGACGTGTCTGGTCAAAAGACGAACTAAAAGAAATTTGCGATTTCTGCATCAAGCATGATTTAATTTTAGTGTCTGATGAAATTCATCATGATCTGGTTTTTGGCGATGCCAAACACACAATCATGAGCTTGGTGAGCGAAGACATCAAATCACGCCTTGTCATGATGACGGCGAGTTCAAAGACATTCAACATGGCGGGCGGTCATTGCGGCAATGTCATTATTGAAGACAAAAAGCTTCACGGCGAGTTCGACGCAACGCTAAAAGCCAACGGCATTTCGCCAAACAGCTTCGGTATTGGCATGACAGAAGCTGCCTATAATGGCGGCGATGAATGGCTGGAAGCGCTGCTCGCCTATCTATCAGAAAACAAACGTATTTTTGATGAAGGCATCAATGCCATCCCCGGTATTCGCTCGATGAATTTGGAAGCAACCTATCTTGCTTGGGTTGATTTTTCAGGCACAGGCATGGACCGCGCCGAGTTTACAAGGCGCATCGAGAAAGATGCCAAGATTGCCACTAATAATGGACCTACATTTGGCTCAGGCGGCGAAAGCTGGCAGCGCTTTAACCTTGCGGCCCCACGCGCACAAATCATAGATGCCGTGGCGCGGATGCAAGCTGCCTTTGGTGATATGCAATAGCAACAATCAAGATAGCGTATCCGGTTTTGTCGGATACGCTATTTTTGTAGGCACGAATTTTAACAATCTTGCGCTAATCATCCATGCTCAAGTCAGCAAGGGATTAAACGCATATGTTCGGCAGTTCAAAATCACGCCTTCCAGCCATCATAACATTTACAGACGGCAAGCAGCTTAAATGCGAAATTACACCGGGTTCAACACCTGGCCTCATGTCTGCCATTAGTGGCGAGAACGTCTTTCTGGATTTATATGTGGAAGGCAAACGTAAATTCTATTTACGTCAGCATATGCTTTGCGTTGAAGAAGATAGCGAAGCTGTCGCGCTTAAAGAAAGCAAAGCTTAAATCTCAACGAATGCAACGTGTCCAAGGCGGGGCAATCCCCGCCTTGAAGTTGTCTGAAGCCTGGCTTAGCCAAGCGCCTTATCAATATCAGCAATAATATCGTCAACGCTTTCAATACCAATTGAAAGTCGAACCACATCATTGCCAGCGCCTGCTGCTTCGCGTTGCTCGTCCGTCAGCTGGCGGTGCGTTGTTGACGCTGGGTGGATAACAAGCGAGCGTGTGTCGCCAAGGTTAGCAACATGGGAGATTAGCTCCAAGCTTTCCACGAATTTGACGCCTGCATCATAGCCGCCCTTTAGGCCGACAGTGAAAACACCACCTGCCCCGTTTGGCGAATATTTCTTTTGCAATGCATTGTAGGGATCATCTTCCAAACCGGCATAACGCACCCACGACACTTTATCATGTGATTTCAAGTGTTTTGCGACCGCAAGCGCATTGTCGCAGTGACGCTGCATACGCAATGACAAGGTTTCTGCACCAGTCAAAATATTGAATGAGTTTTGCGGAGAGATCACGGGACCAAAATCGCGCATACCCAACACGCGGCAAGCAATTGCAAACGCAATATTGCCAAGTGCTTCATGCAACACAACGCCTGCATATTCCGTGCGCGGCTTTGAAAGCATCGGGTATTTGTCTGTTGCAGACCAATCGAATGTGCCGCCATCAATGATGAGACCGCCCATAGAATTGCCGTGGCCGCCGATGAATTTAGTCAATGAATGAACAACAATGTCCGCACCATGTTCGAATGGGCGAATAAGATATGGCGTTGCCATTGTGTTATCGACGATCAGCGGAATGCCATGTTTTTTAGCTACTGCTGAAACAGCCTCAAGATCGGTGACGATGCCGCCTGGGTTCGCCAAGCTTTCGCAGAAAATAGCTTTCGTATTCTCATCGATCTGGCTTTCAATCGTGGACACATCGTCCATATCGGCCCAGCGCACATGCCAGTCGAAGTTCTTAAACGCTTGATTAAACTGGTTGATAGAACCGCCATAAAGTCTGTTTGCGGCGATGAAATTATCACCTGCATTCATGATCGTGTGGAAAACCAACAATTGAGCGGCATGGCCAGATGAACATGCAAGAGCGGCTGTACCGCCCTCCAATGCTGCGACTTTTTCTTCGAGCACTGCTGTCGTTGGGTTCATCAACCGTGTGTAGATATTGCCAAATTCCTGCAAACCAAAAAGCTTAGCTGCATGGTCTGTGTCTTTGAAAACATAGGCTGTTGTCTGATAAATTGGCGTAATGCGTGCACCCGTCGTCGGGTCAGGCGATGCGCCAGCATGAATTGCGAGTGTGTCGAAACCGGGTGTGTGAGGCGCCATATTCATCTCCTAAATAAATTTATGTATACGTTATTGAACAATTGCTCGCCTTTGCAAAGGAAGGATATTCTAACAAAGCTCGAATGGGCGAGCATATACATGCATTTCAAGCAATTTGGTGAAATTATAATCTGGTTAAAGCCTCAGTCGTGGTATCTCAATGGCAGGGCAGCGGTCTTGCACAACAACCAGCCCCTGCTCCTCAGCAAACAGTGCCGCTTTATCATCGCGCACGCCGAGCTGTGACCAAATGTATTTAGGCTGCGGCGTCAGATCGAGCGCTTCTTCGATCACGCCGAACAAATGCTCCGGCGCGCGGAATACATCTACCATATCAATCGGCTCCGGAATATCGGCAAGGGATGCGTAAGTCATCGCTTTGTTGATGATACGGCCTGAATGACCCGGATTGACGGCAAAGACCGTGTAACCTTTGTCGACCAAATACCCGATCACCCGGTTGCTAGGTCGGTCGCGGTTAGCAGACGCGCCAACGACTGCGATGGTTTTCACTGTGGTCAGCACATCGCGCAAAAACGCATCTTCATAAATATCGTGGTCCAAAAAGTATTACTCCGGCAAAAATTATTCGGGCAACGGCATGTTGCGGTTTTCATCAAGTGGCGCAAATGGATTATGTGCTAATTCCCAAAGATGACCATCGGGATCTGCGAAATAGCCTGAATAGCCACCCCAGAACGTTTTATGAGGCTGTTTGGTGGCCGTAGCGCCGCAGCTTAATGCATGCGCAAACGCCTCGTCCACGGCTTGCTCATCATCAAGATTATGGGAAATCGAAACACCGCGATATTGCACGGGCATATCTTCGACACCTGCATCATCAGCCAGAGCCGCTTTACCAAACAGCCCTAAAACCGTACCGTTCGTGATAAAGAAAGTGACGCTGTCTTGGCTGGCGGATGATTTTTTAAAGCCAAGCTTTTCATAAAATGCGCTGGCGCGTTCAATGTTCTCAACACCAAGCGTTATCATCGTCAAACGTGGTTCAAAAACCATTAGCGGTCACTCCACTTTGCTTCACGCTTTTCTATAAAAGCTTCAATGCCTTCGCATGCATCGCCTGCCAGCATGTTTTCCGTCATCACCTTGGATGTGTAATCATAGGCTTCACGAAGTCCCATCTCGGCTTGCGCATAAAATGCCTGCTTGCCCGTTTTTACCGTCATTTGTGATTTTGAAGCGATCATCGTGGCGTATTTGGTAACGACTTGATCGAGATAATCTTCAGGTACAATGCGGTTAATCAAGCCATATTCTTTGGCATCGCCTGCCTCAATGGTTTCACCTGTCAGCAGCATTTCCATTGCTTGTTTGCGGTGAACATTGCGCGTGAGAGCGACCATTGGCGTTGAGCAGAACAAGCCGATATTAACACCCGGCGTGCAAAAGGTTGCCTTGTCCGTCGCGATTGCCAAATCACATGTTGCAACCAGCTGGCAGCCTGCGGCCGTTGCCAAGCCATTAATGACCGCGATTACGGGCTTTGGACATTCATTGACTGCCAACATTAGCTCCGAGCAAAGATCAAATGTCTGCGTGAAAAACGCCTGCCCCTTATCTGCATCTGCACGTCGGGCTGTCATTTCTTTTAAATCATGGCCGGCGGAAAACACTTTACCCGCATGACCAATGACAATGACGCGCACGCTATCATCAGAGCCAGCGGCGACAATTGCATCACGCAATGCTGTCATCAACGCAATCGACAATGTGTTCGCTGAACCATTGTTGAGCGTCAAATGCAAAATGGCATCTTTTTGCAGCGATAATAGAATTTCATTTTCTGATTGCGGGGCGGCTGACATGGCTTTAGCTTCCAGTTGAATATCGATTTCAAACTACCAGTGTCATGCTCCAAGTGACAAGGGTGGCCGACGACTTGTTATAATGGATTTGTTCGTATGAGCGCTCAACAAAACACAGTCAGCAACGAACGCTATGATTTTTGGAGCGTCTCGACGCTGCACTTATGTGCATTGACCTTTGTTGCGCTGAACACAACGCTTGCATGGCTTCGCGGTGAAACGGATTTCATTATCGGGGCGCTCTATCTTCTAACATTCGTGCATATGGGATTTTGTATCGCGCGCAATAATTTTAGCGGATCGCGCAAAACCACATGGATATTATTGGTTCTGGCTCTGCTCGTGAGCGAGGCAATAAGGTTCTCAGGCTACCTTATCCCAGCCAGCCAATTATCTTCCGGCATTACCACCGCTCCCACTGTTGGGCCCTATATCGGTAAATTTATACAAAATATGACGCTTATTGGCCTCAATCTTTCTGATCTTGGCGCGTTGATTTTCTTACTGATACTTGGGGCGAGCATGACTGCCTATTTCAAAATCAATAGTCATGGCGAAGGCACGCTGGAGCGAATTGTTGTGTTGGCTATCCTTTTGATGTTCGCACTGCTTTTAGGAAGCGTACTATTTAGCGGAGCCGACACTTCCGCGACAGCTGCGGCAAACGATCCTGCCCTGCCGCAATGGTATCTTTTGCCGTTTTATTCAGCGCTGCGTGCCATTCCCAATGAAATTGGCGGCATCATCATGCTGTGTATTATGCTCGTCATACCGGTTTTTGCAATCTTTATAGGAACCCCAAAAGCAAAAGGACGACGCCTGTTTATGCGCATACTTATGGGGCTCGCGCTTGCATCATTTGTTGGCCTTGGTGTCCTTGGCGCGCAATCCGTCAATAATAATATGATGATCGCCTCTCAGGTGCTCATTGCCATTTACTTTTCATATTTCATTATCGGAACGATTTTGACACCGAGACCGGAGAATTAAAATGACTGAACTCACACCAGTGATGACTGCTTCTGAAATTGAGCATTTTCTTGATACGCAGTTTTCAGAGGTTCATGTCGATGGCCGTGTATTTTCAGTCGTTGATGTTTCTCCAGCAAAAACAACGCTTCGCCTTGACCCAATTGCGCGGCATTTACGTCCCGGCGGCACCGTTTCAGGGCCAACACTTTTCGCGCTGGCAGATGTTTGTGCTTATCTGGTTATTTTGGCTCATATCGGCCCGATGAAGCACACCGTTACGACCAATCTCAATATCAACTTCATGCATAAGCCTAAGCCCGGCCCGCTTAATTGCGTCTCGACCTTGCTCAAACTTGGCAAAAGGCTTGCTGTTGTTAATTGCGATATATTGGATGAAAATAAGACGATTGTGGCCCAAGCAACGGCAACATATTCAATTCCATCGAAATAATCATACGGTAAAATAATACCACATTATTAAGCCACTGTTTTTGCTTAACATTTACGTTTTGACGTTTTCAATATCACTTGACAGTGCCCCTCACCCTCAGTAAACGCAGCTCTATCGCGCAAAGCTTCTGTTTTGTGCGGTTTATTTTTTGGAATATGCGATCCATTTGCATCCCAAATACAAGCAACAAAAAAAGCCTGAACCGACTGGTGACGGATATCTAAAGGAAACTCTTATGCGCACATTTTCGCAGAAGCCTCACGAGGTGGAGAAAAAGTGGCTGATTATCGACGCTGAAGGTCTCGTCGTTGGTCGTCTTGCCTCTATTATTGCTCACCGCCTTCGCGGCAAGCACAAGCCTACATTTACACCGCATGTTGATGATGGTGACAATATTGTCGTTATCAACGCTGATAAAGTTGTCTTCACAGGCAAAAAACGCAGCGACAAAATTTATTACTGGCACACAGGCCACCCAGGCGGCATCAAGCAGCGCACAGCTGACCAACTTCTTCTTGGTCGCTTCCCAGAGCGCGTTCTTGAAAAAGCTGTTGAGCGTATGATCCCACGTGGTCCGCTTGGTCGTCGTCAGATGAAAAACCTTCGCGTTTACGCTGGCTCTGAGCACCCACACACAGCTCAACAAGCAGAAACGCTTGATGTTGGCGCAATGAACTCCAAGAACAAGAAAGTTGGTTGATCCAAATGGCTGAAATTAATTCACTTGAAGAACTGGGCGCAGCAACTGGCGCTATCTCTGCCGAAGCTGCTGTTGAAGCTGCACCGGTTTACGAGAAAAAAGTTGATGAATATGGCCGTGCCTATGCAACTGGCAAGCGTAAAGACGCTGTCGCACGTGTATGGTTGAAGCCAGGTTCTGGTAAAATCACAATCGTTGGTGAGCCTAAAAAGCGCGATGTTCGCTCTAAAGCCCGCAAAGAGAAGGTCAAAGCAGTTAAGTCACGCGACTTTACTGAATACTTTGCCCGTCCTGTTTTGCAGATGGTTATTAAGCAGCCGCTCATCGCAGCGAACCGCGAAACACAATACGACATCGTAATCAGTGTTGCTGGTGGTGGTCTTTCTGGTCAAGCTGGTGCTGTTCGTCACGGCATTTCAAAAGCTTTGACATATATGGAACCATCATTGCGCGGCGTTCTGAAGCCAGACGGCTTCCTAACACGCGACAGCCGTACAGTTGAACGTAAGAAATACGGTCGCGCAAAAGCCCGTCGTTCTTTCCAGTTCTCAAAACGATAAAAATAAACTGGCATTTATTGTCAGCTGCATTGAGCGGGGCTTTTCAGCCCCGCTTTTTTTATATCTTCCCTTATAAACTTCGAATTTAATTGGAATAGCGCTGCGCTTTGTCTTATATCGCTGGCATCAATAGGAATAATCCCATGCCATCGACCAAAATCGACAACGCTTTTACAGCACGCAATCTCAATGCAGCAGCAGAAGACCCTACGCATGCAGGTGCGTTGTCATTCATGCGCCGCAAATATTCTAAATCACTCAGCGGTGTTGATGTCGCTGTAATGGGCGTGCCTTTTGATGCTGCTGTATCAAACCGCCCTGGCGCGCGTTTTGGTCCGCAAGCAGTACGGCGTGCTTCAGCAATTTTTGATAATGATCCGCAATATCCGTTTGATGCAGATTTGTTTGAAAATCTGGCTGTCGTTGATCGCGGCGATGTTCTTTTAGATTATGGCAATCACAGCCAGACGCCAAAACGCATTGAAAAAGAAGCGGCAAAAGTTGTTGAATCTGGTGCCAAACTCATCACAATCGGTGGTGACCACTATGTTACTTGGCCGACTTTAAAAGCGCATTTTGCCAAATATGGGAAAATGGCTCTTATTCAGTTTGATGCCCATCAGGACACTTGGTTTGATGATGGCAAGCGCATTGACCATGGTTCATTTGTCGGACGCGCTGTGCGCGACGGAACGATTGACCCTGAGCATTCTATTCAGATCGGCATCCGCACTCATGCGCCAGAAGATTGCGGCATTAAAATGCTGTATGGCTATGATGTTGAAGAGATGCGTATCGCCGAGATTGTAAAAGCAATCAAAGAGCGCGTTGGCGACATGCCGTGCTATATCACTTTTGACATTGATTGCCTTGATCCTGCCTACGCACCTGGCACTGGCACCCCTGTGGCAGGTGGTCCATCTACGGCGAAAATGCTTGGCGTATTGCGCGACCTTGGCTCACTCAATATTGTTGGCGCAGATATTGTAGAAGTTGCCCCAGCCTATGATCACGCCGATATCACGGCAATCGCGGGCGCTTCTGTTGCTATGTATTATTTGGGCCTGCTTGCTGAACAGAAGAAGAAGTAGTTCACACATTGATTCCGCAAATGCGGCTAAGTTTTTGGAATTAGAATCAAAATGACTAAATCAGTTTTTATTGACGGCGAGCACGGAACCACAGGCTTGCAAATTGCAGAACGGCTTGCTGCACGCGATGACATCAATCTTTTGTCGCTTGCGATGGAAGATCGGCGCGACAATGAAAAGCGAACAACAATGCTGCGCGATGCTGATATTGCGATTCTATGTTTACCCGATGATGCTGCGCGCGAAGCTGTTGCACTGGCTGAAGGTTCAGGCACACGGTTTATTGATGCGTCAACTGCGCACCGTATTGCAGATGGCTGGGTCTATGGTTTTGCAGAAAGCGAGCCGGGCCAGCGCGAAAAAATCATCCACGCGCAAAATGTTACTAACCCGGGCTGTTATTCAACAGGCGCGATTGCCCTGCTGCGTCCCCTCACCTTAGCGGGTCTATTACCCAGCACTTATCCGGTGACGATAAATGCGGTTTCTGGCTATTCAGGCGGCGGCAAGCAGATGATTGCGCAGATGGAAGATGCTAAGCGTGATGACGCGATAGAGGCCCCTTATTTTGCCTATGCGCTTAGTTTGAAGCACAAGCATGTGCCTGAAATCAAAGTGCGTAGCGGGCTTACGCTTGATCCAATTTTCACGCCAAATGTTGGCCGATTTGCTCAAGGCATGTTGGTCAATATTCCGCTGCATACAGATGCGATGAATGGTGCCTCCCGCGAAACTATTCATCAGGCTCTTGCTGCTCATTATGCAGGCCAAGACATCGTTGAGATTGTACCTAACGATGTAACTGACGGTTTGGCGCGAATTGATCCAACTGAAATGGCGGGAACCGACCGCATGAAGCTTTATGTTTGCGCGCGTGAAGACGGCAAGCAAATCAACCTTATTGCTTCCTTGGACAATTTGGGCAAAGGCGCATCAGGCGCAGCTGTTCAAAACCTCAACCTGATGCTTCAAGCCTAATTTAAGTGAGGCCGTGCGTGTGTGCACGGCCATCTTTTAGCGGTAGCGGCCCAACAAGCCCGCGCCAATGCGCAACCGCAAATGCTAGAACTATAAACGCCAAGCCTTGGTGCACGAGTGCCCAATCCAGCTGAACCTCCGTTAGCAGCGTTGCAATACCAACAATCGCCTGACCTATCACCAAGACAAGAAGCATTGTCGCGCGCCATGTATGTGTTGAACCAGCGGCCCAGCGCCAACAAATGATGGTATGCAGCAAAACGGCGGCCAAAACGACATAGGCACCCGTGCGATGAACGAACTGCACAATTGCCGGATTTTCGACCAGATTATGCCAACCCAGCGATGCTTCCCACATTACCGATGGGAAAAAACCATTCCCCATCATTGGCCATTCATTAAAGACAAGTCCTGCATCCATGCCGGCAACAAGCGCGCCGAGATAGATTTGCAAGAAGATCAATATGGCTAAAACACCAGCCACAAATGATGAATTGGCGGTTGGCTTTAGATCATTGCGATGCGGAGCGATGCCGCGTGCGACCCACATTATAAGCGCGAGTATCAATGCGGCCATGCAAAGATGCGTTGCCAAACGATAATGGCTCACATCAACCCGCTCGCTCAAACCTGACGACACCATCCACCAGCCGATAAAGCCTTGCAAACCACCCAAGGCAAGCAAGCCCACAAGCGGCTTTTTGATACGGTTGTCTAATCTGCCTGTTACCCAGAAGAATGCCATGGGCAATGCAAAGACGAGGCCCAAGCTGCGCGCTAAAAAGCGGTGTGCCCACTCCCACCAAAAGATGAATTTGAACTCATCCATCGACATGCCTTTATTGACCAGCTGATATTCAGGAATCTGGCGATATTTTTGCAGCTCCTCTTCCCAAGCAGCATCGGTCAATGGCGGCACAACGCCGTGAATTGGTTTCCACTCTGTGATTGAAAGGCCAGAATCGGTCAGGCGCGTCGCACCGCCAACAATAACCAGACACAGCAACATCAACGCTGTGAAATAAAGCCACTGGCGCACCATTTTTCGGTTCTTCAATTCGCGCTGAAGGCTATTTTGTTCTGGCTGTGACATGAGTGTAATTTCCATTCATTATGTAACGCGCTATTTCGCAAAATAGCTACCTTCATACAAGTGTCGGTTTGTCGCGGACATTTGTTGCCAAACGCCTCGGTTTGATGGCAAAGGTCAGGAAACGAATATTACCAATTGGGACGAATTAATGCCGACACGCCTAAAATCTTTTATCGGGATGCTTCTGCTCGTAACAATGGTGATTGTTTACGCATTGGTTGCCACCACTGTGGCCACATACCGACTGGCCGATAGCGAATGGTATATCCATTTAGCGTTTTTCGGCCTTTCTGGTCTTTTATGGGTGGTCCCTGCGATGTTTGTCATTTCTTGGATGCTGAAACCCAGCAAAAAAGAAATTGAGAGAAACAACCAATAGAATTTGAATAAACCCAGTAACGTTTCAAAAACCATATTTTGAAAGATTACGGTGGAAACGCGCTAAATCAAGCAGCAAACTTAAAACGCTAAAACATTTGAAACTTGCACATGCAATCCTTACGCAAACAGGATTGGATATGTCACACACAGTAGAAAATACTATGGCCACAAGTGATCGGGAGACCCGAACACGCGCAGCCTTCTCAGTTCGTGCGATCACGGATAGACAAGAAGCGCTGTCTTATGTCGACCAATTATCTGATGATGTCGTGACAACCGGTTACCAAACAAAAATATTCCTGTCCGCGTGGCTTTCTAACGAAACAGCCAAACCACTCTTTCTCATTTTCAACAAGCATGGCCATGGCGATGTTTTATTACCATTGGAGTTGCAGGCTAAGAAGACGGCAATCTATTGCGGCGATTCTCATGCGAACGGTAATTTTCCCGTCGGAAAGCGCGACGATATTCTCGCTCTATCAAGCATTACGATTTCAGAAATATCGAAAGAATTGCGAAATCTCAATTGTGCGGCGGATGCTCTCTTTCTTGAACGTCAACATGAGCAATGGGATGACATCAAGAACCCATTTGTTTTCGAAAGCAGTCAAGCCAGCCCGAATGTAGCGTTATCGCTAAGCCTTGAGGGCGGATTTGAAGGCGTTCAAGAGCGTCATCACGGCAAGCGCAAGCGCAAGCGGCAACGCAGCCATATGCGCAAGTTAGAGATGATTGGTACTGTGCGCTATGTTGAACAAGTACCTTGCGATGATATCGAAGCTGTACTCGATGCGTTCTATGAAATGAAAACGGCACGGTTCAAAGAGCTTGGTCTTTGTGACGTTTTTGCCGATCAATCCGTTCGCAATATGTTTGGTAAAATGTTTAAAGACAGCTGTGCGCTCGATAAACCGACACACACATTACAGGCCGTTTATTGTGATGATGAACCTGCGGCTATCATTGGATGCACACACCATAAAGGACGTCAAACCGTTGAGTTTGGCACTTTTGCAGAAAAGTTCGCAGATTGCGGTCCAGGCGATTTGTTGTTTTTCAATTCAATCGAAACAGCATGTGCAAGAGGCTATGATATTTATGACTTTGGCGTTGGTGATGAGTTTTATAAACGCCGCTGGTGTGAAATCGAAACATGGCACCGCGAAACCCACATTCCAATTAGCGCACAAGGTAAGCTTAAAACCACGCTGCGTATTCTTCGCGGCCGCATTGTAAAAGCCGTTAAGACCAACACATTCATATGGGCAAAAGTGAAGACTGCCCGCAAACATGTTGGAAATTTGTTTAGGCGCTGAACGCTTGTTCAGCACCTAACTCAATCATTTAGATTATGCGTGATATCGATTTGATGTCGGAGGCAACGGCGCATCAACATTGCCTGACGTGACAATCAACACATCCTCATAGCCGCCAGCAACCAGATCTTCTGCAGCTGCAACAACCTGATTTGAATCTGGCTCCACCATCGATATGACAATTTCGCTATCTGGTGTTGTCAGTCTTTTGAGACCACTAGCATCCGTTGGTCCGCAATCAACCACAACAAGATCGTAAGCAGAGCTCAGCGCATCCATAATCATGGGCAAGCGATCAATCGCACGCATTGCCAAAACAGCATCTGCATTGCCAGTCGGGATAATATGGGCCCGTGTTGCCGCATCGCAGTGAATTACATCTGAGTAAGGCGCCTGCGACGCTAGAAGCTCGGTAATACCGGGCAATGTAAAGTCAGCCAGCATATGCTGCGAAGATGCAGCTGTGCCCGTTAGATCAACGAGAACAACTCGCAACCCTTCATCTGCCAAATGCCGAACAAGGCTTACAGAGCACATGCTACCTGCATCACCTTCTGGCGATACAATAATGGCACGGCCGGCACCCTTTTCGATGAGTTGATTGGCAAGCGAAGCAACCGAGAAATTATCATTCGCTATATATTCTGGTTCAGGAACATGTTCCTCGCGTTTTTGATAAACGGCTGCTGTGCTTTTGGGCACATTATTGGCAACTGGCATCGCAACAACATTATCTTCATCAGTTCTCTCACGGGCCGCAGCAACAGGCACCAAAGCGCGACCAGAAAACAACTCGCTCATTAATGTCACAAGAACCATAATGATGAGCGAGCCAACAAATGTTGCGCCCAAGAGTGGAACCATTTTTGGAAACGCAGCTTCAATCGGCGTTAAAGCCGGAGAAATAATACGTGCTTTGGCTGGCACATCTTCGCGCTCGCCGCGCGATTTTGCCTCACGGAATCGCAAGGAATAACTTTCAAGCAATGCGCGCTGTGAAGCAGCTTCACGCTCTAGCGCTCTAAGCTCGACTTCCTGTCCGCTTACCTGCGATGTGGCAGCTTTTTGCTCGTTCAATGCGCTTATGAGATCTTGTTCCCGCTCGCGGTTGATAGAAGCCTCGTTGCGCAATCCTTGCAGCACACGTTCAGCTTGTTCACGCACCTGCTCGTTGAGGTCGTTAATTTGAGATCGCAATGCTTTGATGCGCGGATGCTCCGGCAGCAGCGTCGTTGATAAATCTGCAATTTGTGCGTTCAAACGAACCTGCTGCTCGCTCAAACGTTCAATGAGCGGTGAAGAGATCACATCCGGCAATGTATCAAGAGCAGCGCCGCTTTCTAGAGCCCGTTCAACAGACAGAACACGCGCTTCAACACTTGAACGTTCGGCGCGAACCCGCGATAGCTCTGATGCTAATTCGCCAAGTTGCTGGGTCGCAAGTGTACTGTCATTTTCACTTTGAAAGAGATCATTTGAAGCACGGAAGTCTTCCACCCGCGTTTCCGCTTCAAATAGGCTGCGCTGTAGCTGTGCGATTTCAGAGGCTAAAAAGTCAGCCGCCTGCCCGCTCGTATCACGCTGAGATTGGCTCTCCAGTGACACATAGGCTTTTGCAATAGCGTTCGGGACGGCCTTGGCAAGCTCAGGGTCTGAGGATTCAAACTCAATGACGACGACGCGAGCAGGTTCAGCAGAATAAACTTCCAAACGATCACGCATCGCTTTTAGAACGCGTTGCTCTGCTGGCAATTCACGCGGATCAGCGGCCAAACCAAATGTGATAAGGCCTTCTTTAAGGGCGGAAATATTTCGTGTTGAGTCAAACTCGCCCCTGTCTCCAAGTTTCAACTCTTCAGCAACTTTGAGCAACAAATCGGATGAGCGAATAATTTCGATCTGGCTGGCAACACCTTCAGCATCAATTATAGGCTGATCAGCTGGTTGGTTCTCTGCCGATGGGCGGGTGTAAACAGATTCATTTAAATCCAGTAATACGCGCGTGTCCGCTTTATATTTTGGAGAAACCATACTCAGCAACCCAAAAACAACGGCTGTGAGTATGAGGGCGATGATAATAATACGGAATTTATCGCGCCAAATAGCACCGAACAAACGTCCCATATCAATATCGGCGTCGCGTGACTGGACTTGATCCGACATACTCATAACTCCAACTCAAAATACTAACGACTAAACACTTACCCACCCACCTCTAAAGCAACATGGTAACCATAGAGTAAACTTGCCCTTAAAGCTTTGTTCGCAAAGATAACTGAAGTGTTAAGTTTTGGGCGATGATGGCGGCTACGCCAAGGAATTGACCGCTCTTTGACCAGTTTTTTACCAGCCATTAACCTTAACAGCGCGATAAAGGAGCTGAGTTTTATTGCGCAACGTGCGCAGATTCTGACCGGAACGCGTTATGATGAGTATGAAAACAACCACACGAATGATCGCACTAAGCATTGCTTTGGCGAGTTTAAGTGCTTGCACAGGTTACCGCCCTGCACCGCCCGCATTTCACGATATCATCAATCAACCCTATATGTTGGATGCCGGAGATCAGATTCGGGTTACCGTGTTTGGTCAAGACGATTTGACCAATACATATAATGTCGACAAATCAGGCTACATATCATTCCCGCTGGTTGGCGCAATCGCAGCACGCGGACGCACTGTCCAACAAATCGAAGGCGCAATCGCAGCATCTTTGCGCAATGGTTACTTACGCGATCCTGACGTTTCTGCGGAAGTTGCCGCATACCGTACAATCTTTGTAATGGGTGAAGTTGGCGCTTCGGGCCAATATTCTTATCGGCCGGGCATGACAGTGCAAATGGCCGTTGCTGGCGCAGGTGGCTTTTCTTCACGTGCCAATCAGAGCAACGCGGATATTACACGCCAAATCAATGGTAAAGTAATGACCGGACGGGTTCTCATTTCTGATCCCGTTATGCCAGGCGATACTGTTTATGTCCGCGAACGGATTTTCTAGTCCAGTGCATAAACCAGAAACCTTACGCATCGTCCATATATTGCGCGCACCTATGGGCGGTGTATTGCGCCATGTTCGAGACCTTGCACTTGCGCATGCTAAGCTTGGCCATGAGGTTGGTATTATATGCGATGCCAGTGGTCCGGCAGGCTATAATGAAGCATTGCTTGAACAGCTTGAACCTCATCTTTCTTTGGGAATTACGCGCACCGCAATGAGCAGAAGTGTTGGGCCATCTGACATCACTTCGACAATAAAGATTCGCAATCTGATTAAATCGCTGCGCCCTGATGTTGTGCATGGGCATGGCGCAAAAGGCGGTGTTTACGCCCGTATTAGCGGCTCGCTAATAAGCACCGATCACGGACGCCCTGCACGGCTTTATTCGCCCCATGGCGGCAGCCTTCATTTCGACCCTGCCAGTAAAAATGGCAAAATTTATTTCATTATTGAAAAGTTTCTCGAACGACTAACGGACTGCCTTTGCTTTGTTGCCGACTTTGAGGCTAACGCTTATCGCAGCAAAGTTGGCACGCCAAAATGCCCGTCACGGGTTATTTACAACGGGCTTGCGGAAGATGAGTTCGAGCCCATCACGCTTGCCGATGATGCCGCCGACTTTTTGTTTATTGGCGAAATGCGAATGCTCAAAGGGCCAGACCTTATGCTGCGTGCGCTTTCCAGATTAAAAGCTGAAGGCGCGCAAAACATCAGCGCTGTTATGGTCGGCGAAGGCCCTGACCGCGAAGAAATTCATGCCCTCATAAAAGAACGTGAACTGCAAACCAATGTGACGTTGCGCCCGCCAATGCCTGCTCGAACAGCGTTTTCACTGGCTAAAACCGTAGTTATGCCTTCGCGTGCTGAGGCGATGCCTTATATTATTTTGGAAGCCTTGGCCGCACAGCGTCCACTGATCGCGACCAATGTTGGCGGCATTCCTGAAATCTTTGGAAAGGCAAAAGATGTGCTCATTGAGCCTGATGTCGATTCTTTAACGGCCAGAATGCGATTTGCATCTCAAAATCCTGATGATTTTATGGCGCGTATGCCTGATCATACTGATTTAAAAAGCGAATTCTCAATCGACACAATGTCAAACTGGGTACTTGAAGCCTATTACAAAGCGAAGTCTCGACGAAAATAAGTCGAATGGTACAGCTTTTATCAAGCGTTTCTTAGGGTTGCGGCTCTATTATCCTCACAACCGCCCCGTGGGTATGCAAACAAATGACCAATATTGATCCAAAAGAAAAATTCTCTCGAAGTGCTGTCGCCAATTATGACGACGGCGAAGGACTAGTCGTTAAACCCGGCAAGTTGAACGATCTTGCAGCGCGTATTGCCGCTGAATACCGTGTGGATACGGTATCGCCTGCGATGCTGACCGGCTTTATGCGGCTGGGTGAAGCGATTGTACTTTTTGCGATCGGCATTGCGATTATGGTCGTCTATGTCGGCGTGAAATGGACGCCTGTGGCAAACGGATTGGCTTGGCATTACCTTTTATCATCTGCCATTGGCGCAATCCTCACCATTACCTTTTTTCAGGTGCTCGACCTTTATCAAACCAATGCACTTCGGCGCTCTTTCCGCACATTTCCAAAAGTTCTACTGGCTTGGTCATCGACCTTTGCTATCTTATTGATTGGCGCTTTCTTCTTGAAAATTTCAGAAGACTTTTCGCGCGTTTGGCTCGCCTCTTGGTATATTGGCGGGGTCATTTTCCTATTCTTTGAACGTCTCATGCTCAATTTTTGTGTTCGTAGATGGGGCCGCAACGGTATCATGGAACGCCGCGCGGTTATCGTCGGCGGCGGCAAGCCTGCTGAAAAACTGATCCGCTCGATTGAGCAACAAGCCGATAATGACATTCGCATTTGCGGCCTCTTTGATGACCGCGATGATGTGCGTTCACCGCCAATTGTCGCCGGATACCCGAAACTTGGTAATATCGAAGAATTGGTGGAATTTTCACGCCGTGCACGCATTTCCATGCTGATTGTTGCTTTGCCGCTTGATGCAGAAGATCGTGTTTTGGCAATGCTGAAAAAACTGTGGGTTCTCCCAGTTGATATCCGCCTATCGGCACACTCAAACAATTTGCGCTTCCGCCCACGCACTTATTCTTATGTCGGCAACATTCCTATGTTCGACATTTTTGACCGCCCTATTCGCGATTGGGATTCTGTCGCAAAGCGTGCCTTTGATATTTTCTTTTCTGTCTTAGGCATCACGCTGCTCTCACCAATTATGCTGGGTGCCTATCTTGCTGTGAAATTGACTTCAAAGGGACCGGCCATTTTCGTGCAAGAACGCCATGGCTTTAATAATGAGATTATCCGTGTTTTTAAGTTCCGCTCAATGTATGTGGAACAACAGGATCTATCGGCGAGAAACGCAGTCACGAAAGGTGATCCGCGCGTAACCCCAGTTGGCCGCATTATTCGCAAAACTTCAATTGATGAATTACCGCAATTTTTCAACGCTTTGCGCGGTGACCTATCACTTGTTGGACCTCGCCCCCATGCCGTTCACGCGCAAACACGTGAAAAGCTTTACGGTGAAGTCGTTGATGGATATTTCGCACGACACCGTGTTAAACCCGGTGTTACCGGATGGGCTCAGATCAATGGTTGGCGCGGTGAAATCGACCATGATGACAAAATCAAAATGCGCACTGAATGCGATCTCTATTACATAGAAAACTGGTCGCTGATGTTTGATTTGCGCATCTTATTCATGACGCCCATCAGCTTGTTCACAAAATCGGATAATGCCTATTGACCGATACCTGCTTACATTACGGTGCCCCAAACGGCCTGACGCTTGCTGAAAAAAATCGCGCTTTGATCGCGATTTTAAGCGGTTTCGCGTTATGGACTGGTGCCTTTTTAAGCGGATTTGTTATTGCTGAACCAGCGCCTTATGAACTTTTCATGGCTGGCCTGATTGGCGTTTGGGCTTTGTTAGGGCTTAAAATTCCAGCCTCTATTTCACCGCTCGTTGTCCTGATACTTCTGTTCAATGTCGGCGGCATTGTTTCGTTGATGACGATGGATAATTGGTCGAGCCAAGTTATTTATGTCGCCGTCTCATTTTTCCTTGGGCTGACATCAATCTTCTTTGCCGCCGTCGTTGCTGCAAGGCCAAGCCTGCTTAGGGTCATTTTCTCTGGTTATATGGCTGCCGCTGTCATTACAGGCACAATCGGTATTCTTGCCTATTTCGGCGCAATGCCTAGTGCTGACCTTTTCTTGCGCTTTGGCCGCGCGAAAGGTGCCTTTCAGGACCCCAATGTTTTTGCGCCGTTTTTGTGCTTACCAGCGCTTTTCTGCTTGCATCAAATTTTAGTACGCCCCGCGATCAAATCACTGTCCTATATGGCGATGCTTCTTGTCATTGCGCTTGGTATATTTCTATCGTTTTCACGCGCAGGCTGGGGGCTTTTTGTTCTGAGTGCACTCCTGCTAACAGCGGCGCTTCTGATATCCAACCCGTCGGGCCGTTTTCGTGTGCGCGTTACGCTTCTGGCCATAACCGCCCTAATCGCGGTTAGTGTTGCACTTCTCATAGCGCTTCAATTTGAAGCCGTGCGCGATGTCTTTTTCACACGTGCTCAATTGGTGCAGGATTATGATGGCGCGCGTCTGGGACGATTTGCCCGCCACTGGATTGGATATATGATGGCGACGGAGCATCCGTTCGGCATTGGTATTCTTGAATTCGGTGAGATGTTTGGCGAAGACACACATAATATCTGGCTCAAAGCTCTGTTTGATTATTCATGGCTTGGCTTTTTTGCCTATGTCACGCTTATGGTTTGGACGTTGGGCGCTGGTTTGAAAATTCTATTTCGCAACCGCCCGTGGCAACCATATCTGTTGTGCACTTATATAATTTTCATCGGCCACATCGTCATTGGCAATGTGATCGATACCGACCATTGGCGGCACTTCTTTTTGCTGCTGGGCATCATATGGGGCTGCATAGCAGCGGAAAATTACCACCAAAATAAGCTTGCTGCTTCTCAATAAGTGGTCGGAGCGGCGGGATTTGAACCCACGACCCCTCGCCCCCCAGGCGAGTGCGCTACCGGGCTGCGCTACGCTCCGACTATCATCGCTATAGCTGCCTCTTTATCACCAGACAAGACTGCAATTGAACAGAGCTCTGTAATCTTACAGAGCCCATAACAAACGAAAATGCAGACAAAAAAATACCGCTATCCAAAAAAGGAAGCGGTATGAGTTAAGTGAGTAAAAGACTGGTGTTAAATCCAGTAAGCAAGAAATACGGGGTAGATATTAACTTGCGGTTAAGCGTCAGGAATATTCAGCGCGCCTGATCTAATAAACGTTTGCACTCAAGAAGATCGAATAGCGCCTCTTGCAACAATGTACGATTATCTCGGCTCATACCTTCGCCAGAGATCGCATCTTCTTTTACATTCTTGCTGCGATTGAAAAGCCCGCGCCCCTTCGCTTTTGCTTCTCCGACAAGCACGTTTTCGTCCACGGTATCAGATTTTGCGCTTTCGCGTAGTTGTTGAGCTGCCTTATCGGCTTCCTCAGCTTGGGCATGCGCAGCTTCTTGATTGCGCTTGGACATTTCTTCCAATGCACTCAGATCGCCGGTGCCAATAGCAATGGCAAATTGCACACCATTTTGACGTAAAATTTTCTGTACACCCTTAATGGTGTAGCCTTCTTCATAAAGGAGATGCTGAATACCGCGCAGAAGATCGAGATCAGCGGGCCGATAATAACGGCGACCACCACCGCGTTTTAGTGGCTTGATTTGACTAAAGCGTGTTTCCCAGAAGCGCAGTACGTGTTGAGGCAAATCCAACTCATCAGCAACTTCACTGATCGTGCGAAACGCGTCTGGACTCTTATCCATAATCAACACCTACCTAAATCATATATCGCACATACTAAGCGAGGCGAATCAACGCTCCAGATCATAGCCTAGTTAACGTGAGCTACGGCGGAAACCTTCAATTACATGATTCTTAAGGACATTTGAGGCTTTGAATGTCACCACACGCCTTGGCGTAATGGGCACTTCTTCACCTGTTTTAGGGTTTCGACCGATCCGCTCGTTCTTCGAACGGACCTGAAATGTTGCAAAAGAAGAAAGCTTTACTGTCTCGCCTCGCACAATGGCATCGCAAATTTCATCGATGATCATTTCAACCAAAAGCGCCGACTCGGTGCGGGATAGACCCACCTTCCGATATACAGCCTCCGACAGGTCAGAACGTGTCAACGTCTTGTCCGTCATTTGGCGTTTCCCCTCAAAGTTTCGTGATATCGGCGAAAGCTATAGAAAATACTGTAGTGAATCAAGGCCAATAGACTTCTAAAGCGCTAATTTAAGTTACCAGCGTAATAATACTGCGCCCCAAGTAAATCCGCCGCCCATTGCTTCAAGTAAAACCAAATCGCCTTTCTTGATCCTTCCGTCAGCTACAGCGACTGAAAGTGCCAGCGGAACAGACGCTGCTGATGTATTACCATGTTTATCGACAGTGATGACTACTTTGTCGGCTGGAATACCTAGTTTTTTAGCCGAAGCATCAATAATACGGCGGTTTGCCTGATGGGGAACAAACCAATCAATCTGCTCGCCAGTAATGCCTGCCGTTTCAAAAGAATCTTCGATCACATCTGTGATCATGCCAACAGCATGCTTGAAAACTTCCTTGCCAACCATCCGCAAATGGCCAACGTCTCCGGTCGTTGAAGGCCCGCCATCCACATAGAGCTTTTCTTTGTGGCTACCATCTGAGCGCAAATGAGCAGCTAGAATACCGCGGTCCGACGTTAAACCTACGCCTTCAACAGCTTCCAGAATAATAGCGCCTGCACCATCACCGAACAATACGCATGTTGTGCGATCTTCCCAATCCAGCAAACGCGAAAATGTTTCTGCACCAAGGACCAGCACTCGTTTTGCCATACCGCCGCGTATATAAAGATCAGCGGTTGTCGTTGCATAAACAAATCCTGTGCAAACAGCTTGCAGATCGAAAGCTGCACCGTGTTTCATTCCGAGACGGTTTTGAATATTAACGGCTGTCGCTGGAAACGTATTGTCAGGCGTTGATGTGGCGCAGATGATCAAATCGATATCATCTGGCGTTAAACCTGCATTGTCTAAAGCTGCACGCGCTGCAGATTCGCCAAGCGATGCGGAGGTCTCCCCCTCACCCGCTATATAGCGCTGCTTAATGCCAGTACGCTGCTCTATCCATTCCGATGTTGTGTCAATTTTTTGCTCGAATTCTGCATTCGGCATAACGCGCTTGGGTAAAGCACTACCAACACCTATTACCGCTGATCGGATCATTGAATCTACTTTTCGCTCTTGTTTTCGTTGAGTTCCGGCACTATTGCCGCAGGTGTACTGCGTCCCTGACGTGTGTGGAACTGCTTGATATCTATATCGATTTTACTTTGCAACTCGTTACGGACCATGTCGTGGCCCATATCCAAAGCAGCCGCAAACCCTTCGCTGTCAGTGCCGCCGTGACTTTTGATCACGATGCCATTGAGGCCTAGAAAAACACCGCCATTGACTTTGCGCGGGTCCATTTTTTCGCCCAAGCGCTTAAACGCACTGCGCGCAAACATATAGCCAATCTTAGACATCAATGAATGTCCCATGGCGGCGCGTAAATATTCGCCGATTTGCCGCGCTGTGCCTTCAGCTGTTTTAAGGGCAATATTGCCGGAAAAACCTTCCGTCACAACAACATCAACCGTGCCTTTGCCTAAATCATCGCCTTCAACGAAACCGTGATATTCCAATGTTGGCAAATCCGCATCACGCAGCAAGCGCCCTGCTTCTTTTACTTCTTCTTGGCCTTTGATCTCTTCAACGCCAACATTTAGAAGGCCAACTGTCGGGCGTGGATTTTCAATCATTGCGCGCGCCATTGCAGCGCCCATAACGGAAAAATCTACCAATTGCTGTGCATCAGCGCCAATCGTCGCGCCAACGTCCAGAACGATGCTCTCTCCGCGTAAAGTCGGCCAAATCGCAGCAATAGCGGGGCGTTCAATATCTGCCATTGTACGCAGGCAAAAGCGTGACATAGCCATGAGTGCGCCCGTATTGCCAGCGGACACACACACATCCGCCTCACCGGTCTTAACGGCCTCAATGGCCTTCCACATCGATGACTTCCAGCGCCCCTGCCGCAAGGCTTGGGACGGCTTGTCATCCATACGCACAGACACATCGCAATGCACGAATGTGCTGGCGGCTTTTAATTTGGGAAACTTATCAATTTCAGGCTGAACTTCAGGTTCTTTGCCATAAAAAATAAACTTTAACTCAGGATGACGCTCTAGCGCGATTGCCGCGCCGGGTATGAGTACCGACGGGCCATGATCGCCGCCCATCGCATCCACTGATATTGTGACCAAAACTGAACCGTCCCGTTTATTAATTATTTAATTCAGGTTATTTTCATGTTCTCTTGAACAGGTTGAAAATAACGGTTTTATGGCAGCGAACAAGCTTTTCCTCAAAGCTTCACAGCTTGTCTTTTAAAGCTGCAAGCGCTGCAAAAGGATTTTCCTTGGCCTCTTCCTTATCTGAAGCGCTTTCTTCTGCAAACTTTTGAGCTTCTTCCTCTGCCCCGTCAATACGCGGATATGGATTGATCTCAAGTGCAAAAAACTCCGCCGCGATGTCTCCCACGTCCAAAAATGGCGATTGAAAGACTTCCGGCACATCATCACCTTCAGCATCAATCAACAATTCATTGGCTTCGCCAGTAACAGCAGGCTTTGCCAATTTCGACGTTTCAGGCACAAAAACCGCGTTTATTTCTTCGTTGACCGTCTCTTCCACAGGCTCCAACGTAATCACACATTCCTGATAAAGCTGCGCTTTTAGGGGCCCAGATACTCTCACACCGTCCTTATGCCAGCGCTTGATGTTCAACTTTGCAGACAATGACGATATTGACAGCACGCCCATGCTTTTAGCCAGCGCCGCAAGTACATCCGCGTCCGGTTCAATCTTCACGTTCAGCCCCTTCGCAGGCAGCTTTAATACGTTGATTTTTTGCGATATGGGGCTTGGCAAAGCTGAGCCAGATGCATTTTCATCCATATGATTCTCATTCATTCGCAAATTACCTTACGGTTGAGGAAAATTAATTTCGCCGCGCAACAATTGATCCTCATCAATCTTGGCCAAATGAGCAGCGCTCGTGATCATATATTGAGCCAGCGCTTCAGATGCTAGCTGTTCTTTGCTATCGGGCGTAATGTTGCGGACAAGCGCGTCTTTTAATGCATCAATATTATTATCATCCAAAGCCTTCCAATAAGGCCCCATGCGCCCATAGAACATTTTTCCCAGCTTTTTCATACGCTTGGGAACACCCGCGTCCCCCACACCGAGCTCACGCACAGAGTGATCTAGCTCCAAAAAGAACTCATCAAGCACATCTTGGCTCAGCTCTTCTAATGCAGGCGATGTGCTGCGTGTGCGGAAAAGAAACAATATCATGTGAAGTCCGATAGCTTCATAGCGCCCTATCGGCGTGTCAGGCACACCCCATTCGGCATAAAGGACCGGTTGACGGCCAGCTTCAATAATATGTGCATAGAGCTTAGAAACGATTTTCTCGTTCGGATTTTGTTTTTTTGGTCGAAACAGTGACATAATCATAATGCAAACCCTTACTCTATTCGGCACTCGAATAGCTTATGCTTGCTGCTAGCGCGTTGCGCAGACGCTTGCAAGAAGGCGGTATGTGCGGTACCGGACAATAGAATATATAGAGTATGCGTACTCTGCCTAAGGAGATAGATGTGGCGGCAAAGAATTCCAAGACCGATAAAAGAGGTCATTTCATCGCAGCAGCAGTTGCAGTCGCAATGCTTGGCGTTTCGGGCTGCTCAACATCGAGTGTTCTAGGGTCCAAAGAAACCTTCAAGCAAGGTTATGTCATTGACGAAGAAACAATGGCGCTTGCGCCTGTTGGTTCGAGCCGTGAGCAAGTTTTGCTAGCGCTTGGCACACCCACCACTACGAATAATTTTGGCGGCGAAGTATTTTACTATATTTCCCAAACGCGCGTTCGCTCTGCTCAGTTTTTAAAACCTAAGCTTGTCGACCAGCGTGTGTTTGCGATTTATTTCGATGACAGCGATACGGTAAGCCGCATTGCCGATTACGGCCTTAAAGATGGGCGCGTATTTGACTTTATAGCTGGCGCAACGCCTACGGGCGGTAAAGACCAGACATTCCTAGGTCAAATTCTGACAGGATCTCTAGGCGGCCCTTCAGCTTCCAGCATTCTGGGACGCTAAAAGCCTCAATCAATATATTAAACGTTGCAAATCACACTGGTTTGCAGCGTTTTATTTTGCCTAAGAATTACGGCGCACAACGAATGCTTGGCCCAACAGAACAAGCAAGCATAGCGCGCATACAGGCAATACGATCCAATTGAGCATATCCCAGCCATAGGCGTTCAGCGTTGCACCGGATGCAAATGACGCAATTGCTACAGTTGTGAACAGCGCGAAATCATGCACGCCTTGAATCTTGTTCTTTTCAGATGGACGATAAGTGTCTGTGAGCATAGCGGTTGCGCCAATAAAGCCAAAGTTCCAACCAACGCCCAATAATATAAGCGCAAACCAAAACTGCCAAAGCGCAAGACCCGATAGCGCAACAATTGCGCAGCCAATCAATAAAATCAGTCCCGTCGCGACGATTTTTTCCTTACCGAATCGCACAATCAATCTGCCGGTAAAGAAGCTCGGCGCAAACATAGCCATAACATGCCATGAAATACCTAGGGTCGCATCGTTCAATGAGTGCCCGCAGCTTATCATGGCAAGCGGTGCGCCTGTCATCACAAAGCTCATTAAGGCATAGGTTGTGACGGCGCACACAAAAGCGATTAAAAAACGCGGCTGCGAGATAATTTCGAGCATAGGGCGTTCCGCGCCCGATGGCGCATTTGCGTCTTCTACTGGCACGGGCAAAGTGCGCAATGTCATTAAAATGCCTGCGCCAATGATGCCCAGAGCCACAACAGATATGAATGCACCTGCAAAGCTTACAGGCTGCAGCATATCTTTTGTGAAGATAACGGCTTGCGGTCCAATGATTGCGGCAAATACACCGCCGCCCAGGACCCAAGAGATTGCCTTTGGCTTAAATATTGCTGGTGCTGCATCGGCTGCTGCAAAGCGATATTGCTGAACAAAAGAACCGCCGACACCAAGCACGGCCAGTGCCACCACAAAAAACCAGAAATTATGCTGGATCAAGGCCAATGCGGCCAAAGCGCCGCCAACACTTGAGATTAATGCGCCTGTTGAAAAACCATAACGGCGTCCAATTGCACGCATCAGCATTGCAGCTGGCAATGCGCCAAGCGCAACGCCGACATTATATCCTGTGACTGGCAGTGTTGCGAATGTCTTATCGGCGCCTAAAAGGTAGTGACCAGCCAAACCGCCGATAGAAATTGCAATCGGCGCACAAGCACCGACAAAAGCTTGAGAAATGGCGAAAGTAGCGGCTGTGCGCTTGGCTTCACCAAGGTCTAGCGTATCGCTCATTTTTTCTCACGATACTTACGGGCTATGCGGTCAAGAACAGCATTTACGAGTTTCGGCTCATCACCATCTTCAAAGAAGGCAACCGCAATATCAATATATTCAGAGTTGATCACTGCGACCGGCACATCCTTGCGCTCAAGCAGCTCAAAAGCCCCTGCCCTTAAAATCGCGCGCAATGTGCTGTCGATGCGCGATAATGGCCAATCTTCTTGCAAAGCATCACGAATGATGGGGTCTAGCTTGGTCTGATCGCGTACAACGCCTGAAAGGACGCCGCGAAACCAAGAGGCATCCGCTGCCACATATTCTTCGCCGTCAACGACTTGGCCTAGACGAAATGTTTCATATTCGGCCGCGATCTCAAGTACGCCAGCGCCAGAAATATCCATCTGGAATAATGCTTGCACAGCGGCAAGCCTTGCAGCGCCGCGTTTATTTGCCGATCTGGTCTTCGCTACAGCCATTAAACTTGACCCAACATTTTGAGCTTCAAGCTATGCATCGTAACTGCTGCACGCGCCGCAAAGCCGCCCTTATCTAGCTCAGTCTTGCGCACACGCGCCCAAGCTTGGATTGCGTTTTCAACGGTCAAAATACCATTACCAATTGGCACGCCTTCAGACACAGACAAGTCCATCAGTGCGCGCGAGCTTTCATTGGACACAATATCAAAATGATATGTTTCACCGCGAATGACCATGCCGAGTGCAACATAACCATCATAATCGGTGACACCGTCTATCGCATAAGCAATAGCGGCAGGAATTTCGAGTGCGCCCGGAACTGTCACCACATCATAGGTAACACCCGCTTCATCGAGCGCAGCTTTCGCGCCTTCGAGCAAGGCATCCGCCATGTCGTCGTAGAAACGAGCTTCGACAATTAGAAAATGAGGGGCATCTGACATGAAAAATTCCGGCTGTTTTGAAATGAAATGGCTGACTACGCCTCTTTACCCGCCTCTGCAAGACGCGAAATGTAACGTTCTACATATCTGGCGATTTGATCGATCTCAATATTGACCTTATCACCCACTTGAACCTGCCCCCAAGTCGTAACTTTTTGGCTATGGCGAATGAGTAGAACATCGAAAATATCGCCGTTAACGCTGTTAACAGTCAGAGACGTTCCATCAAGACAGACCGAGCCCTTGGGCGCGATATATTTTGACAAAGCGGATGGCGCTTCAAGATAAAAACGTGTTGCGTCGCCTTCGGCTTCAATGCGTGTCACGGTGGCAAGACCATCAACATGACCCGACACCATGTGGCCGCCATACTCATCGCCGACTTTCATCGCACGTTCGGTATTAATGCGCGTGCCTTCCACCCAAGTGGCAGCACTTGTTAAACGCAGCGCCTCTTCCCAAGCCTCAACTTCAAACCAGATATTGTTACTATCCAGCGACGATTTTGCTGTGACCGTCAAACAAACGCCTGCACAGGCAATCGATGCACCAATATCAATCGTTTGCGTGTCATAGGCCGTGCGAATACGAAACAGCTTACCGCTGGCAAGTTCTTTAACGCTGTCAATTGTTGCAATATCGCTGACGATGCCTGTGAACATTAGTTTTTTCCGATTTCAAAATAACGATCAGGACCGAATATAGCGCGTCTTTTGATTACAAAACCATCCGGTAAATCACCGCTTGTAACAGGACTTGCAATTCCGCTTTTGCCGACCTCTACATCGCTTTCAAACAAGCAGATATTTTCAACCAGATCGTCCCTCAAAAAGCTTCGAGCCACTTGCCCGCCGCCTTCAACCAAGGCGCGTGTGATGCCAATTGCGGCTAAATCTTCCATAAGTTCTGGCAGCGCAATGCGGCCATCATGAATATCGCAAGCCATAATTTTCGCGCCGTGATCGGCCAGCGCTTTCGCATTGTCTGATTGCGGATAGGCTGTCGCCACATAAAGCGGTGCCTGATCAATGGTGTGAACCAATGCGCCATCAACACCCAAACGTGCGCCCGTATCCAAGACAATACGCGCAGGCGATCTGTTTTCCAGCCCTGGCAGGCGGCAGGTCAAAGTGGGATTGTCAATGATGGCCGTATCAACCCCGACGATAATCGCGTCATGTTCAGCGCGCAATATATGGCTTTGATGCCGCGCCTGTTCTTGCGTAATCATCAATTGACGGATTTTGCGGTCGCCGATCATGCCATCGGCAGAAACGGCAAGCTTTAGAGTCGCTTGCGCCCGTTTTGTCATAGATCGATTCAAGTAAGAACCAAGCACTGTGCGTGCCTCATCTTCCAGGCAGCCAACAAGAACTGTGATTCCTGCCTCGCGCAGAATATTATACCCTTTGCCCGATACGCGCTCATCAGGATCGGTCAATGCACTCACAAGACGGGTGATGCCCGCATTCACAAGCGATACAGCGCATGGCGGTGTGCGGCCATGATGCGCGCAAGGCTCCAATGTCACATAGGCTGTCGCGCCTTTTGCATGTTCGCCAGCTTCTGCCAAAGCGGCAGCTTCCGCATGGGGCCGCCCACCAATATCTGTAATGCCACTGCCAACGATAACGGGTCCATGGCCCAAATCTTTGACAAGCAAAGTCGAGACCGACGGATTGGTGCCGGTGCGTGCTAAATGACGCCGACCGAGCCGAATGGCAGCCGCCATAAATCGTTCGTCTGTTTTGGTAAGATTTTCAGCCGCCATTATGTGCGCCTTGCAACATTAGTCGTCTGCTTCTGGTTTAGCGACCGGTAGATTTCCACCAAGTTCGCCCAAAAGCTCTTGAAAGTCATTGGGATCACGAAAATCCTTATAGACTGATGCATAGCGCACATAGCCAACATCATCGAGATTTTTTAAAACCTCCATAACAAGCGCGCCCACATCATCCGATGCGATTTCCTGTTCGCCGCTGCTTTCAAGTTGGCGCACAATACCGGACACAGCGCGTTCAATGCGGTCGGCCTCAATTGGGCGCTTGCGCAGGGCAATTTCAAACGACCGCGCAAGTTTATCGCGCTCAAAGGCAACTTTGCGGCCGTTTTTCTTTACAACGTAAAGCTCGCGCAATTGCACGCGCTCAAATGTTGTGTGCCGCCCGCCGCAATCATTACACACACGTCGCCGCCGGATAGCCGTGTTATCCTCTGCAGGACGGCTATCTTTAACTTGTGTGTCTTCTGAATGGCAAAACGGGCAACGCATTTATCAACTCATATAATCGTAAATCGGAAAGCGGTTTGTTAGCTTGATAACGTCTTCTTTAACAGATGCTTCAACACCAGACGTATCGCCGCCCTCACCTGCTGCGGCAACGCCGTCAACAATACGAACAATCAGCTTGCCAACTTCACGGAATTCAGCAGGACCAAATCCACGTGTGGTTGCAGCTGGTGTACCAAGACGAATACCAGATGTGATTGTTGGTTTTTGCGGATCGTTCGGCACGCCGTTTTTATTACACGTAATAAATGCACGGCCAAGCGCTTCTTCCGTCGCCTTGCCAGTCACGCCTTTCGGGCGCAAATCAACCAGCATCAGGTGCGTATCTGTGCCACCTGAAACAATGTCCATGCCGCCTTCGACAAGTGTTTCCGCCAAGATTTTAGCATTTTGAGCAACAGCGCTCATATATGTTTTAAATTCTGGGCGTAGCGCTTCGCCAAATGCAACAGCTTTACCAGCAATAACATGCATCAATGGACCGCCCTGAATACCAGGGAAAACAGCAGAATTGATTTTCTTCGCAATCGCTTCATCATTGGTCAACACAAGGCCGCCGCGTGGGCCGCGCAAGGTTTTATGCGTTGTTGATGTTGCAACATGGGCATGTGGGAACGGGCTTGGGTGCAAGCCTGCTGCAACAAGACCTGCAATATGGGCCATATCAACCCAAAGGATTGCATCAACAGAATCAGCAATTTCGCGGAAGCGTTTAAAGTCGATAACACGTGAATATGCAGAACCGCCGGCCACAATGATCTGCGGCTTGTGTTCTTTAGCCATTGCTTCGACCTGATCGTAATCAATCAGACCTGTTGCAATATCCAGACCGTATTGAACCGCGTTGAACCATTTGCCAGACTGGTTTGGACGTGCGCCATGTGTGAGGTGACCACCGGCATCAAGGCTCATGCCGAGCAATGTATCGCCTGGTTTTGCAAGCGCCATAAACACAGCTTGGTTTGCCTGACTACCAGAGTTAGGCTGAACATTGGCAAAATCACAGCCGAAAAGCTCAAGAACGCGTTCAATCGCTAAGTTCTCAGCAATATCAACATATTGACAACCACCATAATAACGGCGGCCAGAATAGCCTTCCGCATATTTGTTGGTCATGATTGAGCCTTGTGCTTCGATCACTGCGCGTGATGCGATATTTTCCGAAGCAATCAATTCAATTTCATTGCGCTGACGACCCAGTTCTTGGCGAATTGCACCAAAAACAGCCGGATCGCGGTCGCTCAAGGTTTCATTGAAAAAATCGTTGGAAAACTGTGTCAGATTAGCACTATCAGTCGACATAAACGGTCACCTTTCATGATTTAGAAGATGAGGATCTTCACATGTCGTCGCTCTAACAGATGATTACCCCTATGTCATCGCTAGAATCGACACCAAAACGGCGCATCCAAAACATTGAATGCGCCGCGCACGTTTTCTAGCAAATTTTGACTTAAAAATTTAAAGTGAAGTCGCAGCTGTTTCCAACTCGCCAACACCGTCGCGGTTGTAAATATCATCGCGGAAGTGAACAACGCTATCGCCTGTCGACCATGCGCTGATATATACAAAATATACCGGCACTGGCGTGCTTAGCTGAATTGGCGTGCTCTCACCTGATTTGATGATTTGTTCAATTTGGCCGCGCGTATAGCCAGCTTCTGATGACAACAACCAAGCAGATAGTTCACGGATATCTTGAATACGCACGCAGCCAGATGACTCAAAGCGCAAGAATTTACCGAACAAGCTCTGCTGCGGTGTGTCATGCATATAAACAGCATGCGGGTTGTGGAAGTTGATCTTGGTCGACGACATCGCGTTGATCTTGCCTGGCTCCTGACGGAAGCGCAGCGCAACAGCTTCATCTGTTGCCCAGTTCACTGTTTCAGGTGCCACTTCCTGACCGCCACCATCAAACAAACGAATTTTGTTGCGTGTCAGATATGTTGGATCTTTGCGCATTAAAGGAATGATATCTTTGCGGATAATCGACTTTGGTGCAGTCCAATATGGATTAAGAATAACTTCGTGAATCTTGGACGAAAGCACCGGTGTTTCGCGGTCAATACGGCCAACAATGGTTTTATGACGGCGTTCAACACGGCCATTGGTCACAGCTTCCAGCTCAGTACCTGGAATGTTGACCATAACAAAACGATCACCAAGATAGCCTGACATCGAGCGCAAGCGCACAAGGTTTGTTTCCAGCTGGCCAAGACGTGTCTGCGCATCAACATTTAATGCAGCAAGCGTGTAGTTACCCATAACACCATCGGCAACCATGCCGTGACGCGCCTGAAAGCGCTTCAAGCCCGCATCAAGGAAAGAATCAAATGTTGTGCTATCGCCGGAATTACGTGCCATATCGCCAGAAATGATAAGGCGCTGACGTAATTGACGCACGGCATTGTCACGTACACCAACTTTTAGACGCTGTGTCGCATTAACCCGTGGCCATCCGCCGTTTGCGACGATGCGTCGGTAATTATCAATCGCCACTTCCACATAAGACACAGTTGAAGGGCTGAGAATTGGAAGGCGGCTATCGACAGCAGCTCTATTGCTAGAGCCTGCAGAATCAAACTGATCATCCCAATTGCCGCGCTGTGGTGATTGCAAAATATCACCAATTGATGCCTGAGCGTTCGCCGCTGAAGGTAAAATTGCCGCTGCGCTTAACGCTGCTGCAGATTTTAAAACTGTACGTCGGCTACTTTTAATAAATCCGGTCATGGGTTTCCCGCGTAGTGGATACAAATAAGATTGCGAAACTATAATATGTTGTGCTTCGTAACATCGTCAACTTAACAAAGCGCAAACCATGATAACAATCGCGCGACTACCAAAGGTAATCTCGGACTTATGTACATTGCTCTTGCATTGACCCTAGCTGTCACCCTTACTTGTTTCATTGGAATATGGCTAATAAATGTCATGACACAAGATGCTGGGGTTATCGACTATTATTGGGGGCCAGGTTTTGCGGTTATCGGCGGCGTTAATCTCTATCTGCTGGGCACAGGCTCATTTTATGAATGGTTTTTGTTCGGCGCCGTTTGCTTATGGGCGCTTCGATTGGCAGGCTATTTGATCAATCGCCATCATGGCAGCACACTGGAAGATGGGCGTTACCGCGTCATGCGTGAAAATGCAGGGCCTGGATATTGGTGGAAAAGCCTCTTTACGGTTTTCATATTGCAGGCAGTCCTGCTTTGGCTTATCGCCGCCCCTCTTCACGTTGCATTTGGGGCCGACTATGCAGCAATCCCCCTCCTCTTTTGGCTGGGTATCGCCGTGTTTGCCTTTGGCTTTGTTTATGAATGGGTTTCAGATCATCAATTAGCAACGACCAAGACGACCAGTGGGCACAGCGTAAGATCTCTAACACTGGTCAAAAATGGCCTGTGGAGCCGATCACGGCATCCCAATTATTTTGGCGAAATTGTCTTATGGTGCGGTATTTCAATCGCAGCTTTTGCGCTATCGGGTTCGATATTGAGTTTTGTTGGCCCTGCACTTTTAGCATTCGTTATGATCAAAGTGTCTATTCCGCTGACAGAACAGCACTTAGCGCGAAGCCGGCCTTCCTATTCGTCCTATAAAAAGACAACGCCTATGCTTTTGCCGCTCGGCAAGGCGAAAAAGTAGTCTTCATAAACAAAGCGCCGCATGATCTGCGGCGCTCTATTTGTAAAATCAGTGTGATTTCTTAGAGACGGTACATCACTGTGTCGTTCCAGTAGCGGTCCAAACGCTGCATTGTGCGGTTCATCGCTTCAAATTCTGCATTGCTGATGCCTCCAACAGCCTCGATTGACGCAACGTGGCGGTCGTAGAGTGCTGAAACCGACTTTGCTACTGCGACGCCTGAATCTGTAAGGCTGATACGCACTGAACGGCGGTCTGAACGTGAACGCTCATGATTGATGAAACCAAGCTCAACAAGTTTCTTGATGTTATAAGAAACGTTTGAACCAAGGTAATATCCGCGAGAGCGCAGTTCACCTGCTGTCAATTCACCATCACCAATATTGAAAAGAAGAATTGCCTGAACAGCATTAATATCGTTGCGGCCTTGGCGATCAAATTCGTCTTTTACCACTTCTTGAAGGCGGTGATGAAGGCGCTCAACCAATTGCAAAGATTCAAGATATAGCTTGCTGGTAGGTGAACTATTCGTTGTCGAGTGGGATTCCCCCACCTTATTTAATTCGTTTAACATTGTAGCCTCACTGTATGTCGCCGATGTTTCTCGGCTTGTGAGTTCAATCTATCGAACACGTATAAAATTCGAATTAAAAGCCAGCGTTAACAACCTCTTACAGTTCGCTATTGTGAGTTTTGCTTAACAAGAGCTTACAGGTGTTCGAATCCGGTACGCTGCTGGTGTCGGTTCTCAATGAATATGCCTGCCGATAAGAGTGCCCAAAATAGTATGGCAACGCTGTGCGTTAAAACGGTCATTGAGCGCGGTTCAAACAGTTCTGTCCAAACGCCAAAAGCCAAAAGCTCAAGGCACATTGCAAACAGCCACAGTACAACGCCCCATGATTGGGTCATCCATAAGCCCAAACCAGCAGCAGGCAGAATGACGGCCAAAACAGTCTTGAGCATACGCCAATGGGTATCCAGCATATCGAATCGCAAATTGCCGTTTTGCGTGATGCCAGTGAGCTGCGCCCAGTTCATCAATGCGGCGATGAGGCACAGCACTGCCATGGTTCGCAAAAACCATACATATAAAGACACAATGAATGTGCGCTTGGAGCCATTGGTTTGCATCGTGTGGAGAACCGCACCTAATCGTGGATGAGGCATAATCGCCTCTTGGCTTAATTTGCTACCCTAGCTCTTGGCTAAATGCAAAGTCCCGTGATACGCCCACAAGGAGTTGTACACGGACTAAATGGAATAAATAAATGCGCAATATTGATGACATTGTTCAAGGCCGCCGATTACGCCGTATGCGTAAAGCACAATGGTCCCGTAATCTTGTGCGTGAAAATCAACTCACGGTGAATGATCTGATTTGGCCCATTTTTCTTGTTGAGGGTGAAAACCAGACCCAGCCGATTGATGCCATGCCCGGTGTTTCGCGTTTGAGTGTCGATATGGCCGTTGAAGCTGCCAAGAAAGCCCACGATCTTGGCATTACGCTGATTGCGCCATTTGCCCATGTGCCTTTTGAAAAGAAAGATGTCACCGGTTCTCACATTCTTGATGAAGACAACATCATCTTGCGCGCGGTCGCAGCGATTAAAAATGCGGTACCTGAAATCGGGCTTATGACTGACAGCGCGCTTGATCCGTTTACAGATCATGGCCATGACGGTGTTTTGCGCGATGGTATCATCGTCAATGACGAGACCGTTGATATACTTGTGCGCGCATCGGTTTTGCAGGCGCAGGCAGGAGCAGACATTATTTCACCGTCCGATATGATGGATGGCCGAATTGGTGCCATTCGCGATGCGCTTGATGCATCTGGCCAATGCGACATTGCGATCATGTCTTATGCGACAAAATTTGCATCTGCCTATTACGGCCCCTACCGCGAAGCGATCGGCACATCCGGTCTCTTAAAAGGTGATAAGAAAACGTATTACATTGACCCTGCAAATTCAGACGAAGCCATTCGCGAGGCCGAACAAGACATCGCAGAAGGTGCTGACATGATCATGGTCAAACCTGGCATGCCTTATCTGGATATTTGCCGCCGCCTCAAAGACACGTTCCAAATGCCAACCTTTGCCTACCAAGTATCGGGCGAATATTCGATGATTGAAGCTGCGGCTGCCAATGGCTGGGTCGATGGCGAGCGCGTCATGATGGAAAGCCTGCTTGCTTTCAAACGCGCTGGCTGTGACGGCATTTTGACCTATTTTGCGCCAAGGGTCGCCGAAAACTTGGCCAAGAATTGAAATCAGCGCCGATTGTTCCCATCTATTTGTAGAACAAAGAATGAGGACAAGCATTGATGAATAGCGAAGCTGACATACAACACTGGCGCCTATTAGAGGGCGTGCGAACAAGACGCATCTTTGCGTTTTTTATCGATTACGCCATGATTTTGGTATTGATCGCGCTGGCTGCTTTGCTCGTTTTCGTTCTTGGCATTGCAACATTAGGTGCCGCATGGCTGCTTTATCCAATCTTAGGCTTTCTTGTTGCCGGTATTTATATTGCATGGTCCGTTGGCGGTGAAAAACAGGCCACATGGGGCATGCAGATGATGGGCATCAAACTGTCTCGCTATGACGGACAGCGCATTGATTCCATGACCGCGATTGTTCATGCTGTTTTATTCTGGGCCACAACCGCAATCTTTATGCCGCTTTTACTGGCTCCGTTGTTTTTAGAAGATAAACGCACATTGCATGATCTTGCCCTTGGAACACGCGTTATCCGCTCAAATGCTTGATCAAACTGTACCTTGACGTTTGCCAATTTGTGACCAATTTTACTTTGGCAATCTTTTTGGGTGATGATGACACAGCACGATACAAAAACACCGCAGTTTTTTCTGACATCACCGTCTAAGTGCCCTTATCTTGACGGGCAGATGGAACGGAAGATATTCACGCATCTTGTTGGTGACAAAGCACCGGAGTTGAATGAGCTTTTGACGCAAGGCGGTTTCCGCCGCAGCCAAAACATTGCATACCGCCCCGCCTGTGAAACCTGCCGCCGCTGTGTGTCCGTGCGTATTTTGGCCGATGAATTTAGACCAACGAAGAATATGCGCCGCATCATAAAGGCGAATAATGATCTGATTGGCACTGAGCTTAATCCAGAGCCAACGTCAGAACAATTTTCATTGTTTCGCGCCTATCTGGATTCAAGGCACCGCGATGGCGGCATGTCAGACATGACAGCGCTGGACTATGCAATGATGGTCGAAGACACGCATGTAAATACTAAAATCATTGAATATCGCCGCCGTGGTCCTGACAGCTTCATCACGGGCAAAGGTGAAGGCCCGCTGATTGCCGTTTCATTATGTGACCGCATGAATGACGGCTATTCTATGGTTTACTCATTCTTTGACCCAGATACGGAATTCAAATCCTTGGGCACGTGGATCATTCTTGACCACATCGCGCGAACAAATATCCAAGGTTTGCCATTTGTTTATTTAGGGTACTGGGTCGAAGGTTCACCTAAAATGGACTACAAGTCTCGCTTTAAGCCGCAACAGCACTTGACCGTAAATGGGTGGGAGCTTTACCGCGGTTAAGTGAACCACCGGATAAAGCGACATGACTCCCTATCAAAAAGGCCTATTGATTACTGGATTTGGCGGCTTGGTGCTGACAATCGACATTCCGCTCATCCGGCTTGGCGGCGGCGATGCATGGTCGGCGCAGTTTACCCGCTCAGGGCTAGGCTTAGTAATCGCACTCTTGTGCTGGATCTTCATCAGATTACGGCAGGGCAAACGCGTCTCACTATTGCCGGGCCGCGCAGGCATGGTCGTGGCTGCCTTTTATGGCTTGAGCGCCATTGCTTTTGTTGCTGCGGTCTTCAACACCACGACCGCCAATCTCGTTTTTATTCTAACGTCCACAACCATATTTTCGGCATTGCTGGGCTGGGTTATCCTTCGTGAACGTCCTAAGACTGCAACACTCATCACAATGGCTATTATGGTGTTCGCGGTATTTCTGATTGTTTCAGAAAGCATTCAAAGCGGTAATTACTTTGGCGATTTGTGCGCCGTGGCAGCTTCTTTTGGATTATCAATGGCCATTGTATTTGCCCGTTTAAGCGGCAAGGATATGGGGTTTGCGCCCATGATTGGCGGCATATTACCGTTGATATTAGCGACTGGCGTTTTGCTTTCAAAAGGCGGTGTATCGGCATTTCACCTTGATGCCGCTTGGTGGACAATCGCCAATGGCGCGATTGTTATTCCGATTGCATTTTGGTGCCTTGCGACTGGTCCTAAATATCTATCTGGGCCAGAAGTTGGGATGTTCTATCTTTTGGAAACAGTTTTGGCGCCAATTTGGGTCTGGATCATCTTTTCAGAAGCGCCCACCCGAAACACGATGATAGGCGGCACAATATTGATTATTGCGCTTATAGGCCATTCGCTCTGGCAATTACGCAGCGAGCGAAAACGGCGATCAGCTGAGCGTAACGAACTTGCCACCAATATAGGTTAAAGGCATTTTTTCACCGGATGCAAAAGCCCGCACGCGGCCAATTAGAATATCGTGGTCGCCTGCCCCAACGATCTGATTGATATCGCAATCAAACCACGCACTGGCCTGCGGCAGGATCAAGCGCCCACTTTCAAGCCGGCGCACCTCAACTTCCGCAAAGCGGTCTGCATGATCGCCTTTGGTAAAGCGCATCGCTGTATCGGCCTGCTCTGCGGCCAGAATGTTGACCGTATAGCCTTTGGCCTTTGCAAACGCATCATGGCTGGATGAAGCCTTGCGAATGGACCAAAGCACCATTGCTGGATCAAGCGACACCGTGTTGAAAGAATTGCATGTCATGCCATAGTCTTGGCCTTCGAAATGCGTGGTCACGACTGTAACGCCGGTTGCAAAACACCCCATCGCTTTTTTAAGCTGGTTGGCGTTTAAGGCATCAAGGTTTAAATTTGCATCAGCATTCATTAGAGAAATCTCCTTCACGGCACTTCGTGACCTTCGGCTAGCGTCCACAATTCAAACCATGTTTCACGGTCTATTTTTACGTTCATTGCATCTGATATTTTTGCAATACGCTCGATATTATTCGTGCCTATTACCGGCATTATTTGTGCTGGATGAGCAAGCAACCAAGCAATTGCCACAGCATCAGCACCAACATTTTGCTCATTTGCAATTTCTTTCAAACGCGGCATTACGCGTTTTGCGGCTTCATCGGAAGTATCGAACAGTCGCCCGCCCGCCAAAGATGACCAAGCCATAATGGGCATATCTGCCTGCTGGGCTTTGGCAATCTGGCCATTTGTAAACGGCGCATGTTCAAGAATGTTGACCTCGATCTGATTGGTCAAAATCGGATGTTTCATCGCAGATTGCAGGAGTTCAATATCCCACGGCATGAAGTTGGAAACACCAATACCGCGCACTTTACCGCTATCGACAAGCGCATCGAGCGCAGCGCCTGTCTCATAGTGATCCATCATCGGATCAGGACGGTGGATGAGCAGCATATCAATGACGTCCACACCAATACGCTTGAGCGAATTTTCGACCGAATAATTAATGTGGGCCGCCGATGTATCATAATATTTTACGCGGCGCTGCGGGTAAGCTTCACCCGTTAGCATGATATCGCATTTGGTTATGATCTGCATTTTGCTCTTTAGATCACTGCGCCCTTTAAGCGCATTGCCAAAAAGCTCTTCACACACATAGCCGCCATAAATATCGGCATGGTCAAATGTCGTAATACCTTGATCCAAGCAAGCTTCAACCTTGCGGATAATATGCTCCGAAGACGTGTCGGCATCATCACCCAAACGCCACACACCATAAATAAGGCGGCTCATCTCAGGCACGGCGTTTTTAAAGTCGATCATTTGCATGCTAGAAAGTCCATTATCCATCAATTACTTACGTGTACCATTGCCAAGCGGCGTTGGTGGTGTTTCGTCTGGCACACGCCCATATAGATGAGGCATTGAGCATGTTTTCAAGTGCGGCAAGACCTTGGTGCCAAATATTTCGCATTCATCCAAGTGAGGATAGCCCGAAAAGATGAAGGATCGGATACCCATCTTCTGATAGGCTTCGATCTTGCTCATCACCTGATCAACAGAGCCAACCAACGCTGCACCACAGCCTGAGCGCGCACGGCCAACCCCTGCCCAAAGATGCGGCTCAATAAAGCCAAACTCATCAGCACGGTCACGGTTGGCGGCTTGCAGCGCTACGCCGTAGTTTTTTGCATCCAAGGCACGTTCACGAATTTCCTTGCCTTTTTCATCTTCAAGCTTGCTCACCAGCTCGTCCGCATATTCATAGGCTTCTTGTTCGGTATCGCGCACAATCATATGAACCCGCAGACCATAATCGATCGTGCGGCCATGTTCCGTTGCCCGTGCGGCAACACTTTTCATGCGCTCGGCAATGAGTTCTTCAGGCTCAGGCCACATCAGGTAAACGTCACAATGTTTTGCGCAAAGTTCAACAGCGTCGGGCGAATAGCCGCCAAAATAAAGCAATGGGCCGCCATTTTGTTGGTACGGGCGAACCGGATCTGTGTTGAGACCCTTTAGATTATAGATTTCGCCTTCATAATTGATTTCATCTTGCGTCCAGCATTGGCGCAGAATTTCGACAACTTCGGTCGAGCGCTTATAACGATATTCACTCGATGCTTGCTCACCGGGAAATGGCGAAGAAATGACATTCAGCGTCAAGCGCCCTTTCATCATATGGTCAAGCGTTGCAACGGCACGGGCGAGCATGACAGGGTGTACTTCACCGCAGCGAATAGCGGCCAATAGATTGATATTGTCTGTAATCGGCGCCATTGCGGATGCAAAAGTCCATGTGTCCATACCAACTTGATAGGATGATGGGCAAAGACAATTGCGAAAACCCAACTGATCGGCGCGCTGAACAATTTTGCTGGTATTTTCCCAAGATGAGCGAAGATCGCCGTCTGGAACACCTAAATAACGATAGTCATCTGAACAGATCGGCGCGAACCAAGATACTTCTGCTGCATCTAGATCCGCTGATTTTACGGGGACAATCGTCATTTCGCCTTCTCCTACGCATTCCTGTTGATGGTGTTCTACCACTTCAATTGATGTGTATCAATAGTGAATGAATTTAGAACCCATAATTTATCGTGACATGACCAAGCGCCCCTTTTATTATTGCGCCAAGTTTGGGGGAAAAATCTTGCCTGATAAGAAACAACGCGGCGGTGCTTTACCGCTTTATATGCAAATATCAGAACTGTTATCGCGCGAGATTGCCGCTGGCATTTGGCCGGATGGAACGCGCCTGCCAACAGAGGCCAACCTTGCCGCGCATTTGGGTGTTGCTGTTGGTACTTTGCGTAAATCGCTTGCGGATTTGGAAGAGAAAAAACTGCTTGAACGCATCCAAGGATCAGGCACCTATGTGCGCAAACGCGCAAAATCCGGTTCGATTTATGAGTTTCTCCATTTAGAGCTTAAATCTGGCGCTGGCCTGCCAACAGCGCAAATATTGTCTCTCGACAAATGCCCATGCCCAGATTTCCTGCCGCCCTTTGGAGACAGTTCTTCACACCATGCATGGCGCGTGCGCCGTTTGCGCTTTTTAGGCAAAACACCTGCCGCGCTTGAAGAAATCTGGTTTGATGCACGGCACGCGGCAAGCTTAGATATTGAATCAATGCCAGAAGCTATGCATCTGTTTTACAGGCAAAATTTGAACTTCTGGATTGCGCGCGTTGAAGATGCTGTCAGCGTTTCACCATGCCCAGACTTTGCGCCAAGCGATGGCCCTTTCACGCAAGGAACACCGCTTGGATATGTGGAGCGCGTGTCATGGGGTAATGCAGATACAGTAGAAGAATTTAGCCGCAATTGGTTTGACCCAAGCACTGTTGCTTATGTGGCAAGATGGGCGTGACCGGCGAACCAATCATCCAAAACATTGCGATACCAAGCCTTTAGCTTTGCATCATAGGCTTCAAAGCCAGCATTTTGTTGATCTTTTGATTGCGTGCCTGGGCGGCCAATATATTCGCCAAATTCTGACTGCCACTGCGTCAAAATAGGCCGCGTCACTTCAGGATGAAACTGCAATGCTAATGTTTTATTGGCTCTGAATGCTTGGTTGGCATGTGGATTATCGGCTTGTGCTGTGGCGAGCAATTGTGCACCAGCAGGCAATGTCCAAGTTTGGCTATTGCCGTTTAAAACCATCATGTCGTCAGCCAAGCCAATGGCCTTGCCTTCTGGCTTTGCATCAATCGCGTAAAAGCCCATCGCCATTGCACCATCATCGCGGTACGAGACTTTCGCGCCCATAGCAGTTGCAATCATCTGGCTACCCAGACAAACGCCGACAAGTGGGATTTGCCTCTCCATCGCATCCTCAATGAACTTTAATTCATCAAGCAGGAATGCATTATTGCTCGCTGTCGCTTCAGAAATCATCTGCGGGCCGCCCATGATCATGACGCCCGCCTCATCGCCAATAAGCGCAGGCAATGTTTCGCCCTTCCAAGGCTCAACAACGCGCACATCATAGCCTTGAGCAATCAAATGCTGACGACCAGCATCTGGCTCGGCGATTTGCCAATGTTCAATTACATAAAGTGGTTTTACTTCACCACGCGCCCCTGCAACCATCGATGCCAACTCTCTGCTGTACCATTAAATACATTGAGATCGATCTTTGTCGCGACGCCTTTTGAAAGTCCAGTACCTGAATACTGCCAGAAGGCAAAATCCTGATTCGGATAACGCATTTTTGGATGCTCAGCGACAGACCGCAGCCAGAAGGAGTGATCTTTGAACTGGCCTTTTAGGTTGTCATCGTAAAAGTCAGGTGCTGTATAAATGATCGGCTTTTGACCATAGTGGCGTTCGATCAGGCGTGACCAAACTTCCATTTTGGCCAGCACATCTTTTTTAGAAATTTTGCCCGGGCACGTTTTGCGGTTGCCGTGCCATTCAACATCAAGCACCGGCGGCAAAGCGCCCTTTTCTTTTGGCACATGACGTATAAACCAATTGGCCTGCTCTTCAGCATTACGGCACCAATACATGAAGTGGTAGGCACCGCGCGGAATGCCAGCTTTCTTCGCTTCGTTCCAATTTTGCTTAAACAGGCGGTCAACATGCTTGCCGCCTTCTGTCGCTTTAATAAACGCGAAATTTGCGCCTTGAGTGCGCAGTTTTTCCCAATCGATATCTGACTGCCAATGGGAAACATCGACACCGTGGACTTCAAATTTAGAAGGATGACGCGCTGGATGAAATTTTATCGGATGCGCATCGCGAAAATTCTCTGAATAGACTTTTGTGCGTCCATGCTTTGGCTGCGGTGCAACCTGCTTTGTCAGATTTTCAGGTTTTAATGCTGCAACCTCAATCCGCTGGGGAGCTGGTTGCTGCTGCGCGTTCAATGGCGCAGGAAATGGATTTTGTTCTTCAAGTGAGAGCGGCTCTAACCTGTCCTCTTCATCAATTTGGGACACATTAATCGAGTTGACGACCTCTGCTGACGGCCTTAATTCAAGCACATCGCGGGTCGAACCGGACGTACAAGCCGTTAACGCGGTTGCGGCAAAGGCCAAACTGGCGAAAACTGCCAAACGCATATCAAATCCACTCACATTAAAGATATTATTCTGCGCAGCGCGCAATTTTCGTAACCTTAACGGACAATGAATAAACAATCGGCAAATTGATCTGGTTAACAAAAAGCTAATTTGGCGCACCTTAAAACGCGCCTTTTACTAGCAATTTGATGGAGTTTAGGCGCTTAAGAGAAATTCACCTTTAAAGCGGCGGCGGTGATCAATCGCAATAACGGCACTTTGCATTGCGCTGAATAAATCTCAGGCGCGTTTCGCCGCCATGTTTGGCAATCAGCTCCGGTATATCGAACGCATATTCAGCGGCGCATTTAAGGCATTTGAATTTTGCACCAAGACGCATGTGTAGCATCTCGTTCAAGCTCAAATGGTAGTTGTGTTCATCAGCATAAAACTCTTTGACCATAACTACCTCGCCTTTTACTTAGCTGAATTTACCCGATCGCGGAAAACCTTTTGGCACCATTCTCCCTGCTCCAGCACGTGCGCCCATATATTCGGCGAGCTCCTCTTTCGTGCGGTTATGCGCGCGCGAAGAACTATCGAACCATGTTAAGCCCTCTTCCAGTTTGAACAGCGTGACATCCTTAATGCCGCCATCCTTAAACTTTTGAAGACGCACGCCTTTACCGCGTGTCATTTCCGGCACTTGATCCAAAGCGAAGAGCAACATTTTACGGTTTTCACCAACGCTTGCCACATAGTCTGCGCCTTCTGGCACTGGGTGACAGATCAAAGCTTCGTCAGGCAATTTGACGTTCATGACCTGCTTGCCCTTGCGCGTATTGGCAATGACATCGCTTTCACCAACGATAAACCCGTTACCGACACTGGAAGACAGGAACAATTTTCGGCCAGCCTTGTAAACAAAAGCAGTCAAAATATCGCTGTCATTATCCATATCAACGACAAGACGAATTGGCTCGCCATGGCCACGCCCGCCCGGCAATCGGTCGGCACCAATCGTGTAAAACTTACCAACGGTCGTGAAGACGATAATCTTATCGGTGGTCTGCGCGTGGAAAGCCGTTTTGAGCTTGTCGCCTTCCTTGAACGAGAACGAGGAGAAATCAGCGACATGGCCTTTCATGGCCCGCATCCAGCCTTTTTCAGACACGACAATCGTGACCGGTTCTTTTTCAATCATCGCTTCTTGAACAGCTTCAAGATCGATTTCTTTTGCTTCAGCAAAGTTTGTGCGGCGTTTGCCGATCTCAGTGTCTTTGCCGAATTTCTTTTTTACATCCTTGATTTCAAAAGCGATGACTTCCCATTGCTTATCTTCAGATGCCAGCAAGGCTTCGATCTGGTTTTTCTCTTCCGTTAAAGCATCAAATTCTTTTTTGATCTCAACTTCTTCGAGCTTATTCAAAGCGCGCAAACGGAGGTTAAGAATAGCGTCCGCTTGAACTTCGGTAAGTTCAAACGTTCTTATCAATTCGGCTTTGGGGCGATCCTCAAAGCGTACAATACGGATGACTTCATCAATATTAAGATAGGCAATCAGAAATCCGCTCAATGTTTCTAAGCGGCGCTCAATAATGCCCAAACGGTTGCGTGAACGGCGCAAAAGCACATCGCGTCGGTGCTCCAACCATTCGCGAAGCATTTCGCGAAGGTTCATCACCTTCGGCGTAATGCCTTGGGAAAGCACATTCATGTTGAGTGAAATGCGTGTTTCAAGCTCTGTTAGCTTGAACAAGGATTCCATAAGAATCTCAGGATCAACCGCCCGCGACTTCGGCTCCAATACGATGCGAACATCTTCGGCACTTTCATCGCGAATATCTTCCAAAAGCGGTGTCTTTTTAGCGATAAGTAGTTCGGCGATCTTTTCGATCAACCGCGATTTTTGAACCTGATACGGAATTTCCGTAACGATAATCACATAGCCGCCGCGGCCTGTGTCTTCTTTGTGCCAGCGCGCACGCGTTCTAAATCCGCCGCGCCCTGTTTTATAGGCTTCAAGAATATTGGCACGCGGCTCAACAATCGTTCCGCCCGTTGGAAGGTCCGGCCCTTCAACATATTCAACCAGTTTTTCAATACTAGCATTGGGGAACTTGATGAGATGCAGTGCAGCATCGCAAAGTTCTGCAGCATTGTGCGGCGGAATATTCGTTGCCATACCAACCGCAATACCAGCGGAACCATTGGCCAAGAGATTTGGAAAAGCGCCCGGTAATACAACAGGCTCTTTATCTTCTTCATTGTAGTTGTCGCGAAAATCAACAGCATCTTCGCTCAAGCCCTCAAGCAGAAGTGTGCCAACCTCTGTCATGCGCGCTTCTGTATAACGATAGGCCGCAGCATTATCGCCGTCGATATTACCGAAATTACCCTGCCCGTCGATCAGTGGATAACGAACAGAGAAATCCTGCGCCAATCGCACCAGCGCATCATAGATCGCTTGGTCGCCGTGCGGATGGAAGTTACCCATCACGTCACCAACGATTTTCGCACATTTTTTGTAAGCGCTTCCGGGGTTCAGCTTGAGCTGATACATCGCGTAAAGGATGCGTCTGTGCACTGGTTTCATGCCATCGCGTGCATCGGGCAAAGCACGGTGCATGATCGTCGATAGCGCATAGGCCAGATAGCGCTCTTCAAGCGCAGCTTTAAGATCTACCGGTTCAATTGCCTTGCCCGGTTCATCAGATGGTGGTGGCGTGTTCTTTGACATGCACTTTCGTTAGCGCTTTGCCTGATTCGCGGCAAGATTGAAGCGCGTCAACTCACAGATCGTAAACAGCTTCAAGTTTCACGGAAGTTTTGTGACAAATATTCTTATGAAAACGAGGCGAGAGACAAAAAATCCCGACAAATTGCCGGGATTTTTAGATTAAAGATTCAAGTGATTACTTCTTCTTTAGAAGGTCACGAATTTCTTCAAGCAATTGAACATCAGCAGGTGGTGCCGCTGGCACTTCAGGTGCTGGCTCTTCTTTGCGCATCATGTTGTTGACGGCTTTAACCATCAAGAAAATGATGAAAGCGAGGATAAGGAAGTTAATTGTCGCTGTGATGAAGCTACCATAGGCCAAAACCGCGCCCTGCTCTTTAGCGGCATCCAGCGTGTTTGCAGTCACTTCAGATGAAAGACCCACAAAATAGTTGTTGAAGCTCAAGCCACCAAAAATGGAACTTACGACTGGCATAATAACATCGTCAGTCAATGATTTAACGATTGTGCCGAAAGCACCACCGATAATAACACCTACCGCCAAATCCATCACATTGCCTTTGGCAATAAACTCTTTGAACTCACCGATCATTCCCATTGTATATTCCTTTTGATTAAATCGTTTAATAAAATTGTATCATTTTGAGAACACTCGTAATGCAACTGCTCTGGAGTTGCAAATATTTAACAAATTCATAAACACATACGACAACCTGCCAGCAAGCTTTCATATTGCGATAATTTCGCTCATATTACCCGCCGTAGTAAAATTGGCGGGCGGGGAAACGACATGCAGGGCTGGCTTATCGCGTTGGCGGCATTCATCTATTTGGCAATGCTTTTTGCCGTTGCTGCCTATGGTGACCGGCAAACATCGACGCATTTGTCGCGCCCACGACCATTTGTCTATGCATTCTCCTTAGCCGTTTATTGTACTTCATGGACGTTTTTGGGTTCCGTCGGCGTTGCTGCTGATCGCGGATTTGAATATTTTGGCATTTATGTTGGGCCAATATTGCTCTTTACCGTCGGGTTGCCGCTGGTAAAGCGCATTGTTCGGCTCAGTAAATCAGAACGCATAACGTCAATTGCTGATTTTCTGGCTGCACGCTATGGCAAAAATGCCCGTGTTGCTGCGCTCGCGGTGCTTATCGCGATTATTGGCACCGTGCCCTATATCGCTCTCCAGCTCAAAGCCATTTCTGACACCGTGACCTTGATGGTGACGCATTATAATGTTTCAGCCGACAGCACTATTTTGAACTTTGATGTCGCGTTCATCGTCGCGATAACATTGATTATATTTGCCATTCTATTCGGCACCCGCCACGCCGATGCGACCGAACACCAAGACGGCCTGATGCTTGCCGTCGCACTCGAATCTATCATCAAAATCGTCGCCTTTATTTTTGTTGCAGTGGCCATCACCTTTTTTCTATTCGATGGTTCAACCGCCATTTTAGAGGCTTTCAAATCGAACGCCGAAACGCAGCGCGCAATCATCAAAGGCAGCTCGCTTAGCACATGGCTCGTGTTGACAGTACTCAGTGCTGCGGCTGTCATCGTGCTACCGCGCCAGTTTCACGTGATCGTTGTCGAGAACAGGTCAGAGGATGAACTCAATCACGCCGCGTGGATTTTCCCGATCTATCTGATCGCCATTAATGCGCTCGTCATGCCGGTGGCCATTGCTGGCATGCTTTATGTTAAGGGTGGCACGCCCGCCGATCTTTATTTGTTAGCCCTGCCCCTACAAGCAGGCCATGATTGGCTTGCAATGGTTGCCTTTATTGGTGGGCTTTCAGCAGCCACAGCGATGGTTATTGTGGCAACTGTCGCTCTTTCCATCATGATTTCGAACAACATCATTATCCCCTTATTGCTGTGGCGTTTTGGCGGTGTTTTACAAACATCGGGCAATAATTGGTCGAATGTCATTTTGAATATGCGGCGCATTTCAATTGCTGTCGTTATCTTTGCAGCCTTTGCCTATTATCAGCAAACGACACAAAGCGCACCGCTGGCCGCGATTGGGCTTCTTTCATTTGCCGCCATGGCGCAGTTTGTTCCCTCTATGCTCTTCGGGCTTTATTGGCGAAAAGCCAATGCGCGCGGTGCCTTTTTCGGCATGCTCGGCGGTGCAATAGTTTGGTCCTATACGCTGCTCATTCCAGCGCTCTCCTCGCCAACAATTGCGTGGATACAGTCCGGCCCTTTCGGCATAGCCGCCCTTCAACCACAAGCCTTATTTGGTGTGCAGCTTGAACCGCTAACCCACGGCGTTTTGTGGAGCATTGGCATCAATATTTTGCTTGTGATTATTGGCTCACTCTCGCGTGCTTCAACGCCACTTGAGCGCGTGCAGGCAGCGACATTTGTCCCCCGCAGCCAGCAAGCCAGCAGTGAACTCAAGCGGTTTACAACCACGGTAACGGTTGATGAGGTCAAAGAGACCGTTGCGCGCTATGTCGGCATAGAACGTATGCAAAGAGCATTTGCTACTTACGAAGACCAAGAAGACAAAAAGCTGGTCGGCAGTAATATCACCGATGTTAATCTTGTGCGTTATGCTGAGCAAATACTCGCAAGTGCCGTTGGTTCGTCTTCAGCGCGTCTTGTGCTGGGCCTACTTTTAGAAAAAGACGGCATTTCGCCCGATGAAAAAATCCGGCTTCTTGATGATGCATCCGAAGCGCTTCAGCAAAACCGCGATCTATTGCAAATCGCGCTCGATCAGATGGACCAAGGCATCACGGTTTTTGACAAGGACTACAAGCTCAAGAATTGGAACCGCCAGTTTAGGCATTTGCTCAATCTGCCCGCGAAATATGGTCATTTTGGCATGCCGCTCAAAGACATTGCAGAAGCCCTTCTTGATCACGGCGAAGTAAGCACCAATCTGCGCGATGATTTTGTTAGCCATATTAGTCAAGCAAGTTCGGCCTGGTTGCTCCCACTTGCCAAAAGTGGACGCATTTTAGAACTTCGCTCTAACCCCATGCCTGACGGCGGTTTGGTCGTCACCTATACGGACATTACAGGGCGGGTTGAGGCCAATGAAGCGCTGGAGAGATCAAAGCAAAGCCTTGAGCAGCGTGTGCAAACCCGTACCGCAGAACTAACCTCTGTGAATGAAGCGTTGGCAAAAGCACGCCAAGAAGCTGAAACGGCAAATATCGGCAAAACACGCTTCCTTGCAGCGGCGGGTCACGACATTAGCCAGCCGCTCAATGCGGCGCGCCTTTATACAGCGTCCTTGGTGGAGCGCACGGTTGATGTTGAACATAGGCACCATGATATTGCCTTGAAAATTGATGCAGCCCTTAGCTCTGTCGAAACAATCATCGGTGCGGTTTTAGACATTTCGCGGCTTGATGCGGGCGCATTGAAGGCAACACGCGCGGCGTTTGAAATGAACCCGTTTCTTGATCAACTGCGCAATGATTTCTTGCCGCTTGCCAAAGAAAAGAACTTAGAACTTATCGTTCTTCCGTCCAGTACAATTGTTGAAAGCGACCGCGCATTGCTCATGCGCGTTGGCCAGAATTTAATTTCCAATGCGCTCAAATATACCCGCAAGGGCAAAGTGCTGGTCGGTGTGCGCAGATATGGGAGCGCCTTAAAACTATGTGTTTATGATACGGGCATCGGCATTCCAGAACACAAAGTGGACTCCGTTTTCAATGAATTTGAAAGGCTCAGTGAAGGCGCGCTGATCGCTCGCGGACTAGGGCTTGGCCTATCAATCGTTGATAGAATATCCCGTGTCATCGGGTCAGAAGTGGAAATCCGCTCTGCGCCGGGCGCAGGCACAGCCTTTATGGTGTCATTGACTGCTGCCAGCGCAGCCTCTCTGCCCAAAACGAAAAAGAGCCCCAAGCAGACGACGCAAGCCAATTTACTGGGCGGGCTTAACATTGCTTGTATCGATAATGAACCGTCCATCGTTGAAGGCATGTCAGTCTTGCTTGATGGTTGGGGCGCCAGCACGATTTGTGCAACAAATATTGCTGAATTGAGCAGCAAGCTTGACGATGCACCTCACCCACCGAACGCCATTATTGCCGATTATCACCTCGACAATGAGGACGGCATCAGTGCAATTGCGACAGTGCGTGAAAAATTTGGTGCAGATCTGATGGCGATTTTAATTACGGCAGATCGTTCAAACACGATAAAAGCGCTTTGTGCGGATGAAAACATCTCGCTCCTCAACAAGCCACTTAAACCTGCTGCCTTGCGCGCTTTGCTCCACTCAATCCCGCGTGAAAAACCACATGAGGCAGCCGAATAGTTACTTAAGAAGCGCTGTCATTTTGGCTATTGCTGTCTCGCAATATATCCGCGCCAATTTTTGACAGGCGAATAACGGCCTGCGTGCGGCTATCAACATCGAGTTTTTGTAGCACAGCAGACACATGCGCTTTGACCGTCGCTTCAGAGACACCAAGCTCATAGGCAATCTGCTTGTTCAAAAGCCCTTCGGCAAGCATACCCAGCACACGCGCTTGCTGCGGAGTGAGTGTTTTAATGCGTGCAATCAAATCGACAATTTCTTCATCTTCATCGCCTGCCGGAGACAAATCGTGCGGCAGCGCAATGTCACCCGCCAGAACGCTGTTTACAGCTTCTCTGATTTGGTCCGTTGATGCTGATTTAGAAATAAAACCGGAGGCACCAAGCTCAATGGCACGGTGTACCGTGAGATGATCATCGGACGCAGAAACAATAACAACGGGTACGGATGGATAAGATGCGCGCACAGATACAAGCGCAGAAAGACCCGAGGTGCCGGGCATGTTAAGGTCTAGAAGCAAGAGATCGACCTCATCATGCTCTTTTAAAGCTGCCATGGCGCTTGAAAAATCATGCGCCTCGATCATCTGGTTGGGTTCAATTCCATCGCCGATATGATCGCAAATAGCCGACTTAATAGCGTCGCGGAATAAAGGGTGGTCATCTGCAATGAGAACGGTTGTTGGCACAAGCACACCTTAAATTGTGAACAATGGGGTTCTTATGCGGTCTGCAGACCGCCATCGTCAAGTCAGGTGCGAACTAAGTCTATGTAATTATCCACGAAAAGCACGTGCAATACGCGGCAAGCGCATGACAAACCAGATGACAACCCACACATTTCCCAAGAATGGAATCGGTATAATCCAAAATAAAGCTTGGCGATTGCGTTCAACCAAAACGATAATGACGGCAAACATCAGGAAGCCGAAATAAAGATCAACAAGCGTTACAATGCCCCACGGGTCTGTGGACAACCAGCGGCCTGCCTGTGAAAAATTGCCCTGAAACAGCGCCCAGACAATGAGCGCAGCAAACCCAGCACCCAATATTGCCAATAATGTTCTTAGCAGTCCCATTTCATCACTCCATATTTAAGCAATGAAATAGGACACGCTCAGAATTTGTCTAGCAAATGCAGCGCAATCCTAGCGAAGAAGCCGCTGTACTTTATTACAATAGTTCTGCGAAATAGGATTCATACGCTTGGCACCGTGGCCAGCATTGTAGCGCAAAATAGTGCCGCATGTGCTTCCGCTTGCCAGTTGGCGCGCTTTGCCAAGATATTTCATGCCATATTTGATGTTCGTTTCAGGATCGTAAAGTCCTTTGGCAGAACCACGATAACCAACCAAACGCGCTGTTGGCAGACGTAATTGCATCAAGCCGATTTCGCCAGCTGCACCGCGTGCGCTTGGCTTATAGCTGCTTTCAGAAAACACCACAGCATGTGCAAGGCCGACAGGAATATTGTTGGCTTTGGCATGGCGTGAGATAATCGCGTGGTAAGGCTTACCCTTGCTGGAAAACTTTGCGCTGACTTCTGTCTTTTTTGACACTTTTGTTGAAACTTTGGCGTCTTGTGTGGTTGCACAAGCAGACAACGTCACTGCCACGAATAGTGAAAGAACAAACTTATAAATTTTCAAACTGAAACCCTCGATTAACGCAATGTGCGATCAGCGGGCGGAGTAACGCTTGGTAATGCGAAGCGTCCACTCAAATAACGAATCAGTTTGTAACAAACCGATATTGATAATTTTATTTAATTCAAAGACTTATGAGAAATATCGACTTACGGCAACGCGCTCAAGAGGCGGTGCAATGTATCAATCGTTGACATGTCAGCGACACCGTCAACACGTTTGGGACGGAAATGGCGTTGAAACGCTTCGACAACGCCCTTGGTTTTTGCATCGAAAACACCGTCAACATCTATGCGGTAACCATAGAGCCTAAACATGGCCTGCAAAGCTTCAATGGGCTGGCCCGTTTCACCTTCGCTAAAATAACGTCCACCTGCAATGGCCGTTGGCTCTGTCCAGTGGCCGACACCCGCTTGCGCAAGTAGTTTCCAGTCAAAATTCTCACCTGGGTCTAATTTGCGTATCGGTGCCACGTCGGAATGAGCCAGCACATGCGCGGCAGGAATTGCGTAGCGTGACAAAATCGATTGGCAAAGCTTAACAAGGCTAGCCATTTGCTCTTTAGGGTAATCTGGCAAACCAGCAGGATGACCACCATTGACGATCTCAATGCCAATCGAGCGCGAATTGGTATCCTCTTCGCCTTTCCAAAAGCTATTGCCGGCATGCCAAGCACGGTCCGCCTCACGCACCATTTGTACAACACGCCCATCTTCATGGACTATATAATGCGAAGAAACTTGGCTTTCCTCGCTACAAAGCCATTCTTGTGCGCCCTCACCGCTATCCATGCCCGTATAGTGCAGTAGCAACATATCGATTGCGCGATCATCTTTGCGCGGCCCAAAATTGGGCGATGGGCATATTTCAGCGGTTTCAAAATCGGCTTTAAATATTTCAGGCATCATAGGCGTTTCAAATCTGCTTCGACCGAATGCCAAGCATCATTAATCGCAGCCATTCGGTCTGTAGAAATCTTCATGAATTCCATCGGCAGGCCGCGCGCAAGAAAATTATCCGGATGATGTTCACGCACTAAGTCCATATAGACAGCGCGCGCATCGCTATATTCGACGCCAGGTTTCAACCCCAAGATTCGATAAGGATCGCTTGCGCCCTTATCGACATGCCGCGATAAAATGCGGTCAAACTCGGCATCTGAAATCGAAAATATCGCTGCGACTTCTTGCAAAAACGCCAATTCATTACTGTGTAATAAATTATCGGCTTTAGCGATGTGGAACAAACCGTCGATGATATCGCGCAGGATTGGGCAGTTCTCGCCTTCTTGTGAGCTGCATAAATTGGCAAGCTGCGCAGCATAGGAGTCAAAGCCTGCCACGTCTTGTTTCGCCAAATTGTAAAGCATGGATACCTGATCGGCATGCTCTTCGGGTATATCAAATATTTCTTTGAAAGCATCGACTTCGGATTGCATAACCACACCGTCGGCCTTTGCCATTTTGGCAGAAAGCGCAATCATGGCGACCGAAAATGCAACACGGCGGCGCGTCTCAGGATCGCCTTCAAACAATGTGCGAACGGCTTCAATCACTGCACTAAAGGCAGGGATAGCCGTAGCAGACACGAAATCAGTTATGCGAACCCAGATAGACATTTGGCGGCGCTTTCTTTGAATCGCGTCACTCATAATGCAATTGAAAGAAAAGTTTAAGTAAAACTTCCGTGGCGGTTCTTAAAAAGTTTAGCCGAGGTAAAATCGCCGCGCCAAAGAGCGCGGCGATAAACTAATTATTGAGCTTTTGGCTCTTCAACAGCAGATTTCACTTCATCAGTAGCATCTTTAACTGCATCTTTGGCAGCTTCTGTTGCTTTTGCAGCTGCGTCATCAGTCGCCTTTTTCAGTTCTTCAGCTGTTTGACCTGTTTCTTCTGCACCAGTTTCAACGGTTTCCTTAGTCGCGTCCATCACGTCGCTGGCTTTTTCTTTAGCGCTATCAGCCATGTCACCGGCTTCTTCTGTACCTGTGCCAACAGTCTCTTTGACAGCGTCCATCATGTCGCTTGCTTTTTCTTTTGCGCCATCGACCATGTCACCGGCTTTTTCAACGGCATCATCTGCTACTTGGCCAGCTTTCGCTGCAGCATCGTCTGCCATTGTTTCAGCGCCTTCAACCAATTCGCCGGCTTTAGTTGCAGCGTCATCAGCAGCTTCTTTGACGGTATCAACAGCTTCTTTTGCCATGCTTTCAGCATCTTTAGCCACTTCACCAGCTTTTTCAGCGGCATCATCGGTTGCTTTTTTTACGCTTTCGGCTGCATCATTAGCTTTTTCAGTTGCTGTCTGTGCTGCACCCTCAACATTTTTCTTCGCTTCTTCAGCTTCATTGCTACAAGCACCTACGGCCAGCAAAGCGAGAAGGGAAACAGATGCAATCAATAATTTTTTCAACTTAAGTCTCTTTCGTTGGCGCCATATCGGCGCGGTTTAGTTTAACAATCTACATATGTGATATACCTAATCTAATTTCAACAAAAACACACGTTTTAAAGTTAAAATCATTGGTTATACCAGATGTACTTGAATATTATGCATTAGAATATGGAGTATTTTATGTCGGCAAGTCGTTGGGACTTTTGGATTGATCGCGGCGGCACATTTACGGATGTGATCGGGGTTGAGCCCAGCGGCGCGTTACATAGTCACAAACTTCTGTCTGAAAATCCTGAAAGCTACCCTGATGCTGCCGTGCAAGGGATACGTGATCTGCTTGGGATAAAAGCCAATGATCCCGTGCCATCTGAAAAAATCGGCACAGTTCGCATGGGAACAACAGTTGCGACAAATGCCTTGTTGGAGCGCAAAGGCGATAAAACCCTGTTGCTGATCACGAAAGGCTTTCGCGATGCATTGCGTATCGCATATCAAGCGCGGCCCGATATTTTTGCCAAAGAGATAATTCTGCCCGAACAGCTTTATGAGCGCGTGATTGAAGTTGATGAACGCGTCTTAGCGGACGGCACGGTTGAATTGCCTTTTTCTAACAATGCGCTCGAACAGCAGCTTGCCGATGCAAAAGCCGATGGTATCGACAGTGTCGCAATTGTTTTCATGCATGCTTGGGCTTTCCCAGCCCATGAAAAACTGGCCGCAAATATGGCGCAGCAATGCGGCTTTTCACAAATTTCCGTGAGCCATGAAGTCTCGCCCTTGGTAAAACTTGTCGGACGCGGCGACACAACGATTGTTGACGCATATCTTTCACCGATTTTGCGGCGCTATGTGGAGCAAGTTGCAGGCGCTTTAGGCATAACAGATGATGCAGACAGCCCTCGCCTGCAATTCATGATGTCATCGGGCGGTTTGACGGCGGCAGAACGTTTCCAAGGCAAAGACGCGATCCTATCTGGCCCTGCTGGCGGCGTGGTTGGCATGGTAGAAACCTGCGCGATGGAAAATTTCGATCATGTCATCGGCTTCGACATGGGCGGCACGTCGACCGACGTTGCCCATTATGCTGGTGAATATGAACGTGCGTTCGACACCGAGGTTGCTGGCGTTCGCATTCGTGCGCCCATGATGCGCATTCACACCGTAGCCGCTGGCGGCGGTTCAATCTTAAAATATGAAGATGGACGTTTTCAAGTTGGGCCAGAATCTGCAGGAGCCAATCCTGGGCCTGCCTGCTACCGGCGCGGCGGACCGCTCACGGTCACAGATGCCAATGTTATGCTTGGCAAGCTCGACCCTCACTTCTTTCCTCCGATTTTTGGGCCGGACCGCGATCAACCACTTGATGCAGATATTGTGCGTGAAAAGTTTGAGTGCCTTGCCGCAGATATTGGCGACGGGAAATCGGCCGCCGAAGTTGCCGAAGGTTTTTTGACGATTGCCGTTGAAAACATGGCGAATGCGATCAAGAAAATATCCGTGCAGCGCGGCTATGATGTGACGCACTATGTTCTTAATTGTTTTGGCGGCGCTGGCGGCCAACATGCTTGCCTTGTTGCTGACGCGCTCGGCATGACATCAGTGCTTATTCATCCATTGTCGGGTCTGCTCTCAGCTTATGGCATTGGATTATCAAAAACCTATGCGGCACGCCAACATGCCCTTGTTCAACCGATGCACGAAGATGTGCGCGCTGAAATGACAGGCCTTTTGAATCGCTTGGAGCAAGATGTTCAAGCAGAACTTACACAGCAAGGCGTTGAACGCGGCCGCATTGCGGTTCAGCAAGCATTGCATATTCGCTATGACGGCACAGACAACACGATTGAAGTTGCCTTTAACGGCAGCGATCTTAAAGCTGCAAAGCTTGAATTTGAAGAAGCCCATAAAGCGCAATTCGGGTTTATTTCAGCTGGCCGAAAACTCATTATTGAAGCGGTCGGCGTTGAAGCTATTGAGACTTCAGAGGCAAAACAGTCCAATGACAATCATGATGCCGCAGCTTCTTATGAAGCTACACCTGCACAGGAAACACATATCTTTGCGGATAATGATTGGCATCAAGCCAATGTGTTTATGCGGCAGGAACAAACACCGCACGATCAACGCTTGAAAGCGGGCGCGACACTAAACGGCCCTGCGCTGATTATTGAAAATAACCAAACGATTGTCGTTGAAGCAGGCTGGCAAGCGCGATTAACAGCAAATGATATTATCGTGTTGACCCGCGTTGAAGAAAAATCACGCCTCGCGGCAGTTGGCACAAAAGCTGACCCTGTGATGCTGGAAGTGTTCAACAATCTATTCATGTCCATTGCCGAACAGATGGGTGTCACACTTCAAAACACCGCCTCCTCCGTCAACATTAAGGAACGTCTAGACTTCTCATGCGCGGTATTTTCTGCCGATGGTGCATTGGTTGCCAATGCGCCGCATATGCCTGTGCATTTGGGATCAATGGACCGCTCTGTTGAAAGCATCATTCGGCAAAACCCTAATATGAAACCGGGCGATGTATATGCGCTCAACGCGCCTTATAATGGCGGCACACACCTACCCGACATCACGGTTGTCACGCCTGTGTTTTCTGATGATGAAACCGAAATTCTGTTCTTCACGGCGGCACGCGGACACCACGCAGATGTTGGCGGCATGGCACCCGGTTCAATGACACCGCGTGCAACCCATGTCGACCAAGAAGGCGTTTTGATTGATAATTTCAAATTGGTTTCTGAAGGCACATTGAATGACGAAGCGTTTCTGGAGATAATGACAAATCATCAATATCCAGCGCGAAATCCGCAGCAAAATCTTGCTGACATCACGGCGCAAATCGCGGCCAATGAAAAAGGCGCAGCCGAACTTCGGCGCATGGTTACACAGTTCAGCCTGCCCGTTGTGCAAGCTTATATGATGCATGTGCAAGATAATGCCGAGGAAAGCGTTCGGCGTGTTATCGACCGTTTGAGCGATTGTGAAGCGGTCTATCCAACGGACAATGACCAGCAAATCGCGGTCAAGATTACCGTCGACAAAGAGCGTCGTGAGGCCACCGTCGATTTTACCGGCACATCGCCGATGAATGGTAATAATTTCAACGCGCCGGAACCTGTTACCCGCGCGGCGGTGCTCTATGTTTTCCGCATCATGGTGGAAAGCGGCATACCAATGAATGCAGGCTGCCTGAAACCGATCAATATCATCATTCCAGATGGGTGCATGTTGAAGCCGACCTATCCGGCAGCGGTTGTGGCTGGCAACACCGAGACATCGCAGAACGTCACCAATTGCTTGTTGCAAGCGCTTGGCGCAATGGCCAACGCGCAAGGAACGATGAACAATTTAACATATGGCAATGCGGAATATCAAAATTATGAGACCATCTGTTCTGGCGCACCAGCTGGTGCCATGAATAATGGCCGCGGCTTTCATGGCGCTTCAGGGGTTCACACCCATATGACCAATACGCGTATGACTGATCCTGAAATATTGGAAATGCGCTTTCCTATCGTTGTTGAGGATTTTTCCATTCGTGAAAGTTCTGGCGGCAAAGGCAAATTCAATGGCGGTGATGGTACGCGCCGTGCCTTGCGTTTTACCAAAGATATGGATTGCGCCATCCTTTCCTCGCACCGTTATCATGCGCCTAAAGGCATTAATGGCGGCGGTGATGGGCAGTTAGGCAAGACTGAAGTGCAGCGTTTGGACGGCACAATAGAAGTTTTGAAAAACGCAGATCAAACCTTCGTTAAAGCTGGTGAAATCGTGATCGTTACAACGCCAACAGCCGGTGGCTATGGCAAAAAGAATTGACCATTCTTTTTCCTTATTCTCACGTCATAAGCGGCGTGGGAATAAGGATATTTGCCAATGCATCGCCGCCACTTTCTATATGCCTTTTTGTTTCTGCCTGCCGCTTGCGTGAGTGCGCCCAAACCTCAAATCGAACCGCGTGCTGCTGAACAAGCAGTGCCGACAACGCTTGACCATCATATTGCTCAATATGCATCTTTTTATGATGTGCCAGAAAGTCTGGTTCACCGTGTCGTCAAACGCGAAAGCACTTATAATCCCAAAGCGCGCAACGGGCCTTATTATGGATTGATGCAAATCTTGCCCGCAACGGCGCGTACAATGGGCTTTCAAGGCGCACCGAACGATCTATTGGACGCTGAAACGAACCTTAAATATGGCGTCAAATATCTGCGCGGCGCTTGGCTTTTGTCCAATGGCAGCCACGACCAAGCAGTCAAATGGTATAGCCGCGGTTATTATTACGAGGCTAAAAAGCGCGGCATGCTGGTCGAAACAGGGCTTCGGCCCGGCTAAGTCCAATTTTTACCATCTTCATATTCGGCCGGACCTTTGATCTCTAGCATATTTCCAAACGGGTCATGAATATAAACCGAATGTCCCATACCGCGTGCACCGCCGTGAAATGCCTCGCGAATGATCTTCACATTGTGCGCTTTTAAATGATTGCGCATTTCCTCATGGTCGAATGTCGTTGTCGCAATACACAAATGATCGACATTACGGCCGCCTTTGACCTTCGGGGCAGCATAGGCCGCACCTGGATTTGTGATGTCTTGCAGGACAATAAGAGCGCAGCCACACCAGAGCTGTTCCATGCCTAAGGTTGGGTAAGAGTAGCCTATCCTTGCTCCTAACACTTGCTGATAAAACGCTAAGGCTTTGGGCATATCATCAACGATGAAGACCACATGATCGAGACCCACAAGCGAAAATGGAGGCGTTGATTGTTCCATTAACCCCACCTCATTTGGTTGCTTGAATAACTGCTTCTGCCAATTTGCCGGGCATATAGCCGACATTAGACGGCGTCAGGCCAAGGCGAACAATAACGATGTCATTTTCCGGTATAATCGCAATCGACTGCCCATCATGGCCTGCTGCCCAAAAAGTTCCTTGCGGCAATTCACTCACCTGCGTTTCACGTTCGGCAGGCGGCAAGCGCCATAGATGTCCACGGCCATATTTACCGCCCGATGCAGGATGTATGTCGGTCATCCAATCCACATAACCGGTCGGCAATAAGGAAACACCATTCCACGCGCCGCGCTGCAATAATAATTGCCCGAAACGTGCCCAATCCCGTGCTGTGGCATATAAGTAAGAGCCGCCGACAAAATTGCCTGCTGCACCCTGCTCTAAGACGGCGCTTGCCATGCCAAGCGGCTCAAACAATGCTTCTGATGGAAATGCGTTGGCATCTTCGCTCTTTGCGACAGCATTTTGCCAATATTTGGAAAGGATAACGCTGCTACCGGACGAATATTCAAAAATATCCCCTGTCGGTTCTGGCGTTTCAGCATCAATCGGCTTGCCCGCCGCAAAGGCTGCCATATCCTCTTCAAGATAGAGCATACGTGTTACATCAGACACGGAACCATAGCCTTCGTTCCATTCCAGATCGCTCACCATCGCCATTAGATCGCGTACGCGAATGACATCGCGGTTATCACCGCGCCAGCTATCGAAATTGAGTGTGTCATCAACGCTCAAAATTCCGCGCTTTTGAGCAACGCCAATCAGCGCCGCAGTCACCGTTTTGGTCATTGACCAGCCGAGCAGCGGCGTTGTTTCATCAAAACCGTCAGCATAACGTTCAGCGATAATGCGGCCGTCTTTGACAATCACGATAGCCCGCATGCCCTCACCTGCAAGTGCCGGATCGTTGAGAACAGCTTCTAGCTCTTGGTTCGTTTCTGTGGTGACTGTGTTTCCTTGCGGCCATTCATCATTGTTCAAATCAACTTTCGGGGCAATGAAGGCATCATGCGCACCAACAATGCCAAGCTGGCGTGCATCAGGAACGATTGTGCAGCCGCGTTCTTTTGTTCCAAAGGCGAGCCCTTTACCAATAAAACCAAAGAGGCCAGTTCGCACGACCGTTGTGCCCGCGCGTTCATCTATTGAATAGCGCATCAGTTTAAGCAGCGGATGGCCTGGCGCCTGCACATCAATTTTAAGAACATCGTCAGGGTTGCGGCCCGTTAAAACGACATTGGAGCAGATCATTTTTGCCGTGTAATTTGCTCCAACACGGATCAAATCCGGCGGTGCAATGGTGAGCCAAGCAAGCCCCACTATAATCAACAAAACTAAGCCGCTTAATATTTTTCGTAACATGTTTTCCGCCAGAATTATGGTTAATCAACGATTAACGGAACGTTGCTATAGGTCAAGAAGGTTCAAAAATAGTCGACAGACAAAATAGCATTACACTTCTTGTGCCACTGGTTTGCCAATATTCAAAACCATAAGGTGTCACTGGGCTAAATGATGGGCACATTATGAAATTTGATTCGGTACGAAAGCACCTAGGACTTGGCGCTGTGATTTTCAGCATGTTTTCACTTAGCGCATGTACATCTGTAGATTATGCAGGTCTATCGCCGAGCGTAAGCACCGTTTCTGCAAATCCCAGATATGGTGACAGCGATCCCATCACCTCATGGCAAGGCGGTGCACCATTTGGATTTCCAATCCACGGTGTCGATGTTGCAAAATATCAAGGCGATATTGACTGGCCAACACTCAAGCAACAGGGCATCGAATTTGCCTTTATCAAAGCCACTGAGGGCGGTGATGTACTGGACCCTATGTATGCCAAACATACCAGCGGCGCACGGCAAGCGCGCATTGCCAGCAGCGCTTATCATTTTTATTATTTTTGCACCCCAGCGAAGAAACAAGCTGAATGGTTCATCCGCAATGTACCGCGCATAAGAGGCTCCCTGCCCCATGTCTTGGACATGGAATGGAACCCGCATTCTCCGACATGTAAACTGCGCCCTCCGGCAGCAAAAGTGCGCCATGAAATGGAAATTTTCATGCGCACGATCGAACGTCATTACGGAACACGGCCGATAATTTACACGACGGTCGATTTTCACGAAGAAAATTTAGCTGGCCATTTTAAGAACGATTCCTTCTGGTTACGCTCGGTTAAAGCACATCCAAAGATCACTTATCCCGGCCGCTCATTTGTGTTTTGGCAATATACGGGCACTGGCCGCGTTAAAGGTGCCACGGGTGATATCGACTTGAATGTTTTTGCAGGGTCGCGCGATCAATGGCGTGACTGGGTTAAGCGCTCATCGCGCTAAAATTAATTCTTAAATTTACGTGGGAACTGAACAATGAATTTGATGAAATCCGTTTTAATCGCAGGCGCTGCGACCACAATACTCTCAACAAGCGCTTATGCTCAAAGCTGCGGCGGTGACTTTAACGCTTGGCGCTCCCAGATGGTTGATGAAGCCAGAGCCGAAGGCGTTTCAGGCGCAGGCATTCAAGCGATGCAAAATGCGAAGATTGATCCAGCAATCCTGAAAAAAGACCGCGCTCAAGGTGTTTACACCCTTGATTTCGTCGAATTTTCACGCCGCCTTATCAGCCAAAACCGGATTGATAACGGACAAAAGAACCTTAAAAAATATGCCTCTGTTTTTGAGCGCGCGCGCCAAGAATATGGTGTTGCGCCAGAAATCATTACATCGTTTTGGGCATTTGAAACCGATTATGGTGCAATTCAGGGCGACGACTTAACAATCAATGCGGTGACAACACTTGCGCATGATTGCAGGCGTCCAGAACTGTTTCGCCCACAATTGATTGCGCTGGCCAAATTGATCGATCAAGGCATCGTTCCTGCCGATGTTACCGGCGCTTGGGCTGGCGAAATCGGGCAAATTCAAGTTCTGCCTGCTGACTATTTGACCAAAGGCCGTGATGGCGACGGCGATGGAAGAGTAGAACTTAAAACATCTGCGCCCGATGCGATTATGACGGCAGCTAATTTTCTATCCAAGATTGGCTGGCAGGCAAACCAGCCTTGGCTGCAGGAAGTGACCGTGCCCAATGAAATGGAATGGTATGATGCAGGCTTGCACAAACGCCTTCCGGTTTCAGAATGGAAAGCGCGCGGCGTTAGCGCCCGTGGCGGCTCTTTGCCTGCCAACCTTGAGGCGAGCCTTGTTTTGCCCATGGGCCGCAAAGGACCAGCGTTTTTGGCCTATCCAAACTTCACAATCCTGCTGGAGTGGAACCAGTCACTTACCTATGTGTTGACGGCTGCCTATTTTGGCAATCGTCTTGGCGGCGCACAGATTTATAATGCAGGCGCAAACCATAACGGCCTACCGGCTGCAAGGCTTAAAGAGTTGCAGGTTAAGCTTAGCGCCGCTGGCTATGATGTTGGCAAAGCCGACGGCATACTTGGTGCAGGAACACGCGCAGCGGTGCGTGAAGTGCAGCACAAGAACGGCCTACCAGCAGACGCTTGGCCAACCGAGATTTTGTTCAATCATTTATGATTTTCAAATGATGCATCGATGGGCTGCATGAAGACGTGTGAATGAGATTATAAAACCGAACGGAAAATTGCTGAAACCTGTTCGGTTGAGGGCTTTGGCCCTTGGCCGGTCGCATACATCAATGCGATTCCATCAATAAGGCCTGCACATGTCTCTATGGGAACATCGTCTTTTCCATCGGAAACAAGCTTTAGAAAAAACGCGATGGGCCTGCGCGCGGCCGCTGTGAGTTTATCCCCCACCCCTGATAAATCATCACGGCGTGCAGCCGCTAATGTCAGCTCCATACGTGCTAAAAACAGATGCCGCGAGGAATCTGCATAGGAAGCAAGCTCATCAGCAACATAAGCGACGGCTGCATCCATGCCATTTTGCGCAACTTTGTCAGCAAAACCGACCTGCAATTCATCGCAATCTTTTTCCAATAATTTTGCCAAATGATCCGCTGCGGCAATCAAAAGATCAGTCTTCTTTGAAAAATAGTAAGATGTTGAACCTTGCGGCAGGCTCGAGATTTCATCAACCGCACGATGCGTCATCCCCTCCAAACCCTTACTGGCTAAAAGGCTAATCGCTCCATTGAGCATCGTTTCACGTCGTGCAGCTTTATTCATTGACAGCTTTTCTCTACATATGTAGAGATTTCCTTTTCCAATATAGAGTTTAGTATGACACAAGCCATTACCAGATTGAACCCTTCCACACTGCCAGATGCAGGTGAAATGGGATATTCTCAAATTAGTATCGTAGAGCCAGGCCGTATGGCCTATATCTCAGGCCAAGTTGCATGGCGGCCAGATGGCCTACCCGTTCCAGAAAGTTTAGAAGAGCAAGCCAAGATTGCTGCATTGAATGCTAAAGCAGCACTGGATGCGATTGGCGCAAACCCTGAAAACATTGTCATAGCGCGCATTTTCATGGTGGATTTAAATCCGGATACGCTGAACCAGATTTTTCCTGCCATACTGGATATGTTCGGCGGCGCGAAACCATGCATCACAGGTGTGGGCGTTGCATCGCTTGCTGCACCAGACCTTAAAATCGAAATTGAATTGACTGTGCGTTTGCCGAACTGAGTTCTAATCTCCCATAGTCTCAAGGCTGGCACGGCCTGTTGGCGCTTCACCAATTTCGAATGCGTTTTCAACTTCAACGAATGTATCTGGGTAAAAACCGTTGAAGTGAGAACGCAGCGAAAGCGAATAAGCGCCAATATTGCCAATCTCAATCCAATCTCCGGTGTCGATTGTTTCCGGCAGATAAAATGGCCGTGTCAAAATATCAACGGAATCACAGGTTGCACCGCACACTTTAAATGGGACGATCTTTTCTGGATCGCCATTGCGACGCCTAATTGTTGGGTCAGGTATAATTCGCGCTGGCATCGTCATTTTGCCGGTCCAGCTATCCGACAATGACGCCCAAATGCCATCATTGATATAAAGGCGCTTACCTTTACGCAGCAGCACGCGCACGATGAGCGAGAAGGCCCGTGCACAAATCACCCTGCCCGGTTCGGCAACCAATGGCAGGTCATCAAAGTCATATTCTTTAACGGCCCCATCAATGCTCTGCATGAGCGCTTCTAAGCCGGGGGTAAAATCATTTGTTTTCTTTGGGTCACGGCCATAATCGGCAGGAAATCCACCGCCGACATCAAGCCCCACCAAGGGAACATTGGCGCGTGTGCGCACCCAATAAGCCGATGCAATTGCTTTTTCATAGGTGTCTGCATCTTCGATCTGGCTTCCCACATGAAAACAGATGCCTGTTTTAAAGCCGATACGGTGCAGCCTTCTTAAAAGATCGACGGCATGGCTTGGCGCAGCACCGAACTTTTTGGAAAGCTCATAGGCTGCGTGGCCCTTGGTTTGCAGGCGCACAAAAACCGTGACTTGCGTGTGATCAATATCAATGGCGCGGCAAACCCGCAGAACTTTGACGATCTCATCTTCATGATCAACGACGAGTGTGCGAATTTTGTAATGTTCAAGCGCAAGGCGAATATCGGACTGTGCTTTGACCGGATGCATATAAAGCATTTCTGCATCGGGCGAATATTTGCGTACAATTTCAAATTCGGCTGGGGATGCCACGTCGAACGCCGTGACGCCTGCATCAACAAGCGTTTTGATCACCATCGGCTCGCCGTTGGTTTTCACCGCATAGGCGGTTTGTCCAGGAAACAGGGATTGGAAGCGCTTTGCGTCCTCGATCAATACGTGCGGGCGAAAACAATATACGGGCTGATCTGGCCTTAGAGCCAACGCTGCCTCAGGGCCGTCCAAATACCGATCCATATTTCGCTCCCGCAAATCACAACTGATTTGTGAAACCTAATGCAGGGCCGAGTGATGCGCCACCCATAGCGTGATGTGCGGCTCGAACATTAACCGCTTAATTCATTTTAAGCCGAAATCGCTTTGAACGAAGAATACGGGCGGCGCTTAAATAAATACCGCGAATGTGGGCGTAAACATTCGCGGTATATCGTTCTTACGAACTTTTAGAAATTAAGCGGCCAAACGCTCGATTTCAGCATTGGCTTTTGCAAGAGATGCAGCTTCATTTGCCACAAGGCCGTCTGCAGCAATGATTTCAACATCTGTGATGCCGATAAAGCCGAGAACTTGGCGAAGATAAGGTGTTGCAAAGTCGTATGGGCTATCAACAGGCACGCCGCCTGAAGCGATGACCACATAGGCTTTTTTGCCTTCAAGAAGACCTTTTGGCCCTGTTTCAGTATATTTAAATGTGTCGCCTGCGCGGCAAACCATATCGATCCAAGCTTTAAGCGCGGCAGGTACAGAAAAATTATATATCGGCGCGCCGATTACGAGAACATCGGCTGCCTTTAGCTGCTCAACAAGCTTGTCGGACAGTTCCAGATCCGCCTTTTGTTCAGCGTTACGGTCTGTCTTTGGTGTCCAGTTTGCGCCGAGCCACTTTTCATTTACGTGCGGAATAGTCTGCGTTAAATCGCGTTCCTGCACGTCAAAATTTCCGCTCTTATTGAGCTTTGCAATCAGCTCTTTGCTAAGATCGCGGCTATGGGAATTCTCATGACGGGCAGATGATTGGATAGAAAGAATTGTAGGCATTATGGTCTCCTTGGAAGGTAATTCTGGAGACCATATAAGCGCTATGATTGTTCACACTAGGCAGCGTTTCGGCGACAGACTGTTCAACGTTTCCTTATGCTGCCCAAGCTGAATTGTCATTTCCCTTAATGCCGATCAGCTTACACAAGGCAAAAACAAGGTCTGGCCTGTTCATCGTATAGAAGTGAAAATCGGTCACGCCGCGGTCAACAAGGTCCGTTACTTGATCTGCGGCAATGGCGGTTGCAATCATCGCATGGGTTTGAGCATCGTTCTCAAGGCCAGAAAACCGATCCGCTAACCAAGCAGGTACATTGGTTTGGCACCTTTGTGCAAAATTGGACATGGCTTTGAAATTATGGATTGGCAAAATACCCGGCACGATTGGCACATTGATACCAGCGGCACGCACACGCTCAACATAGCGCTCATACAAATCGTTTTCGAAAAAGAACTGCGTAATCGCGCGGTTAGCACCATTGTCGACTTTGCGCTTCAACATTTCTATGTCTGCATCAAAGTCTGGGCTTTCGGGATGTTTTTCAGGATAGGCTGCCACTGACACATCAAAATCTGACGTGGCTTTGAGGCCTGAAACCAGATCAGCGGCATTTTCATATCCGCCTTCTGTTGGCACATATTGAGTACCCATTCCCGTTTCAGGATCACCGCGCAGCGCAACAAATCTGCTGATACCCATCGACGCAAAGTCGCGTATGACTTCATCAACTTCTGCTTTGGTCGAGCCAACACATGTCAAATGCGCAGCAGCTGGCACACCAGCCTGTTCTAAAATTTTGGCAAGCGTGCGCCTTGATGGATCGCGGGTGGAGCCACCTGCGCCATAGGTCACTGAAATGAAATCCGGTGAAAGCGGTGCCAATTTTGTAATTGTTTGCGCTAATGTTTCTTCCATCGCATCATTTTTGGGTGGAAAAAACTCAAAGGAAATGCGCAAGTTACGCTCTTCAGCAGCACCATGCGTCCGCGATAATACTGATCCGGTCATTATGCTAATTTCTCCACATGTGCAGTATCTGCAATTTCAATTCGTTTGTCTTCGGCAGCCCAAATCATGACGGTCAAAGGATTGCCGTCATTGGTGCCAGAGGATTTAATTGCTTTTGACGCGATTGACTGTAGCCCTGCTTCTTTAAACCAGCCCTCGATGGCCTTGGTTTCAAAACCGAGGCGTTGATGCTGGTGTTCCTGACGCAGAAACTCCATTTCATGCGGTGCAAAATCCACGACGACCAACCGGCCAGACGGCGATAGGCTTCGCATGGCCTCGCGCATCGCAGCTGCCGGATCATCCAAATAGTGTAGCACCTGATGGATGACGATTAAATCATAGGCGTTGCGCTCGACGGGCATGTTGTAAATATCGCCAAGCCGAACCTCGACATTGGACAGTTCTGCGGCTTCAAGATTTGAGCGCGCAACGCCAAGCATTTCGCGGCTGGCATCAATACCAACAGCAGAACGATAGTAAGGAGCAAATAGCTCAAGCATGCGCCCAGTGCCCGTGCCAATATCAAGCATGTTGTTGAATGGACCCCTGCCTGTAATTTCAAGCAGTGCTTTTTCAACATCACCGTCAGCGGCATGCAACATGCGCAGCTTGTCCCAGCTGGCAGCATTTTTGGCAAAATATTCTGCAGCAGCAGCACGGCGTTTTTGTTTCACAGATTCCAAACGCTCAAGATCACGCTGAACAACGGGATCTGTGGGCTCAATGGCTGCCAATAATGAATGCACAAGGTCAGCCTTGGTGCCGGAAGATACAAGCCGGAACAGCGCCCATGAACCTTCCTGCCAGCGGTTTATCAATTGTGCATCAATGAGCAATTTCAAGTGGCGCGAAACGCGTGGCTGAGATTGGCCAAGAATCGCGGTAAGGTCTGAAACGGTCAAATCGCCATCGGCAAGCAAACGCAAAATGCGCAAACGGCTTGGCTCCGCAATGGATTTAAGGCAATCAACATAGGGATCGATTTGAAACATAGCACTCTCAATTAAATGACATAAACATATCTTTATATCACAAACGTATTTGCTACAAGCACCATATTGAATGTTACCAATAGATAGTTGAATTATGAGCACACGATTTCAAGTTGAAATGTCCAAAGCTTTGAACGCATTGGTGCCCCATGCGCCGCTCAGCGAAGTGATCGCCATTAAGGATATTGCCCGCAAACGCCATTTACGGCACCTGCCCGCTGATATTAGCGCTTGGCTGGCGGTGACGACACATGTGCGCCACAACCACACCGATTATGACGAATTGCTTGATGAGGGCTATGACAGCGATAGTGCACGCCACTTTGTGCTGGATGCGATGAATGATGTCTTGCGTATCTGGGGTTCAACGCGCCTGATTGATGCGGATGAAGATGAGCTAACGCTTATGCGCAGTCACAAAACAAATGTTGCGCATGAAAATGAAGGTGATGAAGATTTTGATGATGAGCCAGAATAGGCATCACCATTCCATTGTTGAACCATCGTAAGCAACGAATGTGCCCGTCTTACTCATATCGATATTTTCAACCAAGTCGGCGATACCACTGACGCTTTCATCAACGGAAATATCAGCGCCCTGCCCACCCATATCGGTTCGCACCCAGCCAGGATGCACCAACTGAACGGGAATGTTTATTTCACGCAGATCGGTCGCTAACCCTTGCATCACTTTATTGACGGCAGATTTTGATGCGCGATACGCAATGCGGTCTGAGACTTGATAAGCCATCTTACCCATCTGCGACGATATAGTGATGATACCGGGCCTTTTGCTCTGTTTAATGTGCGGCAGAAATGCCTGACACATCATCAATGGCGCAAGTGTGTTGATCTCTAGCGTCTTTGCAAAACCAGCAAAATCCATATCCAGCGTTGATTGTTTTTCAGGCCCGATCACGCCAGCATTATTGACCAGAACGTCAATTGCGCCTTCAACGCTTGATGCAGCCTTTTTAATGGCTTCATGGTCCGTAACATCGAACACCAAGACATCGATCTTAGCACCAAAGGTTGATTTAAGCGCTTGGCCGTCGGCATCGTTTCGCACCGTCGCGATAATGTTATGGCCGCGCTTTATCAGCTCTGCGGCCAATGCGTGTCCAATACCGCGTGCAGCGCCCGTAATTAAAACTCTCGCCATTGTCGCATCCTCGTTTTGACTGAACATCAGGCCAGATAAATTTCTTGACTATTTTAACGCGTCACTCTTTTCAAAAAGCGCTCAATAGCAGCGCTTGCAGCGTCACCTGGGCGTCCAAGACGCGCAGCAATTGCGCCATGACGATAGGCCGTGCCATGGAAAATTTCGGTTGGCGTGCCAAGGCCTTTGATTAGATTTGCATAGCCAATCGAAATTGAACGTCGACGCTCACCTTGGCTGCTCGAATAAAGTATCAAATGTGGCGGCATCCGTTTTGTTGAACGGGCATAGGTCGCAGGCGACCACCGCATCCAGTTTTTTGGCTCATCGGTAAAAGCCAGTCCGAACATAGAGCCAATTGACCCGCGTTTCGTGGCATAGGCGAGCAAGTCATAAGCCTGCACATCATTGGGAATGATACCGCGAAAGCCTTTTGCTTGCCCTTTGGAAGCAATCAAGGCTGAAAGATGCGCGCCTGCAGAATGCCCCATTAGAACCATACGGTTTGGGTCGCCGCCATATTTACGGATATTTTTGCGCGCCCAGTTCATAGCCGCGGTTACATCATGCACCTGCCCGTCAATCGTTGTTGCTGGCACTTTGCGATAATCCATCGCGACAAAGACATAGCCCTTGGACGTCAACCATTCTGGCATTTTATAAACGCGCTTGCGGTCGCCTTTTGCCCAGCCGCCGCCGTGAATATAAATCACGACAGGTTTTTTACGCGCAAACAAGCCGCGTCCACCATCGGGTTCATAAACATCTAGCTTTAGATTACCGGAGTATCGAATACCGTCATGCAGTTTGGCTGCACTGGCTTGCATAGGTGCAAGCAATAATGTTGCCCAAACCGCAAAAAATGAAACGATTATACGCGCCGAAAAATGATAACGCTGCGCGTTGATTTGTGCTGAAGCACCCATGGATCATCCAAATTCTTGATCAAATTGCCCTAATGAAACCGATATACCCGATTTTAGGCAAAATTGTATGGGCTACACGATATTTTTTGATAAACAGCCGCAAATGAATTTGGAAATGACCGTGATTCCACAACGCCCACGCCCTGACTACAACCCGCCAATGGTTCCACTCGCCGTTGTTTATGAAGATGAATTTGTGCTTGTTCTGGATAAACCGACCGGTTTATTGACTGTTTCTGGCACAAGCCCGGGCACGCATGACTGCCTCGAATCGCGCGCTATCGACTATAATTCTGAGGCGCGTTTGGTGCATCGGCTCGACTGGGACACATCAGGCCTGATCATATTTGGTCTAACGGCCAAAACGCGCGCCCATTTAGGACGTCAATTTGAGGATCGCGTTGTTAAAAAACAATATATTGCGCGTGTATGGGGCCACCCGGATCAACAATCAGGCATCGTGAACCAGCCTTTGCGCTGCGACTGGCCAAACCGGCCGCGCCAAATGATCGATCACGAGCAAGGGCGCGAAGCAATTACTGAATGGGAAGTTATTTCCCAAACAGAAACAACAACCGACCTTTTGATGAAGCCCAAAACGGGCCGCTCGCATCAATTGCGTGTCCATTGCCAATATCTGGGCCATCCAATCATAGGCGACCGTATGTATGCACCTGACGAGGCTTATTACGCCCATGAGCGCATGTGCCTGCATTCCACACAGGTTGAGTTTTATCACCCTGTCACACGCGAGTGGTTAAACTTAAAAAGCCCCTGCCCCTTTTAGATACAAATAATAGCGCATATTTATGCGAACTTAACTTCACGTCATTTTTATCACATAATTGCCTTGCAGCTTGCGCCAAGCGCCGTATCTTTGGCGCATCATCCAACTTAAGAGACAGGCCATATTATGCTGCCCATGATTTTTAAAACGACAGTCGCAACAGCGATCATTTCAACATTTGCGACATCAGCATTTGCGGCAATTGACGGCCAGACCGTGCTTGATCGCCTCGCTGCGCAACTCGAATTGCAAGGCATTACAGTGAACGCTGACAGCGTTAGCGTTGAAGGCGGCGATGACGTTGTTCTCAAAGGCGTCACTCTTAAATATGCAGAAACCGATTCTGTGAAAATTGATTCATTCATTCTTCAAGATGTCATCGAAGCCCCTAACGACGGCTATATTGTTGGCCGTATCGGCGTACCGGGTTTTGAAACAAATGACGATGATGTAAAATTTTCTTTTGGCGGTGTTATAATTGAAGGTTACTTTATTGCTGGCCCCAATGAGACAGACCCCATTTTAAAAGGTTCTTTTTACAGAAATGCCGTCAGCGCTCCGATCAAGATTAGCAGAAACGGTAAAACCATTTTTTCTGCAGGAAAAAGTTCAGCTACGATTTCTGACTATCAGCCAGGCGGGAAAATAAGCTCTGACATGGTCATTGAAGATCTATTCATTGACTTCACAGCGACTGGCGATGCCAAGACAATTGAAACGATGAAAGCGCTTAATTACGAACAGATCAATGGCACGCTTGAAGCCAAAGGCACTTGGGACCTTGGCAATGGCGATCTTATTCTCGATCCAATGATTATTTCAGCCGAAGACGCTGCCGATCTTACATTCCGCTTTGAAGTTGGTGGTTACACCACACAATTGGCGACGGCGATGCAGGAAATGCAAAAAGCCAACAAAGACAATGACCAACAGATGGGTCTTGCGATGCTCGGCATGATGCAGCAATTGGACATTAATTCCGCTTCAATCACGATTGATGATAAATCCCTGACGGGCCGCCTGATCGACTTCTTTGGTGCTCAGCAAGGCATGAACCGCGAGAGCACAGTCGCTTTTGCAAAAGGCATGCTGCCCCTTGGTCTTGCACAGCTCGGCGATCCAGATTTTGCTGCCAAGGCAAGCGCTGCCATTGGCCAATATCTGGATAATCCTAAGAGCTTGACCATCTCTGCGGCCCCAGCCTCACCTGTACCTGTTGCGCAGCTTATCGCAGCGGCCACATCAAACCCTGCGTCATTGATCAGCGCTCTTTCGCTGAAACTTGAAGCGAATAAATAATCTCGCATTACGAAAAAGGCCCGCTGTGAAATCTCGCAGCGGGCCTTTTTATTCTCGTAACGCTTTATGAAAGCGCAGCGCTTATGGCGCTCAGTCTTTGATGATTGGATTGATACGCAGGTTCAATTCACGCAATTGCTCGTTGCCGACTTCGCCCGGTGCCCCCATAAGCACATCGCGCGCTTGCTGGTTCATTGGGAACATGGTGATCTCACGCAAGTTCTTTGCGCCAACCAGCAACATAACCACACGGTCAACACCTGCAGCCATGCCGCCATGCGGCGGTGCGCCATATTGGAATGCACGGTAAAGACCGCCAAAGCGCTCTTCAACGGTTTCCTTCGACAGGCCAGCATATTCAAACGCCTTAACCATCGTGTCAGGCAAGTGGTTACGAATGCCGCCTGACGCGATCTCGAAACCATTACACACCAAGTCATATTGGTAGGCTTTAAGTGCTAGCTGCTGCTCTTCAGTGGTTGCAGCGTCCAGCGCCTCTTTGCCACCCTGCGGCATAGAAAACGGGTTGTGTGCAAATTCAACGCGCTTGTTTTCTTCGTCCCATTCATAGAACGGGAAGTCGACAATCCAGCAAAGCTCAAAGCGGTTTTCATCAATTAGGCCCGCTTCTTCGCCTGCCTTCTGGCGTGCAGAACCGGCAAAGGATGCAAACTTTTTCGGATCGCCCGCTGCAAAGAACACAGCATCGCCAATTTCAAGACCAAGCTGCTGACGAAGCGCTTCTGTGCGTTCTGCGCCAATGTTTTTAGCAATTGGACCAGCAGCATCAAACTTACCTTCAAGCTCACGCCAGAAGATATAGCCCATGCCCGGCTGGCCTTCGCCCTGCGCCCATGAATTCATGCGGTCACAATGTTTGCGGCTGCCAGCGCCCTTAACAGGGATTGCCCAAACTTGGTGTTTCGGGTCTGCATCCAAAATGCCAGCAAACACGCCAAAGCCTGAACCGCGGAAATGTTCTGATACATCTTGCATAACGATTGGGTTACGCAAATCCGGCTTATCTGAACCATACATGCGAATGGAATCGTCATAAGCAATGCGGCGGAAAGTCTGCGACACAGGTTTACCGTCCGCAAATGCTTCAAACACATTGCGCATGACTGGTTCCATCGTCTCCAGAATCTCGTCCTGCTCAACAAAGCTCATTTCAAGGTCGAGCTGATAGAATTCGCCCGGCAGGCGGTCTGCACGCGGGTCTTCATCGCGGAAACATGGCGCGATCTGGAAATAGCGGTCAAAGCCACTCATCATGATCAGCTGTTTATATTGCTGCGGCGCTTGCGGCAGTGCATAAAACTGGCCCTGATGAATACGGCTTGGCACGAGGAAGTCGCGCGCACCTTCCGGCGAAGATGCCGTCAAAATTGGCGTCGAGAATTCAGTGAACTCGATCTTGTTCATCTCTTCACGCATTTTGGCAATAATACGCGTGCGCTGCATGATGTTGGCATGCAGTGATTCACGGCGCAAATCGAGGAAGCGGTATTTTAGGCGAATATCTTCAGGATAATCCGGCTCACCAAAAACAGGCAGCGGAAGCTCTTCAGCTTTCGAGAGCACTTCAATATCGCGCGCATAAATTTCGATTTCACCGGTTGGCAAATTCGCGTTGATTGTCTCATCGCTGCGCGGCTTCACATCGCCATCGATACGCAAAACCCACTCGCCGCGCGCCAATTCAGCAGCGTTAAAGCAAGGCGAATCCGGATCGGCCACAACTTGCGTTATGCCATAATGGTCACGAAGGTCGATAAACAGAACGCCGCCATGGTCACGAACACGGTGAACCCAGCCAGAAAGCCGGACTGTTTTGCCAGCGTCAGATTTACGTAAGGCGCCACAAGTGTGACTGCGATAACGGTGCATGATAAATGCCTTTAGTTATAATGATACTATTTAAGTGCACCGCTTAATTCAGCTGGCACGAGAAAGCAATGTAGGATGCTTGGTTGGTGTGCGGTTTATATCTGGCAAGCGCCATAAGAGACAGATTAAACCCCTTGTCTATGCTTAGTGAATTCGCAAAACGTGGATTACCGTTTCGATTTACTCAAGTGCCATGCATTGTAGAAGGCAGCCCCAAGCGCCAGCACAGCAAGTGAAAGCCATACGGTTCCCGATTGCTCTGTATATACAACACCTGCCTTATCGTCGAAGCATCGGCCCTGTTCATTGAAACATTCGCGCCATTTGAAATAATCAGCGTAGTACAAATATCCAAAAACAAGCGCCAACCCAAGGCAAACCAAGGCACATATCTTTCTCATCATTTATGAACCTCTTGAATCATGGCCAAAAGCTTCGTGCTTCGGCAGTCAAGTTTACGTTTGAATTTCAGCAAACTCAATTTCGACAATTACCCACCAAAGCCTAATCCAATTTCCGTCATCCTAGGGCTTGAGCCTAGGATGAAGGTGTCTTTGATCAAATTCTGCACCCTCACTCTCACTTTTAAAAGAGGGAGGTATACAGAGCGGGGGTTATTCAAACGATCCGTATTCCGCCCCCAACCGATCAGCCGCGCTGTGCTTGCTTCTCGTGCCTCCCCCGCCAGCGGGAGGAGGCGGAAACCACCCCAAACAACTCATACAAAGCACACAAGATTCCGCGTTTAGCCACCTGCCCTTCTCCCGCTTGCGGGAGAAGGTGGATACGAGTGGTAACGAGTAGACGGATGAGGGGGACAGAGAATTCCCCTCACCCAGTTGCGGCTAACGCGCAAATGCGCGAAGCCTCACATCCCTCTCCCGCAGGCGGGAGAGGAAAAAGGATCGCCCGTTCGCGCAGGGTTTATATTTGCCTTGTGGCCAAACAGACAGATTCAACGCCTTGTGCAGGGCTGCTGAAATTCCACATTGAGCCCTTAATTTCAAAATTCAGCGTGTCAAATATTAGATTGGGTGGCGGTTCAGTGACCATCGAAGTTGACCGATAGCGGTTATTTATATCATTTCGTGCGGTGGCGAGAAGCGGACATTTGGCAGCCTCATACACACACATGAACGATAAAAATCCAAAGGTATACAAAAATATGGAGATCTGTTGTATAAAGAAAAAGGCTCGACATAAAATATCGAGCCTTTCCCAATTAGGGCGTCGAGGGTCCGTCACGAGCAAAGCGCGCTGCCGACCTAGGTCTCGACGTTTCATATACAGAATTACGATAAAGAGGCTCATTTGTCAAGAAATTTAACTAGTGCTGATACAGAGAAGATCAGTAAACTTATCTCCGCAGAGCGGCTTGCAACCTTCCAAAACCTGACCGAAACGGACGATGCTGCTATTGAGCTTCACCAAGCAACCATGATTCTTGGCGCCTCAATTATGTCACTTGTGGGGGTAGTTGAAATTGCGCTGCGCAACAGCATCTGTGAACGAATGCAACATGACATTCATCCGAATTGGCTACGTGGCGATCCAAGGCCGATAAGGCTTGATACGCGAGAAAAAAACCAAATCAAAAGCGCGGAAAATCATGCTCAACGGGCAGCTTATTCCAAGTTGGACTATGCCCAAAAACAAGCCCTTGATGCAGCAGCCTATCCAAATGGGAAACCGCAGGGGATTTCTCATAAAGACGAGGCCATTGCACGACAGAGAACGCTGATTGTATCAGATGGCCAGGTCATCTCTCAAATGACGATCTATTTTTGGAAAAGCTTGTTCGCCGAACGATACGAAAAAACGCTTTGGAAACGATCTTTAAAAGGTGTTTTTCCAAATAAGACATATGATAGAGCCTTGATCGGACAACATCTCGAAACACTCTATCAAACACGAAATAGACTAGCACACCATGAGCCAGTCTACGGAACGCGATTGCAGGCGATAAGTGCCGCTATCGATTTTTTTCTTGAAAACCTTGGGTCGCGCAAACCAAGCCGAGAATCGCCCGCTGCTAAGTTCATTTTACCGCACTATGAGCGCTTCCATGGCGATATGGCCGTATTTCAAACAACATTTGAGCGCCTAAAAAAGTAGCGGGAATGGAGCTATCCATATTCAGAAATTACCCACAAAGCTGAATTTGCCATCGCATTGCTAGATCGCCTTGTCGGTCATTCTTTAGTGTCGACTTTTGAACAGCAGCCATATTTCTTTAACATACAAAATTAGGCGCATAGCGGTAACAACCAGTATGTCGCTGACAGAACAATTTAAGATGATCGACATCGTTGGTTTACCCGCATACCCGACTTTCATGATAATCCCACAACAGATTCCTACTCACCGCTTTGTCTTACAATCGCAAACACTTGATTTATGTTCTACATTGTTTCACTCAAACCAAGTTTTCCACCCATATTATCCAACCACCACAAAACACCCGCACACTGCGGCGATGAACAGCGCATCTAAAGCCATTGCCATTGAAAAGAACCGCGCGGCGCTTTTGCGTCTCGTGCGGTACTGGCTGTTAATCGCGGCCATGTTCAGTGCAGAACGCGTTTTGCCACGCCGGATTGGGCTGTGGGTGTCGGACACAATTTTCAAGTTAGAAAGAGCCACCTATTATTTGCAGATTGCGTCAGGCTTTGTGCAGATAGCCATGCCTGTTCAGCAGCATGGTCTCATAACTATCAAAGCCGTTGTCACTCGGCTCAAAGCGGTGAAAAAAGCGCTTATTCGGTTAAAGCCAAGCGCCGAGGGCCAGCCCCAACACGCCCAATGTTTGGCGCGGCCCCTCCTGAACAATTATTCACGCAGGTGTGCATTTTATATCCGCAGCAGTGCTGCACGGCTTGTTCTGGCCGTTTTTAACTGCCGTGCACCGCCCTGCCTTCATATGGCACGCCTAAATTCAAAATTTGCACTCTATAAATCGCACCACTTAAGTGCGATAATGCGATCACACGCCTTCACACAACCTGCACGCTTAAAGCCAACAATTCCATTCGACTCTTTGCGTCACCTCCGATAAATAAAATTCTTATGAGCTTAATAACGATAAACGACACTGCCACCCTCGCCGATGTATGCGCGCGCTTTGCAACCCATAAATATGTGACCGTTGATACGGAATTTGTCCGTGAGACAACGTTCTGGCCGGATTTATGTCTGGTGCAGGTTGCCTCTGATGATGAAGCGGTTCTGATTGACCCGCTTGCAGAAGGCATCGATTTGACGCCGCTTCACGATTTAATGGCGAACAAAGATGTCATCAAAGTCTTTCATGCGGCCCGTCAGGATGTGGAAATTTTCTACAAACTTTCTGGCAAACTGCCCGAGCCTTTGTTCGACACACAGGTTGCAGCGATGGTGTGCGGCTTTGGTGATTCCATTGCTTACGACCAGTTAGTGCGCCGTATTTCCGGTGCGCATATCGACAAATCTTTGCGGTTTACCAATTGGAAGCTGCGTCCGCTTTCTGATCAACAGCTTGAATATGCATTGGCAGATGTAACGCATTTGCGCGACGTGTATAATTTCCTCAAAGACAAGCTGGAAGAAGAAAACCGCACCCATTGGCTGACCGAAGAGATGGATATTCTCACGACGCCAAAGACCTATGATCTGCCGCCGAATGAGGCTTGGACACGGCTTAAATTACGCATCAAAAAGCCGATTGAATTTGCGATTTTAAAAAATCTGGCTGAATGGCGTGAAAATGAAGCGCGTGAGCGGAACGTGCCGCGTAACCGGATCATAAAAGATGATGCGATTTATGAAATTGCGCAAAGCCAACCCAAAGACACCGATGGTCTTTCACGGTTGCGCACCTTGCATAAGGGCTTTGAAAAGTCGGCAAGTGGGCGTTCAATTATTGATTGTGTTGCGCGTGCCCATGCGCTGGACCGTGATGAATTGCCGAAGATTCCGCGTCCTGCGCATTCGCCAGAAGGCACCAGTGCGGCCGTTGATTTGCTGAAAGTTTTGCTAAAACTTACAGCAGAAGAATTCGATGTTGCAGCCAAAATTATCGCATCTTCAGATCAGCTTGAGCAGATAGCGATCTTGGGCGAAGAAGCCGATGTGCCAGCAATGAAAGGCTGGCGCAAAGAGCTTTTTGGCGAAAGAGCGATGAAATTGCTCGATGGAAAATCAGGCTTGCGCTTTGAAAACCGCAAGATCGGTGTTGTCGATATTTAATATCGCAGGCTAAGGGCGAATACTGACGGAGATTTTCCAGCCGGTGACTTTTGACAATTGATTGATCCGGCCGGCGGGACGTTCTCCGGCTAAAGCGCGCAGGCTTTCAGGGAGTGTTAACATCATTTCTTTGTCGCCCGTCTGCTCCCACTCAAGGTTGCTCATGACGCCCGGCATTGCAGCGGTGAACAAATATGCAACCCGCATAAACCCGCCAAGGAGCCTTGAACGTTCCCAAATTCGGTCTGTTGTTATGCTGCGGATTTCTGGCGCGAGCGACTCGTTTTTAAGCCCCTCATAACGAAAGTAATTCGATAGCGCGATATAGGCCCGCCCCTGATGATCAACCTGAACAAAACTGCCATAAGCGAGAATCGCAAGCGACTGCATCGCGCGGTAATCGGCATGGGCACGCCAGCCAATATCGGCCAAGAGACACGCCGCATCGCGGTAGCGTTTTTCGTCAACGCTTTCGTCAATCCCGAACTTCTCGAAACTATATGCAGTCCACTCAGCCAATTCGCGGGCATGGCGCGGCGAACGTGCGCGCAGAATTGCGAGTTCTCCTGCTGCTTCATACAATGCGTCAGCACGCTGCGTCTCTTCATCAAGCTGCGCATAAAGATATCCTTCGCGCAAACCACTGGAAGAAAAGACAATTTTGCTCGGCTCCATCCTTTTGATAACTTCTGTAAGTACAATCGCACCATAAGGCAGCAACGCTCGGCGGGAATTAGAAACGTCTGAAATTCCCTCGAATTTATCCAGATTGCCTTGTTTGATCTTATCGAGGAATTTTAGCAGCTCCTCCGGCTCAACTTCATAGGAATGCGTGACATGCAAAGGATAACTTGTCGAAGATATGTGCAGCTTGGCAATGTTTCGCCACGTGCCGCCAACAGCATAGAAGACGCGGCCTTTGCCGGTATCAAGGATATCTGCGGATTTTATATCTTTGCGCGTGATTTTTTCAGCGGTTGGAAACGATGCTTCTGCACGTTCGCCAAGGCGAATGACCCCGAGCGGCATCGTTATTCCTGTTCCCGCTAAATCGCCATTAATATCAACAAGTTCAAGACTACCACCGCCCAAATCGCCTGCGATACCATCTGGCGCGCGGAAGGCAGAAATAATCCCTTGGGCAGAAAAATGCGCTTCCTCTAACCCCGTCAAGATGTGAATGGGTTGGCGCAGAATACGCTCTGCCTTTTCAACAAATTCGGGACCATTTTCGGCTTCGCGTGCAGCAGCCGTTGCCACGATATACAATTCTCCAACGCCAACCTGATCGGCCAAGGCACGGAAGCGAACCAACGCTTCAAGCGCCTCTTCAACCGCGCCATCATCCATACGATTGGTCGCGGCAATACCGCGTCCCAAACCACAGGAGACTTTTTCGTTAAACAAAATAGCCGGAGAACGCACCAATCCTTCGTAAAGCACCAGACGAACTGAGTTTGACCCGATATCAATAACGCCAACCGGATTTCGGCCTTTTAAACGGCCTTGAGCGTCTTCAGTTTCAATCACACAAATTACCGATGCTTTTATTTTATCGTCGATGAAGCATCTTGCGCTCTTTTCTTATGCGCAATCAATCCCGGTGCAGAAGATTTCAGTGCTTTTCCCCTTCCAGAAAGACTTGGATTGGTCATAAAATAGGTTTGAGCATTGAACGGTGCTTCATCTGGCAATGGAATAACACGTTTTGAGCGACCATCGGATAGCAAATCATAGCTTTGCTCATTGTCCAAAAGATTGGCGAGCATAATTTGGTTGACCACTTGTTGTAACACGGTCGCATTTTCAAGCGGCACCAATGTTTCTACGCGGCGGTCCAAATTACGCGGCATCAAATCGGCAGAACCGATATACACGATTGGCTTTTTGGACGGCAATCCGCGGCCATTACCAAAGCAAAAGATGCGGCTATGTTCGAGAAACCGGCCGACGATAGATTTCACACGAATGTTTTCAGACAGGCCTGGAACTTGCGGACGCAGACAGCAAATGCCGCGAATGATCATGTCGACTTCAACACCCACAGCGCTTGCTTCATATAAAGCATCGATGATTTTTGCATCGACAAGCGAGTTCATCTTCATCCAGATCGCACCGGGGCGCCCTGCTTTCACATGCTCAATCTCTTCGTTGATATGACGCAAAATTCGGTCGCGCATATAATAAGGCGATACGGCGAGTTTCAAATCTTGTCCCGGATCAGCATAGCTTGTGATCAAATTGAACACGCGCTGCACATCATGCGCAATCTGGTCATTACATGTGAAGTATGAAAGGTCCGTGTAAATTTTCGCGGTAATCGGATGGTAGTTGCCGGTGCCTAAGTGAACGTAATTGCGAAGACCCGTCTCCTCTTGCCTGACAACCAGAGACATTTTGGCATGGGTTTTCAACTCGACAAAGCCAAATACGACCTGCACCCCTGCTCGCTCCAAATCACGTGCCCAACGAATATTGGCTTCTTCGTCAAAGCGAGCTTTCAGTTCAACAAGCGCGGTTACGGATTTACCTGCTTCTGCAGCATCCATGAGCGCACGCACAATCGGGCTGTTGTTTGATGTTCGATAAAGCGTTTGCTTAATCGCAAGCACATCGGGGTCGGCCGCTGCTTGACGCAGAAACTGCACCACAACATCAAAGCTCTCATAAGGGTGGTGAATGATAATGTCTTTTTCATTGATCGCGGCAAAGCAATCGCCAGAATGTTCGCGCACACGCTCTGGAAAACGTGCGGTGTAGGATTTGAACAGAAGATCATCACGCGGTATTTTTACAATTTCTGACACTGTGCTGAGCGCCAAAACCCCAGTTTGTACGCTCACACGGCTCTCGGGCACTTCCAGTACATGACTTACGAAATCGCGCAGATTTTGAGGCGTTTCTGAATCATATTCAATCCGAATAACCTGTCCACGACGACGACGTTTAAGCGCGCTTTCAAAATAGCGCACCAAGTCTTCCGCTTCTTCTTCGACCTCAAGATCGCTGTCGCGAATAACACGAAAAGTACCTGCGCCTTTAACTTCATAGCCCGGATAAAGCTTGTCGATATATAGGCTAACGATAAGTTCTAGCGATACGAAGCGAAAGCGCGACCCATCCGTTGGCACTTCCACAAAACGATTAAGCGCGACCGGCAAACGGATCAGCGCATTCATGATTTTGCGGTTCTTTAGGTTGATCAGTTCCAATGCGATGGAAAAACCAAGATTGGGAATGAATGGAAATGGATGTGCCGGATCAACAGATAAAGGCGTCAAGATTGGGAAAATCTTTTGCAGGAAATGATCTTCAAGCCACGCTAAATCTGCATGCGTTAATTCTTCGGTTTTAACGATCTCAATATTTTCTTTGCGCAGCTCTTCTAAAAGCGTGGACAAAGTGGATTGTTGTTCACATTGAAGCTTGGCGATTTCTTCAATCACCATATCCAATTGTTCTTGCGCAGAAAGACCGTCAATAGACCGTTGACCGACTTGAGCCCGCACTTGGCCAGCTAAGCCTGCGACACGCACCATAAAAAATTCATCAAGATTGGCAGCGGAGATCGATAGAAAACGCAAACGCTCAAGCAAGGGTTGGTTCGTATTTTGAGCTTCTTCCAAAACACGCCAATTGAACTGGAGCCAAGAAAATTCGCGGTTCACAAACCGTGCAGGATCGTTTTCGGCAATCATCTTTATAGATGATGAGGCATTTCCGGAAGTTTCTTCGAAAGAGTTAATCATGCGACCCATATTCTTATCAAGAGTTCTATCGACTCGCCGTATTTATACCAGCTATATGACAGAAATAAATCGCTACGCACTAGGGGCAGTTTGAACCAATAAGAAACTGGTTTTCCACATTATTCACTGTCAATCGTTTCTAGCACACGGGCGATCAGAGGCTTTGTAATACGCGCCTTAGACATGAGCGCTTCCCGATCAAGAAGATTGACTACATGGTTCGCACTGCCAAGGGAGCGATCTATGCGTGTTGCCAAATATTCAACAATATCGGGGCCAACATTAATCTGCCTGTCAGCAAATAATTTGGCAAGAACAGCGCGCAGAAGCGCATCATCTGGTTCGCCAATTTCAACGGTCGTGGCAGCCTTAAACCGAGAGCGAAGGTCTGCCGTTTCTAAACGCCACAAAGCTGGGTTGTTTTCGGCCGTAATCAACATGGTTTGCTGCGCATTGCGAACAGCGTTCATGAGGTGAAATGTGCGGGTTTCGTCGAAATTACCTTCAGATAACCCATCGATTAGGATTGGGCGACCTTTTTGTGCTTCATCCAGATCAACATCTGATAATTCCGAAGGATTAACGCGGTGCGCCTGTGCCGCCTCGCACCAAATCTCTGCAAGGTGCGATTTACCATAGCCTTTAGCGCCAATCAAAACAGCCCAAGGCGAAGGCCAATGCGGCCAGTTATCTATAAGCGATGCCGCATTCAAATTGGCAGCACTAACCACCAAATCATCGCGTGTCAGCGATGGTGCGCCCCTCAAATCCAGCAGTAGCTGATTTGCTTCAACCATTAAAAAACGCTCTAGCCAAACTCAATGCGGCTATTCTTCTATTTCAGCTTTGGTCTCTATAGCACGCCCTGCGCTTTCATTTTGGTAAAGATCGCTGTGAAGATAGGCCGAAAGAGCAAACCGCACTAACACGCCAACCGCAGCTGCAGCGGGCACAGCAATTAACATGCCTGTAAAGCCGAGCAATGAACCAAATGCGAAAAGCGCAAACATCAACCACACCGGATGCAAACCAACACTGTCGCCAACCATTTTAGGTTGAAGGAAATTACCCTCAAAGAACTGACCAGCAAAGAAAATCGCAGCAATGATACCAATTTGAATATAGTCCGGCCAGAACTGCACCAGCGCGACACCAATTGATAATATGAGACCGATTGCAGAACCTACATAAGGAATGAAGCTCAATACTCCCGTTAGAAGGCCGATAAGCAAGCCGAAATTCAAACCCGCTAAGGTGAGCGAAATGGCATAAAAGATGCCAAGGATTAGGCTTACCGTTCCCTGTCCGCGAATGAAACCGGCCACAGCCTCATTCATGTCCCGTGCAATCGCACGCACTGTGGTTACATGATCGCGCGGAATCCAGCCGTCAATTTTGGCAATCATCTTGTCCCAATCGAGCAACATGTAAAATGCCACGACAGGCGTAACAACCAAAAGGCTGACAATGTTCATTGCGGCCTGACCAGAATTCCAAATGCCTTGCACGACGGTTTTAACGACACCGAAGCCTTCTTCCAGATAGGTGTCAAAACTTTCGGTGATCTTTTTCATGTCGAAGCCAAGATCAACGGTGGCAAAATCAATGCCAAAAAATGTATTGAGCCAAGTCATGTCGATCTTAGCGCTGGAAATGACCTCGCGCAGCCGCACCAAATAGTTCGGCAAATTGCCTGCAAACTCAATTGCCTGCGATGCTAAGACCGGCACAATAATTGCCAAAGCGAGAAGGAATACAATGAGGAACGCCAGCAAAATACTGACGGTCGCCCATATGCGCGACATGCCTTTGCGTTCCAAATAGTCCGCGACTGGGTCTAAGAAATAGGCCAGAACAAAACCGGCTAAGAACGGGAGCAAAACGCTTCTGAAAATATAGAGCAGCACACCGAAAAAGATGATTGCGCCAAGCCAGAAAAGAGCCTGACGGCGCAGCGCTTTTGCTGATATATGTTCGCCCATTACTTAATCCTCATATTCTGCCATATGCCGGAACCACACGACGCAATAAGCCGCCGTAGATGCCAAGGTTAATGCAGCGACAATGTAGATAAGAGCGCTGCCTAGAATCGGTATCGAAAAAAATCCAGCCTTCGTTGCAATCAGATAAGCGGCAAGACCAATCTGCACAAGTGTATTCGCTTTAGAAATCATGAGCGGTTTTATATCAACATCAGCGCCCATAATTGTTGACAACACCACAGCGCCGATGATCAGCACATCACGCGCAACAACTAGAAACACAAACCAGATCGGCACGACCTCATAATAACCAAGCGCTATAAAGACAGCTGTTAAAAGCACTTTGTCTGATATTGGATCAAGGTAGGCTCCGACCTCGCTGCCGAGACCGTATTTGCGCGCAATGATACCATCGACAGCGTCTGAAATGCCGGCCAAGACAAATAAAACCAGTGCGGCAGTCCAATTGCCCAAGACAATGAGATAAATAATCAGCGGCACGGTAAATAAACGGGCCAAAGTGATGAGATTGGGGAGAGTGTAGACGTTTTTTCCCATCGAGCTAAATCCTGTTCAGTCTTTATCTAGGTTCAATTCACGTTAAATCCAAACAACGGCTGCAAATGTAGCCAATAAAGTCCTTTTTTCTGTGATTGTGGCACAAGACCATTGGAACATAAGGACGACCCGTGCCATAGAGCGCTAAAACCGAAGTAGCAAACGGGACAAAGTCAATGTCAGAAGATACAAACAGTTCAAACGGATTGAGTTATGCCGATGCCGGCGTTGATATTGATGCCGGAAACGCGCTTGTCGAGGCCATAAAGCCTATCGTGCGTGAAACAAGCCGTCCTGGCTCTGATACCGAAATCGGCGGATTTGGCGGATTGTTCGATTTAAAAGCGGCTGGCTTCAAAGATCCGATTCTTGTTGCTGCTAATGATGGTGTTGGCACAAAGCTAAAAATTGCGATCGATGCGAACAAGCATGACACAGTCGGCATTGACCTTGTGGCAATGTGTGTGAACGATCTGGTTGTTCAAGGCGCGGAACCATTATTCTTTCTTGATTACTTCGCAACGGGCAAATTAAGCGTTGAAGAAGGCACCGACATTGTGCGCGGTATCGCTGATGGCTGCAAACAGGCTGGCTGTGCCTTGATTGGCGGCGAAACAGCTGAAATGCCCGGCATGTACCGCGATGGTGATTATGATCTGGCTGGCTTTGCGGTTGGTGCAGCAGAGCGCGGCGCGATGCTGCCTTCTAATGATATTCAAGAAGGCGATGTGATTTTGGGCCTTGCGTCCAGCGGCGTTCACTCCAACGGCTTTTCACTCGTGCGCAAAATCATTGAGACAGATGGCCTTGGCTTTGCAGACAAAGCGCCGTTTGGCTCCAAAACAGTTGGCGAAGAATTGCTCGAGCCAACGAAAATTTATGTGAAGTCACTTTTGGCAGCCATTCGCGAGACCGGTGCCGTGAAAGCAATGGCGCATATTACCGGTGGTGGATTTACTGAAAACATTCCGCGCGTTCTGCCAAAGAGCCTTGCAGCAACCATTGATCTTGACGCTTTGGAAACACTGCCAGTGTTTCGCTGGCTTGCAAAAGCTGGCGGCGTGAATGCGTCAGAAATGCTGCGCACATTTAATTGCGGTGTTGGCATGATCGTTATTTTATCGCCGGAAAACGCAGATGCCGTGAGCGACATCCTTGAACGTGAAGGCGAAAAAATATGCCGCCTTGGAACACTGACTGCGCGGAGCGGCGAAGCGGTCATTTACAAAGGCACACTTGATCTTGGTTGAACGGGTTACAAAAGTTGCAATTCTGATTTCCGGTCGCGGCTCGAACATGATCGCGCTTGCAGATGCAATTTCTGCGCCGGATTTTCCAGCTGAAGTCGTCGGTGTCATTGCCGATAAAAAAGATGCGGCAGGTCTCATGACTGCTGCTGATATGAATATCGCAACAGGTGCATTTGCACGCGCGGATTATGCATCGAAAGCAGAGCATGAGACTGCAATCCACAATCAGCTTTCTGAATGGGATGCAGACATTATATGTCTTGCGGGTTTTATGCGCCTTTTAAGCGCAGACTTTATCGACAAATGGGCTGGGGAAATTATCAATATCCACCCAAGCATTCTGCCGAAATATAAAGGCCTTAACACGCATCAGCGGGCACTTGACGCGGGTGATGATGAGCACGGCTGCACCGTTCATTATGTGACAGCCGGTATGGATGAAGGCCCTGTAATCGCGCAGGCAAAAGTGCCAATATTAAGCGGTGACACTGAAACCACCCTCACCGCACGTGTGTTGGAGCAAGAACACAAGCTTTATGCGCAAGCGCTACGCGATGTGATCGAAAGGCAAAAGCCATGAACTACCGCCACGCTTACCATGCTGGTAACTTTGCCGATGTCGTCAAGCACATCATTTTGACGCGCGTATTGATGTATTTCAAACGCAAGGATGCCCCGTTCTTTGTCATGGATACCCATGCGGGTGTCGGGCGTTATGATTTGAAAGGCGTTGAAGCGCAAAAAACGCGTGAAGCTGAAACAGGCATCGCCCGCCTTATGAAGGCCCTACCCAACGCGCCAAAAGAGGTACGTGAGCTCTGCGAACCGTTCACCACTCTTTTGAACGACATGAATGAAGACAAGCTTCAGCATTATCCCGGCTCGCCCATGGTTGCACAATCATTGATCCGCCGCACTGACCGCCTGTCGCTTGTTGAGCTTCACCCTGAAGATTTTGACGAACTTACGATCAACTTCAACTGGGCCAAGAACACCAAGACGCACCATCTTGATGCTTGGCATGCAATGAAGGCGCAGTTGCCACCAAATGAAAAGCGCGGCCTCATCTTGGTCGACCCGCCATTTGAAGACCGCGATGAATTTAATGCGATTTTGCGCGCGCTTTATGATGCTCAAAAACGGTTCTCCAAAGGCACCTATATGCTTTGGTATCCGATCAAAGATTTGCAGATGATTGCCAGCTTTTCCAGAGTGCTTTCCGGTATGGATTTGGGCCGCACGTTAGATGTTCGGATGATGATTGATCGCCCCGGCTCTCAGGCTAAATTTATTGGCACCGGAATGGTTATCGTCAACCCGCCTTATGTGTTGGAAAAAGAGCTAAAGGTTTTGTTGCCTTGGCTGGTCAAATTATTTGAAGTCGTGCCGGGCTCCGGCTCGCATTCAATTTATGAGCTCGTTGGTGAGCAAAAATAGCTAAGAACGCTTGGCGCAGCATTGTGCTTGCGCTACATCTTACAACGATAGCGCAAGGCAGGAGAAAATGATGAAGTCGAACATGAGCAAATTTGCAGCAATATTATTGAGCGGTGCAATGCTTAATGCTCCGATTTTAAGCCCTGCCTCTGCGGCTGACATGGTGTATTCGGAAGCACAAAATAATGACTGTAGCGATGTAAAAGTAATCAATCGCATTAAGTCACGGTTCCACATTCAGGCCAATGAAGTTCACCACAATCCAGACCTTCAAGTCGCTGAACTATATAACACCTACGAGACACGCTATGAGCCAGAGGGCAAAAGCCCCTTTGCGCGGCGTTATTGTAAAGCGCAAGCTTATATGAGCGACGGCCAACAACGCTCCATCTGGTATTTACTGGAATATGGCGCAGGTTTTGCTGGTCTTGGCAATAATGTTGAGTTTTGTATTTCTGGCCTCGATCGCTGGAACGTCTATGGTGCTCACTGCAATATATTGCGCTAATACCTATGAACCGGCTGATCATCTGCATAGCTTTAATGCTATTGGCTGGCTTTGTTGCGAGTTGCTCAGCCGACAATAACGATAGATCAGAACCGCCTTCAACCATTCCTATTGGCAATGGTTTTGATTTCTACGTTCTATCGTTGTCATGGTCGCCTGGATATTGCGCTTCAGAAGGCAATAATGCGGATTCGCGCCAATGCGGACCGGATAAAAAATATGAATTTGTTGTTCATGGGTTGTGGCCGCAATTTGAACGCGGATATCCTGAAAACTGTAACAGCAACAACAAACTCGATAACAGCCTCGTCAGCTCCATGACGGATATTATGCCAAGCTTTGGCTTGATCAAACATCAATGGCGCAAACATGGTTCTTGCAGCGGCCTTTCACCCGAAGAGTATTTTAGCGTCACGCGAGCAGCATTTAGTAAAATCAGTCTTCCGCCTAGCTTTTCCGGTTTGACAGAAACAAAAACAATTTCGCCCATCTCCGTTGAAAAGCTCTTTCAAGCCGAGAATCCGAACATTCCCAATGACGGGATTGCAGCCACCTGCAAGCGCAATTATTTGCGTGATGTGCGCATCTGCATGACAAAAGACCTTGCCTCATTCCGCTCTTGCCCAGAAATTGATAGAAACTACTGCCGCAGCCGCTCAATGGCTGTCGCCCCTTTACGATAGGAACAACAATGCCAATTATACTCTATTCACCGGCTTCTCCCTACAGCGCCAAAGTGCGCATGGCAGCAGATTATGCAGATATTGGCATTGAAGCGCGCAAGGTGACCACGAGCGACGAACCAAGCGATCTGATTGACGCCAATCCATTGGGAAAAATACCAACATTGGTTCTTGATGATGGTTTCTCGGTCTTCGACAGCCGAGCCATTATGCAAGAACTTGACCGCCTGTCTGGCAAAACGCTCTATCCACGCAATGGCGACAAACGACGCATTGCAGAACGCCTTGAGGCAGCAGCCGATGGGCTTTGTGATTGCTTGCTCGCACAAGTTTATGAAAAGCGTATGCGGCCGGAAGAAAAAATCCATCAAGAATGGATTGATATGCAAGCACGTAAGGTAGAGCGATCTCTCGATTGGCTCGAAGAGAATATTACACCGGTACGGGGAAAATTAAACGGCGGGCAATTCGCTGTTGCTGCGGCCATGAGCTATATGGATTTGCGTTTTCCAGATTTGAACTGGCGACGTGGGCGCGCCAAATTGCGCCGATTTGAAACACGCTTTCAAGAAGCCTATCCTGCGTTTGATACTTATAAAGCTCAGGCTTGAATCAAAAATGCCGCCGAACGCAATGTCGGCGGCATTTTCACTAAAATATTAAATTAGAATTTCAGACCAATACCTGCGCGAACGCTGTGATCTGAAAAGCCTGAAGAAACGGATGTTCCACCAGCACCTGTATTATAGTCTTTTGAGCCATAATCAGAGTAACGGTATTCAACACGAGTAAAGATATTCTCTGTTACAAGCGCTTCACCGCCGACACCAACTGTCCAGCCAAGATGTGTGTTTTCATCACTGCCAGTAGTATCGCTAACTTTGGCCTGTGTTGCGGCAACACCTGCTGTACCGTAGAGCATGAATGGGTCAAAAGCATAACCTAGGCGCGCACGTGCAGAACCAAACAGACCCTGTTTAATTTCAGCACCGCCACCAATTGATTCTTTTGCGTCGGAGTAACCTAAGTCACCCTCGACACCATATACAATTGAACCGGATTGGCCGTTAACACCAACAAATCCGAGACCGCTGATACCATTGGTATCTACATCACCGCCTGATGTATCAAACTTGCCCCATGAATAACCCAGTGAAGCACCGCCATAGATACCAGACCAAGTATTTGCTGGAGCAGCCTCTACATAGTTTGAAACTGGTGGCTCAGGTGGCGCTTCAATCGCATCTGCGGCAATTGCCGGTGCTGCGATTAACAAAGCTGCGACTGCAGCACCTGCTTTTAGAAAATTCGTACGCATAACTTCTCCTATCGGTGTTAATTGTGTCCTTGAAAAAATCGTGGACAGCCCCTCACCCTCAAGAAACGTTTTGCACCTCAATTGCGGCATTTGATTTTCAAAAATGTGGAATTGCAGTGACTGAAATAAGGCGCTTAGTAGTGTTCTAAATAAGCAACAGTTTTGTTGAGCAACAAACAAAATCAATGCGCTAGCCCTTTTTATCGTCTCATAGAGAACTTATATACTGGTCACATTCTAAGCAGGGACCCCATTTAAATGTTACTCAATATCGCAATGCTGGTGGGCGGATTAATTCTGCTCGTTTTTGCTGGAGATTACCTTGTTAAAGGTGCCGTGGGTCTTGCAGAGAAATTTAACATCCCGCCCCTCATTATCGGCCTTACAATTGTAGCATTTGGCACATCTGCACCGGAGCTTGTTATATCGCTCGATTCAGCGCTGTCAGGCGTTCCAGACATTGCCGTTGGCAATATTGTAGGGTCCAACATCGCCAATGTGCTGCTTGTAATGGGACTGCCAGCCCTGATCACTGTCATTCACGCCAACCAACGTGGCCTATCGCGTAATGTCGGTATTCTTCTCGTCTTCACACTCGCATTTATGTGGATGATTTCAGACGGAGTTTTATCGAGGTCGGAAGGCGGCATCTTGTTTGCCGGTTTGCTTCTTTATATTATCGCACAAATCGTTCGCGCGCGCACACAGACAGAAGATGACCCGTCGATACCGACTGATTATCATGACGATGTCGGAGAGGCCCCAACACAAAATTCCAAAATCATAGTCTTCCTGCTTGGCGGTCTTATTCTGTTGCCCGTTGCGGCTCATTTCACCGTGGAAGGCGCGTCAGGTATTGCAAGTCACTTCGGTGTTTCTGATGCGGCAATTGGTTTGACCATTGTTGCTATAGGCACATCGCTACCGGAACTGGCGACCTCTTTCATGGCAGCATGGCGCAAAAATGGTGATGTAGCGCTTGGCAACATTATCGGCTCAAACATTTTCAACATCGCAGCCATTATGGGCATAACAGGCCTGTTAATCGACGTGCCTGTTGCCGACACAATGATTGCCTATGACATGTGGGGCATGTTAGCCGCCGCCGTCTTGCTGGCTGTTATTTGCTTTGCACGCATTACGACCGGAAAATTGCTCGGTAGCGCTATGCTTTTGGCCTATCTGGCCTATATCATTTCCGTATTCTAATTTTTAAACGGAGCTATTTGTGGCCAAGCAGCACATCAATGCATTGATTACTGGCGGTGCCCGCCGTGTTGGCCGCGCTATCGCCTTAGATCTTGCGGCCAATGGTTATGGCGTCATCATTCACGCCAATTCTTCACTTGATGAAGCGCAAGCGCTTTGCGAAGATATTAAGCGTAATGGCGGCCGTGCCTTTGCTGTTGAAGCTGATCTGAAGAAAATGAGTGAAACCACGGCTTTAATAGACCAGGCCGCGCAAAAAGCTGGAAGCGTTGACATACTCATCAACAATGCGTCGGTTTTTGAAGATGATGAGATAAGCGATCTTGATGAAGCTCTATGGGACACGCATTTTAATGTTCACGTCAAAGCGCCTGCATTTTTAAGCAGCGCCTTGGCAAAACATTTAGGTGATAAGGAAGGCCTGATCGTCAATATGATTGATCAAAGAGTATGGCGGCTTAACCCTAAGTTCTTCACCTATACGCTGTCAAAATCCGCCCTTTGGACTGCTACAAAAACAATGGCACAGGCGCTTGGTCCGAACATTCGCGTCAATGCCATCGGCCCTGGCCCAACGTTAAAGAATGAGCGCCAGTCCGATGAGGATTTTGCAAAGCAACAAGCGACGCTCATTTTAAAACATGGACCTGATCTATCAGAATTTGGCGCGACCATTCGCTATTTGTGGCAAACAAAATCAATCACGGGACAGATGTTAGCGCTTGATGGCGGTCAACATCTTGCATGGCAAACACCCGATACCCATGCCAATGAATAGACAATAATTGTCAGTAGGCATTATTCAAATGCGTAATATTGTTGGCTTTAAAGCGTATACCGCTTGAAGCAGCACATGGAACAAGCCCATATTATAAACATGATTCCTGATAATCCAGATATGGCTGACAATGTCCCTGATGTAGAAATTTCTGCATCTGCCCTCACTGATGTTAAGTGGGAGCAGGATGAGACAATCACCAATGACCTGTCTGGCACTGAGCTTATCAATGCCTATGTGAAGCGCCTTCCCAACAAGCCCGGTGTCTATCGTATGTTCAATACGAACGGCGATGTGCTGTATGTTGGCAAAGCAAAATCGCTCAAAAACCGCGTCACGAATTATGGCCGTCATGGTGGGCACACCAACCGTATAGCGCGGATGATCCGCGAAACAGCATCAATGGAGTTTGTGACAACACGCAGCGAAACAGAAGCGCTGCTGCTTGAAGCCAATTTGATCAAACGCCTGCGCCCAAAATTCAACGTTTTGCTCCGCGATGACAAGTCATTTCCATATATTTTGGTAACGAGCGATCATGAAGCACCGGGGCTTTTCAAACATCGTGGGGCGCGGTCAAAAAAGGGCAAATATTACGGTCCCTTTGCTTCGGCTGGCGCCGTTGGCCGCACCATTAACGCATTGCAGCGCGCATTCTTGCTGCGCACATGCACCGACAGCGTTTATGAAACACGCACGCGCCCTTGCCTACTCTATCAAATCAAGCGTTGTTCTGGCCCTTGCACGGGTGAAATTTCACCGGAACATTACGCGCAATTGGTGAGCGAAACGGATGATTTTCTCTCTGGCAAAAGCCGTGCGGTGCAAACAGCAATGGCACAAACGATGCAAGACGCATCGGATGAATTGGATTTTGAACGCGCAGCGCTTTACCGCGACCGTATATCGGCGCTAACGGCGATCCAAAGCCATCAAGGCATCAATCCGCAAGGTGTGGATGAAGCCGATGTATTCGCCATTCATCAAGAAGGCGGCACAAGCTGCATTCAAGTTTTCTTTTTTAGAACAGGTCAGAACTGGGGCAACCGCTCCTATTTTCCCAAAGCAGATTCATCGCTTGAACCAACAGAAGTGCTCGGTGCATTTCTGTCTCAGTTTTATGATGACAAGCCCTGCCCACGGCTTATTCTTCTGTCGCACGAGATTGAAAATCCTGAACTTTTTGAAGAGGCTTTCACGCTTCGCGCTGAACGCAAAGTCACGATCAATACGCCGCAGCGCGGTGAAAAGCGCGATCTTGTGACCCATGCGCTTGCCAATGCAAAAGAAGCACTTGGCAGGCGGTTGGCTGAAACATCAAGTCAGGCACGGCTACTCAAGGGGCTTGCGGAAACATTTGAATTAAAGCGTGTGCCGCGCCGCATCGAAGTGTTTGATAACTCGCACATCATGGGAACAAATGCTGTTGGCGCGATGATTGTTGCTGGCCCTGAAGGGTTTGTGAAAAACCAATATCGCAAGTTTAATATCAAATCGACAGAGATTACGCCGGGCGATGACTTTGGCATGATGCAGGAAGTTATGGAGCGCAGATTTACGCGTCTTATCAAAGAGCATGGTATTCCTGATCGTTCTGCCGAAAGTAATGACGAGCCAGAAAGCACGGATACATTGCCTGCATGGCCCGATCTTTTGCTAATTGATGGCGGCCTTGGCCAGCTCAATGCCGTGCGTGAAATCGTTAAAAGGCTTGGCATTGAGGATGTGATAGAACTCATTGGTGTGGCCAAAGGCCCGGACCGTGATGCAGGCCGCGAACGGTTCTTTATGCCTGGTAAAACGGATTTCAGCCTTCCACCGCGCGATCCGGTTTTATATTTCACACAACGTTTGCGCGATGAATCGCACCGCTTTGCCATCGGTACGCACCGCGCGAAACGCAAAAAAGAAATGGTGCGCAATCCGCTTGATGAAATTGCGGGCATTGGCCCTTCTCGCAAGCGGGCGCTATTACATCACTTTGGTACAGCCAAGGCCGTTGCCCGCGCACCGCTGTCAGATTTAAGCAAGGTCGAAGGCATTTCAGAAGCAATGGCAAAACTAATTCACGATCATTTTCACGATGGTGATCAGTAAATCGCTTTAATTGCTTGACCCAAACACTTTGCAGTGTTGATTTGAAATTTCACAGAGAATAGCAAAACCTATGTCTAACGCTCAAAAACTTTTAATTTTCTCATTGCCCAACGTGCTCACTTATGCGCGTATTTTGGCGGTTCCACTAATTGTCTTATGCTTTTTCACCGAAGGACAATTAGCTTCCAGCGATACGGCGCGGTGGGTTGCCCTATTCATTTTCGCCCTTGCAAGCGTAACCGATTTTTTGGATGGTTATCTGGCACGCAGATGGCAGCAAATTTCCAATATTGGCCGCATGCTAGACCCCATCGCAGATAAGCTACTGGTTTCAGTCGTGTTACTCTTGCTGGTTGGATTAGATACCATTGTTGACTGGTCGCTCTGGGCTGCCGTGATTATTCTATGCCGCGAAATCCTCGTCTCTGGTCTGCGCGAATATTTAGCTGCCTTAAAAGTCAGCGTTCCGGTTTCGCAAGTTGCCAAATGGAAAACTGCCATACAAATGATCGCTATTGGCTTTTTGCTTGCGGGTGAAGCTGGAGACAAAGTCCTTCCCTATACCAGCGAAATCGGCCTTACCCTTTTATGGATTTCAGCAATCGTTACGATTTACACAGGGTGGGATTATTTCCGTGCAGGTATGCGCCATGTGATTGAAGATCCAAAAGATGGTGCGGCATGACAAAGCTTGTATATTTCGCATGGGTTCGGGAGCGCATTGGGTTTTCTGAAGAAAGTGTTGAGCTGCCAGACGACATTGAAACCGGTGATGATCTTATGCGCTGGCTGAAAACACGCGGTGAAAACTTCGAACATGCGCTCGAATATTCTGATCAAATCCGCATTGCGGTTAATCAGGAACACATTCACCACAGCGAAAAAATCGGTGCGGCAAATGAGATTGCGCTGTTTCCTCCCATGACGGGTGGCTAAGCAAGTGGCGCTTAAACCTCACATATCTGTACAAGCGAGTGATTTCGATCTTCAAAGCGAGGTCGATAAACTCACCCAGGGGCGAAAAGATATTGGTGCCGTTGTTACTTTCACAGGGCTTTGCCGTGATGAAGGCGGAAAACTCAAAGCGCTTGAGTTAGAACATTATCCTGCAATGGCTGAAGCGCAGCTCAATCAGATTGCGCAAAAAGCCGCCAAGCGTTGGCCGCTTACGGGCCTCACCATTATTCACCGCTTTGGTAAAATTGAGCCCGGTGCGAATATCGTGCTTGTCGTAACAGCATCCAGTCATCGCCGTGCGGCATTTGAGGCTGCGGATTATTTGATGGATTATCTTAAATCCGAAGCACCCTTTTGGAAAAAAGAACATCTTGCAGACGCTGAAGATGGTGATTGGGTTCAATCCAAACAGGCAGATATTGATGATTTAAAGCGCTGGTAGGCGCTTACATCAACACCCCGCCCGCAATCGCTACAAAATGACAGGTAGAGGCGGCCAACACAAAGCTATGCCAAATCGCATTTGAATATTTAATCGTGTTGGACTGATTGAAATAAATGCCAATTGTATAAAGCAAACCGCCAATAATCACGAGCCAAACACTGCGCGCAGCTAACACCTCAAACAACGGCCATAGAAGCAAAATTGAGCTCCAACCAAGCGCAAGATAGATAAAAATCGTATGTTTATCCAAGCGCTCGCCTGCCAATAATTTAATCAAGGCACCGCTTGTTGCGACCAACCAAATGGCTGCCAAAAGGTAATAGGCAAAATCGGTATTCACGATGAACACCATCGGCGTAAATGTGCCTGCAATTTTGAAATAGATCGCAGCTTGGTCAAAACGGCGCAATATTGGCCGTAATTCAGGGCGCGGCACCATATGATATGCAGCTGAAAAACAAAAAAGGCCGATCACACACGCCGCATAAATTTGAACAACGCCTAAATAGCGCGTATCGAATGCCGGCTGACTTAAAAGAAGAATAAATGCAGCAATAGAGAGAGTGACACCGACTATATGGACTAACCCATCCGCTAGACGCTCTTCGAACGAATAATCAGGATAAACAAAACTCAAATGAGATGCGGAAGCTTTCGCCTTTATTGTGGTCGCCATATTAAACTCTTTACACTGCTATGATCACCCTCGTGATGAATTAAAATTTCCTCGCCATAAGCATAACAGAGATATGCGAAAAAAAAGTAAACCGGACAGATTGCTCTGTCCGGTTTGCATTAAGTAAAAATTCATTGAAGCGAAATTGTGTCTAAAGCATTGTCGCAATTTTTAACGGAAAACCGGTGTCCACTTTTCCTGAAATTGCTTACTTATCCTACGATTTCGTTGCCACCAAACCAGAATGCAATTTCTTCAGCAGCTGTTTCAGCAGCATCAGAACCATGCACAGAATTCTCGCCTATTGATTCAGCGAACAATTTACGGATTGTGCCGTCAGCAGCTTCAGCTGGGTTTGTTGCGCCCATAACTTCGCGGTTTTTCGCTATAGCGTTTTCGCCTTCAAGCACCTGAACGATGGTTGGCGCAGAACACATGAATTCTACAAGCTCGCCAAAGAATGGACGCTCTTTGTGAACAGCATAAAAGCTTTCAGCCTGTTTTTGGCTCATCCATACGCGTTTAGAAGCAACAACACGAAGGCCGTTCTCTTCAAATACTTTCGTGATAGCACCAGTCAAGTTGCGCTTAGTTGCGTCTGGCTTGATCATGGAAAATGTACGTTCGATTGCCATTTTTGACATTCCTGTTTTCTTTATGAAGGGATTTGGGCGGTCTATAGCGGCCCTAGCTATGAAAGCCAAGGCTTTTATCTTTCCACTAAACGTTAAGCGGCTATCGTCGCAGCACGCCCTGCCCCATCATACATGTCCAGCAGCGTATCCATCCAAGCTTCTGCTTTGCTGCCTTTCTTCAAGAGCGATTGCCCCTTAAAGATACGGAGCCATTGCAATGCACCAAAGACAACATAGTCAGCATAAAGTGGTTTCTGCCCACCGATGAAAGGTTGATCGGCCAGCATCGCCTCTAACGGCACTAACACATTGTGCAAATCTGTTGAGGATGCACCACGTGTTGCACTAAAATCTTCCAGTGTCATTCCAAACGCTTTTTCGCGGGTCGTTCTAAAATGGGCTTTGTCTTCATCATTCAATGAATGGTAAATCTGTATGAGAACTAGTCTTGCAACAACCGGATGAAGTTGGTTTTGGCTCCAAGCTGTGACAAATTGTGTTACCGCTTTGCCACCCTCGCCGTTAAACAGGCTTGGCCTATCTGGGTATTTCTCTTCAAGATAAAGCGCAATTTTGTAGCTGTCTTCGATGATGTTTTCTCCATCACGCAAAACAGGAACGCGGCGGCTTTCGCCTTCTTCAATGCGGGCAACCTTAGAAAAACCAACAGGTTCAGTCTCGTAGCTCAGGCCTTTATGGGCGAGCGCCATGCGAACCTTCCAGCAATGTGGGCTGAAAACCATCTTATTGTCAGCGCCGCAAAGCTCATAGAGTTTGATTGTCATCGTCTATTTTCCCTATCCAATTACTTGGCCCTTTGCATAACGCTTTTCTATCTTGCTAAACAAGCCAATCCGAGCCAAACAGCAGCCATGTTAAATATTAATAATCTTACATTTCGAATGATGGGCCGCCCCCTTTTCGAAGACGCATCAGCGACTATCCCAACCGGCTCTAAATGTGGCCTTGTTGGACGAAACGGCACGGGCAAAACCACTTTATTTAAACTCATCAATGGGACCCTTTCGCCTGAAAGCGGCGATATCTCATTGCAAAAAGGTTTGAGACTTGGCCAAGTAGCGCAGGAAGCACCTGGCACTGATGCCACTCTTCTCGAAACCGTGCTTGAGGCTGATACTGAGCGCACAGCCTTACTTGAAGAAGCTGAAACGGCGACAGATCCAAACCGGATTTCTGAAATTCATATTCGCCTTGCGGATATTGAAGCACATTCTGCCGAAGCGCGGGCCGGCGCTATTTTGCACGGTCTTGGCTTTGATGCAGAGGCGCAGCAACGGCCATGCTCATCCTTTTCGGGCGGTTGGCGTATGCGTGTGGCGCTGGCTGCGGTTCTATTTCTTGAGCCCGATTATCTGCTGCTTGATGAGCCGACCAACTATCTCGACCTTGAAGGCACATTGTGGCTGGAAAACTACATCCAGAGATATCCGCACACCGTCTTTATCATCAGCCACGATAGGGATTTGCTGAACTCAGCTGCCACCTCGATTTTGCATCTGGAAAATAAACAGCTCACTTTATACCGCGGCAATTATGACAATTTTGCCCGCACGCGCGCAGAGCGCATGTCTCAGCTGGTCAAATCTAAAGAAAAACAAGACGCCAAGAAAAAGCATATGGCGGCATTTGTTGAGCGTTTCCGTGCCAAAGCGTCTAAAGCCAAACAGGCGCAGAGCCGCTTAAAAGCACTTGAAAAAATGGGCGACATTTCGATCATGGTTGACGAAAGCGTCAAGCCTATCGTTTTCCCTTCGCCCACCAGAGAAGCTGCATCGCCAATCGTAACGATGGAATCTGCGCGTGTTGGTTATGATCCGGATAAGCCTATTTTGACGCATCTTAATTTGCGCATTGATGCGGATGATCGCATTGCGCTTTTGGGTGCGAACGGTAATGGCAAATCGACATTTGCGAAATTGCTTTCGGACCGCTTGCAGGCTCAAGAAGGCACGGTTGTACGTGCAGATAAACTGCGCGTTGCGATGTTTGCCCAGCACCAGATGGATGACCTTCACTCAGATTGGACTGCCTTTGACCATTTGCGTGCAGCGCTGCCCGAAGAACCTGAAAGCCGCGTGCGCGCGCGTGTTGCGGCTATGGGTCTTGGCACCGACAAGATGGACACGAAAGCTGCTCAGCTTTCCGGTGGTGAACGGGCACGGCTTACGCTTGGCCTTGCAACGCTCGACAAGCCGCATTTGTTGATTCTGGATGAGCCGACCAACCATTTGGATATTGATAGCCGCGCAGCCTTGATTGAAGCGCTTAATGGCTATTCAGGTGCCGTGATGTTGATCAGCCACGATCGACATTTGCTTGAGGCGACAGCTGAACGTTTATGGATTGTTGGCGAAGGTACTGTGAAACCTTATGAAGGTGACATGGATGAATACCGCACGCTCATCCTTAAAGGTCCGCAGAAGAAATCCAACGATGATGACGATGCCAAAAAAGGCGATGGTCTATCGGGTAAAGAGCGCCGAAAACTGGCTGCACAAGCACGCCAGAAAATGGCGCCTGTTAAGAAAAAGATCAATCATATTGAAGGCTTAATGGCGAAAGCCACCAAAGAGATTCAAGTGATTGATGAAAGTCTTGGCACTAAAGCTGTGCTTGATGATCAGGGCAAAGTCTCTGACTTGACGATCAAACGCGGCAAAATTGAAAAACAAATCGCCGATTGGGAAGCCGAGTGGATTGATCTGTGCACACAGTATGAAGAGGCAACGGGCACAAATTTAATGGATGACTAGGCTTCAGTCTTCTGAACCTCGTCCCCATTTTTGATCTGGTTGTTTCTTCTTCTGAGCGACCTCAGGCACTTCCTCCTGCCTGCCGATACGAGAAGCGCGCCCCGTTGTACCGGTTGGCGCGTTTCCAATTTTCTTCTTGCTTCGGCTGCGTGTCAAAAAATAAATGACAGCGCCAAATACCAGCAGCATAAGACCAATTTTAATGTAATCGTCTAGACCAGAAAACATTAGGCCGCCCGCTCCCATTTGCCTTCCATTGACTGCTTCCAATAAGTCAATGTGTGACCGTCAGCTTTCAAACTCTTCCAATTGTTTCGTGCCTGACTGACAGCGCTTTCATCATTGCCATCAAACATAATCGCAACACGTTCATAGCTGTTCAAACCATCAGGAAGTGCAGCATTATCAACGACGAAGCGTATGTGGCTGCCATTTTGATTCAAGTCGGTCGACGTCAGGAAAACCGGATGTTCGGCCTCGAATGGATCGCCGTCTCTTCCATGCGCCAGAAAGCTATCAGCCTTGTACTCCCAGAGCCGAGCATCAAGTCTATCGCGCACATCATCGCTATGGGTTTGAATTGTTGCCTTCCACCCACGACCGAGCGAACGCTCGATGAGCACCGGAAGGGCCTCATCGAGCGTTGTTTCAGTTAGATGGTAGAAGACAATATCAGTCACATTTTTACCGTGCTTAGCCTTCGTAAGAATCGGCAACCATCTGGTTAAGCAAACGCACGCCAAAGCCAGATGCCCAAGATGTATTGATGTCTGATGCAGGCGATGACATCGCTGTGCCAGCAATATCGAGGTGCGCCCAAGGTGTTTCACCGACATAACGCTGAAGGAATTGCGCCGCTGTGATTGAGCCAGCGTAACGTCCGCCAGTGTTCTTCATATCGGCGAATTTGCTGTCGATCATTTTATCATACGCTGGTCCAAGTGGCAGACGCCAAACTTTTTCGCCAGAAGCGCTACCGGCATTGAAAATGTTTTCGGCCAGCTCATCATTGTTGGAAAACAGACCTGCATGTTCTTGGCCGAGCGCAACCAGAACAGCGCCCGTAAGCGTAGCCAAATTGATCATGAATTTTGGTTCAAATTTTGTATTACAATAATGCAGTGCATCACAAAGAACCAAACGGCCTTCGGCATCTGTGTTGATGACTTCAATTGTCTGACCAGACATTGAGGTGACGATATCGCCTGGACGCTGAGCGTTGCCATCTGGCATATTTTCAACAAGTCCGATGATACCGATGACATTTGCTTTGGCTTTACGCGCAGCAAGAGCATGCATGAGGCCAGTCACTGCCGCAGCGCCGCCCATATCACCTTTCATGTCTTCCATACCGGCAGCAGGCTTAATGGAAATACCGCCCGTATCAAATGTAACGCCCTTGCCCACAAAGGCGATTGGCTTGTCTTTGGCTTTGCCGCCGTTCCACTTCATAACCACAAGACGCGGATCATGGCGCGATCCTTGTGCAACGCCAAGCAGTGCGCCCATTTTGAGCTTCTTCATCTCTTTTTCAGTCAAGATGTCGATTTCAACGCCAAGTTTTTTCAAGGCAGAAGCGCGCTTAGCAAATTCAATTGGGTACAGGACGTTAGCTGGTTCATTGACGAGGTCACGCGCAAGAATTGTGCCCTGCGCAACAGCCTCTTCAATTTCCCACTGTTTTTTAGCGTCGGCCACATCAACAAGACAGATAGAAACCGTTTGAGAAGACGGCTTTTCTTCGTCGTCTTTCTTCTTTGTTTTGTACTGATCAAAATCATAGCTGCGCAAAAGATAACCATGTGCAAAAGCAGCGGCCTGAGCACCAGAACCTGACAATTGAACAGTTACTTGCTCTTCATTTGCGAGTGCAGCGCGGGCTTTACCGCCCAGCGACATCCAGTCTTCTATCGACAATTTGTCCAACTCACCGGCACCAAGCACAACGATGCGCGAAACCGGTGCGCTCGCTGGTGCAAGCACATCAAGCTTAGCGCTTTTCTTGGCTTTAAATTTTGCAGATGCTGCGGCTTTTGCGAGCACATTTTCAGGGTCCGCATCATTTACGAGAGCCGATGCATCGTTTAACGCAGCTTGTACAATCAGCAACGCCCCTTTTTTCGGTGTAGACAGTTTTGCGAATGATATTTGCGGCACAACGGACATGAACGAACCTTTTGTATTTAATTACAAGAAAAAAGAGATTTGCATTGATTTGGGCTCACTAACCAGCTTTGACAAGTCAAATCCGACCTAAATTGGTTGTTAACCATTAAAATTGCCTAAGTGTTAGTCAAACACATGGTAATTCCTTAATAGATAGTTGTCGATGCAGTTCGCTTTTTAAGTATCTGTTCGATGAAAATCAGAGAAGCGAGTCGACTGTGAACAGCATCCAACGCTACATTTTCGGACGTATGTTGAAAGCGTCACTTGGTTCTACCCTCGCAATGGTTGCGTTGGTTTGGGTAACTCAAGCCGTCAGCCGCATTGATTTTGCGACAGGCTCCGGCAACTCCATCACATCGTTTCTACATTTCATGTCATTACTTATTCCTCAGTTCTTAACTGCGGTTCTGCCCTTCGGCATTGCCTTGGGTGCTGTTCAAGTACTGAATGCGATGAATAGCGATTCAGAAATGCCGGTTTTAGCAAGCGCTGGCATAGGCAAATGGCAAATCGCCAAACCGATTCTTATCGTTGGCTTTATGGCAGGTGCCTACACATTGGTTTCAAGCCATTTTATTGAACCCTATACCAACGCTAAGTCCCGTGATGTTTTGACACAATCGCGCGCGAATCTTTTGACAACACTTATTCAGGCAGGTCGCTTCACACGCGCTGACAAAGATCTCACCATCTATGTGAATGATAAAAACGGCAGCGCGCTTGAGCAAATCATGATTTCAGACACGCGCGATCCTAAGCTTGATCTGATTTATTATGCGCAATCAGGCGGTGTCGGAGAGGTAAACGGCGAATCGTTGCTCATTTTGAACGATGGCGAAATTCATCGCAAAACAGCTGGCACCCAAGACATTACCGTTATCCGGTTCGCGTCCTATGCTATTAGTCTTTCGCAATTTTCACGCGCTGACGGTAAAACCAACTATTTCGTGATGGAACGCACCACGTCTTACCTGCTCAATCCCGACCCAAATGACAGGGAAGTGCAACGTTCTCCTGGCAAAATAACAGCCGAATTACATCGCCGTTTTTCAAACTGGCTTTACCCCGTTTTGCTAGGCTTTGCGGGTGTGGCCTTGGCCGGAAAACCGAGATCACACCGCGGTGCGAGCATTACCAATTTTATTTTGGCTTTTGGGGCCGCGATTATCTATCGCGGTTTGGCAGAATCTGCCATTGGCCTCAATAAAGAGACGGCTGACTACATCTACCTTCTCTATCTAATACCGCTTATCGGCATTGCGATTTCGTGTTGGATGATTGAGACACAACGTACGATTGAAGCGCCTGATTGGTTGCTCAGATATATGGATAAGGTTGCAGAATTTGTGAAAAATATCCGTCTGACTTTCGCACGTAGAAAGGTGTCCTAATGCTCGGACGAACCCTTCAGCTTTATATCTTCAAATATATGCTCAAGATGACGATTTATTTCTTCCTTGGCATAGCTTTGCTTATTTTTCTGATTGATTTCACCGAAATGAACAACCGTTTTGGTAATTTACCAGGGTATTCATCTTCACTTGGTATTTATATCACGACGATGCGCCTACCCTTCATATTGAGTGTCGCGATTCCGTTCGTTATTTTGGCAGCTTCTATGACGACGCTCATCCAACTCAATAAGAAAAATGAACTTGTTGTTGCGCGCTCTGTTGGGGTTTCAGCTTGGCAATTTCTTTTGCCGTTATGGCTCGCGGCTCTGATTTTTGGTTTGTTCTCTATTTTTGTTATCAATCCAATTTCAGCCTATGGCTATTCAGTTGCAACAGAGATGGAAAGCACATTTAGAGGCCAAAAGAAAAGCACAGATTTATTTGATGATAAGCGACCTTGGCTGCGTCAAGATTCAGAAGATGGCGGCAGCATTTTAATCGGTGCAGAGCGTGTTTCTGGCAACGGAATTGTTCTTCTTAATGCTGTTTTTCTTGAATTGAATAATGATGGTAGAATCAAGCGTCGCCTTGATGCCGCAAATGCACGTCTTGAAAATGACCGTTGGATTTTAACAGAAACTACAGCGAGTATCGTAGGGCAGCCAAGCGAGGATCTGGGCCAGATTTTTGTGCCAACAGATATAGATCCCGCCATTATTAGAGAAGCACTTGTTCCGCCTGAGCTTGTGCCGTTTTTGCAGCTATCTGAACAAATCAATGCTGCACAATCGTTTGGCGTCACATCGGCTCCTTACCGCATGCAATTTCAAGCACTTTTGTCGACTCCGCTATTGTTGATTGCAATGACACTTATTGGCGCAACAGTTTCGTTAAGGTTTGCACGATTTGGTCAGTCAGAACGTATGATTTTAGGTGGCATTATTGCGGGCTTCATGCTTTATGTCGTCACTGAGGTCACAAAGTCCTTTGGTGGAGCGGGAATCATATCGCCGATTATCGCAGCTTGGTTGCCAGTGGCAGCTAGCAGCATGTTTGGTATTGCGTATTTGCTGCACCGGGAGGATGGGTAATTGTTGGGTGTGAGAGTGGTGGATCAGCGTTTGATCAATCAAGGGGAAAAACGTTCGTATGGTGCTTGGCGACAAGCAGCAGCGCTTTCGTGTGCAAGTGTGCTTGCCATTGCGGCAGCCATGACAACCCCTGCCCTTGCGCAATCAGGCGAACAAGTCGGCGGTTTTACGAACCCAAGCGCTGATGCACAATTGCTGCTGCAAGCCGATGAATTAGTTTACGACACCGATAATCAGACGATCACCGCCCAAGGCGGCGTGCGCATTGATTATGATGGCACTATCCTCATTGCCAAGCGCGTTATCTACCAAGAAACAGGCGGGCGTTTGATTGCCGTTGGTGATGTGGAAATTCTGCAACCTGATGGCACACGCACATTTGCCGACGAAATTGATATTACAGATGATTTCCGTGATGGTTTCGTCAACTCATTACGTGTTGTCACGACTGATGAGACACGGTTTGCTGCGGAAAGTGCGACACGCCAAAATGGTGAAGTTACCACATTCAATAATGGTATTTACACAGCTTGTAATGAGTGCGTTTCCAAAGAAGGCCGCCCTTTATGGCAAATTAAAGCCAAAAAGATCATTTGGAATGGCGAAGAAAAAACGGTTCGTTTTGAACGGGCAACCTTTGAATTTATAGGTATTCCGCTTGCCAAAATTCCAGTTTTCACGACTTCTGACCCGAGCATAAAGCGAAAAACGGGCTTTCTTATTCCGAGCTTTAAAAACTCCGAAGAATTGGGATTTGGGCTCCGTGTTCCCTATTTCATAAATCTTGCACCGAACAGAGATTTAACGCTGGCAGCGACGGGCTACACCAAGCAAGGTTTCTTAGGTGAAGCTGAATATCGCCACAGGTTGGAAAATGGTGTTTTCACGCTCAAAACAGCTGGCATTCATCAGTTTGACCCAGATTCGTTTAATTCTGGCTATGTCGATTCCACTGTCGTCAATCGCGGCATGGTTGGAACGACAGGCAGGTTTAAAATCAATCCACGTTGGGCTTTCGGCTGGAATGGTATGCTTCAAACGGATTCTAACTTTTCTCGCACTTACGCGATTGAAGGTTATGACGCCTCCACTTTTGAGAATAATATATATTTAACGGGTCTTGGCGAACGCAGCTATTTCGATGCGCGCACGATCTATTATGACTACCAAACGTCAAGCACAGCGAGCCGCAGTGAATTTGAACAGGCTATCGTTCTGCCAAGTGTCGATTATAATTACACGCTTGAAAGCCCTGTTGCAGGTGGTGAACTCTCCTTCAACATGTTCAGCCGTTATCTGAAACGTAAAGAAGAAGATGCTCGTTTTGGCGGCGATACTACGCGCAGCAATTATGCGACACCAGGCGTTGATGCTGATACATTCAGCCTGACTGCGGAAACAGAGTGGAAGCGTACATTCATCACGGATGGCGGCCTTATGATTACACCGCTTCTGCATGCACAGGGTAATTTCACCAACCTAGAAGACCGCACATCTGGCGACCTTTCTGCAACCGATGCTAATCTTGGCGGAAGTGATCGTTATTATCGCGGCATGGTAACGGCTGGGCTTGAAGTGCGTTATCCAATCTTGTTTTCCACCAGCAGTGCGACACATATTTTAGAGCCTATTGCTCAAATTTATGCGCGTCCGGACGAATCTCAGATTGGTCTATTGCCGAATGAAGATGCTCAAAGCCTTGTCTTTGATGCGAACTCGCTTTTCGCGCGCGATAAATTTTCCGGCTATGACCGCATGGAAGGTGGCACACGCGCTAACCTCGGCGTTCGTTATACGGGAACATTCGACAATGGTTGGGGTGTCAAAGCAATATTTGGTCAATCCTACCATTTGGCTGGCCTTAATTCATTCGCTCAAGCCGACACTTTCAATACTGGTGCCGATTCTGGCTTAGAAACAGCGCGTTCTGACTATGTCGGTGCCGTATCGTTTACCAATGGCTCCAATTATTCATTCGATGTTGGCGCACGATTTGACGAAAAAGATTTTGACGTAAGACGCGCTGATTTGGCCGCCAATTACACTGGCAACCGTATAAAATGGCGTGTGGGTTATGCTTTCATCGGCAGCCAACCGACCTATAATTATGTCAGCGACCGCCATGAAGTATCGACTGCTGCATCCTATGAATTTGCACCGAATTGGACAGTTTACGGCGGCGCGACCTACGATATAGAAAACTCATTCCTAGACCGCTACACAGTCGGCATTGGCTATGATTGTGACTGCTTTAAAATGCGTGCCAGCTATAGCGAAGATCGAAGCACCAACACCGATACGATTACGAAGCAGTATCAATTGTTCTTATCATTCAGGACTTTGGGCGATTTTGGGCTCAATAGCGACGAGTTTTCTGCATCGCAATAATGAATTGTGTGACATTGTTTGAACAAACATGGGTGACACTGCTATATAAGCAATTGCTGCATTTAGCAGCTGATTTAAGAACTGACTGTCGGAGGCATTCATGCGCGCACATTCACTTTTGACGACCGGACTGCTTGCCGCCGCTATGGCAATCACCCCTTTGACTTTCCAAAACATCAATCTCAATGTCGTTGGTGCAACCGCTGCACATGCATCTGAGATCAAGGTCATTGTGAATGATGAAGTTGTTACCAGCTATGATATTGCGCGTCGTTCAGCGTTTTTGAAGCTTCAGCGCCGCAAAGGCAATCTTCGTCAACTTGCCATTGATGAATTGACCGATGATGCGCTCAAGCGCAGCGCGATAAAGCGCGCGGGCATTCGAATTCCAGACAGCCAAGTTGATGCTGCCTTCGCAAACTTTGCTAAAGGCAACAAACTTTCTGCCCAGCAAATGGGCAAAATTCTGGATCAAGCCGGCGTCACATCCAAACATTTCAAAGAGTTTATCCGTCTGCAAATCGGCTGGGGTCAAACTGTTCGCATGCGTTCGCAGCGCAACAGCCTTATGAGTGAGCAAGATGTTGTTGCAAAAATGCTTGAGCAAGGTGGCCAGAAGCCCACGTCAACAGAGTACCTGCTGCAGCAGGTTATTTTTGTTATTCCGCAAGACAAACGCAGTAGCTTGCTTAAAAAACGACGCACTGAAGCATCTAATATGCGCGGCCGTGTAAATGGCTGCGAAAGCACACAGCAGCTTGCAACGCAAATACGTGATGTGACTGTGCGCGATTTGGGCCGCGTTCTTGAATTGAGTTTGCCAGAACGCTGGGAAAAAGACGTAAAAGGCCTAAAAGAAGGCCAAACAACACGCGTGAAAGATACCGAACGCGGTGTTGAATTCCTTGTTGTTTGCCGTGCGCGTGCTGTTTCCGATGACCGTGTTGCCCAACTTGAATTTTCCACACAAGCGCTGGATGATGCAGGCGGCGATCTTGGCAAACAATATTTGGATGAATTGCGCAAATCTGCTCGTATTCAAAAACGCTAAGAAAGCGTACAATTGACCGACATTCACGCAACAACAGCGGGAGAAAATCCCAAGCCGCTCGCTGTTAGCTGCGGCGAACCGAGCGGTATTGGACCTGATGTTATTTTGGCCGCATGGACCATGCGCCAAGAACAGCAGCTCCCACCATTTTATGTTCTGGGAGATGCTGCGCAACTGGCTGCACGCGCTGCAATGCTTAAACTTGATGTGCCAATTCAAGAAACAAGTCCGCAAGACGCTTTGTCATATTTCTCATCCGCACTGCCGATTGTGCCGCTCTCATCAGCCCTTTCTGAACACCCCTGCGTTGCATTGCCGAGCAATGCTGCCGGTGTCATTGAAGCCATAGAGCGTGCGGTTGCAGATACGGTCAATGGTTTGGCATGCGGCGTTGTCACCGCTCCTATCTCTAAAAAACCGCTTTATGATGCAGGATTTAAACATCCGGGCCACACTGAGTTTTTAGCGGAACTTGCTCACAAACATTATGGCCAAACATATCTTCCTGTGATGTTGATTGCCGGGCCGCAGCTCCGTACCATACCCGTGACAATTCATATTGCGCTTAGCGACGTACCAACAACCTTGACGAAGGAAATGATTGTCGAAACAGCTGTCGCAACCGACATGGATTTAAAGGCACGTTTTCAGATTGCGCAGCCAAGGCTTGCCATATCCGGCCTTAACCCTCACGCGGGCGAAAATGGTGCCATGGGCCGTGAAGATATTGAGATTGTAGAACCTGCGGTAAAGGAACTTATAGCCCGCGGCATCAATGCTTTTGGCCCATTGCCTGCAGATACGATGTTTCATGCAAGCGCACGCGCTACCTATGATGTTGCTCTTTGCATGTATCATGATCAGGCGCTTATTCCGGCCAAAGCGCTCGGCTTTGATGATGCTGTGAATGTGACGCTTGGTCTTCCTTTTATTCGCACCTCACCCGATCATGGCACAGCATTTAGTCTTGCTGGCACAGGGCAAGCAAAGCCGGATAGCTTTATCGCGGCATTAAAAATGGCAGGACAAATGGCGGCATCATCAAATGTCTGAAGCTCTAGCAATTGATGGTTTACCGCCGTTACGGCAAGTTATTGATAGCCATGGTTTAGCGACTAAAAAATCGCTTGGGCAAAACTTCTTGCTTGATCTAAACTTAACCGGACGCATTGCGCGCACTGCCGGTGATTTATCTGAACTGACAATCATTGAAGTTGGCCCTGGTCCGGGCGGGTTAACCCGCGCCCTACTTATGCATGGCGCAAAGCAAGTGATCGCCATTGAGCGCGATAGCCGCTGCCTACCCGCTCTCGCGGAAATTAGCGATCATTATGGCGATCGGCTTAAAGTGATTGAAGGCGATGCATTAGAGGTCGACTTGGCTTCACTTGCCAGTGGCCCGACTGCGATTGTTGCCAATCTTCCATATAATATCGGTACACAATTGCTGGTAAATTGGCTGAGTGGGCCTGTATGGCCGCCTTTTTTCCAATCGCTGACGCTGATGTTTCAGCGCGAAGTTGCACAGCGCATTGTGGCAACGGCAGGCGATAATCATTTCGGACGTTTAGGCGTTTTAGCAGGGTGGCGTTGCCATTCTGAAATTGCTTTTGATGTTTCACCGCAAGCATTCTGGCCGCCGCCCAAAGTGACATCTTCTGTTGTGCATTTAACACCGCGCCAGCAACTTATTGAATGTGACGGTGCGGCATTAGAGATGATTACACGTCATGCCTTTGGTCAGCGACGCAAAATGCTTCGTCAAAGCTTGAAGCCAATTGGCGGGATTGCGTTACTCGACCGTGTCGGTATCGACGGTACAAGGCGCGCAGAAACACTCGAAATTGAAGAGTTTTGTGCGCTTGCAAATGCTTTCAAGCAAGTTTGATCAGTTACCAATCAACGTCGTTATAAAATCGTACATGCCGGGCCTGCGCGTGCGGCGAAGCCGCTCTGCAACGACAATCGAGCGTACCTCGCCATAGGCTTTCGCCAAATCATGATTGACGATAACAAAGTCGTAATCGCGCCAATGCTCTATTTCGGCTGCAGCATTGACCAAACGCTTTTCAATAACCGCTTCATCGTCCTCAGCACGGCGATGTAGGCGATCTTTCAATTCTGCCATGCTAGGCGGCAAAACAAATACGGAAACGACATCAGAGCGCATTTTACCGCCGAGCTGTTCTGCGCCCTGCCAATCAATGTCAAACAGCATGTCACGGCCTTCGCGCATTGCTTGTTCGACCGGCTCACGCGGCGTGCCATAGAAATTTCCGTGAACTTCTGCCCATTCGAGCAGATCGTCATTCTCGCGCATTTTCAAAAACTGGCGTTCAGAAATGAAATGGTAGTGTCGTCCATCAATTTCGCTGGCACGGCGTGCACGCGTCGTGACACTCACTGAAAGTTCTATGCCTGATCCATCGGCAAGCAGATTACGAGCGATTGAAGATTTTCCCGCACCAGATGGCGACGATAAAACCAACATCAATCCGCGCCGCGCAATGCCATCTTCCAGTATCATTGTTTCAGAACTATCACTCATATTATTGCCATTACTGTAGGTTTTGAACTTGTTCGCGGAACTGATCATTGACTGATTTAAGCGACAAGCCAATTGCCGTTAAGGTTGCTGATGCCGACTTTGAACAAATTGTATTTGTCTCGCGGTTAAATTCCTGTGACAGGAAATCCAGCTTTTTACCAACTGCCCCGCCCTCGCTTAAATATTTTTCAGCAGCTTTAACATGAGCCGCTAAGCGGTCAATCTCTTCGCGAATGTCGGCTTTAGTAGCGAGCAAAGCAGCTTCTGCCGTTAAACGCTGAGCGTCAATTTCAACACCGCTGAGCGATAAAAGCTGATCGACTTGTGCCTTTAAGCGCGCATGTATTTGTTCTTGTCCATTTGCTTCATCATCGCGGGCATCTGCGGTGAGTTTTGCTATGTGCTGTAAGTGTTCTGACAAAATCGATTTAAGGGAATCGCCTTCAGATTGGCGCATGGCAACAAGCTGCTCCAATGCCATATCGGCTGCCGCGCCGACAGCTTGTTCAAAAGCTTCTTGCTCTTCGCTCGTTGCTGGAGCAAGCACTTGATCTTCCGTAATGATAACGCCGCGCATTGCTAAAATTGCATCGGTCGTTGGTGCAGCAAGACCATGTTCAACCGCTAAAGCACGCCCCTCTTGAGCGATTGCACTAAACAATTCACGATTAATGACGGGACCATTACCAGACTTTGCCGTATCGACGCTTATTGAGACCTGCAAATTACCGCGTGCGATAAGCTTGGCAATCCGCTTTTTGATCTGCGCCTCAACAGCTTCCAGCCCAGATGGTAAGCGCGTACGAACGTCAAGGTTTTTGCCGTTCACCGAGCGCATGTCGCAGATCACGGTTCGATTACCGACTTGTACCGAGCCCGAACCAAAGCCGGTCATGGATTGCAAAGCACTCATCTTTTCATCTCCGGCATTCAGTTAATTTTAGCAGCAAACATTTTAGTTGGAATCGGTCTGCGCTTCCCTGCGTTGTTTTTCAATCTCACGCCATTTAGCAACATTCTTATTGTGCTGTTCAAGCGTGCTTGCGAACACATGGCCACCTGTACCGTCTGCAACGAAATACAAATCTTCCGTTTGCGCAGGGTTGGCGACTGCCTCTAGTGCGGCGCGGCCAGGAATTGCGATTGGACCGGGCGGTATGCCGTCAATCGTATAGGTGTTGTACGGCGTCGGTTTTTCGATATCTGATTTATAGATAGGGCGATCTTCTGGACGCCCTTGTCCGCCAAATATACCATAGAGAATTGTCGGATCTGACTGTAAGCGCATGCCTTTGCGCAGGCGGTTGATAAACACAGCTGCAACGCGCGGACGCTCTTCTGCAACGCCAGTTTCTTTTTCAACGATTGACGCAAGCGCTACGAATTCATTGATATCAGCGATTGGAAGATCTGGCGCTCGTTTTGCCCAGACTTGCTCAATCAGCGTTTCCTGCTGTGCTTGCATCCGAGCAATAATCTCAGTGCGTGTCATACCGCGCTGAAAACGTTGGGTGTCTGCAATCAGCATGCCCTCTGGTGGCAATTCAGCAGGCATATCTCCAACAAGGGTTTCATCAGCAGCAATTTTTTGTGCCGCTTGGAAAACTGTGTTGCCTTCAACAATGGTGAGCGGGTGCAAAATAGCACGGCCACTGACAAGTGTTTCCATGACTTTTTTCATGGACGCGCCGCGGGGAATTTCAAACTCCCCTGCTTTCAATGCTTCTTCATTGCCATAGGCGCGCAAGCCCCATTTGAACACTTCAGCATCGGAAATGATGTTACGGCGATCAAGACCATTGGCAACCTGCGTCATGCTTGAACCGCTACGCACCGTATAGTTCATCGCCTGCTCAAGCGGTCCTGCTTTTTCAAACTGGACTTTTCCATAATAGAAAACACCCGCCAAAAGCACGAGCGCTAGAACGAATGTCGAGAAAAGAAAGTGGAAAAATACAACGACTTGGCTGCGCGATGTTTTTGCACGTTTGCGCTTAGGCGGTTCAAAACCGGGTTGGGCTTTAATTGCCTGACTGGCTGATTGCGGCACGGTGCGAGAACCACCATTAGCGCCAACGGGATCGTCAGCTGGTTGTTTCGCTTTATTATTGGTGCGGCCGAACTTTACATGATCGTTCACATTCACGCCCTTCAATGAATTCATATTCTAACAATGACTCGTCATAATTCGAGTCGTTCGTAATAGAATAGATAGCCTGAGTTAGCTGTTGATAGAAAGGCAATGTGGCGGAAAATCGCCCTTAATTGCACTCATCAAACAGAACTTTTAACCTTCGTAGCGCTTGAGTACCAGCGAAGCGTTGGTGCCACCAAATCCAAAAGAGTTGGACAATGCAACGTCAACTTTTCTCTCGCGCTTTTTATGTGGCACAAGATCAATCTTGGTTTCAACCTCGGGGTTATCCAAATTGATGGTAGGCGGAACAACTTGATCTCGGATAGCCAAAGCACAGAAAATCGCTTCAACGGCACCTGCTGCGCCTAATAGATGACCAATCGACGACTTCGTCGAGCTCATGGATACATTTTCGGCATGCTCACCAAGCAAACGCTCAACAGCGGCAAGTTCAATCGTATCGGCCATTGTCGATGTGCCATGCGCATTGATATAATCAATGTCAGATGGCTCAAGCCCTGCACGTTTTAGCGCAGCGCGCATACAACGTTCCGCGCCATTACCATCTGCAGATGGTGCCGTGATATGGTACGCGTCACCTGACATGCCGTAACCGACAATTTCAGCATAGATTTTTGCGCCGCGTGCCAGTGCATGTTCTAGTTCTTCAACCACAACAATGCCTGCACCCTCGCCCATAACAAAACCGTCACGGTCTTTATCATAAGGGCGCGATGCTTTTTCTGGCTCATCATTTCGAGATGTGGATAAAGCGCGACATGCAGCAAAACCAGCAAGGGAAATGCGGCTAATAGGCGATTCAGTACCACCTGCGACCATCACATCTGCATCGCCTAAAGCGACCAAACGGCTAGCATCGCCAATAGCGTGAGCACCTGTAGAACAAGCTGTAACAACCGAATGGTTAGGACCACGAAGTTGGTGCTTGATTGAAACGTAACCGCTCGCAAGATTAATCAAGCGACCCGGTACAAAAAATGGAGAAAGACGTCGTGGGCCGCGCTCTTTGAGCACAATACCGCCCTCAACCATGCCTTCAATGCCGCCAATACCCGAACCAATCAAAACGCCAGTGGCGTTACAATCATCATCCGTTTCAGGCTTCCAGCCGGCATCGGCCAATGCTTGATCGGCAGCAGCAATTGCATAGACAATAAACTGATCGACTTTGCGCTGTTCCTTGGGCTCCATCCAATCATCTGCATTATACGTACCGCCGGTGCCATCACCTCGCGGCATAACACAAGCAATTTTTGCAGGCAGATCATCTGTCTCAAAAGTATCAACACGCTTTGCAGCGCTTTCACCATTGAGCAGGCGGGACCAAGTACTATCGAGTGATGCGCCCAAAGGCGACACCATTCCAGCACCGGTAATAACAACGCGTCTTAGGGACATATCACAAATAGGGCCGGAACTCGTTAAAGCACCGGCCTCTCAAAAAACGCAATTAAGCGTTTGCTTTTTCGATGAACTTCACGGCGTCGCCAACAGTGAGAATTGTCTCAGCAGCATCGTCAGGAATTTCAACGCTAAACTCTTCTTCAAAAGCCATAACAAGCTCAACAGTGTCCAAGCTATCAGCGCCAAGATCGTCGATGAAGCTAGCTGCTTCTGTCACTTTGTCCGCGTCAACACCTAGGTGTTCAACAACAATTTTCTTTACACGTTCTGCGACATCGCTCATTTCAGAGTCCTCGAATTTTTAATTTCTGTTCAAGTGTGACTATCCGTACCGCGCAAGCTAATCAAGCAATTTTAGCACAGTACCGACAATTTTCTTCAGCTTTATTGCGTATGAATACGCATTAAATCATAGCCATTCCGCCGTTTACATGCAGGGTTTGCCCCGTCATATAAGCTGCCTCGTCACTCGCCAAATATGCGACAGAAGCGGCGATTTCGTCCCCTTTTCCCATGCGTTTCATCGGAATCGCACCCATAATCGCATCTTTTTGCTTATCGTTGAGCTTCTCTGTCATAGCACTTTCAATGAAGCCTGGAGCAACACAATTGACGGTGACATTTCGTGTTGCAATTTCTTGTGCCAATGACTTGGAAAAACCAATTAGACCTGCTTTTGACGCGCAATAATTGGCCTGACCTGGGTTGCCAGTTACGCCAACAATAGACGTGATATTGATAATTCGGCCGAATCGACGGCGCATCATCGGGTGTGTCAAAGCACGTGTTAGGCGAAATACAGACGACAAATTGACGTTGATAACATCATCCCAATCGTCATCTGACATGCGCACGAACAAACCATCGCGTGTAATGCCGGCATTGTTTACAAGAATATCAACACCCTCAAGTGTCTCCTCAGCTTTAGCTGCTAAGGCTGCCACTTCGTCCTTATTGCTAAGGTTAGCAGGCATCACATGTGTCCGGTCGCCCAGATCATCAGCGAGAGCTTTCAGCTTCTCCTCACGTGTGCCGTGAAGTGCGACAACGGCGCCTTGTGCATGCAAAATACGCGCGACAGCCTCGCCTATTCCACCAGATGCTCCAGTAACAAGTGCTTTACGACCAGAAAGATCAAACATGTAATATCCCTAATTATTGTTAGGCGTTCGTTTCTAAAAACGCTTCTATATCGGCAGGTGTGTTGATGGCAACGCCAGCAAGATCACGGTTTATTCTACGCGCAAGGCCCGTAAGGACTTTACCGGAGCCTATTTCAGCAAGCGTTGTTACGCCATTGGCACCGAACCATTCAACAGTCTCCCGCCAGCGCACCTGCCCTGTGACCTGCTTAACCAAAAGGTCAGTCAACACGGCCGGATCGGTTTCTGGCGCTACATTAACATTGGTTACAACAGGCACAACGGGTGCATTTGCAGTGACTTCTGCCAGCGCCTTTGCCATAGCTTCAGCGGCAGGCTGCATGAGTGCACAATGGAATGGTGCAGATACTGGCAATAACAATGCTCTTTTAGCACCAGCCTCTTTTGCAGCTTCAGCGGCTGTTTCAACAGCAACTTTAGAGCCGGAGATGACCAATTGACCGCCACCATTATCATTGGCGATCTGGCAAACGCCTGATGTTGCTGATGCGGCATTTGTGCAAATTGCTTTCACAGCGTCATCTTCAAGGCCGATGATTGCAGCCATTGCGCCCACACCGACAGGTACAGCCGCCTGCATCGCGTTGCCTCTAATGCGTAGTAAACGTGCCGTATCAGCCAGTGAGAACGTGCCAACGGCTGCATGAGCGGCATATTCGCCAAGCGAATGCCCCGCAACGAATGAAACTTTGGATTTCAAATCAAAGCCTTTGGCCGCTAAAACACGGGCAACAGCCACAGAAACAGCCATAAGTGCAGGCTGCGCGTTGGCGGTGAGTGTCAATACATCCTCTGGCCCGTCAAACATTGTCGCAGAAAGCTTTTCACCAAGAGCCTCATCAACTTCATCAAAGACCGCTTTTGCCTCGGTGTAAGTCTCAGCAAGTTCTTTGCCCATACCAACGGCTTGGCTGCCCTGCCCTGGGAATGTAAATGCGAGTGTCATGAATAAGTGCTCCACTGGTTTTGGCGGTCAATGAGGATATGGTGAAGGATTGTCAAGGTTTCGGCATATCACCAAGTGCAATTTACTTCTTCACAAAGCGCTAAATTTGTTAACTTTTTAACACAATTTTAAACGAAAACAGTCCAACTGAAAGCGTCGACGATTGTCCTCAATCGCTACATGAGTAGCTCGACCGCCATCAGGCATGTTTTTGCATTTAACGCCTGACATTTAGGTCAAGACATTGAAAATCAGTAACATTCGCATCTCAACTCAGCTTTTTTGCTTAGTATTTGGGTTGATTGCAGCATTCTCCATATTGCAATTCGTTCAAAGCAAAGCTGCCTCTGAAGAACTTCGCCAAGAGCGCTTCCATTTATTAAGCAGCCAAACTCAAAGCGCGATTTCCATATTACAATATTATTACGACCTATCGCAGGCTGGCGAAATGGCGGAAGAAGAAGCGCGCGCTGCGGCTTACAAAACAGTTTCAAATATTCGTTTTGAGCCAGACGGATACTTTTTTGGCTTCGACAGCGACACCAAAATGATCCTGCACGCCAACCCAGCGACGGTCGGCAAGGATTTTAAGGGTATTACCGATAAAAATGGATATGCTTTTGCTGACGCGATGATGGACATTGCACGAAACGGTGGCGGCATCACAACATATCATTGGCCAAAGCTTGGTGAGCCTGACAATATTGTCTTTGAAAAAGCCAGCTACAACGCTGAATTTGCACCTTGGGGCATTGTTCTGGGTACAGGCGTTTACACAGACGATTTGAATGCTCAAATCTGGGCTGATCAAATGACGTCCATCATTGCAGATTTAGTTATCCTTATCCTTGGGCTTGTTGCTGCATATTTTCTAATTCGCGGCATAACAAACCCATTGAAAAATGTGCATGATGCGATGCAAGCGGTAGCGGCAGAGAATGTAGATATTGACGTTCCTCACACCGAGATGAGAAACGAAATTGGCATGATGGCAAATGCAACTCAGACTTTGAAAGAAAAGGTCATTGAGCGCCAGCAGCTAACACAAGCGAAGATCGAGCAAGACGCCCTCATTAATTCTGAGCGTGAAAGCAACACCAACGCCACCAAAGCAGAAGCAGAACGCCAAGCTAATGTTGTAAAGACAATTGGCGCGGCTCTAGCACAGTTGGCAAATGGCGATCTTTCCACGCGCTGCGAGGCGCTTGGCGGTGAATATGAAACGCTTCGCCAGAACTTTAATAATGCGATGGAAAAGCTTGAAGCCGCTATGGCGAATATTCACCAGAAAGGCAGCGATCTTGATGCTACTTTCTCTGCGATCAGCCATTCGTCTTCTGAGATGTCAACGCGCACAGAAAGCCAAGCAGCGAACTTGGAAGAAACATCAGCTGCCCTCACCGAGCTAACTGAATCTGTTAGCAGTGCTGCGACGGACGCTAAAAATGTTGCTGGCCGTGTTGATGAAGTCAGCAATGATGCTGCCCGTTCAAATGCAGTTGTCGACAAGGCAATTTCTGCAATGAGCAGTATTGAGAAATCATCTGCGGAAATCACAAAAGTTATTAGCGTGATTGATGAGATCGCCTTCCAGACCAATTTGCTTGCACTTAACGCTGGTGTTGAAGCAGCGCGTGCCGGTGAAGCTGGTCTTGGCTTTGCCGTTGTAGCTCAAGAAGTTCGTGAGCTTGCACAGCGCTCTGCTGCTGCGGCAAAAGAGATTAAAGGCCAGATCCAGCAATCAACAACACAAGTTAAAGAAGGTGTTGGACTTGTTGGTCAGACAGGCGAAGCCTTGAAGCGGATTTCAGATCAAATCAATGAGGCCAATCAGCTCGTAGCTAAGATTTCGGTTTCTGCCAGCGAGCAATCAACAACGCTTCATGCCATTTCTGAGGCTGTTAATGAGATCGACTACGGCACACAGCGAAACGCTGCCATGGCCGAAGAGTTGACAGCAACAGCGGGTGGATTGGCGCAGGACACCTCTGAGCTCATGTCTATGATCCAGCAATTTAAGCTTACACAAAAACGCGACGAAATGCGTATGGCAAGCTAGATACGAATATAACTCCCAGTTGCACTTAAACAGCAAGCACTTTGCCTCCCCCTATTGTTAAAATAGTGGGAGGTCTTTTTTTTTAAATAACACCTGTTTGAATATTGTGCTCAGCCCCAAAAATGCCGTAATTGAGGCAATCATTTAAGCGTCCAATCCCATTTCGGTGATTGCTAATAGGGCTTCAATCCGTGACGACACAAATCATTACCCAAACGGGCGCACCTGCAAAATTTACCTTCGATCTCATATTGCGAATATTTGGCGGCTTTACATTTATTGCCAGTCAAATTTTCTGCGCGGCAGCAGCAATTGTCTTTTGTACAGCCGGTCTCTTTCACTTAAGCACGAAGGCGACAATGATTGAATCTGCGATCATCGCGGTGCCGACACTTATATTATGCGCACAAGTGTTCATGATGGTCGTGCGTGCAGAACGAGACCCAGACAATAACTAAATTCACGGCTGGATTAGTCCAACCGTGAAATTTCAGTTTTGAGTGTTGATAGCGCCCATGGCGCATCAATATTCATCGCGATGGCAACAGGCTTGCGGTTTTCATCGGCAATGGTTGCGCCGTAATTTGTTTCATCCAAGCTCACGCGCAAACCGGAACGGTGAAAGTCAAAGCGCTCAGGGTTTGTGCAGCACAACACGGCTGCAGCGTCATGCATGGCGCATCCATCAGCATTGACCACATCGCGGTAGAACTGCAGGTAGAACGGCGTGATGCGGCTAATAAAGCCCCCAATTTTCGGCGACTCTTTCGCAAGCGCTATAAAGTCGTCCGACTTCATCAATGTCTGCATGGTTGCATTCAAGCCAACCATTTTGATCTCTAAATCGGATGCAAAAACCTCATCTGCAGCACGTGCATCATGAAAAATATTGGCTTCGGCATGTTCTGTAATATTGCCGGCATGCTCAAATGCACCGCCCATAAGGACAAGTTCTTTAAGATTGGAAGCAAAAGAATCATCCAACCGCAGAGCGTCGGCAATATTTGTTAATGGCCCTATCGCGCAGACCGCGAGCTCGCCTTTGTTTTCGCGCGCCATACGCACCAAAAACGCGGCAGCGGTCTCATCAATATTGGCACCGATCTCAGGCACATCAATAATATCGCCAAAACCTTCGGGCCCGTGCACATGCGGTGCAGGTTCATATGCTTCTTCGCCATAAGGCAGGCTGGCGCCCTGCGCCACGGGCACATCAGCGCCCAGCAATCCAGCTAAATAGCGTGCATTGCGGCTCGACTGCCCCACAAATGTGTTGCCAAATATTGTCGTTAGGCCGACAAGCTCAATGTCCGGCATGGCATGTGCAAGCGCTATCGCGATCACATCATCAACGCCTGGATCTGTATCAATAATCATTTTCATGCAGCGCTGTTATCGCTATTTATAATCTGTTACAATCTGGTTTTAGAAATTGCGCCTATTTCAGCGCGCAAGACTTAGCGCTCTCCCCTTGCACTACGGTATAAAAACTGTATAAGGCGGCCATTGCTGATCAGCCGGGGGCTGAACGGAGGGTGGCCTTTTGGCTATTGAACATTGATTGTGTTCGCCTCCCGTGTTCCCGCTCTCGACCCATACCGAGATCAAAGCACCTTTCCTACCACATTTGTGGCGGATCTGGTTGCGGAGGCTTCGCGCTGAACAGCAGCAACGAAAGGAAAGGCATAAAATGGCTTTATACGAGCACACATTTCTTGCACGTCAGGATATTTCTGCGCAGCAAGTTGAAGAGCTAACACAACACTGGAAAGGTGTTTTGGAAGCAAACGGTGGTACAATCGGCCGTGTTGAAGGCTGGGGACTGAAATCTCTTCAGTACCGCATCAAGAAAAACCGCAAAGCACATTTCGTGATCATGGACGTTACTGCACCTGGTGCAGCTATTCATGAACTCGAGCGCCAAATGCGCATTCATGAAGACATTCTTCGCTACATGACTATTAAAGTTGATGCGCACGAAGAAGGCCCTTCAGCAATGATGAAACGCGGTAGCGACCGTGATGATCGCGGCCCACGTGGCAATGATCGTGGTGACCGCCCTGCACGTGCTCCGCGCGAAGACAAAGGTGATAACTAATCATGATAGATATTAATCAGCTTCCTACACGTCGCCCGTTTCACCGTCGTCGTAAGACATGCCCGTTCTCTGGAGCAAACTCTCCAAAGATCGATTATAAAGACGTGAAATTGCTTCAGCGTTACGTTTCTGAGCGCGGCAAAATCATTCCTTCACGCATCACAGCTGTGAGCATGAAGAAACAGCGCGAGCTTGCAAAAGCAATTAAACGCGCACGTTTCCTTGGTTTGCTACCTTACGTAGTAGGCTAATATACTATTGCTCGGCGGCTTGCCGCCGAGCTTTTCTCTTGTGTGTTCGGCACTCACGAGAAACACAATAATCACACCGCCTATCTGCTTCGACCAAACAGATATGCGAAAATTCCGAGTTGGGGTGACATCACCTCTAACTGCTCGATAGCAGGACAGCGAAATGAACATTAACGGCCAAGACATTATGATTGGGTTGATCGCAGGTGCTGCGACAGCTTTGTTGTGCCTTGGTGTTGCGACCGGTTCAGGTCTATCCATTCTGCTTTATCTGCTCTCTGCTGTTCCGATTATGGTCGCTGGCCTCGGATGGAGCCTTGCTGCATCAATCATTGCGACCTTTGTTGCGACGATCGCGGTTTTTGTCATTGCAAATGAAATGACAGCGCTGTTTGTTGTTTTGACCACCGCCCTTCCCGCTGCAGCTTGCGCCTATTGGATGACGCTTTCACGTCCAGCAGAAGAAATTGGCGGCCCACAGGGCAAGCTTGTCTGGTTTCCATTTGCCGACGTCCTATTTCGTATGTGCCTGATGATTGGCGCAGCTTTTATCATTATTGGTATCGCCATTAATTATGGCCCAGAGCTTATGAAACCTGTTCTTGACGAACTTGTTGCCAATCTTCAGATCAACAATCCTGATTTTGCATTTTCACCAGAAGCGCGCACTCAGTTTGATGCAGCGATTGTGGGCATGATGCCATTCATGCAGCCCTTAATGTGGACCTGCGTGATGATTGGCAATCTTTACATTGCGATAAAAATTACGGCGACCTCTGGTCAGCTAAAGCGCCCATCAGATGATTTCCCAACAGCTATGCGGATGCCAAAGCCGTCGCTTATCCCCTTTGGCATTGCTGCTTTACTTTCATTGATTGGCGGCGCTGCAGGCCTTGGTGCCAGCGCGATTTTGGGCGGCCTAGCAGCTGGCTTCATGCTTTCGGGCTTTGCACTATTTCATGCCTATTCACGCGGCCGCGCATGGCGCCCATTTGGCATGTTTGTTTTATATTTTGCGACGGTACTCACAATGTTACCGCCGTTTTTAATGTTCTTGATTGGCCTGTTTTCGCTCGCGCGCAATATGCCGATTTCCAATCCACCTCATAACAATTCAAATGAATAGATAGAACGAGAAAGGTTCAATATTATGAAAGTTATTCTTCTTGAACGTATCGCCAAGCTTGGCGCTATTGGCGACGAAGTTACTGTAAAGCCAGGTTTTGCACGTAACTTTCTTTTACCAACAGGCCGTGCACTACGCGCAAACGCAGCAAACCGCGAAGTGTTTGAAGCACAGCGTGCCGAAATCGTTGCACGTAACGATGAGCGCAAAGGCGCTGCTGAAGAAATTTCAAAAGGCCTCGACGGCAAAACATTCGTGTTTGTTCGCTCTGCTGGTGAAACAGGTCAGCTTTACGGTTCTGTTTCTACACGTGACATTTCTGAGTTTCTTGCGGCAGAAGGCCATAAAGTTTCTCGCAACCAAGTCGATCTTAAAACACCAATTAAGACAATCGGCCTTGTGGAGATTTCGTTGACACTTCACCCAGAAGTCGAAACAACGATCACACTTAACATTGCTCGTACAGCTGATGAAGCTGAGCGTCAGGAAACTGGTGAAGATCTTTCATCTGCTGATGCGATCTACGGTGAAAACGATGAGAAATTCGAATCACTTGCTGACTTCGAAGATGAAGATGATGATCGTCCACGTCGCAAAAGATCAAATGATGTTGCTGAAGAAGCCGCACCAGAAGCTGATTCTGAGTAAGCTTTAAAGCCTTACAACAAGCCCGCTTTGTTTATGCAGAGCGGGCTTTTTTGTGCGCTTTTCACGTCAACGAAAAAAGCCGATTAACTTTTTTGCCTGTGAATAGCGTGAATAATGTGATGTAGCCAAAAACTCACAACCAAGACCTCAATAAAGCAGCTATAGCTTTAGCTCAATCAGGAGAGAATCATGGCAGACCCAGCGCGCAAACAAAACGCGGCAAATGACGATTCATCGCCATTATACCGTGAAGCGCCCGGCAACATTGAAGCTGAACAGGCGCTTTTAGGTGCTGTTTTGGTCAACAATGATGCATTCTACCGTGTTTCTGACTTTCTAAAGCCTGAGCATTTTTACGAGCCGCTACACCGCCAAATTTTTGAAGTTGCAGGCCAGCAAATCCGTATGGGCAAAACGTCCAATCCGGTGACGATCAAAACATTCTTGCCTGCCGACGAAAAAGTGGGTGACATTACAGTTGCGCAATATCTTGCGCGTCTTGCCGCCGAAGCGGTGACGATTATCAACGCCGAAGATTATGGCCGTGCGATCTATGATCTTGCTATTCGCCGCGCGCTGATCGGTATCGGCGAAGATATGGTGAATATTGCTTTTGATGCACCGGTTGAAATGCCGCCCGGCGAACAAATTGAAGATGCTGAACGCCGCCTGTTCGAACTGGCTGAAACAGGCCGTTATGATGGTGGCTTCCAGCCATTCAATGACGCGCTTCGCACCGCTATTGATATGGCAAATGAAGCCTATATGCGCGAAGGAAAACTGTCCGGTATTTCAACAGGATTGAAAACACTTGATGCCAAGATGGGCGGTCTGCAACGTTCCGACTTGATCGTTCTTGCTGGACGTCCAGGTATGGGTAAAACATCGCTTGCAACCAACGTGGCGGCTAATATCGCGGCGGCTTATCGCGGCGAACAACAGGCCGACGGATCCATGAAAGCCGTTGATGGCGGTGTCGTTGGCTTCTACTCTCTTGAGATGTCAGCCGAGCAGCTTGCGACACGTATTTTGTCTGAAGTGTCGGAAGTGTCCTCTTCAAAAATCCGCCGCGGTGAAATCACCGAAGCCGAATTTGAGCAGTTGGTTACAACGTCGAACCAAATTCAACGTATGCCGCTCTATATCGACCAAACGGGTGGTATTTCTATTGCCCAGCTTGCTGCGCGTGCACGCCGCCTTAAACGTCAACGCGGTCTCGATGTTATGATCGTGGACTATATTCAGTTGATGTCAGGTTCATCGAAAAATTCTGGAAACCGTGTGCAGGAGATCACCGAAATCACGACCGGCCTCAAAGCGCTGGGCAAAGAATTAAACGTGCCTATTATCGCTTTGTCCCAGCTTTCTCGTCAGGTGGAAAGCCGCGAAGACAAGCGCCCTCAGCTTTCCGACCTTCGCGAATCGGGTTCTATCGAGCAGGATGCGGACGTTGTGCTCTTCGTGTTCCGTGAAGAATATTATATCCAAAACATGGAACCGCGCCGTTCGCCAGAAGATTTCCGAAATGATATTAAAAACGAAGAATATATCGCTTGGGAAGAGAAGATGAACAAAGTGGCCGGCACGGCGGACGTTATCATCGCCAAGCAGCGTCACGGACCGACCGGCACTGCGCGTCTATCCTTCGTGCCGCAGTTTACCCGCTTTGGCGATCTTGCTGAAGACGATCACGTGCCAGAACAATATGAATAGGCGAATGCTTCGAACATATTGTTTGATATGGCATTAGCAAATTGACGATTATGGCGATAACTGCAATAAGAACGTACCAAGAACATAGGTGCGCGAAACTGCATGGCTAAAAAATCTAAAACCGCATTCATTTGTCAGAACTGCGCCACCACGCATACGCAATGGCAAGGTAAATGCGAAGGCTGCGGCGAATGGAACACAATCGTTGAAGACAATCCTTTAGCGGGCATTGGTGGTGGACCCGGCCGCGCGCCTAAAAAGGGACGTGTTGTGCCCCTCGCCTCGCTGGATGGCGAAATCGAAGAAGCGCCACGCATTATCAGCCGCGTTGCTGAGCTTGACCGTGTTACCGGTGGCGGTTTTGTTCGCGGCTCCGCCGTTCTGCTCGGCGGTGAGCCTGGTATTGGCAAATCAACACTTCTCATGCAGGCCGCAGCTGCTTTATCCCGCGCAGGGCATAATATTGTTTATGTGTCTGGTGAGGAAGCCGTTGCACAGGTTCGCTTGCGTGCAAAACGGCTCAAAGCCAATGAGACACAGGTGCTGCTTGCAGCAGAAACCAATGTCGAAGACATTTTAACAACGCTCAACGATATGGAGAAGCGTCCTGATCTGGTGATTATCGATTCGATTCAAACCATGTGGACAGACAGCGCCGACTCAGCTCCCGGCACAGTCACACAGGTGCGCCAGTCCGCGCAGGCGCTTATTCGTTATGCAAAATCCACAGGCGCAACCGTCGTTATGGTTGGCCATGTCACTAAAGAAGGCAATATTGCTGGACCGCGCGTTGTTGAACATATGGTGGATGCCGTCATCCAGTTCGAAGGCGATGGCAGCCATCAATATCGTATATTGCGTGCGCTCAAGAATCGCTTCGGCCCGACTGATGAAATCGGTGTTTTTGAAATGATGCAATCGGGCCTACGCCAAGTTGCCAATCCATCTGAGTTATTTCTGGGCGAACGGGCCGATAATGCACCGGGCGCAGCGGTCTTTGGCGGCATGGAAGGCACGCGGCCTTTATTGGTTGAAATACAGGCATTGGTTGCGCCAACGTCGCTCGGCACACCGCGCCGCGCTGTTGTTGGCTGGGATTCTGCGCGTCTTTCAATGGTCATTGCTGTGCTGCAAGCACATTGCGGGGTGAACCTTGGACAGCACGATGTTTACCTTAATGTTGCTGGCGGCTATCGCATTTCTGAACCTGCGGCCGACCTTGCGGTTGCCTGTGCATTGATTTCTTCACTTGCTGGACTTGCTTTGCCGACTGACTGCGTCTATTTCGGCGAGATTAGCCTTTCGGGCTCGATTAGACCGGTGCCCCATGCGGGCCAAAGGATAAAAGAGGCCGAAAAACTGGGTTTCAAGTCGGCAGTTTTGCCAAAAGGAAGCTCGGATGTACCTAAACGCAACGATGAAAGCATTTTTGCAGCGGAAAAACTTGTAGATCTGGTCGTAAAGATTGCAGGCGGCAAAACACTATCCTATGAGAGTGATGAAAAATAATGGACGAAACGGGACATGTTTTGGTCATTCGGAATTAAGGGATAATTTGGTCGGGCCTTTAATATTAAGAAACCGATCTTTTTACGGGAATAGCATTCAATGCCAATAACACTCCTTGACGGCCTTTTTATCGGCCTTGTTCTTCTTTCAGCTTTACTGGCAATGGTACGCGGATTTTCTCGCGAAGTTTTATCAATCGCCTCTTGGGCAGCGGCTGCTGTTGCTGCGTTTTTCTTCTACAAGCAACTTGCGCCAACCGTTGATAATTACATTGGCAATGAGTTGATTTCGCAGCTTGTCGCAGCTGGCTTAATTTTTATTGTCACGTTGATTATTGTGACCGTGATCACGATGCGCATTGCTGATATGATTATTGATAGCCGCGTTGGCCCACTTGACCGCACACTTGGTTTTGTATTTGGCGCAGCACGTGGTATCGTGGTTGCAGCTGTTGCAGTTTGGTTTATCGACTTTTTTGTCGGCGGCGCCCAAATTGGCTGGATTGATAATGCCAAATCCAAACCATTCCTTGATACGGTTGCAAACCGCATGATCAACCTCCTGCCAGAAGATATAGACAGTATGATCTCTGGCGAAAATGATTCACAAAATACGGATACTTAGCTATCATGACACATGAATCCGACCACGAAGCAGACGATCATTTTCACGACGAATGCGGCGTGTTTGGCATTTATGGCCGCCCCGACGCAGCATCGTTTACAACCCTTGGTCTGCATGCGCTTCAGCATCGTGGCCAAGAAGCTGCTGGCATTGTTACCCATGACAACGGCCAATTCCACATTGAACGCCATGTCGGGCTCATTGGTGATACTTTCACCAAGCCCTCTGTGATTGAACGCCTGCCGGGTGATAAATCAATCGGGCACACGCGCTACGCCACCACGGGCGATTCATCGCTGCGCAATATTCAACCGCTTTTTGCCGAACTTGATGGCGGCGGCTTAGCTGTTGCTCATAATGGCAACATTACGAACGCGCTAACCGTACAACGCGAATTGCAACGCAAAGGCGCTATTTTCTCTTCAACGTCAGATACAGAGACCATTCTGCATCTTGTCGCGATGAGCCAGAAACAAGATATTCTTTCCAAATTCCAAGAAGCTATTGTGCAGCTTGAAGGCGCATTTTCGCTGGTTGCGTTGACAGCCAAGAAGCTTATTGGTTGCCGTGATCCACTCGGTATTCGCCCGCTTGTTCTTGGCGATTTAGACGGTTCATGGATATTGGCTTCCGAAACATGCGCGCTTGATATTATGGGTGCACGGTTTGTACGTGATGTAAAACCTGGTGAATTGGTCTGCATCACAGATAAAGGCATTGAGAGCTATTTCCCCTTCAAAGTTGAAGAGGAAGTCAAGCCACGCTTTTGTATCTTTGAATATGTTTATTTTGCGCGCCCTGACAGCAATATCGAAGGCCGCAATGTGTATGATGTACGCAAGCAAATCGGTGTTGAACTTGCCATTGAAGAGCCTTGTAATGCTGATATCGTAGTCCCTGTACCCGATAGCGGCGTACCTGCGGCGATTGGCTTTGCGCAAGGCGCTAATATACCGTTCGAACTTGGCATTATCCGCAACCATTATGTTGGCCGCACATTTATTCAGCCAACCGATGCCATTCGTCATATGGGCGTGAAGCTTAAGCACAATGCAAACCCGTTTGTCCTAGAGGGCAAAAGTGTCGTGCTGGTTGATGATAGTATTGTTCGCGGCACAACATCTAAAAAGATCGTACAGATGGTTCGCGAAGCCGGTGCGCGTGAAGTGCATATGCGTATTGCTTCTCCGCCAACCATGTCTCCATGTTTTTACGGTGTCGATACACCGGAGAAATCCAAGCTTCTTGCATCGCGGATGAGCATTGAGGAAATGGCCGAATTCATTCGCGTCGATTCGCTTGCGTTCTTATCCATTGACGGGCTTTACCGCGCCGTTGGCGAAGCAAATCGCAATGCGGACGTGCCGCAATTCTGTGATGCTTGCTTTACGAACCAGTACCCTACCCGCTTGCTCGACCACGATGGTCCAGACAATGTGCGTAAATTATCGCTGCTAGCAAATAATAATTAATCGGTGCTTTCATGAGTCTTGTCAAACCTGATTTATCGGGCCGTTTGGCCTTAGTTACAGGCGCGTCGCGCGGTATTGGTTACCAGCTTTCTCTTCAACTGGCTGAAGCTGGCGCAGAAGTTATTGCCGTTGCACGCACAGTTGGCGGGCTTGAAGAACTTGATGACAGCATCAAGGAAAAAGGCGGCAAGTGCACTTTGGTGCCACTCGACCTGAAAGACCTTGAAGGTATTGACCGTTTGGGCGGTGTGATTGCAGAGCGCTGGGGCAAACTAGATATTCTCGTTGCCAATGCGGGTGTGCTTGGCACGATTTCTCCTGTTGGCCACGTTAAGGCCAAAACATTTGACGAATTGATGACGGTCAACCTCAATAGTGTATGGCGTCTAATTCGCACCACGGACCCTCTATTGCGCCTGTCTGACGCTGGACGTGCAATCTTGCTGTCGTCAAGCGTTGCACATTCTGCACGCGCTTATTGGGGACCATATGCGGCCTCTAAAGCCGCTGTAGAAGTTTTGGGGCGCACATGGGCAGCTGAAGCTGAAAAAACACCGTTGCGCATCAACAATGTAAATCCGGGTGCGACGCGCACCCATATGCGTGCACAAGCAATGCCCGGTGAAAAAGCCGAAGATTTGCCGACAGCGCAGGAAACTGCGTCTAAAATTATTGGTTTGGCGTCACCAGAGCTTACTCAAACTGGCATGCTCTGGGACGTTCCCACACAAAGCTGGCTGAACTATAATCTGCCGTCTTAGACACTTACCGTATTCTTTTTGAGTTGCCTTAACGCTGTACATCGCTCGATATGCAGCGCTTCAGCTTTAGCGGTCAGTTTTCTCGATTTGATCTGCGTGCTCTGCGGCATGCTTTCGCCCATCTTTGCGATACATATGCACCGAGTACGGCAAGAATGCCAAATAGGCACATGCCGATAGCGTAAGCGTTGTCCAAGTGAAGTTTGCCAATGCGGCAACATATAAAACCACAATCAACATCATCGGCATAACGGCGGATCGTGCGATACCGCCGACCGTTTTCGCACTCCAAACCGGTAGGTTTGAGACCATCAGAAAACCAATTACGATGGTGTAAACGGAAACGAATGAGGCTGTGATCCAATCCGCTGGAAGCCCAAGAAACCCAATATAAACAGGCAGCAGAACCAATAAAGCGGCGGCGGGCGCAGGTATGCCAGTAAAGTAAGCCTTTTGCCATTTAGGGCGCGCATGATCGCCGAGTGTTATATTAAACCGTGCAAGGCGTAATGCGGCCGCGATCACATAGATCAGCGCGGCAATCCAGCCAAATTGTTTGGTTTCATCAAGCACATAAATATAGAGAATCAATGCAGGAACGCAGCCAAAATTGACCACATCGGCAAGCGAATCCATTTCAGCGCCAAACTTTGACGATGCTTTTAAAAGACGCGCTATACGGCCATCTAATCCGTCGAGCAAAGCGGCCACGAGCATAAGCCCGATAGCGGCTTCAAAACGCTGTTCAAACGCCATGCGAACTGCCGATAGGCCTGCACATATAGCAAGCACGGTTACAATATTCGGCACTAAATAACGCAGCGGGATTTCACGCAAGCGCTTGTGTTGATTGTCTTTGTACTTATCTGGACCATCCGGCTCAAACGGCGGAAAGGCATCATCCATCGACATCTATCATCAACCTTTGCGCGTTACGCGCAGTTTATACTCACTGCCAAAACCAGCCAGAACCGTTTCGCCGGCAATCGCATTTTGGCCAACTGCAACCTGAGGCACAGCGGATTTCGGCAAATAAATATCAAGTCTTGATCCAAATCGAATGATACCGAAACGTTCGCCGGCAGCGATCTGCTCACCTTCATTGGCAAAACATAAAATGCGCCGTGCAATCAATCCAGCAACCTGAACTGTCGCTATCTGGCCGTGCGGGCTTTCAATCACCAAACCATTGCGCTCATTTTCGCGGCTCGCCTTATCAAGATCAGCATTAAGAAACTTGCCGGGTTTATAAGCAATTTTGGAAATCTCTCCGCGCACTGGCGCACGATTAACATGGACAGAAAAGACATTCATGAAAACAGAAATACGGGTCCACTCGTCGTCGCCTAATCCTAGTTCTTCTGGCGGCACAACCGGACCAATCGCCGAGACAACACCGTCCGCTGGGCTGACAACAATATCATCATCGAGCGGCGTGGTGCGCTCTGGGTCTCTAAAGAAATAGGTGCACCAAGCGGTCAGCACGAGACCGACAAAAAACAACGGCTCCCAGATCATGCCCAGCACAATCGTCATCAAGGCAAATATGCCAATAAACGGCCAGCCTTCTTTGTGAATTGGGACAAAGACTTTTTGAATACTGTCTACCAGACTCATTTTATAACGCTCTAACGGTTTCGTTTATTTCATGTAATACAGACGCCGTGCAGCGTCTGTTTTCGAATATGGCTCAGCTATCGCTTGTTTTTTTGCGTAACACAACACCGAGTTCATCGGTCTCCTGCGCTTTACGCAAGCGTTGTTCTGCTTCGGTCGCTTCCATCTGGCGCTCCCACATTTTAGCATAAAGACCGTCTTTAAGCGTCATCAACTCGGCATGACGGCCCCGCTCTGCGATCAAACCATCGCGTAGAACGATGATTTCATCACATTTGATGACTGTGGACAACCGGTGCGCAATAACCAACGTGGTGCGACCTTTTGAAACTTCATCCAGTGAATCCTGAATTTCCTGTTCGGTTGCCGTATCAAGCGCAGACGTTGCTTCATCCAAAATAAGCACTGGCGGCGCTTTTAGAATTGTTCGCGCAATCGCTACACGCTGCTTTTCACCGCCCGAAAGCTTCAAACCACGTTCACCCACCATTGCATCAAAGCCTTCTGGCACGGTGCGAATGAAATTGCCGATCTGGGCGAGTTCAGCTGCTTTAAGAACCTCTTCTTGGCTCGCATCAGGGCGGCCATAACGAATATTGTAGGCCAGCGTATCGTTGAATAGCACCGTATCTTGCGGCACCATGCCAATGGCTGCGCGCAGGGATTTTTGCGTTACATTGCGAATGTCGCGCCCATCAATGGTGATAGCGCCGCTTTGAACATCATAAAATCGAAACAGCAATCTTGATAGAGTTGATTTACCCGCCCCAGAAGGACCAACAATCGCAACGGATTTTCCCGCAGGCACTTCGAATGAAATACCCTTTAATATGGGACGGTTTGCATCATAAGCAAAATGAACATCTTCAAATTTTATCGTACCGTCTTTAATGACTAAAGGCTCGGCATCCGGTGCATCTTCTACTTCAGCAGAAACATCGAGCAGATCGAACATCTGTTCAATATCAGTCAGACCTTGCCTAATTTCGCGGTAAATAAAGCCGATGAAATTGAGCGGAATGGAGAGCTGCATCAACATTGCGTTGATAAATACAAAGTCACCAATTGTGCGCTCGCCTGCAATGACAGCGCTGGCTGACATCCACATCATGACGAGCATGCCGATACCAAAAATGACGCCCTGCCCGAAGTTTAACCAGCCGAGCGATGTCCAAACACGTGTTGCAGAACGCTCATAGCTGGCCATAGATTTGTCGAAGCGTTCAGCTTCCATTTCTTCATTGCCAAAATATTTGACAGTTTCAAAATTTAGCAGAGAATCGATGGCCTTGGAATTGGCATCCGTGTCGGAGTCATTCATGTCGCGCCGGATTTGAATACGCCAATCCGATGCGATGATTGTGAACCATGAATAGCCAAAAACAGTAAAGGCCGTTACGGCAACATATTCCCAGCCATAGCTGAAACCGAAGATCGCCGCGACAAGTGCAAATTCTAATATTGTCGGCAACGTATTGAGAATCGTGAAGCGAACAATTGCTTCAATGCCCTTTGTTCCGCGCTCAATAATGCGCGACAACCCGCCGGTGCGCCGCTCAAGATGAAAACGAAGCGAAAGGCGGTGCATGTGCTTAAATGTTTTATGGGCAAGCTGGCGCACCGCATATTGGCCAACGGATGCAAAAAGCGCATCACGCAATTGCTGAAAGCCCACATTGACGACACGGAAAACATTATAAGCGATCACCAACATAATGGGGCCAAGCAAAATGGCTGGAACCCAACTATCGACAGGGAAATCCAACTCACCGTTGAGCGCATCGGTTGCCCATTTGAAGCTGTAGGGAACCAGCATCAAAATGAGTTTAGAAATGACCAAATAAAACGCAGCCCATAGAACACGTCGTTTGAGATCGGGACGATCCGTTGGCCACATATATGGCCACAGATTCGCTATCGTTTTGAACGTGCCGCTATTATCGGTCGTTACCGTTTTATCTGCCAAGAGAAAATGCCTTTAGTCATGTAAATTGGTGCAGCAAAAATCCACTGCTCGAATAATTTGGGTATGTGCGCACTCAAAGCAAGGCGTGCGTCACATGATTTTTAATTCTCAGTTGCTTCAGAGGATTCTTCGTTTTCTGGTAATGCGAAGATCTGCCCTGGCCAAATCTTGTCAGGGTTTTCAATTTGATCCTCATTGGCTTTGTAGATCGTTGTATATTTTATTCCGCGTCCATATACGCGCTTTGAAATATGCCAAAGCGTATCCCCACGGCGAATGATGACGGATGTATCAACCGGTTTCAAACGTTCATTCACATTACCCGTTGCTTGAACTTCAAGTGGCGTTTCATCCGCAATAACGACTTGAACGCCATCTGTTTCAGCCTCGGATGCTACGCCATCGGCACTGTCCGCCTCAACCATTGCGCCCTTTGGGCTTGTTTCAGATGCATCGCTCATGTCGCTACTCGGCGCCTGATCATCTTCGCCTGCTGCGGTCTCTACAGGCGCGGATGGCGCGGTGCCAGCAAGCGCTTGGGGAACAGCAACAGCGGCGAGTTTTTCGCCTTCTGAACGGGTAAATGGCACAGCAGCACGGGCAACGACATCAAAACCATTTTTGCTCAACCTGTCTGCACGAATAACATAATCACCGATTGGCAGATCGCGATTGGCTTCGACGAGAAAACGCCCATCACTATTTGCTAAATCCTCGCCCAGTATAATTTCATTGGCATAAACGCGAATACGCGCGCCAGCATCCGTTGCGCCAGCGACGAAAACTTTTGCGCCATCAATTTCAACAGCTTCAATGCGAACCACTTCACCTGCTTTTTGCTGAGGCGCTACCTCTTCTGATTGCATCGTAGTTTTTACTTCTGCAGGTTCATCTATTGAAGATGCCGTTTTTTCGGCTTCATTGTCTTTGACAATTTCATCATCTGTTTTGGGTTCAGCCTGCGTTGGGGTCTCAACCACTTGCAATGATTGCCCTACTTCCGATTTTGTAATCAATCTTGATGGCGCGCCTGGTGCTTCAACCAAAGCTAAAACGTCAGTGCTGCCTTTTTCTGGAATGGAGACAATCGCCGTTTCAAGCGATGTTGCGACAGTGCCGTCGTCTCGCGTAGTGCGCAGCACAATTGTATAATCGCCTTGCTTTAGCGGTTCATCGAGAATGGCAACAAACTCACCTCGGTCGTTTGATTTTGTAATCGCCAGAGATTTGGAGCCTGCTACGATTTCCACATCAGCGTTACTGGCTGCAATACCAGCGATCACCATGTCGCCATTGGGTTCAACACGCAGAATATCGAATGTCGGCACAATATTTTCTGATGCGGTTTCAACAGGTGCTGCGGGCTCAGCAATGGTTTGTTCGGCTTCCGGCGCTGCAGCGACTTCCTCAGACGCGGCTGTATCTATTTCAGCTTTCGCATCTTGCGGCGCTTTAGCACTTGGTGAGGCCTCTTCGCTCTCAGCAGCAACCGAAACATCATTCACCTCTGGCGAAATTTCAGCTAGCGCTGTGCTTTCCTCAGCTTCGGGAGCCACAGTTCGATCGCTTTTTGGTGCAGCGTTTGATTCGCTTTGTGGCGTTTCAGTTGATGTGGCAACCGACTTAAATGGTTCTAGCAATTTGTTAGGATCGCCCAGATAACCAGAAGCGACCAGTCCGGTTATCCCGACTATGCCTGCAAATAGCCAAACGCCAATGCTTTCCTTACCCATGTAACTGCCCTAACTTATTATTTGCTGCGAACAATCGCGCATTTATTCATTAAATGTCTATCCTTTAAAGGCGCAAATCGCAATTGCCTCAACGATATCAGAGACCTTGACCCTGAATGGTCTCTAAGACAAAACACGGCATGAAAAAAATAAACTCCATTTGCGTCTATTGCGGCTCGTCATCGGGTGTCGACAGTAGTTTTGAAGCCGCCGCCCGAAAGCTTGGCAAGTCTATGGCCGAACGTGACATTCGCCTTGTCTATGGCGGTGGCACTCATGGTTTAATGGGTGCTGTTGCAGGCGGTGTCATGGAAAATGGCGGCAAAGTCACCGGTATTATTCCTGAATTTTTGATGTGCCAAGAACGCACGCCCGATGCGATGGATCAGATTGATGACTTCATCGTGACGCAAGACATGCATACGCGCAAACAGCTTATGTTTGAGCGTGCCGATGCATTTATTACTCTACCGGGCGGTATTGGCACTTTGGAAGAAGTTGTTGAGATGATGACATGGGCACAGCTCGGCCGTCACAACAAACCCATTGCGCTTGCCAACTTGAGCGGTTTTTGGAACCCATTTATAACTTTGATTGATCATATGGCCGAGGGCGGTTTCCTACATTCGCAAAATAAAATCAAACCGCTTTTGATTGATAATATCGATGCGATTGTGCCTGCAATCATTGATGCAGCCGCTGCAAAAGAAACGGCTGCAAATTAAGATTGAACGGTATTTACTTGGAAGCTTTAAACAGTGACCATGTATAAAGCGCGAGCCCCATCCAGATAAAGCCAAATGCAATGGCCTGAATGCTTGAGAACGGTTCGCCAAAGACGAACACAGCCGTTAGAAAGATCATCGTTGGCGCAATATATTGCAAAATACCCATCGTGGTATAGCGCAGCTGTTTTGCACCAAATGCATATAGAATCAGCGGGATCGCTGTCACTGGGCCTGCAAAGATTAACAGCCCCATATCGCCAAATCCGGTTTGGCCAAAATGTCCCTCACCGCTTGCGGTAATCCAAGCTATGACAATCATTGCAGGGATCGCGAGGATAATAACTTCCAGCAAAAAGCCTTGTGTGGGGCCAATGGGCAGTGTTTTGCGCAAATAGCCGTATATACCAAACGAGCAGGCAAGCGCCAAGGAGACCCACGGCAAACCGCCTGCGCCAAAGGTGAGAATACCAACAGCAATAACGGCACATGCAACGGCGGCCATTTGGAGCCTTGTAAAGCGCTCGCCAAGCAAAATCACGCCCAACAATACGTTAATCAACGGGTTGATATAATAACCAAGAGCGCCTTCAATTGCGCGACCTTCCGCGATAGCCCAAACATAAATACCCCAATTTATGGAGATTAATGCGGCTGTTATGCATGCCATAATCAAAGTGCGCGGACTTTTAAGCGCGGCCACGAGATCGTCGGTACGTTTAAGCCATAGGACAATAATTCCAGCGACGGGTATCGACCACAATACGCGGTGCGCAACGACTTCAACAGCGGGCATATGCCCGACCATTTTCATGTAGAGAGGCAAAAAGCCCCAAAGAACATAGGCACTTATGGAAAAAGCAAAGCCAGCGAGGGGTTCTCGTGGTTGCTTGTTCGTCTCATGGGGAAAGGTTGGTCGCATTTAATTGCCATATCCAATTTTATGCCATTATGCATGACAAAAATTGACATGGTTTCAAAACAAATATCGATCACAGCTTTATGAAACGAGCCGCCCTATTCCGCTGCGGCCACACCGGCCGTGCCTCTGTTCTTCATAAGCTTGAAATTAATTGAATCCATAAGCGCGACAAAGGAAGCATCGATAATATTATCGCTGACACCTACGGTCCACCAGCGCTTGCCGGTAACATCGGTCGATTCAATCAAAACACGGGTTATCGCCTCGGTGCCGCCATTTAAGATGCGTACCTTATAATCCACCAGTTCCAAGTCCTGAATTTCCGCCTGATATTTGCCAAGATCTTTGCGCATTGCCAAATCCAGCGCATTCACCGGTCCATGGCCTTCTGACACGCTCATATGTTGGATGCCATCAACCGTCACTTTAACAACGCCTTCTGACACGGTAATCATCTGCCCTGAAGCGTTATGGCGGCGTTCGACACCAATTCGGTAGCTATCAACCGTAAAGAAAGACGGCACTTCGCCCAATGTGCGCCGCGCCAAAAGCTCAAAACTAGCATCAGCACCTTCATAGGAATAGCCCGATGCTTCGCGCTCTTTGACGATGGAAATGAGCGTATCAAGGCGCGAATCGTCTTTGCTCACATGGATGCCGCGGCGCGCCAGAACATTGAGGAAGTTCGATTTTCCGCCTTGGTCAGAAACCATCACGCGGCGTGTGTTGCCGATCTTATCTGGTTCGACATGTTCGTATGTGGCCGGCTCTTTTAACAGCGCAGATGCATGAATGCCGGCTTTTGTTGCAAAGGCTGACGCGCCAACATAAGGCGCTTGACTTGCCGGAGCACGGTTAAGCAACTCGTCAAATGAGCGTGACAAATGCGTCAGCTCACTGAGTTTGTCTTGTGTGATCGCAGTCTCGAAACGCTCCGACCATTTGTCCTTTAATGCCAGCGTGGCAATTAAAGTCACAAGGTTTGCGTTACCGCAGCGCTCGCCCAGCCCATTCAGCGTTCCTTGAATTTGGCGCACACCTGCATCCACGGCCGCCAATGAGTTTGCGACGGCCTGTTCGGTATCGTTATGCGCGTGTATGCCCAATTTGTCGCCGTCGATGCCTGCAGCAATGACCGCTTTTACGATGCTGTAGATCTCGCTTGGTTGTGTGCCGCCATTTGTGTCACACAGCACAATCCAGCGCGCACCTGCCTCATAGGCAGCTTTAGCACAGGAAATCGCATATTCAGGATTGGCTTTATAACCATCAAAGAAGTGTTCGCAGTCGATATAGGCTTCTTTGCCAGCATTAAGTGTTGCCTCAACAGACTGCGTAATATTGTCGATATTCTCTTCATTGGTGCAACCAAGCGCAACGCGGACATGATAGTCCCATGCCTTTGCAACAAAGCAGACAGCATCGGCGTTTGAGGCAATAAGCGCGGCCAATCCGGGGTCATTTGAAGCCGAAACGCCTGCCCGTTTGGTCATGCCGAAGGCAACAAATTTAGCCTTTTGCGTGCGTTTTTTGGTAAAAAAGTCCGTATCTGTTGGGTTTGCACCCGGATAGCCGCCTTCGATATAATCAATACCAAATGCATCAAGCATATTGGCAACATTGATTTTGTCTTCAACGGAAAAATCGACACCCGGCGTCTGCTGACCATCGCGCAGGGTTGTATCGAAAAGATAGATACGTTGTTTGTTGTCTGCACTATGCGTCATTGAACTGTCTTGCCTGCGAAACGATCTGTTGCTCGGATGAGTTGGTCCAAAATACCTGGTTCTGAAAATGCGTGTCCTGAACCCTCGATCAAGTGAAAATCAGCTTTTGGCCATGCCTTATGCAGTTCCCACGCAATACGCGCCGGACATGGCATGTCATAGCGGCCATGAACAATCACGCCATCAATATCAGCTAATTTATGTGCATCACGCAGCAATTGGCCTTCATCTAACCAGCCGCCATGCACGAAAAAGTGGTTTTCAATACGCGCAAACGCCAAAGAAAATTGGTCTTCGTGGAATTTGTCGCTGGTTGATGGTTCTGGCAAAAGCGTAATTGTTTCGCCTTCCCATGCGCTCCACGCTTTTGCGGCAGCAAGCTGTTCTTCGCGATTATCGCCGACGAGGCGCTTGCGATAAGCCTGCATCATTTCACCGCGTTCAGCTTCTGGAATTGGCGCGCAGAAGCGCTCCCATTTTTCGGGGAACATTTCTGAAACGCCGAATTGATAATACCAATCCAGTTCAGCGCGGGTGAGCGTGTAAATACCGCGTACAACGAGTTCGCTCACGCGGTCTGTGTGTTTTTCAGCATAAGCAAGCGCCAAGGTTGAGCCCCATGAGCCGCCGAAGACGAGCCATTTATCAACGCCGATCATTTCTCTGAAACGCTCAATGTCGGCAACCAAATGCCATGTGGTGTTGTTTTCAAGTGATGCAAAAGGTGTGGATTTTCCGCAGCCGCGCTGGTCGAATAAAATAACATCGTAAAGCGCTGGATCAAACAGCCTTCTATGAACAGGGCCAAACCCGCCGCCTGGTCCGCCATGGAGAAAGACCGCAGGCTTTGCGCCCTTGGTTCCCACGCGTTCCCAATAGATCGAATGGCCGTCTTCTGTTTCTAAATAACCACTGTCGAAAGGCTCTAGCTCTGGATAAAGTGTACGTAAATCGCTCATCATGTTTTCGCCTTGTGACATACTGCTTCAATATTGTTGCCTTCAGGATCGAGCACGAAAGCACCGTAATAATTTTCATGGTAATGCGCCCGTATTCCAGGCGCGCCATTGTCTGAACCACCAGCCTTGAGCGCTGCCTCATAAAAGGCATCGACAGCTGCGCGGGTGGGCGCTGCAAAAGCAAAATGCACAGGTGGTTTTTGTGCCTCGCCTTCGCTGAGCCAGAATTGTGGGCGGTGCGTGCCATAGCCAACGACACGTTTGCCATCGGTAAATTCTATTGGCACTTCGGCAAGCATTGAGATGCTAAGAGGCGCAAATGCCTGATCATAGAATGAAACCGCTTTGCTGATGTCTGCTGCGCTTATGCCTGAATGATCAATCATGTTTTGCCCTCACCTTGCTGATGAATCTAGTAAATCAGGATGAGAATGAGTGCAATGCAGCTTGTCGCTACTTCTGCGGCCAATCCTTGGTATCGTGATCGGGGTGCTGATTGGAGACAACGCCTGCGTTCCATTGTGCATTTTCTTCAAGCTGCATCGGTTCGACTTCCGGCAGTTCAAAGAGCCCAATAGTGGCACTACATCTTTGTGAAAAATTCACCTGAACTTGCGGCGGCGCCATAGACGGGTCGTCCAATGTTCCGATTGCAAGCTCCATCCCGCCTTCAAACTCGTAAGTCAGCGGCGTTCCGCAATTGCCGCAAAACCCGCGCCAATTGCGGTTTGAAGAATGAAAGTGCTTTGGCTTTCCGCGCGTCCAAACGACATTATTTGCCGAGACGAACGGCGCGAAAAAACTACCGAATGCTTTTTGGCACATTCGGCAATGACAGATGGATGCTCGCCCTAAACTATCGGCTTGATACCGCACGGCACCACATTGGCATCCACCTGTAATTTTCATATCACGCCTCTATCGTTTGATTTCCCATGTCGTCACGCGTTCGCCAGTTTCTGAGTCTTTTGAATCCTTTAGCTGGATTCCTTGAGACAGGAGTTTATCACGAATACGGTCTGCCTCGGCAAAGTTTTTATCGGCGAAGAAGGCAAGGCGTTCCGTGATTGCTGCTTCAACAACAGATGCATCAACATCACTTGCCGGTGCGGTGCGGCTTAAACCCAACATCTCAAGCGCTGCACCAAGTGCATCACCTGAAAGACTATTGAGTTTTGCAATCGCCTCAGAACTATTCAAGTCATCCGTAAGAGCATTGATAACGGTTTTAATATCGCCGGAATCATCGCCCTCAGCAACCTTGCGCCAAAGCTTAGCTAAAACTGAATCCGCCTCCTCCAAGCGCTTGATAGAAAAGTCAATTGGCTCGCGGTAATGCGTCATCAGCATCGCAAGGCGCAGCACTTCGCCTGGCCATTTGCGCCCCCCGAATTTTTCCGTGTGCAGCAACTCATAGATCGTCACAAAGTTGCCGACAGACTTCGACATTTTTTTACCTTCAACCTGAAGGTAGCCGTTGTGCATCCAGACATTGGCCATTTTTTGCGTGCCATGCGCACAGCAGCTTTGGGCAATTTCATTTTCGTGGTGCGGGAAAATCAGATCTAGGCCGCCGCCATGAATATCGAATGTTTCGCCAAGATAGGCTGCGCTCATCGCAGAACATTCGATATGCCAGCCCGGGCGACCATGAATAATTTCGCCGTTAAACGTCGCATCCCAGCCCGGTTCATTTGCGCTCGACTCTTTCCATAGGACAAAGTCGCCTGCGTTTTTCTTATGGTCTTTGGCTTCGATGCGTGCGCCCGCTTGCTGGTCTTCAAGCTTACGGTTTGACAATGCGCCATAGTTATCCATCGAAGTCACATCAAAAAGCACCTCACGCCCCTCGCCGCCCGTTGCGATATAGGCATGGTTTTTATCAAGGAGGTTTTGGATAAGCGTTGCCATGTCTGATTTGCCATCAGCGCGCGGCAATACAAATTCTGTTGCACGTGGCTCAATCGTTGGCGGCAAGCAGCCAAGCGCTTCCACATCTTTGTGAAACTGGTTTGCGGTTTTTTCCGTGACGTTGCGAATGGCTTCATTGAGCGGTAAATCAGGAAAATCGCGCAATGCCCGCGCGTTAATCTTGTCGTCAACATCCGTGATATTGCGTACATATGTAACGTGCTTCTCGCCATATTTATGGCGCAGCAAACGATAGAGCACATCAAACACGATAACCGGACGCGCATTACCAATATGCGCATAATCATAAACCGTTGGGCCGCAGACATACATGCGCACATTTTTGGCATCGATTGGCTCAAATGTTTCTTTGCTGCGTGTGAGCGTATTATGTAGGCGCAAGTCCATAAATTGATTCCAGTGTTCTATTGTTCGCTGATGATGCATAGCGAATAAAATGTCAGGCTTTGAATAGCATTGATTGGAAATGCTTCAAGCATCACGCAACAATCAAGCCTATTTTATGGGTTAAATATTGCAAATTACGCTCCCCCACCTTCAGAATTATTAAAACTTTTATCCGTGTTTACCAATTAATAAAAAAAGTTAATTGCCTCTCTAGGCAGTGCGTAATTTTAGGTTTACCAAAAGTAATCCCGCGTAAGCGGGAGCCAGGTATCCAGCGATGAGTTTGCGCCCCATTTTCATCGCTACGTTATTTTCCCTCGGACCAGGGGAGGTATCAAACGGATACCTGGTCTTTATTCTCACCGTCAAAATAATGAACCTTGGGAATCGTCGATCGGCTTGGGCTTTTTCTTTTGCGTAAAATCTTTCGGTGTTACATGTTTTTGATTTTCAGGGCTGGTATTTGAAACCTTATTGACCAAATCTGAAACGGCAATTGCTTCAAAGAAATCCTCATCTGGCGCACGCAATAAATCTGCGATGTGCCGCGGCTCTTGCGTTCGGCAATCAAGCCAGCGCTTAAAGTCTGTCTCTGCTATCGCAATCGGCATCCGGTGATGAATGGCTTGGAATTGTTTATTAGAAGGCGCTGTTAAAAACGCAGCCGTATCAATTTCCGCACCGTCTTTATTCATATAGGTTTCGGCCAATCCGGCAAAGCCAATTAGTTCGCCATCTTTTGGTCGTACCCAATAGGCCTGACTTTGGCCTGTTTCTTTGTCGCGCTGCCATTCATAAAACCCTGATGCCGGTATCAATATACGCCGATGCCGCATGGCATTGCGAAAGGACGCTTTTGTTGCAGCCGTTTCACTGCGTGCATTGATAAGCAATGGAAAGTCGCTTGGGTCTTTTACCCAGCTTGGCAAAAGCCCCCACCGCATCAATAGCGCATCTTGCTCTGGCAAATTTGAACCTGCCATGCGTAGCAAGCCTGCCGATATCGTCATGATGGGCTGTGTCGGTGCAATATTATAGCGCGGCGGAAAATTCTCGACGCCTGCCACCGAAAATACATTTTCCAACGCGTCAGAACTATGGGTGAGTGAAAAGCGTCCACACATAAGTTTTCAATCCGTAACCATTTGCTATCGCGCCAAGCGCAACCAAAACCAAGCCAATGCATTTTCACAGTACAGCTATAAAGGAGACGAACAATGAAACGCTTATTACCAACTATGGCAGCTGCCGCTGCAATGCTAGCCGTTGCTGCTTGTTCCGAAGATGGCGACACCCAAACAGGTGCAGACACAACGAACCCTACGATTGAGCAAGAAAGCACTGGCACAATCGATAATGACACAGCTGATGACATTCAGATGAAGCCTGCACCTGATGCGGAAGTTGCACCTGTAGAGCCGTCAACGACACTGCAGTAATATCATAAACGCCCTACAGCAAGATGTGGCCTTCCCCTAGCCATATCCTACTGCCCAAAGCCAATGGTGCTCCCATCACCATTGGCTTTTTATTTGCGCTCATATGCTTGTGACAGATACCCCACATTGGAAAAAAGATTAGCAGGGTATAGAACCGCTAAGATTATCAATGTTTCAGATTGTCGGTTCAATTATATGAGTGAAAAAATCCCGCAGCTTGCCGTTTCAATTGCCGTTCGGCATGCCGACAATGGTTCGTTTTTATTGGTGCGCCGTGGGCGCGCGCCTTCAAAAAACCAGTGGGCATTTGCAGGCGGCCGTGTTGAATTTGGTGAAACCTTAGTGGCAGCAGCGGCGCGCGAGTTACGTGAAGAAACTGGTTTAACGGCTCAGAACATTGCTTTCTTTGAGCCTGTTGAAATTATCAGTCATGAAGACGGGGCCGCATATCATTATGTTTTATGCGTGCACACTGGGTCAGCACGCGGCACACCGATTGCTGGTGATGACGCTGCTGAAGTGCGCTGGGTGCAACTTGAAGATTTTGCCGGACTTGATGTCACGGATTCAACATTAGATTTTGCAAAACGTATCGCGAAACAGCAAGCAAGCAATTGAGTTTTAAGGCGTGTAAACGCAAATATTTGATCTAAAAGTGCAACTATCTCAAAAATAATGCTTTTTTCTGCCTTTATTCCGTGGAACAAGACCCGCACTCAAATTTGGAGGTTCGATCAAAATTGCAACATTTAGTGCACCCAAGCTGGTTTAGGCATATGGCCGCATTTATGTTGGCAATCGTGCTCGGCGTTGCGTCACCCGTTACGGCCTCGGCGCAATCTGGTGCTGCGCCTTATGACGAGCGCCTATCAAGACTATCCGAAGTGCTGGGCTCCATCCATTATTTGCGCAATCTATGCGGCGATGTTTCCAATGATTGGCGCGAACAGATGGAAACGCTTTTAAAGGTTGAACGCCCTGCCCCGAACCGTCGGGCGCGCTTAATATCAAGCTTTAACAAGGGCTACCGGACTTTCGACAGCGTTTATACGGCCTGTACACCGCAAGCAATTGAAGCGGTTGACGCTTATATGAGTGAGGGAAAAACACTGGCCATCGAGATTAACAACCGCTATGCGCAGTGACGTTTACCAAGAGTAAATCTAACCGTTCATCGACCGTTACATTAACGTTTTTTGTGTTATTGTGCATTTTAAATATTAAAGAGTTTGGGCATTTGCCCGTGAGTTAGCGTTATGATTACCGACGAAAAATTAGCAGAACTTGACGAAGTTATCGCCAATGAGAAGCGGGTTGCGGCCCGTGAAGTGCATAATGAAGCTTGGGCGGACGGCATTGTCGAAGGTATTGATGCTGCTATTCTTGCCGAGACAGCGATTGCAACGGCACTCGAAGAAATGATCCGCACTGAAGGCGAAGAAGCGGCTCTGGAATTGGCTGACACGCTTAGAGACCGGATTTTGTCAGGTGAATTTTTGCCATATCGCACGATCCAGTAAATCGAGCGCTCATTTCTTGCTGCCTGTGTTATCTATTTGCAATGATATAAAATTTTGAGCGACAACACTGAGTGATCACAGTGCGTTTTGAATGAAACTCCGCTACAATTACTTTTCGGCGATATCTACGATTCTCGAACTGGCAAGAATGTGCAAAACACTCTGAAAACCCAAACGATCATTATTCTTATCATCAGTGCGGCTTTATCATTGTTCGCGCTTGGTGCTTTTGCGCAAGAAGGCAGCGGCAAAGCGCCCCCTTCTTTAATGATCCCCCTGCCTGATCCTATACCGAGAAGTTTCGACCCCAATAATCCTTTGAATTTTGAGCCTCCAGCGGATGAAAATCCTGTCCGCAATCCGGCGCAATCTCAAACAGGTTTTGGCGACGCCGATCAAAAGATTGAAATTCTGTACGACGTTGAAGAATTGCCCTTCGCTGTTCGTCGCATGCGCGAATTAATTATGGATGCAGCGCGTTCGGGCGATCCCGAAAAACTTAGAACCTTGATTGGCAATGGCGCCAACATTACCCGCCTATCGCTCACCGATATTGAAGGCGACCCAATCACTTATCTTCAATCGGTTTCTGGCGACAAAGATGGCCATGAAATTTTAGCCATATTGCTTGAAGTTATGGAAGCTGGTTTTACGCGGCTTGATGGCGGCACGGATAATGAATTGTATGTCTGGCCCTATTTCTACGCTATTCCCTTGCAAGATTTAACGCCGCCGCAGCGCGTTGAACTGTTCAAGCTGGTGACTGCCGGAGACTATGAAGACATGGTGTCCTTTGGGGCATATATTTTTTTTCGTGTCGGTATTACACCAGAAGGCCGCTGGCTCTTTTTCGTAGCGGGCGATTAAATCTAATTGCGAAACGCCGCGCTTAATCAGGCCTTTTACCTTGCCGATGAGCGGCGCGCCCCTTAACTAAAAGCCATCTGATTTGCTTAAGGATAATACTGTGCCGAATGTTGTTTTAGACGAACGAACACTCATCACTTTTGATGGCCCCGATGCCACTCATCTTTTGCACAATGTGCTGACCTGCAACATCGAGAGTTTAAATACAGGCATTGCTCAAATTGGTGCGCTTTTGACACCGCAGGGCAAAATTATGTTTGATTTTCTCATCAGTAAGACTGGCGACAATGTCTATTTAGTCGACATTGAGACAGGCAGCGCCGCGGCATTTATCCAGCGTATGAAAATGTTTCGGCTGCGCTCTAAAGTGGAAATTACTGAATCAACTGAATCACTTGTGAGCATTTCATGGGATGATGATTCAAGCGCTTCAAGTGACGCTTTACGCGACACACGGTTCGCTGACATGGCTGTTTACCGCTCTTATAAATCGGGCATCGCTGCAACTGATCGTACTGAGTGGGATGCGCTACGCATACAACAAGGCGTTGCTGAAAGTGGACGCGACTTTCAACTAGGTGATGCGTTTCCGCATGATGTTTCACTGGATCAAAACGGCGGTGTCGACTTTAAAAAAGGCTGCTATATCGGCCAAGAAGTGATCAGCCGCATGCATCACAGAAAGACCGCACGCAGGCGCATACTCATTGCAAAGACAGACACGGATTATGGTGAGGCGACCGATTTGGTTGCGAACGATAAGCCAGTTGGCACGCTGGGTACGAAGATCGGCAAAAGCGCGCTTTCTTTGTGCCGTATTGACCGTGTTAAAGACGCAATCGACAACGGCCATATGATCAAAGCTGGCGATGCAAATGTTGAGCTTACGATCCCGCCATCCGTCTCTTATTCATGGCCAAGCGAAAGCGACAAAGATGCCTGACCAACAAACGGCACCCAAGCGTGCTTGGCAACGTATGCTCTCAGGCCGCAGGCTTGATCTGCTTAATCCATCGCCCATGGATGTCGAAATTGCCGACATAGCACATGGTCTTGCTCGCGTTGCGCGGTGGAACGGACAGACATATGGCAGCCATGCCTTTTCTGTTGCGCAACATTCGCTGCTGGTAGAACAGATTGTTGAGCGAACAGCCAAGGATGCGACACCTGCATTGTTGCTAACGGCCTTACTGCACGATGCGCCAGAATATGTGATTGGCGACATGATTTCACCGTTCAAACAAGCAATTGGTGCTGGTGGATATCGGGCCGTTGAAAACCGCCTCCAAGCGGCAATAAATTTGCGCTTTGGGTTGGCTGGAAACACACCTGCCAAAACCAAGAAAATAATCAAGCGTGCTGATTATATAGCTGCCTTTTACGAGGCGACACGGCTTGCAGGTTTTGACACGGATGAAGCTGCGACCTATTTTGGCAGACCGGAAAATGTAACGCCAGACGGCCTTGTGCTTGACCCTATGCCAACGGACGAAGCGCAAGCTGCATTTTTGGCCCGCTTTGAAATTTTAGCTGCACAATTCAACCCTAAGAGAAAAAGCTGATGTCTTATTTTGCGGTATGTCCCCTATCCAAGGTTAAGCAAACGGTTGAAACGCATAAGGCAAGCCACGTCTTGACGGTATTGTCGGATGAGCAAGACGTGCCGAAACTGAAGAATATCGCATCTGGCAATCATAAAGCGCTCGGTTTTAATGACATTGCATCACCGCTTGCAGGCCACATCATGCCAGAGGAACAAGATGTTCGCGAAATTATGATGTTCATGCATGGGTGGGATCAAAAAGCGCCAATGTGCATCCATTGTTGGATGGGTGTTTCGCGTGCGACCGCATCGGCATATATCGGCGTTTTAACGCTGAACCCTGGTGTTGATGAAGTAAAGCTTGCCAATGCACTGCGCTGGGCTGCCCCTTTTGCAACGCCCAATCCTGCTATGATTAAGATTGCCGATGACATTATGGGGCGCTCAGGCCGTATGGTCGATGCTATCCGTACAATTGGACGGGGCGCAAATGCCTATGAAGGCACACCTTTTGTCTTTCCTCTTGAGCCAGCTGACCTATATCCAACTTCATAACGGGTATGCGTGGCACAATGGAACTTATTCTTTTGCCACCCCGTTGCCGTATGGCAGATTACAAAAAGAATATTGAGGGCCAAAACGACATGGAAGAATTAACGAATAACTTTGCTGAACTCAGCACTGGCATGGAGGCTTTGATTGCGACTGTTGGCGGTTTGGTCGTCAAATATACCTTTTCCGTAATTGGTGCCATTTTACTTTTGCTTGTTGGCTTCTTTATCGCTGGTCAGGTTCGAAAAGCTGTGTATTCCGGTATTAAGCGCACAAAAAATGCCGATGAGACACTTGCGCGGTTTATTTCAAAAGTTGCGCGCTATGCCATTCTAGCGGTCGTCATCATTATGGTTCTGTCGCAATTTGGTGTGCAGACAGCCTCGATAATCGCTGCGCTTGGTGCAGCTGGTCTTGCGATCGGCTTAGCCTTGCAGGGCACGTTGCAGAATGTTGCTGCAGGATTAGTTTTGCTATTTCTGCGCCCTTTCCGCGTGGGTGATTACATCGACTGCGGAAGCTTTGACGGTATTGTTGAAGAAATCGGATTGTTTGCCACTGAATTTAAAACACTGGACGGGCTCTACCGCCTAGCGCCAAATTCCGAGGTATGGGGATCACCGATCACCAATTTCTCACGCTTGCCAATTCGCCGTTTCGACCTTTCTATTGGCATCGGCTATGAGGACGACATTGATTTGGCGATGAAGACAATGCGTGACATTATCGACAATAATGCGGACGTATTGACCGATCCAGAACCGTTCTTGTTTGTTGATTCACTTGCTGACAGCGCCGTTGGTGTAACCTGCCGCGTTTGGATAAAAACACCTGTTTGGTATCCAACAACACGTCAGCTCACCAAGGATGCTAAACAGGCATTTGATAAGGCTGGTCTATCAATCCCGTTCCCGCAGCGTGATGTTCATCTTTACAAAGAAGATGCAGCTTAGCGGCGGCCTAAGACCTAAAAAGAAAGGCACCCTATGGTGCCTTTTTATTAGCTTAAAATAATATCGAGGCCGATATCCATCGTCGGCGCCGCCATCGTGATTTTCGAAGTTGAAATGTAATCAACGCCGGTTTCTGCAATTGCTTTGATGGTGTTGATATTCACATTGCCCGATGCTTCGAGCTTTACTGTGCCATTATTATCTTTGCGGTTGATCGCAACAGCTTCGCGCAATTGATCATTCGACATATTGTCGAGCAGAATTACATCCGGCTTTGCTTTTAGCGCATCCACCATTTGGTCCAAATTATCGACTTCGATTTCGATTTTGACCATATGACCGACATAAGCGCGCGCATTTTCTACAGCTTTTGCTACACCGCCAGAGACGGCAATATGATTATCTTTAATCAAGATTGCATCGTCGAGGCCATAACGGTGGTTAATGCCGCCGCCGCAGCGAACCGCATATTTTTCAAAACTACGCATACCGGGGATCGTTTTGCGCGTGTCAGCGACCTTCGCGTTGGTATGGGCAATCTGTTCTGCAAATTTTGATGTGTAAGTTGCAATGCCGCACATATGCATAAGAAAATTAAGCGCCACGCGCTCTGCAGATAGGATCGCACGCGCATTACCACTGATTGTTGCCAGCGCATCGCCCGGTTTTACAGCATCGCCATCTTTGGCCACGACTTCAAATTTCAGCTCATCATCCATCATGCGAAACGCTGTTTTGGCAAACAAAATACCGGAGACATAACCATGATCACGGCTTGCCATGACAGCTGTTGCGGTCGCACTTGATGCAATCGTAGCATTGGTGGTGATATCACCGGCACGCCCTAAATCTTCTAACAAAGCTGCGCGCACGGCTTCTTCTACCATCAATCTAGGTAGGTGCGGAGAAATGACATGCATCGTATCAATCCTTATAAAATTCGGTGATGATGGCTTGGGCTTGTTCGAGTTTGAGCAATGTACGCCGTTTCCAGCTTTCATTTTCGGTTGGAAAATCTGTGCGCGCATGGCCGCCGCGACTTTCTTCGCGGTTTAGCGCTGCTATGCACATGAGTTTTGCCGTTGTCACAACATTGCTAAAGCGCAGCGAATGGCTATCTGATTCAAGCTCCAAAAGCCGCACAAGTGCTTCTTTCATGCCTTCTTTATTGCGCAAAACGCCCATATTGGCGCTCATGGTTTCACGCAGTGCGGCCATATTCGGATGTTCAGCTTCTGTCAGATGTTCATCTGTTTCAACCGAACCTTCTTGCCAGTTAGAGGGCGCATCAAAACTCGCCTCTGCCTTTAACGCATCGGCAATACGCGCAGAAAACACGACAGCTTCCAGCAGTGAATTTGATGCAAGACGGTTCGCACCATGCGCACCAGTGGACGTACATTCACCGCAAGCCCAAAAGCCTGGCAGTGATGAGCGCCCATCCATATCTGTCCATATACCACCCATAAAATAATGGGCAGCAGGTACGACCGGTATCAACTCTTTGGATGGGTCAATGCCAGCGTCGCGGCAATAATTCCAAACTGTTGGAAACTCATTTTCAAAATCATGGATCGCTGTGCGGCAATCAAGATACGCGCCGCGCCCAGCCTGCACTTCCGCAAAGATGCCGCGTGCCACCACATCACGTGGTGCAAGTTCCGCATCTTCGTGCAGTGGCAGCATGAAGCGTTCGCCATTGCCATTTAACAGGTGAGCGCCGTGTCCGCGCAATGCTTCGGTTGCAAGCGGTGCTGGATCTTTGCCCACATCAATGGCCGTTGGGTGAAACTGGACAAACTCCATATCAGCCAATAACGCACCAGCGCGTGCTGCCATGCCAATGCCGCCGCCGCGCGCTTCAGTGGGGTTTGTTGTTACTTGATAAAGGTGCCCAACGCCGCCCGTTGCCATGACCACATTCGAGCCTTCAATGACAATGGGGTCGCCTGCACCTGCCGCATCACGTGCAACAACACCCGTAACCACATCATTTTCGACGGTAAGGTCTTCGACGACATAACCTTCAAGCACGCGAATAGATGGTGTTTTTTCCACCGTCTGAACCAAGGCTTGCATGATCGCACGTCCAGCACGGTCGCCCGACACGCGCACAATACGGCTTTCGGAATGCGCAGCTTCACGGCTAACCTGTAACTTGCCTTCCAAATCACGGTCAAATGGCACACCGAATTCCAACAGATCGTGGATGCGGTCTGCCGCTTCGCCTGCCATCATTCGCGCGACTTTTTCGTCGACAATACCATCGCCAGCGATCAATGTGTCTTCGACATGTTTGTCTATGGTATCGCCCTGCCCGACGGCGGCGGCGATGCCCGCTTGCGCCCAAGCAGATGAAGCGCCCATACCAATTGGCGCCGCAGCAAGCACGGTTACAGCGCGCGGCGCTAATTTGAGTGCACAGAAAAGGCCAGCTAACCCGCCGCCAATGATAAGGATGGGTTTATCGGTCACTGATTTAAATTCACCATACGTTCAACGGCTTGCCGCGCACGATCCGCCGTTAATGGATCAACATGAATTTCCTCTTTCATCTCCAGCAGCGCATCCAAAATCTTCGGCAGCGTGATACGCTTCATGTGCGGGCAAAGATTGCATGGCTTGATGAATTGTACATCAGGCGCGGAGCTTTCAATATTGGATGCCATTGAGCACTCTGTCACCAGCAGCACTTTTGGTGGGCGCTTATCGCGCACATAATTGATCATACCCGATGTTGAGCCTGCATAATCAGCAATGGCAACAACAGAAGGTGGACACTCTGGATGCGCTATAATCTGAATTTCAGGGTCGGCTTCTTTATAGGCAAGCAATTCCTCAGCGGTAAAACGTTCATGCACTTCACAGTGCCCTTTCCAAGTCAGAATTTTGACTTTGGTTTGCGCCGCCACATTTTGTGCAAGAAACTCATCTGGAATACACAGAACGCGGTCAACGCCGAAGCTTTCGACAACAGCTACAGCGTTTGATGATGTGCAACAAATATCGCTTTCGGCTTTTACATCAGCAGACGTGTTCACATAAGTAACAATTGGCACGCCGGGGTAGCGTTCACGCAGTAGCCGTACATCAGCGCCTGTGATTGATTCTGCCAGCGAACAACCGGCCTTCATATCCGGAATAAGCACAGTTTTATCAGGATTAAGCAGCTTGGACGTTTCGGCCATGAAATGAACGCCGCACTGCACGATGATATCCGCATCGACCATCGTGGCTTCTTTTGCCAATTGCAGACTGTCGCCGACAATATCAGCAACACAGTGGAAAATATCCGGTGTTTGGTAATTATGGGCTAAAATGGCCGCATTACGCTCTTTTTTCAGCTTATTGATCGCATAGACGTAAGGCGCATAAACAGGCCACTCAATGGCCGGAATGTGCTCTTTTACCAATTCATAAAGATGCGCGGTTTCGCGCTCAACCTCTGCATTCCACTCCAAATTTGGCCGTGGTAGCACGCCGTAACGCTCAGCTGCTGTCTTACCGCCAGTGCTGGCATTCGATGTTGAAACAGAGGTCATCGCCTACTCCCTTAATCGCGCATTTTGCGCTCTGTATAGGACATATCCACTGATATGGGGCTCTGCAAGGTATGAGCGGTAATATTCAACCTTATGCGCGATAAGAATCGCTATCTTTTACCTACTATATTGATCACTTTTCTGCCTGTCATGAAACTGATGTATATCCCGCTCTAAGCTGCGGCCCTTCCTTTCACATAATTTATAGGTGCCGCTATGAATAAATATATCAAGCTTGATGACGAGATTAAAACGCCAACAGACATTCGCGAAGAAAGCGAAGATGTGGGCCGCAACACTTCCGATAACCCTACCATGGGAGATATTATCAACCGCCGTCTTTCACGCCGCGGATTTTTGAGTGGATCACTTGCCGTTGCCGCTATTAGTACAACAGTTTCACCGATCGCATTACTTGCTGCATCAGAAGCGCGCGCTGCCACAACATCATTCGACTTTGAAGAGATCATGGCTGGTGTTGATGAAAAGCACTATGTCGCAAAAGGCTATGATGCAGACGTGTTGCTGCGCTGGGGCGATAAAATATTCGCCGATTCTCCTGAATTTGACCCAATGAACCAAAGCGCGGAATCTCAAGCGAAGCAATTTGGCTATAACAATGATTATGTTGGCTTTATTCCGCTTGAAGGCAGCAGCGATCATGGTATTTTGGTGGTCAATCATGAATATACAAATGCTGAATTGATGTTCCCGAACTGGGCAACAATTGGCAAGGACGGTGAAGGCAAAGATAAAGTGAACAATGGTGCGTTCACTAAGGAAATTGTCGACATTGAAATGGCCGCACATGGTGGCACGGTCATCGAGATCAAAAAGACAGATGGCAAATGGGCACCCGTGCTCGACAGCAAGTATAATCGCCGCATTACTGCGACAACCGAAATGTTGATTTCTGGTCCTGCGGCAGGCCACGAACGCCTACAAACAAATACTGATACAAGCGGCACAAAAGTGTTCGGCACACTCAACAATTGTGCGGGCGGTGTGACGCCTTGGGGCACATATATTATGGCTGAGGAAAACTTCCACGGTTACTTTGGCGGCAGCCTGCCAGAAGGTCACCGCGAAGCTGCTAATTACGAACGCCTCGGCGCTCCTGCTGGCTGGTATAGCTGGGCCGAACACCATGAGCGTTTTGACGTTTCAAAAGAGCCAAATGAAGCAAACCGTTTTGGCTGGATCGTTGAAGTAGATCCGATGGACCCAACTTCTATGCCGGTAAAGCGCACAGCCCTTGGTCGTTTTAAACACGAGGGCTGCGAAACAATTGTCAATCCGGTTGATAACCGCGTTGTTTCATATTCCGGTGATGATGAGCGTTTTGACTACACATATAAATTTGTCTCTAACGCAAAATTCAATGCTGAAGACCGCGCGGCAAACAAAGATATTTTGGATGATGGCGTTCTCCATGTTGCCAAATTTAATGAGGATGGAACCGTTGACTGGATGCCGATGATATTCGGTGAAGGCCCTTTAACGGCGCAAAACGGCTTTGAAAGCCAAGCCGATGTGCTGATTGAAACACGCCGTGCAGCCGATCTTCTTGGCGCAACGAAAATGGACCGTCCTGAAGATGTTCAGCCAAATCTGTCCAAAGGTACCGTCTATGTGATGTTGACCAACAACACACGACGCAAGGCGGGCGATGAGAATGCTGCCAACCCACGTGCAGATAATGCCTTTGGCCATATTATCGAAATCACGGAAACAGGTGGCGACTTTGCCTCAACCAAATCCACATGGGAAATCTTGCTCAAATGCGGCGACCCAAAAGTGGCTGAAGTTGGCGCTTCATTCCATCCATCAACAACCGATAATGGCTGGTTCGGCATGCCGGACAATTGCGCGGTTGATGCTGAAGGCCGTTTGTGGGTTTCCACAGATGGAAATGACAAAGAAAAAACCGGACGTACGGATGGTCTGTGGGCGGTTGAAACTGAAGGTGAGCTGCGCGGTGCATCAAAGCTGTTTTTCCGCGTGCCTATTGGCGCTGAAATGTGCGGTCCAGTGTTTACACCCGATGATGAAACACTGTTTCTTGCAGTGCAACACCCGGGCGATGACGGGCTTGCAACCTTTGAAAACCCTGCAACACGCTGGCCTGATTTTAAAGACAACTTGCCAACACGGCCATCGGTTGTCGTTGTTACCAAACAAGGCGGCGGTAAAATCGCTTAATTGAGCATAATGTGCTTTGAAGGCGGCTCTTGTTTGGGCCGCCTTTTATAAATAAAAAATTCTCACCTGAGCTAACAATTTTATTGAATTGCGTCTTGCACGGGAAAAGTACAATTTCGCCGCTCAGGAGATTCCCATGCATTCATCAACCTCGCCTGCTAAATCCGATTACCCTTGGCTCATTATTGCATCTGGCTGTCTTATTGCGGCTATGACCTTCGGGCCACGTTCTGCAATGGGGTTCTTTCAGCTGCCTATGCTTGCCGACACTGGTTGGAGCCGCTCTGATTTTGGGCTCGCCATGGCTTTGCAAAACCTCATGTGGGGCGTTGGCCAGCCGTTCTTTGGTGCAATTGCAGATAAATTCGGCACATGGCGCGTTTTGGCACTTTCCGGCTTCATCTATGCAGCAGGTTTGCTGCTCATGGCTTCGCCTGAAAGCCTTTGGTATTTGCATTTGGGCGGCGGCGTCATGGTGGGGCTTGGCATTGCATCTGGCTCATTTGGTATCGTGCTGGCTGCCTTTGCGCGCAATGTTACGGCTGAACAGCGCAGTTTTACTTTTGGTTTAGGAACTGCAGCAGGTTCTGCGGGCATGTTCATTTTTGCGCCCTACTCACAGGCACTGATCAATCATTTTGGCTGGTCGGACTCATTGCTTATTTTATCAGCAATGATGCTTATCATTCCGATACTCGCCATACCGCTACGCGGTAATTCATCTTCTGGCACACAGAAGCAAAAGGATGTGGCCCAATCAATCGGTGCGGCATTGCGCGAAGCGTTTTCGCATCAATCATATATTTTGCTTGCAGCAGGCTTTTTTGTCTGTGGCTTCCAAGTGGCGTTTATTACGGCCCATTTTCCCGCTTACATTGGCGATATCGGTATTGAAGCAAAGTTTGCGGTGCTTGGCCTCGCCTTAATCGGGTTCTTTAATATTATTGGCTCTTTAGCATCGGGAATTATCGGGCAAAAATACTCCAAGCCGATTTTTCTTGCCTTGATTTATATCGGTCGCTCAATCGCTGTGACTGCATTTTTACTGCTCCCGCAAACAGGCACGTCTGTTGTTATTTTTGCCAGCGTTATGGGGCTGTTGTGGCTTTCCACTGTGCCGCCGACCAACGCGCTCGTCGCGATTATGTTCGGGACGCGGTATCTTGGCATGTTGGGCGGTATTGTCTTTTTCTCACACCAAATCGGATCATTCCTTGGCGTTTGGCTGGGCGGCTATTTTTATGACATTTATGGTTCATATGATCCCGTTTGGTGGCTGGGCGTTATACTTGGACTTTTTGCAGCACTTATACATTGGCCAATCAAAGAAACGGCTATCGAAAGAGAAAATATAGTTATCCCAGCAGAATAAATTAATTTTCGTCATAAAGTTGCCATATAATATTCTTACACTATATTTAAGTTGGATGATGGCAGCCCATATATTTGTCAAAGGCACTCAATCCCCAAAGTGCCTCTAGCGCAGCCCTCGCGCTTTATCATCCCAATTTGGCGGCCAAGTTGGCCGCCTTTTTTCTGTCTTGAGTTTAAGCAGCTGGCCATTTTTTGGATGCCGCATTCAAAAAGCCAATGCGCGATTCCGGTGGCTTTACCCCTCTTGGATAATAAATATCGCGGTCAAAGAAATAGCCCAACATATGAAAAGCATCCGCTAAGTCACTGATTGAGCATTCACGCTCACTGCTTTTCATCAAAAACTGCGGCAAAGGAAGCAGCTTGTCTTTCCAAGGCTCCCCCGCCTCTGCGCTCACCGCTTGCCCACTTTTAGGCGATATATAGATCAGATTTTCGCGCACACCGCTGCCTGCACACCGTGACAGATCAAGCCCAAAGCCAAGCTCATCCAGCAAACGCATCTCGAATTTGACCATCAAGGGGCCTGCAATTTCCGGCTTATCTAAATGTTCCAGAAGTACTTCGAGCGCGCCATACATCGCCTCATGCGGATCACGCTCAGGCAGCAATCGCAAATGGCTGCCCAGCAATTGTATCGCGTTGACGCCCAAAGCGCTTTCCATCAACCGCGCTGCGGTCATTTGCAGCGGTTCAATTTGATAAGTGCCAAGATGCTCATCAATGCGAGCACGCCAAACCGCTTCAACTCTATTTCCAGGTTGAAGAAAAGGCTGCATTCTGCGGGATCTACCGCCGCGCACAAGGCCCAAATGGCGGCCATGTTTAGGCGTCATAAGTTCAACAATGAGACTTGTCTCACCGTGCTTTTTACACCCTATGATAATGCCTTCGCCGCGCCATTCCATCCGGCTTAACCTATAGCATTAATCGTGGAAATCGAGCCCCATTTCGCGGTAACGCGCAGGGTCGTCGCCCCAGTTTTTGCGTACTTTAACAAATAGGAACAGATGAACTTTCTGTTCCGTTAGCTCGGTAATTTCTTTACGGGCTTGCATCGAGATGTTTTTGATCGCCTCACCCTTATGGCCCAGCACAATCTTCTTTTGGCTGTCGCGCTCAACATAGATCGTTTGTTCAACTCTTACAGAACCATCGGGCTTTTCTTCCCAAGCTTCGGTTTCAACAGTTGTTGCATAGGGTAATTCCTGATGCAGACGATCATAGATTTTCTCGCGCGTGATTTCAGACGCAAGAATTCGCATCGGTAAATCAGACACCTGATCTTCAGGATAATACCAAGGGCCTTCCGGCAATGCTTTTGCGAGTGCATCCAGTACACTTTTACAGCCATGGCCTTTGAGCGCTGAAACCATGAAAGTTTGATCGAACGAAACACGTTTATTCAGCTCGGTTGTCAGCGCCAACAAATCCGGCGGATCGATCATGTCAATTTTGTTTAAAATCAGCCACTTAGGTTGGCGAACTTCTGAAAGTGATTCAATGATACGCTCTTCGTCGTCGCGTATGCCTTTGCGGGCATCAATCATCACAAGTACGATGTCGGCATCATGCGCACCAGTCCAAGCCGTTGACACCATTGCGCGGTCTAGCCTGCGCTTAGGCTGGAAAATACCTGGCGTGTCCATGAAAACAATCTGCGTATTTTCATGCATGGCAATGCCGCGAATAAGCGTACGTGTTGTTTGGACTTTGTGGGAGACAATCGAAACTTTGGAGCCGACCAAGCGGTTCAACAAAGTTGATTTACCTGCATTGGGCGAACCTATGAATGCAGCAAAGCCTGACCTAGTTGCAGGCTTATCTTCGCTCATTGTTACGGGTTGATCTTCACTCATTTTGAAACGCCTTTGGTTTCAGGTTTCCATACCGCTTCGCGGCGAAGTAATTTTTCAGCTGCAGCTTGTTCAGCAAGGCGCTTAGACCGCCCTTCGGCTCGTTCAGCCTTAAGCTTACCAACCTTAACCTCAATCACAAATACCGGTTCATGATCCGGTCCTTCGCGAGAAATCTCAGTATAGGCTGGCACTGTCTCGTGGTATTTGTGTGACCACTCTTGCAATTCCGTTTTAGCATCGCGCCGTGCTGCGGCAACATGCGCGGCACGTGGCTCCCAATAGCGATTAATAAACTGCCGTGCCGCAGGTATTCCACCATCAAGATAAATTGTTGCAATGAGCGATTCGACCACATCTGCACGCATATTTTTCTGGCGCTCAGACTGTAGATCGCGCACATCTGCGCCAGTGCGAATAACTTCGTGCAATTTCAGCTCGTCAGCGATCTCTGCTAAGGTTTCAGCATTGACTAGCGCGTTAAGGCGCACTGAAAGTTCGCCCTCATTGGCTTCGGCAAAACGTGCAAACAGCATTTCGGCAATACAAAGCCCCAGCACACGGTCGCCTAAGAACTCCAGACGCTCATAATCCTTGCCGGTGCGATGCTGCGCACTGGAATGCGTCAATGCACGATCAAGACGCACGATGTCTTTAAACTTATGGCCCGTTAGCTCTTCAAGCTTTTCAAGCTTTTGAGAAGATACAGTTCCTGCAGGTGCGTTATTCGTCATTCTGCCGCCGACTTAAACAAACGATCACCTCGTACAGATGACGGCCAGCGCCAAATCTCTAATGGTGAAGCGCCATCAGCAATCGAGAAGAAGATATAGTTGGCGCGGCCAACCAAATTTTCCATTGGTACGAAACCAACGCTAAAGCGGCTGTCAGATGAATTATCGCGGTTATCGCCCATTGCGAAGAAATGATCTTCCGGCACGGTAAATTCGCGCGTGCTATCGCCTGCTGCACCTTGTGTAAGGTCTAGCGTGGTATATGTCACACCATTGGGCAAAGTCTCACGGTAAACATCAACCGCACGGTCTTCCTCGGTAATATCAACATCTTCGATTGTACCGATTTTCTCGCGCTCAACAGCTGTACCATTTATGAAAAGTACGCCCTCCTTCATTTGCACCTTATCGCCAGGCAAACCGATAACGCGTTTAATATAATCTAGGCTTGGATCAGGCGGGAACTTGAAAACAGCGACATCGCCGCGTTTCGGCTCACTGCCCCAGATACGGCCTTCAAACAGATCAGGGCTAAATGGCAAAGAATGTTTTGAATATCCGTATGCCCATTTGGTCACAAACAGATAATCGCCTTCCAATAAGGTTGGCCGCATAGAGCCAGATGGAATTGAAAACGGTTGAAACAATAACGAACGGATCACAACCGCCAAAAGAAGGGCCTGAACGATAACGGAAATTGTTTCGCCAATACCGCCCGGTTTTTTCTCAGTTTTTGCCAATTTTATATTCCGATTCTTAGATCATAGCGTCATAATTATGATGCGCGTCATAGACCTATCGCGGCTTGCTCGCAATCCCAAGATGACAAACCGTCATTATGACGCTGCAGGAAGCGCCTCGATGATCACAAATGCCTGTGCAAGTGGATAATCATCAGTGATTGTGATGTGGATATGAGGCACATGCCCATCCGGCATCAAGCGCAAAAGTTGCGCTTCAGCACCATTGGTCAATTTCATTGTTGGCTTACCACTGGGCAGGTTTGCGACGCCCATATCGCGCCAAAACACGCCTCTTGATATCCCTGTACCCAGCGCTTTTGACATTGCTTCTTTTGCAGCGAACCTTTTGGCATACGACGCTGCGCGCTGTTGCCGTTTGTCAGATTTTTTCTGCTCAATTTCCGTAAAAACACGATTGGTGAAGCGCTCACCATGTTTTTCAAGGGTTTTCTCAATCCGGCGAATATCAATTAAGTCACTGCCAAGCCCGATAATCATGACGAAGCCTCAGCATTTGCCGAGTGAACCGCACTTTGCTTCGACTTTTCGTCTGCGCACTTTGCAAGCTCTTGCGTTTTTGCCTGCGCTTTTACTATTTTCTTTGAAAGGCGGCGCTGCTGAAAAGCGGCCGTTGCTTTGCGAAGCGGAAAATAAAACAACGCGCCAGCGACGATACCCATCGGTACACCACCAACAATCATTGGCAAAATATAAGGATCCCAAACAGCTTTAAAGCCATATGCTTTTAACGTGTGGAGAAAGCCTTCAGCGCCTGAAGAAATCTCGACTGACCGGCCCAAGATCATACGGCCGAGCTCTAATGTTGCAGCCCAAATAAACGGAAATGTAATCGGATTACCGACAGCGGTTCCAAGTCCTGCCGCGATAAACGATGCGCGTAGCAACCAAGCCAGCGCAAACGACAAGACAAAATGAAAGCCCATGAACGGCGTAAAGGACGCAAACACACCTATCGCAAATCCAAGTCCGATAGCGCGCGGTGTCGCGCGGATTCGCATAACACGCTTCCAAACATAACGGCTGGAACGCGCATGGTTACGGCGCGGCCAGAGATAGACGCGCAACCGCGTCCAAAACCCGTCCTGTTTTCGCCGTTTGAACAGCATGAAAGTCCTACCAATGCATTTTGGGCAACGCAGCCAACAAAAACCACCTGTTGCCGCCCCTCACTCTTGAGCTAGCACAAAGTCGTTTAATATGTGTTGCAGATCGATCTTATATTGACCTTATCCTATGAAATTCGGGCGGCAATTTGTCCTGCCTAAATAGTATGAAGTCTATACGAGGCTTAAGAGTGTCGACGTTCTGCCGTGCTAACGGCAGGTGACGCTCTTAGCTGCGATAATAAACGGTTCAAATGTTTGACATCCCAAACTTCCAGATCAAACAACATCTCTGTAAAATCTGGTGCTGTGCGAGCCATCGACATTGTGTGAATATTTGCATCATTATCAGCAATAACTTTGGAAATTTCAGCCAATGAACCAGGTGCATTGATCGCAGTTACAGCTGTTTGAACTGGAAAACGCTTACGGTTGGTCTGATCAATGTCCCAGCGCACATCAATCCAACGTTCCGGCTGATCATCATAGGCAGCCAAAGCAGAGGACTGAATCGGGAAAATCGTAATACCTTTTCCTGGTGTGGCGATGCCTATAATTCTATCGCCTGGAACGGCACCTTCGGCCGTAAAGCTGACAGGCAAGTCGCCTGCTGCACCTCGAATAGCCAATGTGCGATCTTTGGATGCATTGTCGCCCTCTTCTGGATCGGCGGCCTCAGGAAACTTGAACATCATGCCATTGGCATCAGACAAGTTGAACCAGCCTTCACCCAACAATTCAGCATTGGGCGCTGCATCATCATCGGATTGGAAGTCACGAAATACAGCTTTTAACACCTTTGTAGAGGATAGCTCGCCTCGCCCAACCGCTGCCAGCAAATCATCAACTTCACTAAAGCCAAGCGCTTCTAATCCGTCCTTAATAATCTCGCGCGAATACGGTTTTGCTGCACGCTCAAATGAACGGTCGAGAATTCGATTACCTAACCCAGCATATTGCTTGCGCACGGCCATGCGGGTTGCACGGCGAATGGCAGAACGTGCCTTTCCTGTGACAACGATACTTTCCCATGCTGCTGGCGGCGCTGCCGCTGCTGACCGGATAATATCAACTTCATCACCGCTTTGTAGCTGTGTGACCAATGGCATAATGCGCCCGTTGATCTTTGCGCCAACGCAGGAATTCCCCACATCAGTATGCACCGCATAAGCAAAATCGACAGGAATAGCGCCGCGCGGCAATGCAATTAAGCGGCCTTTTGGCGTGAAACAAAAAACCTGATCGTGAAATAGCTCAAGCTTCGTATTTTCCAGAAACTCTTCTGGGTTATCGCCTTCTGAAAGCGCCTCAATCGTATGGCGAAGCCAAGAATAAGAATTAGTATCTTTAAAGGCAGAAAGCTCTTTCTTCGATTGGGTTTCGCCTTTTGCATTTTCTGCGCCCAAGGGCTGATCTTTGTAAATTGCGTGGGTAGCAACGCCAAATTCAGCAACTTCGTTCATCGCGACAGAACGTATCTGCAGTTCAACACGCTGTTTTGACGGACCGACAATCGTTGTGTGTAATGAACGATAATCGTTGGATTTCGGCGTTGAAATATAATCCTTGAAACGACCCGGCACCATTTTCCACTTGCGATGCACGATGCCCAGCGCTCGATAGCAATCGTCTTCATTCTCAACAATGATGCGGAAACCGAAGATGTCAGAGAGCTGTTCGAATGAAAGACCTTTGGCCTCCATTTTTCTAAACACGGACCAAGCTTTTTTCTGGCGGCTCTTAACAGAAGCATGGATGCCATTATCTGCGAGCAGGTTTTTGAGCGTTGAAGAAATTTCAGCCAGTGTTTCCTTATTAAACTCAGCAAGCTGCGTTAGGCGCTGACCCACAGTGCTGTAGCCATCTGGATTAATATGCTGGAATGCAAGGCTCTCAAGCTCTTCGCGCATATCCTGCATACCCATGCGGCCAGCAAGCGGCGCGTAGATATCCATTGTTTCTTCTGCAATGCGCAATCGCTTGTCAGGGCGCATGTGATCGAGCGTGCGCATATTATGCAGTCTGTCGGCTAATTTTACCAACAGCACACGCACATCATCTGAAATTGCGAGCAGTAGTTTGCGAAGATTTTCGGCTTGTGCTGCCTTTTTAGACATCAAATCAAGACGGCCAATTTTGGTAAGGCCTTCGACAAGACGCGCAGTATCTTCGCCGAACATCTCCTCAATCTCAACGCGCGTTGCGCTCGTATCCTCGATTGTGTCGTGCAGCAGCGCGACTGCTATCGTGCTTTCATCCATATTCATGTCGGTCAAAATGGCCGCAACTTCGAGTGGATGAGAGAAATATGGATCGCCAGAAGCCCTCGTCTGGCCACCATGTTTGTTCATGGCGTAGACATAAGCCTTGTTGAGCAGTGCTTCGTTCACATCGGGCTTGTATCGCTGCACGCGTTCGACAAGCTCGTATTGACGCATCATAGGGTAGTATTGCTCCAACAAAAAATACGCGGTGCCTAATGGTCACCGCGTATAGTATATAAGCCTCTAATTAACAGGCTATAAAGAGCTAATTTCAGATAATTTGAATTAGTTGTCGTCAGATTTTTCTGGCGGCACAAGACCTTCAATACCTGCAAGCAATTCTTCTTCACTCATGGAGTTAAAAGTAATCTGCTCAAGCGGTTCACCATCACCAGATGGTTGATCCACGACTTCTGCTTCTGGTTCATCAACTTCAACATGTTTTTGAAGCGAATGAATCAGATCTTCTTCAAGATCACCAGGGGACAATGTTTCATCTGCGATTTCGCGCAGAGCAACAACTGGGTTTTTATCATTATCGCGGTCGATAGTGATTGAAGCACCTTGAGAAACCTGACGTGCACGATGTGCAGCAAGCAGGACGAGATCAAAGCGATTTTCAACTTTATCGACGCAATCTTCGACGGTCACGCGGGCCATTTAGCGTTCCTTTTCGTCGTTTGAACGGGAAATTAGTTGCCCCGCTATACAGAACTCATAATACAAACGCAAGAATTAGAAACATCGCAAACACAGAAAAGCGGTCTTTGCGCGTCTAACACCTGAATTGCATGTCATCTTAGCGATTTTATGCGGCGCTTAAGCTTCAAAAACGCTTTTTAGAATCGCTTCTAATGCGTGCTGATCATTTTTATTAAAAGCGGCAGACTGATTGCTGTCGATATCAAGAACACCAATGAGTTTTTTGTTTTTATCAAAAACAGGAAGCACGATCTCGGATTTCGTTGTTGATGAACAAGCAATATGCCCTGAGAATGCTTCAACATCATCCACAAGCTGCGTTGTCTGCGTTTTGGCAGCTGCGCCACAAACGCCTTTATCAAAAGGGATCACAAGGCAGCCGTGACCGCCTTGATAGGGGCCAATCTTCAACAGATTAGGTTCAACAACGCGGTAAAATCCCGTCCAGTCGAAACGATCATCCGAATGATGCAGCTCACACGCAAGTGTCGCCATCAACGCCACTTCATCTGTTTCGCCATGTGTCAAACTTTCAATAACCTTGGCCAGATAATCGTAATCGACAACCGCCATTAGTTATTCTCTTTCAGAATGCGTGATTTTTCACGATTCCAGTCGCGCTTTTTCGCGGTTTCGCGCTTATCCGCAACGTTTTTACCTTTTGCCAAAGCTATTTCCAGCTTAGCGCGGCCGCGATCATTAAAATATAATTTTAACGGCACGATCGTCATGCCTTGACGATCAACACCATTTGCCAGTTTGACAATTTCTTTTTGATGCAGAAGCAATTTGCGGCGGCGGCGCGGTTCATGGTTGAACTTATTGGCTTCTAAATATTCAGGTACATGCGCATTAATGAGCCACATCTCACCATTTTCGTAAGACGCGTAACTCTCGGCGATGTTTGCCTCGCCGTTTCTCAAGCTCTTTACCTCTGTGCCATGCAACATAATGCCGGCTTCAAAAGTTTCATCAATCGCAAAATCGAACCGTGCTCTGCGGTTCTCAGCGATAAATTTTCCTGACGATTTTTTCTTTTTTGAATTGCCCATGATGATTAAATGCGAACGATTGTTCTCAATTCAAGAGACCAGCATGACGCATCGCATCATCAATTGCCATTTGTGTCGATTTTTCAACCGCTAACATTGGTGAACGCAAATGGTTTTCGACTTTGCCAAGCTTTGACAGAGCATATTTTGTGCCTGCAACACCTGGTTCCATAAACAATGCTTTGTGCAAAGGCATCAAGCGATCTTGGTACTCAAGCGCTTTTACATAATCACCAGCAAGCGTTGCTTCCTGAAATTCGCAGCATAGGCGCGGCGCAACATTGGCCGTTACAGAAATAGCACCAACGCCGCCATGTGCATTATAGCCAAGCGATGTCGCATCTTCTGCTGAAAGCTGAATGAAATCCTTGCCGCAGACCATGCGCTGCACTGAAGCGCGCTCCATTGAGCCGACAGCATCTTTAACACCCCAAATATTGGCAAAATCATGCGCCAGACGGCCCATCGTTTCTGGCGTCATATCAACCACAGAACGCGCTGGAATATTATAGATGAAAATCGGAATCTTCACAGCCTCTGCCATCGCAGCAAAATGTGCGTATAGGCCACGCTGAGTGGGACGATTATAATAAGGTGTTACGGCTAGAATGCTGTCTGCCCCAGCTTTTTCAGCGTGAACAGCAAGCTCTACAGCCTCAACAGTGTTGTTTGAGCCAGCGCCTGCCATTACAGGCACACGGCCTGCAACATGCGCGACAACCAGCTCTGTGACACGTTTGTGCTCATCATGGGAAAGCGTTGCGCTCTCACCAGTCGTGCCAACAGGCACGATTACCTTCGTGCCCTCTTCGATCTGCCAATCAACAAAGGCGCGAAGCGCTGTTTCATCCACGGCACCTGATGCATCAAAAGGTGTCACTATAGCTGTCATTGAGCCACGATAGCTTTGACGGTCAGTCATTCTAGTCTCCCAGCGTTATGCTGATTGTTTATGTTGCGCTTTTGGACCTAGAATTAGCGTAACGCAAGTATCTGCAGCGCGCTCCATAGATTTTTCCAGTCGAGGCACTTTTTACGCCACATTATCGTTACCAAATTTTAACCATAGATTTACGCGAATCTTCGAGTTTTGGGATGTTGCGCCCAATTGCTGACACTGTACTTTGCTCCAAGGACAAAATGAACCGTCAATTAACTTCGTCAAAAATTATACACGGCGCGCTGATGAGCAGCGGCGCAGTCGCTATGCTTGTTTTCGGCGTTTATATGTTTTTGCCCTCCGATGACCCCATTGATCAAAGCAACACAGGCGCAGTAATCTCTACAGGCTTAGAAGAAGACAAAGTCGCATTGAACACAAAGCCTGATGCACCGGCCATAATTAATAGCTCAACTGTGCAGCTTAAAACCGGACTAGATGCATTAAAATCGGGCGATATTCTTGCGGCAATAAAAACGCGCGATGAACTGCCTGAAGCAGATATTGACCGTGCTTTACTGAGTTGGCTGATTGCAACATCAGGCCACAAAGACGTGCCTGCCAGTGAGATTCGAAACACACTGGAAAAGCTCAAAGATTGGCCAAGCCAGACGACAATGAAGAGCAATCTTGAGCGCGCAATGGCGCAAGATCCGCTGTCTCTCATGCGGCTTCGTTTAACAATGGGCGATGAAGCCCCCCTTACCTTTCAAGGGGCTTATGCATTAGCGAAAACATATCAAGCCACCGGCAATATTGAAAAAGCAAGGGCGCTGCTGCTGCCATTTTGGCATGACACTGTTTTAAGCGCCGGCGACGAAAGCCACATATTGGAAACATTTGGCGATGTACTCACAAAGCGTGATCACGAAATTCGCTATTTTAATATGATGGTTCGTGACCGCATTAGCTCAGGTGCGCGCATTGCACCATTTTTGGATTATGGCGATATTCACGACGCGTGGACTGCGGTTATCCGCCGGCAAAAAGCTGCCCGTTCTAAAATTGATAAAATCACTGAAAACAACCAAAAAACAGTTGCTTACACTTATCTTAAAACAGAGTTTTTAAGACGTTCGGATGAGAACAAAAAAGCGATTGAGCTTTTAAAATCCATGCCGAAAACGGCAGAATTTACCATCAACGCCGATGCTTGGTGGGATGAGCGGCGCATAATTTCGCGGCAAATGCTAGAAGATGGCGATCCGCAAACGGCCTATGATCTGGCATCACAGCATGAGGGCGGCGCTGAAACGACGCAAGTTGATGCTGCTTTTCACGCTGGATGGTACGCGCTGCGCGGTCTCAAGAAACCCGAACTTGCTGTTTCTCATTTTGAGAAAATAATCGAAATTGCACAGGGCAATATTTCGAAAGCCCGAGGCTATTATTGGCTGGCAAGATCTTTGACAGATCAAGAAAAATCCAAGCAAGCTTACCAAAAGGCAGCAACATACAACACCACGTTCTACGGACAGTTAGCAGCCGACCATTTGGGGCAGCCTTCAGCGCTTTCTGGGCGCCCAATTACGCGCGATAAAACCGTTGATGCTCAGATACTTAAAGCCATTGACCGCCTGATTGAGCTTGGTGAAACAAACCTCGCACGCAAAGCCTATGTTGCGCTTGGCTGGTCCGCTGACGACACCTCGCTTCTTGCTTTGGCAGCAGCACACGCCTCTGACAATCAAGATTATTATGCAGCCTTAAAACTGGCCAAAGCAGCTGACTGGCGCGGGCTGGACATGGGCTCTTTAACCCATCCGCTTGGCGCAATTTCTGATGCAACAGGGCTTGAAGCAAAGGATCACGCCCTTGCCTATGCGGTTGCGCGGCAAGAAAGCGAATTCAACATAGGTGCGGTTTCAAGCGCTAATGCGCGGGGCTTATTGCAAGTTCTTCCTGGCACAGCAAAGCAAATGGCTGCGGCAGAAAAGATGGCCTATGCGCCTGAAAAATTGACGCAAGATGCAAATTATAATGCGCGACTTGGGGTTGCTTATCTCAATAGCCAATTCCAAAAATTTGATGGCTCCTACATTCTCACCTTTGCCGCTTATAATGCGGGACCGCGCAGGGCCGAAGAATGGATGAAGCGTTTTGGTGATCCACGCGGTAAACCTTTATATGAGGTGATCGACTGGATTGAGGCCATTTCCTATCCAGAGACACGCAATTATGTTCAGCGCTTGATGGAAAATTTGCAGGTTTATAAAATGCAACTCGGGCAGAAAACTTCCATTGCACACGATTTGCGTTTTGGAACAAATCCATAAGAATATGTGCTCAATCGCTGCATAGACCTACAATTTGCAAGATATTCGCCCTATGGTCGCATCAAATTCTCATTAGGACACTTTCGGATGACCAATTCTGCCGTTCAATGCCACATTGAAAGCCGTTTTTACACGAGCCGCGACGGCTTGCGGCTTCATGCGCGGGATTATGTGCCGTTTGATGCGGCGCATGAGGAAAATCTTCCGGTTATTTGTTTGCATGGCTTGAGCCGAAATGCGCGGGATTTCGATCTTTTAGCCAAGCACCTCGCCTCACATCCGCAAACGCCGCGCCGCGTTATTGCTTTTGATTATAGAGGCCGCGGCCTGTCAGAATATGACAAGAACTGGTCAAACTATAATGTGCTGATGGAAGCCGAAGATATTGTTAGCGGCTTAAATGCGCTGGGTATCGAGCATGGAATTTTTATTGGCACATCGCGCGGCGGTCTTATCACATTTGTTCTGGCCGGCATGCGCCCAACGGCACTTAAAGGCATCGTGCTTAATGATATTGGCCCAGTCATTGATGGTGCTGGCTTGATGCAAATCCGAAGCTATCTTCAACAAGCGCCCCGCCCCAAAAATTGGAATGAAGCGATAGAGGCGCAAAAGAAGATTATGGGTAAAAGCTTCCCTGCCCTGACAGAGGAAGATTGGCTGTTTGAAGCAGAATGCCGCTATTCGCAAAAGGATGGAGTTTTATCGGCAGATTATGACCCGCATCTTGCAGATACGATGAAAGGCCTTAACGCCGGTGATCGCTTGCCGACAGCTTGGCCGCAATTTATTGGGCTTCGCCATTTGCCAATTTTGGTCATACGCGGCGAAAACTCAAATATTTTGTCCAAAGAGACGTTTGAGCAAATGAGTGCTGTTCATCCAAAGATGCAGCAGCTTCACGTTGAAGGCCAAGGCCATGCACCCATGCTGCATACGAGTGGTCTTGATGATGCCATTGCGCAGTTTTGCGCAAAAATCTGATCTCAGCGCGTTTTAGCTAAGCGACTTATCACGCTCTATTGTTTCATTAGGCTAGGCACAAGAGCCTGATGAAAGCTGCGGACATGAATCTCTATCTAGAAAATTAAGCCGCACACTTTTCTAAAATACAAGACACAAAAAACCCGGCAGTTGCCTGCCGGGTTTTTCGTTCAAATCTGAAAGGTCAGATTAGAATGCGCGTGTGAAGCGAATACGGCCATCAACTTCACCGTCAACATTGTCGCCGTTGGCATAACGAATACGAGCGTCAACATCGAAACCAGATACGATCTCGTAGTTTACACCAGCACCAACGATGTAACCATCGTTAGAAGTTCCCAACCAATTCATACCATAGTTAAAGCCTGCACGTGCAGATAGTTTTTCTGTCAAGTCTGCAGAGATGTCGGCACCAATTACATGCTCAAAGTTAGCAAGGTATTCTGCTCCTAGTGCATCATCATCAGAGTATTGGTAACCAAGACCAATTGTTGCTGCACCGAAGTCGTAAGAAGCATAGATCTTACCAGTCAAAGCCTCAGCTGATTCGTTATATGCAAGACCAGCACGTACACCGAACTGCCCAACTGAACCATCAACATCCAAAACAACGTCTGGCATATAGTCGCCATCACCAGCTACATCTTCTTCAAGAGCAAGAGTGATGCCGAAGCCACCTGCGTTTGCTGTGTATGCAACCATACCAACTTCGCCTGGGCCAAAGTTTACGATACCATCGCCATCAGCACCAAAACCCCAGTCCCACCATGAAGCGTTCTTACCGATTGTAAGACCTGCAAGCTGGATAACAGCGTGGTCAATATGGATACCAGCGCCACCCAGACGAGGGTCTTGATCATAACCGATACGGACGCGTGAATAAAGTGGGCCGAGCTCTGTGTCGTTCCAAGCTTCAACGTCTAAACGAACTTCTGAACGTTTATTCCACTCATTAGCAAGGTAACCGTTATTAAGTACGCCACCGTTGTCATTCTCTGTAAGGTTCATTTCGTAACGAACATAACCTGAGAATTTCAAGCATGTTTCTGAACCAGGAATGTAGAAGTAGCCAGCGCCAGCTGCGTCACATACGCGTACGTATTCAACAGCTTCTGGCTCAGGAATTACAACTGCGTCAGCAGCACGTGCGCCTGATACAGCTACGAGAGCTGCTGCAGAACCGAGTAGTAGGCTCTTAATGTTCATAATTGACCTCCAGTCAAATAAGTTAAAACGGGTCTGGTATATCACAAGGACGTTTGTCCCATCCCCAATGTGTAAGAAACAAACGTCTGCCCGTTTCTTGATGTTGAACATACTCATGGTTTGGCGCAGAGCAATATCGTTTGTCGTTCCAGTGGGCCTTCACGGTGTGTTCAATTATGCTTGTTGCAAAAAAGACACGATTTCGTCAACGAACTGTTCACGAAGATTTACAATACGTTAACAAAAGGCCGCTTCCGTGTGAATCAGAGCGAATCTGTATGAGAATCGCTCTGATTTTGGCCCATTCACTAAAACAAAGATCAAACTGTAATAATTCAGGCGCGTTTCGAAGCTGCGAGCGAACCAGCAAGCGGTTAGAATGTATAGGGTATTGTTACACGCTCGTTCAAATCCACGCTGAGCGGATGCTGCAATGGCGGCACGGCGCGCTGATGGCAATCTGAACGCGGGCATATGCGGCAAGATATTCCAATTGGGTCAAAGGCTGATTCTTTGCCCACCTCCAAACCATCTGCATAAACCAATTGAACGGCATGTTTGATCTCGCACCCCAGCGCTAAAGCGTAACGCGGCGCAGGAACATTAAAGCCAGCGCCTTGATTGGTCACTTCTGTTGCAAGACATAAATAGCGCACACCATCGGGCGTTTCAGCCTTTTGCCGCAATATACGGCCCGGCGCTTCAAAGGCTGCATGGGCATTCCAAAGCGGACAAGTCGAACCAAAACGCGCAAACTGTAACTTCGTCGCGCTATGGCGCTTTGTGATGTTACCGGCTTGATCCACACGGGCAAAGAAAAACGGCACACCTTTGCGCCCAGATCTCTGCAATGTGCTGAGGCGGTGCGCGACCTGCTCTATGCTTGCACCAAAATGACGCGCCATAATGTGTAAATCGTGACGAACCTCGACAGCAAAGCCTGCAAAGCGCTCATACGGTAATAAAGTCGCGCCAGAGAAATAATTGGCCAAGCCGATGCGGCATATATCGGCAGCTTCCGGCGATCTGAAATTCGCCTGCTGGGCAATGCGATCGAGATTTGGCGCTTGCTCAAAGAAAGCGATCTGGTGCGCCATTTGAAAAATCCGCGATGATTGGCTCTGCACATTACTTAATGTCAGCAGTTTTTGCGCAGGATCATAACGGCGGATTGGCGCGTTATGGCTCACATCGTCACTTATATATACACGCACTTGATGTTGATCGAACAAATATTGAGTGAGCGCCTGATGCATATCGCGGTCAATTTTGGATAGTGTTTGCGCCAGCGCCTCACCTGCCCGATCAAGGCTGTCTATATAGTTGTCATTATAATGGAAGAAATCGCGCACTTCTTCATATGGCGTTAATTCGCTCAAAGCGCCGGAGCGCTCCAATGAATCATCAATTTGCGCAAGCCGTTCGCCAGCACGCCGCAATGCCTGATGCATATTAAGGAATGCACGGGCCACAATGGGCGATGTTTGCGAAAAGGTTTTCAAGTCACGTGATGATAATTGCTCTGCTTTGAAAAGCGGGTCGGCCAGCGCTTCGAGCAGATCAGCCAACAGGCGATCGCTGTCATTGTCTGATAAGGACGCAATATCAATGGAGAACACTTCTGCCAAACTGAGCAGCACAGAAGCTGTGACATGGCGCTGGTTGTTCTCAATCTGGTTGAGATAGCTTGTCGAAATCGACAGCCTTGCCGCCATTTCAGCCTGTGTATGGCCATGCTTGTCGCGCAGAGACCGAATGTTTTGACCGATAAAGAGTTTGCGTTCGCGCATTATACTTTTTTACTTTTGAAAGTTGCAACTTTGATAAATTATATTCTTACACTAATTTACTCCTTACAATATGACAAGCTTGCCTTACTGATAGTGAAAATCGAAATGGCGCTAATGTTTAAGCACGCGTCTTTATAGCCGGAGCAACCTGATGATCTCAGAAACGCTAGACCAATTGGAAGCAAAACGTGCAGAAGCGCGTCTTGGCGGCGGGCAGCGGCGCATTGATGCACAGCACGCCAAAGGCAAGCTAACGGCACGCGAACGCCTCGATGTGCTTTTCGATGAAGGCTCATTTGAGGAATACGACACTTTAAAGTCTCACCGCTGCACAGACTTCGGCATGCAAGAGCAGCAAATTCCAGGTGATGGCGTCATCACCGGATGGGGCAAGATCAATGGCCGTCCCTGCTATGTGTTTAGCCAAGACTTTACAGTGTTTGGTGGCTCCTTATCTGAAACCCACGCAGAAAAAATCTGCAAGGTCATGGATCTGGCGGTTCAAAACCGTGTGCCAATCATTGGCCTTAATGATTCTGGCGGCGCGCGCATTCAAGAAGGTGTCGCATCACTTGGCGGCTATGCGGAAGTTTTTTGGCGCAATGCGCAAGCCTCCGGTGTTATTCCGCAAATTTCGGTCATCATGGGGCCCTGTGCGGGCGGCGCGGTCTATTCACCTGCAATGACTGACTTTATATTTATGGTCAGAGATACAAGCTATATGTTTGTCACCGGACCAGATGTGGTCAAAACCGTTACCAATGAAATTGTGAGCGCTGAAGAACTGGGCGGCGCATCAACACATACGAAGAAGTCTTCTGTTGCCGATGGTGCCTTTGACAATGATGTGGAGGCGCTTTTGGAAGTGCGCCGTCTGTTTGATATGTTGCCGCAATCATTTGACAGCGCCCTGCCCGTTTTACCGACGACAGACAGCGAAACCCGCATTGAGACAAGCCTCGACACGCTGATACCGGAAAATCCGAACCAGCCTTATGATATGCACGAAGTTATTCGCAAAGTGGCTGACGAAGGCTCGTTCTTTGAGATTCAAAAAGATCACGCAGGCAATATATTGTGCGGGTTTGTTCGTATTAATGGCTCAACGGTTGGCGTAGTTGCCAATCAGCCAATGGTGCTGGCGGGCTGTCTGGACATCAACAGCTCTAAGAAAGCAGCGCGGTTTGTGCGCTTTTGCGATGCGTTCAACATTCCGATTTTGACACTTGTTGATGTGCCGGGCTTTTTGCCAGGTGTCGGACAAGAACATAGCGGCATTATTAAACATGGCGCAAAGCTGCTGTTTGCCTATGCGCAGGCAACGGTTCCGCTGGTCACTGTCATCACCCGCAAAGCCTATGGCGGTGCTTATGATGTGATGGCCTCAAAACATATTCGCGCGGACATAAACTATGCTTGGCCAACGGCTGAAATTGCCGTGATGGGCGCAAAAGGTGCATCGGAAATTATTCACCGTGCTGACCTTAAAGATGCCGATAAAATGGCGGCGCACACCAAGGAATATGAAGATCGCTTTGCCAATCCGTTCATCGCCGCACAGCGCGGCTTTATTGACGAAGTTATTATGCCGCATTCGACGCGCCGCCGCGTTGCCCGCGCCTTTGAAATTCTCAAAGGCAAAAAGGTGACTGGCCCTGCCAAAAAACACGATAATATTCCGCTCTAAGGGTACGACACATGTTTACTAAAATTCTCGTTGCCAATAGAGGCGAAATTGCCTGCCGCGTTTTCAAGACTGCGAAAGCCATGGGCATTAAAACTGTCGCCGTTTATTCAGATGCCGATAAAAACGCGCTGCATGTGCAGATGGCGGATGAAGCCGTGCATATTGGTGCCGCGCCTGCATCGCAGAGCTATCTCATTATTGATAAGATTATTGAGGCCTGCAAACAGACGGGCGCAGAGGCTGTTCATCCAGGTTATGGCTTTTTGTCCGAACGCGCTGAATTTGCCGAGCGCTTAAAAGCTGAAAATATCGCCTTTATCGGCCCGCCTGTGAACGCGATTGAAGCCATGGGTGACAAGATCACCTCTAAAAAATTGGCGCAGGAAGCAGGTGTTTCTACAGTTCCAGGCCATATGGGCCTGATCGACGATGCTGACCATGCAGCAACGATAGCTGCTCAAATCGGTTATCCGGTTATGATTAAAGCCTCTGCTGGCGGCGGCGGCAAAGGCATGCGCATCGCATGGAATGATGCTGAGGCGCGCGAAGGTTTTGACCGCTCAAAATCAGAGGCTGCCTCCTCATTTGGCGATGATCGCATTTTTATCGAAAAGTTCGTTGTTCAACCGCGCCACATTGAAATTCAAGTGTTGGCCGATACGCACGGCAATTGCATCTATTTGGGCGAACGCGAATGTTCTATTCAGCGCCGCAACCAAAAGGTCATTGAAGAAGCGCCCTCACCGTTTTTGGATGAGGCTACACGCAAGGCAATGGGCGAGCAATCTGTCGCGCTTGCCCAAGCTGTTGGCTATGCAAGTGCTGGAACGGTGGAATTTATCGTCGATAAGGATCGCAATTTCTATTTCCTCGAAATGAATACGCGGCTGCAAGTCGAGCATCCCGTCACAGAACTTATCACCGGCGTTGACTTAGTGGAGCAGATGATCCGCGTTGCCAATGGCGAAGAGCTCGCCCTTGCCCAAGAGGACGTGAAGCTTAACGGGTGGGCAATTGAAAGCCGCCTTTACGCCGAAGACCCTTACCGCAACTTTTTGCCTTCTATCGGCCGCCTGACACGCTACCGCCCGCCTTTGAGTTCTTCCGCAGGTGTAGATACCATCGTGCGCAACGATACGGGCGTTTATGAAGGCGGTGAGATTTCCATGTTTTACGATCCGATGATCGCGAAGCTTTGCACATGGGGAAAAAACCGAGAAGCCGCCGTTACCGCCATGTCTCATGCGCTTGACGCATTTGAGGTTGAGGGCATTGGCCACAATTTGCCGTTCTGCGCTGCCGTAATGAAACATGAACGCTTTAAGAGCGGCAACATCACCACCGCCTTTATCGAGGAAGAATATCCTGACGGGTTTGAAGGCGTAACACCCAATGACACTGAATTAAAAGCGTTAGCCAGCATTGCTGCCGCCATGAAATTGAGCGATGAACGCCGCATTGGCACGCCTATCAAGGCGAGCGGCGATAATGATTATGTGGCTGTTATTGACGGTCAGCACATCAAACTCGCGGTGCAAGCAATCGACACGCATTTCGAAATTGCTTTGTCTGAGGATGGCACCAAGTGCCAAGTTCACATTGATTATACGCCCGGCATTCCGCTGGTCAGAGCCAAGGTTGATGAAACGGACTATATAATAAAGACAACGCCAATTACGGGCGGTTACAGATTGCGGGTGCAAGGCCTTGACTTGAATGTCAAAATTTACACGCCGCGCATTGCGGAACTTGCATCCCTAATGCTGGAAAAACTGCCGCCGGACACGTCCAAATTGCTACTCTGCCCTATGCCCGGTTTGATCGTAAAATTGAACGTCAAAGAAGGCGACAAAATCGAAGAAGGCCAAGCATTGGCCATCGTTGAAGCAATGAAAATGGAAAATGTTCTGCGTGCAGAAAAAGCCGGAATAGTTTCAAAAATACCTGTGGCCGTTGGCGACAGTCTTGCGGTTGATGAAGTGATCATGGAGTTCGAAGGATGAGCGATAAAACCAAGGTCGACGATCAATATTGGAATGCAATCGCGGAAAAAGAGTTGAAGGGCAAAAGCCCGACATCGCTTAACAAAAAAACGCCTGAAGGCATCACGATCAAGCCGCTTTATTTGCCGTCCGACGTGCCGGAACAGGCCGCCCGCGACTTACCGGGCTTTGAGCCCTATACACGCGGCGTTAAAGCCACCATGTATGCGGGCCGCCCGTGGACTATTCGCCAATATGCGGGATTTTCAACGGCCGAAGAATCCAATGCTTTCTACCGCAAGAACTTAGCCGCAGGACAAAAAGGTTTGTCGGTTGCGTTCGATCTTGCAACGCACCGCGGCTATGATTCCGATCATCCACGTGTTTCTGGCGATGTTGGCAAGGCTGGCGTTGCGATCGATTCTGTTGAGGACATGAAAATCCTCTTCGACCAGATTCCGCTGGATGAAATGTCTGTCTCTATGACGATGAATGGCGCGATCATTCCGGTGCTGGCGATGTTCATTGTTGCAGGCGAAGAACAAGGCGTTGATAAAGCTGTTCTGTCGGGCACTGTGCAAAATGATATTTTAAAAGAATTCATGGTGCGTAACACTTATATATATCCGCCAGAACCATCGATGCGGATTGTTGCCGATATTATTGAATATACGGCCAATGAAATGCCGAAATTCAACTCGATTTCAATTTCCGGCTATCACATGCAAGAAGCTGGTGCGACCTTGGCACAAGAGCTTGCCTATACGCTGGCCGACGGCATGGAATATGTGCGCGCAGCAACGATTAAGGGACTGGATGTTGACCGCTTTGCGGGCCGCCTCTCCTTCTTCTTCTGCATCGGCATGGACTTCTTTATGGAGGTCGCAAAGCTGCGTGCTGCACGCATGCTGTGGTCGCGCATCATGACTGATTTTGGAGCGCAAGATCAGCGCTCCAAGCTTCTGCGCACACATTGCCAAACATCTGGCGTATCGCTCACCGAGCAATCACCGCATAATAATATTATTCGCACAACGATTGAAGCGATGGCCGCAACTTTGGGCGGCACGCAAAGTCTGCACACCAACTCGTTTGATGAAGCGATGGCGCTGCCCACAGAGGCATCGGCGCGTATCGCACGCAATACGCAACTTATTTTGCAACATGAAACCCGCATGACGGATGTGGTCGATCCGCTCGGTGGCTCTTATTATGTTGAGGCGCTGACCAAACAGCTTGCCGACGAAGCATGGAAACTCATCGAGGAAGTTGAAGAGCTTGGCGGCATGACCAAAGCAGTCGAGCAAGGTCTGCCTAAGATGCGCATTGAAGAGGCTGCAGCACGGCGCCAAGCGCGTGTGGACCAAGGCGAAGACGTTATTGTTGGCGTCAATAAATATGTCGTTGAAGACGAAGAACCAATCGACATTTTGCAAATTGATAATACCAAGGTGCGCGTTTCACAAATTAAGCGTCTTACCCAAGTGAAGAAGTCACGCAACCCGAAAGCGCTGGAAAGCGCCATCCAGAACCTAGAAGACGTTGCAAAATCTGGCAGAGGCAATTTGCTGGAAGCTGCCGTTGAAGCTGCACGCGCACGGGCAACACTTGGCGAAATTTCAGATGCGATGGAACGTGCATTTGACCGTCATAAGGCCACTACGCGTATCATCGCCGGCATTTACGCCGATGCCTATAAGGATGATGCCGAATATAAAGCAATCCAAAGCCGTATCAAAGATGTGGCAGATGACAAAGGCCATGTGCCGCATATTCTTGTCTCCAAAATGGGACAAGACGGGCATGACCGCGGTGCAAAAATCATTGCCACAGCATTTGCCGATATGGGCTTTAAGGTTGATCTTTCAGACATGTTCGAAACGCCGCAAGAAATTTGCGACAAAGCCATTGCCTCTAACGTTGATGTGATTGGTGTTTCGTCACTTGCTGCGGGTCATATGACGCTTATTCCTGAGCTCATTGAACTGCTGAAAGCTAAGGGCCGCGACGACATTATGGTCATTTGCGGCGGTGTTATTCCAGAGCAGGATTACGCATTTTTGCGCGAAGCTGGTGTGGCTGAAATCTTTGGCCCGGGCTCGAATGTTTTGGATGCGGCCAATGCTCTGCTTTCGCAATTAGTCGGATTGCGGCGCAACCGCTGACCTGACAGTCTTAGACGATGCCTTGGGAGGGGTAATATGAGCGCGACATCAAAATATGCCGAGATTTACGGCGCGTGGCAAAAAGATCCGCAAGAATTTTGGAAGCAAGCCGCCGCTGGCATTGATTGGTTTAAACCTGCTGACAAAGTGTTCGATCCTGATTTGGATATTTATGGCCGCTGGTATGTCGGCGCGACATGCAACACTTGTTATAATGCTGTTGACCGTCATGTTGATAATGGACGCGCCGATCAAGCTGCACTGATCCATGAAAGCGCCTATAGCGGCAAAAAGACAGTTTGGACCTATGCGCAATTGCGCGACGAAGTGCGTGCGCTGGCGGCAACATATCGTGATTTGGGTGTCACCAAAGGCGACCGCGTTCTCATCTATATGCCTATGGTGCCAGAGGCCGTTGCCGCGATGCTTGCGTCGGCACGGCTTGGCGCTATTCACACCGTTGTTTTTGGCGGCTTTGCGGCCAATGAACTGGCAACCCGCATCAATGATTGTGAACCCAAAATTATTATCGCTGCCTCGTGCGGTGTCGAGCCGAGCCGTATCGTCGAGTATAAACCGCTTGTCGATAAAGCGATTGAGATTTCCGATCATAAACCGGACCACTGCCTCTATTTGCAACGCGATGAACATGTCTGCGATCTAACGGCAGGGCGCGATTTAGACTATAGCGAACTGGTGAGCGCACACCGCGAAGCACAAACGCCGATCCCTTGTGAAGAAGTCGCAGCGACTGACCCGCTTTATATTCTCTATACATCAGGCACGACTGGCCAACCCAAAGGTGTCGTGCGTGATAATGGCGGCCATATGGTTGCGATGAAATGGTCAATGGATGCCGTTTACGGCATTAAACCTGGCGAAGTCTTTTGGGCAGCTTCTGATGTGGGCTGGGTCGTTGGCCATTCTTATATTTGCTACGCACCGCTTCTACACGGCGCGACAACATTGATGTTTGAAGGCAAACCTGTCGGCACATCCGATGCCGGTGCTTTTTGGCGCGTTATACAAGATTATAAAGTCGCCGCTTTGTTCACAGCACCAACCGCCATTCGTGCAGTTAAAAAGGAAGATTCAAAAGGCGAGTTTATAAAAAGCTATGATATTTCGTCGCTTCGCACTTTATTTTTAGCGGGCGAACGCGCCGATTCTGATACGATCGAATGGGCTGAAAAAGCGCTTGGCGTTCCAGTGATCGACCATTGGTGGCAGACAGAAACAGGCTGGGCAATGGTAAGCAACCCCATTGGTTTAGGTGCCCTGCCCGTCAAGATCGGTTCTCCAACGGTCACAATGCCCGGTTATGACATTCGCGTATTGGATGATGCGGGGCATGAGGTCAGCCATGGTACGCTTGGCAATATCGTTGTGAAACTGCCTTTGCCGCCGGGGTGTATGCCATCCTTATGGAATGGTGAGCAGCGCTTCCGCGAGGCTTATCTTAATGAGTTTCCGGGTTTTTATAAAACATCTGATGCCGGATACATGGATGAGGATGGCTATTTGTTCATCATGGCGCGCACCGATGACATTATCAATGTGGCCGGACACCGCCTATCGACTGGCGCGATGGAAGAGATCATTGCCAAACATCCTGATGTTGCTGAATGCGCGGTCATCGGTATAGCAGACACACTCAAAGGTCAGGCTCCTGTAGGCTTTTTGATTACCAACACTGGCACTGAGCGCTCTGAAAGTGAAATTGAAGCCGACGTTATCAAAATGGTACGCGACGAGATTGGTCCGGTTGCTGCGTTTAAAATTGCACTGACAGTGCCGCGTTTGCCCAAAACACGATCTGGAAAGATATTGCGCGCAACCATTCAAAAGATTGCCGATGGCGAAACATGGAAAATGCCTGCGACGATTGAAGACCCAACAGTTTTAGATGAAATAACCATTGTTTTAAAATCACGAAGAATCGGCAATTTTGGTTAAGTGATAAAAGCTAAACGGAATTTTCGTTAATTGTTTTTGACGTTAATTTCATACTGAACATGGCCTGAGATACGAATACATGTCTGTGTTCCGGGGATAAATTTGAACCCGGGACCAGCCATTTCACAGCTCTGCACGTCATCATTTTCAAGTTCAGGATCAGCAATAATTTGACTTTTCAAGTCAATTGGCTCGCCTGCATAAGCAACATTTATCAAAATGCAGAATATTGAAATAATTATACTGATCTGTTTCAAAACTTTATTCTCACCATCACGATATCACCACACCAATATACCAATCTTTACAACACGACATTTACGTTAAAATAACAGTGCATTTAAACGCTCATCATTATTGCATTCCTCGCAACCGCTAAGCAGCATGGGAACTTGTCTAAAATACGATACAAAACGTATTTTCATCGTTTGATCGCCAAGCTTAGACAGAAACGAACTTGGATAAATATACTCAATAAAAGCGAACAATCAGAACAAACGACCTAATACGGAGCACAATATAGAAATTTAATTGTGTGAAAGTTCAAAAAAAGACAATTGCTATAAGACAGATGAGGTGCTTACATAGCCTCTTCATGACTGGAGTATAACCAGATCAGAAATTTAATTGGAAGGAATTAAATAGCATGAAACGTTCAAATTTGCTGTTGCCAGCACTCTTAGCCACGACGATGCTTATGGCAGGTGCCGCACAAGCCAAAACTTTGGTTTACTGCTCGGAAGGTTCGCCAGAGGGTTTTGACCCTGCGCCCTACACTGCCGGCACGACATTCGATGCATCATCAAAACCTCTTTACAACCGACTTGTTGAATTCAAGCCAGGCACTTCTGAAGTACAGCCTGGTCTTGCTGAAAGCTGGGAAGTTTCTGAAGATGGCATGACTTACACATTCAAGCTTCGTCAGGGTGTTAAGTTCCACACAACTGAATTCTTCACACCAACACGTGATTTCAATGCTGATGACGTGCTGTTCTCATTCAATCGCCAGCTACAAAGCGACCACGCTTTCAACCAATATACTGCTGGCATTTCTTGGGAATATTTCAACGGCATGTCTATGCCGGACCTTTTGAAGTCTGTTGAGAAAGTTGATGACTATACAGTGCGGTTTAACCTGAGCCGTCCTGAAGCGCCAATGGTTGCAAACTTGGCGATGGATTTCGCATCTATCCTTTCAGCAGAATATGGCGCGCAGCTTGAAGAAAGCGACACAAAAGACATGCTTAACCAGCAGCCGATCGGCACTGGTCCGTTCCATTTTGTTGCTTACCAAAAAGATGCTGTGATCCGTTATGGTTCACATGATGAATATTGGGCAGGCAAGCAGCCAATCGACGATTTGGTTTTTGCGATTACAACAGATGCTTCTGTTCGCCAGCAAAAATTGCTCGCAGGCGAGTGTCACGTGGCACCATATCCAAACCCAGCTGACTTGGATTCATTGAAAGCTGCAGAGAACATCAAAGTTGAAGAGCAAGAAGGCCTTAACGTTGGCTATCTCGCTTACAACACTCAGGTAGCGCCTTTTGACAATGCAAATGTTCGTAAAGCGCTTAACAAGGCGATCAACAAGCAAGCAATTCTTGACGCCGTATTCCAAGGCGCTGGTAAAGCTGCAAAGAACCCGCTGCCACCAACCATGTGGTCATACAATGATGCCGTCGAAGACGACAGCTTTGATCCTGAAGCGGCAAAAGCTATGTTGGAAGCTGAAGGCGTTAAAGACCTGAAGATGAAAATCTGGGCTATGCCGGTTCAACGTCCATACAACCCGAATGCACGTCGTATGGCTGAAGTCATGCAAGAAGATTTTGCTAAGGTTGGCGTTGAAGTTGAGATCGTTTCCTATGAATGGGGCGAATATCTCGACCTTTCAAAAGACAAAGACCGCGATGGCGCCGTTCTTCTTGGTTGGACAGGTGACAATGGTGACCCAGACAACTTCCTAGCCGTTCTTCTTGGCTGTGATGGTGTTGGTGGTTCAAACCGTGCACAATGGTGTAACGATGAGTTTGAAGCTTTGATTCAAAAAGCGAAAATTGTATCGGACAAAGCCGAGCGTACAAAACTCTACGAAGAGGCACAGGTTGTCTTCAAACGCGAAGCACCGTGGGCGACAATTGCGCACTCAGTGGTCTTCATGCCTATGTCAACAAAAGTAAGCGGCTATGTGATGGACCCATTGGGTGGTCACTCGTTTACGAACGTTGATATTGCTGAATAATCACCCTTTCCTTTAGTTATTGGATTGAACCGCGCTTTATCTTTTAGATAAGGCGCGGTTCAAATTAGCTGCTCATGTTTGGTTTCTTACTAAAACGCTTCGGCTTGCTCATCCCCACTTTTTTGGGTGTGACCTTGGCCGCCTTCTCATTTGTTCGTATTTTGCCCGGTGACCCAGTCTTACTGATGGCCGGCGAGCGTGGTGTCTCTCCTGAGCGCCATGCCCAGCTGCTTGAGCAGTTCGGCTTTGATAGACCGCTCTACGTACAATATTTCGATTATCTTTTCTCCGCTCTTAGCGGCGATTTGGGCCAGTCTCTGGTGACAAAAAAGCCAGTGTGGGACGAGTTTTTTACGCTTTTCCCTGCAACCTTCGAATTATCCATTTGCGCGATTATATTTGCGCTCGTGATTGGACTGCCGATTGGTATGCTCGCTGCAATTAAGCGCGGTACATGGTTCGACCAGTCCTTGATGGGCGCTGCTCTAGTTGGCTATTCAATGCCGATTTTCTGGTGGGGCTTGCTGCTGATCATTCTATTCTCCGGCACACTTGGCTGGACACCGGTATCAGGGCGTATTTCACTGCTTTACTATTTCCCGAATGTGACGGGATTCATGCTGGTTGACTCGTTTTTATCGGGCCAAAAAGGTGCATTCAGCTCTGCCCTATCCCATCTCATTTTGCCAACGATTGTGCTTGGAACAATACCGCTAGCGGTTATTGCACGCCAAACACGCTCTGCCATGCTTGAGGTGCTTAATGAGGACTATGTCCGCACGGCACGCGCCAAAGGCTTATCGGCAGCCCGTGTTGTGGGTGTGCATGCTTTGCGCAATGCCATGATCCCCGTGATCACAACAATCGGCCTGCAGGTTGGTGTTTTGATGGCAGGTGCCATTTTGACTGAAACAATCTTTTCTTGGCCAGGCATTGGAAAATGGTTGATCGATTCTATTTCGCGGCGCGATTACCCTTCTGTGCAAGGGGGACTTTTGATGATCGCTGTCATTATTATGTTCGTAAACCTCGTTGTTGATCTACTCTACGGTCTGATCAACCCACGTATTCGGCATAAGGGTTAATCATGACAGATCAAGCTATAACCACAGATCCTGAGCTGGACGACAACCATCAATCCGGGTTGGCCAGCTTCTGGTTTTATTTCAAAGAAAATAAGGGTGCCGTGATTGGCCTCTGCTTCTTCTTGGCAATTTGTTTTATTGCTCTTTTTGCAGATTTCATCGCGCCACACGCACCCAATCAACAATATCGCGAATTCTTCCTTGTGCCGCCTGTTTGGCAAGAAGGTGGAACATGGCAGTTTTTACTGGGCACAGATGCCGTTGGCCGCGATATGTTATCACGGCTTATTCACGGTAGCCGTTATTCGCTATTCGTTGGCATAATTGTTGTTGTCGGCGCTGTTTCGGTTGGTGTGACAACGGGCTTAGTTGTTGGCTATATTGGCGGCGCACTAGATACACTTGTCATGCGTTTGATGGACATCATCCTCGCATTTCCAAGTCTCTTACTGGCGCTTGTTCTTGTTGCCGTATTAGGGCCAAGCCTGACCAATGCGATCATTGCAATCGCGATCATTCAGCAGCCACATTATGTTCGCTTGACCAGAGCAGCAGTGCTTGGGGAACGTGAAAAAGATTATGTAACGGCGGCGCGTTTAGCCGGTGTTGGCCCAATCAGACTTATGTTCCGTACTATTTTGCCAAACTGTATGGCCCCGCTTATTGTTCAGGCAGCGTTGTCGTTCTCGACAGCAATTCTTGATGCTGCAGCACTGGGCTTCCTTGGCATGGGCGCACAGCCTCCAACGCCAGAATGGGGTACTATGCTTGCTGAATCGCGCGAATTTATCTTGCGTGCATGGTGGGTTGTAACCCTGCCCGGCCTTGCCATTCTTATGACAGTGCTTGCTATCAACCTGATGGGTGACGGTCTTCGCGACGCACTTGATCCAAAATTGAAGAGGTCCTGATTATGGCACTTCTTATAATAGAAAATCTAAGCGTAGAATTTGCCACATCTGGCGGAACATTCCGTGCCGTTGATAGATTGTCGTTGTCAGTACAATCAAATGACATTCTGGCAATTGTTGGCGAATCTGGCTCCGGAAAATCCGTTGCTATGATGGCTGTCATGGGTCTCTTGCCTTGGACTGCTAAAGTAACCGCTGACAAACTGGACTTTAACGGTATCGACCTGCTCAATTTGAGTGCACGTATGCGTAAAAAGGTGATTGGCAAAGATATTGCCATGATCTTTCAAGAGCCTATGTCGAGCCTTAACCCTTGCTTCACTGTCGGGTTTCAGCTCGCCGAATCGTTACGCATTCATATGGGCATGAACCGTTCAGAACGCAAAAAACGCTCAATCGAATTGCTTGAACTCGTCGGCATTCCTGCCCCTGAAAAACGGCTGTCTGCATTCCCACACCAGCTTTCTGGCGGCATGAGCCAACGCGTCATGATCGCAATGGCAATTTCGTGTAATCCCAAACTTCTGATTGCCGATGAGCCAACGACAGCGCTTGATGTGACAATTCAAGCGCAAATTTTGGACTTGCTGGTTTCATTGCAATCCGAGACCGATATGGGGCTGGTACTTATCACTCATGATATGGGTGTTGTTGCAGAAACCGCAGACCGTGTTGTTGTGCAATATGCTGGCCAAAAGGCTGAAGATCAGCCGGTGAAAAAGCTGTTTGCAGAACCTCACCATCCTTATACATCGGCGTTGCTTGCAGCGCTGCCGGAACGAGCAACCTCGCGGCTTTTGCCATCTATTCCCGGCGTAGTACCGGGGCAGTTTGACCGCCCGAAAGGCTGTCTGTTCTCACCACGTTGTGCATTTGCAACTGATCTGTGCCGTACCGTTGAACCAAAGCGTGCAAGTGCCGATCTCGGCCACGCTCTTTGTCATTACCCATTGGTCAATGGCGAACCTACTAAAAATCAAAAGGTATCGTGATGAGTGATGTTGTTCTACGCGCACGCGACTTGAAAAAGCACTATAATGTTGGTGGTGGCCTGTTTAAATCGCCAAACATTGTCAAAGCGCTTGATGGTGTTTCATTCGAATTAAAACGTAATAAAACACTGGCCGTCGTCGGTGAATCCGGCTGCGGAAAATCCACCTTAGCCCGCTTAGTAACAATGATTGAAGAACCAACGGAAGGTTCACTTCAAATCAAAGATACTGAGCTTGCGGGTGCTTCTGCCGAAGCTCGAAAAGCATTGCGCCCTAAAGTTCAGATCGTGTTTCAGAACCCTTATGGTTCGCTCAACCCACGGCAAAAAATTGGTGATGCTCTAACAGAGCCGCTCTCCATGAACACGGATTTACCGAAAGCTGAGAAGCGCGATCGTGCAAAAGATATGATGGCAGCGGTAGGTTTGCGGCCTGAACATTACGACCGCTACCCGCATATGTTTTCAGGTGGCCAACGTCAGCGCATCGCGATTGCACGCGCATTGATGCTTGATCCTGAAATCTTGGTGCTTGATGAGCCGGTTTCGGCATTGGATGTCTCAATTCAGGCGCAGGTGCTCAACGTTTTGAGCGAGCTGCAAGAGAAATTGAACCTTGCCTATCTGTTTATCTCGCATGATTTGTCAGTGGTAAAGCACATTGCAGACGATGTGATGGTTATGTATCTGGGCAAGCCAGTGGAAAAAGCATCACGCGAGGAATTGTTTTCTGACCCGCGTCATCCCTACACACGGGCGCTTTTGTCAGCCACCCCAATTCCTGATCCAACACGCGAGAAAACACGTGAGGTGCTGAAAGGCGAACTACCCTCACCGATCAACCCGCCAACAGGCTGCGCCTTTCATCCGCGCTGCCCAAAAGTTTTTGATCCTTGCGCAAGCAAAACACCGCTGCTGGTCGGCCCAGGCAGCCGTAAGGTCGCTTGCCATTTGTACAATGACTAAAGATTAAATCACTGCGGCACCACTGAGATCATAGCGATTAAATTGGTGCCGCACTGAACACGCCTCGATAACATCTGCACGAAATGCGTTTTATGGCCAGCACATGACGTAATCGAACATGCTTGGATTACGAAATCTGCACACCAATAGTTTGAGAAAATGGCCCTATCGTTCGTTTAGTTTTTGCTCAAACATTAAGACCAATAAATTCATATGAATCTTGAATTTGCTTTTGCAGGAAGTAAACAACGATAACCGATTTCTAAATAAGACAACCACCGCGCTGCCAATTCGCCACACTCAGGATGACCTTTAATGAAAAATCTAATTTTAACTGTTCGCTGTGAAAGCAAGCGCGGGATCGTAAGTGCTACTGCTGGCTTTTTAGCTGATATGGGCTGCAACATTGTTGATAGTTCGCAATTCGACGATCTTTCGACGAAAGCATTTTTCATGCGCACATCATTTATTCCTGAAACTGGGGCGACGCTTGAAAAGCTCGAAGAGGCTTTTAAAGCCGTTGCCGACGAACACGGCATGGAATTTGAGTTCTTCGATCCTGCAAACAAAGTCAAAACCGTCATTATGGTTTCGCGCTTTGGACATTGCTTGAATGATATTTTATATCGCTGGCGCATTGGCGCATTACCAATTGATATTGTTGCCGTCGTTTCCAACCATCGCGACTATGAAAAGCTCGTATTGGATAATGATTTGCCGTTTCATCACATTTCCATCAAAGATGGCGACAAGAAAGCTGCTGAAGACGAGCTGATGGACCTTGTTGAGAGCACGGGCGCTGAACTCATCGTTCTTGCGCGCTATATGCAGGTGCTTTCCGATACGCTTTGTCAAAAGATGTCTGGTAGAATTATCAACATTCACCATTCCTTCTTGCCAAGCTTTAAAGGCGCCAATCCCTATAAGCAGGCTTTCCAACGCGGCGTGAAGCTAATTGGCGCAACAGCGCATTATGTAACAGCTGATCTGGATGAAGGCCCGATTATTGAACAGGACACTGCACGCGTAACACATGCGCAAAGTGCGCCGGATTATGTTGCCATTGGGCGCGATGTTGAATGTCAGGTGCTTTCACGCGCGATCCATGCTCATGTGCAACAACGTACATGTTTAACTGGAAACCGTGTTATTGTGTTCCCTGCAAGCCCGGGCGCATATGCATCTGAACGCATGGGATAATGATCAAAGCTGCATTGGAAACAATGCCGCATCCTGACTTGCAACAAAGCGAACACTTGCGGGCTAAAGCTGTCTTGCGCTGGCCTTTGCCTTGTGGTTTTTGTGTTTGCAATAAGGAGATTTAAAATGCCCGCTTACAAATCCAGAACCTCGACGCATGGCCGCAACATGGCTGGGGCGCGTGCTCTATGGCGCGCAACAGGCATGGGCGATGATGATTTCGGCAAACCAATCATTGCAATCTGTAACTCTTTCACACAATTCGTGCCTGGACACGTGCATTTGAAAGACCTTGGCCAATTGGTCGCCCGCGAAGTGGAAAAAGCTGGCGGCGTTGCTAAAGAATTCAACACGATTGCTGTTGATGATGGAATCGCCATGGGGCATGACGGCATGCTTTATTCGCTGCCTTCACGCGAAATCATTGCCGACTCCATCGAATATATGGTCAATGGTCACTGCGCCGATGCGATGGTTTGTATTTCCAACTGCGACAAGATCACGCCCGGCATGTTGATGGCAGCATTGCGCCTTAACATTCCCGTTGTGTTTGTTTCTGGCGGCCCAATGGAAGCTGGTAAAGTTTTGCTTGGTGAAGACGAACATGCGCTTGATCTGGTTGACGCAATGGTTGCTGCAGCCGATGACAATGTTTCACAAGAAGATCTTGATAAGATCGAGCGCTCCGCCTGCCCGACATGTGGTTCTTGCTCTGGCATGTTCACAGCCAACTCTATGAACTGTCTGACAGAAGCACTTGGCCTGTCGCTGCCGGGCAACGGCTCAACATTGGCAACGCATGCGGACCGCGAACAGCTGTTTTTAGAAGCTGGACGCCTCGTGGTCGACCTTGCACGGCGTTATTATGAAAAGGATGAAGAGCAAGTTCTTCCAAGAAACATTGCAACATTTGAAGCTTTTCAAAATGCAATGACACTTGATATCGCAATGGGTGGTTCAACCAACACTGTGCTTCACCTACTTGCGGCTGCCCATGAGGGTGAAGTCGATTTCAAAATGTCGGATATTGATGCCTTATCGCGCAAGGTTCCAGTTCTTTGTAAAGTTGCACCAGCAAAAGCTGATGTTCACATGGAAGACGTGCACCGCGCGGGTGGCATCATGTCAATTCTGGGCGAGCTAGAGCGCGCAGGCCTGCTTGACACTACGGTGGGGTCTATTCACTCGGCCAACTTAGGCGAAGCAATTGAAAAATGGGATGTGATGCGCAACAAAGATAAGCGCGTTGATGAATTTTTCCGTGCAGCGCCGGGTGGTATACCGACCCAAACTGCCTTCTCACAGTCTCGGCGTTACACAGAGCTTGATACAGACCGCGAAGGCGGCGTTATCCGCAATGCTGAACATGCCTTTTCACAAGATGGTGGCCTTGCCGTTCTATTTGGTAATTTGGCCGAAGAAGGCTGTATCGTCAAAACAGCCGGTGTTGATGATTCAATCCTAAAATTCTCTGGCCCTGCTCACATTTTTGAAAGCCAAGATGATTCCGTTTCAGCTATTTTGACTGGTAAAGTCAAAGAAGGTGAAGTTGTGCTGATCCGTTATGAGGGACCGCGCGGCGGTCCCGGCATGCAGGAAATGCTGTATCCAACATCATATCTTAAATCAAAAGGTCTTGGAAAAGCCTGTGCGCTCGTCACTGATGGTCGCTTCTCTGGTGGCTCGTCCGGCTTGTCGATTGGCCATGTTTCTCCAGAAGCTGCTGAAGGCGGATTGATTGGACTTGTCGAACAGGGCGATCTGATTGAAATTGATATTCCGAACCGGACAATCAATCTTGCGGTTGATGATGCTATTCTTGCTGAAAGACGCATCGCGCGTGAAAAAGAAGGCTGGAAACCCGTTAAACCACGCAAGCGCAAAATTACGACAGCGCTTAAAGCTTACGCCGCATTGACGACATCTGCTGCTAAAGGCGCGGTACGACAAGTATAATATAGGCAGGCGCCGAAAAGCGCTGCGAGCAAATATTGACCTTGCCCTTATGGGGCAAGGTTTTCTTTTTCATGCATTTTGCCAACGAAAAAATCTCTTATCTGCCACATTGCTTCTGTTAGGATGGTCCTGTGACTACAAAGGAGATCATCATGCAGAAAGAAACCCGTACCGAAACAGATTCTTTCGGCTCCTTAGAAATCCCCCATTACAAATATTACGGAGCGCAAACAGCCCGCTCCTTGCGCAATTTTCCTATTGGCACGGAAAAGATGCCCCGCCCGATCATTCATGCTCTTGGCATTATCAAACAGGCAGCAGCTCGCGTGAACACCGCGCAAGGCAAGCTAAAGCCAGAGATTGCCAATGCGATTGTAGAAGCATCGAGCGAAGTTATCGACGGTGTGCTTGATGATCATTTTCCGCTGGTTGTCTGGCAGACCGGTTCTGGCACGCAAACAAACATGAACGCCAATGAGGTGATTGCAAACCGCGCCATTGAGATTCTTGGCGGCAAAATAGGCTCCAAAGATCCGGTTCATCCCAACGATCATTGCAATATGAGCCAATCTTCTAACGACACTTTTCCAACAGCGATGCACATTGCCGCTGCACGCGAGATCAACGCTACGCTCATTCCTGCACTTTCACACCTGCATTCAGCGCTGGAGATAAAAGCGCAAGAGTGGTCTGACATTGTGAAGATTGGCCGCACACATACGCAGGATGCAACGCCGTTGACGCTTGGCCAAGAGTTTGGCGGTTATGCAGCGCAGGTCAAAGCTGGCATTAAGCGCATAGAGCAAACGATGGGCGGCCTCTATGAACTCGCACAAGGCGGCACAGCTGTTGGCACGGGCCTTAATACAACCGAAGGCTTTGCAGAAGCATTTGCCATGGAAGTCGCAACGATCACCGACTTGCCGTTTATAACAGCGCCCAACAAGTTTGAAGCATTAGCGGCGCATGATGCCTATGTTTTCACCCATGGCGCACTCAACAGTGTTGCCATGTCCTTGTTTAAAATCGCCAATGATATTCGTTTTTTAGGGTCCGGTCCGCGTTCAGGCCTGGGTGAATTATCCTTGCCAGAAAATGAGCCCGGTTCGTCAATCATGCCGGGCAAGGTAAACCCCACGCAGTGCGAAGCCTTAACAATGGTTTGCGTGCAAGTTCACGGCAACAACGCGGCGATGTCTTTTGCTGGCAGTCAGGGCCATTTTGAGCTTAATGTTTATAAACCGCTCATGGCCAACACCATGCTGCAATCTATAGCGCTGCTTGCCGATGCATCACGAAGCTTCACCGACCGCTGCGTCATTGGCATTGAGCCCAACCGTGAGAACATAGAGAATCTCATGCAGCGCTCTTTAATGCTTGTCACCGCACTTGCGCCGCAAATTGGTTATGACAAAGCCACGGAAGTCGCAAAGAGCGCGCATAAGAATGGCACCACATTAAAAGAAGAGGCCGTGCGGCTGGGCTACGTTACCCAAGAAGAATTCGACACATTGGTAAAGCCTGAAAAAATGATTAGCCCGTCACGTTAGGTGGCGGCCAGTTCAGATTTCGCGCCTATTAAAGCTTGGGACGCTCAAACGGTATCGAGCTTTGCTCAATCGCATTTCTTAGAAATGTAGTCCCCGCTTTAATACGCGCGATACCATGCAAATCTTCGTGGTGCGCCATCCAATAGGAGCGCGTCACGCGCAGTGCTGGCAAGACTGGAACCAAATCCGTATCGGAGGCCGCCAGATAATCGTGCAAAATACCAATGCCTGCCCCTGCCCTTACAGCCTCCATCTGCCCTGTGGCGCTTGATATTTCCAAAGATGATTTCCACTTGCTTGAAAATTCATTTTCAAATGCAAGTTCAGGCGAATAAACCAAATCAGCCACATAGCCGATCAAGCGGTGATCTAATAAATCAGCGGCACTTTCAGGTCGCGCGAATTCACTCAAGTATTCTTTGCTTGCATAAAGGCTAAGGGAATAGTCCGTTAGTTTTTGCGCAATCAATCGGCCGGTTTTGGGCTGCCCAATAACGATTGCAATATCGGCCTCACGCTGCGAAAGCGAAAACATGCGTGGTACTGGTACAAGCTGCACGTTCAATTGTGGATGTTCGCGGATCAAGCCATAAATGCGCGGCGCGAGAAACGACACACCAAAACCATCAGGCGTTCCAATGCGCAATGTGCCTGATATTTGCGGCGAATCCACCTTCAAATCCGCTTGAGCTTGTAGATAGCCTGCCTCAATGATATCCAGCGAGCGCAAAAGCTTCTCGCCTTCATGGGTCAATTGGCAACCATTTGTGCGCCGGATCAAAAGACTAACCCCCAACGATTTCTCAAAGCTAGCCATACGGCGGCTCAAGGTGGCCTGATTGATGCCAAGCGCTTTAGACGCGGCAAGCATTTGCCCTGCTCTGGCAATTGCCAGAAATAACCGTCCATCATCCCAGTTCATGCGCAACCCCTTATGCGTTTTTGCATAACGAGTTTGATTATTATCAAATTTCAATGAAATTTTCTACATGCAATAACAAGTTCAAAGGAGAATTACCCATGAAAACGATTTCGCATTATATTGACGGAAAACCATATGCTGGTAACTCAGAACGCACACAGCCTGTGTTCAACCCAGCAACGGGCCAAGTTGGCTCACAAGTAACACTTGGCACACCGCAGGACATCGACACAGCAGTTGCAGCGGCAAAACGCGAATTCCCAGCTTGGTCAAAAATGCCTGCGCTACGCCGTGCACGTATTCTAGACAAGTTCAAAAACATTCTTTGGGAACGCATGGATGAAATGGCAGAAGCCATTACATTGGAACACGGCAAGACATTTGACGATGCTAAAGGCGAAGTCACACGCGGACTAGAAGTCGTTGAATATGCGACCGCTGCGCCGACACTTCTAAAAGGCGACTTTTCTGAAAATGTCGGCTCTGGCGTTGATAGCTATAACGCACGCCAAGCACTCGGTGTTGTTGCTGGCATTACACCGTTTAACTTTCCGGCAATGGTGCCAATGTGGATGTTCCCCGTTGCACTTGCTTGCGGCAACACATTCATCTTGAAGCCATCAGAACGCGATCCATCCGCCTCTTTGTTGATGGCACAATGGCTGTCAGAAGCTGGTCTTCCAGATGGCGTATTCAACGTTGTTCAAGGTGACAAAGAGGTCGTCGACGCGATCCTTGCGCATCCTGATGTGAAAGCGATTTCATTCGTTGGTTCAACGCCAATCGCGAAATACATTTACATCACGGGCATCACGAACGGCAAACGGGTTCAAGCGCTTGGCGGTGCAAAGAACCACGCAATCATCATGCCTGACGCCGATATGGATATGGCCGCAAATGCAATCATGGGCGCAGCCTATGGTTCTGCTGGCGAACGCTGCATGGCAATCTCGGTCATCGTTCCCGTTGGAGAAGGCACAGGCGACAAAATCGTTGCTGCGCTCAAGCCAAAAGTTGAAGCGTTGCAAGTTGGCCCTGGTCTTGATTCAGAAAGCGAAATGGGTCCGCTTGTCACAAAACAACATCAAGAAAAGGTTCTATCCTATATTGATGCGGGCGAAGCTGAAGGTGCAAACCTTGTTGTTGACGGACGCGGTTTCAAACAAACGAAACAAGGCTATGAAGACGGCTACTATGTCGGCGGCACACTGCTTGATAATGTAACAAGCGACATGTCTGTCTACCGTGATGAAATCTTCGGCCCTGTTCTTTCAGTTGTGCGCAAAGATACTTTTGCAGACGCGGTCGATCTTATTCATGGTCATGAATATGCAAACGGCACTTCGATCTTCACACGTGATGGTGAAGCTGCTCGCAACTTCGCACAGAACATTGAGGTCGGTATGGTTGGTATCAATGTGCCTATTCCAGTACCAATGGCGTTCCACTCATTTGGTGGTTGGAAAGCGTCTATTTTTGGTGATCACGCGATGCATGGCGCAGAAGGCGTGCGGTTCTACACACGCATCAAAACAACGACCATGCGCTGGCCAAAAACACTTGATGCCGAGTTTAAAATGCCAACACTTGGCTAAACTTACATCATTGTGAATTACTAATCGTACTGCTTAAATTGAGCGGTGCGATTTCCTTTGGTGGTATACACATACATGCAATAGAAATATAAACACATCTTTCATAGAAACGATTTCTCTGTGTAAGAAAATGCTCTTACGCCCCGATAAATACGATCAGGCGCGCATAATTGCACGTGGACTTTCATCCATATTCACCGTCAGCATCTCGCTTAAGCGGTACAATAAATCACTTTTAATGGCGGCATGTTGGCTACTATCCCAAAGATTGTGTAGATGATGGGGATCGTTTGCCGTTGAATAAAGTTCGCCAAAATCTTCGTTTGCATAGACAGTAAGTCGGTATTGCGGTGTGTAAATCGTTCTGGTTCGAGCAGCCTTACTCAACCCCATTCTTGGACCGTTATCATTAAATTCTATAAGAACAGCATCGCGGCCATCTTGGGTTTTAATGTCGTTTAGAAGGTCTCTTCCTTGCATTCCGAAATAAGGGGTCACACCTGCTCTATTGAGTATTGTTGTCCCTATATCAACACTGCTCGCCAGCGTCTCAGTCTCACCTTTCGGTCCACCAAATGGGTCAGCCCAAATAAATGGCACGTGATGAATTGATTGTCGTATCCAAGGCCCCTTAAGCAATAAATTGGCATCGCCGAGATAATCGCCGTGGTCGGACGTAAATATGACGATAGTATCTTCATCTAATTTTTCCTGCGACAGCGTGTCGAGTATGTGGCCAACGGAATCATCGATCATGGCAATCATACCCGCTGTCAACGCCATCGCTTCTTTACAATGCTGATCGGTCGCAGCGATTGCCTCTTGAGGTGTTGCAGGCTTTTCACCTTTTAGCAGCTGATCTTGAGTGTATTGAAGTGGGAATGGTGCTTCAGCGAAATCTTCATATCGCGTCGTCAGCTCAAACTCATCAGGATGATATTTATCCCAATAATCCCCTGGTGGATTGAATGGGTGATGCGGATCAGGAAATGACACGAATAAGAAAAATGGCTTATCTTCATCGCGGCTATTTTCAAGCCATTCGCAGGTTCGGTTTTCAATATAGCGCGTGGGATATAATTCGGTAGGCAGCCGCGTGCGCTTGGCCTGCTCACATGTATAATTGTGAGGCAGTTGGTTTTCTGGATCACATAATTCTTGCCAGTTAGGTGCTTGCTTTCGAAGCCATTGGATATAATGCCCCCCCGCAGTATCGCCATGACCTGTGACCATATCGATATAGTCATAACCATAATAAGGAACAGGAAAGTCTAAAGTGTCTGCTTCTTCGTAGTGGTTTGGGCTTTCAATATCGAGACCAGAAAAATCCTGTTTCCAAGCTTCAAGAGCAGGTGCATCAGAATTTGGATCGCTCACACGGGATAGCTTAGCGCCTGTAAATGGCTGCAAATGTGATTTACCAATCGCTGCGGTTTGATAACCACCCTCTTTAAGCATCTCAACAAATGTCCGCGCCTTGGGAGACAGCGCACATCCATTATATTTTAACCCATGAACACTTGGGTATCGCCCGGTTAAAATGCTTGCTCTATTGGGCATGCAGACAGGCGCTGCAGTATGAAATTCTGTAAAACGAACCCCACGTGCGGCAAGTCGGTCAATGTTAGGCGTTTTTAATACCGGATGGCCTGCACATCCCAGCCAATGAGCACAATGCTGATCGGTGACAATAAAAACAAAGTTAGGTTGTTTTGTCATTTGGCTATCGCATCTGAATTTAATGATTTGGGCGAATAGTATCGGCGCAAAATGAATGCGGCGCCGAGCAATAATGCGATCCATGGGATAATCGGTTGACCAGAAATCAACACAAGACCCAGAACCAATGTAGTCAATCGTTCAACCCGTGATAAAGGCTGACGGTCAACCCCGATCAGCGCACTGCTGACGAGATACATTGCAAAGGATAAAAAGACCAATGCGATTATAATCTCAAAAAATGGCGGAACAGGACCGCTACCGCCGAGCGTCAGCGCAGGGTTATAAACAAATGCAAATGGCAAAAGAAAAATCATCGCACCAACGCGCGAGCTCTGCACTGACGTTTTTATAGGTTTACCGCCAGCGATTGCAGCTGCGGCATAGGATGCAATCGCCACAGGTGGCGTGATAACCGATGCGACACCAAAGGTGAAAACGAACATATGTGCGGTCAAAAGGTCGAGCCCCATTTTCTGAAGCGTAGTCCCCATTACCGCAATAATCGCGATATAGGCTGGTAAAGTTGGCATTCCCATGCCCAACACAATGCAGCCAACTGCAGAAATCATAAGAGCGATAATAAGCGCGTTACTTGCAGCATCAAGCAAAAGTACGGAAAGTTTAGATGGCAGCCCTGTTGCAGAAAGCGTTGCAACGACTACACCAACAATGGCCGTTGCGCTGATTAACCTTGCAACGGTAACACCGCCATTCGACAGAGAAGTAACCAGTCTTGCAGGCGATTTCCTCACATCCTCATTAATGAAGCTGAGCGGAATAAGCAGAAAGATAGCGCTGATTGATGCGCCTGCAGGCGACATGCCGCGCAACAATAACCATACGATGGTTGCCAGCGGAGCAAAAACAAGAATGAGGTTTACCCAGTCCTGTGTGCGTGGCACCGGCGTGTCTTCGACGGCAGTAACTTTTATTTTAAGACGCTGAGCTTCAAAGCTAACAGTAAGAAATAGGCTCGCATAATATGCAATCGCTGGGATGATAGCCACCTTCATCACAGTTACATAACTGACGCCAACAATATCAGCCATGATGAGTGCGGCTGCGCCCATTATAGGTGGAAGAATTTGACCTCCCGTTGAAGCCGCGGCCTCTACAGCACCTGAGAATTCGGAAGAGAACCCACGTTTTTTAATCATCGGAATAGTGACGACACCTGTGCCAACGACATTGGCGACAGCGCTGCCAGATACTGCACCAAAAAGCGCAGATGACGCAATTGCCGCATATGCTGGACCGCCGCGCATACGCCGCATGTAGTAAAATGCTATGCGTATCATTGAGCTGCCAGCGCCTATGCCTTCAAGGACTGCGCCCAGCACAATAAAGGGAAGAACAGTTGTCGACACAACACCTAAAATATTACCGAGAATTCCCTGGTCTATGCTGTACCAAAGATTGCCTGAAATGATTTCTGTCAGATCGCCCGTGCCTGTTCGCATGACACCGGGCCAATACTGACCTGTCGTCAAATAAAGCGCGGCCAAAGCGCCTATGATGGCAATAGGAAGTCCCCACAGCCTCAAACCCAAATACAAGGTCACAGCTAAAGCTGCGAGCGAAATCCACATTTCACGGTTTGAGAAAAAGAAAACAGAATCTTCTAGAATGAGACCAATACGATAGCTATCCCAACATGCATAGCTCGTCAAAGCTACACAAATCACGGTCATAATCGAGTTGAATTTTGATGGGCGGTTCATCCAGATTACCGTCAGGACACCCATGACACAAAGCCAGTAAAGGAACGGCCGATACCATGCCAGTTCAAACGGTCCAATCCGTGGAAGCACATCGTAAGTTGGCATAACATTCACCAAGCCAACCAACGTAATGAGCAGCCCAATAGCGTAGCTTATGTATTTCATCGCACGAACCTTGCTTCAGGACAGCTATTGTTTGCGCTCCAAACAGAGCGCAAACATCAATCAATTCAGATCACATAAGGTCTTCTGGGATATTGATCCCTTTTTCCTTATAATAGCGAATTGCACCCGCATGTAATTTTGCAGTTATCCCGAACAAAGGCTTACTTTCATCTTGAGACTTTAGAAGCGCATTGGATTGTTTCATCTCTGGCAAAGCATCAAAATAAGCTTTCGTGAGATTATATGCAGCCTCCTCAGACATCGATGCATTCGTAACAATCATCATGGATGTTGCCGCGGCATCAATGGAATCGGTGCTGTTCACCACCGCATCACCATATGTCCCCGATGGTATGTTTACGCCGGTCACGCCGGATTGATTTTCGTAGGTCTTCCACGAATCCGTTTCTGTCAAACCTTCGGGCAAGCCTAGAAGGCGAACTGCACGTTGAAGGCCAAGCTCCGTAATGCTTTGAGAGCCAACAGGAAAATATGCGACATAGACATCATACTGACCGTCTTGAAATCCTTGAGTCGCTTGCCCCCATGGCAACTTGATAGCTTCATAATCTACGTCTGCCTTCAAACCAGATGCAGCTTCGATCATGCCTGTTGTTTGCCCCGCAGCCGCGCCCGCTGGTGGTCCAATAAATACGCGTTTGCCGCGTACATCTTCCCAATTTTTAATTGAGCTGTCTGCCCAAACTGTTGGATGCATAGTGCTGCCTTGAAAAGCAAAAAGTGCGCGCACATTTTTCGCTAATTCCATCGACTGCTCAGCATTGGAAGAATACGGCCCTTTGCCAGCTTGCATTGATTTAAAAGCAGGTGGTGGAGTGACCGCGAGGTCCAATTTTCCGGCCCCCACTTTTAATACTGATTTAGTTAGCACTTGGTCCAACACAACCTGCAAGTCATAGCCAGCTTTTGATGCGTAAGGTGCAAATGATTGTGGAATCAGGCCTGTTGTTGAGGCTGAGCCTCCAGCCTCAATGCTTAACGTTTGTGCGGATACTAATGTAGAAGATACCGCTAATGTTGCAGCTACTAACAGCGATTTGACGACATATTTCATAAAACTCTCCCAAATTTCCTGCACTCCCGATGCAGATCAGATTTAAATGCTTGCATAAAATCTAGCTATAAGTAAAATTTATATTTTAACGTTAGGTATACGTATTATTTAACTATGGAACCAAAGCTACTTAAAGATCTGGCAATTGTTGTAAAAACGGGATCGATTTCACGTGCCGCAGAAAGGCTGGGCATTACCCAACCAACAATGACACGTTCAATTAAGCTCCTCGAAGATAAAACGGGCGAAGCTGTATTAGAACGTACTCGCCATGGTGTGCGCCCAACACAGCTGGGATTAAGATTGGCAGAAATTGGAAACCGCATAATCGACGAATCTGAAAACGCCAATGCGATGATTGACCAGTGGAAATCTGGTTACCGATACGAAGTACGTATTGGGGTTGGCCCGCTTCTACAATTCACAGTTATGGCTGAATTTGTACAAAAATTAGAACATAAGCCAAATCACGTCATTCATTTTAAAACAGGTTCTGCATCCATGCTTTTGCCAGAACTGCAAAAAGGCACGCTTGATCTTTTGCTTGCACCAGCAATGCTTGATTTGGATCAAGCAGGCACAAATCGGGAAACTGTTTTTAGTGACGAAATTCGCGTTGTTGTTGGTAAAAAATCCAAATTCTATGGTGTTAAACGTCTTGTCAGTATGGAAGAATTAAGCGGCGAAAATTGGATTATGTCTGGTGCAGGTGCAGGTCTTTTTATGCCGCAAAATCCTGATGGACTTACCATTCAACCGAGCATGATATTTACAGGTGCGGTCGACCTCGTCGTGCATATGCTCAGGACAACAGATGTCGCCGTGCGCCTGCCCACACGGCTACTTTTATTGAGCGGAGCAATCGACGACGACAATGTATTGAATATTGCCGAAACTCCTGAACTTAGGGATATCGCCGTTTGGTGGCGCGCAGAATCATTGCGTCACCCAGCCGTTCAATCGACATTCGACTCTCTATGTAGATATTATAACACCCTCGATAGCGGTAATGCATCGCCTTAGATTTGCGAAACCATCTTTGCTAACAATAAGGCAAAAGCACTAGGTGAATGGCCCTGCAATTTTAGGTTTTGGAAAATTAGCGATTGCCGCGTGAAGCGGCGTATTTGGTTTTGCATACTGCTCAAGAGGAATGCCTAGACGAGCGGCTTCTGCTGCATCCCGAAGGCTTGTTACGCCATCCGCAGCCCCACCCGGATGGCTCATGATCCCGCCGCCCACACAATATATAAAATCATCATTACCAAGAATTTCACGAGCAGGATCAAGCTGCCAGATAGTTTGGCCTGAAGAATAAACAGGCATGGCAAGATGTTCAGGACCGCCATTATTGGAAATCGGTTGCTGCACAGATCGCGCGGCATGCGCTACAACGTCATCGCTCTCAGTGAATTTATTGGCAAGCCCATTGACGTGAAGATGATCCGCTCCGGCAAGACGCCATAGTTTTTGCATTACATCAAAACTAATACCTATGTCAGGAGAACGAGACATAAGCCCCCACCCTGCACGATGCCCATGGATCAACACTTCACTACGATCACGCACAGCGCGCAATCCTGTCAATCCGACAGACTGAACGCAAACCATTGCACAGGTGGCCTCAACGTTTTTCATTGCATCGAGATTACGCCACATCTGATCAATCTCATCGGTGATATTGACGGCATATAAAACCTGTTTGCCTGTCTTATCACGATAATCATTTATAACGCGCATCACCGCTTCAAGCCGTTCATTAAACGGGCAATTGGGGCCATTTGCTTGGAGTTCATCATCCTTGATGAAATCAATTCCCGCTTCGACCAGTGTTTTGACCAACGACGCCGTCTCCGATGGCGTGTAACCGACACTTGGCTTGATAATCGTGCCGATGAGAGGACCTTTATGCCCCTTCATAAAGTTACGTGTTCCTGCAGCGCCAAATTGCGGCCCAGGATTCTGATTTGCAAAGTCTGCAGGCAGATCGATATTAACAAGTCGAATCGCTGATAGCTGAGCAAGTTCAAAAAGATTGCCAGCTAAAGTCGACAAAAGATTTGGTAGAGATGTCCCTAAATTACCCAGTGGCCAACTTATTGTGACCAAACCACGCTCATAGGTACCGCCTGTTTTTCGGCTAGGTAAAGACGGTTCTTTCGCGGTGCTTGTCTGAATAATTTGCTCAACCCGCGCGCCTGATTTTTCGCGAAACTCATCGGTTTCAGCTGCCAATCTGACAAAAGTGCCTGTCGATTGTTCACCTGCAAGCACATCGGCGGCATGCACCAAGCCAACGGGCGTTTCAATGTCGTAAGTTGCAAAGATGCGCTTCATCGCATTCCTCCTCCGTCGCGTATCCAGCCAAAATAATCAGGACTACCCATCTGCCCACCTTTAAGTGCAAGTTCTAAACCATCCATCGCTCCCTCTGCATGTGCCTTAAAAAGCGAAGCACCTGGAATAGTGGGAGCCAGAGCCGAAAGAGCAAAAATACCGAGCTGCTGTGTGGCATAACCAGATGTATCACCGCCCGAAATGACAGCGCGTCTGATGCCGCTTTTCTCTAGAATACCGCCCAGCGCATCCCCCAAAGAACGTCCGATATTTTCATTAACCTCAGACATGCTTTTGTTAGAATTCAAAACTGCTGTTTTAAAATGCTCAACAGCAGGATCATCAGGCCCCTGTGCTGTAAATATCAAAGGATCTTTGCCTGTTGAAATAGCATCAAGGCTCACGCTAATAATGCGATCAATCTCGCTCTGTAGAGTTTCTGCACTGCCGCAGGCCTTCGTTGCATCAAAGCGAATGCCTGCAAAACCATTAGCGCATGACCAAGCGATCTGCTCTGCTGTGGTTGGAGAAACTGAACCTGATACAGTAACCATGCCGTGCGCGCGTCCAACGCTTACAGGTGGCATTTGTCGCGGCAAAGCCCCTGTCTCGACCCAGTAGCGCACCAAAGCAAATTCGACGCCTTGAGAGCCAACAACAAATTTGTTAGTGTCGCGCTCTTCCCATATCAGCTGCCCAGCCGATGCCTCGCTCTTTGCGTCATGGCAATCCAACGTAAAGACTGAAATCATATCTGCGACGGTGGCGGCCTGCGGCGAATTGGATATAGCAATCTCTTCCAAAGATAAGCACGAAGCTGTAATGCGCTTAGACTGCGCTGCAATATGACGTGCGACATCAGACTCATGCATCGGCGTCACCGGGTGACGGGCCATAACAGGATGACGGTCCAACCGATAAACATCGTCGCCGAGACCTGCAAAAAGATGCCCAAAAACCTGATATCGTCGCATTTGTGGCGCCGCGACTAACACCGGCACAGCTGACGGTTTAATCAGGTCGGCGCCAATCTCAATGGCGCGCCCAATCGAGCCGATCGTCGGGGAAGAATCGAGTGTAGAACATATTTTATAATGAAAAATTTGAGGTTGTAGCGCTAGCAGTGACTGAAAAGCCGAAGGCAAATTGTCATCCATCCAATCGTTGGATTGCGCACGCGCTGTTGAAGCTACACCAATGGCCTGCAAATCAGGATAACGTGCAAGCTGCGCTTCTGTTGGCGTATCAAGAAAGAGCATGGCGGGCAAACCTGCAAAGGACAAAACTTCCATCACCGCAGATGCACCGGTAAAGTCATCTCCATACCAAGCGACGAGAAAGCCTTCAGGAAGTGCGGTCAATTTGAAATCCTTGTATTCACGCCAATTATCTGTAAGTGGCCCTTGACATATTGGCATACTTAGTAGCTTATCATACCAGTTGTCAAATCGATTATCTTGTTGATAAGTGAAATACGAACAGGGGTGTAATGTGACGAAAATTGCGTTGTTTGGAGCTGGTGGAAAAATGGGCGTTCGCCTGTCTAGAAATCTTGCTGCGTCAGATTTTGAAACCGTTCACGTTGAAGTCTCCTCAGAAGGGCGCGAGCGTTTAAAAGCCGAATTGGGCTTCACTTGTCAGGAGCCGGATGTTGCGCTTGATGGTGCTGATGTTATCGTACTTGCGGTGCCTGATACAGTTATAAAAATGGTCGCTGCTTCAATTATTGACAAAGTGCCGTCGGGCGCAATGATTGTATGTTTAGACGCTGCCGCACCTTTTGCAGGGCATCTACCAAAGCGGGATGATGTAACTTATTTTGTTAGCCACCCGTGCCATCCTCCTATCTTCAACGATGAAGAAACAATGGAAGGTCGCAAAGATTACTTCGGTGGAATCGCTGCAAAACAAGGCATTGTAAACGCTCTTATGCAAGGTCCAGAAGCTGATTACGCGCTGGGTGAAAAAGTGGGTAAAACAATTTTTGCTCCTGTCGCACGATCATACCGCGTAACGGTTGAACAGATGGCGTTACTAGAACCAGGTTTATCTGAAACCGTTTGCGCATCGCTGCTGGATGTTATGCGCGAAGCGATGGACGAAGTTGTGGCGCGCGGCGTACCGAAAGATGCAGCGCGAGATTTTCTGCTTGGCCACATGAATATTCTGGGGGCAGTTATCTTCGGTGAAATTGATGGCGTATTTTCTGATGCGTGCAATAAAGCCATCGAGTTTGGCAAACCAGCTTTGATGAGAGATGACTGGAAGCGCGTTTTCGAACCTGATGAAATTGCAGCCAGTATTGAGCGGATCACGTAGACTTGCCTTTATGATCTGCTTATAGCACCAGTTGACAAGTTAAAACTTGGCAATGGCGCCCACGAAAAGAGAAGCGGATTAATATGAGCAAAGTAGACAGCTCCGAAAGCAAAATTGTTCGTCTGAAACTTTCTGATCAAGTTTTTGAAAAGTTACGTGAGATGCTCGCAAGCGGTGAGCTCGCCGCAGGTGACATGGTTCCTTCTGAACGCGCACTAATGGAGCATTTTGGCGTAGGCCGTCCTGCAGTGCGCGAAGCTTTGCAATCGATGCAAAGCAAAGGACTCATCACCATTACGCATGGCGGACGAAGCCGCGTCAATGCGCTGACAGCTGGTGTCGCTTTCAACCAACTTGATGATATCGCAAAACTTTTGCTATCGAGTGAACCTGCCAATATCGACCATCTCAAGCAAGTGCGGCATATTCTTGAACTTGGAACAGTCAGGATTGCAGCACAAAAATGCACTTCTAAAGATGCCTCTGATTTAGCTGAACTTATTGAAGAGCAGCGTTCGCACCTTGGCAATGCCGAAGCATTCATGAAGGCTGACATTGCTTTTCACACACGTCTTGCATCCATGGCGGCAAACCCATTGATTCATTCGATTACGGAAATGATGCTCACATGGCTCTTTGAATATCACTCATCATTGCTTTTATGGTCTGGCCGCGAAGAAACGACATTGAAAGAACACGGCAAGATCCTTGAATTTTTGAAAGCCAACGATGTGGACGGTGCCGAGCGTGCACTAGAAGATCACCTTAATCGATCCGACTCCAACTTTTCATCGACGGCAAAAAGCTAGATTTATTATGGCTCAGCACACCACTGGTAAGGCCCAAGCTTTGCCGTGGCGTGCCCCGTCAGATTTGCTGACAGTACAACCTCCCCCACCCACAATCGTGCCGTTCCATCAGCAATCTCAGCTTTATGAACTGGTTGTCCTGCAAAAGCGGCAAGTTGTTTCAATATCTCAGCTATAGGCCAAAGCCCCTGATCTGCTACGACGCCGCGCGGGCCATAAAGTGCCGCTGGTGTCCACACAGAAACGCCAGCAGGCGCAAGCGCTGCCGCAAGGCCAATCACATAAGCTGCGCCAAACTGCGCCCGGTGACGTGGATCATCATGCGCCATGCAAATACGTTCATTATCAGGGTTTGGTATCGTGCGATTGCCATAAGGGTTTTGGCGCATGGCAATGGTCGCCGGTCCAATACGGTACGCCTTATCACCAATGATAGAGCGCATGGAGCGCGTAATGTGCGGAATAGCCTCAAGCGTTTCCATAACGGACAAATCGTCCGCGGCATGAACAATGGGGCAGAGTCCATGACTTACAAAATCAAGCATCGCTACTGGGGGACGCTTGCGATTGAGTTCTGGAAAGAAACTCACCATCCCGCCGCCACGCGCAATATTGGGAAAAGAACGCGCGGCGGCCTTATGAACAAGATCAAGCGGCGGACACTCTGGCCATTGTGACCCTGGCGGTGTGGACTGTCGATCAACGGCAGGGCAAATGAGAATACTGGACGGCGTAAACCCAGCCTTCTTCATTTGATCAGCAAGCATATTCATTTCAGGTGCTGGGTCTGTCTCGCACCGACAAATCAGCTCAAGATCAAACGCAATATCAGAGCATGCACTTTGCGCCCTCGCAAAAGCCTTAAATTGCGCCTCAGTTTCACCCAATGTTGCATCAAGGTGGCACAGTAATCTTTGAGGATTTACATAAGTAATATCGGCTGGATTGTCTGCCAGACGCAGCGCATCTTCCGGTGTCATAACCAATGCCATTTGGGGGAAGTTTACACGGTCTTCAAACGGTTGCGCCGAGATTAAAGCATCTGCTTTGCTTGGTGCCCATGATAAATTGACAGATTGCTCCAGCGTTTCGCCATCCCCAATCTCATATGGCCAAGGTTTTGCTAAAGGTCGATTGTATGTTTTAAACGACGCATCGCCCCACTGCCGTTGGTCTTCCATCTCAAATGTATCACCGCGAAGCTCGCATGCGACCAAAGCATCGCCAACCTGATGTGTGAGGCCGCTTATATCCATAAAAGGTTGCCACGGTTCAATCAAAAGCGGGAAATTTGCATCTTCGTGAGAACCATCGCTATGATCAACGTGCACAGGATAACCTGCCACATCGGTTATGGGATGCAACACAGTGAATCCTGCCCGGTTGGTTTCAAACGACCCTGTCGCATGTCCCCTCGCCGCCATGGTCAATTTTCCATCATTGGCCTCAATTGTGATTGCAACACTCAAGCGCGCATTATTGCTTGAAAATATCGCGTCGTATCGCACGTGCAACGCGCCGTTTTCTTGCGTAATTTCTTCATTGTCGATCTGCGGTATGAGTGTTCCCCAATCGCGGTTACGGACCAGAAAAGCAATGCCGCGGATAGCCTCAGCGCCATTCAGTCTGATGTGGCGTAAGGCACCATTTTCAAAAGTGAATGACCATGGCCACACCATAAAAGAGCGGCCAACAACAGGCGTTTGTTCCGTTCCAAAAAGTACCAGATTGCTTGTCATATATCTGCGAGTGAAATGGTGCTGCCTTGTGATGCCGAAAGATAGGCTGCCTCGACAAGAGCAAGCGTTTTGAGGTTATCTGCGCCCGAAGTTTCAGGTTCTTTTCCTGCTTTGATACAGTCCACAAAATGCTGCTGAATCGTCAGTACACTTTCTTGTATATTATGCCATGGCTTCTCGGCCCAGGGCAGAACAGGCGGTGAAACATCCTGTTTCTTTTCGTCTGTGGTTTGAACTGTCAATTGATACCCAGCATCCAACCGCAAAGTGCCTTTCGTACCATCAATCTCCAGCAGTGACTGCGGAAATGTTTCCGGCATGCGCTGCGTCGCATAGGAGCAATCGACCACACTTGTCGCCCCGCCCTCATGGCTCAACAACATGGTTGCAACGTCTTCGCCCTTGATGTTTTGGTTCATACGGCGGGTTGTCGCAGAGATTTTTTTTGCATCCCCGAAAAATGCACGGGAAATATCCAATATGTGAATTCCCAGATCTTCAATAATGAACCGTTCTCCTTCGGCCAAATAAGGTTGACCGGAAAACACGTCATAACCTGAACGAAAACTGACACGACCAAAAAAAGGCTCCCCAATCGTGCCAGACCGCACAACATTAAGGGCTGCTTGAATCGGTGATTGCCAACGAAAGTTCTCATGCACCATAAGCGTTTTGCCGGCTGTCTGCGCTGCCTGAACCATCGCACGCGCGTCCTGCATATTTTCAGCAAACGGTTTTTGACAGATGATGTGAACACCTGCTTTCGCTGCCATCTCCACGATAGGGCGATGGGATGCCACTGTGGTGGCCACATCAACAAAATCAAAACCGCCATCGGCAAACATTTGAGCAGCATCGCTATAGGTTCGTTCTATAGAGAACGTTTCAGCGCTTTGATTTAACCTGTCGGCATCACGGTCGCAGAGCGCCACGATCTCAACACCATCAATATCACGCCAAGCGTTAAGCTGGTTTTGTGCAAAAAATCCGCACCCTATCAAAGCGCCCTTCATCATCATCTCCTATTTGTCGATTGCTGCTTGCGCTTGAAGCGCAACGCGAGCCTGAACTCTTTGCTGCGCCTGATCAATTACGACAGCAGCAATGATAACCAGCCCTTTTATAACGGTCTGCCAGAACGATGACACACCCATCATGACCAAACCATCCGACAATACACCGATCACAAATGCGCCGATGATTGTGCCACCGATACGGCCACGGCCTCCCGACATCGAGGTGCCACCAAGAACGGCCGCTGCAATAGCATTGAGTTCGAAGGTGTCGCCTGTTGCTGGGTGAGCCGCGACCAGTTGGGAGGAAATAATGATACCGACCAGAGCCGCGCAGAAACCAGAGAAAATATAGACAAAATATTTGGTTCGATTAACTCTGATGCCAGAGAGGCCCGCTGCACGTTCATTGCCGCCCACGGCATAGATATGACGTCCCAGCGGTGTGCGTGTTGCGATGTAGGCTGCAAGTAAACCGACAACAATAAGCATGCAGATGGAGACAGGAATACCGAGTATCTCTCCTGTTCCAATCCATCGGAAAGTATCTGATCCATACTCAGCATTGCCATTTAGATTTGGAAATGTGCGCCCATCTGAGCTGAGCATTGCTGCGCCTCGCGCCACATAGAGCGTTCCAAGTGTCGCAATGAATGGAGCAACGTTGAGTGTTGTTATAAGAAACCCATTTATGGCCCCGATTGCAACGCCCACAAGTATGACAATAAGACATATTTCTAACGTGTTGAACTGAAGTGACCACCCAAGCCCAATATCAATTCCGTTAAGCAACAGATATCCTGTGACCATACCGCAAAGCCCAACAATAGAACCGACGGAGAGATCAATACCGCCTGAAACAATCACGAATGTCATGCCAATTGCAAGAAACGCATTAAGCGCAACATGCTTGGACATGATGACCATGTTCGCAGTCGATAAAAAGTTTGGGGCGTAAACTGCAAAGAACACGAACACTAAGATAAGAGCAATAAATGTACGTGCCTTGAGTAAAATCAAAAGTGCATCCGTGCTGGACGAAGATGGCGCAGCAATAGTTTGATCGGCCATTATGCTGGCTCCTTATTATCAGTAGTTGTTGTATGACCGATGGCAGATGCTTCAACCAAAGCACCATTTGTGGCTGTTTCGCGGTCGAACTCCCCTGTGATACGCCCGTTGGACATCACCAGAATGCGGTCTGAAAGGGACATGACTTCATCAAGGTCAGACGTCACAAAAATTATACCCAGCCCCTCTGCAGCAAGCTTACGCATAACCCTGAACACCTCAGCTTTCGCTCCAATATCGATGCCGCGCGACGGCTCATCCATGAGCAAAACTTTAGGCCCTGTCATCAAGGCTTTGGAAATAACAACCTTTTGTTGGTTACCGCCTGAAAGCGAAGATACAGCGTTTTCCGGCGATGCAATCTTAATGGTCATGCGTTTGACGAAATCAGCAACGGTGCTTTTCTCGCGCGCAAGGCTCATATGAAAGCCGCGCGTAAACTGCATCAAGCTGGAAAGTGTCATGTTCTCTCTGATGGATAATATTTGAACCAAACCATCATTTTTCCGATCCTCTGGGATCAACGCTAATCCGCGTTTGATGCGTCCTGCGACGGTCTTTTCGCTTAAAAGCTCTCCATCAATGAACAATTTTCCCATTGCTTGCGGATGACGTCCTATTGCGCACTCCAAAAACTCAGAACGGCCAGCCCCCATAAGTCCATATATGCCAAGTATCTCGCCGTGCTTTAATGACAACGAAACATCGTCCACCAGCAATCCGCCGCCTGAACTGCCTAAAGAGACATGCTCGGCACGAAACACTTCTTCACCAAACGGATGTTCAATTTCTTTTGCAAAATCCTTACCACTTTCGCCGATCATATTGCGCACAATCCAATCGACATCGACGCCTTCCATTGATCGGGCACCTGTGATCACACCATCGCGCAACACGGTGATATAATCGCCGATTTTAATCAGCTCTTCCAAGCGGTGAGAAATATAAACAATGCCAACGCCATCGCTTTTTAGATCGTAGATGACTCGGAATAAAATCTCTACTTCTGCAGCAGACAGCGCTGAAGTGGGCTCATCAAGAATGAGAATACGTGCATTGTGCGCAAGTGATTTTGCGATTTCGACAATCTGCTGCTGCCCAACTCTCAAATCACCAACCAGATCGTCTGGATCAATGTCTTGCTCAAGACGTTCCATCAAGGCGCGAGTGCGTTCTCTTTGCGCATTTTTGTCAATATCGATATGGCCACGTGTTTTTTCACGGGCGATAAAAATATTCTCTGCGACTGTTAAGTTTGGAAACAGGTTTAGCTCTTGGAATACGATACCAATTCCGTAGCGCGCAGCCTCTTCAGTGGTTTTGAAAGTAACCTGCTCATCGCCGACAAAAATCTTTCCATCGGTAAGCTGCTCAACGCCGGCAATGACTTTCATCATCGTAGATTTACCAGCACCATTTTCACCCACAAGCACATTTACCGCGCCAAGATGTAGATCAAAATCGGCATCACTAAGCGCGATTGTTCCTGGATAAACCTTGGTTCCATTTCTAATAGACAGACCAATTGGATGTTTCATCATGTCCCCTCGAAGGACAAAGCTGTTGGTACAATCTCAGGAGAAGCCGTGACATTTTTGAATGTGAAAATACCTTCAAAGCTAACCGTTTTACCAACAACATCACCTTCAGGAATTTCGAGCCGTTCATGCGCCATGGCATTCAGTCCACCAGCCAGCTTTGCAAATTCGATTTGATCGCGAAAATTGCTGAATATTAAAAATGGCATCGCGTCGCGTAATGCCGTGCCGCGCACCACGGGTCCAAGCTGGACGGTGACATCTGCTTTGCCGTCCGCATCGGTATCAACCTGAAGCTTAGCAGCGCGACTTTCTGTGTTGCCCTCAATAATCACACCGGAACCACTGACCGCGAAATTCCAAGGGTTTGCCTCACCGTCGGGGCGCAATCCATGTGCCTCACCTGCAGCATCAACATCTTTCGCTAAAGCTGTACGCAAGTCCGTGATCGGCACTAGGTTTTCAGCAACCGCTGACAAGACCTGTGCGTCCCAAATTTCGCGCGCATAATTCGCCATCCGAACGGCATCGGTCAGGCTGCTTTGCTCTTTTTCCGCAGAATTGGGATCAGGATTTTTTACGAGTTTACATCCACCCGTCGCAATGAGCACAGTCAAAGCCACGGCGGAATAAAAGATTGAATGACGCATGGGGCCTCTAATTAAATTGTGAAGAACCCGATAAGAACACCGGGTTCTTCAATTCGGAAGCAGAATGCCTAGTCAGCCAGAGCAAAGGTCTCAAGCTTAGAAGCATTATCGCCGTTGATTAGAACACAATCCATCAACTGCTTTTCTTCCAGCCCAGTCGAGCCTGTTCTGATATATTGATCTGCTTGCTCAACAGCCAACTGCGCCTGACGATATGCAGGCTGCAATACAGTCGCTTTAATGCCGCCTTTCAGAATGCTATCACGAACATCGTTAGAGCCGTCAAATCCGACGACGATAACATCATTACGACCAGCAGCTTCAAGCGCTGCCCAAGCGCCCATTGCCATTGTGTCATTACCGCTGATGACACCTTTGATGTCTGGATTTGCCTGAAGGATCGATTCCATTTTTTCAAAGGCTTCAGTCTGCGACCAGTTCGCTGATTGCTGTGCAACCATTACCATTTCAGGGTATTGATCGATAATATCATGATAACCTGAAGATCGAATACCAGCATTCGTATCGGCTTCTCTACCGAGTAGCTCTACATAATTGCCTTTTTCGCCCATGATTGAAACAAACTCTTCGGCGCCAAGTTGAGCACCTTGATAATTGTTTGAAACAATCTGGCTTACGGCGATACCAGCTTCTTTGATTTCACGGTCAATTAGAAATGACGGAATACCCGCATCCTTCGCCCGCTGCACAGCTGCAACAGTGGCATCAGCACCGGCATTATCCAAAATAATTGCATTTGCGCCACGTGCAATCGCAGTATCAAACAATTCAGACTGCTTGTTTGGATCATCATCGTGCACAAGAGTAATTGTTTCATAGCCCAATTCTTTTGCGCGCGCTTCAGCTCCCACTGCTTCTGCTTTAAAGAATGGGTTGTCATGGCTAGGCGTTATGATGGCAATAAGCCCCTTATCCTGCCCAAAACTAAGTGTTGTACTCGCCAAGGTCACTGCTCCCGCGAGACCTGACATAAATATGCGGCGGTTAATCTTCATTTGTATTCCTCCCTGAACATCAGTCTCACGTTTACCGCGACTGAACACTCATGACCATTTCAGATTTATGATCACATTGTCAACAGGTATGATGAGTATATATGATTGAAAATTGCGAGCATCAGACAGAAACTTCAAAATTCTTTCTGTATCCGGCATTTGCCTGTGGAGAGACTGTGCTTATATGACTTAAAGTTGAATGATCGGGAATTGCTTTGAGGTTACCTGCCGATCTTGTAGCCCCATTCAAAGGATATTTAATAAAGCGCCGGCGGAAAGTTCCATGAAAGCAACACGCTATATAATAGATACAAATATAGCACTCCATAGAGTGCCTATTTCAAGTCGTGTACTGTGCGCAGATTAGCTCAATATAGATCGATGTGATTTCGAAAGAACATCTTTACTGGCGTTTACAGGCTTAAGCGTTCTTGAGCGAGCTATAAAAAACTACATTATCTCGACCACCGTCTTTGGCTTTGTACATTGCTATGTCAGCATTTTTCAAAAGTGTCGTTGTGTCTGTACCATCAGCGGGGAAAGTCGCGCCGCCAATACTGCATGTAACCTGAAACTTTTGACCTTCAATGATAAATGGTTCGGCTATTGAGACACGCAATCTTTCAATGATCGGTGCTATATCGCTGATAGGGTTGTCTTGGTCGATCAGCAAAATAACGAATTCATCTCCCCCAAGACGTGCGACAGTATCGGAGCTGCGAACAGATGCGATCAACCGATCAGCAACAGCTTTTATAAGCGTATCACCTGCATCGTGGCCCAAGCTATCATTCACGATTTTAAAGTTATCTAAATCGATGAACAATACGGTAAGCTCCCCGCCCGACCGTTCTTTTTGTTTTATGCCTTGCTCCAACCGATCGACAAGCAATGTGCGGTTTGGAAGATGCGTTAACGCATCATGCATCGCCATAAAGTGCAATCGCTCTTCGGAGTCCTTACGGTCCGTGATATCGCGGCAAACGCCTACAATACCTATAATTTCCCCGTGTTCATCACGCAGTGGCACTTTTGATGCTGAAAACCATTTTTCGGCACCTGTAAAATCAACAACCATTTCTTCTAAATTGATGAGAGCTTCACCGGAATTTACAATCTCTTGCTCATCAGCATAGAACTTGCCCGCGATCTTTTCTTCATGGAAAGCGAAATCCGTTTTCCCTATAAGGTCGCTTGGTATACGGCCCAAATCAGCAGCAAGGGCACGATTGGTTATGACAAAGCGACTTTCGGTATCTTTTACGAACAAATAATCTGGCACTTGGTCTATCATCGCTCGGAATAATACACGTTCGGCCTCTAGGGCACATTCATTGTGCTTACGCTCTGTAATGTCTTTCGCGATGCCGATTAGCCCAATGACCTTGCCATTGTCATCCTTCAACGGGACTTTTGATATTTGTATCCATTTTGTGTCGCCACTAGCGTCAATGAATTCCTCATCCACATCGCTCATAGGCTCACCACCGGCCATAATTTCTTGCTCGATGTCGTGTATTCGACGTGCTTCGTCATCACCGCGCAAGTCGAAGATCGTTTTACCGTATAATTCTTGCGCGCTTTCAAGCCCATAATAGCGCGCCATAGCCTCGCTACCAACAAGAATACGACCGTTGGTATCTTTAGCAAAAACGAGATCTGATATCTGATTAATAATAGTATATAATAGCTTGGCATTTGAAAGAACAGCGTCGTCAGCACTACTCAATCTTTGCAAATCTTCCTGTGCTCTGGCGTGAGCATTTAAAAGTTCGCTGAAAGGCACATCAGTATTTTCAAACGCGCTGTGCTCATGATGTTCTGACGACTCTTTCAAAGCCTTATTGATCGCCTTAACCATCAATCCACCTCCCAAAAACTACCCCTAGGTAAGAGCAATTGACAAAGCTTACAGGATAAAACTTTCTACAGCATTAATGGGTATTATCGGCAAAATTCTAAATTAAAACCGAATGAAACAAGGTTAATTTAAGCACATTAAAAAGACGACGTTTGTTTAAATTTGGAACACTTAGAAAGTCTTGTTTAAACCAACTAAGTTCAAGTTTTAGACTGCTAGCTTGCCTGCTGCTATGGATCTGTACGAGATTTACAAGCACTTGGTTTATTTAGCACCAAAGATTTTATAGCGAGATGACACTATATTTGTACAGCTAAGGGGGAATATCCATTCCCCCTATGGGCTTTAGGAAGCAACATTAAATTGCTTCGCGTCAATTTCAAAGTCTAGCTTTCATCAAGCTGGCACTGCGTCCTCGTTCATATTCGCCTTGGCTATGCTCTTCGCTTCGGACCGTGCGAAGAACAGATAATAGAAGACCGGCGCTGCAATCAGCGTCAACACGCTGGCAAAAGCAAGTCCGCCCATAATTGTTACCGCCATCGACACAAAGAATGCGTCACTGAGAAGTGGCAACATGCCTAGGATTGTCGTCGCTGCCGCCAGAACAACAGGCCGCAAACGCGAGACACAGGCCGTGACAATTGCTTCACGCAGTTCCACGCCTTCTGCCCTCACAAGATCGATTTCCTCCACCAACACGATACCATTTTTAATCAGCATGCCTGACAATGATAGAAGCCCGAGAAGTGCCGTAAAGGTGAATGGCAAACCAGTGCCCAAGAGACCCAAGGCAACGCCGTTTACTGACATAGGCACCAACAACCAAATGATAACAGGCTGTTTGATGGCGTTAAACAATAGAACCGATATGAGCACCATAATCAAAAGGCTGAGGGGCAATTGCTTGCCAAGACTTTGTTGCGCTTCGGTTGAGCTTTCATATTCGCCGCCCCAATCGAGTGAATAACCGGCAGGCACTTCAATCGCTTCAACCGCTGAACGGATGGTGGCGAACACTTCTGCTGCTGTGCGTTCAGACGGAATATCTGCACCGACCGTGAGCGTTTCCAAACGGTCGCGACGATGCACGAGCGTATTTTGCACTTCATATCCCAAACCATCGATCACTTGTTCAATGGGTAGAAAATGATTGCCAGTTTCAGACCAAACAGGTTGATCTCGCAAATGGCTGGTTGCTTCGCGCGGCAGTCTTACAGTGATTGGGATCAACCTTTCACCTTCGCGGTAAACGCCGCCTTCAATACCTTCGGTTGCAAAGCGAAGTGCACCTGCAACATCGTCGCGGCTAATGCCTGCACTTTGCGCACGATCGGTCGCATAGATTGGGCGCACCACAAGTTCTGGCTCACGCCAGTTCGTACGAGCATCCAAAATATCAGACGACGCGGCTTCCATGACCTCAATCACCTGTTGGCCTAGATCACGTAATACTGCCGGATCTGAGCCAGATACACGCACTCCAATCGGATCTCCGCCGCCTGGACCAAAGACAAGTCTACGTGTGCGGAATTCACCCTGAGGCAAGTTCTCACGGCCAAAACGTTCCAAATCAGCGCTTAAAGCTGGAATTGTACTAATGTCTTGGGTGCGAATGATCATATGCCCATAACTAGGGTTAGGCTTTTCAGCCGAATAGGTCAGCATGAAACGGGTCGCACCTTGGCCCGCATAAGTGGTGTAGGAGACAACCTCATCTCGCTGCGCTAACCACTTTTCAATGACAGCCAAATCGCGTGATGTCTCGTGTACCGTGCTGCCTTGAGGCAATTTATAATGCACAAAGAACAGCGGTGTGTTGGAGTTAGGGAAAAACTGCTGCTTGATCTGACCAAAGCCTGCAAAACAGACAACGGTAATGCCTATCAACGCAACAACCACAAGCCAGCGTGCCTTGATTGCAGCATGCAACGTGGTAGCATAAGCACGAAAGAGTGGACCATCATAAGCCCCCGCGCCGCCTGCCGTGCCGCGCTTGAATAGATAGTGTCCCAAAAGCGGTGTCACTGTGATTGCCAACACCCAGCTCAATAAAAGCGAAATGCCAATGACAGCAAACAGCGAGAACATGAATTCACCTGTTGCATCAGGGCTAAGGCCAATACCGGCAAAGGCCATAATACCAATAACTGTCGCGCCGAGCAGTGGAATTTGTGTTTTTCCTGCCGTCTCATCGGCCGCTTGCTTGGAGGACTGACCACCCAGCATGGCAATTTGCATGCCTTCGGCAACAACAATCGCATTGTCGACCAACATGCCCATGGCAATGATAAGTGCGCCCAGCGATATGCGCTCCATCTCAATGGCAAAAATTGCCATGAAGAATAGCGTACCAACCACAGTTAGCAGCAATGTTGCGCCAACAACAATTGACGCACGCCACCCCATGAACATTGCAAGAACAGCAACCACGATAGCCACAGACATGGCTAGATTTATAAGAAATGCGTTCGATGCTTCCTCAACAACAACATGCTGCTGATAGATTGGCTTTAGCTCAACGCCCGCCGGAATTTCATCAAAAAGAACGTCCAGTCTTGCATCGACACGATGGCCAACTTCGACAATATTTTCGGTCGAAAGGCCAGCCACGCCGAAACTAAAGGCTTCTTGGCCGTTATGGCGCAAAATCATTGAGGGTTGCTCAACGCGGCCACGGTGAACCTGTGCAACATCATAGAGATTAAGAATATCTCCGCCAACGCCGATCGATAGGCCTGAGATTTCAGACACAGTGCCAGAACCATCTGGCGCTTCAATCAGCGTGCGGTGTCCGCCCTCGTCAACAGACCCTGCTGGTGCTACAGAATCGGCCTGCGCAACCGCGCCGACTACAGCCTGTGGCGGCACGTTTTTGGTCGACAAAAGTGCGAGGTCAGGCTCAATAAAAATCGCCTCTTGCGGCAAGCCAGCTAGATCAACGTCCGCGACACCTTCGACGGCCAGCAATTCACGCCGCAACCATGTTGCAAGGCGGTAAATTTCGGCATCAGAATATCCCGGTGCAGTGACAGCATAATAAAGCCCGAAAACATCACCAAAACCATCATTGACACGCGGCTCACCAACGCCAGATGGCAAATCGCGGGCAGCATCGCTCACTTTAGCTCTTAGTTTGGTCCATATGCCAGGTAGTTCCTCACCATCATAAATCGATTTTACCTCGACTTCGATAATAGAATTGCTCGGCTGGTTGATTGATTTGATGGTTTTGACTTCACCCATCTTCTGAATCGCAGATTCAAGCGGCTCAGAAACTTCTCGCGCCACCTGCTCGGCTGAAGCGCCTGGGTAACTCGTTGAAATTACTGCTTGTTTAATGGTAAAGGCCGGATCTTCAAGACGACCCAGAGAAGAAAACCCCCAAAGCCCTCCAAACAAACAGCCAAGGATAACGAGCCATGTCAGGATCGGTTTTTCTATTGATGCGCGCGCGATGTTCATACTCGTATTCCTTAATTCGGAAAGCCGGAGAAACGACGAACCGCTTGTCCGTCATCCAGCATGCTCGCACCAGCAGCAACGATTTCTTCGCCTTCTGATAATCCGTCTGTGACAAGAAATTTTCCGTCATCAGCAACTTCAATCTTTACGGCACGCGCAACAACGCGCGCACCAGCATCCGTTTCTTCAAAGACCATAACTGAAACGGAACCATCTGGTGCAGACACAAAGGCAGACGTTGGCACAGCAAGGCCAGTTCCCTTACTTTTCTCTCGAGCAGAGACCGTGACCGATGAGCCTGGCATTACTTTCGGCGTGTTTTCAGCATCGAAAGAGAGCGTGATTTTGAAGCTTTGACCAACAGCGGTTGCATCTGTTGCAAATTCGCGAAGTTTAAGCGGATATGTTGTTGAGTTGCCTGGAAAACTTGCATGAATTTCCAAGTCTTTATCATTGCCGCTACGCTGGAACAAAATTTCAGGTACTTCCACCTCTACACGCAACTCTGACATATCATGCAGCCGCACAACCGGCGTTCCAGCAGCAACGGTGGTATAATTCGCGACCAAGCGTTCGGCGACCAAAGCATCAAAAGGTGCATTTAACGTCGCTTTCGACAATGCTCGCTCTGCATCTTTTAGCGCGACAGCCGCGAGGCCCGCAGCGGTGGTCGCATCATCCTGTGTGGCTTGGCTCACCGTTGAACGGCTAAGTCGTTTCAATCTATCAAGGTCGCGCTTTGCTTGAACATCGCGAAGGCGCGCTTGTTCTAGCGCCAATTCCAATGGCTCTGGATCAAGCTTTGCGACAAGTTCTCCAGCGGGAATAGTTTGCCCTTCAAGAACGGAAAATTCGACCAATTGACCTGCCGTTTGAAAAGCAAGATCAACAGTTTGAAGCGCAACGACCTGCCCGTAAAATTCACGTGTGCGGCCTTGCTCAGGCTGCGAAACGCTGATGAGTTTAACAGGCCGTGCTGAGGGTTCTTGTGCCTGCGCGGACACAGGCAGCGTCGTAATAGCAAGGAGTAATGCAAAGGTTGATAAAATTTTCAAAAGGGTAATCCTTTAGGTCGGCCTTCGGCCATGATGTGGTTGCGGACACGGAGCAGTAACTCTCCAAAAATTTTAAGATCTTCTTCAGGCAAACCCGTTGCTTCTCGAACCGCTGTCTCGACCCGATCAAGCAATTCAGCCCGTGTCTTGTGACCGAGCTTCGTCAACTCTAATAACCACGCACGACGGTCATCTGGATCGCGGTGACGTTCTATAAAGCCACGCTTTTCAAGATCGTCAGCTAATGCCGTTAAAGTTGAAGGAAGGACCTGAAGATTTTTTGCCATGTCGCCAATACGCAGTGGCTTGGAAAGCTTCACCAGAAACATACGCTCTAGTTTAGACAGTTCAGGACAGCCGCCATCTAAACGTTCATGCAGTGACCAATAAAGGGTTGCGACGCTGAGAATCATTTCACCGCGCGTTATGTCTGAATCGTTATTGTCCGGCATGGCCAAATTCATTTTCACTATGAGTTGAGCCGCCTATATAATTCATAAAATGAAACATTCAACCCATGAAATAAGATGAAATCATTTTGTGATGTGCAGAGCCTGTATGATGTGTCTGCGGATAGATTAAAGTGCGGGGTTCCCTCCCCCGCATTTTGCTTATGCCTGCAATTCAACAGCCTTATTATGCGTATTAATGAGTTCAACGAAGGCGTCCCGCTCATCAAGATAAGCTCTATAGGCAATCAGTCCTGACAGATAATGTTCTACATCATCAATCCGCACTCTGAACCCATGATGGCGGATGAAAAAGCTTCCTGTAATGCGTGCAGGATTGCGAAAATGCATCGCAACTTCTGGAAAAAACACGCCATTTGCTAAATATTGCGCACGTTTTTCCATCGCATCGACGAAGCCATGAAGATCAAGCCTATCTAATGTTTGGCTCAAAGAAGGATCGCTCAGCGCCTGACGAATTAACAATCGTGTCGCGCAACATAGCTCAAGCAGTGTCGGGAATGTCGTTATGCGTTCTGCAATGAAACCGAGATAGTCCTTCACATTTTGCACACCGAAACGAAAATAAGCAGGGTCAGGATCATAACGAGCCAATTCGCTCGTACAATATGCAAGCCAGTGATCGTTATATTGCCAATAATCGTTTGCTATATATGTCTTAATAGCCACACGCACGGCATCTAACCATTTTACGTCGCCTGTCGCTTGATGAAGACGCATCAGCGCAAACGCAGCCTCGCCATCATAATAGACCGTTCTGCGTTGCTCTTTCAGCTTAAGGGTACTGGCATGGAGCACATGGTTAAAGCCGCCATCATCACGGGCCATCGACAAGATGCCTTCGCCAAGCTGTGTGGCAAGCGGCAGGTACTGCGTTTGACCTGTCGCTTCGACATATTTACAAATTGCCAGAATCGTAACGGCATTGCCGCCCAGCTTAATCTCATCGCCGAGATCAATAAGATAAGCGGGTCCATCCGAACCTTGCGGCCTGACAATATTTTCTGTTTCAATATAGTTTAGCGATCGTTCGACCGCATCGCGCAAGCTATCCGTTTTTAAAAAGCTATAGGCTTCACACAGCGCATAAGTGCTGCTGGAATGACGGAGCGTATTATAATGGTTGATGGCACGATCAAAGCAAGGAAACCAGCCGTAATTAAACCGCCCTTTTTCATCAACCTCACCGGCAAGATAATCTGCCCCATTACGGATCAAATTTTCGATCTGGTCAACATCATTCATGTCAAAGGCGCGTCGCCCCGTATTTAAACCGCTTGGCAAAAGCTGGTGCAGGCTTTGCTTTTCTCTATCGTAAAATAAGCCTTCACTATCAAACAGATAAATCATTTCCGCAGGAGCTGGAGATTGGAAGGTTTGACCAAATCGGCGTTTCCAGAAAATTTGAAAATTGTTCAAATTCACAGCGCAATGATTCACTTTTCCGCCATTATACAGCAAGCCGCTGGCATTGATTTCAGCCTCTGTAACGGCGTGCTGAAACATGGGATCAAAGGCGAGCCCCTTGCGGCTGTAATTTCGCTTAACGGCACTCAGCGCTGAGGTATAATCAGTATACTTCATCTGCTTAACGGAGGTTACCCAATCCAGACGCAGATATCTTTCGGTGAACTTTTTTTGCAACGGTTCACTGTTCAGTTTTTCAGTAAGCGCGTCGAGATTATCGGCGCTCACGGTGCTGACGCGAGCGCGTTGTTTGCCATCGGTTGAAGAAACAAAAACCACGTATTTTGGATAAGGTGAAGGAAGAGGTGAAACCTTATCCTTGAGGCTATCTATGATCTGTTCGAGCGAACTATTATCTATACGCGTAGCGCCACCATCAGGTTGCATATTTGTTCATTCCTTCGCTCAATATGTCATCGTTCACGCAAAGCTTCTGATGCGCGGTTAAAAGGTTTCACCAAATATTGGAGTACTGTTTTTGATCCCGTATGAATATCAACAGCCGTTACCATTCCCGGCGTTATAGGATAGATTTGGCCTGCCTTGTTCTTTAGCTCAAAATTCTCGCTTCTCACAAAAACACGGTAATATAGTCGTTCTGGATCAATTTCATCTCTTATCGAGTCAGGAGAAATTGACAGAACTTCGCCTTCTAAAGTGCCATAGACTGAATAATCATATGCCGTAACTTTGACTGTTGCTGGCAGCCCCGGGCGAATGAATGCAATATCGCTCGGCTGAACGCGGGCCTCTACCAGCAACTCATCATCAAGCGGCACTATTGTCATCAATTGGCCATTTGGCGGGACAACGCCGCCGACTGTTGAAACGGTTATATCTTTCACGATACCGCGCACTGGCGATCTCAATGTCACGCGGGTGAGCTGATCTTGTCGTCCGCGCAATTCTGCAACAAGTGCACCGGCTTCGGATTTAACGGTGCTCAACTCTTCACGCGCGCGCACATAATAGTCATGTTTAATATCATCTTCGCGTATATTCAGATCGACAATTTCACGGTTGAGCCGCAACAGCTCAATACGTGACGATGCGCCGATCTTTCGCAGGCGAGTCATTGTTGCAAGCTCCTCCTGCATAAGTTTGCGAGACTCCTCAATAAGACGAAGCGAGGTTTGAAGGCTCGTAAGGCGCGCCTCATAAAGCGCTTTCTCGGTTTGCACCAAATCAGGGTAGGCCCGTAAACTAGGTTCGAACGCTAAAGGCTTATTGTCAACTTCAGCATTCAGGCGAGCAATACGCGCTTGGTGCGCCTGCAGGTTCACTGTAATTTCTTCAACGGCCGCTTCCAGCCGCGTTGGATCAAGTCTTACAAGGACCTCGCCTGCTTCGACAACTTCATCGGCACGCACATTAAGTTCGCGCACAAGCCCGCCTTCAAGCGACTGTATTACCTGCTCATTACGAATAGGAATAACGATCCCATCTGCGGTGGTGACTTCATCAAGTGTTGCAAAATATGCCCACGCAATACCAACTACGAAGACAATAGCAATAAGCCGAATAATCCAGTGATGTTGCCTAACATCGAGGCTTTCTTCAAAATCGGCAACATTGTGAGAAGCATGACCAATCATTTGTCTTCTCCGCGCATCTTGGCAAGAATATCTTCCCGTGGGCCATCGAGTATGATGCGCCCCTTGTCCATCACGATCAAGCGATCAACCAGCTGCAAGATGCGGTGTCTGTGCGTGGCAACGATAAGCGTGCTGCCTGCTGTTAGCTTTCCAAGCTCATCAATGAAGCCTTTTTCAGTCTTATCATCCATCGCCGATGTTGGTTCATCCAGCAGCATGACTGACGAGCGACGAAGCATAAATCTGGCTAAAAGGATCGACTGTTTTTGTCCTCCAGAAAGACCAATTCCGCCTTCCAAAATCTGATGATCCCAGCCGCGCTCGAAACAACTCAAGAACGCCTCACCGCCGGCCATTTCCAAAGCAGACAGCATGTCGTTTTCCGATGCTTCAGGACATCCCAATGAGAGGTTCTCGCGCAAAGAGCCGTAAAACAGGCGTGCATTTTGCGACAGGTAAGAAATGTCACGTCGCAAGTCAGCCGGATCAATAACTTTAACAGACAAAGAATCGATACGAAGTTGGCCCGATGCAGGGAAAAGTTGACCGGACAGCGCCTGCAACAATGTCGACTTTCCTGCACCATTTCTACCAACCAGCCCTATTCTCTCACCGGGCGCAATGCATAGTTTTTTCACAATCAAAGCTGTTGCCAAATCAGACCGATATTTGAATACAGTGTCTTGGAACTCGTAGTTTCCCCGAACGCGCGCACAAGTAACGCGGCTCTCTTCATCCGGGTGATCAACAGGCATTTTCATGATTTTATCCAGCCCTTGAGCGCCGCTACGGGCCTGCTGCAAGCGGGAAAGAACGGCTGATACTTGGGCCATTGGCGCGATCATTCGTGCGCCAAGGATTGAAGCGCCGACGAGTGTACCAGTGGTGATTTCGCCAACCATTACCATCGGCGCACCGATAGCAACCGTGACGGCATAAACGCTCTGCTGAACGATCTGTGTCCATGATGTAAGTGCACTAACAATTCGTCGCTCAGATGTTTGAGCGATAGATGTTGCCTGCGATGTCTGCTGCCAAATACCTTCAAAACGGTCTTCGGCTTGCATGCTTTTTATATCTTCGATACCTTGAATGGTCTCGACAAGGATTGCATTGCGTAATGCGGCTTCACGTTGAGTATTCTGCGCTGATTTTCGAAGCTTCGGCTGTAGCAACACCCCAGGCAATATAATAGCTAGTAATGCGCAGATTGGGATCAAAACCAATGGCCCTGCGATCCACCAAAAAATCGCTGTAAACAATAAAAAGAACGGCAAATCCATAAGGACACCAACCGAAGTTGATGTCATGGCTTCGCGCATCGTGTCGATGTCGCGTATCTGAGCGATAAAGCTGCCTGTTGATTTTGGACGGTGATCGTTTCTTACCCGCAGTGCATGGCCAAAAACAGTCTCAGACAAACGCAATCCTGCATTACGGCCCAAAACATCCAGCAATATTGTGCGTGATTGTTTTAGGAAAAACTCGAAGAATAGAGCGAGAACAACACCGCTAAAAAGAACGGCCAATGTTGGGTAGGACTGAGCAGGAATGACACGGTCGTAAACCTGCATTGAGAAAATAATCCCGCTTAGCGCAAGCATATTGATCATAACTGACGCTGCCATGACCGACCCATATGGTGCCAGCTTTGGAAACAATGTTTTGCGCAGCCAATTCTCTTTGACGGGCGCAATATATGCATCAATGCGTGCATCTGGCAGGCTACGGCGCGGTCGCACTAGAAATGTGCGACAATCTTTATCAATTAATTCTGCTATGGGCTTTTCATTGCGATAGGCTTGCCCTCCCTCAAACCGTCTGAACGCGGCAATGCTATTGTTTGTGATCGCGTCAATGACAACAATGCCACTATCTTTAGTCGCGACAAGAATTGGAGAGTGCAGATTGTCGAATTTTGTCGCATCCAGTTGGAGTGGATGAAGAACCAGCCCAAGCCGGTCAGCGATATCATTTACCCCCAGCCGTGTCCCTTGATTGTCATCCCATTCCAACGCAATGCGGATTGTTTCTTCTGAAAAACTTAAACCAAAATTGCGTGCTATCGACAACAAAGCAGGCAGTGACGAGCGGCTATCCGCACTCGGTATATGTCGCGATCTGTTTTTGGCAGCTTTAGCAGATGATAACTTCATTGTTTAAGCGCCAAACCATGAAGAAAAGAGTTCTCCACTCCAAGAAAGCGACGTGTGCGTCCCTCTGCAGCCAAACAGTTTATTTTTTCAATTGCGAGTTCTTTTCTCGTCAATTCAATATCAAGAAGGTTTTGGTGATACTCTTCCTCAGCATCCAAAACGTCATCAATCGTCTTCGTTCCGAGCTCTAAAAATTGATTTAGGTAAAGCTTACGTGTTTCATCAAGCAAAGCAGATTGAGACAGCAACGCCTTGGTGATGACTTTTTGTGTTTTAACAGCATCCAACGCCCTTGCCTGATCGCGCTGGGCCTCTGAGCGTGCACCGCGCAATGAAGCTTCTGCAGCGGAAACGCTTCTTGAAGCTGCTTTAATGCGAGATTTAACCGCGCCACCTCTAAACAAAGCTCCTTCAAGACGCAGTGTCATCCCAGAATTATTGTTGGATGCATTGCTAAGATCGTAGCTTGTGGATGCCTCAAGAGACAATGTAGGCATTCTCTCGGTTTCAGCATTTTTAGCATCGAGCTTTGCCACTCGCAATTCCATTGCGGCGCGTTGTACAGACGTCAATGTATCGAATTTTATTGGGTCTTCCCCACAGGTTAGGCTAGCTATATCAAGACCTGACTCTGATGAGCCAATATCAACACCTGTTTCGGATTCAATGTCACGGCTGCTGCTCGAAAGCGCCAGTTTTGCACGTATCAGCAATGTTTCAGCTGTTTGTACCCTGCGCTTTGCTTCGATCAGATCGTTACCGTCCATTACACCTTCTGCTGAACGCCTTTTGACAAGATTGCCAAGCTCGACCATGCGTGCCAGCCGGTCATTCCCCAGTTTCAATTGCTTGCTCTGGCTTTCAAACTCCGCCAGCAGGCGAAGCATCTCCGTTAGATCAGAATCCACAGCATCAAGAAAGCTAAGATGAGCCAATTGCGCCTGATGTACGTCGCGCGAAACGCCCCGATCTGTGCGACCAAAATCGTAGAGCATCTGCGATCCCTTCAACGTGAGTTGCGGGCTTGCGCTACCAGATCCAATAAGGTTCGAAGCCACACCAACGGAAACCTGCGGGAAATATTGCGCTTTTGCTTCTTCTACATTCGCAAACCGCACCCTCACCTGTTCTGCAGCTTCTACAATTGCAGCCTGACTGTTCAATGTGGAAACCACAATGGGGGTTAAATTAGGCTCTTTGGCTACATCTCTGACGCGCAGCGGAGCTGATGCGTTCTGGGTTCCCAATTCGGGTGAGATTGTCATCAACTCACTTGTCGTTGCATTTACGCAAGACGCGAGAGCTAATGACATAACGACCAAAACACTGGAGGTTAAACAGCCACCCTTTGATGGTTTATCGCGTGATCCTTTATCCATCATTAGATCACGCTCGATCCGAGGATGCCGTCTTCAAGCTCATCCAATGTGTGAACGATATCGATTAATGTGACTAAAGCTTCAAGATTGCTTTCTCCATCTGGATCGACAGAAATAATTGTATTTCCGTCCACCTCTTCAACAGAAACGTATAGATCTAACGTCTCTGATGTCGCATCAGGAATAAGGTTCGAAAGATCGACGGCATCACCTTCGGCAAGATTGAAGTTCTCAATGGTATCACCTAGTCCATCAAGGAAATCATAGCTGACAACATCCGCACCTTCGCCGAACACATATTCTTCGGCCGTTGGCGGTGCGCTGCTGGCGCTGGAACCTTCTGCATCTCCATTTAAGTCGAAATCAAGTGAGATATCGAGATTTGCAGTCGATGTCGCTCCGCTAGGCGCTTCGATTGTATATTCGAAGCTATCAACAGCACCATATGGACCGGTAAAGTTGGGATCTGCCTCATAGGAGTAACTACCATCAGGATTTATGGTGAGTGTTCCATGATCTCCGACAATCTGAGAACCAGTGGTAACGCTCGCACCATCGACCATGGAGACAACCGTGCCTACAGGAACAGTATCAGCACCACCGTCGCCATTTCCCAATATAACATTTCCGGAGACTGAACCGCTTACTTCAGATGGTGCTCTGTAATCCGTTAGTGTGTTGGTGTTTGTTTCGACAGTAATTGTGGTTCCTACGCTGATATCTAGCAGGCCACCATTATTGCCGACGACAACATAATAAGTTGCTCCACCAGATAACTCATATGTTGGAGTAATATCGGCTTCCCAACCAGCACCACTTCCCAATAAACCTCCCGGATCGTATTCAAGCCAGTTATCAACGCTATAGGCCAATGTAGCTTCTGTGCTGCCTTCTTCTAATTTATAAACAAAAAGATCGAGGTCCTTGTCGGCACCAACAGAAAGACTAAGTCCCTCTTCCCCACGACCATCAAAACTAACTTCTTGGGATGTATTGGTTGCGACATTAAACGTGAATACTGCGTTTGTTGAAAGCACTGATAACTGCACAGCACCAACTGCACTTATATCCAGTAAGCCCCCTGCATTTTCCGATAGCGGAATCTGTGCAGTTACGGTTGGCGTTACTTCAAGTTCAAGCGACACCTGATCGTCGAAGCCCTCAATATCGGCATCAGCATCAGCATCAGCATCAGCATCCGCATCAGCATCTGCATCCGCATCGGCATCGGCATCGGCATCGGCATCAGCATCTGAATCGGCATCCGCGTCCGCGTCGGAATCGGCATCGGCATCGGCGTCTGCATCGGCATCGGCATCCGCGTCCGCATCGGCATCGGCGTCAGCATCGG
>NZ_KB894528.1:0-173021 GCF_000374465.1 Ahrensia kielensis DSM 5890 | reverse complement strand
GCATCCGCATCCGCATCGGCATCCGCATCCGCATCAGCATCGGCATCAGCGTCGGCATCCGCATCGGCGTCCGCATCCGCATCGGCGTCCGCATCTGCATCGGCGTCGGCATCCGCATCAGCATCAGCATCAGCATCAGCATCGGCGTCCGCATCCGCATCGGCATCGGCATCGGCATCAGCATCGGCATCGGCATCGGCGTCCGCATCGGCATCGGCATCAGCATCAGCATCCGCATCCGCATCCGCATCGGCGTCGGCATCTGCATCCGCATCCGCGTCCGCGTCGGCGTCAGCGTCGGCATCAGCATCAGCATCCGCATCAGCATCGGCGTCCGCATCGGCATCAGCATCAGCATCGGCATCGGCATCCGCATCGGCATCCGCATCGGCATCGGCATCAGCATCCGCATCCGCATCCGCATCTGCATCCGCATCAGCATCGGCATCCGCATCGGCATCAGCATCAGCATCCGCATCGGCGTCGGCATCAGCATCCGCATCCGCATCAGCATCGGCATCTGCATCTGCATCGGCATCGGCATCCGCATCAGCATCAGCATCAGCATCGGCGTCGGCGTCGGCATCCGCATCCGCATCCGCATCAGCATCAGCATCAGCATCGGCATCGGCATCGGCATCGGCATCCGCATCGGCATCCGCATCCGCATCAGCATCCGCATCGGCATCGGCATCGGCATCAGCATCGGCATCTGCATCTGCATCGGCGTCCGCATCAGCGTCTGAATCGGCGTCAGCGTCCCCTTCAGAGTCCGGATCTTCAGGATCAGGGTCTGTCTCAGGGTCCGGATCTTCTGGATCAGGGTCTGTCTCAGGCACTGTACGAGGCTCAGGATCTTCTGGATCGGAATCGGTATCAGAACTAGCTGAACCTAATCCAATTACGGCCGAAGCGGCTCCCACTCCAGCCAGAGCGCCGAGAACCCCCAAGGCACCAACACCGTCAGCGCCTGCCACAGGGATAATTCGAAGGAATAACGCTTCCTCCCCTCCGCCGAGAACCTCCGTCAAGACAGAAAAAAGTCCGTTGTCATCAACGAAAAAAACTTCGATACCGTCTTGGTTTAAAAAATAATCCTCAAGGCGAAATGTTTCACCATTCGCCATTCTAACGAGGAGATCGTTTCCGACTTGATCGGCTGACACAACTGAATCGGCGTCAGCGTTGACTATCACATCACCCTGCCCTCGAACCGTAACATTGATTACCTCTCCATCATTTACGATTGAGACGGTATCAGGCGTGCGGGTGGTAATAGACATAATCGTTCCCCTAAGAGTTTTTTTTATTGAATTTTATAAAGCGTACAAATTCTACTTTCGTGATCAGGACCAACACCTCAGCGAGACAACTTAACGCTACCTCACGTTGCATTTCTAATAATTAGTATCGAATCTGATTTATTAAGAATCAGTGAATCGTTGTATTTTGTGAGTATTCAAAGATTAAAAACCCTATAAAACCAATAAAAAAACCTCTACTAAATGTAATTTTGAACTTCGAAGAATTATCGCTATACACTCCACCATTGGTTGCATTTTAACTAAATCGATTTATGAGCCCAATTTCACATCGCAACCCGTTTCATGAATTTACATTCCAGCGCGGTGTTACCCAACGTCACTTAAGGGCGTTTTGGCTATCGTATTTTCTAAGAATTAGACTGTGGAAAATATGCTTATTTAGCTTCGTAAGGCGCACCTTACCCGCTTGCATGAATGACATCAGTTTGGGGGCAGCTTCGCATTGCCGCCAGATAGATTCGCGCTTCCGTTTTCATTTGAGAACAGATCGTAACAGCAATCAGTATCGCGATGATTTTGTGTATTAGCTTTTTTTGGCAGCCTAAACATGTCAATCGATCAAGGCTCGCCTAGCGCGTTCAAGAACGCCCCGATGGCTTTTTTCATCCCAGTTGAAATGAGACATTCGCAATCAAGCATTAAGAGAGAACAAGAAACGCTCGACCTTCAGCATGAGCTGTGTCTTGCTCATGCTAAACTAAATTATAAACATACAAATAGAATAATGGCGGAGACGAAGGGATTCGAACCCTCGAGACAGTTACCCATCTACGCCCTTAGCAGGGGCGCGCCTTCGACCACTCGGCCACATCTCCGAGACCGTTGCTATATAAAAGATGTTATGATTTCAACGGTAATTATGCTGCGAATGGATTTCTTTTGTTAAAATCAAAAGAAGAAGTGCCCATTTGGCTATAATTCATATACCGCTAGCCCATAATTTTACCACGAGACAGCCATGACAATCAAAATAGACGCCCATATTCAAGCTTTACCTGCAACGATTCCCTTTGCGGCTCCCGAACGCACGGAAAGAGAATCAGGCAAACAATTTGTGGCGCGTCTTGGCGCGAATGAAAATAATCTGGGCTGTTCACCAAACGCGATTGAAGCAATGGCGCGTATCGCCAGCCAAAGCGTCGGCCAATATGCTGATCCTGAGAACTTTTCACTGCGGCTCGCACTTTGCCAGCATCTTGGCATTGAAATGAATAATGTCGTCATTGGTTCAGGCATTGATGGGCTGCTTGGCTTGATTGTGCGTATATTCTCATCGCCCAAAGATACGATTTTGACGTCGGCTGGTGCTTACCCGACTTTCAATTACCATGTCGCAGCCTATGACCGCACATTACTGACTGTGCCTTACCGCGATGACCACGAAGATCTTGATGCACTGGCTCAAGAAGCACAGAAAACACGTCCAGCCATTGTTTATGTGTCCAATCCGGACAATCCGATGGGAACATGGTGGCCTGCCAAAGATATTGAAAACTTCATCAACAAAATCCCTGAAGACACATTGATCATTCTTGATGAAGCCTATGGTGAAACAGCCCCCGAAGGCACCCTGCCCGCGATTGATTGCACGCGCGCGAACTTGCTACGCGTTCGCACCTTTTCAAAAGCGTATGGCATTGCAGGCCTTAGGTGCGGCTATGCCATTGGCAACAGCGCATTGATTTTACCTTTCGAGAAAATCCGAAACCATTTTGGCATCAATATTATGGCGCAGGCTGCAAGTGAAGCAGCCTTGAAGGACCAGAAGTGGCTCATCCAAACACTTGAAACAAATACGCAAGCACGTGATCGTTTGAGCGCAATCGCAATCGAAAACGGTCTAAAACCAATAAAATCTGCAACGAATTTTGTGACCATCGATTGTGGGCAAGATGGCGCCTACGCAATGCAAGTTCTCAAAGGCCTCATGGAACACAGAATTTTTGTGCGCAAACCAATGGCCCCTGTTCTTGATCGCTGCATCAGAGTTAGCACCGGTAAAGATGAAGAAATCAATCAGTTTTCAACGGCACTTGCCGCTGTGTTAAAAGATTTACAATGAGCGACGAAAAAACAATTACCGGTCATGATGCCATTACATTGGCGCGTGAAAGCCGTCACACACTCATCGAAGATATTTTCGCGATTTCCATCGGCGTTATCCTCGTTTCTTTTGGTGTATTTCTGTTCAAGCTTGCCGGCATCGTGCTTGGCGGCGTGGCCGGCATATCGCTGATCGTCAGCTATGCAACGGGTCTCAAATTTGGGCTTTTGTTTTTCGTTATAAACTTGCCGTTTTATTTTTTCGGCATGGGTAGCATGGGCATTCGTTACATCGCCAAAACATTTTGCGCGGTGATGGGCATGTCTGTTCTTGTGCCATTTTTCCCAAATTACATTGAGATTGGCACCGTACATCCAACGCTTGCGGCCATAGCAGGCGGCACCATGATTGGGCTGGGCTTGCTGGCGTTATTTCGTCATGGCGCAGGTCTCGGCGGCGTCAATATTTTGGTATATTGGCTGCAAAACAATAAAAACATGCGCGCAGGATATGTTCAGCTTGCGATCGACTTTGTCATTTTAGGCGCAGCGGCTTTTGTCGTCACGTGGGAACAGCTATTCTGGTCCGTGATCGGTGCATTGATTTTCAACATGATTTTGGGCGTCAACCACAAACCTGGCCGTTATATGGGTGCCAGCTAAGCGCCTCGTCTTCCAAATCATTGCCAAGCATCAGCACAGACTAATACATGTTCTATAGACGCGCCCCAATGTGGGCGCGGCAGTACACCAATTAGTGTGTTGTCATCCACTCACGTGCTGAACGCAATGCTGAAGCAATTTCAGGTTTTGACATATATTCTGAAATCTCGCTGCGAAGCTGAGCTGCTCGCGGTGATCCTTTGATCGCTGCAATGTTAAGCCATTTATGTGCTTCAACAAGATTGATTTCGCAGTCGCGACCTGTCGCAGCAACCAAACCCATTTCAAAAAGAATATCAGCAGTAGCGCCTCCGCCGATTGCTGCCATATCCGCATTTTCCATCTCAAAACGTGCCATTTTACATTCCCCTGTACATTATCACTGTTGTTTTATTTCTATCGAGCCTGTTTGAAGCCCGTTTTTGTTATGGGGGTAGAATGACCCTAATTTTTGAATTCCTTGCTAAAAAGCGTCCTTAATTTTGAGCAAACACGATTAAAATACTTTATAAATTTATATTATCGTTAAACATTCAACACATTGATTTTAAATAGTAAAATAGTAAATTCTCATCTCGTAAACCATATGGGCTTCAACCATTCATTCACCTTGATTTGTGGAGGCCATAAAAATACGCGTTAAATTTGAAATGCATTTTACCTAAAATGATCTGCATAGATCGTTCAACTAGTCTGTTGATGCTGCTCAGCTCCGCGTAAAATATCATTTTACTTTTACGTGTGCGTCAATATTATATATCGCAGGCTGGTCGAGCGTGACCGGACACATCGGGAGGACATCATGAAGAATACTTTTTTTGCGGCACTGGCCGCGACTGCATTGCTCACAACACCAGCGATGGCAGCAGACATTGAAGGCAATTGGCGCACTGCAAGCGGCGAGACTGCAAAGATCGCTAAATGCGGCGGGTCATTTTGCATTAATCTGACAACGGGCAAATATAAGGGCAAACAAATCGGCAAGGTTTCAGGCAGCGGCCCTTACACCGGCACGGTGACTGACCCTGCAGATGACAAGCAATATTCTGGCAAAGCAACCGTATCAGGTTCTACTATGAAGATGCGTGGCTGCGCACTGAAAGTGTTCTGCAAAACACAAACGTGGAAAAAGCTCTAATCTTTCAAGCATCATCAAGACTATAAAGGCGGCCATCTGGTCGCCTTTTATTTTGTCCAGCGAGCAGAGCCCTTTAAACTCTAGCAGAACGTTAGTTGGACTTCTGGCCGAACAAAATGCTTTGGGCGGCATCATTGCCCGCAATGTTTGACTGCTTATCCAAGTCTTGGGCAATGGACATGCCGCGTTTTACAGCAGGACGGTCCATCAACGCCTCATACCAGCGTTTAAGGTTGGGAAATGTGTTTAAGTCTTGTCCTTGGCGTTCATGCCGGCTTATCCAGCCGATGCAGGCGATATCGGCGATTGAATAGTCAGCCCCTGCAAGCCATTCATTGTCAGCCAATCTGCGATCCATCACGCCATAAAGGCGGTTGCATTCATTTGTATAACGATCAACCGCGTACTCAATTTTTTCAGGCGCATAAATGCGGAAATGGTGCGCTTGGCCAGCCATAGGCCCAAGGCCGCCCATCTGCCACATCAACCATTCTTCAACCGCAACTCTGCTGCGCTCATCGGCCGGATATAGTTTTCCGGTTTTACGCCCAAGATATTGAAGAATTGCGCCAGATTCAAAAATCGAAATCGGTGCGCCATCTGGACCATTGGGGTCAACAATTGCAGGCATACGGTTATTCGGTGCAATCTTGAGAAAAGATGGCTCGAATTGATCGCCCTTCCCGATATTCACGAAATTGACGTTATAAGGCAGGCCTAGTTCTTCCAATGCGATGGTAATTTTCCATCCGTTGGGTGTCGGCCAATAATATAGTTCGATTGCAGCTGTCATTTTCATCTCCCGATGCAAGCAAATAAACAGACCATTTCCTTACTGCCAAGGCCGCCTGTCTCTGAGTTCGTCTGTTTTGTTCATTGCTGCAGATAGAAACCTGAACGGAATATGAATGAGGGTCTCAGCAATGGTTCACCGACAGTCCCGCATATTGTCCTTACACAATGAGGGACAGACAATGCTAACACGCCGCTTCACTATTATTTGTTTGATTGCAACGCTCTTCGCAATGGCAATCGTTTCGCTGCTCAATAATACGACACGTCCAGCTTACGCTCTGCAAATCGATTTTAGCACACCGTGCGTTTATCAGGCTCCTCATAGCTGCCGTGCGCAATAAGGAATTTACTTATGACTAATATTTATCAAAAATATCTTCGTCCGAGCTTACGCGTTGCTGCTCTTGTCATGCTTTTTGTAGGCCCACTTGCAGGCATCGCCTCAGCCATTGCTGATGGTAATAGCAAAAGCACCAATGGCGCTGGTTTCGTACTTTATGTATCTTTGATGCGCGGATAAGAATTCTACTTAATTTTCGTCAATTGACTGTCATTATTGTTGGTCTATAAATGGCCATGAAAACAGAAAACAAAATACACGCGGGCGCATCGGCGCTCAACACCCCCTCTACAAAAGCGAATTACTTGCTGCCGCCTGCTGCGCTGCCCCAATATTTCGATAATGCGGCAGACGCTGTTGCTGCGCTGACTGCGCTTTATGAACGCAACACGACTTTCCTGTACGAGCATTTCAATAAACTCATCAAAGGCGGTGATAGTGATAAGCGGGTTCGTGCTTACTACCCCGCGCTTTCGATACGCTCAGATAGTTATGCAAAAGCAGATTCGCGTCTGGCATATGGTCATCTGGCTCAGCCTGGCCATTATGAGACGACGATCACACGGCCAGACCTATTCAAAAATTATCTCACGCAGCAAATTGATCTTTTGATACGCAACCATGATGTCAAAGTGGAAGTGTCAGAAAGCGGCACGCCAATTCCGCTTCACTTTGCCTTTAAAGAAGGCACCTATGTCGATCAGTCAGATCCCGACGCCATGGTTCGCCCGCTTCGCGATATTTTTGATGTGCCAGACCTTAATGTTACCAATGATGACATTGCCAATGGTGATTTTGAGCCGCGTGAAGGTGAGCCATCACCGCTTGCACCGTTTACCGGACAGAGAATTGATTATTCTCTTGCGCGACTTGCTCATTATACAGCAACAAGCCCGAGCCATTTCCAGAATTTCGTTCTGTTTACGAACTACCAGTTCTATATCGACGAATTTTGCGCCTATGCGCGCAATGAAATGGCTGACCCAAACAGTCAATATATCGCATTCGTTGAGCCCGGCAATCTTGTGACGAAACATGGTGAAACATCCCATGCTTCTGGTGTTGAACCACAACGGCTGCCGCAAATGCCTGCCTATCACCTCGTTAAAAAGAATGGCGGCGGCATCACGATGGTCAATATTGGCGTTGGCCCTTCTAATGCGAAAACGATCACGGACCATATCGCCGTTCTTCGTCCCGATGCTTGGTTGATGCTTGGCCATTGCGCCGGCCTTCGCAACACGCAAGCGCTTGGCGATTATGTTCTTGCTCATGCTTATGTGCGTGAAGATTCAGTGCTGGATGATGACTTGCCATTGTCCGTTCCGGTTCCTGCGCTTGCAGAGGTTCAAGTTGCGCTTGAACAGGCGGTTGCCGAAGTCACTGGCCTTGAAGGCTATGAGCTTAAAGCAATTATGCGTACGGGCACGGTTGCGACTATTGATAACAGAAACTGGGAACTGCGCGATCAACGCGGGCCGGTTAAACGGCTTAGCCAGTCACGTGCTATCGCCTTGGATATGGAATCGGCGACGATTGCAGCGAATGGTTTCCGCTTCCGTGTGCCCTATGGCACATTGCTGTGTGTTTCTGACAAACCGCTACATGGCGAGTTAAAACTGCCGGGCATGGCAACCGATTTCTACAAGCGGCAGGTCAATCAGCATCTGATTATTGGTATTCGTGCAATGGAAAAGTTAGGCCAGATGCCTTCGGAACGTTTGCATTCACGTAAGCTTCGCAGCTTTTCAGAAACTGCATTTCAATAATAGCACAGGACATTTGTATTATTTGTAAGATTAGTTGAGTTCCACAAATAGCACTTTGAATGGAACTCACTAGCGCGGCACGCATTGTAGACCCACACAAGGTGATATCTATAGAGCGCCATATATTTACGCTCAAAGGTATCACCTCACTGCAATGCTTTGTTCGCTTTGAACATGGCCAATTAAGAGGTCAAATCATGACTTTACGTAATAATATTATTACCCTTACTTCAGCTGCAACGCTTGCCGCACTGCCGATCGCTTCAACTGCCTATGCGCAGGATGCCGGTGTACAGCTTGGACAATTAACATGCGAAGTTGATGGCGGAACAGGGTTCGTGTTCGGCTCCTCTAAAGATATGACATGCTCATTCACACCCGCTAATGCCAGTGAACCAACAGAAACCTATGTTGGTCAAATCGACAAATATGGCGTGGATATCGGCTTTACAGGCAAATCAATTATTGGCTGGACTGTCGTTGCAGCCGAAGCTGATAAATATGCCCCTAATGCTCTTGCCGGCACATACTCTGGCGCTTCTGCGTCCGCAGCTTTTGCAGCAGGATTGGGCGCAAATGTCTTGGTTGGCGGCTCTGCTGATTCATTTGCCCTTCAACCGCTCAGCCTATCAGCATCTGAAGGGGCCAATATCGCTGTTGGCTTTACGCAGATCACACTTAAATAAAGTGACATTAAACTCATGAATTAATATTGGCTCGGCTATTAATGCCGAGCCTTTTTGTATAAGTTCCATAGGCATTGTTCGGGCTTGAGCCAATGCTGCAAATCACGCATGCTCTGCACAGATTTTGAGGACCGACATGCCAGCACTTCCCCGCTCTACAATGCCCTTATTTGTTGGGTCCGCCTTTCTTATGTTTGCGGGCGGCGTTAACGGGTTGATCTTGCCTTTGCGCGGATCAGTCGAAGGCTTTTCGTCGTTTTCACTTGGCCTATTGGGTACGGGATGGGCGATTGGTTTCGTGCTCGGCTGCCTGCTGGTGCCGCGCACGGTGCAACGTGTCGGCCATATTCGCGCATTCGGCGCCATGACTGCGCTGGCTGTCGTCTCAATTCTTGGCTCGCTTATCATTATACATCCTGCGGCGTGGATACCGCTGCGCGGTGTTGCCGGATTTTGCTTTGCTGGCGCAGCGATGATCGTGGAAAGCTGGCTCAATGAGCGTTCTGAGGCCAATGTTCGCGGCCGCGTGTTTGGCATTTACACGATGGTCAATTTGGCAGCGGTCACAGCTGGCCAGATGGTCATCACATTGGGAGACAGCAATGCGCCCCTATTCTTCGTTATCGCTGCGATCTTCTATTCACTCGCTTTGCTGCCGACGGCGCTTTACACAGCCGAACAACCGCAACCTTTGACAGAGACAAAGCTTGATCTTGCAACGCTTTGGAAAAACTCTCCGATTGCCGTTGCGGCGGTTATTCTTATCGGCGTTTCCAATAGTGCCTTTGGTACGTTGGGTGCGGTTTACGGCGAACGCATTGGCCTGTCTGTGCCTGCGATTGCCCTGTTTATGAGTGTTTCAATTCTTGCAGGTGCCGTCGCGCAAATTCCCATTGGCTACATTTCTGACAAAATGGATCGACGCATTGTGCTTGTGGCTGTTGTAGCTATTGCAGCACTGTGTGATGCTTATTTTGTATTTTGGGAGCCACAAAGCGCGACAGCCGTACTGATTGCATCAAGTCTTTTTGGTGCCTGTATTTTTGCCATGTATCCGGTCGTTGTTGCCCATGCCAATGACCACGCACCAGACAATTATTTTTTGCGCACATCATCAGGACTGCTGCTCTTGTTTGGCTGCGGCTCAATTGGCGGGCCGCTTATTGCCGGTGGCGTCATGTCATTTGTCGGCCCATCTGGCCTGTTCATCACAACGGCTGCGGCTCATGTTTTGTTGATTATTTATGCCATCTACCGGATCACACAGCGTGCACCAGTGCCTATGGATGAGCGCGGCGATTTCGTGAATATGTCGCCGACGCGTATGCAAACAACTGAAACAATCGCGATGGACCCGCGTGTTGAAGAAGAAGAGCGTGAGACACAATCTGCGCAATAAAAAAGCGCGGGTTTAAAACCCGCGCTTTTATTCATTTAGAATTGATCCGATAGATTACATATTCGGATAAACGGGACCTTCGCCGCCTTGCGGTACTGTCCAGTTGATATTTTGGTTCGGATCTTTGATATCACATGTTTTACAATGCACGCAGTTTTGCGCGTTGATCTGAAAGCGCACATCATCTGATGCTTCATAATCATGTGGTGCAGTGATTGTATTGCCCGCGCTATCCACCCATTCATAAACACCAGCTGGGCAATAACGATAAGAAAGTCCTGCAAATTCAGCATATTCCGATGATTTTTGAAGTTCTTGATTCAAAACCTTCAAGTGAACAGGCTGGTTCTCTTCATGATTTGTATTTGACAAAAACACTGATGAAAGCCGATCAAACGTAAGCACGCCATCTGGTTTTGGGTAATTAATTGGCTTGTGCTTATCCGCTTTTTCAACAGAAGCAGCATCCGTTTTTTCATGCTTCAAAGTGCCCAGCGGCGACCAACCCTTGGTGAGTTGGTTGATCCACATATCAATGCCACCAATGCCGACACCAAGCGCAGTACCAAAACGTGACCATAGCGGCTTAACATTACGGACTTTCTTCAAGTCGTCGCCGATTTCACTGCTGCGCCATTCATTTTCATAGGTGATAAGCGCATCATCATTGGCCTTGCCAGCAGCTAGCGCTTCAACCACTTTTTCCGCAGCAATTATGCCGGAAAGAACGGCATTATGTGATCCTTTGATACGCGGCACATTCACAAATCCTGCCGAGCAACCAATCAGTGCGCCGCCTGGAAACGACACTTTCGGCACTGATTGCCAGCCGCCTTCAGTAATTGCGCGCGCGCCATAAGAAATGCGTTTGCCGCCTTCAAATGTTTCACGAATACGCGGATGCGTTTTGAAGCGTTGAAACTCTTCAAATGGTGAGAGGTATGGATTTTTGTAATTCAGATGCAGCACAAAGCCGACAGCAACCTGATTGTCTTCCAAATGATAAAGGAATGAACCACCACCGGTTTTCATATCAAGCGGCCAGCCAAAAGAGTGCTGAACAAGGCCCGGCTTATGCTTGGATGGATCGACCTGCCAAAGCTCTTTAATGCCGAGGCCAAATTTGCCTGGTTCGCAATCCTTATCCAAATCAAACTTGTTAATCAGCTGCTTGGCGATAGAGCCGCGCACACCTTCTGCGATCAGCACATATTTGCCGTGAAGCTCCATACCGCGTGCGAACATCGGACCGGGCGTGCCATCTTTTTCAATGCCCATATCACCGGTTGCAACACCTTTCATTGCGCCATTATCATCGTAAATGATTTCAGCGGCAGCAAAGCCTGGATAGATTTCAACACCAAGCGCTTCGGCGCGGGCCGCCATCCAGCGTGCCACATTACCAAGCGAAACAATGTAATTGCCATGATTGTTCATCAATGGCGGCATTGCAAAATTTGGCAAGCGTATAGAGCCAGCAGGCCCGAGGAATAGAAACTGATCATCCGTAACGGGTGTTTTCATTGGATGATCGGGATCATTTCGCCAATCAGGGATTAATTTGTCGAGACCGATAGGATCAACCACCGCACCTGAAAGAATGTGAGCGCCGACTTCGGCCCCCTTTTCCAGAACAACAACGGAGAGATTTTCATCGAGTTGCTTGAGCTTAATCGCAGCGGCAAGACCAGCAGGACCAGCGCCAACAATAACGACATCAAACTCCATACTCTCGCGTGGTTCATTCATTGGGTTATCGCTCATCAATGTCTCCCGATTATTTGCCCAGCATTTGCTGAGGCTGTCTTATCTTTACAGTGCCAGACCCGCTAACCAAATACAGCCAGCATAGCAATCTCCAACACTTTTATTCTGTTTGTCGTATTTAATTTTGACGTTTACGTCAATAATGCAAGATAAAATGTCGCTATGAGACTGGAATGCATAACTATGCTTATTGAACTTTGGCCTTGGAATTTCCTTTTAATGCGTAACTGTGCACGATATAGAACACAACAATGAGCGATACCGAAAATACATCTGAAATGACTGTCGAGGCAATTCATTCCCTTTTGCGCTTTTATGCCGAGAGTGGATTAGATTTCCCCATATCAGATGTCGCTTTGGATCGTTTCGAAATGGTTCCTGAGCAAGCTGCTCCTCAAAGTGTTGCACCTGTTGAAAACATCAAGGCTGAAAACAAAAAGAGCACTGATCCGCACGAACCTGAATTGATGGAAATGGACCCGCGCAAACGCATGAAAGATGCACCGCGCCCCATCGCACAGGCAAATTTAGCTGTCACTCTTCCTACAGAGGAAGTTGTTGCCAAAGCCATTGCAATGGCCGATGCGGCACAAGATTTGGATGCACTTAAGCAAGCGGTAGAAACTTTTGAGGGCTGCAATCTGAAAAGAAGCGCTCGCTCCACGATATTTGAAGGCGGAAAACGCGGCGCTAGGCTTATGATCATCGGCGGCGCGCCGACCGGTAACGACGATAATGCTGGCAGCGCGTTTTCAGGGCCCAACGGCTTATTGCTTGAAAAAATGCTGGGTGCGATTGGCCTATCGCGCCATGAAGATGTTTATATGTCCTATTGCGTGCCGTGGAATCCACCAGGAAATTCCGCACCAACGCCGCTGCATTTAGAAATGTGCGCTCCTTTTCTTGCTAGGCAAATCCAACTCGCAAAGCCCGAATTGATACTTGTGCTTGGCAATGGCGCTGTGCGTCATATTTTAAAGACGCGCCAAACAATTATGCAGGCACGTGGAAAATGGACTGAACTGCCCAATTTCGGCATCCAAGCCATTGCAACCTTTGATCCAGCGATGCTGATTACTCAGCCAAAGTTGAAACGTCATGCTTGGCTCGATTTATTATCGGTGAAAGCAAAATTAGCCGCGCAATAGTGAGTATTCCATTTGCGACACAAAGTTCATTTATATGTCGCATTTGTTTGATCTGAGCCAGTTCGAACAGCGCATAGAGCCCGCAAATTCACAGCCCTTTTAAATGGTGCAAAAGACAATGATTTTACAGCTTCGCCCCATTGCAGGACTGTTGATATCAACATTCTTCCTTCTTATCGGCTCCGGTTTAACCGGTATCCTATTGCCGCTGCGCGCAGGGCTTGAAGGCTGGTCTCCGCTGACCATTGGCTTTATGGGCGCATTTTATGCAGCATGTTTTGTTGGCGGCTGCGTTTACATTCCGCGTCTTGTTCGCCGTGTTGGTCATGTGCGTGTTTATGCCGTTGTTGCGGCCATGTTGGCGATCTCATTGATGGCCCATTCGATTTTCGTCAATATTCCGGTTTGGTTTTTGCTGCGCGGCGTTGCGGGCTTTGCTTTGTCAGGTGCTTATATGGTGGTGGAAAGCTGGCTCAATGAGCGAAGCACCAACGAATCGCGCGGGCTTGTTTTCTCTTCTTATATGGTCACAAACACAGTCGGGCTCATGATCGGGCAATTTTTGCTGATCACATCGGACCCTGCCCTCACGACATTATTCATTCTTGCAGCTATGAGCTATGCCGCAGCGATTATTCCAACCGCCGTATCGCCAGCTATATCACCGCAGCCGCCAGCAGAAGTGAAAATTGATATCAGGCGCCTTTATGCAATGTCTCCTGTTGCAACCGTTGGCGCATTTGTTACTGGTTTCACATTCGGAGCATGGAGCTATCAAGCGCCTGTTTACGGCTCCCTACTCGGCTATTCCGGCTCTCAGATCGCGATAATGCTTGTTGTGGCAATGCTAGGCGGCGTTGTGCTTCAATTTCCGCTGGGCCGCGCATCAGACAAGATGGACCGCCGCTATGTCATGCTTGCAGCGACAATGGTCGGCATTATCGTTTCTGGCATACTCACATTTTACGAACCGACCAATAATATAGCGCTGTTTATTGCCATGTTCGTGTTTGGCGGCATCATGATGCCACTTTACTCGCTCGTGGTTTCTCACGCCAATGACCACGCAGAGCCAGGTGCATTTATTGAAACATCATCGAGCCTGCTTATTGTTTATGCGATTGGCTCTATGGTCGGTCCGATTATTGCTGGCCTATTGATCGGATTGGTCGGAGGTGCGGGATTATTCTCGACAATTCTCGTTGGATTTATTGCCTTTGCAATTTTCACAATAATGCGACTGAAAGTAGCAGATGCGCCGACAGAAGAAGAGCGCGGCGAATTTGCGTATACATCTTTTGGCCGCACGCAGACGCCGGAAATGTATCAGCTTGACCCCCGCTCAGATGAAGAAGTCGACCCGTCGGAAAGTGGTGTATGAGGCTAAAGCCCCTTCATATTGGCGGATCTGCGTTCTGCAGAGCGTTTAATTCCCAAAGAACGCTCACGGAAGATGATGAAAATACCGGAGCCGACAACAATGAGCGAGCCGATAATCGTTGACCATGATGGTGCCTCGCTGAAAAGCCAGATGCCGATGGCAAGTGAAAAAATCACGGAGGTATATTCAAAGGGCGCAATGATCGAAGTTTCCGCGTAGCGATAACTTTGCGTCAGCAGGATTTGGCCAAGCCCGCCGAAAACACCTGCAGCAACCAAAAAGCCTATCTGGTTCCAACTAAGGGGCTCCCAGCCGAACGGAAGCGTCATAAGTGCAAACGCACTGGCTGTGATTGAGAAATAAAGCACAATGGTCGGCGTGCGCTCGGTTTTGACAAGCTGCCTTACCAATACAAATGCAAAGGATGCTACAATCGCCTGCAAAAGCGTTGCAATCACACCTAATGCTTCTTGGTTCTCAAACCCACCAGCGCCGCGCAAAATTTGAAGTTTCGGCCAAGAAATAACCATCACACCGACAAAACCAACCATCACCGCTCCCCAGCGATAACGACGCACGACTTCGCCCAGAATAACAGCGCCTAATACAATGGTGATTAAGGGGCGCGAATAACTCAGCGCGATAGCATCTGGCAATGGTATGCGCGTCAGCCCATAAAATCCGAGCCCCATTGCAAACACGCCAATAGCGCCGCGCCAAATGTGGCTTTTTAAATGATTAGTTTTCAGCACGCCTTTATGTTGCTGGGTAATCAACAGATAGATGACAATTGGCCAAATGGCCCAAAATGAACGGTAAAATGCGATCTGCCCAACAGGCAATTGCCCTGCAAGTTTGATCACAGTTGCCATAACCAAAAACGCGCAAACAGAAATGATTTTGAGTGTAATTGCTAAAAGCGGATTACTTTCGTCCGCTTCATTTTGATCTTCTACTGCCACGATGCCCGTCACTTTCTTTGGGCAAGCCAATAGCAGAGGCAAGACGATATGACGAGGCTCATAAATGCTCTTTGAGGAAGATGTTACAAATAATTCACCTGCATATAAAACGCCCCGCAGTTTCGTGCGAGGCGCATAAAGAGCATTAGAAATCTGCGGTTAGCTTACCGCTGCAGACAGAGAGCGTTCAATTTCTGCGACAGGATGGTTCACTAAGGTTTTCGGCAGTTCCATACAGACTTTGCTCTGCACTTCCTTATGCAAAAGCGGACGCACCTCACCGAGCGTATCAGGATCAAGCGCTAAGACGACATTATCAAAAGACCCTTTGTGTGCTTTTGCATAGAGATCCTCTGCTAGTATTTTAGAAAATGTCATCTCCATGGATTCTTTATCCGACATATCCGGCGGCTGTTTTCCTGATGGACCTTGATCCGCCAAATCGCCCGGCTTTAACGAGCCTTCAGCTTTGAGTTTGATATTGAGGTTTGTGCCAATATTGCGAAAATATTGGGCTCCTTCACCGGAGCCAACGACAATCAGTGCGTCAGCTGGAACTGTGCCTTTAGACATTTTGTCTCCTTCGGGTTTTTCATTACTTATCGACCCAATTTAACAACGCTGGCCTTCGATGATAGTTCCCCCAAATTGCCACGAAATTTTGGCCCGATTGACCATAAGAATTGAAATAACTTTAGGGGCTTAACAACAGGCCATAGATTTACCTATAACCAAACTTAAACAGTCCCTATCTCTACACCTTAAGGTCATCTATGCGCACGCAAACTGGAACAGCAATTCTACTCGAAGACTACCGCCCAAGCGATTATCAGATAGACAAGGTGGATTTAGATTTCTCTTTAGATGCGCAGGAAACTCTTGTGACATCCATCCTGTCCATGCGCCGTGCTGAAGGCGTTGCGGAAGGCGCGCCTTTAGCGCTGCATGGCGATGAACTTGAGCTCGTCTCTATGGCCGTTAATGATACGGCACTGAGCGAAGATGGTTATGAATTATCCGCAGATGGCATCAGCATATACAAGCTGCCTGCGAGCGACGTCTTTACCCTAAAGATCGTCACAAAAATCAATCCGACAGCGAACAAAAAGCTGATGGGGCTTTACCGCACATCTGGTAATTTTTGTACGCAGTGTGAAGCTGAAGGCTTTCGCCGCATCACATACTACCTAGACCGACCAGACATTTTGTCTGTTTTCACTGTTCGCATTGAAGGTGACAGCAAGACCGTTCCGTTGCTTCTTTCAAACGGAAATTGCACCGATAAGGGCGCATTAGAAAATGGCCGTCACTTTGCTGTCTGGCACGACCCACATCCAAAACCTGCTTATTTGTTTGCTTTATTCGCCGGAGATCTGGGCGTTCTGAAAGATCGCTTTAAGACCCGTTCCGGCCGCGATGTTGCTCTGGAAATCTATGTTGAACATGGCAAAGAACCACGTGCTGCCTATGCGATGGATTCCCTCATCCGCTCCATGAAGTGGGACGAAGAGGTTTACGGCTGTGAGTATGATCTGGACATATTCATGATCGTCGCGGTTTCAGATTTCAATATGGGCGCGATGGAAAACAAAGGCCTCAATGTTTTCAATGATAAATATGTCCTGGCCGATCCTGAAACGGCAACAGACCAAGACTATGCCAATATTGAAGCGATTATTGCGCATGAATATTTTCACAACTGGACCGGCAACCGCATTACTTGTCGCGACTGGTTCCAGCTTTGCTTGAAAGAAGGCCTTACAGTTTACCGTGACCATTCTTTTTCTGCGGATATGCGCTCTGCGCCCGTTAAACGGATTGCCGAAGTGCGCGGTCTTCGCGCCCATCAGTTTCCGGAAGATGCAGGCCCCCTTGCCCACCCTGTACGTCCGCGCCGCTATTCCGAGATCAATAATTTCTACACTTCAACCGTTTACGAAAAGGGTTCTGAAGTTGTTGGCATGTTCAAAACCATTGTCGGCCAGGAAGGCTATAAGCGTGCGCTTGATTTATATTTCGAACGCCATGACGGCGACGCGGCGACAATTGAAGATTTCATCAAATGTTTTGAAGATGCAACCGGTGCTGATCTCAAACAATTTTCGCTTTGGTATGATCAGGCTGGCACACCAAATTTAGCAATAGAAACCAATTATGACGAAGCGCACAAACGCTTTACCGTCAACATAGCTCAGAGCCTGAAATCTTCTGTCGTCACGGGCGATGTTGGGCCGATGCATATTCCGGTACGTTTTGGACTTGTTGGCCCGCAAGGCAATGATTTGGCTTATAGCGGTGTGACTGGTGCAGATGTGACCGGCGATGTCATTCATGTGCGCGAGCCGAAACACAGCATCCATTTTGAAGGTGTTGAACAAGAACCGGTTATTTCATTGTTGCGTGGTTTTTCTGCGCCCGTGACGATTATTCCTGAACGTGCGGACAGTGAACTCGCGTTTTTAGCGCGACACGACAATGATGAATTTGCCCGCTGGGAGGCATTGTCTAGCCTTGCGATGCGCCAGCTACGCCAAGCCACGCATGATGTTGAGAGCGGCAAAGCCGTAAAATCGTCACCAGAGCTAACAACAATTCTCCATGAGATTTTGAGCGATGAAACGCTTGAACCCGCTTATCGTGCGTTATGTCTAAGTCTGCCGAGTGAGGCAGATATAGCCCGTGAAATTGGCAGCGATATTAATCCTGATGCGATCTACACTGCACGGTCGCAAATCCTCGATGATATTGCCAAAGAGTGCCTTGCAACACTGCAAGCGACTTATGCCAAGCTTAATCCTGCAAAACCATTTGTGCCCGATGCTACGAGTGCAGGCATAAGGTCCCTACGCAACACTATCCTTGGTCTCATTGTGCGTGCAACGGGCGATGTGGAACTCGCTGCAAAGCATTTTTCTAATGCTGACAATATGACAGACCGCGCAGATGCTTTGAGCGTACTTGCGCTGCAAGCGCCAGATGCGGAAGAAACAGCTCTTGCGCTCGAAACATTCCGTGCGCGTTATGCGGATAATCCGATTGTTATGGATAAGTGGTTTGCCATTCAGGCCATGATACCGGGCGGTGGTGCTTTAGAGCGTGTGGAGCAACTGAGCAAATCGGATAGCTTCTCTTGGGAAAATCCAAACCGTGTACGAGCGTTGATCGGATCATTCTCCGTTGGCAACCCAACAGGTTTTAACAGAGTTGATGGGGCGGGATACCGCTTTTTGTGCGATGCGACCGCGCGACTGGACGATATTAACCCGCAAGTTGCAGCCCGTTTGATTACGGCAATGCGATCATGGCGCAATTTAGAAAAGAAGCGTTCTGATTTTGCGCTTGAAGCGCTTAAATCATTATTATCAAAAGAAAAGCTGTCACGAGACGTTCGCGACATTCTCGAACGTACTCTTGCTTAAAAACACGGGTAATAGTGCTTAAATTGAGCGCTAAAAGTAAATAGTTAAATTTTTTCTTAATTATTTGACTCCGAGGACTAGACACAGGGAATCACTTTTGATTCACTGTGTCTAGCTGCTTCGTTGTGTTTCGGCAGCGCGTATCCAAAATTACTGTGTAGAACAGCTATGGGGGCTGTTTTTATAAAGTGCAGCTTTGCGCTGAGGGGACTGCTTTGTCATTCGCTGATCTAACAAGATTTGATGCCGACGGAATGGAAGGTCATGCAAAGTTTCTTGCAGAGCCTGTAGCAAACCCTATCTCTGTACTTGAGCCTTATCTCAAGCGTTCTATTCCTATTCTTATTATGATTTTCCTTTGCGGGCTTTTCTTCGTGCGCGGTACGACTTTACTCGCTGACAGGCAGGCCTCTGGCGAACAAGGTCGCATGTTTGTTTCGCTTCTCGCATCTGCCGCAAAAAGCACGATTGAAGGCGCACGCGATGATGGCTTTGCCCCTGTAAATGGCTCTGACTTCGAACAGCTTCTCATTCGTGCTTTGCCGCAAGAAGCCACAAATGAAGGCCGGTTTGTTGTTGTCACAGATAGTGGTGGAGACATCATCGGTATGCGCGGCGGTGATCAATCATTGTTCGGCAAAAACCTTCCTTCTATTTTAAGCCAGTCACAAGCGCTGTTCCTATTTGGTGAATCGGCAGGCGTTCAAACACTGCTGCTTAACGGCACATCGCATATTGTAAGTGCAACGAAAATCGGTGAAGGCTCTTCCGTTGTTGCAGTGCTGCAATCGGAAGCCGATTTATATGCCGCTTGGCAAAGACGATGCGCGCTTACGGTCACGGTCTTTGCGCTAACGTCCAGCATCTTGATCATTTTACTCTACGCTTATTTTGCGCAAATCGCGCGTAGCCGTTCTGCTGGTAAAGTTTACCGCGAAACATTAAAGCGCGTTGAAACGGCCCTCGCCCGTGGTCATTGCGGCCTATGGGACTGGGATTTGGCGCATGGGCGTATTTTCTGGTCACGCTCCATGTTTGAAATGTTGGGGTATGAGCCTATCGACGACGTGCTGTCCTTTGGTGAAATTTCGCCCATGGTTCACAGCGAAGATTTAGACTTGTTTGAAGTGGCGCAGCGCGCCGCAGCACAAGAGATTACCGCCGTAGATGAAATCATCCGCATGCGTCATGCAGAAGGTCACTATGTTAGATTGCGTATCCGCACAAAGCTTGTGGAGCATCCGTCGGGTGGCAATCACCTCATTGGTATCGCTGTTGATGTTACTGAAAATCACCGCCTTGCGGAGCAGTCAGAGATTGCCAGCCAAAACCTAAAAGCTGCGATTGAGAGCACATCGGAATCCTTCTCGCTTTGGGATGATGATGACAAACTCGTTCTGTGTAACAAGAAATTTGCTGAATATAATGGCCTATCCGAAGAAGCCTTGATACCGGGCACACCGCGCAGCCAAATCTCAAAACTGGTCAGAGAACCACTTATCGAACGCCGTCTTGTCAGCGATGACAGCCTTGGAACGTCAAAAACCTATGAGCGCCAAATTGCCGATGGTCGCTGGTTGCAGGTCAATGAACGACGCACACAAGCTGGTGGCATGATCTCAGTTGGCACTGATATTACGCAATTGAAACTGCAAGAAGAGCGCCTGCAGGAAAGCAAGCGCTGCCTGATTTCATCGGTTGAACAAGTTACTATCGAGCGCACGAAATCACAGCTCAAAGCAATGGAACTTTCTGAACTCAACAAGAAGTATCTTAAAGCGAAGGAAGTCGCCGAAGCTGCATATCTGGCTAAAACCGAGTTTCTGGCCAATGTAAGCCATGAATTGCGCACGCCACTCAACGCGATCATTGGCTTTTCAGACATCATGCAAAACCAAATGTTCGGCCCTCTTGGCTCTGGCCGTTATGATGAATATGCAAAAGACATCAATACGAGTGGCAACTTTCTATTGGGCGTGATCAACGACATTTTGGAAATGTCTAAGATTGAAGCTGGGCGCGTTATTCTTGAAAAAGAAGAGATTGAACTGCGTCCGCTAATTGAAGAAAGCGTACAGATGTTGTCGCTTCAAGCGGAGCAGAAAAACATTCATGTTGAGCAAGCAATTAGCTGCGACATGACGCTCATCGCTGATCGCCGTGCAATGAAGCAAATTCTGATTAATTTGGTATCAAACGCCGTTAAGTTCACCGAACAAGGCGGCCGTATAAAAGTGCGCTGTAAAGCTCTTTCTACGGCTCTTCAAATCACCATTGAAGATACGGGCTGCGGCATACCAAAATCAGCATTAAAGCGGATAGGCAAGCCATTTGAACAGGTGCAAAACCAGTTCTCAAAAAATCATACGGGTTCAGGACTTGGCTTGGCGATTTCTAAATCACTAACGCAGCTGCATGGCGGCTCTATGAAAATACGCTCAACGGAAGGCAAAGGAACAATTGTTTCAGTACGCATTCCATTTGAGCAAGCTGCCCCATTAGAAGAGGCCGCTGAATAAACAACGGCCCCTCAAAAGTTTAGGCAGAATTAGCCGCGGTCGCCGCGATCTTTCTTGCCTTTATGATGACCTTTGTTTTTGCCATGCTTTGGCATTTCTTCCATTGTGGCAAAGCCATCATCGTTTTTGTCCATCAGTGCAAAAACCTTCTGTTGGCGGTTTTCCACTTCTTGGCGCGTTACTTCTTCATTGCCATCAAGGTCAAAGCGCTTGATTATTCCCATAGCGCGGCGCTTCTCGCCCCGTTTCTCTGTTTTAAGCGCTTCGATTTCGGCTTTGGTAACAATACCGTTTTTATCGGTGTCGAGCTCATCAAATTTTTCGATAAGTGGCGCATTGAATTCGGCTAAATCTAGCTTTCCGTCGCTATTAGCATCCATTTGTTCAAAGCGCATTGCTCCACGCTCGCCGCCACGATCTCCGCCACGTTTTTCGGCGAATGAAGCTGTGACAGAGCCAGCGATTACTGCAACACTCAAGAGTGCGATTGTTGTTTTTTTAAATGCAGACATTTTATTCTCCATGCATAATAATTGAACCTAATGGAGTTGGCTTGCCTGCACTTTTATCAGGACTACTCCAAAGGAATGTACTGTTCGAAAATGGATCGAACAGCGCGAGTATGCTCTTGAAGATGGGCCTCCAGTTGAATGATATCCGGCATATTTGTCGCCGCACATAATTCTTCTATTAGACCTTTGGTTGCGTTTTGCGGATCAAATTTCTCCGCCGAACATAGCGCAATCAATTGGCTAATCTTACTGTAAATGTCCAAAGCTGCGATCAGCTCTTCCCTGTCATTTTCAGCAATGATTTCTTCATCAAGCAGTTTCAGAATATCGCTTGCACCATGAGTATTCAAATTACGGTTCGTTAAATCACCCTTACAATTTGGTAAGTCAGTGAGCATCCAATATTGCGTTAAAAACTCAATATCGACGATACCGCCCGCAACCATTTTCAAATTCCATATCGACTTTGCAGGCTTTTCTTTTTGCAAGCGAAGTCGCATTGAACCGATATCAGCAATGGTTTTAGCGCGGTTACGCTCAATACAAATAATTGCACTTCGCTCGGCCGAAAACCGTTCCATGAGCTGCGTATCGCCGCAAATAGGGCGTGCCCGTGTCAGTGCCATATGCTCCCACGTCCAAGCATCGTCTCGTTGATATTTGGAAAAAGCTTTAAGAGACGTCGCGAGCGGCCCCTTATTGCCAGATGGTCTCAAGCGGAAGTCAACCTCATAAAGCACACCCTCCGCAGTAGGTGCAGACAAGGCAGCTATGAGCCGCTGCGTCAGGCGCGCGAAATATTGCGATGGAGCCAATGGTTTTTCGCCATTGCTTTCAGCCAATTCATCGGGCGCATCATATATCAACATCAGGTCAACATCGCTGCCGGCTGTCATCTCTTTGCTGCCAAGCTTTCCAAGAGCGACTAAGCACATAGACGCACCTTCAATTGTGCCATGCTTGGCCTCAACTTCATCGGTTACAGCAATAAGAGCTTTTTCCAGCAACATATCGGCAAGCGCTGACAGTGCTTTGGCAGTCGTTTCAGGATCAATCGATCCCGTCAGCATACGCACACCAATCAGGAAGCGTTGTTCTGCTGCAAAAATTCGTAAGCGGTCCAGTACATCTTCATATACTCTGCCCTCACCGACAAAGAAGTTCAGACGCTCCTGAAGCTCTGAATGATCGGGCATGCGCTCAAAAAAGGCTGGTTCCAACATGCCGTCAAAAATGAGCGGGCGCGCTGTAACAATATTGGCAAGGCGCGGTGCCGACGACAAAATCTTAGACATGAGCCCAAGCAGTTGCCGGTTAGAATTAAGCATCGACAACAATTGAACACCAGCAGGCAGGCCCGCCAGAAGCTTATCGAATTTAATGAGCGTTTCATCCGCTTGGCCAAATTGTGCAAAGCTATCAAGCAGATTTGGTACGAGCACAGTGAGTTGCTCGCGCGCTTTGGCTGACGATAAAGAGCGATAACGGCCAAAATGCCACGTGCGAATGATATTCCAAATATCTATCGCACGCTCAAAACCCATTGCATGTAAATTAGTTAAAGTGTCTGGGTCTGGGTCCCCGCCAGTGAAAACAAGGTTTCCTGCAGGGCCGCTTAATGTTTGACCATCTTCGAACAAATCGCCGAAATGTTTCTCAACAATTTTCAAATGCGTCATTAATTCGGCGCTGAATGCGGCAACGCCATCAATTCCCAATAGTCCAGCAATAACGGCCAGATCTTCATCGCTTTGCGGCAAGTCGTGTGTCTGCTCATCAGCGACCATTTGCACAGCATGTTCGGCACGGCGTAAAAAGCTGTATGCCGCCGTCATCTCGTCGCGCACATCAGCATCAATCCAATGCTCATCTGTGAGGCGGTTTAGCATTTCAACCGTTTCACGGTGCCGCAAACTCTCGGCGCGCCCGCCAGCAATCAATTGCTGCGTTTGTACGAAAAACTCAATTTCTCGTATTCCGCCGCGGCCAAGTTTCAAATTATGGCCATGCACGGCAATCTTTCCGTGCCCTTTGTGCGCATGTATCTGGCGCTTAATCGACTGCACATCAGAAATAGCCGCGTAATCAAGATATTTGCGCCAAATAAAAGGTTTAAGCTCGTTTAGAAAACGTGCGGAAGCTTGATGATCGCCTGCGACTGAACGGGCTTTTATGAACGCAGCGCGTTCCCAGTTTTGGCCCCTGCTCTCATAATAATTAAGCGCTGCCTCAACATTGATAGCCAAAGGCGTTGCTCCAGGATCAGGGCGCAATCTCAAATCAGTACGGAAAACATACCCATCACCCGTGCGCTCTTGCATAATGCGCACAAGACGCCGCACAAACCGGCTCATCACTTCGGTTGGGTCTTGTCCTTCGGCAAATTGCAAACCTTTTGCATCAAGATCGAAGTAAATAACAATATCAATATCGGATGAATAGTTTAGCTCACGGCCGCCAAGCTTGCCCATGCCGAGAATAACAAGGCCGCAGTCTTTGGAAGGATCTTGCAAGTCATTAATGTGAATCTTGCCGCTTTGCGCCGTAGATTTGAGCAACCAATTGACCGCAGATGTTAGGCAGTTTTCAGCAAGCTGCGATAAGAAATTCGTTGTGTTCGCAACACTATGGCACTGCGCCAAATCCCCAAGTGCAATGAGCATATGGGCTTCGTGCTTGAGCTTCCGCAGCCGCGTCATCAGCTCCGCTTCGCTCATATCATCTGTTGAGCCAAGTTGGAGCGCCTCATCAATAAGGCTCTGAATACGCTTGTTCAAACCTTGATCGAACAAGACTTCCAAACTACCCGCGAAATTCAAAATTCCGCCTCGCAGAAACGGCGAAAGGCACATGATTTTCGCTAGAAAATCTGAAAGTGCGTCATCTTTGCTTTCGATTGATGAAGCGAGCCTATCTGCCCCTGCACTTTGTGCGGCTGCAAGCAGTGTTGCCTTAGCATCAGTGACTGCCTGCACATCAGAAAAGAACAGACGTGCAGGCGTTTTATCAAACCATTTTTCAGAAGCGCTCAAATCAAACCTCGACCTATTTTACCTAGGTCTTAGCAGTTGTCTTTTGAATTGGAAATGTCAGAACTGCGCGCAATCCGGGCTCTGCATCTTCTAAGACAAACGTGCCTTTATGCATGTCCATAATTGCAGCAACAAGACTAAGACCAAGACCAGACCCTGGTTCTGAGCGGCTCTCATCCAAACGAACAAAACGCTGTAGTGCCCGTTCACGATTTTCAGGTGAAATGCCTAGCCCATTGTCCTCGATAATCAAGACAGCGTGTTTTTGGTCCTCAGAACGCCGTCCATATATGGAAATAACTGTATCTTCGCTGCGACCATATTTTACCGCATTGTCGACGAGATTTGTCAGTGCCTGCCCTATCAATTGGCGATTGCCCACCACCATTAGATTGTCATCAATAGAAGACACGAGCTTGCCGCCAAACTCATCCACCAAAGGTTCATAAAGCTCAGCAACATCTTCTGCTATTTCTGTTAGCTGAAGCTCAGTTTCGTTTTGCTTGGAATATCCTGCTTCTACGCGTGATATCAGCAGCATCGCATTGAAAAGCTGGATAAGTTGATCTGATTCAGCAATCATATCGTTTAATGCATCACGGTAATCCTCGTCCGATTTACCGCTACGCAAAGCCGCCTCAGCGCGATTGCGAAGCCGTGTTAGAGGCGTTTTTAAATCATGCGCAATATTGTCTGAAACTTCACGTAAACCGCTGTTCAACTTCTCAATACGGCCTAGCATAGCATTGAGACTAACAGACAAGCGGTCAAACTCATCATTCGCTGTTGAGACAGGCAAACGTTTGCTTAAATCGCCGCCAACAATATGTGCACTTGCTTGCGATACGCTATCAATCCGGCGCAATGCACGGCGGCCGACAAAGAACCATATTAACAAGCCACCAACACCCATCATGCCAAGAGCAAGACCAAGTGAGCTTCGAATAATTTTTCTAAATCGATCTGGCTCGCCCAAATCACGACCAACAAGGATTGTCAGTCCATTTGGAAACTTGATGCGTTGACCGATTGCGCGTGGTGCATCATCATCATCAAGTTCTTCATCCTGTTCACCAATGCGGGTGTAACGAAATGGCTTGGCTGTAAAACCTTCACTTTTCAAAACGCCGCGATCTATTTTAGCAATATTGCCCGCAAGAAAGCGGCTTTCTTGATCTGAAATCAAATAAACAAAAGCATCTGGCCGACGCGAGCGCCGATCAATTTCTCGTACCAATAACCGTATTCCACCGCGGTTATAAACACGGTTGAGGCTTTGCAATTCTTGATCCAGTGACACTTTTGTTTGGTTGACTAAAAATCCACCAGCCAAATGTGTCATGTAAAAAACAAGAAAGATTGCGCATAAGGAAAACAACAACAGGTAAAGCGCAGATAGCCGCGCTGCGGTTGTTTTCATCATAGAGGAAAATTTAATTAGCATTAGGCGCGCATCACATAACCTGCACCACGAATCGTGTGCAAAAGAGGTTTATCGAAACCTTTTTCAATCTTGCCGCGCAACCTTGAAATGTGAACGTCGATGACGTTTGTCTGAGGGTCAAAATGATAGTCCCATACGTGCTCTAATAGCATCGTGCGGGTGACGACTTGCCCTGCATTTCGCATCAGATACTCTAAAAGGCGAAATTCACGCGGTTGCAAAAGGATGGATTGGTCAGCGCGTTTTACATCGCGTGACAAACGATCAAGCACCAAATCACCAACTTGGTATTGCGATTGGTTATCGCTGGTACTGCCTCGCCTTACCAATGCTTCTAATCGTGCAAGCAATTCTGAAAAAGCATAAGGCTTAGTGAGATAATCATCGCCGCCAGCACGAAGGCCAGTGACACGATCATCAACCTCACCGAGCGCTGACAAGATCAGAACAGGCGTATTGTCGCCATTCTCACGCAGTTCAGCAACCACAGAAAGGCCATCGCGCTTGGGCATCATACGATCGACAACCAACGCATCATAGCCACCGTGGTCCGCCAAAGCGAAACCATCAATGCCATTATGGGCCAAGTCAGCGACATGTCCCGCCTCGTCTAAAGCGTGCCGTAAATACTTTGCCGCTTCGACATCATCTTCAATAATAAGAAATTTCATACTCATGTTTAACAATGCCAAGCCAAAGAGAAAAGTAAAAATGCGGCAGCAAGTAAAAGGGGACCTTGCTGCCGCAACGTTCACGGCTAAAAGTTGATACTTGGTGTACCAGCCGGAACTTGTGAGTTTAGAAGGTTAATCAACCTATCTGGACAGCGACGAAACGGCTTCGACTTTCATTTTCAAGTCTAAGTAACGCAGCTTTTCGGCCTTCTTTTTTGGCAGTTTCTAATTGCGATTCTATATCGTGTGCAGAACTTACAGGCTCATTATTCACCTCGGAGATAATATCACCCGCACGAATGCCGACATCAGAAGCACTTGACCCTGGCTCAACCGAAGTGACCAGAATGCCGTCGCCTTGATCATTCTTCATGACCGTAAGGCCGAGGTCTTCCATTGCCGTTGGCTGTACTTCAGCATTGGAACCAGAATCTGCAACGTCGACCGGAAGCTCACCAAGCTTTAGATTGACGGTTTTTTCCTTGCCGCTTCGCAAAATTTTGATTTCAACATCTGAGCCTGGATCAATAGCTGCAATCATTTTGGAAAGTGTGCGTGGGTCTTTGATTTCCCTGCCGTTGACTTCAGTAATGATATCGCCTGCACGAATGCCTGCAGCTTCAGCCGGAGCACCTTTTTGCGGCTGAGATACCAACGCGCCAGCTTGTGCATCAAGCCCCAATGACTCAGCTATATCTGCGGTTACGGGCTGTATCGCAACGCCGAGCCAACCACGCTCAACGGAGCCACCTTTCATCAGGTCAGAAATGACTTCTTTTGCAAGCGTAGCGGGTACAGCAAAGGCAATACCGACATTGCCGCCTGACGGCGAATAGATTGCAGTGTTAATACCAACAACTTGTCCAGAAAGGTTGAAGGTTGGTCCGCCTGAGTTACCGCGGTTAACTGCAGCATCGATCTGCAAGAAATCATCATATGGACCAGCGCCAATATCACGGCCTCGTGCTGATAATATGCCAGCGGTTACTGTGCCGCCAAGGCCAAACGGATTGCCAACTGCCACAACCCAATCGCCAATGCGCACATCGTTTTCATCGGCAAAATCTACATATGTGAATTCGCGGTCGTCATCGACTTTTAGCACGGCCAAATCAGTACGTTGGTCTTTGCCAATTAACTTCGCATCAAGTTCGGTTCCGTCATCCATAAGAACGGAAAACTCTGTTCCATCTTCAACGACGTGATTATTGGTAACGAGAAAACCATCTTCGGAAATGAAGAAGCCTGAACCTTGACCGATTGGGCGGGCCTCCTCAAAGCGCTCAGAGCGGCGTTGACGGTTCGGACGCGCATTACCGCTTCTATCTTCGAAAAAGCGGCGCAGTTGGTCTTCAAAGTTGCCGCGCGGATTGAATTGGAAGTCTCCGCCTTGGCTAGCGACAGGGCGAATATTTGACTTTACACGGACAGATACGACGGCCGGAGATACAGCATCTACAACATCGGCAAATCCCGGCACTGCTGCCGTTTGAACATCGACGGCATCAGCATAAGCAGGCATGATTGAAGAAGCCGTATAGCCCGTAAAGCCTGCGCCGATGACGGCAAGGGCCATTGCAGTCTGAGAAAGACGTTTTGTAACTTTTTGCATTGTAATTCCTCGAATATACCTGCTGGAGGTCAGGTGTTGATCCAGTCAAAGAATGCGAACTTTCACGCTCCTTGTATGGTCATTGATATCGAGTCTCACATTGCAGCAACCTTTCCAAAGCATGAAATAACTGTAATATTAGCACCATCATTCAGCCATATTTATTCATAGAGCAGCTGTTTAATTGACCTTAGTTACAACTTTTGCACCTTGCTCCAAAGTCTTATGAACTGGGCATTTATTAGCTATTTCGACAATTTTATCAGCTATTTCAGGGGAGATTTTTCCCTCTATCGAAATATGACGTTCAAAGCGATCTACTTTGCCTGATTTTTGCTGTTCACTTTGCGTGCATTCCTGACAGTCTTTAAAATGAACTTTTTTATGACTGACATCGACGGTCACGGCACCAAGGTCCAGCTTCTTAAAATCAGCATACATGCGCAGTGTCATCGACGTGCAAGCACCAAGTGCCGCCCCCAATAAATCATAAGGGCTTGGGCCAGAATCAGCGCCGCCAACCGATTGGGGTTCATCAGCGAAAAATCGATGACGGCCTGTCTGAACCGTATTTTGAAATTTGCTGTCACGCGTTTCTTTGACACGTATATGCTCGATTTCGGCCACACCTTGCGGTGCATCTTTAGGCAATAATTTTGTTGCCCATGCCGAGATCATTTCAGATGCGAACTCTGCATCTTCCTCTACTGACAAAAGATGATCCGCACGATCAAGAGATATGAAAGATTTGGGATGTTTTGCAGCCACAAAAATCCGTGCCGCATTATCAACCCCTACGGTCTGGTCGATGGGTGAATGCATAATCAATAGCGAAGCTCTAATTTTTGCGACTTTATCCAGCAAGTTTGTATCACGCGCAGCTTCTAAAAAGCTTTTACCGATCTTCATTTTTCGCCCAGCAAGAAGGACCTCTGCCACACCGTTTTCTTCGATTTCCGATATTTTTTCATCAAACATATGGAGCACATGTTCGGCATCGGCAGGTGCGCCAATTGTGACAACGCCTTTAATGTCTGGAATTTCTGTTGCTGCTGCTAATACCGCCGCACCACCCAAGGAATGTCCTATCAGTATAGACGGTGCTTCTCCCTGTTCGCGCATATATTCTGCCGCTTTGACCAAATCTTCGACATTGGATGCAAAACTAGTATTGGCAAACTCACCCTGACTGGAACCAAGGCCAGTAAAGTCAAATCGCAGCACAGCAACGCCAAGACGCGCAAGATGCGTGGCGATACGCCGTGCAGCGAGAATATCTTTTGTGCAAGTGAAACAATGCGCAAAAAGCGCATAACCGCGAATCTTGCCATCTGGTCGATCAAATCGTGCAGCAAGCATTTCACCAGAGATAGATTTAAATTCGCGTTTCTCAGTAGCCATAATACACCTCAGTTTGAACTTTCGGCATACTAGCGACAGTTACAGTAACCTACACCTCAAACTTTTGAGAGCAGTTATTTATCGTCTTCGTCGCCCAAAAGTTTGTTAAGGCGTTCTTCTTCTTCATGAGTAAGCGAGACTGGCCCGCTCGCGCTAGAGCTATATCGCCTGCTATAGGCGAAAGCGGCAACCCCGCCCAAGATTAATACAAATATGGGTGTGCCCCATAAGAGAATATTACGCGCAGAGAATGCAGGCCTTAGCAAAACGAACTCACCATAGCGATCGACAACATAATCCATCACCTGCGCGTCTGTATCACCTGATACCAAGCGCTCGCGCACGATGACACGTAAATCGCGTGCAAGCTCTGCATCGGAATCGTCAATGGATTGGTTTTGGCAAACAAGGCAGCGAAGATTTGCTGAAATGTCACGCGCTCTTTGCTCAAGCTGTGGGTTGCCTAGAATTTCGTCTGGATTAACGGCAAAAGACGGCGCCGCAGACAATAATAGCGCCAAGACGCAACTTAATAGAAAGCGGATAATCATTCAGCCGCCCCCGATGAGCTTTGCGACATTGGCTTTTGGCGCAGCTTAGCAGCAACAGGTGCACCGATGCGCAATCGGCGATCAGAAAGAGAAATGACGCCCGCAATAGTCATCATGAGACACCCCAACCAAATCAGCGTAATCATCGGCTTCCACCAAATACGCACGACTATCTCATCGCTACCTTCTGCTTTATCGCCCAATGACACATAGAACTGATTGAATGCGCTCGTTAAGATGCCGGCTTCAGTTGTCGGTTGGCCGTTTGCCGTATAAATGCGCTTTTCCGGCTTAACCTCGCCAACAATCTTACCGTTTCGCATTACCGTAAACACGGCCTGTTCGAAGGTATAGTTGGGACCCTGATAGGCTTTGAGTTCTTCGAACTTCATGTCAAAGCCAACAAATTGTGTTGTTTGCCCCGGCGCCATACGCAAAACGGTTTCGTCTTCAAATGTTGTGACAGCAACGATGCCAAGCGTTGTTATACCAACGCCAGCATGCGCTAATGCGCCTCCCCATGCCGAACGCGGCAATCCTTTAAGGCGCGCCCATGCCACGTTTGGTTTTGCTTTCGGCAAACCTGTTTTTGCCCAAAGGTCGGCAAGCGCACCAAAGATCAACCAGAATGCCATTGCAAAGGCTAAAACAGCCAAAATTGGTGCTCCATATATGAAATAGGCGAACACGAGGGCAGCGAACAGCGATAGTCCGCCAGCAACCCAGAGCCTTTCAAACGCTCCATAAAGATTACCCCGCTTCCAAGCCAGAAACGGTCCAAAAGGAACCGCGATTAGCAGAGGGATCATCAGCGGTGCGAATGTCATGTTGAAGTAAGGCGCGCCGACAGAGATTTTCTCACCGGAAACCGCTTCAACCAAAAGGGGATATAGCGTGCCAACCAATACGGTTGCTGCAGCCGTTGTTAAAAACAAATTGTTTAAAACAAGCGCGCCTTCACGAGAGATCGGATGAAACATGCCGCCATTCTTTAGCGTCGAAGCACGCATGGCAAAAAGCACTAATGCACCGCCGATAAAGGCGATAAGAATGAATAAGATAAACAATCCCCGCGATGGGTCATTGGCGAAGGAATGTACGGATGTCAAAACGCCAGAGCGAACAAGGAAAGTGCCCAAAAGAGAGAATGAGAACGCAAGAATAGACAGCAGAATTGTCCATACTTTTAGCGCTTCACGCTTTTCCATAACCAATGCTGAATGGAGAAGTGCTGTACCGACGAGCCAAGGCATAAAGGATGCGTTTTCAACGGGGTCCCAGAACCACCAGCCGCCCCAACCCAATTCGTAATAAGCCCAATATGAGCCCATAGCGATGCCGGCGGTTAAAAAGAGCCATGCGGTTAAAGTCCATGGGCGGACCCAACGTGCCCAAGCTGCATCAATGCGGCCTTCAATCAAAGCTGTGATCGCAAATGAAAAGCAGATCGAAAATCCAACATAGCCAAGATAAAGCAATGGCGGATGGATAGCCAAACCAATATCTTGCAAAATCGGATTGAGGTCTTGCCCTTCAAGGGGTGCAGGCACCAAGCGAATAAACGGGTTTGAGGTCAAAAGAAGAAAAGCCGTAAACGCAACGGTAATCGCGCCCTGCGTTGCCAAGACGCCCGCTTTCAAACGGGCAGGCAAATTATTCCCAAACAAAGCAACCAACGCACCAAAGAGAGCAAGAATTAGCACCCAAAGCAGCATTGAGCCTTCATGGTTGCCCCAAACGCCCGTAAATTTATAAAGCAAAGGTTTCGCAGAATAGGAGTTTTCCCACACATTCTTGACCGAAAAATCAGACGTAACATAGGCCCAAGTCAAGGCGCCAAATGCAAAGGCAATTGTCAGAAAAGTCGCAATCGATAAGGATGGAGCAACGGCGATAAATCGACGATCACCATTACGCAGTCCAGCATAAGGCAATATCATTTGTGCCAATGCTAAAGCAAAGGCCAGAACAAGAGCATAATGTCCAAGTTCAACAATCATTGTGTCTCATCACCCTTCCAGTAGCCCTGCTCTTTCAAGCTGTCTGCGACCTCTCGCGGCATGTATGTTTCATCATGCTTGGCAAGAACTGTATCAGCAGAAAATGTACCATCGGGCCCCATGATACCTTCGGCCACGATACCCTGTCCTTCGCGAAATAAATCCGGCAAGATGCCTGCATAACGCACTTTCAACGCTGCATTTGCATCCTCCACTGCGAATGTCACACCATCGCCCGAGGAGCTATCGACTGAACCTTCAACGACAACGCCGCCAAGGCGCACACGTGAACTTTCATTCGGTATGACATTTACTAAATCCGAAGGTGTGCGGAAAAAGGTCACTTGTTCACTCAGTGCCGTCAGCACGAGTGCAACGGCAACAGCCAGTGTGCCCAAGGCACCAAAGATAACAATTGAACGCTTTTGTTTGCGTGTCATTGACATTTTCTTCCGCCCTTATTGTATTTCTTTCAAACCAATATCTTTTGCAAAAGACTGAATTTGTAATTGTTTTTGTGGCTCATCTGCAAAGGCAGCTATAGCACGCTTCACGGCTGCAACAGCTTCATCTCTTTGATTTAAGACCATGCGCGCACGGATCAATCGTTGCCACTCTTCAACCGTGCCGACATTGCTTTGAAGGCGGCTATCGAGTTGCTCGACCATACCGGCAATCATTTCTTGCCGATCTACTTCATTCATCTGCTCGGCGTCTTCGACTGCCTGCTTGTCTGGTCCGGGCAGATCAATGGCTTTTTGCCCTGCCAAACGTGCCATGCTTTGTGCAGCGACGACGCGCCAATTTCCATCAATGTTTTCATTATTCACAATGAGGTTCCATTGACGGGCAGCATCATCTGGACGCCCTGCTTGAGCATTTCTCAAGCCAATATAATACAATGCGCGACCATTTGAAGGCTCTAGCGTCACGGCTTGTTGAAAAAGCGCTTCGGCTTCAGCTGTCACGGCACCGCCAGCTTGGGCCGATAACACTTCGCCTAAGCCAGCAAGTCGCGGTGCGCTTTCGCCCAGCAGCCGTATGGCGTTGCGATAGGCATCAGCTGCCTTTGCGCCCTGCCCCAAACGAAAATACACAGGCGCTAGCACATCCCAGCCGCGGCCATCTTCCGGATTTTCTGCCAAGTGGCTCTCTGCGCGCTCAACAAGCTGAACCAGTTGTTTATTTTCTTTTGTTGATTCTGCTTCCGCTTTTTTTATCATCTCAAGGCGGGCAGCCAGCGGTTGTGCCTCAATCGTTGGGGAGCCAAGTGAGGTATACATCAGCAGCGATAAGCCCGGTATAAAGATAATCGCCACAGCGCCTAGAATGCGATTACCGAAGACATGATCACGCCGCATATGCGTATCTGATTTTTTAGACCCCAGCTTGTCTTCAGCCGCTAAAAGCCGCCGAACAATTTCAACACGTGCCTGCTTTGCATCATCTTTAGAGAAAACGCCGCTCGCCAGTTCCGCATCCAATTCTGTCAGCTGATCCTTATAAACTGCGATATCGTGTTCGAAATCAGCAACCTGATTATCGACATTGTCGCCTTGGTTTGCTTGTGAAAAAGCAGGCCAAAAAGCCAGAATCAAAACAGTAAGCGTTAGTACAGTAATTAAAATCCAGAAAATCATGGCTGCAGATATGCACTCGTCGTTCAAAATACCAAGTAAATTCGACTAGGTGCGACAAAGATGCCGTGAAATGCGGCTGGTAACAATCAGCTCAAGAGCGACCAACTACCACCCTCATTTCGGCAAGCCGTTCCTTTGACCGATGATTCCACACCGCGATCAACCACAGTATGTTCATATTGGCGGCAGTCTTGCGAACCGACCCTATAGGGCTGCGAAGGCACGATGCGCCCAGAAAGCGTTTTACCTTGCCATAACACAGCCTCGCCGGGTGCCGTATATTCAAGCGCGAGATATTCGTTTTGAAGGGCTATAGATTTATCGCCGCGCACAACTTCATTGCCCTTTAAGCGCGTGATCAAACCGCCATCCAAAGCCGCAATTAACTCACCAGAAGCAAGTACCTTTGTCTTTTGAGGCAAAACAGAAGGCGTTAGCGATGTATTCAGCCCAGTAGAGGTGCAGCCCGCAAGCGCTATCAAAAGCGCGGCACTTCCTATTACAGATGAATGTCGAAGCGATGTCATATTTATCAAATACCCAAACTTCATTACTATCTTATTCTTCTCTATGACAAATGTTACGTGACAACAATGTGGCCTAATTACTGTTTACAGCGGGCAAATGCACAAATACTTGCAGCCCGCCAAGATCGCTTTTGCCAAGCACAACATCGCCGCCATAAGCGATAGCTGTATCATTCACGATCGAAAGTCCTAACCCTGTACCTGGCACTTTTTCATCTAAGCGCTGTCCCCGCTTGAGCGCTTTTTCATAACCATCCTGCGGAATTCCTTCACCATCATCTTCCACGCCAAGTATAATCCAAGGCCGCTCTGAATCATTACGCGCATCCAAGCGAGCGCTTATTAAAACTTTTCCAGAGGCCCATTTACATGCATTTTCAACAAGGTTTCCAAGAATTTCTTCAAAATCCTCTTTTTCACCAGCAAACAATAACTGATCAGCGCTTATGTCTACTTTGATTGCCAAATCAGGATTAAGTTTTCGCATGACTTTGGCCATGCGTTCAATTGCTTGAATAATGTCAGTGCGGAACGTCAAGCTGCCTTGTTGTGCCGCTATACGCGCACGGTTTAGGTAGTGCTCGACCTGCAATTGCATTGATGCGGCTTGCGCTCTCACAATTTGCGAAGAAACAGGCGTGTCGGAGCGGCCTTCATTTTGAAGCACCGCAATGGGTGTTTTAAGAGAATGAGCAAGATTGCCGACTTGTGTTCTTGCTCGCTCAACAATGCGTTTGTTGTTCTCAACGAGCGTATTCATCTCGGAAATCATAGGCTCCAGCTCTGTTGGAAAATCGCCGCTGAGCTTATCGGCGCGTCCATCACGGATTTCTCCGAGAGCAATGCGTATGCGATCAAGCGGTTTTAAACCAAACAGAATGACCAGCACATTTATGACAACGACGCCGAAACCAAAAGCACTCAATAAGCCAGCAGCATTTAGTGCGAAGTCACGAATCCCCCGTTCGAATTCGCTTTGATTGCCGCCAACTTGAAACAACGCAATGCGCCCTTCGCCCAGATCAATTTCTGATTCTTTGACACGAATTTTAAGTTTCTTTGGTCCATTCACAAAATATGTACGAACAAACTGATTATCATAGGGGACGCTGATCAAATCAGGACGCGGAAAGGTAAAGCCACTAAGCGATGGCGATTCAAGAGCACTATTGGCTGTGTCGCCGATAATTTCAACACGCCAGAACCAGCCTGATTCAGGTGCTAGAAAACTGTTTTCGCCAAGGTTAGGCGCGCCAGTCAAATTACCATTTTCGTTAATATCAACGGCACCAATTAACGAGAAAAGTTGTGCTTGCTGCAGCTCGGAAAAGTTTCTTTCTGCTCCCGCTTTAAACTGCGCCAACAATAGCCAACCTAAGATTACAATAGCCAGCACGGTCCACGCGCTGGATAGTATGGTAACCCTGCGTGTGAGCGAAAAGGCTTTCATGCCTATTTCAAGTCCTTGGTTTCTTTCGATGAGGGATCGGCCATCCGATAACCAAGCCCCCTTACGGTCTCAATCAAATTATGTCCTAGTTTCTTGCGCAAACGCCCAACGAACACTTCAACAGTATTGGAGTCGCGATCAAAATCCTGATCATACATATGCTCAGTCAATTCGGTACGTGACACAACCTCTGACTGGTGATGAATTAAATAAGATAGCAGCCTAAATTCATGGGATGTGAGTTTAAGGGTTACCCCATCGACAACCGCCTTTGATGCTTTCACATCAACGCTTAGTGGACCACACCGCAATTCTGAGGAAGCATGACCGGCTGCACGCCGGATAAGAGCCCTTACCCGCGCTAAGATCTCTTCAATATGGAAAGGTTTGGTGACATAATCATCGGCACCAGCATCGATGCCAGATACTTTGTCACTCCAGCGGTCACGGGCAGTCAAAATTAAGACCGGCATTGAACGGCCATCTTCACGCCAGCGCTGTAAAACGCTTATGCCGTCCATCTGGGGCAGACCTATATCGAGAACGACACAATCATAGGGCTCTGTATCACCTAGATAATGCCCCTCTTCGCCATCACTAGCCGTATCAACGACATATCCGGCATCCTCTAGCGCCTGCTTAAGTTGGCGGTTTAGATCAGCATCGTCTTCGACAACCAGAATGCGCATAAAGCTCCCCCGTAATGATTCTCTTGTTGTTCATCATCAAAGATGAAATCTAGAGCACACTCAAGGTGCTATTATTGCGGTATATAAGCGACTTCCCGTTTAGGTCGTTCACCATTACTCGCTTGTGTAAGAATAACGACCTTACACACATTCCGGCCACCTTGTGTTGTAGCCTCAGCAGCAACAAGTGTTGAAGCTTGCCGTGCTGCATATTGCTGCCCTGCCGCAAAACAATTGTCTGCGGCAAGTTCTATTGCTTGCGCACTTTGCGCTGAATAGCTCATGGCACTCAAGCTGAGCGCGGCTGACATGGTATATTTAAATAATTTTCTCATCATGACACCACATATACAATTATCTGCCTGAATGGGACATGAACGCTCGCACGTCAATTTATTTAAGAAATTTTTGTTGAAGCAGAAACCCGTCCAAAGATTGTAATAATACCTGCAATTGCTGTTACCAACTGCAAAAGTCCGCTGCTTAAGCTCTCGCGCAAACCATCATCAATTGTGATGCCAAAGAAAGCGGCTAACGTAGCGATAATGCTGACTAAGGCTGCCCAAATCGTTTTTGATAGGTACCAAGGTTTATTCTCGTTCATGTTTATTCCTTTCGGTTTGATGGTTTAAGTGATCTCGATATGAACAAATGCAGGGATACCCTCCCCCACTCTTTGGCTAAGTTGTGCGATACGCACCGACAGCGATGTTGGTTGTTCACCGAACATGTCGTTCGCCATGGTGGCTGCAAGAAGAAAATCCGGCTGGCTGGTTTCAAAGCTGCCGAGGGTGACCTGAGCACTATCCAAAATATCGATTTTGTAACGCTCAAACGCTTCGCCAAACGGTATATCCAAGCCAAGCCAACTGTCAGCATTGGTGCGGCCACGGCGGAACCATTTAATCAGAACATTATTGTCTTCTGAGCGGCTTGCATGAATATGAACGGGAGATAGTGGCTTTAGAGCACGTAGACCGCCTTCTGCGGTAAATGTAGTGTAATAACGGTCAGAAAAATCTTTACCGGCTTCACCAATGCGGAAATTCAGAACACTACCAATCTCTGCATCCCTTAGCCCTAATGGCGTAACTGCATCATTGAGAAGGATGAATTTTGCACCGATGCTCGCACCGTATGATGAGAGGTCTTCTGTCCCCCCTTGCCCGCGCAAAAGTGCAGATAGTCGCCAAGTATCGGTGCTGATTTCCTCAGCATTGGAAAACTGCAAAACCTCCCAGTATCCATTCGCGACCTCAACTGCAGCAAGGTTTCGACCAGCGAATAGTGACAGCATATCAATGCTTTCCAATTCTCCGCTTCTCAAATCGACATCGATTGTATTGGCATAATCAAACCTGCCTGAAGCGGCAGGTATAAGAGGTGTAGCCAATGTTCCAATCGTTGCGTTCTGTTCAATAACACCGCGCAAATCGAACCCTTGCGTCGTTGCGCTTGCGAAAATATTTTGAGCACGTTCTGGCGAGCTTAAAGATGCGACACGCAACTGCTCATTTTCAGACGTCCCACTTATCAACGGCAAATCAAGCACGGCCAATTCAGGTGGGCCGCCAAATGCACCATAAAATGCTGCAGTCTCTTGGCCACCGGGCAATGTTGGCAAAACTGGAACTTGCCTTGGTTTTGAGATTGAGCGCGCTTCTATGGCCATAAAATCACTGAGGGTGATTTGCTCAATTATGAAATGCTGATCAGGAGCATCATCAAATGCGATCACATCCCCCGTACTCAATGCGCAATTTGATAAAGGCAAACCAAATTTGATTGTTTCACGGCCTGACCAAGCGTTTGACAAAATTCGATCAGCAAATTTACGCGCTTCATTTGCATCCAAGATCGCTGGAACATCTAAAACGACTTGGCGGTCTGCTGTATGTTCTCTTCGCCTAGAATAGCTTGTTCGCGCCTGATAATCTTGGAGTTGGTCCCGAAACCCAATCTGCACCTCGTTTGGCAGTTCACTGACCTGAGATAATGTTCGCTCGATAATTGGCTCGTTGCCATCAAGAACAATTGCTTCGCTGTCAAGAATATGCGTCTGATAAGCATCAATGCTTGAAAAACATAGGTCATCTGCATCACTCGCGATGCCGCCAAACAATTTAAGCAACGGCTCTATCGTTGCACGCACACTTGCAGGCGTTGATAAAACCATACCTGTAATCGAGCCATTTAAAGTGTCAGTTTTGGGGTGTGGCAAACCATGATCATTGAAAATAGCTGTAATAAGCTCAGCAGCAACGGCAGTTCCAAACCGGCCATTCATCCAGTGGCCACGTAACCAATTTTCGCCGTCTCCCCACACATTAACATTCAGCGGGAATGCCGGCAGCGGTCTTGCATCCCATGTCCAGACATACAGCCTTTCAGGATCAACCATCAGCTTGTTTGTTAAAGTTGATAGCGGATTAGCGGCAACACCTGACGTCCAATGATTATGGTGCGCACTTAAAAAAGCACGTTGAACATCATCCTCACGGCTACCGTTTGAAAAATAAGGTAACTTGGTTTCACTCGAATTCTTATCAATGAAAGCATTGGGTTGGTTTGCGCCGCAATGAATTGCAGAACAACCTATCTCCATCATGAATATTGGTTTTGATTCTGGTACCCAGCTTGTTGGCGAAGCCTTTTCGACGCCGCCAATACGTTCGAAATGCTGGTTACTCCACCATGATTTCAAATCCTTATATCGGTATGTCCATGGTTTACCGTATGCGCCATCGGTGATCGGTGTACGAACACGCAATTCACGGTCTGTGTAATTGGCATAATACCAATCAAAGCCTTCTCCAGCAGTAATCGCTTGCGTCATCGCGTCGGTGTCAGAACTCCACCGCATGCCATCTGAGTTGCTATGACCGACCTCCCCATCCGATGCGCGCCAATCCGTGAGCGGCATATAATTATCAATGCCGATGGCCGCGATATTGGGAGACGCCCACAATGGATCAAGATGGAAAAACACATCGCCTGATCCATCTTGAGGATGATATCCAAAATACTCAGACCAATCTGCGCCATAGATCAGCTTTGTATTCGGCGACACAATTTGTGCTGCATCATTGGCTAAATCAATCAGCGCTTCAACAAAGGGGAATGTATTGGCAGCACCGCGCGCAGTTGATAGCGCGTGCATTTCACTGCCAATGATAATTGTGTCCACGCCACCCGCTAATTCTGCGAGTTTGGCGTAATGCAAGATCATGCGGCGATAACCAAAATCATTGGAATTATTGAAGATCACCCCATTAGATGTATAGAAGTCATTTGCTTGTGCTGATCCAACAAAATTGTTGATTTGCGCTTTAGCGGTAGCCGACCCATCCACACTGCCACTTTGTCCAACCGCTGGATGAGGTGTTATACGTCCGCGCCAAGGATAAGGCGGCTGACTGCCACCCGAATATGGGTCTGGCAGCGTATTGTCTGACGGAACATCTACCAGAATAAACGGATTAAGGGTGACGCGAAGACCGCGAGATTTCAGGTCTACAATTGCAGCAATGACACTGGCATCATTTGGTGTTCCACCGAATGAAGAGCGCTCATTTTCCTGCGATATCTCATGAGCATCGGCGAATTGACGTGTGACCCCGCTCACCTGCCAAGGCTTCGTTTCTTCCAACGAGTTTCGGGTTACAATTCCGGGGCGGATTTGAGCGTGGCCCGCTCTTAGATCATCCGCATACCAAGCCAACACAAGCGATACATGTTTCAGGTTTGGACATACAGCTTGCAGCTCATCAATCGACGCTTGCCAGTCTGTATCAGCGTGAAGAACATGACGATTGAGCTCTAGTGTTTCTAGCTGATCAATGCGCGCCAATACGGGCGCCGGATCAAGACCATGTTCAGTGGCCCCTGGAATGATGCTGACGGCATGCACATCTTTTTCAAGCTGGCCAATAGGACGCATTACCTCGACTTGAATTTGAGGCAAACGGTGGCCGTAGCGCTCAAGCGGCATGCGCTCAATTACGATATAGGCGGTTCCCCTAAAAGCTGGCGCATTTCCAAAGCCTTGCTTTGCCTCAATCAAGGCATCAGGCAATTGCGCTTCACTACCGTCATAAAAGCGGTATTCTATGTCACGGACATCAATTTCTTTTCCGTCTGCCCAAATTCGTTTTATGCCAGCAATTTTGCCTTCACATATTCCAAACGCCGCACTGGCAAAATATGAATATGTTGTCATTTTGGGACCATCGGTAACAGAGCCTTTGCCGCCCTGACGTTTTGTGGTTTTCTTTTCTTCAAGCCGCGTCGCCCAGATGACAGTTGTTGTCACGCGCGCATAGCCATAAACCCTACTCATGGGCGTACCGTCTTCGGCAGACATTGGCCTTCCACCGGAAAGGCGTGCTCCTTCGATTGTACGGGTGGAATTGATTATCGATTGATCAATAATGTTGCCTGCGACAGCGCCAAGCGCAGAACCAATAGCCGCGCCAACAGGGCCGAAAACACTGCCAACGACAGTGCCTGCGGCACGCAATAATAAGGTGGCCATTGATTACTCCAGATTTAAACGATCAGGAAATTGAAAGGTGCCGGATATACGGCGACGCCATTGCGGCACGAGCGATGCTTTACAAACGGCATGACGCTCATAGGCATGGATAATTTGTCCATCGCCTGCATAAATTGCGATATGTTTGGAGACTGTAAAACTGCTCCACCGGAACAATAAAACGTCCCCAATAGAGAGTTTGTTGGCTGTAGCTGGTATTAGGTATTTACTCGCCGCAGCCATAAGCAAATCTTCAGATGCACATTCCGCCCAATCACGGCTGTAACTATGCTCGAAACTTATGGGCATGCCGCCAAGCTCGCGCCAGACACCCAATAGCAAACCCAAGCAATCGCACCCGACATGTTTGCGGCTCATCTGATGCCTATATGGTGTGCCGATCCAACTTTTTGCCGCCTGAAAAACGGACATGCCAAGCGGGTTATGGGACAATCGGCCCTCCATCTAAACGTGTTTCAACATCAAGATAGTTCAGTGCATTTTCATTGCCGGGCATATGCGGGAAACCGCGAAAATTTACTGAATTTGAAAACTTTGCTTTGCAGGTTTCAAAGCGCTTATCGCACCCTGCAATGATTTCAAAATCTGTCCCTGTTACAGGCGCAAATTGCATAGCTTCAACAACACTAATTCTAACAGCGCTACCATGGCGCTCAGCGCTAGCCACGGTATAATGCTGCCCTGCCATTGAACCATTTTTCCACACAAGGCTGCCGCCAGAAAACCATCCATCGGCAAACAGTCCAAATGCACCTGATAGAAATGACGTGACGCTATTGGAGGCGTCATTAAGCACTGTGCCTTGCGCTTTATAATTTTGCGACGATACATCAACACCGCAGCGTTGATCCCCAAGGTCTGCATCACAGCGCTTTATAAAATAGCGACCTGACTGTTGATCAAGGTTTACTGCTTGGCTACGTAACTCAGCCTTAAAATAATTATCTTCTCGCGTGATTTCGCCTATGTAATATTTACGAATAAGCGACTGCTGCTCTGGTGCGGCCCAATTGACAAGCCACTGTGAGACCGAGGCATCATCATAGACGCGAGCCGCTATATCAACTTCTGAAATGCGATCTGATTTCAGTGCACCTGCGACTTCGCTTGTTTCACCAGAAAGCCCCAAAGCGCTATCCATTGCACTGGCATTTAAACCCGTTTCTGGTTCACAGCTAACGCCGTCAACAATCAATGTTTTATCATGATCTGTGAAACCGAGTTTTACCCCGTCAGAGCGAAGAATTATCCAAGCATAACAAACCGTTGTTACTTGACCTCGCAAATGTTCTTTAAGTGGTTCGCTAATTTCAATCAAAAGCGTAACTCCAAAAGCGTAATATCGGATACTTCACCAGCGTTATTGACGGTACGTGTTGCAATCAGTTGCTCGTTTTCAAACCGCACCGGAACATCAAATTCAAAGCCAGCAGAGATTATCGCAGCGACGGGAGGAGCTGCGTCAAACACAAGCTTTCTCGTTACTTGATCAAATGTAAAACCAGAAAAAACTTCCTCGCCATCAATCGCAATGCGCAAAGATTCCTCAATGGGATGAGTAACTTGGCGGCCATTTTGAAGAATTAGATTCATGGCGTTCGTTACGCCATCACCAACACCGATTTGAACATCAATTGCACTGACAGCTTGATTGTTGCCTGCATGCGTCTGTTCATGACCCAATTCGCATTTTGGCGATACCCAGCTTTCAATGCATAGACTGTATCAACCAAAACATCAGAAGGATCAGTCGCAGGCAGATCACCGGCAACACCCGTTGCCACATAGCCAAGCTTACCCCATTCCCAAGCCGTTTCATCGACCGCGGTATAGTCAAGAAAACCGCGCGGCTTATTCACACCATCGCCATTGATAAATGCGGCACCTTCTTGTTCTGCAAAAGCTGATTCAACTTCTGCGGCAATCCATTGATCAATATTAACGGCGCTATCTTCAAGCAATGAAGATGTTGCAGCGGGCATGGCATAGAGTTCCATTGTGGGGAACTGAAGTTCAGCCAGTTGACTAGGCGATGTTTCTGGCCGCGCATCGGTTTCTCCTACCCATCCAACGACGGGGCCGGAAATAGCAAACGGCTTCTTTAACACAGCGCCCGATACCTGACGCACGCTCGCAAGAGAACGAATTGGTGAAATCTGCTTTAGCCGTGAGCCGATTGCAGTTTCGGTTTCAGCTGGCACCAAGAAACCATCGTCAGGGCCAGAGCCGTAACTCATCGCCTTGCCTTCAAGGTTACGCAAAGCACGTTCATCACCACTTCGCACGTATCGCTCAAAAGCTGACTTATGTTCACCATTGCCTAAACTGAGGCTGTGGCTACCACCGAGATTTGGGCGCGATGCTTTCGCGATCAATCGCTCCAATACACGTTTTTGTTCATCAACCGCATTGTTAATTCGGTCCACCTTATCCACCGTTACGACATCTTCTCCAAGCTGCGTCTCAAGCTGTCGAAGGCGTTCATCATTGGCTTGTTTGAAGGCATCAAATGCCCCCATGAAATCGTCAAATGCTTCAGCCACTTCTTGAGCCTGACCACTTGCGACGGGTGCAATGGACGTGTTTTTTCGTTCCGGTGCGATTGCACCAGAGTGTTTATTTTTAAAAGTCATGCTTTTTCCTAAATTATTTAAACCGGCTGGCTGCAAGGCGAATTTTGCCTGCCAGCAAAGCCGTGCTTGTTTCATTATGTTTTTGCGTAAAACCAGCGGCATCCCGCGCGCTTGCCAATGCAGAAAAGCCTTTGGTGATAATTGTCTTGGCTTGACTGCGTGAAAGCCCTGCATCCCGCACGAGCCATCGTTCGAATGTGCGCATAGTGGGTAAATTTCCCTGCGCTTTAACCTGAGATATACGCGCTTGTGGCAACATCGGAAATGTCACGATAGACACTTCCCAAAGATCTGCCTCTAAAATGCGCCTTACTTTCCCTGCTTTTTCGCGGCGTGCACGCACCGTTTTGAAACCAATGGAAAGGCCATCAATAGCGCCCTCCCTCATCAGTGCATGCACCTCTTTCGCGCGCGCAACTTTCAAATTCAGTTGACCTTTTACGAAAAGGCCATTTGCGTCTTCACGCATAGCAACCCAATGCCCAATCGGTTCATCGGGATTGTGTTGGAACAGCAGCTTAATATCCGATATCTTTTTGGATTGTAGCGACTTGGTGAACGCGCCTTTTGCAATCACCTCATTGCCGAGATCCTCAATATCAAACAGGCTTGCATAACCGCTGAATGTTCCATCGGCTTCAACGGCTGCTAGCTGCTGGTCTGCGAATTTATGTTCAATCTTCGGCGTAAGCGCTTTGGTCAATTTATGGTTGTGCATTAAATATCGCGCCCCTTATCTTCCTGGGTGGATTGAAGTTGCGAGGAACGTCGATCAACAAAACGCAGTGCAAACCCAAGAGCTGTCCAAATCGCTAGGCTTGAAAACGCAGCCCCCATCAACGCAATCTCAAAATCGTTAAGCCGACCGCCAAAAGAAAAGCTATCGGCAATCCAAAGTCCTGTGGGAAAGCCAAAAACCAGACCTGCTGTCAGCCCAGTCAAAAAACGGATCGCCGCTTCGCGTTTGCCTGCGGGCAGAACATAGGCCAAAGAAATTGCCGAACCTGCCAGCGCGCCTAGAAGCTTTGCGATCCATAGAGTTTCAAAAGGTGAGATATCGGGAATATATTGTTTCATTTAATTGCCTCCTGCCCCATGGGAGAGTAGCCAACGGCCATACGTTTCTCATCGTCACTTAAGAATGATGCGGCCTCTAGGCGCGTCCACAATGCATCGCGTTCCGGCCGCAGGCTTTCAACTTGATCAAGATCAAGCTCAAGATGAAACTCAGATGAGCGTGATTGCTGCATCCAAGCGCTCATCGCGCCTTTTATGCGCTGAAGCAGCGGTAAAACCGTAAGGCGGAAGAATGCACGGTGCGCTTCTTGGTAGTTCGCATAGGCATTATCGCCTGGTATGCCCAGCAGCATAGGCGGCACACCAAATGCCAGCGCAATATCACGGCTCGCTGCGTTTTTAGCTTCAATAAAGTCCATATCCTTGGGCGACAGGCCCATTGCTTTCCAGTCTAATCCACCTTCCAGCAACAGGGGTTTTCCAGCATTATTGGGACCAGAATATCCGTCTTCCAGTTCCTTTTTTAATTGCTCATATTGTTCAGGCGTAAGATTGCTGCCATCGCCCGGTGCATAAACCAGCGCGCCAGAAGGCCGTGCCGCATTATCAAGCAGCGCTTTGTTCCATTCGGCGGCCGCATTATGCGTATCCAGTGCCATCAACCCTGCCTGCAAGGGCGCAAAGCCGTTCACATCATCAAGAGGATTGAACAGTTTCAAATGCAGCAATGGCGGCGGCTCATTCACGCTTTCGATATTGATATGCCGCTTTTTGTTACCCGTCTGGTATATATAAGCCTCTGGCCAGCCATACTCATCGAGCGCGCAGCTTACATAGTCTGGGCGTAGTGCAAAAACATTCCCGAACGGGGCGTCATCATGGCCTACCCGTTCAACATATGCATTGCCGGACAAAAGCAGATGGCCGCATAGCGCTTCAATAAAATCACCACGCGATTGGAATGGATTAGGCTGTTCAATTAAGCTAATCAGCTTGTCATTTTCCAACTCCTGTTCACCCTCATAGGCCAACCAAGGCACAGAACCTGCAGCTTCTGAAATCATTCGCACACAGCGATGAACAACAGCATTGCGCATGAACCCTTGTCGAGACAAAGCCTCATAAGATGCGCTCGTCCACCCCGCCCCCAACACATTATGGAGCGCGACAAAACCTGAAGATCCATAAAGCCCTGCCTGCTTTTTTTCACTTAGGTTGGCCTTATTTGAGCGTGCAAAAACACGCGAAAACCAGCCGGTTTTCTCGGTCATGAATGTTCCTGACTTTAGTTTGATTTAAATAGTTCGGATGCGCGGCTTGGTCGGCCGTTGCATCAATAATTGATTGATCGCCCACACGCACGCATCCAGCCTGTCTGGCGAGCGCCGTGTTGACAGCCCCTCATTCGTGAAATCGCACATTTCGTCTTCAAGCTCAGGCATAACACCAACATGGTGCACGCGCCCTTGCTCGTATAAGGCTGCAACGGGTTCAGCACGCAGATATTTACCGCGCGAAGCATGTACCGATAAAACGGGCACAGTCGCATCAATTGCACGGATTACGCTTGCGACCATTTCACCGCCCTGATTGACCTCCGCTAGCAACATATCTGCTTGCCAGGCATGAAATTCACCAATGGCGCGGCTTGCCCATTTTGACGGCGTTGCCGCCTTCACCGTTCTATCCGCAAGCACATAGGCATGACCGGACTCATCACAACCTGCCACCACAATGCCACAAGCATCTGATGTTGATTTTGATGTGGCTGGCGGATCAATTGCAACAATGATGCGCGAGAGCTGCGGCGCAGCTTTCACCCGTAAGTTTTCCAACTGTTCTATGTTCCATAGCGCGCCTTCACGCGCCTCTATCAATTCGCCTTGCAGTTCTTGCCTGCCGAGGCTTGTATTACCGTATCGTTCGTTCACATGCGCTAGAAAACTTGGCGCGAGATTTGATGCATTTTCAAAAGTTGTCATATGCGTCAAACGCGTCGCATCATCTGCCATCAACATTTTTAATAGCGGTATCGGTTTTGGTGTTGTCGTCACCAATTGGCGCGGGTTGTCACCAAGCCGCAAACCAAACTGTAACATATCCCAACATTCTTGTGCGTATGGCCATTTACATAATTCATCACACCAGGCCGCAGAAAATTGTGGCCCGCGCAGCCGCTCTGGGTCATGTGCAGAATATGCTTCTGCTACAATACCGTTTGGCCAAAGCAGGCGTCTTCTTGTCGGTTCATAACGCGGCCTTTCATAAGGTGCGTTTGCACAAATACCAGCTGGCCCCTCAATCATAACCTCACGAATATCGGCAAATGTTTCACCAACCAAGGCAATCGGCCCAATTGGTGCGACCCGCAATAGGCCAGTTGCTATAGCATGCACCCACGCACTTCCCGCCCTCGTTTTGCCTGAGCCACGCCCACCCAATAACAACCATGTGCGCCAGTTACTGTCGCTAGGCGGTCTTTGAGATTGGCGCAGATTGAGTGTCGAACTCGCTGCGACTTTTTTGACAGTCGCAAGAGACCTCATTTTCAAGTAGGATTGCATCGGCACGTTTCCTTGCGAGCTGTTCAATCCTTTCTTCAATCTCAATCAGTACATTTTTAATTGCAGTTTCTTCATCAGGCCGATCAATGTCATCACCATCCTGCTTCTGAGCAAAGTCTTCTAGCTTCTCTACAACCTTCAATGTGGATTGAAGATTGTCTATGGCAGCTTTCGTAAAAGGCTCACCTTGCGGGTTCATCTCCAAAAGCATTTTTGCCTGGTTCCGAAGACCATCCAGCAATGCTTGAATAAGTTTTGGTTCCATGTCCTCAACTTTCGAACGTATATGTCATCAAAAAGCCGGCTGCTGTTACAACCGGCTCATCGACGCAATTCCGTGATTATGTCATGACAATACACCGCTACCGTCACGCTGTCAAGAATATATTCCTAACTTTTGAAATTATTTAAATCGAGATCATTTATGTCTATTGATGACCAATACCCGCCGCTTAAACCAGAACACAGTGGAATGCTGGGAAAATGCCCCCGCTGCGGCAGCGGCAAATTATTCTCAGGTTTTTTAGGCATTGCCGATAAATGTAATGTCTGCGACCTTGATTATGGCTTTGCTGACGCTGGTGATGGGCCTGCATTTTTTGCAATTTGTTTAGCAATCGTGCCTGTAGCAGGCTTTTCGGTATGGCTGGAAGTCTCCGCTGGTGCACCCTATTGGCTCAATGCACTTTTAACTGCGCCGTTTCTCATATTGGCATGCTTGCTACCCATGCGCCCGCTTAAAGGTTATCTCATTGCGAGCCAATATTACTTTAAAGCGCGTGAAGGTCGTCTTGATGAGCTTAAAAGCGATACAGTCGACCCTGAAGTTAACCGCGATTAACGTCGCCTCTTGTTGCCTGTTGCGAAATCGGGCAAAACAAGCGGCATAACGCAGTAATGAGTGCGCGGTCGGGGCAAATGCGACTATGAGTAATCCACTGAATAATGATCCACATACTAAGGCAAAGCCTTACAAAAAATCATCATTTCTCTTGGAAATTGATGCGTGGATCGATTCAACCCTTTATGAGGGGAAATTCGCAGCTGGCGAAATTTGGGAAGATATAACAATTTTCTTTCGGCGCTTTCGCCCTTACGGCGCCAAACGCGTTTTTTTCGAATTAGTGGGCGAAGGCTTTACCCTCGGTATGGGCGGCCTTATTGTTATGCTTACGCTTGCCCTACCCGCAGCCGATGAAATTTCGTCCAACTGGATGGACCGCAATGATTTTGCGGTGACATTTCTGGACCGTTACGGCAATGAGATCGGTCAACGGGGCATTCTTCATTCCGAAGCTATTCCTATTGAAGAGCTGCCAGACCATTTAATCAAAGCCGTCTTAGCTACGGAAGACAGACGTTTTTTTGAACATTATGGGCTGGATTTCTTAGGCCTTGCACGCGCAATGACTGAAAATGTGCGCGCAAATTCAGTTGTACAGGGCGGTTCAACACTTTCACAACAGCTTGCTAAAAACCTGTTTTTAACGAACGAGCGTACACTCGACAGAAAAATCAAAGAAGCCTTTCTTGCGCTATGGCTGGAATCAAACCTTAGCAAAGATGAGATTTTAAAGCTCTATTTAGATCGCGCTTATATGGGCGGCGGTACATTTGGTGTCGCAGCTGCCACTGAGTTTTATTTCGACAAAAATGCGCGTGATCTCACATTAGCGGAATCTGCTATTCTAGCTGGTCTGTTCAAGGCACCGGCAAAATACGCACCGCATGTGAACTTGCCTGCTGCGCGTGCACGCGCCAATGAAGTTCTGACCAATATGGTGCAGGCAGAGTTTTTAACCGAAGGCCAGGTTACTGGCGCGAGGCGCAACCCGGCTGACGTCGTCATTCGAAACGATGCTGATAGCCCTGACTATTTTCTTGATTGGGCTTTCGATGAAGTGAAAAAATTCATCGTCGACAACAAAATCCCGTCGCGGTCCGTGATTGTGCGAACCACTGTTGATCTTAATCTTCAACATGCGGCTGAGGAGTCTATAGAATTCTACCTTCGGCAAAATGGCCGCGAATATAATGTTACTGAATCAGCAGCTGTTTTGATTGAAAACAATGGTGCCGTTCGCGCTCTTGTTGGCGGGCGTGATTACGGCCTTAGCCAATTCAACCGTGCAACTCGCGCCGAAAGACAAGTTGGCTCCTCGTTCAAACCATTTGTATATGCAGCAGCTTTAGAAACAGGCTTGAAACCTGAAAGCATCGTAAGAGACGAGCCGATAACTTGGCGTGGTTGGTCTCCGCAGAACTATAACCGCCGTTATTCCGGTTCGATCACCCTTGCTAACGCACTCGCTCGTTCGATAAACACAGTGCCCGTTCGGCTCACACGTGATTATATTGGTGGCACGCAGCCCGTCGTTGATCTTGCTCACAAAATGGGTGTCGAATCTGAAATCAGCGGCCACCATACGATGGTTCTAGGCACGCATGGTATGACGGTGCTTGATCAAGCCACAGGCTATATGACATTTGCCACGGGCGGTATTGCAGGGCTTAGACATGGGTTTACGCAAATTATGTCAACCAATGGCGAAATTCTTTATGATCGACGTGCGACGCCTCCCACGACAGAGCGCGTATTATCTGAAGAAGCCGACATTGCCATGAACAACATGCTTGTGGGTGTTACAGAATTTGGTACAGCGCGCCGCGCCGCAATTGAAGGTTTCCGTGTCGCAGGAAAAACCGGCACCACTCAGTCCTACCGTGATGCATGGTTTGTAGGATACACAGGCAATTTTACGGCCGCAGTTTGGTACGGCAATGATGACTATACACCGACCAACAGATTGACGGGCGGTCGACTACCAGCAGAAACTTTTCAACGTATCATGGCATATGCTCTACAAGGGGCCGAACTTAAACCTCTCGTTGGCGTTGAGAACTCTATTCCCCTGCCCCAAACAGATAGCGATGCAGAAGTTGCAGATGAGATCGGCGCTGAAGACGATCAACAATTAGCACAGATGCGCCCACGCTTGCTTTCGAAAGCAACATCAGATTTCTTACAGAATCTCACTTTAAAGCTGGAAAATACACCGCCACTAAAGCGTGACCATCAAAACATTTCCAGTACTAGCAATTGATTTGAATATGATGTCCTACACCATGAGCACTCGGCGACTATTCCTGAATATGATCTTGACTGGTTGCGAAGCTAAACATGTTTAAGCAGTTAACCCCAATACTCATAGCACTCATCATCGCTATCGCTGGTGGCATTTATTCGGCGGATGTCATGACGCGCGAGTTTGCAGGGTTTGGTGCCCTTCAATATGGCGCATGGGTTTCTCACCCCCAAACGGGCACACAGGACGCTGACCCTTATGCGAGAGCTAGCGCAGCACGAACAGGCGAAATAGCTCTTGGCAGCGCCGAAGGGTTGGTTTTCATCGCTGCGCATGACGATCAAAAGCAAATAATAGTTGCTTCTTGTGATTACGTTATAGAAGGCAAAACACCTGCTGCGCGTGTTTGGTCGCTGCGTATAACGGATAAAGACTTGTTGCCTATTCTTACTCAGAGTGGTGCAGTTAGCGGTCTTCATTCTGGCAACACATTAAGAAACGGCCAAAACGCCTTTAAAGTTTCAATCTCATCTGAAATCGCTGACGGAAATTGGATTCCTCAAATGGGAAATGGCGAACGCCGTTTTGTCTTAACGCTTTATGACACCAGCGTTGCGAGCACGACGGGCGTGAGCGAAATAAAAATGCCAACGATCAAAGCGATAGGCTGTGATAATGAGTAGGTTCATTTTAGCCATTTTCGCCGGTCTCATCGGTGCCGCTATATTGCATCTTGCAATTATCTTCATGCTTCCTTGGCTATCAGAGAACAGCAGCGCGGCTTATATACAGAACATTGCCGCCCCTTTTGAAACTGTCGTTCTTAAAAATGATGTATCGACACAGCAGCATAATCCTCACATGGACCCACTGTTTGAAACTGCTTTATGCCGTTATGATTTATCTGAAGGTGCCGCGCGGTTCAGTGCTTCTGGCCACCCACTTTATTGGTCATTATCGGTCTATGATGCGTCAGGGACTGTATTTTTCAGCGCAAATGACCGAATTGCCGATAGCACGAATGTTGATCTTGTTATTGCGAACAAGCAGCAACTTCGTTTTGTCAGAGAAAATACGCCCGATGAAATATCTCAAGCAATAATAGCACCCACAGATTCCGATATGGGCTTTGTTTTACTGCGCGTATTTTCACCAGATGCGAGCTGGAAACCTGTCGTCGACGATTACTTGAGCACCATTCAATGCCAAGCTATTGATATAAAAAGATAAGTTCCAACCCTAGAACGGCCTACGTTTTCTCTTGGCGCCAAGAGCGCCTCTTAATGGCGTGCCATCAGTTTCCGGAGGAACAACATCCGTTCGCTCATATTGAACGCCCGTGAATAAAATAATCTCTGCATCACCCTGCTCTACATGAGTGGTTTGACGCGATAATCTTCGTGACTCGAACTCTTTAAACGCAACGATACTGCTCATGTGAGCCTCCATCTTTGGAGTTGCGACCAGTGTAAGCTTAGTCACTGGTTGGTTAACGTAATCCTAACAATTTTAAGCTATTTTCCCTAGGTAAAGTAACAGTAAATTGAGTAAATAGTATGGGTATTATGCATAATCATGTCGTAACATTAGTGCGTGATTTCTGTGCACTTAACCGGCCTAGCACTATTAAAAAAACACAGTTGCAAGATCTTTTAATGGAATATCAGAACTGCTTGTCGCCAGACGATCTAAAGACAATTTGTAGCCTTTTTGCGCAAAATAACAATGTTCCAAAACCATTAATCATTGCATTGTGCCATCACAGCGCCTCTATCTGTCACCCGCTTCTCTTAGCCTCTAGCATGCTGACGAGCGATGACCTGATCGAAATCATTGATGCTAAAGGTTTGGAACATGCGCGCATAATCGCTCGGCGCAGCAATATCGATCCTAAACTCCGGTTTCATCTACGTGAACAAAACGATGAACGCATTGATCGTGCTCTCGAACTTCGGCAAATGCCGTTGCCTGTAGAAGGCAGCGTATCTCCGGCGTTTAAGAATATTCGCGTACACCAGATCAATTCGGCCCTGGATAAAGAGTTCGTACAGCTCACTAAAGAAAGCGACATTAGTTTTATTCACACTGCATTAGTGGATAATTTGGCGCTCGAATTTGTGAGCGTTCGTAATCTTTGCAGCAATTTTACTTCGCGCAATTTGCCAATAGCGCTGCATTATTTACGGCTGTCTACTCAGACCGCTTGGCTTGTTTTTGTATCTTTGGCGCATGAAACAAACCTTAGCGACGATGTCCACGCTCAGTTTATCAAAACATATGACAACCTTGATTACTCAATATCGGTCGCGACTGTTAAATCATGGCAGCAGGATGATCTAAGGGCTCGGAAAATTTACAGCAATGTTGCCAATCAATCGCGCTCAGAGCTTATAAAAAAGACTGCAAGCTAAACAATCAGGACTGTTTCTTTTAGCACCTGCGCCGATACACCCTCAATATCGACGACCCAAAAATCTGGATCAAAGCGCTCTTCACGTATGAAGCGCTCATTTAAATCAAGATCCGTCTGCCCTTCTGCAAGAAGCGAAAAAGCACGTGAATCGCGATCTAGTTCTTCTTCTGATGCAACAAATTGCGGCACGGGTTCATAAAGACAATAAGAGCGAGTTTCCACATCATAGAGTGTGATGAAAATCGCGCCAGCACCATCCGCACCGCGCCGCCTAATATAGGCCGCGCCCTGATGCAGCGAAGCCATTCTGGTAATAGCTGAAATTACTATTGATGATGCAAGACGCGCCATTTTAAATTCTAATTGATCAGGCCAACGGCCGTCATTTTAGTAACGAGTTGCTCATCAATCTTACCGGTAGTCGGCAAGCGGAATAGGCTTTGAAACTCTTTAATCGCGTTTTGTGTATTTGACCCAAGTACGCCGTCAACCGATACCGTTTCATTGCCAAAAGCCCGAAGACCAGCCTGCACCTTTGCAACGGTATTAGACTTCATCGTTGAGATATCCTGAACCTGCCTTGCAGGTGGGATATAGGCCGCAACTTCATCTTTTGGTTCGGCTTTAATTTCTACCGCTGGTGCTTTTGGTCGTGCTTTAGGCACAGCCGCTGTGACAATAAGATTATTACGAGCGCTAAGTGCTAGCTCATCATAGCTTAGATCAATTCCCTTAAGACCGACATTTGCCTTATAGCTTTCAATCGCCGAACGCGTTTTCGGGCCAGTCAGGCCGTCGAGATCACCATCATAATATCCAAGCTCCGCTAGCAGTTTTTGAAGTTCCGCAAGCGCTTTTTTGCCATTATCTTCAACATCAAGCGAAGCGTTTTCCTCACTTGCAGATGCAATCTCTGGACGCGGCATGACTGTTGGCAATGGCTTTGGTAACGACTGTGTGCGTGTTTCAGTGTCCGTATCATAAACAATACGTGTCACTTCTTTATCTGGTTCACTGGATGCAACCGGCAGATCGAGTTCATCGACTTGCAACGCGCTATTTTGGCTTACAACGCGTGTTTCAAATATAGCCGCAGGATGTTTGCCGCTCTGAAAAAACAGTGCATTCGAGAATACGAATCCAACGGTAACAACGGCGCCAACTGTCCATGCGATATTGGATGGCTTGCTGAGTAAGTGGCCATACCGCGCTGACAATGCGTCCAACAAACCGTAAGGTTCGTCATCAAATTGATCATCCAACCTTGCGTGCGTCATGGCTGATCTCCTTGTTATTTACCTGTAAACTATTCAGTCTCACATGCGGCAGCATGTCTTTAAGCTGGCTTAGAGCAGCGTTCTGCTCAGCGTTGCTGTTTGCTGTATCTTGGTCTGGAATATGGATAGAAATTCTGGTGCCAACACCCTGCTTGCTGGATATTGTCATTGTGCCGCCATGTAGCTCAACAAGACCTTTCACAAGAACGAGACCAAGACCAGTACCTTCACAATTACGCGTTGTACTATTGTCCAACTGCGCAAACGGCTTGCCGATTTTCTCTAGCTCATGTGCTTCCATACCAATGCCGGTATCTGACACTTCAAACCAAAAGCCCGATTTGTCCTGATCTGCATCAACCGTCACAAAGCCGCCCTCATGCGTATATTTTATCGCATTGGAGAGCAAATTGATGAGTATCTGTTTGATTGCGCGACGGTCGCCATTAACGTGTTTTAACTCGCCAACCATACGGTCGTTAATCTGAACGTTTTTAATCTTGGCCTGCCCGGAAAGCATCGCGATACAATCGCGTGCAGTTACGCCGAATTCAAACTCATCGCGGTGAATTTCGTAAGCGCCAGAATCTAATTTTGATACATCAAGGATCGTATTGACCAATGATAGAAGATGCGTGCCTGCACCATGGATTAGATTGACATATTCCTCTTGTGTTTCCTGCGGCAACGAGCGGCCAATGTCACTCCGCAGCACATCGGAAAAACCAATGATCGCATTAAGAGGCGTGCGCAATTCATGGCTCACAATCGTCAAAAAGCGGTTATTGTTCTGCTCTTTGGCATTGGTGTCTTCAGGCTCAAATACAACTTCTTGTTCTGCGTTTTCAGTTTCTTGTTGTGTGATTTCATTGACTGCCGACACAGCAATGTTTGCACAATCTCTTTGTAAAACAAGGGCCATCGTCTCGTAGCGCGGAACACTATTCGCAGCGTTTACGTTGGCGCGAACTGATATTTCCACTTGCTCGTTTACATCCGAGCGAAGATCCGAAAGTGCACGCAAAAAGCTGACACGATCCGTTAAGTGAAGCCGTTCAGCGAGGTGCTCACCCGCTTTAATCCGAAACGAACCGATACAAAAATCATGGAGCGCCTCGCCTTTTGCATTGAGACAATGCCCGCTGGGCGCTTCAGCTGTTCTTGTATTTTGTATTTCTTGATGTGCAACAGTGTCACTTGATGCTTGAGCTTGCTGCGGCAATAAATCTGCCTTGTAAAAGCTTGCGCCCAATGCTGCGAGCATAATGGCTGCAGCGGCAGGATGCGTGCTTGCCACAAAGCCTGATGCTGCGAGCCAAACGGCTCCATTTGCTAGAAACGTATAATGCGGTGCAGCTTTACGTTTTAGCATTACCAAGCTCAAAATACTGCTGGCTGCTAATGCAAAGCTTGCAGTTACAAGCACAGGCGCATCTACCTGCATAGCAATTAAACCTATACCGGCGCTTGCTGTTCCAAAACCCAACGCGCCAAGACGCAACGTTATATCGGCAGATATATCAGCTTTCTTTTGCTCAATAGCTGAATGCGTTGAAGGAACGCAAATGGCGCGCCTCGCAACGTTTTTGGCTGACTGATAAAATTCGCTGAGATATGACAACGTTTAAACACTCGGTACAAAATAAACAAAATAGCAATCGCTAACTTGTTTCATTTTGACCATTAGGCTTTAACGAATGCATAAATTTGCAGGCTAGCGGACGCGAATATGCCAAATTTTTCTCAAAATCGTTTGGTTTTATAAACGTGGTAAACAGGCGCTTAACAGATGCAAAGCCTCTAAAAACAAGAACAATTTATCGATTGCTAAAATTTGATTTATATTTTGCTCAATTTGCAACGCCAAAACTGAATAAAATTTCAGACGCTTATGACATCACTGTTGCGGGACCGGCTTTACGCCAAACAGGATGAGACGATGCGATTTATATTCAAGCTTATGTTTTATGGATTCTTGGCTTTAGCAATTTTGCCAAGCTTTGCTGATTCTCCGATTGAAACGTCAATCAAAGAAGAGCAAAGCCAAACCGCGCAAAAAGAAACAGCCTTTAACTCTGTTGAAGCACTGCAATTAGCAGCCAGTGTTGCAAGCGATGTGAGATCTATCTGTAGCCGTGACCCATATGTTTGTGAAACAGGTCAGAAGATTGTTATAGCCACTTTGGAGCGTGCAAAACACGGAGCCTATATCGTTGCTGGCATGGTAGAAAACCACCGTGACAAACGCAAAAATGAAGCCGACATAACGATTACCGGCAGTGTTCAATAACTGGGCTTAGAATACTTTGGTGTTTGGGTTGCTGCTTTGCATAACCGGGCCTATGTAAACGCTGTTAAAGTCAATAGCGGGGCAATATGGCCAACGACATCAAAACAATTATAGACGATTTTGAATTTCTCGACGATTGGGAAGATAAGTACCGTTATGTCATCGAACTTGGCAAAGCCATGCCAGAACTTGATGAAGCGCAGCGGACAGCAGAAAACAAAGTAAATGGCTGTGTTAGCCAAGTTTGGCTCGCGACATCCTGCACGGATGAAGTCAAAAAAATCATTCATTTTGATGGCGCTTCTGATGCTCACATCGTGCGCGGCCTCGTTGCGATTATGATCGCCGCTTTGTCTGATCGCCAAGCAAAAGATATCGTAGATTTTGATGCTGAAGGCTTGATGAAAAATTTAGGGCTTGATAGCCACCTGTCGCCGCAACGTTCTAATGGTTTGCGTGCAATGATCGAGCGCATGAAGTCAGACGCTAAAGCTGCGCTCGTTTAATACATTACATTTCTGGACGGTAATCTTCTTGTCCCCAATGACGCGGCTTTGAAGATCGCGTTCTCACTTGGGGCGGGTTATAGTGGCGTGCTAACATAGACAGCGCAGTTTTAAGCATAAGTTTTGCTGATCTTCGCGGCCATTGCCTCTCTCTTTCTATATCTTCCATTCCTTTTAAGAAACAACACACATCAACCAGGACGCCAGATAATTCAGGGCCAACAGCATCAATTGCCCGCTGCATGCGTGTGCGTGCACCTATTACTCGATCTGAAAATGTTTGAGACGGCCTGCGACCACCTTTTCCACCATTTAGATGCGCTGTTGGATCCCATGAAGCCGTTATTTTGGGACCCAATTGTGCATATTCAAAATCGATACGAAGGCGCTCTCCAGCATCAAACTCTGCCGAACTAAGCCAAGCCTTTTTCCCCGCGCCATAAGCTCTATAGAGACCAGAAAGCGGCGATTCTTTTATATTGCGTTTTACAGATTGGATACAGTCGCCCACCGTAATATGATCTGTCTCAATCACTCTATGCTGTGCAGCATGATCATTCTCATCATTACGAATGACATGTTTACGCCCAAGCTCAGTAATCGATATTTTTTGGACATCTGCGGTAAACGCAACTGAGACCAACTCATTTGCGATCCAGTTAGTCAGAATGATTTTATCGCATTTTACACGCCGCACGCCTTCAAAATGTAAGAAACAATAAGCGCCATCAGCACTTGGCTCTAATATCGCCTGATGCTTGGCTACCATCATGAGCAAACGTAAACTGCGTCTATGATTGAGGCATTGCTTATTTGTAATCATTACCACCAACCTTTGCTGATAAAGCGTGCTTGAAAGCTGCGCCAACGACCGCTTCCACACGCGTAATGATTAGATCAAATTCCTCATCATCGCGAAGGTCCTCAATAAGGTGACAAGCATGGGTAACCGTACTTTTGTCACGCGCAAACCCGTCGGCAATCAAGCGAATATTCAGGCAAAGTGTGACACGCGCAATATACATGCCTATTTGCCTCACGCGGGCAACGTCTTTTCTGTCACGCTGCGGTGAACGCAATTGCCGCCCTGAAACATTGAAAAGCGCGGCCATTATATCAATGAGACCGTCACAAATCTCCATATGTAAGTCTGCACTTACAGTGGCGGCACAATCGCACAAAGGGGTATATATCTGATCTTCAGCACGCTGTTTAGAAGCTGCTGATGGCAAAAAATCATTCAGATAATTATTTCGTTTTATTGCTTTGGTCTTAAGCATTCAGTCCTCCGTAGTGAGGACTATATTCCTACATTAATTTCATCCCTATTTAATAGGTATTTATTCCCTCACGCGCAAAAATACTGATTTTCTTTATAAAATTAAAGAAAACCTGCTTGGCAAGGATGAACTTATCCAACCATCAAGAACATTGAATAGCTTTTAGATCGCCACATACTCTAAAAGAGAACTGTCAATGATCTTTTACAAGCACGAGCGAAGCTCATTTTTCATGATCAAGCTGTTTCTTGATATTTCACCCAAGCAACTTGATGCAGCCCTGCCACATCAAATCCGCGATTGGATTAAAACAATCGAAATCAAGCTGAATTTAGAGCGCAATCGTGGTCTGTCACGACATTATCGTTACGACCTAAACAAGCACCTTGCTTAAGCATCAGCAAAGCATTTGTTACGTGCAAAACTAAAATAATATAACTTGTATATTATTTGCTTTTACGCCCTAGCCCCATTTCCTGTGCAAGCTTTGATCTACGTTTCGCATAAGATGGTGCAACCATCGGATAATCAGAAGGCAAATCCCACTTTTCACGGTAGTCTTGCGGCGTTAGCCCATGATGGCTCATAAGATGGCGTTTGAGCGATTTGAACTGCATACCGTCCTCAAGACAAGTAATGCAATCATCAAGAACAGATTTTTTTGGGTTCACAGCAGGCTTAGGTTTCTCAACTTCACTGGCTTGGACGTTTCCAACAGTACTGTTAAGTGCTCCGTGGACATTGCTAATCAGGCTAGGCAGTTCATCAGCCGTGACGCTGTTGTTTCCTACATATGCCGATACCACCTGAGCCGTTAACTCTGCGAGATATTCGTTAAATTCAGTATTTTTTTCGTTCGAATCCATGAACCACCTATTATTGTTATTGTGGTGAGTGTTTTTGTAAAAATACAAAAACTAACCTGCACGCGTATTGAAATTTAAAAAATGAATCGCCTTAAGTTAAGTTAGTATCTAAAATAATAGTATGAACAATAAATTTATTCAATGCATATGCATACATAAAAAATTTATACACATGCAGCATACTTGATTTTCCCTTATAGCAGGATTCAGTATTCTAGCTTTCGATAATTTTCGGTAATTTTCGTTTGTGAATAAAAACGAACCTGCTGACAGCTTTAGACAGCTTATGAACAGATTAGAGGCTCTTGAGGATATTATGCGCGCATCACTAAAACAAAAAATAATTACTGTTTGTGATTTGAAAATTGCGCAAAAAGGAGAACAAGTTGGCCTCTCCTTTTATGCATTTTTTGCCAATAAAAACAACAATCCGGAACTTCTAATGGAAGCGGCGCAGTGGTGGATATCAACCCACCAGTTAGATCACTTTGAAAAAGCGACAAAAATAAAAAAACTTATTGAAACTGAGACCTGAAATTCAAAACAGGTCAGTCTTTCAATTCATCTATAACTGATATGTCTGTTAGCCTATAACCAACAGCATAGGATGCTTTAGCCAATAGATGCGCGGAAATCGGTGCGGTTAGCAAGAAAAACACAACGCCAGCAAGAGCGCGTGTAAAGGTTGAAGTGTCCCCCACATGTGCGGCTAATGCCAAAAGCAACAATCCAGACCCAAGCGTTCCTGCCTTTGAAGCAGCATGCATGCGCGTATAAATATCAGGCAAGCGCCATAAGCCAACGGCTGCTAGAAAAGCAAAAATTGAGCCTGTGATAATCATTACGCCCGCAATTATGTCCGACAAGCCATCAATCATGATTTTGTCTCCGGTTTGGCTGGTGCTTTTCGTGATCGCGCCTTGTTGGTTTTTGTCGTTCTTTGTGCAGTAGTTTTCTTGGCTGCGGACTTTTTCTTAGGTGTTGTTACCTCGCCTGCGGCCTTAGCTTCTGAAACTCCCTGCACTGCTGCGCTTTTTCCGTGTTTTTGGTTGTCTTCATTGCGCTGTCTTTCGCGCCCCTCTTCTGTTTGGCCGCGCGCCAAGATGAAACGTGCAAATGCAACCGTTGCCAAGAAGCCGACTAACCCAAGCGCAATAGCGATATCTACATATAAAGTGTAACCGGTTTTAAGACCGATAACAGCAATGAAACCAATGGCTGCTGCAACCAGCATGTCGAGCGCTAAAATGCGATCGGGCAATGTTGGCCCCATTATCACTTTGAACACGGTGAGTAGAAAGGCTGCGCTCAGTAAAATGAGTGCAAACTGAACAGAGAAATTTAGAAATTCGGATGACATTATCGAAACGCCTCCAGTATTTTGCGCTCGAAACCTTCCGCTATATCTTTGCGAATTTGATCAATGTCTGAGCAATCAAGTGCGTGAATATAAAGCGTCGAGCGATCTTCCGATACATCAACGGACAACGTTCCCGGTGTCAGCGTAATGAGGTTTGCAAGCAGAGTGATTTCATGATCGCGGTCAACCTGCAACTTATAGGCAAAGATGCCAGGCTTTAAGTTCATGTTTGGCTTAACCACCAAAATGGCGACACGTACAGCCGACATCACCAACTCATAAAGAAACAGCATAAGCAGCGATAGAATGCGTCCCAGCTTTGAAAAATATCCGACAGAGCCTACCTGTTCGCGAATGAGCGACAATGCAACAGCAGAAAGCACAAAGCCGAAGATCATATTCCCTAAGCCGAATGAATCAGTCAGCGTCATCCAAGCTATTGCGAGCAATAGGTTTACAACATAGAGGTTCATAGTCCGCTTCCTCCTTGTTTCTCGCCAAACACCGCATCGATGTAAGTTTGAGGATGCGTTAGCTCAAATGCTACCCGATCGCTCACTTGTATAAATGGCTCTGGATAAACGCCAGCAATCACAGTCAATGCCGTTAATCCCAAAGCTGCGTAAAGCTTAATCCGGCCTTCGCGCGAGATTGGTCCTATTTCTACCAATCCTTCAGGCCGACTGCGCCAGAAGGCAAATAGGAACATGCGAACCACCGCTATAGTTGTCAAAAATCCTGACACAATAATCGCGGCGGCAAGCCACCATGCACCAACATCAATGGAACCTTTTACGAGAAGAATTTTAGGCCATAAGCCTGAAAATGGTGGTAGTCCAGAAACAGAAAAAGCAAGAATAAGACAAAGCCCGCCAAGCCAAGGTGAAGCCTGATAAAGGCCCCCTGCTTTGTTGAGGTCAAATGTTCCCATTAAGCGCCCAATAATGCCTGCCAGCAAATAAAGCGCCGTCATAACAATCATCGAGTGGGCGGCATAAAATACAGAGCCAGAAATGCCAATTTCGCTACCAAGTCCCAAGCCAGCCAACATCAGGCCAATACCTGAAATAACCAGATAACCAAGAACACGGCGAATATCTGTTTGAGCTATCGCGCCCAATGCACCTATCAACATTGTCAGCGCCGCAATGACAGCAATGACACCGCCAAGCTCATCGCGGTCAGCGGGAAACAAGGTCAAGAATATGCGCAGCAATGCATAGACACCAACCTTCGTTAGCAAACCAGCAAAGACAGCTGATACGGCAATGCGCGGCGTATGATATGAAGCAGGTAGCCAAGCATTAAGCGGGAAAGCTGCCGCTTTCATGCCGAATGCAAAGAGAAACATAATTGCGATTGTAAAATGCGGCCCAGTATCCTGCAAAGCAGGCGCTTTGCGCGCGATGTCGGCCATGTTCAACGTTCCAAACACGCCATACATATAGGCCACGCCGATTAGGAACAGTGTCGTCGCAATCAAATTCAAGAACGCGTATTTGATCGCGCCATCCAATTGTCTGCGTTCAGAACCCAAAACGAGCAAACCGAAGGATGAGATAAGCAACACTTCAAACCAGACGTAGAGATTGAAAATATCGCCGGTTAAAAACGCTGTTGTCACGCCTGCCAACATCAGCAGCAAGAATGGATAGAAACCATAACGCCGTGATGTGCTATCAACGTCGCTTAGCGCGTAAATACCACCGGCTAATCCGACAATACCGGCCACAAGTGCAAATGTGGCACCAAGCATATCAGCCGCAAAAGTTATGCCAAATGGTGGCAACCAACGCCCCATCGTCATCACGACAGTACCGTTTTGCCAAACATTTATAAAAAGCCCGATATCTGCAATCAGCATCAATAGCAGGCCGAAAAGTGCGATACGCGTTTGCACGATCACGTTTTTGCGCTGCATTAAACACAGCGCACCAAACAAAAAGCCCAAGATCAGCGGAGCCGCAACCAGCCAATCGGCCAGAGCCGGTTCGGTAAGCAGCATAGCACTTTCAAGATTTACATCAGTATTATTCGCAGAAGCCATTACATGTTCTTCCTAATAGCCAAGCGGAGGCGATGCTTCGCCTTTTGGTTCAGCATCACGCATTTCAGCCGTGTCATCTGTGCCAAGCTCTTGATAGGTGCGGAAAACCAGCACGAGCAAAAAAGCAAAGAATGAAAAGGCAATTACGATAGCCGTCAGTACGAGTGCCTGCGGCAATGGATTGGCAATACCCTCAAGCGGTACACTTGCATTATTACCAATAATTGGTGGGATTTCCCGTGTAATTCGTCCCCCTGTGAAAATGGTCAAATTCACACCATTGCCAAGCATGGCCACCCCTAACAACACACGAATAATATGGCGTGAGAGTATCAGGTAGATCGATACGAGAAAAAACACGCCTGTCAGAATAACAATCGCAACTTCCATTAGTCACGCTCCCTTTCTTCCAAGGCTAGTGCTGTAGAGGTAATTGACCCAAGCACGACAAGGTACACGCCAATATCGAAGACAAGTGTTGTCGATAGCTTCAACTCAACACCAAAAATTTCAGGATAAATCCAAAGTCCGGTCAAAAACGGCACATTGACAAAAAGCGAAATAATGCCTGCAATCGCTGCCATAAAAAGACCAAACCCAGCAATCGCCATGGGATGAAACCTGATTGCACGACGCACCGGCGAAACACCGCAAGCAATACCATAAATCGCCAATGCAGACGCAGCGATCAAGCCGCCAATGAACCCGCCGCCTGGTTCGTTATGACCACGCAGTAGAACGAATACCGAATAAATAAGCATCAAGCTTGTGAAGTAAGGAGCAACGGTGCGGAAAATGAGCGTACGCATCAGATAATCTCCTCCGTATTTTCTGACCTTGGTAGGTCAGGGTTCGTTTTCCTTGGCATAATTCGAATGAGCGCAAGAATGGCCAAGCCCGACACCATGACAACAGCAATCTCTCCGAACGTATCCACGCCGCGGAAGTCAACGAGTATGACATTCACGATATTTTTGCCGTGGGCGATGGTGTAAGAATAAGCATTGAAGAATTCGGTTAAAGTAGGGTCAAATTCTGTTTGAACCACGCCAAGCAAAATGAGCGTCAGCGCTGTAGCAACACCCAGAGAAATCAAACCGTCCTGTACAATTTGATAGTTTGATCGATGGTCCTGCGGCAATAGGCGCAGCCGCGTCATAACCAGAGCAAGAATGACAACAGATAATGTCTCCACCATAAATTGTGTGAAGGCCAAATCTGGCGCGCCCATCAGCATAAAGAGCAAAGCCACACCGAAGCCTTGAATACCCAGCGACACGATCGCAGTCAGGCGGTTCTTCGCGATAATGACGGAGAACAGACCGATCACGCAAATGAGTATCACGGCCCATTCATAGACGAACAGTCTTGGAAACTCTGGGATTTGCGGCCACTCATCAGCCTTATAAAGCCCGCCAAACAGGCTTACGAGCAAAGCAACAAACACGATGGTGACATAAGTCTCCATTGAGCCTGTCTGTATTTTGCGCGTTAAAGCTGCTGCGCCTTTGACCAAACTTTGCATGAACTGGTCAAAGCCAATATCTGGCCCCCAGCCAATGGCCTCAAGAAGATTTGCCATACGGCCGCGAAGCCAAGCCATTGCCCAATACATAGCGACACCGAGCGCAACGGTTACCAGTGATAAGGTGAGTGCCAAACCAAGATGCGGCACAACACTTATTTCAATTTTAAGCGGTGTACCTGCAACGGCAGAGGCCATTGGACTAGAGAAGAATTTGTGAAACGCGCCCGATAACAAACCGCCAACCAAGCCCAGCACAGCAAGGACAAGAGGGCCAGCAAACATCAACAGTGGTGCTTCATGGGCAGCTTTAGGCGTTTCAACCTTAGCGCCCAGAAACGGCTTTAGCGCGACAGCAAAACCAATGACAAGCATCAAAGCGTTGCCGACAATAGCCACCGCTGTAATGAACATCGACCAACCGTCTGCAGCAGCAATGCCGTAGTAAATTTCTTCTTTTGCAAGAAAGCCAACAAATGGCGGCAGTCCGCCCATAGATAAAGCAGCAAGGAGAGCTGCTCCAAATGTTATTGGCATAGCTGCCATCAAGCCGCCAAGCTTTGTCACATCGCGCGTACCAGCTTCATGGTCGACGTTGCCCGCCACCATGAACAGGCAGCCTTTGAACAATGAGTGGGCGATCAGATATAAAACAGCGCCTTCGATTGCTTTGTCAGTGCCAAATCCGGTCAACATCACAAGTAAGCCAAGCGAAGCAACCGTTGTATAAGCAAGCATCAATTTTAGGTCAGTTTGGCGCACCGCCAACCATGTTCCAACAAGCAGCGTAACGCCGCCAAACAATGGCAGAACCGTTTCCCATAAAACAGTGTCTCCCATCACTGGGTTCATGCGCATAAGCAGGAAAACACCAGCTTTTACCATCGTTGCCGAATGAAGATAGGCGGACACTGGTGTTGGCGCTTCCATCGCATTTGGTAGCCAGAAATGAAGCGGGAACTGCGCAGATTTAGTAAATGCACCGCCCAAAATCAGCAAGAATGCGGCGAGATAATAAGGGCTTTCTCGCAGCGTATCGCCCGTGCCTAATAGAAGTGAAATTTCAGAAACACCTGTGATGTTCCAAATGACAATCAATCCAGCCAAGAGAGACAAGCCGCCGAGGCCAGTAACCACCAGCGCCTGCATCGCAGCGCGGCGTGATCGCTCTTTATCATGGTTGAAACCGATAAGCAGGAATGACGTTATGGACGTTAATTCCCAGAACACGAAAAACATCAGAAAACTATCTGAAAGTACCAAGCCCTGCATTGCGCCCATAAACATGAGCATAAATGAAAGAAAGCGCCCCTGCTGCGGATGGCCCTTCATATAACCAGCTGCATACAGAATAATAAGCGTGCCTATACCTGTTATCAAAAGCGCGAATGTGAGCGATAAACCGTCGATAAACCAAGAAAAATTGACATTGAACGAAGGTATCCATTCAACGCCGCCGGTGACGCGTCCACCGCCTGCAATTTCAGGCAAAAACCCCGTATAATGAAAGAACAACAGCGCCGGCACCACTGCGAGAATCCAACCTGCATTGTGGTTGAACATTCGAACGAGCATCGGCGCGAACAAAGCTGCGATAAACGGCGCAAAAAGAGCATAGAACGTAAGTTGCATAAGGTCGCTTCTGTCCTGTTTACGTGCGGTCGAATTTAGTGTCGGCTTGTCGTGTTTTTAAAAGGCGAGATTATGTTGAGCAAGGTGCCGCGAGCAGGAAATGTTTTTTTTACAGACATTTCTGCAATTCTGCGATCATGTTTTTGTGACTAAGCTTGCCGCAGATCAAAGCATTGCCTATTTGAGCACGTAATGAGGAGAATGGAAATGACAATTAATTCAGATCCTAAGGTTCACAAGAGTGAAGAAGAATGGCGCGAGCTTTTAACGCCTGAGCAATTTCACGTCTTACGCAAGCACGGCACAGAACGTTCGGGAAGCTCCTCACTCAATGATGAGCACCGCGAAGGCACATTCATTTGTGCGGCATGTGACAATTTGCTCTTTAAGACAAATGCAAAATTTGAAAGTGGCACCGGTTGGCCAAGCTTCTTTCAACCCTATAGCGCGAATGCCATTACCGAGCATAAGGATCGCTCGTTTTTTATGACTCGCATAGAAGTGCGCTGCGCTAATTGCGATGGCCATTTGGGACATGTCTTTAAAGACGGCCCTCAACCAACAGGCCTTCGTTATTGTATGAATGGCGTCGCCATGAATTTTACGCCAGACGAGAATGACTAATTCTGCAACCTTTAATATCCGGATATCAAATGACAGCTTCAGCCTTTAGCACTGATCTTACACCACCTGTTGCCGAAAAACGTGAGAGCAAAGATACGCGTCACGGCATTGAACGGATCGATGAATATGCATGGCTAAGGGCAGATAACTGGCAAGCCGTTTTCAAAGACACTTCTGTTCTCGACCCAGCAATACGCAGCCATTTGGATGCAGAAAACGAATACGCAAAATCATTGATGAGCGATACGGACGCATTGCAGAAGCAATTATTTGCCGAAATGAAGGGCCGCATCAAAGAAGATGATGAAAGTGTTCCTGCCCCACATGGCAACTTTTTCTACGGATCATCTTTTGTAACGGGCGGCCAACAACCGCGGTTTTACCGTATTGAAGGCAGCGATATTAACGACGAACGGTCCATCATTTTAGACGGCGATAAAGAGGCTGAAGGCAAAGACTATTTCCGCCTCGCAAGCGCTGACCACTCGAACGATCATAGCCATATGATCTGGGGCTATGATGACAAGGGCTCAGAATATTTCACGCTTCGTGTTCGGGATTTGAATACACTTAAAGATATCGACGACCAGTTAGAAGATACAGCTGGCGGCGGTGTTTGGGATGCAAAGCGCGAAGGCATTTTCTATGCGAAAATGGATGAGAACCACCGCCCGAGCAAAGTTTTCTATCACAAAATAGGAACCGCTCAGAGCGACGATATTATGATCTATGAAGAGCAGGATTCAGGTTTCTTCATGGGCGTAGGTGGCACACGTCTTGATGATTATATCATCATTGATATTCACGATCACGAAACCTCGGAAATCCGCCTTTTACCTGCAAACGACCCAGCGGCTACGCCGGTTATCGTTGCACCGCGTCAAGTCGGCGTTGAATATTCTTTAGAAGAAGGCGGCGATGTCTGGCTCATATTGACCAATGCTGACGGCGCAAAAGATTTTAAAATCATGACCGCGCCTGTCGACGCTCCGCAAAAAGAAAATTGGCGCGAGCTTGTTGCGCATACACCGGGCCGCCTTATCCTTTCCGTTGATGCTTATAAGGATCACATTGTCTGGTTAGAACGCGATGAAGGTCTGCCCCGCATTGCGATTATGGATCGCAAATCTGGCGACATTCATCACATTGCATTTGATGAAGAAGCCTATTCTTTGGGCATGTCCGGCTCATATGAATATGACACAGATGTTATCCGCTTTTCATATTCGTCCATGTCTACACCAAGCCAAGTCTTTGATTATAATATGGTCACGCGTGAGCGCACTTTGCTCAAAACTCAAGAAGTTCCATCTGGTCACAACAGCGACGACTATAAAACCGAGCGTTTGATGGTGCCATCACATGATGGAGCATTGGTGCCTGTGTCGCTCGTCATGCGCGCCGATACGAAACTGGATGGCACTGCGCCTTGCTTGCTTTACGGGTATGGTTCCTACGGCATGTCAATGCCAGCTTCATTTAGCACCACTTGTCTTTCACTGGTTGATCGCGGTTTTGTTTATGCCATTGCCCATATTCGCGGCGGAAAAGACAAGGGCTTTGCTTGGTATGAAGATGGCAAACGCCAAGCAAAAACGAATACGTTTAAGGACTTCATCGCCGTTGCCAAATATCTAGCAGAACACAAATACACAGCGGCTGAAAAAATCGTTGCGCATGGCGGCTCGGCTGGCGGCATGTTGATGGGTGCCGTGGCCAATATGGCACCGGAAGCCTTTGGAAGCATTATCGCAGAAGTTCCATTTGTTGATGTTTTGAACACGATGCTCGACGACACATTGCCGCTAACCCCGCCTGAGTGGCCAGAATGGGGCAATCCTGTCACCAATAAAGAAGACTATGAGAATATTGCCAGCTATTCGCCTTATGACAATGTTGGTGCTCGGCCTTACCCACCCATTCTCGCAATCTCCGGCCTAACTGATCCACGGGTTACCTATTGGGAGCCGACAAAATGGGTTGCGCGTTTGCGTGATCATTCAACATCGAACAATCCTGTATTGCTCAAAACCAATATGGGCGCAGGCCATGGCGGCGCGTCTGGTCGTTTTTCAAGACTTGAGGAAGTTGCCTATTCTTACGCTTTTGCAGTCAAAACTGCGATAGGGGTAAACAATCAAGGCTAATTGACACGAAATAGTGAACAGTAAGTCAACGCAAAAGCATTTGCAGAAGCGCTGGTGAAATATAGATTAGATCATCAGCGTATATGCGCGATTGCAATACTTCCCGTCAATTAATCATGTTTAGGAACGAACTATATGAAACGTTTTGCCAAAATTGCAGCAGCACTTGCTGTTGCTACAGCTGCCGCAAGTATTACAACTGCACAAGCAGCAGAATGGACACTCGATTCAAGCCACAGCCAGATTGTATTTTCATATAATCACCTTGGCTTTTCGACAACAACTGGCATGTTCTCAGGCTTTACCGGTGACATTTCGTTCGACCCAGAAAACCCTGAAGCATCATCTGTGTCTGTTGAAATTCCAACAGAATCACTCATCACAGGCTGGCCTGACCGCGACAAGCATTTCTTGACTGCTGACTTTTTTGACAAGGACGCAGCGCCGCTTATCACATTCAAATCGACATCAGTTGAAGTAACAGGTGATAACACTGCCAATATCACGGGTGATCTCACACTCAACAGCGTGACAAAGCCGGTTGTACTTGAGACAACTTTTAACGGTTCAAAAGAACACCCAATGATGAAGAAGCCTTGGGCTGGTTTTGATGCGACAGCAAAAATCGTTCGCTCTGAGTTCGATATGGGCAACTTCGCTCCATTCATCTCTGACGAAGTCGACATCAAAATTTCAGTGGAAGCTATGCCTGCTGAATAAGCACACTTATTGTAATAAAAACCGCGCAACCCTGTATGGCTTGCGCGGTTTTTTATGTCTCAAATCGTTTGAGTTGATTAAGCTGAAAGCCCGATCATTGTTTTTCTGCGGCAAGGTCAATCATAATCTCAACGGGAAAACCGACTGAATCCTCATTTGCATATTTCTGTGCACCAACCTCATAATCCATGCGGTTCAGCTCAGTGCGGGTCTGCATTTTCGCACGATTGCCCTCAATGGTAAGTTCGAAATTCAATGTGAACGGTTTAGCAACACCAGCAATCTCTAACGTGCCTTGTGCCTCATAGCTATTTTCACCAGTGCTTTGAAAATCATCTGATGTAAAACGTGCTTCTGCATATTCATCCGCATTCAAAAAGTCAGCACTTTTTGCCTGATCAGAAACACTGCCTAGTTGAAGACTACCAACAGCAATGCGTGCATCAACAAACGATGTCTCCAGATTATCTGGGTCAAAATTTATTACCGCATCCCAATTTTTAAATTCGCCTTCAACAGGAGACCCAAGCTGTTTGATACTTATTTTCAAAGTGCTTTCAGCAGCAATGACTTTCCAAACTGCATCACCCTTCACATCAGCAGGCGCATTAATGACCTGCGTTCGGCTTGCACTATCAGCGGCCTTATTTTTAGCGCTTACGTTCAAGCCAATTGCGCCAAGGCTAAAACCAACAACAATGATTGCCGCAACAGCTGCCAAGCCTTTTGGCAGATGTTTTGCATCAGAATGAGGGAGTTTAAAATCTTCACTTAATTTGCTCGGAACCATGCGATCAATCGTGACATCTTTATCAATGACCAAATGCTTCAAAGCACCGCCAATATGCGCAATCAAAGTCAATGTTATACCAAGCGCTAAAATCCAGTGCATCGACGCAAAGATTTTCGATAGGTTCTCACTTTGAGGCACGAAAGGTAGTTCTTGTCCAAACGGCCACCAGATAGGCGCAAAACCTGTACTGGATGCATGATAGAGAAGACCTGTCACAGGCATCGCAACAATGGCGATATATAAAACCCAATGTGCTGTTTCGGCTGCAAAAGTTTCTAATTTTCGCTCAGGATGAAGCGGTTTAGGTCGTGGATTAGCGAATGCCCAGACAATTCGCATAATAGCGACAAGCAGTACAATTACACCGATCGTTTTATGCATAGAATACATGAAAACTTTTCGCGCGATTTGGTCGGCGGTTCCATCAGGCAAATATGTCATGATCGTACCGGCAATCAAAAGCCCTAGAATCAATAGTGCCGTAAGCCAATGGAAAATTTGTGCTACTTTACCGTAGCGCTCTTTTGTATTTATCAGTGCCATAAATCATTATCCAAATGTCGTTTGGAATTTTCTTACCCCATGCTGTGCGAACTGCAAGCATAACGGGTGTGAACACGCTGTATAGATAATGAAATAGACGGGTTCTTATGGCTGGATAATTTTCAAATAAGCCGCAATGGCTTCGCGATCACTGGCAGGCACGAACGCATAATTAGCAGCAACATCCGCCATGGAGCTGCCGACGGAATCAAAATCCGGTGTGAATCCTGTTTCAAGCATATATGCGATATCGCTCTCAGACCAGCTTTCTAAATTATCAGGTCCGTTCGTAATGCCTGGGATTCGGCCCTCACCTTCCGGTGACGGCGCTCCTTGCAACCAATTGCTGCGCTGCATACCGCCAGCCAGCGAACGCGGCGTATGGCACTCACCGCAATGGCCAGGCCCCTCCACCAAATAACGTCCACGCAGAAGCTGTTCATCATCGCCAAGCGCTGCATCGCTTATGACGGACTTATCATTCAAATAGAGCTTTTTCCAAAGCCCTAATCCGCGCCGCACATTGAAAGGAAAAGCAATATCAGAGGGTTTGTCAGCTTCTTCAGAGACTGGGAGTTGTTTTAAAAATGCGAACAGATCAGATAAATCTTCGATCGTCATGTGAGCGTAAGACGCATAGGGAAATGCTGGATAATAGTGTCTACCCTCAGGTGACACGCCCTTTTTCATCGCGTTCGAAAAGTCTTCGAAAGACCAGTTACCCAATCCATGCTCACGGCTCGGCGATATATTAGGCACGGCAAAGTCGCCAAATTCTGTTGTCAAAACCAATCCGCCTGAAAGAACTTTCTTAGCATCTCCCGACACTTTGGGCGCTGCATGACAGGAGGCGCAGCCCCCTGCCCAAAAAAGCGTTTCGCCATTGCCCAAGTCGGGCTCATGGCCATCAATTGCAGCAAACATGCTCTCATCAAGTTTTTGAGGCGCAGTCAAAAACCAAAAGACAGCGCCTCCGATGAGGCCGTTAGCAACGAGAGCAAGAAGGAGACGTTTCAAACGAAACTCCAAAGTTAGTTTTTAGAAATGCGGTACGCTTTGTGGCAAACACCGCAGTTTGCGGCCACTTTACCAAATGTCGCTTTAAATGCATCTAAATCAGCTGGTGCTGCAGCAATAGCCTCGGCTGTGTCTGTTTCAAATTTTGCAACAGCTGCTTCAAAACCTGCACGGTCTTCCCAAATTTTAGGACTAGCCGTTGTATCGCCGCCAGTCTCAGAACCTTCTGGAAAATAGCTCACGAAATCTTTGGAAACATCGTTCATTGTCTGAAAAGCAGCAAGTGCGGCGGCTGCATCAAACGGTTTTTCACCTTTAATCATCTCGGATGCGCTTTTCGCAGCGCCGCCAACCATCTTCATGGCCTTTTGACGGTCTGAAATAGGATCTTGCGCATAAGCGACACTAGCTGCAACCAATACAGCTGAAAGTGATAGAAATATTTTCTTTGAAGGCATAGCATCTCTCCTGATATTGCATATCTGTAAAGTATTACGGCTATTAAATGCGTTCACGTCAAGTCACAGAAACTTGATCAAGTATATCTAACAAAAACCCGACTTTAAAGCCGGGTTTTAAATATTTATAGAGATGAATTACTTTGTAGCTTCTTCATACATTTTCTCGACATATTCCCAGTTGATCATATTATCAACGAATGCTTCGAGATATTCTGGACGCGCGTTGCGGTAATCAATGTAATAAGAATGTTCCCAAACATCGACACCCAAAATTGGCATCGCACCATGCACCAAAGGATTTTCTCCGTTTGGTGTTTTTGTGATCTCAAGCTTGCCGTCTTTAACAACAACCCAAGCCCAACCTGAACCGAATTGGCCAACACCAGCGGCAACGAAATCAGAACGGAATTTATCAAAACCACCTAGATCGCTATCGATAGAAGCCTGCAATTTACCAGGCAGCTTGTTACCGCCGCCATCTTTCTTCATCCAATTCCAAAAATGGACGTGGTTGTAATGCTGACCAGCATTATTGAAGAGTGGTGCGTTTGAGCCATAAGACTTTTTTACGATCTCTTCCAAAGATAGATCAGCCATGCCTGCAGCTTCTGCAAGCTCATTGCCTTTTGTCACATAAGCATTGTGGTGCTTATCATGGTGAAACTCGAGTGTTTCTGCTGACATATAAGGTGCGAGTGCATCATATGCATATGGAAGTTCTGGAAGTTTGAAGGCCATTTTTCTGTCCTCTTCATAGTTAAAGCGATCTGACACGACACTGCGCATCTGTTCACAAATTACATAGTTGTTCTACACTGATCCGACAACGGGCCGGAGCTGTTTGAATGAAATTAATTGAGTTAGCTATGCGCCCATTCCCAATAAAGTTCACGGGCTTTTTGCCCAACTGGTCCTGCCTGTATTTCTCGGTCTTCTACCTTGATAATAGGTACAACCTTTGAATGGTTCCCTGTTGAGAAAATTTCGTCCGCCTCCATCACGTCTTGCATCGTGATTGTTTGCTCTTTGGTCTTAAAACCATAGCCCAGCAATAAGTCCATAACACGGTGGCGCGTAATACCTGTCAAAAACGAACCGTTACCGGCTGGCGTCATTACCTGCCCATCTTTGACAAGGAAAATGTTTGATGTTCCGGTTTCACAAATATTGCCGAGCATGTCGCGTGTCAGGCAATTATCAAATCCGCGCTTTTTAGCCTCCATAATCGCCCGCCCGTTATTCGGATACAAGCAACCAGCTTTGGCGTCAGTTGGCATACATTCCATAGTTGGGCGTCTGAAAGGTGACAAAGAAACAGAAAAACCTTTTGATTCAATCATCGGAGATTCAAACATGCAAAGTGCAAAGCGTGTCGATTCTGGATCGGCAGGAACAGACATATATCCGCCATGCTCTGCCCAGTACATCGGACGGATATAAACAGCCGTCTTTCCGTCAAATTTTTTCAAACCATCTTTGGCCAGCGCGATGATTTCATCTGCTTCCATTGTTGGCTTAAGACCGAGTGCAATAGCAGACCGATTTACGCGTGCGCAATGTAGATCAAGGTCGGGCGCGACGCCTTCAAACCAGCGCGCTCCATCAAACACAGTAGAGCCGAGCCATACTGCGTGCGTGCGTGCCCCCATAATCGGCACATTACCTTCGTGCCAATCTCCATCCAAATAAGTCCAAGTCTGGCTTTGCGCCGTCGTATCAACCATCATAGATTGTCTCCTTTTAACGGCAGGCTTCGATTATTTTTGCCGAGAGGTCAATCCTCTTGTGACAAATCCAATGCCTATAAAAAACTTCCCAAGCCATCAGTTTTGACGCAAACCTTAATGCAGGGTATTGGTATTTTGAAAATTATTACCGTCGTTTGCTAGAGAAGATTACAGTCATGAGTTCTGAGGCCTACGTGTTTGATGCCTACGGCACCTTATTTGACGTCCATTCAGCTGTACGCAAACATGCTGATGCATTAGGGCCAGCAGGCGCTCGCATGAGCCAAGTTTGGCGCCAGAAGCAGCTCGAATATTCTTGGGTACGCAGCCTAATGGGCTCTTACAGCGACTTTTGGAAGCTCACAGAAGAATCATTGGATTATGCGCTGGCAGCCAACGATCTCGGCGATAAAAACGGGCATTTACGCGAAATCCTATTGGAAGCCTATTGGACGCTCGACTGCTATCCAGAGGTTCCCAAAGTGCTCAAGCGATTGCGCAAGAATGGCGCGCGTATTGGTATTTTATCCAATGGTTCACCTGAAATGCTGAACGCTGCAATCGAATCATCCGATCTTGGGCATTTAATCGATGATGTTTTTTCTGTTGATGCCGTCAAAAAGTTCAAAACCGCGCCGGATGTGTACCGAATGGTCACCGACAGCTGGGACATAAAGGCAAAAAAAGTGTCGTTTCAGTCATCAAATCGCTGGGATATCGCTGGCGCAACGAAATTCGGGTTCAAAACCGTGTGGATTAACCGCACAGAACAGCCTGACGAATACAAATCTTATGCCCCGAACAAAGTGCTTTCTACTCTTGAAGAGCTATAAACATTCTGAACTCTTATAGTTCAAGATCAAAGCAGTTCATCGCTGCGTTGCCAAAGCGACACAGCTGCGCAACTTCGTACGTCTTCCACTGCTCCTTCTTGCAATTGGTCTTTTCAGCGGACTGAGCTTTTCGTACTTAAATACACCAATCGAATCAGGGTGTATTATGCAAAAACTAAACCGACGCAGTATTCTTAAATTCGGTGCTTTAGCACCGCTTGCCTTAACCGGCGCATGTTCGACAGTCGGGGGCGGTCCTAAAGAAGATGGCGCATCTCTGCCACGCATAAAAAACCCACTACCATTTACAAAAGCACCGGAATTCCCTCCATTTGAAGAAATGTATGCGGCAAAATCCGATGGCGGCTTTTCTATCCCTGCTGTTCCTTACCAGAAAATCAATGAGCGCTATCTGCGCCAAGTCGTGAATGACCCAACAGGTGAAAAGCCAGGGACAATCATTGTTGATACAAGGTCGCACCACTTATTCTTAGTTCTACCGGGCGGTAAAGCTGTACGTTATGGCGTTGGCCTAGGTCGCGCAGGTTTTGAATGGTCTGGACGCGCGGAAGTTAAGCGTAAAGCATCATGGCCTAAATGGCACCCACCAGAAGAAATGATTGAGCGCGAACCTAAACTAGAAAAATATCGCACAACGTATGATCGTAAGACCGACACATATGAAGGCGGTATGGATGGCGGCCCATACAACCCATTGGGTGCACGAGCACTTTACCTTTATCAAGGCAATGTAGACACATTGTACCGCTTGCATGGTTCTCCAGAATGGAACTCAATCGGCAAGTCTGTCTCTTCAGGCTGTGTGCGCCTTATGAATCAGGACGCAATTGACCTACACAGTCGTGCAAATATTGGCGCACAGGTTCTTGTTCGCTGATATTTTGCAAAATCCTATAATAAAAAAGCGCCTTTAAGGCGCTTTTTTGTGTTCGTATTTACCGCTTACAAACCACGTTTGATTGAGCCTAATATACCGCGCACTAAAGCTTTACCAAGCGATGTCGATACACTCCGCACAATTGACTTCACCGCAGCTTCAGCAGGCGTTTGTCGGTTACCGTATTTCGAGCGAGAACGAGATGATGTTTTACGCTTTGTTTTGGTGGTGCGGCGGCGGTCACGGTCATAATCGCGATCATCGTCATCATCATCGTCATCGCCAAATCCAGGCAAGCGCCATTTAGAGCGTGCGCTGCTGTCGCGATCATCATCTTCCTCTTCGCGGCGGCGCTCTTCCTCTTCAAGTTCCGCCTCTTTTTTGGCGCGCGCGGCAAGTTTTTCAAACGCGCTTTCACGGTCTAATGTCTCATCATACTGGCCAAAAATAGGGCTTTGTTTAACATATTCTGCGCGTTCAGTATCGTTTAGCGGGCCAAGCCGCGATGATGGCGGGCGAATGAGCGTCCGTTGCACCATGCCGGGCACACCCTTAGCTTGCAGCGTAGAGACCAGTGCCTCGCCCACACCCAATTGTGTAATTGTCTCAAAGCAATCAAAATCAGGATTTGGCCTAAAGGTATCTGCGGCTGTTTTTACGGCCTTTTGCTCGCGCGGTGTGTAGGCACGCAGCGCATGCTGAATGCGATTACCAAGCTGCGATAGAACTCGGTCAGGCACATCAAGCGGGTTTTGCGTAACAAAGAAGACGCTTACTCCCTTTGAACGGATCAGGCGCACGACCTGTTCAACACGCTCGATCAGAATGTCTGGTGCTTCGGAAAACAACAAATGCGCTTCATCAAAGAAAAACACGAGGCGCGGTTTATCTGGGTCACCAATTTCAGGTAGCTCTTCGAACAATTCCGACAGTAACCAGAGCAAGAACACACCATAAAGGCGTGGGTTCATCATCAATTGATCTGCCGCCAAAACACTAATTGCGCCGCGGCCATCGGGTGTTGTGCGCATAATGTCAGATATTTTTAGAGCTGGCTCACCAAAGAACAACTCCGCGTGCTGCTGCTCAAGAACAAGCAATTTACGCTGAATGGCGCCAATGGACTGTTTATTTACCGACCCGTATTCACCTGAAAGCTCTGATGCGTGTTCTGCCATATGAAGCAGTAGCGAGCGCAGATCCTTCATATCGAGAAGCAAAAGTCCCTCCTCGTCGGCAAGTTTGAAAGCAATATTGATAATGCCTTCTTGAGCATCCGTTAGATCCATCATGCGCGAAAGCAGCAATGGTCCCATTTCAGAGATCGTTGCGCGGATCGGATGACCTTTTTTGCCAAATAAATCCCAAAAGAGCACTGGAAACTCTTGGAACACATAATCTTCAAAACCGATTTTTTCTGCGCGTTCGGTCAAAAATTCTTTGCCAACAGCACTGCCCATCGCAGCCACTCCGGAAAGGTCGCCCTTCACATCGGCGCAAAAGACAGGAACGCCGGCATTTGAAAAACCTTCCGCAAGTATCTGCAAAGTAACCGTTTTACCTGTACCGGTTGCGCCCGTAATCAAGCCATGCCGATTCGCATAAGCCAAAGACATAAATTCTTTTTGTTGAATACTATCATCAGGCTTACGGCTGGTGCCTAGGAAAATGCTGTTTGTCGGTTCGGTCATCTGATCGCTTCCGTTAAAATCTTTATCCCTTGGCTATAATCAGCCCTGACGTTGCAAACAATGCCCAAGTAAAGATTTTGCCTCAAGATAAACTATTCAGTTAGTGTCTTGCATTCACGGCAAATTATGAACATATGACGTAAACGTCAAAATTTAACCGGAGATAATCATGGAACAACTAATCGCACGTATCGCAGACAATGTAGGAATTGATGCAGACAAAGCGACAAAAGCAGTCGGCGCTATCCTCGCATTCCTTCAAAAAGAAGGTCCTGCAGATGAAGTTGGACAAATGCTTGCTGCTGTTCCTGGTTCTCAAGAAGCGATTGCGAACGCTGATGGCGGCGGATTTCTTTCCGGTGCAATGCCAGGTGTGATGGGCCTCGGCTCTCAGCTTATGGGTATGGGTCTTGGTATGGGCGAAATTCAGGGCGTTGCAAAAGAAACGATTTCTTTTGCCAAAGAAAATGCAGGCGAAGAAACAGTGGACAACGTTATCGCTGCTATTCCGGGCCTTGGTCAGTTCATCTGATCGCACTCAAATTTTACTATGAATATGATCCCGGCTTTGCGCTGGGATTTTTTTGGCATTCATCTTGCGTTGATATATGCATGAAGAAGAATTTCATCGATAGACGTCAATTTTTGATCCAAGCTGGCACATATGCGGCCGGATTAAGCTTTGCGCGTCCCGCATTGGCACGCGACGCGCGTGAGTACGGCGTATTGCCAAACAGACGTGAAGACCAATCCCGCGCATTTCAAAGAATGATTGATCGTGCTGCCAAGCAGCGCGCTAAAATTTATCTTCCCAACGGAACTTATGCCATTTCTGGCGTGCAGCTTCCTGATTTTGTTGATCTAGCCGGCGATGGTGATCACGTAACGCTCGTCAATACCACAAGAAACCCTCTGCTTAACTCTCGCGGCGGGTCAACCGCCCTGCTTGAGAACATTTTGATCGATGGCGTTCATTTGGGCGGCGAAGACAGCAACTCTGCGCTCATTGACCTTCGCCAAGTAACTAGAGTTGAACTCAAGGGCATTACGATTAGGCGTGCCAGATATGATGCTTTGCGCTTAGAGCGATGCAGTGGCTCGATCATACAATGCAACATCTCTGATAGTGGACGGTTTGGGCTTTATGCGATTGAAAGCAAAGCCTTGAATATCAGCCATAACACGGTTGAAGATTGTGCTGATGGCGGCATCATCATTCATCGTTATGAGCAAGGCTATGATGGTTCGCGCATGCGCAATAACATTGTGCGCCGCATTTCTGCCGTGCGTGGCGGCACGGGACAATGGGGCAACGGCATCAATATATTCAAGACAGATGATGTCGAAATCACTGACAATACGATTGAAGATTGCGCCTTTTCAGCCATGCGCGCCAATACCGCGCGTAATTTCAAAATGAACAACAACACATGTTTACGGTCTGGTGAAATGGCAATTTTTGCCGAGTTCGGTTTTCGTAATGCAGAAATTAAAGACAATATCGTCATTGGCGCTGCAAGCGGCATTTCTGCAACCAATGCCAATGTGGGCGGCGGCGGTGCTATCATCACTGGTAATATAGTAAAAGACATGAATGCTATTGGCCCATATAAGCCGCAAGCCCCCTATTTCGGTCAGGGTATTAGCGCCGAGGCGGACGCATTGGTGGCCCAAAACACAATCGAGAATACAGCTGGTTACGGTATCAATCTTGGCTGGGGACCATATTTGCGCAATGTTGATGTGGTCGGCAACACGATTAAAAACGCCAAAATTGGCATTGGCATTTCCGCGGCGAAAGGCGCAGGTCCAGTCAGCATAAAAGGCAATCAGATCAATGCGCGAGAAGGTAATATCCGCACGCATGAATGGGATAAAATTAGCACAACAGATATTGGCCTAAAACCAGATCAAGCGCCCAAGCATATTACGCTAGAAGGCAATATCATTGGTTGAAGCGTTGTTTACACGCTAACCGAGCGCATTTCACCGGTATTGATACCGTTCCAATTATTGATTGGTCTTGTTGTCAGCGCCGAGATTGCCTCGCCCAGATCAGTGTCTTTGCCAAGCAGCTTATTTAGCACACCCGCAAGCATCATCTCGGCTGCACGTTCTGCCCCGTCATCCGCTTTAAGCGCAATACCAAGCCCTAGCTCTGGAATAGCGCCTGTATAAACGCCCTCCGCGCCAACTTTAGCAAAGATGCGCCCTTTACCTATTTCCATAACACGGGTGCAAAAACGGTTCGTGCCAGCCATATACCAAGGCTCGGCCATACAGGCTTGCATTAAACGATTAGCACTTTTAGCACGGATGGGTTCTAGCCCTGTGCCAGTTCCAAGCTTTGCAAACCCTTGCGCCAAGCCCTTTAAGCTGGCGGCAAGTGTTGGCGCAGAGCAACCATCAACACCGCACTGATCGCCAGGTATCGCTTCACCTGTCACATCTTCCATCGTTGCAACAATATTGCGTTGTAATTCATGGTCTGTATTCAAATAATCTTTTGTTTGCATACCGCTATGTTTAGCGCAGCACAAAAAGCCGGCATGTTTTCCTGAACAGTTATTATGAAGCTGCGATGGATTTTCACCCGCACGGGCCATATCGATTTTGGCTTTTTCAGCAGCAGCACCGATTAAAGGCCAATGTGCGCCGCATTCCATATCAGGTTCACTCAAACCCGCTGCGGCCAGCATTCTACCAGCTGTTTGCGCATGTTCTGGTTCAGATGAATGGGATGCGCACGCAAGTGACAGCTCCACATTGCCAAAACCATAAGCATCAGCTGCCCCGCTTTCGACGAGCGGCAAGGCTTGAATCATCTTCATTGCAGAACGTGGATATACAGGTCTATCCACAGTACCGACGGATAATACTGTGCTTCCATCAGCATCAACCACAGCGATTGAGCCACGGTGAACGCTTTCAACGATAGCGCCTCTAATCAGTTCGACAAGAATTGGATGGTTCAAAAGATGCTCCACAATTGCGTTAATTCAGCCTCATTTAGCCGCTATTCCTATCGCAATTATCCAATAAAGAAAGCCCGATGCGTTTCGTTTTTCGATACAGTTTTATATTCCTGCTGCCGTTCTTGCTTCCAACCATTGGGGCAGCAGCGTGGTGGACGAGTGTTGAAAGACCAGCATCATGGCGCAGTGCAGACTGGGGATCTTCGGGTCTTCTTTCAAAACAGCGCAACAAAGATCAACCTGCAATATATATTATGGCAGCACGTACTGGCGGGTTTAAAGGTGCGTTCGCGGTACATAGCTGGATTGTGTTGAAGCGCGAAGACCAAGATGGCTATGATCGTTATGACAAACTCGGATGGGGCAGTCCTGTGCGCAAAAACAATTATGCAGCTGACGCTTTTTGGTATTCGAACAAACCATCAATCATTGCCAAAATAACGGGCGAAGAAGCCAAGCGTCTTATTCCAAAAGTTGAAAATGCTATTAGTGTCTACAGATATTCAAACGCTGGTGATTATACAATTTGGCCCGGGCCGAACTCCAACACCTTCGTTGCAGATGTTCTTAGAAACGTGCCGGAACTGAATGCCAGCTTGCCGCCCAATGCCGTTGGCAAAGATTATTTGGGTGATGACATTTGGTTTATGCGCACCAGCAATAATAGCGATACTTATGTTAATTTTGGCGGCTATATTGGGTTTGCATTTGGTCGCACCGTCGGTTTTGAACTACAGTTTATGGGGCAAACAATAGGCCTCGACATACAAAAGCCGGCAATAAAATTACCGGCTTTTGGGCGTTTGGAATTAAGCAAAGGTGCAACGCCTTAAATCGACTGGTTGTATTCTCCAACTTCGTCGTTTTCGCGCAATACCGCATCTACTGCTTTGAACATTTCAAGTTTACGCTCTTCTGAGACAGGGCTTTCCACGACCACCACCAATTCAGGCTTGTTCGACGATGCGCGCACAAGCCCCCATGTACCGTCATCGCTAACGACACGGACGCCGTTTACTGTGACAAGATCAATGATATCATGGCCTGCAACTTTTTCGCCCGCTGCTTTCATCGCTTCAAAGCGTGCAACAACCTTGTCCACAATCCCGTATTTTGTTTCATCAGGACAATGAGGCGACATTGTTGGTGAGCCAAAAGTCAGCGGCAAATCACGATATAGATCAGCCATTGTCTTATCTGGGTTACGTTCAAGCATTTCACAAACAGCTATGCCGGTGATAATGCCATCATCATAACCGCGGCCAATCGGCGGGTTGAAGAAGAAGTGACCAGATTTCTCAAAGCCTGCAATTGCACCAAGCTCTGCAACACGGCGTTTAATATAAGAATGGCCCGTCTTATAATAATCTGTTGTAGCGCCTTGCGCCTTTAGAACTGGGTCCGTCATATAAAGACCCGTTGATTTAACATCTGCAACAAAAACTGAGTTTTCATGGTTTGCAGAAATGTCACGTGCGAGCATCACGCCTACTTTGTCGGCAAAAATCTCATTGCCTTCATTGTCGACTACGCCGCAGCGATCACCATCACCGTCAAAGCCAAGGCCGATATCTGCCCCTGTTTCCAACACTTTGTCGCGGATTGCATGGAGCATTTCCATGTCTTCTGGATTTGGGTTGTAACGTGGGAATGTGTGATCAAGTTCAGCATCAAGCGGAATAACCTCAACACCAATGCGCTCCAAAGCTTCAGGCGCAAAGGCACCTGCAGTGCCGTTACCGCAGGCCGCGACAACTTTCAGTTTTCGTTTGATGTTTTTACCTTCAACAAGGTCGGCAATATATTTTTCGCGGAAGCCTTCGATATATTCATAAGAACCGCCGCTACCAGTTACAAAATCACCTTCAAGAACGATGGCTTTAAGTTCGTTCATTTCATCTGGACCAAATGTCAAAGGCCGCTCACAACCCATTTTCACACCAGTCCAACCGTTTTCATTATGTGAAGCAGTGACCATCGCAACAGATGGGACATCCAGCTCAAATTGGCCGAAATAAGCCATCGGTGAAAGCGCAAGACCGATGTCTTTTACTTGCATACCTGCTGCCATAAGCCCTTGAATGAGCGCTAATTTGATTGAAAGAGAATAGCTACGGAAATCATGGCCAACAACAATACCGCGATCAATACCGCGGCGGCCAATCATCGTACCAATGCCCATGCCAAGCGCTTGTATGCCGATCAAGTTCAGTTCAGGCGCTTTATCTGAAGCGGGATGACCAAACCACCAGCGTGCATCATATTCTCTAAAGCCTGTCGGCTTGACCAGTGCAGTTGTTTCAAAGGCATAAGTATTAGGGCTGAGTTCTGAAACCGGCTTCATTCAATTGTCCATTCTATGAAAAATTAGTCTCTGCATACGTCAAAAGTGACATTTAGAACCTTAGTGCGAAAGAACAATGAATAAATTGAACTTACGTTTATCATTTACTATGCGCGAATATTCGGCACGCCAACCTGATCGCGTCCCAATGCAGCAAAGACAGTTTTGACAATGCTTGCCGCATCCAGCCCAGCGAGTTCGTAAAGTCTTTCAGGAGAAGCTTGTTCGAAAAAGCGGTCAGGCATGAACATTGAGCGGAAACGTACAGATCCATCAAGATGGCCGCGACTGCTTAATAGCTGCGCCACATGGCTACCAAACCCGCCGATTGAACCTTCTTCCACGGTGATAATCAATTCATGATTGCGCGCAAGATTTTCAATAAGTTCATCATCAATTGGCTTGGCAAATCGAGCATCTGCAACAGTGGTCGAAAGACCATAGGTTTCCAAATCTTCGGCTGCGAGCAGCGCTTCTTTAAGCCTTGCGCCTAAAGAGACAATCGCAACTTTGCTGCCCTCGCGCATTATGCGCCCCTTACCGATTTGAAGAATTTCTCCGCGTTCCGGCATATCTACGCCTACGCCCTCGCCGCGCGGATATCGGAAAGCCATTGGCCCCTCATCATATTCGGCGGCCGTGCGGACCATATGTTTTAGATCAGCCTCATCACCAGCGGCCATAACAACCATGTTTGGGATACAGCTTAAATATGCAACATCGAATGATCCAGCATGTGTGGAGCCGTCAGCACCAACAAATCCAGCGCGGTCGATTGGAAAACGAACAGGCAGGCTCTGAATAGCACAGTCGTGAACGACCTGATCATATGCGCGTTGCAAAAAAGTGGAATAAATAGCGCAGAATGGCTTCATGCCATCGGCTGCCATTCCCGCAGCAAATGTCACCGCATGCTGCTCGGCTATACCAACATCATAGGTGCGATCAGGGTGAATTTGTTCAAAGATATCAACACCCGTACCGCCAGGCATTGCTGCTGAAATCGCCACGATACGGTCATCAAACGTGCCTTCTTGTGCCAATGACTGACCAAAAACCTTCGTGTAACTTGGCGCATTGGGTTTTGCTTTTGCCTGTGCGCCGGTAACAACATCAAACTTGCTGACACCGTGATACTTGTCGCTTGCAGCTTCTGCAGGCGCATAGCCTTTGCCCTTTTGCGTCACAACATGAATGAGGATCGGGCCAACCTTCGCATCGCGCGCATTGCGTAATACAGGCAGCAAATGCTCCAAATTGTGCCCATCGATTGGACCAACATAGAAGAAACCCAATTCTTCAAACAGTGTGCCGCCAGACCAGAACGCCCGCGCATATTCTTCTGTTTTACGCGCTTTATCTTGAAAAAACTTCGGCAAACGCTTGGATAATTGTTTGGCTGACTCACGCAGCGAAATATATGTCTTGCCGGAAACCAGACGTGCCAAATATGCACTCATCGCGCCTGTCGGCGGTGCAATAGACATGTCGTTGTCATTGAGAATAACGATTTGCTGTGCATCTATCGCGCCAGCATTATTCATTGCTTCATAGGCCATGCCTGCCGACATTGAGCCATCACCAATGACAGATACAACATTGCGCTGTGTACCTTGCAGCCGTGCGGCCTCCACCATACCAAGTCCAGCGGAGATAGAAGTGGACGAATGCGCCGCGCCAAAAGGATCAAATTCGCTTTCTGAGCGTTTCGTAAAGCCTGAAAGACCATCTTCTTTGCGAATGGTCGCCATCTGCGCTCGGCGGCCTGTCAGCATTTTATGCGGGTAACATTGATGCCCAACATCCCACAAAATGCGGTCGTGCGGCGTATCAAAAACATGGTGCAAAGCGACTGTAAGCTCCACAACGCCCAAATTAGAGCCTAGATGACCACCCGACTTTGAGACAGAATGCACCAAATCCGCACGCAATTCATCGGCAACTTGAGGCAGGTCTGTATCTGAAAATTTTCTGAGATCTGAAGGTGAATTGATCTGGTCGAGCAGCGGTGTAGCAGGCTTCGTCATATTTTCGGTCACTCCTGACACCAATACGCTTTTAAAAATCGAAATCGCCATAGGGCATTTACGAACGGTGTTTCTTGTTACACTACTATGTCCGGCTTTAATAAACGCGGCAATGTGGCATTTGTTTGCATTTAAAATCAGGCTTTAACTTAGAAAAGCACTGCGCTGCAAGCTGATACCCTCCGCGCTTAGTGCAAACTGTCTGGAATATGCGTTGAGCCCCAGACCATTATGTCCTGCCGCGCTCGTAATTTGGCAATGTGTGAGCCTAATTTCGGGCGGGCATTTTCAAATGTAATCAGTTCTCCGCGCTTAATGTCTTTCAACGATGTACCATCTTGCAGCAAACCACAAGGCACGGCTGCTTTGGCGCGCGATTCAAGCGCCGTCATTGTCCATGATCGGTAGCAATATTCACCCACAGCATCCAAAACTTCACCTGCTTTAATATCGCGCTTAGCAACAGCGCAAACATCAGCTACAGGCTTTGAAAGCGGCACCATATCGGCTTTGCCATGCAAGACAACACGCGCAGCCGTGAGTGGCACCTCCAGCGAGGTTAAATGATAAGGCCTATGGAAGGTGAAATATGGCCCCTCACCCATTTTCAGATCAGCCATACGTTCATGAACACGCGGATGCTCGGCTTTGATAACAACAAACACACCGGGCGAAACGCCTTTGCCTATTGAATAATCTACGCAGCCTGATTTTGTGAGAACACCGCCATCTTCAACGGGAATAAGCGTCTTTGCCAATTCGCTCACGCCAGCGCTTGGTCCGTGCATGCCCGGCACATCCGGCACGAGGCCCGTTGCATTGGCAATCGCTGCCATTTCAACCATCGTTTTTGAGCCATCAACAAACTCAACCAACATACGCACATTCATATTGCGGCGTTCAGCTTCCGCTCTGTAGTCATCCGGCACGGCATGAAAATCGAGCGGGTTATTCTTCCCTTTACCAGCAGAAACAACCGAATGCCCCATAGCCGTTACAAACTCGATCAGCTCCATACATGATGAAGGTTCATCGCCAGCACCAAGCGTGTAAATGACACCCGCTTTGTCGGCTTCAGACTTTAAATAGGGACCTATACAAACATCACATTCCACATTCATCATGATTAGATGTTTGCCAAAGCCTATGGCGCGCATGCCGATGTCTGCGCCAACTTCCGGAATACCAGTCGCGTCAATGACGACATCAATCATGTCATGGCTGAGCGCCAAATCCATGTCCTGTGTGACAGCGATTTTACCCGCTTCCATCGCGGCAGACATTTCGTCATGCGTCGCAGTATCAACCGTGTGGCCATCTTCGCTATAGGCTAGTCTCGATGCTATATGGGCTTTCCCCTGAGTACGCTCTACGACCGCGCCGACCTTGATGCCCTGCATCATGGCGACCTGCGTAAAGATATCGGTTCCCATTTCGCCTGTACCGACAAGGCCAATACGAATTGGTTTTCCGTTTTCTTCAAGCGCTTTGAGTTCAGCGGCAAGGCCGACAAGCTGCACATTAGGCTTAAATGGAAACAAAAGATCACTCCAAAAACAATGCGCCTTCTTCCACTTTACTTAAGGAAAAAGCAATAACGAGCTTCAAATTATTGACATTATGAGCGGAGTTTAAGGCTTATAGCCGTTGGGATTTTGCGATTGCCAGCGCCAAGTATCAACGCACATATCTTCAAGCGTTTTGGTTGCTTTCCAGCCTATCAGTGCTTCTGCTTTTGACGCATCGGCATAACATGAGGCAATATCACCTGGCCGCCGCGCTGTAATTTCATAAGGCACGTTCTGTCCGCTTGCACTCTCAAACGCACGAACCATATCAAGTACGCTGATACCGTTTCCAGTGCCCAGATTAACCGCCGTACATTGTGGCTTTGCCATAAGCTCAAGAGCCGCAACATGGCCTTTGGCCAGATCAACGACATGAATATAGTCGCGTACACCAGTACCATCAGGCGTATCATAATCATTGCCAAAGACAGATAGTTTTTCACGCCGCCCAACAGCCGTTTGGCTAATGAACGGCATCAAATTATTGGGAATGTCAGACGGGTCTTCACCTATCAGACCAGACAAATGCGCGCCAACAGGATTAAAATATCGAAGAATACAAATCGACCATTCAGGGTCTGATGCATAAAGTGCACGCAGCATTTCCTCGACCATCAGCTTTGTTTGCCCATAAACACTGGCCGTAGAAAGTGGATGATCTTCTGGTATCGGCAATTGCTGTGGATCGCCATAAACGGTTGCAGAAGATGAGAAAATCAACTTTTTAACGTTGGCCTTTCGCATAGCCGAAAGCAAACGTTCGCTTCCACCGACATTTACCTCATAATATTTGAGTGGCTCAGCCATGCTTTCGCCAACAGCTTTATACCCTGCAAAGTGTATGACCGATTCGCATTGATATTCTTTAAGTGTGCGCTCAATCAGATCGGGATCGCGTATATCCCCCTCAACAAAGATTGGTGCCTGCTGAAAAAGTTGGCTTAACCGCTCCAGCACGCCAGAAGAGGAATTGGAGAAATTATCCAATATAACAGGGGTGTAGCCAGCTTCCTTAAGCTCCACATAGGTGTGAGAACCAATATAGCCGGCGCCACCTGTTACAAGGATATTTTTACTCATTATCGAGTTCTGCAATGATGCCGCGTTTGGCCAAATCAGCGATGATAGCATCGGCAGATTGTTCAGCTGTCAAACTTGTCGTGTTAACGGTCATGTCCGCATTTTCCGGTACTTCATAAGCAGAATCAATCCCTGTGAAGTTCTTAATCTCTCCGGCACGCGCCTTCTTGTAAAGCCCTTTGACATCCCGCTCTTCAGCCACGCTCAATGGCGTATCAACAAAAACCTCAATGAACTCGCCCTCTTTGACCATTGCACGCGCCATGCGCCGCTCTGCTTCAAACGGTGAAATAAATGATACCAATGTAATCAATCCAGCATCGACCATGAGCGATGACACTTCAGCCACACGGCGTACATTTTCAACACGGTCAGTATCCGTAAAGCCCAGATCCTTGTTCAAGCCGTGACGCACATTATCGCCGTCCAGCAACATGGTGTGATAACCAGCCGATGTAAGTTTTTTCTCAAGAACATTGGCAATCGTGGATTTACCAGAACCAGAAAGACCGGTGAACCAAAGAACACAAGGCTTTTGACCTTTAAGGCCAGCACGCGCTTCTTTGTTTACCTCTGTTGCTTGCCAATGGACATTGGCTGAACGGCGAAGCGCAAAGTTGAGCATACCCATGCCGACTGTCGCATTGGACATTTTGTCGATCAGGATAAAGCCACCTGTTTCGCGGTTCGCAGAATAAGGATCAAACGCAATATTCCGGTCGAGCGAAACATTGCAAATACCGATTTCATTGAGCATCAAATTACGTGTGGCTTCATGCGCCATTGTATTGACGTCAATCTTGTATTTTGGTGTCGCAAGTGTCGCCTGTGCGTTCGACGTTCCGCACTTCATAATGTAAGTACGGCCCGGGAACATTTTCTCGTCAGACATCCAGATGATCTTGGCTTCGAACTGGCTACCAATCTCGGCTGGCTGCTCTGCCTTACAGATCAAATCGCCACGTGAAATGTCGATCTCATCATTCAGCGTCAGTGTGATGGATTGGCCCGCAACAGCCTCATCAAGTTCGCCATCCATTGTGACAATCGACTTAACGGTGCTTTCTTTTGCAGAAGGCAGAACTTTAATCTTATCGCCGGGCTTGATTGTACCGCTAGCAATTTGTCCGGCAAAACCACGGAAGTCCAAATTAGGACGGTTCACCCATTGGACAGGCAGCCTAAATGGCAAAGCCTGATCGACTTCATCAATGGCGACATCTTCAAGATGCTGCATGAGGGTTGGCCCCGAATACCAACTTAAATTCTCGCCGCGCTCGACAACATTGTCTCCTGCAAGAGCAGACAATGGAATAGTCATAATATTGAAGTCAGCATTTAGTGTTTCGGCAAATGCGCGATACGCAACATCAATGTCGTTGAATGTCTGCTGGTCGTAATCCACCAAATCCATCTTGTTAACAGCAAGCACAACATTACGAATGCCAACACTGGACGCTATAAACGAATGGCGACGTGTTTGGGTCAATATGCCTTTACGCGCATCGATAAGGATAATGGCCAGATCGGCGGTTGAAGCGCCTGTTGCCATATTGCGGGTATATTGCTCGTGGCCCGGTGTATCAGCGACAATGAACTTGCGTTTTTCCGTTGAGAAAAAGCGGTAAGCCACATCAATCGTGATCCCCTGCTCACGCTCAGAAGCCAATCCATCCACAAGCAGGGCAAAATCTATTTGATCGCCCTGTGTGCCCGACTTTTTTGAATCAGCTTCCAATGAGGCAAGCTGATCTTCAAAAATCATTTTCGATTCATAAAGCAATCGGCCAATAAGGGTCGATTTGCCGTCATCCACACTGCCGCATGTAATAAAGCGCAGCAGCGATTTTTCTTCATGGCTTTTAAGATAAGCGTGAATATCGGATGCAATGAGGTCTGATTGATGGGCCATTAGAAGTAGCCCTCCTGCTTTTTCTTCTCCATCGACGCAGACTGATCGTGGTCGATCGCACGTCCCTGTCGCTCGGAGGTGGTTGTTAATAGCATCTCTTGGATGATTTCAGGCAATGTCGCCGCTTCGCTTTCAACGGCGCCCGTTAGTGGGTAACAGCCCAGCGTTCTAAAGCGCACCATTTTTTCTTCAGGCACTTCGCCCTCTTTTAATGGCATTCTATCGTCGTCGACCATGATGAGCATGCCATCGCGCTCCACAACAGGACGTTTCGCTGAATAATAAAGAGGAACGATGTCGATATTCTCAAGATGGATATATTGCCAGATATCCAGCTCGGTCCAGTTCGATAGAGGAAATACGCGGATCGATTCCCCTTGCGCTTTGCGCGCATTATACAGCTTCCAAAGTTCAGGGCGCTGGCTTTTGGGATCCCATCGGTGGTCTGCTGTGCGGAACGAAAAGATGCGTTCTTTTGCACGGGACTTTTCTTCGTCGCGCCGCGCACCGCCAAAAGCCGCATCAAACTTATAATGATCCAAAGCCTGCTTGAGCGCCTGCGTTTTCATAATGTCGGTATGGACCGCCGAGCCATGCGAGAACGGGCCAACGCCCTGCTCTAACCCATCTGGGTTCGTGTGCGTTAAAAGCTCCATGCCTGTCTTTTGAGCGACTTTATCGCGGAACTTATACATTTCCTGAAACTTCCATGTCGTATCAACATGCAGTAGCGGAAATGGCGGGCGTGATGGATAAAAGGCTTTTAGCGCCAAATGTAACATCACCGCCGAATCCTTGCCGATGGAATACATCATGACTGGATTTTCAACCTCAGCCACGACCTCGCGCATAATGTGTATGCTTTCAGCTTCCAGTCGCTGAAGATGCGTTAATGTTTTCATATCGGCCTACTGTTTTGATTTAAATGAGTATCAAGGTGCTAAGACAGGCACCGTTTAAAAGCATGTGGGCTACATGCTATGAAATTGGGATTCCGAAAGTCAGGCTTGCCATATTTAAAGGGCGAGCCGTCAATATTGACCACCTGACCACCAGCGCCAGATAAGACCGCATGTCCAGCGGCAGTGTCCCATTCCATCGTGGGTCCAAAGCGTGGATAAATGTCGGCTTCTCCTGCGGCCAAAACGCAAAACTTCAATGAGGAACCTGCGCTAACACATTCTGAAATCTTGTTTTTATCGAGGAAATCTTGCGTTTCAGGTGTATTATGGGACCGGCTGGCAACTGCAATCACCGCAGAATCATCTGGGCAATCACGCACGCGCAAATCTTTTCGTTGATCATTTTCATCGAGCTCATAACAAGAACCATCTGTATCAGCGATAAACAACCGACCAAGTGCTGGCGCATAGACAATGCCCGCTATCGGCACACCGTTTTCGATCAAGCCAACATTGATCGTGAACTCACCGGTCTTCTTGATAAACTCTTTCGTACCATCAATTGGATCAACAAGAAAAAAGCGGTCAGGACATTCTGCCAAAGAATGATTATGAGAACGCTCTTCACTGATAATCGGAATCTCTGGGAAAGCGGCCTCAAGCGCAGGAATGACAAGCTCATCAACCGCAATATCAGCTTCAGTGACAGGTGAATGGTCAGCTTTATAAGCGACATCTATGTTCAGATCATAGATTTCCATCGCTTTTCGGCCAGCATCTCTTACCGTCGCTATTAAATTTTCTAGGCGCATAATGCAGTGTCTCGCATCTTTATAAATCCCAGTATCACATGCAATTAACATCGACACTTCAAGTCAATGAAGAGCCGCCGGATATCGCAATTATTTTACTAGGTCTACAGCGCCAGAAAAATGAAAACACATTTTCTAAAGTCTCTTGCGAGACCATATGTTTTTTCTACTAAGGAGCAATGGGGAAGAAATAAATTTGGCTGGGGTGGAAGGATTCGAACCTTCGGTACACGCTACCAAAAAGCGTTGCCTTACCGCTTGGCTACACCCCAACTGGAGTTGTGACTATCCAAACCAGCAAGCGATATCAAGTACATTTTTCACTATTTTCACATACAACCCCATACAATTTAATCTTGAACCGCTGCTTGCAAGGAACTTAACAGCTTTCAAGATGCCACAGTGGAGGAAATTTTTCTAAATTTGGTGCAATTTCAAACCTGCAAAGCGTCAATGAGGGTCTTGAATTATCACTGCCAATATTCACCGCACATATGGCATTACGGACATTGAACGCCTTCAAGTCGAATCTTTCAGCTGATCGCTCTTATGTTGGCGATTCTGTCGTTTTCCTTTGCTGTACTGCGAATACTGGCCGGCAAAAAGATAACCGCAATTCAACATGGTAAAAGTACAACTCCCACCTTTCGATGGCTAAACGACATTCAACCCAAAGCCTGTTCTCATAATTGAGGATAAGGCTTTGGGCTATTTTACGTTCTACTCTTGTCAAAAACCATTAAAAGCAGGCAGCTAAATCAGTCTAGTTTCTAAACTCAATCGCAGACCAAGAAAATCCAAAACACTGCAAAGACATTCCAGCGGCATTGCAACGCCCAAGGAATAATGGCTTCCATTCATTTCCATCCTTCATAGCAGGCGTTAATATAAAACTTGCCGGAGAAGCCAGATAAAAAGAATTGGTTGAGGTCGCGGCACTGCCTTGCGTATCAAGCGCACCGATTAAATGGTCTCTGAATGTTTCTGTAATAGTGCCACCTTTCTCATATCCAGGTTTAATCAATGCCAACGCATCATCGCCGCCAGCTGTTGCGCGAATTACCCCAGAAAGAACCATGGTTATAAGTAGCGATGTGTCACTTCTCGTTGCTGTAATTGAAGCGTTATCTGTCACCCTTGCTAGCGTCGTTGTCGTGTTCGTGTAAGCGGTGAGTTCAAGCCCTGCATTAACGTTTAAATCTAACCCAGCTTTGCTGCCACGACTTAAAACCCCTTCAGGAAAATCAACCTCCCCCGACGTTTTATCGATTTGCAAAGCCGTCAGCCAATTGCTGCCATCTTCGGATGTCTTTATCGAAAACTCATCAGAGCCGATCAAACCAAACTCTGCACGCCCGCCCCATGCCGTTTGGAAAAGCACACTTGCAGTCGCGCTGCCAGCAACTTTGTTTATACTCATACGGTGGTCAGAACCATTATGGGTAAAAAGAGAAGCGTTACCACGTACACTCAATGCATTGTTGGGATCTGGTCCCGTATTGACACCCAGATTATTTATCTGCGCGTTTTCAACTGATGTGAGCAATTTATCTGCATAAAGCCCCCATAGGCCGTCTGCATAAATCAAAGATGTTGCTGTTTCTGTATCCCATACGAGCCAGCCTTCTTTGGGCGGAAAAAACAGCCACGCCCCATCGGCATATGCAGCCAGCTTTTGCTCGTGCCCCTGCCAAGCGCCTACTGCATTATCAGCAACAATGTAGCGTGCGCCTTCATCGGGCGCGATTGGCCGTGTGCTTAACGAGGCAGAAACGACGGCCAATTGAACCAAACTATCAAGCATTCTAATAGCTTCGTTGTGCGTAACATGTTTTTGTGCCTGAGAAGGCATAATATACGGTAATTTGATATTCGGCGATATTTCCATAATAATCCATTTCAACAAATGGCTTATTTTAGAATGTCACCACACCGGGTGAATAAGTGCGGTGGCTTTATCTGCAGATTCGTTTGTTATCAGCGCCTTACAAAAATGACGGCCGTCATTAATCCAACTTTTACTGCGCATTTTGAGCAAAGTGCTGATTGCATCAATTGCGCCAAAAGGATGTAAAATACGTGTTGAGCGCAACGCTTGACGCTAATTCACACTGCTGAGAATGTTCTCTGGCGTTGCAGGTGTTTTAAGATCGAAACTACCTTCCTTATTTGAACCGATAGCATCTTTAATTGCCAGATACACCGAAATCGCCAGCATAAGCGGTGGTTCGCCAACAGCTTTCGAGCGGAAAACAGTTTCCTCAATATTGGAAGCATTGTTAAGCAGAGAGACATTAAATTCCGGCGGCACATCACGTGATCCTGGGATTTTATACGTTGACGGCCCTATCGTGCGCAATTTTCCTTTTTTATCCCACCAAAGCTCTTCGCACGTTAGCCAGCCCATACCTTGAACAAACGCTCCTTCAATTTGCCCAAGGTCTATCGCTGGATTAAGCGAAGCACCACAATCTTGCAAAATGTCTGCGCGCAAGCAGCGGCTTTCGCCTGTAATTGTATCAATCGCAACTTCAGCGACTGCTGCACCATAGGTGAAGTAAAAGAACGGCCTGCCTTTTAGTTTTTGAGCATCCCAATGAATTTTTGGTGTCGCATAATGCCCTGCCTCTGACAGCGATACACGTTGCGCCCAACTCAATCTTGCAAGTTCAGCAAAGGTTAGCGACTGCCCCTCAGCATGAACTTCATTATCTTTAAAGAGAATACTGCCTTCATCCGCTTTAAAATGTTCGGTAGCGACTTTCAGCATGCGCGACTTGATCGCAGAAGCAGCGTTAAAAGCAGCCATGCCATTGAGATCTGAGCCTGTCGAAGCGGCAGTCGCGCTTGTGTTCGGCACTTTCCCTGTTTGGGTTTCTGTAATTTTTACGCGGTCCACGTCTATCTGAAAGACTTCAGCGACAACCTGCGCCACTTTCATAAACAGGCCCTGCCCCATTTCAGTGCCGCCATGATTGAGATGAACAGAACCGTCTTGATACACATGGACCAGTGCACCCGCCTGATTAAGCGATGGCAGGTTAAAAGAAATGCCAAACTTGACCGGCATCATGGCCAAACCCTTGCGGATAATTGGATTTTTTGCGTTATGCGCATCGATTTCAGCGCGGCGCCGATCCCATTCAGCAGAGGCCAATAAGGTTTGTGTAACGGGCACGAGCTGGTTTTGCTCAACCTGCTGATCGTAAGGCGTTAGCTCGCCATTATCAGGCGCGTAATAATTGATTGCTCTTACATCATTCGGGTTGAGGCTAAGTTCCCGTGCGATTTGGTCAATAATCGTTTCCGAGGTGATGACACCCTGCGGGCCACCAAAGCCGCGGAATGCTGTATTTGAAGCAGTGTTTGTCTTGCAGGCATGACCGACAATACGGGCATTTGGCACGAAATAAGCATTATCAGTATGAGTGATGGCGCGGGTTATTACCGGCCCTGTCAAGTCAGCGGAGTAACCGGCGCGCGCCAAATATTCGACATCCATGCCAAGAATTTTGCCCTCAGCCGTGACCCCTACACGCCATTTGGAAACCATATCATGGCGTTTACCGGTGGCCGTCATATCAACCGCGCGTTTAAGGCGCAATTTCGCAGGTTTGCCTGTTTTAAGCGATATCAATGCTGCGGCAGAGGCAATAATTGTTGCCTGACTTTCCTTGCCGCCAAACCCGCCGCCCATGCGCCTGACTTTAACATCAACCGAATTTGCCAACGTCCCCAACACATGGGCTACATGGTGCTGCACTTCTGTTGGGTGCTGCGTTGACGAATAGACCAACATGTCATTGTCTTCGCCCGGTATCGTATAAGCGATTTGTGTTTCGAGATAGAAATGGTCCTGACCACCAATCTCTAACCTTCCTTCGAAAACATGCGCTGCATCTTTAAGTGCAGCTTCAACATCGCCTTGAATAAGCTCCTGCGCCGGCAACACATATTCTTTGCGTTGATGCGCGATCTCTACATCTAAAACAGGTTCGAGCTCTTCATAATCAATCACCACCGCATGAGCAGCTTTTATTGCCAGTTCAATGCTATCAGCGGCAATTACCCCAATCGGCTGACCAAGATGCTCAACTTTATCATCTGTAAAAAGCGGCTCTCCAGACATGATCGGCGCAATATCATTATGGCCAGGAATATCTTTGGCTGTGAGAAACAGATGCACACCCTGCATTGCAAGGGCTTCCGTCGCATCGATGGATTTTATAATGCCATGGGCAATGGTTGATACAACCAAAGCAGCGTGAAGCGTACCTGGTAGTTCTGCCATATCATCAATATAGATTGCCTGACCTGCGACATGTTTTTTCGCGCTATCATGGGCAATGCCCTTGCCGACAACTGAGCGTTCCATTGATGTTGTTTGCATGTGCTTATTCATAGTGCCATCACCTCTACCGCTTCGCCGTTCAGATCGTGCATGAAACGCTTAATCAGGCCTGATGCCACTTTCTCTCGGTAATTTGCGCTACCGCGCCAATCGGACAAAGGTGTTAAATCCTCCCCCAATAGCTTGCCTGCTTTTTCAACATTATCAGCTGTCATAGCTTTGCCTCTCAAGGCATCTTCAGCATGTTTAGCGCGTTTAGGGATTGCTGCCATACCGCCAAATGCCAAGCGAACATCCTCAACTGTATCGCCGGACATTTTCACCCAGAAAGCACCGCATACCGTTGAGATATCCTGATCATAGCGTTTAGAAACCTTATAAACGCGGAAATGCTCATCTGATTTTGGCTTAGGTATATGGATTGAAACAATGACCCCGTTCTGCGGTAATTCAGTCTTACGGTAATCAAGAAAGAAGTCTTCGAGCGGCATTGTGGTTTGCGTGCCATCCACGGCCGCAAATGTTATCTGCGCCCCAAGCGCAATCAATGCAGGCGGTCCATCACCAATCGGGCTCGCGGTGCCAATATTACCGCCCATCGTTCCCATGGAGCGAATCTGAGTGGAGCCAAACCTGCGGATCAGCGTGCCAAAACTTGGCAATGCCTGCCCCACATTCTCCAATATTTCTTGCCAAGTGACCGCTGCACCAAATGTCCAACCAGCAGCATCTTCCTTTGTGCTACGCAGCTCTTTGACATTGTTTGTTACAATGATGGATGACCAGTCTTTTTCATAAGCGGCGCGTGCAACACCAAGGTCTGTACCGCCAGCCAGCAATGTCGCATTTGGCAATTCGCGGCGCGCCTCAAGCAATTCAGCAAGCGATGTTGGCCGTTTCGCAATCGAACCATCGAAACTGATTTCTTCATTTGAAACCGTGTTTTGCATTTCTGCAGCCGCTAGAAGGTGGATTTTTCCTGCGGCCTTTTGTGCAGCTTCAACAATTGGGCGATAGCCTGTGCAACGGCAGAGGTTTCCAGCCAAAGCATCATGGATCTGCTCTTCACTCGGTGCGGAATTTCTTGCAAGCAGTCCAGTTAAGGCAACAGCAATTCCGGGTGTACAAAATCCACATTGTGACGCACCATTTTCAGCCATCGCCTCTTGCAGAAGATTAAGCACGCCTTCATGCGCCAACCCTTCAACCGTTGTAATTTCTGCCCCGTCAATTTGTGCGGCAGTCATTATGCAGGCGTTGGCAGCGTTGGCGATGCCTCCATTAATGCCCTTACGTTTAAGCAAAACAGTGCAAGCACCACAATCACCCTCGGCACAGCCCTCTTTGGTTCCAGTTGTGTTTAACGGACCTCGAAGAAGATCAAGTACAGTCGTGTCTGGACGAACAGAAACACGTACAGGTTTACCATTAAGGGTAAAGGATATTGCTTGCGCCATAGGCACTCCTTGTCGTTCTGCTCAAGCGACGAATGGTCATCACGCTACAAGCTAGAATAGTGATATTATGTCCACCATGCTCTTAGACATCAAATTATTCAACGATAAGGTGCTAACAATCAATAGGCCAAACAGCGTTCAACAAAAAGCCGCGCCCAAAAGAGCGCGGCTTCTCAATAATTTTATTTAATATTACTTACGGCGAAAAATTGCTGCAACAGCAGGAATAAGCGCTGACGCCAATACAACCTTTGTTAGTTCACCCAAAGCAAAGGGTGCAACACCAAAGGTCCAAGCTTTTTCAGCGCCAATCAGACCTGAAAGCCAAAGGTAGCCAAGCCCCATAAGAAGCACGGCACCAAGCAGCGTTGCGCCAAACAATTTAAACGCGTTTGCGCCCCAACCGCGATCGACAGCAGAACCAATAACGGCAGCAGCAACAAGAAAACCTGCAAGAAAGCCACCAGTTGGTCCAGCCATATAAGCAAGACCCGCACCGCCGGTGAATACTGGCAGGCCGACAGCGCCTTGCGCTAGGTAGAGAGCAACAGTTGCAACAGCCAAATTTCGGCCATATGCAGCGGCAATCATAAAGACTGCCAAGGTTTGAAGCGTCGCAGGAACGGGATAAAATGGCACTTTAATTTGGCCAGATATTGTAAGCAAAAGTGATCCGGCGATTGCCAACACGACCAAACCTGCAATGCGCGTTACACTTGCCTCGGGCAGCGCACGGTACACCAGTGCCTGCGCAGAAGTTGAAGTTGCCATTTTAATAATCCTGTTTACGTGAATCTGTTTTAAAACATTGCGCGTATCTTCAAGCGTCAATATGCAAGTATATAACTTCCATTGCCATTCACAGCAAGCATAACAGTTAAGCGCAAATTTATGACTACAAATGATATGTTCAGCAAGAACTTTACACCGCAGCATGGAGAAGCTGTTTCGGTAGCTCCTAACGTTATGCGTGTTACTTGCGCCAATACCGGACCGTTTACTTTTCAAGGCACCAACTCCTATATTGTTGGCAGTGACACTCTTGCTGTTATTGATCCTGGTCCGGAAAATGATGCCCATTTACAAGCATTGCTTCAGGCAATTAACGGGCGAACCGTTAGCCATATCATCATTACCCATACGCACATTGATCATTCTCCACTCGCTGCACATTTGAAGAATCATACAGGTGCAAAAATTGTAGGGTCAGCGCCTCATTTTGCAGCACGAGAGCTTCACTTAGGTGAAGTTAATGCACTTGATGCCTCTGCAGATCGCGATTATGCGCCTGATGCCATACTTGCTGATGGTGAATTGGTAGAAGGTTCAGAGTGGGTGTTACAGGCCATTTCAACACCGGGACATACAGCCAATCATTTATCTTTTGCTTTGAATGATACTGGCATTGTCTTCACAGGCGATCACATCATGGCATGGGCAACGTCAATTGTTGCCCCGCCCGATGGCTCTATGAACCAATATATGGAATCGCTCGATAAAATGCTCGCGCGTGATGATCGGTTATATTTTCCCGGACATGGTGGGCCCGTAACGAGCCCGAAAAGATTTATACGCGGGTTAAAAACACATAGAAAAATGCGAGAGGGTGCAATCCTAGAGCGTCTTTCTAAAGGCGATGAGACAATTCCCGAAATGGTGAGCCAGATTTATCGCAGCACCGATCCGCGGTTACATGGCGCAGCAGGGCTATCCGTATTTGCACAGTTAGAGGCCTTGATTGAAAGAGGTCTCGTCACTTGTGACGGTGATGCCTCACTCGAAAACCGTTTCAAGCTCGCTAACGATAAAACTTAATCGCTGACTTGACCAATGAGCGACAAGTCGATCTCGCGCAGAAATTCAGTGATAATGTGCGCGTTGGTTCCGAGGTCGTGAACAAGGCCTGGCATTTGCGACCGTATATCGAGGTAACTTGTGTCCCCCTCGTCTACAATTCGAACCACGGTTTCGATTGGAAAAGCCAGTAATGTTGTGTGGTGCATAAATTCGATAACAAGCTCATCGTCCGCACCAATGCGCCCTGAACGGTCAACGACACGCCAACCGAAGAGAGCTGCTTGTTTCAAAACTGTATCAAGTACCGTTTCTAGCGGCGCTTCATATTGTCTTCCGGTTATTGCAGGATAGCCATCGCGCAATTCACCAGCAACAATGATCGCGGCACGGTTTCCAAATTCGGCGATCTCAGCGCGGAACACGGGCGGGTCAATTAAATCAGTAGATAGATCGGCTTGTAGCGGTCTTGTGAACCAAAGGGTTGCCGAAAACACAAAAGGCGCAAGCACGATCGCGGCTAATATCAATGCCCATGTTGCGCGTCGACCACCACGTTTGCCATGCGTCCAGAGGCTGCGAAATGCCACAACCACAAGGAAAAGCGTAAGGAGCCCCAAAAGTCCAACAACAGCCAGAAGAACAAGAAACGCTTGCGTATCCACGCTTGAGCCGCGATAGGCAAGAACCGACAATGCAGCCAAAACAGGCGTGAAAAGAGCAACACGCATCGCCCATTTTGCCGATTTTGATGGCAAGCGTCTCGGCAATGGCCGCATAATAAAATTCCAACTACCCAATTTTGTTTGCCGTTAAGGCAAAACATTGCATTGGATTTATCAATCAATTTGCCAAGGCGCAATAATCGTCGTCATCAAGCCAAGATTTTATCAATATGCGCCGCACTTAAAGGATTATTGAATCTTCTTAGAAATAGCTGCTTGCGCCGCCGCCAATCGTGCAATTGGCACCCTGTAAGGCGAACAGGATACATAATCGAGACCGAGATTGTCACAGAATGTAATTGAAGTCGGATCGCCGCCATGCTCGCCGGTAATTCCCAAAAGCAATTTTGGTTTTGCTTTGCGGCCACGCTCCGTTGCAATGCGCATGAGCTCGCCAACGCCCTCAACATCCAAATTGATGAACGGATCGAGTTGAATAACGCCTTTTCGAAGATAGGTTGACAGAAATGTCGACGCATCATCGCGCGAAATACCAAGCGTTGTTTGTGTTAAATCATTCGTACCAAAGGAAAAGAAATCAGCGCTTTGAGCGATCAATTCCGCACGAATAGCCGCACGGGGCAACTCAATGATACAGCCAACCAGATATTCGATTTTCTGATCGTGGGCAGCCATCACATCGTCGGCAACTTTATCTATGCGTGCTCGGATATATTCAAGCTCGGCATTGTACGCGACAAGCGGGACTACGATCTCCGGCACCACAAGTTCGCCAGACTTTCTGCCAGCCAAAATGGCAGCTTCAAAAATCGCACGGGTTTGCATTTCAGCAATTTCAGGGAAGCAAATTGCAAGCCGAACGCCGCGATTACCCAGCATAGGGTTGATCTCGCGTAATTCTTCAACGCGGCGCATCATTTTTGCGCCATCAATACCCAGTGCCTTGGCCGATTTGAGAATGCTGTCTTCATCTTTCGGCAAAAACTCATGAAGCGGCGGATCGAAAAGACGAATAGCGACCGGTTGCCCCTGCATTATTTCAAACAGTTCAATAAAATCACTGCGCTGCATTGGCATTAGGCGGTCCAAGACCGCACGGCGCTCTTCTTCGCTTTCAGCAACAATCATCTCGCGCATGATGTTTGAACGCTCACCCTCGGTGAACATATGTTCTGTGCGGCAAAGGCCAATGCCATCGGCCTGAAAATTACGTGCAACTTTCGCCTCGGTTGGCGTATCAGCATTTGTGCGTACTTTTAAGCGCCGTTCCGCATCGCTCCAAGCCATCAAGGTTGCAAAATCGCCCGACAACTCGCTGTCGACCATTGGCAGCTTACCTTCCAGCACCTGCCCTTTATTACCATCTAGCGTCAGATAATCACCGCCGCGCAGCATAACACCGCCAGCAACCAGCGCTTTGTTATGCTTGTCGATACGCATGCCGCCTGCACCAGTAATGCAGGGCTTACCCATACCACGTGCGACAACGGCAGCGTGGCTGGTCATCCCGCCCCGCGATGTCAAAATACCAACGGCAGCTTCCATGCCATGAATGTCATCGGGACTTGTTTCTGGACGCACGAGAATAACGCTTCGCCCTTCTGCTTTAGCTGCAACAGCATCGGCAGATGAAAAAACGATCTCACCGCAAGCAGCACCGGGGGAAGCAGGCAAGCCGGATGCAATAATTTTGCGCTGCGCTTTGGGGTCAATTGAAGGGTGCAGCAATTGGTCCAGCGAAGACGCATCAACACGCATTAAAGCTGTTTGCCTAGTAATCACGTTATTATTGGCCATTTCAATTGCAATGCGAATAGCCGCTTTAGCGGTTCGCTTGCCTGCCCGCGTTTGCAAAAGCCACAATCTTCCTGCTTCAACCGTAAACTCGATATCCTGCATATCGCCAAAATGCTGCTCAAGATCATTGGCTAAGCTGATCAAGGTTTTGTAAGATTCTGGCAGGCGCTCCTGCATGGATGCGCCGGGCTTATCGCTAACAATACTAAGCGGATCAGGCGTTCTAAAACCAGCAACAACATCTTCGCCCTGAGCATCGACGAGAAACTCACCAAAGAGGATATTTTCTCCCGTTGAAGGGTTACGCGTGAAAGCAACGCCCGTTGCAGAATTGGGGCCAGAATTACCAAAAACCATCGCCTGTACGGTTACGGCTGTGCCCCATTCAACAGGGATATTGTGCAAAGCGCGATAGGTAACTGCACGTGGATTGTTCCAGCTTTTGAAAACAGCTTCGACTGTGCGCCACAATTGCTCTTTTGGATCTTGGGGAAATGTTTCGTCCAGATCATCTTGAATGGCATGTTTGTAAGCTTTTACAACTTTGCGCAAATCATCAACGCCAAGCTCATTGTCTCTTAGCGCGCCTGCACTTTCACGTGCTTCGTCAAGAATATCTTCAAATAATCCATGATCGCAGCCCATTACAACAGTTGCGTACATCTGAATAAAACGGCGATAGGTGTCATAAGCAAAGCGTTCATCGCCGCTTTGCTCGCTTAATGCCTCAACAGTTTCATCATTAAGACCAAGGTTGAGGACTGTATCCATCATACCGGGCATAGAAACACGCGCACCGGAGCGAACCGACACGACCAACGGATTGCTGGTTGCGCCGAATTTTTTGCCGCTCATAATTTCGCAATGACGCAGCGCCGCATCGACTTGGTCACGCACGCGCTTTGAAATTTCACCGTCTTGAAGCGCACGATTGCAAGCATCCGTTGTGATTGTAAATCCTGGCGGAACAGGCAGCCCAATACGGCTCATTTCAGCAAGATTTGCGCCTTTACCGCCAAGTAGCGCTACATCAGCAGCTGAACCCTCGGCCATACCGTCGGCAAATGTGTAGACCCATTTTCTCATTTAGCACAATTCTTCGTTCGGGTTACAGCTTCAACGGCATCCAACAGCACTATAAGTCTGGATAGTTCAACATACTAGGTCTAGCTTGCCTCACGAAGTTCTTCTGCTTCTTGAAGGTCAACCGAAACTAGCTGAGATACGCCCTGCTCTTTCATGGTAACACCGAACAAACGGTCCATACGGGCCATCGTGATCGGGTTATGCGTAATAATCACAAAGCGTGTATCTGTTTCTGCGCTCATCTTATCCATCAGATCGCAGAAGCGCTCCACATTGTGATCATCCAGCGGTGCATCAACCTCATCCAGCACGCAAATCGGTGCGGGATTGGTCAAGAATACCGCGAAAATCAAAGCCATCGCTGTCAATGCCTGCTCACCACCGGAAAGCAGTGTCATGGTTTGCGGCTTTTTGCCCGGAGGTCGCGCTATGATTTCAAGTCCAGCTTCCAGCGGATCATCGCTCTCAATAAGCTGTAGTTCTGCCGTTCCACCATTGAACAAATGCGTGAAAAGACGTTTGAAATGATCCTGTACAGCTTCGAACGCAACGAGAAGACGTTCACGGCCCTCTTTGTTGAGCGACGAAATAGCCGAACGCAATTCTGCAATAGCCTGAACAACATCTTCACGTTCAGAGGTAATTAGACCAAAGCGCTCAGATAGTTCGTTCTGCTCTTCTTCAGCACGCAAGTTGACAGCACCGAGACGCTCACGCTCAATTTTTAGACGTTCGAGGCGTTTCTCGGTCGGGTCCATGTCCGGCATTGCGTCATCGACAGCTAAGCCCGTTTGTTCAAATGCTTTATGCGGCTCGCAGTTCAATGCTTCATGAATTCTAGCTTCAATATCACTGCGGCGCTCAGATGCTGCAGCAGCACGTTCTTCTGCACGCGCACGCGCTTCGCGTGATGTTGATAAATCTTGGATTGTAGCTGTTGCCGCTCGATCAGCTTCAGCAGCAGACGTTTCCGCTTTTGCCAGCTTGTCGGCAGCTTCATTGCGTTTTGCTTCAGCGGCCTCAATCTGACGCAGTAGCTCACGCTGGCGGGCTTCAAACTCGCCGGGGCTGTCTGCCAACTCTTCCAAAAGCTTCTGCGTTTCTGTTTCGCGGGCACGTAGGATCGCAATCTGACTGTCAGCATTCGCGCGGCGGTCTGTCCAGCTTTTGGTTTCGCGCTCAATCGCTTTGAGCCTTTGGCGCCTTGCTTCAACCTCACGCGAAAGACCTTGATGCTCGGCGCGCAGTTCTGCCAAAACAGCACGATCTTTTGCAACATCTGTCTGCAAACTTTGAAGGCGTGCATCAAAAGCTGTGACTTCTGGCTCTGAGGCCAATGCAGCTTCCGCTTCGGCCAAAACGCCAACAGCTTCATTTAAATCAATACGAATACGCCCGAATGATTCATCCAACACAGCACGGCGGCGCGAAAGTTCACCAGAGGAACGCTCTGCAGCGGCGAGTTCATCGCGGGCTTTGCGCGCATCATTTTGCCGATCTTTTAATGATTGGCGGGCCGAATTTTCTGCCGCTACAGTATTACGCGTTGCCGTTTCTGCAGCTTGCATTGATGCTTCAATCGCAGCTTTGGCTTTGGTTGCCTCGACAATTTCGGCATCAAGTTCGCTCAAGCGGTTCTTCTGTGCAAGGCGCTGCGCTGCCATAGTTGGCGCATCAGCTGCGGCACGATATCCATCCCAGCGCCATAGAGCGCCTTGCCTCGTGACAAGACGTTGCCCTGTTTTAAGGGATGGTGCCAAAGCGGCACCTGCCGCATCATCGGCAACGATACCAATTTGGTTTAAACGACGTCCAATCGCATCACCGCCGCGCACATGTTCACCAAGCGGTGTCGCGCCTGCAGGTAATTGCGGGTCATCGCTGGCAATTTCTACGCCCGCAAAATGCACGGCAGAATTTGCGTCTGTTGGCACGTCCAAATCATCGCCCAAGGCAGCGCCCAATGCGGTTTCAAATCCCTTATCGACTTTGAGGCTTTCGATGATTGCTGGAAATAGATCATTGCCACCAGCATTGAGCAATTTTGCGATCGTGCGTGCTTCGGCTTCAAGCGTGTTTAGCGCCTCACGTGCCGTTGCTAGATCAGGCCGCAGCTGTGCTTCGGCAGCACGTGCTTTGGCAACATCGCTTTCGCTTTGCGTAACGGTTTTTTCCGCATCAATAATCGAGGCTTCTGCCTTTTCAACAAGCGCTTGCTTCTCGGCAGGATCATCCAATTGGCTGATCTTATCGTTGAGCGTTGTTAGTTCCGCATCAACATTGCGCTCTTGTGTCTCAAGGCGCGTGCGACGGTCTGTCAGCTCACCGATACGGCGCTGTAATTGTGTGCGAAGCGCTTGTGCTTCTGCGCGTTCAGCTGTGATTTTTGACAGTTCTGCTTCTGAGCTTTCTAATTCAGCCTTAGCAGTCTCTACTTTCGCGGCCAGCTCTGCTTCGCGCTCGTCTGCGCCTTCGTCTTGCGCTTTAAGAGTTTTTTCTTCTTCTCGTAACTGACTAAGAATATCAGCATTCTCAACCAGCATGCGTTCTTCACGCTCTATATCGGTGGATAGCTGCGTAATACGTTGCTCATATTCTCGTTTACGCGCACGCAAACGTTCAGCTTCCGTGTCCAGTTGATCACGCGCAATTGTCAGGCGTTGCAGGGCTGCTGCTGCAGCCGCTTCTGCCTCACGCAGAGGCGGCAATGCTTTTTGAGCAATGCCTTGCAAGCGTGCTGCATCCATTTGCAATTGCGCACGTTCAGCAACTTCATTCGTCGCTTTAGAAAGCGTCGATTGGCTTTCACCTTCAGCCGTCTTTGCTTGCATCCATTTTAGATGCAGCAATGTCGCCTCAGCTTGGCGGATATCGCGCGATAATGTGCGGAAACGGTTTGCTTGACGCGCTTGACGTTTCAAGCTTTCGATCTGGCTTTCGAGTTCGGATGTTACATCATCCAATCGCTCCAGATTGGTCTCTGCGCCGCGCAAGCGCAATTCGGCTTCATGCCGCCGCGAATGGAGGCCTGAAATACCCGCAGCTTCTTCTAAAAGTGCGCGCCTTGCCTGCGGTTTTGCTTGAATAAGCTCACCAATTCGCCCCTGTCCGACCATTGAAGGAGAACGGGCACCGGTGGACTGATCGGCAAACAAAAGCTGCACATCTTTTGCACGGGCATCCTTACCGTTGATACGGTAAGCAGAACCGTTTTCGCGTTCGATCCTGCGCGTTACCTGCAGCAACTCGCTATCATTGAAAGCGGCAGGTGCAGTGCGATCATCATTATCGAGAAAAAGCGCAACTTCTGCCGAGTTACGTGATGGACGGGTTCCGGAACCGGAAAAGATGACATCATCCATGCCCGAAGCGCGCATGTTTTTGTATGAGCTTTCGCCCATCACCCAGCGCAACGCTTCGACCAAATTGGATTTGCCGCAACCGTTCGGGCCGACCACACCGGTCAGGCCACGTTCAATAGCAAACTCTGTTGGCTCAACAAATGATTTGAAACCAAGAAGGCGTAATTTATTAAACTTCATACGCCACCACCTTCGCGCAAAGCCAAGCTTTGCGCGATATATTTCTGCTTAGAGCAGATCGTCAATGATGGCAGACAGTTGATCAATTGTCAGCGCTCCGGCGTATTTTTCGCCATTGATAAAAAATGTTGGGGTCGCGTTTACTTCAAACTCAGTCTGACCACGTTCCCGTACTTTATTCACATCATTCAAAAGCTGCTGGTCGGTCAAGCATTTCTCGAATGACTCCTGTGTAAAACCAGCTAATTTGGCAATGTTTTCCAACGGAGCACGTGCATTTTCTGCTCGCGCCCATGTTGCTTGCTGTTTGAATAACACATCAACCATCGGAAAATAAGCACCATTTGGCGCGCAGCGTGCAAGCATGAAGGCTGCTGCAGCGCGTGGATCAAATGGAAATTCGCGCATGATCAAGCGCACTTTTCCGGTATCGATATATTTTTCTTTTAGCTCAGGGTAAGTGTTTTTATGGAAATTCGCACAATGTCCACATGTCATTGAAGCATATTCAACAATAGTGACAGGAGCATCTTCTTCGCCTTCAAACATTTCTGGCAAAGCACCTTCAGACATTAGTTTTTCTACATCCACGCTGCCTTCGGACCTTGGCGCACTTTGTGCAAAAGCAGGCAGAGTAGTAACACTCAACGCAGCAGGAATTGCGGCCATGGATAAAAGGGCATTACGACGGGAAATCAGCGTTGACTGAGACATTAAAAGCTCCAAATTACTAAGTTTTGCGATCTTATAGCGTTTTGAATCGGGCAGTACCAAGGCAAATATTGCCCCATCTACAGTGAACTCTTCACGAAGTTGTTATGAAGCCAGCCATTTATTTCTAGTTCGTACAGAAATATTCGCCATTTGCGTCGCGCAACGCCTGCGAATAAGAGCCATCGGAATTTAAGCAACTGGGCGCGCTATCAACATCACCCTGATAGGCTTGGCTATCATAGCTATAGTCTGAGTTGCTATTGCCACCTGTAACCGCATTACCAACGGCCTTACCGCCGCGGTAAACAAGTTTTCCTGCACCCACAGTGCCTTTAACAGCTGTTTTGGCGACAAACACGGTGGAGCCAACGACTGTGTCAGCAACAGCTATTGCCGCGCATCCCTGAAGCAGGAATGGCAATAGGATTACAGCAGAAATCTTGGCGTTTTTTTCGATCCATCTTCTCATAATCGATAAAATGCATCGGAAAGCCTTAACGTTTGATTAGGCTTCACTGGTCAGATGTAGCACGACCTGCCGATTATGCGGCCTGTCACGATGTTCAAACAAATATATGCCCTGCCATGTGCCGAGCATCATTTGCCCGCTGATGACAGGAATTCCGATTGATGTTTGCGTCAACGCCGCTTTGATATGCGCAGGCATATCATCAGGCCCTTCATAGGTATGCCGAAGATATGACATTGAAGGATCACTCGTTGGTGGCACCAATCGGGCAAAAAACGCCTTCATATCCGATTGAACTTCACTATCTGCATTTTCTTGCACCAAAAGTGAGCAAGAAGTGTGGCGCACAAAGAGCGTTAAAAGAGCATCGCTTGGCGCGTATTCTTCAACAAAATGCTTCACATCGTGTGTAAATTCATACAGTCCCTGCCCGTGCGTGTTTAGCTTAACAATATGATGTGGCATGGTTTTCACTTTCGGCAATAATTAGAACGCAACGCATTTGACTTACACGAGATATGCAAACGGATGAATATGGTCGAGATACATGAAAGCTGGCTAAACCATTTAAGCCAAGAGTTTGACAGTCCCTATATGGCGAAACTTAAAGCTTTTTTGCAGTCAGAGCGTGATGCTGGAAAGCAAATATTCCCAACATCTAAGCTTTGGTTCAAAGCGCTGGATATGACACCGCTCGACCAAGTGAAAATCGTCATTCTGGGGCAAGACCCTTATCATGGGCCTGGCCAAGCGCATGGTTTGAGTTTTTCTGTTCCCAAAGGCGTGCGCACGCCGCCTTCACTCGTCAACATATTTAAAGAACTCAACAGTGATCTTGGTATCGAACCCGCCAGCCACGGAAATCTGGAAGCATGGGCAAAGCAAGGCGTGCTTCTTCTCAATTCAGTTTTAACCGTCGAAGCGCATAAGGCTGGCTCGCACCAAAAGAAGGGCTGGGAAACATTTACGGATGCCGTGATCAGGCTCGTTAATGAACAACCGCTCCCAATCGTTTTTATATTATGGGGCGCATATGCGCAGGAAAAAGCATCTTTTGTTAATGAAAGCAGGCATTTAGTTATCCGCTCGGTGCACCCTTCGCCGCTCTCTGCTCATAAGGGATTTTTTGGCACGAAACCATTTTCCAAAGCCAATGCCTTCTTGGAGAAAAACGATGTCACGCCAATAGATTGGGCCTTATAAAAAACCCGGCTCAATGGCCGGGTTTTGTATTCTTTTTAGCTGTTCTTACTGATCCAAGAAAGAGCGCAACTTGCGGCTTCGGCTTGGGTGCTTCAGCTTGCGGAGCGCTTTTGCCTCAATCTGACGAATACGTTCACGCGTAACAGAGAACTGCTGACCCACTTCTTCAAGTGTGTGGTCGGTGTTCATGCCGATACCAAAGCGCATACGAAGAACACGTTCCTCACGCGGTGTCAGTGAAGCCAATACGCGTGTTGTTGTTTCGCGTAGGTTCGCTTGAATAGCCGCATCAATTGGCAAGATTGCCTGCTTGTCCTCAATGAAATCGCCCAGATGTGAATCGTCCTCATCGCCAACTGGCGTTTCGAGCGAAATCGGTTCTTTTGCGATCTTGAGAACTTTGCGAACTTTTTCCAATGGCATTGCCAGTTTTTCTGACAATTCTTCTGGCGTTGGTTCGCGGCCAATCTCATGCAACATCTGACGTGATGTACGCACAATTTTGTTGATCGTTTCAATCATGTGGACCGGAATACGGATCGTGCGTGCTTGGTCAGCGATAGAACGCGTAATAGCCTGACGTATCCACCATGTCGCATAGGTCGAGAATTTGTAACCACGGCGATATTCGAACTTATCCACGGCCTTCATCAGACCAATGTTGCCCTCTTGAATGAGATCAAGAAACTGTAGGCCACGGTTCGTGTATTTTTTCGCAATAGAAATCACGAGACGAAGGTTCGCTTCGACCATTTCTTTCTTGGCTATGCGTGCTTCGCGCTCACCTTTTTGAACCTGATTCACAATACGGCGGAACTCAGGAATAGCGATACCAGTTTCAGTGGCAAGCTCTTGAATTTCCGCACGCAATTCTTCAATCGTGTGCGGTTCTTTTTCTGCAAATGTTTTCCACGCTTTGGAATCAAGCTGCGAAATTGTCTCAACCCAATTTGGATCAAGCTCAGAACCTTGGTAATGCTTCAAAAATGCTTCACGGCTTACGCCATAGGTTTCTGCAAGTCGTAGCAAACGGCCTTCGTTTTGAACGAAACCACGGTTAATCGAGTAAAGCTGTTCAACAAGCGCATCAATACGCTGATTGTTAAGCGATAGAGACTTAACCAGAGTAACCAGTTCATCCTGAAGTTGCTTGTAACGGCGCTTCTGGCTTGATGACAATTCGCCCTCATCGGCCAAGGCGCTTTCAACTTGCTGATCCTGTAGTTTACGCAACTTGCTATAAACATTAGCAATGTTGTCGAAAATTTCCATGACCTGCGGACGTAGTTCGCCCTCCATCGCCGCTAGCGATAGGTTCACTTCGTCTTCTTCGTCATCATCATCGTCGATCTGACCTTCACCACCAACATTGGTGATGTCATCATCACGGCGACGCGGCTGACGCAGCAGACGTTCTTTTTCTTCACGCTCTTTGCGTGCCTGATCAATTTCTTCAGGCGTTGGCACCTTTGGTGTCGCCTTAGCCTCAGGACCAGCATAGGTTGTTTCAAGGTCAATAATATCGCGCAGGAGGATGTTTTCCTCCATCAGCTCATCACGCCAGATAATAATCGCTTGGAATGACAACGGGCTTTCACAAAGACCAGCGATCATCGTTTCACGGCCGGCCTCAATGCGCTTGGCAATTGCGATTTCGCCTTCGCGTGAAAGCAGTTCAACCTGCCCCATTTCACGCAAATACATGCGAACCGGATCATCGGTACGATCGGTTGGTTCTTTTTTCTTAACCGTTGTTGTAACGGCGCTGCCACTTGCTGTTGCAACTTCCTTAGAACCGGCCGTAGCATCAGCGTCGTTCGTATCAGCATCGCTGTCTTCGTCGTCTTCCACGACATTAATGCCCATTTCTGACAGCGCGGACATAACGTCCTCAATCTTGTCAGGATCGGTCTGATCGGAAGGTAAGACAGAGTTCAGCTCGTCGACAGTAACAAAGCCGCGCTTTTTTGCAGCGCGTATCATTTTTTTGACGGAATCAGCCGTTAGATCGAGCAATGGCCCATCTGCGGTCTGCGTCTCTGTACTCGGGGCCCCAGCTTCGGGATTTTTTTTTGTTTTAGTCGTTGTCGCCATAGACGTTTGTTCTCCGGCGTATTAAGGCAATTAAGCCGTCGCCTTGTTCACTTTGTTTATTCGGTAATTACCGAATCAGTCGCATGTAGCCAAAAGCTAACAACCGCGTCTTAAACATTGATTAAGTGTGTTTATCTGAAAGCCATTTCTATGTTGCTTCTCTCATGGAAATAGTGCTGCCCACTGCAGATTTCCACCTTCACGTATAATTATAACTCTGATTCCCGTGATTCGGCCTCACGTCAAGCGTTTCTGTGAATTAATTGACATGATTCTTTTGCCAAAAAGCGCAAAACTCAGCTTAAAAGTTACGACTCGGACGTCCTGAGGAGACACCAAAGCCCTCAACAAGCGCATCAAGCCCTTGTGTACGGCGCACCTGTAATTGGATATCTTGGAACCTTGCCCAGTTCGCTTCTGACCCATCAAGAGCCAATGCATCTTCTGCCGCTTTAAGGTCTTTATTGAGGCCGCGCGCACGTTGGTACAATTGCACAGCCTGTTCAAATGCGGACAAAGCGTCTTCAAAAGCCGCCTCTTCGGTAAAGACCCAAAGCCGCGAACGGCTAATAACTTTATCGACCTGATCGATAACATGCGCGTAAGCAACAAGCGCTGGATGTTGCACCAAATCAGCACGCAATCGCGCAGCAGTTTCGCCATGCGCTTCGATGACTGCGCTTCGCAAATCACGCAAACTTTTATTATCGAACTCAAACGACATGAATGTGTCAAAAGAATCGACCAAAATATCTGGATGGCAAATAATTGCGCTCATGAGCGCGGCTTCACGCACCGACATGTCTGACACATTGACAATGCCTGTCTTGGTCATGCGAGAATTTGCCAATTGTGACGATACCGCAATGCGTCCCTTTACGCCGCCGCCTTTTGAACGATTATAACTATTATTGCCGTAATTATTTTTATTGCCACCAGACCTGTTATTGCTAGCCGGTGCCGTGCCGAAAAACATCGCCACGCGCTCACGCATGTCTTGGCCATAATGACGCCGCACGCTTTCGTCTGAAATCTGGTTGGTGACTTCGCGCATCGTCTGTTCAAGTTTAGCGCGCCGTTCAGGTGTATCGAATGTCTGGCCACCAGTTTCTCGCAGCCAAAGCATATCAGCGGCTGACTTTGCAGCAGCAATCACATCTTTAAAGGCCTCTGGGCCTTGCTTTTTAACAAGATCATCAGGATCAAGGCCATCGGGAAGCATTGCAAAACGGACTGATTTTCCAGGCTTTAATTCACTAAGTGCCATTTCCAGCCCGCGAAATGCAGCGCGAAGGCCGGCTTTATCGCCATCAAAGCAAAGGACTGGCTCATCTGTGGCGCGCCATAATTTTGCCAGTTGGTTTTCTGTCAGAGCCGTACCAAGCGGCGCGACTGCATTTGCAAAGCCAGCCTGATCTAGCGCGATCACATCCATATAGCCTTCAACAGCAATTAATGTTCCTCCTTGTTTGGCCTGAACGGAACGCGCACGTTTAAAGTTGAAAAGAATATCGCCCTTATGGAAAAGCTCTGTTTCTGGTGAGTTCAAATATTTGGCGGGAACATCGGCGCTCATTGCGCGGCCGCCAAAAGCGATGACGCGGCCCTGTTGATCCTCAATAGGGAACATAATCCGGTCACGGAAACGATCATAGGAAACGGCAATATCTTCGCCAAAGACAACCATTCCCGTCGCTTCGATTTGCTCTTTGGTCGCACCTTTAGAAGCAAGGAACTCTTTAACGCCACTGCGATTATTGGGTGCAAATCCTAAGCGGAATTTATTGACGGTTGAAGCGTTTAAACCACGGTCGCGAAGATAGGCCCGCGCGACTGCACCGCCCTGCAGTTGCAATTGTTCCTCATAGTAGGACGCAGCCATATCCATATATTCATAGAGCGTTTTGCGTTTTTCTTCGCGCTTCTCAGCCTCTGGATCAGGTGACGGCATCGCAATGCCCGCCATGCCAGCAACGCGTTCAACGGCTTCGGGAAAGCTAATGCCTTCCACCTCCGTCAAAAAGCGGAAATGATCGCCTGATGCACCGCAGCCAAAACAATAGTAGCGGCCTTTTTTATCTTCGCAGTGGAAGCTCGGTGTGTTTTCGCCATGGATGGGACAGCATGCCCAATAATCACCACGATTCGCATTGGTTTTCTTTTTATCCCAAGTCACATGGCGCTGTATGACATCCGAAACCGGGACACGGTCTCTAATCTCATCCAAAAATGACTGGCCAAAACGCATCTTATTTATCCGTGGGTAATATCAAGCACTCTCATATGGCCTAAAATTGAAACCAGCGGGGCGGTTTTTCAATGCATCGCACAGCTAAATCTCAAATTTGTGCATAAGTTGTGGGTACTCATAGAGATTTAACACCATCAGGCCACAACAACAAATCGGTACGCGTATTAACGCAGCATGTTTTTCACAATGCCAGAAGCTTTGGTAAAATCCATTTGGCCAGGATATTGGGTTTTAAGTGCATTCATGCACTTTCCCATGTCCCGCAAGCCTTCGGCGCCGGTATTTTCAACGACTTCAGCGCAAACCTGTTTGACACTGTCTTCGCATAGTTGTTCCGGCAAAAACTCTGCAATAACAGCGCTTTCAATACGTTCCAACTCGGCAAATTCCAACCGACCAGCTTCTTCGTAGCTTTTGGCTGATTCTTCGCGTTGCTTGATCATTTTCGTCAAGATTTCAGAAATTTCAGCTTCTGAGACAGGATCTTTGCCAGCGCTGCGTGCAGCACTGTCACGGTCTTTTACCGCTGCCTTTATAAGGCGCAGCGTACAGACTCGCGTTTTATCCTGTGATTTCTCAGCTTCTTTAAGCGCCGTGTGAATTGCTTCGCGCATATTTGAACCCTATTTCGATCGTCGGAACATACTGATACCCAGCAGCAATGGCAAGCCATGCGCCCGACCCTAAACCATTGAAATAAAACAACAATAAAATAACTTCAAATCTAAAACTTAAACTTACCCAAGGAAAGCAAGGTTACATAACTCTCTGTGCGGTTTCAAAAATCATTGATTTTTGATTACCTCTTACCAGTTGCGTTTATACTCGATATGGTGTTTGCACTCAATTGCGGCAACCGCACATCCATTATAAAAACGAAGGTCAGTTATGACACAACTGCATGATACAGGAAACACACCTGCGCCTTGGACTGAGCATAAAGCGACGGCGGTCTTGGTTTTAGCAGACGGCACAGTGTTCAAAGGCAAGGGTTTTGGTGCAACTGGTGCGATTGAAGCTGAGGTTTGCTTCAACACCGCGCTCACCGGTTATCAGGAAATTATGACAGACCCGTCCTATGCGGGACAAATCGTAACCTTCACATTCCCGCACATTGGTAATGTCGGCACCAATATTGAAGATATTGAAGATTTAACACCAGCCAGCCGCCACGGCGCTGTTGGCGCGATATTTAAAGCAGCCATTACTGATCCGTCGAACTATCGCTCAGCTGAACATCTCGACACATGGCTAAAAGCGCGCGGCATTATTGGCCTTTCAGGCATTGATACACGTGCCTTGACCGCTCACATTCGTAACAATGGTGTTCCTAATGCTGTGATTGCCCATGACGAAAACGGCGTGTTCGATATTCCAGCTTTGAAAAAACGTGCTACTGATTGGTCAGGTCTCGTCGATCTTGATTTGGCGAAAGACGTAACCGTTGGCCAGACAACCTCATGGTCCGAAAAGCCATGGGTGTGGGACCAAGGGCACAGCGAAAATTCAGACACAGCCATTCACATCGTCGCTCTCGATTATGGTGTGAAACGCAATATTCTGCGCTTGATCGCAGGTCTTGGCGCTAAAATTACAATACTACCTGCAAAATCGACAGCAGAAGATGTGCTTGCGCTTAATCCAGATGGCATTTTCCTTTCCAATGGTCCGGGCGATCCTGCAGCAACTGGCGAATATGCAGTACCAACGATTAAAACGCTGATTGATAGCGGCATTCCGCTTTTCGGCATTTGTCTTGGCCATCAATTGTTGGCACTGGCTGTTGGCGCCAATACCGTTAAAATGCACCAAGGCCACCACGGTGCGAACCATCCGGTGAAAGACTACACAACCAACAAGGTTGAGATTGTTTCCATGAATCACGGCTTTGCTGTTGATTCCAAATCACTTCCAGCAGGCATCACTGAAACGCATGTCTCGCTATTTGATGGATCAAACTGCGGCCTTTCAGTGGATGGAAAACCTGTCTTTTCCGTACAGCATCACCCAGAGGCCTCACCTGGCCCACAAGATAGCCACTACCTTTTCCGCCGGTTCTTTAATTTGATCCGCGAAAAGCAAGGCAAGGAAAAGCTTGCGGAGCGCGCTTAGTATAAAGCTCTTATAAGAGGTAGAATTCAAAGACTTCCAATGTGTGCAGTTTCGTTTATTCTGCATATATGGACCCGAACTTGAACACCGCTTGGAATTCTTTTCTCCTCTTCTTTCATCAGGCAAAAAATTACCTGACTGAGCCTTGGGCTGCCTATCAATTGGCTATAATTGGTGGTTGTTACGCCATTGCTTGGTTGTTGTCTTTTAAGCTTGAACCGATTGTTGAAGCGCGTGCGCGAACGATCAAAGGGAACCCCGGCCTGCTGCGCATCATCGTCGCTTTCATGCGGCGCTTAGAGTGGGTTTTCTTTCTTATCTTCGTCTACATATCGCGCGAAATTGTTCTTTTGAACACTTGGCCAAGCCGAACTTTCGTGCTCACAGCAGCTCTTGTCTTAGCATCTGCTTGGCTCGCATTGGTTGTTCTCACGCGGATTATTCAAAACAGAACCATCGCCCGCGTTGTTGCCATTGGTGCCTTTGCTTACATAGCGCTTGGCGTGTTGGATATACGTGGTCCCGTTTCAGAAGCACTTGATAATGCAGCCATTAATCTGGGTGATTTCAAACTCTCGATACTGTTTGTCCTACGCATCGTTTTTCTAACATCGCTATTTTTGTGGCTGGCAACGCTATTCGGCACATTTTTTGACAATCGAATCAATGCTATTTCGGACCTCTCGCCGTCCTTCAAAGTCCTTTCAGGCAAAATAGTAAAAGTTGGTCTTATCGTCATAGCCCTCGTTGTTGCGCTGACAGCTGCGGGGCTTGATCTTACCACGCTGACAATTTTCTCTGGTGCCGTTGGTATCGGTCTTGGTTTCGGCCTGCAAAAAGTCGTTTCCAACTTTATCTCAGGCGTGATTATTCTGGTCGATAAATCAATCAAGCCCGGCGATACGATTGAGCTTGGTGACACATTTGGCTGGATACGAGAACTGCGTGCGCGCTTTGTCTCGGTCATTACCCGCGATGGGCGCGAATACCTTATTCCAAATGAGGATTTCATCACGCAGCAGGTCGTTAATTGGTCTTTTTCCAATAAGCTTGTGCGTTTAGATGTGGAATTTGGCGTATCTTACGACAGCAACCCGCATGAAGTTGCAAGAATTGCGATTGAAGCGGCCAAAGACATACCCCGCGTACTTACTCACAAAGCACCCGTTTGTTGGATGACCGAATTTGGCGCATCTTCGCTCGATTTTAAATTACGCTTCTGGATCGGCGATCCCCAAGAGGGCCTAACCAATATACGCGGTCAGGTTTTACTCGCCCTTTGGGATGCATTCCAAGAAAATGGAATCGGCATCCCATACCCGCACCGCGAAATCATTATGAAAACGCCGATTGAGGTGAAGCGCAGCGAATAATTGTTTAGCTGCGATCTTCCCTCACCTTTTAAACATCGTTGTTGAAGGTATCGCAGGCTTCCAGTTTACCGCTTTCAAAACCACGCCCAAACCATTCGCGGCGCTGTGCTGATGTGCCGTGATTGAAGCTTTCTGGCACCACATAACCTTGGGTACGGCGCTGAATCGTATCATCACCGATCTGCGTTGCGGCATTGAGCGCCTCTTCCAGATCACCGCGTGACAGCAGACCTTTTTGTTCGGTGTAATAGCCCCATACACCTGCGAAACAATCAGCCTGCAATTCCACACGAATGGACATCGCATTGGCTTCAGCTTGGCTCATACGTTGGCGCATCTGATTAAATTTTGGCAAAACACCAATAACATTTTGAACGTGATGACCAACTTCATGTGCAATTACATAAGCCTGTGCAAAGTCACCACCTGCTTGGAATTTTTGCTCTAACTCATCGAAGAAATTCAAATCGATGTAGAGCTTTTTGTCACCTGGGCAATAAAACGGGCCAGATGCGGCGCTAGCAAAGCCACATGCAGAGCGCACTTGATTGGAAAACAGAACTAAAACCGGTTCCGGATATTGCTGGCCATTTGCTTTAAAAACACCGTTCCAGACATCTTCTGTCTCGGCTAGAACGCGGCTAACAAACTCAGTTTGTGCATCTGTTCGCGGCGTAGCGCTAGGCGTTTGGTTTTGTGTCTGCGTTGTTTGCGGAAGCATCTGCTCAAAACCGCTGCCGCCGCCACTACCAGCCAATATTTGCAATGGATCAATGCCGCAGCTGCGCAAAACAAAAAACAAGACAACAAGCAGGATAATACCGCCAAGGCCTCCGCCGGATGAGCGAACGGTTCTTCCTCCAGATGGCAAGCGAACACGTTGCGTAGTTCTTCCGAAACCGCCGCGACTGCTGGAGCCGGATCCGCGCATATCTTGAATATTCGTACTTTTGCGACGTCCACCTAAACGCATTGCCCACTCCAAATGTCATGCTTTTAATTGTGTGTGACTTTGTGCCGCAAAAGCTGGGCTGGTTCAACAAAGAAAGCGGCCGCCAATTTGGCGACCGCTACATTTTCAATGATTTATACTGGCTTATGCAGCTTTAATTTCCCGATCATGGCGTCCTTCTTCCACCTCTTCAACGATTTTGGCGTTAAAGGCATCGAGATCGCCAGGGTTACGGGACGTGATAATCGCGTTTGAAACAACGACCTCTTCATCAACCCAATCGGCACCAGCATTGATCATATCGGTTTTAATAGATGGATATGACGTTGCTTTGCGGTCACGCAGTGCGTCAGCTTCAATAAGCAACCAAGGCGCATGGCATATAGCAGCAAGCGTTTTTCCGCTCTTTGCGAACTCACGCACGAATGAAACGGCATCTTCGTTCACACGTAAAAGATCTGGGTTGATTTGGCCGCCGGGTAGAACCAGCGCATCATAATCAGCAACGGCTACATCTGACACGAGCTTATCGACAGCAACGCTATCGCCCCAATTGTCCTCATCCCAGCTTTTAATCTCACCGGATTTGATTGATACAATGTGCACATCTGCACCTGCGCCTTTGAGATGTTCAAGCGGTTTACGCAACTCCGAGCGTTCATAACCATCGGTTGCAAGTATCGCGATTTTTGCTTCTGAAATATTCGGCATATTTTTCTCCTTTCGCTGTTGAAAGGCCAATGCTTCAATGCGGCAATTGTTCCAAAGACTACAAAAATGCCAAACAGCGCTGAATCTATGTTGAAAGCCTAAATTTCATTGCTTAATGGGGTTACATCGCGCGCGCATATGAATATAAGACAGCCTTAGCCACAAAATAATTGCGTTAGTGCCGGTTGTCTTTGCATCCGGTTTTTCGCGTAAGCTAAACGGATGCCCCATGCCAAAGCGTAATGATATAGATACAGTCCTCATCATCGGTGCAGGACCGATTGTGATTGGTCAAGCGTGTGAGTTTGATTACTCCGGAACGCAGGCCTGTAAAGCATTGCGCGAAGAAGGGTATCGCGTCGTTCTGGTGAATTCTAACCCAGCGACGATCATGACAGACCCTGATCTTGCCGATGCGACCTATGTCGAGCCGATCACACCGGAAATCGTTGAAAAGATCATCATCAAAGAGCGTAAGGAACACCCTAACGATAAGATGGTTGTCCTGCCAACGATGGGCGGACAAACAGCGCTCAACACGGCTCTTTCGCTCAAAGCGATGGGCGTGCTCGACAAATGGGATGTCGAGATGATTGGCGCAACACCAGAAGCCATTGATAAAGCTGAAGACCGCTCGCTGTTCCGTGAAGCAATGGAGCGCATTGGTTTGGAATGCCCACGCTCAATGTTGGTCAATGCGACAGCTGTTAAAGATAAAGACCGCACAGCCCACGAAGCTAAAAAAGCTGAGCTTGAGAAGCAATTTTCAGGCGAAGAGCTGAATGCAGCGCTTGATGCACTTGAACTAGAATGGCGTCACAGCACTGCCGAACGCAAACAGCGCTATATGAGCCATGCGATGGCACAAGCGGCAACTGCACTTGATGAAATCGGCCTACCTGCCGTTATCCGCCCATCGTTCACACTTGGCGGCACAGGCGGCGGTATTGCTTATAACCGTTCCGAGTTTATGGATTTCGTTGAAAGCGGGCTTGATGCTTCGCCGACAACCGAAGTGCTGATCGACGAAAGCGTTCTTGGCTGGAAAGAATATGAGATGGAGGTTGTTCGTGACAAAGCAGACAACTGCATCATCATCTGTTCGATTGAAAACATCGACCCAATGGGCGTGCACACAGGCGACTCGATTACCGTTGCCCCTGCGCTAACGCTCACCGACAAAGAATATCAAATCATGCGTAACGCATCGATTGCGGTCTTGCGTGAAATCGGCGTTGAAACAGGCGGATCAAACGTACAGTTTGCGGTTAATCCAGAGGATGGCCGTCTGGTTGTTATTGAAATGAACCCGCGCGTATCGCGCTCATCTGCGCTTGCATCAAAAGCAACAGGCTTCCCGATTGCAAAAATCGCAGCAAAACTGGCTATTGGTTATACGCTGGATGAACTTGAGAATGATATTACGGGCGGTGCGACACCGGCTTCGTTTGAACCATCAATCGATTATGTCGTTACAAAAATTCCGCGCTTTGCATTTGAAAAATTCCCCGGCGCAAAACCTCACTTAACTACGGCTATGAAATCCGTTGGCGAGGTCATGGCCATTGGACGCACATTTGCGGAGAGCTTGCAAAAAGCGCTGCGCGGCCTTGAAACCGGTCTTACAGGACTTGACGATATTGAAGTGCCCGGCCTTGGCGAAGGCGACGATAAGAATGCGATCCGTGCGGCAATCGGCGCACCAACACCGGACCGTTTGCGGATGGTTGCGCAAGCTATTCGTTTGGGCTTCAGCCTTAAAGACATACATGCCGGTTGCAAAATCGACCCTTGGTTCTTGGAACAATTCAAAAATATTATCGATATGGAAGCGCGTGTTAAAGAGCATGGCTTGCCGCTTGATGCCGATAATATGCGTATGCTCAAATCAATGGGCTTTTCAGACCAGCGCTTGGCTACATTGATTGGCAAGAATGAGAGTGATGTGGTTTCGGCCCGCCACGCTTTGGATGTGCGCCCTGTTTACAAACGCATTGATACATGCGCGGCAGAATTCGCCTCCCCTACGGCCTATATGTATTCAACATATGAGCAGCCATTCATCGGTGCACCTGAGAATGAAGCGCAAATATCAACACGCGATAAAGTTGTCATTTTAGGCGGCGGTCCTAACCGTATTGGTCAGGGTATCGAGTTTGACTATTGCTGCTGTCATGCTGCTTTTGCACTGCGGGATGCTGGCTATGAAGCCATCATGATCAACTGTAACCCTGAAACGGTTTCAACAGATTATGATACATCTGACCGCCTTTATTTCGAGCCATTGACCAATGAAGATGTGCTTGAAATTCTGGAAATGGAGCAAAAGTCTGGCAATCTTAAAGGCGTTATCGTTCAATTTGGCGGCCAGACACCTTTGAAACTAGCTAATGCGCTTGAGCGTGCTGGCATTCCAATTCTTGGTACATCGCCCGATGCGATTGACTTGGCAGAAGACCGCGACAGGTTCCAGAAACTGCTTATGAAGCTCAATCTCTTACAGCCGAAAAATGGCATTGCCCATTCGGTTGAACAAGCGCGGTTGATTGCAACTGGTCTTGGCTTCCCGCTTGTGGTGCGTCCATCTTACGTGCTTGGCGGCCGTGCGATGCAGATCGTGCGCGACGAGACTTCGCTTTCTACCTATCTGCTTGAAACAGTACCTGAGCTTATTCCGGAAGATATAAAAGCACGTTATCCAAACGACAAAACAGGTCAGATCAACACGCTCTTGGGCACCAACCCATTGCTGTTTGATACTTATCTACAGGGCGCTATCGAAGTTGATGTCGACTGCTTGTGTGATGGCGATGATGTCTATGTTTCGGGCATTATGGAGCATATTGAAGAAGCTGGAATCCACTCAGGCGACTCAGCCTGTTCTCTGCCTGTGAATACGCTCAGCGATGAGATTGTTGAGCAATTGCACATTCAAACCGCAGCAATGGCAAAAGCACTGAATGTTGGCGGTCTCATGAATGTTCAATACGCGATTAAAGACGACGAGATTTATGTACTCGAAGTCAATCCACGTGCGTCACGTACGGTTCCGTTCGTTGCTAAAACAATTGGTCTTCCGATTGCGAAGATTGCAGCGCGTATTATGGCCGGTGAAACACTTTCAGAGGCCATTGCTCATTACGGCACGCGCAAACATGCTTCTGACATCAAACACATTGCGGTCAAAGAAGCGGTGTTCCCGTTCTCGAAGTTCCCAGGCGTTGACACCCTGCTCGGCCCTGAAATGCGCTCAACAGGTGAAGTCATTGGCCTTGATAAAGACTTTGCAATGGCGTTTGCTAAAGCTCAGCTTGGCGCCAGTGTGGTTCTGCCGAAAGATGGCAATGTTTTCATCTCTGTCAAAGACGAAGATAAAGCCAATGCTCTTGCCTCTGCAAAAGTGCTTGCTGGACTAGGTTTTGGCATCATCGCAACCGGTGGCACGCAACGTTATTTGGCCGAAAATGGTGTTGAAGCACGCAAAATCAACAAGGTTTTGGAAGGACGTCCACATATCGAGGACGCCATCCGCAACCGTGAAGTGCAACTTGTGATCAATACAACGAGCGGCAAAAAAGCACTGTCTGATTCCAAGTCGCTGCGCCGTGCTGCTCTTGAGAACAAAGTACCTTATTTCACAACAATGGCGGGCGCTAAAGCAACCACCCAAGCGATCGAAGCCCTATCAAAAGGTGAGATCGAAGTGCGCCCTCTACAAGCTTATTTCGAGTAAAGTCGATAGAGCCCATAAAAGGGCTGGAAATCAGCTAGAGACATTGCCATATTGAGCAACGCGGTTCCGGAACGCAAATCCGGAGCCGTTTTTATTTATAGATTAAGTCCGGTTAAAAACTGGCAGGAAAGGAAGGACCATGGTCGAGAAGGTCCCAATGACGAGTAAAGGCTTTGATGCGCTGAACGAAGAGATTCGCTGGCGGCAGCAGGAAGAGCGTCCACGCATTATTGAAGCGATCTCGGAAGCGCGCGCCCACGGCGACCTTTCGGAAAACGCCGAATATCATGCCGCGAAAGAATCTCAATCGCACAATGAGGGCCGTATTAGCCAGCTTGAAGGCTTAATTGGCCGCGCCGACGTTATTGATGTAGCAACGATGACAGGTGACACCATTCGTTTTGGTGCGACTGTTACGTTGACGGACGATGATACAGGCGAAGAAGTCACGTATCAAATTGTCGGTGATCAGGAAGCGAATCCAAAAGAAGGTCGCATCTCGATCTCATCTCCAATTTCGCGTGCACTCATCGGCAAAACTGTTGGCGATTCTATTGAAGTCAAAGCGCCCAAGGGTGATCGCGGATATGAAATTGAAGCGGTAAAATACGTCTAAGAAAACGTCACGTATAGAGAGTTTACATGACCATTTTCAACGATTTTGAGAAATTGCAAGTCGTCGCGCCAAACTTCAAACGTCGCTTGTCCGGTGTAACGTCTACAATAATTCAATTGGTGCCAGTTCAAAACGCTACTGGCATCACTATCGCTACAATTGGTCCTGGTTTACCGAACCATCTTCCAAAAATTCGCTACCGTGATTTGTGGAAATTATGGAAAAAACCAAACTCCGGCAAAAACCGTATTTGGCATGCGCGCCGTAATACAGAAATGCTTGCAGGCGTTATCATGCGTGATGTTCTGCGCATGCCCGTTAAGCTGGTTTTCACATCTGCATCCCAAAGACAACACACGGGTTACACCAAATGGTTAATCAGGCGCATGGATGGAGTTATTGCAACAAGTGCAAAAACAGCAGCTTATCTGAAGGTGCCGCACCAAATTATAATGCACGGCATAGATACGGACCGCTTTTCTGAGGTTGATGACAAATCTAAGTTGAAAGCCGAACTTGGGCTGCCAATTGCACAAAAACTTATTGGTTGTTTTGGACGTATCCGCCACCAAAAAGGCACTGATCTATTTATAGATACGATGATTTCTATTTTGCCGAACGCACCGGATTGGAGCGCAATTATCGCCGGCAATATAACATCACAACACACTGCTTTTGCAAATGAGTTAAAAGGACGGATTCATAATTCTGGCCTTTCAGACCGCATCATTTTTGTTGGCGAGCATACTGATATTCACAGATGGTACCAAGCATTGGATGTATTTGTTGCACCTCAACGCTGGGAAGGCTTTGGCTTGACCCCCTTAGAAGCTATGGCTTGCGGAGTGCCTGTTATCGGCACGGATGTTGGTGCTTTTTCATCACTATTAAAAGACGCACCTTATAGTGCACTAACAAGCGAAACCGATATGGAAAACGACGTCTTCCAACTGATGACTAATATTGAGAGCGCAAATCAAGAACATGCAGCAATTAGAAGACATGTAACGGATAATTTTTCACTAGATAAAGAAACGGCAAATCTCAATGCGTTTTATCAAAGTATCGAAAACTTTACTTACCCTTACATTTAATAGGCGATGAATAACTAAAAGTGATGATGGATAAGATAAAGCCCTTGAGCTATGTTTCATAGAACACCATCTGACACGAAACTTCGGTAGCTGTATTTGTTAAAGTTACAGCCACGTCTTATCTTTCACCGTTTCGTGCGGCTCGAAATGAAAACTGAATAGGTCAAACATGACGAAAACAATTCACTCCAAAATGCTCATCATCGGTTCTGGCCCTGCTGGTTATACCGCAGCGATATATGCTTCGCGCGCAATGCTGAACCCCGTCATGGTTGCTGGCTTGCAGCAAGGTGGTCAGTTGATGATCACCACAGAAGTCGAAAACTATCCAGGTTATGCCGATGCCGTCGAAGGCCCGTGGATGATGGAACAAATGCGCCAACAGGCTGAAAATGTTGGCACTCAAATCGAGCAAGATATTATTGTTGAAGTTGATCTCGATAGTCGTCCATTTAAAGCTGTGGGTGATAGCGGCACCGTTTACACAGGTGATACACTGGTTATCTGTACAGGAGCGCAAGCTAAATGGCTCGGCCTTGAAAGCGAACAAACCTATATGGGCTTTGGCGTATCTGCTTGTGCGACATGTGATGGCTTTTTCTACCGTGGCAAGGAAGTTGTCGTTGTTGGCGGCGGCAATACAGCCGTTGAAGAAGCGCTTTATCTTTCGAACCTTGCTTCTAAGGTAACGCTCGTTCATCGCCGCGACGAATTGCGCTCTGAGAAAATTCTTGAAGAACGGCTGCTCAAAAAAGCAAATGTGGAAATCATTTGGGATACCGAAGTTGAGGAAATCCTAGGCGAAAAAACCAATCCCGCCCTTCCCGCATCTGTTACCGGCGTTAAGCTGAAAAACAGGAAAACAGGCGAAATTACTGAAATGGCGACGCATGGTTTGTTTGTAGCCATCGGCCATGCACCCGCCGTGTCGCTGTTTGAAGGTAAGTTAAAACAGAAGCCAAACAACTATTTGTGGACTGCACCTGACAGCACTGTAACCTCTGTGGCTGGCGTATTTGCAGCCGGTGATGTAACAGATGATATATATAGACAGGCTGTTACAGCTGCAGGAATGGGCTGTATGGCTGCTTTGGAAGCTGAAAAGTTTGTGGCTGCACAAGAAAGCCAGCTTGAAGCGGCTGAATAAGATTGGATTGAACCGTGCCGCTAGATTGGGACAAATTACGCGTATTTCATGCGGCAGCACAGGCCGGCTCGTTTACCCACGCCGGTGAGGTTCTGCATATTTCTCAATCGGCGGTCAGTCGGCAAATTTCATCCCTAGAGCAAGAAATTGGCGCGCCGCTTTTTAATCGCCATGCACGGGGGCTGGTACTCACAGAGCAAGGCGATATGCTCTATGCCACAGCGCATGAAGTGTTTCTAAAATTAGAATCGGTAAGCTCCCAGCTAAAAGAAACCAAAGATAAGCCATCTGGCATTTTGCGCATTACAACGACCGTTGGCCTTGGTGCAGGCTGGCTTTCGTATCGCATTCAAGAATTTATCGAGCTTTATCCTGATATCAGCGTCAAATTGATGCTTTCCAATGAAGAGCTTGATTTGAATATGCGCGAAGCGGACTGCGCTATTCGCCTGCGGCAACCTCAACAGCCTGATCTTATTCAGCGGCGATTGTTCACCGTGCACCTGCATGTTTATGCATCACCAGAATATATCAAGCGTTTTGGCCGTCCTGAGAAGCTGGCGGACTTGGAAGAGCATCGAATTATAAGCTTTGGTGAACCAGCGCCCAATTATCTATCAGACCTAAACGCATTACTGACCGTTGAGCGTGAAGGCAAACAACCTTTAAAACCGACACTTGAAATCAACTCTGTGATGTCCGTCAAAAGGGCCGCGCAAATTGGCATCGGGCTTGCTCTGCTCCCCGATTATGCCGTTGAACGCGATTCCGGTCTTGTACGGGTGTTAGAGGACGTAGAACTACCTAGTTTCGATACATTCTTCGTCTATGCAGAAACAATGAGAAATTCTGCGAAACTCCAAGCAATTCGAGATTTCCTTTTTGCAAAAGCACGGGGCTGGGAATTCTAGTCCATTTAGCTTTTCAAGCACCAAGCTATGCATTTTCTGCATAGCAGCATTGCAAAATGCTGCATTGCACAATTCCCAACTAAAGCGCATACATCATTTCAACAACAGCACATAATTCCTCCCAGATGGTGCTGTTGCCAAGGATCAAGCATCCTCCTCCCAGCTTGGTCCAAGAATTACGACCGGACTGCATCCTCCTCCCGCAGTCCGGTCTTTTTCATTTTTAAGCCCCTATTTCTATCGACAATATATTTCTTGTAACTCCATGCAACTTTGCATAGTGCAGAAATTGTTTTGTCTGTGCGCTTGGCAATAAAAAACCGCCGGCATGAACGAGCACACCGGCGGCCAAATCAATTGCTAAGCAGTTTTAACGCGTTAGTTTTTTATAGGTCACGCGTTTCGGATTAACGCTTTCAGGTCCAAGACGGCGAATCTTGTCCTGTTCATAATCTTCAAAGTTACCTTCGAACCATTCAACATGGCTATCGCCTTCGAATGCAAGAATATGTGTCGCCAACCGGTCAAGGAACATACGGTCGTGGCTGATTACGACAGCACAGCCCGCATAGTTTTCCAATGCTTCTTCCAGCGCACCGAGTGTCTCTGTGTCCAGATCGTTGGTCGGTTCATCGAGAAGCAACACGTTACCGCCAGCTTTGACCATCTTGGCCAAATGCACACGGTTACGTTGACCGCCTGACAATGTGCCAACAGGTTGCTGCTGGTCGCCGCCCTTAAAGTTAAACGCACCACAATATGCGCGGCTGTTCATCTCATGATTGCCGAGCTTGATGATGTCATTACCGCCGGAGATTTCTTCCCAAACAGTACTTTTACCTGAAAGTGCATCGCGGCTCTGGTCAACATAGGAAAGGTTGACCGTGTCACCGATTGTGATTGTGCCACTATCAGGCTGTTCTTGACCGGTAATCATACGGAACAGTGTTGATTTACCAGCACCGTTTGGCCCGATAACACCGACGATACCGCCAGGTGGCAATTTGAAAGAGAGGTTATCGATCAAAACGCGGTCGCCATACCCTTTGGTCAGACCTTCAGCTTCAATCACCACATTACCGAGGCGCTCGCCGGCTGGAATAATGATCTGCGCATCGCCAGGTTTGCGATTATTGGCGCTTTCGACCAATTCATCATAGGCTTTAATACGTGCTTTTGATTTCGCCTGACGAGCTTTCGGAGATGATGCCATCCATTCCTGCTCGCGAGAAAGCGCTTTTTGCTTTGCATCGTCTTCGCGGCCTTCTTGGTGCAAACGCTTGGCTTTTGCTTGAAGGTAAGCTGTGTAGTTGCCTTCATATGGAATGCCGCGCCCGCGGTCCAACTCAAGAATCCACCCTGTCACATTATCAAGGAAGTAACGGTCGTGGGTAATCATTAGAACAGAACCTGGATATTCTCGCAGGTGCTTTTCCAGCCATGCAATTGTCTCAGCGTCCAAATGGTTGGTTGGCTCGTCGAGCAATAGCATATCAGGCTGGCTCAGAAGCAACTGGCAAAGTGCAACGCGGCGAATTTCACCACCTGACAGATTTTCAACTGACGCATCGGCTGGCGGGCATCGTAATGCGTCCATTGCCTGTTCGACTTGGCTTTCCAAATCCCAAAGGTTTTGGCTGTCAATCATATCTTGAAGTTTTGAACCTTCATCCGCTGTTTCATCGGAATAGTTCATCATCAGCTCATTATAGCGGTCAAGAATCGCTTTCTTATCCGCCACGCCAAGCATGACATTTTCCATAACGTTCAGATTTGGATCAAGTTGAGGCTCTTGCGGCAAATATCCGCGGGTTGCGCCTTCGGCAATCCAAGCCTCGCCTGTAAATTCATTATCCAGCCCTGCCATAATGCGCATGACTGTAGATTTACCTGCGCCGTTAGGGCCCAAGATACCAATCTTTGCATCACCATAAAATTGCAGGTGAATATTTTCGAGAATTTTCTTTGATCCATAGACCTTATTGAGGCCGGACATGTGATAAATATATTGGCGTGCCATCTTAAATCGGTTCCAAATGCTTTGAAGTTTGGCCGATATCTATGGGAAATTTCCCATCGGGGCAAGGCAAGCATTTGCTAGGCGTTAAACACTGCGCTGACATTTATTCACACGCGCACAAGCGGCCGCTTCACGGAATGAACATTATTAAATAGTAGCATTTTTTAGTTATTCACAATCAAAGACTTGCATAGACTTGACTGCAAAAAAAGTGGTGCGCACCTTACCCGCAGGGAGTTCGTCTCAAACATGAATCATTACACATTCGATACGAAGAAAAGAATTGTTAGCGCCTCAGGTGCCGACATAAATTGTTATGTCAAACACGCTGCCAGTGACGCACGCTATATCGTTCATGTAAACCATGGCCTTGCTGAACATGCTGAGCGCTATGCGCGCTTTGCAACGAAGCTTAGTGAAGCTGGCTGTCATGTCTACGCCCATGACCATCGTGGCCATGGCCTCACAAAAGCTAAAGACGCACCCCAAGGCGCGTTTTCACTGGATGGAGATGGCGTAAAAAAGATAATGCTTGATTGTGCAGCGGTGCAAGAGAACGCACGTGCTCACCATCCAGATCTTCCGCTCATCATGTTTGGTCATTCTATGGGCGGCTTAATAACGATGAATTATGTGCTTGCGCATGCTGATCGCCTTGCTGGCGCAGCTGTATGGAATTCAAATTTCTCTGGCGGGCTCGTCGGCCGTTTAGCGCAAGGCATATTGCATTATGAGCGCTTTAGGCTGGGTTCGGATGTGCCATCTCGTATATTACCGAAGCTTACTTTTGAAGCGTGGGGCAAGAAAATCCCCAATCACCGTACTGATTTTGATTGGCTTTCGCATATCGAAAAAGAGGTGGATGCCTATATCGCTGATCCAAACTGCGGATGGAATGCCTCTGTATCAATGTGGCAAGACCTTTTTGACTTGGTCTTCAACGGTAGCAATGTGCGCGGCGCAAACAAAAAAACTAAAACACTCCCCATTCAGCTTCTTGGCGGCGGCAAGGATCCTGCAACAGACAATGCGATCGCTACACAAGCCCAATGCAAGCGGCTTAAGGCTGCTGGTTTTACTGCCGTCAAAGCTATTATTTTCCCCAGTGCAAGACATGAAACTTTAAATGATAAAGATCAGGATGCAGCAACTGAGGCATTTATCGGTTTTTTGCATTCATGTACTGACAAATAGTTTGAGCGCTCTATTTTCCACTGTAATCACGTGAAGCTAGGGTGACGCATCTATAGCCCTCTGCTAATACTGCATCAAAATCTTCTTGGAGAATACGCAATGGAATTGCTCGCCGGTCTATTTACAATAGACAATCTGATTACTTTTCTCATTTTAACAGCGCTTGAAACAGTGCTCGGATTTGACAATTTGCTCTACATCTCGCTGGAAGCAAAGAAGGTCGGGGCGCAGCACGAAGCCCGTGTACGGCGCTTGGGTATTATTTTAGCGATTGTTCTTCGTATTATACTACTATTTGTCGTCCTTCAGCTGATTAAGGTTTTCCAAGAACCATTTTATACGTTCAATTGGGCTGGCATCGCTGAAGGCGAAGTAAGCGGTCATGCAATCATCGTTTTGGCTGGTGGTGTTTTCTTGATGTACACCGCAATCAAAGAAATCACCCATATGCTCGCTTTAGACGATATGGACCATGATATGGGCAACCGCGCCATGACATCGGTTCGCAAAGCGCTATTCTGGATCGTTGCCATGAACGTTGTCTTCTCATTCGACACCGTACTTTCAGCCGTTGCTTTGACTGATCATTTCATCGTCATGGTCGCAGCGATTATTATTTCCGGCATTTTGATGGTTGCTATGGCCGAAACGGTTGCAAACTTCTTGAACCGAAATCGCATGTATGAGGTCGTTGGCCTTTTCGTTCTCTTGCTCGTCGGTATCTTGCTGACGACAGAAGGCGGCCATCTGGCACATCTGAAATTCTTCGGCTTCTCTGTTGAGGCAATGAGCAAAACAACATTCTACTTCGTGCTTGTGACGATGGTTCTAGTTGAAATTGTTCAGGGTCGTTATCAGCGTAAACTCATGGCTGAAAAACAATTGTTGCAACGCAAAACGGGCGCGACAAACATAAATGTCTAAACCGCTTGAGGGTGTGCGCGTTGTTGAATTAGCGCGCGTACTTGCAGGGCCATGGGCAGGTCAATTGCTCGCGGACCTTGGCGCCGACGTCATTAAAATCGAAAACCCTGATGGCGGCGATGAAACCCGCCATTGGGGACCACCTTTTATAAAAGGTGCAAATGGCGAAGACCTATCGGCTGCCTATTTCCACAGTGCCAATCGCGGTAAACGCTCAGCTGCGCTCGATCTTAAAAACGCCGAACATTTGAGCGCGTTAAAAAAACTTATAAGCACGGCAGATGTCGTCATTGAAAATTACAAAGTCGGTGGATTGAAGAAATTCGGCCTCGATTATGAAAGCCTTTCAAAGGCTAATCCCAATCTGGTTTATTGCTCCATTACTGGTTTTGGACAAACCGGCCCTTATGCGCATCGCGCAGGATATGATTTTATTATCCAAGGTATGAGCGGCTTTATGTCTATTACCGGAGAACCGGATGGACAGCCAATGAAGGCCGGCGTTGCAATCACCGATATTCTAACGGGCCTTTATGCTGTATCTGCAATCAACGCAGCGCTGGTTAAATCCCTTAAGCACAATAAGGGTAGCCACATCGATATCGCATTGATGGAAGTGATGGCCGCTTCGCTTGCCAATCAAAATATGAATTACCTTGCAACAGGCAGCGCCCCTGCCCGACTAGGCAATGCGCATCCAAATATTGCGCCTTATCAGGTCATCCCTGTGAAGGATGGGCATATCATTTTAGCCGTTGGCAATGATGGGCAATTTGCACGTCTATGTGAAATTCTAAGAGCGCAAGAGCTAGCGCAAAATCCGCTTTTTGCGACGAACCAAAAGCGAGTTGAAAACCGTGACGCTTTAACAATTAGCCTTACAGCGGCTACAACTGATTGGGCACGCGATGCGCTGATTGAAGCATGTGAGAATCATGCGGTGCCCGTTGGTGCAATCAATACAATCGAAGACATGTTCAACGATCCACATGTCAAAGCACGCGAACTGCAAATCGCAACATCGCTTGGTGTTCCGGGCGTTCGTTCACCATTTTTGATTGATGGGCAAATGACATCAAACATCGATACAGCGCCTGCATTGGGAGCAGACACGCAGAGTATTTTAAGTGGATTGGTGCACGGTTGGCCCGCAAGACATTAAAGTGCTGGTTGAGCAACTTCACAAACTGATTCAACGCAAAGCCATTTAAAGGCATTGCGCTAAATATTAATCATTTGAATCAGTTACGTTGATTGCTTAATTCAGGCGACTTGCCGTGCCAGCGCACATTGCGACCAGAGTTCACTCAATGAGCTTACCAAATGTGCAATGTCTTCCGGTGAATGCGCGGGCGTTGGCGTAATGCGCAAACGTTCCGTACCAACAGGCACCGTTGGGTAGTTGATTGGCTGAACATAGATGCCATGGCGCTCAAGCAAAATATCGGAAATCCATTTACACTTGGACGCATCGCCCACCATTACCGGCACGATATGGCTCGGGTTCGGCATATGCGGAATGCCGCGTTTATCGAAGGCAGCACGAACGGCAGCAACATTACGTTTCTGTGCTTTGCGCTCGACGCGGCTTTCTTTCAAATGCTTGATAGATGCCGTTGCACCCGCTGCGACAGCTGGCGGCAATGCGGTTGAAAAGATAAAGCCTGAAGCAAAAGAGCGTACAAAATCGATCAGGTTTTTTGAGCCTGTGATGTATCCGCCCATAACGCCGAACGCCTTGCCGAGCGTTCCTTCAATCACGTCCAAGCGGTGCATGATTCCTTCGCGTTCAGCTACGCCGCCGCCGCGCGGGCCATACATGCCAACAGCATGCACTTCATCGATATATTTAAGAGCGCCAAATTTGTCGGCTACATCGCAAATATCTTCAATCGGCGCGATGTCGCCATCCATTGAATAGACGCTTTCAAACGCGACTAGCTTGGGTGCGTTTGGATCATCCTGCGCCATGAGTTCTTCAAGATGAGCAACGTCATTATGACGGAAGATTCGCTTCTCACAGCGTGAATGACGAATGCCTTCAATCATGGATGCATGGTTCAACGCATCTGTGTAGCAAATGATGTTTGGAATTTTGGTAAGTAACGTGCCGAGCGCTGCCCAGTTGGACACATAACCAGATGTGAAAATAAGCGCGTCTTCTTTGCCGTGAAGATCAGCAAGTTCGTTCTCAAGTTTCACATGATAATGGTTCGTGCCGGAAATATTGCGCGTACCGCCTGCTCCGGTGCCACATTTGTCAATTGCTTCATGCATAGCCGCAGTTACAGACGGGTGCTGGCCCATGCCTAAATAATCGTTCGAGCACCAGACCGTAACTTCATGCGTTGTGCCGTCTTCGCGGTGGCGCAACGCCTTTGGAAACGCACCAGCTTTACGCTCAAGATCAGCAAACACACGGTAATTGCCAGCTTCAACTAAGCCTTCAAGTTTATCGGCAAAAAAGCGATTAAAATCCAAAACTCTAACCCTTCGTCCGCAACACTTAAAATACCAGCGCCGCTCTCATACAATTTTCTCAAACTTTCTATAACGGGCTAAGACAGAAATTGGAATAGTTCGAAACTGACCGATTGTCGCAACCTGTGAAAAAGCAAACACAGTCAATCAAGCATTCGTGAACGTGTTTCCCGCCCGAAAAAACAATTATTCCCCAGATGCTTCATAAATTGGAATTCCATTTCTTATACACGCCTATGCGAAACCCTATTTTCAGGATTACTGAAAAGGAAACCCTATGCGTCATTTTCCAATATTTTTAAATGTAGTCGGTCGCCGCATTATTGTTTCTGGCGCAGGTGAATGTGCAATCGCAAAACTGCGTCTACTGCTGAAGACCGAAGCTCATATTATTGTGTTTGGTCTTGAAGCAGAAGATCAGGTTCGTGCTTGGGCTTCAACAGGCAAATTAACGTTGGTTGAACGTGCGCTTGAGATTGGCGACGCAGACGGCGCAGCTATGCTTTATGCAGCCAATGAAGATGACATTGAAGATGCACGCGTTGCCAAGATCGGCCACGACGCAGGCGCACTTATAAATATCGTCGACAATCTGGAAGATAGCGAATTCATCACACCGGCAATTGTTGACCGCGACCCTGTAACAATTGCAATTGGTACGGAAGGCGCAGCGCCTGTACTCGCACGGCGTATCAAGGCAGACATTGAAGAGCGCCTCCCAGCGTCGCTCGGCATTCTCGCACGCATTGGTCAGGCATTTCGTGGCCGCGCCGATATGTTGCCGCAAGGACGTATTCGTCGTGACTTTTGGAGCCGCTACTATGAGGGCGCAGGCGATGCGGCGCTTCAAACGGGCGGCGAAAAAGCCGTTAATGATGCACTCAACGATTTACTAACTGACGCCATCGAAACCCGCCCGCGCGAAGGCCATGTTTCTTTGATTGGCACAGGTCCAGGTGATCCAGAACTATTGACCTTGAAAGCACGCCGCCTTTTGCACGAAGCAGATGTCGTTTTGCATGACCAACTCGTACCGCAAGCGATTCTTGAATTAGCACGCCGCGAAGCAATCGTGATTGAAGTTGGCAAAAAAGGTTACGGCCCTTCTTGGAAACAAGACGACATCAATGCGTTGATGATTAAGCATGCTGCCAAGGGCGCGCAGGTCGCGCGCTTGAAATCCGGTGATCCAGCGATCTTTGGCCGCCTTGATGAAGAACTTGATGCGCTCGATGAAGCAGCGATCTCTTTTGATATTGTGCCGGGTATAACATCAGCTTCTGCTGCTGCAGCAACAATTGGAACATCATTGACACGGCGCGGACGCAACTCAGCATTACGCATTCTCACCGGCCGTGAGGTCGAAGGCTTTGCCGAGCATGATTGGCGTGATCTAGCCAAACAAGATTCAGTCGCTGCGATTTACATGGGTGTACGCGCTGCTCATTTTCTGCGCGGCCGCCTCTTGATGCACGGCGCTCACTCTGAAACGCCTGTGACTGCAATCGAAAATGTATCACGAAGCGATCAGAAAATCATATCAACAACGGTGGCAAAACTGCAGGACACACTCAACGCCGCTTCAATCACAGGGCCTGCTATTATTTTATATGGCCTTTGTCCGCGCGATGCTGTTGCAGCATCCGTAACGCTTGAAGATGCACCCGAACTATATTCTGCAGGAGCGCTGTAATGGCCCGCAATTTTGTACCGCAAATCATCACTGCCAATGATCTTTTTGAAGGCGATGTAATCTATCTCAAAGCAGACGGAACTTGGGCACGCGATATTGCTGAAGCGCATATCGCCGATTCAGCTGAACAGGTTGAAACCATGCTTAAGACTGCATATGGCCAACAGGGTTCTATCGTTGGTGCCTATGCTATGAAAATTGAAATCGACGCTGATGGCAAACCTGCGCCCGATCATTTTCGCGAAGAGTTTCGCACCCGCGGCCCGTCCAATTATTTTCACGGCAAGCAAGCCGACACCAAACAAATCGGAGCGTAATTATGTACGCATATTCAGAGTTCGATGAAACATTTGTGCGCAATCGTGTTGCGCAATTTCGCAGTCAAGTTGAGCGTCGCATCGACGGCTCACTCACAGAGGACGAATTCAAGCCGCTGCGTTTGATGAATGGCCTTTATCTGCAATTGCACGCTTATATGCTGCGTGTTGCTGTGCCTTACGGTACGCTAAACTCACGCCAAATGAATCAGTTAGCCTATATTGCTGACAAATGGGATAAGGGTTACGGCCACTTTACCACGCGTCAAAACATTCAGTTCAACTGGCCGAAACTACGCGATGTTCCAGAAATTTTGGAAGCGCTTGCTGATGTTGAAATGCATGCAATCCAAACATCGGGCAATTGTATTCGCAACGTAACGGCTGATCATTTCTCAGGTGCAGCGGCAGACGAGATCGAAGACCCGCGCCCTACAGCGGAACTGCTTCGCCAGTGGTCAACTGACCATCCTGAATTTCAGTTTTTGCCGCGCAAATTCAAGATTGCTATCACAGGCGCTCCAAACGATCGGGCGGTCACCAAGGCCCACGATATTGGCTTGCGCATGGTGCGCAATGAAGCCGGTGAGCCAGGCTATGAAGTGATTGTCGGCGGCGGTCTTGGCCGCACACCAATGGTCGGTAAGACCATGCGTGAATTTCTGCCAAAGGCTGATTTGCTGCCTTATCTGGAAGCAATTTTGCGCGTCTATAATTTGAATGGACGCCGCGATAACAAATATAAAGCGCGTATCAAAATTCTGGTTCACGAGACTGGCACTGATGAAATCAGAGCGCTGATTGAAGAAGCGTTTATCGAGCAGAAAAAGTTCTTCCAAGCGCCGCCAGCTGCATTGGTCGAAGGCCTAGAAGCTGCCTTCGCACCACCGCTTTTTGACAATACTCAATCGCTCGCATTCGATCATGCGCAGATTGAAAATGCTGCATTCCGCTCATTTGTGGAAACCAATGTGGCAGAGCATAAAAATCCGGCCTATGGCATTGTTTCTGTGTCACTCAAACCTGTTGGTGGCACACCGGGTGATGCAACATCGGACCAGATGCGTGTTCTTGCTGAACTGGCGCTAAAATATGGTCATGATGAACTGCGCGTTAGCCACGAGCAGAATATTATTCTTCCTCATGTGCGCAAGGCAGACATTCCGGCGGTTTATGCCGCGCTTAAAGAAGCTGGTTTAGGTACGGCCAATATCGGCCTTCTGTCTGATATTATCGCCTGCCCCGGCATGGATTATTGCGCACTGGCAACAGCGCGCTCTATTCCAATTGCGCAAGAAATTGCTGTTCGTTTTGATGAGTTAAAACTCGAACGTGAGATTGGCCCACTGAAAATTAAAATATCAGGCTGTATCAATGCTTGTGGTCACCACCATGTCGGTCACATCGGTATTTTGGGACTGGATAAGGCTGGCGTTGAAAACTACCAGATTACGTTGGGCGGCGATGGTACTGAAACAGCGACTATTGGCGAGCGCACAGGTCCAGGTTTTGCTGCTGAAGACCTTATTCCTGCGATTGAAGCTATTATTCAAACCTATCTCGACATTCGCGAAGCTGAAGATGAAACATTCTTGCAAGCCTACCGCCGTGTCGGCGTTGCCCCTTTTAAGGCAGCAATTTATAAGGATGAAACAAATGCCCGCGCTGCATGATCTACAAGAAAAAGCGATCGAGCTTCTTGGTGATGCGTTCATCACGAAGAAGCACGGCAAAATTACTGCGGTATCTTCATTTGGTGCAGAATCATCGGTGCTTTTGCACCTTTTGTCCCGCGTAGACAAAGCCGCACCGGTTTTGTTTATCGACACACGCATGCTGTTTGAAGAGACGCTTCAATATAAGGCTGATCTTATCCGCCATCTTGGCCTTACCAATGTTCAAACAATCTCACCATCTTCACAGACGATCAGGGAAAAAGATGTTTGGGGCCGGATGCACAAGGATGATGCAGATAAATGCTGCGATTTCCGCAAAACATCTGTTCTTGCAGAAGCCCTCAAAGATTATGACGGTTGGATAACAGGTCGAAAACGCTTTCAAGCTTTCACACGCAGCACTATTGCCCCTGTCGAAACAACAGCTGAAGGCAAGATTAAAATCAATCCTCTTGCGGATTGGGCGCCTGATGATTTGTCAGAATATATGGAATGGTTTGATTTACCGCGCCATCCATTGGTCAATCACGGCTATGCATCAATTGGTTGCGCAACCTGTACTTCGCCCATAAAAGCTGGAGAAGATGCACGTTCAGGCCGTTGGCGCGGTATGAGCAAAGTTGAATGTGGAATTCATTTCGAAAACGGAAACGCCGTTCGGGAAAGCAAGCAAAATGTCTGAAGATCAAGAGTTTATCGTCGTCACGGACCAAGGTTTTCTTGGCAAACAAAATAATAGCAATTCTGTTCTTACTCTTGAAAATACAGCTGATGCGAATGAAGTCGTCCAACATTTGAGCGGCGTTGAGCGTATAGATGTTGTCTTCCCCTCATTTGCTGATGGTCGTGGCTTTTCGCTTGCTATGGACTTACGCCGTGCAGGCTATAAAGGGCCGCTTCGCGCCGTCGGGCATTTGATTGCAGATCAATATGCACATGCACGACGTTGTGGCTTCAATGACATTGCAATTTCTGCAGCCGATGCCGAACGCCAACCTGAAAGTCAGTGGCTCGAGCAGGTAGGACGTATCGACACAACTTATCAAACACGATTGCAACAAGCTGCATTAGCTGTTTAAGAGAGTTTATGACCATGAATGATATGACACCTATCGCCGAGAAATCTGCGGCGCTACTGCCTGACGGGCAGACCGTTACCCAAGTGAAGCATTACACGGATCGACTTTTCTCTTTCCGTCTAACGCGGCCGCAATCGCTGCGTTTCCGCTCTGGTGAGTTTGTTATGATCGGCTTGATGGGCGAGCCTGTTGGCGACAAGCCTGCACGTCCAATTTTGAGAGCCTATTCTATTGCTTCCCCCTCATGGGATGAAGAATTAGAATTTTATTCCATTAAGGTACCAGATGGACCGCTGACGTCAAAGCTACAAAAGATTAAAGTTGGCGATCAGGTTATCTTGAAAACGAAACCTGTTGGCACGCTTGTTGTTGATGCGCTTTTGCCCGGCAAACGTCTTTATATGCTTGCCACGGGCACTGGCATTGCTCCCTTTGCCTCGCTCATACGCGATCCAGAAGTGTATGAAAAGTTCGATCAAGTTATTCTGACGCATACGTGCCGCGAAAATGCTGAACTAACTTATGGCAAAGAACTCGTCGATAATCTGCGCAATGATCCGCTGATTGGCGAGATGGTTGAAGGTAAGCTTATTTATTACCCAACGACAACGCGCGAGCAGTCGGACAATATGGGCCGTGTGACGGACAAAATTCGCTCCGGTGAAATTTTTGCTGAAATTGGCGTACCGGCTTTCAACGCAGAAGAAGACCGCGTGATGATCTGCGGCTCGATGGGACTTAATATTGAAATTAAGGAACTCCTAGAGGCTGCAGGAATGGAAGAAGGCGCAAACTCTAAGCCTGGGCATTTTGTTGTTGAAAAGGCATTTGTTGGCGAGCCAGAAAACGCCTAAATGAGAAGTGACACAATCGTGCCTTTTACGTAATAAAGAAAAGCGGTACGCAGGTGCCGCTTTTACTTTTTTAAGGACGTAGCAATTTGTCAAATCAGATCATCATCGTAGGTGGTAGTCATGCTGCCATTTCTGTTGCAGATAATTTGCGCAAGCTAGATTTTGACGGCGCGATTAAAATCATCACTGCTGAAAGTGACCTACCTTATCAACGCCCGCCCCTATCCAAAGCCTATATGTCTGGTGATATGACGCTTGATCGGCTGCATTTACGCCCCGCACAATGGTACACTGACAACAATATTGATCTCATTTTAAGCACCCGTGCAACTGCCATAGATCGTGGCAACAAGCAGTTACAGCTCGAAGGTGGCGCATCTGTTCCCTATGACACGCTTGTGTTGGCGACCGGCGCTGAGGCGCGCAAATTACCTGCTGAAATGGGCGGCGCGCTCAGTAATGTGCATGTCATGCGCGACCTTAAAGATGCAGATACTTTAATGGCAAAAATGATCTCGGGCAAAAAACTCGCGGTTATTGGCGGTGGCTATATTGGCTTGGAAGCTGCAGCCGAAGCTTCAAAGAAAGGACTGTCGGTGACCGTTCTGGAAGCTGCGCCGCGTATTTTACAACGTGTCGCATGCGCTGAGACCGCAAACACATTCCGTGCATTGCACGAAAGCCATGGCGTGAAAATTCTGGAAAATGTGAGTATTTCTAAAATTCGCGATGATGGAAATGGTGCTTGTAACGGTGTTGTTCTTGCCGATGGTCAAGTGATTGGCGCAGACATTGTTATTATCGGCATTGGCATTATACCAAATATGGAATTAGCCATTGCCGCTGAACTTGAAACAGATGCAGGCATCATAGTTGATGCGTATGGCCGCACAAATGATCCTGATATTTATGCCTGCGGCGATGTCGCCCTACTGCCATTTGAAGAACAGCCAACGCGCCTCGAATCTGTTCAAAATGCCCATGATCAAGGGGCAATTGTAGCCAATAATATTGTTGGTTTGAACAAAGCCTACCACCCGGAACCGTGGTTCTGGTCAGATCAATATGACATGAAATTACAAATTGCCGGCCTCAACCGCGGTTATGATAATGTGGTTATTAGAACTGGCAAGCGCGAAGGAAGTGTTTCGCATTTCTACTTCTCAAAAGGCAAATTCATTGCGGTTGACTGCATGAATGATGCGGCAACTTACGCCATGTCTAAGCGTATCCTTGCTTCCGGCGCAACACTCACTGCGGCGATGGCATCGGATCAAAGCTTTGTTTTAAAGTCGCTTTTATCTTAAGCGACTTTTTTCACTGTCCTATCACCATCTTGGACTGAACCACGATCTAAAGCGTAGTTCATCATAAAATCCATAAAGAGTGCTTGCGGCATAGGCTTGCCGCAGAAATATCCCTGCATTTCATCGCAACCTTCTGAGCGTAGAAAATCAATATGACTTTCCTGCTCGACGCCTTCAGCGACGATACGCAAGTTCAAATTCTGCCCTAGCCCAATACATGTACGAATAACGGATTTTAGCTGCTCGCGCTTATCCATATCCATAATAAAAGAGCGATCGATTTTCAGCTTATCAAATGGGAACGATATCAACGATGACAGGGACGAGAAGCCCGTACCAAAATCGTCCATTGCCAAACCAACGCCAAGATTTTTAATGCCGCGCAACACATGGAGCGCATGCTCGAAGTCTTCGATGAGAACCGTTTCGGTTATTTCAAGTTCCAGACGCCTTGCTGGAAAGCCTGTCTCAAGCAAGATCGTTTGTATGTCATTGACGAGGTCTGTGTGACGCACCTGTACAGCGGAAATGTTCACGGCGACTTTGATGTCTGCTTTCCATTCACGGCCCAGCTGACAAGCTTTACGTAAAATAAGCTTACCAAGATCTTCAATCAGCCCGCAATCTTCAGCGATTTTGATGAATATATCAGGACGAATTGGGCCATCTTCTGGGTGTATCCAACGCGCCAATGCTTCGCAGCCAATAAGGTTGCCGCTGCTGAGATCAAATTGGGGCTGGAAGAAAACATCTAACTGTTCTTCGCGGATGGCAGATTGCAAATCATTTGTAAGGCGGCGTTGTTCACGCACCGCTTCATCTAAGCCTGAATCGTAATACTCTACTCTTAGGCCGTCCTTTGCCTTTGCACGATACATCGCAATATCAGAGTATGACAAAAGGTCTTGAGCCGTTTGAGCGTGTTTGGGGAAGCTTGCCACACCAATACTGACACTCATATTAAGCCTACGGCCATCGATCATGATATTGTTATCAAGCCGCGCAAAAATACGGTCTTCTAGTTTTTCTGTTCGGTCATCGTCACCATCATGCAGCTGGATAGCAATGAACTCATCACCGCCGATTCTTGCCAGATAATCACCTTGAGTACATGCATTTTGAAAAAGTGCCGATAGTTTTACTAACAACGCATCGCCAAAGGGATGACCGTAAATATCATTGTAACTCTTGAACTTATCAAGATCGATATTGAGCAGGCTGAAGTTCTTACCGGAACGGATAGTTTCTTCTAGTTTTTCTGTGAAAGCCAACCGATTTGGTAGGCCCGTCATAGAGCAGGTTTTAGCTTGGTGAGCTGCTTTTTCTTCAGCAAGTTCGCGCTGTCGTAGCGCGCTCAAATGTTCAGAAATATCATGCAGCATGATCACACTTCGCCCATCGGGCAAGTGAGTGACTTTTTTCTCATGCTTGGTTTTTTCGACCAAACTTGACTGCTCAGCTTCAGACACCTGTGTTGCAAACTCTGCAACGGCATCATGACTTTCCAGCAAGGCTGAATTTAATTTTGCGATAGCTAGGAATTCTGGATTCCAGATTTGCGGCGTACCTACAATATCGACAACGCATATCGCAGCTTTAACATTAGATAGCACAGAGGAGAATAATTCTTGTCGGCGCGCATTGGCAATCGCATAGCGGATTGCACGTTCAATCAAAGGTCCGTTGATATCTGCTTTGCTAAGATAATCAGAAGCCCCCGCAGCAAGCGCCTTATCATCGAGTTCACGTTGTGAAACTCCCGTAAGCAAAATAATAGGTGTCGATAGGCCTTTGCTGCGAATTTGTTTGATTAAATCAATTCCCGTCAGCGCACCCATTCTGTAATCAGTTAGGATGACATCAAAGCTTTTCCGCTCCAGAATTTTAAGGGCAACAAGCGGATCATTGGCGATTGTGATTTTATATTCTTCATCAGAAATATCACTCAGCGCATCGCGGATGATGAAAACATCATCTGGATCATCATCAACCATCAAAATAGATTTTACCGGTTTCAGCACGGAACATCTCCTATCATCGTGCTAAATTGCCTCGCAAAGACAAATAAACCCTGAAGATGAATGCGTTATCCCGTACGGCAAACAAATGCGGTTAATGCGGCATTAAAAAATTAGCTAAAATTTCCCTATTTAAGGCACATATAATGAAAAAGGCCGCACGAGTAATTTCAACTCATGCGGCCCAACATTTCTTATATTTAGGGTGTTTTGACGCTTACATGAAGCGATTAACGAGATTTTCAAGGCGTTCTTGTTTGCCTGAACGAGGTTCAGGATTGACGTCACCGCCGCGAACATATTCTTCGATGCTTTCAAGCGAATGACCGCCTTCAAGCATCTTTTTGGCTTCTGGTTCATTCCAGCCAGCGTAACGCGCGTTACGCTCTTGCTCTAATTTACCATCCTCAAACATTGCAGCGGCTTTCTTAAAGCCCAATGCACACACATCCATTGCGCCCACATGACCAGCGATCAGATCAACTGGATCGAGGCTCTGACGGCGTAGTTTAGCATCAAAGTTCGTGCCGCCTGTTTTAAATCCGCCAGCCTTAATGACTTCGTAATAGGCAAGCGCGATTTCAGGTACATTGTTCGGGAACTGGTCAGTATCCCAGCCAGATTGGTAATCATTGCGGTTCATATCAATTGAGCCAAAAATGCCGAGCGCTGCTGCCATCGCAAGTTCATGCTCAAAAGAATGGCCTGCAAGAATTGCATGACCCTGCTCGATATTCATTTGAACTTCGTTCTCAAGTCCAAACGCTTTTAAGAACCCATATACGGTAGCAACATCATAATCATATTGATGCTTCGTTGGCTCTTGCGGTTTTGGCTCGATAAGAATTGCACCTTTAAAGCCGATTTTATGTTTGTAATCGACAGCCATCTGCAACATGCGGCCTGCTTGTGCGCGTTCCTGTTTCAGATCGGTGTTGAGCAGCGTTTCATAGCCTTCACGGCCGCCCCAAAGAACATAGTTCTCACCGCCAAGTTTCAGCGTTGCGTCCATACATGTTTTGATTGTAGCTGCTGAATAAGCAAAGACCTCAGGATCAGGGTTTGTTGCGGCACCTGACATAAAGCGGCGATGGGAGAACAAGTTCGCAGTGCCCCAAAGAAGTTTAGTCTCTGCGGCTTCCATTTTGGTGCCGATGTAATCGACCATCTCTTCCAGATTGCGTGTGCTTTCAGCAAAATTATCGCCTTCTGGACGCATGTCAGCATCGTGGAAACAAAAATAAGGCTGACCGATAATCTTGAACATATCGAAGGCAACGTCAGCTTTGAGCTTTGCTTTGTCCATTGTGCTGCCAAACCAAGGGCGATCAAATGTTCGGCCACCGAAAGGGTCTCCACCTTCCCATGCAAAGCTATGCCAATAGGCGACTGCAAATCGCAAATGATCTTCCATGCGTTTGCCCATAACAATCTCGTTGGCATCGTAATGACGATAACAAAGCTCGCTGTCGCTATCAGGGCCTTCATATTTTACAGCATCAATACCTTTGAAAAAGTCGGTCATGTTAGATTCCTTATAGATTTGTAGGCTTCGCGGTAGCGCTGGTGCGCATCAGCAAAGGCATTCGATAATTGAAGATTAGGAGTGATCGTTTTGGCAACCTGCGGGCGTGTCACAATATCTGCACTTGCTCCAGCGGCCATCATGCCTAAACGGGCCGCACCCAGCGCACCGCCAAAATCACCCGCAACAGGTACATCGATTGGCATTTGAAGTGACGTTGCAATTGCAGATAGCCAATAATCAGATTTAGAGCCGCCGCCCACTGCCATGATGCGTTCAATTTTGGTGCCCGTTGATGTGAGTGCATCGAAACTATCGCGGAATGCATGAACCACACCTTCAAGCACAGCGCGCGTTCCTGCAGCCGTATTTGTTGCATGCTCCAAGCCGATGAATGCGCCGCGAACGGCTGCATCATTATGCGGCGTACGTTCGCCGCCTAAATAAGGCATAAACAATGTCTTGCTCGGCGCCTCAAGTTCACCAAGCGCTTTAGTCAGCTGGGCTGCGTCCTGGCCAACAAGCTTTGCATACCAATTAAGCGAATCTGTTGCTGACAATATCACGCCCATTTGGTGCCACGTTTTCGGCAATGCATGGCAAAATGTGTGAACTGCAGAAGCTGCATCCGGTGCATAACCATCGCTTGCAGCAAATAAAACACCCGATGTGCCAAGCGATACAAATGCGTCACCTGCTTTTGCGACACCAACGCCGATGCCCGACGCAGCATTATCGCCGCCGCCGCCTGCAACAACCACACTTTGGGTAACGCCGTATTTTTGGCAAAGCACAGATCTAAGCGTACCAGAGACTTCATTGCCTTCAACAAGGCTCGGCATCTGGTCGCGGGTTAAACCTGTTTTTTGCAACAAACTGTCAGACCAGTCACGCTTGCCCGTATCCAGCCAGCTTGTGCCAGCTGCATCTGACATTTCGGCAACATGCCCACCTGTCAGCCATAAGCGTAAGTAATCTTTCGGAAGCAGAACTTTTGCAATCTGATTGAAAATTTCAGGTTCATTGTTCCTTACCCAAGCGACTTTGGGTGCTGTAAAACCGGGAAAAACAATATTGCCGGACACGCTGCGAAATTCAGCATCGCTGTCCATTTCAGCCGCTTCAACATGGCTGCGCGTATCATTCCACAAGATACAAGGCCGCAAAACCATGTCATTCTTGTCGATCAACGTTGCGCCATGCATATGGCCGCTCAAGCCAATTGACACTAATTTTGATAAATCAGTCTTTTGGGCCAATGCATCAAAAACGCTTTCTGCGCCTTTAATCCACTCGGCTGGGTCTTGTTCGGACCAGCCGTCTTGTGGGCGTGACACAGCCATTGGAGCTGTTGCCTCTGCGATAATCTTTTGATTATCGTCGATCAACAGCCCTTTTATGCTTGAAGTGCCAAGGTCTAATCCAAGATGCATAATGTGTTCCTTATTCTTGGATTGCGCCTGGACCTGGAATAGCACCAGGAGGGCATTTTCCGAGAATGATCATTCCGAGCACTTCATCCTTGGTCACATCACCTGTTTTTGCAGTGCCAACCATTTGCCCGTTTTTCATCACAGCAACACGGTCAGCAAGATCGAACACATCTTCAATGTCATGACTGATAAGGAAGATGCCGATACCGTCTTTCTTCAATTGCTTAATCAACTCACCAACTTGCGCCGTTTCTTGCGGTCCAAGTGCAGCCGTTGGTTCATCCATAATCAGAATGCGTGCATTGAAAAGAATGGCACGAGCGATCGCCACAGATTGGCGTTGACCACCTGATAATTGTTTGACCGGATCCTTAAAACGCTGAAAGTTCGGATTCAAACGCCCCATTACTTTTCGCGCTTCGGCCTCCATGCCCACATCATCCAATGTTCCCCAGCGCGTGAGCATTTCACGGCCTAAGAACAAATTGGCTGCAGCATCGACATTATCGGCAAGTGCGAGCGTCTGGTAAATCGTTTCGATACCATAGTCTTTCGCATCACGCGGATTGGCAATTGTTGCCTTTTCTCCGCGCACATAAATATCGCCTGCATCACGTTTATATGCACCGGAGAGAATTTTAATCAGTGTCGATTTTCCTGCACCGTTGTGCCCAAGCAAAGCCACAACTTCACCAGGAAACAAATCGACTGAAGCCTGATCAACCGCTTTAATACCGCCGAATGATATCGAAATGTCACGAAGATCAATAAGCGCAGTTTGTTTTTCTTGCTGTTCCATCATCGTTCCCCAATTATTGTGCGCGTTTGCGGTACATTGTGTCGACCCAAACGGCGACAACAAGAACTGAACCAACAACGATCTGCTGCACGGCTGCGTCAAACCCGATCAAGACCATGCCAGCTTGAAGGCTCTGCATAACGACCGCTCCGAGAATGGCGCCGTAAATCGTTCCAACACCACCGGCAAAGGATGTGCCGCCAATAACAGCCGCAGCGATTACATAAAGCTCATCAAGTGTTCCAAGGTTACCAGAGGCAGAGTTCAATCTTGCGCTGGCAACCACGGCGGACAGACCGCTCAAGAAGCCCATGAGTGCAAAGATTTTCACTGTCACCCAGCGTGTATTGATACCAGCAAGTTCTGCTGCTTCAGGATTGCCGCCGATAGCAAAGACGTAGCGACCAAAACGTGTACGGGTAGTCAAAAATGTCATGGCCAATCCGACAAGGATCAAGATCAAAACAGGAATTGCAAAACCGTGTGAGATGAAGAGACCGCCATCCGGCACCTCGATATTATTCGCCGCTGCATATTGGCGTACAATACCGCGCGGCCAAGGATATGCATTGACGAGCATCACAAACCCAAGGATCAATCCGCAGCCCACAACTCCCAAGAATGTGTCAGCCCAAACTGGACGTAATGGAAACTGAAAACGCTTGCGCTGTTTGCGGCCAGAAAGCAGCATGAAAACCACGCCTACTGAGGCGATAATGCCGAGCACCCAGCTCCATGTTGAGCCCACCGCTCCGTAAGGACCGCCGCCCAGCAGTGCAAAGGTTGAATCCATCGGTGCAATTGTTTCACCGCGCGTAATCAAGAAGGTCGCGCCGCGCCAAACCAAAAGGCCGCCAAGCGTTACGATGAAAGCTGGTATGCCACGATAGGCAATCAACCAGCCATGAAAAGCGCCAACAAGTGTGCCGACCAACAAGCCGACAGCAATTGCGATTAGCCATATGGCAGGATGTCCAAGCCCGAGAATATCTGGCAAGATATTGACCTGCGTCACCGCCATCATCATCGCTGCAAAGCCAAGAATTGAGCCGACCGAGAGGTCAATGTGGCGCGTAACAATAACGAGAACCATGCCCGTTGCCATGATACCGATGGACGATGTCTGAACCGACAAATTCCATAAGTTACGCGGTGTTATGAACGCGGCAAAACCGTTGACGATACCGCCATAAAGGTGGAAGCCAACCCAGATAAGGACGAGAGCACCGATCATGCCCAGCAATCTGCTGTCTATTTCTGTGGCTTTTAAAAAGCGCTTCACAGGTCCGGTACGTGCGTCATCGGACAAGTGTTCTAAATTAGGGCTTACCATAATTTCCTCCTGATGTGGATCATCAGTTACCGCAGGTTATGCGGCTCAAAACATCGAAAATATTATAAATTCTTTGGGCCTTTTGAACCAAAGCCCGCCGAAAATCGGCGGACTTTGTCAATATTAGGCAAGTTAACGTGCGCTAATTAGCAGCCGTTAACACCGTCGACAGCGCCTTCACAGACTTTGTCTTTGGCAATGTGGCCAGCATCAATAACAGCACTAATGTTGTCTTTTGTTATTGGTGTAGGAGCAAGGAAGATTGCATTCATTTCAACGCCTTTCGATCCACCTGACCATTTAACGGCATCAGGAATATCAGACATCGCTTTTCCGTCAGCAAGCATTGCAGCAATGTTGCCGGCTGCTTTACCAAGTTGGCGTGCATCTTTCCATACAGACACAACCTGCGTGCCGCGTGCAACGCGGTTAAGCGCAGCATGGTCACCATCTTGGCCACCAACTGGAACATTCATGCCCTGTGCCTGCAGCGCTGCAATAACGCCGCCTGCCATGCCATCATTTTCAGCAAGAACAGCATCTACTTTGTTATCGTTCGCTGTAAGGATCTGCTCCATGTTTTTCTGAGCATTGTCTGGCTTCCAACCATCAGTGAAAGCTTCACCAACAACTGTGATTTTACCAGCTTCAACGTCTGGACCAATCACTTCCATCATGCCTTCAAGCAAGAAGAGTGCGTTCGGATCGCCCTTGTCGCCTTTGATGATTGCGTAATTGCCTTCAGGCTGAACAGCTTTAACGCTTTCAGCGATGATACGGCCAACACCTTTGTTATCGAAAGTCAGGTAGAAAGCACGTTCATCTTCAACAAGACGGTCATAACCAAGAACAGGAATGCCTTCAGCTGCGGCTGCATCAACAGCTGCGCCAACTGCGCCTGAGTCAACGGATAGAATAACGAGTGCATCAGCACCCTGCGCGATTAAGCTTTCAACATCAGTAAGCTGTTTAGCTGCAGATGCTTGAGCGTCGGCAGAGATATACTCATCGCCATTTTCTTCGATGGCAGCTTTCATCGCTGCTTCATCTGTTTTCCAGCGCTCTTCTTGGAAATTTGACCAGCTTACGCCAATCTTTTTACCTTCAGCCATAGCCGCTGTTGAAACAGATGCCATTGCCACAGCAGCGAAAGCTGCCACAGAGATAAATTTACGCATTTAAAAATCCTCCCGAGATTAATACGCCATGCCTGGCCGCCTCGATACCTATACCGAGTATGCCAACATCATGGATTTATTTTTTTCAGTTGTCAAAAAATAAATTGACCATTTTTTGAAATAAGTGGTAAATATTAAACACAAATGGGAGGCTTCTGGGATTTTTAGCGTTTTATTCGCTGTTTAATTTCAGTTGATAAATTAATGTTGCAGCACAGCAATGACACCGAACACATTCAAGGCGTCGGACCGCTTATTGCGCAATCGTCCGATATAAGTCGAACTTTAAAGCAGCAAATATTTGAACATGTTCGCGGCGCTGGCCTGTGCGCGCGCGTTGATATTTCAAGCAGCCTCCAAATTAGTCCTGCCAGTGTAACCGCACTCGTCAATGAACTTATACAGGCTGGTTATGTACATGAAGTGACAACACCGCCGCGCGAAGGCGAGCCTATCCGCGGGCGGCCACCTGTTTCTATCGCTATTCGTAAAGATTCTTTCTTTGTAGCAGGCATCAAAACCAACGACAAAACGCACACTGCGGTCATCATGGATTTTGCAGGCAACATGTTGGGCTCGGCCGACATCGCTCACAATAGTGCATCACGCGGCGCAAATGACATATTAAAAGAGATCAATGATGTCTTGCAGATGGCGCTTAAAGAGAGCGGCATAAAACACTCCCAACTTTCAGCCATTGGCATGGGACTGCCTGGATTGATCGATTGCGCTGCTGGCAAAGTGATTTGGTCTCCTATGCTCGATCAACAAAACATCGCTCTTGCAGCTTTGGCCAGCGAAGTTTTGAATTGCCCTGTCTATATAGACAATGACACCAATCTCGTCACACTAGCCGAACTTTGGTTTGGTAAAGGGCGCACGGTTTCTGATTTCGCAGTTATTACTATTGAGCACGGCATAGGCATGGGGCTTGTCGTCAACCATAGAATTTACCGCGGTGCACATGGTGTGGGCATGGAGCTTGGCCACACAAAAGTGCAGCTTGATGGGGCATTGTGCCGATGTGGCCAGCGTGGATGCCTTGAAGCCTATGTCGCTGACTACGCGCTTGTGCGCGAAGCCTCAACTGCGCTCACTTTGGACCCCAGTGAAATGGGCGATATAAGTTTGATTCTAGATAGGCTTTTTGAGGAAGCCAAAAACGGCCATGAAGCTGCGACGACAATTTTCAAACGTGCTGGCCGATACCTTGCGACTGGCCTTGCGAATGTCGTCAATCTTTTTGACCCAAGCTTGGTCATTCTATCCGGCGCTCGCATGCAATATGACTTTCTATACGAGGATGAAGTATTGCAGGAAATGGAACGCCAAACGCTAGACTGGCAACGCACGAGGCCAGATATTGAAGTTCACACTTGGGGTGACCTACTCTGGGCACAGGGCGCTGCAGCGCTTGCACTTTCTGAGCTAACCGAAACATTGCTTAGCGCAACGAGCACAAATCAATAGGCCCGCCGCATTGAACAAGTTTGCCCTCACACTGACTGCTCTTCTTACCTCATCGACTGTTTTTGCTGGCGATATTAAATTCGAGCCACGCGCAAAGACTTTTGATTTTGAGCACATATATAATGGTGGCTGGGAGTATTTTGTCGGCGGCGGCATGGCGACATTTGATTGTAACGGCGACGCCTTTCCCGATGTGTTTCTTGCTGGCGGCGAAAACATGTCGCGCCTTGCGGTCAACACGACAACACAAGCAGGCGCTGCAATCCATTTTCAAAACCTGCCGAATACTGGCGCTGAATTTGATTCAGTAACCGGCGCCTACCCTATCAACATTGATAATGATGAGCATATGGATTTGTTCGTCATGCGCGTGGGCGAGAACAAAATTCTGCGCGGCTTAGGGAACTGTCAATTTGAAGAAGCAAATGCTCCATGGCATTTCAATGGGCTTGATCGCTGGACCACATCTTTCTCTGCAATATGGGAAGAAAACGCAAGCTTGCCGACATTAGCCGTTGGCAATTATGTTGACCGCGATAATCCTGAAGGGCCGTTTGGTGCTTGCGATGTAAACCATCTGTACCGGCCAGAAGGCTTACATTACCAAGAACCCATAACTCTCGATCCGGGCTACTGCGCGCTTTCCATGCTCTTTTCAGACTGGACGCGAAACGGGCGCCGCGATCTACGCATTTCCAATGACCGCCATTATTATTTGCGTGACGGCGAGGAGCAAATGTTTCGCCTCGATGAAATGCGCTTCCTTACACGTGAAGACGGCTGGTTGCCTATTTCCGTTTGGGGAATGGGGATCGCCAGTCAGGATCTAAACGGCGATAAAGCGCCCGATATAATGCTGACATCCATGGGTGATCAGTTAATCCAATTTTATGCAGGCGGCGCAAAAATGGAAAATGCGCCGTTCAATATCGGCGCTTATGCACAGCGCCCCTATACCGGCGATGATGGTCGCCCTTCTACTGGTTGGCATGCAGAGTTTAACGACATTAATAATGACGGTCTTGCTGATCTTTTTATCGCCAAGGGCAATGTCGACCAAATGCCTGGCATGGCGATGAAGGACCCGAACAATCTACTCGTACAAGAAGCAGATGGCACTTTTGTTGAGGTGGGACTTGAAGCAGGGCTTGCTGATACAGCCCGTTCACGTGGCGCTTCGATTGCAGATTTTAATCTAGACGGAAAACTGGATATCGCGGTTATGAACCGACGCGCCGCTTTCGATATCTATGAGAATGCGAGCACGAATAGCGGTAATTTTGCGTCTATCAAGCTCCAACAAAACGTCAGCAATGTCGATGCTATTGGCGCCTGGATTGAATTACGCACTGCATCTGACAGCAAAGTACAAACACAAGAAATCACAATCGGCGGCGGTCATGCCAGCGGTAAGATCGGCCCTACCCATTTTGGTCTAGGTTTAGCCAAGCAAGCAGAAATACGCGTCATATGGCCCGATGGTTCCACATCTGAATGGACAAAAATCGAAGCGAACAGCAGAATTATTGCTAAGCGTGGCGACAGCAATCAAATCGAGCTTAGCCCGATTTAAAGTTCACCCAACACAGCAACGGGTCGCTTACTTGTCGACCGGCAAACCGCTTGGCACCGTGTTTGGCACACCAAGCCGCGAAGTCAGACTTTTCTTATCTTCCAAAGCACCCATAAAAGCCATTAAAACATCAATTTCACCTGCCGCCAGTTTTACACCGGACCAGCGAACGGCATCTTTGATTGCTTGATTTTCTTTTGCATCTTCTAGTGCTGCCCAATCATTTTTAGGCGGCGTGTAGTCACTAAACTGGGCTTCACTTTTGTCGTAATAATCAACTGCCGTGGAGGGCTCGACATGCGCCTCAAGGAAATGACGTAAATTACGATAAGCGCCTGAATGTCCGTAAGGTGCAGTCAAAGTCACATTGCGTAAAGATGGCGTGCGAAATGCGTATGCATCTTCAAGCCTTCCTGTCACCCGCATTCGGCCTGTATCTTGACTATGGCTTTCGAACCGCTCGGCTTTTCCGGGGCCAATTTGCGGCACGCCCATTGCATGAAACTTATGGTCTGTTTGGAACGGTCCTGTGTGGCAAGATGCGCATTGAGCTTTACCGTAAAACAAGTCCATGCCTTGCGCCGCGACATCATCAAGCTGCGCTTCGCCGCGAAGATAATTGTCGAACGGGCTCTCGTCTGATCGCCACTCAAAGGCGATAAATGCTGCAATAGCATTTGAAATATCTGTAAACCCGATTGGCTTTCCCTGCGCTATTTCGGGATCAATCTCATCGAACATCTTTTGATATTCATCGATTGCAGCAACACGCTTTGAGATAATATCCCACGCGCCATCGGTGCCCGTTATCAAACCGCGGCGAACAGCTTTAGCAACATCGTTCTCGCTATAATGCCCTGCCATTTCATCTGACGACAAAACAGGAAACATTGATTGCGCGGATAACACACCGGAGAACCCAACAGTCATGTCATCGTCTAGCGGGGTGCGTAATCCAGATTTTTTTGTATCATCGGCTTCAAGTCGCCCATCATGAAACATGACAGTAAATTCTTTTGCGCCAAGGTTAAACAATGCGGGTGCATTACGCGGAATACGCTGCTCAGGAATATTGTTTTTATCAACCACCCGATCAGGCCCCAACCCGATACCGCCCTCGCCGATTGACAGTGAAACGCCGTCGGCAGTGCCAAGCTTTGGATGATGGCACGTGCCACAAGAAATATTCTTGTTGCCTGACAAAACAGGGTCCCAAAACAACAGCTGACCCAGCTTTGCCTGCTTCATATCGACGTCAACGAATGCATCATCATCGACCGCTTTGATTTCAAGCGCAGAAGCAAAAGGCAAATGTAAAAACATTGCTGTCGTCAAATATAAGGCTTGTTTTTTCATGCACTAAGCCTGCCATAAACAGTTTAATTTGCACAGAAAATTTTGGTTGTTATGAGAGATTTAAGCGTATTTTCGCTTGATGTTAACATCAGATCAAATTGGTAGAAGCACAACAAGTTTTGGTTAATACTGCGCCCCTTTTAAAAGGTAACTAAGTAATAGACTAACGAGGCAACATTTTGCAAAATAGAAAACGCGGCCTCAAGAGGCCGCACTCATTTCTATTTATACAACAAGACTGGAATTTTTACGGACTGAACCATTGCAGCCGTTGTAGAGCCGATAATAAGTGTTCTAATCCGGCTATGTCCGTAGGCTCCCATTACCAATAGATCGAACCCCTCTTCCGCCACAAGCTTGCTCAAAACATCTTCAGGTTCACCCGCTTCAACACGGGACGATGCTTTGATATTCGCGGCGCTTAGTTTCGCAACAGCTTCATCTGCCGTTTTTTGAGCCTTAACGCTGTCTTGCCCAACGCAAAGAACGCAAATGTCGAGATCATCGAAGACAGGGCTCGTTGACATGCGTTCGATAGCAACTTTAGCACTTGCACTACCGTCATAAGCGACAAGAACCTTAGAGATAGGTCGGAATTCTCGCGAGGCCACAAACACCGGCACCTTGGATATGCGAACGATACGCTCCAAATTTGAGCCCAAATGTCCGGAAGCAAAATCTGCACCTTCACCACGTTTTCCGATGGTGATCGCGCGAATTTCACCATCAAACTCACGGACAGAGTCGAGAAGGTCACCTTTCCGCAGACGCAAAGTCACCGAAGGTATATCGTCCTTTTCAAGGATTTTCTTTGCATCTTCCAATATCGCGTGACCTTTGGCTTGCGCCAATTTCGCACGTTGCTCATCCAGGGCAGATAACTCTTCAAGAAGTGCAGTGCGAGCACCAAGACGCAAAGCGCCAGACAAGTCGGTCGCCGGCGCTGCTTCACGACGCCCCAACACATGCATGGCTACAACATGAGCATTGAGCTTCTGCGCTATCCACGCCGTATGGTGGCAAACGCTTTCGGAATATTCGGACCCGTCCAGCAGTGTTAAAATCTTATCCATTCACTCTCTCCCTCAATGTCCCATCAACTTATCCATCGCGCCAGGCTTGTCATGAATTGCAAGCTTATCAACGATGGTTTCAGATGCTTCATTCATGCCGATAACTTCTACATCGGCACCTTCGCGGCGAAATTTCAAGATCGCCATATCCAATGCTTGCACAGAACTGATGTCCCAAATATGTGCCCGCGTTACATCTATTACTACGCGATCAGGAGCTTCACGGAAATCAAAAGCTTGCGTGAAATCCTCCGTCGAACCGTAGAATAACTGGCCTTCAAGAGCATATGTGCGCACCCGACCGTCATCCGAAAGTGTCGACGTGATACGGAACAATTGAGCAATTTTGGCAGCAAAAAAGATGCCAGACAACAGGACACCAATTAGAACGCCAATAGCTAGATTGTGAGTGTAAACGACGGCAGCAACCGTCGCCAACATAACAATTGTGGACGAACGTGGGTGCACGCGCATCGCTTTTATTGATGACCATGAGAATGTACCGATTGACACCATAATCATGATGGCAACGAGGGCCGGCATTGGGATGCGTGCAACCATATCGCCAAGGCCAACAACGAGAAGCAACAAAACGGCACCAGCGGTAAAGGCTGATAGTCGTCCCCGCCCCCCTGACTTTACGTTGATAATAGACTGACCAATCATAGCGCAACCTGCCATACCACCAATGAAGCCAGTGGCAGTGTTGGCGATACCTTGGCCAATACATTCTTGATCACGACTTGATTTCGTATCGGTTAAATCGTCGACTATATTTTGCGTCATTAAGCTTTCAAGTAAGCCCACAACGGCCACCGCCAACGAATAAGGCAAAATAATCAATAGCGTTTCAAAGTTCAGCGGAATCTGCGGGATGAGAAACACAGGTAACGTGTCAGGCATTGCCCCCATGTCACCAACGGTGCGCACACCATCCCAGCCCATAACGACGACAAGCACGGTTAAAACAATGATCGTCACAAGCGGGGAAGGAACAGCAGTTGTAATGCGCGGAAACAAATAAATGATAGCTAACCCCAAGGCGACGAGCGCGTAGGTTAAATAAGTAACGCCGGGATTCGCTAAATTTAGTTCCGGCAACTGCGCCATGAAAATTAAAATCGCCAGTGCGTTTAAAAATCCCGTCATCACAGATTTTGAGACATAACGCATGAAACGTCCGAGCTTCAAAAACCCAGCCGCTATCTGCAATAGTCCTGCGAGTACTGTCGCTGCTAAGAGATATTCAAGCCCATAGTCGCGAACGAGTGTGACCATTAATACGGCTGTCGCTGCGGTGGCTGCGGAGATCATTCCGGGTCGGCCCCCAACGAAAGCGATTAACACCGCGATAGAGAAAGAGGCATAAAGCGCTACTTTGGGATCAACGCCTGCGATAATCGCGAAGGCTATCGCTTCTGGGATAAGTGCCAGCGCAACGACGATGCCTGCAAGCACATCTCCCCGTATGTTGCCAAACCATTGTTGGCGGTAGTCAGTAAGTGAAATCATTTAATATAGTCCATACCCAGTGGCGGAAAGTCTTTCAAAAGACGGCCCGATAATATGTTTGGGAATTTTCAGGATTATCCGGCGGATCAGCGGCCGGAAGAGCCACCCGGATTCTCACCGGGTCCTAGTACGTTCCGAAAGCATAAACCTGATTTTCAAAAGGGAAGCAAGTGCTTTCTGTTTCGCTTAGGCTGCTCCCAGATCACATTTACCGAATGCTTAATCTTAAGAGTATTGTAGTTCATTGCTGTTATTATTCCAAAACTTCTTAAATTTACGAGAGAGACTTTAGCGTGGATCAGCAGCAAGAAAACCACACTTCGAAAAACCTTGAAGATCACTCAGTCGGTCGTTTGGGCCGTGCGGTGAAGCAAATCAAAAGTCTCGGTATAAAAGGCATTATAGACCTATTGAGAAAGCACGGCATACGTGGCTCTTATCAATTCATCACGCGCAATATCCAACATATATCTGCCAACTATTTTGCTAAACGATGGGACCGAAAACACGGTGTAGACACCGCAGGTTCCATTCGGTTAGACTTTTTGAATGTTGTAGGCCCCAACAAAGATCTTGGAAATGAATGCGTTTGTACGTCGCCAAATAGCTTCCATTTTATAATGGAAAATATGCCCGATGATATGGATCAAACCAGCAGCACATTTATTGATCTTGGTTGCGGCAAGGGAAGAACTTTATTGCTCGCAGCACAATACAAATTCCCCAAAATTGTTGGCGTTGAATTTGCATCGGAACTTGTGGATGTTGCCAAACTGAATATTAAGCAATTTTTCAAATCTAACGCGCGGAAAAACGATGTTAGCGTTCTTGAAGAAGACGCAACCAGCTATGTGTTTCCGGATACTGATCTTTTCGTTTACTTCTATAATCCATTCTCCAAACCCGTCTTCGACAAAGTGATTGAAAGCCTTTTAAATAACCTTGCCGAAAAACCGCGCAATTGCTTCATCGTGTATGGCAGCTCAAGCCATGACGCGATCGGCTGGGCTGCGCCTACAATACTTGAAACCGGGCATTTCAATCAGATACCAACTCGAAGAATGCCGTATTTTATCGACTCGATAAGAAGAATAAATTTCGCAATTTTCAAATATGAGGCCGACAAAAAATCTTAATTGATTTGAGTGGTTGAAACGGCCTCAACCTTACCCTTGATCAGATCTGCCAAAGTTAAAAACCCGCCGCGTCAAAACGCGGTAAAGAGTAATCGGCAAATCCACAATAGCGGGCAATGGATCATCGATCTTGAAAGTTGCTCCACAGCGGTTTTGTGCAACAGATTTAATGTAACCAAGGATCGAAAACTGTTTTCTTTGTATGAGTTTTACAGCAGCGAAAATATCGCGTGTTGCATAGCTCCAAGTGACACCTATTTCAGCTTTTTGGGTAATCGGATTGTTATCCGCCTTCCCTTCAAACATTAATTTACCCAAATCCAGCGATGCACATTTACATAAACCGAACCATGACCAAGGCCGTGGGTTAACATCGAGAAGCTTCAGCTCTCCATCTCGTTGATCGCGCTTAAATTCAATTTCAATCAACCCAGTAAAATTTGCTGATCTAAGTAGTTTATGGGCACAGTTGATGACATCTTCGTCTTCTACAGTTTCAACAAATGTGCTTGTTAACCCAAAATCGACTGGATATTGCCGCGTTCGACGCGCAACAAACTCGCCAACCGGCCCATGTTTCGACCAATAGCCCGCATAGGAATATTGGTTGCTTCCGTCACCTGGTATGAGTTCTTGAAGCACGAGGTTTTGAATTCCGATTTGTTTTTCAGCACTGCTGATTTCAGCCGCCAAATCCTCATCATTATCTATGCGAATAACCTTTTGCTTTGTGAGTTTATTTTCGCCGCCACCCATGTTTGGCTTTAGTACCAAAGGAAAGCGAAAGGATTGCTCTTCAAGGTCAGCGACTGATTTTAATTTGTAAGTTTCAGGTATCGCTATCGAAAGCGCTTTAGCGCGCTCATAGAGCAAAGGTTTATCACACAGCCAATGAAGATCATGCCAGTTGGGCGTAGGCATTTCAAAATGCTTTGACAAGCTATCATGATTTTCAGCGATGAATTGAACTTCCGCATCCCCACCAGCAATAATGATGTGGTTACGCAATTCATATTTTTCAGACGCTTCTAACAAAAACGCTAGAGCGCTTTGATTTTGCGGACCGCCCCATCTGAGCGTTCGCGATACATGCCTCGACCACACGGCTAAATTGGAGTCTTTTGTGATGAAAATTACACTGCCACCGCTATCACCTACACTTCTTGCAAGGGCAAGCGCGCCATGAGATCCGCCAACAATAACTATGCCTTCAATCGCCATTCAGCCACTCCAATTGGAATAGACATAGTTGCGAAAGGTTAAACTATTGTGCGTCTTTAGTTTGGGAATCTGTTTTCGCTTGGAGAATAGGCCAAAATTGAAAGACTGGTTAAAAAAACATTTGAGTTTGATCGAAATGCCTTATTTGTTTTTGATTGGAAAAAGGGCGTATTTAGCACTTTTTTCACGCCGCTTTGCAGTAAAGAAGAAAGCTGATCAGCATATGGCTGCAGTAACTTTCTAGATGGTCGCTCAACAGTTTTGTTTATCATAAAAGAGAGCAAGAGAATAAATAGTGTTGTGCCTGTGATAAGAATCAGTGGTTGCCCAAGATAAGCGAAGCGCCTGAAAATTGTATATCCGATTTCTTGATGAAGAAGGTATTATGGGTAGGAAATAGCCCCCAATGTGTAAAGCTGTTTTGTACCAATTTTTATCTGCGGCAAAAAAAATGCTGCTGCAACGACGCTAACCACAAAGATTGATAGCCCCGTTGTGAATGCAAGTGACAAAGGAAGTGGCGGTGTCGGCAAATATGTTTGCGTAGAAACTATTTGCAAATTGAAAGATAGCTGTATCGTTGCGCCGATTAATATCGCTACGGCGAACAATGATATTCATTTTTCATAAATACTCCAAAGCACCATTCCAACGATAAATGCAGACCCAAGGCTCAAAATGAATAATTGCCCAAAGGACGAGTCTTTGAGAATGAAAAACTTAATCAAAATGAAGAGCAACCACAAAGCGCTGATTTTCAATATGTGCTTATGAAACACACCGAAGGCAATAAATATCCCTGCCCAACCATAAAATATGAATTCAAAAACAAGTGTCCAATAAACGCCATCGACATGCACCTGCCCTAGAATTTCAGGAAGCATAAACAAGTTTGCAAACCACGTTATAAAAGAGCCGGAGTAGCTATCATTAAGCAGCTTTAAAAACAAAAAGCTTATCGTCATACAAACCCAAAAACCTGGTAACAAGCGGAGAGCGCGTGCGAATCCGTAAGAAAATGGATCACTATTTTTGGTCACATAAGGGATTAGAAAGCCTGACATCGCAAAGAATATCGGGACACCTATCCATCCAACCCTTAGAAAGCTTTCGAGAAAACCTGTCGGCGGAGCGTATCCCGTTAAACCCCAATGAGGGCCCACATAACCATAATGAGTACCAACAACAGCAAGCGCAGCTAAAAACCAAAGTAAGTCGAGATTTGGAAGATGTGTAATTTCTTTATCCATACCGTATACACAATCCAAGAAAGTTTATTCGCATTAACGTTCTCAATTTATATTTAAAGTAAACGAACAATAAATTACAATTACAGAATCACACAACAGTATAATGTAAAATCAATTTATAAATTGCTTATTTGGTGTATCTTGTGGTTTTAGATATTACTTTAACCATCGCAAACTTAAAGCATGTCAGATCCGAGACACTGTAAGGTAACTCTTTCAAAATCTACCTATGATTGAATTGCATGATTGCGCCTAAGGTATTCAGAGCAATAGCGTAGGCGCAACTCTACGTTTCTTGCTTCGGTGTCGAGCACCCTATTTGCGCAAAGGCACGCAGCGGCCCAAGCTTTGCGAGAGACGAAAAAAACAAAAGTAAATAAGGACCAAGTAAGGGAAAATAGTACCGAGGGTAGAGTTCAGGTTGCCAACCATATTCCAGATGACGTTGATAAGAAAAACCGATATGCACCGCAAATGTAAATGCGGTAGCGCTTAATGTTGCAATAGCGATATTTTGGAGGCTAACGGCAACAAAACCAGCGCTCGGACGTATTGCTCTAATAATCGCTGTAATAACAGTAGTGCCAGCAAATATAGTATATGTAATGAATGCATCTGGCCCAGCATTTTCAAGAGCGCCTTTTAGGCTAAAAAAGAGATAGAGGCCTAAATCGAGTCTTTTCCCATCAAAGTTATCTACCAACATTTTGATTTGTCCCGCCGTGTTTGGTGCGGGACTACCAAATTCGAGCAGAAAACTAGCATATGGCAATGCGGCCAAGAAACACAGTAAACCAAGACTGACTAAAAGCAGTTTTGATACATGTCGGCAAACCTTATTTTCCTGCCATGCAAACAATACAAAGCTGACGAGAAGATAAAATCCAACAAGCACAGCGACGTTTAGTTTAGCCGCTAAACATAATACTAAACCACCCCCTCCAAGAGCAAATGAAATATGAGTAGCCGCTACTACAGAAGGTTTATTCCAGAGCATAACCGTGCCCAAGAACACTATTGCGCCTCCCACAAAAGCAATAGAATCATTGGTGAAAGTTGCACTAAAGAGGTGGATTTTCAGCAAGATACAAAACGCAGTTACTGCCAACAAACCCAAATTAGAGAACATACTCGTTTTATGAAGGCCAAAAAGAAGAGCCCAAAAACCTAAGGAAAAAAAAGCAACCGATACAAATCGGTTTTCTGGTTTCGGCGGATCAATATCTGAAAAAAAATTCAGTAAATGATATGCAAGTGGTGGATGATTAATGAAATTAAACTCATTACTCCATTGCTTTTGAGCAAAGTCATAAATCCGTATTTGATTTAACTCTGGGAACCAATCTTTGGCTTGAGAAAGATACAGGGCGTATGAAATATGGCCTTGCTCATCGAGATTAATGTAAGGAAACGTGACGTTCGTTGCGGTTTTTAAAGTGAGTATCGAGAAAAAAATCGCGAGTATTAGTGCAAAAAACCAATTACTTTTCGAGAAATCTCTATCCACAAATATTCCGAATCTATCAATTGTTCTCTTAAATTTTAAAAGCATGCTTGCTAATATTATGCGGTATACTTGCGACAAGACAAGCAGTCAAAGATACTAAAGATGCTGCTTGACATAACATGCACCTCTTGCGCTGAGCAAAATATTTTCGCATCGATGAATGCTACCTTTACACTCGTCTTGTCGACAAGAGATATATCATTCAAAATTATATGTGTTGCTCGTGATTAGCTATCAATGCCTACGTCATACTCTAACCAGTGTAGCCTACGCAAGTCAGCATCAATCTGTATCGCTTGATTAAGCGCTTCCTGCGCCTAGGTTCTGCTTATCTGAGTATAGCGAAACGCCGAACGCTGCAGCGTCTTCTGGAAGTTCATATTCAAACATATCAAGAATGGTTGGATAAACATCCATCATAGAGGCGATTCGATCAATTCCTTCTGACTTAATGTTTGGGCCAAAAGCCATGAAGAGGTTTCTAAGTTCAAGCTTATTCAGCCGTGAAGTAAAATCTGACCCCATCATCAAATGGTCACTTTGGATAATAAAAATAGTGTTTTCGAGCAGGCCGCCAGCATCCAAACAGCCGACATAACAATAGCAGTTCAAAACTTTCGTCTAAAGCGATGAACAAGGCATTGGAAAAAGATAGAACAAATATATAAATTGTTCTTTTTAAAACACTTACCGAGTCTCGGAGGGCCCATAAACTTTTCGCACGATCAATAACTTACTGCAAAGTGGGACCAAATCAAGGCATATACAAAACAATGACTTAGCTAGAAGGGCGTCCCACAATTCTCTGCGTCATAGCGCTGTTTATGCTAATCACGAAGCCGTACACTCATCAAATCCAATTGCATAAAAGATTTCATTAGTTCAATGTGATGAAGATTCCACTGGCGGCTTCTCTACATATTTCTCAATTATACCGCGGACTGCTTTTGCGTCCCTCGTTTGCACAGCTTTTTTTAACTGCTTGTACATTTGGGTAGCTTCCGCTTGAGACAATGATTTCTCGTTCGCGTGGAAAATCTTTTCATGAGGAGAGTTTATTTTTGAAACCTTATCTATAAGTACTTCTTCGTATAGTTTTTCACCTGGTCGCAAACCTGTGACCTCAATCTTGATATCACCATTTGGATTTTCTTCATCGCATATTGTCCTACCTGCAAGCTCAATCATCTTGCGGGCAAGATCTATAATCTTAACCGGCTTACCCATGTCTAAAACAAACAAATCATCGCCAGTTGAGTGAGAACCCGCAATCAAAACTAGGCGTGCAGCCTCTGGAATCGTCATAAAATAGCGCGTGACATCAGCATGTGTGATCGTTATAGGCCCGCCTTTAGCGATCTGCCTGTTAAACAAAGGCACGACGGAGCCAGATGATCCAAGCACGTTTCCAAAACGTACCATCGAATATTTAGTCTTGTTCGTTTTTGATTGAACATCATGAACAAGTTGTTCAGCAAGACGCTTTGTCGCTCCCATAACATTGGTCGGGCGAACAGCTTTATCGGTAGATATCAGAATAAACCGTTCAATTTCAGCAACACGCGCGGCATCTGCAACCTCAAAGGTACCGATTATATTATTGCGTGCACCTTCAACCTCATTTTCTTCAACCATTGGAACATGCTTGTAGGCCGCCGCATGCAAAATAATCTCGACATCATGATTGCGGATGGCGGCATCAACAGCTGCTCTATCCGTAACAGATCCCAAGCAACGTACCATTTCAATATCGTTAGATTGCGTAAAAGCACGTAACTCATTGTCGATTTCGTAAAGTGCATGTTCGCCACGTTCAAACATTACTAATTTACGCGGATTACATGATAGTAATTGCTTGCAGAGTTCAGACCCTATTGAACCACCTGCGCCTGTCACCATAACATTGCGGCCAGCATAAGTGTTCTTCAGTTCTGCGGTACCAAGATCCACAATACTACGATTCAACAGCTCATCTGGCGTAACTTGCCTCAGATCACTTACTGTATTGCGTCCAGAGATTAGATCTACGTAAGATGGTATAACTTGAATTTTACACCCTAACGTCGATAATTTTGAAACAAGTTTGGCTCGGTCACCGCTTGTTAGAGAAGGAATTGCGATCAATACCCTTTGTATGATCCCTTTCTTGACAAGGCTCTCCAAAACGCTGGGTTTACAAACCTTCAAACCGGTAACGATCATCCCTTTGATTGATGGATTATCATCAACAAAACAATATGGGAGTACTTCTTTAGATTGTTTGAGAGCAAGCGCCAATTGTATGCCTGCTGAACCCGCCCCATAAATAGCAACAGAGTCCACCGTGTTATCCAACCTTGATAGGGCTTTAATGAGATGTATAAAAACAATTCGAGAAACGATAGCAAATAAGAAAAATGACGCGCCATATAAAATTGGCACGGATCGTGGCACCCCTGAATAAGCAAAAAAATCGACCAAACCTGTAATCGCGATTAACACAAAAGAAAAACGGGCAAGCTTACTGATAGCCCATATGTCAAACGCATTTAATTTCAATCGATAAAGTCGGAAAGATATGAGCGCAACGTAAGACGAAACAATGATTGCGATAAGATCCCCAGAGTTCACGTAAGTTGTCGGATCTAAAATCCCTAAACGAAACCCGAACGCAGCCCATAAGCTAAATGGTAACAAAAAGCCATCAAGAGCAATTGTCATTATGCTTTTGGTTCGTCGAGATAGATTTACTGGATCAAACGGCAGTAACCGCCGCAAATAAATTTTCATAAATATAAATCACTAATTATCAATTGCGCCGTGTTTGTCCAACTACAGCCATAAAGTAGCAACTTCTACTAAAAAGCTCGCAGAGAATAGCTACAACAATCAAATAAATATCCTAAAGGTAACCGCAAAACACAAACGAGTAATCTACACACAAAAATAACTCGACTGGATAACACAAAAAAACTAGTAAGTTGCTATTCATACAATCCGAAAGCCTCTAACAATGCCAAATTATTTTGCAATCAATTTAGACCGCTCCCATGAGCGCTGGTCGGCTTTGTCTGAAAGTGCACTTGCCTATAAAATTAATCTCACGCGGGTCGCGGCTGTTGATGGTAGTTTGCTGAATCCAAAAGAATGGGAAAATTTCGATACTGAAAAATTTGAGAGATGTAATGGGCGTCCGGCAAAGCCAGGCGAATACGGCTGTTACCGCAGTCATATAAATGCACTTAATATGTTTTTAGAATCTGGTCAGCCAACCGGCGTCATCATAGAGGACGACGTTGTATTAAATTCAAATTTATCCTCCTTTTGCGATTTTTTGGATGAAAATTATGAAAACGAATTATTGATTGTCAGATTAATTTCACACCGCATTCCTTGGTTCCAAAAACAAACTCCGCAAGTGCTGGGTCATGCTATTGGTAGATGCTGGTTTGGGCCAACAGGCAGTTCGGCGGCATATTGGATTACCCGTAATGGAGCCAAGCATTTATTGAAGAAATTAAATCCCGGATATTTACCAGTCGACATCATGATTGAGCGTAGTTGGAGCCACGGTGTAGATGTCGTGCAAACGAAACCCAATTTATTAAACTTACCAGCCAATAATGTCTCTGTGATTGAAGTGCATAAGGGGAACACAAATTACGCGAAATTTCGATGGTATAAGCGATTCCCCACTTACTACTTTCGAACTGTAGAATTACTCCGCCGCTTTACTTATATCGCACGCTCTAGGCGAATTAACTTCAAATGATAAGTGGTTTTTATAAATTTTTCTACTGGCGCAGTCGGGGCTTTGATTCACTTCTTCTTGCATCCGCCCCCCTTTTGTTCATTTTGGATCCGTTTTTTATCGGTTTACTTAATGCTATTTTTTCAATAATGGGCATTTGGCTTATCTTTGGAAAACATAAATCCAGTCGAGTTTCAAACCAAAGCTTAAAGTTTATAGGCTTAATTATTGCCGCTTATACTATTATCCGAATGATTGCAGACATCATCGGCACTCAGCAGTGGTCGATGATTTGCACCCCTTACCAAGCATATCTCGCACTGATTGGCCCTCTTGCTGTAGGCTTAGTTTTGGTGCGCGATCCTTTACGAGTATTCGTACTTGGTTGCCGCTTAGCTATTATCATTGCTTCAATCTATTCTGCATATTGGATAATAACCACCAATAATCTTCGGTTAGGCTTTGGCACCAATCCACTCATCGCCGGCTATGTGCTAATGATTTTCGCTTGCCTAACCCGCTTTTCCCTGCACTCAAGTGAGCCAAAATTACATAATTTGCTGCCGTTTTATTTAAGTTTCCTGATTGTTATAGCGACAGGCAACCGTATTTTAGTCGTTTTTTATGTGTTGGTATTCCTTTGGGATTTAGTGAGCGCCATGCATCATTCCAATAAGAAAGATACTTTAAACTTAAACACCATATTTCTAATCGTGGGTGGTATCCTCATAATTCTGGCAATAATCACTTTTTTCGGAGAACGACTACGGCTATCGAATTCGCTAAATCACATTTTAGAAGAAGCAAGCGCTGATCAGTCAGTTATGCTGAGGCTGCATATGTGGCACCTTGGACTGCAGCTTTTTTCGCAAAACCCTTTCTTCGGTGTAGGACAATGTAGCATTCCAAATTTAACTTTGTCTTATTTAGGAACAGAGTTAAATCACGGTTTAAGCTTCAACCATCTTCATAATACCTTTATACATGAACTCGCCGTCCACGGAATTATTGGTTTCTTATTAGTAAGTTCGTTTCACATATTGATATTTAGATATTTATACAGGTATTTAAATACGGCACATCATAGATCATCACTGATTATTTTATACTCCGGCATCTTTATCTATGGATTGACCGGCACACACCTTTCAGACGACCGCATGATGGCTGCAACGGGGATGACTCTTGGTGTTTTAGTTGCTGCCGCAGCTCGCTTGAAGTATAAGCAGAAATTCGAAACTAATGCACGCAACTGATTCACGCTTTAATTACAAAGGCGAAGAAATTGTGGCAATCCCCTAAAAATAACGGTGATGGATTCAGGCGGTCACTACAACACCTGCTCTAGCCTACGCGCTGTCGTCAGGAATCCCAAGGTTTTCCGTGGCCGGTTATTAAGATGGTTTGCGATCTCGTCCAACTGTTCCTGAGAGTAGCTGAAAAGGCAGGAACCTTTCGGGAAGTATTGGCGCAGCAAGCCATCGGTGTTTTCATTTGTTCCGCGTTGCCATGGACTGCTTGGGTCGCAAAAGTAGACATCAATGACTGTCGAGACAGTAAACTTCTGGTGTGAGGCCAATTCGGTGCCCCGATCCCAAGTGAGGCTCTGCTTTAGCCTGTCGGGCAATTCAGTCATTTGGCGAGCTAAAGCGGGCACAACGCGATCGATCTTTTTGCCATCGACCTTTACCAAGATCGTAAACCGGGTCTGGCGTTCAACAACTGTAGCAATGTAGCTATTCTTTGATCCGCAAATGAGATCGCCCTCCCAATGTCCAGGAACAGCGCGGTCCTCAACGGCAGCGGGTCTTTCGCGGATGGATACCCCTTCGACAATTTGTTGCCCTGACCCTGGCTTGTGACCTTTGGCGTGCCGGAATTTGCGCTTACTTCTTAGTTGATGCCCCAAAATAGTAGTGCGATTACCTCATGATACATATCGCTTGCTGATTGAAACCTTCCTATGAGCTAGTTCTGTGCAAGAGGTGTTTTCAAAGTCTGAACTATGCGTTCTGACTTGCTCTCCCTAACTTACATCGACAGCATGGTGCAATGAAGCGCTCAGAGAAAAGTTACAATGATAGAATAAAATGTCCTGAGGGTAACAGCAACTTCCAATTAACCCTTAAACTGTTCGGGGGAAAGAGGCTCCAATCATTTATATGAGTTTAAAAAAAGAGAAAATCGACGACTTAGAACACCAGGCCAAGCCATAACGAGTAACACAAATTACTTTTTGAATTCGCAAATAACTATAGCACTAGGAAAAGAGACCGAAATTGACTACTAAGCATGAGATCCTGTCAATGATTTATTATGTAGGCTAGCAGATTAATGGAAAAAGATATACTTAAGATTTATGTTAATCATTACTCTAAAGCTAAAATAATAAAAAACCAAAACATAACGCCAATTCAAGTTGGGCGCCAATCATCAAATGTTACACTAGACATGATTGGCGATGATACGGGCGATAATATTTCCCATCTTAATAGCGCTTTCTGTGAGCTCACAGGAATTTACTGGGCATGGAAGAATGATCATATATCTAAATATATTGGATTTATGCACTATAGACGCTTTCTAGATTTTTATACTTGCATTCAACGAGCCAACACTACCCTACACGGAGTAATGGTTGACTGCATTGATGAAGATTTCGCTGGTACCTATGGCCTTACCGACGAACGCATTTCTGTACTACTGAATGATTTTGATGCAATCATCCCTAAAGCAATAGATGTTACACAACTTGGCTTTAGCTCACTAAGGCATCAGTATAAGTATAACCCGAACCACCACATTAAGGACTTCGACGCGACGGGAAAAATAATAGAAGAGCTTTACCCGCAAGACAGTGTTCACTTCGAAAACATGTCTAAAGGGGCTACTCTATATGCATGCAATATATTTATATTTGAACGAAATCTTTTTGAAGAATATTGTGATTGGGTATTCCCGATACTATTCAGACTAAACAAAACAATAGAAACAGCGGGTTATACCAAGCAAGCGAAAAGGGCCGTTGGTTTTCTCGCCGAGCGATTATTCACTACATTTATACTAAAAAAGAGAGCATCCACCCCTAGCTTGAAATTTAAGGAACTAAATATGGTGACTGTAAAATATACATCACCTGATCCTGTAGGCCCCCCCCCCCCAAAAACACATCTTGCCATAATCTCTTTAGTGGCCTCAACTGACAGTTTTTATCTGCCGCATATGGCATCACTGATACATTCAGTATTTGATAATATAAACAACAAGAGCTATGTTGACTTCATTGTATTAGACGGTGGATTAACTCATGACGAGAGAAATATACTAGAGAAAATACCTAGTGATTACAGTGTCGCAGGGCGCATAAGCTTTATTGACATGTCCGCACAATTTCTATCACTAGAAGTGCATTCATATTTCACAAGAAGCACTTTCTATCGGATATCATTGCCCGAGATTTTACAAGAATATAACAAAGTACTTTATTTAGATACAGACATGATTGTACTTAACGACATATCAAAACTGTATAATATTGATTTAACTGAAAAGTCTGTTGCAGCTGCTAAAGACTTAGTTATGAAATCATTCACAGCTAGGGGAGTTCGCTCCAATATTGATACGGGAAGTACGCCTGCTATGGCATACCTCACCGATCACCTAGATATGGGAACAAATTATGAAAACTACTTTCAAGCAGGTATGCTCTTAATGAATCTGAAGAAGTTGAGAGAGAACAAAATCTCATCGTCCATACTCGATGATTTAAAAAGAACCTGTTTTTGGTTTTTAGACCAGGACGCATTAAATAAACATCTATTGGGAGATGTGTTATTTGTGGACAATAAATGGAATAGTCTATTTATGGACGAAATAAGCCAAAGTTTTTTAAATGAACAAGACTTATTGTCATACAAAGAGTCAATTGATTGCCCCAACGTAATTCACTTTGCCGGAGATAAAAAGCCCTGGCTAAGTAATGATCATCCATACGCTCACTACTACTGGTTATACCTTCGAAAAACGCACTGGTATGAAAAGATTTTATCAGTATATATTAACCAAGAAAATTCACTTCCTACTTGTCACAACACTCGAACGTTTCAAAATTTACTACGTCGTACCTTAAGGTATATATGGTTGCTTTTACCAATGTATATCCGTGCCAAAACTAGACCCTTGGCATCAGCAGTTTCAAGGAATTTAAGCCAATGAAAAAAAGAATATTGATTGTCGGCGCTGGTTTCAGTGGCGCTGTAATGGCTCGCGAGCTTGCTGAACAAGGCTACCTAGTAGAAGTTATAGACAAGAGAGGTCATGTAGCTGGCAACTGCCACACTGAAATCGATGATGAAACAGGTATAATGGTCCATGTACATGGCCCTCATATTTTTCATACTGACGATCAACTCGTCTGGGACTACATCAATTCATTCGCAGAGATGATGCCGTATACATGTCAAGTCAAGGCAACAACCGGAAATAAGGTGTACAGCTTACCGATTAACTTACTAACTATAAATCAATTTTTTAATAAAAGTCTCTCACCAATACAGGCTATGAATTTCATCAAATCAATTAGTGAACCCAAAGAGCATATTAGAAGTTTTGAAGACCAGGCTTTGAATTTTCTTGGGAGAGAACTGTATGAAGCGTTCTTTCACGGGTACCCTTTAAAGCAGTGGGGACTTGATCCGTCAGTTCTACCCGCCTCCATCTTAAAAAGATTACCAATTCGCTTTAACTATAATGACAACTATTTTAATCACAAACATCAAGGTATACCCCGTGAAGGCTATACCAAACTTGTAGAAAAAATACTTTCACATGAAAGAATTAAAGTGAATTTAAATAGAAATTTTGTAGCTACAGATATTTCTGATAGTGATCATATTTTTTATACTGGTCCCCTAGATGAATGGTTTAAGCACAAAGGAGGTCGTTTAGGTTATAGAAGTCTCCGCTTTGAAGCTAGTCGCCACACAGGCGATTTTCAAGGCTGCGCTGTTATGAGTTACCCAGATGTTGAGGTCCCCTTTACTCGGATTACAGAACATAAGCACTTCACGCCATGGCAATCGTTTAACAAAACCATCGTTTTTCATGAATATAGCCATTACTGTGGACATGACGATACACCATACTATCCTATTAGACTGGTAGAAGAAAAAAAGATCCTTTCTAATTACGTCGAAATGGCTGAGCAAGAAGAAAATGTCACATTCTTAGGAAGACTCGGGACTTATCGATATTTAGATATGGATGTTACGATTAAAGAAGCTCTCAACGCATCTAGACAGTTCATTGACTTAGATAGTAAGCAACAAGATGTGCCGGTGTTTTTCGACCGCCCTTTATAATATTTAACTTGATGGAGTGCGGAATGCGATTTTTAGTGATTGGTGGAAACGGTTTTATCGGACGCCATGTAGTGAAAAAACTTTTACAAGATGGATATAAAGTACGCGTATTTGATCAAAGTGTACCTGTCCCTGAAACAATAAAAAAAGATTATGAAAAATGTTGTAAAATTGATTTTGTGTTGGGTGACTTTACTGATAAAAATGCTATCTTTGAAGCCTTGCAAGATTGCCAAGGCTGCATACATTTAGCCACCACTACGTTACCGGCTACATCTAACGCAGACATTCAATTCGACATTCAAACAAATTTAATCGGGACCATTCAATTATTGGAACTTATGAATGAATTAGGTATTAAAAGATTTGTATTTTTATCCTCAGGTGGCACAGTATACGGGGACCCCATTTATACGCCTATAGATGAAACACACCCTACCCAACCAAAATCATCTTATGGAATTGTAAAGTTAACAATAGAAAATTATTGCCACCTTTACAAACAGCTCCACGGACTAAAAGCTACCGTTTTACGTCTTTCAAATCCTTACGGGCCAGGTCAGTCATTGAATGGAATTCAAGGTGTGATTCCAATTTTCTCCTCAAAAGCGGCTCAGGATCAAGAAATTGAAATTTGGGGCGATGGAAGCACTATAAGAGATTACATCTATATTGATGATGTAGTAAATGCTATTATTTCGGCATTAAATTATGATGGCGATGAAATTGTATTCAACATTGGATCAGGAACTGGCACAAGCCTTACTGAAATTATTAATACCCTAGAACGAATATTAAACAAGAATATTAAAATTAAATATCTACCATCAAGGACGCTGGATGCCTCAATTAACGTCTTGAATATAAAAAAATCAAAAAATGAATTAAAATGGGAACCTAAACAGAGCATTGAAACCGGGTTACCTTCTGTTATAAAGTCAATAAAAGAACGATTAGAGTATTGAGCTTCTCTCCTACTATTGGTCACGTGGCTGGTTAGCTGCTCCCCAGCTTTGGACTGACCTGAGCAACTGTCTTTAATTTTGATAGCTGGTGCCGGATTTAACCATGGCGTTGATGCGGACTAGCATTCTTCTTGCAACTGCAATTATAGCTGTTTTGGCTGCTTTTCCGTCGCTGCGCATTTGGTTGTAAACTGCGTGCCAATGCTGGTCCCAGCGAATGGCCACAAGTGCTGCGATATACATAGCACGACGAACGCGGGGCCGGCCTCCGTTGATTGTTCGCTTTCCTTTATAAAGCCCTGACTCGCGAGCGTGAGGCGCTAATCCGGCAAGGCTTGCTATCTGTCGTCGATTGACTTGCCCAAGTTCCGGCAATGAAGCCATCAAGTGACAAGCGGTTTGTGGCCCTACTCCGGGGACCGATTGCAATTGTTGGTTCTGTTCTTTCAGATCACAGTGAGCGTCGATATGGGCATTTATCTGTTTTTGTAGCGCAGCCCGTCGCTTCATAAGTGCACGGATCGAAGCCTTGATGTCTTTGGTAATAAAACCGCCATCGGAAACGGAAAGGCGGTTTTGTTCAGCTAGGATGGTAATCCCCCCTAAAAATAACGGTGTTTCAAAGTAGATTTTTCTCGGCATAATGAACGAGGAGATTTTGAATGAAAACGACCCGATATAGTGAAACGCAGATCATGGCGATTCTTCGCCAAGCTGAGGACGGCATTCCAGTTAGTGAACTTTGCCGTGAGCATGGCATGAGCAATGCCTCATTTTACAAATGGCGTGCCAAATACGGGGGTATGGACGCTTCCCTGATCAGCCAAATGAAAGCAATGGAAGATGAGAACCGTCGTCTGAAACGCATGTATGCAGATTTGAGCATGCAGGCTGACTTGCTCAAAGAGGCTCTTGGAAAAAAGTAAGGCGGCCGTCTAATCGCCGAGAGATGGCCGTGTCAGCTGTGGCATTGCGCGGTGTCAGTATCGCGCTTGCATGCCGGGCTTTTGGCGTAAGTGAGACGTGTTATCGCTATGGCCCCAAGTTGAGGACCGATAACGAGAAAATAGCTGACCTGCTTCTTGGTCTGACCAAAGCGCGTAAAACATGGGGCTTTGGGCTTTGCTTTTTATATTTGCGCAACGTCCAAGGACATCCATGGAACCATAAACGCGTTTATCGGATTTACTGCGAATTGGAGCTGAACCTTCGTATCAAACCCAGAAAACGGTTGAAGCGTGACAAGCCAGATGAACTGGCAGTGCCTGACGCGCCAAACATGACGTGGTCAATGGATTTTATGGCTGATCAGCTGGGAGATGGCCGAGCGTTTCGGTTGTTGAACGTACTTGATGACTTCAACCGTGAAGGGCTTGGCATTGAAGTGGACTTCTCGCTGCCTGCCGAACGCGTCATCCGTAGTTTGAACCAAATCATTGAATGGCGCGGCAAACCATTGTCGATAAGAGTTGATAATGGGCCAGAATATATCAGTGAGAAGTTGCGGAGTTGGGCTGAAGAGCGCAGTATTGTTATAATGCATATTCAACCAGGTAAGCCGCAGCAGAATGCATATGTTGAGCGCTACAACCGAACGGTCAGACATGAATGGCTCGACCAATACATTATCGAAAGCATAGAGGAGGCACAAAACTACGCCACGCAATGGCTCTGGACATACAACAATGATCGCCCCAATATGGGTATTGGCGGGATAACACCTGCTGCAAAACTGAAGCAACAAATGGCCGCTTAAATTCTACTGCCAGCCCCCATTAAATATGGGGGGATTACCATATCAAGCGTGACAGGTTTAGGCGCTAGCGCTGATTTGACCTCTGGCTCATCATCACGCACCACCAAAGGTGCAAACTCAGGCTCCTCAATTGGAATCGTCTCGCGCAAGGCGGGCAACAGCAACTTTCCATCGCGTGCCAATCGTCGCCATTCAGATAAATGATTGGGCCGCATGCCATGCCGACGCGCAACAGCATTTACCGTTGCGCCCACCATCAGCGTCTCAGCCACAATCTGAGCTTTTAACTTATTGGGCCAGCGACGATGGGCGCGCTTACTCACAACCACGTCGCTATTTATGAGAAACTCCATCGGAGCGTCCATTGGAGAAACTCCCTGACAAATCAATCGTCAGGCAGAAATCTCAGATCAAACTATTAAACGGAAGGTGCGAGCGGCGCACCGCTTACGTTGAGCGCACAATTAGACCTATCGCTTTAAATCGCAAGAACGCGCTCTTTGCAGGTCATGATGCGGGCGCTGAAAACTGGGGAATTATCGCGTCCATGATCGAGACGTGCAGACTCAATGCAATCGATCCTCAAGCTTACCTAACTGCCACGCTCACAGCCATTGTGAACGGTCATAAGCAATCTAATGTAGACGCGTTATTGCCGTGGAATTATGCCGAGACCGTGTGATCGCCGCATCGCTCTGATGTCTTTTGTCAATGATTTATGCGCGTCAAAGCACCCGCTGGCGGGTTTCAACGTTACTGTGGCGCACATTGGTGGGAACGAGATCTGAAGACGTCGGTTAACAAACTCTGATACGCGGATTGGATACCGCATGACCGCATGTGCGTCTCGGGGCTATTCCTGTCTTACATCGGGCGTCAACTTATGTTGGCCACAAAGCGATGTCGGATATTCCCCTGCCGTGATCTCGTTCCCGCCAATAGGCGTGAAAGGTTGGACCGGCTAAGGCACTGGCATTGTCCTTCGGGCAATATCCCACATGAATGCTGACATTTCTCGGGCGATTGCCGTTGTTATCACTGTCTTCTTCTTACCGCGCTGGCTAAGCCGCCGATATCGCGCTGTCAGCCTTGATTGTGCCTTCCAAGCGATGTCCTGTATCTCAGGCGGTAGTTTTTGCAGGACGTAGAGCTTCCTTTCGCCGACTCGCGCTGGAAACCGATATGTCCAAGCTCCCTCCACCAGCGTGCGCCGGACCCTAGAATTGCCAGCTTTGGTGATCCCGCCACGTTTGGTCGTCTGACCCGTGGAATACTCACTGGGTACCAAGCCCAAATAGGCCATCAACTTGCGCGGATTTTCAAATCGGCGAACATCGCCAATCTCAGCCATAAATGTAACAGCACTGATCAGCGCAACACCGCGCAGTGCTTGTAATGCATCAACAACCGGTCCCAATTGCCAATTTGGAATTAACTGTTCGATACCGTCGGTTAGTCGGGCAACACGTTCGACAGCGTGACGCTCGGCCATAATCATTTCCTGTAAAGCGATCTGTTGCGCAGGGTGATCAAAGGACTGTTGTTGTAGCCACCGGCGATAACGCATTGTCCATGTCTTGGGTCGGTGATAAATTCGACCATGGCGCAGGAGAAAGGCCGAAATCAACTGGCGTTTGTGGCGCTGATCTTCAGCGGCACTTTCGCGTGCCCGCACCAAATCTCGCATGGCCTCGTGGGTCTCATCGGGTACCCAAACTGGTGTTAATTCCCCCGCCCTTAGAAGGCGCGCCAGACGCATCGCATCACGCCTGTCAGTTTTTATCCGTTCACCTGAACGCATCGGGATCAGGGACGGGGCAACCACGCAACAGGAAAACCCAAACGCCGTAATCTGCCGATACAGTCCATAACCTGTTGGCCCTGCCTCATAGCACATCTCAACTCGGTGGTATTGCGCGGCTAGCTTTTTGAGCAGCTTATCAACAGCATGGGGTGCAGTTGAAACAGTCCCCCAATCGCGTACTTCACCGTTCCGGCCTTCATCTGCAACTGAAACCGCCAGCGTATCCTTTGACGCATCAAGCCCAACGAAAACTACTTTTGATTTGTCTTCCATACCATGCCTCCAAGTTGAAGGGCAGCAGGATGCCAATCCCTCTCAAAGCCAGCATAAATCAATACAGCATCACGCCGCCGAAAAAAGACATGCAGTCTTA